>NZ_LXFU01000001.1 GCF_001657485.1 Rhizobium sp. WYCCWR10014
CGGGGAGAGCGACTGTCTTGTTTGTCAAGCGGTTTGCCATGGTCGTCCGTCCCTGATGATGGCGTTGAGGATGGTGAGTAGCTTGCGCATCGTTGCGACGATGGCGACGATCTTGGGCTTGCCGGCCGCGACCAGTCGGTCGCGGAAGGCCTTGAGGTCGGGGTTGTATCGGCTGGCGACGAGGGCGGCCATGAATAGGACGGCGCGCACTTTGCCTCGGCCGCCGCCGATGAAGCTCTTGCCTTTCCATTTTCCCGACTGCCGCGTCCATGGGGCAAGACCAGCCAACGAGGCGATCTGGCGCCGGTCGAGGCTGCCGAGCTCCGGCAGTTCGGCCAGCAACGTGCGCGCTGTCGTCGCTCCGACACCCGGCACCGAGGTCAACAGCGCCTCGCGCACCCGCCAGACCGGCGACTTGCGGATATGGCTGTCGAGATCGGCATCGAGGCTTTCGAGCTCGCGCCGCAAGGCTTTCAGCAAGCGCTTGATGCTTTTCTGCGCCTGCTTTGCCAGCGCCATGCGCAACCGGTTCTCCTCAGCTACGACCATCTGCACGATCTGGCGCCGGCGGGCCACAAGCTCGGAAAGCGCCTGTGTCTCGGCATCGCGCAATGGCCGGATCTCCGGCTTCGTCGCCAAAACGAAGGCGGCGATGACGGCGGCATCGATCGGATCGGTCTTGGCCCTGCGGCCGATCGCATGGGCATAGGCGCGCACTTGCGCCGGATTGACGACGAGGACCGTCAATCCCGCCGATGACAGTCCGGCAACCGCCAGCATCTCGAAGCCGCCGGTCGCTTCCAGCGCAATCGCATCAACACCGATGCCTTTGAGCCGCTCGACCAGTTCATCGATGCCGGCATGGTCGTTGCCGACGGCAAAGACCTCTTCTTGCGGCAGGATCGCAACATCCAGGCGCTCTTTCGAAACGTCGATCCCAACAACAATCTCCATCTGATCCCATCCTTGCCTAATCGGGCTTTGCTTTCGCAAGCGGCCCTGGCGACTGTTCGGGTTCAATGGAACGGCGGACGGAGACCCAGGCTCTCCCACGGGCTTGGTGTCCCAAAGGTGCATCGGTCTTCCATCCGCCACCGCAAGAGGCATTACAGCGCCA
>NZ_LXFU01000002.1 GCF_001657485.1 Rhizobium sp. WYCCWR10014
GCCGGGATTGCCTCGACCGTGGCCGAGCCTCCCTCCGGTGCGGAGGCGAAGGATGCGGTGCGCACGGTGATCACCTTTTTGGCATCGCTCGCCTGCACCGTCTGGATGGCGTTGCCGGCATAGATCGGCCGCTTGAAGGTGTCGGACGAGATCACCTCGATGATCTCGGAGACCTGGGCGACGTCGAGAAGAGCGGCGACGCGCGGCAGCACGTTCTTGCCGACCGAGGTGGCAGCCGAGATGATGGTGTCGTAGCTGCCTGCCAGCGAGACGATCAGGTCGGCCAGCGGTTCGGCCAGATTGTTGGCGAGTTCGTCGCTTTCGGCCAGCAGCACCTTGGAGACGCCGGCAAGCTTGGCGGCGGCATCGGCAGCAGCCTTGGCAGCCTTGCCGGCAACGAGAATGTGAATATCGCCGCCGATCTTGGCGGCTGCCGTCAGCGTCTTGGCGGTCTGGTCGGACAGGCTGGCATTGTCGTGGTCAGCCAGAAGAAGAATGGTCATGATGATGGCTCCTGTTCCAAGCTGATTACAGCACGCCGGCTTCGTTTTTGAGCTTGTCGATGAGTTCGGCGACCGACTTGACCTTGACGCCGGCCTTGCGGCCTGACGGCTCCTCGGTCTTCAACACCTTGAGGCGTGGCGTTGTGGAGACGCCAAAGTCTGCCGGGCGATTCTTGTCGAGCGGCTTCTTCTTCGCCTTCATGATATTCGGCAGCGAGGCATAGCGCGGTTCGTTCAGACGCAGATCCGTGGTGACGACCGCCGGCAGCTTGATCTCGATCGTCTGCAGGCCGCCATCGACTTCGCGGGTGACCTGAGCCTTGCCATCACCGATCTCGATCTTCGAGGCGAAAGTGGCCTGGGCCGTTCCCAGCAGTGCTGCCAGCATCTGGCCGGTCTGGTTGCTGTCGTCATCGATCGCCTGCTTGCCGACGATGATCAGACCGGGCTGTTCGGCGTCGGCCACAGCCTTCAAGATCTTGGCGACGGTGAGCGGCTCGATCTGATCGTCGGTCTCGACCAGGATCGCCCGGTCGGCGCCCATGGCAAGTGCGGTGCGCAGCGTCTCCTCGGCCTTGGCAGGACCGATCGAGACGACGACCACTTCCTCGGCCTTGCCGGCTTCCTTCAGCCGCAACGCCTCTTCCACCGAGATCTCGTCGAACGGGTTCATCGACATCTTCACATTGGCAAGCTCGACACCCGTGCCATCCGGCTTCACCCGGATCTTCACGTTGTAGTCGACAACCCGTTTGAC
>NZ_LXFU01000003.1 GCF_001657485.1 Rhizobium sp. WYCCWR10014
CCCCATAGGCGCTAACTTAGTTGTCGATGTGCGATGGCTCGTCGCCTTCGCGGTGGCTCGCGAAGTCGATGGAGCAGCCGGGCGATGGCGATCGGCCTGACGGGCCCGTGCAAGACGGCAATAGAGATGTTGGTGATCGCGATGGCGACGAGACGCCAGATCGGCAACGTGGATCGGTTCAGGCCGCCAGGGGGAGAGAGTCCGGCGCCTCGGGATCGAGGGCCGGCAGGTCATCTTCGGCCAGCAGCGCGGCGAGCAGGGCGGTGTTGATCCACAGGCGAGCCAGGTCGGCGTCCTTTGCGCGGAGGTCTTCCAGGCCGATCAGCGACTTCATGCGTTTGAAGGCCAGCTCGATCTGCCATCGCAGACGATAGGTCGAGGCGAGCCGTTCCGGCGGCCAGTCGTCGGCTGTGAGCGAAGTTAACAGCACCAGATAGCCAGCCATCTCGATGCCAGCCTGGCTGGGTCTGTATCGCGCCTTGGCGGCCAACCGGCGGGCCCTTCGCCTGGCTTTCTCGGCCGCCTCGGGTGGTAAAGGTAAGATCACTACCCGCGCCGCCACCTCGACCCTTGACTTGCCGTCCTGGACCATCACGCACCGATCAAGCATGCCCTTCTCGCCCGCTTCACGGCAGAGCGCCAAGCGATCCAGCAGTTGGCCGTCGCTATCCAGCAAGCGCGGGTAGTTGGAAGGGGCGCGGACCAGAAAATCGGCCCCGGCCTCGACCACCTCAGCCAGATCGGCCGCCTTGGCGTGGGCGCGGTCGGCAATCCGAAGCTCGCCGGCCTTAACGCCGCGCGACAGTCGTTCGGCTTCATGGCGATCGGTGACTTCCACCGAACAGAGCGTCAGCCGCGAAAGGTCGAACACCGTATGCACCATCCAGTAGACCCGCTTAGGCCCAGGCGGTGCAACCACCGTGGCGTCAACCGCCATCAGCCGCAGGTCACTATGTACGCCGGCGAAGGCCTCGGGACAGCGCTCGGCAAGCAGCTCCGAAACCAGGCAGCCCACCCAATCGGCACTGGCCTTCAGACGCTTAAGCATCGCCACGTCGGACATCGACGCGAGCGCCCGCTGATCGGCCCAGGCCGCCAAGGTCCGAAGTGAAAACCGGCCCAGCACATAGGCGAAACACAACCGCAGCAGGTCGACCGCGCCACCCACCTGCCGTTTGCGAAGCAGCGCCCCGGCCTTGCGCGCGCTCGCCTCCAATTCCTCCGCCGAGCCCAATCGTCCGACCAGCTCGTCCCAATCCAATGCTTGCAACAAATCGCTCATA
>NZ_LXFU01000004.1 GCF_001657485.1 Rhizobium sp. WYCCWR10014
TGAACTGACCCCAATAAGTTGGACGGTTTAAAGGCTGGTTAGATTTAAGGGCTGAGTTCTGTATTGCACAGGGCTCAGCCCTTTGAGTTTCAACTTGATGCGCTGATGATTGTAGTAGTGGATGTAGTCGTCGATGCCGTCTTTCAGGCTTTTGATGCTGACGAAGCGATTGGGATGAAAGAGCTCGGATTTAAGGGTGGCAAAGAAGCTTTCCATGGCGGCGTTGTCGAGGCAATTGCCTTTGCGTGACATGCTCTGGGCGATGCCGCATTTTTGAAGCTGTCGCTGATAGGCTGGCATCTGGTAGTGCCATCCCTGATCGGAGTGCAGGATCGGCTTGTCATTGCTCCCCAGCCGGCTCAAGGCTTTGTTCAACATGCTTTCCACCAGTTTGAAGACCGGCCTTGTGGTCGTCTCGTAGGCGATGATCTCGCCATTGTAGAGGTCCATGACCGGCGAGAGATAGAGCTTCTCGCCGGCGACCTTGAACTCGGTGACGTCGGTGACCCATTTCTGATTGGCTGCCTGCGCAGTGAACTGCCGTTTGACGAGGTCGGGGGCTGTGCGCCCGACGTCACCTTTGTAGGAGCGGTATTTCTTCGGCCGTACCAGCGATTTCAATCCCATCTCGACCATCAGGCGCTGGACCGTCTTATGATTGACCGTCTGCCCGAGCTGGCGGATCGCCGCCGTCACCCGGCGATAGCCGTAGCAGCCCTTGTGAGCCTCGAAGATGGCTTTGATCCTGTCCTTGAGCGCAGCATGCCTGTCGGCCAGCTGCGACATCCTTTGCCGGTAGTAGAACGTGCTGCGGGAAAGGCCCGAAAGCTTCAGCACGTCGTCAAGCGGATAGAGTGGCCTTAACGCCTGGACGACTTGCGCTTTTTGAGCGCTGGTTGCTTGCGCGTTAAGGCCTCGAGTTTTTTTAGGTAGTCGTTCTCCATGCGCAGATAGTTCAGTTCCGACAGCAGTTCTTCGCGGCTCTTCGCCTCGTCGCTCTGCAAAGCTTGCGGCTCCCGGGGGATCGGCGGCTCGGACATCGATCGGGGGCCTCCTTTGCGGCGTGAGGTCAGTGCATCAATCCCACCAGTCTCGTAGCGTCGCTCCCAATCCGAAAGGCAACCCTTATTGCGGATGTCGAACAGCGCCGCCGTCTGGCGGTAGGAGAGCCCATCCTTCCACATCCGCTGGAGAACCGATAGCTTGAATGCTGCATCGTAGTGGCTGAACTTCTTCGCAAGACCTGGAACCCCATGCGCCTCATAGCTTGCTACCCATTTGCGAACCGTCCCATGGTCTACCGCGAAGTGCGCGCCGACCTCCCGAGCACTACGCTCGCCCTTCTCATAAAACTCCACAACAGAAAGCTTAAAAGCCAGGCTGTGATTGGACATGCAAAACCCCCGAAGGTGGATGTCCAACTTTCGGGGGTCAGTTCA
>NZ_LXFU01000005.1 GCF_001657485.1 Rhizobium sp. WYCCWR10014
CCAGGTCGACCACGGCGTCCGTCTGGTCGGCGAGGCAGGAGAGGCGCTGAAGCGCATCTCCGACCAGATCAAGGCCGCCAACGAGATCGTCGCCAAGATCGCCCACAGCGCCTCCGAACAGGATACGACGCTGCGCTCGATCTCCTCGTCGATGAACCAGCTCGACGCCGCCACCCAGCAGAATGCCGCCATGGCCGAAGAGACCACCGCATCGGCCGAAACGCTGGCCACCGATACCGACGAGCTGATCGACCTTATTCGCGGCTTCCGTGTCGGTGCGCCACAGCACCGCCAGGCCGAACCGATGCGCCGGGCCAGCTGAAAATTCGAAAACAAGCGATATTCGACCGCCGGATGAAAATCCGGCGGTTTTGCTTTGTAAGCACCCCCCAATTTTTAGGGAAATGCACGTCGCGAATAATAAAATTAAAGCTTTTTTATAGGGTGGGCATCAATGGTTACTTACCCGGTCGCAGCATGTTTGTTTTAGCAGCGGTAGACGCGTCGTCCTGTTTGGCGCGCTCGCACAGGCGGTAGAAAACCGCACCGGAATGCAGCCATCCATTCCCGTTGCGAGGCGTCATGAAAAATTTGAAGATTTCGAAGCAGCTCATATTGCTGGTCGTCGGCCTGATGATCGCCTTTGCGATCGCCACCTCCCTGCAGATCCGCTCCTCGGTCGATGCGATCTACAAGGAGCGTTACGACATGCTGCGCGCCGAGGTTCAGTCGGCGGTCTCCGTTCTCAAGCTTTACCAGGCCAAGGTCACCGCCGGCGAAATGACGCTGGAAGATGCCCAGAAGCAGGCCTATACCACCGTCAACGGGATGAAATACGATCCGGACGGCTATTTCTTCGGTTATAGCTACGACGTCCAGATGATGTTCCATTATGATACCGCGAAAGTCGGGCAGAACCTGAAGGGTCAGCCGGACAGCAAAGGCAAGCTCTATCGCGAAGAGCTGGTCAAGCTCGGGCAGCAGGGCGGCGGTCTCGTCGAATTTTATTCCACCAGCAAACCGGGCCAGCCGGCCGGCGATTTCCGCAAGACGGCCTATGCACAGTCCTTCGATCCCTGGAAGGTCGTCGTCGTCACCGGCGTCTACATGGACGATCTCGATGCTCAGATAAACAGCACGATCCTCACCGCACTCTCCGGCAGCATCGTTCTGTTCTTCCTTGCCATGGCAGCCGCCTATATCGTCATTCGCGGCATATCGGGACCTCTCAACAACGTCCATGCCGCCCTGAAGGCTGTCGCCGAAGAGGATGTTTCGATCGCCATCCCGCATATCGGCATGAACAACGAAGTCGGCATGATGGCCAAGGCGACGCAGTCGTTGCAGGAAAAGATCAGGGAACGTCATGCGATGTCCGATCGCGAGGCGGCCCAGCAGCTGGCGCTGGAAAGCGAGCGCGAAAACAATCTGCGCCAGCAGCAGGATGAAGCCACGCTGCAGGCTCGCGTGGTGACGACG
>NZ_LXFU01000006.1 GCF_001657485.1 Rhizobium sp. WYCCWR10014
ATCCGAAATCCCTAGGTTAATCAGCGCGCCATCGGCCTGGCACGACGAGTGCTAGGACAACCGAGACAGCAAGAAAGGAAGACATCAATGAATCCCCGTCTTGAAGATATCCTCCAATCCCTTTTGGATTCAGCCATGCACCGGGATCTTGATCCCGACGTTCGTGAAAGCAACACGCCGATGGCATCCCTTTTTGACAATACCGTAAAGCGCCTCATTGAAGCAGCCGAGTACGTGGATCTTGATCCTGGTGTTCTCGAAAAGCTTAAACTCGCACTCGAGATGACGCAGGCGCGCCTGTCGATCCGCATGGACGACGGCTCGATCAAGTCTTTTCTGGCGTGGCGCTGTCGCCATGACGATAGCCGCGGCCCGACGAAGGGCGGCATCCGCTTCCATCCGGATGTGAACGCCGATGAAGTGACGGCGCTTGCACTAATGATGACCTCGAAGTGTGCCGTGATGAACCTGCCTTTTGGCGGCGCCAAAGGGGGCGTGAAGGTGGAGCCTCGCAGCCTCTCCAACACGGAACTTGAACGTCTCGCACGCGCCTACATCCGGGCTTTCGCACATATCATTGGCCCAACCCGAGACGTCCCAGCGCCTGATGTCGGCACCAATGAAACGACAATGGCGTGGATGATGGACGAATACAGCACCATTGTCGGCAAGAAGACGCCAGAGGTGATTACCGGCAAGCCCGTCGCCCTTGGCGGCTCGCTCGGGCGCGACGATGCGACAGCCCGCGGGGCCTATTACATCACGCGATACAAAGCCGACGCTCTCGGTTTGAAGCATGGAGCACGGGTGGCGATCCAGGGATTTGGCAATGCTGGCCAACACATGGCGCAGCTGTTGGCCGACGATGGAAACTTGATCGTGTCGGTCTCGGACTCCAAAGGTGCGGTCCATGCCCCGGCTGGTCTCGACGTCAGCGAACTGCGTGCCGCCAAGCGCCACGGCGAAAGCGTCACCAGCGTGGCAGGTTCAGCTGGTGTGTCGGAAATTTCTGGCGACGAGCTCCTTGAGAGCGATTGCGACGTCCTCGTCTTGGCAGCCGTGGAAAATACGGTCCACAAGGGCAACGCGGGAAGCATAAAGGCCCCGCTTATTATCGAACTCGCCAACGGCCCGATCACTCCGGAGGCCGACGAGATCCTCGAGGCCAGGAACGTCTTAATCCTTCCCGATATCCTCGCGAACGCTGGTGGCGTTACGGTCTCGTTCTACGAATGGGTCCAGAACCGCCAGGGCCAATCCTGGACTCTCGACGAGGTTCATACGCGGCTGAAGACAACAATGGAAAAGCAAACCGACGCCGTTTGCGCATATGCGCGAGACAAGAAGATCACCCTGCGCAAGGCAGCCTACGTTCTTGCGCTCGCGAGGATTGCCGCAGCTATGGAAGCGCTTCTTAAGGACTGAGGTGAGACCGCCGGCACTGCGCCTCCAGCGCCATCCGGCACAACGCATAAGGACGGC
>NZ_LXFU01000007.1 GCF_001657485.1 Rhizobium sp. WYCCWR10014
AACACGACGCCGACGGCGGTTGCCGATGCGGGGGATGCGACCGAGAAGGGTGGTGTGGCCAATGGTTCGGGCGGCGTGGTTGCCAGCGGCAACGTGCTGACCAACGACACCGATGCGGATGCCGGTGACACCAAGACGGTGACGGCGATCCGTTTCGGCGCAACGGCCGGCACGCTCGGCACGGCCTTGAATGGTACCTATGGCAGTCTCGTGCTCAGCGCATCGGGCGTCTATAGCTATGCCGTCAACGAGACCAGTGCCGCCGTGCAGGCGCTGCGGCAGTCGACCAATACGCTGAGCGATGTCTTCAGCTATACGATGCGTGACACGGCCGGCGCGACAGCCACGGCCAATCTCACCATCACCATCCACGGTGCCAACGACGCGCCGGTGCTGGCGGTCCAGACGGCTAGCCAGAACGCCATCGTCGGCTCTGCCTTCTCGTTCACGCTGCCGACGACGACCTTTACCGATGTCGACAGCGGCGAGACACTGGCCTATGCGGCAACGGCCGCCGACGGCACGGCGCTGCCTGCCTGGCTGAGCTTCAATGCCTCGACGCGGACCTTCTCCGGAACGGCGACGACATCAGGCACCTACGGCGTCAGGGTAACGACGACCGACCTTGGCGGTCTCACCGCCAACGAGACCTTCAACATCGCCGTGTCGACATCAGGCAACACGACGCCGACGGCGGTTGCCGATGCGGGGGATGCGACCGAGAAGGGTGGTGTGGCCAACGGTTCGGGCGGCGTGGTTGCCAGTGGCAACGTGCTGACCAACGACACCGATGCGGATGCCGGTGACACCAAGACGGTCACGGCGATCCGTTTCGGCGCAACGGCCGGCACGCTCGGCACGGCACTGAACGGCACCTATGGCAGTCTGATGCTCAGCGCATCGGGCGTCTATAGCTATGCCGTCAACGAGACCAGTGCCGCCGTGCAGGCGCTGCGGCAATCGACCAATACACTGAGCGATGTCTTCAGCTATACGATGCGTGACACGGCCGGCGCGACAGCCACGGCCAATCTCACCGTCACCATCCACGGCGCCAACGACGCGCCGGTGCTGGCCGTCCAGACGGCTGCCCAGAACGCCACCGTCGGCTCCGCCTTCTCCTTCGTGTTGCCGACGACGACCTTCAGCGATGTCGACAGCGGCGAGACCCTGACCTACTCGGCAACGGCCGCCGACGGCACGGCGCTGCCCGCCTGGCTCGCCTTCAACGCCACGACGCGGACGTTCAGCGGCACACCGACGACATCAGGCACCTACGGCGTCAGGGTGACGGCAACCGACCTCGGCGGCCTTGCCGCCAACGAGACCTTCAATATCACTGCGACAGTGGCACCTGCGACCTACAGCCTGTTTAACGCTTCCAGCACACCGGCCCAGACGAACCTCAACGACGGTCAGCAGCTCGAGGTCGGCGTCAAGTTCCAGGCGAACGTTGTCGGTGATGTCACCGCCATCAAGTTCTACCGCAGCGCCAATGACAACGGACAGAACGTCGTCGATCTGTGGACCACCACCGGCACCAAGCTTGCCACCGCCACCTTCACCAACACCACGGCAAGCGGCTGGCAGACGGTGAACTTTACAACGCCTGTCACGATCGCCGCCAATACCACCTATATCGCCTCCTACCACACCACCGGCGCTTACGTGGCGAGCAA
>NZ_LXFU01000008.1 GCF_001657485.1 Rhizobium sp. WYCCWR10014
GCTGCCGATCGAGGCACGCCAGAGATCCACCTGGGCCGACAGCTTAAGGGGGCGAACACAATTGAGATTGAGGAGGCAACTGCAGACCTTATAGCCCGCAACCTAATTGTCCGACTGGACGCCCGTCTGATCGGGCTTGCGACATGGAGCCCCTATACGCCTATGCCGTCCCTGACTGCGTTTCCGGGAGGATATTTAGACCGACGCGGCTGACCTGTGAAGTAGAAGGGGTTCGATTGGTATGGATCATTTCGGCGTCTTGTAGAGCGGCACTTCCTGGTCCCATTCATACTTTTTGTCTGGGTATCACTCAAAGGAGAAGGTGCAAGAAAATTGACCGAGAAGATCACCTCTGCCGTCATGAATTCATTGCGCGAATGTCGGGCTTGTCTGGAACGGGTAATAATTGTCGGGTTCGCGCCGGAAGACCGGCGCCTCATTCCCGAACTGACGGAGAGGAAAACTTGCTTATTCCGGCGTGGGCAGCCGGCGTCACAGATGAGCAGAAGCGCCGCGACGAGGTCTATTCGCTCGTTCCGGAGGCAGCCGACTTCCCCTATCGCCGTGCGCTGCAGCTTTCGGCGGCCAGCGAAAACTTGTTGCCGGAGGTCGTGCCCGCATGACAAGCACCAAGCTATTGATGCTGGACGATCCCTTCATCCCTTCGAAGGCGCCGGCGGTTTCAAAGCGAATTCCCGACGTCCTCGCATCCCTGCGGCCGCTTGGTCTTTCCATCCTTCTTCCCGCGCCGATTTCCGGCACGCCGGTCAACGCCTCGATAGGGTTAGCGCAAGGACCGTGGCCATATGACTTCTATTTGAGCGTCACTGCCAGCGCCCGTGCTTTTTCACGCGCCGAAAGCGCGTGAAGAGCAGCTTCATCGCTTCGTCTTCAATGCTCGAAAGCTCGAAACTAGATATTTAGTCCTGGCATTTGCTGGAGCGGATCGACGGTAAAGCGCTCGGGCTGTGAAGCCCATGTCTTGCAGATGAACTCGTAGGGTGTGAGGCCCTTGAGGGTCTTGAGCCTGCGGCCGAAATTGTAAGCGGCGACGAAGTCGGCGAGGTGGCGAGGTGCTGACGAAATTAATCGTGGCTTTCATAGTAGAAGCGTCTGACGGTGGCATCCTTGATGGTTCGGTTCATCCTCTCGACTTGACCGTTGGTCCTTGGATGCTTCGGCTTGGTCGTGCGGTGCTCGATATCGCTGGTGGCGCAGGTGTATTCGAAGGTGCATGGGCCCAGAAGCGTTCGCCATTGTCGATCGCTTCTTTGATCAGCGGCACAGCCAACCCTCCAGCGCCGGGCGTGGTGAACTGGATGCCGTTGTCGGTAAGCACGGCGTGGATCTTGTAGGGGACGGCCGCAATTACGCGCAGGAGGAACTCGCGCGAGATGGCGGTGGTGGTCTTCTCGTGCAGTTCGACGAAGGCAAACTTCGAGGTGCGATTGGATAGCAACGAACATGTGCAGCTTGCCCTGTTCGGTGAGCACCTCGGCAATGTCAATGTGAAAGTAGCCGATCGGGTAGCTCTTGAACTTCTTCTTCGCCGGCTTGTCGCCGTCGACATCCGGCAGGCGGCCAAGTCCGTGACGCTGCAGGCAACGATGCAGCGAAGACCGCGTAAGATGCGGGATTGTCGGCTGTAGTGCATAGAGGCAGTCATCGAGCGGCAGCAGCGTATACCGGCGAAACGCAATGATAACGCCCTCCTCCTCGACGGAGAGCACCGTTGATCTCGGCTCTTTCGGGCCGGTCGGAAGGTCCGCAACCGAGGACCGCTTCCGCCACTTGGCGACGGTCTTCTGATTGATCCCATAACGCTTCGAAAGCGTTCTCAGGCTCTCTTGACTATGTTGTATCGCTCGACGGACTGCCTCTGTCGTCGTGGCGCTCCCATGAAGAACCTGGCCCATAGCGCATCCTTTGATTCTGAAGACAAGGATGCTCCATCAAAGCCTGGGATCCAGCATCGAAGCACCCGTTTTCGGAGTTAAAAACCATCGCACCTAGCGGGAAGCAGGATGCTTTTGTGGGGGCTGCTTCCTCCGCCCCTGCCCTTGCATTGGAGGAAAGCTGGCCATGACCACAAACCGTTTTGCCTTGCTGCTCATTTTGTCCATTCGAGTTCCATTGAAGTGGCGGCCATCGCATTCCTACGGGGGTGCCATTTGCTATCGGTGAGAAATCAACAGGCGCGACCCGGACGCCAGGAGAGGACCCGCGAGGGGACGACTGAGGCGGCGGGCTAAGCAGAAGCAAGCCCGACGAGCGGGTTGCTTCTAGTTATGTGCGCTTTCATCTCGAGGATTTCCCTTGTGAGATCGAACCGACCGGCTTTGATCAATCGGACCATCGCTCGGAAATAGCCGCCCGGGTTCTCGACCGGATCAGACCCTGTCGCTCGCCGCGCTTGCATCTCTATCACGTAAACGAGCGTGGCAGACGCACAGAGCGCCCCGATTTCAAGGATTGCCTTCTCCCAGCCGGACGCGGACACCCCAAAAGCGCCCCGCATGCGCGACACGCCCATAATCAGGTCTCGGTCGCTGCGCACGTCGCCTATAAACTGCATCGCTTCGGGGCAGGCTGTCCTCAAATCGTCGGCGTTTGAGCTCGCACTCGTGCGTTGCGGATCCTTCGGATTGTCATTGGCATTGTTACAAGACTCGTCAGGGGCATTTGTGTTGTTGTCTTTGTGACGGCATACTTTGCCGCCAGAGGCGGCATGAAATCTTCCTTCCGCCTCTTCCCTGATCGTGCGCCAGGCATCTCGGACGTCGTCCGGCGATCCGGCTCCGGACCTGCGGGGGGCTACTCTGACCAGCTCAGCGGCACGCGCTGTTAGATCGTTGACGTCGATGCTCGGCAAAGTCTCTGCAAGCGTCCTGAGCAACTCCTGCGCTGATCTGCGATGGATAGTGAGTTCGTCTAAGACCTCACCCCGCACGCGCCTTTTGTCTTCAATCGCCTGCACCTGATTGGTAAACTCAGGCAGCCTTTCGAGAAGAGGGGAGAGATCGAAGCCATATGCCTTCGAGATCTGGCCCCGCGGCGATCGCTGAGCGAACCGTTTGCCATTCGGACTGTCCTTCCCGAGGATCAATCCC
>NZ_LXFU01000009.1 GCF_001657485.1 Rhizobium sp. WYCCWR10014
ATGGAAGCGCTTCTTAAGGACTGAGGTGAGACCGCCGGCACTGCGCCTCCAGCGCCATCCGGCACAACGCATAAGGACGGCCCAACCGCTGAAGGAAACGTCATGAAGACGATGAAAAACCAAGGAAGTAAATCGCTGAAGAAGTCGGGCAATCAGGTGCGCATCACCTGCCGGAAAGAGGAGACCAATGATGTCGAAATTTGATTTTGAGCGTTTCGTTGCCGATCTGAACAAAGACGCTGACCTGCTGGAATCCATAAAAAAGAGTGTCACCGGTCTCGCGTCGCTGGTAGCGAGCGGAAAGATCCACGGCTACGATTTCACAATCGATGAGGCCAAGAGTTACATAAAAGCCAGTAGCCAGCGTAACTTGACCGAAAAGCAGGCCGATCGACCTGCCGGCAAGCACGGTTCGGACGTTGTGACCTCGATCAAAGCAGTCGAGACCGTTGTGGCTGCCACCACGGCTGTTGAGGCGGTGCAAGCGGCAACGACTGTCTTTGAAGCCGCCGAGGCGATTGTCGTGGTCGCTGCCGTCCTTGTCTAGCCAAACGGTCACGGGGGTGTTCATTCACCCCCGTGACAGATGAGAAAGTGACAATGGGAGGTAACCTCGTGGCGCATACTGCCAAGGAACACTATCGACAGATCTTTGATCGGCGAACACCTGGAGAGATCCGTACGCTAGCCCATATCAAGCGGTTCTTAGAATGCTTCCGCGGCGACACGGCATTTAGGATCGCGCTTTCAATAAACCTCAACAACCCTCATACCGTAGCTGCGCTATACGGAATTGAAGTCGATCCGATGGAGATGCTGCCGCTCTGGCACCCGGACTACCGGAAATTCTATGGCAAGCCGGAGTGTTCGTCGTGGCCGCTGGCTGTAACTTGGCTTGATTATATAGCCGAGATGGAGCGCAATCGCGACCTCCTGCGCGACGAGGGCAACATGCCTGTGGCCGCGCCTCGTTTCCATGCGTGGCGCGAGCGCCAAATAAGCCGCTGCGACGACCTGTTCGGCGATTGCGCGAAATCCATTACGCACCCCGTCATCGCTTTTGAGCTGAGCGAAGGCTGCACTGGGGGCTGCTGGTTTTGCGGCCTCTCGGCGGGCCAGTTCAAGGGCTATTATGAATATAGCGAAGAGCAAGCAGACCTCTGGCGCGGGATGGTCGGCGTCACGAGGGAAATGTTTGGATCTGCAGCGAGCACTGGCTTCTGCTATAACGCCACAGATCCGATGGATAATCCCGACTACGACCGCTTTCTCTTCGACTTCTATCAAATCACCGGGACATTACCACAAACAACGACGGCTATGCCTCTCAAGAACCTGGCACTCACCAAGCGCGTACTCAAGCTGTTCGAACATTACCGCTGCGTGACAAATCGTTTTTCCGTGCTCAGCACGGATCAGCTCAATCAAATCCACGCGGCATTTTCGCCCGAGGATCTCATGGGCGTTGAACTCGTCCTGCAGGGAAAGGGGATGCTAAGTTCAAAAGCTTTCGCCGGCCGTGCGCGAAACGAGATACTCAAAAACGGCGATGCGACACCCTTATCGAAGGGGGATCACTCGACGATTGCCTGCGTTTCCGGCTTTCTCATAAATATGCCGCGGCGGCGTGTGCAACTGATAACGCCGATACCGGCGAGCAAACGCTGGCCTCTCGGCTACCGCATTCTGGATGAACGTTTCTTCGGAACGCCAGACGAGTTCCAAGACGAAGTCCAAAGCATGATCGATGAGCACATGCACGAAAGCCCACCTTCCAACCGGCCAATCCGCTTCCGCGGGGACTTGTTGTACGAGGCAAAGCGCCATCACTTCCTACTCCGCTCGTGCCACTGGGAGTATCAGGTGCCCTACAACGCCGCTTCGATCTCCGTTGGCGATCTGATCGCAGGTGGCAATTGTACAACATCGGACCTGGTTGCGCGGGTTGTAACGGATGGAGCAAGCGCCATTGCTGTTGCCGATGGGCTCGACCAACTGCACATGAAAGGGTTGCTCGAAGATGACCTCGATGAGCGATTTGCCTGGCGTAGTAGCGAGGGCGGGACATGAGCTCCGATGTCCCAATCGTGCTGGTGAACATGCCGATGTCAGCGGTTGAACGCCCGTCGTTAGCGCTTGGTCTGCTGAAGTCGGTGCTGACGCAGGCCGGCATGAAATCGAAGACAGCGTATGCCAATATCTGGTTTCTGGAATACGCTGGTCTTGCCGACTATAGTGCACTTGAGACGTCCCCTCCGGAGGAAGCGCTTGTTGACTGGCTGTTCGCAGGCGCCGCATTTCCGGATTCCGAAACGGACCACGCCCGCTTCCTCGACCGGTATTTCCAGCGCAATCCGTGCCGAAATAAAAGTGAAGCCAAGCTTCGTGTGAAGTTCCTGAAGCTGCGTTCGCTCATCGGCGGCTTCATCGATTGGACATGCGGCAAGATACTGAAGGAACGGCCGGCTATTGTCGGTTGCACCTCAACATTCACCCAGCACGTTCCCGCGCTTGCATTGCTGCGCCGCCTGCGCCAGCTCTCGCCAGGCTTAGTCACCCTCATTGGGGGTGCGAATTGTGAATCTGTGATGGGACGTACTACTCATGCGCGGTTCCCGTGGGTTGACTACGTCGTGTCGGGGGAGGCCGACGAATTGATCGGGGGACTTTGTCGCGACATCCTCACTCGCGGTCGCGACATCCCACCGGCTGACCTGCCATTCGGCGTTTTCGGCCCAGTTCATCGCCAGACCGGCTATCCGGTCACGTTTACGGGCGACATGGTGCCCCGCGCAGTGGTCGAGGATTTACATACCCTGCCGCTGCCCGATTTCTCGGATTATTTTGCCGAACTTGAGCAATCGCTCTACGTCGACCGGATTGATCCCGGGCTTCCGATGGAATTCTCTCGCGGCTGCTGGTGGCAGCGCAGCAGCCCCTGCACGTTTTGCGGCCTGAACGGCGCATTGATGACTTATCGTCAGAAGCCGGCCGCACAAGCGCCAGAAGAGATGATCGAGATGTCAGCACGCTACGGCACGTCGCGCATCGAGGCGGTGGATAACATTTTGGCGAATGACTACGTTGAGAAAGCGTTGCCTCGCCTCATCGCTTTACCCAAGAAGCTCAACATCTTCTTTGAAGTAAAAGCCAATTTGAAGCGACATGAAGTCGAGAAGTTGGCCGCAGGCGGCATCCGCTGGATCCAACCAGGCGTCGAGAGCCTGGATAGCCGCGTTTTGAAGCTTATGGGCAAGGGAACGACGGCAGCGCAAAATGTTCAACTCTTGAAATGGTGTCGCCAGTTTGGCGTGCGGGTTAGCTGGAGCGTCCTATGGGGCTTCCCCAGCGAGCGCGACGCTTGGTATGCTCAAATGAGCAACTTGTTGCCGTTGCTGCATCATCTGCACCCGGGACACGTTGTTAGATTGCGCTACCAGCGCTTCAGTCTCTATCATCGCGCAGCCGACCGATATGGTCTGACGCTTAGGCCGGCGG
>NZ_LXFU01000010.1 GCF_001657485.1 Rhizobium sp. WYCCWR10014
AAATCGCTCATAAGCACGGTGAATCATCGACGATCATTACCGTCAAGACTAAGTTAGCGCCTATGGGGCTTGACCCGAGGAAGACGGAGCGTGGGGTGGCGTCCGGAGCAAGGACGGCGATGCATGCGGAGATGATCGGCAACAGCTCTCACGGTCGGCGATCTCATTCTGCCGAAACGTGCAGCGGCGGTGTGACCGCACTCACCGCCTTGTGTAAGTTTTCAAAAAGCGGTTAGCTGCCATCGTTGGCTATGCTTGGTGTGCTGAGACGTGTCCGCATTTCGAGGGAAATCTCGTGCACTGGTCGAAACCCCTACGACTGCATCTCGGCGTCCTGGTCGTCGCATCGCTGCTGTGCACGTCGACGCCCATCATCTGGTTGGCCTTCAGGCAAGGAAGCGATGCTGCGGTCAGTGCGGGCGTGCAGCAGATGCGCGAGATGAGCCTCGCGGCTGATCGAGGGGTACCGCAATACGCTGCAGGGCGGCACCGAGGCGGTAGCACTGGCGTCGACCCTGCCGCTGCTCTCCTCCCCGCCGCCCCAGGATATCGCGGCCAAACAGCAATTCTTTCTGGAGGTTCTCAGAAACGTCCCCAACGCGACGAGCGTCTACACCGGCTATCCTGACGGCTCGTATCTGCAGGTCATCAACACGCAAAGGCAGGATGTCCGCCGGATCCTCGCGGCACCCGACGGCACGGCTTTCGCGATCCGCACGATAGCACGCAGACAGGGCCCGGACGTCATATCGACGTTTCGCTTCCTCGACCTTCAGGCAAGGCCGATCACTGAGCGTGACGTCGACTATGCATCATTCGATCCGCGGCAACGCCCCTGGTACCAATCCGTCATCCAGCACGGCGAGGAAGTATCCGTCGGACCCTATGTCGCGGGAACGCTGCAGCTTCCAACGCTGACGATCGCAGCACCGATGAGAGACGACGATCAGGTTGTCGTCGGCATCAACATCCACCTGATGACTGTCAGCCGCCTGCTGGATGCGCAGGAGATTTCGCCGCGGGCGCGCGCCTACATCATCGATGATGCCGATGATCTGATCGCCCATTCCGACCCGGCAATCATGAACAGGCTTCTCGGCATATGGTCGAAAAATGCCGATGGCGCCGTTGCCGTCGATACGACGACGGACAGTTACGACGCGAGCCTCGAAACGGTGGCGAGGCTCAGGCGGGATCCGGCCTTTGCAAATGGCGGCGTGGCGCGGATCGATCTCGATGGCGAACGCCAGATCCTGCAGATCGCCCCCGTCGGCGTCTCCGGTCTGTTCAAGGGAAGCGTCGCCGCAATCGTCGTGCCCCTGGAAGATCTGGTGGCTGAGGCCAATCGGCTGCTCCTGCACAATCTCCTGATTGCGGCCGCCTTCGTGATCGCGGGCGTCGCTGCCTCGGTGATGCTCTCCCGCATGGTCAGCCGCTCCCTCTATCGCCTGGCGGATGAGGCGCGCAAGATCGGCGATCTCGATGTCAGCGAAAAAGGCGTCTCCCATTCCTTCATTTCGGAGATCAACACGCTGGCGGCCGCGCTGGCGGCAAGCCGCCATGCCATCAGCCAGTTTGCCCTTTATGTTCCGCGTGAAGTCGTCAGGCGGATCATCGATCCCCGGGCAAGAACCGCCGTCAAGGCGCAGCGGCAGGATGTGACCGTGCTCTTCACCGACATCCGCGACTTCACCACCATATCCGAGCAACATTCGCCCGAGGACGTGGTCGATACGCTGTCGGCCTATTTCGAAATCTTGAACACCATCGCCGAGCGCCATGGCGGGACTGTCGTGCAATATCTCGGCGACTCTATTTTCGTCATGTGGAACGCCCCTGTTCCCGATGCCAGACATGCCGAAAACGGCTGCCAGTGCGCACTTGCCATGAAGGCGGCAGTCGACGACTTGAATGAAGCCAATCTGAAGAATGGCCGTCCCGCGCTCATCACGCGATTTGGACTGCACACCGGCCCGGCGGTCGTCGGTAGCTTCGGCGCGATTTCCAGGCAGCAGTACACAGCCATGGGCGATACGATCAACGTCGCCTCGCGGCTGGAGGGACTGAACAAGGACTTCAACACCTCGATCCTGGTGAGCGCCGCCATCCACGACACCGTGGCCGATCGCTTCGACCTTCGCCCGCTTGGCCTGGTGCAGCTCAAGGGGCGCGCCGAGAAGGTCGATTTATGGGAGCTTGTCGGGGAAAGCTGGAGGACGCAGGGGGGAGGTTGAGGCGGCTTGATGAAGCGCCCGACGTGATTTGTCTTAGTAGGCCGGAGCAAATTTGGCGAGAAGGCCAACCCACTCTCCGTCATCCTCGGGCTTGACCCGAGGATCCATTGCCGTGGCAGCCGGTGGATGCGGTGTGGATGCTCGGGACAAGCCCGAGCATGACGGAGGGTGGGGCGGACGGAAGGAGCCATTGACAGCGCAAACGCTGCGTCATGGGTGCCATCCGCCAGCGAAACCAAGCAATGCCAGCCACGGGCTGAACTGACTTGATGAGGGAGGAGAAGTGGGAGCCTGCCAGAGTGTGCTTCGCCGTAATCGCGTTGACGAGCAGCCTCAGATGACAAACGCTTCGAAGGGTCCGAGACGCGACCTTCGTTTCACTGACCGCGCAAGCCCAGATGCGGCGCTCGTCGCTCTTTCCGGCCGGCGAGACGTATGTCTGGAAAGGGGCGCAAAGCAACCGAATCTTTCGACAATGAAGTATGACCGCTTAGCGCCAGATGCGGACATTGTGGCGTCGGAAACTTTCTCTATTTCTTTCGTCATTTAATCATGGCCGCCAGGGGTATCGCCAAATGGGATGGGAAGCACTCGGGCAATGGGGTGAAGACGCGGTTCGCATCGAACGGCTCGCCGGTGGCGTTGCCAACGACGTGTGGAGCGTTCGCGTCCACGGGCAGATCGCGGTTGCTCGTCTCGGCTCCAGGAGCGACGCTGATCTTGCATGGGAAGCCGAGCTGCTCCAATACCTCGACCGTGAAGGCATGGCCGTTCCGGTGCCGATTCCGACGACTGACGGCCGGCTATTCGCAAACGGCCTGGTGGTAATGAAATATATGGAGGGCGGACCGCCCGAGACGGCGTCCGACTGGCGTCGCGTCGCCGACACGCTGCGCGAGCTGCATCGGCTGACGCAGGGCTGGCCGCAGCGCCCGGGCTGGCGATCGTCGACCGACCTCCTGCATACTGAGACCGGAACGAGGATCGACCTTGCCGCGATGCCGCCTGAGGGCGTTATTCGATGTCGAGCAGCGTGGGCGCGGCTCATCGGGCGTCAGACAAGTGTTGTCCACGGCAACCCCAATAGCCCTGGCAACGTCCGCATGACAGCAGATCGGGTCGCGTTGATCGACTGGGATGAGTCACATGTCGACGTCCCCGACCTTGACCTGGTGCTGCCCGACAACGCTGCCGATCTCGACGACGGCGCACATGACATCGCCGCGCAAGCCTCAGCGGCATGGGAAGCCGCCGTCTGCTGGCAGGACGAATACGCGGTCAGGCGGCTTGCCGAGGTTCGGGCGGTCTAAGCAGTACGCCGGGTCGACTTGCCGCATCCACCCGTGAATTGCGCCATCGCCAGCGGAACATGGGCTGGTGGTGGACTTCAGGAAGCAGCCACGCTGCGCCAATTCCCTGTTTCGTCTCTGTTTGAGGCATGACCGATCGAGTCGAGCTGTCACACGCTCGCGCTGAGCGTGATGAGAAGTTCATCCAACTGCTCGAACTGCTCCGGCATCGCGTCTTCCATGCCGACGAAAGACTGGTCGAGCGCTTCCTTCGAGGGATAAAGTTCCTGCAGGACCAGCAGCGTCCTGCCGTCCTTTTCCTCGAAGGTCACCGTGGTGACGGCGCCGTCCTCCCCGCCTTCATCATTGGTCCAGACGAGGCGCGATGGCGGCGACACGTCGAGATACTTGCCGAAGAAGGCCATGGCGTCCGAGGCGTCATGTCCAAACGTGATGCGATAGCTGCCCCCGGTGCGAACATCCATCTCGCAGGAAAGTATGGGCACGCCCATCGACTTCGGCGCCCACCACAGCTTGAACAATTCGGGCTTGGTCCACGCGTCGAATACGAGGCGAACCGCGCCGTTGAAGGTACGCCTCACCACGAGTTCAAGCTCCGACCTCCGTTCGACCACCGTGCGGCCGCTACTCGCTCTGTCCCCCATCGACTTTCTCCTTCCGTTTCAGGGCCTCGATGACTTCATCAAGCGCGTCGAAGCGTGCGTTCCAGATCTGGCGGCGCGCATCGATCCAGGCCGCCTCTTCCTCGAGCCCGCGTGAGCCCAGCCTGCAGGTCCGCACACGCCCGACCTTCTCCGTCGTCACCAGCCCCGCCTGCTCCAGGACGCCGATGTGCTTCTTCATGCCCGTGAGGGTCATGTGGAACTTCTCTGCGAGCTCCGTGATCGAAGCATCCGCGCTCCCGAGCTGTTCCAGAACGCCGCGTCGCGTGGCGTCCGAGAGCGCAGCAAAGGAGGCATCAAGGCGAGCTGTCGAAAACTGAACCATCTAGTTCAGTGTTTAGCACGCAGATCGGCGTCATGCAAGGGGCCGCCGAGATCGGCCTCAGGCGATCGGCGCAGATATCTCGGCGAAGTGGGCGCCAGCCCGTTCTCGCAGTGCGGCGGCCACCGGCCCAGCCTTCAGAGCTGATCTGACGACCCGGTTTGATGAACCCCCGCATCGACGATCGCCTGAACAACAAGCGCGATGCGTTTGTCACGCATGCCCGGCCTGACGCGGCCTGAACGTTCGAGCTCGGCAAGCCCATGAAGGGCTGCCCAGAAGGTCTCGGTCACGATCTCCACATCGGCACAGAAGGGAGAAACCACTGCTGCAATGGCGTCGAAACCGGTCCGAAGTTCCGATCTCGTTTCAGCCTCGGCGAACTGCAGCTGGGTCGGCAGGATAAACATCGCCTCGTAGAGTGCCGGGCGACTGAGGGCGAAGGCAAAATAGGCCATGGCGACGTCCATGAGGGATTGTCGTCGTCCCTTCGCCTCGGCTGCCGCTTCCTGAAGAACGGTTGCGAGTTCCTTGAAGCCCTCGACTGCAACCGCGGCAACGATGGCGTCCCTGTTGGCGAAATGCGAATAGAGGATCGGCTGGCTGTATTCGATTTCCTTGGCCAGGCGGCGGATCGTCACGGCATCCCATCCTTCGCTCTCCGCGACGGCACGTGCTGCCGCGACAATGCGCTCTTCGCGCCCGGCCCTTTCCCGACTTTTTCGCTCTGCGATCCCCATTGCTCAATCTCCATGCCCCGCAGGCCCCAGTACCTCAAAGATTATACCAACGCTTGACTAGCTAGCAATGCTAAGGCATTTTATCTAGCGATGCTAGATTTTATATCAGCGATAGACGGATTATCTCATGCTTTGGCTTACTAACGGGGCCGGCTTGCTGCTGGCCCTCGCTATTATCGCGATCGGCACCGGCTATATTGCCAGCCCGACGACCATGATGCGCAGTTTCGGCCTGCCGCTTCCCGAAGATGGCCCAAACGTCGCTTGGTGGCTCCGCCTCAAGGGGGTTCGCGATATCGTCGCGGGATTGCTCGTGCTGGCGTTCATGACGTGGGGTTCCCAACGCGAGGTCGGCATGGTGCTCTTGATCGAAGCGATGATCCCCGCAGGCGACATGCTGCTCGTTCTCGCAGCGAAAGGCTCCACCAAAAGCGCCTTCGGCATTCACGGCCCGACGGCGGCGATCATGGTGCTGGTCGCCATCCCCATGATGATCGGGGCTGACTGAGATGGTTCACGTTCTTTCCATCTGGTTCCTGGTTGTCGCCTTCTCAGGCGCAGGCATCGTCAACGCGATCGGCACGTCGGGGACGCGAAGCGATTTCGTTCGGTGGGGCTATCCGCGCTGGTGGGGTATCGTGACGGGTGGGCTGGAGATATCGAGCGCCGTCCTGATTGCGCTTCCCCCCAGCCGCATTGTCGGCGTGGCGCTTGGGGCGGTCATCATCGCGGCCGCGGTTTTCACGGTTCTACGCCATCGCGACTATGCACACCTGGCGCCGCTGAGTGTCTTTGTCACCCTGATTGCTCTTGCCGCGATCTCAACTTGAGCACGATCGGCCGCTTTCACCGACAGGCGTGGGCGAAGCACTATCATGTGGTTCCTGGCGCCACCTGATTGTAGCGGCAATCAGCCTCAAGCCTCACCCTATACCGCTTTGGTTATCGAAAACCCGCCCCCACCCTCCGTCATCCCAGGCCCTGAGCCTGGGATCCATCCCCGCTGCTGATTGAGGAGGCCAGAGTGGATCCTCGGGTCAAGCCCCATAGGCGCTAACTTAGTCTTGACGGTAATGATCGTCGATGATTCACCGTGCTTATGAGCGAT
>NZ_LXFU01000011.1:0-2500 GCF_001657485.1 Rhizobium sp. WYCCWR10014
TTGGTTGCGGGGGCAGGATTTGAACCTGCGGCCTTCAGGTTATGGTCCGCAGGACGAGGAGCTACCATCGCCAGGGAAAGCGAAGCTTTTCCGCCAGCGATAAGAAGGTAGGTGCTGATCTTTAAGAGGAGATTGGTTGCGGGGGCAGGATTTGAACCTGCGGCCTTCAGGTTATGAGCCTGACGAGCTACCGGGCTGCTCCACCCCGCGTCCAGCGCAAATCCCTTTGGGATTTGTCGCGGTTGCGTAAAACGCTTTTGGCGGTTTACGCTTACTGCCCGAGCAAATTGCTTGCAATTTGTCTCGTGTTTTCCTGCTTATGTATTCTAACACGAAAGGCCGCTTTGTGAGCGGCCCTTTTGTTTCGGCTTTGGGCCGTTGTCTGTGAATGAGAAGATTGTTTTACATAAGTTGCGTTTTGCAGACCTGGCAGCGACCTACTCTCCCGCGTCTTAAGACGAAGTACCATGGGCGCAGGGGCGTTTCACGGCCGTGTTCGGAAAGGGAACGGGTGCAGCCACCCCGCCATAACCACCAGGTCGGCAAAGCGCAACTTATTGTTTTGAGAAGCTGGAGGATGAGGCAATAGGCATCTGCCAACAGGCAGAAGTGATATTGTCATCGCATTTTGAACACGTCATTGAAGCGAATGCGGAGTGGCTATTGCCGACTGCCTATTCCCTTCTGGCACATCGATCCGGACGAAGGCAAAGCCTTCGCCGGGAGATGAGCATAGTCAATGAGAACGATCAAGCCGATCGAGCTATTAGTACCGGTAAGCTTCATGCGTTGCCGCACTTCCACACCCGGCCTATCAACGTGGTCGTCTTCCACGGCTCTGATAGGGAATACTCGTTTTCAGGTGGGTTTCCCGCTTAGATGCCTTCAGCGGTTATCCCGTCCATATATAGCTACCCTGCTATGCCCTTGGCAGGACAACAGGTCCACCAGAGATATGTCCATCCCGGTCCTCTCGTACTAGGGACAGATCCTGTCAATATTCCTACACCCACGGCAGATAGGGACCGAACTGTCTCACGACGTTCTGAACCCAGCTCACGTACCGCTTTAATTGGCGAACAGCCAAACCCTTGGGACCTGCTCCAGCCCCAGGATGCGATGAGCCGACATCGAGGTGCCAAACAACCCCGTCGATATGGACTCTTGGGGGTCATCAGCCTGTTATCCCCGGCGTACCTTTTATCCGTTGAGCGATGGCCCTTCCACGCGGGACCACCGGATCACTATGACCGACTTTCGTCTCTGCTCGACTTGTCAGTCTCGCAGTCAGGCGGGCTTATGCCATTGCACTCGACGACCGATTTCCGACCGGTCTGAGCCCACCATCGCGCGCCTCCGTTACTCTTTCGGAGGCGACCGCCCCAGTCAAACTACCCACCATACACTGTCCCGGACCCGGATAACGGGCCGCGGTTAGACATCCATGACGATAAGGGTGGTATTTCAAGGATGGCTCCACGGAAACTGGCGTCCCCGCTTCAAAGCCTACCACCTATCCTACACATGCCGACACGAATGCCAGTGTAAAGCTATAGTAAAGGTGCACGGGGTCTTTCCGTCTGACCGCAGGAACCCCGCATCTTCACGGGGAATTCAATTTCACTGAGTCTATGTTGGAGACAGCGGGGAAGTCGTTACGCCATTCGTGCAGGTCGGAACTTACCCGACAAGGAATTTCGCTACCTTAGGACCGTTATAGTTACGGCCGCCGTTTACTGGGGCTTCGATTCAAAGCTTGCACCTCTCCTCTTAACCTTCCAGCACCGGGCAGGCGTCAGACCCTATACGTCGTCTTGCGACTTCGCAGAGCCCTGTGTTTTTGATAAACAGTCGCTACCCCCTGGTCTGTGCCACCCCATAATAGTTGCCTAGCATGGGGTCACGCTTCTTCCGAAGTTACGCGTGCAATTTGCCGAGTTCCTTCAACATAGTTCTCTCAAGCGCCTTGGTATACTCTACCTGACCACCTGTGTCGGTTTCGGGTACGGTCTATACGGTGGAGCTATTTCCTGGAACCGCTCCGCTGCCCATCCAATCCAATAAGAATGAACAACTTGTGCAATCCGTCACTACCACCAGGCCCACGAATATTAACGTGGTTCCCATCGACTACGCATTTCTGCCTCGCCTTAGGGGCCGGCTAACCCTGCTCAGATTAACTTTAAGCAGGAACCCTTGGTCTTTCGGCGAGAGGGTCTCTCACCCTCTTTATCGTTACTCATGTCAACATTCGCACTTCCGATACCTCCAGGAGCCCTCACGGGTCTCCCTTCATCAGCTTACGGAACGCTCCGCTACCACTTGCGATTGCTCGCAAATCCTCAGCTTCGGTGCATGGCTTCAGCCCCGTTACATTTTCGGCGCAAAGACCCTTATTTAGACCAGTGAGCTGTTACGCTTTCTTTAAATGATGGCTGCTTCTAAGCCAACATCCTGGTTGTTTTGGGATCCTCACATCCTTTCCCACTTAGCCATGACT
>NZ_LXFU01000012.1 GCF_001657485.1 Rhizobium sp. WYCCWR10014
TCGCGAGCCACCGCGAAGGCGACGAGCCATCGCACATCGACAACTAAGTTAGCGCCTATGGGGCTTGACCCGAGGATCCACTCTCGCCTCCATCAGCCGCGGGCATGGATTCCAGGCTCAAGGCCTGGAATGACGGAGGTTGGGGCCGTCTTAGCCGGTTTCCCAGGACTCCGTTGCCAAGGCCATCCGGCGCGGCACGCAGTGGTCGCTGTCGTCATCGAAGGCTCGCTGGTTGTCGGTTTCGATCGCGGGAAGGGAGGCGTCCACTGCGTGCCGCACGAGTGCTGGTAGCGCGGCATTCTCACGCGCACTTTGCCGGGATCATACCAATCCGTAAGAAATGCAGCCTCGGTCGTTCGACCCTCGCACTTTACGAAAATGTATAGTTCCAGCGAGGTCCCCGTGAGGTTTGGAGCGCAGGCTTGGCGCCATCATTGCCAAGTCGAAGGTCAGCTCTCTCATGAACATGCGCACCGCACCTGCCGCCCTAATGCCCGCCCTTCATCCGGTCAGCCTGCGGGTGAACACCTACCTGATCAATCTCGACCGTGCGCCATTGCGCCGGTTTCGAATGGAACGCCTGCTGGCAAGCTTCGGCCTTGCCTTCGAGCGCGTGGCGGCGGTCGATGGGGCAGGGCTGAGCCTGCCGCATCCGGGCTTCGACGAAGCAGCCTATCTCAGCCGGCACGGCCGCCGGCCGAACCCTTTCGAGATCGGCTGTTATCTCAGCCATGTCGAATGCGCCAAGCGCTTCCTCGGCAGCCATGCCGAGTTCGCGCTCATTCTGGAAGACGATCTCGATTTCGATGACGATCTGGCCGAGCTGCTTGAGGCCGCTCTCGAGCACCAGGCGCGTTGGGACATCCTGCGGCTGTCGACCGTCAATTCCGGGAAAAAGCACAAGGTGGAGCCGCTGACCGCGTCACGCTCGCTCGCCATCGCGCTGACCCGCGAGAAGGGGTCCGGCGCCTATCTGATCAATCGCAAGGCGGCGGGCTGGATTGCCGATGTGCTCATGCCCATGCGCCTGCCTTATGATCTCGCCTTCGATCTGGAGTTCGATGATGGGCTGAGCGCCTGCTTCGTCGATCCGCTGCCGGTCAGCCAAAGGGCCGATCCCTGTTCCCAGATCCAGGCAGGGCTTTCGACCTATCGGCTGGGCCGCCGCCGGCCGTGGAGTGTGCTGCCCTATCGAACGGCGGCTGAGGTGCGCCGGTTTGCTCGTCGCTTCCGCCGGCTCGCGGCTTGGAGGGTGAGCGGCTAGGGCCGCTCCCCCGGGCTGAGCGGCTAGGGCCGCTCCCCCGGGGTGAGAGGTTAGGGCCGCTCCTCCGGGATGGGCGGTTAGGGCTTCTCAGTGGAGATCAGCGGGAAGCCGATCGAAACGATGAGGCCGGGATGATTGTCCGCCATGGTGATCTCGGCCGCATGCAGCTCGGCGATCGCCTTGACGAGGCTGAGCCCGAGGCCGCTTCCCGGCGTCGTGCGGCTCTTGTCGAGCCGGTAGAGACGCCGGAAGACCTTGTCCCTTTCGCCGGCGGGAATGCCGGGGCCGGTATCGGCGACCGAAAGGATGGCGCGGCCGTCCCGGCAGCGCAGCGAAACCGTGATGCCGGTTCCGGCCGGGCAGTGGTTGATCGCGTTCTCCACCAGGTTGGCGATCATCTGCGTCAGCAGGTCACGGTCGCCCCGGATGAGCGCGGGACAGCGCTCCGCGATATCAAGCGACATCAGCGCGTCTTCCGCGACGTCGGCATAGACCTCGGAAATCACGGCAAGCACGGCGTCGATATCGGTCGCCTGGAAACGCTCCTTGCGGGCGCCGGCCTCGATCTGGGAAATGCGCAGCAGCGCCTCGAAGGTGGCGTTGATCCGGTCGCTCTCGTTTCTCGCTTCGTCAAGCAGCGCCGAAACATCCGCTTGCTGGTCGTTGCCGGCCACCGCGGCATCCAGCGTCAGGCGCAGCCTGTTCAGAGGCGTCTTCAGATCATGGGCGATATCGGCGCTCACCTGCCGCATGCTCTCGACCAATCTCTGCAGCCGCTCCAGCGCCGCGTTGATCTGGATTGCCACCGTATCGAGATCGTCGCCGTTGCCGGTGATGGCAATGCGGGCGTCGAGCGCGCCGTGGGAGACGTCGTTCATGGTCAGGGCGACCCGGTCCAGCCGCGCCTGGGCGCGGACGGCGAGAAAGACCCCGCCGCCGATCGCCGTCGCCACGACGATCGCGGCGGCCCATTCGAAGCTCACCAGCACGATCCGCAGCATCTCGTCGACATCGTTGAAGTTTTCCGCCACCACCAGGCTGTAGGGACCGATGGTCGAGACCTGCATTCGGTAGCGTTCATGCCCCTTCAGCCCGACATCCCTGGAGTTGACGGTATAGACGCCGTTCGGGATACGGGGTGCTGCGAAATTGCCGGCAAGCTTGCGTCCTCCTGCATCCGTCAGCGAATAAAGCCCGTCGGAGGTCGACTGGAAGCTCGCATAATTGTTCAGCGTGTTGACCAGATCCTCGGTGTCGTTGGGCTCGTAGGTCGAGACGATTAGCGAATTCATCTCGTGGAGCGACTGTTCCAGATCTCGCTCAAGGCCGAGGCGCAGCATGTGATAGATGATCGCGCCGCTCAGGATGAAGGTGACGACGAAGAGCACGCCGAAGGTGACGGCAAGCCGGAACGGCGTGCTCCTGCGCAAGCTAGCGAGGCGCATGCAGGCTGTATCCGGTGTTGCGGACCGTATGCAGAAGCTGGGCCTGGAACGGCTTGTCGACTTTTGCCCTAAGGCGGCTGATATGGGTCTCGACGACGCTGGTCTTCGGATCGAAGTGGAAATCCCAGACCCGCTCCAAAAGCATCGTCTTGGTGATGACCCGGCCTTCGCCGCGCATCAGCACCTCGAGCAGGGTGAATTCACGCGGCTGCAGCTCGATCACCTGGCCGGCGCGGCGGGCCTCCCGCCGGATCAGATCGAGCTCGAGATCGGCAATCCTCAGCACCGTCCTCTGCTCCTGCACCGGCGGCCGCCGGCCAAGCGCATTGACGCGCGCCATCAGCTCGGAGAAGGCAAAGGGCTTGACGAGATAGTCGTCGCCGCCCGCCTCCAGCCCCTCGACCCGATCGTCGACGCCGCCGATCGACGTCAGGAACAGCGCCGATGTGCCGACCTTGGCGGCCCTCAATGAACGTACGATCGCCAGGCCATCGAGACCCGGCAGCATGCGATCGACGACGATGACGTCATAGGCCTCGCGCTGCGCCTGAAACAGCCCATCGCGGCCGTCGCCAACCACGTCACAGACATGCCCGGCCTCGGAAAAACCCTTGGCGATATAATCGGACGTCTTGGTATCGTCCTCGATAAGCAGGATTCGCATCAGCCCGATCATTCCCGGCATGCCTGGGGTGAGATCTAGCCGAGAGGACGGCTTGGCCACAACTTACGGATTCGTAAGGTGATGGGTGGGGGAGTGGCTTCAGACGCAACCGCGGCGCAATCCGCCCTCATCCTTCGAGGCTCCGGCCTTATGACGCTCTCTTTTGCAGCTCTATCAAGCCGATTGGCGCCAGGCCGTTGCTTTACGAACGTTCGGTGCAACTTCAGTGCCAAGCAGCTCGATGGAGCGTCGCATCGCGTCATTATCCAGTGCGGCTGTGCTCATTTGAAAGGTGAACCGCGACACGCCTCCCAAGGCCTTATCTGCGGCGACTATACGGTCCTCCACCGTTTGTGGACTGCCGACCAGGAACGCGCCGTTCGGGCCGCACATGTGCTCGAATTGCGCTGTTGTCGGCGGCGGCCACCCTCGTTCCTTTCCCGCTTCCGTAAACATCTGAAACCAGCCGGGGAAAAACGCCTCTTTGGCAGCCTTGTCGGTTTCTGCGACAAAGCCGAGAGCATGGACACCGATCTTCTGCTTGTCCGGATCGTGGCCAGCGTCGCGCCAAGCGTCGCGCCAAGCGTCGCGATAGAGTTCCACAAGAGGCCGAAAGCGATCGAAGCTGCCACCGATGATCGCGATCATCAGCGGCAAGCCAAGCGTTCCAGCCCGCGCGAAAGACCCCGGTGTTCCGCCCACGCCGAGCCAGATTGGAAGATCGTGTTGATAGGGACGCGGATAAATTCCCTCGCCCTTCAGCGAGGGGCGGAAACGGCCCTGCCAGTCGACTTTGGGGTTGGCTCTGATCTTGAGCAGAAGCTCGAGCTTCTCGACGAAGAGCGCGTCATAGTCGCGCAAATCGAACCCAAACAAGGGATAGGCATCAACGGACGAACCACGACCGACAACGAGCTCGGCTCGGCCGCGAGATATAAGGTCAAGAGTGGCGAAATCCTGAAAGACTCGGACGGGGTCGGCCGCGCCAAGGACTGTGACTGCACTTGTCAGTCTGATCGATTTCGTCCGTGCTGCGGCAGCAGCCAGGATTATCGCCGGCGCTGAGTCCAGAGCATTTGCACGGTGGTGTTCACCCATCCCGAAGACATCCAACCCCACCTGGTCTGCCAGTTCGACCTCAGCGAGGACGCTTGCCATACGATCGGCGGCCGACTGCAGCTGGCCTGTCGCTGGGTCAGTCAAAAGCATCGCAAAACTATCGATACCGATATCCAAGGAGAACTCCTTCCAAGTTACAATCGCAGTGAACGCTCAGTAGGCGTCCGCCGTGTCGCCGCGTTGTGGCTCCTTCCAGCCCAGCGACTGGCCCATTTGGGTTGTGTGGCAAGATGCCAGACATAAACACGCAAGGAGAAAAACAGTGAAACGTATCATCAGTGCCTCTGACGAGAGCTGAAACTCATTGCGGGCAAAGTGCGCGCCCGCAATGACGGTGACTTCTAGTGAGTGAACCGCCTGGCGTTTAACGCAGGGCATCCAAAATGACAGCGAAGCTGCGACGGTGGAGCCACGCCACTGTGCCGGTCATCGCCAGCAACACTACGGCTGGCAATGGATTGCCGCCGATCAGGAAAAGGTGAGTGAGGACGGCGAACACCATGGTGACAGCGAGCGTCAGAGCGCCGAATGCCGTGCTTGCGGTCACCAGCAGCGCGATCGCGCCGCCGACTTCCACGATGCCCGTCAACACGCGAAACCACTGACCAAAACCCACTTGGTCGAAAATCGCCACCATCATCGGCACCCCGGCAATCTTTGCGCCCCCGGCCGCCAGGAACACGGCAGCAGAAAGAAGGCGCAGAGCCCAGGATGCAACGCGGACGGCTTTACTCTGTGAAATCAGCGGAGAATATGCGGCTGTCATCGGTATCGACTTTCCCTATCTGCCATGGGCAGGACCAAAATAGTTGTCTGTTCCCTCTCATCACACAGCGGAAAGCATTGGGAAAGCCGATATTTAATGATGGATACCATCGTATAATCCGATATTATCCATGTCGGTATTGGTGAAGGGAACAGAGATTGGACGGAATATCGCTCGATCAATTGCGTACTTTTGTGGTGACTGTCGATGAAGGGAGCTTCTCTGCGGCAGGCCGCAGACTGGGGCGGGCCCAGTCGGCCGTCAGCGAACTCATTCGCAGCCTGGAAATTAGACTCGGCGTTGAATTGTTCGATCGTGATGGCCGATATCCTCGATTGACCGGAGCAGGGGATTTGCTGCTTCCAAAAGCCCGCGAGATCATCGCCAAGGTGGACATATTCAAATCCTACGCGAAGGGGATGGCCACCGGGCTGGAAGCAGAGCTGTCCGTCGTCATCGACGTGTTCTTTCCCATCCACATAATCGCCGAGGCAGCAAAGGACTTTCGCGAGCGTTTCCCAACTGTTCCCTTGCGTCTGTTCGTGGAGGCGCTGGGTGGCACGGTGGAGCCCATACTTGATCGAAGAGCCAATGTCGGCATCGTTGGTTCTTTGCCGGTCATGCCGTCAGGGATCGCAACCGAGCCTCTCGGCAGTATCCTGTTCAATATCGTTGCTTCCGCAGACCATCCATTATCATTGATCGAAGGGCCGATTTCCAAGAGCCAACTCGAGCAGCATGTTCAGCTGATCCTCACCGATCGTACGGAGTTATCGGCCGGGCGGGAATTCGGCGTGATGTCTTCGCAGACCTGGCGGCTGGCCGACCTCTTCGCCAAACATACCTTTCTGATCAACGGCCTTGGTTGGGGCGGGATGCCGGAACATGCCGTGAAGACGGATATCGAGGAAGGGCGGCTGGTCTCTCTCGTCATCGAGGATCTACCTGCAGGCGGACTTCGACTGCCAGTGTCCATCGCCTATCGATCCGACGATCCGCCAGGCCCTGCAGGACGCTGGTTTATCGGTCGACTAACAGCGTGTTCCAACGAGAGGTTGGTCAACTAGCCCGACGTCCAAACCTCCTGCAGTCAGGCTGAGCTCGATCCGCGATTCAAGACGTCATCTATGGGCGTCTTCCGGTTTTTCCGGTCGCACCAAAGAGGGTAACTTTTGCACCTATGAGAACTGCATCTGAGAAAAGCGAGAAGCGCAACTCCTCGCTCCTCGCTGGATGTAACCGTGCGCTATCGATGATCGAGCGCGGAAGCTTCCGGACTTATGTAGCAAATGCCACAAGACTCCAGGTCAACTAGGGCGTGAACTCATAAAAACGCAGCCACAGTCGGATGGAGGCGACGGGGTCCGTTCGCCAATGGTTGCATCTTCTGATAAGATCAGCCTCGCACTTCAGCTTGAGCCCCGATCTGGAGGCCTCGCATGCCCTGCAGCAACGCGCTCGCTCCGTTCGTCATCGCCGCTCTCGTGGCCCTCGGTCCGCTGCCGGCTGGAGCGCAGAACAATGCTGCGCCACCGCCGGCGGCAATCTCTCAGAAGGCCAAGCTTTGCCAGATGTGTCACGGTAGGAAAGGTCTGCCGACTGTTAAGAACACGCCGATCATCGCCGGCCAGCACGAGTCCTCTCTGCTGATAGCTTTGCAGGAATATCGCAATGGAGCGCGCACCGACGACCTCATGGGCCGGATCGCGAAGAATCTTTCCGACGACGACATGAAGGCGCTTGCGGCCTACTTCTCCGCACTGCCTTGGCCCGCCTACCGCGAGCCGGCCGACGCAGCGAGCATTACCCGCTTCCAAGCGCTCGACGCCGGGAAGAAGTGCACCTCGTGCCACCGGGAGGGTTTCGTCGGATACGCCAACACTCCGCGCGTCGCAAATCAGAAGCTGGACTACCTAATCAAAACCCTCTCCGACTTTCGCGATAACAAGCGCCCGAACATGCCCCCCATGACGGCCTTGGTGCGCAATTTTTCGGCCGACGACGTCGCTGCCATGGCTCACTATCTTGCCGGCCTCTGACGATCAGTTCGGGGTCGCGATCCACCGAATAGGGCCGCCTAATAGCGATCACTGCGTTACGGCACCTCTTTGCCCACGAACTAAGCTATCCGTGCGCGGGTCATTTCTGGCCGTTTATCTGCTTAACAACCGCTCTGATTGCACTGCGTGACCTTTGTGGCAATTGCTACATAAGTCCGCGTTATTCATGGGTTGGAGTCAAACCGATCGCGCGATAGATGGCTTGACAGTGTGATCAGCATACAGTTAGCGCTTTTGGCCACGCACTATCACCACATGGTCGTTTCGCTTTTTCACATTTGAGGGGCCACGCATGGATGTGCAAGCCGAAGTCGACCTTCCAGCTCAGAGACAAAAGCGGGGTTGGGCATCGGCGGTGTTGCTTTGTATTCTGGCATCGCCAGTCTTCCTCGTTCTGAAAACACTCGCTTTTATGCTTGGCCTGAAGCTGTTCCTGTTTTTGTTGGGGGCATTCCTCGTCGTCGCTGTCGTGGGGTTTCTTCTTGGTCCGGTGTCGGTGGTTTGGAGTGGGTATATAGCGGTGACCGAGGTCATTCTTGGGCTTTCGGAAGACCACAAATACTTATTGTGCTGTTCGTCGAAAGACCGATTTGAAGCAGAAGTTGTTTCGTGGGTGCCAGTTTTGATGTTTCCGGCAGGAATGACGAGCTGCCTACTTCTAGCTCGGTCTATGTTTTGGAAATCCCTCACGTCCCGACAGATGATATTGGTTGTCGCGGTCTCGACTGTTATCGCGCAAGGTCTGTTGTGGTACTACGAATGGCAAGAGGTGGTTGTGGAATGTTCGGCCGTTCAGTGTAATTTCTGAAATGATTTGCGAATTGATTGAGGTAGACCAACTCGCGGCGACTAGCCTGAAGCTATAGGCATCAGCCTAATCCCGAACGAAAAGGGCCAAAGCCTTTCACCCCGCCGTTCTCTATGGCGAGGAAACCATAAGACCGGCGACCTCCTCCTTGAGCGTCTCCCATCCGTCTTGGCGTGTGAAATTTCCGCGCTACCTCTGCATGCGGCAATGGAGGAAGACGATGAAGATGCGTAAGTTCACGATCGCCGATGCGTTGTTGGAGCGCTCCCCCGGACAGGAGGCAGACATCTCCGTCGGCAATCTGGTCGACGAGCGGCACGGAGGGCCGATCACCATCGGCTATGGGCGCTACGCGCCGGGCCAGAGCCTCACCGAGACGATGGCGGTCGATGACGTGATGATCGTTCTGGAGGGCCGGCTTTCGGTCTCGACGGACGGGGGAACGGTCACCGCCGGGCCCGGCGAGATCGTCTACATGCCCAAGGGTGAAACGGTGACCATCCGCTCGCACGAAGAGGGCGCGCTCACCGCCTATGTCACCTATCCGCATTGGCGGCCGGCGCACGCCTAAACCGCGCGCTGCGGCTCAGCGCTTGTATTCGGGCTCGCTGCGATCGAGCGCGCGCTTCACGGACTCCAGATGGAGCCGGGCCGACTCCGGGTCTCCTTCACGCATTTGCCGGTATGCCGCTTCGGCAATCTCAGGCGCGACGGCAAGGACTTCGCGCCCGGTCGACAGGGCGAGCGTCTGCACTTCGCAGGCGCGCTCGAGGTAATAGAGGTCGTCCCAGGCCTCGGCGATATTGGGTGCGCAGACCATCACGCCGTGGTGCTTCATGAAGACGATGTCGGCATCCCCGATCGCTGCGGCGATCCGATCGCCCTCGCGCGCGTCGAGCGCCAGGCCGTTATAGTTGCTGTCGACGGCCGTGCGTCCATAGAATTTCAAGGCGGTCTGCCCGGCAAAGATCAGGGGATCGCCCTCGGTCATCGAAAGGGCGGTGGCATAGGGCATATGGGTGTGGAACGCCGCCTTGGCGCGGGGAATGTTCTTGTGAATCCTGGCGTGGATGTAAAAGGCGGTGGCCTCGGGCTGGCCGCTGCCCGACACCACGTTGCCGTGAAAATCGCAGATCAACAGCATCGAGGCCGTCAGTTCGGCAAAAGCGTAGCCGTAGGGGTTGACGATGAACAGGTCGTCATATCCAGGGACGACGGCCGAGAAATGGTTGCAGATCCCTTCCTCCATGCCGAGCCTTGCCGCCATCCGGAAGCAGGCGGCAAGATCGACGCGGGCCTGCCAGATGTCGTCCGTATCGAGTTTCGGCTGGTTGGGGCCGCCGGCGGGCGAGGGGGCTGTATTGAGGGAGTGGGCCATGGGTTCGTTTCAGATTGGTGTCGAAGGAGAGGGTGGCTGTGTCTGGATTACGCCTGCAACAGCCTCGCATCAAGCCGGCTGGAGACAAACATGGTTCGCTTCATTTGCATATTTTACCCACGCCGGTCTTCCATCAGCAGTGGGCATGGATCCCAGGCTTGAGGCCTGGGATGACGGAGGGTGGGGAGGCGCCAAACTCCCCGTCGGCGCAGCGGATGGCGGATCGTCTCACCCCGCGGCTCGACCCGAGGGGTGTCGAAAAACACTGAGCTTAGCAGCCAGTCTTATTCCGGGATCGACAGCAGATGAGCCATCGCATCGGTAATCGCGTGGTTGTCGTAGGGTTTCGAGAAGAACCGGCTTCCCGTGGGGAGATTGCTCTCTTCGAGGATTGCTTCGCCGGATGCGACTATCAACCTGACAGGCGGCCACCGATCCCGGATGTAATGGGATAGCTTGATGCCGTCCATCGTGCCGGGCATCTGAACATCGGTGAAAACCAGATCGATGTCGTTTCGCGACTCAAGGATGCGAATTGCCTCCTCCGCATCGCACGCCTCAAGCGCTTCGTAGCCCGCAGAGAGTACCAGATCGACGGCACTCATCCGAATGATCGTGCTGTCTTCGACGACCAGGACGACCGCTTTGCCATGTTTCATCGCTCACTCGGTCAATTTGGAGATGTGAGCCTCGCAGGCTCCGATGAGATAGCGTTCCGCAAGCCAATCGGTTCCTACGCGGCCGTAGAAATGTCGGTTCGCAAACCGGCGTCTTCCCGGTGGTTGATTGTGACGGCGGCGCCGGGACCCGCATCGCTCAATTGAATGTCGCCATTCAGGCTCTTTGCGAGCGCTTCCACAATGCCGGTCCCCAGGCCCGCCTTTGGTGCTTCGCCACCCACAGGCATGCCGATGCCGTTGTCGGTAACGGACAAGGTCCAGTCCTTGCCGGATGAGTGATAGCCGATGACGATTGCGCCCGGTCGTTCATCGGGAAAGGCGTGCTTGAGGGCGTTGATGACAAGCTCGGTCACGACCAGCCCCAGGCGAACGGAAACATCCGCTTCCACGGCGCTATCGTCGACCATCACCTGAATCGAAAGCCTGTCGGGGTCAGCGATCATCGACGCGCCGAGGCTTTGGCAAAGCTGAGTGAAATAGTGACGGAGTTCAACCTTGCCGCCGGTGGACATGGAGAGTTGGCGTTGCAGGGCCGCGATCGACATGACCCGGTGATGGGCGTTGTGCAGGTGCCCGCGCGCTTCCTCCGACTGGACCCGGCGCGCGCTCTGCATGAGAACACTGGCAATGATCTGCAGGCTGTTTGCGACCCTGTGCTGGACCTCCTGCAGCAGGATGGCATTATCGCGAACGAGATCATCTTTCAGCCGGGCCTCGGCGCGCGCATCGGTCACGTCCGTGATGGCGAGCAGCAGGCGAATATGGTCGATGTCGCCGTCGTCGAGCATCCGTGCATTGACGACCAAATGCCGTGTCTTCTGGTTGGGCCGTTGAAAGTCGATATCGTAGGCCTCGATGTCAGCACTTCCCGAGACGGTGGCATTCAGCAGCGACACAAGCTTGGGCATTGCCCATTCGCCGTTGCCAATTTCGCTGAGGCTTTGGCCGCAAACTGTCTTGGGATCGATGTCGAAGGCCCGGCAGAAGGATGCGCTCGCTGCAATGACCTTCTGGTCGGCGGATAGGTATAGCAACGGTTCATTGGATGATACCACCACGGCAAGAGTGCTCGCCGCTTCTAAACGCACTGTGGGGGTCTTTTGCATGGAGAGGCCCTCAAGGGCCGAAGACTCACGAAGCAAGTCATCACTCGGCAACGATGCCAGCCGGCCGGCAGGCTCAGCTGGACAAAAGGACCTTAACACGCGTTACGCGCAATCGCTTCATGCTAAATATCCGGAGTTACATAGCAGATGCCACCCAAGTCGTCGGCCTCCCGCTACGTCATTGCCCTGTATCCAACCTGTCCTATCTCTTGCGCGGGACGGTCAGCGAGAGAGGACGCGCATGCCGATAGACAATGCGAGATTGGCGCCGATGCAGCCGGGTGTATCCGTGGAGGAGCTGAAGGCGGCTTTGGGGACGAGCTGGCAGGAGCCGGGCATTCAGGCGGAAGGCTATTTGCATATCGAGGAGTTCGGCACGCGCATTACAGCCGATGGCAGGCTTGGCGAAGTTCATTTCCGCGCCCCCTTCGAACTTCCCCCTATCCATGGCGTCAGAATGGGAATGCCGGCCGAAGAGCTGCATCGGCTTTATCCCGTCGCCGAGCGCATCTCTGACGAGAGAGAGAAATACGGCTGGACCATGCTGAAGATGAACCTGTCGGATACGCTCATGCTCGGCGTAGGCATCAGAGAGGATGTCGTCAGGATCATCAGCCTCACGGATCCGACGGCGGTCTATCCAGAGCGGCCCTATAAATATGGCGATCCCAACCTCACCGAGGCTTACGATCTGACGATGACCGATCCTGTCGATCTCACCCGCCGTCCCGAAAGCGGCTGGTGCTACGGCCGTCCGCCCGGCATCGATGCCAGGAGATGGCCGGTCAGCACCACAAACGGTCTTCCGCTTCGCCACGCCTTCACGGTGAAACTGCCGCCGCAATATCGCACACTTGGCGATAAGTACGTGGCGATCTCGCTCTTCGTCGACGAACAATGGGAGACGCCGCCGGCAAGCAAACATGTGGCCGGAGGCGCGCGCCACGCCGATCCGCGCCGCTTCGACATCAAATTCATGGACAACGAATACGCTCTCTTCTGGCTGACGGAAGAGGAGTTTGCTGCACCGCTTGGTGTCCCACCCACAATCGAGGGCGCCCCTGTCCCCGGCTGGCTCTCGAAATCGCCGCTTGAATATTTCGGAGAATTCAATCTGCCTAGAACTGTGGCCGAACAGCAGGCAATGAACGTTTTTTCGCCCGGTGGGCTTGCCGTCAACGAGCTTCTGGCGGCAACCCGGCCCCAGGACGGATGGAAAAACCTGCCGGGCCGCAAGGCGCTGGATTACGGCTGGCCGATCGAGATCACGCTGCGCGAAGGCGATCCGAATATTGGCAAGCCGGCGCGCGAATTCAGGCACCAAAACGAGCTCAGCGGCTATATCGCCGCATATTCGGAGGAAGGCCAGGAACAAGGACTGGAGCGCTTTCAGGACTGGCACGCCCACCTCGGCGGCACGATGTTTCCGATGCAGGGGTATCCCGATTTTTCACCTTACTACATCGAGATCTCGGAAGTCTTCGGCGGCTTCAATTTCGGCGACGGGGTCGCCCAGATCGATCTCAAGGAGATGAAGCTCGAATGGGCCTGCTGACGCTGGAGAGATTGGCAACGGCTGGCAATTGCGGGCGCAGGCCCGGCTGGAGTGCGTCCCTCGGAGTAGACAAGGATCAGGCTGCTGATTTGGCCGCTCAGGGCCGGAAGCGGCCGCTGGTGGCATTTGCTAAAATCTTGGGCTGCACTGCCGATCCCAAGTACCGAACGGTGCTCCCAAGCACCGACCGGTGCCGGAGATCAACGCTTCAGCCCTCCTTGCCATGTGCGAGGAGGGCTGAATGACGCTTTAGATCGTTCGCCGATACCGATCGCGCTCCTGCGCGATCTGCTCAGGCGCGTATGGATCGAGCGTGTCGTCGAACCGGGTCCAGCCCTGCTCGTTATAGGCACGCCGGCGTTCGATCGGGTCGACCCAGTTTGAACCTTGCAGAATGGCCTGCGCCTCGGCGGCGCGGGCGTCGTCGACCTTGGCCGTGACCAGGCTGCCACCGCGGCGGACACCTTCGGCATAGAGGTGAGCATCATCTTCCGGGACGCCGGAGTCGGTGAGGGCGCCGATCAGGCCGCCAGCAGCACCGCCCGCAACGGCGCCGGCGACAGCCCCGGCCGCAGTGGCGGCCAGCCAGCCTGCGGCAACCACCGGCCCGACGCCGGGAATGGCCATCAGGCCCAGTCCGGTGAGCAGGCCGCCAGCGCCACCGACGGCAGCGCCAATGCCGGCGCCGGTCGCGGCATCCTCGCCAACGTCAGAGTCGCGATCGATGCGGCCTGCCTTGTTGGAGACGATACTGATGTCGTTTGAGGGAATGCCTGCCGCTTCCAGTTTGCTGACGGCGGAGCGAGCGTCTGAGTAGTCGTCGAAAAGTCCGGTTACAGTTCTCATCATGCTTCTCCTTGGGTTACTTGGCGACGATGTTGCCTTGATAATCGAGGGCGATGGAGACGGCTTTGCCGTCCTTCATGCCGGCGGCCATCCAGATCCCCTTGTCATCGAGCTTGAGATCCTTGACGTCGGTGTAGCCCGCTTCCGCAATGCGATCCTTTGCCTGAGCTTCGGTAAAGCTATTGGCGCCCTCAACGGGCGCAGTCGGATTTTTGGTATCTGGGGTTGCAACCGCAGGTGTATTTCCATCCGGAGATGGAGCGGGTGTGGTTTGGGCAAAGGCTGCAACGGCAGACGCGCCGAGAATTGCCGCCGCAAAGACGATCTTCTTCATAGGTGTTTTCTCCATTTTGCGGATCAGATGACGATCCATGCGGTCAAAACACGCAGAGGAGATCTTTGTTCCCCAAGATTAGGCGGTTGATTTTTCTAAATATATAGCAGCGCGGCGCGCTGCGGGGTTATTCTCTCCGGCGCCGGGGCAATGTAAGCAGACAATAACAGAGGGGTAACCGACGATCCACGCGCGCCTTGAGGAAACCTCTCGGAGTGAGGCTTGGTCCTTTAACTCCTAAGGTTGTGCTGCTGTCAAATATCCCAGGGGCGCGCAGCGTGGGGCCGCTCTCCTGCCGGCACTTCGTGCGGTAACAGATGCGGCCCCGGCAATGTCAGTGACTTCCAGGAATACGGGCGATGACCTTGATCTCGAAGTCGAAGCCGGCGAGCCAGTTGACGCCGAGGGCCGTCCAGTTCGGGTAGGGTGGCTTGCTGAAAATCTCCTGCTTGACGGCCATGATCGTTCCGAACTGGTTTTCAGGGTCGGTGTGGAAGCTGGTGAGATCGACAATATCATCCCACGTGCAGCCGGCGGCACTCAGCGTCGCCTTCAGGTTTTCAAAGGCCAGCCGCACCTGGCGTTCGAAATCGGGTTCCGGTGTTCCGTCCGGACGGCTGCCAACCTGTCCGGACACAAACAACAGATCGCCGGATCGGATCGCGGCGGAATAGCCATGCTCTTCGTAGAGAGCGTGCCGGTTGGCAGGAAAGATTGCTTCGCGTTGGGTCATTCTGATCTCTCTTCATTGTTGACAACGACCGGTGAGCACCAGGGAAAGCTTCCCATCTCGCGCCCAATTTGGTATACGGTTCGTATGTGAAATATGCGGCATGCGGAGCGTATGTCAAGTCCATATACGCTTCGTATATGAAATTGAGGTTCTGAATGGTTAGGAAACGCAGCGAAACGATGCAGGAAAACCGCGTCAAATTGATCGCGGCGGCGCGAAAGGCTTTTGCGGAAAAGGGCTACGCCGCAGCATCGATGGACGAACTGACGGCCGACGTCGGCCTGACACGAGGCGCGCTTTACCACAACTTCCAGGACAAGCGCGGGCTGCTGGCGGCGGTTGTCGATCAGATCGACACGGAAATGGCGGTGCGCGCTCAAGAGATTGGCGCGCGCGCAGGCAAAGATTGGCAGGGCCTGCTCGCCGAGGGTGCGGCCTATATCGAGATGGCGCTCAATCCGGAAGTCCAGCGCATCGTTCTGCTCGACGGACCGGCGGTATTGGGCGATCCCTCGCAGTGGCCGAGCCAGAACAATTGCCTGCAGGTGACCAAGAGCACGGTAGAGCGCCTGATCGCCCAAGGCATCCTCAAGCCGCTTGACCCAGAGGCGGCGGCCCGGTTGCTCAGCGGCGCCGCTCTCAACGCAGCCCTCTGGATTGCCGCCAGCGAAGATCCGCAGAGCGTGCTGCCGAAGGCGGTCGAAGCTTTTCAGGCCTTGGCGGCAGGCCTGCTGGTGGAGCGTTTGTGACCGCCGACTGCGGGCCGAAGTCGAGCGAAGCGACGTTCACTTGCAGTAACGGCGAAAGTGGCTCCTTCTCTTACGCCCTCTTCGAAGCGAGAGGAGGGAGCGGCACGGGCTTGAGGATGGGGCGATGGGTCTGATTTCAGCCCTAAGCGGTCATGGGTCGTCGCAAAAATCGGTCGTGAAACTCTGATATTTGCGACTGAGTTTCGCGACGAATTCTACTCGTGTTTCCAGAAGGACCGAAGCCTCGTTCAGCCATCACCTGGGCCGTGCAACACCCATTTGCCCAAAGGATGCCGCCTGTAGAGCGAAAGTCGTAGGATAAACTCGCCCATTTTCGACTTTACTGCAGAGTTGCGTATCGCATGGACCAGAAATGATCGTATCATGAAAACAAATCAGCTTTGCCAACGACGAGTTCGTCGATGAGAAGGGCAAGACACGTTTCCCCCGCCAAAGGGAGTCGTAGGGAGTTC
>NZ_LXFU01000013.1 GCF_001657485.1 Rhizobium sp. WYCCWR10014
CAATGCTTGCAACAAATCGCTCATAGGCACGGTGAATCATCGACGATCATCACCGTCAAGACTAAGTTAGCGCCTATGGGGCTTGACCCGAGCATCCATGGAGCCGCCAGCCCGAGCATCCATGGAGCCGCCGAGCGCCAACGCAATTTCAGCAAAGGTGCGGCGCGGTTTTGCGTCCATAAATTGCGTAAAATCAAGGGCCGAGCAATAAACACCAAAAAAGGTCGGCTCTCTTGTCGCTTGTACCCCATTTGGGTGATGCTCTTTTCGCTGACTTGCATTAGAAGTTGTTTCAACGCAACCTAATTACTCTGCTGGAAAGCGGGCGACCAAAGGTTGCGCATTGTCGAATTTGCGTGCGGTTTTCCGGGCGAGGGCAAGAACCGGAAACCGAGAGCAAATCTTGGGAAGTGGTGATCTATTTTCCCAGGAATTGCGTAAAACGTGGTCAGGCCGGTTCTGTTTTGAGAAAAAGCTGAGCCGTTCCTGGGTTGAGGGACCCCCCGTCCGGTTTTCCTGGCCGGACGGAAACAAGGCTTTGCGGGACATTGTTGCAGTCCCGCAAAGCTTTTTTTGTGCCTTTTTTCATGTCAGCCATGTTTCAGACGTTTTGACCGCCAGCTGCCACAAGATTTATTGTGCAACGCAACATTTTGCCGCATTTGTCGATTTTCATTTCAACTCCAAGGGATTAAGCTAATCCCTAAGTTTGTTGACAGACGTCGCTCCCTACTCGGCGTCATCCTCGGCCTTGTGCCGAGGATCTGCTGCGCATCAACCGGTAGCAGATACTCGGGACAAGCCCGAGCATGACGAAAGAGAAGTTCGCAGCGTTGTCGGCAGTCTGAGGGATTAAGCTGATCCCTTTGCGGTGTTGGGGGGAAGATGACCAAGTGGGTCTATAGGTTCGGCGACGGGCAGGCTGAGGGCCGGGCGCGCGATCACGAGATTCTGGGCGGCAAGGGCGCCAATCTGGCGGAAATGTGCGCGCTCGGATTGCCGGTGCCGCCGGGGCTGACGATCGTCAGCGATGCCTGCAACACCTATTACAAGAACGGCCGTCACATCGAGGATGCGGTGAAGGCGGAAGTGCGCGCCGGCATATCGGCGATCGAAGCGGTCACCGGCCGCCACTTCGGTTCCGTCAGCCAGCCGCTGCTCTTGTCGGTGCGCTCCGGCGCCCGTGTCTCCATGCCCGGGATGATGGATACGGTGCTCAATCTCGGCCTCAATGACGAGACGGTGCAGGCGCTTGGCCATGATGCCGGCGATGCGCGTTTTGCCTGGGACAGCTACCGCCGCTTCATCCAGATGTATGCCGATGTCGTCATGGGCCTCGGCAACGACGCCTTCGAGGAGATCCTGGAAGACGAGAAGGCCAAGCTCGGCCATGAATTCGATACCGAACTCAGCGCCTCGGAATGGCAGCATATCGTCTCGCTCTACAAGAAGCTGATAGAGGAGGAGCTGGAGCAGGAATTCCCGCAGGATCCCGAAGTTCAGCTCTGGGGCGCGGTCGGCGCCGTGTTTTCCAGCTGGATGAGCGCGCGCGCCGTCACCTACCGCCAGCTCCACAATATTCCGGAAGGCTGGGGCACCGCGATCAACATCCAGGCGATGGTCTTCGGCAATCTCGGCAATTCCTCCGCCACCGGCGTTGCCTTCACCCGCAACCCCTCGACCGGCGAGAGGGCGCTTTACGGCGAATTCCTGGTCAACGCCCAGGGCGAGGATGTCGTGGCCGGCATCCGCACGCCGCAAAGCATCACCGAGGAGGGGCGGATTTCCTCCGGCTCCGAAAAACCCTCGATGGAAAAGCTGATGCCGGAGGCGTTTCGCGAGCTCTGCGGCATCTGCACTGAGCTCGAGATCCATTACCGCGATATGCAGGATATCGAATTCACCATCGAGCGCGGTAAGCTATGGATGCTGCAGACCCGTTCGGGCAAACGCTCGACCCGGGCGGCCATGAAGATCGCCGTCGACATGGTCGATGAGGGAGTGATCACCGAGGACGAGGCGGTGCTGCGCATCGAGCCCTCCAGCCTCGACCAGCTGCTGCATCCGACGATTGATCCGCGCGTCACCCGCCAGGTGATCGGCAGCGGCCTGCCGGCGTCGCCGGGGGCTGCCACCGGCGCCATCGTCTTCACCGCGGAAGAGGCTGTCGAGGCGGAAGGCGAAGGCCGCAAGGTCATTCTGCTGAGGGTCGAGACCAGCCCCGAGGATATTCACGGCATGCATGCCGCTGAAGGCATTCTCACCACTCGCGGCGGCATGACCAGCCATGCGGCGGTCGTTGCCCGCGGCATGGGCATCCCCTGCGTGGTCGGCGCCGGCACCATGCGCATCGATCAACGCAACGAGCGGCTGCTCGGCGTCGGTGTCACGCTGAAGAAGGGCGATATCATCACCATCGACGGCTCGGCCGGCCAGGTGCTGAAGGGCGAGGTGCCGATGATCCAGCCGGCGCTGTCGGGCGATTTCGGCCGCATCATGGGCTGGGCCGACCGCGCCCGGCGCATGACGGTGCGCACCAATGCCGATACGCCGGCTGATGCGCTCGCCGCCCGCTCCTTCGGCGCCGAGGGCATCGGCCTTTGCCGCACCGAACACATGTTCTTCGAGGGCGAGCGCATCCATGTCATGCGCGAGATGATCCTTGCTGTCGATGAGAAGGGCAGGCGGCTGGCGCTCGACAAGCTGCTGCCGATGCAGCGCCTCGATTTCACCGGCCTCTTCACCGTGATGCACGGCCTGCCGGTGACGATCCGCCTGCTCGATCCGCCGCTGCACGAATTCCTGCCGAAGACCGACGACGAGGTGGCCGAGGTCGCCTTCGCGATGGGCATGGAAGCATCCGTGCTGCGCCAGCGCGTCGATGCGCTGCATGAGTTCAACCCGATGCTTGGCCATCGCGGCTGCCGGCTGGCGATCTCCTATCCTGAAATCGTCGAGATGCAGGCCCGCGCCATCTTCGAGGCGGCGATTGCCGCGGCCCAGGAGACGGGCGCACCCGTCGTGCCGGAAATCATGGTGCCGCTCGTCGGCCTGCGCGCCGAGCTCGATTACGTCAAGGCGCACATCGATGCGGTGGCCGGCGACGTGATGAGCGAGGCCGGCATGAAGATCGATTATCTCGTCGGCACGATGATCGAGCTGCCGCGCGCGGCCCTTCGCGCCCATGTGATCGCCGAAGCCGCCGAATTCTTCTCCTTCGGCACCAATGACCTGACGCAGACCACCTTCGGCATTTCGCGCGACGATGCTTCGGCCTTCATCCCCACCTATCAGCGCAAGGGCATCATCGAGCACGATCCCTTCATCTCGCTGGATTTCGACGGTGTCGGCGAATTGATCAGTATCGCCGCCGAACGCGGCCGGCGCACCCGCAACGACATGAAGCTCGGCATCTGCGGCGAACATGGCGGCGACCCGGCCTCGATCCGCTTCTGCGAGACGATCGGCCTCGACTACGTCTCCTGCTCGCCGTTCCGCGTGCCGATCGCCAGGTTGGCGGCGGCGCAGGCGGTGATTGCAGGCAATCTGGAAGAGATCCGGCGCGGTCCGAAAGACCTCCGGGGAGCCTTGTAAGATATCCGGTGGAGTCTGGGGCAGGGTGCCTGCGGCACTCAGTGACGATAGCGCCAGCGATCGCGGTAGATATAAGGTCCGTTCAGATCCCAGGCCATGCGATCCATCATCTCCGCACTCTGCGCCCGTGATTCGGCGCGCCGGTCGAGATCGATGCGCTGCAGGCAGGTGGCAAACCCATCCGTGCCGCGGCGGAAGCCATAGCTCAGGCACCGCTGCTCATCCGCCGCCCGCCGCTCCTCCGGCGTCATCGTCTGGCAGGCGGAAAGCCCGGCGACGATGGTGGCTAGCGTGATCAGGATAGGCAGGCGCATCGGGGTGTTCCTTGCTTTTCCCTGAGGAAATGCCATTCGGGTGCGGGCGTCAAGCGGGGTCGCGGGCGTACCCCCACCCCACCCTCCGTCATGCTCGGCCTTGAGCCGAGCATCCACGTCGCATCAATCGGCAGCAGTTGCATGGATCCCAGGCTCAAGGCCTGGGATGACGGAGAGTGTGGTTGGCGTTTTCGCCAAGCTCGCCGCCAGGGTAGGGAGACTCCGCACAAGAACAAGCGAGTGTGAAGATGACGTCACGCCGCCCCAGCCGGATCCCCGATCGGCAGCAGCGCCGGATTGAGCGGTGGATCCTGCGGGTTCTTCGTATCGGCCGGGTCCTGCGCCGGCGTCAGCGGCGGTTTTTGCTGGATGGGGTCGGGAATGCCGGGTGTCGGCGTCGGGCCGCGCGGCGTATCGGCATTGGGTGTCGGGATCGGGTCTCTGTTGGGCATGAGTGCCTCCTTTTCGAAAAAGGAACGGCAGCCTCAGCACTTGGTTCCACTTTCGCCAGCCAAGCTTTCTATGCATGAGGGGCATTCCTCTGTATGAGGAAAGCATGGCCTCTCCAAAAGAGGTCGGAATCACTGGAACGAGCATGGCCCTTCGCGATCGATTTTCGAAAAAACTGAACTGTCCGCAATGCGGCAATGAGGGCTTTGCCGAAGCCTCGGAAGTTGACGATCCCAAGCGCAAGCACCCGGATTTCAAGGTCGATCAGCTGCCGCGCGGCTTTGGCGTGCAGCGGCCCTCGAACAACCAGGAAAATTTCATGATCAAGTGCGAATGCGGGCGCAAGTTCCCGTTCCGCAGCGTTGCGGAAGCCGCGGCCGAGCGCCGCTAAAATCTTGATCTAGAATTAGATCCGCTCCAGCAGTTCAATGAAGGCATCGGCGAAACGCACCAGCGGCGCGGTCTCTTCATCCGGCGCCTGCATGCGGATCTCCGTGCCGTGAGCGTCTAGCAGCGCCAGCACAACGCGCATCTCCTGGCCATCGTCAGGAATGCGCAGCACGGCAATGCGCCGGCAATCCTGCACGAGGCCGCCGGCCGGCAAGTCGAACAGCAGTTCGCCGCCGGAGCGTGCCGCCGCCTGGCGCACTGCCTCGCAGAAGCCGGCATCGCCGCCGGCATAACCTTCGAGCGAAAGTTCGAGTTCGAGCAGCTCCATCGGCAGCATCGGCTCGGACTGGTGGTCGATCCCGCCAAGCGCAGACGCCTGCGGCCTTGCTGCAATCTCGGGTGAAATCATCCCGTCTCTCCTCTGCATCTGGAGATGAAACCGCGGCAGAATGGCTCTTTTTTGACATATCAGCAAGGGCTCATGAAATGGCCCCCGTTTCGCCATGGCCTTCCGCCGTGGATTCCAACGCACTGCCTCAGACAATAGTTTCAATTTAGCCGAATCTTGCACTAAACAGATGCATGGCGATTTGCGTGGCCGAACGCGCGGGCGCTGACGAGCAACCGGTAAGTTTGATGGCCATCCGCTTCGACCGCCCCGTTTCCAACGCCGCCCGCTTTTCGCGGCTGCTCGGGGCGTTTTCCCTGGTGCTGGCGCTGGCTGTGATGATCGCCCACCGCTTCGGTGGCCTCGCCACACCCTATCTGGTGCTGCTCTTGATTGCCGCCGCCGGCGGCGCGCTGCTTTCCGCCATGCTGGCAGCCCTCGGGCTGCGCAGCCTCTGGATGACGGGGGCCGAAGGCGGGCTGGCGGCGCTCGCCGCTTTGATCTATGCCGCCTTTCCGCTCGGGCTCGGCGCCTATGCCACCGAGCACTATCTGACACTGCCTGATATCTACGACGTCTCCACCGATCCGGTCTCCGCACCCGACTGGCTGTCGCCGCCCTATTCCGACCAGATCTGGCTGAAGCGCAACGCTGATGTGACGCCGGAGGATCGTGAAAAGCAGCTCGCCGCCTATCCCGAACTGACCGGCCGGCGCTATGAAGGTGCGCTCGACCGCGTGCTGGAAGCGGTGCGCAAGGTCGCCAAGATGAGCGGCATTACCATCACCAAAAGCAGTGGCGACACCGAGCCCGGCCGCGACCCCGAGGACAGACCGGTCAAGCCGCCGCCGGCAAGTGACGATGCGGTGGCCGATGCGCCCGATATCGTCCCCGTGCCGACGCCGCGCCCCTATGACGACGATGTCGCCAAGCTGATCCGCGGCGCCAACGGCGTGACGCTGCAGGGCACCACCCGCACGCTGATCCTCGGCCTGCGCTTCGATATCATCATTCGGCTGCGCGAAGAGGCCGAAACCACCTTCGTCGACATCCGCGTCGCCTCCCGCTACGGCCAACACGACCTCGGCTTCAGCGCCGCAATCGCCGGCGATTTTCTGAAGGCGCTCGATGCCGAATTGCTCGGCATTGCTGGGGGGTGAGCAACGGTGGCGCAAAGCGCCAGCAATCGATCCGGTGAATCGATTGCAGTTGCGAACGCCCTGAGCCCAAGCGAAGGGCCGGGAGAGGGTGCGGCAAACTCGGCGCACTTACACCGCATCAAAGGAGGAGAGGGGCTGCTGTGGGAAGCGATGTCGATTTTCTGAGTGTGTTTGACCAGGAGACCCTTGATGAATTCGGTTTCGTCCAAACTCTTTCAGGTGAGACTTATCTAAAATTTGTCGCCGGCTGCCACTTTTTGGATTTTTCTCCGATGGGGAAGATTTTTTCTCTCCATGTTCCGGATGGCTTTTTAAAGTTTGATCGGGTGGTGAAATGCGTCCTGCGCATTCAGCCCGATGTTAAAAATTCAGTCATTCATACGTTTGCCGTTAGAAAGCGGGGCGGTATAAGTGTAGCTGCCGATAAAAGGCCGGATGATATTTATGTATACGTTCCTGAGAGATGTGAGATTGATGTTCAGCTATTGCGCAGTTTGACAATCTCAATTCTCTCGATGGAATACACGACCGAGCCCCATCCCTTGAACAAGTTTTATGTTAGTTGACCAGCGGATGGGACCTCTCACCTCTCCAGGTCCAACCACCACCTTTACTGCACCCATCACCCCGGCAGGGCAGAGGGGGGCTGACACGGCACTCCTTCCAAGGCGGCATCACCGCAGCCACCCCATCACTCCTCCACCACCAACCACCCCGTATACCGCACCACCAACCCCGTCAGCCGCCCGCCGATCTCCACGTGGAAGTGGAACCGCCCATCGCGCTCCTCCTCATAGGTATCGCCACCAGGCGCCAGAAACATCGGCAGTGGAATGCCGCAAAACCGCCAGCCGCGCACGACGAGCCGCAGCTTCTCTCCCTCCGGCACCAGCGCCAACAGCACCCGGAACGGCCCGAAGACTTCGGCCAGCAAATGCCGGTCGCGGCCCTTGCCCTCGACCTGGAAGCTGCGGAACACCGTGCCGCCGAAATCCCGGGTCCAGATCTCCTTGTCGCCATCGGTTGCGAAGCGCACCGTGACCGGCACTTCCCAGCCCGCTTTGGGAAAGCCGATGACGCGGGCGACTACCCGCGCAAGCAGCCCGCCGCCGCGCTCGATCCGCGCCCGGCCGGAGGCGACGCGCGCGCCGCCGGCATGGAGGGCTGAAATGGCGGGCGGCAGTCGCTCAAAGGCGCTGCCGAGAATCCTCTGGTAGAGCGGCAGGGGCGCCTCCTCGTTTTCCATTCGGATGCCCGATGTGATCGAAAAACGCTGGAAGGCCGCTTCGAAATCCGCAAGCCGCAATTCCCCCGCCGCCGGCCGCGCGCCTTTCTCCGGCCGCACGCCGGACAGCAGCCGGCGCACCAGCGCGTCGACGCCGATGATGGGGATGAACGGCCCGTCATCACCTTCGGCAATCAGATGCCAGTCTGATGTCAGCTGCTTTCCCGCGTGATCGAGACCGCCGACGCGGACGAACATGCCGCCGCGATGTTCGCCGATCGCGAAACGATGGCTGGCGCCTTGCAGCAGCCGCGCAAACGGCAGCAGCGACGGCAGGAGCCGGAGGCGGACAAGCCGTGCCGCAAGGCTGAGCAAGTGCTGCAGCGGCTGCGGCTCCGTCCCCACGCCAGTGAAGCTCGATTGCAGGCCGGCAGCGCGCGCCGGCAGCAGCGCCAGGTCCGGCGCATCCACAAGCAGGAATTTCCGGCTGCGCAGCGGTGCCACACCCGGCGGCGCCACCGTTACCCGCATCGCATCGATCAGCCCGCGCCCGGCGGCCGGCCGTCCCTCGCGCAGCACCGTGACTTTCCTGCCGGCATAAGTCGCGATCGCCCTCACGACATTGAGCCCGATCCGCACATGCGCCGACGGGGCAATGCCCGCCGCGACACTGTCGATCCGCGAGAAATGTGGCGCCATCGCATCGAGTGCTGCGAAGGAGAGGGCGGGCAGGCTGCTCAGCCCCGAAAGCGCGAAGGTGCCCTTGGCCCTGGCCGCGGCATCCAGCCCACCGATGCCGGCGACGAAACCGGTGCTGTCGGCGATATCGGCATAATCGATGCCGAGTTCGATGCAGGCCTCGACCACCTTATAGGCATCCTCCCTGAAGGTCTGGAACGGCCCCGAGGCATCGACGACGAGATCGGGCCTCAGCCGCGTCAGCTGTTCGGTGAGATCACCGTCGCGATCGAAGGCCACTGCCTGCACCATCGCGCCGAGATTGTTGCTTCCCAGGCCCTCGGCTCCATCTTTCGGCGTTCGGAGATCTGCAACGAAATCGTCGGCCTTTTCAAGCGAGCGCCCCGCAACCAGCAGCCTGAGCCTGGGTTGATCGCCAAGCAGCCGGGCAAGCCGCCCGCCGAAGGTGCCGTAGCCGCCGATGATGAGCAGTGAAAACCGGTCGGCGCTCATGAGACGAAGCGGCGCCGCTGCTCCGGCGTCGGCACCATGCAGCTTTGCCGCCCGGCAATCTTCAGCCGGTTGCGGGCGATGAATTCATAGAGCGCATCGGCCACCCGCCGCGGCAGCAGCCGGAAGATCCTGACCAGCGAATAGGGAAAACCGAGGCCCGCCACCATGCGGATCGTGCCGTCGGATTTGAAGAAGCCGCAGCCCTCTTCGATCAGGATATTGGTCTCATAGTCGCGCGCATCGAGCCCGTAATGCCGGTAGAGCGCCGCACCCAGCGGCGTCTGCGCCGCGAGGAAGCGGTATCGCTGCTGCTTGTCATGTTTCAGCACGAATTTCACCCAGCCGGAACAGAACACGCATTCGCCATCAAAGACGATCAGCGGCTGGTCATCGGCAAAATCAGGCACATCGGCATCGCTGCGATAGCTGTAAGCGGCACGCGTCATGGTAATCTCCCCATCTCCCGCTTACAACAGCCGGTAGGTGGCGGCAAGCGAAGGCGGCCCATCGGCCGCAATCTCGCCGCGCTCCATGAGATCCTCGATATGGGCGAGCACCGAAAGGGCGGCCGCCCCATGCAGCTTCGGATCGGTGTCGCGATAGATCACCTTCACCATCTCGGCAATCTGAGTGTCGCCCGCCTGGACGCGCGCCAGCACCGCCTGCTCGCGCCTGAGGCGATGCGCCTTCAGCGCCCGCAGGAATCCGGCCGGCTCCATCACCGGCCCGCCATGGCCGGGAAGCAACAGCCGGTCGTCGCGCGCAATCAGCCGCTCGAGCGATTCCATGTAATCCGCCATCGAACCATCCGGCGGCGCGACGATCGAAGTCGACCAGGCCATGACGTGATCGCCGGAGAACAGGATGTCCCGACCCTCGAGCGCAAAGGCGGCATGATTGGCCGTGTGCCCCGGCGTCAGCACCGCTCTGAGCGACCAGCCATCGCCCGACAGGGTCTCGCCATCGCCGATCGTTATGTCGGGCACGAAGGATAGATCCGAGCTTTCGGCAAAGGGATTGATCTCGCCATCCCTCAGCGGCCGCGCCGGCCGGTGCGGCCCCTGGCCCACCGTCACCGCCCCCGTTGCCGCCTGCAGGCGGCTGGCCAGCGGCGAGTGGTCGCGATGCGTGTGGCTGACGAAGATATGCGTCACCGCGCGGCCGGCAAGCGCCGCCATCAGCGCCTGAAAATGCGCCTCGTCCTCCGGCCCGGGATCGATGACCGCGACGGAGGAAGAGCCGACGATATAGCTGTTGGTGCCGAAAAAGGTGAAAGGGCCGGGATTGTTCACTGTAACCCGCTCGACCCCTGCAACCACCGGCACGGCTTGCCCATAGGCCGGCTCGAAAGCGAGGTCGAATGCGGGACTGTCCATGAAGGAATGATCTCGGGCCGATGACGTCGCCAATTCCTAGCACGACGGCGGGAGCTGCGCAGCGCATAAATCTGCGCCGGGTTAAACTTAGTCATTGTGACAGGCGAAGAGCTTTGCTAATCAGGCGTCGATTTGAGCAAGCGGTTTCCGCTCAAGCTCTGGTGGGGCGTCGCCAAGCGGTAAGGCAACGGTTTTTGGTACCGTCATCCCTGGTTCGAATCCAGGCGCCCCAGCCAATTTTTCTTTCAGATCCGAATCTAGACTTCTGGCATTTCTGCTTGGAAGGGAACCGAGATTCGACACTTGTCGTACAGGGGTATTTTGCGGGAAGCCGTCATATCCCGCTTCTGGTAGGCCTTTTCCCTAGGCAGACAGCACGGGCGAAAGTTCTGTTAATCCACAGAAAATCCTAGATACAGTCCAAATCAACTTCAAAAATGAAGTAAGGTTACTTGTGGTTGTTATACTATCGCGTCTGCCACTTAGCCACCACCGCCACCACCACAAGAGAGTTGTTTGGCCAGTTCAAAGAAAAGTGCAACTCGGAAATCGTCACGCACCAAGAGGCGGACGCCAGCGACACTGCGATCCACGAGCGGTGCTGGGTTTGAGTTTGAGGATTTGATAAGCGCGTGGCAGTTGGTCAAAGCGCTATCAGGTGAAGAAGCGCCGGGCGTTGGAGGTGTTGGTACTCAGCTTCAGGCTCAGGTTTCGACCCTTGGTTGGCGTATTGACGACCTTTTGCTGACCGCGCGGGCTGGTGGTCAAGACAGGCGGCTTGCAATCTCGGCGAAAGGCAACCTTCAAGTCAGCGCGTCCGGGCTTCCTGCTGACTTCGTAGAGCGCGCGTGGGAACAGTGGCGCGATCAGCATGGGCCGTTTAAACGAGCTTCCGATGCTCTGGCTTTGGTAACGCTCGGCACACACAGAGTATTCGACCCGGCTTGGCGAGAAGTGAAAAATGCATCCGCAGGCACAGACATCGAGCTCACGATGACGCGTATTCGGAGCAACCCAAGCCAGTCACGGGTCTTTGACAGCGTTCAAAAACCAAGCGGAGTTCCGACGGCGAGCGACGGAGAATCGATTGAGCTAATTCGACGGCTCCACGTTCTGCCCGTCGATCTGCAATTCGCCTATTCGGAAACCGAGAAGCAGGCAATCGCTCAATGCCGCCGCCTTCTGATGTCCGGAGACGCTGACGAGGCTAAAGCATTTTGGCGTTGCCTCACCGACATCGCGAAAGACGTGCGAATTCGTAGCGGCACCGTCACAATTCGAGATCTTTTACCGCTCCTGCGCGTCCAGTTCGAGCTTCGCCACCACCCAGATTTCGAACGTGATTGGGAAACGCTCTCCAACATAACTGCGGATCACAAAGCACGGATTGAGACCGAACTTCCGTCAGGCCATTCCTTCCCTCGAACGGTCGAGAGGGAAAAATTTCAAGACGCATTCCAGAAGAATCTTGTCACGGTCGTTTTCGGCGAGTCAGGGTGCGGCAAGTCAGCCTTGGTGAAGGGGGTACTTGAGGCCGCGTATTCTACTTGGAATCAGGTCTGGTTTGGTCCCGAGGAACTTAAGACTGCCCTGAGTGCAGTGCGTAGAGGGAGTTTGCCGCTCAAGAATGAATTGTCGCTGATCCTTAACGCGACAGTCAAACCGAAGAATGTCCTGGTTATCGATTCTGCCGAGCGGATTGAGGCCTCTGAGTTCGGCGTCATTCGCCGATTGTTGCAGGCAATTCTCCAAGCCGAAGCACAGAGTGAAGACAGTACCTGGCGCGTTGTCGTCGTCACGCAAGCCCAGAACTGGGGCGAGGGCGAGGAAACGATCCTCAGTGGGCGCAAGGCCCACTTAGTCGAACTTGAACAGCTCAAAGGTGCTGAAGTGAAACTGGCGTTATTGCCATCCCAAACGCTTGGCTGGCTGGCGGCGCATGACGACACGATCGCAGCTCTAAAGAACCTCCGGACACTCGCATGGGTCATGAACGCGGGCACATCGCTCGTAACGAATGTGAAGAGTCTTGCATCGCACACCGCCATCTCGGACATGCTTTGGAAGTACTGGACAAAGGATCGCGCCGACGTACAGGCGCTGATGATGCGGCTTGCGAAAAGAGAAGCATCATTCGAACGAAGCTTCGCGCTCACCGACTTGGATCCGGTTGATTCCGCAACTTTTACGCAACGCCCGGCAGAACTTCCGCTCCGACTGAATGAGAGAACAAATCGGATCGAGTTCGATCATGATCTTGCGGCCGATTGGGCACGCTTCCAGTACTTGAAGCAGATCCGGACGGACACACCCCAGTGGGCGCCGCTTGCGATGAATCCACTCTGGACCAACGCGCTCCGGATGTTAGGTCAATTTCTACTTCGGCAGCGAGCCGAAAACGGAACTGAGTGGGATACGGCATTCTCCGCGGCTGCGACTACAAAAAACGATCTGACAGGCGATATTCTTCTTGATGCGCTTTGCTTGGACTCCGACGCAGAGCTCTTTCTTGCCGAGCGCGTCGAATTGCTCTTTGCAAATGAAGCCAAACACCTAACGCGATTGCTCATTCGCTTTCATCACATTGGGACGATTCCAGCTGACGGCGCGCTGGGATCCAGTTCTGCAATGGGTGTCCACATGGAGGCGCAGTTCCGTTCGATTGTCTTAGCTCGATGGCCGCCTATTCTCCGCTTTCTTATTGGGCTGCGTTGCCGCTTGAACGGATTCGTTTCGTCTGCACTCGCCAAGCTGATCCATACCTGGCTTACAGGCACCCCACGAAAACTCAGCGACGGCGCGCTCGTGCCCTTCCGCCGGGAATTGGCAGCAATGGCGCTCGACATGGCGCGGACTGTCCAAGTGGAAAAGGGGCATGGCGTCTGGTATCTGACGCGAGAGCCCCTGCTGTACACAGCCGCGCTCGCCGGCGCTACCGACCTGCCTGTCGAAATCGGTAATTGGGCATTGGAACTCGCGGGCCGACGAAAGGTCGACCCTGAAGTCGCAAGAAGAGTATCCGAAATTCAGCGACAGAAAGCCGCGGAGCACATCGATCGCTTGAAGACGGATCCGGATTACAAGGCTCGGCACGAGGAGCGACGTCGGATTCCGCACTCGATCATATCGTCTCGTGAGCGACTTGCGCCTTGGCCCCTTGGAGCGAATGGCAAGGTGGACATGGATTTCAGGGCTGCATGCTTCAAGGAGCATGCCCTACAGTCCCTGATGTCCGCGCGGCCGCATGTGGCTGCCGAAATTCTTCTCGCGCTAATCATAGAAGATCAGCCGGAACGCGACTATGGATCGTCCCGTCATAAGATCGAGCTAGGGCTCGATTTTCCCCTTGATGCCTACCCGACAGCCTTCTGGAAGAGTCCTTTCTTCTCGTTCCTTCATCTGGCTCCCGACGTTGCTGTCGGTGCGCTCATCGCACTTGTCAACTTCTGCACCGAACGTTGGGTTGCGGAGATTATGCAGGGGCGGAACGTAGCGCCACCGAGCGTGACCCTGGCCTTCCCTGACGGCTCTAAGAAGGCCTTATCCGGTTGGAGGCAAGTGTTTGACTGGCACCAATCTTCCGACATGCCCAACGGAAATCTTTACTGCGCGCTTGATGCGCTAGAAAGGTGGCTAACGCTTCGGCTCGATGCGGGGGACGACATCAGCGCTATCATTGCGAGGCTGTTTCGCGAAGGCAATTCCGCGGCCTTTGTCAGCGTGTTGATCAACGTTGCAAAGTATCAACCATCGCTGCTTGCAACCTCTCTTGCACCGCTGTTGACGTTCCCTAACCTCTACTATTGGGACAGCAACCGCATTGACCAAATAGCGTATAATTTTGTCGGAGGAATTTGGCTTCAGGCCGGCGACGCAATCTTCAATTTCGCGCGCGATTGGACGCTGGCAACCCATCGCCAGAAAAAAATCGTCGATGTCGCGGTCGAGCTCCTGAAAACGAACGATGGCGTCGCGCGCAATCTACAGGCGCTGATACCGACTTGGACGTTACCTCAAGACACAAAGGAAGCGCTGGAGTTCAAGCTGCTGTTCGCTACTTTGAACCGCGACAACTATCGTGCACTCGCGGATACCGAGACTGGAGATGCCGTACTCAGTTTCGTGTGCCCGGAGGAGCTCCGCATGGAGGTTCAGTCGTGGCAAAGCGACAATGCCAAGCCTCTGGAATACCTCCTTATGCCCGAGCGTTGCGAGCAGCGGCTTCAAGGTGGGCAGGCGCTTACCGATCAAGAAGCAGAGTATCTCCACAACCTGATCAAGGCATGTGATTGCGATTTGGATGATGATGAGGCTGCCAAGTCAAAATGCAAGCTCGCAGCCGCGGCCACGCTCATCGTACTCGGACACGATTGGCTCGTAAACAATCCTGATGCTCAAGCTTACGCACTCGCAATCGTGAAGGCCGCTGTCTCGCACGTTCCGTCGACAGGAGAAGAGATTCGCAAGCGGCGATTTGCAAGTCTACATGATGAACTGAAATTCGCCGCTTATGCTGTGCTGCACCTTTGGATGAAGAAGGACGATGCTTCGCTGGAATGGGAAACCAGTGTCCTACACCTTCTAACGTGCGGGGAGGAGCAAGCTGCCCAGGTGGTCGTCAGAGTTGCTTACGCCAATCGTGAACAGCTTGGTTCCGCGTGGTGGCGAATCCTGCAGGCAGGGGTTCTATGGTCCGGCCTAGTTCTCCTGGCGCCTCGCCATCGTGACGATGAACGATCAGAGCGAACTTGGAGTTTCTGGCTGAGGCGTTTGCGACGCTTTCCCTTGCGGGCTCAAGACGCGACGCCGGACGTCCTTGATTTGAAACGTGTCGCCGCGGGTGTTGGACGCTTGGACTTTCAGCGGCGAATGCGCGTCTACATGTCCGGGGAAGAGAGATGGCAGGGGAAGCCAACGCGCAATCGCGGCACATTGCTCGACAATCATTTCCTCAGCGTTTTGTTTAGTTGGCTAATCGATGGGGCCGGAACGGGTGACCGATCATTGGACACGCATCTTGCGCTTCGCATCTGGGAGTGGGATGCGGCGCGTGCAAAGGCGAATGCCAAAGAAAAGTACGGCGAGTACGATCTGCCGAGTCAGAACCTGGGCTACGACATCCTCTTGAGGCTCGCGACACTTACGATCGCGGCTCCCAAAAGCGAGCAACAAGCCATATGGGAGCCCATACTCGTCCATGGCCCGGCCGCACACGTCGCGCTGCAGCACTTCATCCGGGGCCTCTATCTGCGTTTAAGCAAAGGCGATGATCCGCCTGCCTTCGAACATGTTTGGCGCGCCATGGCGGAATATAGCCTCGCGGCAGATTGGTCGCAGCCCGGCCTGTGGTTTCACGGCGAGCGCTTGATCTGCGATCTGCTCGGGTTCGGAAACGAAGATGCCCTGTCGCGCCTCGAGCAGGGTGTAGCCTTGCGAATGAAGGATGTCTACGAAACTTGGTCTACGGTCCACCTTAGCCGTGACGAAGAATGTATCACCCGCTTCTGCTACTTTCTGATGAAAACGTTCGGAACTCCACTGCGTCTCGACGGCCTTCGTTGGCTCAGTGCTATGTTGAAGGTAGATAGTCATTGGTACCGAGATGGTACCGGTGAAGCGTTGGCTGATCTTGTTGCGACATCACTAAGTTCGGATGCAAAAGCGCTATCAAAGGATGTTCAGGCTCGACAGGCCCTTGTCGAGATTGCTGCAACATTGGCAGCCAAAAACGTTCCTACAGCATTTACCCTTCAAGAGCGCATCAAGCTGCTAAGGTGATCGCCCGCGCAAGCCGCTCGGCAGTAACCCTAAAAGTGCTTCCAGACTGATACTAACGACGCTGTGGACGGCGCTGACGGAGGGGCGGGCGCGGATGGCGCGGTCTTGCGCCGGCATGCCGGGTTGCAATTCGCCCAGCGGTTCGGCGATCACGTCCATCAGGAAGAGATGCTCGTCGAGATGCCATTGCGGTGTCGGGTTAGTTTCGGGCGGGAGATGGTTGAATAGCGCCTTCCAGAGGTTTCGAACGCTGCAGCTAACCCGGTCTCGCCTTACCCGCGCTCTTCAAACAAACGAATGCCTGTGAGTCCTGCAAGCCTCTCCAACAGCGCATCCTGAAACCCAGGATCAGCCACGTCCGCCGAGGCCTCCCGCTCCCGGCGGTGATACCAATACCCGCCGCTCACCTTGGCCGCACCATCATTGCTTGCCGCAAGCCATGTCTGGGTGAGGTGCCCCATTTCGAGGTCATCGGGCGCGCCGGCGCCGCCCATCTTGGTCGGCACCCAGCCGGGGTCCACCGCATTGCTCAGAACATCCGGCCAGTGGCGGGCGATGGCGGCGGCGAGGGTGGCGATGTAGAGCTTGCTTTCCGAATAGGCCTGGCTGGCGCTCCACGGCCGCTTCTTCCAGTCGATATCGTCAAGGGCGCTGCTGCCGCTGCGGTGCATGCCGCTGCTGAGATAGATCAGGCGGGCGGGGCGGGTGATCCAGGCGGTGAGCAGATAGGGGGCGAGCACATTCACCGCCAGCGTCTTGGCGTGGCCATCCGGCGTTTCGCCCCGGCTCCTCTCGAGGTAGATGCCGGCATTGTGGATGACGGCGTCCATGCGGCCGATGGCGTTGGCCTGCTCGGCAATCGAGCGCGTCTCGGTGGCGCTGGCGAGATCGCCGATGACGAGGCCGAGTGCGGCAGGGGAAATCTCTGATATGGCGGCGGCCCGCTCCCGGGAGCGGGCGTGCAGCACGACGTCATGGCCCTCCTTCATCAGGGTGCGGGCGGCGGCAAGGCCGAGGCCATCGGTGGAACCGGTGATGAAAATGCGGCTCATGGGGTGTCCTTTCGCGGCGGCGTGGAGGGCGCAGAGTGCTTGTGTAGGGGTGGTCGGGTCAAGGTGGGATGGTGGACAAGTCCGCCAGCGAGTGGGTGCGGTTTTGCAGATTGGTTCCCACCTACTCCGTCATCCTCGGGCTTGACCCGAGGATCCATACGCAGCACTCGACGTACATGAGTTCACGCATGGGATGCCCCCTGCCGCTCCGTCTGTCGACGGCGAGCACAATGCTCGGGGCATGGATCCTCGGGTCAAGCCCCATAGGCGCTAACTTAGTTGTCGATGTGCGATGGCTCGTCGCCTTCGCGGTGGCTCGCGAA
>NZ_LXFU01000014.1 GCF_001657485.1 Rhizobium sp. WYCCWR10014
CAATGCTTGCAACAAATCGCTCATAAGCACGGTGAATCATCGACGATCATCACCGTCAAGACTAAGTTAGCGCCTATGGGGTCAAGCCCGAGGATGACGGAGGAGGTGGTGGGGCTCGGCGAAAAACGGCGGCGCCATGGATCCTCGGCTCAAGGCCGAGGATGACGGAGGGTGGGGTGGCGTCCCAACCCCATCCTGCCCCACTAAACCAATGAAATCACACACGTCACCCCCTCCGCCGCTCCGCCCCCGCGGCAATCGTCTGCACCAGCTCATCCACCTCCCGTGCCAGCCGCTCCAGCGGCAGGCCGACGAAGCGGCCTTCGAGGCTGATGCTGACGACGCCATGCACGGCCCCGAACAGCGTGCGGGCGCGGATCGCCCGGTCTTCGGGGGGCATGTCGGGCTGCAGTTCGGCCAGCGGTTCGGCGATCACGTCCATCAGGAAGAGGTGTTCGTCAAGATGCCATTGCGGCGTCGGGCTGGTGTCGGGGGGGAAGTGGTCGAACAGCGCCTTCCAGAGGTTCCGGTGTTCGACGGCGAAGCTGAGGTAACCCTGCGCCAGGTTGCGCAGCCGGTCGGTCGGCGGTTTGTCCTTGGTTTCGGCGAGCGTCAGCCTCGCCTCCAGCGCCTTCAGCGTCGCGGAGTTGACGTGGATGACGAGCTCGGCGAGGTCTGAAAAGACCGTGTAGAGGCCGCCGAGCGCGCAGCCGGCGTCCTGGGTGATGTCGCGGGCGCGGAGATTCGTCAGCCCGTCGCGGGCGATCCGCTCGCGCGCCGCCTCGATCAGCCGGGCCTTCAGGTCTTCGCGTTTTTCTTCTCGTCTGCCGGCCATTAACCATTCCTCTTCGATTTTTTGAACGTCGTTCAAAATTTATCTTGAACGCCGTTCATGATTCTGGCATAACACCTCTCGTGAACAACGTTCATAAACCGGAGGCAAGAAATGTTCAAACTGATTTCCATTTTGTTGCGGGGCAGGGCGCTTGATGCCGAACAGGCCTTCGCCGACTGCCACGCCGTGCCGCTGCTGGCCCAGCAGATCCGCGATGCCGCCCAATCGATCCAGTCGGCCCGCCGCAGCGTCGCGGTCGCCATCGCCCAGAACGAGCAGGAGAGGGTGCAGCACGGGGCGATCGTTGCCCGCATCGACGATCTCGAAAACCGCGCCTCCGCCGCATTGGCGAAGGGCAATGAGGGCCTGGCCCACGAGGCGGCCGAGGCGATCGCCTATCTCGAAGCCGAGCGCGATGCATCGGAAAAGGCGCAAGCCCAGTTCACCAGGTCCATCGACAAGCTGAAGGCGATCGTCCGTGCCTCCGAGGCGCGGCTGCAGGAGCTGCAGCGCGGCGAGCGGCTGGCCCGTGCCACGCAGGAGGCGCAGAAGCTCGATGTCGCAGTTAGCAGCCCGGGCCTTGCCACGCTCGACGATGCCGAGGAGACCCTGGCCCGCCTTCGCCTGCGCCAGAGCCAGAATGAGCTGACGGCCGCAGCCCTGAAGGACATGGAAGGCGCCATCCGCCCGGCCGGCATCATCGAGAAGCTTGCCAATGCCGGCTTCGGGGCGCCGCTGCGCTCATCCGCCGATGATGTGCTGGCGCGGCTGAAGAGCCGCATCACGCCTGCCGCCTGAAATTGCATCCATCCAACCATCCATTCATCGAACCATAGGGACCACTGATATGAACGACAGTTTCCAGAAACATTCCTCAAGCTGGGTCAGCTTCTCCTACATCTCCTTCGGCTCGGCCGCCTTCATGTTGGCGCTCGGCCTCTACATGATGCCGCTCGATCTCTGGGGCAAAGGCTATCTCGCCATGGGCATTCTGATGCTGGTGCAGACCACGGTGAACATCACCAAGACGCTGCGCGACAATGCCGAATCCGAGAAGCTGATCCGCAAGGTCGAGGATGCCCGCACCGAGAAACTGCTGGTCAAGTTCAATCGTAACGATGAAGATTAATCTTCGTTAACCGCACTGCAGAGTTGTTATCGCATTCAACTTTTGCGTAACAACTCTGTGGCCTTCTCTGCCTGCCGAAAGAGGAACGAGCCCGTGCAACACAATCTGATGACATCAAGGAAATTCGCGCCGCTGTTCTGGACCCAGTTCCTCACGGCCTTCAACGACAATTTTCTGAAGAACACCCTGGTGTTCCTCATTCTTTTCAAGATGTCGGCGAGCGAGGGTGCTGCACTGGTGACGCTTGCCGGCGTCATCCTCATCGTGCCCTTCCTGCTGCTCTCCGCACTCGGCGGCGAGCTTGCCGACAAGCATGACAAGGCGAAGATCGCCGAACTCTTGAAACGCTGCGAGATCGCCATTGCCGGCCTTGCCGTCGTTGGTCTCGCGTTTTCCTCCATCTTCGTGCTGATGGCAGCACTCTTCGGCTTCGGTGTCGTCTCGGCACTGTTCGGGCCGATCAAATACGGCATCCTGCCCGATCATCTCGAACGCCGCGATCTGCCGAAGGCCAATGCCTGGATCGAGGGCGGCACCTTCATCGCCATCCTCGCCGGCACGATCATCGCCGCCTTCGCCTTCTCCGGCGGTGACAATGTGCTGATCTTCGGCACGATGATGATGGGGCTTTCGGTGCTCTGCTGGCTGGCCAGCCGGATGATCCCGCCGACCGGCTCCAAGGCGCCGGATCTGGAGATCGACCGCAATGTCATCCGCTCCAGCTACACCCTCGTCATGGAAATCCGCGCCGATAAACGCCTGTGGCGTTCGGCGCTGATGAACTGCTGGTTCTGGCTGGTCGGCGCCTTCGTGCTGTCGATCCTGCCTACCATGGTCACCGAGCTGCTCGGCGGCTCCGAGCTGGTCGTGCCGGCCTATCTCACCGTCTTTGCCATCGCCGTCGCCGTCGGCTCGGCGATTGCCGCCTGGATGTCCTCCGGCCGCATCGTGCTGCTGCCGGCCCCTGTCGGCACGGCGCTGCTTGGCCTCTTCAGCCTCGATCTCGCCTGGAATCTCTGGGGCCTGGCTTCGGCAAGCCACGCAACGACGATCGCCACCTTCTTTGCCGGTGAGAATACCATCCGCGTCGCCATCGATCTCGCCGGCATGGCGATATCAGGCGCCTTCATCGCCGTGCCGACCTTCGCCGCTCTGCAGACCTGGGCGCATGAGGACCGCCGCGCCCGCGTCATCGGCGCCGCCAATGTGCTCTCGGCGCTGTTCATCACCGTCGGCCTCGGCCTCGTTGCCGCCGTCCAGGCGCTCGGCGCCTCCATTCCGCAGATTCTGATCGGCCTCGGCATCATCAATTTTGCCGTCGCCTGGCTGATGCTGAAGACGCTGCCGACCAATCCCTTCCGCGATTTCATCTCGATCCTGTTCCGCGCCTTCATGCGGCTGGAGGTCGAGGGCCTGGAGAATATCAAGAAGGCCGGCCGCGCGCCGATCATCGCGCTCAACCATGTCAGCCTGCTCGATGGCGCGCTCGCGCTCGCCATCACCGAGGAAGAGCCCACCTTTGCCGTCGATTACAAGATCGCCCAGGCCTGGTGGGTGCGGCCCTTCCTGAAGATGTGCAAATTCCTGCCGCTCGACCCGACCAAGCCGATGGCGACGCGCTCGCTGATCAAGGTGGTGCAGGACGGCAATCCGATCGGCATCTTCCCCGAGGGCCGCCTGACGGTGACCGGCACGCTGATGAAGGTCTATGACGGTGCCGCCATGGTCGCCGACAAAACCGGCTCGATGGTCGTGCCGGTGAAGATCGACGGGCTGGAGAAGAGCTATCTCTCCTATCTCGATAACGGCAAGATCCGCCGCCGGCTGTTTCCCAAGGTCAAGGTCACCATTCTCGAGCCGGTGAAGCTCGAAGTGCCGCCGGAGCTGAAAGGCCGCAAGCGCCGCACGGCGGCAGGAGCCGCCCTTTATCAGGTGATGTCGAACCTGCTGTTCCAGACCGCCGATACCTCGTCGACCGTGCTCGACCGCGTCATCCAGGCCGGCCATGAATTCGGCATGGGCAAGCTCGCCGTCGAGGATCCGGTCACCGGCCGGCTGACCTATGGCAAGCTCTTGACCGGGGCTGCCGTGCTCGGCGCCAAATTCCGCACCCGCTTCCCGGAACAAAACCTCGGCGTCATGCTGCCGAATGCCAATGGCGCCGCCGCCACCCTTCTCGGCGTGATGACCGCGGGCAAGGTGCCGGCGATGCTGAACTTCACCGCGGGTGCCGCCAATATCCTCTCCGCCTGCAAGGCTGCCGAAGTCAAGCATGTGCTGACCTCGCGCGCCTTCGTCACTCAGGCGAAGCTCGGTGCCGTGATCGAGGAGATGGAAAAGCAGGTGACGATCGTCTGGCTCGATGATCTCAGGGCCGAAATCTCACTCAAGGACAAGATCCTCGGGTTTCTCAGAAAGGCGCGGCCGCTCACCAAACGTAAGCCGGATGATCCGGCCGTCATCCTCTTCACCTCGGGCTCCGAGGGCACGCCGAAGGGCGTGGTGCTCACCCACCGCAACATCCTGTCGAACGCCGCCCAGGCCGCCGCCCGCATCGATTTCCACAGCGGCGACAAGGTGTTCAACATCTTACCCGTTTTCCATTCCTTCGGGCTGACGGCCGGCACGGTGCTGCCGCTGATCTCGGGCGTGCCGGTCTATTTCTATCCGTCGCCGCTGCATTACCGCATCGTGCCGGAACTGATCTATGTCTCCAACGCCACGATCATCTTCGGCACCGATACCTTCCTCAACGGCTATTCGAGGACGGCGCATCCTTACGACTTCCGCTCGATCCGCTACATCTTCTCCGGTGCCGAGCCGGTGAAGGCCTCGACCCGCCAGACCTATATGGAAAAATTCGGCCTGCGCATCCTGGAAGGCTATGGCGTCACCGAGACCGCGCCGGTGATTTCGATCAACACGCCGATGTACAACAAGTCGGGTACGGTCGGCAAAATCCTGCCGGGCATGGAATGGAAGCTCGAACCGGTGCCCGGCATCGAGGAGGGCGGCCGGCTGCATGTGCGCGGTGCCAATGTCATGGCCGGTTACCTCCGTGCCGAAAAGCCCGGCGTGCTCGAGCCGCTGGTCGACGGCTGGCACGACACCGGCGACATCGTCACCATAGACGAGGATGGCTTCGTCAAGATCCGCGGCCGCGCCAAACGCTTCGCCAAGATCGGCGGCGAAATGATCTCGCTCGCCGCCGTCGAGACGCTGGCCGCCGAGCTCTGGCCCGGCGCCCTCTCGGTCGTCTCCTCGCTGCCCGACGCCAAGAAGGGCGAGCGGCTGGTGTTGCTCACCGACGCCCCCACCGCCACCCGCGCCGAATTCCTCGCCTTCGCCAAATCCAAGGGCGCCATGGACATGATGGTGCCGGCCGAGGTCAATATCGGCAAGGTGCCGGTGCTCGGCTCCGGCAAGGTGGATTTCGTCGCGGCGCGGAAGTTGGCGGAAACGGTGGCGCAGGCGGGGGAGGCGGCGTGAGCGGCGGCCGCCAATGAGATCGCGAACTGCCCCTCACCCTAACCCCTGCCGGGGTCGAGCCACTGGTCTCGACCCCGGCAAAGGTGGCGGCAGCCGGATGAGGGGCCACCCCCGGCACAAACCAGAAAGCAGCGGCCTCGCGCCGAGACATCGTCAGCATTTTAACAGGCGGCACCCGGGCCGCCTGTTATGCATCTCAAACAAACCGTCCGTTACTTCTGTTCGGGCGCCAGGAACTCGGCGCAATAGGACGGACCATCCACGCCGGGGATGTCGGCGACGGTGCGGATGTCGCGGATGGTGTAATCGGAGCTGGTGGTGATTTCGGCCTGGCAGCGCAGATAGGCGGTGCGGGCAGAGGAAATCTGCTTGCCGCGCTTGCCGTCGGCGCCTTCGGCATATTTCGCCGGAATGCGCACGGTCTTGTAGCCGCCGCGCCAGGTATAGATGGTGGTCGAGCCTTCCTCGCGGTCGCTGATCGGCGGCCCGTAAGCGGCAAAGAAGATGCCGGCCGATTTGCCGACCCAGCGGGCCTCGATCGGGTTGCCGGCGGAAGGAATGGTCGTGCATCCGGCAAGCGCAATGGCAAGCCCGGCCGCGGTCATGGTGCGGAAATTCATCGTGTCGTCCCTGATCTCAAGCGCATGGTTGCGAAGCCGCCCTCGTGAGCGGTTTCGCCTGTCCCGTCTGCCCTTTAGCGCGGAACCCGGCAAAAGAAAATTGCTCTCAAGAGACTTCCGTTCGATTTGCGGCAGGTGTGGCTTTTTGCTGCAGCCGCCACCGTCCGAACCTGTCACAACCCCGTCAAAATTTCCGCCGGCTTTTTGGAATTTGGTGCTTGTGCAACCAGATAGGCTGTTCTATAGAAGCGCCGCTGGTCACGGAGTGTAGCGCAGTCTGGTAGCGCACCACGTTCGGGACGTGGGGGTCGAGTGTTCGAATCACTCCACTCCGACCAGCTAGAAACCCCGCTCCGGCGGGGTTTTTCGTTTGTGTCGCTGCTATGTCGCTTTTTGCCCGGCAATGACTGATCATCTCTTGCGATCCGCTCTCCCGTAGTGAACGCCGCGCCAACGTTGGTTTGGTGATCCGGGTGTTGATGACTATGGGTCTTCTCCGGCGTCTCCAGGGCAGTCAAGCAGGCTTTTTGGTCGGCGCCGGCCGCGTAGGGGCCATCGAATGGAACCAATCCCGGCCAGCGCCGTTATACGCGGGGGAGTCCCACCATGAGCAACGCCCGTCAGGCGCAAACGAGATGGTGATGGCCTCCCAGGAGAACGCACATGGATCTCACCACCCTTCTCATCATCGTTGTGATACTTCTTTTGCTAGGCGGCGGCGGCTGGTACGGCCGAGGACGCTGGTATTAAACGACGGTCGACGTGGCACGCATCACTGGTCCTTCCCTCTGGTTATAATTTTTCTGCAGGAAAGTTATAACTGAGGTGCCGCTGAGTGCGCTTAAGGAAACGCGTTCGGCAGCCTATCGTCTAGAATTCTGCCGGAACGCAGCGCTCCGTTTTTGCCGGCCATATCGGGCTGATTGCTCCTCAAAACCGGAGAAATGATCATTCCGACCGGAACGCGGCGGGCAGATCGATAGCGACATCAAGCGGCTGGAAATGCCGTAGGTTTTCCGTAATGACCGTGAGGTCGTAGGCGCGCGCGGTCGCCGCGATGATGAGATCGCCAAGGCCGGGATGACGGCCTTGGCTTTCGGCGTCATCTTCCAGGGCGCCGACGATGCGCGCGACAACGGTATCCATCGGCAAGATCCGATCGCCGAAACTCTCGGTGATGACGTCCAACCATACTGAGAGGCGCTTTGCCCGCTCGATCCCGCCGCGACGGTGAAGGCTCCGCATTCCCTTCTCGATCTCCGCGAGTGACAGAGCCGACAGAAAGAGAGCATCGGCTTCGCCTTGCTCACGGAACCATGCCCGCACCGGATCGGACGGCGACGCCTTGCCCGGCGCGAACTTCGAAATGATATTCGTGTCGAGAAGATAGGCGGTCACAGATCAATATCGCGCATTTTCGAAGGGTTCCGCTCCAGCTCGACCCCGCCGGGAAACGTCAACAGGAAATCCCCGAAATTCGGCCGTGGCGTCTTCAAAGCCTTCTTTGCAGCCTCGGCCGCTTCGACGGACACAAGCACGGCAGCCGGCTTTCCGTGCCGCGTGATCGTCACGAATTCTCCGTTTGCCGCTTCATCCACCAGACCGGCGAAACCGGCCTTTGCCTCTGCCACGCTGATCGTAGACATTGCGGCCTCCCGTCTTAAATGACCATATATGGTCAAAGTAGAGATTGACGCCGACGGAATCAAGCGGGAAAATTTTACAAGGGTGCATCGGCGTCGCTTAGAATCGGCCGAAAACCCATCCTCTCTCCGGTTATAATTTTTCTGCAGAAAAGAGTTATAATCGAGGTGCGGCTGAACAGGAGCGGTGCATTGGCGTCGCATGAATCGAGTGCGGTGTTCCGCGCTTTCGAATCAACCGGAACGAGTCTCGAAGTGATTCGTTGAGTCGGATGTCCAGCGTGAGGGGGCTGCATCATGAGCAGGCGACGAAGCTTCAAGCCGGTGAAAATCACCATCAATGGCAAGACGAGAACCGTCTATAATGTCGTTCAGGCGGGCAATACCTTGCTGAACGATTGGCCCGAGCAGACGCCGGCGGCGAAGGTGGCCGAGCGGCTTGTGCTTGATGTGTTCAATGATGCCGCCGGGCCGGAGCAGGTGCGCCGCGCATTCATTACGGCGGCGAAGGCGAGCGACATCAAGTTCAGCTCCTGATCGGCGGTATCTGGAACAGCCTTGGCTCAGTTCCATGACACCTGTTCCTGATGGCTGAGATCCTGGTTCCTGAACTGTGTCTCCATCCAGGCGGCGGTAACGATGGCCACGAGGAAGCCGAAGGTGAGGCAGGCGATTGCCTGGGTCCGCCACGAGACGAAGGTGACCGGCGCCGGAGTGAGGGGCTTTTCCGCGCATTCGCCGGGCGGGCAGGCGCAGCCGGAAAAGGCCTTGATCAGGCAATCGCTCATGCTGCACCGCCTTTCACTGTGTCGATGGCGGAAAGGATCTTTTGGTGAAGCGGGCAGCCGTGATCGACGCTGCCATCGAAAAAGCGTTCGGCCTCCACCAGCGCCGTCAGCAGATCGGGTGCTCCGGCCGTGAAGCGGGCCTTGGTGCGGATCTCTTCGGTTGCTCCGGCCCGTGGGGCGGCAGGAAGGGAAGGGCTCTCGGTCGATGGTTCGGATGTGGGATTGGCGGCAGACATCTCCGTTCCCCTCACGCGTAAAGCTGATCGGTATCGGTGATGCCCATGATCTCGCGGGCATAGCGGTAGTGCTCCTCGACGCTGGCCGCGGCACCACGCAGCCAGGACGGGCCGCGGATCGAATGTTCGGGACGGCTGAGGTACGCAAAGCCGAGGGCGCCCATGCGCTGGGCCTCGTTGGCCATATAGGCGCGGCAGTCGTGGGTCGTGCGTGCTGCATTCCAGCGGGCGTCCCGCTTGCTCTCCTCGGTCTCGATATTGCGGATGTGCTGCATCGCCTCTCCTCTCGCGCCTCTGATCGGCTTGTGAAGAGAAGGTATTTATTATACCTGCTCACGTCAACCACAAAAGGTATAAAAAATACCTCCTGGATTGACGAGGTACGAATCATAGGCGTATGCCTGTCGCCAGTGATTGGGCGACCGGGTGCAACTCCCGAGCTGACGAAGCCCAGCGGCGCGGGAAGCGAAAGTCCTTAAGTGCGCTGTCAGAAAATCAGGACGAGGGCGAAGCGAATGGCCCCTCTGGCACGTGTCCCATCCCGGCTCCGGCCTTCAGGACTTGGCCAATGCTCTCCCGGCTTCATGGGCTTTGCTCATGGGGTAGGGGGAAGCTTTGGCCGGAACCCTCCCTCACCAGCCTTCAGGAACCTTCTCCTCCTAAGCTGAAGAGAGAGGATAGAGAACTGAAGTTGGAGTATGAAGCTACGAGAAAAAAGAGGCCGGCCATGCGCAACGAAATCGAAATCACCAACGAAGTGATCGAGGCGGGCCTGGGATCACCGAATTTATGATCCGTGGGAGGAGAAGCTGCCGAAGGACATGTTCCCCGCAGCCATTCGTTCCATCCTGGTGGCGGTGTCGAGAGTGGTGCGCGAACGGCATCCGGAGCTTCCGCAATTTGTGGTTTCAGAGGATGAATCCTCTCCCGATACCCCTCATGATCCCGGCTGGGGATCGGCGAGCTTCGGAGCGAAATCCTACAGGCCGTACATCTCGCGCGCGGCGCTGTACGCCAGGAGCAACACCGCTAGTGTGACGATATAGAACCAGATTCTGCCGGCGCGTGAGGAAGGGCGTATCATCCTGTTTTCCCTACTGAAATATGATTGATTCGCGGCGTTATTTTCGAGCCTGCGCTCTCATCCTCACATCTCGATGATCGATCGGCGGACGCGGCCGACGATGGTGACGGCGCCCTGGAACTCCGGCGGCGGCACGTCCTCGTAGGATGCGGGCTGGAAAGGCGGATTGTCGTTCGGGCGATAGCGCTTGTAGGTCGCAGCCCCCGTTTCGTCGGCGACGACATAAAGCGCGTTCGGGGCCAGGCGCTTGTCGCGCAGATTGACGAAGATGATCGAGCCCGGCGGCGAGATCTTGTTCATCGAATTGCCCTCGACTTCGAGCGCGATCCATTCGCCATCGGGCAGATCGAGGGCGGCGACCGTCGGGAATTCCGAAAAATCGGTGATCGGCGCCTGCTCGCTCAGCTGGCCGGCGCTGACCCAGGAGATTTTTGGCACATCGGCGACGGAGACCGGCAGCTCATCCGGATCGAGCGCGTTGCCGGTGCCGAACTGCAGCCAGTTGAGATTGACCTTGAAAGCGCGGGCATACTTCTTCGCATCGGCAATGCCGAAGCCGTTGCGGCCGGACTCATGCGCCTTGTAGACATTCGCATTCCAGCCGAACCGATCGACGATCGCCTTCGGCCCGGCAAAGCCGGCATTCTTCCTGGCCATGACGAGGCGCTTTGCGCGTTCTTCGCGTTCAAATTGTTCCTGATCTTTCAACATGATATAAAAAATACCCTAAAATAAGGTACATGTCATGCCCTAATGTGCTTGACATTGCGGGTATTAATTGTACCCTAATCGCCATGACAAACACCGACATCATGAACAACGGCCAGCCTTTCGGACTGGAGGAGACGGCGCCATGAGGTTCACCATTTCCTCGGAAGAGCGGCTCGCCATGGACGTCATCCCGACCGGCGTCGTCATTCACCGGCCGCAAGGCCCAAGGGGAGGGCGGATGTCGGTGATATCAGTTCGCAACGAGGATATCCCCTTCCTCGCCAAGGCCCTGCAGCAGGTGCTGAACGCCAACCGGGAGGTGGAATCGCTATGACCATCGCCATCCTGACGGCCGCCGGCGAGAGTGAGCGCCGCAGCACCCGCTACACCGGCTGCCCGAATTGCGGCAAGGCGCTGTCGATTGCCGAGGTGATCGAGCGCCACTGCGAGAATTGCGACCGGCCGACGCGCCCGGAAGAGATCAGCGAGACGATGATCCCGCCCGGCGCTCTGCCGATCACCCACCCGATAGCCCAGCCCCTCCCTGACGGCTATCGGTGGCTGGCGTCGTCGCTCCTCCCTCGGCGACGCCAGCTCCCGGGCGCACTCGCGCCCGACCCAGGCGGCGGCCTAGCAGACGACCGGAGCCTTTGCTCCCAGAGCCGGCGCTCCGGTCGTCACCCCTGAAAAATCAAAAACGTTGCCAGCACCCGCTTCGGCGGCAACGGCGGACCGCGTTCGCGGGAAAGAAGGATCAAGCGATGAGCTTCCAAGTGAAGGCCGCCCCGGCGCAGCAAGGCGCTCACATGAACGCGCTCGAGCTCTTCCGCTCCGGCCGGGATTATATCGAAATCGCTGCCATCCTCGGGGTGTCGGTGCCGTCGGTGGAAACCGAGATCCACAGGCTTCGCAGCGCCGAGAAGGGCGACACCACCCACGAGGATCATGCCGGCTCGGAGATCCCTCGGTTTCCCCGCCGCCCCCTCAAGCCGGGCACGCCGGTGAATTTTGCCGGCGGGCGACGGAGGCTGCGGGTTTGAAGAGGCCATCTCAATCGGGAAAGGAACATCGCATGGGCAAGGACACAGTGAGCCAGGAGATCATGGACATCCTCAGCCCGGTGCTGGGGGAGGAGCTCGCGGCAGCGATCATCGAGCATCGCAAGCGCACGCTGAAGAAGCCGCTGACGGTCTATGCCGCGCGGATGCAGGCGAGGGAATATCTGCTGACCGGCGACCCGGTCGGCGCCGCCGAGATGCAGATCTTCCGCGGCTGGCAGGCAATCAAATGCGACTGGTACCTCAAGGAGAAGGCGAGGGAAGCCGGGTCGATCAACAGCAGTACGAGAAGGACGACAGTCGATGCCGCAAGAGATTTCCTCTCCGGTGAAGATCATAGCTGGGATGCTTTCGGGTTTCCCGGCATCCGCAGGCACTGATCCCGACATGCAGATCCGCGCCTATCTCGTCGCCATCGACGGCATCCCGCTGGAGGCTGTCTGGCAGGCCGCCAAACTCTTCATCTCCGGAAAGGTCAGGGATCATAACCGCGCTTTCGCCCCGAGCTCCGCCAGTTTCGCCGAGCAATGCCGCCATCAGCAGGCGGCGATCGAGGCGGAGAGCCGCCCGCGCATGGAGGCCGAGCCCGAGACGCCGCAGCCGAAGGTCACAGCCTACAAGATGCAGCTGCTGCGGGACGCGGCCAATGGCAGCCGCAGCGCCAAACGGGAACTGGCGAAGATGTTCCCCGACAACCCGATCATTGCAAGAGCCGCACGATACGAGGAGGCATTGAGATGACCATCACCTTTTGGACGGAAGACAAGATCGTCAAGGCGGAAAAGCTCTGGAAGGAAGGGCTGTCGGCGAGAGAGATCGCCAATCTGTTCGGCTCGAAAAAGAACACCGTCATCAACATGGCGCACCGCAACCGCGATAGGTTCCCCTCCAGGCAGGATACCTGGCATCCACATCCGAAGGCGGGCCCGCCCGTCCAGCCGATCCGCCACCCCGACCGGGTGACGCGGGTGACCCTGTCGGGCGCGCATGTGACGATGCCGCGCGTGCCCAGCATCGATGGGCCGGCAGAGCCATGAGCAACGTCACCCCACGCGAAACCGAAATCATCCGCTGGATGGCGGCCGGCAAGACCGCCGCCGAGATCGGCACCATTCTCGGCATCTCTCACATCACCGTGAACACGCACATTGCCAACGCCAAGGCGCGGCTCGGCGTCTTCAAGGATACGGCGCTGGTCGCCGCGGCACTCAGAAACGGCATCATTCGATAGAAGGACGATCAGCATGGGCGGCAAAGCCACCAAGGTGAAGACAGGGCGGGTCAACAAGGGCGCCGGCCGGCCGCGCAAGGAGAATGTCGAGCGTTTTCCCTGCGGCAAGATCAAGCCCTTCGAAACCGAGAAGGAGAATATCAGCGTCGCAATCGCCGCCCGCCGCCGCATCCACGGCTTCGGCAGGACGGTGGCCGATGAGACGGTCAAGAGCCCGTTCGCCGGCTACACCCTCGGCCGCATGTTCCTCGACGGCCTGATCACCGCCGAGCAGCGCCAGGCCGGCGACGATTACGCCGAGGCAATCGCCCGCTACCACAAGACCACAGGCATCCCGGCCCCGAGCCCGAGAGCGCAATCGCTCTTTACCGTCAAAGGCCACGAAGGCGAGGTCACCGAAACCTTCGCCGACCGCGCCCGCAAGGCCAGCAACCGCATGATGGCGCTCCAGGGCATCCTGCTCCGCTGCCCTGATGGACCGCAGGTGAGGAGCACGGTCTATAATGTGACGGTGATGGACTATGAACACTTGCGCCAGATGCCGCCGCAGCAATTGCTGTGGCTGCGCAGGGGATTGACGGCGCTGCGGGGGGCGAGGGCTGGGTGATGAGGCGGATGCTTCGGCAGGATAAGTCCTTGCCATGGATGAGATTTCATCCCCCCAGGTTCGAAACGTTACCCCGACAACACCCGCCCTCGTCCTTCGAGGCTCCGGCCTTTGGCCTGCGCACCTCAGGATGAGGGCTGGTCGGTGTGCCGTGCCGCTGCGCTTCCCGTTGAACCAGGCTGCAACCTCTCTCCAGCCTCATCCTGAGGTGCCCCGAAGGGGCCTCGAAGGACGGGGCTGGCCGCCCGCCTTTCGCGCCGGTTGGCTGCGAAGCCAGTTCGAAAGATATGTGGATTTTCACAGTTGTTGGCGGTGAATTTGCCACACAGCTCACCCCGCCCTCCGTCGTCCTCGGGCTTGACCCGAGGATCCACGCCGGCCTCCATCCGTTCCCATCGGCCTCACGACGGTAGAGACCAGTGGCTCGATCCCGGTAAGGCTAGAGCAGATCCTGGGCCTACCCTCTGTACCCGGCCAGCGCCGGGCAGGCCAAGCGCTGATCTACATCACCAAGGGGGCTCAAAATTGCCACACCTAAACACAGACGATCGGATTGACAGAAGATTAGCGGTTCGCACATACCTGCAGGGCCTGTTCTAATAGGGATATTGACGGATCCACCGTGAAATTGACGTTGCTGCAAGTTTTGAGGACATTGTCGGCGCAGGGGAGCAAGTGCCAAACACATGTCGTTCTCAGGGGACATAAGGAAGCAAGACTGTGATCTACGAGCTCAGAATTTACGACTGCCTGCCCGGCCGATTGCCCGCGCTGCTCAACCGCTTTGCCGAACATACGCTGGCAATATGGGACAAGCACGGCATCAAGCAGGCGGGTTTCTTCACCACAATCGTGGGCGAAAGCAGCCAGCGTCTCACCTATCTCATCGCCTGGGAATCGCTAGCTGATCGCGAGGTGAAATGGAATGCTTTCACCACTGATCCTGCATGGCTTAAGGCCCGCGACGAGTCAGAGCGCGACGGGCAAATCCTCTCCAATATCTCTAGCCAGCTGTTGTCACCGACCGCCTTTTCGGCAGTAAAGTAAGACACCACCGATCCCCCTTGCCGCCAGTCGGAATTCCACCCGATCTGGTCATCCGCGCAAAACGCTGCCCGAACGGCCGGAATGGGGCGCTTCGCCGACGGCTCTTCATCACCGTCGGCAAAATCGCTTAGGTCAGATCTCAGTGGCCTCGGAGAGGCGGGGCGAGGGCCGGTTGACGCCGGAGCTGCTCGGCCCGAGCTCATCCGCGTGGGCGCTGAATCAGGTCCATCGCATGGTCTTCCATCCAGGCGACCTCAAGCATCCCCTCATCAAGCACACCACGGCTGGCCAATTCCATCTCCCATGCGGAACCCGCTGCAGCAAGGTTGCGCATATGTTGCTGCATTTGCCGAACGCGTTCGATTCCGGCCTGCATGATGCCGATCTCCGGTGTTATCCCGTAGGCATCGAGCAACAATTGAAAGCGCCGGGCTTTCTCGCGGACGCCCGTGTGCAAGCCATGCGCCTCGCATTTCTCGTCACGCCAGAACGGCACCCAACGCCAGGCAACAAAGCCAAGGTCCCAGGCGCGCGGTCCCGGCGCTGCCGCGTCCCAATCGATGAAGGCCACGGGGAGCCCTGCTTGAAAGACCGTATTCCACGGCGTCACGTCATTGTGGCAGACCGTTTCGACAGGGTGCCGGGCGTCAAGACGCCATTCGCGGTCTCTCCATAAGAAGCTGGCTGCAGCATCGTGGTAGGATCGCAGCAATTGTCCCAGGCGCTCGAGGACGTTATCGCGCCAGACATAATCCGGAAGACGGAGGTCGAAGCGACCGCCTTTATCGGGAAGGAAGCCTTCGCCATTGCCGACGTCACCTTCGATATAGGTGAGTACTTCCCGTCCCTGATCATCGAGGCCGAGCGCCCGCGGGGACCCATCATATCCCTGGCGCTCGACGTGCCGCAGCAGGTCGAGAACGGCGGGAGACCACGCACGTCCACCGCGCCGCACCGTTTCGCCTATGCGCACGACGTTCGAATCCTTGCCGCCGATAAGAGGAATTTCTGGCTCGTCCATAGCCTAGCTTAGGCGAGGGCGAACGAACGGGTCAACGGACAAGATGCCCGCAAAGGCGAGGAGCGTCGAGCCGAGGTCATCGATGATCGCAGCAAGCAATAGCCGCGAAAGGGTGGACCGGCGGCCGATGGGCAGAACCGCCGATGGCGGTTTGAAATCAAACCGCTCCGCCCGACGCCAATTTGAGTGCCGCGGCTGGCCGAAATGGAGGGTCGGGATCTTCAACGGGAACTCGCGCATAGTGGTCGAACTGAACGGCCCTAACCGCAGGTTTTCGATGTTGTCCGCGATTTTCGTCTGATCAACCATCGCAGGAACTGCTTAGGCGGTTGGTTCATCCGCAGCCTGACAATAGCGTTGCAAACCAGATAAGTGTGTGCTTATCTGTTGGCATGATCGAGAACGAGATTTTCAAAGCTCTGGCCGACCCGACACGCCGCACGATCTTCGAGAAGCTGGCGAGCGGCAGCATGAATGCCAGCGCCCTGCGGGACGGCATGGACATCAGCCAGCCGGCGATGTCCCAGCACCTTTCCGTGCTGCGCAATGCGCAGCTGGTCCGCGAAGAACGGCGGGGGCGGTTCGTGAACTACGAGGTCGATCCCGACGGCCTCGCACTCATAGCGGGATGGCTGGCGAAGTATCGGGCTTACTGGCCAGCGCGGATTGATGCGTTGAAGGCTTTGCTGAAGGACATGGACCAATGAGCGATGCGAAGGCCGAAAGGCAGGAAAAAGATCTGGTGTTTGAATACGAACTCGATGCACCGCCGGAGAAGGTTTGGCGGGCGGTCAGCATTCCCGCCTTTCGGGAGAAATGGCTGCCCAAGCAGGAGTTGGCCGAGGCCGAGCCGGTCTCCACGGCGCCGGGCGAGGAAATCAGCTACAGGATGCGGGACGGTGAGCCGCCCTTCCTTGAGAGCATCGTCACGTTTCAGGTCAGGCCCGATTCCAACGGCGGCACGATACTCACGATCGTTCACGGGCTGACGGATACGAGGCTGGCCCAACAGATGCCGCCCGCGGCCAACGGCAATGCGCCGTGGATGATGCTGGCCGCCTGACGTTTTAGCCAGTCACCTTAAATCCTAACCGACAGGAGTTCGCCTATGCGCGAAGCGATGCAACTCGTCCCTATGGTCATCGAGCAATCCAGCCGTGGCGAACGCTCTTTCGACATTTATTCCCGCCTTCTCCGCGAGAGGATCATTTTTCTGAACGGTGAGGTCAACGACACCGTTTCCGCACTCGTCTGCGCACAGTTGCTGTTTCTGGAGGCCGAGAATCCCAAGAAGCCGATTCAACTCTACATCAATTCTCCCGGTGGCGTGGTCACCAGCGGCCTCGCCATGTATGACACCATGCGATACATCCGCGCGCCGGTTCATACGCTCTGCATGGGCACGGCCCGTTCGATGGGATCGTTCCTATTGATGGTGGGCGAACCCGGCGAGCGCGCCGCCTTGCCGAACACCAGCATTCTCATTCATCAACCGTCAGGCGGATTCCAAGGACAGGCATCGGACATGCAGATCCATGCCGAGGAAATCCTGAAAACCAAGCAGCGCATGACGCGGCTCTACGCCGAGCATTGCAAACGCACCTATGAAGAGTTCGAGCAGGCGATGGACCGCGACCGCTTCATGACGGCCGAGGAAGCGTTGGCGTGGGGGCTGATTGATCGCATCCTGACAGAACGCGACATCGTTGCCGCGCCGGAAATCACCGCGTGACCGCGCGTTGGGAAACTCACGCGGCAACCGACGCGGTAGCCTTTCCTTCCTGACCGAAGCCGAAACGGTATGCGGCAATGAGAAGGCGGACTCACGGGGACTTCCACTTGACCCGGACCCTTTTCGTTGCCGCTCTATGGGAGTATTTTACTCTCAAACTGTCTCAACTTGGCGCTGGAGAGTGCAGTGTTTGTGGACGGCCGTCGCACGTTTCTGCTCATTTTGGCGGTCGCATCGTGTCAGGTGATGTTCTCACCGCGATTGGACGCGGCAGACGACATCGTTACCATCGACAGCGGAATGCTGAAGGGTGAGAGGTCGGGCACGGTCTTCGGCTTCAAAGGCATACCCTATGCGGCGCCGCCGGTTGGTGATCTGCGATGGCGCAATCCGCGGCCGGCGGAGGCATGGAGCGGTATTAGGGAGGCCCGCGATTTCGGTCCGTCCTGCATGCAGACCGACGACCTGGCGAAGTCGGAGGATTGTTTGACCCTCAATGTCTGGACACCCGCCAAGCGTCTCCGCACGCCGCTGCCGGTGATGGTCTGGATTTATGGCGGCGCTCTTGCCCATGGAAACACCCCGCAATATCCCGGTGGCCATCTCGCCGCCCGGAAGGTTGTGTTCGTCAGCATGAATTACCGCATGGGCCGACTGGGTTATTTTGCCCATCCGGCGCTGATGAAGGAATCCCCCGACGAGCCCGTCGGCAACTATGGTTACATGGATCAGCTGGCCGCCCTGAAATGGGTCCAGCAAAATATCGAAGCCTTCGGCGGCGATCCGAAGAAAGTGACGATCTTCGGAGAGTCGGCCGGTGGCGGCGCGGTGATGGCGCACATGATATCGCCACTGTCACGGGGGCTTTTCCGGGGCGCCATTCTACAGTCGCCGGGTCTGCCGACCGCGCGGGCGCAGAGCACGCCTTTGTCACCTTTGAAGGAAGCAGAGAAAATCGCGTTGGACTATGCGGCTTCTCTTGGAATCAGTGGCAGCGATGCCGAGGCTCTGGCGGCCCTTCGGGCGCTGCCTGCGGAAAAGCTCACGGAAGGCGCATCGGCACAAGAGGTGCTGGCCGGAATGTCGACAGGCAAGCCTGTCATCGGCATCTCAGGCGCGATCATTGACGGACGGTTTTTGCTCGAAACGCCGGAAGCGGCTTTTGCGGCGGGCCGTCAGGCGCCGGTTCCGGTCATCGTCGGGGCAAATGATCGTGATCTCGGCATCGGTGAGGCCGCGACGAAAGACGATCTCTTCGCGCTCTTCGGCAATCATGCAGCCGAAGCCCGCACCCTCTACGATCCGACCGGCCATCAGACCCTCGATGAGCTGAAGCAGCAGGTTCTGGCCGACAAGACGCTTGTCGAACCATCCCGCCACCTCGCCGACGAATTGATCCGCGCTGGTCAACCGACGTGGTGGTATCGTTTCTCCTATGTCGCCGAGGCCTTACGCAACGATCCGGCATGGAAAGGCACTCCGCACGGCTTCGAAATTCCGTATACGCTGGGCATTCCGGACGCACTGGTGAAAGACAAGGTGACACCTGCCGACTGGGCCATGGCCACATTGGCAAGCGAATACTGGCTCGAATTTGCAAGGAGGGGTGACCCCAATAGCGGCTCACGGCCAAAATGGCCTCACCACGACCCGTTCGCCGACAGGGTCATGGATTTCACCAATCACGGCGCGATAGTAGGAGCCGATCCGCTGAAACCCAGGCTCGACCTCTGGCAAAGATATTGGGAGGAAAAGGAATGACGGGGTCGGCGCCTGTCGCTTAGCTCCCGGCCCCCATGCCATGAGCGACAGCGCCATCGCAGCCCAGGTAATGTGGATCGGCCATCCGTCCGGCACCGAGCCCACATTCGGTCAACTCTCGTGGTCCACCCGCTCGCCGAGCGTCGGGAAAGGGCAAGCAACCCCCTCGCGGCCACTAAGGGGAACACGAGCCAGGTTACTTCGACGCGAGCTCTTCATTCGCGTCCGACGCCAATGCGTAGTGTCACGAGGCTGAGAATTTCACTGTGACACCGCGCTGCCGAAAGTAGGCCTCCATCCGCTTCCTGCCAGAACGGTTATTCTGCACGAGCCTGGCCGGGTCGAATACGGCCTCTTTCACACCCGCCCGCGTCAACGCTGCCTTGAGGGCCGCGATATGCACGTCGATGTCGGCGTTGTCCGCCTGGAGCGACTCATAAATGCGGTTTGTTGCATCTGCTACGGTCGGTTCGCTCACGATTACACTCCTGTTGTGGTCTGGCTGGCCTGACCGTATTGGGGTGAAACCTGTTCACGTCAATGGGTGACAATGGATTGGAACATTTCGTCCACTTTCGAAGATGAACCACCAGAAGCAGCCCCGCCGCCGGGTTTGCGGTCGAAACGTCACCGCAAAGCGCCAGAAGCGATCAATGCAGACTTGCTTTTGATCCATGTAGTTCACGGGAGTCGGCGTCATAGGCCGCCGCGAACGCATCATAATCATTCTCGGCCAAGATTTTTCCCTTTCCGAAGATTGTTCGAAGACGCGTGTGCATCGGCTTCCGATACGACCGACAATGCCTACCTCGGACCAGTTTTCAACCGCGTTAACAGCTCGTCATGCATGTGTCGCCGACCTCCAACGCATCGGCCTCGACGATTGCACTGTCCATCAATTTAACGATCGCGTCTGCAGAGAAGTTCTCAACTGTCGATCATGTCCGGATGCGTCGCTGTCCTTGCTCCAAAGCTCACCCCCCGCTCCGTCCTCCTCGGGCTTGACCCCATAGGCGCTAACTTAGTCTTGACGGTAATGATCGTCGATGATTCACCGTGCTTATGAGCGATTTGTTGCAAGCATTG
>NZ_LXFU01000015.1 GCF_001657485.1 Rhizobium sp. WYCCWR10014
CGTCGCCACCTCTGCGAGCCGCCGCGAAGACGCCGAAAACAATGCGACGTTCTACATGCCCGCCTAACCTAGCGCATATGACCCTAACCCTCTCCCCGTAAACGGGGCGAGGGGACGTGCCCCGCGAGAGGTTGACGAGGAACGGAGAGGTTGCGGCAATCCCCCTTCGCCCCGCAAGCGGGGAGAAGGTGCCGGCAGGCGGATGAGGGGCGACCCTTGCCAAAGGCTCCATGTCTTTGCCCCTCATTAGCGGCAGCCGCACGAGAACAGCCTCGCCTTACCGCGCAGCCCAGTTGGCGCCGCGGCGGAAGATGGTCTTCATCTGGGGAACGTCGAATTCCTTGGCCTGATGGCCGAGCGAGGAATAGAAGACGCGGCCCTTGCCGTATTTCCGCTTCCAGACGACAGGCATAACGACCCCGTCGATCCAGTAGGCGTGATCGCCGGTGAACTTGGTCGTCGCCAGAACCTCGTTCGAGGGGTCGACATGCATGTAATATTGCTCTGACGTATAAGGGAAATCGGCGATCCCTTCCATGAGCGGATCGTCGGGCCGGGTGATGTTGACGGTATAGTCGATGATGTTGCCGGGGTGAGCCACCCACTGGCCGCCGATGATGAACTGGTAGTCGACGGAGTCGCGGAAGGCATCGCCCGCGCCGCCGTGATAGCCGGCGATACCGACGCCGCTTTCGATCGCCGTGGCGAGGTTCTTGACCTCTTCCTTCTCGATCTTCGACATCGTCATGATCGGAACGACGAGGCTGAGATCATGGACGGAAGGGTCGGCAAGCGCCTCGGTGCCGTGTTCGAGATAGACCTTGAAGCCGTCTTCCTCGAGCATGGTCTTGATGATTTCGGCGCACTCCTGCGGCTCATGCCCGCTCCAGCCGCCCCAGACGATCAGTGCTTCACGCATAGTCTTTCCTCCTGAAATTTACTTCGCCAGCCGTCCGTCGACGATGGAATCGGACAAGGGGGCAGGGCGCTCCGTTGCCGTGGTGATCGCGACCGTCCGGCCGGTTGCGGCAGCGGTGTGGAATGCTTCCATGACTTCGAGCACATGCAGTGCCAGATCGCCATTAGCGCGGTGCGGCCGGTTGGAGCGGATCGCATGCGCCATATCGGCGACGCCAAGCGAGCGATAGTTGCCGTCGGCATAAGGTGATGTGACCGGCTGGTCTTCGAACGGACCGCCCTTCTTCAGATATTCCACCGGGCCGCCGAACTTGTTCGGATCGGGAACGATCAGCGTGCCCTCGGTTCCGTAGACTTCCAGCGGCACGTGCTTGTGGCCGGCAACATCGAAGCTCATGGCGATCTGGACGACGGCGCCATTGGCAAAGGCCATCATGCCGGTAACATGGGTTGGCACATGCACGGGAATGCGCTCGCCATTGCGCGGTTCGCTGGTGATCAGCCGTTCCGATCGCGGCGTTGTCGCAAAACCCGCAACTTGTGAAACAGGTCCGAGAAGATTGACGAGATCGGTGATGTAATAGGGGCCCATATCGAGCATCGGCCCGCCGCCGACTTCATAATAGAAGGCCGGGTTCGGATGCCAGCGCTCATGGCCCGGGCACATGAAGGTCGCCGAGCCGCCGACCGGCTGGCCGATGACCCCTTGGTCGATCAAGGCACGCGCCGTCTGGTGGCCGCCGCCGAGGAAGGTATCGGGGGCAGCGCCGATGCGCAGATTCTTCGCCTTGGCGGCTTCCGCCAATTTTTTCCCTTCCGCGAAATTAATCCCGAGCGGCTTTTCCGAATAGGTATGCTTGCCGGCATCGAGCGCCTGCAGCGCCACTGCAACATGGGCCTTCGGGATCGTCAGGTTGACGATGATCTCGACCTTGGGATCGGCGAAAAGCTCCTCGACCGTCTTGACGGGAACGTTGAATTCCGCAGCCTTCGCTTCCGCCAGTTCCCGGTTGAGATCGGCGACGCCGCGGATGTCGAGGATGGGAAAGGATGCCATCGCCGTGAGATAGGCGCCCGAAATATTGCCGCATCCGATGATGCCGATACCGACCTTGTCCATGAATTCCTCCACTGATCTTGCCATTGATGGTGCCGTTGATCTTGATTGGGGCGCCCGTCAGAGCGCCGGCCCCGTCGTGCTCCAGGGCGATTCGTAGAGTTCGTAGAGCGCCACTGCAGCCGCACCCTGCGCCCAGAAATCATCGGTCGAATCGTCGAAGACGAGTTCGCTCACGCCGCGCAGCGACGGCGGAATGGCGAGCGCATAGGCATCGCGCAGGCTGTTGAGAAAGGGTTCGCCGAGCGCCAGGCTCGAGCCCACAAGAATGACCCGCGGCGGCGCAAACAGCGTGACGATATTGGCAATGGTCAATCCGACCGCTTCGCCGGCGCGGATGGCGGCGCTGATCAGCCGGTCGTCATCGGCCTTGATCAGTGCCTGGGCATGGTTCATGCCGCGGCCGAGACGGATCGCTTCGGCAAAACGCCCGTCGGCCTGCTGTTCGCCGAGGATCGCGCTTTCGCCGGCCTGGCTGAAAAGCCGGACGACGCCATTCGGTCCCATGCCGAGCACGAGATCGCCGAGATTGTGGCTGAGGCCGCCGGCGCCACGAAACAGGCTGTTGCCGTGCAGGACCCCGAGACCCAGCGTCTGCTCCAGCGAAATCAGCACCATATCTTCGAGATCGCGCGCCTTCCCGAACCAGTGATGGCCAAGCGTGATGGCGTGGGCATCACTTTCGACGATGGTCGGCGTTGCCAGCCGCGTCGACATCTCGGCGGCGAAATCGACATTGGTGTCGCGAAAGATCGGGCTGCTGCGGATATATCCGGTGCGGTGCTCGATAACGCCGGGAAAGCCGAGGCAGACGCTGTCGACATCCTCCAGCGACAGCCCGGCATCGACGACGCAGCGCCTGACCCCGTCCTCGACGAGATCGGCGATGACGCCGATCGGCTGTCGGTCGATGCGAATCGGCAAGGCGAGCTTCGACAGCACGTCGCCGCGGAAATTGGTGACGACGAAGACCATCCTGTTGGCGGCGATCTTGGCGCCCACCACGCGGGCAGCATCCGGATTGAGCTCCAGCATGACCCGCGGCCGTCCGCGCACGGCTTCGTTGCGGATATCGCCTTCGTGACGCGGCAGGATCAGCCCGTCGTCGAGCAGCGAGGCGGTGATGGCTGAAACGGTCGTGGTGGAGAGTTCGGTACGCTCGCTGATCTCTATCCGCGAGATCGGACCATGGCGCCTGATGGTATCGAGCACGTTCAAGCGATTGATCGCGCGCATTAATTCGGGATCTGCGGTCTTCATTGGAACTAGCCAGGCGAGCGTTTCGTTGGGGCGAAACCCAAATATTTTTAACGGGTTACGAAATAAATAGCAGGGAATTCAGTGGTCCTGTCAAGCGCATTTGATAAAAATAGAGGCATTGGGTTGACAATATGCGAAAGCTCCGTTGAATTAATCCGCATAGGGGAAAAATTGTGAGGATAGGCCCCTGGGAGGAAAAATCATGACTTTTAGGTTCAAGAGCACCGCTCTTCGCGGCAGGCGTATCGCATCCATGGCCGCGGCTGCCGGCATGTTGCTGGCCGGAGCAGGTGCCGCTTCGGCGGCGACGGTGGTCAAGTGGCTGCATCTCGAGCTCGACCCGAAATATGTCGCGGCCTGGGAAGACATCGTCAAGAAATACGAAGCCCAGCATCCCGACGTCGATATCCAGATGCAGTTTCTCGAAAACGAGGCCTTCAAGGCCAAGCTTCCGACATTGCTGCAATCCGACGACGTACCGGATTTCTTTTTCAGCTGGGGTGGCGGCGTCTTGAAGCAGCAGTCCGAGACCGGCGCGCTCCAGGATGTGACACCCGCCCTCGATGCCGATGGCGGTAAGTTGCGCGGCGCCTATAGCCCGGCTTCGGTCAGCGGCCTGACATTCGAAGGCAAGACCTGGGCTATTCCCTATAAGGTCGGTCTTGTCAGCTTTTTCTACAACAAGGAGCTCTTTGCCAAGGCCGGCGTGAAGGCCGAGGACATCAAGAACTGGACTGATTTTCTGGGTACCGTGAAGAAGATCAAGGAGGCAGGCATCGTGCCGATCGCCGGTGGCGGCGGTGAGAAGTGGCCGATCCACTTCTACTGGAGCTATCTCGTCATGCGTGAAGGCGGACAGAAGGTCTTCGAAGCGGCAAAGACCGGCCAGGGCGAAGGTTTCCTCGATCCCGCCATCATCAAGGCCGGCGACGATCTCGCCGAACTCGGAAAGCTCGAACCGTTCCAGCCCGGATATCTCGGCTCGACCTGGCCGCAGGCGCTCGGCGTTTTCGGCGACGGCAAGGCTGCAATCATCCTCGGCTTTGAAAATACCGAGGCCAACCAGCGCAAGAATGCCGGCGACGGCAAGGGGCTCGCACCTGAAAATATCGGTCGTTTCGCCTTCCCGGCGGTCGATGGCGGCGCCGGCAAGCCGACCGATACGCTTGGCGGTCTGAACGGCTGGGCGGTCACCAAGAAGGCATCCAAGGAAGCGATCGATTTCCTCGCCTTCCTGACGAATGCGGACAATGAGCGGGCGATGGCCAAGGCCGGCATGCTTCTGCCCGTTGCCGTCGGTGCCGGCGACGGCGTCACCAACCCGCTGCTTGCCGAATCGGCAAAACAGCTGGCCGGTTCGACCTGGCATCAGAACTATTTCGACCAGGATCTCGGTGCGGCCGTCGGCCGTGTCGTCAACGACGTGTCGGTGGAAATCGTCTCCGGTCAGATGAATTCCAAGGACGGCGCCCAGATGATCCAGGACGCTTTCGAACTGGAACAATAACCAGCGCCTGCAGACCCTTCCTGGCGCCCCAAGTGGGGGCGCCAGCATTGCTGCCGACGAGATGCGAAAGCAGGACCCATGGCCAATATCTCAGTTCCATCGATAACCACGGCCGCGAGGCCGGCAAAAAGAGCCGCAAACAGCAAGAGCTCGGTCGCCCATGATCGGCTGGCGGTGCTGTTGATCTTCCTGCCGCCGGCGCTGCTGCTTTTCACGCTCTTCGTCATCATGCCGATGGGCGAGGCGGCCTGGTACAGCCTCTACAAATGGAACGGCTACGGCACGCCGACGGAGTTCATCGCGCTGCGCAATTTCCAGGTTCTGTTCCGCAATGCGGCTTTCACCCAGGCGCTGGTCAATAACGGCCTGATCATCGTGATCTCGATCTGCATCCAGTTGCCGCTCGCCATCTGGCTGGCGACCATGCTGGCGCACCGCATTCCGGGTGTCGTCGGCTACCGCCTGATCTTCTTCCTGCCCTATGTGTTGGCGGACGTTGCCGCAGGCCTTATCTGGCGCTTCGTCTATGATGGCGACTATGGCCTGTTTGCCGCCGTTTCCAACTTCTTCGGCTTTGCCAACCCTTACGTGCTCGCCGATAAGGATGTAGCGATCTATGCCGTGCTTGGCGTCATCGTCTGGAAATATTTCGGCTTCCATATGATGCTGTTCATCGCCGGCCTGCAATCCGTCGACAAGAGCGTGCTGGAGGCAGCCGAAATCGACGGCGCCACCGGCTGGCAGAAGTTCCGTTACGTCACGCTGCCGCTGCTCGGCTCGACCTTGCGTCTTTCCATCTTCTTTGCTGTCGTCGGCTCACTGCAGCTCTTCGACATGATCATGCCGCTGACCGGCGGCGGGCCGTCCAATTCCACCCAGACGATGGTCACCTTCCTCTATACCTACGGCGTCATGCGCATGCAGGTCGGTCTCGGCAGCGCCGTCGGCGTCGTGCTCTTCATTATCTGCGTGACGCTCGCCTTCGGTTACAAAAGGATATTCATGCGCCATGACTGATATGAGCTCTTCCATCCGCATGAGCACGTCCACGCGCGTCTATCTCTACGTGTCGCTGAGCCTGATTGCCGCGATCGTGCTCGTGCCGCTGCTGACGACGGCGCTCGGCGGCTTCAAGACACTGGGTGACCTGCGCACCAATCCCTTCGGCCTGCCGACGGAGTGGCAATGGGCGAACTATACCGATATTCTCTTCGGTGAACGCTACTGGCTGCAGATCGGCAATTCGCTGGTGATCGCGTCGCTCACCGTCCTCCTGACGCTGATCGTCTCGTCGATGGCGGCTTTCGCCTTTGCCCATGTCCGCTTTTTCGGATCGTCGTTCCTGCTCAATTATTTCCTGCTCGGCCTGATGTTTCCGGCAGCGACTGCGATCCTGCCGCTCTTCATCCGCATCCGCGATCTCGGCCTGCTCGATACCTATTGGGGTGTGGTGCTGCCGCAGGTGGCCTTCGGCCTTGGCATGAGCATCCTGCTGTTTCGAAACTATTTCCGCAACCTTCCGGAAGAATTGTTTCAGGCGGCCTTCGTCGACGGCTGCGGTTATCTCCGCTTCTTCTGGCACATCTCGCTGCCGCTTTCGCGCCCGATCGTCGCCACCGTCAGCATCATTTCCTTCGTCGGCAGTTGGAACAGCTACATCCTGCCGCTGATCATGCTGAACTCGGAATCGAAATATCCCTGGCCGCTCGGCATCATGGTCTATCGCGGCGAGTACGGCACGGAATGGCAGCTGGTGCTGGCCTTCATCACGCTGACTATCCTTCCCACCATCATCGTCTTTTTCGTCGCCCAGAGACACATCATCGCCGGTCTGACCGCCGGCGCCGTGAAGTCCTGAGCCGAACCGTTGGAGTGCAATCATGGCATCCGTTGAACTCACCGATATCAGCAAGACCTATGGCGCCGTCGACGTCATCCACGGCATTTCGCTTCATATTGAGGATGGGGAATTCGTCGCGCTCGTCGGCCCGTCCGGTTGCGGAAAATCGACGCTGCTGCGGATGATCGCGGGCCTTGAGGAGATCACCGACGGCGACATCGCCATCGGCGGCAAGGTCGTCAACAGCATGACGCCGCGCGAACGCAACATCGCCATGGTTTTCCAATCCTATGCGCTTTATCCGCACATGACGGTGGCTGAAAACATGGGCTTCAATCTGAAGCTCGCCGGCGTGGCCAAACCCCAGATCGAGGCCCGGGTGGCCGAGGCCGCCCGCATGCTGGATCTCGCCGAACTCCTCGACCGCAAGCCGGCCCAGCTTTCCGGCGGCCAGCGCCAGCGCGTCGCCATGGGCCGCGCCGTCGTTCGCAATCCCGCCGTTTTCCTGTTCGACGAACCGCTGTCCAACCTCGATGCCAAGCTGCGCGTGCAGATGCGCTCGGAAATCAAGACGCTGCACCAGAAGGTCAGGACGACGTCGATCTATGTCACCCATGACCAGATCGAAGCGATGACGCTTGCCGACCGCATCGTCGTGCTCAATCAGGGCAGGGTGGAGCAGCAGGGCACGCCGCTCGAACTCTACAGGAAGCCCGCCAATCTCTTCGTCGCCGCCTTCATCGGATCGCCGGCGATGAACATGCTCGAAGGCACGGTCGACGGCGAAAACGGTGAACCCGCCGCCCGCCTCGGAGACGGCACGGCAATCCGCATCGCGCCCGACCGCAAGGTCAAGGCCGGCCAGGCCATCACCATCGGCCTGCGCCCGGAACATCTCATTCCAGGTGTTGCCGCCGGCACGCCGCTCGCCGGCCGGACCATGCTGGTGGAACCGACAGGCGCCCAGACCCATGTGGTCTTCGATCTCGCCGGCCATCAGGTGACCGCCATCGTCGACGGCGAATATCCGGCCCGTTACGGCGCCGTCTTCGAGGCAAGTATTACGAGTGATCAGGTGCACGTCTTCGACCGCGGCACCGGCGTGGCGCTGTAGACGGGCGGTTTGTCCTACGGCTGTCCGATTTGCGGCGACAAGCCGGGAACGGGAGGGTGCGGCATATCCTCTTCCCGCCCGGCGAGCACCTTCTCGCCGGGGGGAGAAGAGGGAGGTGAGAGGTCGCGCGATGCTCCTTCGCGGGCAAGCCGAGTTAGAAAGGACGGGCGAGACACTTGGCCCCAGCTAATCAATGCTCTGATTTGTCTAGCCATTTCGTGAGCCGTTCTCGGCGCGTTTTCGAAAATTGAACAATATCGAATATAAAACTGTCTTCTTCCGGAAAGTCTTTCTTGATCTGTTCGATTCGCTTGCCGTCGCGGATGCAACGAATGATATTTAGTCCTCGAACTGGGCGTTTTAGAATGGAGGCATTCCAAAAATCATTGCTCAGAGGGTTGGGGAACCGAAACTCAGGCCAACCGGCTCCAGCTTCAACCAATTGGGAAAAGTTTTCAAATCTTTCATCGGATATATGGACCGCCCAATTAATTACCTCCACCCTCACATATAGGTTCAAGTCCAATAGGCATTTAGCCAAGGCGTTGGAAATCGTTTGATCATAGCGTCCGGAATTCACTGTGTATTCGACAAACGCCCTACGACAATCTGACAGGGCGTCATCGGCGAGTTGTGTCGCAGCGACATTCAAACCTTCTACCTCCTGCCCCAACTCCGCGAGATAGTGTGCACCACGGAGGCGATCCCGCGAACTCTCCGAAAGAAGGAGATCGGTGAGGGATTTTAAATCAACTCCTTGTCGCCATCTTTTTAAAACGGATTGTGTTGCGGCATACCTATTTTCGTTGCCGGCATCCTTGTCTTGGATGATATTCATAAGTGCGGAAGTTGATCGTTCATCAAAATGATCACTATTCATCTGCGGCCTTTATTGTGCTGTCGCTTCCGGAATTTCGATCAAAAGACCGAACGGACGGATGAGCGGCTAAGCCACTTGGTTTCTCAACCATATCCGCCACCACCGGACGTTGCCAATGCCACAAGTTGCACTATTGTCTGTCCGTCACGCAAAAACCTGATGGTGATTATGCCGGTAGTAACGCGACATCTCATTGACCGGGGTGACGGAGCCACGGTCGAGCTTTTTCAAGCTCAAGCCGCAAGCGAAACGCCCGCAGGAGCAATCCTGTTTGTCCACGGCAATCAGGGTGGCCGTCTGCTTGGAGGGATAGAGGCGGTCGACAGCGGTGCATTGCTTCGGTTCTGTTCTGGTTTGAATATTACTGCCGCGGCAGTCTCGCAGCCCGGTTTTGGGGCGTCAGATGGCCCTCCAGATTTCTGCGGTCCCAAAACCCAGCAAGCGATCATAGCTGCTCTCTCCTTCCTGAGGGAGCAGCCATCCGTCGATCCTGACCGAATTGTTGTGTATGGAAACAGTCGTGGCGCCGTTGCATCGGCCATGGTCGCCGCCCAGGTTTCTGATCTGCGAGCAGTCATTCTGTCCAGCGGCGTCTACGATCTCGAAGTCGCTTATCACGAGAGTTCAGACGGTTTGCGCTGGGCTATCGAGAAAGAGGCGGGCCTATCGAGAGAGGCCTTTCTGGCTCGCTCTGCATTGCATTATGCGCCCGAAATTCGGTCTGAGACGCTGTTGCTGCATGGAAAGCATGACGACCGTGCTCCGGTTGCCCAAGCCGAACTCTTCTCAAAAGCTCTGTCCAATGCCGGAGTCCTGGCGACGCTCCACGTCTTTGACTGTGGACATCAAATTCCGAGGAACGACATGCAGGGAGCTCTCAGGCCCTTCCTGCAAAGGGTGTTCAATCCCGTCGTGACGTATCACTAAGGCCGCATGACAGCTTCGTGCAGCGGGAAAGTGACGAAAACCTGAAAGAGATTAAGCCCACCTGCCTCTTGAAGGAGGAGAAAAAATGAAACGCATCGAGATGGAGGTGAGCGGCGGCTGCCAGTGCGGTGCCGTGCGCTACCACGCAACCGCTATGCATGACAATTCGCATCTCTGCCATTGCCGCATGTGCCAGAAAGCCTCGGGCAACATCTTTGCCGCGCTCGTCGCCGCGCCCGATGATGCGCTCAGCTGGACACGCGGCAAGCCGAGCATCTGGAAGAGTTCGGCGCTTGTCGAGCGCGGCTTCTGCGCCAATTGCGGTACCCCATTGTTCTTCCACCACCTCGAAAACGGTCGCACCAACCTGATGATCGGTTCGCTCGACGATCCGCACGCCTTCTCCCCGCACGCCAATACCTGCACCGAGAACATGGTGGCCTGGTTCGATACGATCACTGGCATAGAAAATACCGGTGCGACCGAAAACAACGGCGCCGACTGGGCCGCTGCGATCAAGGAGAGCAGCAACCAGCATCCCGATCACGATACCACATCATGGGCGGTGAGGGGCGTGATGGCTGAGCGCTACTCCGGCGGTTGCCAGTGCGGCGCTGTCCGTTGCCATGGCGCGTGGGCAGTAGTGTTGCCGGTGATATGGGGTCAGCGCTGCGAGTGCGACCCTGCAAGTGGGATCGTTGCACATCTATGCTACCGACCATTGCTAGGCGGGCGATAGCATCGGTTGACGAGGGCTACTTTGCTCCTGCGGCCGCTTCTATGACCGCAGCCACTTCCTTGGCGTGCGAGGCCAGCGAGGCGTGGCTCCCCTCGACCGTCGTTACCTTGGCCTTCATCCGTTCGGCAAAGAAAGCCTGTGCGTGGGGATCAAGCACGAGGTCCTTGGAGCTCAGGACGTACCAGCTTGGCTTATCGTGCCATGCCGCGATCTCAGCAGGCGCATCGAAGGCGGTGTGATTGATCGGCATCTGGTGCGCTGCCAGATGTTCACCGATTTTCTTGGGCAGGTCGCCCGCCACTGCACTGGGGAATACTGCAGGATCGATGGTCAAGTAACCCTTTGCGTCGGGCCGAATGGCCGCCGTTCCGGGAGTTGCCGGACCGCTGGCTGCCAATGCTGTGATGGTTTCACCTTTCTCGGGCGCAAAGGCCGAGACATAGACGAGTGATGCCACCTTGGCGTTGTCGCCCGCCTCGCCGATCACCACGCCACCCCAGGAATGGCCCACCAGGACAACCGGGCCATTTTGCGCATCCAGCACCGCATTGGTGGCAGCGACGTCGTCAGCAAGCGAGGTCAATGGGTTCTTTACCGCAGTCACCTTGTAGCCCTTGGCGGTCAGGATTGCAGCGACGCCGTCCCAACTGGTTTCGTCGACGAAGGCGCCGTGGACAAGAACGATATTCTTAATTGTTTGATCCGGGAGAGCCGGCTGGGCCCTTGTGGGTGCAGCACCAAGCATGGCGGTCGTTAACATTAGGGCGGACATAAGAAGAGATTTCATTTGGAGAGCTCCTATAGGGCGCATCAGCGCGATTGCTTAATTCGGATAATCTGCAATGCTGTGACCTATGCGACGTCAGGACGACCAGAATGACCTTCCTTTCGCCGAAACACTTGAACTGCCAGATCATTCCTCGTTGAAGACAAAACCAAGCTAGGGCTTACCGAGATGGATCACCATGACCCGAGCCCCGCAATGCATGCTCTATCGTCCAAAAATGCGATCATGCTCGCCTCTCGGGTGGATCTGCTCTCCCAGGTTTTGGCCATGGTCAGCCTGCATGGCGAAATCGTCTTTACAGTCGAGCTCAGACAACCATGGGCGCTACGCTTTCATCCAGGAGCGGCTTATTTCTTCATCGTGCTCGAAGGGGACCTGACGGTTGTGAACGATCAGGGCCATGCCTTGCAGGTGGCAACTGGCGATCTGATCATGCTGCCGCGAGGCCTTGGGCACGGCTTGAGCGATGGCGAGTGTGCATCTGAGGCTGACTTGGCAGCCCTGATGGCGGCACAGGTTACCGCCGAAAAACTCAATGTCTCCCACGGCGGAGGCGGCCGAAAGACCAAGCTTATCGCCGGAGCCTTTCAGTTCGAAAGTGCCTCCGTGCCCTGGCTCGTATCGGCACTGCCGTCGGTCATTCACATTCCAAAAGCCAGCGGCGAGACCGCCGGATGGGCCGAGGGCCTTGGCTACTTCATGATGAAGGAAGCGCAGGAGGTGTATCCCGGCGCGTCCATCATGATTTCACGGCTGATCGACGTGCTGGTGATCAGTATCCTGCGTAGCTGGGTGCGGATCGAGCGGGGCGGCAATGTCGGCTGGCTTGGAGCGCTCGGGGATGCGCGCATCAGCCGCGCGCTCAAGGCCATCCACGACGAACCTTATCGGCGCTGGACCGTGCTCGATCTGGCTCGGGTGGCGGGCCTGTCCCGGTCCGGTTTCGCGGCGCGATTTACAGCATTGGTGAAAGAAGCGCCACTTTCCTACCACAGCCGCTGGCGGCTGACGCTCGCCTTGGGCTTGATGCGCCAGCCTGATGCCAAGGTTGGGTTGGTCGCCAGGCAAGTGGGCTATGATTCCGAAGCAGCCTTCAGCCGAGCCTTCAAGGCACAGTTTGGTTTTGCGCCCATGAATGCCAAATCGACAACTTTGGGCGCGCGTTAGTAGCACTCAACGTTCGAGCTGCGGGCGCAAGGCCGCCGCCCGCCAATGTCGGCTTTTGCGATAGCGCGTTTCAACGCGAATGTCCGACGTGCGGTCAATGCCGAATGGCAGCTTCTGCTGAGCTCGCCCCGATAACAGACGCGCCGCTTCCGGCTCCGCAGCGGTCGTCTCTCCAAGCCGAGCCGATCTCCGTTGTCGGTGCGAACCGGACAGCCGCCGGGCCACCCCGGCGGCCGATTGCCGCGATATATTATTCAGCCGCGATCCGTGTGACGCCGTTGGCCTGGACGATCTTTTCCAGTAGCGCGAGCTCTTCCTGGGTAAGATCCGTCAGAGGCGGGCGCACGGGGCCTGGGTTCTGCCCGAGGACGCGAAGGCCGGCTTTGATGATCGAGACGGCATAGCCCTTCTTGCGGTTGCGCAAGGCGACGAAGGGGAAGAAGAAGCTCTTCAGGATCTCGTCGACAGTCGCCTGATCGCCGGTGCGCAAGGCGCCGTAAAAGCGTTGGGCGAGGGCGGGGACGAAGTTGAAAACGGCCGATGAATAAGTCGTCACACCTGCGGCAAAATAGGCTTGCGCATAAACCTCATGGGTCGGCATGCCGCCGACATAGACGAGGCGGTCGCCAAGCAGGGTGGTAATCTCGATTACCTTGTCGACATCGCCGACGCCGTCCTTGAAACCGATCAGGTTCGGGCATTCCTCCGCCAGGCGCGCGATGCTGTCGGCGGAAAGAATGGCGTTGTCGCGGTTATAGACGATGACGCCGATGCCGACCGATTGGCAGACTGCCTTGACGTGAGCGATGAGACCCGCCTGTTCGGCAAACATCAGATAGGGCGGCAGCAGCAGCAGTCCGTCCGCGCCTGCCTTCTCGGCCGCGACTGCGATCTCGATGGCGAGCGACGTGCCGTAGCCGGTTCCCGAAATGATCGGCGTCTTGCCCGCCGACGCCTTGGCGGCCCGGATCACCTGCGGAATCTCGGCCGGATTAAGCGAGAAAAATTCACCGGTGCCGCCGGCGGCAAACAGTGCAGCAGCGTCGTAACCTGCAAGCCACTCGACATGGCGGCGGTACTTCGCTTCGTCAAATTTCAGTTGATCGTCGAAATGCGTAACCGGAAACGACAGGAGGCCACTACCGACGGCCTTCTTCAATTCAATCGGGTTCATCATGAAGTCCTATTTCTTAGGTGTTGAAAACCGGGTCACTCGCTGTCGAGCACTTGCAGAAGTGCGGCGATATAGCCGTAGCAGAAGGCAAATGCGGTGGCGGTCGGGTCCTTGCCGCTGACGGTCGGCACATGGTCGGGCATCAGCATGTATTTGAAGCCCACCTCCTTGTAGATCCTGGCCGAGCGGACCATGTCCATGTCGCCTTCTTCGGGGAAGGTCTCCATGAAGGACAGCTTGCCGCCGCGAATGTTGCGGAAGTGAACATTGAAGATCTTGCCGCGCTGGCCGAACCAGCGGATGACATCGTCGATCTCCTTGCCGGGATTTTCCAGCATTTCGCCGATCGAGCCCTGGCAGAAATTGAGGCCGTGATAGGGGTTTTCGCGCATCAGCACGAACTTCTTCAGGCCTTCCACCGTACCCAAGACACGCGTGACGCCGCGATAGCCCGGCGGCGTATAGGGGTCGTGCGGATGGCAGGCGAGCCGGACGCGGTTGCTTTCGGCAACGGGAACGACGCGTTCCAGGAAATAATCGATCCGCTCCCAGTTTTCGTCCTCGGAAAGCACGCCGGCAAGGCCAGGCTCGGCCTGCTGGTCCGTCTTGTCCCAGCGGAAGCTCGCGTTCAGCGATCCGCCGCGTCCCGGTTCATCCGGCGTACGGGGAATGCCGATCAGGTTGAGATTGTACTTCACCGCAGGAATGCCGGCGGCGGCGGTATTTTCGATCAGCTTGCAGACGGCGTCGATCTGTCTGTCGCGCTCGGGGCCGGCAAGCAGGATATCGGGATAGGAAGCCTTCTCGATCGGTTGCGAGGGCAGCGGCAACTGGATCATGTCGAGGATCAGGCCGAAGCTTTCGACCTTGTCGCGATGCCGCTCGAGATCGGAGAGCGTCCAACTGCTCGGCTTTCCCGGCGGGTCGGCATTGATATGCTTCACACCCAGTTGCGCGAAGATACGATAATCGTCGTCATCCCGCGCTGCGACCTGTGTTCCCAGATACATTTGAGTCTCTTTCGAAATTATCCAATGTCATATGACATAATATGAATTTCGAAGAGTGTCGAGCCCTATTGCTGCTCCGCGAGCATGCGATAACGGCGTTGGCTGGCCAGCATATGCGCCCGCATTGCCTGTCTCGCCCGCTCCGGATCCTGGTCCGCGATCGCTGACAGGATCTCGACATGTTCGGCATAAACCTTCTGAAGATAGTCGCGGTCATTGGCCTCGGGAAGCGTCGGAAATTGGCCGCGGGGAATGGCTCTGGGACCGAATTGGCGCAAGACGGCAACATAGAATCGGTTGTTCGTGGCGGCGGCGATTGCCATGTGGAAGGCATAATCCGCCTCCACCGTCTGCTGCCCGGTCTCGATCAGGTTTGCCATTCTGCGGTTGGCTTCGCGGATCGCCGCTTCCTGCTCGGCGGTTCGGCGATAGGCGGCGATCGCCGCCGCTTCACCCTCGGCGGCCATGCGAAACTCCAGCAATTCCAGGGTTTCAGGAATGCTCTTGATTTCCACTGGTGTTAAAGAAAGCATCGAATGCGCCTTCGGATCCGCGACGAAGACGCCTTTGCCCTGGATCGGCTTGACGAAGCCAGCCGACCTCAGATCGGCTATCGCCTCGCGCACCACGGTGCGGCTGACGCCGAATGTCGCTTCAAGCTGCGGCTCGGTCGGCAGCTGGTCGCCGACGCGCAGCTTCCCCGTTTCGATTTGCGCCCGCAGCTGATCGATAACCTGTTGCGCCAGTCTTTGCCGGCCACGGCTGAGTGTCGTCATTTTCGGCTCCCCCAATCCCTTCGCATCAAGTTTCCCGCTCGGGCCTTGTCAATCCTATCAGACTTCGTTAAATCATAATACGACATACGGACAACATAATATGTCTTTTATAGTAATCCAGGGAGGAGTGACAATGAAGCATTTTTCTAAGGGCTTGTTCGTCGGCGCCGTCATCAGCGCCCTGACGATATCGGCGCCGCTCTCGCAAGCCGCCACGCCGCAGGACCAGTTGGTGGTCGGGACATCGCTGGCGCAGGTTCTGTCGCTCGATCCGCACCAGGCGACCGAAGGCAAGGCGGTCGAGATCATGTCGAATCTTTACGATCGGCTGGTTGCCAGCACGGCGGATGGCAAGATCCTTCCGCAACTGGCGGAAAGCTGGAAGATTGACGACAAGGGCATCACCTTTACGCTGCGCAAGGCCAATTTCGCCTCCGGTAACCCGGTCACCTCGAAGGATGTCGTCTATTCATTGGCGCGGCTCCTGAAGATGGACCAGGCCGCGGCCGCCAACCTCAAGCGCGTCGGTTACGACAAGGACAATGTCGAAAAGCTCGTCAAGGCCGTCGACGACCAGACGGTGCGCATCGATCTCTCCGACCAGGTGACGGCAGAGCTTCTGCTTTACCGGCTGACGACGACCACCACCAGCGTGGTCGACAGCGTCGAGGTCGAGAGCCACGCCGTCGATAATGACTACGGAAACGCCTGGATGCGAACCCATTCGGCTGGCTCCGGTCCGTTCACCCTCAATCGCTGGTCGCCGAACGAACTGGTGATTCTCGATGCCAACAAGGATTATATGACCGGCGCGCCGAAAATGCGTCGCGTCATCGTCCGGCACGTGCCTGAAAGCCAGGTCGAGCGGCTGATGCTCGAACGCGGCGATATCGATATTGCCAGCGCCCTGACCGCCTCGGATCTCGCGACGTTCAACGACAAGAAGGGCTTTGCCATCCAGCGTATTCCGACGGGCGGTTTCTATGTGCTGTCGATGAATGCCGGCAACAAATACCTCGCCAACCCGAAGGTTCGCGAAGCCATTGCCTACGGCATCGACTATAAGGGCATCGAAAAGACCATCATGGGTCCTTACGGACGGGCCAGAAACGTTCCGGTTCCGGAGAATTTCGAATATGCCATCCCGAACCCCGATTGGCATCTCGACGTCGAAAAGTCCAAGCAGTTGCTGAGCGAGGCAGGCTTCAAGGACGGCTTCTCGCTGTCGCTGAAGACCATCGCGCAAACGCCGCGCATCGATCTGGCCACCGCCATCCAGGCATCGCTTGCCCAGGTCGGCATCAAGATCGACATCCAGCAGGGCAACGGCTCGGAAATCATCGCCGCCCATCGCGCCAGGGATTTTGATCTGCTGATCCCGCAAACCAGCGCCTATATGCCGAACGTGCTCGGCTCGATGGAGCAGTTTTCCTCCAATCCCGACAACTCGAAGGAAGCCAACAATGCCGGCAATTTCGTCTGGCGCTCGGCCTGGGATATTCCGGAACTCACTGCCCTGACGGCGAAAGCATCGATGGAGCCGGACGCCAAGAAGCGCGGCGAACTCTATGTTCAGATGCAGAAGATGTTCATCGAACAGAAGCCGGCGGTGCTTCCGCTCTTCGAGCGCTTTGAGCCGATCGTCCTCAACAGCAAGGTCGAGGGATATGTGGGGCATCCGTCTCAGCTGACGCGTCTCGAGAACGTGACCAAGGTCGAAACCCAGTAATACTCCAGGACAGCCGATCATGAAGGAACTCTCCGTAGCCGAATTTGGCCGACGCCTGGCGCATTTGCTGGTCAGCCTGTTCATCCTTTTATGTGTGACCTTCGTGATCGGCCGTATCCTGCCCACCGATCCGGTCGGCGCGATTGTCGGCGAGCTCGCCGATCCCGCCGCCTATGCGGCGATGCGGGCGCGTCTCGGGCTCGATCTGCCGATCTACCAGCAGTTTTTCCTCTATCTGAACGGGCTGGCCCATGGTGATTTCGGCACGGCCGTCCTCACCGGCAATCCCGTCTCTTCGGACCTTGCCCAGGCGTTTCCGGCGACGTTCGAACTGGCGACGCTGGCGGTGATCATTTCGACCTTCGTCGGTGTCCCGCTCGGGCTGGTCGCAGCACTCTTTCGGGATAGCTTCATCGACAAGACGGCCCGCGTGGTCGCGCTCGTCGGTCATTCGATCCCGGTTTTCTGGTTCGGCATCGTCGGGCTCGTCATCTTCTATGCCGGCCTCAACTGGGTCGGCGGGCCGGGCAGGATCGATGTGTTTTACGAGGGTCTCGTCACGCCGCGCACCGGGCTGTTGTTGGTCGACAGCCTGCTGCAGGGCGAGACGGAAATCTTCTGGAATGCACTCGGCCATATCATTCTTCCGGCCGTCATTCTCGCCTACGCGGCGATGGCCTACATCACCCGCATGACACGCAGCTTCACCCTGGAGCAGTTGAGCCAGGATTATGTCATTGCGGCCCGAGCCAAGGGTGTGAGCCCGCTCGGCACCATCTGGCACCACGTCCTGCCGAACATTGCGGTGCAGCTGATCACCATCCTGGCCATTTCCTATGGCGGGTTGCTCGAAGGCGCTGTCGTGACCGAGATCGTTTTCTCCTGGCCTGGCATTGGCCAGTACATGACGAACGCGCTGATGATCGGCGACATGAACGCCATCGTCGCCGGCACCATCATAGTGGGATTCATTTTCATGTTGTTGAACTTCCTGGCCGACGTCGCTTACGCCGTCTTTGATCCGCGCATGCGGGAGGCGGCCCGATGAGCGATGTCATCCGCAGCGAAATAGAGATCCGCCCTCCAAGCGTGTCGACCCGTATCGCGGCGTCGTTTGCGCGCGCCGGCCGCAAATTGGCCCACGAGCCGCTCGGCCTTGCCGGTTTCGTCATCCTCGGTCTGCTTTGCTTGATCGCGATCTTCGCGCCGCTCCTGGCGCCCTACGATCCGGTCATACAGTCGCTTGGCGATGCCTTGCAGCCGCCGAGCCTTGCGCACCTGGCAGGCACGGACGAATTCGGCCGGGACATCTTGAGCCGCCTCATCTTCGGCACGCGCATCACCATCCAGACCGTGCTGTCGATCTCCTTGATCGTCGGCCCGATCGGCCTGTTGATCGGCGTCGTCGCCGGTTTCTTCGGAGGGCGCACCGATGCGCTGCTGATGCGCGCCACCGATATCGTTCTGTCTTTCCCGTCGCTGATCCTGGCTTTGGCTTTTGCTGCGGCACTCGGCGCCGGCTTGACCACGGCAATCATCGCGATCTCGTTGACCGCATGGCCGCCGATTGCGAGACTCGCGCGCGCCGAGGCGCTTGTCGTCAGAAACGCCGACTATGTGGTTGCCGCCCGCCTTTATGGCGCCTCGCCGATGCGCATTCTTCTCCTCTATATCGCGCCGATGTGCGTTCCCTCCGTCATCGTTCGTCTGACGCTCAACATGGCGGGTATCATCTTGACGGCAGCGTCACTCGGCTTCCTCGGCCTTGGCGCCCAGCCGCCGGCGCCGGAATGGGGCGCGATGATTTCCAGCGGCCGCAAGTTCATGCTCGATTATTGGTGGGTTGCCGTCATGCCGGGTATCGCCATCCTCCTCACCAGCCTTGCCTTCAACGTCGCCGGAGATGCTCTGCGCGACCTTTTGGATCCCCGCCATGCAAGATCGTGACCTGCAGCCCGTTCTTTCCGTCAAAGGATTGACCGTCCGTTTCGGGCGGGGTGCCGTGCCCGCTGTCTCCAATGTCAGCTTCGACGTCGGGCGCGAACGCGTCGGCATCGTCGGAGAATCCGGTTCCGGCAAATCGACGACCGGTCGCGCCATCATGCGCCTTCTGCCGCCGGCAGCGGTGGTCTCGGCCGAACGCATGGATCTTAGCGGCGATCCGTTGCTTTCGAAGAGCGAGCGTCAGATGGGCGCGCTGCGCGGCAAGGACATCGCGCTGATCATGCAGGATCCGCGCTATTCGCTGAATCCGGTGCTCTCGATCGGCAAGCAGATCGCCGAAGCCGCACGCCTTCATCTCGGTCTTGGCAAGTCTCAGGCGTTTGATGCGGCCCGCGCCATGCTGGAGCGCGTGCGCATCAGTGATCCGGATCGGGTCATGGCGCTTTATCCCCACCAGATATCCGGCGGCATGGGTCAGCGCGTGATGATCGCCATGATGCTGCTGGCGCGGCCGAAGCTTGTCATCGCCGACGAGCCGACCTCGGCGCTCGATGTCAGCGTTCGCAAGGACGTGCTCTTGCTGCTTGACGAACTGGTGCGCGAGGACAATTCCGGACTGCTGTTGATCAGCCACGACATTCGCATGGTGGCAGCCTTTTGCGAGCGCATCATCGTCATGTATGCCGGCCGGATCGTCGAGACCCTGACCAGCCTCGAGGATGCTCGCCATCCCTATACTCGCGGGCTGATCGCTGCGCTGCCCGACCCCAGAAATCCGGTTCGCCGGCTTGCGGTCCTCGACAGGACGAAACTCGATCTGGAGACGGCGCAATGATCAATGTGCGTGACCTCGATGTCGTCTTTGCCTCCGGCAAATCAAGCAACCATGTCGTCAGGGGCATCAGTTTTCAGGTCAACCAGGGGGAGACCCTGGGCATTGTCGGTGAATCCGGATGCGGCAAATCGACGGTGCTGCGTTGCCTCGCCGGTATGGAGTCCGGCTGGACCGGTCACATCGAGCTTGGCGGCAAACCGATCGGCAAGAAGCGCTCCCGCGAGGAGCTGAAACTCGCTCAGATGGTGTTTCAGGACCCATACGGATCCCTGCATCCGCGCCATCGTATCGGCACCGCCTTGGCCGAGCCGCTGCGCGCCATGCGCCATTCCGATATCTGGTCGAAGGTCGAGAGGGCGTTGATCCAGGTAGGTTTGCCGGCGAGCTTCGCAAACCGTTTTCCGCATGAGCTTTCGGGCGGCCAGAGACAGCGTGTGGCAATCGCCCGGGCCCTGATCCTGTCGCCGCCCATCCTGTTGCTCGACGAGCCGACATCGGCGCTCGACGTCTCGGTCCAGGCCGAAATCCTCAACCTGCTGGCCGATCAGCGCGAGGAAAAGGGCCTGACCTATCTGCTTGTCAGCCACGACCTCGCGGTCATCGCACATATGTGCGACCGGGTGCTGATCATGAAGAATGGTTGCTTTGTGGACGAACTCACCAAAGCGGACCTGCAGGCCGGCACGACGCATGATGCCTATGCGCGAGAACTGTTCGAAGCGAGTTTTATCGAGGCTTGATATCCCTCGGCTTTGTGCCACTGCTGTCCGGTTTGCGCGGATAGCTGCCCCTCACCCTAACCTGCCGGGGTCGAGCCACTCGTCTCGACCCGTCCTGCGGACCCCCGTAAAACGGGGCGAGGGGACGTGCCCTGCAAGAGGTGGGCGGGGGACGGAGAGGTCGCGGCATATCCCCTTCGCCCCGTTTACGGGGAGAGCGACTGTCTTGTTTGTCAAGCGGTTTGCCATGGTCGTCCGTCC
>NZ_LXFU01000016.1 GCF_001657485.1 Rhizobium sp. WYCCWR10014
ACTTCGCGAGCCACCGCGAAGGCGACGAGCCATCGCACATCGACAACTAAGTTAGCGCCTATGGGGCTTGACCCGAGGATCTACGGTGATCTCCACAGCACCAGCGGGCATGGATCCTCGGCTCAAGGCCGAGGATGACGGAGACTGAGGAAATGCCCCAGCCAAACTCGCCGTCGAAACAGCGGATAACATTACGTTTCTCGTGCCTATCATAGCAGTCCATCCAACAAAAAAGGCGGCGCATCACTGCACCGCCCTCTTGATTTAACGTCCCTTCCCTAGGAAAGGCGGCGTCTCAGAACTCCGTCCACTCTTCCTGAACGGTGGCCGTAGCAGCTGCCTGTCTTCCGCCGAAAGCCTTGGCGACGGTGCGGGTCAAAGCGTGGGCCGGTGAGGCGACCGGGCGGGCGTTGGTGCCGGCAACGGTTGCGCGCGCCGCCGGAGCCGCCTGGCCGAGCTTAAACTGGCGCAGCAACTCGTCGAGGGCGTTTGCCTCCTGGGCGAGCGCGTGGCTTGCGGCGGTCTGCTCCTCGACCATGGCGGCGTTCTGCTGGGTGCCCTGGTCCATGTTGTTGACGGCGGTGTTGATCTCCTGCAGGCCGATCGACTGTTCGCGGGTGGCGGTGACGATGGCGCTGACGTGGTGGTTGATCTCCTGCACCTCAGAGACGATGACCTCCAGCGCCTTGCCGGTCTCGCCGACAAGGCCGACGCCGGCAACGACCTGTTCGCCGGAGGTGGTGATCAGCGCCTTGATCTCCTTGGCCGCCTTGGCCGAGCGCTGGGCGAGCTCGCGCACTTCCTGGGCGACGACCGCAAAGCCCTTGCCGGCATCGCCGGCGCGGGCGGCTTCAACGCCGGCGTTCAGAGCCAAAAGGTTGGTCTGGAAGGCGATGTCGTCGATGACGCCGATGATGTTGGAGATTTCGCCCGAGGACTTCTCGATCTGCTGCATGGCGGAGACGGCCTTGCGGACGACTTCGCCTGACTTTTCGGCGCCGAGGCGGGCGCGCTCGACGAGATTGCCGACATCCTCGGCGCGCTTGGCGCTGTCGCGGACGGTCGTCGTTACTTCCTCCAGCGCTGCTGCGGTCTGTTCGACGGCGGCAGCCTGCTGCTCGGTGCGGTGGGCAAGATCGTCGGCGGCCGAGCGGATTTCGCCGGCGCCGGCATTGATCGCCGAAGCATTGCGGCCGACCGATTGGAGCGCCGCCTGCAGCTTTTCGGCGGCATGGTTGAAGTCATTGCGCAGGCTGTCATATTGCGGGGCGAACGGCGTCTGGATACGACCGGCCATATCGCCATTGGCAAGCTCGGCAAGGCCGCCCGCCAAAGCATCGACGGCATGGCGGATCTCGCCTTCCTCGCGCGCCTTCTGCTCGTCGCCTGCCCGGCGCTGGCGCTCGGCGTCGTCGCGCATGCGGTCGGTCTCGCCGGCAAGGCGCAGCTTCTCGATCGCCGCCTGCTTGAAGACCAAAACGGATTGAGCCATGCGGCCGATTTCGTCGCCGCGCTCGACAGCCGGAACCTCGATATCGTTCTGACCGCCGGCGAGGCGGTCCATGGCGCTCGTCATGCCGACGACCGGGCGGACGATGATGCGCGACATCAGCCAGGCAAGCATGGCGGCGGCAAGCGAGGCGACGATGCCGCCGGCAAGCAGCGTCATCTTCAGATCGCTGTTGGCATCGGCCCGGATGGCGGCCAGCGCATTCGACTTTTCTCGCGCCGTGGCCTTGATCTTGGCCGAGGCCTGGCGGAAGCCGTCGAGCTGGCCCTTGGTGGCGTTGACGCCGATCTTGACGACCTCTTCGATCGGCATGTCGGTTTCCTTGCGCGCCTTGGTCTGCGGCTCGGCAAGTTCATGGAAATAGAGATCGGCAGCCTTCTGCATGCCGTCGATCATCTCGACCAGCTGCGGCTCGCCCGTCGCCGTCTGCTTGGCGGCGGCAATCGCCTTCAGCATGCGCTCGCGATTGGCGAAGACATCGCCATAGGTGCTGTCGCTGCGGAAGAGGATGAAGCCGCGCAGGTTGACGGCCTGCTCGAGCATCGCCTGCAGCGCATCGTCGATCTGGTTGACGAGCAGCTCGGACTTTTCCTGCTCGGCAGACGCGGCCGCGGACGCCGTCGCCTTGGAATAGACGAAAGCGGAAACGGCGACGAAAATGAGAATGAGGGCTGCGAACGTGGCCGCAAGCTTACCGTTCAAGGATATGTTTTTGGCGGACATCGGTGATTTCTCCTGACGACAGTCGACGCGGCGAGGCAGGTCGCACGAGACGCAACCGCCGGGATGTTTGAAGCTGAGAACATGATCGGCGTGGAAACGCTTGCGCCGTCATGGCGCCGAGCGGCTTGGATGAACCGCTACAATCACGCCGAACCTATCCGGCCAGGCTTTAAATTTGTTTAAATTTGTGCGGCGCAACAGCGGCCAAGCCTGAGGATTATTGTGCCGTTTCTGGAGGATTGAGGATCAGGATGTCGAAATCCTTCGCGGGATCGAAATCCTCTGATGTCATCCGGAAGGTCGTCGGACCGATCTTCTGAACATTGCTGCCGCAGAAGCTGATGAGGCTGCCGGGCTTGCCCTTGTCGATCGTCAGCTGGAAGCGCTTGATTGGTCCCGCCCAGTTGGCGCCGGTCGACAGCACATAGGAGATCCAGCTTTCAGTATAGTTGGCGCCTCCCGCCTCGGCTTCCCGCGCACGCTGCTGGGCAACCCTGACGAAATCTCCGTCGAGGCAGTATTTGCGGGAATATTCCTCGAAGCGCTCACCCTTCGGCTCGCCACCTTCGAGAAAGCTGATGGCGACGGTGCCGCCGACGGCCGGCTTGTAGCGATGCTCGACGCTGACCTTTTTCTTTGCCGGAAAGGTGGTGCGCCACCAATAGGTCGAGCGCAGCGTCCAGAGTGGCACGAGATCGACCCCGGCGGCATCGCCTGCGCCCATGGGATAGACGAGGCCGCGGGAGATCCAGTCCTTGCGGACGGTTTCTGGAAGCTTAGCGAGCGCCTCGGTCGTCTTCTGGCTATAGGGCAGGACGGGAATGCCGTATTTGGCGAACTCCTCGGTCACGTCGATGCCCAGCGAAACGACGCGCTGCTGCAGTTTGGCGGTGATCGGCCTGCCATCCTGCACGGTGGAAAAATGCAGGAAATTATCGCTGTCATAATCGGAGATGGCGGAATTGTTGTCGACCTGGCCAGTAATGTCAGGCATCGGAAAGGCGACCAGGCTTTCCACATCCTTGTCGGAGCTATTCTCGAAGATATAGTCGACACGCACTTCCGAAGCGGAGATGAAGAGATCCTCTTGCGCCATGCTGACGTCGTCGGATTGGGCAAAGATCAGCCCGCCGGTCTTGACCTCGGCCATCGTGTCGTTCGCGAGCGCGGGCGATGCGATGACTGCCGCGACAAACAGAGTGAAGAGCTTCAGCATGGAACACCCCCGTGTCTGCGGCCCGCCCCGCGATCGCCGCGGCAGGATTATCGCCGAAAGCTTTCGAGGGTCAATGACGGTCTTGGGAACAAAATGCTTGCAACCGGCGGCTTTGCCGGTCATGCACAGCCGATGTCAGATCAAAACACCCAACGCCTCGACCAGCTTCTCGTCTCTCTCGGCCTCTTTGCCAGCCGTTCACGCGCCCGCGACGCCGTCCAGCGCGGCACCGTCAGGATCGGCGGCCAGGTGGTCACGAAAGCCGGCGCGCTGTTTAGCGCGGACGCGGCAATCGAGATCGACGATCCGGCGCAGGACTATGTCTCGCGCGCCGCGCTGAAGCTTGCCGCAGCACTCGACCATTTCCGGCTCGATCCTGCCGGCCATCACTGTCTCGATGTCGGGGCCTCCACCGGCGGCTTCACGGAGGTGCTGCTGCTGCGCGGCGCCGCGCATGTCACCGCGATCGATGTCGGCCATGGGCAGATGCATCCGCGCATATCAGGCGATCCGCGGGTGACGAGCAGGGAGGGCCTCAACGCCCGCAACCTGACGGCAGAGCATATCGACCATCCCGCCACCTTCATCGTTTCCGACGTCTCCTTCATCACGCTGAAGCTGGCGCTCGCGCCGGCTCTTGAGATCGCCGAACCGGGCGCTGTCGCCGTGCTGCTGGTCAAGCCGCAGTTCGAGGCCGGGCGCGAGGCGATCGGCAAGGGCGGGATGCTGAAGGACCCCTCGTCTGCTCCCGCCGTCGCTGCGGAACTGGAGCGCTGGTTCGTCGAGGACATGGGCTGGAAAAGCCTCGGCCTCATCCCCTCCCCGATTTCCGGCGGCGACGGCAATCAGGAATTCCTTCTGGCAGGATTGAAACCGTGAGTACCGAAACCGTCACGATCGAGAAGCTCGGCGCCCAAGGCGACGGCATCGCCAGCAGCGCCGGCGGGCCTGTCTATGTGCCCTTTTCGCTGCCTGGGGAAAAGGTGGCGATTGCCAGGGTCAAGAGCCAGGGCACGATCATGTCGATCACGACGCCCTCGCCCGACCGGCAGGAGCCACCCTGCCGGCATTTCGGCCCGGATGGCGTCAACGGCACCTGCGGCGGCTGCACGCTGCAGCATATGGCAGATGCGCCCTACCGCGCCTTCAAGCGCCAGTTGGTCATCGATGCGCTGCGGTCGAAAGGGCTGACACCCGAGGTCGGCGAGATCGTTCCGGCCCGGCCGGGCGAGCGGCGGCGCGTGGTGTTTGCGGCGCGCAAGACCGAGAAGGACATGCTTGTTGGATTCAACCAGGCCGAAAGCCACCATATCGTCGCCATCGAGGAATGTCCGATCTCGTCGGCAGGGATTATCGCCCGGCTGCCGGCGATCAGGGCGATTGCTGCATCGCTCGCGACCAGTGCCGAACCCTTCCGCGTCGCGGTGCTCGAAACGCTTTCCGGCCTCGACATCTCCGTCGACGATGTGAAGAAACTCTCCGACCCGCAGCGACGCAAGGCAATCGAGACCGCGCTTGGCCTGCGCGGCATCGCCCGTGTGTCGCTGAACGGCGAAATCCTCGTCGAGCCGTCGAAGCCGATGGTCGAATTCGGCGGCGTCCAGGTTTCGCCGCCGCCGGGCGGTTTCACCCAGGCGACGAAGCCTGCGGAAGAGGCGATGGCGGAGCTGGTCATTGCCCATGCCGGCAAGGCAAAGCGGATCGCCGATCTCTTTGCCGGCTCCGGCACGTTTTCACTGCGGCTGGCGCGGATCGGCCGCGTGCACGCCGTCGAAGCCGAGGCAAAGGCGCTCGCAGCACTCGATCATGCCGCCCGCAACACGCAGGGGCTGAAACCGGTCAGCGTCGAAAAGCGCGATCTCTTTCGCCGTCCTTTGATGACGCAGGAGTTCAAGCCCTATGACGCCGTCGTCTTCGATCCGCCGCGCGCCGGTGCCGAGTTCCAGTGCCAGGAGCTTGCCCGTTCGGCGGTGAAGAAGATCGTGGCTGTCAGCTGCAATCCGCTGACACTGGCGCGGGATCTGGCGATCCTCGTCGAGGGCGGCTACCGGATCACCGGGGTGACACCGATCGACCAGTTCCTCTGGACCTCGCATGTCGAGGTGGTGGCGACGCTGGAGAAATAGGCGTGCCTGTCGGAAAGACCAAACGACGCAACCCCTACTATAACGGCCCAGTGTCCGATCACTTCGACGGCACATATTTCTTCAATCCCGAAGGCATTGAGCCCCTTGGCTTCCGCGATCTGCTGCGGTGGCAATTCGGCGGTGGCCGTGAGCGCTGGCCGCAGTCGGTCCCAAGTCCATACCCGGCGGCCAAGCCGGACCCATACGTCGACGGCGAGGATCTGAGGGTGACCATGGTCGGTCATGCAACGATGCTCGTGCAGGTCGCTGGGCTCAACATCCTCACCGACCCGGTGTGGTCAGAGCGCGCGAGTCCCCTCGCTTTTGCCGGACCCAGGCGCGTCGTCCCACCGGGCATCGCGTTCGATGATTTGCCGCCGATTGATCTCGTGCTGGTGTCGCACAATCATTATGATCATCTCGATATCGCAACGCTCCGGCGGTTGGGTGCGAAGCATCGGCTACGCGTGGTGACGCCACTCGGCAATGACACGATCATACGCCGTGCCGTGCCCGATATGCAGACGACATCGATGGACTGGGGCGAGCGCATTTCGCACGCCGGAATAAGCATTGATGCGGAACCTGCACACCATTGGTCCGCGCGCGGAACCGCCGATCGCCGGATGGCACTCTGGGCCTCGTTCGTTTTGTCGACTCCAGCCGGAAAAATTTATCACGTCGGAGATACGGGCTTTCACGACGGCATCAATTACAAAGCGGCACAGCAGAAGCATGGCGGCTTTCGCTTGGCCATTCTACCCTTCGGCGCATATGAGCCGCGCTGGTTCATGAAAGGGCAGCACCAGAATCCGCAGGAGGCGGTGATCGGGATGAAGTTGGCAAATGCGGCCTATGTAGCCGGGCATCACTTCGCCACGTTCCAACTGACAAATGAAGCGGTCGACGCGCCGGCAAGAGCGTTGCAAGACGCCATGAGCGAGCATGGTATTCCCCCGGAACGGTTCCGGCCGCTCAGGGCCGGCGAGGTATTCGATGTGCCGGCGGTCTAATCGCTATCCGCTTGCTCCCGGACTGGTGTTGGTATCGGCCTGCTTGCCATAGATACTTCGGAAACGCCCGAGATCGCCGCTCAGCGGCGCATGAAGGCTTCGAAGGCCGCCCGAGCCTCGGCGCTTTTCAGCCGCGCGGAGAAATAGCGGGCCTCCTCGTCGATGCGGGCGATGATCTCACCGCGGTCGCCGCGAATGAGATCGCGGGCGATGCGCAATGCCTCCGGCGGCTTGGCGGCGAGCTTTGCGGCGAGGCCAAGCGTCAGTGAATCGACCTCGCCTGGCTCGACGACCTTCCAGACCAGGCCCGCTTCCTTCGCTTCCTCGGCCGAGAATGCTTCGCCGGCGGCCAGCATGGCGAAGGCGCGCTGATGTCCCATCAGCCGCGGCGCGACGAGGCTGGAACCGGCCTCAGGCACCAGCGCCAGATCGACGAAGGGTGTGCGGAACTGGCTGCGACTGGAGGCGATGGTCAGATCGCAATGGAGATGGATGGTCGTGCCGATGCCGACCGCCAGACCGTCGACGCCTGACACAACGGGTTTTTCGGCATTCACCAGCGCATAGAGGAAATCGAGGATCTCCTGCTCCAGGCCGCGGCCGCCCATTGCGGCAGCCAGAAAATCGTTCAGGTCGTTGCCGGCCGAGAAGCAGCCCTCGGTGCCGAGGAAAGCGGTGGCGCGGATGTCGGGGCTGGTGTTGGCCGCATTCAGCGCATCGGCCATGGTGCGATACATGGCGCGGGTGATGGCGTTCTTCTTTTCCGGCCGGTTGAAGCGAATGGACTGGACGCCGGGATGGGCGGAAGGCTGCTCGACGATGATGTAATCGGTCATAAGGTCTCCTCAGGCAAGCAGGATGCGGGCGGCGGCAAGGCTTGCTGCGCCATTGACGACCCGGTCTCGAAGGGCTGCGGTCTCGGCAAGCAGGTTTTCGGCGGCGAAGCGGCAGAGCGCGATGCGGTTTTCGGCCGCGCCATCGGCACTTTCGGCCAGCCCGCCCTTGGCGAGGTAACAGCCGGTGAGCACGAGGCCGAAGAGGCGCTGATAGGGCGTCGCACCCGAGAGCGCTTCGGCGGTCCTGTTCTCGGCAAGCGTCTTCATCAGCCAGGCGGTCACCTGCTCGAGATCGGCGATCGCAGCGTCGAGCCTCACAGCGGTTTCGCCGAAACCATCAAGATTGGAGCGGCGGACGCCATCAGCGATCTCTCTGAGTTCGGCGATGACGCCATTCACCTGATCACCGCCGGAGAGCGGCAGTTTGCGGGTGACTAGGTCGATCGCCTGGATACCGTTGGTGCCCTCATAGATCGGGGCGATGCGGGCATCGCGGAGATAACGCGCCGCACCCGTCTCCTCGATGAAACCCATGCCGCCATGCACCTGGATGCCGAGCGAGGCGACGTCGACGCCGGCATCGGTCGAAAAGGATTTGGCGATCGGCGTCAGCAAAGCGGCACGCTCCTGCCAATGGCGGCTGGCGTCACCTGCCCGGTGCGACATGTCGATCGCGTGGGCGCAGGCATAGGAGATGGCGCGCGCCCCTTGAGTCAACGCCTTCATGGTGACGAGCATGCGGGCGACATCGGGATGCTCGACGATCGGGCTCATGCCGGCGCCGCTTGCGCCAGGCGCCCTGCCCTGGGTGCGTTCCCGGGCATAGGCGAGCGCCTTCTGGGTGGCGGCTTCCGCGATCGCCACGCCCTGCATGCCGACGGCAAGGCGGGCATTGTTCATCATCGTGAACATGCAGGCCAGCCCCTTATTCTCCTCGCCGACCAACCAGCCGACAGCGCCCCTTTCACCGCCGAATTTTCCGTCGCCGTAGATCATCGTGCAGGTCGGCGACCCATGGATGCCGAGCTTGTGCTCCAGCGAGTGGCAGAACAGATCATTGCGGGGCCCAAGCGAGCCGTCATGGTTCACCAGGAATTTCGGCACCAGGAAGAGCGAGATGCCGCGGGTGCCGGCCGGCGCATCCGGCAGGCGGGCCAGCACCAGATGGATGATGTTGTCGGCCGCGTCATGCTCGCCCCAGGTGATGAAGATTTTCTGACCGAAAAGGCGGTAGCTGCCGTCATCGCGGCGCTCGGCGCGGGCCTTGAGCACGCCGAGGTCGGAGCCGGCATGTGGCTCGGTCAGGTTCATGGTGCCGGTCCATTCGCCGGAGACCATCTTTTCCAGATATTTGTCTTTCAGCGCGGCACTGCCATGGGCGCTGACGGCCTCGATGGCGCCCATCGTCAGCGTCGGAGCGAGCGCAAAGGCCATGGATCCGGAATTCCACATTTCGAGTGCTGCGACATTCAGCATATGCGGCAAGGCCTGGCCGCCGAAGGCCTCCGGCGCCGTCAGACCGTTCCAGCCGCCGGCGATCCAATGGCGATAGAGGTCGCGCCAGCCATCCGGCAGCCTGACCTCGCCATCGATCAGACGGGCGCCCTGGCGGTCGCCGATGTCGGCGAGAGGCGCCACTTCCTCTGTGGCAAAACGTCCCGCTTCGGCGAGGATCGCATCGACCAGATCTTCGCCGAGATCGCCGAGCAGCCCTTTTGAAATCGCCTCGCCCATGCCCGCTACGTGTTTCAACGTGAACGCGATTTCCTCGACGGGCGCCTTGTACATGGTTTCTCCTCCGCAGACCGGCCTGCACTTGGGCAAGCCCCTCCGAGGCAAGGGCTAATTGATTTTTACGTAAACGTCAATTTCGATTTCCTCGGTCGGCATGCGATAAATCGCCTGACAGGGCGCTTTGCTCTTGCACCTTTGGACAAATGGACGTCATGAACAATCTCTAAGGGAAGATATCGCCTTCGCAAAGGACCGGCGAACAATGGATACATTGCCCGTCAACATACCCGGTTTCGTCTGGGCCTATCGCTTTTCGCCTGAAGAAAAGACCGCGGTGCGACTGAACAATAGTGCGACGGTGGCGGAACTGACCGCCGATAACTGTTTCTACTGGCTGCACCTCAACCTTGTCGACGCCCGCGTGCCGGCCTTGCTCGATACGCTGGACGGGCTGACGGAGGACGCGAAATCGGCGCTGACGACGCGCGACACGCATGCGGCCATCACCGTCGACGAGCAGATGCTCTATGGCACGCTCGTCGATTGCCAGCGCGATTTCGCCCAGGATACCAACAATCTCGGCTGGCTGCATTTCGCCATGTCCGACCGCTTCCTCATCACCACGAGGCTGCAGCCGCTGCGCAGCGTCGAACGGGCGCGGGCGCTGATCGAGAAAAACCCGGGCAAATTCTCCGGGCCGGTCGATCTCTTCGAACTGCTGGTAATCGAGTTCCAGCGCACGCTGATCGCGATCGTCATCGAACTCACCGAAGAGCTGAACCAGATCGAGGATATCGTCTACGACAGTGCGCAGCGCGACGAGCGCCGGCGCCTGGCGCCGGTCCGGCGCACCGTGGTCCGGCTGCATCGGCACCTGCGCACGGTGCTGGCGCTGATGCGCCGCGCCGCGGCGGCCGACGACGACGAGATGCCCTTCGGCTTCGACGACGTGGCGCGGCGGCTGACGAGCCGGCTGGAAACGGTCGACCACGATATCTATGCGCTGCAGGATAGGGCACGCCTGCTGCACGAAGAAATCGATTCGAAACAATCCTCCGAAACCAACCGTCACCTCTATCTGCTGTCGATCATGACGGCCTTCCTGCTGCCGCCGACCCTGGTGACCGGCTTCTTCGGCATGAACACGGCAAACCTGCCCTTCGCCGTCGGCGACTACGGCACCGAATACGCCGTCGCCCTCATCGTCGCCTCCATCGCCTTTGCATGGTGGCTGCTGCGCCGCGTGGATATTCTTTGAGGGTAGACGTGCGAGCGTGAGTGTCGAGGGTGTGGCCTAGGCTCGATCCGAGGGTAGCGAAATCCCCTGCCCCTCATCCGCCTGCCGGCACCTTCTCCCCGCAGGCGGGGCGAAGGGGGCACGCCGCAACCTCTCCGTTCCCACCAACCTCTCGTAGGGCACGTCCCCTCGCCCCGTTTACGGGGAGAGGGTTAGGGTGAGGGGCAGACGTTTGTCGAGAGCGGCGCGTTTCCTGTGCCCGGCCTCAATACGGCGAATAGCACTGCTGGCGCGGGCCGTTATAGGGCTGGAACGTGTTGTCGTAGGCGCGATAGGACCGGTAGCGGTTTGCGCACCAGGCGACGTGGCCTGAACCCATGCGGGGAGCGGGCGCGACGTAACGCGGCTGCGCGACGATAGCGCCGCCGATCACCGCGCCGGCGCCGAAGGCGGCGAGCGGATACCAGTAGCCGTTATAACGGCGGTATCCCGGGCGGTAGTAGGAATAGCCGCGATAGCCGCCGTAATAGCCGGGCCGGTAGTAGGCGCCGGGACGATATCCGGGCCGGTAGCCCGGACGGTAACCGGGGCGATAGTAGCGGCGGTACTGGACGTTCTCGACGGCGGAGGATTTCTCCACCTGCAGCGCGGTAGGCATCTGGATTGCCTGCGACGGCGCAAAGCCCGTCAGCACCACGGCGGCCGCCAGAACTGCGGTCGCAATCTTGTTTCTCAGCCCGATCATTGCTTCATCTCCCATTCAACAGCGATCACCGCCTGCCCTGCAACGCTCTCGCGCCCGAATGGTTCCAAAAGCAGCCGGGGCCGGCCGCTTTCCCTTTTAGAGAATCTGAACTGAACCGGAGATTAACCGGCGCGGCAAAACGCTTAGAGCATGATGCCGAAAAGTGTGAGCGGTTTTCGGACGACATCATGCTCTGCTTCTTTAATTTAGATCCGGATTCATCCGGATTTAGGCAACGACGGAGAATTTCGCCTGGTCACCCTGCAGACGGTTTACCATGAAGTTCGAATACCATTCGAGGAACTGCATGACGCCGCCCTCGTGCAAGGCCGAATAGGGGCCGGGCTCATAGGCGGGCGAGCGAATGCCGAAGGCGTTTTCCTCGACGATGCGGCGATCCTGATCGTTGGTCTCGGTCCAGACGTGGGTCAATTCCTCGAGATTGTAATCGACGCCTTCGACGGCATCCTTGTGGACGAGCCACTTGGTCGTCACCGCCGTCTCGTTGGCGCTAAGCGGCAGCACGCGGAAGGAGATGGCGTGGTCACCGAGCAGATGGTTCCACGTCGTCGGGTAGTGGAAGAGCAGCATGGTGCCGATATGGCCGATCGAGATATCGTCGGAGAGCTGGCGCTGGACGGCGCGCTTGCCCGACATGGTGTAGCTCTCGGCATCTTCGATCAGCGGCATGCGGGCGGTGCGGAACTGACCGTCCGGCGAAATCTGGAACTTGCTCGGCAGGCCGGCCGCCTCGCAGCGCGCCCAATGGCCGGCGATCTCGGGATCGTCGGCGCCGCCATCCGTGCCGGTGACACTCGGGGCTTCAGGATAGGTGCGGCAGAGCTCGGGGTGATTGGCGGCGCAGTGATAGCACTCGCGGTTGTTTTCCCAGACAAGCTTCCAGTTGCCCTTCTCGATGATCGTGCTCTGGAAGGCGACCTTGCTCTCGCTGATCCGGTGCGGCGCGACATAGGGTTCGATCTTGTCGCGCACCGGCTGGAAATCCGGGGCGGTGTTGGCAAGGCAGATGAAGACATAGCCAGCGACGATTTCGCAATGGACGGGCTTCAGGTTGAAGCCAGTCTTGTCGAAATCATCGCCCATGTGGCGGGCGAAGGCGAGCTTGCCTTCGAGATCATAGGTCCACTGATGATAGGGACAGACGAGGCGCACGGAGGAGCCGTGCTCCTTGGTGCAGACGCGCGAGCCGCGATGGCGGCAGCTGTTGTGGAAGGCGCGGATGACATTGTCGCGGCCGCGGACGATGACGACAGGATAGCTGCCGATCTGAACGGTGAAATAGGCGCCCGGCTTCGGCAGCTCGCAATCATGGCCGATGAACAGCCAGTCGCGATAATAGATCATCTCCATGTCGAGCTGGAAATAATCCTCGTCGATATAGAACGGCTGTTCGAGGCTGAAGCCCTCACGGCGGCTCTTGAGCTGACGCATAACGTTGCTGCGAATATCCATCTTCATGTCCTCGTGCACCCGGCTGCCGCCTTCCGGCAAGAAGGCCGGCGGAAGCGCGCCCGCTTCCTTCTCCTTCGGGAGAAGTGTTCATGGCGTCATTTAATCACCGAGCCTGCCTGCCGCTTGGTTGTAATGCGACATCGGCTTCGAAATTGACGACAGGATGTGGCAAGCCGCAAGCTGCCGATCCCGGTCGATGACATCGCCCCGACTCTCCGGGCAATTATCGTCAATTGCGACATGGCGTAAAGACCCGCTCCGCAAAGAGTTCGGCTGCCTGATATCGATGTCAGTCGCGTTTGCGACATCTGCCGGCGTTTGCCTTCCGGTCGGCCGGCTGGAATGGCCATTTTTTAACATCGCCTTAAGCATACGGTCCTATCCTGCTGCTGATTCAGACCGACCGAAGAACGCGAACCATGGCCAGACTCCGTTATTTCGACGCGAAAGAAGCAGGCAAACTGCAAGAGCCGCAGCTGATTGCCGCGCATTCCGAGTTTTTGCGCACTGGTCGCATCCCCCGCGAGCGGCGGCACTGGCTGGCCGAGGAAAAACGCTATTTCACCCATGACGAGGTCGCGGCCAAGACCGGACGCAAGCTGCAGGTCGCCGGCGAAAAGACGCATCAACACATCAACGGCTTTCACCACTCGATCCAGTTTCCGAAGATGATCTTCCACCGGACGCTGGAGGACAGCCCGCATCTCGGCTATTGCCACGTCACCGCCGCACGGACGAAATTCGCCCATTACGAAGAGGTAAGCTGGGCCTTCTACATCTCCAATTTCTATTCCGACATCGGCGAGAACGACAATTTCTTCGAGCGCATTGATGTCGGTTATTCCCGCATGTATTTCGCCGTCGCGATCAAACCCGGCGAGAACTCCGCCGAAAAGATGACCATCGACCGGTCGGTGCGCGGCAACGGCCTGCTCTTCCGCACCCATGATCCGCAAGCTGCGATCCGCAACATCCTCTTGCTCGGCGCCCGCAACGAACAGCTGCGCGAAATCATCCGGCAGCTTTAAGCGATTGATCGCGGGCGGCGGAAAGCCTAATGACTGCCAGGACTAACACGGGCAGGACATGGCACGCACGATCGATATCACGGCAGACACGCAGGCAGCGCTGGAGGCGGCCTCGGCTGCTCTTGCCGACGGCTTTGCCATCGCCATTCCGACCGAGACCGTCTACGGCCTGGCGGCCGACGCCACCAATCCCGCAGCCATCACCCGCATCTACGAGACAAAAGGACGGCCGCGCTTCAACCCACTGATCTGCCACATGGCCGACCTCGCCATGGCCGAAGAGCATGCCGAATTCGACCCGGTCTCACGGGCGCTCGCCAGAGCCTTCTGGCCCGGCCCGCTGACCCTCGTGCTGCCGCTGAAGCCTCAAAGCTCGATCCATTCGCTGGCGACCGCCGGGCTCGACAGCGTCGGCATCCGTGTGCCGAAGGGGTTTGCAGGCGCGTTGATCGGCGTCTTCGGACGGCCGCTCGCAGCTCCCAGCGCCAATACGTCCGGCGGGGTCAGCGCCACGAGTGCCGCCCATGTCGAAGCCGATCTCGGGGCCAGGATCCCGTTGATCCTCGATGCGGGCCCAAGCGCTGTCGGCGTCGAATCGACGATCGTCAAGGCAGAGGGCGGCCGGCTGAGACTGCTTCGGCCGGGTGGTCTGGCGGCGCGCGAGATCGAGCGCGTCGCAGGCCAACCGCTGCTGCGGGCGAAAACGGCATCGGCGGCAATCGAAGCGCCAGGCATGCTCGCCTCGCATTATGCGCCGGGTGCTTCCGTGCGCCTCAATGCGACGGCGGTGGAACCCGGCGAGGCGCTGATTGCCTTCGGCAGCGCTGCGGTCGCCGGCGCAAACAGTGCACGGATCGTGCTTGACCTCAGCCCGCGCGGCGACCTGGCAGAGGCGGCGGCCAATCTTTTCGACTACATGAAGCGGGCCGATGCCAGCGGCGCCCAGAGCATCGCCTTTTCGCCGATTCCCGAAGAGGGGCTGGGCGAAGCGATCAACGACCGGCTGCAGCGGGCGGCCGCACCCCGCGACTGAAAAGACCTGCTGCATAATTCCTAAATCGGAATCGATTTGGGAATTATGCAGCAATTCAAAGTGCTACAGCGTCCTAAGCGCGTCTGAAAAGACGCGCGGCGCTGTAGATGACGATGGAGGACCGAGCCCGAATGAACATTTCCACCGAACTCCTCAACCGCTTTACGGCGATCGTCGGCGACAGGTACGCGCTGCGCAGCGAGGCCGATCTTGCGCCGCATCTGATTGAAAACCGCGGGCTCTATCACGGCTCCTCGCCTCTCCTCTTGAAACCCGGCTCGGTCGAGGAAGTTTCTGATATCATGAGGCTTGCGACGGAGACCGGAACGGCGATCGTGCCGCAGACAGGCAATACCGGCCTCGTCGGCGGCCAGACGCCGCGTCAGGGCAAGTCCGATATCATCCTGTCGCTCGAGCGCATGAACAGGATCCGCGATGTCGATCCGGTGGCGAACGTGCTGGTGGCCGATGGCGGCGCCATCCTGGCCGAGGTGCAGAAGGCGGCCGAGGCGCATGGGCGGCTGTTTCCGCTGTCGCTCGGCTCGGAAGGCTCCTGCCGCATCGGCGGCAACCTTTCCACCAATGCCGGCGGCACGGCCGTGCTTGCCTATGGCAATATGCGCCAGCTCTGCCTCGGCCTCGAAGTGGTGCTGCCGACCGGCGAGATCTGGGACGGTTTACGCCGCCTGAAGAAGGACAATACCGGTTACGACCTGCGCGATCTCTTCATCGGCGCCGAGGGCACGCTCGGTATCATCACCGGCGCGGTGCTGAAGCTCTTTCCCCAGCCGCTCGGCCATCAGGTGGCCTTCGCCGGGCTGAATTCGGTGACGGATGCGCTTGCCCTCTTCAACCTCGCCTCCAGCCTCTGCGGCACCTCGCTGACCGGTTTCGAGCTGATGCCGCGTTTCGGTGTCGAGATCACCACGCGCCACATCGACGGCGTGCGCGATCCGCTGGACGCGGCCTATCCCTGGTATGTGCTGATCGACATTTCGACCTCGGATTCGACCGAGACGGCGGAGCGGATGATGAACGGCGTGCTGGAACAAGGCTTCGAGGCCGGGCTGGTGCTGGATGCCGCGATCGCCGCATCCGTTGCCCAGCAGAAAGCGATCTGGCACATGCGCGAGAGCATGTCGGACGCGCAAAAGCCGGAAGGCGGGTCGATCAAGCATGACGTTTCCGTGCCGGTATCGAAGATCCCGCATTTCATGGCCGAGGCCGAAAAAGCGGTGATGGCGGCGATGCCGGGCGCCCGCATCTGCGCCTTCGGCCATATGGGCGACGGCAATATTCACTACAATATTTCTCAACCGCTCGGTGCCGACAAGGCCGCCTTCATCGCCCGCTGGCGCGAAATGAACCATATCGTCCATGGGCTGGTGCTGGCCCATGGCGGCTCGATCTCGGCCGAGCACGGCATCGGCCAGCTGAAGCGCGACGAACTGGCGGCAATCCGGCCTGCGATCGAAATCGAGTTGATGCGCCGCATCAAGCGCGCCTTCGATCCTGCCGATATCATGAACCCGGGAAAGGTTGTCAGCCTCGATCCTTGAGGCTGAGCGATCAAGCCTGCTGCGTGCAGCAGGTTGGGGCGATCAGCTTTGCTGCGTGCCGCCGCCGGTCAGGATCATCAGCGCCGGCGACTGCTGGGTGGCGTTCTGGACGTCGTACATCGCGGTGAACCGGCGCAGCAGCTTGTCGACCTTCTTCGGATCCTGGAGATCCTCGAGCTTGACGAAGCGGTTGAGGAGATCGGCCTGTTTGGCGACATCCATGCCCGAGATCTGCGACGGCAGGCTGTAGGCTGTGGTGATGACCTGATAAAGCGCCCTGTCGCCGAGGATCCCATATATCGAGGTGATGCTCGGCGCCTTGCGGGCGAAATAGAGCGCCAGGCGAACGCCGTCGTTGCTTTCGCCTTGCTGTGCTTCCATCGTCTGCTGGACGTAAAGCTCCTGGGTGTGGTCCTCGGCCGCCTTGTTCTGGATGGTGCCGATCTTGGCGCGGGTCAGATTGCCGTCCTTGTCGAAGTTGAAGGCGGCGACGATGTCCTGGAAACGCGCATCGGCGGTGGCGTTGAGATAGCTCTTCTTGTCGTCGGGATCGGAGGTGAAGATCTTCTTCAGCGTCGCCTTGTCGTAATCCTTGGGGTCGAGGTTGTTCGCCTTCAGCACCAGGTCGGTCAGGCGGCTGTCATCCAGGAAATCGTCGAGCGACTTCACCTTCGCCATGCCCTTGGCGAAGTAATCGACTTCGGCCGTCGCATCCTTCGCTGCCTTGTCCTTCACCGGACCGTCCTTCATCAGCATGGTGATATGCGATCTATAGTCGGTGGCATATTTGGCCATGGTCGCGTCGGGAAGCGCCTGGAAGGGTGATGCCGCCTTGCCGTCAGGGCCGAAGTTGAAGGCGCGGGCAAGGTTGGTGATGCGTTCATCCTTGAGCGAGGCAATATAGCCATCCGGATCATAGGCATCGCTCGTCAGGATCTTGCGCATCATCGAGCGCGGGACGTCCTGGTCGGTCAGACCAAAGGCCTGCAGCGCCACATGGTAGAGATCCGGCAGATTGTCATTGCTCTTGCTGAAATCGGCGGCCGAATTGCTGCGCAGGAAATCATTGACGCTCTTGACGTCGGAGAAATTCAGCAGGCTGCTGCTGTCGGCCATAAGCTTCTGGTAGTTGGATACGACCTCGTCGATCGCCTCGTCGCGTTCGTCGTCATAACGCGCCGCGTAATTGTCGTTGGTGGTCTGTGCCTGATCGGCCGTCTGCACCGAACTCACCACTGGAAGCGATCCGTCGGCGGCGAAGTTGAAGTCTGCATTGAGATCGGCGTGGCCGGCTGCGGCAGCGGCCGTCGCATCGGTCAGGATGCTTTTCAGATCGGCATTCGAGATATCGAACGGCAGATTGTAGGTGCTCTTCAGGAAATTGGTGATGGCGTCATCGGCGATGAGATCATCGACATTGGAAATCGTCGCCATCCGGGTGGAATAATCGTCTGTGCGCGCTGTGGCGGCAAATTTCGTGCTGGTGATCTGGCTGGCCGTCTGCGCCGCCATACCGTCCTCAAGCGTGCCGTCCGCCTTGAAGTTGAAGGCGGCGGCAACGTCGGCATAGGTGCCGGTGCCGCTCTGATCGGTCAGGATATTGCGAAGAGCGACGTCGCTGACCGTCGATGGGATGCCGAAGGCGTTGCGGACGAAATTGTTCAGCTTCTGGTCCGTCAGCAACTGATCGACGTTTGAGATGCCCGCGATGGTCGACTGGTAGTAGACTGCCGCATTGTCGGCCTTGCTGGCAGTGCTGGCACTTTGTGTTGCCGTCTGCGTGGCGTAAAGGGTCGCGACCGAACCATCCGCTTTGAAATTGAAGAGATCGTGAACGTCGCTGTAGCCCTGGGCGATGGCAGCCGTGCGGTCGACGAGGAAAGTCCTCAACGTCGCATCGGAGACGCTGTCGGAGATCTGCATGCTGTTTCTGATATAGCTGACCGCAACAGCATCCGACATGATGTCATCGACATTGGTGACATTGCCGATCATGCTGTTGAAATGCGCTGCATTCGCCGCCGACTTGTCGGTGGTCGATTTCCGCTGCGCTGCGGTCTGGATCACGGAACCGTTGATCGAGCCGTCTGCCTGGAAATTGAAGTCGGCATTGAGATCGGCGTGGCCCTGGGCCGCGGCATAGGCCGAATCCGTCAGGATGCTCTTCAGGTCGGCATTGCTGAAGCTCGTGCCGAGACCGTAGGCATCCTTGATGTAGCGCGCCAGCACATTGTTGGCGAGCAGGTCATCGACGTTGGTGATGCCGGTCGATTGGGACGTTACGCTATAATAGTTGCCGGTGCTCGTCGCGGCGGACTTCAGATTGTTCGACTGGGCGATAGACTGGACGCGCGCCGTGCTGGAGGTCGACCCGTCAGCCTTGAAGTTGAAAGCATTGTAGACATTGGTAAAGCCCATCAGCTGGGCGTAGCCGGGGTCAGTCAGCACCGTGCGCAATGCTGCCGGGGTGAAATCGGCGCCCATGCTGTAGGCCGTCGTGATGTAGGAGACCAGGCGCTTGTCGGCGACCAGATCGTCGACATTGGTGATCGTGCCGATCTTCGCAGTGTAATAGGCCTTGTTGTATTCGGCCGCTGTCTTGCCGACGTAGTAGACATCCGAACCGACCGAATTGTCGATGATGACGGACTGGGAATTCAGGGTGTAGGACTCGATGACCGAGGCCTTCTGCGCTGCGGTCTGCGCCGTGCCGGTGACTGTGCCATCCGCGTTGAAGCTGAACTGGGCGGCAAGCGCCTTGTACTTGTCGCCGCCTTGCGTGTTGACGACGCTCGTGGGGTCGCTGAGATCGCTCGTCAGCACCTGCCGCAGAAAATCCTTCGACGCATAGGTCGGATCGATCTTGAAGGTCTTCAGTACGTAGGTGCGCAGCCGGGTGTTGTTGACCAGATCGTCGACGGTCTGCACGCTATCGATATTGTTGCTGTAATAGGTGCTCTCGGCAGTCGCGGCCTTGTCGGCATCGATGAAGGACTGCTTGTAGAGGCCAATGAGATCGTCCTCCTGCGCGTCCGTCTGCACGTCCTTCTCCGGTGCATTGAAATTGAAGGCGGCGGCGAACTCGCGGTAGCGCGTATCGGAAAGCTTGTTGGCGTAGCTGTTGGGGTCGGTGAGATCGCTTTCCAGCACCTTCTTCATGAAGGCCTTGGCGTAGGTCATGTCCTCGAGGCCATAGGCCTTCATCGCATAGCTGTAGAGCTTGTAGTCGCCGAGGAAGTCGTCGACGTCGGTGACCTTGTTGATATGGTCGGCGTAATACTGGGCATCCTTCTTGACCGTCGTCTGCGACGCGACCTTGTTGAGGCTCGACGTCATGTCCCGCGACAGGATCGTGTAAGCGAGGGAAGCCGTGATCATAAAAAGCGCCCTTTTCGGCAAAATCTCTAAAAGAACGACGAAATGCTGGTGAGCATATTTTGCCATGGAAAGCTTACCTGAGACTTACCTCAGGATGCATCATTCCAGGACACCACATCGTTCACCTTCCGGAAACCCTGCTGGATTCGGTTTTGATAACCATCAGAGGAGGCAAAGTTTTCTTAACCGCAATTTTTAAGCTGTACGGAACGGCGGCTGCCTATTGTCGGCCATAGAGGACGAAAAGTCCCAAGGAGAAGACCGGAAATCGGCTCTCAGGTAAGACAAGGGTAGAATGAAATGAACAATCCCGTTATGAAGCCCGCCTGGGCTGGCACGACGTTACGCCTCGATCCGTCCCGCTTTCCCCAGCAGGTTAGCTATGCCATCCATGATTGTTCGGATGACGTCAATATCACCATAGACGAACGCGGCGCGGTCCTGCGCAAGGTCCTCCCCTCCAGCGGCCTGCCGCTCTCGATTGCGCTGCCGAAGCGCGTCTTCAAAGGTGTCGCCGCCCGCGCCATCGATCACGGCGACGGCGAAGTCACCGTTACGCTCGAGCTTCACCACACCGATCCGGAGCTCTGCATTCCGCTGCTCGTGGCCCATGATCTCAGCGACATTGCCGCCGACTGGCGCAGCTGGTCGGAAGCCTTCCGCATTCCGATGCTGATGGTCGAGGCCGACGGCGTCGCCCGGCCGCTCGAAGACCACATCGGTGCCTTGCGCACCAGCGACCTCAAGCCTCGTCGCCGTCATTCCTACTTCGCCAATCGCCGTCCGCGCTTCCTCGTGCGTCGCACCACCGGTCGGCTGGGCGTCGCCATGAAGATCGAGGGCAAGGAAATCATCGCCCGCAACTGACCGAAATCGCGACACCGGACATGTCGTTACCGGGCATTCTGCGCACTCATCTGTCGCGGAATGCCCGTTTTGCGACGCTGTCGAATTCGGCCGCAAACTGTCGCTTTAACCTCGATTGGCACTGCGGGACGAATTTTGACAGGATCACTGCGTAGCCAGTAAAAAGCCTCTCATTCCAGGACGGAAAGTCCCAATCCGTGCTTGACCGTTTTGAGTGCGATCAGGCTCTTGTATTTTCGCACGAGCGCCTGTTGCTCGCCCATGAGCCGCTCAATGAAGGCAATGTATTCCTCAAGATTGCGGACGGCCACGAGCAGGACATAGTCCATGTCGCCGGTGACATACCAGCATGACTGAACTTCAGGCGCACGGTCCAACCATCGTTGGAATTGCTCCAACGCGTGTCGATGTTCGTTCTGAATTTCGAGCTCAACCAGAACGGACAAGGTGCGATCAACGGCTTTCGGACTGACCACCGCCACGATCTTCTCGATGATCCCATCTTGCTTCAGTTTGCCGATGCGCCGTTCGACGGCCGAGGTAGAGAGATTGACCGCGTCAGCAATGACCTTGCCGGGAATGTCGGCATTCTCCTGCAGCATCGACAGAATAGTCCGATCAATATCGTCCACAGCGCACGACCAAGCCAACAAGCAGAAATTCCGCTATAAATTTATCACGAGCGCGGTTTTTCCGCGCCGAAAATTCCTATCATCTGCCCATGACAAAACAAACACTTCTTTCAGCCGCCAAAATCGACGATGCACGCAAAAAAATCGATCCGATTTTCCTGAACACCAATTTGTTGCGTTCCGATAGGCTCGCGCTGTCGCTCGTCGCCAAGGACGAAACGGAAAATCCCATCCGCAGCTTCAAGGGGCGCGGGACCGGGTATTTTCTCGCCGACCTCGTTGGCGATAGAGCTCCACTGGTCACGGCATCAGCCGGGAACTTCGGCCAAGGGCTTGCTTACAATGCCGCGCGGCATGGGCGATCTCTGATCGTGTTCGCTAGTCTGAACGCCAATCCGTTGAAGATCGAAGCCATGCGCAGGTTTGGGGCAGAGGTCCTTCTCGCTGGAGAAGATTTTGATTCTGCAAAGGAGGCCGCCAAAACCTACGCCGCCGAACGGAAGCTGCAGTTCGTCGAGGACGGAGCGAGCGCAGCCATTGCCGAAGGGGCAGGAACGATTGCGGCGGAGTTGACTGAAGAGGTCGAAGATATCGATGCCGTTTTCATTCCGCTTGGCAACGGCGCTCTGGCGGCCGGAATAGGGTGCTGGTTCAAATCACGATCACCGCGAACAAAGGTCGTCGCAGTCGCCGCAAAGGGCGCACCTTGCATGGCCCTGTCCTACAATGCGGGCGACGTAATCTCAACGCCGGAGGCACGCACGATTGCCGATGGAATTGCTGTGCGGATTCCCGTCCCGTCGGCCGTCGGCTGGCTTCAAGACACGATCGACGACGTCGTTCTCGTGGATGACGATCAGCTTCTCGATGCAATGCGGTTTGCTCATGACACATGGAAGCGTCTCGTCGAACCAGCCGGAGCGGCGGGGCTCGCAGCTATTCTTGCGCAGGCATCTGCCCTGAAAGGCTGCCGTGTAGCGACTATGCTGTGTGGTGCCAACCTCACGGATCAACAGATCAAGGCATGGCTTCCATCTGCCGCAAAGGACGACACGAATACCTGCTAGACCAATCCTCCTATCTGAGGACAGGCGCGAGGGCTGGCGCCCGCGCCGGGCTTATCGTCCCAATCAGGGAATGGCAAACAGCAGCGAGACGAAGAGGCCGAAGAAAATGATCAGGCCGACGCGGTTGTTCGATTTGAAGAGCGCCAGGCACTGGTCGGCATCGTCGATATCGAGCCGGACGATCTGCCAGGCAAACATGCCGGCCGCACCGAGCAGACCCAGGAAAGCGATGAGATTGGCGCCGGCGAGAGCGAAAGCGATAAACATCAGCACCAGCGTCAGCCCATAAAGGCCGATCAGCCATTGCCGTGTCCTGTCGCCGAACAGGCGCGCGGTGGAGCGGACGCCGATCAGTTCGTCATCCTCCTTGTCCTGATGCGCGTAGATCGTGTCATAACCGATCGTCCAGGCGACGGAGGCGGCGTAGAGCAGGATGGCGGCGAAGGAGAGGCCGCCCAAAATCCCGGCCCAGCCCATCAGCGCGCCCCAGGAAAAGGCAAGCCCGAGGTAAAATTGCGGCCAGTCGGTGAAACGTTTGGCAAAGGGATAAAACGCCACGATCCCGAGCGAGAGCACGCCGAGGAAGACGTTGAGCCAGTTGAACTGCAGCAGCACGAACAGGCCGACCAGCGCCTGCAGGCCGATGAAGATCTTCGCCCGGCGGCGCGTGACGCGGCCGGAGGGGAGCGGACGCGACCGCGTGCGCGCCACTTCCATGTCGATCTCGTGGTCGACGAGATCGTTATAGGTGCAACCGGCGCCGCGCATGGCGACCGCGCCGATGAAATAAAGGAACAGGTGAGACACCAGCAGGCTGCCGGAATAGAGCCCCTCGCCAATCGCCGCATTGGCCGCAAGTGTCGCCGACCAGAAGCACGGCCACATCAAGAGCTGCCAGCCGATCGGGCGATCCCAGCGCGCCAGCTGCGCATAAGGCCAAAGCCATGGCGGCAGGATCCGGTAGACCCAGTTATCGGAAGGTGCGTCGGAGACGCGATCGTTGAAGTCGCCGGTATCGTGCATGCCGCTCATCTAGCGGCGGGCCGCCGATCCGGTCAAGAAGCGATCATTGCGCTGCCATTTGCATCATTCCTTGGATCGGAATCGATCCAACGATGAAATTATACGGCAATTCAAAGTGTTACAGCGGTGCGGATCTGGGAGAGATGCGCAGCCGCACCAATCACTGCAGTGAGAAATTGAACTTGTATGTCGCCGAGACGCCGATCAGGACCTGGTTCTTCGAGCCGCGGTCGCGCACGAGGCTGCTGTCGGCGGCAGGGCCTGCCAGCCGCTTATATTCGAGGAAGGAACTTGCCGAGAGGTTTTCCGTCGCCTTCCAGGTGAGCGCCGCGCCTGCGCCATAGGACTGGATGCCCGACGAGGGCTTGTAGGGATCGAGCCCGCTTGCCGCCGCCTGCTTGGCGTTGACGCCGTAATAGGCGTCGTAATAGCCGCTGGTGGCAAATGTCGCGCGCGGGCCGCCTGATAGCTGCAGGTCGGGCGCGATATCGGTGAAGGCATCGACCGCGAGATCGGCGACGATACCATCATGCGAGCGGATGCCCTGGCGGACTTCGGCGCGGGCGCGAAGGAAATCGGTCGGGTAGACTTCGACGAAACCGCCGGCTTCCGCGCCCCATTTGACCTTCTTCAAGCCCTTCAGCTCGCTGCCGTCGCCGTCATCGCGCGACGGCACGAATTTGCCGACGATGCCGGCACGGAAGGCGCCCTTGTCGATGAGAGCGAAGGACGGATTGTCGTTGCGCGAGGAAAAACGCGGGCCGGCGCCCTGGCGGCCGACCGAGATCAGCGGGCTGAACTTGAATTCATTGTGCGACGAGCCCTCGAATTTCGGGGCGGAAAAGCCGGCGACGCCGACGCTCAGATACCAGTCGCCGGACCAGAAGTGCTGGCCGCTTTCCTGAGCGGCCGCCGAACCAGCAGATAAAAGGGCAATAGCCAAAGAGATCGATACGACTGATCGATGAGACACGTCCACACTCCAGAAAACGCAAAAACAAAGCCGCGGAGGGCGGCGCTCGCTACATTTATCCTGATGTCGTTACCCCAATGTTAACCACGGCGAAACAAAGGGTGCCAATGAAAGGCGTGCCGCCTTTGGCGGTCGTAAGCGACATCCCGCCAGGAGATTGGCGAGCCTCTCGCGTGGCACGTCCCCTCTCCCCGTCAGAACGGGGAGAGGGTTAGAGTGAGGGGCCGCCATTAGCGCGAAGAAAGTCGCAACCCGCTCCGCAGCTTCCCTATCTCTGGTTCCAGCGGCGGATGACCGGTTCGGTCAGATCGTGCTCGTAGCCCAGCACGCTGATGCTGGCCGTATCGAGCACGAAACGGGAGCCGTCTTCCGGCGGCAGGCCAAGCCAGCGGGCGGCGAGGACGCGCAGGAAATGCGAGCTCGAAAAGACCAGGATCGTACCGGCCGTTTGACGAAGTCCGCCAATCACGGCGTCGGCGCGATCGCCGACATCGGCGGCGAATTCGCCCTTCGGGCAGCCGTCGCGAAAGAGCTGCCAGCCGGGGCGGTCGGCAAGGATCGCCTTGGTGGTGATGCCTTCATAAGCGCCGTAGTCCCATTCGGCGAGATCGTCCTTGATCACCGCGCCCGATCCGAATCCGGCGAGCATGCAGGTCTTGCGGGCTCGCTCGGAGGGGCTAGACCAGACGGCAGAGAAGCTAAGGCCCGCCAGCCGGTCGGCGAGTTTGCGGGCGGCGGCCTCGCCGTTCGGTGTCAAGGGAATATCGCTGCGTCCGGTATGGCGCCCGGACAGGCTCCATTCGGTTTCACCGTGGCGGACCAGGTAGATCTCGGGAAACGCATTGCTCATCGGCACGTCCTTTCATGAGAATCGGTCCCTCGGCAAAACCGCCAGCGGAAGCGGCACTTCCGCGGGATTAGAACGTCACCTTTTCCAACGGTGCGCGCCTCGCCTCGAATTCTCTCAGCTTGGCTTCGTTGCGGGCGATGTAATTGCGATTGTCGGGAACTGCAAATTGGTTCTTGGCGACCTGGATCTGCAGGATGAAGAGCTCGTCCCAGCGGAAGCCCATCTCGGAACCCGCCAGATAAAATTCCCACATGCGGAAGAACTGCTCGTCGTAAAGCGCCACCGCCTCAGCCTTACGCGCCACGAAACGCTCGCGCCAATGGCGCAGCGTATAGGCATAATGAAGGGGCAGGATTTCGATATCCTTGACCAGCAGCCCGGCCTTCTCAAGCGGAGGCACGACCTCGCCGACGGAAGGGATGTAGCCGCCCGGGAAGATGTATTTCTCGATGAAGGCATTGGTGCCGAAGCTCGGCTTCGGGCGGCCGATCGAATGCAGCACCATGACGCCGTTATCATCGAGCAGGTCCGATACCTTGCGGAAGAAATTGCCGTAATGGCCGATGCCGACATGTTCGAACATGCCGACCGAGACGATGCGGTCGAACTTCCTGCCCGTCATGGTGCGGTAGTCCTGCAGTTCGAAACGCACCCGGTCGGCAAGGCCGCGCTTTTCGGCGCGCGTACGCGAGACCTTGAGCTGCTCTTCGCTCAGCGTGATGCCGGTGAACTCGGCACCTTCAGTCGCCTCCGTCAGGTACATGCCCATGCCGCCCCAGCCGGAGCCGATCTCCAGGATGCGCTGGTTCGGCTCAAGCAGAAGCTTGGCGGCGATATGGCGTTTCTTGGCGAGCTGCGCCTCGTCGAGACCAATGCCCGGCGGCTCGAAATAGGCGCAGGAATATTGCCAGTCCTCGTCGAGGAAAAGATCGAAGAGCTTGGCAGACAGGTCGTAGTGATGGGCGACATTGTGCTTGTTGCGATTGACCGGCACGCGGCTCTTCAGCTGCTGCCAGGCAATGCGGCCGAGGAGCAGCGCCGCCATCTTGAAATCGAAGATTTCATTGGTGGTGTTCTGTTTCACCAACGACAGGAAATCGTAGATGTTGCCCTGTTCGAGAATGAACCGGCCCTGCATGTACATTTCGCCGAGCTTCATGGTCGGGTCGCGCCGGATGGCGTCCTCGGCCTCCTGATCGGCAAGGCGGGCGACAACGGGTTCACCGGTGCCGTCGCCGATAGTGTGGGTTTCGCCATTGGCAAGGGTAAGTTTCAACGAACCCTTGCGAACGATTTGCTGGACGATCGATAAGAATGCCGACGCCATGGACGCCTCGCAAATGTGACAGAATGGTCACATCAACTTAGTAGCTCTCTTTCGCCATACAAGCGCTGGATTTAGCACTCTTTACAGAACGCTGCCAAACTGTTGCATTTTTGCCGAAACGCCGGTTAAACCCTTATTTTCGCTTCATGGCTTCGGCAAGTGCCGCGCCGAAGGCGCCCTGGCTCTCGGTTTTCTGAGCCGCAGGCCGGCGTTCGTTCTGCGGCCGCGACCCTTGGCTTCCGCGAGAATCACCACGCGGCGGCGGCGCCGAAGAGCCGTCATCGCGTCGCATGGAAAGACCGATGCGTTTGCGCTTGGCATCGACTTCGACAACCCGCACCTTGACGACATCACCCGCCTTGACGACCTCGTGGGGATCCTTGACGAAGCGATCGGCAAGCTGGGACACATGCACCAGACCATCCTGGTGCACGCCGATATCGACGAAGGCTCCGAAGGCGGCGACGTTGGTCACCGTGCCTTCCAGCACCATGCCGGGCTTGAGGTCGGAAATTTCGTTGACGCCCTCGGCAAAGGTCGCGGTCTTGAAGCTCGGACGCGGGTCGCGGCCGGGCTTTTCCAGCTCCGCGATGATGTCCTTGACCGTCGGCAGACCGAATTTCTCATCGATGAACTGGCGCGGATCAACCGATTTCAACACCGCACTGTCGCCCATCAGCGCGCGCAGATCGCGGCCACAGGCGGCGACGATCTTCTTGGCGACGCCGTAGGCCTCCGGGTGCACCGAGGAGGAATCGAGCGGCTCCTTGCCGTTGGGAATGCGCAGGAAGCCGGCGCATTGCTCGAAGGTGCGGCCGCCGAGGCGGGCGACCTTCAGGAGATCCTTTCGCGTCTCGAAACGGCCCTCGCTGTCGCGGTGGCGGACGATGGCGTCGGCGATCGACGGGCCGAGGCCGGAGACGCGCGACAGCAGCGGCGCAGACGCGGTGTTGAGATCGACACCGACGGCATTCACCGCGTCTTCCACCACCGCATCGAGCGAACGCGACAGCTTCTGCTGGTCGACGTCGTGCTGATACTGGCCGACGCCGATCGACTTCGGCTCGATCTTGACGAGTTCGGCCAGCGGATCCTGCAGGCGCCGCGCGATGGAGACGGCGCCGCGCAGCGACACGTCGAGATCGGGAAACTCCGCTGCTGCGGTTGCCGAGGCGGAATAGACCGAGGCGCCGGCTTCCGACACGATGACCTTGGTCGGCTTTGGCGCCGGCAACTCGGCCAGCATGTCAGCCACCAGCTTTTCGGTTTCGCGGCTGCCGGTGCCATTGCCGATCGAGATCAGCTCGACATTGTGCTTGCGGACCAGCGATGCGAGCTCGACCTGGGCGCCGCGCACATCGTTCCTCGGCTGGAAGGGATAGACGGTCGATGTCGCCACCACCTTGCCGGTGCCGTCGACGACGGCGACCTTGACGCCGGTGCGGATGCCGGGATCGAGACCCATCGTCGCGCGCGAGCCGGCGGGCGCGGCCAAAAGTAGATCCTTGAGATTGCGGGCGAAGACATGGATCGCCTCCTCTTCGGCCCTCTCGCGCAGTTCCCGCATCAGGTCGAGCGACAGCGACATGGAAAGCTTGACGCGCCAGGTCCAGCTTGCGACCTCCATCAGCCAGCGGTCGCCGGGACGGCTCGTGCCGATCTCGTAGGCCGCCACGATCATGCGCTCGACCGGCTTGTTCGGAGAGGTCGTCTCGGCGTCGGCCTCGATCGTCAGCGTCAGCACCTCCTCGTTCCAACCGCGCAGCATGGCGAGCGCGCGATGCCCGGGGGCGGTCGCCCAGCGCTCGGAATGGTCGAAATAATCGGAAAACTTCTCGCCGGTCGCCTGCTTGCCGTCGACGACTTTCGCCTTCAGCAGCGAGGCCTGGCGCATATGGGCGCGCAACTTGCCGAGCAGGTCGGCATTTTCGGCAATGCCTTCGGCGATGATGTCGCGCGCGCCTTCGAGCGCCGTCGTCACATCCGGCACATCAGCTGTAACGAAGCCTTCGGCCAAGACCGCCGGTTCCCTGCCGCGGTCGGCGAGGATCGTCTCGGCGAGCGGGCCGAGGCCGCGTTCACGGGCAATTTCGGCCCGCGTGCGGCGCTTCGGCTTGTAGGGCAGATAGAGATCCTCGAGCTCGGCCTTGGTTTCGGCGCCTGCGACCCTGGTCATCAGCTCGTCGGTCATCTTGCCCTGGCCGGTGATCGATTCGACGATCGCGTCGCGCCGGGCTTCGAGCTCGCGCAGATAAACCAGCCGCTCGGCGAGATTGCGCAGCTGCGTATCATCAAGCCCGCCTGTCACTTCCTTGCGGTAGCGGGCGATGAAGGGCACGGTGGCGCCCTCGTCGAGCAACTCGATGGCGGCTTTGGCCTGTTCGGGCCGGGCGTTGATTTCGGCGGAGATGCGGGCTGCGAGAAAACGGAGGTCTGCGGCCATGGGATTTCCTGTTTCGTCAGAGGTGGCGGGACCATAGCGGCGAAAAGCGGCAAGGCAATGTTGGAGTTTACGGCCAAGCGCCGATCCACAGGATAAGCATGCCGGAAAGGCGGCGATTTTGCGGTTGTGCAGATGCGCCATTCTTTGCTAGCAGAAGCAACGTTTTGACCCGGCGCCATGCCATCCCTCCCCTTTCGCGGGAGGCAAGGAAATTCGACATGCCAAACCTTCTTCTCGAACTCCGCTCCGAAGAGATTCCGGCCCGCATGCAGCGCAAGGCCGCCGGCGACCTGAAGAAGCTCGTCACCGATGCGCTTGTCGAAGCGGGTCTGTCCTACGAGGGGGCGCGCGAATACTGGACGCCGCGGCGGCTTGCGCTCGACATCCACGGCCTGACGGCCCGCTCCGCCGATGTGCGCGAAGAACGCAAGGGACCGCGCACCGACGCCAACGAGAAGGCGATCGAGGGTTTTCTGCGCGGCGCAGGGTTGTCCTCGGTCTCCGAGGCGCAGGTTGTGAGCGATCCGAAGAAGGGCGATTTCTACGTCGCGGTCATCTCCAAGCCCGGCCGCGCGACGGAAGAGATCGTCACCGATGTCATGCCCGGCATCATCCGCGATTTTCCCTGGCCGAAATCGATGCGCTGGGGCAAGGCCTCGTCGAAGCCCGGCGCGCTGCGCTGGGTGCGGCCGCTGCAGTCGATCGTCTGCACCTTCGGCCCGGAGCATGAAGAGACCAGCGTCATCCCCTTCGAGATCGACGGCATCACCGCTTCCAATATCACTTACGGCCATCGCTTCCATGCGGCCGAGGCGATCACCGTCCGGCGCTTCGACGATTATGCGGCGAACCTGGAAAAGGCCAAGGTCATCCTCGACGCCGAGCGGCGCAAGGACATCATCCTGCACGACGCTCGCGACATCGCCTTTGCCAACGGGCTCGAGCTGGTGGAAGACGAAGGCCTGCTGGAGGAAGTCTCGGGCCTCGTGGAATGGCCGCAGGTGCTGATGGGCAGTTTCGAGGAGGATTATCTCTCGATCCCCTCCGAGATCATCCGGTTGACGATCAAGACCAACCAGAAGTGTTTTGTCACCCGCAAACAGGGTGAAGAGACGCTTTCGAACAAGTTCATCCTCGTCTCCAACATCCAGGCGAAGGACGGCGGCAAGGAAATCGTCCACGGCAACGGCAAGGTGGTGCGGGCCCGGCTTTCGGATGCGCTGCATTTCTGGAAACGCGACCAGGGCAATCTGCCGGATCTCGAGACTTTGACGGCTTCGGCGGCAAAGTTCGGCCTCGACATCAACAAGCCGCTCGACCAGCGCATGGCCAAGCTCGATGCGCTTGACGTGACCTTCCATGCCAAGCTCGGCACACAGGGCGCGCGCGTCGTCCGCATCCGAGCCTGGGCTGGAGAATTGGCGAAGATAACCGGTGCGGATACGGCCCTCGTCGATCGCGCCGCCGTGCTCGCCAAGGCCGATCTGCGCACCGAAGCCGTCGGCGAATTTCCGGAACTGCAGGGATTGATGGGCCGTAAATATGCGGTGCTGCAGGGTGAGGATGCGTCCGTTGCCGCAGCGATCGAGGACCACTACAAGCCGCAGGGTCCGTCGGACCGCGTGCCGGAGGACAGAGTGGCGATCACGATCGCCCTTGCAGACAAGCTCGATACGCTGATCGGCTTCTGGGCGATCGATGAAAAGCCGACGGGGTCGAAGGATCCGTTTGCCCTGCGGCGTGCCGCCCTCGGTGTCGTCAGGATCCTCTTGGAGCGACGGATCCGTCTGCCGCTGCTGGCAACGACAAGGGATGGCGACCTGCTCTCCTTCTTCCACGACCGTCTCAAGGTCTATCTGCGCGACCAGGGCGCCCGCCACGATCTCATCGACGCCGTGCTGACTTCAGATGCCGACGACCTGTTGATGGTGGCGCGCCGCGTCGAAGCGCTGACGGCCTTCATCACCTCGGAGGACGGCAAGAACCTGCTTTCCGGCACCAAGCGCGCGACGCAGCTGCTTGCCGCCGAGGAAAAGAAGGGCACCGTGATCGCCGATGGCGTTTCGGAAGCGCTTCTGAAGCTCGATGCTGAGAAGGAGCTCTTCGCCGCAATCTCCAGCGCCTCGAAGGATGCCTCGGACGCAGTTGCCGGGGAGGATTTCCGCTCGGCGATGGAAGCGCTTTCCAAGCTGCGCGGCCCGGTCGACCGCTTCTTCGAAGACGTGCTCGTCAACGACGAGGATGCCGCCATCCGCGCCAACCGTCTCGCTTTGCTGCGGCTGATCCGCGAAGCGACGGGAACGGTTGCGGATTTCTCGAAGATCTCGGGCTGATGTTCGGCTTCGGTTGGTTGCCGTTGTTTTTCTGAGTGTCAGCACGAACGGAGTGCTCCCCGCATGGATCCTCGGGTCAAGCCCGAGGATGACGGAGCGAAGGGTGGGCGCCTGGCGAAATACAACGACACGTGTACGAGCGCAGTTGCGCCTCCTGCCGATCGCTCTCCCCAACCTCCGTCATGCTCGGGCTTGACCCGAGCATCCACAACCAAGCACTCTGCTTGCATATGGCGGGATATGTTTACATCGTGACCAACCAAAAGAACGGCACGCTCTATATCGGCGTGACATCCGATCTGGAGCGCCGCATCTACGAACATCGCGAGGGGCTGACGCCGGGTTTCGCTTGGAAATACGGATGTACACTTCTGGTCTGGTATGAGGAACATTGGGATATAGGCAGTGCAATCCAGCGCGAGAAATCACTGAAGCGGTGGTATCGGCAATGGAAGGTCGATCTCATCGAGGCCATGAATCCCGAGTGGCGTGATCTGTATCTTACGCTGTGGTGGGATGCGGTTCAGTGAACCCCAGGTGGCGGCGCGGATTGAGCGGCTGGGGAACAATCACCCAACGCTGGCATTGCCGCCTCGCCGGCGCTATTCAATCAGACATGCAGAGCAAGATTCTCGTTAGCGCCTGTCTCATGGGCCACGCCGTCAGGTATGACGGGCGAGCGAAGCCGTTGCTGCATCCTGTTATCGAGAAATGGCGGGTCGAAGGCCGGCTGGTGACCATCTGTCCTGAGATGTCTGCGGGCATGGCGGTGCCGCGAGCGCCGGCGGAGATCGGGCATGGTGCGACCGGCGAGGACGTGCTGGCCGGCAAGGCTGACGTCATCGAGTTGACGGGCGGAAATGTGACGGCTGAGTTCCTGCAGGCGGCGGACAATGCCGTAGCTCTCGCAACAGCGGCCGGCTGCCGCTATGCCCTGCTCATCGACGGAAGTCCGTCCTGCGGCTCAAGTTTCATCTATGACGGCACGTTTTCGGGACGCAGGCAGGCCGGCAACGGCGTGACGGCGGCGGCGTTAAAAGCGGCAGGCGTCGAAGTGTTTTCCGATCGCGAAATCGAGCGACTGATCGCGTGTATCGAAGCTCCGGAATGAGCTTTCAAACGACACGGCCGCCGGAGAACCGACGGCCGCTAAAAATTTGGTGATAAAAACGCTTTTGTCCCCGCGCCGCTTAAGCAGCCCGGCGACCCTGATGCATGGCCGGGGCAGCGCTTTCGCCACTGACACGGAAGCCGCGGATGAGGTCGATCAGCTCGTCGGTATCGCTGGCCAGCGTCTCGGCCGATGCCGTGGTCTCTTCGGCCATGGCAGCGTTCTGCTGGGTGGCGGCGTCGAGCTGGTTCATCGACGAAGAGATCGAGCGCAGCGTCGTATCCTGTTCGGAAGCGCTGTGGGCGATCTTGGCGACGATCTCATTGGCGGCCTTGATCTGGTCGGAGATGCGCTTCAGCGCCTCTCCTGCCTCGCCGACCAGACGGACGCCGTGGTCGACCTGG
>NZ_LXFU01000017.1 GCF_001657485.1 Rhizobium sp. WYCCWR10014
CAACGGCCGACTTCGTCACAGCCGCGCGGGCGCTGGGCGCCACAGAGCGGCAGATATTCTGGGAGACCATGTTGCCGAATGACATGAACAACGAAGTGCCTATGCCCGACGGTAAGGTGGAAACCCGCTTCCGCGGTGTTCACGTTACAGAAAGCGAGCTTATGGTTCCCGATCGAATAGACGGTATTGGATCGCCAGGCTTGCCCGGCTACATGGATGCACAGCATGATAAACTATTCAGGCAAGCTGTGAATAACGCCAGATCATCGATTGCCGCGCCTCTTCCGGCAAACGCGCCGATTTGGAGCTCGAACTCTCCATACGGAGACTTTTCCTACGGCGGTTATTCTTGGAATAATGATGTATGGGGAACCGGCGCCGGGCCTCAGACGATTTCGGTTCATGCAGGCAAACAGTGGAGCGTTTGGTCGAACCAGCCTAATACAGATGGCATCAAGAGCTATCCCCACCAGGCGTTAAATATCGAAAAACCTCTCAGTTCAATTAATACTCTGACTTCGAGCTTCAAGACACTGAAGCACCCCATCTCGTTCGACGCGCCCGACGACAGGAAAGTCAATCTGCTGCTCGGCGTGATATGGCCTCGCGACAGCAGGGAAGGATTCGTTCCCGCGCTGTCGCGATCCGTCCGCCTGCTTCGCCAGCCTGGCTATCGGGAATGCCTTCGCAACGCGACGTCGTCGGCCGAAGCCCACGCCGGGATCGAAGCCTTTGAGGCGGGAAGTGGCGGGTCCCTTCGGTACGCCCCTTCCAAGGGGCGGAAGGCATGAGTCGATAGCGCTTCCGCGCGGGCCGCGGGACTCCGGACGAGGGTGCGAATGCGGGTGCGCGTCCCGAAGATCAGGGCACCCGGTCGTTCGCGACTATCCCGCCCTCGCCCTCCATGCGGGCGATGCGCTTCGCTTCCGATTCCGTGAACTTACGCCGTACCCCGATGCCGCCGCCGTTCTCCTCGATGAACACCGCGCCAAGTTCTTCAAGGGCTGCCTGGAGGGCCGCGATGGTCTTGTCGTCAGGCTCGTAGTGCTTGTGTTCGAAGTCGCGGATGACGGCTTCATCGATGCCGGAGCGGATGGTGAGCTTGCCGCGGGTGATCTCGACGAGTGCCCTCGCCGCCCGGCATTGCGAACCAGTTATCATTCTCTTCTCCTTCAGTCCTTAATGGCGGGCCAGTCTTCTCCTGCCGCCGTCCGGAAGCAAGGGGCGCCGGGCCCGGGTCGCGGCCGTCACGTGTCGCCGGAAGGCTCGCCGTAGTGTGGCAGCGACTAATTCCAATGCAAGGCCCCGAAACGGATCGCTAGGGCCACGACGAAACCAGTTACGATCGCCGGCCAGCGCCAACCGGTCACGCGCTTTCAGGCCGTTCTCGGCAGCCGCGAGCAGCCAGTGGGCGATGGGGAGCAATCGCGACTCACGATTGCGATCCCGGCGGCTGCCAGCGTCCAGTGCTGTTTGCCGCCGCCGCTCACCTTAATCCAAGTCGATGATGCGTTGACGCGCTTCACACTGACGCCGCGGCCCCCTGAGTGCGGAACGGGCTATACTGATGAAGGTTGTCGCGTGAAATGGACGCTCGACAAAACTGACATTGCCCAAGATTTCCGGCAGTCTCGCCGCCGATGGATTGCGTTCTGGACCACCGCCGCGCCCCGTCAGAATTACGAACGGAAGATAGGACCAGCTTGGTTGTTTTTCAATCCAGAGCGCAATGGAGCGTAGATCAGCTGCGCGTGAGGCCCCCTCCGTGACTACTCCAAAGGCGATCAACGGCACGCCAAAGCCAGTGTTTGCTATTTTGATCGCGCGAAGCTTGCAGCCGTTGCACAGGTGCTGGTTTAGCGTTCTTGTATTCCGCTCCCATGCAAGCCGTGGATGACCGTTCGACGCCACGAGTGGTCAGGAGACTCGACGTCTTTCAAAAGATCGTGTTGTCACCGGAGTGTGTGTGGTCGGGCTCGCTAGCTCAGGCTAATTGCGTAATTCGGTGAGTACGAATGCGCTCTGTTGATAAAGGCTGATCAATGTCGATTTTGAATACCCTGAGTTCCGGACATCATGTCGTCGATATCGATGGAATTCGCCAAAGTTTTCATGTCACGGGCAAAGGGCCGGTGATCGTGGTTCATCCCGGCGGCCCAGGAATTCACTGGCAATATCTTCGCATGCCCCTCTTGGAGCGCCATTTTACCATGGTGTACCTTGAGCCGATTGGTACAGGTGGTTCAGGCCAATTAGCAGAACATCCGCACGGCTATACTATTGAACTCTTTGCAAATCAGCTTCGCAGATTTCTTGAGACGCTCGACATTTCTAATGTCATCCTTCTCGGTCATTCGCACGGCGGTTTTGTCATCCAGGAACATACGAGCGGAAGCCCCGATCGCGTATCGGGGATGATCTTGTACTCATCGTCGGCGGTGACAGGCAATGACTTTATGAGGAACGCCGCAAACGGCATTCAAGCCTTTGCTGATCGCCATCACGCCGATGGGCCAGCGGTACTCCAAGCTTGGCAGTCGGTCCCTAAGATGTCGAGCGATGACGACTATACAAAGATAATGCGCGACCTACTCCCCGCTTACTTTGCCGATGGTGTCCGAGAGAAGCTTGATCTTGAAGCGTTTCGCGCAGGGATTAACGCCACACTTCTCATTGGCAACAACGAACCCTTTGATGCTCGATCGAGACTTCAAAATCTTTCCGTGCGGACGCTAATTCTCACAGGTGATCACGATTTCATATGCGGGCCTAAATGGGGCGAAACCCTGCATGACAGCCTTCGAAATTCCGAGCTGGTACGCTTTGCCCATAGCGGCCATTTCGCTCATCTTGAGCAGCCGGAGGAATTCCTCGCCTCGGTACTTGCATTCGTTAAAGCTCATAAGCTAACCCCGCACTGAGGCCTTAGCCAATCTCAGCTTCCTCGCAGGATCGTCACTCCGCATGACTTTGTTTCCAGATGGACATTACGTTGCCGTCGGTTGGCTAGCCTTCTCGACATCTTAGAGTTCGCCGATCCGGTGTAAGGCTGGGATCTCGTCGTGCTGCCAGTAAATGATTTTCAGCCAGATGCGGCAGGGCCGCTGTTCAACCTTCATTCCCCGGGGCGTCCACAGATGCCCCTTTAATGTTCAGGGGCCTGGATGGTAACGAGGTGGCTCACATGATCCGCAAGCGCCAATTTTCAACCAGTGGCCAATCGGCATTTCAGCAATTCGCCGCACTCGCTGCATAACTGTGTCCAGCGATGGCCGCTTCTGCGATCTTTTCAAACGTTTGCGACAAAACCCGCGCGGCTTCTGAGCAGTACGTGAATGAGAACCAGTCTTGGAGGGGAAGTGGCGTCACCCCGCCGGAGCACTGATACTCGCATGAATCTTTCGGCGCCCCCTTGCAAAACCGCCCGCGAACGTTTAGATGATTGTTATCATCCATTTGCTAGGGAAGGTGAGCCGCCATGCGAAACAGCGCAGCCAAGAAAGACGCTAATCGCCAGCTGATCTTGCAGGCCGCAGGACGGCTATTTCGAGAAAAGGGCATCGAGCAGGTCGGCGTGGCGGATGTCATGAGAGCCGCTGGAATGACGCACGGCGGATTCTACAGGCATTTCTCGGACAAGTCGGATTTGGCAACGCAAGCCATCAGCCAAGCCTTAGCCGTGCAGCAGGAGGCAGCGATCAACGGTGCTCCTGGCATTCCCGCACTTGCAGAGAGTTACCTGAACTCCGAGCACCGGGACAGCATCGGTTCAGGCTGTGTATTTGCGGCCCTTGGCTCGGAGACGGCCCGCGGACATGATGCGAGCCGTGCGGCGATGTCGCAGGCCATTCGCAGCCAGATCGATTTTCTTGCGGCAGGGGCTGCCGGCAAGACTGACGAACAGCGGCGACAGATAGCGGTCGGCAGTTGGTCCGCAATGATCGGCGCCTTGATCCTCTCGCGGATCAGCGAAGATGCCACTCTCTCAGAAGAGATTCTCCACGAAACCAAAGGTTGGCTGCTCAGCCAGCAAACATCTATCTCGGCCGATCGCCCGTGAGCGTCGGCACGAAAGCAAGTACGCAAGCGCGATCGAATTGAGGATTCTGCACCATGAACGTCACCCCCCTTTTCCGTCCCTTTAAGCTTGGGCAATTGGACCTGAGAAACCGCATCGTCATGGCTCCGATGACGCGGAAGCTAAGTCCAGACGGCGTTCCGGGTGAGGATGTATCGCAATATTATCGGCGTCGCGCCGAGGGTGGTGTCGGATTGATCATCACCGAAGGCACGACTATCGGGCGTCCTGCCGCCTCAAGTAGTTCGTCTATCCCGAATTTCCATTCACCCGACAGCCTCGTTGGCTGGGCAAAAGTAGTGAGGGAAGTCCATGCTGCCGGGTCGCGAATTGCGCCGCAGCTCTGGCATCTCGGCAACCTCCGCGCAAAAGGGACCGGACCATCACCGGAAACGCCCTCTGAAGGCCCGAGCGAAACGGAATCTGGGGCGAGGGCGATGACCGATGCCGATATCGCCGATAGCATTGCGGCGTTTGCCACGGCTGCCGCGGCCGCTCGCAAGATTGGATTTGACGCGGTAGAGCTCCACGGAGCCCATGGCTACCTCCTCGACCAGTTTTTGTGGTCGCGCACAAACGGCCGCGCGGATGCTTACGGTGGCGACGCGGCGCAACGGACGCGATTTGCGACAGATGTCGTCCGGGCCGTTCGTCAGGCCGTCGGACCTGACTTCCCGATCATCTTCCGCTTTTCGCAATGGAAACTTCAGGACTATGCGGCAACGCTCGCGGGAGATGCTGTGGAGCTTGAGCAGGTTCTAGGCCCACTCAGCGACGCCGGGGTCGATATTTTTCATGCTTCGACGAGGCGCTTTTGGGAGCCGGCATTTACGGGCTCCTCACTTAATCTCGCGGGATGGACCCGCAAGATCACAGGGCGGCCAACGATCAGCGTTGGTTCGGTTGGCCTCTCTGGTGCCGATTTCCTCGAACAGCTGCTCGGCGAGTCAAATGGCGCACCGCTCGGCACGCTGGAGGAACTGTTGCGACGCATGGAAGAGGAAGAATTCGATCTGATAGCAATCGGACGAGCCCTCATCAGCAACCCGAACTGGCCGAACGCCATGCGGCGGGGGGATTTCCAGGCGCTGTTCCCCTTCGAAAAGTCGCATTTGGCTTCACTCGCCTAGCATCGACAGTTTCCAATTTAATCCATCAACAGGAGTTAAACCTTGACTACTTATCTGATCAACCACCTGCGAATCCCCGGCGACGTTCCCAATGACCAGGGCCTCACTTATCTCGAAAGCGTTGAAGCAACAGTTGCTCCATTTGGCGGTAAATGGCTTGCGCAGGGACCTGCGACCGTTGTCGAGGGGACTTGGTCTGGTGCCGTCGTCCTCATGGAATTTCCGAGCCGCGAAGCAGCTGACACCTGGTACAATTCGCCTGAATACCAGGCTATCCTGCCGCTTCGCACGAAGAACTCGATCTCCGACCTTATCTTGATCGATCAGTTGCCTGAAGGCTTCACCGTCAAGGGCTTTGCCCAGGATGTCCGGCGCGCGATCGCCGGCGCCTGACCCAAAACAAGTCGCTGCGCCGCGTCACGCGGCGCAGCACAAGATGACGGGTTCTGTCGCGCGCTGCTGCATGGACTCATGACTGTTAGACCGCCTGCGAGACCAGGAGATAAAAACACACCAGCCGGCGGATGGGCCGCTCCGCATGAAGTTGGCTCCTCACCAAGCGGTTGGTTCCGTTGTGAGCAATAGGCTGTAGTTCCACTGGGCTGTTAGACGCGGGATCCCATTCATTTGATTGAGAGGGAAGAGCCGTCTCATCTGCATCCGCAACGAAGACTGCGAGTAACCTTGCTGCATCGTCTCGTCGCATTTCACACCGGCTGGATCCCACCAAGTGGTTCAACGCGTAGGTCTTTTTTGTCAGACGCCGCCGTCGAACGCCGACTGAGAGATCAGGGCCTAGCCCGGGCGATCAATGGATTTCACGGACGTTCCTACCATACGAACGAACGGAGAAAGGCGATGAAGCGAAGCGCGGACACTTGCGGAGGCCGAGGGCGCAGTCCTCCGCCACCTATCCTCATGCGCTATTTGCACTGAGCTTGGCTTGGCTGTGTACGGACAGGTCGGTGCGGCGTGGGAGATACTGGCGCAGCAATCGATTGGTGTTTTCATTCGAACCGCGCTGCCAGGGTGATCGGGGATCGCAGAAGTAGATCTCAACGTCAGCGGCCATTGCCAGACGCTGATGGTCGGCCAGTTCCTTGCCCCGATCCCAGGTCAGTGATTGAAGTTCGCACGGTAGTTTCTGCGACTGCTTGATAAGGGCAGAGACCACGCTTTCGGTATCCTTGTTTGCGACCTTGATCAGCATGACATAATGCGAGTGACGCTCGACCAACGTCGCTATGTAGCTGTTCCTCGACCCGCCGATAAGATCGCCCTCCCAACGACCGGGAACGGCACGGTCTTCGACAGACGCAGGTCTCTCGCTTATGGAAATCGCATCTTTGATCTGGCCCAAGCCGCTCCGTGTCATGCTGGCATGCCGGGAACGACGGATTGTTCGTCTTGCCCTAAGGTGTTCGAGAATTCGTTTTTCAGCGCCCCGCGGGCCTGTACGTACAGGCTGCGGTAGATCGTTTCGGAGAGGCGCGAAAGCGACCAGGAACTCCTGGGGCCGCGCGGGGCAAGACGCTCGCGAGGCGGGACCTGCTGAACCCGGCGATCCTCCACACGGTTAGCACTGCCAGAAGAGAGACCTCCAAGTCAAATTGCGCGGCAGGGTAAGTTTGTCGGGTGTCTTATGGCCGATTGTGCTTGCCCTGTTGCCAGTGCGGGACACGTAATCCGCGGTCCGGCGCGATGCCGTTACGGCCGGGCGACATGCCAGACGCCTTCGGCGCCGTCACCATGGACGTCTCCCGGCTGGGAATCGAAGTGATAGGTATAGAGCGGCGCGCCGTTATAGGCCCACTGGGTGACGCCTGTCGGCCGCGTGACGATGCTCCAAGGGCCGGAAGCCTTGGCGCCGGCCGGTGCTTCGAACGGAGGCCAGGCGAGAGCGCAGATCAGGGTGCATTCGGACTTTCCGGGCTGGTCCTTGTCGAAGGTGTAAAGCGACTGACCATCGGCATCCGTCAGCAGCTTGTGCTGTCCGATTGTTGCGACGGCAGCGGGCGACATGGTCTTTGCCTCTGCCAGCGATGCCGACATCAGGGCGAGGCCGAGGGAAACGAAGAGGGTTCTGGTCATTGCAGACATTTCGAGGTCCTTTCTGTTGTTGCTCCGAGCCGAATGGGGGTATGCGGCACGGGCGGCGTGTGTTTGGGGGAGGGTTTCAGTCTCGCGGGCACCTAACCCTTGGGGGCGAGTGCCGTCGGCACCGGCAGAATGAATTCCGAAGCAACCTTCAGGTCGTATTGTCTTCGACGGCGCGCATCGTGCCGTCGCGATTCCAGTCCCCTCCAAACTGAATCCAGTCGATGATCATAAGGAAGGGCTTGGGCGTCCGCCCTGGCTAGCATAGGAGACGGTGATGTTCATCGGCGCGTAGGATTCGGCCACCGTCCCTGCAGTCTATCAAAGGTGGGACCGGAACCAGTCGATGACGGCTCCCGATGAGGTTTCGAATTCCCGCTCGTAGGGGTCAAAGTGGCCGCCCTGGATCATGACGAGACGCTTGGGATGCAGGGCGCGCTCATAGGCCTTGAGTGCAAGATCGGTCGGGGCGGTATGGTCGTGGTCTGCCACGATCACCAGAAGCGGGGTGGGAGAGACGCGGTCTATCCATTCGCCGGGGGCATACATGCGGGACCAGCGGGTCGAGCGCAGCGTGACCTTGTTTTCCCATTTTCCGGCGGGCGCTTTCTTCAGGTAGAAGTCCACGGCGTCGGTTGCCTTGTAGGACGAGTTCTGATCCGCCTCCGTGCTGACGATCACCTGCATCGCGGGCGGCTCGCCGCGAAGCTGGGCAAGGTCGTCGGCGGCCAGCAGCGCTTCGAGATCGGCCACTTTTTCCGAGGGTACCCGGCGCAGGCCCGAGGCATATCCGTCGATCGTTGGAACCTGGGCCGCGATCGCCTTCAGGCGGCGGTCGGTCGCACCGAGGACGATGGCGTGGCCGCCGGCGAAACTCGTTCCCCACAGGCCGACGCGATTTTCGTCGACTTCGGGGCGCTGCTGCAGATACGAGATCGCCCGGCGCCAGTCGGTGATCTGCTGCCACGGGTTGACGTCATGGCGGGGTTGACCGCCGCTGTCGCCAAAGCCGCGATGGTCATGCAGCAGCACCACGAAACCGGCCTTTGCGAAGGCTTCGGCAAAGGCATCAATGCCGTGATACTTCGTACCGGCATAGCCATGGGCCATGGTGATGGCCGGAAGCGGTTGCTGCTGGCCCTGCGGTATGTAGAGCCATGCGGATAACTCGATACCGCCCTCTGCGGGAAAGCGAACGTCTTTTTTCGTAAACATCGGTCGATCCTCTCATTGATCCAGTGAGCCCAGCAAGGGGGCAAGGCTAAGCTCTGCGTCTCGCGTCTGAAAGCCGTGCTCGAATGCGCGTCGAATGCGCCGTCCGGCCTCTTCATGGCGCAGGCTTTCGCCGAAGAGGTCGGAGTCGCGCCGGAAGTCCTCGATCGGCGCAAGGGTGGCGGCGTTCACCCGATCCTTGATAGCGGCGAGCCCCGCAGCCGGGAAGCGCGCGATGCGATGGGCCAGCGCGGTCACGAAATCGGCAAGCTCCAGGGGCGGCAGCGCCCGATTGATCCAGCCGTAGCGCTCGGCGGTATCGGCATCATAATCCTCGGCGGACAGCATGATTTCCAGCGCGCGGCCGCGGCCGACAAGCGGGGCCAGATGCTGGACGCCACCGGCGCCCGGAAGCGCGCCGAAGGCAGCCTCGATCTGGCTGAAGACCGCCGCACCCCGGGCCGCGAAGCGCATGTCGCAGGCAAGGACAAACTCGCTTCCGGCGCCCCGGGCGCGACCCTCGATCTGGGCGATCGATATGAGGCGGCTCTGGCTGAGGTGGCGGAACAGGAGACCGATGGAGGGTTCGCCTGCGAGCCTTGCGGCCTCGTTGCGATACTCGCTGACGCGGGTCACATCGACGTGGGAAATGAAAAAGTCGGGATCGGTGCTGCGGAAGACGACGACCTTGATGTCAGGGTCGCTCTCGGCATGTTCGATCAGCGATACGAAATCCCGAACCAGTTCGGGGCCGATCAGGTTCATCGGCGGTGCGTCGATCTCTGCAAACAGGACGCCTTCAGCACTCTTCGTCTTGATGGTTTCGAGGTTCATGGCAGCAACCCTTCCTTGGCATGGTTTAAAATAAACCCTTCCAAGGCTGAGCAGCAGCCGTTAAAAACGAGAAGCACCCTTTCATAGGTGGAAGGATATGGATCGCCTCGAGGCAATGACAATATTTCTGGCGGCCGTGGAAACGGGCAGCCTGTCGGCGGCCAGCAGGCGCCTGCGTATTCCCCTGGCGACGGTGAGCCGAAGGGTGTCCGAGCTCGAAGACCATTTGAAGTTTCGCCTGTTGGTGCGGGGCAATCGCAAGCTCACGCTCACGCAGGCCGGGCGGACCTATCTGTCCTCCTGCCGACGGATCCTCGAAGACCTGGCCGAAGCGGAACGCGATGCGGCCGGCGAATACGAGACGCCGCGCGGCTTGCTTACGGTCAGCGTGCCGCAGGTTCTGGGGCGCGTTCATGTGATGCCGGTCGTTGCCGAATTCCTGCGCGAATACCCCGACATCCGCGTCAGCGTTCAACTCACCGACCGCAAGATCAGCGTGGGAGAGGAAGGCGTCGATCTTGCGCTTCGCGTCGGCGAACTTCCAGACAGCAGCATGATCGCCTTGCGCGCCGGTTCGTTCGGCCAGGTCCTCTGCGCCAGTCCATCCTATTTCGAGGATCGGCACGTTCCGGAACATCCTGCGGATCTGGTCGCGCATAGCTGCATTGGCTATGAGGGTCTGGCAACCGGAACGCGCTGGGAGTTCGGCTCCGGCACCGCGCGCCGGACCGTCGAGGTGCCGTGCCGCCTTCTCGTCAACTCGATCGAGGCAGCGTTGAGCGCCGCGCTGGCCGGCGGGGGGATTGCGTGCGTTTTGTCTTACCTGGCCGATGAGCTGGTCGAGGCGAAAAAGCTTGTGACCGTTCTCGACGCTCACGCTCCGCCTGCCATCCCGGTCAGCTTCATTTATCCCGGTCAGCGCCAGGTGCCACTCAAGTTGCGCGCATTCCTGGATTTCGCAGTCCCGCGGATGAAAGACAGATTGCGGTACGGACAGCACTAGAACTGTCAGGCGAAAACGGGGGAGCGCCCGTCATCGGGCGGCGGACGTCGATCTGTAGCAGCCAGTGGCCGGTGCAACCCTCACGCCTCGGCGCCTGCCATCCGGTCCATTAAAGAGCATCTGTTGCGCGATCTAGCTCCCAAAGGTGGCGTCGCCTTTACGGATCGTAGCCGCGGGCAAGGCGCGCGTCCCGAATTTCAGAGCACGGTCGACAATGCGATTTCACGCCAGGTGTTGACGGCGCTGGCGCGGAGTTGGCGGTGGTCTGCGGCAGTGAGATGTTTCCGATGGAGATGAAAGAGGTTGGCGACCTGGCCATGAACCGAGACGAAACGTTGACATTGCCGCGCCGATTTGAAGCGCATCATCCGCCTCTCTCGTCGCCGCAGCGGAAGATGAGAATTTGCGGCCCGGTTGTTCAACCCCTTGTGCGATCGATGCTCAACGCCGGGTATCAACTCAGCTTTCGCGGCAGCATAGGAGCGCAGCTTGTCGGTGACCATCACCCTCGGCGTGGCACCCTGGCTTTTGAGCAGTTTGCGCATCAGCCGCAGCGCAGCGCTCTTGTTCCTACGGCTTTGTAAAAGCGCATCGAGAATAAAGCCTTCGGCATCGACGGCACGCCACAGCCAGTATTTCCTGCCCTTGATCGATACCACAAGTTCACCAAGATGCCATTTGTCGGCAAAGTTGCCGCGTGATCGCCGCCGGAGTTGATAAGTGAACTTGAGGCCAAATTTCACCACCCATTTCGACACTGTCTGAAACGACACTGCAATCCCGCGTTCGGCAAGCAGGTCTTCGACATCGCGGAGGCTCAGCGGAAATCGGCAATAAAGCCACACGGCATGGGCGATAATCTCGGCCGGAAAACGATGGCGGTGGTAACGGGCAAGCGGTTCTTCGGTCATGCTGGTCGAATATCACCTCGATCAGCAAAATCCGTTAAGGCGACGCCACCTTTCAGAGAGATTTCTCTGTCTAAAATAGCAGCCAATCGCTCGGAAAAAGTGTCCTGCGACTCACGGTGTTCTTGGACAGCAATCTTAGCGAAGCTAGATCGATATCGCCGGATCCTCGACGGGGACCGCCCAAGATGAAGACATCGGCGACTGAAACCAACGAGGAGATCGAAAACGATAAGCTGGCTCCTGAGACTAAATCCAGAAGCCACTCTCGCCACCGGATAAGGCGGCATTTCTTTGTTGGCGCACGGCCCTATAATAATACGCGGTCGGTTTCCTGAACCAGTATTCGCCGCCGGAATCAGCCGGGCCAGCTTGAACCCAGGATGACGCTGCACATATCGACGCGCTGAAACTTCGGGTCCTTGAATGCCAGCACGTCGTCATTGAAGGTGCCGAAAGTGGTGTGGGGCCGGTGCTTCATGCCGTGATAGAACGCGTCGATGATCCCGTGCTTAAAGTTATCCTCACGCGGAAAAGCCTGGACGACAGCCTGCCGTTCCTCATCGGTGAACTGATCATAGCCGCGGCCGGCCACATCCATGCCGGCGCCGCTCTGAAGCAGCGCGATCTCGGGATCCATGAATTCCGGTATGCCGGGCGTGGTGTGGAGAGCGACCGCGTTCCAGACGATTTGCAGGTCGTTGTTGGTGATGCCGTAACTCTTGAGGAAATCCCGGGCAGCATTGGCCCCATCGACCTCAAATCGCAGCTGGCTGTTCTCGTAGCGCGCCGTCAAGCCGATGTCGTGGAACATCGCAGCCGTGTAGAGTAGCTCGGGATCGAAGGTCATGCCTTGGCGGCGTCCTGTTATGGCGCCCCAACAGAAGACGCGCGCAGAATGATGGAAGAGCAGGTCGCCCTCCGTGTCGCGAATAAACTGCGTCACATCGCGACTGAGTTTGCTGTCAGGAATTCCTAAGTTGGAAAGCTCGTCTGTGTTCATATCAGTATCTCCTTTGCTGCGAGCCCGGTCGATAAACTAGCACCCGGCTGGCTAGGCGGCTCAGCATGACTTGGGATATCCCGCCGCGCGGCTCGGTGCCTTGTGGAGCGATATGGCTGTCGTCCACCGGCTTGTCATTGGTCAGCGCCCGGATCGCATTCATTTGATCGGCGTGGTAAGGGTGGTCTCGGCTCCATCCACGACGAAGACTGCGAGCAACCTGGCTGGTTTTGTCTTGCTCGCGTTGCGGCTCACCGAGTGGACCGCACCGGGTGGTTCAAACCAGCTGTCGCCGACCTTGTAGATCCTGGTTTGGCCGTCGTTCACCTTCGATTCAATCGCGCCTGCAAGCACATAGGCGTAGATGAAGGCGGATTTGGCGTGGCTATGTGCCGGCGATGCTGCGCCCGGTGCATAATCGACCTCTACGACACGAAACGACTTACCGGGGATATTACCAATCGCCTGATCGAATTTGGGTATGACCGTTTCGACCTGGCCGTCATGGGCAAAGGTATGCCCGCCAAGAGTAAAGGCGAGTGCGACGCAGATCGCGGGGAGGATGGTGCGGATTTTCATGGGTTTCTCCTTCTGATGCTGGAAAGATGGCCAGCCGGAAGATCAGAATAAAGTACCAAGAACGAAGCAAAATCCTGTACCATGGCTCATGAACAAGCCATTGAACTTTAATATCGATCGGTCAGCCAAAACGTCCCTATCGGAGCAAATCCGAAAAGCGATGGCCGTGGCTATGGAAAGCGGGGTGTTGGTGCCCGGCGCACGCCTGCCGTCATGGCAGGATCTTTCTGCCCAACTCGGTGTCGCGCGGGGAACGGTTCGAACTGCATACGCAAAACTCGCCGCCGCACAACTGATCGAAGCGTCCCGAGCCTCAGGTACCCGGGTTGCGCAGCGCCCTCATGCGGTCAAAAAAGGCGACCCTCTGCCACAGGCAGGTTCGTTTCTGGAGACCTATCTGGAGATGACGCAGGGACCGGCGTTCTTCCAGATGGGCGTCCCGGCAACCGACACCTTCCCAGCGACGTTGTTCTCACGCATCCACGCGAAGGCTGCCCGCACAAAGGCAGGTGCGTTGCCTCTTTATCCCGATCCGCGCGGCGAGTTCGAGCTCAGGCGCGAAATCGCCTCCTACCTCGCCGTCGCCCGAGGGATAAACTGCTCGCCCTCGCAGGTGATTATCACCGGTGGATTCGGCGCAGGCCTCGGCTTGACGCTCAGCGTCCTTGCTCTGGCTGGCCATGCCGCCTGGGTCGAAAATCCGGGCTTCCCCTGGTCAAGAAAAGGCCTTGAGCTTTCCGGCCTATCACTCGCACCAATTCCCGTCGATGCGGATGGCATGGATATTGATTTCGGATTGCGTCAGCATCCCGACGCCAAGATTGCTATCGTCACTCCAGGGCAGCAAGCACCTCTTGGGCCGACGTTGTCGCTTGATAGACGTCTGCGTCTTCTGGAATGGGCCAGCAACGCTGGCGCTTGGGTCATCGAAGACGACTATCTGAGCGAGCTTCAGTTGACGGGACGCGCCGCGCCGGCGCTGGCATCACTCGACCGGGGTGGGCGCGTCATCCACATCGGCTCGTTCAGCAAGACGATCAGCCCGGCAATACGGCTCGGTTTCGTCGTCGCACCGGCCGATCTCGTCGGCCGGTTCTCTGAGATGGCAGCCTGTCTGTCGCCGGCCCCTGGACCTGCGATACAGGTCGCCACCGCAGAGTTCATGCAGGAAGGTCACTATATCCGCCATCTGCGCCGAACCAAGCGCGCCTACGCAGCCAGGCAAGAGGCGCTGCTGGATTGCTTGCGGTCGCGTGTTGGTGTCGATAGCGCCGAGGCGACCGGTTTGGCCGTCTTACTGAGATTGCCCGAGGATGTATCAGACGTGGCAGCTGCTCGCGCAGCTTTCAGCTTCGGAATGTCACCATCGCCGCTGTCGGCCTGGTACGTGTCGTCCGACGACGCGGCACCCGGGCTCCTACTCGGCGTCGCGACGACGCCGATGAAGAACCTTGCCCGCTCCTGCGATCGGCTGCTCGAGGTGATACGTCAGCCGCGCGTGCCCGCTTTACCCTAAACCAGCTCTACGCGATCTTGTCGGGCAGTTCTTTAGACGGAGAGAACGATCTTGCCGCCCGGCGCACGACGCACCCCGTCCAGCATCAGATGAGCCTCGTACGCTTCCTCAAGCGGGAGGATCGTCCCGACCCGCGTCTTCAAAGCGCCATTGTCGATCAGCTCGGCGATCTTCGTCAGCTGCTCGGTTCCGACGCTGACCAGAAAGAACGCCGCTTCAACCCCATGCTGGCTGGCAAGATCCTGTTCGGGCGGTGAGACAGCCGAGACCAGTTTTCCGCCGCGCCTCAGGACCTGAAACGAACGCCTTTGCGTTTCGCCGCCGACGAGATCGAGGACAGCGTCCACATCGCGGGCAACGTCTTCAAAGCGCTCGCTGTGATAGTCGACCAAAATATCTGCGCCCAGTTCACGCAGGTAGGGAAAATCTTTGCCGGCGGCGGTGGCGATGATCTCGATGCCCGCACGTCTCGCAAGCTGCACGGCGTAAGCGCCGACATTTCCGGCGGCGCCATGGATGAGCACCTTTTGCCCGGCGACGAGCTGCGCTTGATCAAAAAGGCCCTGCCAGGCCGTGACGGCGATCACCGGTATGGAGGCAGCCTCTACGTAGCTGATCGTGGCAGGCTTGCGAGCCACCATCTCCGCCGACGCCACCGCGTACTGCGCATATGCGCCGATGAACCTCGGATTGGTTACGCCATAGACCGGGTCGCCAACGGCAAGACCGGCCACACCGGCGCCGATGGAAACGACGTCTCCGGATAGATCAGAGCCGAGCGTCAGGGGCAGGGGCTGAGGCAAGGCGCTCTTGCCTGCCCTGATCCATCCATCCCATGGGCCCACTCCAGCGGCCTTGACCTTGATCAGCACCTCGCCTGGATCAGGCACCGGCTTCGGGACAGACTCGAATTTCATAGCCTCTGGCGAGCCGAAGTTATGGACGCGCCACGCCATCACGGATGCATCCCTTTGTTCGGGATTTGGATTGGTGGTTTCGAATGTCATCATGAACTCCTTGAGTTTGCTTTTCGTGAAAGCTCGGAACTTCTGCCTGTCCGCCTAATCGCCGACAGCCCATTTCGAGTTGCTCATCAAATTGCTGAAGTCCCTGCGGCGAAAGGCAGGATCTTTATAAGCCATAACATCAGCAAGCCCTGGGTCCTGTGTCGTCTCCAGACGATGCCCAAGGCTCTTGTAAAGAATGTCCATGAAGCCATCCGCAAAGTGTGGCGGGTGGGGATGGGCCGCCTCCACTGCGTTACGCTCTGCAGTCGTGAAATCATCGTAGCCTGCCCCAACTAAATCCATATTGGCGCCCTCGGCAACCAGTGCCGCGGTCGGGGAAAGGTTGGCGGAAATGCCATTCGTCGTGTGGAGCGCGATCGCAAGCCAGATATTCTCGCGTGAAACTTCCGCCACGCCGTGGCCGCGCAAGAAATCACGTGCGGCGTTTGCGCCGTCGACTTCGAAGCGAAGATGGCTCTGACCATACCTGTCCGTGAGGCCAAAGTCGTGAAACAAAGCCGCCACATATAGTAGCTCAGGATCAAAGATGAGCCCTTTGCGTCTGCCCGCCAGCGCGGCCCACTGATAGACGCGGACAGAGTGCTCGAACAGAAAGTCGCCCTCCGCCTCGCGAACGAGGCGCGTCGCGTCGCGTGTCAATTCGGTGTCCGGTATATCTGCTGCGGGTTTACTCGTGTTGATATCTGCCTCGGCTACAAGCGGGTCGGCTTGGCCGTCTTTCGGAAGACCAGTCAAGCCGGCCAAAACCGAAAGCGTGGTGCAGGTAGCCGCGATGATGGTTCGGAAGTTCATTGGATTTCTCCTTATCGCACGCTGGATATAATTCCGCGCTGGATCAGGAAACAGGACCAAAAATGTCGAAAAATCATGTACCAGCTGGGTCGATTCAGTAGCGTCCTACACTGAGACCGCGGCACCGAAGCTGAAGGCGGACTTACAGCCTCCAGCCTCTACCATTTGCGAGACGTTGCGATCGCCGTAGGCGTTAACCGTTGTATATAGACCTGTGTTTCACACCGAGCCTATCGCCTTGAAAGTAGTCGAACAGTCGGCTGCGCCGTTGGGTACGCGATATTCTCATCGCACATCGACCAAGCTTCCGTTCCCGATTCCTTTGTGAAAGTTCTCGCACCCCTCGAAATCAATCTAGGACTTCGAGCAATTTCAATTGGATAAGACTTTCAGCACTGGCGACGATTGCTTCTTCGCTTGTGCGTGGCTTCCACCCGAGCCTCTGCCTCGCCTTGTCACTGCTGGAGCGTCTATGGCTCGCGCTAGCTGAGGAAGAGGCGCCACGACTAGGAACTCTGGCGGCGAGTTCGCCAAAGCGTTCGCGCAAAATGCTTGCAACGTCCACCAGAGACAGCGGCTCGCCGCTCACGGCAATGAAGCGCTCGCCCGCCGCGGACGGATCAGTCATGGCCCGTAGGTGCAGGTCAGCGACGTCGCGCACGTCTACTACACCAAACCACATATCCGGCAATTCAGGTGGAAAGGCTCCGTCCAGCAGTCCTTTGACGATCTGAATTGACGTCGAAAGCTGAGGGCCAAGCACGGGTCCGAATATTCCGGTTGGGTTGACGACACTTAGTTCGGGTGTTCCACTGTCCTTCACAAAATCCCATGCAGCGCGCTCCGCGATGGCTTTCGACAGGATGTATGGCTGGTTTGGCCCATCGATCGGCGTCCAGTCGTCCTCAGTAAAGACATGGCTTGGTGCAGCCGGGCCATACCCAACGGCGGCAAAGGATGATGTGAGCACAACGCGCCTCACGCCGGCGTGACTGGCCGCGCGAAGAACACGCAACGTTCCGTCACGCGCCGGCACAATCAGGTCATTCGGATCGTCCGGCTGGGCTGACGGAAACGGAGATGCCGTGTGCAGAACATAGTCGCAGCCCGCGACAGCGTCGCTCCAACCTTCGTCATTCCCCAGATCAGCTTGATAAAATGCGACCTCGCGCTTCGGGTCTACACCGGCTGCCGCGAGCATGGCGCGGACTTCGCCTGCTTTGTCGAGACTGCGCAGCGTCGTGCGAACCTCATGCTCCGCGGCGAGCGCCGCTACGATGCAATGGCTGCCGAGGAACCCTGAACCACCCGTTATAAGAATCTTGCTCATATAATTTTCCATACCTTCAGTTGTTCTTGCGGCCAGTCATTGCGAAGCATATGAAAATTGGCAAGTAGGATAGTTTTCCAGAGGTAGTATGAAAAACCAGACCATAGAGCCGCGGATATATGGTGAAGATTGCGATGGCTGCACAGGGCCGGAGCCGATCGACGTCATGCGCTTCCAGCGGGCGATCCGGGCGATCACCGGTAAGTGGAAAATCGAGATCGTGTGTAGCTTGGTTGCTGGGCCGATGCGTTTCGGCGAACTGCGCCGAGCGCTGCCAGGCATCACTCAGCACATGCTGACCGAGCAGCTTCGCGACCTTGAGCGCAACGGCATCGTCATCCGCACCGCTTACGCAGAGATACCGCCAAGGGTCGAATATGCGCTCTCCCAGGCCGGCATCGACCTCATGCCGACCTTTGCGACATTGCGCGACTGGGCCTTGCGATATGAGAACCAGTTGGCGGGCTAGCTACGCAGATGTACCGCGTCACGTGCGTTTGCTGAGGGCGTCGCGGGGAAAGCCGGCAGCGAGGTGGTCGATGAGCGCCCGGACGGCAGGTGACAGGCCGCGCCTTGTCGTAAAGACCAGATGCACGATGCCCTGTAGCCCACCCCAAGCTGGCAACACGCGCACAAGCTTTCCAGCCTCCAGCGCATCGCGACAGACATGATCGGGCAGGAGCGCGATACCCAGGCCATTGATTGCAGCATCGCGCACGGTTGCCATGTCCTCGCATCCCATGCGCGGCTGGACGCGAACGATATGCTTGTGACCATCCTCCGCTTCCAGGTGCCATTCGAGATCGTCCGACGCATGGTCAGTTGCCAATGCCGGGAAGGTGTTCAGATGCTCGATGCTGGCCACCTGACTGGCAAGTTGAGGACTGGCAACCAGAATGCGGATCGAGGCTCCCAGCGACCGCATGGTCAGGGCTGCATCCGAGGTAAGGCTGGCGCGGACGCGAAGCGCGAGATCAATGCGTTCTTCGATCAGGTCCACCGCCCGGTCGGTTGCCACCAGCTGAAGCCGCACTTTCGGAAAGCGTAACAGGAAGGATGACATCAATGTCGAAATGGGCGCGACCATCCCTGTTGGGCAACTGAAGCGGATGCGGCCATGCGGTTCCGCCTGCGCCTGCGCGACCAGCGCTTCCGCCTGTTCGGCTTCCGCAAGTATTGCTCTGCATCGCTCGTAGAATGCCTGGCCAGTGTCAGTCACCCGGAAGCGGCGGCTCGTCCGCTCGATTAATCGCAAGCCTAGCCGCTCCTCAAGACCCGCAATCCTTCGGCTGAGTTTGGACTTCGGCTCCCGCAGCGCCCGCCCAGCGGCGGCAAAGCCGCCATGAGCGACGACTTCGGCGAAATAGGCGTAGTCATTCAGATCAATCCGCATCCAGCGTTCCTCTGATAGAACGGTACGTGTCAAAATCGCTGACTACAAGCCTCATCGTTCATCTTCCATATTCGAAAGCAACGGCACTTCGCCGGTTTTGAAGGAGAAAGACGATGATGAACAGGTTCAACAACAAGGTCGTGGTGGTGACGGGTGGATCCAGCGGTATCGGCCTCGCCGTGGCGAAAGCCTTCGCAGCAGAGGGTGCTTCGGTGTTTATCACCGGCCGCCGGCAGGAGGCATTGGATGCCGCCGTGAAGCTGATCGGCGGCCGCGTGACGGCAGTGCGGGGCGACATGGCTGATCTCGCCGACATTGACCGGCTTTACGACGCCGTCCAACAGAAGCACGCACAGATCGATGTGCTGTTCGCCAATGCCGGTGGCGGCGAAATGGTCGCGCTCGGTGCGATTACCGAGGAACATTATCAGCGGACGTTCGACACCAACGTGAAGGGCGTCCTGTTCACGGTGCAGAAGGCGCTACCGCTTTTGAAGGACGGTGCCTCCGTCATCCTGACGAGTTCTACCACCAGCATTTCCGGCACACCGGCCTTTAGCGTCTATTCTGCGACCAAGGCCGCGGTGCGCAACTTCGCCCGCAACTGGATGCTCGACCTGAAGGATCGCCACATCCGCGTCAACGCGATCAGCCCCGGCGTCACCGATACAGCCGGTTTGGATGAACTGTTTGGTGGCGGCAACCAGGCGCAGGGCACAAGGGATTATCTCGCGAGCCTGATTCCTGCCGGACGGGTCGGCCAGCCGGAAGAGATCGCCAAGGCTGTGCTGTTCCTTGCCTCTGATGACGCCAGCTTCATCAACGGTATCGAACTCTTCGTCGATGGCGGCCAGGCTCAAATCTGAAGTCACACGTGTCGCCAGGAACCTCGACACAATACCGTGGCCGAGGTTCGGCGTCCTCTCAAGGAAGCATGTCATGATACAGTCTAACGAATCCGCAGAGCGTATCCGCGAGTTGCTCGACCGGAACCTCCAGGAGGTCTTCGGCGAAGGCGACAACGACCGGCGGCGTGCCGCGATCGGCGAACTCTGGGCAGACGACGGCGTCCTATACGTTCCTCCCGGTGCAATCATCGGCCACGATGCGATTGACAAGTTCGCTGGCGACCTAAGAGCCACGCATCCGCACTATATCTATGCGCCGCACGGCAATCCGCAGGTGCTCCACAACGCCGGACGGTTGGCTTGGGGTTCGGGGCCGCGCGGTGAGCCGCCCGAATATACGGGCTGGGACGTGATCACCGTCCGCGATGGCAAGATTAAAGCGCTGTACGTCTTTCTCGACGAGACCTCGGATGAGTTTCGCCGGGCCAGCGGCAAAACTGCGAGCTGAGTTGCTCTCTTGGGCCGGCAGGCATGCCGGGCGAAGACGGCTGAGCGAGCGCGATCCTTTAGGATGGACTGACGGGGTCGGCCCAACCGGCCTCTCATCGATGCCCGGCCTTCCGCATGCAGTAGAAAACGCACCCTAAGGAGACGCGAGCAAAATCCCTTGCTCGCGTCTTACGCCTTGAACGGACTCGAACCGCCGACCCTTTTGATATAAAAGCTATCTCTCTGAAATTGTATCGGATGTCGGCTTTGCCTGCAGGAAATAGCTGATTTGGGGGCCGTGAGCGGACTGGCTGTTTTTGGCGCTAAGAACGCGATACACAAGTAATACTTGCTGGTATTTCAATATGTTCGAAACTTGATTCTTTCGGTAGCACCCTCAAATGACCCTCGACGGATTCCTGACCTTCCTTGGACTAGCTGCTGCCGTTTTCGCAATTATTCCACCGGTTGCCAGGTTGCGGATCCGTTTGCAGCTTGTTCCGCAAGCCATCTTGGCGGGCGCGGCATTGGTGCTCGCCCTCTACTTCGAGTTTTTCCAGTTTGTTTCCCTACCTTGCCTGCCGGCGTTTCGGATTGTCTGCAACGGGCTCGTAATCCAGCCCGGCGCCGCCTTTACGCCAGCGATGGCCGCATTTCTCGTTGTTGTGGTCTGGATGCTACTAGCTTGCCTGGTGGCGATATGCCTCCCACCGAGCCAGCGATCAATCCGCCCAATGGCCGATCTCGTCGAGCAGCTGTTCCACCAGCAACGCTACGGCGAGGCGGTTGACTTCGTCCTTCCGCACGTGCGCTTCTTGGAGCGTGCCCAAAATCGCAAGCTCTGGAATCAAAAGTTGAAGGACTGGCTCGCCGGCAAGCGTATCCCCGATCTGGAGGAATGGTTAAGTGATCCCATACGTGCGGACAAGAAGCGAAGGTGGCTAACGCCATTTCGATTATTGGCGCGATGCGTTCCGGGGGGAGCACATGCGCAAGAGCACGCCGAACGCATCTTGAATTCCCTCTACCTAAGCCGGCAATTCATGGACTACGCTGCTCTTCAGCGCCCCAGTGTGACAGGGGTGCTTCTGACGCTCGATGCCCATCAGCGTTTCGACTTCTCCAATCGACTTTTGGCTAGCTTGGCTTCGTCGCCAGGAAGCCGCCTATATGAAGAAGTTGAACGGAACGCCAAGTATGAAGGCCTCGGCGACAATCTCGTGGTCGGCCACAATTTCATCTTGCGAGCGTATTTCTTGGACGCAAGCGTGGCCGAAAGCCTTGCGGCCTGGAAGCCCATCGGCGATTTCGTGATCAATTATATTAGGGGTGATGACGCCGTCGTTCGAGCAAAGCTCAACGGAAAGAGCGATGGTTTCGACCAACGAAGGTGGCGAGATCCGGTGGCTTTTGCCATCGCCTATTTCGACTTGATGATCCGTTCGGCGTTCAGTCAGAACATCAAGGATCACATGTGGCTGGCCTACCTGGATCACTTCGTTGACGAGCTGGTTGACATCTACGATGCCACCGGTCCCGAGATCGCTCAGGGTGATGAATTTCCGACTTGGAATGCTCACCTGATCTATGAATGTATCAACACCTTGGGACACTGGGTTCAGTTTACTCGAAAGGCCCCAGAGGGATCGGTTCATCGTAGTTTTCCGGGAAGCCTTCACCAAGGATCGGCGGGCATTCCGGCGAATGCGGCGCGCAGTCTTGGCACGTGCCTCTACCATGTTCTCCAGTCCCACCGTGTCGGCGATACGTTTGCTATGTATATGGTCGAATGCGCCTTGAGGGACATCAGGTATCTCGTGCAGCCCGAGGACGAGGAAGCTCGAAAGTTCCTCATCCGCTCAATCGTCACGGGCGGCGGTCGTGATAATGCCCATGATTATGGAGCAAGACTGGCACACCTACTCGGTGGCATCGATTATATTCTTTTGAATGATGTTTCGGATCTTCTCGCTGCAGCGAGGCTTACCCACCCCCGAGCAGAATTTCCCGATTGATAGGGTTATGCCGATCTCGGCAATGCAGGAGACGAACCGTTGGAAGATTTCATAGCATCGAGAAAGAGGTCGATGCTTTTGTTGCGGCCTTGCCGATAGCGACACTTGCGGCTCCGACATTGCTGCATCAGTTTATCTTCTCGATGCTTCATATGTCCGGACGCGATCAAACCAAGCGAGTCGCTGGCGAGACGATATAATATCGAATGAGCTGCTTGCTGGCCTGGCTGGCTGGTCGAGACTGGGACCTAGGGCCGGCCTCTGTTCCGGAAATGATGGCGACATTGAATGAAGCAGACCCAAAGAGAGATTAGTTCAAATCAGGGGACAGGCTGGAGTCGACGCGACGGCTGACGCACATCGCGAAAATCTGTAACGTTACGCAGAGCTACGATTTCAGATTAACCATAAAACCGGCACCTACAAATGTTGCATCTGTTGATTGATACGTGCATATGGCTCGACCTATCCAAAGATTACCGCTCGCAACCTCTCATCAACGCCCTGAAGGATCTGATCGCGGCGGGGGAAGTGGAGCTTATCGTTCCTCAAATTGTCGTTGACGAATTTCTGCGCAACAAATCGAGGGTCATCGCCGAAGCGCAGCGTAGCCTGCAGTCTCATTTCAGACTGGTCCGCGAAGCCGTTAATCAGTTCGGTGCTGACGAAATTAAAGCCCCTACCCTGCAGGCACTCAATGAAGTCGACCATAAGATTGTCACTGGCAGCGATTCCGTTCTGAGCGTCGTGGACTCCATTGAAAAGTTGCTGCTCGCACAAGCTCCCGTTCCAACGACGGATGCGGTTAAAGCGCGGGTGACGGATAGGGCGCTCGCGAACCTCGCCCCCTATCACCGGGCGAAAAACAGTGTCGGAGATGCGATCCTGGTCGAGATCTACGCGGACATCGTCGCGCGGTCCGACGTTAAAGACGCACGCTTCGCCTTCGTCACGCATAACATCAAGGATTTCAGCGAGCCAAATGGGGATCGCCGTCTTCCCCACCCCGACCTGGCGCCCTCATTCGCACCGCCAAAGTCCACCTACTGGGTTTCATTGCTCGATACGCTGAAAGACATAGATCCGGACCTCTTGGCCGATCACGACGCCGAATTCAACTACTCGCCCCAGTTCCGCAGGCTTTCGGAAATCCTGGAAGCCGAACACCTGCTGTTCCGCCAGGTCTGGTACAATCGGCATTGGAACCTCCGGTCAACAATCGAAGACGGCACGCATCATGTCGTACCGGAATCCGAATATTCCCGCTCCCCGTACCGGCAGGATCAAACACTCGATACGGTTTGGGCAGGTGCGCTTGCAGCCGCGAAAAGGACAGAGGACGAGATCGGAATCGAGAATCTCGGCCCGTGGGACGATTTCGAATGGGGCATGATTAACGGGAAGCTGTCAGCTTTGCGTTGGGTTACAGGCGATGAGTGGGACATGCTCGATACATAGAACATTCCGATTTCGCTCGCGCCTTCTCAAGGATCAAATCAATGCGCGCCGCGCTGCTTCTCGCGTCAGCGCCCGAAGCAGACCGGCTAGATTGATGATGATCTGGTCATCCTCCTCGCTTGAATAGGGCGAAACAAGCTTGCCGTGCATGACACCGTTGCGGATCTTTATCCAGGACGCTACCTGAGGTCTTGTTCCCACCCTCTCATCCGCCAATGTGTAAAGCGCCCGCTGCACGGAAACCGCATCCGCTCTCTTCACCGCGGCTTTGGCTGCATCCCTTAGCCTCGACGCACCCTCCCACTGCTCGATATGAGCGACCAGGGAATCGATGGCGGCCTGATCGGCGTCGGTTCTGAGCGTGCCTTCAGGAACGAGGCGACGCGCCACGCCTTCGATACTGCTGGCCAGCGTCAGCGACATCACCCATCTGGAACCCTGCGCAGATTGGATCACTTCCTCATAAAACGTGGTGATCGTGTGGCTTTCCCACCCTCCTTCGCGCGCAACCAGGGTGAGGAGCCCCGCATAGAGATCGAAGAAATCGGCGTCGTTCGTAAGACGGTCGTCACCGCTCCACAAAGCGGTCCATGTCGAATCCGAAGTCCAGGCCGGTGACTCTCGCACCCAGAGCATGGAGCGTCCGTTCGGAAAGCGGCGTTCGACCAGCCGCGGAAACGCCAACTGACCGAAAAGAATGCGGAGAGGTTCGCCGAACCAATTTTCGGCCGCGTGTGCGGGCAGGGCTGCGGCATGTGCAGCTGAAATGGAAAGTACGTTTGTCTCGCTGTCGAACGCGAACCTGACGGGTATGCCCAGCACGTTGATGGTGCGGACGGCGCATGCGCCGCCAGCCTCGGCGTCACTTCGCACGAAGCGCCGGAAAATGATCGAGGCGCTATGATTTCGCGGAATGAGAAAACGGGATTCGGCGCCGCTTTCCCCCGTCGCTGGCCCCTCAACGCGGGTACTTAAGCTATCGGACGCGCCGGTGAGCACCCACTGATCGCCATCGGTATCTACCTTTGGGACCGTCCAGCCGCCCGACCATTCCGTCCCGTCCGCATCGGTCATCACCAGGCGGAACCTGTGTCGCGCCTCGTAGGGTTCGTTCCGCTGACGATTGAGCGCGCTCAGGCTGTGCCTCAGATCGACAGGCTGCCCTGTCATCCGGTAGCGGAATTCCCGCTCAGACACGATTTCGAACTCGCCTTCCCCTTCCGCAAGGAGCGGCTCAGAATCATAGGCCAATAGCGCCATTCTCGGAGCGCGGATCGTGACGGGGCCTCGCAGGTAGGGATTCAGGCGATCGATGTGCGGCATGGGGGCAATTCTGGCGGTTAGCGTTGATCCGATGAAGAGGAATTGGGTCCAGGTCCAGCGGTTGCGGGGCGCGTCTCCTGCGAGAGCCTTGCGCGTTCATGCATCTGTTCCCTGGTTGGCAGGTAGATCGACAAGTCCCGCTGCCATCGGCCTACGCCTTGTACCTCGAGGTCGACGCGCAGCGGCAGCCGGTTGTTTTCCGGCGACTCTGACAGTAGTTCGACGCTGCGGACGCGTGTGACGCACTGCAACGGCGTCGCCTGGGCGTTCATGATCCCGTCGGCGGCGGGAAGGGCCGCCTGACGGATAACGTCCAGTGTGAGGAGCTGGGATAACCAGAGGGTGCCGCTGAATGCCTCGAAATACTCAAAGAAGCGCACGCCCGACGTCACACCAAAGAGGTTTTCCCCGCGCTGCATCGATAGCAGCGACTGTATTTTCTGTGGGAGATAATCGACACCGGAAACCAAGGCGATGCTCGTGCCATCGAGAAACAAATCGTTGGCTTCAGGGTCTAGCGCCAGGCTGTTGCCGAGCTTCTGCGCGTCGATGCGTTGAGCAGACGGGCCGAGAGGGCAAGTCATTACGTGCACGCCGGCCTTCATCGTGAGCGTCGGCGCTTCTGAAAGCACCCTGCCGTCGCCCAGCTCGTTTGAAAGCACATATCTGTCTTCCGGCGCGCGCGTAGCGAAGCCGCCTATAAAGCCGATCAGTGCGTGCCGGTCGGCTGTTACAAAGTGATTCAGATGCAGGACCCAGCTCCCGGCCGTGACCTGCGCAATCTCTCCTGCACAGACAATATCGGGACCGATCGCCACCAAGCCCGCGCCCGGCAACACCCCGGCCCCGGCTCTCATGTCTTCGCCGCAGGCCTTTTCACGCGCCGCTTTCATCGCCCGCAGCATATCGGCGGTATAAGTGGCTTCGTCGCGGTCGATCAGCCGCGCGTGGGTGGGGCAGAGCCAGATGGCGTTGCCAATGCCCGACCGTTCTTCCGGGCTCATGGTTTCGTCAAAGCGGCGGCCCCCCGGCGCCGCTGCGCAGATATGGGCGGCGTCGCCGACGATAGCGAAGGCGCCTGGCGCTTCCTCGCTCGGGCCGACGGTTTTTTGCTGGCATGCCGCAAAGGAGCATTGCCACCCAGCGCGCATCGCCACCGCTTTTTTCACTGCGGGAGAAAAATTGTCGCGGTTGCTCATCCGGTCAGGCTCCCTCGCCTTTCGCGTCCTTGAGCGGCTGATGCAGTGCGATCGGCTCCGCCGGATAGACGTGCTGGAACCGGTAGTGCGCCTGGCACCAGTCCGCCGCCGCCGGGGACAGCCAGCCGGTCATTTCCATCATGCTGTCATAGCGCTTCGGCAGGTTCCACATGATGATCGGCTCGTGATGGGCGATGCGATTCCGCAGGCTGCGGATCTGCGCCAGCGGACCGGAGAAGTCTTTCCTTCGCAACCCCTTTCCGTCAGGCTTGCGACCGATCTTGTGCAGCGTCGTCTGCCACAGCGTTTCATAGTCCTTGCCGAACATGGCCGTCCAGAAGCTGAATGTCAGCGCGGCGATGACACGGCCGGGTGTCGGCTCCTTTTTGTTTGCTTCAATATCCTGGATCGCCTTGGCAAGCTGTTCAGGCTGCCATTCACCGAGCAGCAGGCCTTCTTCGTGAAACCAGCTTTCATTGACCGCTTCCGCCATGACGGCATGGATGCGGTTGCGCAGCGCCACCTCCAGCATCTGGAGCGGCGTATAAAGGCTTTCCGAAATCAGGGTATTGAGCGTATACAGCTCGATAGCACGGTCCCGGTCGCTATTCGCCCAGTCGAGGTAACGGCCAAACCGCTCCAGGGAAAGCGCCATTTCCAGCGTTTCATAGGAAACTGGCTTCCTTACTTCCCCTTGCATTTTTTCCCCACCCCCTCTATATAGGTAATCGTACACCCCGGTACCGTCTCTGCCCTAGGCATGCGGCCGGGGTAATTTTTTGCCCTAATCACTTGAGATGCTTCGGGGTTTGCAAGGCCGCCTTGGCTTCCTTCCGCTGCTTCTTTTCAGCCGCGAATTCCGGCTCAAGCGCCTGAATCTTCGTCACCAGGCCGTCGAGGTGGTAGATATTGCTGTTCCAGTCTCCGGCAGCCGTCTTGCGCATTTCGCGCTTGATATAGCCGGCCTTCTCCAGGGCGCGCATATTGTTCTGGATGGTTTTCTCCGTGACATCCATGCGTTTCGCCAGTTCCTTTTTGGCGGGAAACGGCTTACGCGTGGGCTCGTGCCAGTAATCCAGGAGCTGGATGACGATGTTCATCTGCATCGCGTTGATGCCGAGGCGCCGCTGCGCCTGGATCAAGATGGAGGGGATACCCGCATAGCCGTGACTATAAACAGCCTTGCCCCAGATGCGCTCCGTAGAGGACGGCTTCTTGGTTGCGGGCTTTGGAAAATTGATGACTTCTGCATCAGTAGAGGTTGCGCTCATGGTTTAAATCTCCTTCGGTTGCAAAGAAGATACGCAGGCGAATACCAGCTTTCAATGAGGCGGTTTGTTGGGGGTATGGAAAACGCAGGGGCTACCCCTATCTGCGTTAATTGTGCTGTCTCCACCACTAAAGCTATATGGTCTACGCTGCTTTTGTGGTCGGATTTCGCCCCTACCTTGGGAAGCTACGTTCCCGACTGGTGGGATCGCTAATTTCCATACTTAAGCATCATTTTTTGTATCGCAAAGCGGTTGTAACATGCCGAGACACCAATCGGAACGGAAAATGCGCCCTGTTCCGATCCTAATTCGACCGTTTCGAAGAGATGCACTCGCGCCGCTTCACGCTGCAGTGGCTCCCATCTTCTGAAGACGCTCGTGTTCCTCGATGAGATAGGTGATGTAGCTCCGGATCAGATTGCAATACAGCCGGGCCTCATTCTGCTGGATGGCGACCCCAGCCTTGAGATCCATACCGTGCCGTACGCCGCCGCCGGTTGGCGAGGACAGATAGCCGTGCAATTTCGTCATCCAGTCAAGGATCTGCTCCTGAGCTGTTCCGCGATTGCCGGATCTCATTTCGCCAATGATCTTGTTAAAATATTTACCCTGAACCGTGCCATCGTTCGTGCCGGTGCCCCGGAACACTGTCGCGACCGACTCCAGAAGCCAGAGGATTTCAGAAACCGCCTGGCGGCTTTTCCCTTCCTCGATGAGCCGGTGCGACTCCTCGAGCGATGCTTCAATCAGCGCCCGCGCCTGCGCGTCGAGGGACGGTGCGGCGTCGGGCACGGGAATCGGTGGGGCCTGCGGGTTTGTGGCGACCAGATGGGGCGGTTCGATCCGATAGCCCGCGCCATGTTCTGCAAGTACGCGATTGATCATCGCCACGTCGGGCACACCGAGGCCGTCTTCGGCGCACTCCATGCAGACCCTATAAAACGCCTCGATGAACAGCGGTGCGTTCTCTTCCGCTCGGCGCATCGCGCTATCCAGATCGGACCACGCCCAGCTCAGGCTGCTGCTGTTCCCCGAACCACCGAACGCTTCCTTGAAGCGTTCAACGATCATCCAGGTGTTTCTCTGAGTGGCGATTTTTTCGATGAAATCGTAAAATGCGCGCGACAGGGTCGCCGGCGCCGGTCCAGGGCTTGAAAACCGCCATGCAGGGTCAAATTTAAGCATCGAGCGCTCCTAGTGATCCGCGAGCCAGCGTGCATAAGCCCGCACGTCGATCATCGGCACGGTTCCAATCTCCTGCAGCCGGGCGATCAGCTCCAATAGAAAACCGGTGACGGATTTCCCGTTGAGCGACACCGCCGTAACGCCGTCGCCGTTGCGGCCGAACCAGCCGTGCGCCGCCACGCACCCAATGTCGAGCAGACTTTCATCCGGCGCGCTGTCGAGCAGGTCCGTCATGGTTTTGCCCATCGGCGGGCTCCACTCGCTTTCAAACGTCAGGATGCCGCAGAGAATCCAGTGCGGCTTCTTGGGCTCCGACTTCCCGCCGAGCCACGTCACCGCCAAGCTGGTGCGGTCGAGCTTGCGGACGCTCGCCGCCTTGTCGCGGGCATAGCCCACATAAGTCGCGTTAAGCGTCTGCTTGGCCTCGAATACGGCATAGACGCTTTCGGCCGGAATGATTTTGATGCCGTGCATTTCGAAAATCAGCGGCGTGTATTGCCGGTCGTAAATGACGACATCGATCTGCTGGCTGAACGCGCCGTGATTATCGACCACATGGGCGGTCGCAACTTCGTATCGCTTCGGCAGATAGGTGTTCAGCAGTTCGACCCAGACGGCTTCGCTGGCGTCGCCTTTCGTGCCCGGATGGGCGAAAGACTTGCGCGCCCGGTTCAGGTCCTCCTGCACCTTGTCATGCAGCCCGGCCAGTAATTCTTGCAGCGACCACCCACTCATCTGACAAACTGCTCCCAGCTACCGTTAAGCGCCTGCCCCGCGGCAGCGCTGATCCTTTGTTTTTCCGCAGCCGTCAGATCGTCCGAAATCACGTTGTTGGTGTTGGCCGGATCGACAAACCGCGCATTCGCAAATGCGTCGCGCAGATAGGTGAGGCACGCGACGATCCGATCGCTCAAAGTCGGGTAATTCGTATTGCTCAGCGCCACGATGACGGCCAGCTCAACGTAGAAGGACGGAAAATCCAGCCCTTTCTGGTCTCGCCACAGCTTGATGAGGCGCGACTCCTGCTGCCGGGCGCCCGCCCAGACAGTCGTGATATGCGTCTGGACGTTGGTTTTGGTCCAGGTGCTGGCCTTGCGCCGATAAAGGCTGTGATCGTTCGACAAGGCGTTCTGCCGCTTGGCCGGGACCAGGTCCACGTCGTAGCCGCCGACCCTGATGTTTATGGAAACGTTCTGTCGATTCGGCGCGTGTCCCGCCCCTGCGAGCTTGGCGAACAGCTTGTCGTATATCTCCTGGAGCGTATCAGGCGTGTTCTCCGACAGCGAGATGAACAGGTCGATATCAGTGCCGCTGTGGTTGGCTGTTCCCTTGGAAAATGATCCACTCGGGCTAATCGAAATCAGGTTGCCGTTCGCCCACTCGCCAACCAGCGGCGCCAGAATCCCCTGAACACCCCGCACCGGCGAATATGGCCCGGTATCGACGGCCTCGCGGGCCAATATTCCCTGCAAATAAGCGTCGCTCATGCGTGTGGGCAGTTCCTTCAAGATGGGCGAGTGTAACGTCACATTTTACACACCATCTCGCAAGAAGCCTGTTCGCGGCCGGTTATAGATCAAGACAGTTGGACGATTCGAACCGACGCCCCCAAAGCCCGTCTGCGATCGATGAGTGCGCCGAATACATCCGCCCAGTGTTGCCGAATAAATTCTTCTGCCGCTGATATTACTGATGGTATGCAGGCCCACGATTCAGCTTCGTCCGTGACGCCAGGGCGGAGCTTTTCACGATTCCGGCGCTAGCCCGTCCAGATCGGCGTTGGTGCGGGCGAGCTAAAACTTTGCTAGAATAAACCGCATGAGTCATAATGAATATTTGGACGTTTTTATAGGCGACCCAATCGCGCACCGCTCAGAAGTAGAGCTTCTCCGAGCTTTGAGTAAATTCTCCGACGAACACAAACAGCCACTTCTGGTGTTCGCCAATTTTGAGCTTTCCGGGCGGCAGTTCGACTTCGTAGTCATCACAGCTACCCGCGTTGTCGTCGCCGAGGTCAAGTCAAGTTCCTTTCCTGTGCGCGGCTATATCGAGGGCATGTGGGAGTACGCGACGGCCGATGGCGGTTGGACAACCGTCACCAATGGCTACAAGCAGGCTCTCCGGCAGAAGAACATCCTTCGCGACGCCATGGGGCGCTTGCCGAAGGAATTTCATCCCGAGGCACACGTTGTTTTCAGCGAGGATATTCCTGAAGGCTCCAATCTCACGCCTGGAAACTTCAAGGTGCATGTTGGCGGTTTGGCGGACTTTCTTACAGCCCTTTCTCGGGAGGATGGCAACCCTTGGTCTCTTGAGGAGTGGAGGCAATGGGCTGAACGTCAGCGCCTCAGGCGAGTGCCAATGATCGAGGCATTCGACAATGCGCCGGCCGAGCTCATGGGGCGGTATCGTGAAGCTCTTGTTAGGGACTATCAGCCGCAGGCAGATGGCTGGATCGCCGCCAGCGATGAGCAACGTGATGCCATTGGGTTCGCGCTGGTTGGGGGAAATGCGGGAGCATTCGTGACAGGCCCTTCGGGATGCGGAAAAACCCTGATGGCGAAGGCCGCGTCTGTACATCTCTCGCGGGATGGTGCGGTAGTCTTGTTTGTGCAGGCGAAAGACATTTCGGAATCGCTTGCCGATGCCCTGAAAACCGAAATTGCACTCGTTGCCGATATCCCTCTGGCCTCGTTGCTGAAAGCTGTCCGGCAGACGTCCGCGCGCGCGTGCATCTTTCTTGACGGCTTAAACGAGCTGCCCGGTACCGTCGTTGAAAAGACGCTTCGCGGATTGAAAATCCTTGCCAGGAGATACGGAGCACAGTTGGTCGTCACCAGCCAGGGCAAAAGACCGACCATTCTCGAAGGATTGGCACTCATCGCGGTGAGTGAACCGGATGATGCCCTGAAAAATAGAATTGCGACATCCGCAGCGGCATCCTCTCTCTCTGCTGAGGCGAAGAAGGTTCTCACAGGGGTGCGAAGCGGCCTCGAGGCGAGAATGGTGGCCGAACTTCAAGGAGAGCTTGGTCTTGATGCGACAAGAAGCACTCTTGTTGATCAGATCATCCGCAAACGCTTGGGAGAGAAAGCGAGAACCTGCTACGCCGGTCTGAGATCCTTTGCCCTTCAGCTCTTTGGGCAGTTCTCTTATTCGATGACCGAGACGGCATTCGACGACATTATGATCGCGAATGGTCTTGGCGATGAACAGTGCGAGACAATGCTCTCATCTGGCCTGCTTGAACGCCGCGCCGGCCGCATCTCTTTCTTTCACGAGATGTTCCTGTTTGGCTGCGCTGCGCAGGCCTACGCTCAGCTTGCCCGTTCGGGAACAGGTGCAGTGTCCCAAGCGCTAAACACCGCCTTTGCCGAAGCCCTTGCACCGGATGTTTTGGCGGCAGTCGACGACGAGACAACAGCCTGTGAAATCCTGGGCTCCCTGACGAGCGCTGATATTTTAGCGAAATGCGCTATGGGCGAGTCCGGCCCAGTCGCCAGGTCGGCATCCCAAAAAATTCTAGCCCAAGCGGCATCCCAGATACTTTTCGATATCGAAAACCTGCGATTGGCGCTTCGTGTGACCGAGGACAAGGTCAGTGTCGAGTGGGAGCAACTGCCGGACTACAGCAAAGAAGAGATCGCCCAGTTTTGCGGTTTGGGCGTTGCTGCAAAGTTCGGCGTTATGGTCGAGGAGTACCTGAGGCTATGCCGAGCAATGGACGCTCGGCTCCTGTGGGATCGAAAGCGGTTAGATGATGATGCCCGGCGGTACAATGTCGGGCTTCGAAGTGTCAGCTTTGGGCTTGCGTATTTCGGCCTGTATTCCGGCTGGAAATCGAGTTTCCGGCTCATGGTTGGAGCGGCGCAATCGTTTTGGGAGGACGTTGGACCAAGCGATCTGATGCGCTCCAAACATTTGATGGATTTGACATCAGGCGAACTGCATTTCGTCGTTGAACATAGGCAGTCTTTGTATGCCGGACATGAATCGTCGTTCTGCGAGGAACTCGCAGAGGTGATTACGGCGAGGTTTCGGCGCGAGCCGTATCATGTACAGCTTGCCATCCTGCATGCCGCCGGTTTTGTGCGCCGCGCTTCAGACGAGGCGCTTGCCACTCTCACCGAAGCGATACAGCAACTTGAGCCGAATGATTTTCACATCTTTATCAGCACCGGCATTATCGAGGCATTGAAGCTTCTGGGTGCTCTCGATGAGGAAGCGGAAGAGGCACGAGAAGGGATAAAAGACCAGCTACGCGCGGCGCTGGACGGCGAGGATGAAGAAGATATCTTTGAGCAGGCACTGTCGGTCTACATCGCCCAGTTCGATCATCCGTTCGACGGCATTTATTGCGAAGAGATCAACGGCCTTTCGGATATCGAGAAGAAGCGACTGGTAACCCGCGCTTTTCAGGCCGATAGCGTTCGCCGCTCCATGTCGTTGAAATGGCTTGCGACCGCAGTGGCAGATGAAGATGACCCTTCGAGTGCGCCACTTTTCATTCGCTATGCGCGCTATCCGGAAATTAATCCGCACTGGCAGGACGAAATCGCGGTTTTTGTTCTAGCGACGAGGTTCCTGGCGAGACATGGAGTCGAATTGCCTGAAACGCCCACGGATGACGATCGCCAGCGATGTTTCGTACGCCTCCGTGACATAGTAAGGTATGTTGAAATTCGTTCGGAGGCTGCCTTATCTGGTGCAGCTGCTGCCTGGGAAGCGTTGCTGCTTATACCTGCTCCGATCGTTATTAGTTGTCTACATGACGTCATTCTGGAGGGGCTTGAGCAGCGCTCGCCGATGTCTGAGTCAAGAAGCTATGGTTCGGTCGAAATTTCTCGACTTTTTCAGCCGGAATTGCTGAAAATTGCACGGCAGTTCCTGCCTCAGGGCACACCTGCTTTAGACAGTCACGGCGGCAAAGATGAGCGCGCCACAGCATGGGCAGTCAGCCTCGTCGGGCAGCTGGGCGACAGGAGCGATTTGGGAATGCTGCGAATTCTCCTCACTCAACCGGACTTCGCGCGATCGGCGACTGCTGCTATTCGCCAGATCGAAATGCGCTGCTAGACTTCTGGCCTTACCACTCGGTGCATTACTCTGTCCGCGACGCGTGCAACAACACTATGGGCGGTTCCTACCGCAAGTTAAGGCGCCACTTGGCTGCGCGCACTTTCGACCAAACCAGGAAGGGGTGTGAAAGCCGTTCAGGCCTAGAAGATCCCCCACGCCCGAAACCTTCCCCTGCCCGTCATCTCCCGCAAGCCCAGCTCCAAAACAATCCGCCGCGCCGCCTGCGGCGTCACCTCCAGCGTCTTCGCCACCATTTTTGCCGACACCAGGGGTTTGGCCATCACCAGCTCGACCAGCTCCGGCAGCTTTGAAGAGGTCCGGCGTCCTTCCAGCTTCCGCTCCATCATTTTTCGCGCCAGCGCCAAACGATCGTGCTCCTTCAGCCCCATCTCGGCGGCCGCGATCAGACCGTGGGCGATGGCGAGCAACCGGGTCTGCCGATCACGATGCCGGCGCCGATCGACGGGAATGGTTTTGAGACCAAGGTTGATGGCAGCGAGATGAGCACCTGACGTGATGCCCGCCTGGCGCAGGATCGAGGCGGAAAACAGCCGGCCAAGCCAAGGGGCATGCTGAAGCACGGAAAGTTCGTTCCAGGCATCGAGGGCGACGATAGCCTGCAGCACCGCCGGCAGGTTTTCGACTTGACGCAACACAGCACGCCATTCGTCGAGCCGAGCATCCTCGTCCCAGTCGACATCATAGATCATCGGATCTCTCTCCGCCGCGTTGGCACGGCCGGGCCTGGTTGCGTTCTCGATCGCCGCCTCCGAACGGGCAAGCACCGCATCGATGGCGGCATAGTCGACGCCGGCAAGATCTTCGCCGTCCCCGTCTTCCCCCTCCCCGTCCGGATCAATCGGGACCACGCGCCGGATGGCCGCTGCCGCCTCTATCTCGTCAGCGTCCGCCGACGTGATCTCCGATGTTTTTCGTAGCGTACGAACCCCTTCCGCGGACAGCGCCCAGTCGGCTACCTGCGCGGCGATGCGCCGGCGGGTGCGTAAAACATCGCGGGCGATGGTAAGTTCGTGGGTCGGCGTGCGAATATCCTTCGTGGCGTCGTGGAGGACGAGGTCTTCGAGGTGGACGAGCTCGCCATCGATCCACAACGAGGCGCAGGCGTCGGCAAAGTGGGACCGTTCGATCCATCCTTGACCGACTGGCGAGCGGGCCACGCGCTCGTCGAGACGCGCCAATGCAATGCCGGCGTCGAAAGCCGGTCGCATCAGGCCTGTCATGCTGATTTTTGTGAAATCGTAAGCCATTGAAATCATGGTAAATGATTTCTTATACGAACGCTATATTAATATTACAGTTCCTCACATGGTATGATCGGTGGTTGGTGCTCTAACCATCGATAACAAGCCTTTATCGATGGTAGTTGATCTGGAGCCACAAATCAGCAATGTCGGTCGCCCTGGATGACCGGAAATCCCTGGGTTTCCGGCCGTTTTGGCAGATTTCGGCTAGGATCGGTGGAACGGTAG
>NZ_LXFU01000018.1 GCF_001657485.1 Rhizobium sp. WYCCWR10014
CATCTTCACATTGGCAAGCTCGACACCCGTGCCATCCGGCTTCACCCGGATCTTCACGTTGTAGTCGACAACCCGTTTGACTGGGACGAGTATCTTCATGTGGTCCTTCCTTCAGGAGAAACTGGCTTCGGAGACTTTTTTTAGAAAATGCGCGTTCGGACGCCGCTCCGATTGTCGAATGGCGACATGGATACGCGTTTTTCTTCCAAATTCAACGCTTCCATGACGCCGGCAGGCGATTTGCTTCGGCAATATATGGACGTTTACGTTCACGTCAATATTGCGGTCAGCGGCGACCCCACGGAAATCGCTGTGCCGTCCGCCCGTCCGTGCCGGCTGCGATGGCCGGGCCGGCACCTGGGTCGTTTCTGACGGCGCGGGGCGTGACGATCTGCCGGTCGAAGAGCGGCACACCAGGTCGGCGCAACACGAGGATCAGGAAAGCCCCGGCAAGGATGCCGCCGACATGCGCGCCCCAGGAAACGTCGCCGTCAGGTGCGATCGCCAACATGAAAAACTGCTGCCCGATCCACAGAAGCAGCGGCACGAAGGCCGGCAGGGGCAACGGCACACGGAAAAACACCAGCACCCAGACCCGGACGCGCGGATGCAGCATGACATAGGCGGCAACGACGCCGGAGACCGCCCCCGATGCGCCGACCAGCGGTGCTTCCGAGGTCATGGTCAGCAAGCCGTGGCAGAGCGCGCCGGCGGCGGCGCAAACGAGATAGAAAATCAGGAAGCGCAGATGTCCCATCGCATCCTCGACATTGTCGCCGAAGACCCAGAGGAAGATCATGTTGCCGGCGAGATGCCAGAAGCCGGTGTGGACGAAGGCATAGGTGAGGTAGGTCAGCGGTTCCGGCACGATTTCGAGCCCCTGCGCCAGCATCGCATGGCCGAAGGCAATCGCCGGGATATAGCCGAGCCCGACGGTCGTCGCCTGGGCTGCCTGTTCGCTCTCCAGGCTGGTCAAAAGCCAGACCGCGATATTCAGCGCGATCAATGCGAGCGTCACCCACTGAACCTTGATATGTTTCAGCGTATTGGCATCGTGAAGTGGTATGAACATAAAGGCCCCCCGGCGATCGTGAACGCGGCAAGCCTATCTGTTTTTTCCCGGAACCCAAAGTACATCCGCATGGCCCTGGTCATTTGCATGACGCGCGGCGACGAAGAGGAAATCGGAGAGGCGGTTGACGTATTTCATCGCCGGCTCGCCGACGATTTCGCCGTCGGTGCGGGCAAGCGCCACCATCAAACGCTCGGCGCGCCGCGCAACCGTGCGGGCAAGATGCAGATGTGCGGCAGCCGGGCTGCCACCCGGCAGGATGAAGGATTTCAGCGGCTCCAGACCGGCGTTCAGCTGGTCGATATCGCGCTCGACGCGGTCGACCTGCGTCTCGGCGATCCGTAGCGGCTCGTAGGTCGGCGGCTCACCGGTGTCAGGGGTGGCGAGATCGGCACCGAGATCGAAAAGGTCGTTCTGGATCGACATCAGCATGGCATCGAGTTCAGGCAAGCCGGACGTGTACAGCCGCGCCAGGCCGATCACGGAATTGGCCTCGTCGATCGTGCCGTAGGCCTCGACGCGCAGATCGTCTTTTAGCCGGCGCGGGCCGGACACCAGCCCGGTCGTGCCGTCATCACCTGTCTTCGTGTAGATCTTGTTGAGCTTGACCATGGTTTCCCCTTGAAGTCCGGTCAGGTCGGGCGGCCGCCGCCGGTCAGCCAAAGCGTTATCATGATCAGGACGACGGCGATCGCCTGCAACAGGACACGAAGCTGCATCAGCTTGTTGGAACGGTTGGGATCGCCGCCCTTCATCATGTTGAAGAGACCGCGGATCAGGACGAGGGCGACGACGCCCATGACGATGATCGCGAGGATATAGGTGACTGTGGACATGGCGTTCAGCTTTCTCAGTCAGTCCGTCCAGCGCATCAGGCGGTAGAAGAGGTCTGCCGGAAGCAGCCGCTTCAGAAACATGCCCTGCTTAGCCGGAGTCGTTACGGGATAATGTGGCCTCGGATTTTTCGAGTTCAATGCGTGTTTCAACACGGAATAGACCGCTTCCGGGCCGAGTTTATGGCGGTTGACCGGCCCCGATCCGTCGAGTCTCGCCAATTGGCTGATGTAATCGACCGCATGCGGCGAATTCTCGAGGTCGATATGTTCCTTGATCTTTGCGAGCGCATTGGCGGTGAACCGTGTGGCGATCGGTCCCGGCTCGATCAGGCTGACATGGATGCCGCTGCCCTGCAGCTCCATGCGCAGGGTGATGCTGAGGCCTTCGAGCGCGAACTTGGAAGCGGTGTAGGCGCCGCGATAGCGATAGGGGACGACGCCGAGGATCGACGAGCATTGCACGATTCGCCCCTCTCCGCGTTTGCGCATCGGCGGAATGACCTGCCGCGTCAGTTCGTGCCAGCCGAAGAAATTCGCCTCGAACTGCGCGCGCAGCGTTGCCGTCGACAGATCCTCGACGGCGCCCGGCTGGCCATAGGCGCCGTTATTGAAGAGCGCGTCGATGCGACCGCCGCTGCGTTCCAGAACTGTGCTGACCAGGTCGGAAATCGTCTCCGTCCTGGTATAGTCCATCAGGAAGGCTTCGATGCCTTCTGCTTCCAACACCTGGAGATCGTCCGGCTTGCGCACCGTCGCGAAGACACGCCAGCCATCGGCTTTCAGCGCCCGCGCGCAATGAGCGCCGATACCGGACGAACATCCGGTCACGACGATGGTGCGCTCTCCCGCCATGGAATGATTCCTGTACAAAATGGGACTCGTTTCCCATATTCGGCCAGAGGATACAATCTGGAAAGCCGGAGACGGAATGCCGAAGGTACTGCGCACGATCTACGACGTGGTCTATGACGCGATCTGTCACATGGTCGAGGACGACGGCTTCGCCATGGCAAGCCATGTGGCGCTGTCGAGCCTGCTTGCGGTTTTCCCCTTCCTGATCTTCGGCACCGCGCTTGCAAGCTTCCTCGGCGCCGATCAATTTTCCTCGACCGCCATCCACCTGATATTCGACACCTGGCCCGAGGCGATTGCCAAACCGCTCGCCGACCAGGTGCTGCAGGTGCTGACCATTCCGCGCGGCGGGCTGCTGACGATCTCGGTGCTGGCGGCGGCTTATTTCGCCTCGAACGGCGTCGAGGCGCTGCGCATTTCGCTTAATCGCGCTTATCGGGTGCAGGAAACGCGGGCATGGTATTTCACCCGTCTCGCCAGCCTGGGCTACGTGCTGGTCGCGGTCATCATCTTCACGGCGATCAGCATTCTGCTGGTCGCCCTGCCGCTGGCGCTCGATTATTCGAGGAAATGGTTCCCACTGTTCGCCGATACGCTCGACATCGTCTTCAGCTGGCGCATCTACGGCACGCTGGTGGTTCTGACCGTTGGACTGCTGGTGATGCATCTCTGGCTGCCGGCCGGCAAACGGCGCGTCTTCGACGTCATTCCCGGGGTGCTGCTGACACTGCTTCTCTGGCTCGCCGGCGCGCTGATCTTTGCCTATTATCTCGCGACCTTCGCTAATTATACGGCAACCTATGCCGGTCTCGCCTCCGTCATGATCGTGCTGATCTTCCTCTATATGGTCGGCGTCATCTTCATCATCGGGGCGGAGATCAATGCGGCGCTGATCAAGTTCCGGGTCTTCCGGATGTTCTCCCACACGCTTTCGATCGTCGGCAGAGAGCGTGTCGAAAGGCAATCAGAGCCCGACAAGGCGGCGAATATCCGCCCCTGACATGCCCTGGGCGCGCAATTCGCCAAGCCCGCTGTCACCTTGGCTTTTCGAAAGCTTGCGGCCATCGGCGCCAAGAATAAGACGATGATGGTGATAGACCGGCTGCGGCAGGCCGAGGAGCACCTGCAACAGCCGGTGCACCGATGTCGCGGGGAATAGGTCGAGCCCACGCACGACGTGGGTGACGCCCTGCAGCGCATCGTCGACGACCACGGACAGATGATAGCTCGATGGCGCATCCGAGCGCGACAGGATGACGTCGCCCCAGACGTCGGGCTCGGCGGCGATCTCGCCTGTCCTGCCGTCGCCGGTTTCCGTCCAGAACAGCAGTTCGCCGATCAGGTCGAGCGCTTTGCGCATATCGAGCCGCCAGGCATGTTTCTTCCCCGAGGTCAGCATGTTCCGCCATTCGTCTGCCGGACGCTCGCGATCACTTGCGGGATAATGCGGAGTGCCGTCTGGATCGCGCGGCCAGGGTTCACCCGCCGCCTCGTAGGCGACGACGCGCGCCTTCACCTCGCCGCGCGTCAGAAAGGCCGGATAGACCAGTCCGCGTTCGATCAGCGCGTGCAGCGCCGCCTGATATTCGGGAAAATGTTCCGATTGGCGCCGCACCGGGCTTTCCCAGCCGATATCAAGCCATTCGAGATCCCTGAGGATGCCGGCCTCGAACTCGGGCGTGCAGCGCGTCTGGTCGATATCCTCGATGCGCAGCAGCAGGCGGCCTTGTTCGACCTCGGCCATGTCGCGGTTTAGAAGGGCCGAGAGGGCATGTCCGAGATGCAACGGTCCGTTGGGGCTCGGCGCAAAACGAAAGACAGGTTTTTGACGCTCACTCGTGGTCATGCTTTCTTCTGCCATGGATTCGGCTTTTGAACCACTGCGAGGCAAAGTGCAGATCATCCGTAACGAAGACGATGTCAGGCAGGGGCTCGAAGCGCTGCTTCGCCTCGATCCGCGCCTTGCGCCGATCGTTGCGGAGGCTGGGTCCATTCCGCTGCGGTTGCGCGAGCCCGGCTTTGCCGGTCTTGCCCATATCATCGTCTCGCAGATGGTGTCGCGCGCCAGCGCCGAGGCGATCTGGCGGCGGATGCTGCCGGCGGACGGTTCGCTGACGGCCGAAAGTTACGCACTGCTTCACGCCGAGGCGTGGCGCGAATTCGGCCTTTCGCGCGCCAAGGCCGAGACGCTGTCGCGGATTGCCGAAGCGGTCGCCTCCGGCCGTCTCGATCTCTCCGGACTCTGCCTGAAGCCGCCGGGCGAGGCGCTTGGCGAACTGACCGCGCTGAAGGGCGTCGGGCCGTGGACGGCAGAGGTCTATCTGATGTTTTGCGGCGGCCATGCCGATGTTTTCCCGGCCGGCGATGTCGCGCTGCAGAATGCCGTCGGAGCGGCATTCTGTCTTGCCGCACGGCCGCAGGCGAAGACGCTTGCTGAGCTTTCGGCAGTCTGGTCGCCATGGCGCTCGGTAGCGGCACGGCTTTTCTGGGCCTACTACGCCACGAAGATGCGCCGTGACATGGTGCCGATCGGCTGATCGGCAACACTCTTCAAATTGCCTTTATCCTCTGAATTTATTGGACTTCACAATCCTGTAACAACCGGCCTAATATACAGGTGCAGATGCCGAATCGATCAGGAGAGTCCCTTGACGATTGCAGTCTCCCCACAGGCCCTGCCGGCGCTCGTCCTGAACGCTGACTACCGGCCACTGAGTTATTACCCCTTGTCGTTGTGGTCCTGGCAGGACGCGATCAAGGCGGTATTTCTCGACCGTGTGAACATCATTGCAGAATATGAACATTCGGTTTCCTCGCCGAGCTTTTCGATGCGGCTTCCGAGTGTCGTGTGCCTGAAGACTTACGTTCAGCCGTCCCGCAATCCCGCTTTCACCCGGTTCAACGTCTTCCTGCGCGACCGGTTCGAATGCCAGTATTGCGGCGCCCATGACGACCTGACCTTCGACCACGTCATCCCGCGCGCCCATGGCGGTGAGACGACCTGGGAGAATGTCGTGGCAGCCTGCTCGCCCTGCAATCTGCGCAAGGGCAGCAAGCTTCCGAAGCAGGCAGGCATGTTCCCGGCGCAGAAGCCCTACCAGCCGACGGTGCAGGATCTGCACAATAACGGCCGGCTGTTCCCGCCAAACTATCTGCATGACAGCTGGCTCGACTATCTCTACTGGGATACCGAACTGCAGCCCTGATCGAACGGCCTGCAGCGCTGCGCGTCCTTTCTGAGGCGTAAAGGACGCTGCAGCCCTTCGAATGCGGCATAATTTTATGCGGCGGCCTTGCGAACGCCGACAAAGGCGAAGGCCGCGAGCAGGATTCCGGCAATCACGTTCCAGCCCGCAAAAGACAGGCCGAGCACGCGCAGCGCCGCATCGGTGCAGGATGGGCCCTTGATGGTGTTGAGCTCACCGAGCAGATCGCCGGCATTGGTCGTCATGCTGCTTGCCGTGGTCGAGCAGGTGGCCGGGCCCGGCCAGAAGTGCCATTCGACACCGGCGTGATAGACACCCATGCCTGCCGTTACCAGCATCAGCATGCCGGCCGCGAGAATAAGCGCCCGGGTGATCCAGTTCGGCAGGCCGACGAGCTCGGAGATGGCGGCCAGGATCGCGATCGGGATGGCGTAATAATAGGGCTGCCGCTGCAACAGGCAGAGCGCACAGGGAATATAGCCGCCGATATACTGGAAGCCGAGCGCCGTGCCGACCGCGGCCGCCATGCCGATGGCGAGCAACATGGAATAGACAAAGCCGGGGCGGGCGAGCGGCGAGGAAATAGGCATGGCGGAACTCCGCGAGTTTGGTAGAGCATGAGATGCGGATTGAGATTTTAGGCCTGTTCGGCCGAAAATCATCCTCGCCTAGTGAGCGAAAGAGCGGTAGCCGACATATAGCACGATCACCGTCGCGGCACCGATGCCAACGAGTTGGCCGAGGCGCTTCTCGATGAAGTCACGGATCGGCTCGCCGTAGCGGCGCAGCAGCCAAGCGAGGAAGAGGAAACGCGCGCCGCGCGCAATAATCGCCGAAACAATGAAAAGGCCCAGATTGACGTGAATGACGCCAGACAGAATCGTCACGATCTTGATCGGCGGCAAATGCGCAAGACCTGATGTGACAAGCAGCAGCAGGATCCACTCGTAGGTGACATAGGCCTTCATCTGCTCAAAGGCATCAAGCTTGCCATAGAATTCGAGAACCGGCCGCGCCACCGTCTCATAGGCGTAAAAGCCGAGTGCCCAGCCGGCGATGCCGCCGAGCACGGAGGCGACGGTTGCAATCAGCGCATAGCGATAGGAGCGTTCCGGCCTGGCAAGCGCCATCGGCAGGAAGAGCACATCGGCAGGGACGAGAAAGACGGAGCTTTCGACGAAGGCGATGACGGCGAGCCAGATTTCGGCCGATTTGCGCGCGGCCAGAGACATGGTCCAGTCGTAAAGTCTGCGGAGCATTCCGTTTCCTTCCTGTTGCAGTGCAAAAGAGCTTTAGGGGCCGTGCGCGACGCTGTAAATGCTCGCCCGTGTCCTTCGTGCCACCGCCGTCAAAAAATTTTCGTGATGACGGGTGTCAGCGCCTCTCCCAAGATTTCGCAGGATTGCGAATCGGCCATTCTGCGGCAAGCTAATTTAGGGTCGACGTGCAAGGTGGCATGAGAATGTTCAAAGTGATCGAAGGCGGCCGTGGGCGGGCCGTGCAAATGGATGACTGTCCCGAAGAGCGGCGCGGGCCAAGCAAAGACGACGTGCGCCGGGAGGCTGCGCGGCGGATCAGCGAGAGCGGTTATCATCTGTCTCGCATCCGGGAATTCGCGACCGGCGTGCCAATGCTGGCATCTCTTAAATACTTGTCGCTGCAGATCGATTTCGCAGCCGAGACGTTGTCGCGGCTCGACCCGATCCCAGAGGATTTCCGCTCCGACGGCTATTGGCCGGCGGGCTGAAGCAATCACGCTATCGCGATTCCTGCTGACAGGCGGTGATGTTTGCGTCAGGACAGGTCCATCGACTTTTCCCATTGCTGCCGCAGGACGTTCATTTCCGTCCGCTTCTGGGCCATTTCGCTAACGGCGGCGCGCAGATGTGGATGGTGCGACATGAACATGTTGAAGTCGCGCCGTTCGAGCACTTCGAACTGGCAGAAATCGACGGCGATGACGTCGGCGGTGCGTCGTGCGCCAGTCAGCAGCGCCATTTCCCCAAAGAAGGCTCCCGGCTCCAGGCGAATTGCACCGCTGGCGAGCCGCACTTCCACCGCGCCCGAGGAGATGAAATACATGCTGTCGCCGCGGTCTCCGCGGCGGATGACGCGTTCGCCGGGCGGCGCGGATTTCGCCTTGAAGAGTAGCAACAGCTCCTCTTGCGCGTCCTCGTTGACCTGGGAGAACAGCGGGAAAGTCTCGATCAGCTGCTGCATCTTCAGTTGATGCTGGCGCTCGCGCTCTTCACCGAGCGCCCTGATCTTTTCCAGTTCTTTGCCGAGCGCCTTCTGCCTCCTTTTGCCGTAGCTCTCCCAGAGGGAGGGCCACCTCGAATGGATAACTTTCTTCAGGCCGTCGGTTGCGAAGATCACGATCGGGTTGAGTGTGATCGACAGGATCGCGGCAGCCAGGATCAAATCCTGACCCTCATGCGGCAGGAGCCCGAGCGAGACACCGAGGCCGGCGAGGATGAAGGAAAACTCGCCGATCTGGGCAAGGCCGCCGGCCAATGTCAGTCCCATGCTGATCGGATATCTGAGCAGGATCACGATGAGGAAGGTGATGATGCCCTTGCCGAGGATGACGAGCGTCAGCGCGCCGATCACGGCCAGCGGCTGGCGCACCAGGATCGAGGGGTCGAAGAGCATGCCGACGGAGACGAAGAACAGCACGGAGAAAGCGTTCTGCAGCGGCAGCGAGTCGGCCGCCGCCCTGTGGCTGAGCTGGGATTCGCTCATGACGACGCCGGCGAAAAATGCGCCGAGTGCAAAGGAGACGCCGAAGATCGCCGCCGAGCCGAAGGCGATGCCGAGCGCGATCGCCAACACCGTCAGCGTAAAGAGTTCGCGCGAGCCGGTGCGGGCGATCATCGTCAGCAGCCAAGGCACGATGCGAGGGCCGAGGAAGATCGCCATGGCGGCGAAGGCCACAACCTTCAGCAGCGTCAGGCCGATCGTCAGCGCCAGCGGCAGATCGCCGAGGCCGTGGTTGGTCGTAGTACTGGCGTTTCCACCCAGAAGCTCTGCCAGCGCAGGCAGCAGCACCAGCGCCAGCACCATCACCAGGTCCTCGACGATCAGCCAGCCGACGGCGACGCGTCCGCTTGCCGCGTTGACGAGATTGCGCTCCTCCAGCGCCTTCAAGAGCACGACTGTGCTCGCCACCGATAGGCTGAGGCCGAGGACGATGCCGGCGCCGAGGCTCCAGCCCCAGAGTTTGCAAAGGCCGATGCCCAACAGCGTCGCGAGGATAATCCGTCCGATCGCACCAGGCACGGCGATGCCGCGCACGGCGAGCAGATCGGAGGCGGAAAAATGCAGGCCGACGCCGAACATCAGAAGAATGACGCCCATCTCGGCGAGCTGGCCGGCAAGGGCGGTATCGGCGACGAAGCCCGGCGTGAACGGCCCCATCAGGATGCCCGCCATCAGGTAGCCGACGAGTGGCGGCAGCCGAAGCCGGTCGGCGCCATAGCCCAGGATCGCCGCGAAAACGAAACTGACGGCGACCGTCGCGATAAGTCCTACTTCCTGATGCACGTCCGCCCTCTCTTGTGATAGCGGCGGCCACTTTGGACGAAGCGCAAACAAAATTAAACAGTTGATTTGGGGGATGGGCTACTGTTTGAAGCCTTCTTTCTCAGTCCTGGCTAGTGAGGCGCATACGTCGTCCACGGCGCGGTCGGGCCGTCACCGATGTTGGAACCACTTGCGTCTTGTCTCGTTGCCTATTCATCAAGAAAGGAGAACGACATGCGGAAGATGATCTTGAAGTGTACTGTGGCGGCCCTTGCCGTCTGTTCGTTTGCAGCGCCTGTTCTTGCCGACAGCGTGTATGTCAGGGAGCGTTCTTATGATGACGGCTATCGCCACGAGCGGGTACGACCCGGCATCACCATCAGTGAGCGTGGCGTCACTTTCGGCGCCGTACGCGAACGTGAGCACCGCCGCTATCGCGATAATGGCTGCGAAACCAGGAGCGTCACCCGACAGACTGACGAAGGTGAGGTCACCAAGACAGTCCGGCGCTGCAATTAACGAAAAAATATGCGATAAGGACGAAGCCCGGTTCCGACGAGCCGGGTTTTCGCCTTTTGTGGCAAGAATATCTCAATGCGGTGGTGAAAGTCGTCTGTCGGTGTTATGAGCACGCCTTTGGTAAAAGCGCGCTCCCAGCGCAAACACCGCCCGCACAGGATCTTTTAGTATGATTGAGCTTACGCCGTCCCAGATCGCCGCACTTAAACTCGCCAGGGATGGAGACCTTTATCCTCAGCCAGCCAATAAATGGACGCACGAGAACGCGACAGTGACTTATGCAAAAACTGACCGCTGGAAAGAGCGGCCTCAGAAAATAAAATCGGTCACTGCCAAGACGCTGGGCGAGTTGAAGGAGCCGGGTTTTCTGGAGAGGCGGCATCTGGATGACGACGCAACAAAAGACGTCTACGGCATCACGATGGCCGGCAAGATGTGGCTGCTGAAGAATAAATAAGTTTCGCTTAGATGCGAAATTCGTTCCGTAGGGCCACTGGCTGTATGAGGCAAGGGCAAAGCACTTGAGATGATGGTGCAGCTAACCGGAGCATTATAGAACCGGTCCGCCTTCGTTCCTGACGGAACTACGGCGCGACAGCCTCCGCTTAGCTGCTCTCGTCGGCTTGCCAAGCCGAAGCTCACAGAGCGTAGGCTGGTGCCCCATGCCGGAGTCGAACCAGCACTTCTTTCGAAACTCGATTTTGAGTCGAGCGCGTCTACCAATTCCGCCAATGGGGCAACGGATACGAACGGGCGGCTGTCTAACATGCGAGCACCCGCGCGCGCAAGACGGGCAAACGAAGTTATCGGACTGATCCGGTAGAGAGATCCGGCCTCGCTCGAGGCCGGATCTCGTCTGATATCAATGGGCGGCGGCGGGTGCCGGGCTGCTCAGGCCGGACTTCTTCAGCGTGATCGCCAGGATCGAGGCCAGCAGGCAGAAGGCGCCGGCGACGAAGAAGGCGGGCAGGTAGCTCGAAAGTTCCGTGCGCGAGAGGCCGGCGCCATAGGCGGCGGTGGCAGCTCCCAGCTGATGGCCGGCGAAGACCCAACCGAAGACGAGGCCGACCTTTTCGGGGCCGAAGCGATCGGCGGCGATCTTGACGGTCGGCGGCACGGTGGCAATCCAGTCGAGGCCGTAGAAGATGGCAAAGATGGAGAGGCCGTAAAAGCTGAAATCGCTGAAGGGCAGGTAGAGCAGCGACAGGCCGCGCAGGCCGTAATACCAGAAGAGCAGCCAGCGATTGTCGAAGCGATCGGACAGCCAGCCGGAACCGATAGTGCCGAAGAAATCGAAGATGCCCATGACAGCCAGCACGCTGGCGGCGGCCACCGGCACGATGCCGAAATCGCCGCACAGGGTGACGAAATGGGTTTGGATCAGGCCGTTGGTGCTGAGGCCGCAGATGAAGAAGGTGGCAAAGAGGATCCAGAAGGTCGAGGTCTTCGAGATTTCCTTGAGGACAGTGATCGGCGTCATCAACGCGACGCTAAGCGAGGTGCTCGCCGGTGGCGGCGTCACCTGCGTCTCACCGAAGGAGGGCAAGTTGAGGTCGGCCGGACGGTCGCGCATGAAGGCCAGCACGGCAAGGACTGCGACCATGATCATCGCGCAGACGAAAAACACCGTCGAGCGCCAGCCGTAGCGTTCCGTCAGCTCCGCCATCAGCGGCAGGAAGACGAGCTGGCCGGTGGCCGAGCTTGCCGAGAGCATGCCGACGACGAGGCCGCGATGCTTGGTAAACCAGCGGCTGGAGACCGTTGCGGCGAGCACCATGGCCGTCAGACCCGTGCCGAAGCCGACGACGATGCCCCAGAGCAACAGCAACTGCCACAGCGTCGTCATGAATAGCGAACCGACGAAGCCCGCGCCAATTAGAGCCAGTGCGAAGACGATGACCTTGCGCACGCCGAAATAATTCATGAAGGCGGCGGCGAACGGACCCATGAAGCCGAAAAGGATCAGGCGGATCGCAAGGGCCGAGGAAATCTGCGAAGTCTCCCAGCCGAACTCATCCTGCAGCGGCTTGATGAGCACGCCAGGTGCGCCCATGGCGCCGGCGGTGACCAGCATGGTGAGGAAGGTCGCGGCAACGACGACCCAGCCGTAATGGATGTTGCGCCGGGCAAGGGTGGAGGCGAGAGCTGTGGAAACCATGGGCAAGATTCCGTTTGAATTCAGGTTCTAGAAGATACTGGACCGATTTACATGATGGCCATCATATTTCTTGCGTATTGATGATGGACGTCATATATTTTGTCAAGCGACTATTTTGGAGATGACAAATGCGGGTCAGCCGCGAAAAATTTGCCGAAAACCGCGAAAAGATTCTGAGTGTTGCCGGCGTGCTTTTCCGGGAAAACGGTTTCGACGGGGTCGGTGTCGCCGACATCATGAAAGCGGCGGGTCTGACGCATGGCGGCTTCTATGGTCATTTCGGTTCGAAGGACGACTTGGCGCTTGAGGTCAGCCGCAAGCTGATCGACAGGGTCGAAACGCGCTGGAAGGAACATATCGCCGAATCGCCGGACCGGCCGCTGGCAGCGCTTCTCGATCACTATATCCACTGGCGCACAGTTGACGATCCGGGCGGCAGCTGTGTCTTCGCAACGCTGATCCAGGAGGTCAGCCGCAGTCGCGGCGCAGTCCGCGCGGTCTTCAGCGACGGGCTGTCCGTGCTGGTTGATACGCTCGCCGATATCGTTCCCGGCGAAACGGAAGAGGAGCGTCGCGCCAATGCGACGACGACGCTCTCATCGATGATGGGTGCCGTCATTCTTGCCCGCGCGGTCGAAGACAGGGCGCTTGCCGAGCAGTTTCTGGTAACGATGCGCCGGCAGCTCGATCCCGGCAGTCAGACATAATCTCATTCGCGAAAGGCGATGAGCGCGTTGCTCTCGACGATCTCGGTGAATTTCCCCTCCGGCGAGAGCGCGGCGAGTTCGCTTCGCAGCGCCTGCTCGAATTCCATCGTCCGGTCGCCGAGCGCGTGTGGCGAGGTGACGGACATGGAGAAGGCGCGGCCGACGATCTCATCGGCGTTGATCACCCTCTCAGTGACGACGCCGATGCGTTCGAGGTTGCGGAAGGTCGAGCGCAGCAGAAATTCCTCGTGCTTTATCCAATCCTGCCCATGGTGAAACTGCCGGTCGGTCCGCATCCGCTCCGGTGAAAAGGTCTCAGACACCACTCCATCGCCTCGCGCCAGGCAGGCGAAGAAGAAACGTGCCGGTCGCCGAAAAGAGCGACCGTTCCGCCGGGTTCGGTCAGTGTGTCCAGCATCGACAACGTGCCGGCGCGATCCATCCAATGGAACGAGCGGCCCATGGCTGTCATCTTCAGCGGCCCGAAGGAAGGGCTGAGGTCATAGGACGAAGCGAGGACGAACCTCGCGTCGACTCCGGCCGCGATGGCATCTTCTCGCGCGGCGTCGAGCATTTCAGGTTCAGGATCGAGGCCGGTGACATCGGCGTGGGCGAGACGTGCGAAGGCGATGCCGATCTGGCCCGGGCCGCAGCCGAGATCGAGCACACGATCGCCCGGCTGAAGGTCAATCCTAGCGATCACGCGCTCGATCAGCCTGTCGGGATAAGGAACGCGGAAACGGCTGTAATAGGCGGCGGTGGTGCGGAAGCGGCGGGGCTCGAAAGGAATGGTGGTCATGGCGAACGATTCCTCGATGTCTAAGAACATTCGCTAAGGCGGAATCATGACTGCCTTGTGATGACTTGTGCCCGAGACAGTTGCTTGACCGATGGAAGAAGAAGGAGGGGCAGCCGAAAGATGATGCGGTCCCAGCCCTTCACAAGTGAGGAGAGCCGGGAGAAAGTGGCGGCAACCGTGGCTTACTTGAAGCCGGCGATGGCGTGCGGGATGTAGGGTGCTTCCAGTGCCGCGATTTCCTCGGCGGTGAGCTTGACCGAGAGCGAGGCAACGGCGTCTCTGAGATGGTTCGGTTTGGACGCACCGATGATCGGGGCGGTCACCGCACTCTTCTGCAGGATCCAGGCGGTTGCGACCTGGGCGCGGGAGATGTTGCGGGCCTTGGCGATTTCGGCCACGGCTCCGACGATCTTGCGGTCGGCATCGATGGACTGCGTGTAGAGCGTCTTGCCGAATTCGTCGGTTTCGCTGCGTGCCGTCGTCTCGTCCCAGTCGCGGGTCAGGCGGCCGCGGGCAAGCGGGCTCCAGGGGATGACGGCGATTTTCTGATCCTCGCAAAGTGGCAGCATTTCGCGCTCTTCTTCACGGTAGAGCAGGTTCAGGTGGTCCTGCATGCTGACGAATTCGGTCCAGCCGTTCAGCCTGGAGACGTAGAGCGCCTTGGCGAATTGCCAAGCATACATGGAGGAGGCGCCGATATAACGCGCCTTGCCCGATTTGACGACGTCGTGCAGCGCTTCCAGTGTTTCTTCGATCGGCGTCGTGTAGTCGAAACGGTGGATCTGGTAGAGATCCACATAGTCGGTGCCGAGGCGACGCAGGCTGTTGTCGATCTCGTCGAAGATCGCCTTGCGCGACAGGCCGGCGCCGTTCGGGCCTGGCCGCATGCGGTTGAACACCTTGGTGGCCAGCACGATGTCCTCGCGTTTGGCGAAGTCTTTTATGGCACGGCCGACGATCTCCTCTGAGGAACCATTGGAATAAGTATTGGCGGTGTCGAGGAAATTGATGCCGAGGTCGATCGCGTGCTTGATCATCGTCCGGCTTTCTTCTTCCCGCAGGCTCCAGGCATGATTGCCGCGGCCGGGATCGCCGAAGGTCATGCAGCCCAAGCAGATTTTCGACACTTCGAGACCGGTCTTCCCAAATTTTGCGTATTCCATGAAACGACTCCGTGATGAATTGGATGACCCCCAGGCGGCTTTCCATGATTTAGCGCGAGACGGCTAAAGTCGCAGGGTGGCAAATGAAGAATCTATGCTGCATGCGCACAATGATCCGTGATCGAGACTTCTGAAGCCGCGCTCATCGCTATCGATTCCGGCTGCAGCTTGCACATCCTCGCCGCAAGATGTTAGCTGATGCAGCATTTTACCGGAATCCGACCATGCAACTGCCGTCTCACGATCGCTACGACGATCTTTATCGCGATTTCTCCTGGCGGATTCCGGAGGATTTCAATATCGGCCGCGCCGTCAGCGACGACTGGGCGGCCCGGGCGCCCGAGCGCGTCTGCCTCGAACATTTCAGCCCCGACGGCGATCACCGCGCGATGACCTATCTCGCGCTCGCTGATCGTTCCTCAGCCTTTGCAAATGCGCTCGTTTCACTTGATATCAAACGCGGCGATCGCGTCGCGCTGCTATTGCCGCAATCCTTCGAAACGGTGATCGCGCATGTGGCGATCTACAAGACAGGCGCGGTCGCGCTACCGCTGGCGCTGCTCTTCGGCGTCGAGGCGCTGGAATACCGGCTGAAGGCGGCAGGTGCTGTGGCCGTCGTCACCAATGGCTTCGGTCTCGAACGCATCCGGCAGATCCGCGATCGCCTGCCGATGCTGAAACATGTCATCAGCATCGACGGGGCGAGTGCCGATGCAACTGATTTCGCCGAACTGGTGGATGGCTATCCCCCCGTCTTCGAAGTCGCCAAAACCGGTCCGGACGATCCGGCGCTGATGATCTTCACTTCCGGAACGACGGGGCCACCCAAGGGCGCCTTGCATGGCCATCGCGTCCTGCCCGGCCATATTCCCGGTATGCAGTTCGCCCATGAGGGTTTTCCGCGAGCCGGGGACAAAGTCTGGACGCCGTCCGACTGGGCCTGGGCCGGCGGCCTGCTCAATGCGCTGCTGCCGAGCCTTCTGCTCGGCGTTCCCGTCGTGTCGTCGCCAGCGCAGAAATTCGATGCCGACATGGCCTATCGCATCATGGCCGAGATGAAAGTGCGCAATGCCTTCATTCCGCCGACGGCACTAAGGCTGATGAGATCCGTTGCCGATCCGCGCTCGACATATGATCTGGTGCTGCGCAGCATCGGCTCGGCCGGGGAGGCGCTTGGGCGCGAGACCTATGAATGGGCGCGTCATACGCTCGGCATCACCGTCAATGAATTCTACGGCCAGACGGAGTGCAATTTCGTGCTTGCGTCGAGTGCTGCCTATGGCGTCACCAAAGCGGGCGCCATCGGACGGGCGGTGCCCGGGCACCGCGTTGCGATCGTCAGCGAGACGGGCGACGAGTTGCCCGTCGGCGAACCGGGCCAGATCGCCATCGCCAGTCCAGATCCCGTCATGTTCCTCGGCTACTGGGACGACACGGCTGCGACGGAACGAAAATTCGCCAAAGGCTGGCTGCTCACCGGCGATATCGGCCGGCAGGACGCCGAGGGCTATGTGACCTTCGAAGGCCGTGACGACGACGTCATCACCTCGTCGGGATATCGCATCGGCCCGGCCGAGATCGAGGACTGCCTGATCGGCCATCCCGCCGTGCAGCTTGCCGCCGCCGTCGGCAAGCCCGATGCCGTGCGCACCGAGATCGTCAAGGCCTATATCGTGCTTTCACCGGGCCATCATCCAAGCGAGGCGCTGGCCGCCGACATAAGAGAATGGGTGAAGACGCGGCTTTCGATGCACGAATATCCGCGCGAAGTGGAATTCATCGATGCATTGCCGCTGACCACCACCGGCAAGGTGATCCGCCGGCTGCTGCGCGAAAGAGCGGCGGCTGAAGGTTAGCCTCGACCGGCAAGCGACATGATCTTCTCCCGCAGCATCTTCGCCATATTGCGGGTGCTGCGGTACATGTGAAGCTGGGCGGTGACCTGGCGCATGTCGCGGTCGCTGTTCTGCGTGAGGCCGATCACCAGCGTTCCCATCTCCTCGCGCTCCTGCCAGAAGCGGCTCATGATCGGATGATCCGAGACGGCGCAGGAATCGGAGCGGACGATGTTGGCGTCGTCGAGATGCCATTCGGTGAGTTCGCTCATCAGCAGCTTGCCCGGCGAATAGCGGGCATAGTTTTCGTCGTAGGCGGTCTTCCAGGTATAGGCCTCGCCGCCCATCATCAGCACGACGATGGCGGCGATCGCCTTTCCGTTGAGATCGATCGTGTGAATACGCACCGCATCGACGGCGGCAAGGTTCGACACCGCCTCGCGGGCGAAGGCCGTGTGATAACGATCGGTGACGAGCGCGCTTCGCCGCTTGCCCTTCCAGCCACCGGCTTCCATCGCCAGGAATTCCTCGAAGCGGATATGGATTTCGCGCGGTTGCCGGGCGACGGTATAGACCGCCGTTCCCTGTTCCTCCAGCAGGCGCCACTGGCGGCGCATCTCGCGCATATGTGAGGAGGAGATGGTTTTGCCGAGATAGGCCGGCGCCTCTTCCTCGCTCTGCAGCATCGGACGCAGGTAGGGATTGGTAACGGTGACGGGAAGATTGCGGCTGAGCGCCACGGCCTTGATCATGCGCACGAAGATACCGTTCAGCCTGAGATCCGGCAGAACCAGTATGCCGGGCAGATTGAGATCACGCGCGGTCAGTCCCTCGAAAAGGTTGTCGAGGGTCTCGGCGGCATCCTCACCATCGACGAGCGGCGTGCCGAGCGGACCGAAGCTGTTCGACCAGCCGCGGATGATCGACGGGCCGACGGCAAAGCCCGGCTTGTCGACCGAAAACGGCAAGAGGAAGCGCATGCGGCTGCGTCCGGCATTATGATCGCGGATCAGGGCGAAGTTCACCTGCCGGTCTTCGAGCCGCGGCATGGCGGGGGCGAGGAAGCGGCCGGAGAAAAAGACGTTCGGTTCCATTGCCCGGTTGGAAAGGAAATCGAGCTCATCTTGAAGCTCATAGCCGAGCTTACCCGGATAGAGGCAGAGCTCGCGTCCCGGTCGGCCGATCTCGGCACGAGCCTCGGCCTGCGGGGCTTCGAAATGTAGTGCGGCGAGATCATGCACCATGCGGTTTGCGGCGCTGTCGGTGCTTTCGGTAACGGGGGGAACACGCACCATCTATCGAACTCTCATTTCTGGCGTTGCGGCGGAGGGGCTGGCGAAGGCGAAAAGAACGATGCCGAGCGTGCGGCGCACGGCGACATGCAGCAGGATTGCCTCGACGGCCATGGCGGAGGCCGTGGCGATCGCTGTGCCTTCGATGCCGTAATGCGGGATCAAAGCGAGGTTGAGGCCGACATTGGCCGTCAGTGCGCCGGCATAGAGCGCGACGCAGAGGTTCTGTTTACCTGCCATCATCAGCAGAGTTTCGGCCGGTCCGACCAGCGATTTGGCGAGGATGCCGGCGAGCAGGATCGCCATGACCAGATAACCTGATGTGAAGGCGCCGCCGAAGAGCGACAGCAGCAGATGACCGGCCGCAAGCACGACAAGGCCGACCCCGAGCGCCGGCCAGAAGGTCCAGCGAGCGGCGTCGATGGCAGCGGCCGCCAACTGGGCGTGGTCGCCGTCGGCGATGATCGAGGAAAAGCGCGGGCCGGAGGCCGCCTTAACGGAGAAATTGATGAAATGCACCAGCGCCATCGTCTTGGCGGCGGCGAAGTAGATGGCGACGTCGTGCGGCTCGAGGAAGATGCCGACGACGACGACATCGGAATTGGTCAGCAGGAAGCTCACGCCCTCGATCAGGAAAATCGGGAAGGCGACGCTGAACCAGGCGAGGAAATCGACCTTGCGCGGGCCGTCGTCATAATGCCGGCGCAGGCGGTAGAGCGTTGCGGCATACTGGCCGAGGGCGGTGACGAAAGTGGCGACGAGTGCTGCCTGCATCGCGGTGACGGCCGTGTGCTCGGCGCCGATGGCAATCGCGATCAGCATGAAAAGGATGATGAGGATCGGGCGGACGATATAGACGGGGCTCAGCGCCATCACCGGCCAATGGTTTGCCCGTGACGTGCCTTCCAGAATGTCGCCGAGCGCGATCATCGGCATGGCGAGCAGGCCGATGAAGATCGGGACGAGATAATAGACCTGGATCATATCGCCGAAGAAATGCAACCCGAGCATGCCGGCTGCGAGCACCGCCGTGCCGGACAGCAGCGCAAAGATGCGCGCTGTGCCGGTCAGGCCGCGGATTTCCTCGAAAGCACCCGCTGCCTTGTATTGCGGCAGGAAGCGGACGATCGCAGTGTGAAAACCGAGGCATGAGAGATCACCGAAGACGACGACCAGCACCCAGACGAAAACGAAGATGCCGTATTCATATTCGCCCATCAGCCGGGCGAGCACGATCTGCGAGACGAAGGCGAGTGCTGCGCTGAGGATGCGGATCGAAAAGGCCGTCAGCGCCATGCGCTGGGCGGCAGCCCTCTCACCGCGTTCGGTGAGCACGGCAGCAAGCAAACGCAGCGTGCGGCCGCCGATCGGGCGCAGGCCCGCGGGCAGCATCTTCTCCGCTGTTTCTATGACCGCCATGATGAACACGCAAAACTCTGAGGTCAGGCAAATCGCCCCTGAAGTCTTGACAGAACAGGGTTAAGAAACGGTTCCGGATCGGGTCTGCCGCCTGACGCTGAAATTCTGGCTCTCCGGCATTGCCGCAGAAAAGAAAATGCCGCCCGGAGGCGGCACTTTCGCTGACATTTAAGGCTTGCCTCAGACCTGCTCGAAGGCGCCGTGGCAATGCTTGTATTTCTTGCCCGAACCGCAGGGGCAGGTCTCGTTGCGGCCGACCTTGCCCCAGGTGGCTGGGTCATCCGGGTTGCGGTTTTCAGGAGAAACGATGACTTCCGATGCCTGGTAGATCGCCGGGGCGAAATCGTCCTCGCCGGTCGTCGGATCCAGGTGATGGGCCTGCATCAGCGGCGGTTCAGGCTCGGCAGGGGCCTGCTGCACCAGTTCGACGCGCATCAGCTGGGCGGTGACGGCCTCGCGCAGATTGTTGAGCAGCGCCGTGAAGAGCTCGAAGGCCTCCGACTTGTATTCCTGCAGCGGATCGCGCTGGGCATAGCCGCGGAAGCCGATGACGGAGCGCAGATGGTCGAGGTTGACGATGTGCTCGCGCCAGAGATGATCGAGCGTCTGCATGACGATCGAGCGTTCGACATAATGCATGATGTCGTCGCCGAAACGCTCGGCCTTTTCCGTGAAGGCCGCATTGGCGGCTTCCGTCAGGCGCTCGCGGATGTCGTCCTCGCCGATGCCTTCTTCCTTCACCCAGTCCTCGACCGGCAGGTCGAGATTGAGGATGTTCAAAGCCCCGGTCTTCAGGCCGGCGGCGTCCCATTGTTCAGCATAGGCGCGTTCGGGGATATGCTTTTCGACCATGTCCTCGATCACCTCACGGCGCATGTCGGAAACGGTCTCGGAAATATTGGTCGATTCCATCAGTTCGAGGCGCTGCTCGAAGACCACCTTGCGCTGATCGTTGAGAACGTCGTCATACTTCAGGAGGTTCTTGCGGATGTCGAAGTTGCGGGCTTCGACCTTCTTCTGGGCGCGCTCCAGGGCCTTGTTGATCCAGGGATGGACGATCGCCTCGCCCTCCTTAAGGCCGAGCTTGGTCAGCATGCTGTCCATGCGGTCGGAGCCGAAGATGCGCATCAGGTCGTCCTGAAGCGACAGGTAGAACTTCGAGCGGCCGGGGTCGCCCTGACGGCCGGAGCGGCCGCGCAGCTGGTTGTCGATGCGGCGGCTTTCATGGCGTTCGGTGGCGATGACGTAGAGGCCACCGGCTTCAAGCGCCTTCTGCTTGAGTTCCTTGATCTCCTCGATGATCGCCTGGATCCGGGCGTCACGCTCCGGACCGGCTTCGACTTCGCCGAGTTCGCGCTCGATGCGCATGTCGAGGTTGCCGCCGAGCTGGATGTCGGTGCCGCGGCCGGCCATGTTGGTGGCGATGGTGATGGCACCCGGCACGCCGGCCTGAGCGACGATATAGGCTTCCTGCTCGTGGTAGCGGGCGTTCAGCACTTTGAAGTCGTCGAAGCCCTGCTTGCGCAGGCGCTCGGCAAGCAGTTCCGATTTCTCGATCGAGGTGGTGCCGACCAGCACCGGCTGGCCGCGCTTGTGGGCATCGAGGATCTCCTCGATGATCGCTTTGAACTTCTCGTCGAAGGTCCGGTAGACCTCGTCGTCCTCGTCGAGGCGCTTGATCGGCAGGTTGGTCGGGACCTCGATGACATCGAGATTGTAGATATTGGCGAATTCTTCCGCTTCCGTCTGCGCCGTGCCGGTCATGCCGGCGAGCTTGTCGTACATGCGGAAGTAGTTCTGGAAGGTGATCGAGGCCAGCGTCTGGTTTTCCGGCTGGATCTGCACCTTTTCCTTGGCTTCGAGCGCCTGGTGCTGGCCTTCCGAATAGCGGCGGCCCGGCATCATGCGGCCGGTGAACTCGTCGATGATGACGACTTCGTCGTTGCGGACGATATAGTCCTTGTCGCGCTGGAAGAGCTTGTGGGCCTTCAGCGCGTTGTTGACGTGGTGGACGATCGCAACGTTCTCGATGTCGTAGAGCGCATTGCCCTTCAGGAGGCCGGCCTGGCGGAGCAGGTTTTCCAGCTTCTCGGTGCCCTCTTCGGAGAAGTTGGCGGAGCGCTGCTTCTCGTCGATCTCGTAGTCGCTGGGCACCAGCAGCGGAATGTAGGCGTCGATCGTATTGTAGAGTTCAGAGCGGTCGTCGAGCGGACCGGAGATGATCAGCGGCGTACGCGCCTCGTCGACGAGGATCGAGTCCACTTCGTCGACGATTGCGAAGTTGTGGCCGCGCTGAACCATCTGGTTCTTCTCGTACTTCATGTTATCGCGCAGATAATCGAAGCCGAGTTCGTTGTTGGTGGCGTAGGTGATGTCGCAGGCATAGGCCGCGTGGCGTTCCTCGTCGGAAAGGCCGTGGACGATGACGCCGGTGGTCATGCCGAGGAAGCCGTAGACGCGGCCCATGGTGGCGGCGTCGCGCTGGGCGAGGTAATCGTTGACGGTGACGACGTGCACACCCTTGCCGGAAAGCGCGTTCAGATAGACCGGCAAGGTGGCGACGAGGGTCTTGCCTTCGCCGGTCTTCATCTCGGCGATCGCATTCGAATGCAGGATCATGCCGCCGACCAGCTGTACGTCAAAAGGTCGCAGGCCGAGAACGCGGCGCGAGGCTTCGCGCACGACGGCAAAGGCCGGGATCAGAATGTCGTCGAGCGTCTTGCCCTCGGCGAGCAAGGCGCGAAACTCCACGGTCTTTGCCGCGAGCTGCTCGTCCGTCAGGGCCTTCGTCTTCTCTTCGATAGAGTTGATGGCAGTGACGTTCGGCTGGTAGGACCGCACGCGGCGGTCGTTGGAAGACCCAAATAACTTGCGGGCTATACCGCCAAAGCTGACCATATGACTGGCCCTTTCTCAATATTCATCCCCGGCGTTTCTTGTTCGCGGCCCAGCCGAAAATCAGGCGCGCGCCTTAAAACGCCCGGAAACTGTTCTGGACGCGAGGTTGCGTGACAGATAAGAGGGGGGTCGAATGATGTCAACGGATTTGGCGGATACAGAAAGGCCACAATCCGGTGTTGATGGCTATTTTGGGCTGGATTCAGGGGATGCTGAAACCGGCAATGTAACTGTGAAGGGTATTTCATGTTGAGCACCAACAAACTTGCCGTTCTGGCGTTTGCAACCTTTGTTGCGCTCCAGGCACCGGCCTATGCGGATGACGCCGTCATCGCCAAGGTCGGCACCTTGGAGATCCACCAGTCGGAACTCGACCTCGCGGTCGCCAATCTCGACCCCCAGCTGGCGCAGCTTCCCGATGACCAGAAGAAGGTCGCAGCCCTTTCGGCCGCCATCGACGTGAAGCTGCTTGCCGCCGACGCTGCGGCCGAGAAGCTCGATCAGACCGACGAATTCAAGAAGCGCATGCAGTATCTCACCGACCGCGAGCTGCACAATGCCTACTTCAAGAAGCATGTCGTCGACATCGTGACGCCTGAGGAAGTCAAGGCTCGCTACGACAAGGAAGTCGCTGCCCTGCCGAAGCAGGAGGAAGTCCACGCCCGTCATATTCTCGTCAAGACCGAGGACGAAGCCAAGGACATCATCAAGCAGCTCGACGCCGGCAAGGATTTCGCCGAACTCGCCAAGGAAAAGTCCACCGATCCGAACAAGTCGGAAGGCGGCGATCTCGGCTATTTCTCGCGCGGCCGCATGGTCAAGGAATTCGAAGACGCGGCCTTTGCGCTCGAGAAGGGCACCTATTCCAAGACGCCGGTTAAGACCGATTTCGGCTTCCACGTCATCAAGGTCGAGGATAAGCGCGACGCTCCGCCGCCGCCCTTCGAGCAGGTGCAGGATCAGGTTCGTCAGCTCGTCATGCGTGACAAGTATCTTGAGCTTCTGAACAAGGCGAAGGCCTCCGCCAAGATCGAGATCACGGACGAGACGCTGCGCAAGGGTTACGACCAGGCCAACAAGCAGCCGGAGCCGGGCAGTGAGCCCGTCGCGCCGGCACCGCAGCAGTAATAAGCGCATCAGGGCCCGGTTCTTCCGGGCCCTTCATTAGATCCGGATGATTTGGGCCTGATCGACCTGAAATCTGAATCCGGATCTAAATCAAAAAGCAGAGCATGATGCCGAAAACCGCTGACGCTTTTCGGCATCATGCTCTGGCATCGTTTGTTGTCGCATTTCCGGACGGCGAACCGGTTTCCATTTCGCCTGGAAATGCTCATTGGCAGGTCTCATCATGTCCGGTTCCGTCTCTCCGCTCGCTCCGAAATCCTTCGTCTCGATGCCACCGCTGCGCGGCGTGCGCATGGCGACGGCTTCCGCCGGCATCAAGTACAAGAACCGCACCGACGTGCTGATGATGGTCTTCGACAGACCGGCGACTGTTGCGGGCGTTTTTACCCGCTCGAAGTGCCCCTCGGCGCCGGTCGATTTCTGCCGGGCCAATCTCCCCCATGGCAGCGCCCGCGCCGTCGTCGTCAATTCCGGCAATGCCAATGCTTTCACTGGCCTGAAGGGCCGCCAGGCGACCGCGCTGACGGCGAAGTCGGCTGCCGCTGCCGTCGGCTGCGCCGAAAACGAGGTCTATCTGGCCTCGACCGGCGTTATCGGCGAGCCGCTCGATGCCACCAAATTTGCAGGCGTTCTGGATCGGATGCAGGTCGAAGCGACCGGCGATTTCTGGTTCGAGGCGGCCAAGGCGATCATGACGACCGACACCTATCCGAAGGTTTCGACCCGCAGCGCTGAGATCGGCGGCGTGGCCGTGACGATCAACGGTATCGCCAAGGGCGCCGGAATGATCGCGCCTGATATGGCGACGATGCTCTCCTTCGTCGTCACCGATGCCGACATTGCGCCTGCCGCGCTGCAGGCGCTTCTGTCCGACGGCGTCGGCCCGACCTTCAATTCGATGACCGTCGACAGCGACACCTCCACTTCCGACACACTGATGTTGTTTGCAACGGGCGCCGCGGCCGAGGACGGCCAGGCCCGCATCGAACGTGCCGACGACCCGCGCCTTGCCGCCTTCCGGGCCGCACTCAACGAAGTGCTGAAGGATCTGTCGCTGCAGGTGGTGCGAGACGGCGAGGGTGCCACCAAGATGCTCGAAATCACCGTGACGGGCGCCGAGAGCGATGCTGCCGCCAAGCGCATCGCGCTGTCGATCGCCAATTCGCCGCTGGTCAAAACGGCGGCCGCCGGCGAAGACGCCAATTGGGGCCGTATCGTCATGGCCGTCGGCAAATCCGGCGAGATGGCCGACCGCGACCGGCTCGCCATCTGGTTCGGCGATATCAGGGTCGCCGTCAATGGCGAGCGTGATCCCGATTATTCCGAGGCGGCCGCCTCGGACGTCATGAAGGCGCAGGATATCCCCGTCAAAGTCGATATCGGGCTCGGCACTGGTTCGGCAACGGTCTGGACCTGCGACCTCACCAAGGAATATGTTGCGATCAATGGCGACTATCGGAGCTGATCGTTCATTGGCGCAGGCATCCATTTCCTCACACAATCTGCCGCTGGTGCGCAGGCTGGAGGCCGTCGGCTTCCGCGCCTGGCCGGCGGCATCCGTGCAATATGACGGCAGCTGGCAGGTGCGGCTGACGGCCGGTCACCCGTCCAACCGGCTGAACTCGATCGTGCCGCTCGATCCCTCGGATCATCGCGACGTCGAAATCCGCCTGGAAAAGGCGCGCCGGAAGTTCGAGGCCTATGGCCGCGCCGCCGTGGTCCGCCAGACGCCGCTTGCCTCGCCGGTGCTGATCGAACTTCTGCGCGCGCAGAACTGGACGCGCTTCGACGATACGGTGGTGATGACCTGCGACCTTGCCGAGGCGGAGCTGCCGGATACGCTCGATCACCTGCCGACCCATGATGTCGGCCGTTTCGTCGACGCCAACCTCACCGTCGACCAGGCACCACTGAGGCTGAAGCCGGCGCTTGCCGAAATCATTTCGGCGATCAAGCCCCCATCCGGCCTGTTCATGATCGAGAACGCGGCGGACGGCCCGCTTGCGACCGTGCTCTGCGTCCAGGACAACGACCTCGCCGGCATCATGTCGCTTTCGGTCTCCGAGGCGCGGCGGCGCGAGGGGCTCGGCACAGAAATCCTGACATCGGCGCTGCGCTGGGCGCGCATGCGCAGCGCCCGTTCGGCCTGGCTGCAGGTGAAGCTGTCCAACCGTCCGGCCATCGCACTTTATGAGCGCCTCGGTTTTCGCGACGCCTATCATTATTGCTATTGGCAGCAGGAGCCGCGATGAGCGAGGCGGGCCGGAAGATATTGCTGGTCGCCGCCTGTGCGCTGATCGATGCCGATGGGCGTATCCTGTTGGCACAGCGGCCCGAGGGAAAGTCGCTCGCCGGGCTCTGGGAGTTTCCCGGCGGCAAGGTCGAGCCGGGTGAGACGCCGGAGGAAACGCTGGTGCGCGAGCTCGAGGAAGAGCTCGGCATCCACACCAAGATCGCCTGCCTCGCGCCGCTGACCTTTGCCAGCCACTCCTACGAGACCTTCCACCTTCTGATGCCGCTTTATATCTGCCGGCGCTATGAGGGCATTCCGCAGGGCCGGGAGGGGCAGGCGCTGAAATGGGTGCGTCCGCAGGCGCTACGCGATTATCCGATGCCGCCGGCCGACGAGCCGCTCATCCCGATGTTGCAGGATTTACTTTAGCATTGTCTGATTATTATTGTGCCATACCGTTTTCGGCTGTGGATATTAATGGATCGTTTAACACCTTCTGCCAAAGATCGGCCTCAATCAAGCATCTGGCGTGCGTGTATTAAAAGGCTTGACGTTATGGACGATGATTTCTGGAAAGCTGTCCGGGAAAAGGAACGGGCCTCGTCTGCCTCGCGCAGGACGGGTGCGCTGAATATCGCCCTCCTGTTCGGCACGGCGGTGGTCGCGCTGACGCTTATTCTGACGCCAATGCTCGCGGATTCCTCGAAGAAAAGCGTCTTTGCCAGTGCTCCGACGGATTTCGATACGATCACGACAGGATCGATCCCGAAGAGCGAAAGCGGCAAGCGTTATACGATCCGCCGCAGCGTCCTCCAGGATACGCCCGGCTCGGTCTGCGTCGTCCAGGGCTACGGTGTCGGCGCCGGTTGCTGAAAAATACCGGCCATCGTTCCGATGGTCGTGGAATTGGTCGTTTATTGTCGGTTTCGCGCAGCGGGTGGGTCATGCGTCTTTTGAAAGCATTTGTTGCAGATAACAGAGGTGCGACGGCGATCGAGTATGGCCTGGTCGCCGCCCTCATTGGCGGCGCTCTCGTCTCCGCTCTTGGGGTCTTCTCCGGCGCCCTGCACGACGTCTTCAACGTCATCAACAACAATCTGACCGTCAATTGAAGAAGCAGCCGGCTACTACTGTCTGAGCTTGTGCTCGTCCACCTTCAGCGCATCGGCAAGGCGTGCTTTGGCCGAGCCCGGCTTTAGCGGTTTTTGCTGGCTATCGTGCGGCGCCCATCCCGAGACATAGATGATGGAGAACGTCGCGCGGATGCGTCCGTCGGGATCGGCATAGCGTTCGGCGTAGATCTCCGCCGCACGCAGGAAGAAAGCGCGCGTCAGCGGCATGCGGCCGCGGGCTGCGAGCGGATTGCTCATGCCCATCGCTCTTAGATCCCGCATCAACGGAAAGAGTGAATCATAACGCACGGTATAGTTTTCCGCGTCGATCACCGGCAGCGTGAAGCCGGCGCGCTGCAGGAGGCTGCCGACATCGCGCACATCGGCGAAGGGAATGACACGCGGGCTTGCACCGCCTGTCATCTCGACCTCGGCCGCCAGCAGCACCTCGCGTAGTTCCTGCAGGGTGCCGGCGCCGGGGATCGCGGCCAGGAAAAGGCCGTCCGGCTTCAGGGCGCGGCGGATCTGGATGAAGACACCCGGCGTGTCGTTGGTCAGATGCAGGCTGAGCGGCGCAAGGATGAGATTGGCCGATTGGGGTTCGAGCGGTACGTCCTCAAGCGGCGCCTCAATCAAGTTTTCGCCCGGCCCGGCATAGGCCTTCTCGCTTTCGATGCGGATCATCGTGCCGATCTTGCCCGTCGCCAGCGCGGCACGGGCGGTAGCACCGGTTGCCCCATGCAGTTCGACTGCGGTCTCGAAAGTCCGCTCGACGACCGTAAGCCGCTCGGCGATTTCCTCAGCGGCAATGTCGAGCAGGAAGGCGGCTTTCGGATCGTTGTTGGCAAGCGCGCGATGGCGATGTGCGGCGATCAGGGCTCTGTCGAAGATCGTTTCCATGGCGATGTCCTTAGTCCCGCGCCGGCCGTGCGGCAAGACGATTTTCCTTTCGCTAAGAACAGGCTAGTCTCGACGGCATGGTGCCAGTCGATTTCGAAAGACCGGTAGAATTCTTGCGGGCGCATCTCTTGCGGCCGTTCTCGGTGCTTGCCGATTTTTTCTATCCGCCGGCCTGTTCCGTCTGCGGCATTTCGACCGGCGGCCATCGCGGGCTCTGCGCGAAATGCTGGTCCGGCATCCGCTTCATCGAACGACCCTATTGCGAGGTGCTCGGCATTCCCTTCTCGCACGATCTCGGCGCCGGCATCCTCAGCGCCGAGGCGATCGCCAACCCGCCGCCCTTCGACCGGCTGCGGTCGGCGGCAACGCACGACCGTGCGGTGCGCGATCTCGTCCATGGGCTCAAATATCGCGATCGCACCGATCTAGCGCCGATGATGGCAGCCTGGATGCTGCGCGCTTCCGACGGGACGGTCGAAAGCTGCGATGCGCTGATCCCGGTGCCGCTGCACCGTAGCCGTATGCTGGCGCGCAAGTTCAACCAGGCAGCCGAGCTTGCCCGCCATATGGCAAGGCTCTCGGGCAAGCCGCTGCTGGCCGCCACGCTTATGCGCGTCAAGCGCACCAGCCAGCAGGTCGGTCTTGGCGCCAAGGCGCGCGAAGACAATGTCAGGGGCGCTTTTGCGATCGCCAAGGATTGCGAAAGCGACATTTTCGGCAAGCGCATCGTCCTGGTCGACGACGTCTATACAACAGGGGCGACGGTTGCCGCGGCAAGCCGGACACTGCGCAAGGCGGGTGCGGCTGACATAACGGTTTTGACCTTTGCAAGGGCTCTCTCCGAGCCTATATGACAGGAATACCCGGCATCAGTCTGGAGAGATTATGGTACCCGTCACCATCTATACACGGCAGTTTTGCGGCTATTGCACCCGCGCCAAGTCCCTTCTCGAAGAAAAGGGTGTCGAATATGTCGAGCATGACGCGACCTTTTCGCCGGATCTTCGCCAGGAGATGATCGGCAAGTCGAACGGGCGTACCACTTTTCCGCAGATATTCATCGGCGCCGATCATGTCGGCGGTTGCGACGATCTCTTTGCGCTCGATCGGGCCGGCAAGCTCGATCCGATGCTGGCGGCTTGAGGAAGAACCGATGAGCTTCAAGGCCGCCGCCGTCCAGATGTGCTCCGGGGTCGATCCGGTGAAGAATGCCGCCGCCATGGCGCGGCTGGTGCGCGAGGCCGCTGCCCAGGGCGCGACCTATGTGCAGACGCCCGAGATGACCGGCATGCTGCAGCGAGACCGTGCGGCGGCACGCGCCGTGCTTGCCGACGAGGCGCATGACATCATCGTCAAAACCGGCTCGGAGCTCGCTAGGGAATTCGGCATCCACATGCATGTCGGTTCGACAGCGATTGCCCTTGCCGACGGCAAGATTGCCAATCGCGGTTTTCTGTTCGGTCCCGACGGCAGGATTCTCAATCGCTACGACAAGATCCATATGTTCGACGTCGACCTCGACAATGGCGAGAGCTGGCGTGAAAGTGCCGCCTATACAGCAGGCTCGGAGGCCCGCGTCCTGTCGCTGCCCTTTGCCGAAATGGGCTTTGCGATCTGTTACGATGTGCGGTTTCCCGCGCTCTTCCGCGCCCAGGCCATGGCCGGCGCCGAGGTGATGACAGTGCCCGCCGCCTTCACCAAGCAGACCGGCGAGGCGCATTGGGAGATCCTGCTTAGGGCACGCGCGATCGAGAACGGTGTCTTCGTCATCGCCGCCGCGCAGGCCGGCCGGCACGAGGACGGGCGCGAGACCTTCGGCCATTCGATGATCATCGATCCCTGGGGCACGGTGCTGGCGTCGGCCGGCGCTACCGGTGAGGCGGTTATCGTCGCCGAGATCGATCCCGCCGCGGTCAAGGCCGCGCATGACAAGATCCCGAACCTGAGGAATGGCCGGGAATTCTCGGTCGAGAAGGCTGCGGGGGCAGTCGCCGGAGGCGTCGCCGCTTGATCCGCTATTCCCTCACCTGTGACAATGCCCATGAATTCGAAGGCTGGTTTTCGGAAAGCGCCGATTTCGATCATCAGGTCGAAACCGGTTTTCTGACATGTCCGGTCTGTCATTCCGCCGCCATTTCCAAGCTGTTGATGGCGCCTTCGGTGTCGACGGCGCGGAAGAAGGACGAGAGGCAGACGCTGGCGATGGACGCCATGCGCCGCGAGGCTCTGCAAAAACTCAAGGAGGCCGTTGCGGCCGTCAAGGCCAATTCCGAGGATGTCGGCACGCAGTTTCCCGAGGAAGCCCGCAAGATCCACTATGGCGAGGCGGATGCCCGCGGCATCATCGGCCAGGCGACGGTCGACGAGGCGCAGGCGCTTTTGGAAGAGGGCATCGAGATCGCAGCCATTCCCGTCTTGCCGGAAGACGTAAACTGACATGAAGTTCACGCCGCTTGCTGTCCATGATTTCGGCCCGCGTATCGCGCTGAAAGTGTAGCCGGTTTATTGATGGCGGGACTAAGCCGGTCGCTTCGCCAGCAGCATATAATTTACGTCCATATCCTTAGACAGGTTCCACTGGTTCGACAGCGGATTGAAGAAGACGCCAGTGCGGTCGGTGATCTCAAGGCCACTCGCCACCAGCGGCTTTTCCAGTTCTTCCGGGCGTACCAGCTTTTCATACTGATGCGTGCCGCGCGGCAGCCAGCGCAGAATGTTCTCGGCGGCGAAAATGGCAAGCGCTGCCGCCTTCATCGTGCGGTTGATGGTGGCAACGAAGATCAGGCCGCCGGGGCGGACCATTTTCGCGCAGGTCGTCATGAAGAACTCGACATCGGCGACATGTTCCACCACTTCCATGTTCAAGACGATATCGAAGGTCTCGCCAGCCTCAGCGAGCTCTTCGGCGGTGACGGCGCGATAGTCGACCGAAACGCCGGAAGCCTTCGCATGGGTGGAGGCGATGCCAATATTCTTCTCGGACGGATCGGCGCCGACGACGGAAGCGCCCATGCGGGCAACAGGTTCGGACAACAGACCGCCGCCGCAGCCGATATCGAGCACACGCAGGCCTTCGAGCGGGCGTGCGCTTTTCGGATCACGGCCGAAATTCTCGCAGGCTTTGTCTCTTAGATAGGCGAGGCGGACGGGATTGAACTTGTGCAGCGGTCTGAATTTGCCGGTCGGGCTCCACCATTCCGCCGCCATCGCCGAGAAGCGGTCCACTTCGCCCTGGTCGATCGTGCTTCTGGCGCCTTCCGTCATCGTCCACTCCTTCATTCGCTAAAAGTGAAGTCGGACGATCGGGGGCATAAGTCAAGGGGCGCAGATCAGGGGATTGGCGAGCATGGAGCCGCTCGCCAGTAGCTTTTATCGCACGCGCTTGCCTCCCCCCGCCAAACTCGCTAAGAGACGCCGCAACTTGGGGCCTTTGGGGCCTGGGCTTTTAGAGCGGTTCCGGAAGTTGGGAACCCGGCTCTCTGGCCCAAGCGGTCTGCCCCAGAGCTTTCGTGATGCCGGGTCCGGTTTTCCGCTTTCCCGGCGCCAGTCGTGGTAGAGGCATATGGCACGCATCGTAATGAAATTCGGCGGCACGTCCGTCGCTGACCTGGACCGCATCAAGAATGTTGCCCGCCACGTAAAACGCGAAGTCGATGCCGGGCACGAGGTGGCGGTGGTGGTATCGGCCATGTCCGGCAAGACCAATGAACTGGTCGGCTGGGTCCAGGGCACGCCGAAGGTGATCGGCGCCAATTCTCCGTTTTACGATGCGCGGGAATATGATGCGGTCGTCGCATCCGGCGAGCAGGTGACCTCCGGTCTGCTTGCGATCGCGTTGCAGGCGATGGATATCAATGCGCGTTCCTGGCAGGGATGGCAGATTCCGATCCGCACCGACAATGCGCATGGCGCGGCACGGATCATGGAGATCGACGGCTCCGACATCGTCAAGCGGATGGGCGAGGGGCAGGTGGCCGTCATCTCCGGCTTCCAGGGGTTGGGACCCGACAACCGGATCGCGACGCTCGGGCGCGGCGGATCGGACACTTCGGCCGTCGCAATTGCGGCAGCTGTCAAGGCGGATCGCTGCGATATCTATACCGATGTCGACGGCGTCTACACGACCGACCCGCGAATCGTGCCGAAGGCGCGCAGGCTGAAAAAGATCGCCTTCGAGGAAATGCTGGAAATGGCCTCGCTCGGCGCCAAGGTACTGCAGGTGCGCTCGGTCGAGCTTGCCATGGTGCACAAGGTGCGCACCTTCGTGCGCTCATCATTCGAAGACCCCGATGCTCCGGGCATGGGCGATCTGCTGAACCCGCCCGGAACGCTGATTTGTGACGAGGAAGAAATCGTGGAACAGGAAGTAGTCACCGGCATCGCCTATGCCAAGGATGAGGCTCAGATCTCGCTTCGCCGTCTTGCCGACCGGCCGGGCGTTTCCGCGGCGATCTTCGGGCCGCTCGCCGAATCCCATATCAATGTCGACATGATCGTCCAGAATATTTCCGAGGACGGGTCGAAGACCGACATGACCTTCACCGTACCGTCAGGCGACGTCGAGAAGGCGATCAAGGTGCTCGGCGACCATAAGGAGAAGATCGGCTACGATGTCGTGCAGAACGAATCGGGGCTGGTGAAAGTATCGGTCATCGGCATCGGCATGCGCAGCCATGCGGGCGTTGCCGCTACCGCATTTCGTGCACTTGCCGAAAAAGGCATCAACATCAAGGCGATCACCACCTCCGAGATCAAGATTTCCATCCTGATCGACGGTCCCTATGCAGAACTCGCTGTCAGGACTTTGCATTCCTGCTACGGTCTGGATAAGAATTGATTCCCAGCGGGCGGCCTGCCCCTTCAGGTTGAGGAGATGAGGCCGGCCCGCCGGGACTAAGTGCGTTGTTTCGGGAGCTTGAGACGCCATGAGAGACCTTTCCGGCGGTCCGCGCGTGCTGCTCAGGCGGCTGCGCGAGTTGATGGCGGAGCCGCTGGAGCCGCAGGATCGTCTTGACCGGATCGTTCGCCAGATCGCGGGCAACATGGTGGCGGAGGTTTGCTCCGTCTATGTGCTGCGCGCCGACGGCGTACTCGAACTCTATGCGACCGAAGGCCTGAACCGCGAGGCCGTGCACTTGGCGCAATTGAAGATGGGACAAGGCCTGGTCGGCACCATCGCGGCCTCGGCCCAGCCGTTGAACCTTTCCGACGCGCAGTCGCACCCGGCCTTCCGCTATCTGCCGGAAACGGGCGAAGAAATCTACCATTCCTTCCTCGGCGTGCCGATCCTCAGGACCGGGCGCTCGCTGGGTGTTCTCGTCGTGCAGAACAAGGCGAGCCGCAACTATCGCGAGGAAGAGCTGGAAGCGCTCGAGACGACGGCGATGGTGCTTGCAGAGATGATCGCCACCGGCGAGCTCAAGAAGATTACCAAGCCGGGCCTCGAACTCGACCTGACGCGTTCGGTCACCGTCGACGGCGATACTTATAATGACGGCATCGGCCTCGGCTACGTCGTGCTGCACGAGCCGCGCATCGTCGTCACCAACTTGCTGAACGAAGATGCCGAGAAGGAAATCCGGCGGCTGGCCGAAGCCATGGGCTCGCTCAGGATCTCGATCGACGACATGCTGTCGCGCCGCGACGTGTCGATGGAAGGCGAACACCGCGAGGTGCTCGAAACCTATCGCATGTTCGCGCATGATCAAGGCTGGGTGCGCAAGCTCGAGGAGGCGATCCGCAACGGCCTGACGGCGGAAGCGGCGGTCGAGAAAGTGCAGAGCGACACCAAGGCGCGGATGATGCGGTTAACCGACCCCTATCTGCGCGAACGCATGCATGATTTCGAGGATCTGGCGAACCGGCTGCTCAGACAGTTGACCGGTTATACCGGCCGGACAAGCGGCGAGGGTTTCCCTAGCGATGCGATCATCCTGGCGCGCGCCATGGGGGCAGCCGAACTGCTGGATTATCCGCGCGCCAATGTGCGCGGGCTGGTGCTGGAAGAAGGGGCGGTGACGAGCCATGTGGTGATCGTCGCCCGGGCCATGGGCATTCCGGTCATCGGCCAGGCGGCGGGCGTGGTGGCGCTCGCCGAGAACGGCGATGCGGTGATCATCGACGCCGACGAGGGGCATGTGCATCTGCGGCCGATGGCCGATCATCGGCGTTCCTACGAGGAGAAGGTCCGCTTCCGCGCCAGGCGGCAGGAGCAGTTCCGGGCGCTACGCGCCGTCGAGCCGGTGACCAAGGATGGGCAGCGGATCGCGCTGATGATGAATGCCGGGCTGCTGGTCGACCTGCCGCAGCTATCGGAATCGGGTGCCGAGGGCATCGGCCTCTTCCGCACCGAACTGCAGTTCATGATCGCTTCCACCATGCCGAAGGCAGAGGAGCAGGAGCAGTTCTACCGCAATGTGATAAAGCAGGCGGCGGGCCGCACCGTCACCTTCCGTACGCTCGATATCGGCGGCGACAAGGTCGTGCCCTATTTCCGTGGCCATGAGGAAGAAAATCCCGCACTCGGCTGGCGCGCCATCCGGCTGTCGCTCGACCGGCCGGGACTGTTGCGCACCCAGTTGCGCGCCCTGCTGAAGGCATCGGCCGACACCGAGCTGAAGCTGATGGTGCCGATGGTGACCGAGGTTTCCGAGCTGAGGATGGTGCGCGAGCTCTTGCAGAAGGAAGTGCAGCATCTCTCGCGCTTCGGCCACGGGTTGCCGCGCAAGCTGCAGTTCGGGGCGATGCTGGAGGTGCCGGCACTGCTCTGGCAGCTCGACGAGTTGATGGAGGCGGTCGATTTCGTCTCGGTCGGTTCGAACGACCTCTTCCAGTTCTCGATGGCGGTCGATCGCGGCAATGCACGGGTTTCGGACCGCTTCGATCCGCTCGGTAAGCCGTTCTTGCGCATCCTGCGCGATATCGTGCGCGGGGCGGAGCGGAATAAGACGCCGGTGACGCTCTGCGGCGAACTCGCCAGCAAACCCATCTCGGCGATGGCGCTGCTCGGTATCGGCTTCCGCTCGATCTCGATGTCGCCGGCCTCGATCGGACCGGTGAAGGCCATGCTGCTCGGGCTCGATGTCGGGGCGCTGACGAAGGCGATGGACGAGGTGCTGGACGATCACCACGCCTTGATGCCGATGCGCGAGGTGCTTGCCCGCTTCGCCGAGAGCCACAATATTCCCCTTTAGACAGAGATTAAGAAGAATCGGAGTGAAGGGTGGCGAAGCTTCCCGTTGAAAAGATGCGCGAGCTGGAACGCCGTTTCGGCGAGATCGAGGCGCGCATGTCGGCTGGTCCGGCTGCCGATGTCTATGTGAAGCTCGCATCCGAATATTCCGAGCTGCAGCCTGTCGTGACGAAGATCCGCGTCTATGAGAAGGCGGTCGCCGAGCTTGCCGATCTTGAAACGCTGCTCGAGGACAGATCGGTCGACCGCGAGATGCGCGACCTCGCCGAGCTGGAGCTGCCCGAGGTGAAGGAGCAGATCGAGGCGCTCGAGCAGGAGATGCAGATCCTGCTTCTGCCGAAGGATGCGGCCGACGAAAAGAGCGCGATCCTCGAAATCCGCGCCGGCACCGGCGGCTCGGAAGCCGCCCTTTTCGCCGGCGATCTCTTTCGCATGTATGAGCGCTTTGCGGCGGAAAAGGGCTGGAAGGTGGAGGTGCTCTCGGCGAGCGAGGGCGAAGCCGGGGGCTACAAGGAAATCATCGCGACGATTACCGGTAGGGGGGTCTTTGCCAAGCTGAAATTTGAATCCGGCGTGCATCGCGTGCAACGCGTGCCGGAAACCGAGGCGGGCGGGCGTATCCATACGTCGGCCGCAACGGTTGCGGTGCTGCCGGAGGCCGAGGAGATCGACATCGAGATCCGGGCTGAAGATATCCGCATCGACACGATGCGCTCTTCGGGTGCGGGCGGCCAGCACGTCAATACGACGGACTCGGCGGTGCGCATCACCCACCTGCCGAGCGGCATTGTCGTCACCAGCTCGGAAAAGTCGCAACACCAAAATCGCGCCAAGGCGATGCAGGTGCTGCGCTCCAGGCTTTACGATGCCGAGCGGCAGAGAGCCGACAGCGAGCGCTCTGCCGATCGCAAGAGCCAGGTCGGCTCCGGTGACCGCTCGGAACGTATCCGCACCTATAACTTCCCGCAGGGGCGGGTAACGGACCATCGCATCAATCTGACGCTCTATAAGCTCGACCGGATGATGGAAGGCGAGATCGAGGAGGTCGTCGACGCGCTGATGGCCGATTACCAGGCCAGCCAGCTGGCACAGCTCGGCGAGCAACAATGAGCTTGACGGTCGCCGATATACTTGCCGAAGCGCGCCGTCGCTTCACCGAAGCAGGTATCGTCGACCCGGCGACCGATGCGCGGCTGCTTGTCGCGGGCCTTCTGAAACTGTCGCCGACCGAGCTGTTGACGCGATCGGCCGAGAGGCTTTCTGCCGAGCAGGCCGAAGTGATTTTCAAGGCGCTGGAGCGGCGGCTCGGTCATGAGCCGGTGCATCGCATTCTCGGCGAGCGGGAATTCTACGGTCTGCCGCTTCGGCTCTCGGCTGAAACGCTGGAACCGCGGCCGGATACGGAAATCCTGGTCGATACGGTTCTCGTCTATCTCAAAGACCTTGCAATGGCGCAAAGCCGTCTCCATATCCTTGACATGGGAACCGGGACCGGGGCGATATGCCTTGCGCTTTTGAGCGAATGTCCTGATGCGTCAGGTGTCGGCAGTGACATATCGGCGGATGCACTTTTGACGGCAAGATCGAATGCAGAAAGAAACGGGTTGCAGGATCGTTTTGAGGCCGTACAGTCGAATTGGTTCGAGGACATCCAGGGATCCTTTCACGCGATTGTCTCAAATCCGCCCTATATTGCTTCCAATGTCATTCACGATCTCGCTCCCGAAGTGACCAAATTCGATCCGGCTGCGGCTCTGGATGGCGGCCCGGATGGGCTTGACGCTTACAAAGCCATAGCCAAGGATGCGGCACGGTTCATCAGGCCCGATGGGGTCGTCGGACTGGAGATCGGCTACGATCAGCGAAACGACGTGACGGCGATCTTTGAAGCGAAAGGCTTCAGGTGCCTCAAATCCGTGAAAGATTATGGTCAGAACGACAGGGTGCTCGTGTTCGCGCTCGTGTGAGAGACGATAATGCGGCATTGAACAGGACATTATTGTTATTGCGAAGAAAAGGCTTGGATTTCCCGGTGAAGCAATATAGGTTGCGGTCACGTGTTGGGCAGATAGGAATGAACGAGATTCGTTCGGTACTTGGTTTGCCTCGGGGGTCCGCTCTTTTAAACGAGAGTTTCAACGGTTGAACACGACCCAATGCGTGAATCAGTCAAACTGACTTGAGAACCAAGCGGCAGGTCGGCGCAAAGGCGCAGTATGCTCGCGGCACAAAGGTCCTGATCCGGTTTTCCGGTCATGGCGGTTGGTGCCATGTATCCATCACAAACAGAGAATTCAGGTGAACGATCTATGAGGCCAGGACAGCAGAACAAGCGCGGTCGAGGGCGTGGTAACAATAACGGCGGCGGTGGCGGCGGCGGTGGAAATAACAATAACAACAATTTCAACCGCAAGGGCGGCAATCCGCTCACCCGGACCTATGACAGCTCCGGCCCCGATGTGAAGATTCGCGGTACGGCGCAGCATATCGCCGAAAAATACGCGCAGCTCGCCCGCGACGCTCATAGCTCCGGTGATCGGGTGATGGCCGAGAACTATCTCCAGCACGCCGAACATTACAATCGTATCATCGCCAGCGCCCAAGCGCAGATGCAGGAACGCTTCCAGCGCGACGACCGCGGCGAGTACAATGATCGCGACGGTGCGGACCGCGACGGCGACGATATGGACAACAATGAGAATGAGAATGACAATGACGGCGACGATGTCGTTATCGTCCAGCCTCCGCAGAGCAGGCCGCAACAGCCGCAGCAGAGCAGACAGCACCAGCCGCAGGCACAGCCGAAGCCGGTAGCCGCTCAGGCGCCCGCACCGGCACCCCAGTCCGAGGTCATCGATGGAACCGGTCCGCAGCCGGAGATCGAAGGCATTCCGGCCGAAGTCGCCATGGACGAGGAAGGTGCTGCCGGCCAGCCGCGCGAACGCCAGCCCCGCCGCCGCAGCACCGGCAGCCGTCCCCGTCGCCCGCGTCGCGGTGCTGAGGGCGAAGAAGCCGCCGCTGAAGGCGAGAGCGCCTCTGGCGAGGCGCCAGTGCTGGCTGACGTCGCATCGGAATGAGGATTTCGCTTTCCCTTCAGGGAGAGCGTGACGTTCATGCCATCTGCTCGAATTTGCTTGAAAATCCCCGGCCTTGTGCCGGGGATTTTCATTTAATGGGCTCTTTAAACTCGCAGAACAGGCTACCATATTCTCTTCGAACTGCTTGGCCCGAATCCCTTACGGGCAAAACGCGACCTGCCTTTTCAGGGGGTCGATCTCAATCATCGGTCTGCGCCTCGTCAGGGCAGGGCGATCCATGGAGGTGGAATATGAATATCGAGAAATATTCGGAGCGGGTGCGCGGTTTCATCCAGTCCGCACAGACCTATGCGTTGGCGCAGGGTCACCAGCAATTTACGCCCGAACATGTGCTGAAAGTCCTGCTCGACGACGATCAGGGCATGGCGGCGTCGCTGATCGAGCGCGCCGGCGGCGATGCCAAGGCCGCCCGTCTTGCCAATGACGCGGCTCTCGCCAAATTGCCAAAAATCTCCGGCGGCAACGGCAATATCTATCTGGCACAACCACTCGCCAAGGTCCTTTCGACCGCCGAAGAAGCGGCGAAGAAGGCCGGCGACAGCTTCGTCACGGTAGAACGCCTGCTGCAGGCGCTGGCGATCGAATCCTCGGCCTCAACCTTTTCGACGCTGAAGAACGCAGGCGTGACGGCCCAGGGCCTCAACCAGGTCATCAACGACATCCGCAAGGGTCGGACGGCAGATTCCTCCAATGCCGAGCAGGGTTTCGACTCGCTGAAAAAGTTTGCACGCGATCTCACCGCGGAAGCCCGCGAGGGCAAGCTCGACCCGGTGATCGGCCGCGACGACGAAATCCGCCGCACCATCCAGGTGCTTTCGCGCCGCACCAAGAACAATCCCGTGCTTATTGGCGAACCCGGCGTCGGCAAGACGGCGATCGTCGAGGGCCTGGCGCTGCGCATCGTCAACGGTGACGTGCCGGAATCGCTCAAGGACAAGAAGCTGATGGCGCTCGACATGGGCGCGCTGATTGCCGGTGCGAAATACCGCGGCGAATTCGAGGAGCGGCTGAAGGCCGTGCTCAATGAAGTTCAGGCGGAAAACGGCGAGATCATCCTGTTCATCGATGAGATGCACACGCTGGTCGGCGCCGGCAAGGCGGATGGGGCGATGGATGCCTCCAACCTCCTGAAGCCCGCCCTTGCCCGTGGCGAGCTGCATTGCGTTGGCGCGACCACGCTTGATGAATACCGCAAACATGTCGAGAAGGATCCGGCCCTTGCCCGCCGCTTCCAGCCCGTCGTCGTCGACGAACCGACGGTCGAAGACACGATCTCGATCCTGCGCGGCTTGAAGGAAAAATACGAGCAGCATCACAAGGTACGCATCGCCGATGCGGCGCTGGTGGCGGCTGCGACGCTTTCCAACCGCTATATCACTGACCGTTTCCTACCCGACAAGGCGATCGACCTGATGGACGAGGCGGCAGCGCGGCTGCGGATGCAGGTGGATTCCAAGCCGGAAGAGCTCGACGAACTCGACCGCCGCATCATGCAGCTGAAGATCGAGCGCGAAGCGCTGAAAAAGGAGACGGACGTCGCGTCCGCCGACCGTCTGAAGCGGCTGGAAACCGAAGTGACCGATCTCGAGGAACAGGCCGATGCGCTGACGGCCCGCTGGCAGGCGGAAAAGCAGAAACTCGGCCTTGCCGCCGATCTCAAAAAGCAGCTCGATGATGCCCGCAACGAACTGGCGATCGCCCAGCGCAAAGGCGAATTCCAGCGTGCCGGCGAGCTGACCTACGGCGTCATTCCCGACCTTGAAAAGCAGCTCGTCGATGCCGAGAAGCAGGATGGCGATCGCGGCGCGATGGTGCAGGAGGTGGTCATCCCCGACAATATCGCCCATGTCGTGTCCCGCTGGACCGGCATTCCGGTCGACAGGATGCTGGAGGGCGAACGCGACAAGCTGCTTCGGATGGAAGACGAACTGGCGAAATCGGTGATCGGTCAGGGCGATGCGGTTCAGGCCGTGTCGCGCGCCGTCCGCCGCGCGCGCGCCGGCCTGCAGGATCCGAACCGGCCGATCGGCTCGTTCATCTTCCTCGGCCCGACCGGCGTCGGCAAGACGGAGCTCACCAAGGCGCTCGCCCGCTTCCTCTTCGACGACGAAACGGCGATGGTGCGCATGGATATGTCGGAATATATGGAGAAGCACTCCGTTGCCCGGCTGATCGGGGCACCTCCCGGCTATGTCGGTTATGACGAAGGCGGAGCGCTGACGGAAGCCGTGCGCCGCAGGCCCTATCAGGTCGTGCTGTTCGACGAGATCGAAAAGGCGCATCCCGACGTCTTCAACATATTGCTGCAGGTGCTGGACGACGGACGTCTGACGGACGGCCAGGGCCGGACGGTCGATTTCCGCAACACGATGATCATCATGACCTCGAACCTCGGCGCCGAATATCTGACGCAACTGAGGGACGGCGACGACAGCGACACGGTTCGCGAGCAGGTGATGGAGGTCGTGCGCGGGCATTTCCGGCCGGAATTCCTGAACCGCATCGACGAGATCATCCTCTTCCATCGCTTGAAGCGCGAGGAGATGGGCGCGATCGTCGATATCCAACTGAAGCGGCTGGTGGCTCTGCTGTCCGAGCGCAAGATCGTCATCGATCTCGACGAGGAAGCCCGCCATTGGTTGGCGAACAAGGGTTACGATCCGGTCTACGGCGCAAGGCCGCTGAAGCGGGTGATCCAGAAGTTCGTGCAGGATCCGCTGGCCGAGCAGATCCTGTCCGGCCAGGTGCCGGATGGATCGACGGTGACGGTGACGAGCGGTTCGGACCGGCTGCAGTTCAGGACGAGGCAGACGGTGAGCGAAGCAGCGTAAATCCAGTTTGCCGGATGAATGGGAAATGGCGGCCTCGGCCGCCATTTTTCGTTAGGCGCGGTAACGACCGGCGGGGCATCAGCTTGTCGGTTTAACGGAAATTACTTGCTCGCCACCTGGTCTGGCGTCTGGTTGTTCAGCAGCGTATCGATGCGCTTGCGCTCGTCTTCGAATTTCGCCAGCGCCTCGCCCTGCAGTGATTTGCCGCCCGGCAGGCGGATGCGCAGCGGATCGACCTTGGTGCCGTTGACGATCAGCTCGTAATGCAGGTGCGGGCCGGTGGATTCGCCTGTCGTGCCAACCCAACCGATCACCTGGCCCTGGCGGATCTTGGCACCGGGGACGACGCCCTTGGCAATGGCGCTCTGGTGATTGTAGGAGGATTCATAGCCGTTGGCATGGCGCACGATCGTCTGGTTGCCATAACCGCCGGAATCCCAGCCGGCTTTTTCGACCGTGCCGTTGCCAGCGGCGATGATCGCCGTGCCGCGGGGTGCAGCCCAATCGACGCCGGTGTGCATGCGGGCAAAACCGAGGATCGGGTGGCGGCGCATGCCGAAGCCCGATTTGAAGATTCCGTTCGGAACCGGGTTACGCAGCAGGAACTGGCGGATACTCTTGCCGTTCTCGTCGAAATAATCGACCGTGCCGTCATCGGGATCCTGGAAACGGTAGAAGCGCGTCTGCGTGTCGCCGAAACGGGCGTTGACATAGAGCAGTTCGGAATCCTCGGTCGCCTGACCGGCGCTATCGGCGACGGAGAAGAAGGCCTCGAGACTGTCGGTCGGCCTCAGTTGCGCCTGGAAATCGACATTGCTGGCGAGCAGCTTGATGATCAGCGCCGTCATATCCTTGGTCATGCCGTAGGAAAGGGCAGCACGATAGATGCCGTCATAGACGCGCGGCAGGTTCTGGCCGGGGGGCGGTGCGAAGGAATTGTCATCGAAGGCGGTGGCGATGGCATCCAACATCGGCGGCTCGCTGCCGGGCACGTATCTGCCCTTGTCGTCGACGGCCACGGTGACGAGATAGCGCGTGCCGCGATAGACGCTGGCTCGGATGATCTTTGCCTGTTCGCCCTTCTGAATGATGCCGATGCGCAGCACGTCGCCCTTGTCGAGATCACCAGAACCCAGTTGCTGCGCGATATAGCCGGCAATACCGTCGGCATATTGCTGCGGATAGCCTGAATCCGTCAGCGCCTTGGCGATCGGCGTGTCGACGCGCACGGGTAGGATGTCGTCGGCGAATTCTTCGGTCTGCGGCGTGATCGATTCCGATGCGGAGACCGTCATGTTCTGTTCGAGCACGCGGGCGGACAGACCGGCGGTCAGATCGACATCGGCGTCCTCGTTGGAGAAACGACGCGGATCGACGTAATAAAGGGCTGCGAGCTGAGTGTTGCCGTCGGTCAGCACCGAGCCGTTGGAGCGTACGTTCTCTTCGACCTCCTCGAGCGACAGGCCGGACGCCATCTGCATGCTGGTCTTGCCGGTCGGGAAGGGAATGGTCTTCAGGCTGACTTCGGATTCGACGTCGGAACCGTAAAGCGCGCCTGTGCGGCTTTGCGGTGCGGGCTGCGGCTCGTCGGCGGAAAAGATCGCCAGGGGATCGAAGTCGGGATAGTCCTCCGTCGCCACATGGTTGGCGGCCAGCGTCATCTTCACATGCGCGAAGGGCTGGCGGCGCACGACTTCCTTTTCGCCGTCGTGGACGACGGTGGACACTTCCATGATGGCGCGGTCGGACGGTTTTGCGGCGATGGCGGGCGCGATCAGCCGGCCACCGCGGACGACTGTCGTATCTTCATGCGCGTCTGCCGCGACACTCGCATAGGCTTCGGCGGGGATCGCCAACTGCTGGCGGCCGTCAAGGGCGGCGAAAAGAGCGACACCCATGAGGACGGATGATGTAATGCCGGTGAGGAACGTACCCGAGAGCCAGCGCAAGGAAACCTCGCGACGGTCGGGCGCGCGCCTGCCGTCGGCCAGAAGCGGAGGCTCGTTGCCCAACGAGCGGATCATCATTTTCTCCGTCATCATGGCAGTCGGGTCCGCGTCCTTACATCAGGCGTCTGTGGGAGCATGTATCGGCCATCCTGGCTGGGGCAAAAGATGTGCATATTTTGGGCATGGAAGTCAAATCACTCAGGAAAAGGCAGTTTGTCTGCATTTGCCTGTGTGAATCATGTTCTCTTAAGACCAGCAGATTGTGATGATGTCGGGGCGCAGGGGACAAAAGAGCGTTCTTTCCACGAAAAGTCGAAAGACGTTCAACTTTCCTGGCCGCGTAAGGCCGGTCGGAATCCGGGAAATGACCGCATTTGAGTGCTGTGCGAAATTTTTCCTGGAAAAACAATGACCTGAAAGAAAAATCAATTTTTTCAAAAAGCGCTGTTGACTGTTCTAATGGGTTAGTTCTATAAGCCCACTCACTGAACGAGGGCGGCGGCGCTGCTGGCGACGAAGTCTTTCG
>NZ_LXFU01000019.1 GCF_001657485.1 Rhizobium sp. WYCCWR10014
ATCGACTTCGCGAGCCACCGCGAAGGCGACGAGCCATCGCACATCGACAACTAAGTTAGCGCCTATGGGGTCAAGCCCGAGCATGACGGAGAGGGAGGGCGCGATGGCAAGAGGGGAGACGCCCGGAGCATTGTCTTGGCCAGCAGGCTCCCCACCCTCCGTCATCCTCGGGCTTGACCCGAGGATCTAGGCTGCGAGCACCGCCGCACCGTGAAAATAAGAAACGTCGCCCTTCCCTAACGCCAAGAGACACTCAAAGGCTCTCCTCACGAAAACCTCAGGCAATCTCGCGCAGGCGCTCGGCCATTTGCAGGTCGACGGAGACGAGCTGGGAGACGCCCTGCTCGGCCATGGTGACGCCGAAGAGGCGGTTCATGCGGGCCATGGTGATCGGATTGTGGGTGATGATGACGAAGCGGGTTTCGGTGGAAGCCGCCATTTCGTCCATCAGATTGCAGTAGCGCTCGACATTGTGGTCGTCGAGCGGTGCGTCCACTTCGTCGAGCACGCAGATCGGCGCCGGATTGGTGAGGAAGACGGCGAAGATCAGCGCCATTGCCGTCAGCGCCTGCTCGCCGCCCGATAGCAGCGTCATGGTCTGCGGCTTCTTGCCGGGCGGACGGGCGAGGATTTCGAGGCCGGCTTCGAGCGGATCGTCGGATTCGATCAGCTGCAGCTCGGCGGTGCCGCCGCCGAAAAGATGGGTGAACAGCCGCTGGAACTGGGCGTTGACGATGTCGAAGGCGGCGATCAGCCGTTCGCGGCCCTCGCGGTTGAGGCTCTGGATGGCGCCGCGCAGCTTGCGGATCGCATCGATGACGTCGTCGCGTTCCTTGATCAAGGCTTCGAGCTTCTCGCTCAGCTCCTTCTGTTCCTCGTCGGCGCGCAGGTTGACGGCGCCCAGCCGCTCGCGCTCGATCCGCAGGCGTTCGAGTTCGCGCTCGACTTCGCGCGGATCGGGAAGCGCCTGCATGGTCGGGCGCCCGGTCAGCTGCAGCGCCTCGTGCGGCGCGACGTTCAGGACCTCGCGGATGCGGCCCTCGCTTTCCTGCCGCTTCTCGCGAGCGGAGACGAGGCGCTCCTCGGCGCGGCCGCGGCGTTCGCGGCATTCGGCAAGTTCCGACAGTGCCGTCGTCGCCTTCTGGTCGGCTTCGCGCTGGATGCGTTCGGCCTCGGCCAGGAGATCGCTGGCCTGGCGGCGGGCCTCCTCGGCCTTTTGCAATTCGCTGAGCAGAGCGCGGCGCTTGTCGTCGAATTCATCCGGCGCCAGCTCGAGCTCGGCTGCCTCTTCGCGCGCCTCTTCCTCGCGGTCGCGCAGCGTCGCGACATGGTCTTCGGCGCTTGCCGCCCGCTGGCGCCAGGTGTCGCGCTCCTGGCCGATCGCCACGATGCGGCGCTGGCGGGCTTCGTTTTCCCGCGCCAGGCTTTCATGGCGGGCGCGGCTTTCGGCCAGCGCGCCGCGATCGGTCGCAACTTCCGCCTGCTGGAACCGCAGCCGCTCGTCGATCGCCGTCAGATCAGGCGCGTCTTCCAGCTCGATGCGGGCATTTTCCTCCTGGATAGCGATCTCCTCCAGCTGCGCGCGCAGCTGGCTGGCGGCCTCGCTGACGACATCGCGGCGGCGGATAAGATCGCCGGAGGCACGCTCGGCGGCAACAAGCGCATCGCGGGCTTCGGCCAAATGACGCGCCGACAGGCGGCTCATGTCGCGGGCCTCGGCAAGCCTTCGCTCCTCGGCGCGGATCGCTTCCGCAGCGGCTGCCTGCCGCTCTTCGGCTTCGGCAAGCACGTCGCGGGCAAGGGCTGCTTCGCTTTCGAGTTCGGCCAGGCGGTTCTTCTGGGCAAGGCGGAGCGCCGCCGCACTCGGGGCATCCGCACCGGTGACGTGGCCGTCCCAGCGATAGACCGCGCCCTCTTTCGTCACCAGCCGCTGGCCGGGCTTCAGCGCCGCCATCAGCGACTGCGCCTCCGCTTCCGCGACCAGGCCGATCTGGCGCAAGCGGCGGGTGAGCGCTGACGGGGCGCGAACATGATCAAGCAGCGGCGCAACACCGGATGGAAGGGCGGGATCGCTGGCACCATCGCCATTGTCCGACCAATGGGCCGGCGCCTCGGCATCGAGCGGCGATTCCAGATCGTCGCCGAGGGCGGCACCGAGTGCCGTCTCGAAGCCGCGATCGACCTTCAGCTCGTCGGCAACCGGCGGAAATTTGCCGGCCGCAGCACCGGCGGCGAGCATGCGGGAAATGGTCCGCGCCTCGGTTTCCAGCGCATTCAGGCTCGAGCGGGCCTGATCGACCGGCGCGCGCGATAGCGCCTCGGTCTGGCGGGCGCCAGCCAGCGCCTGGTCGACCAGCTGAACCGCGGCTTCCGCGTCGGCGACGGCGATCTCGCCGGCTTCGACGATGGCGCGTTTTTCGTCGGGATCGGGCAGGCCGGCGATCTTCTCGCCGACAGCTGACAGTTCCTGGTTCGCCTCATCCATCTGGCGTTCGAGGCGCATCCGGCGGTCGGTGAGATCGCGGATGGCGCGTTCCAGTTGGTTGCGGCCGGCGGCGGCTTCAGCGCGCTCGGCCGTCAGCGCTGTAAAGATGCGCTCGCTGTCGGCAAGTTTTGCCGCCGCGCCCTCAAAGGCCTCGCGGGTTTCCTCGGCATAACGGCCGGAATCGGCGAGGATTTCTGAAATCTCCGCCTCTTCGGCATCGAGCCTCGCCAGGATGACGGCATTATCGGCCACCAGCCGCTGCTCGCGGCTTATATCCTCCGCAAGCTGGGCGAGACGGCGGGTCAGCTCGTCGCGGCGGCGCAGGATGCGGCCGGCATCCTCTTCCAGCTGGCTTCTGGCGATCTGCAGGCGCTGCAGGGCGGCGGCGGCGCGCGCCTCGCCCTCGCGCAGTTCCGGCAGCTTCAGGCTGGCGATGCCCTGGTTCTTCGCCGCCTCCATCTGCATCTGCGCCTTTTCGGCGACGACGGAGGTCGCTTGGTTCAAGGCACTGTCGGCCTCGGCCTCGGCTTCCTTGGCCTGCACCCAGCGGATATGTAAAAGCATCGCCTCGCGGGCGCGGATATCGGCAGACAGCGTCTTGAAGCGATTTGCCTGGCGGGCCTGGCGCTTCAGGCTTTCGATCTGGCTTTCGAGCTGCGAGGTAACGTCGTCGAGGCGCTCGAGATTGCCTTCAGCAGCGCGCAGCCGCAGCTCGGCCTCGTGGCGGCGGGAATGCAGGCCTGAAATGCCGGCCGCCTCTTCGAGCAGTTGGCGGCGGGCCTGCGGCTTGGCCTGGATCAGCTCGCCGATACGGCCCTGCCCGACCATCGAGGGCGATCGCGCGCCGGTGGAGGCGTCGGCAAACAGCAGCTGCACGTCCTTGGCACGGCTTTCCTTGCCGTTGATGCGATAGAGCGAACCCTGTTCACGCTCGATACGGCGGGTGACCTGGATCTCGTCGCTGTCGTTGAAGGCGGCAGGCGCCGTGCGCTCGGCATTGTCGAGATAGAGCGCGACTTCGGCGGTATTGCGCGCCGGACGGTTGCCCGAGCCCGAAAAGATCACGTCGTCCATGCCGGAGGCGCGCATGTTCTTATAGGAATTCTCGCCCATCACCCAGCGCAGCGCCTCGACGAGGTTCGACTTGCCGCAGCCGTTCGGGCCGACGACGCCGGTCAGTCCCCGCTCGATGATGAATTCCGTCGGCTCGACGAAGGATTTGAAGCCGACCAGGCGCAGCTTGTTGAACTTCATGCGGAAATATCCACGGCAGGAAGCCCCCTCATCCGCCCTACGGGCACCTTCTCCCCGCTGGGGAGAAGAGGGAATCGAGACGCTGCGGCAAATCCCCTTCGCCCCAGCGGGGAGAAGGTGCCGGCAGGCGGATGAGGGGGCCACACCTGCAAACTGCGCTGAAAACGAAAAACGGGCGCACGGCTTTCGCCGTCGCCCGTTCTATCGAAACGATCCGGTTCAGAGCAGGCTGTCGATGAGCTTCGACAAGGTGTCAACCGGCATGTCTCCAGAGTAGCGCTTGCCATTGATCAGGAAAGTCGGGGTGGCGTTGACGCCAAAATCCTTGGAACCTCTTTCCCGCGTGGCGTTCACTTCATCCAGAAGCTTCTGGTTCGTCAAGCATTTCGTGAAGCTATCCTCAGTAAATCCGGCAAGCTTCGACATCTGCAGCAGTGCGGCGCGGCCATCATCGGCGGCAGCCCAGACCTGCTGCTGCTTGAAGAGCATGGAAACCATCGGGAAATACTGTTCCGGCGTGCTCAACTGCTCCGGATTGGAAGAATTGCAGCGGGCGAGCATGAAGGCTGCGGCGGCGCGCGGGTCGAAGGGGAATTCGCGGATGATGAACTGCACCTTGCCGCTGTCGACATATTTCTGCTTGATCGTGTCGAAGGTGGTGTTGTGGAAATGGGCGCAATGCGGGCAGGTCATCGACATGTATTCGACGATCTTGACCGGGGCGTCGGCCTTGCCGAGCGCCATTTCCGGCAGCGCGCCGGGCTTCAGCACTTCGGCCATGTCGACGTCGCCATCGGACTCCGGCATTTCGGTCGCCGAGGTGGCCGCCGTCTGCATGGTGTCGACATTGGTGCCATCAGCCATGGTCTTGCCGGAGGAAGAAGCATCGGCAGCGTCCTTGCTGTCGTTGCAGGCGACAAGCGCCACGGCAGCTGCGGCGATGGCGATACCGCTGAGCAGGCGGCGTTTCGTCAGTTGCATTTCGGACATCTGCATGGATTCCCCATAACTAATGAGATTGACGGCGTGACTGTGCGATATAACGGCTTGCGGCCACTCACAAGGCACGGTTCGCCAACTTCCTTCAAAGAATTGTGACCGCGGGAAGACGACTAGACCAAAAATTGCGAGATTGGTCCGTCTGCGAATTTTGCCGGTAGATATCGCGGCGGCCGCCAGCCCATATCGGCTGGTCGATGAAACTCAGTCGTCCAACCCGTAACGCGCCGTCAGCTCGGCCAGCGGCACGGTATCGCCCTCGTCGCGGCGAAGTTCTTCGAGGCGCCTTTCGGCAAGATAGACATCTTCCAGATCGTCGAGATGCGCGAGGATGGCTTGACGAACATAGAAGCTCTTGCTGCGGCCGGTACGCTTGGAAAGCTCAATCAGCCGCGTTTCGATATCAGGGGGCAACTGCAAGACCAGCATGGCTTTTCTCCCGTCTGCTATATACAAATATGGCATCCGAGGCGTTTTGCCAGTGCCTCTACACCGCCGAGGAAAGTTCAAGAGGGTAGCGTCAAGGTTCGGTGACGATGTCGAGGATCAGCGTCGCTAGCGGCTGCTCGGAGCCCGCAAAGCTCTCGATCATGGCCTCGATGACACGTTCACGATCAAGCACTTCGGCATTGAATGGCCGGCCGACATGCCTGGCCAGAAGCGCGAGAAAGGTCAATTGGGTGCGGCCATTGCCTTCACGGAACGGGTGGATGGCGTTAATTTCGGCAAGGAGGTGCGCGGCCTGAACCGCAAAGTCAGCCAGTGTCAGACCCTCGAAATAGTCCGCCTGGGCCAGCTCCTGGAAAATCCGACTAAGCTCGTTCGAGATGAATTCCGGGTAGCAGAACCAGTTGCCAGCTTTACCGATACGGATGGTGCGGATCTCACCGCCCCAATCATAGACATCCTGGAACAGGTGGTGATGAAGGGCGAGATAGTGAGTGACATCCAGATTACCCTCCGGCCAAGGTTCTTCCGAGCGGAGCACGAACATCGTTGTCTCAAACTCGTCGAGTTCGCTCTGGTCCGTGAGGTCCAGTTTGTTGCGGAGCACGGTCGTGCCTGGATAACAGAGGGGATCGGATTCGGCGGTATAGACCAACGCTTAGGCGGACTTGCGCGTGAACTGTGCGCGGATCGCTTGGCGGCGTTCTTCGGGCGGCTGATCCTTGGTCTCGGCGAGGAGCTTGCGCATGCGCGGGCTGAGGACTAGGCCTTCAACCGCACTGATCTTTTCGGCACTGGCCTGGGTCAGGCCGCCGGTCTTGGCGTTGCGGGTCAACTTGGGCGTTTTGCTCGTCATGAGTCAGAATCTAGCACGACCTTACGCGGATCAGCAAAAGGAATTCGCTTAGTCAACGCTCGCGATTCACGGCGAGCACACTTCAGGTTGGGACCCCATGATCGTAAAGGGTTAGCGTTGATTCCCCCGCTTGCCCATCACCGCGGTCCCCAAGCGCTGGATTGCCTGGCGCAGCTTGTCGTTCTCGATGCCCTCCATCATGCCTTCGAGTTTGCGGGCGGCTTCGCCTTTCAGCGGCGGCGGGGTGCGGGAGCGGCGGATGGCTTGTGAGACCGGCTTCTGGACGATGCGGATCTGGTGGACGGCGGCAAAGCCGAAGAAGCTGTTGATGCGCTGGATGAGTTCGCCCTGGGCATGGGTAAGGAAGAGCGCACGCGCGCCTTCGCAGGCAATCGTCAGCACGCCGGGGCGGAAGCCGCCGGTCTCATCGCCGCCGCGGGCCCAGGCGATCTTTTCCGGCCGGGTGCAATCGGCGAAATCCTCGCCGGCAATTTCACTCCACGAGCCGAGCAGCGCGGTGTTGATGCCGGCCCGCCTCGCAAGCACGGGATCGATCAGCCCGTTCGCCAGCTCGGATATCTGCTTTGCACCTTTGCGTGGATAACTCATCGAAACCCTTCAGCGACGCCGCCAATTCGCATGCCAACTCGCACAGGCGACTTGATCGCGCGGCATTGCTTCGCCAAGTATAGGCACTTCCCCCCATCGCGGCAAATCATGACGATCACCACACTCGACACGCCCTCAGCAAAGCCCCTGCTCGACTGGTACGATCGCCACCACCGCGAGCTGCCCTGGCGCGTTTCGCCCGGCATGGCGGCCCGCGGCGTCAAACCCGATCCCTATCGCGTCTGGCTGTCCGAGGTGATGCTGCAGCAGACGACGGTGCAGGCGGTCAAACCCTATTTCGAGCGGTTTCTGCAGCGCTGGCCCGAAGTGACCGATCTTGCCGCAGCCGAAAACGACGCGGTGATGGCCGCCTGGGCGGGGCTCGGCTATTATGCGCGGGCCCGCAACCTGAAGAAATGCGCCGAAGCGGTGGCGAACGAGCATGGCGGCGTCTTTCCTGATACCGAGGAAGGCCTCAAGTCGCTCCCCGGCATCGGCGACTATACGGCTGCCGCCGTCGCGGCCATCGCCTTCAACCGGCAGGCGGCGGTCATGGACGGCAATGTCGAGCGGGTGATCTCCAGGCTTTATGCGATCGCCACGCCGCTTCCCGCGGCAAAGCCCGCGATGAGAGAGAAGGTGGCGCTATTGACGCCCGCCGATCGGCCCGGCGATTTCGCCCAGGCGATGATGGATCTGGGTGCCACGATCTGCACACCGAAGCGGCCGGCCTGTTCACTCTGTCCGTTCCGGGGCGCCTGCGAGGCGCTCAAACTTTCCGATCCCGAGCTCTTTCCGGTCAAGGCGGCAAAGAAGGAGAAGCCGGTCAGATATGGCGCGGCCTTCATCGCGGTAACAGGTGATGGCGAGATCCTGTTGCGGCGGCGCATCGACAGCGGCCTGCTCGGCGGCATGACCGAAGTGCCGACGACGGCGTGGACGGCGCGCATCGACGGCGAGACCTCGGCTGCCGCCGCTCCCTTCGATGCAGCATGGCAGGCCTCTGGCACCGTCATCCATGTCTTCACCCATTTCGAGCTCAGGCTTTCGATCTGGCGTGCGGCCATCGCTGCCAAGGTCAGCACGAATGACGGATGGTGGGAGCCGGTTACAAATCTTGAAGCCCAGGCCTTACCAACAATCATGAAAAAAGCGATCGCAGCAGCTATTCCTCTCGCGTTTAAAACATCCAAGGGATGACCATGACCACCAACATAAGACATATCGTTTTCGACATCGGCAAAGTCCTTATTCATTACGATCCGCATCTTCCCTTCAGCCGCCTCATTCCCGATGAGACCGAGCGCAACTGGTTCTTCGCCAATATCTGCACCCACGACTGGAACATCGAGCAGGACCGCGGCCGCACATGGGCGGAGGCCGAAGCGCTGCTGATCGAACAGCACCCGGCGCGCGAGGAGCATATCCGCGCCTTCCGCAAATATTGGCACGAGATGGTGCCGCACGCCTATGACGACAGCGTCGCGATCATGGAAGGGCTGATCGCCGAAGGGCGTGATGTGACGATGCTGACCAACTTCGCCTCCGACACCTTCCGCGAGGCGCAGGCACGCTTCCCCTTCCTCACAAAGCCGCGCGGCGTCACCGTTTCCGGCGATGTCGGCCTGATCAAGCCCGATATCGCGATCTACGAGACGCATACGAAAAGCTTCGGCCTCGATCCGGCCGCGACGATCTTCATCGACGACGCGCCTGTTAATGTCGAAGGCGCCAAGGCCTTCGGCTGGAATGCGGTGCTGTTTTCGGGGCCCGAGAAGCTGCGCAGCGATCTTGCGGCTTACGGATTGAAGGTCTGAGGCCGATGGCATTCGACCCCGCAAAAGAAATCGAACGTTTTCACGCTGCCATCAACGCCCTCGATTTTCCCGCAATCGAGGCCTATTTCGCCGAGGACGCGACCTATGTCTCGAACGGCGTCGGCAGCCTTGCCGGACGGGCTGAGATCATGGCCGCCTTCCGAAAATATTTCGACGACTATCCCGATCAGACGGCGGAAAATTCGCTGGTGGAAACGTTGACGCCGCTCTCCGGCCGGTCGGTCTGGTCGGTACGCGCCACCCACAGCAAGACGGGCAAGCCGCTGATCCGCGAGGGCGAGGAGACGATCACCTTCAATGCGGAAGGGCGTGTCACGCGGGTCGACGTCACCGATTACCAGGAGTTCTGACCGGAGCAATTCCAGCAAAAGTGTAGAGCGGTTTTGCGTCCGGAATTGCGCAAAAACAAAAAGAGGACGCCCGGAGTTCGAACCCCGGGCGCCTTGGTCTTCTTCCGCAACTGGAGGGAAATCGGAAGAAGGTGGTTTCGATCCGTAGAGGCGCTGCTCACTCCGCCTTTGCCAGATCACTGCGGATGACGGACCTGAGATCGTCGATCGGGCGCAGGGACTGCCCGTCTTCGAAATGCCAGAAGGTCCATCCGTTGCATGCATCGAGACCCTGCACCTTGGCGCCGAGACGATGAATGGAGCCGGCCTCGCCGCCGGAAGCTACTGTGCCGTCGGCGCGGACGATGGCGCTGTAACGGCGCTTGGCGTCGGTCAGCACCTGGCCGGGCTTGATCAGGCCGCTTTCAACCAGCACGTTGAAGGCGACGCGGACTTCGGCCTTCTTGCCGGTCATGACGGTCAGTTCCGCCTTGCCGAGCGGCTCGACGGCGGCGATGCGGGCCGAGGCCGCATCGATATAATCCTGTTCGCGCTCGATGCCGACGAAGTGACGGCCGAGACGTTTGGCGACGGCGCCGGTCGTTCCCGAGCCGAAGAAGGGATCGAGCACGATATCGCCGGGCTTGGTCGAGGCCATGATGACGCGGGCAAGCAGCGCCTCAGGCTTTTGCGTCGGATGCGCCTTCTTGCCGTCCTCGCCCTTCAGCCGCTCGGCTCCGTTGCAGATCGGGAAGAGCCAGTCGGAGCGCATCTGCACGTCGTCATTGGCGGCCTTCAGCGCATCGTAATTGAAGGTATAGCCCTTGGCCTTGGCGCTGGGGCTTGCCCAGATCATCGTCTCATGGGCGTTCTGGAAACGGCGGCCCTTGAAATTCGGCATCGGGTTGGTCTTGCGCCAGATGATGTCGTTGAGAATCCAGAAATTCAGATCCTGCAGCGTGGCGCCGACACGGAAGATATTGTGGTAGGAGCCGATCACCCAGATCGAGCCGGTCGGCTTCAGCACCCGCCGGCAGGCCAGCAGCCAGGCGCGGGTGAAGGCGTCATAGGCCTCGAAGGAGGCGAACTGATCCCATTCGTCGTCAACCGCATCGACCAGCGACTGATCGGGACGATGCAGCGTTCCGCCGAGCTGGAGATTATACGGCGGGTCGGCAAAGATGATATCGACGGAGTGGCTGGGCAAAGCTTCAAGGGCGCTGACGCAATCGCCCTTGATGATCGTGTCGACCCAAGACCCGGGCCGGGAATCCGGCCGGGAATCCGACTTGACGGAAGCCTTGAGGTCGGCAAGCGGAAAAACTGATGCCATTCTGATACTCACTCATACGCTCTACGCTTAACTGTCCGTTATGGTTACGCAACTTAGTTACCAAAGCCTGAAGCGCTGGCCGATTTCGGGAATTTATTCGGGGTCCGATAAGTGAGCGGCAGACTTTGCCGACGCCGGCCGGCTGCCTGGCGGCGGCAAGAATGCCGCCGCCAGCGATCAGGCGGCGTCGTGAACCCTGCGGCTGTCATCAGGCGCTTCGTCGCGTTCGAACATGCCGTAATCGCGAACGACACTGGCGATCCGCAGGCGGTAATCGGCGAAGATGCCGCCGCGTCCGGCCTGCTGGGCTGCCCTGTGCGCCTCGAGATTGCGCCACTGCTTGACGGCTTCCTCATCGCGGAAAAAGGAAAGCGACAGCAGCTTGCCGCGGTTCGTCAGGCTCTCGAAACGCTCGATCGAAATGAAGCCGTCGATCTTTTCGAGCTCAGTGCGCAGCTCGCCGGCGAGATCCAGATATTTGTGGCGTTCGCCCATATAGGGCACGACTTCGAAGATGACGGCGATCATGACTGCACCAGCTTTGCGTGAGGAGTGGAGACATTTTTGAGGAAGATGCGATCCTCCTTCAGGATGAAGGCTTCGCGTCGGGCAAATTCATAATTCTCGCGGCCGAGCGGGTCGGCGGCCAGCCTGGCGCGATAGGCCTCGTAGGCGGCGAGGCTTTCGATATTGTAGACGCCGTAAGCGGTCGTCGCCGATCCCTCATGCGGGCCGAAATAGCCGATCAGATCGGCGCCATTCTTCGGAATTGCCTGGCCCCAGTTGCGGGCATATTCGGCAAACGCCTCCTTCTTGAAGGGGTCGATCTGATAGCGGATGAAGCAGGTGATCATATCGTTTCTCCTTTGGCTCTTCACCTATTTTCGCACATTGCCTGACGGCGATGCTTCGGTTACGATCGAACTATGAAGGAAGGCCCTGATATTGCGCAGATCGGCGCGCTCATCGGCGATCCCGCCCGCGCCAACATGCTGGCGGCACTCACCGGCGGCCGGGCGCTGACGGCGACCGAGCTTGCCGGCGTCGGCGGCATCACCGTGCAGACGGCGAGCACCCATCTCGCCAAGCTCGAAGCCGGCGGGCTGCTTGCCCAGCGCAAGCAGGGCCGCCACCGTTATTTCACGTTGGCTGACGAGGCCGTCGCCCGGCTGATCGAAAGCATGATGGGCTTTGCCGCCGGACGCGGCCATCTGCGTCACCAGCCGGGACCGAAGGAGCCGGCGCTGCGCAAGGCGCGCATCTGCTACGATCACCTTGCCGGCGATTACGGCGTGCGGATGCTCGACAGCCTGATTGCCTCCAGCTCGATCGAGGCGGTCGGCGAAGGCCTGGCGCTGACGGAAAAGGGCGAAAGCGATCTCAAACGCATCGGCATCGATGTCAGCGACCTCAGATCGTCGCGCCGGCCGCTCTGCCGCTCCTGCCTCGACTGGAGCGAAAGGCGCGCCCACCTCGCCGGCAGCCTCGGCAAGGCCCTGCTTTCAAGTTTCCTCGACAAGGGTTGGGCGCGGCGCACGGCCGAAAGCCGCTCCATCCTGTTTTCGCCGGAAGGCGACCGGCAGTTTCTGAAGCTATTTCCGGTCGATGCGTAGGTTATTGCGGACCTGCAAGAGGTTCCGAGGCGGTATCCAGCGCCCTCACGCACCTGCCCTCTTTTCATCTTCCTGCCGCACATGGGCGCGCAGCGCGGCCAGCGTGAGCGCCAGCGCCGCGTGATTGCTCTCGGCTTCACCGAGCACGCTTTCGCTCTCCTTGATCTCGCGCAGCTGCGCACCGTAGAGCGACTCGTCTGCTGTCTGGCGGCCGCGGGCGAGGTGCCAAACCGCATCCGGCCGGACTTCCCGGCACAGGTCGATGGCGTGATTGACGTCGTGTGTGAAGGGTCGCGCCATCAGGAAGCCGTGCTCTGACTTGATACTGCTCGGCAGGTAGTCGTTAGGACCGTCGAAATCCTTGGGCTCGGCCGGCCGGAGTTGCTTCAACAGAAAGGCACAGGTGATGAAAGCGTCGATCCGGCTGTCGGGCATGTCAGTCTTTTCCAGGGTTTCGATGATGTCCTCGATCGTCATGCAGTCTTCCTCTTCATCCATTCTTTGGCATGCCGCTTCTCTTCCCAATAGCGGCGGTGGCGTTCTCCTCCCGATCGCCATCTAGTGCATGAGATTGCCAAAGGTAGTCCCGGGGCTGCGGTTAGTCTGCCATGACGCGGATTTGATAGATGTCGCTCCACCGGCCAGCAATGACGTCGCCTGCAGCCAAACCTTCTTCGGCACCGTTGGAGCCGCCAAGATTGAGGTTTTCCGACCCGTCGGCCGCCTCATGAAACCCTCCCATAACGCTCGAATGTCAACCATGACGGCGAGGTCGGACCAAGGTCCGAGGGATATCCGACTGAGTACCTAAGGCAGGAACAGAGGGTCGAAACCGAAGTTTGTCAGGCAGCTATCCATCCATTCCGGATGCGACGGCAAGTTAGAAACAAACGGAGGAATACACGATGATGAAGGCAACACATCTGGCCTTGGCGGCCGCCCTTTTGGCCGGCACGGCTGTTTCCGGCTTCGCTCAATCGTCTAGCACCGTCGGCACAGGCGGTTCGTCGGCCGGCGGCGGAACTGCGAGCAGCACGATCGGTACTGGTGGCAGCTCTGCCGGGGGCGACTGCCCGGCTGGTTCGACCAACTGCAAATCCGGCACGTCCTCGACGGTCGGCACGGGCGGCTCATCGGCCGGTGGCGGCACTTCGAGCAGCACGGTCGGCACCGGCGGATCTGCTGCGGGCTCGGGCTCGGGGTCTGCTTCGACGCTTGGCACCGGCGGTTCGTCGGCCGGCGGCGGCACGTCCAGCAGCACCGTCGGCACCGGCGGCTCCGCCGCAGGTTCGGGCGACGCGAACTCGGCCTCGAGTGTTGGAACCGGTGCTTCGTCGGCGGACGGAGACAAGACCGGCAGCACTGTCGGCACCGGCGGCAGTGCAGCGGGAAGCTCTGACGACAACAAGGGCAAGAAGGGCTGTGCGCCCGGACAGGTCAAGAAGGATGCCGCCGGCACAAAAGGCTGCTGACGATGTCGGCCGGCGTCTTGATGGCGCCGGCCAAGCCCTCGGAGATAAACCAATGGCAAAGTTTTTCACTATCGCACTGGGCGCTTCACTCGTCCTGATCGCCGGACAGGCAATGTCCGAGGAGATCAAACTCGACGACGGAACGACATGCATCGTCGTCCAGTCTCAGTCGTCGCAGGGAGACATGTCCACCACCGTGACGGCCGGCAACGGCCATGTTTCGTCATCGACCACGACCGGCGGCGGATCGACCGGCACCTCTTCGTCATCCTCTTCCGCCAGTTCCTCGGCCGGATCGGGAAGCGTCGACAGCTTTTCGACGGCAAGCATCACGCGGCCTGACGGCACCGTCATCACCAAACGGTCCGACGGGACCTGCTCGGTCACGAAACCCAAGAAGTAGGAGATGGCAATGAAACCTATCAACCTTATCGCGGCGGCCTCGATCGCGCTGCTCGCGTCGAGCTCGGGCGTTATTGCAGAGGAGTGCAATGCGGCCGGAACGGTCGGAACAGGCGGAAGCGCTTCGGCAGGAGGCACATCCGCAAGCTCGGTCGGAACGGCGGGCACCTGCCGGACCGATGACGGCACGACCTCTTCGATCGGATCTGGGGGAAGTGCAGCCACCACCGATGGAAAGGCGCAAAGCAAGACCCACGTCAACGACAGTGGCGACAAGCTGAAAGCCCAGACGAAAGCCCAGGCAGTCGACAAGGGGACGTTCAGCAAGTCGCGCACAAAGACCAGCACCGACGGCAGCACGCTGGATAGCACGACCCGCACGATGTCGCATGTCCCTGGCGAGAAGCCGGTCAAGAACACCACAAATCAGAAGATCATTCTGCCGGAGCAATAGTTGGATGGGGCTCGCCCTTGTAACCGAGGAAGAGCCCCGCCCTATTACATCATCCGGCGCTCGAGGTGCCCGTGCCAGTCATCCGCTCTACTCTCAAATCGGCTCAACTTTTTATCGAAGATGAAACGTTGACTGCAACCTATTGTTTTTGCGCCGGTAAGCGACATGGTGCTGAGAAAATAATTAAGCATATTCGGCTACTCTCACCTTCTAAATTTAACGAGAGAGCCCTGTCATGGCGTCGATCCAGCATAAGATCATCATTGCAAGCATCGCGATTTTCGGGTTGGCGGGCGGCGCGACTGGCGTCGGCATCTGGTCCGCCTCGACCCTCTCCGAAAACAACGCCGAGGTTGCCCGGTCGGCCCAAATTCTGCGCAACCACATGCAGGCCGACATGATGCATGACGCAATGCGCGCGGACGTGCTGGCATCCATGCTGGCGTCCAATCCGGCAGCAGGCATAGACGCAGCCGGGGTGAAGGCGGATCTGGCGGAGCACGACGCGTCGTTCAGCGAGATGATTGCTGCCAACAAGGCGCTTGCCGCCGACGAAAAGACCAAAGCGCTGCTTGCCAGCATCGAACCTCCCCTTCTGACCTATGTCGAAAGCGCCAAGAAGATCGTCGATCTGGCGAGCCAGGATCCCTCAACGGCATTGAAGGCATTGCCGGATTTCATGGCGCAGTTCTCTACCTTGGAAACGGCCATGGAACAGGCCGGGGATGAGATCACCGCGGCGTCGGACGAAATTTCCAAGTATAGCGCCGACATAAAAGCGTCGGTCGATATTGTTCTGAAATCACTTCTCGCCGCGGCCGCGCTGTTTGCGCTCGGCCTCTATTTCCTGACCCGCAAGACCGTCACCAGACCAATCCTTTCGCTTTCCAATGACATGCAAAGGCTCGCCGGCGGTGACACAGCCATTGCCTGCGCCGGGATCGGCCGCACCGATGAAATCGGGACGATGGCGTCGGCTGTCGAAATCTTCCGCCAGGCGGCGATTGCCAACAAGCAACTCGAAAAAGATGCCGAGGCCGCCCGATTGCAGGGTGAAACCGAGCGGGTCACGGCGCGCCAGCAGGCTGACGAAGATGCAGCCGAACGGCTGCGGGCGGCGACATCGGGTCTCGCCGCAGGCCTGAAGAGGCTTGCATCCGGCGATCTCGCCTTCCAGATCGACGAGCCCTTCGCCCCGGACTTTGAAAACCTCCGGCATGATTTCAACATGTCGATCCGGCAGCTCGATCAGACGCTCAGCGCGATTGCAACCGCCATTGCCGCGATCGACGAAGGCACCAGGGAAATCGCCTCCGGGGCCGGCGACCTGTCGAAACGAACCGAACAGCAGGCGGCCTCTCTCGAAGAAACCGCCGCAGCGCTCGACCAGATCACCGCCAATGTCTCGAACTCGAGCAAGCGGACCGATGAGGCACGCACGGAAGCGACCGATGCAAATCGCAATGCCGCCAAGTCTTCCGAGGTCGTGTCGCATGCCGAAGAAGCGATGCGCCGCATCGAGGCTTCGTCCCAGCAGATCTCCAGCATTATCGGCGTGATCGACGAGATCGCCTTCCAGACCAATCTGCTGGCGCTGAATGCCGGCGTCGAAGCGGCACGCGCCGGCGACGCGGGCAAGGGCTTTGCGGTGGTCGCCCAGGAAGTCCGCGAACTCGCCCAGAGATCGGCTCAGGCGGCAAAGGAAATCAAAGGCCACATCCAGAAATCCTCGGTGGAGGTGGAAAGCGGCGTCAAGCTGGTTCTCGACACCAGCCAGGTTCTGAAGGCAATCAGCGAGCAGATTGCCCGTATCAATCAGCACATGGATGCAATCGCCGTATCGGCCAGAGAGCAGTCGACCGGCCTTGCCGAAGTCAACACCGCCGTCAATTCCATGGACCAGGTGACCCAGCAGAACGCGGCGATGGTGGAGCAATCCACCGCGGCATCCAGCCAGCTTGCCCAGGAAGCTGCCACGCTGCGCGAACTGGTTTCGCGGTTCAGGCTTCGTGCGACAGCTTCGCAATCTGCAACTGGACGCCGGGGTGGGCAGCTGGCGGCCTGACGGCTGCTATCTGCCTGCCGTTGTTCAAGCCAACCTGGCACGACCGATCCGGCAGCGACGCCGGAGCCGGTCGCTTGCCGCATCGCAGCCATGCTTGAGATCAGGTTGAGCTTTGGCCGGGCATCGTGTAAAGCCGCAGCATTCCCGGACAAGACCCAGACTCCAGCCCAGACTTTCAGCAAGGCGTGAACATATGGACGGCTTCGACCTCATCATCTTCGACTGCGACGGCGTTCTCGTCGATTCGGAAATCATCGCGGCGGAAGTCGAATCCGCGCTTCTGACAGAGGCCGGATATCCGATCGACGCCGAGGAAATGGGCGAGCGCTTCGCCGGCATGACGTGGCGCAACATCCTGCTGCAGATCGAGCGCGAGGCAAGCATCCCGTTTTCGGCCTCGCTGCTCGACAAGTCGGAGCATATGCTCGACCTTAGGCTGGCGCAGGACGTCCAGGCCATCCCAGGCGTCGAATTCGCCGTCTCCAGGCTGCCGATCAAGCGCTGCATCTGCTCGAATTCGAGCACCAAGCGGCTCGACATGATGCTGAGCAAGGTGGGCCTGAAGCCGCTGTTTGCGCCGAACATCTTTTCCGCCAAGGATCTTGGCCCCGACCGCGTCAAGCCGAAGCCCGACATCTTCCTGCACGGCGCAAGCCAGATGGGCGTTTCGCCTGACAAGGTTGTCGTGGTCGAGGATTCCGTCCACGGCGTACATGCGGCACGCGCCGCCGGCATGCGCGTCATCGGCTTTACCGGCGCTTCGCACAGCTATCCCGCCCATGCTGACAAATTGACGGATGCCGGCGCCGAAACGGCAATCTCGCGCATGAACGACCTGCCAGGCGTCGTCGCCGCATTGGCGGCTTGGGACAACGTTCTCTGAGGCGTACTATGCCCGCGGGCTATGCATAAGCATTTCCCTCTTTCTCCCGAGTGACGGCCCAAATCGCTGGGCAGTTTTGCGCTGCCCGTTAACTGCCACCAGACTTCCAGCTGCCGAGCCCATAAGTCGTCGCGAGCATATGGAGCTGTGACCTATGGCCGATGGTATGGCAGGTATCGATCGGGAATCCATCCGATCGATTTTATCAAGGTAATTGCTATTATATTAGCACTTATATCCATTATTTGATATAAGTGCTATTATGTTCACATTTAATATGACCTCTCCCGCCGAGGTGATTGTCGGCCTGTCGGAACGAATGAAGCGTCGACGTATTGATGCCGGCCTCACTCAAAGGGAGTTAGCCGCAAGAGCTGGCGTTTCCTACGGATCGCTAAGACTGTTCGAAGAGACGGGAAAGGTTTCACTTGAAGCTCTCGTGAAGATTGCCTTTGTTCTAGAAGCCGAAGCTGAGTTCGAGCACTTGTTTCCGCCTCGCCCGCCCAAGACAATTGACGATGTCATTGGCCGTCCTGTCAGGCAGAGGGTGCGCAAGAGATGAAATTCAAGCCGATCCGAAAAATGAGCGTCGTTCTCGATCTCGTGGGGAGCGAGAGACATTTGGGAACGCTTGCCTGGAGCAGTGACGAACGCCGGGCCTATTTTGAATATTCGACAGAATTCCTCGCTGCGCCTATCCAAATCCCGTACAACCGAGCTTGACCGGATTCTGAACTAGAATGCCCGCTTCCCACGTTTCGCGAAAATAGCTCTAGCTGCTCTTCTTGGTCTTTGCCGGCTGGGTGTCGAAGCCGATATTGACGCGCACCAGGGCGCCGGAGCCGACCGGCATCGTGATGCCGTCCTTGCGGAAGATGACCTGCGTGCCCGGCGCGCCTGCCGGGATCTCGGTCGCGAACTTGGTGACCTCGGAATAGAGCACGGTCTCGCCATCGATGACGGAGATGCGGATCGGCAGCGTCACCGGGCCTGGCGTGCCGGCCGGGCCGGTGATCAGGCGGAGCTGGGCAACGACCGTCATCGTCAGGTTCGTGTCGTTCAGCGTGCATTGGCGGGTGTAATCGCCGAAGGAGGCCTGGTAGACGATCTGCTGCGGATCGTCCTTCTTGCCCTTGGCATAGGTGCGGAAGATCGCGTCCTGGTCACGCATGAAGATCTGCGGGCAGGCGCCCTGGACGACGGGGGCGACCGTGCCCTGCGCCGTCGTGCCGGTGCCGATCGAAGGATTGTTCGAAGAGGGGTTGGCTGGCGCCAGCGGCATGATCTGGGCGGTGCCGTTCGGCTGGGCCGGCGTCGCCGGTTTGCTGTCGCCGCCTATGCCGAGCGAGTTGCAACCGGTAAGCAGGGCAAGAAAAGATGCGGAGACGATGAGACGCGAGATCTTGCCGAGCACCATATTCCATCCCTTGTATAAGCGCTTCTTGGACGCCCCATGTCTTTTCCGCGGGGCCTTTCACGACGGTTTGCGATGGTCTATATCAGCGGCGCAAACAAAAATCGATTGGGTAAGCGCCGTTTTGATGCACTTTTCGACGCCGGATGCGGGCAACTTCAAAAGCATACGAGCAAAGCCCTGCCCGCAGGGCGGCCCCTTTTCGATTTCCGGCCCGATTTCGAGCCAAGACTTCCGGCAGAGCGGGCCATGGCCGCGCCCGGCCGGATTTCCTCCAGCGATAGATCAAGGATGACGAACGTGGACTATATCTCGACCCGCGGCGAGGCCCCTTCCCTCGGCTTTTGCGACGCCCTTTTGACGGGGCTGGCGCGCGATGGCGGGCTCTACGTTCCCTCGAAATGGCCGAGCTTTTCCAAGAAGGAGATCCGGGCGCTCAGGGGCAAGACCTATCAGGAGATCGCCTTCACCATCCTGTCGCCCTTCACCAATGGCGAGATCCCCGATCACACTTTCCGGGCGATGATCGACGAGGCCTACGGCACCTTCCGCCACCCGGCGATCGCGCCGCTCGTCCAGACCGGGCCGAACAGCTTCGTCATGGAGCTCTTCCACGGCACGACGCTCGCCTTCAAGGACGTGGCGATGCAGTTGCTCGCCCGGCTGATGGACTATGCGCTGGAAAAGCGCGGCGAGCGGGCGACGATCGTCGGCGCCACTTCGGGCGACACCGGCGGGGCAGCGATCGACGCATTCGCCGGCCGCGAGCGCACCGACATCTTCATCCTCTTCCCGCATGGCAAGGTCTCGCCGGTGCAGCAGCGGCAGATGACGACCTCGTCGTCACCAAATGTGCATGCGCTTGCCGTCGAGGGCAATTTCGACGACTGCCAGAACCTGGTGAAGGCGATGTTCAACGACGTGGCTTTTCGCGACAAGGTTCGTCTATCGGGGGTCAACTCGATCAACTGGGCGCGCATCATGGCCCAGATCGTCTATTATTTCACGGCGGCGGTGGCGCTTGGCGGACCGGACAGGAAGATCTCGTTTACGGTGCCGACCGGCAATTTCGGCGATATCTTCGCCGGCTACTGCGCCAAGCGCATGGGCCTGCCGATCGACCGGCTGGTGATCGCCACCAATGAGAACGACATCCTGGCGCGGACGCTGAAGACCGGCCGCTACGACATGAAGGCGGTCAAGGCGACGAGTTCGCCGTCGATGGACATCCAGATCTCGTCGAACTTCGAACGGCTGCTGTTCGAAGCCTATGACCGCGACGCCTCGAAGGTGCGCGCGGCGATGGAAAGCCTCAAGCAATCCAACGGCTTCGAGATCGGCAGCCAAGCGCTGAAGGCGATCCGCCGCGACTTCCGCGCCGGGCGCGCCAGCGAGAAGCAGGTCGCCGAGACGATCCGCAGGACCCATGCCGAAACCGGTTATCTGCTGGATCCGCATTCGGCAATCGGCGTCTTCGTCGCTGCCAAGAAAGAAAAGCCGAATACGCCGATGGTGACGCTTTCGACCGCGCATCCGGCGAAATTCCCCGTTGCCGTAAAATCCGCCTGCGGTATTGACCCGGCGCTTCCGACGTGGCTTGCTGATCTGATGCACAGGGAGGAGCGTTTCCAGATCATCAAACCGGAGCTGAAAGCCGTAGAGACCTTTATCGGCAAGCACGCCCGCGGCGAGACGACAGCAGGCGCAGAAAGATAGCCAATGACAGTTGAGTGCACCCGGCTGAAATCCGGGCTGACAGTAGTCACAGAGACCATGCCGCATCTTGAAAGCGTTGCGCTCGGAGTCTGGATCAAATCGGGATCGCGTAACGAGACGGACAACGAGCACGGCATCGCTCACCTGCTCGAACACATGGCCTTCAAGGGCACGGCGCGCCGCACGGCCCGCCAGATTGCCGAAGAAATCGAGGATGTCGGCGGCGAAGTCAATGCCGCCACCTCGACCGAGACGACCTCCTATTACGCCCGCGTGCTCAAGGATTACGTGCCGCTTGCCGTCGACATCCTCGCCGACATCCTGACGGAATCGGCCTTCGAGGAAGAGGAGCTGGAGCGCGAGAAGCAGGTGATCCTGCAGGAGATCAACGCCGCCAACGACACGCCCGACGACGTGGTGTTCGACCGGTTCTCCGAGGTCGCCTATCGCGACCAGACGCTCGGCCGGGCGATCCTCGGCACGCCGGAGACCGTCGTCTCCTTCACGCCGCAGCAAATCCGTGGCTATCTCAGCCGCAACTACACGACCGACCGCATGTTCGTGGTCGCCACCGGCGCCGTCGAGCATGAAGAATTCCTGCGCATGGTCGAGGATCGTTTCGCCAGCCTGCCGACGGCCCCTTCCGCGCCGCCCGTCATGGAGCCGGCGCGCTATATCGGCGGCAGCGTGCGCGAACCGCGCGACCTGATGGACGCGCAGATCCTGCTCGGCTTCGAAGGCAAGCCCTACCACGCCCGCGATTTCTACTGCTCGCAGATCCTCGCCAATATCCTGGGCGGCGGCATGTCCTCCAGGCTCTTCCAGGAGGTGCGCGAGTTCCGCGGCCTCTGTTATTCGGTCTATGCCTTCCACTGGGGCTTTTCCGACACCGGCATCTTCGGCATTCATGCCGCAACCGGCGGCGAAAACCTGCCGGAGCTGGTGCCCGTCATCATCGACGAGCTGCACAAGTCGGCCGATCAGATCCACCAGAAGGAAATCGAGCGCGCCCGCGCCCAGATCCGCGCCCAGCTGTTGATGGGTGCGGAAAGCCCGGCTGCCCGCGCCGGCCAGATCGCCAGGCAGATGATGCTTTACGGCCGGCCGATCTCCAATCCGGAGATGATGGAGCGGCTGGAAGGCATCACCATCGAGCGGCTGACCGACCTTGCCGGACGCCTGTTCTATGACACGGTGCCGACGCTTTCGGCGATCGGTCCGTTGGAGCAGCTCGCGCCGATGGAAGACATCACTGCCTCGCTTTCGGTCCCGGCGTCGAAGACGCTGCAGGCAAGCCGCTGAGCCGACGTCGTCCTGCCGGGAGTGATCGATGCCAAAATCGGTTTTTCGGTTCCTGCAGCGGCAGCCGGAAGCGGTGCAGCTGGAGAACGACAGATATCTCCTGCGCCTGCCGCGCTATCAGGATTTCAACCAGTGGCACCGGCTGCGCGCCGAAAGCCGCAAGTTCCTGGAACCCTGGGAGCCGACCTGGCGGCGCGACGAGTTGACGGAGGGCGCCTACCGCGCCCGCGTCGTCCGCGGCAAGCAGGAATATGCCTCGGGCCAGGCGGTGCCGCTGTTCATTTTCCTGAAGGATGACATGACGCTCGTCGGCGGCGTCACCATCGGCTACATCCGACGGGGTGCGGCACAAAGCTGCATGATCGGCTACTGGATGGGCGAACGCCATGCCGGCCAGGGGCATATGTTCGCCGCCCTTCAGTTGGTTATTCCTTACATCTTCGCTGGGCTTGAGTTGCACCGTATCGAAGCAGCCTGTATTCCAGATAACGCGCGCAGCATCCGTCTGCTTGAAAAAGCCGGGTTTCAACAGGAAGGCTATCTGCGCGGATATTTGAAGATCAACGGTCAGTGGCATGACCATGTGATGTTTTCACGTCTCGCCACCGATACGGATAAAGGCAGGAAAACCGACAGCCGATGACAAGAGACCGCATGCTGCCCAAGTCACCGTCCGGACGAGTGATCGCGGTGATCGCAGCCCTTTTCCTGGCGGCCTTCGCCTTCGTGGCGGGTGCTGCCCGGGCGGCCGAACCGGTAAAAATTTCCCGTGACGATACCGCGCTCGATCTGACGGCAACGACGGAGATCTACGCCAACCAGGGCGAGGCCTTCCAGGTTTCGACCGCGGCCGGCGCCGACGGCATCCGCCGCCGCATCGAGGTCAGGGCAAGCTCGGAGAACCATCAGGGCGACTGGGCGGTGTTTGCGCTCGCCAACGTCTCCGAAGAACAGCTCGAACGCGTCATCGTCGCCCCGCATTTCCGTCTGGTCAATTCCAAGCTGTTCTGGCCGGATCTCGGCTCGCAGCGCATCAGCGCGATTACGCCGAGCGAAGGCTTCGCGCTCGACCGGCAGCCGAGCGACGAGGCCGACGTTTTCCGCATCACGCTGAACCCCGGGGCCGTCATCACTTTCGTTGCCGAACTGTCGACGCCGGAACTGCCGCAGATCTATCTCTGGGAACCGAACGCCTACAAGGACACGATCAACGCCTTCACGCTCTATCGCGGCATCGTGCTTGGCATTGCGGGCCTGCTCGCCGTGTTCCTGACCATCCTCTTCGTCGTCAAGGGCACCTCGATGCTGCCGGCGACGGCAGCACTCGCCTGGGCGGTGCTCGGCTATATCTGCGTCGATTTCGGCTTTCTCGGCAAGCTGATCAGCGTCGCCTCGGCCGATCAGCGAATATGGCGCGCCTGCGCCGAGGTAGCGCTGGCGTCGAGTTTCGTCATCTTCCTCTTCACCTATCTCAACCTCAACCGCTGGCATGCGCATCTCGGCTACGCCACGCTTGCCTGGGTGCTCGGCCTTGCCCTGCTCTTCGGCGTGGCGATCTACGATCCGTCGATTGCCGCCGGCATCGCCAGGCTTTCCTTCGCGCTGACGGCGACGATGGGGCTGCTGCTGATCATCTATCTCGGCTTCAACCGCTACGACCGCGCCATCCTGCTAGTGCCGGCCTGGGCGCTGATCCTGGTCTGGCTGTTCGGGGCGTGGCTGACGGTCACCGGACGGCTCGACAACGATATCATCCAGCCAGCACTCGGCGGCGGCCTCGTGCTCATCGTGCTTCTGATCGGCTTCACCGTCATGCAGCACGCTTTTGCCGGCGGCGCCTACCAGCAGGGGCTGTTTTCCGATCTCGAACGGCAATCGCTGGCGCTGACCGGCTCCGGCGACATGGTCTGGGATTGGGACGTGGCGCGCGACCGCGTCGTCACCATTCCCGACGTCTCGATCAAGCTCGGCCTGTCGCCGGGCGCCATGCATGGCGCGGCGCGCAACTGGCTGCCGCGGCTGCATCCCGACGACCGCGACCGTTTCCGCGCCACGCTCGACGTGCTGCTCGAACACCGCCGCGGGCGGCTGAACCACGAGTTCCGCATCCGCGCCGAGGACGGGCATTTCCACTGGCTGCTGATCCGCGCCCGTCCGGTGCTCGGTTCGAACGGCGAGATCATCCGCTGCGTCGGCACGATCGTCGACGTGACCGAGCAGAAAAATTCCGTCGAACGGCTGCTGCACGATGCGCTGCACGACAATCTGACCGGCCTGCCGAACCGGCAGGTCTTCCTCGACCGGCTGCAGTCGGTGCTGGCACTGGCGCCGGGCGGCGACACGCTGCGCCCGACGGTGATGGTGATCGACATCGACCGCTACAAGCTGGTCAATGATTCGCTCGGGGTTGCTGCCGGCGACAACATTCTCATCGCGCTGACGCGGCGTCTGCGCCGGCTCTTGAAACCGCAGGACACGCTGGCGCGGCTTGCCGGCGACCAGTTCGGCCTCATCCTGGTTTCCGAGCACAATCCGGCCAAGGTCGCCGATTTTGCCGATGCGATCAGCAAGGCGATCATGGTGCCGATCAACTTCGCCAATCGCGAGATCATCCTGACGGCCTCGGTCGGGCTTGCCTCCTGGGTCGACCGGCAGGAGAGCGCCACCGGCCTGCTCAGCGATGCGGAGCTTGCGATGTACCGGGCAAAACGGGCCGGCGGCAACCGTGTCGAGCCGTTCCAGCCGGCCTTCCGCGACTTCGGCACCGACCGGCTGCAGCTCGAAACGGATCTGCGCCGCGCCATCGAGCGCAAGGAATTGTCGATGGTCTACCAGCCGATCGCAAGGCTGGAGGATGTCGAGGTCGCCGGTTTCGAGGCATTGATGCGCTGGGAGCATCCCAAACGCGGCAATATCCCGCCGTCCGAGTTCATTCCGATCGCCGAGGCCTCCGATCTCATCGGCCCGCTCGGCATGTTCGCGCTGGAACAGGCGACCAACGATCTGATGAGCTGGAAGCACCAGACCGGCGAACTGCCGATCTTCGTCTCGATCAACCTGTCGAGCGTGCAGCTGCTTAACAACGAGCTCTATGACGACGTGCGTTCGGTTCTCGCCAAGACGCATTGCCAGCCCTCGCGTCTCAAGCTCGAACTGACGGAATCCATGGTGATGGAAAATCCGGAACAGGCCCGCCTCGTGCTGCAGAAGCTGAAGGAAGCCGGCATCGGCCTGGCGCTCGACGATTTCGGCACCGGATATTCGTCGCTCGCCTATCTCACCCGCTTCCCCTTCGACACGATCAAGCTCGACAAGGCCCTGGTGCGCGACAGCAGCGACAAGAAGGCGACCGTGCTCCGGTCGGTGATCGCGATGGCGCGCGAGCTTGACATGAAGGTGGTGGCGGAGGGGATCGAATCCAACGAGGATGCGATCGAACTCGCCAAGATGGGCTGCAATTACGGCCAGAGCTACCTTTTCGGCCCGCCGATCCCTTCGGAATCGGTGCTGCGGCTGCTGCGTGACCGGTTTCCGCTGACGAAACGGGCGTGAGCGGAGCGGCTGGTCTCATCGGTCGTCAGGTGAGTTGAGCGAGGATATCGTCAACGACACTTGGGACAGTACCCGCCGTGTCGATATTGATGCCGATGGGAAGATATTCCCGGGTATGATGGTAGCGGAGCACCAGCGCCCGCTCGGCCGGCTCGAAGCCCGGCTCATTCGGCCGTCCATCCAATCGTCGGTTCAAGGTCTCAACTTCTATATCGAGCACGAAAACCTTGTCGAACAGGTCCAGGAATTTGTGGAAATTGCGCGAGCCGCCACAGAAGAACGTGGCAGGATGGGTGGTGTCGGCAGCAATAGCGCGGACCTGGTCGACACGCCAGATCCAGTGGGCGTATCCCCAAACGATGCGGTCCGCGCCTTCGGGTGGTCCTGCGAGTGCCTGGCCCGTCTCGGGGTCGCCAACATAGGCCAAGACCCGGTCACCATGGACGACATGGTAGCCCCGCCGCTCCAGTTCGGTAGCGACAGACGTTTTCCCAGTGCCGGAACCGCCTTCGATCAGATAGTTCTTGATTCCCATAGGCGCCGCTTATCATGGCCTTCGATCTGGTGAAAAGACACTCTGCCTGGCGGTGACCACCTAGAGTTCATAGTCGCGCCACAGCCGGCCATTTCCGCAAGTTCTATGTGCGTCACGCCCGACTCGCCCGAACGCTCAGCCACCGATCATGGGGCTTTCCGACGCACAGACGTACCTCGCTGACGATCCAGCCGGCGTCTGTGAGTGCGGACCGCAAGGCAGGCTCGCGCCAGTACGTCTCGACGTAGCGCCGGGGCGCTGCAGCACTGCCGTGTGTCGACACATCCTCGCCTTCGCCCTCTCTTACCGAGGCGTGCAATCGGCCACCGGTCCGGGTCGCCTCGGCAAGCCGTCCAAGCACCGTGCCGAAATCCTCGCGCGCGACATGAATCAGGCAGGCGCAGGCCCATATCCCGTCGTACGGCGTGCCGGGACGCTGCGGGTCGGCCAAGTCTTCGGTCAGCGGGTCCAACAGGTCGGCTTCGAAGCCACTTTCGCGAAGCAGTTCGACGAAACCCTTTGCAATGTCGGTGCGCCGGACGCTCATTCCCCGCTTCTCAAGCTCAAGTGCATCTCGCCCGCCACCGCTTCCGATCTCCAGCACCCTGCCCGAGCCGCCCAGCTCGGTCACGAACGCATCGATCTCTATCGCGACCCATTCGGGCATCGCCGCGGCCTCCGCAGCGTACTCCGCCGCGACCCTATCATAGGACCGCACGGTATCCAGGTCGGTGCTCATCCTAGCGCTCCTCCTTCAAGACAAGAGGCTTGATGAGCGAGAGGCCCATCAGCCCGTTGCGCCCTTCACACTTCGGCAGTTGGTGACATCGCGGGCGATTTGCTTCCGAGCTTTAGCAGAAATGCGGTCAGAGACCCGAGCCAATGCTGCCGGGCGGCAATGCGCCCTCATATCGGTCATACAGGGCGTCGTCGCGCCAGCCTGAAAGCGGACATCGTCTTGGGCACGGTTTCCGTCCCCCTAGGCACTAAAAGCAGCCACTTAGTTACTCGCGAGGTTATGACAGGTTTTGTAGTAGTGTCTCTGCGGCCATCACGTCTGTTGTGTCCAAACCCTCTTCAAATCGCTTACACACTGGCGTCAGCAGTACCCGTGCCTCGCGTAGCCTACCGTCGCTGGCCATCAGTGCGGCTAGATCGGTTGCTGCCCGCAGCTCCCAGGCATGCGCACCCATGCTGGCACTTCTTTCCAAAGACGAAACCAAGCAAGCCTCGGCGTCGGTTACGGAATTGATCGACAGCAAACCTGCCTTCACGCGCAGCAGCTCCGGCATATAGCAAAGGTCGCCGTTCCTCTCGACAAGTTCGATGGTCTTGTTGATCCGGGCCGTCCCTTCCTCGCGCTCTCCAATCAGTGCCAGTCCTTTTGCAAGGGATAGCTCCAGCATCGTCGTGAACACCTCGTAGGTGGATGCATGAAGCTTCTCGATGCATCGTCTGAGTGTCTCGATCCCCAGCTTCACCTGTCCCCGACGGATGGCCAGTTCGCCTTCGAAGCCCCGAGCCACCGACACGTACGGAGACAGGTTGTGTAGCCCCGCACGGGAGACCAGCCATTCAATGTGTTCCTCGGCACTCGGCACGTCGCCCCGCCATAGGAAGACTGCAATTCCTCCAAGCAGTGCGATGCAGAGTGTCAGCGAGTGATCCAACTTAGCGGCATCGCTGATCGCCTGTCGCGCTTGGACGTCGGCCTGCTCCGGGTAGCCTTGTAGCCAAAGGTTCCGTGCAAGAATTCCGCCAGCGAGATGCTTTCCCTCGAAGCCGACATAGCTTGCAGGTGTTCGTTGTGGCTGCTGTTCGCTTCTTGCAGCCGCTTCGAGTTCGGTGCGGGCGTGGCGAAGATCACCGGTAAAGTGCAGCGAATTGCCGAGGAAGAAGTGCGCCAGTTCGACAGTGGCGGCGTCGTCAAGAGTGGCGGCGATTGCCGAACACCGCCGGGCATAATCAAGAGCGGCGTTAAAATCTCCTATCCGAAGGCTGAACATATGCAACGGACCTAGTATGCGCAACTGGTCGAGCGCGTTCCCCCGGTCCTCGGCAATATGGAGGGCGCGACCAAGTGCGATCTGCGGTGTCTCACGGCCTCCCTGCAGATACATCCGGGAAATTCCCCGACCGGCTTGTAAGTGCATTTCCTCGACGCCTCCCCTGAACGCCTCATCCAGCGCAAGAACAGCCCGTTCCGACCATCGCTGGCACTCCGGGAAAAGTGACATCACCTGGAAGACAGGTACAGCAGCCGAAGCAAGCCTGATGCCGACGTCGATATCGCCATGCTCCCCGAACGCCCATTCCAGTGCCGCCCGCACGTTGTTGATGCTCACGAAATGCGGCAATCGCTCAGGCCCCGTAGAAAGCGTCGGCCAATCCGGTCCGAATTGCTCCAGCCAACGCTGGTAATAGGTCGCGTGACGCGCATTCAATCCGGCGCGGTCCTCGTCCGTCTGCGCATGGAGCGCGTAGGCACGTGTCGTATCCAGCAAGCGGTAGCGCATCGTCGCCCCTGCCGGCCGCGTTGCGAGCAGGGACTTGGCGACCAGATTGTCCAGCGCCTCGAATATGACCGAGGGGGCCATGTCCGCTGTGGAAATGACCTCCAGCGCGGCGTCGAGGGTGAAGTCGCCGACAAAAACGGCAAGCCGGCGGAGCACCGTGCGCTCCAGATCTGTTAGAAGGCCAAAGCTCCAGTCGAGCGTCGCCTGTAGGGTCCTTTGTCGCGGCGGTGCGTTTCGCGAGCCCGCCCACCCCAATGTCAGATGCTGATCGAGCAGCTTGGCGGTCTGAAGGAGGCCATAGCTCTCGACGCGTCTGGCGGTGAGTTCTAACGCAAGCGCCATACCATCGAGTTTTCGGCAAATACTCGCGACGACGCGAGCATCCTGGTCGCTGAGATTGAGATTGGCACCGCTCGCCGCAGCCCGTTCGACGAACAGCCGAGTCGCCGGAAAGGCAAGTATCGTGTCGGTCGTCAGTTCCAGGTCATCCGGGGGGAAAGCGAGGGTATCTAGCCGGTAAACGCTTTCGGCCTCGATCCTTAACGCCTCGCGACTTGTTGCCAGCAGAAAGACCTGAGGGGCGGCTTCGACAATGGCGGCCACGAGATCGGCAATGGCATCAATCAGATGCTCGCAGGTATCGAGTATCAGCATGATTTGCTTGTCGCGGAGGTAGGCAATCAAACTGGGACGTACATCGCTGGAGCTGACGGACAAACCAAGCATTGAGGCGATCCCGGCCGCGACTAGAGCCGGATCGCTCACCATGCCATAATCGGCAAACAGGACCGCTCCCTTGAATGTGGGAGCGAGGTGATGCGCGACTGCCGTGGCGACGGTCGTCTTTCCGACACCACCGACGCCGACAATGGTGACCATTCGCGAGGCCATCAGCTTTTCGGTCAGCGCAAGAACGTCCTGCTCTCGGCCGACCATGCGATCCGGTCGGCCCGGCAGAATAGCGTAACGGAAATCGAGTTCGGCGGAGACTTGAAGGAGAGCGGATCGTGAGATTGGCGCGACGAAACAATAGCCCCGTCCGGCAATAGTGGTGATGTAGCGTGCTCCATCGCGACCGTCGCCCAGCGCCTTCCTCAGGCCTGTCATGTGGAAACGCAGGCTCCCTTCGTCAACGATGACATCAGGCCAGACGCGGGATATCAGGTCTTGCTTGCTGACGATGACATTCGGAGCGAGGGTGAGAGCGACCAGCAAGTCCAGTGCACGCGCCCCCAGGTCTATCGGAACCCCGTCCTTCGCGAGAAGCCGTTGGCCGACACTCAAACGGAACGGACCGAAGGATAACTCCTCCGCTTTAACGTCGCCGCCTATGTTCATGGCTTTGCCCCAGCCGTCCCCACTGGCTGCTTATACTCCAATCGCACTGCTGAGGCTATTGAGGACGAACACTGCCGCAGCGCGCCCTCACCCGATCCTGAATACGACCTCGACATTGCCCCGTGTAGCCCTGGAAAATGGACATATCCGCCGCGACTCTTCGATCAAAGAGAAAGCGACGTCTCTTTCCAAACCGGGAAGTTGAATGGCGAGCCGAACGCCGAGGATTGATTGATCGTCGTCCGATGACAGATCGACTTCGGCATGAATTTTGACGTTGGCGGGAAGGTTCACTCCGGTCTCTCTGGCGACCTTCGCCATGGAGCTTGCGAAGCTCGCCGACCAGGCGGCAGCCATGAGCTGTTCGGGATTGGTGCCGATTCGGGCCGAACCGGGTTCTGAAAGCCTGATGTCGAGCACGCCGTCGGTGCTGCGGGCGATCCCGTTCTGACGCCCGCCAGTCGTTTCGGTGATTGCCGTGTAGATCAGATGCATGGTGTTGTTCATGGACATATCCCTTGAGCGGCGAGCGCCGGTTGGGGCGCTCGCCTGATAAGATCAGCCGGACTTCCGCAGGCTGCGAAAGCCGACACGGACCTCGTCTGTGAAGAGCTTCGGCTGCTCCCATGCTGCAAAGTGTCCACCCTTCGGAAGCTTGTTGTAGTGAACCAGGTTTGGATAAGCCTTCTCGGCCCAGGCGCGGGGCGTCTGGTAGAGTTCGTCTGGGAAGACGCTGACTGCGACCGGCACCTTGACGCCCTTCGGAGCGAAGAATACGAGCTTGTTCTCCCAATAGAGCCGCGCGGCGGATACGCCGGTATTTGTCAGCCAAAACAGCGTCACGTTGTCGAGGACATCGTCAGGGCTCACACCCTCATCCTGGCCGTCGAATGATCGTGCGATCATCGCCAGGCTCGCCCTGTCATGATCGAGCATATAGGTCGCGAGTGCGATGGGTGAGTCCGACAAGCCGGTGAGGGTCTGGGGACGCGTGCCCATCAGAAATGCGTAGTAGACATTCTTGTAGAAGGAGACGAGCTGGTCGTAGGAGGCTTTTTCTTCGTCCGACAGCCCTGCTGGAGCAGGGGCTCCGACAAAGGATGCGTTGTTGATGTCGTTGGGGATCGCTCCTGGCATGTTGGTATGGATGCCGAGCAATTCCGGAGGAGCCTGCACACCGATCATATCGGTCACGACTGCGCCCCAATCGCCGCCTTGCGCAACGAATTGCTTGTAGCCCAGACGCCGCATCAGACTGATCCATGCCGTCGCTATCCGTTCTGGTCCCCAGCCGGTCGCATCAGGCTTTCCGGAAAAGCCATATCCTGGCATCGACGGGATGACGATGTGAAATGCATCCGAGGCACTGCCACCGTAGGCTGTCGGGTCGGTGAGCGGCCCGATGATCTTCAATTGCTCAATGATCGAGCCCGGCCATCCGTGGGTCACGATCAGAGGAAGCGCGTTCTCGTGCTTGGAACGAACATGGATGAAATGGATGTCCAGCCCATCGATCTCGGTGATGAAATTCGGCACGGCATTGATCCGGGCTTCGACCTTGCGCCAGTCGTATTTGTTCTGCCAGTGATCGAGCAACTGCTTGGTGGTTTTGAGCGGTACACCCTGGGAGAAATCGCTGACTGTCTCCTTTTCGGGGAGGCGGGTGTGAGCAAGGCGATAGCGAAGGTCGGCGAGATCAGCCTCTGGAACGTTCACCCGGAACGGGCGGATGGCATCGGATTCCGTTGCGGCAGTCGAACCCGTGGGAAGCAAACTTGCGATGCCCAGGGCAGCAATGCCGGACGCTGCAGCAGCCAGAAGGCGACGGCGATCCTCGTCGATAACGTCAGTCTTGATAGCGGTCATGATCATTCTCCTTGGAAACAGGTTGATCGTCTGCACGACTGTGCTGCTTCAAGGGGTACGCTGGGGACGTGGAGTTCACACGTTAGGTGTTGTGAGATCTTGATAACGGCCCGATGCTTATCGGAAGCAGCGTGCGTTGGCCTGCTAGCCCCGCGTGTGGGCGGGCTTCTCGCTTATACGGTGCTCGTGTGCCGTTAATCGCAGCTATTAACAGCTAGCAACGCATAACGTGCGATCCCGGTCTCGGCGAGGTAGGTCTTTGGTCAGCACAGCGGTGCAGACGCTCAATCATCAACAGCTACCAAAAGGAATTTCGCCATGACCTCCAAGGTTCTCTTCACTGGTAAGACACACAACACCAATGGCCGCGATGGCGGTGCTCGCAGCGCCGATGGCTTTCTCGACATCAAGATGAAGCAGCCGCATCCGGCCGCCGAAAACCTGTTCGGAGCCGCCTGGTCCGCCTGCTACATGGGAGCCATCGAACTGGTGGCCTCCAGGAAACAGATCAAGCTCCCTGCCGGGATATCAGTCGACGCTGAAATCGATCTGAACAACGACGATGGCAACTTCTTCCTCAGTGCCCGCCTCAATGTCAGCGTCCCCGGCATCGACCCGGTGATTGCTCGCGAGCTGCTCGACGCCGCCCACGACATTTGCCCCTATTCGAAGGCAACGCACGGCAATATCGACGTCGTCACCAATCTCATCTAAGCGCGACCTTTTGGGTCTGTCCGGTTATCAGGCAGACCCAACAACCATCGAGCTGCCGAGCCATCCGCACAAACAGCGGCGTCGAAATGTCAGGAGGAAATGCAATGTTCAGGTTCAGCACTAAACGTCACGCCTATCATGAGTTTGCCGAGCTGCTTGACACGACGATCTACCAGCCATTGCCTGACGAATGGCTTGTCGGGATTACGGATGTCGTGAACTCCACTTCTGCGGTGAATGCGGGACGCTACAAGGACGTCAATTACGCGGGCGCATCGGCCATCGCGGCATTGGGGAACGCCTGGAACAGCTTCGATTTCCCATTCGTGTTTCGAGGCGACGGTGCTGCGTTCGCCTTCCATCCCGACAGACTGGAAACAGCGACGGCGGCGCTCCGGCAGACCGTTGGACACGTCCGCGACGTTTTCCAGCTTGATCTCCGGGCTGGCCTGGTCTCGGTGAGAGAAATCCGTGCAGGGGGTAAAGATGTCCGTACTGCTCGATTCTCAGCATCCGAAACTGCTATCTATTCGATGTTTGCTGGCGGCGGACTTAACTGGGCTGATCGGCAGATCAAATCCGGAAAGTATGGGATCGCCGACAATGTCACGGACACCTCCGCGAACCTGAACGGCCTGACTTGCGAATGGGCACCGATCCCCAACCGGAGCGGCGAAATACTTTCCCTCCTCGTGGAACCCTGCGACCATTCGAGGTCCACGATGTTCGCGAAGCTTGCGAAGCAAATCGTGGCGGTTTTCGACACAGGAGAGCGACATTCCCACCCGGTACCTAACGACATCGTCATCACGAAAGACGTCGAAGACTATCTCAGCGGCGCAGCATGGGCCGATGTCGTCGCGAATTCGGACTATCGCAGATACGACGACGTTCTCCGTTTGACGCTGGATTGCACGGCCGAACAGATCGGAGTGGTCGAAGCTCTGCTTGTCCGCGCCAGAAATCGTGGTGACATCAGGTTTGGGCTACACCGGCAATCCCACGCGCTCATGACTTGCCTGGTACCTTCCGGCAACAAGGGCTCTCATCTTCATTTCCTCGACGGGATGGGCGGCGGATACACAAAGGCTGCTGAAATGCTGGAGGCTCAGTGACCACAGCAGGCGCTCAACCGACAAGCCTACATCCAAAATTATTGCCTGCAGAGCAATGATTAGCGGCCGCTTTGGGCCAATCCCAAACCTTGGCGCGGAGTGCCCAAATGTCCGTTTTCTCGTCGGGTATGCTAACAGCGGACGGTCGGCAGTCGGCCCCGTAGCGGTCGTCTACCCAAGCCGAGCCGATGTCCGTTGTTGGTGCAATCACGAAGACGCGCGGCGCTGTAGATATGCCGCGTTTGCACTGATCTACTTCGCGCCCGCGGTAGCTTGCCCATCATCCGCCACTTGTTGAGGTCTTGAAGTCAGCTATCTCAAGCCGGAAAATATCCGGAACGTTGAGGAGCACTCGATGACAAAGCATCGCATCTATTCAGTCAGCGTCGCGAGCGTCTATCCCCACTATATCGCCAAGGCAGAGAAGAAGGGGCGCACGAAGGCAGAGGTCGATGAAATCATCTTTTGGCTGACGGGGCATAGCCAGCAGAGCCTGGACGATCAGTTGGCTGCGAAGACCAGTTTCGAGGATTTCTTTGCGCAAGCGCCTCGGATGAATCCATCCCGATCGTCGATTACGGGCGTGATCTGCGGCGTCCGCGTTGAAGATATCCAGGAAACGACGATGCGGGAAATCCGCTATCTGGACAAATTGATCGACGAACTCGCCAAGGGGAAAGCGATGGAGAAAATCCTGCGGAAATAGCCAGTCAGGTTTGCGTGAGTTCGCCCGAGGCTTGGTGCAGAATCGGGCGCGGTCTCGTCCAGGCGTGAAGAATGTTCACAGCCGCGGCGCGAGGCCGTCAAGCAGGAAGTCGAGGCCCTTCCTGAAAGCGCCGTCCCAATCATTATCCAACAGCAGACGAGAGCGTTCGATCGTCGGGTAGTGCTGGCTGAGACCTGTCAGGCGCTGCTGCGCTGCGGCCCTGTCGTCGTCCGAGAGGTCGAAGTTCGCCCGGGTGATGGTCGCGCCGATCACAAAATTCCAGAGCGACCAGATCGCGACGTTCAAATCCGCATCGGTGACACCGGCCCTGGACAAGGCCTTGCTCAGCAGTTCCAGGCGGCTGAGGATGTTCGGGCCGAGCGCCCGGCGCGGCAGCAACGCGGCCGACCAGGGATGGCGCAGCATGCTGGCGCGCCAGTCTTCGAGCATATGCACGACGTTCCCGCGCCAGTCCCCGGGCGCATCGACTTCAGACGGGCCGCGATATTCGAGCACCGAATCCAGCGCCAGATCGAAGACCTCCTCTTTATTGCCGACATGCCAATAGAGGCTCATCGCGCCCGCGCCGAGGCGATCGGCCAGCCGGCGCATCTTCAATCCATCGACGCCCTCGGCGTCCAGCAGGTCTACCGCAGTCGCCACAATCCGTTCTAGCGAGAGAGGCGGTTCATTGCGCGGCTCCTGCCCGGACTGAGGTGACGCACCTCTCCGCCCAGACCCTTTGCTCTCAGCACCGCTGCGTTTGGCTGCCATTCGTCTTCCTTATCGATCAGAGGTCGATCTAAGCCGACAATGCTGGGAATGTCGATGCTGACCGATTGACTCGTACGGCGTACGATGCAATTTAATCGTACGCCGTACGAGTCAATCATACGGCGTTCAGGTTCCATCCTGCAGGCCGCGAGGATCCGCCGCTCGCAGCCCTGAGAAGCCAAGAGAACATCATGTCACGCACCATCAAGCATCTCATTATCGGAGGACTCATCATCATGACCATCAGCGTACCCACTGTGGCGACAGCCAATGAGGACGGTCTCAAGCTTGATATCGTCAATCCGAAAAACCTCTACGACCCCTCACCGAATGGCTACAGCACGGCGGTGATCGTGCCGCGTCAAGGCCGGTTGGCCTACATCTCCGGACAGGGCGGCCAGGACAGCACGGGGGCCTTGTCGCCCGATTTCGCCGTCCAGGTGAAGCAGGCCTATGCGAATTTGCGCACCGCCCTCGATGCGCTCGGCGCAAAGCCGGATCAGGTCGCCAAGCTGACGGTCTTCGTGGTCGATCACGACATGTCCAAGCTCGAGGTGCTGACCAGCAACGTCAAGGACATGTTCGGCGAATCATTGCCGGCGCAGACGCTGATTCCCGTTCCCAAGCTTGCCATCGACCCCATGCTCTTCGAGGTCGAAGCCGTCGTCATTCTGGAATAGCGGCGGCGACGGGTCTGCACAATTTCGGATTTTCCCGGTGGCGCGCCAAGGTCAGTCGGGCGCGCCACGTTGGTTTTTATCGATGGCCATTGACCAACGACCTGCGATGTGCGCCTCTCATCGCTTGCACAAGGAAAATCCCATGCTCAAGTTTCTGCTCGCCCTCTCGATGGGTGTTTTTTGCGTCTCGCCGCTTCAGGCCGGCGACGTCACTCCCGTTACCAAGAGCTGCCAGCCGGGGGTAAAACAGGCGCAATGCGAGCGATGGGTCACGGATATCAAGAAAGCCGTCACGCTGGCCTATAAAGGCGACCACGGGGCGCAGAGGACCATTGCCTTCTGCCTGTCCACCGGTTGCCATGGTGCCGTCGCCATCGACAAGGTCGCCTCCTGCAGCTGGCATCTCGTCATCGCCAATTCCGGTTCTACGACAGTGCTCGACAGTTCAAACACCAGGAACACCTGCCGGCCGATGACGGCGGCTGAGAAAGACGAATCCCGCGCGCTGGCGAGCGATCTCGTCCAGAAGATCTACAAGCGGCCCATGGCCAAGACCGACCAGATGTAATCTGCCGGCTCACGGCTTGCGGCGCAACGCCTGCGTGAAAATAAATCTCGTTGCTCTCCCGGCTTTCGCCGCTATTCTCCACCCAAAAGAAAATCGGGCCAAAGAAAATCGGCCAAAGAAATCGGGAGGCCCACTGATGATCCTGCACTGCGTATTCCTGCGGCTGAAGACCGCGGTGACGACCGAAGACAAACAGTCGCTGTTTGCGGCGATCGTCGCCCTGAAACAGCTCATTCCCGGCATATTGGATATTAAATACGGGCCGAATGTTTCGCCCGAGGGCTTGCATGGCGGCTTCGTCGACGGGTTTGCCGTGACCTTTGAAAGCGCTGAGGCCCGCGATGCCTATCTCATCCATCCCGAGCACGTGACCGTGGGCGAGCGCATTGCCTCGTCGACGGATGGAGGCCTTGCCGGCATCCTGGTCTTCGACCTTAATTTGTGAGGGCGATCCTTTCGGGAAGCATAAACCGCTCTAAGCTTTTGTTTTAAAGCGTGTTTTTTCGTTTAAGCCTAGCGTGTCTCGCCAAGCACGACGTAGGTTCTCCCTCGAAACCCGATCTTGATGAAAGCTGCAAATTGACCGCTTGCGCAGTCACGCAGAGCAAAACCCTTTGGCAACATCGCCTCGACCGATGACGAAACGTTATGCTGGGCTAAGACATCGAGCTTTTGAGAACGATTGAACGCTGCAATCTCGATTGCCTCCTTCCCGATTAGCACAAATGCAAAATGCCCTTCGTCTGGCACATAGTTGTCCGCGGTGAGATATTTGTTCACCCTGGCGGCCAACGCATCTTTGGAAGACAATCGATCCTGGTAGGGCTGGAGCAAGCAAACCGCCTGAGCATCAAAGGACGATAGACTCGAAAACTTCGCGGCCTTGCCAACTGGGATGTTCCTGAAAACGTCTTCGTCCAAGGAGCCAGCGTTGGCCAACGGCCCGTAAGCAATCGACGCCATCGTAGCCAAAAAACCGACAATCCTAATGACGTGCATCCTCGTCTAGCTCCAGCGCAGATACCGGATACAATCCTGTGTTGCCGCCTGCGTCAACAAGGCCCAGGCCCATTGTCAGCGAACGCTGCAGACTTTTGATGAGATTGCTTTAAGGGCTGCGCGCCGAACCCGCAGCCCTCGATTTCCTCAGCTTGATTTCGCCATGGCGGCGGCGAGCTGGTCGACATTGTATTTGAACATCTTTTCATAGGTCGGCGCCGGCCCCTTGGCGTCGGACAGCGATTCGACATAGAGCTCGCCGCCGGGCTCGGCACCGGTTGCCTTGGCGACCTGCTTGACGAGCCGTGGATCGTTGGAATTTTCGAAGAAATAGGCCTTCACATGCTCGCCCTTGATCTGCTCGATCAGCTTGGCGACGTCGGCGGCCGAGGCCTCGCTTTCGGTGGACAGACCGAGCGGCGCCAGGAAGCTGACATTATATTCGCGGCCGAAATAGCCGAAGGCATCGTGGCTGGTCAGCACCTTGCGGCGATCGTCGGCCACCTTGTCGAATTTCGCATGGGCGTAGGCGTTCAATTCATCCAGCGTCCTGGTGTACTTCTCGGCATTGGCCTTGAAGGTGGCGGCGTCCGTGGGATCGGCCGATGACAGCGCCTTTTCGATATTGGCGACCCAGATCTTGACGTTCAGGGGGCTGTTCCAGACATGCGGATCGGTGATTTTTTCGCCGTCCTCCTCCATGGTGCGGGTGTTGATGCCTTCGGAAACGGTGACCGGCTTGCCCTTATAACCCGAGGCGGTGATCAGCCGGTCCATCCAGCCTTCCAGCCCCTCGCCGCTGACGAAGGTGACTTGAGCGGCGTTCAAATTCTTCGCGTCGCCCGGCGACGGTTCGAATTCATGGGGGTCGCCGTTCGGCCCGACGAGGCTCGTCACCTTGACGTGCTCGCCGCCGACCTGTTTCACAACATCGGCAAGCACGGTGAAGGATGCCACTACCTTCAGCGTCTCGGCGGAGGCGGGCATGGCCGACAGCGCCATCAAAGCGGGGATTGCTGCGGAGAGAAGCAGTCTGTGCGGTGTCATCGAAGTCTCCTTGGGATCAGCCCTTCAAATGCGGGCGGGGAAAGAAGCGCCGGGCCAGGCCGGAGGGCGCGAAAAGAATAGAAAGGCCGTAGAGGATCGCCGCCGTCATGATGATCGTCGGGCCGGAGGCGAGTTCGAGATGGTAGGAGGCGATCAGGCCGAGATAGCCGGATGCGGCGGCACTGACGGCTGATATCGCCATCATGACAGGCAGACTGCGCGACCAGAGCTGGGCGACGGCTGCCGGCAGCATCATCAGGCCGACCGCCATCAGCGTGCCGAGCGCCTGGAAGCTGGCGACGAGGTTCAGCACCACGAGCAGCAGGAAGAGCACGTGATAGATCGGCCCGCGCCCACCGACGGCGCGCAGAAAACCCGGATCGAAGCATTCGGCCACCAAAGGCCGGTAGATGAAGGCGAGGATGACGAGCGTCAACGAGGTGATCGCGCCGATCAGATAAAGGGCGGGAGCATCGATCGCCAGGATGGTGCCGAAGAGCACATGCAGGAGATCGATATTCGAGCCGCGCAGCGAAACGATCAACACGCCGAGCGCCAGCGATGCGAGATAGAAGCTGGCAAAGCTTGCATCCTCCTGCAGCACGGTCATCCGGCTGACGGCGCCGGAAAGCAGCGCCACCGACAGGCCGGCGATCAGCCCGCCGAGGCCCATCGCCGTCAGCGACAAGGAGCCGGCGACGAGGTAACCGATGGCAGCACCCGGCAGCACGGCATGGCTCATCGCGTCGCCCATCAGGCTCATGCGCCGCAGCATCAGGAAGACCCCGATCGGGCCGGAGCCGAGCCCGAGGCAGAGGCAGGCGACGAGCGCGCGGCGCATGAAACCGTAATCGGCAAAGGGCGCGAGGAAGAGATCGTAAGCCGTCATGCCGCCGGCGCCTCTTCGGGTGCGCAGGCATTTGCATCCTCGTCCCAGCGCTCGGCCATGGCGCGCGCCTTCAGGAGATTGACGGAGGACATGACGTCTGCGGTCGCACCCCAGCCGACCAGCTCGCGGGCAAGCAGCAGGGTTTGCGGGAAATGGGCGCGGACGAGCTCGAAATCGTGCAGCACGGCGATCACCGTGCGGCCCTCGCCGTGCCAGCGGGTGACGATATCGATGAGGTCCCGGGTCGTGCGGGCATCGATTGCCGTAAACGGCTCGTCGAGCAGGATGATGCCGGCATCCTGCAGCAGCAGGCGGGCAAAGAGCACGCGCTGGAACTGGCCGGCCGACAGCGACCCGACATGGCGCCGGCCAAAGCCTTCGAGGCCGACGGCCGAGAGTGCCTCGCCTGCCCTTTTCACCTCGCCCGGCGCGATGCGGCCGAAGGCTCCCGTCTTCTTCCAGGCGCCGAGCATGACGGTGTCAATGACCGAGATCGGAAAGCGGCGGTCGATCTCGGCCGCCTGCGGAAGGTAACCAAACTCCGCCCGCCCCAGCCGGTGCTCGACCCTGCCTTCGGCGGGGCGAAGCTCGCCCATGATCGCCTTCAGCAGCGTCGACTTGCCCGCCCCGTTCGGCCCGGCGATCGCCGTCAGGCTGCCGGAAGCGAAGGCGCCGGAGACATGATGGACGGCAGGGTGCCTGTTATAGGCGACGGTCAAATTCTCCAGACGGATCAGCGGCGTCATGGCAACAGAACCGCCCAGTGGATCGCCAGCCAGAGCACGGCAATGACCAGCGCCATCCCGATCACCCTTGAAAAAGCCGACTGTCCCAGCAGGCTGACGGAGGGGCGATCGGGGCTCGGGGACATGGCGCATCCTACAATGTAATAACATTACGGTTATGTTATAACGATTGCGGCGAGATTGAGGCGGAAGCTAATGCCAGTTACATTGCTAAGCTAAATACGGGCAGCATTCGACATGGGGCGATCGCGTGCGTCCATTTGACAACCATATGCTGCTGAGCCAGACTTTACGCATGATCAGGCCATGGCCCCTACTTGTTGACCATATTCGCAACGCGCGAGGACGTTCGGAAGACGAAAAATTCTCGTCGGCCTTGCAGGGCATTGAGCAACTTGCTGATTTCATCGCTCAAAGTTCGCTTCGGGATGCGCTGTTCGGATGGACATCAATGGCTGATCTATGCGTCCAACAAACCGAGCATAAACCCTATTCAGTGGCCTATCTGCGGATTTCAGCACAGTCATCGGGCCTGATAGAGTTTCGCTATATCGACACGGCCGTGGACCGCAGGCAATGGACGCGGACGGAACCGCCGGAACGAGCTGTTGACAGGCTCAGGACCTTCTTGAACCAACTTCATTGGGTTTCCGGGCACCCGGCCAACCGCACACTCGACGTTCAATGAGGTAGACGACGAAGCCGCACCTTAAGCCCCTCCCCCTTGTGGGTAGGGGCTGGGGAGGGGCAATTGTTGTTCGAAGCTCAGAGCTGTTCCAGCATCGCGGCAGCACCCGAGACCGTTGCCTGGCCGGGGCTTTCCTCGACGTTGAGGGCCTTCACCACGCCGTCTTCCACCAGCATCGAATAACGCTTGGAGCGGAGGCCGAGGCCGCCGGCGGAGAGGTCGGCGTCGAGGCCGACGGCCTTGGTGAAGCCGGCGTCCCAATCGGCGAGGAAGTGGATCTTGCCCATGCCGCCGGAGGATTGCGCCCAGGCGCCCATCACGTGCCAGTCGTTGACGGCGACGACGGCGATGTCGTCGACGCCCTTGCCAAGGATGGTGTCGCGGTTTTCGAGATAACCCGGCAGGTGGTTCAGCGAGCAGGTGGGCGTGAAGGCGCCCGGCACGGCAAAGAGCACGACGCGCTTGCCGGCGAAGAGCTGATCGGTGGTGATTTCGACCGGGCCGTCAGCCGTCTTTTCCTTGAAGGTGGCGGCAGGAAGCTTGTCGCCGATCGCGATGGTCATGGTCTTCTCCTTGGTTCTGGCTTGGGGGTTTCCGGCTTTGGGGTTCTGCTTGGCGGCGGGCGCAGCAGGGGATCGAGGCGACTATAGGAGCCCATCATTGAAAGGCAAGTGTGGTCTCCATCGCCCTTTCGCCGTCGATGACCAGCACGCCCCAGCGCTTGCCGGATATGTCGTAATCCTTTGGCAGCTTGCCGATTGATACATCGACTTTGAAGGTGGCGCCGTCGCGTTTGCCGCCGATCTGCTTGGTGAAGGCATAGCCGCTCGGGCCGGTGACGATGATATCGGGCGCGGCCCTGCCCTCGCCCGGCCCCCCGCTCGGCAAAGCGAGCGTCAGCGACAGCGTCTTCCTATCGGGCGACATCGCATGCGCCGTCACGTCGAAATCTGGCGATGGCGGTTTCGGCAGCCTCGCATCGGCAGCCTGAAGGATCGCCTCCTCCTGCGGGTGCGACTGGATGGCGGGGCCAAGCTTCAGCTGCAAATTCGCCTGGAAGGGAATGCAGATATCCTTGCAGATGCCGATGAAGGCTGAGGCGTCGATCGTAACCGGGCCTTTGCCGGCCGCCGTCAGCGACAGCGGCAGCATCACTGCTGCGTCATAGGCGATATCCTCGATCGCGCCGTTGAAAAAATGCTTCGGAACGGGATAGGCGATGGCATCGAGCGTGACGCCACTGCCCGCCGCAATGGTGATCTGCGGCGGAATGCCATTGCCGCCGGGCTCTTTCCAATAGGTGATCCAGCCGGGTTTCGGCTCGATCTGCAGGGCGGCGCGGATTTTGCCGCCGGCATCGGGCGCGAGCGCCACGAGGCGCATGCGGCCGCCCTCGTTGTCCGCCCAGGCGCTCATTTCCGCATGGGCGGAATAAAACGGCACAAGGGCTGCGGCCATCGACACAACCGCGACTAAAAGCCTGCGCGGGCCTGAGGAAATAATCATCATGGAACAAAGGTTTACCGAATGTGCTGTTTAGCCGCCAGAAGTCGCGGCGATTTAAATCTTCATTTTCAGTTGATTGATGTGTGACATTGGCCCATGTTTCTTTTGTCGAGGCCTTGGTGCGGTCTAGCAGCAGGAGGAACGATGTCCTTATTGACGCTGAAGAACAGACGGGAACGTGGCTTCTTCGATGGCCAGTTCCTCATCGCCATGCCGGGCATGGAAGACCGCAATTTTGCGCGCACCGTGATTTACATCTGCGCGCATTCGGATGCCGGCGCCATGGGCTTCGTCATCAACCGTCCTCAGAGCCTGACCTTCACCGATGTGCTGCTGCATCTCGACATGATCAAGCAGGAAGATTCGATCGTGCTGCCGAAGCGGGCGCGCGATTTCCCGATCCAGACCGGCGGCCCGGTGGAAAGCGGCCGCGGTTTCGTGCTGCATTCGGACGACTATTCCAGCGACTCCAGCATTCCCGTCAGCGACGACATCTGCCTGACGGCGACGCTCGATATCGTCCGCGCCATCTCCAAGGGCGATGGGCCGACGCGGGCGACGATGCTGCTCGGCTATTCCTCCTGGTCGGCCGGCCAGCTCGAAAGCGAGGTCGTCAACAATGGCTGGCTCACCTGCCCGGCCAACGAGGAATTGATCTTCGACCGTAGCCTCGATGACAAATACGAGCGGGCGCTCGCCGGCATGGGCGTGACCGCCGCCATGCTTTCGGCCGAGGCCGGCCATGCCTGAAAGGCTGGCCTGACGCTAGCTGACCTGACGGCAGCGGGAACGAATAGCCAAGAGTGACGTTTCATTTCGGCAAGCATGGACAAAAGGCCCATGCCGACCAAGGAGACATCACTTATGGGTAGCACCAGCGACAAGATTTCCGGTAAGGCAAACGAAATTGCCGGCAAGACCAAGCAGGCCGTCGGCAAGGCGACCGACGATCGCGAAATGCAGGCCAAGGGCGCCGTCCAGGAAGCCAAGGGCAAGGGACAGGTCGCAACCGGCAAGGTCAAGGATAAGCTCAAGGGCGCCGTCGATCGGCTCTAAGCATAAGCGCATCCTTTTAAAACCATGCCTGCTGCGCCCCTCGCGCGGCAGGCATTTTCAATCCCCCACCCTCATGCTTTGCAGAGATAGACACGATGAAACTTTTTGCCTGCGACAATTGCGATCAGGTCGTCCACTTCGACAACCGTCGATGCGTGCGCTGCAACCATCGCCTCGGCTTCCTTCCCGGCGATCTCGCCATGCATGCGCTGGAACCGCGCGACGAAACGCTCTGGCAGCTCGTTTCCAATCCCGATCGCGACGTCCGCTTCTGCGCCAATGCCAGCCTCGATATCTGCAACTGGCTGGTGGACGATGATGGCGAGAGCGAATTCTGCGTTGCCTGCCGCCATAACCGGCTGGTTCCGAACACCGATACCCAGGACGGCATCGATCGCTGGCGGCGCATCAGCCAGGCGCAACGTCATCTGTTTTATTCGCTGTTGCGCTGGAAACTGCCGCATCCCGATCGGGAGCAAGATCCGCAGGGCGGCCTGGTCTTCGATTTCCTCGAGGATTCGATAGAGAGCAACGGTTACATCGTGCCGGCCATGACCGGCCACGAGGAAGGCCTGATTACCATCCGCGCCGCAGAGGCCGACGATGCGACGCGCGAACAGGCGCGCAGCTCGATGAACGAACCCTATCGCACGCTGCTTGGCCATTTCCGCCACGAGGCCGGCCATTTCATCTGGAACAAGCTGGTGCGCGATCGAGGCGGCCTTGCCGATTTCCGCACGGTCTTCGGCGACGAACGGCAGGATTATACGGCAGCCCTGCAGACCCATTATGCCGGCGGCGCGCCCTTGGGATGGCAGGACAATTTCATCAGCGCCTATGCGGCGTCGCACCCCTGGGAGGATTTCGCCGAATGCTTCGCGCATTACCTCCATATCGTCGATACGCTCGAAACCGCGCGCGCCTTCGGCATCGCCATCGATCCGCGCGGCCATGAGGAAATATCAGGCGAGGTGGATTTCATCCCTTACAGGGCAAGAAGCGCCGAACAGCTGGTCAGCGCCTGGGTGCCGCTCAGCCTGGCGATCAACGCCATCCAGCGCAGCATGGGCCAGCCCGACTCCTATCCCTTCGTGCTCTCCTCGCCTGTTGTGGCAAAGCTCGAATATCTGCACCGGCTGATCCAGGGTGCGGCAACGGCGCCGCAGCAGCAGGCGGCTTGAATACTGGAAGCCATCGCTATCGTGGTGAGGCGTCACAATATCTCCACCCTCATTCCTGTGCTCGTCACAGGATGAGGGAGCAAGAGGAGAGGCAATGCTGCTCATCGTCGGCTCTGCGAAACCCGAGCGGAGAGGCAAGCGTTACAGCGGCGGAGAGTTTGGCGAGAACACCACCCCAATCTCCGTCATCCTCGGCCTTGAGCCGAGGATCTATGCCCGATGCTGATGGACACCAGCGTGGATCCTCGGGTCAAGCCCCATAGGCGCTAACTTAGTCTTGACGGTGATGATCGTCGATGATTCACCGTGCTTATGAGCGATTTGTTGCAAGC
>NZ_LXFU01000020.1 GCF_001657485.1 Rhizobium sp. WYCCWR10014
CCAAAGGTGCATCGGTCTTCCATCCGCCACCGCAAGAGGCATTACAGCGCCAAGAGCGGGTAAAGGGAAGTTACAAAGGTGCCGGCAGGCGGATGAGGGGCGGATCCAGACGTGGATTTTGCTAGAGGCGGCCGCGCCGGCCCTGCGCTTGCGCTTCGGGCGTTCGTCGCTGCAATCGATTCACTGGATCGATTGCTCCCGCTTCGCGGGATCGTGGCTCACTCCTCGCTCTCACTCCTACCGTGGGCCCAGTCCATGTAGAGATCAAGCGCCTTGCGCGTGACCGGGCCTTCCTGGAGATCGCGGTCGTCGAGGCGGATGACGCCAACGACTTTGGAATAGTTGCCGGTGGTGAAGATCTCGTCGGCTTGCATGAAATCCTCGGCGGAGAGCGCTGCTTCGACGACGTCGAAACCGGCCTTGCGCAGCAGGTCGATGACACGGGCGCGGGTGATGCCGGCGAGGAAGGTGCGGTTGGCGGCCGGCGTCATCACCACGCCGTCCTTGACCATGAAGACGTTCGACGAGGCGGTCTCGACGACGTTGCCGTTCAGGTCGCGCACCAGCGCATTGTCGAAACCGCGGCTGCGCGCTTCGGCGATCATGCGGCCGCTGTTTGGATAGAGCGAACCGGTCTTTGCCTCGGTCATCGCCGTTTCCGGCGACGGGCGGCGATAGGGCGAGACGGTGAGGCTGGTGCCGCCATGGCCGCCCATCGGCGCCTCGAACAGGCAGAGCGCGAAGCGGGTCGATTCCCCGTCGACGGCGACGACGCTGCCGGGGGAACCGTGTTCGCCCCAATACATCGGCTTGATATAGATTGCCGTCGCGCCATCGAATTTCGCAACGCCTTCCCAGGCAAGCGCGGCAATTTCCTCGGCTGATTTTACCGGCTTCAGGCCCATGGCGAGCGCCGAGCGGTTGATGCGCTGGCAGTGCAGGTCGAGATCGGGCGCGATGCCGTCGAACCAGCGGGCGCCGTCGAAGACCGTGGAGCCGAGCCACATGGCATGTGAGGTCGGTCCGATCAGCGGCGGATTGCCGGGGAGCCACTCTCCGTCGACATGAGTCCAGGTGGTTGAACGGGGTGATGTATCGACGACCATGATGGTTTCCTCCTGAAGCCGGACAAGGAAAAACCGCGGCGGCAAGCCGGGTCAAGGACAAATCCCGAGCGAAAACACGGAAGCAAGAAAATGCCGGGGAATGGCGCCAGGCCGCAATAATCGTGCGCAGCCACGGCAGCTTCATCGATGGGTGCATCAGCAAAAATGATGGAATGGAATGTTGGAATGGCTGGCTGCCGCATGCGATGATGGGTGCAACAGCGGATAAGCAGCAAGGAAAACGCCGATGAAAGCCATGTTCTACGAAGCCTTCGAACAGGCGCCCGAAATCCGCACGCTGCCCGATCCGACGCCAACCGAGGACGGCGTCGTGATATCCGTTGGCGCAAGCGGGCTCTGCCGTAGCGACTGGCACGGCTGGATGGGGCACGACCCGGATATCCGCTTGCCGCATGTGCCGGGACACGAGCTTGCCGGGCGGATCGTCGCCACCGGGCGCGGCGTGATGCGCTTCAAGGTCGGCGACCGGGTGACCGTGCCCTTCGTTTCCGGCTGCGGCCATTGCAGCGAATGCCATTCCGGCAACCAGCAGGTCTGCCCGAACCAGTTCCAGCCGGGCTTCACCCATTGGGGGTCGTTCGCCGAATATGTGGCGATCGATTATGCCGACACTAATCTGGTGCACCTGCCCGATACGATCGACGATGCGACGGCGGCAAGTCTCGGCTGCCGCTTCGCCACCTCGTTTCGCGCCGTCGCCGACCAGGCCCGCACCGGGCCCGGCGAGTGGATTGCCGTGCATGGCTGCGGCGGCGTCGGCCTGTCGGCGATCATGATTGCCACGGCGCTCGGTGCGAATGCGATCGGCATCGACATTTCCGAGGAGAAGCTCGCCTTTGCGCGGGAGTGCGGGGCGGTGGCGACGGTCAATGCGTCAGGCGTCGCCGACGTGTCGGAAGCGGTGCGCGAGATCACCAAGGGCGGCGCGCATGTCTCGATCGATGCGCTCGGCCATCCCGTCACCTGCTTCAACTCGATCAAGAATCTGCGCCGGCGCGGGCGGCATGTGCAAGTGGGGCTGATGCTGGGTGAACACTCGACGCCGCAGATTCCAATGGCGCAGGTGATCGGCCACGAGTTGGAAATCTACGGAAGCCACGGGATGCAGGCCTGGCGTTACGACGCCATGCTGTCGATGCTTTCGGCCGGCAAGATCGCGCCGCAGAAGCTGATCGGACGGCGGGTCAGCCTCGAGGAAGCCGTGCCGGCGCTGATGGCGCTCGACAAGGCAGAGGCCACCGGAATCAGCGTGATCACCCGGTTTTCATGAGGGAATTCCACCCTCCCCGCCCGTGGCAAGCACGGGAATGAGGGAGGGCGGGACGAGTAACAGACCCTACTGAGCCACGCCGATCGAGGCGAGATAGGCAGCAGAGGCCGGGATCTTCGACTTATCCTTGATCTCGATGATGAGGCGCGGATTGCTTTCGAGCTTGGCAAGGGCCCTAAAGACGGCGTGCCAGTGGATCGAGCCTTCGCCGAGGCTCCAATGGCGATCGGCATATCCGTCGGCGTCTTGCAGGTGGACATGCTGCAAGCGACTGCCGGCAGCCTTGACGTAGTAATCGACCGGCGGAGCACCGGTATAGCCGTGGGCATAATGGGCGTGGCCGGTATCGATCGAGACCGCGACGGCAGGTGATTGGAAGCTTTCGGCAAGCGCCACGCGAATATGCGGATCCTTGTCCTCGATGTTCTCGATGACCATGGTGCAGCCGATATCCTCGGCGCGCCTGACGGCGTCGCGCAGCGTCATGTGCGTGCGCTCGGCCAAGGCTTCGCGGGCGCCGGCATTGTCGTCGAGGTTGTTGTAGGACCAGGATGTATAAGGGCTGTGGATGACCATATGCGTCGCACCGATGGCGGCGCAGACATCGAGCCCCTGCAGCAGGCGCCGGGTGACGATGGCGCGGATATCAGGATCTTCCGAGGCAATAGTGAAGCCCCAGAACGGGCCGTGAATGCCGAGGCGGCCACCATGCCCGTCGAGAAGCCTTCTGGTGCGGGCGGCAAGCGGCGCCCAGTCGCCGTTCAGAACCTCGGCATCGATAAAGCTCTGCAATTCGAGATCGCGAGACTTTTCGAAGAGCCAGTCACGGTGAAGTTCGACTTCATCGAGCGTCATGGCGGCGCCGACGACGGGGGGAGAGGACATGGATGCGCTCCATCAATGTGAATGATCAATGTGAATGGCGGGACGGCGTGGAAGGACGGCCCCAAAGAACGGCCAAGAACGGCCGCCGCGTTCTATGCGCCCCTTCTGTGTCGGCGGTATTACAGGCGCCGAGCCTTTCGCACCCTCTGGCCTCAGTCATTTCCGCATAGCTGATGCGGCATTGGCGGACCTTGCGGAAACGCCCCGAAGTACCGATATCGGCCCCGACAGTCTCGTGACGCAGTGGCGCGCGAGCGGCGCTGAACCCGTGGCAACGGAGCCGTTTGTTCATCGCTTCGGCCGATGTCCCGCGCTTCTTTGAAAGCGTTCGGCGATGTTACCCCCAACAACAGGATGGGTTGTCAAAGGCGGCGCAAAGGTCTAACGGCTGCGCCCGCAAGAAAAAGCCCATAACAAGAAGCCCTGTAAGAAAAAGAAAGAGACATGATGTCCAACTCATTTGTGAAAATGCCTTCGAGCGACGAGGCAAAGCGTTTTTTCGTCCTCGGCGACCGGGTCGAGCGGCGGCTTAGAATCAGCGGAGCCTGGCTCAATATCTTCGACGTCACCGTGCCATCAGGCAGCCGGACGCCGAAACATGCGCATGCGAGCCCGGAAGTGTTCCGCATCCTCGAGGGAAAGCTGACGATCTGGCGCCTGAGCGACAGCGGCCCCGAAGAGATCGAGGCCAACGCCGGCGACATCGTCACCATCCCGCCCTTCATGGTGCACGGCTATTCCAACCGAGGAACCGTCCCCGTGGTCTTTTCCGCGGTCGTCGACCGAGACATGGCCGAGTTCATCGAAGCAGAAGGTGCTACGGAGCCACCGAAGGCCAGCCCTTCGGCTGAAACCATCGCTCGCATGACTGCGGCCGCCAATGCCTACGGGATTACTATTCTCGCGGCGTGACGGGTGAGTGCGTGGTGTCGCTTTTCGGACGACATCATGCGTTCCTTCGTCGGTTCTGCTAGGCTTTTGGCGGGAGCGATTTCAATCGGCTCACCAGTTCATCCAAAACGGCGTCGACCGTTTTCGAAGCCGTATCGATGAGGATTGCATCGTGCCATTCGTCATAGGCTCTTTCGGAAGTCTCTTGCCATGTCGGCTTCACCAGACCTTCGACGTCAGTGGGGCGCGTTTCGACACGGTTGCGGTGCTCGGCTTTGTCCGAGCAAACGACCTCGACCTCCGCCGCCGTCACACCAGCGGCTTGCGCGACCGAAAGCCACGCTGAGCGGGTTATCCGAAGCGGGTTGACGGAGTCGGCGATAACGGTCCTGCCGAGGGTCAGATTGTCCCCGGCGATACCATAAGCCACGATATAGCCTGCAGGCCCGGCATCATCGGCAATTCCGGAGGCACGGATTGCTTGCTCTATGGTATCGACGCGCACATGGACCGCATTCAACCGCTCGGCCAGAGCGCGGGCAATCGTCGTCTTTCCACTGCCAGGCAGACCGCCAAAGATAATGAGCATCGTGACCTCGGCGTTGGTTGGAGAAGCTCCACGAGAACGTCAGGGCAGCTCGCGGTCAGCGCAATACTTCACCATTAAGACCCAGTTCGCAATTCCTTAGTCAGCACCGGGTTTTCACCACCGGCCTCAACGACGGTCCACCCGAGCGCGTCGTAGAATCCCACAGCGTCTCGCGCCGCATTCACAAGCAGTCTCTCGACCTCGTGTTGTGATGCGAATTTTTCGAGGCCGGTCATGAGCATCCGGCCGTACCCTTTTCCCTGGCATTCCGCCTTGATCGCGACGGTCCGCACACATGCGGTCTGCCTGCTCATCAGATCAAGACGAGCCGCACCGACGGGCGTGTTTTCAAGCAGAAGCAGCAAAGGGAAATGCCCCTCCCTTCGGTCGTCGGGATGGTTGGCATCATAGCCAATCAATCCGCGGGCCTCGAAGAGGACGACGCGACGGATATCGTGGTAGGCATTCCAGTGTTCATCCGCAAACACCTGGACGACCATCCAGGCGTCTTCGCCCTCGTCATTCGGAAATCTGGGCTCGTTCATCAATGGCCTCGTCGATGCTGGTGGACAACCGGTCAGCAAAATCGGTGACCGCCTCACGGCTCGACAACAGGAACTTCGGACGGGAAAAGACCGAGAACAATCGCGCGTGTGTCTCGAAGGAGTTCCAGTTGTTCGTTCTACTCCTGTATTCGGCCACCCACTTTAAAAGGCCATCGAATTGCGTTTCGGTCTCGCCGCCTTGGATGCCTCGCAGCTTGATGTTGGCGATGCATTCCCCCTCCGGCAGATCAATCCAGATCAGGATCGTCGTGCGGTTGAGGACCATGTTCACCAATTGCCCGTAAACGCCCTCCATGACCCAGGCGTGGCGCTCGGCCGCCGCCTTGACCATCTCGTCCCGCAATGCCCTGTCGCGATCGATGCCGTAGCGCCCCGGCTCCCAATGCATGTCATCAAGGTGGACAACCGGATGGTGAAGCTGCTCACCAATACGACGGGCGAGCCATGTTTTACCTGCGCCGCCATTGCCCATGATGAGCATGCGGTCAAAGGCGGCGGAGGGAACGGGAAACGTCATCGGCAACTCCGAGGACTTTGCGCTGATGCTGGTTTGTGTGACCTTAGCGCGAGATATTGAATGCTTTCAAATCAAAATTGAGCGCGCCATCCTGGCAGTTATGTTCGCTTGAGGAAAGCTGGCCGCAGAGCAAAGAAATTCGCGGTCGCCATCACCAGCGCATCGAGAGCTTCAGTGCCGCGCGACGTATTGAAGGCGTGGTCCATCGGACTGATCCGAAGCTCGTTGTCCCCGTTATGGGCCGACACGAATTTTTGTCCTGTGCCCGCCGGAATGGCGGTATCCAAGGACCCTTCCGCCACAAAGAGCGGGCCATCATAGGCCTTGATTTCATCGAATGGATCGTGCGTTGCCACCTCTTGAAAGAAGAGGTGCCTGAGCTTGAGCCTGGCGCCCCACGGCATCACGATCTCGGTCGCAATACTCTCTTCCGCCAAACCGCGAAGATAGGTTTTCTGACCGATCAGAGCGGGAAAGGAAACACTTGGCTCTCCAACAGCAGCCCAAAGAGCAATCCCGGACGACCAGTTGGTACGGCCGCCGATCGCAGCGGCGATCAATCCTCCCTGGCTCCACCCCAGCAGGAAGATGCGGCGTCCATCGACGCGAGGGTCGGATCTCAGAAACTCCATCGCGGCAATGCCATCCGCTATTTGGCTCGAATATGTCGTGTTCTCAAACAGGCCGTCGCTTTCGCCGCTTCCACGGAAATCGATACGAAGACTGGAAAACCCTAGGGATGCAAAAGACCTGGCTATGTAGGCGAAAATTCCTTTGCCTTGGCTTGGAATCTGAAGCTCATCGCGAACTCCGCCAAACCCAGGGAAAAGCAGGATCACCGGCTGTGGTTTTCCGGCAGCAAGGCGCAACGTGCCGACAACACGCTCTCCCTGAACGTCAAAGGCTACGACCTCCTCTGACGGTTCGTTACTGTTGCGGTCCTTTGGCAATTTCCACCACCGAGATACAACCAAATACAGAGCTGAGGCGGCAACAAACTCGCGCGGGTGCCATCTTCTGCCAAGGGGAGCGGCGCTCAGCGGCGTCGCACGCCGTATGTCTAGAACTCTTCCCAGTTGCCCTCGGTCGAAGCCGGTGCGGCTGAGGTGCCGAAGGCGGCTGTGAGCTTGCCGCCGAGTGCACGGGCCGGTGACGGAGCGGGCCTGGCATGGTCGGTGGCCGAGGCGGGAACCGGTCTGCGCATCGAAAGCATCGCCCCGACCGGGCGTGCCACCGGCTTGGCAGTCGTCCGGACGGCAGGGGCCGCCTTTGCCACCTGGCCGAGATTGAACTGTGCCAGACGCTCCGAGAGGGCAGACACCTCCGTCACCAGCGTATGCGAAGCGGCGTTCGATTCCTCGACCATCGCGGCGTTTTTCTGGGTCGACTGGTCCATCTGGTTGACCGCCGTGTTGATCTCCAGGAGACCGGTCGACTGTTCACGGGCGGCTTGGACGACCGCCTGGACATTGCTGTTGATCTGCTGGACTTCGGCAACGATCGCCTGCAGTGCCTTGCCGGTCTGACCGACGAGATCGACGCCACGCTTGACCTGGTCGCCGGAAGAGGTGATCAGCGCCTTGATCTCCTTGGCGGCGGTGGCCGAGCGCTGCGCGAGTTCACGCACTTCCTGTGCGACGACGGCGAAGCCCTTGCCGGCTTCCCCCGCACGTGCTGCTTCAACGCCTGCATTGAGGGCCAGCAGGTTGGTCTGGAAGGCAATATCGTCGATCACGCCGATAATGTTGGAGATCGACTGCGAGGATTGCTCGATACCGGTCATGGCGTCGACGGCGTTGCGCACGATTTCTCCGGACTTTTCTGCACCATCCTTGGTGCGGCTGACGAGCGTTCCCGCCTCTTCGGCGCGAAGGGTGGAGTCCTTGACCGAGGTGGTGATCTGCTCAAGCGCAGCGGCGGTCTCCTCGACGGAAGCGGCCTGCTGTTCGGTGCGGCGGGCGAGATCGTCGGCGCCCGAGCGGATTTCTTCCGAACCGGCCTGGATGACGGCGGCGTTTTCGGAGAAGGAAATCAGGGCTGCCTGGAGCTTTTCGACAGACGCATTGAAATCGACGCGGATTTCGTCAAGCGAGTCGGTAAATGGCTTTTCCAGCCGGATGGTCATATCTCCGTTGGAAAGGCTGGCCAGTCCGTTGCCGAGTTCGCTGACCGCGAACTTGATCGAATCCTCGCGGGCGGCATGATGGACGGAACGTTCCTGCCGTTCGACCTCTTCGCGGGCCCGGGAGGTTTCCGCATCCGTTTCCAGCTTGATCTTCTGGCGATTGCTTTCCAGCAGGATGGCGAGGGAGCGTGAGAGGTCGCCGATTTCGTCCTTGGCATTCTTGTCGCTCAATTGCACGTCGAGCTGGCCATGGGCGATGCGATCGGTCTCGGAGATCACGCCCTCTATGCGGCGGATGAATTTGCGGGCAATGAGCCAGCCTGCGAGGCCGAGCAGGAGAGCAGCGATGGCTGTGATCGCAACGGCGCTCCAGGCCATGTTGTTGAGCTGGGCAAAGACGGTGGATTTGGGCACCGAGACGACGGCGTACCAGTTGAGGTCATTCGTGAGCTTTACCGGATAGGCGACCGAGAAATAGGTCTGGCCGTCCCGGCCTGCGATCTCCTGCGCGACGCCGGGCTTGGCGATCAACTGATCCCAGCCGGCAGTCAGATCACCGCCGTCCTTGATATTCTTGCCTGCGAGCTCGGCGGAAGGATGGCTGATGACGCTGCCAGCGCCCGTCACCAGGCTGAGATAGCCGGTCTCCATCGGGTGGACTGCCGAGATCGCCTTGTTGGCGTCTTCGAGCGAAATGTCCAAGCCGGCGACGCCCAGCGCCTTGCCGTCGACCATGATCGGCTTGGCGACCGAGGTCATCAGCACGTCCTTGCCGTCCACCGCGTAAACATAAGGTTCGATGACCACGGCCTTTTTCTGGGTAAAGGGCAGCTGGTAGTAATCGCCGGCGCCCGATACGGCATAGTCGACCAGCGGCGTGTGCTGGATCTTGTCGCCACTGCGGACCCAGTAAGGCACGTAGCGGCCGGTCGTGTCGTGGCCTTCCTTGCCGACGAAATCCTTGTCCTTGCCGTCAAAGGCATTCGGTTCCCAGCCGGTCCAAACACCGAGCGCCATCGGATTATCCTGCAGCATGTTCTTCAGCAGGTCGTCGGCGGCAGCCCGATTGGCGTTTCCGCCGTCCTTCATCGTCGACAGCGACGTTTCCAACGCATTGACGATACCGAGCGCCACGCTCATGGATTTCTCGACGTTGAGCGCATTGGCAGCAGCGATCTGCAGCATCTCGTCGAGGCTCGATTTGCGCATATCGTTGTAGGCGATGTAAAAGAGAACGCCCGATGCCGCGATCGTCGCGATGACACCGCAAGCCGCCACGGAAAAAATATTGCGTCCGGTAGCCGATTTGAACTGCATGCGCTTAACCTCCTCGAGCGGGCAGGTCGTCGATCGCGCATCGATCTATTCCGTCCCGGCTTCCCCCTGACCGAGAACTGATTTCAGGACGTGCCTGCACGTCGCGGAAATCGTTCGCAATTTTAAAGAAACTACCGAGAGGCTGTTAATTTACGGTGTATTGCGGCAGCTTTCCTTATGACAAGGCGGCTCCCAGCGCCTCTTTTAAGACGCGCAGATGCGGTGCTGCTGCCGTTGGCGAAACTGTCACATCAAGATGCTATGAGGATTTTCGCCCGGCGCCTCTTGCGTCGGCACTGTTTCACCGTCAAAATTGCGACATGCCTGACAGCGACCCATCCAGTACAAGCTCCGCCCGTTCCAACCGGGATCTCCCGGCCGAGGAAGCAGGCGACCATTGTAGACGGTGCGATGACCTCCGCCTCGCCCCAGGCATATCAAGGCTCCAGCAGAGAGGGCCGCTTCCCAGACCATTGCCGATGACGGGTGGCCGCGGCCTGCCCGGTTTTACCGATTGCCCTGACTTTCACTTCAGAGGAGCGTCCGATGGAACCTGAACTGATGTCAACACGATAATGGAAAGACGACAGGCGATGCGTATAGGCGTATAAGAGCGTCCCTTCGACTGCCTCGCCGCTTCGCCTGATGAATGCGGCATTACAACCTCAACGAATAGGGTCCCTGTGTTTCTGGAAATTGGAATTGTGGCGTTTCTCACCATCCTGAATGGTGTGCTCGCCATGTCTGAGCTGGCCGTTGTGTCTTCTCGAACAGCCCGCCTGAAGGTTCTCTCCGACAATGGAAGCAAGGGTGCAGCTCAAGCGATCAAACTTGCCGAAAACCCCGGTCGTTTCCTCTCTACGGTGCAGATCGGCATCACGCTGGTCGGCGTTCTATCCGGCGCTTTCTCGGGGGCCACGCTCGGCGGCCGCCTGAGCGGATGGCTTGAAGCCCAGGGGCTGTCATCGACGGCCGCTGATGCCATTGGCGTAGGTTCAGTCGTTGTGGCAATCACCTATCTTTCGTTGATCATCGGCGAACTTGTTCCAAAGCAGATCGCATTGCGGGAACCCGAAGCGGTTGCGGCCAAGGTCGCGCCAGCTATGGCGGTACTTTCAAAAATCGCGCTGCCACTCGTGTGGCTTCTAAACGCTTCCGGAAACCTTGTGCTGAAGCTCTTGGGCCAGGCAGGAAAAGGTGGCGACAATGTCTCTGACGCAGAGATCAAAACCGTTCTGGCCGAGGCGCAGTCGGCTGGAGTTATCGAAAGCGAAGAGTCCGCGATGATCTCAGGTGTCATGCGGCTGGCGGACCGCACTGCCCGAGCGCTTATGACGCCCCGACGGGACGTCGAAATTATTGATATCGACGACAGCCTTGATGAAATTCGGACCCAGTTGCACAGGACGAAGCGGTCGCGGTTGCCGGTTCGAAAAGGCAGTTCGGACGAGGTAATCGGCATCCTTCCGGTCAAGGACTTCTACGACTCGATGTCCGAACACGGGACTGTCGACATCAAGGCTCTGACGCAAGACGTCCCGGTGGTTTCAGACCTCTCAACTGCCATCAATGTTATCGAAGCAATCAGGAAATCGCCCGTTCACATGGTGCTGGTTTTCGACGAGTACGGCCATTTCGAGGGAGTTGTTTCGTCAGGTGACATTTTGGAAGCAATCATGGGGGCTCTGCAGGAGGGACCTGTCGATGAACAGGCCATCGCTCGTCGAGACGACGGTTCTTATCTCGTGTCGGGCTGGACGCCGATTGACGAGTTCGCTGAATTCCTAAACCTCAGGCTCGATGACGATCTCGAATATCAGACTGTCGCTGGCCTGGTGTTGGAAGAGTTGAAACATCTGCCGGAATTGGGTGAGAGCTTCACGCGAGGCGGATGGCGCTTCGAAGTCGTCGATCTCGACGGGAGGCGCGTCGACAAAATACTTGTATCGGCCGAGTGAAGATCGGCGGGTGCCCTCGTCGCCGGCGACTTCGCCGATGAGGTCGTCAAGCTCGACGGCCGCAACATCGACAAGATCCGCATCCACCACATGGGCGATGTGGCCTGACAGCAGGAGTGAACGCCATGGCATGGTCCGCCAATCAATACGTAAAATTCGAGGATGAGCGCACGCGACCGGCGCGCGACCTGTTGGCACCGGTGCCGCTGCAAAAGATTCGTCATGCCGTCGATCTCGGCTGCGGCCCGGGCAATTCGACCGAGCTGATCATCGAGCGCTATGGGGCGGACGGCGTCTCTGGCGTCGACAGCGACGTGAACATGCTGGAGGCAGCGCGCAAGCGGCTTCCGGGCACTGCCTTCGTCGAGGCCGATCTCGGCAGCTGGCAACCGACTGAGCCCGCCGACCTTTTATTTGCCAATGCCGTCTTCCAATGGCTGCCCGATCATCTCGATATCTTCGACCGGCTGATGGACGGGCTTTCCGAAGGCGGCGTGCTGGCCGTGCAGATGCCCGACAATCTCGGCGAACCCTCCCATCTGGCGATGGAGGAGACCGCCCATGCCGGCCCGTGGAAATCCGCCTTCGAGGCGAAGAGCGTGCGGCGCAAGGCGCTGCCGCCGCCCTCCGCCTATTACGACAGGCTGATTGCCAAAGCCGCACGTGTCGATATCTGGCACACCGTCTACAATCACCCGATGGCGGATGCTGCAGCGATTGTCGAATGGGTGAAGGGAACCGGACTGATGCCCTATCTCGCCCATGCCGGCGAAGAGCATCGCGAAGCCTTCCTGGCCGATTACCTCAAGCGGGTGGAACAGGCCTATCCCAAGCTGTCGGATGGGCGGGTGCTGCTCAGGTTTCCGAGGATTTTCATGGTGGCGGTCAAAGCGTAACCGGCCTCGGGCGCACGTCAGAGGCTGTCAAATGCCTGTTACCCCTCGCCGCCTATGTTGCGGCGAGGCCGGCACGCATTATAGTCGGCCGCAAATTCCAAGGAGATGACACATGGACGCTGCCCCTACCCCGCCGGTCACCCTCGTCATCTTCGGCGCCACCGGAGACCTGACGCGCCGCCTGCTGGTGCCGGCGATCATCAATCTGACGCGCAGCCGCCTGGTCGGCGAGGATCTCCACATTCTCGGCATCGGCATCGAACCTGGTGACGACGAATTCCTGCGCGGGCGGCTCGACCAATTCCTCAATCATCTGAGCGGTGAAGAGCCACCGGTGAAGGACGAGGCCTGGGAAAGCCTGCGCCGGCGCATTTCCTATACGTCCGGCGATTTCACCAAGGACGATATTTTCGTCGAGATCGGCAAGCGGCTGGGGCCGCATGCCAATGCCGCCTTCTATCTCGCCGTGCCGCCATCCTTCTTCGGGACGATCGTCGAGAAGCTGGCCGCGCACGGGCTGACCGATGAAAGCGACGGCGTCTTCCGTCGCATCGCGATCGAGAAGCCGTTCGGCACCGATCTCGCTTCGGCGCAGGCACTCAATGCGCAGATTCTCGCACAGGTCGGGGAGAGCCAAGTCTACCGGCTCGACCATTTCCTCGGCAAGGAGACGGTGCAGAATCTGATGACGGCGCGTTTCGCCAACATGATGATCGAGTCCTTGTGGAACAGCCGCTACATCGACCACGTGCAGATCACCGCTGCCGAAATCGTCGATGTCGGCAGCCGCGGCAAATTCTACGATGCAACCGGCGCGTTGCGCGACATGGTGCCGAACCATCTCTTCCAGTTGCTGGCGATGATCGCCATGGAACCGCCGAACAGCTTCGATGCCGAAGCGATCCGCAACGAGAAGAGCAAGGTGCTGAAGGCGATGCGCATCTATACGCCTGATGAGGCCAAGACGCATGGCGTGCGCGGCGCCTATGGCGCGGGCCCGCTCAATGGTGCCGAGCTCCCGGCCTATCGCGATACCAAGGACGTCTCGCCCGACAGCAGGACCGAGACCTTCGTGGCGCTGAAGCTCTATGCCGATACCTGGCGCTGGGCCGGCGTGCCCTTCTATCTCAGGACGGGCAAGGCGCTGACGGCGCGCGACACCGAGATCGTCATCACTTTCCAGCCGGTTCCCTTCGCGCAGTTTCGCGAGACCGACGTCAAGCGCCGACTGCCGCCGAACCGGCTGGTGATCCAAGTGCAGCCGGACGAAGGAATGAGCATGGAAATCTCGATCAAGTCGCCGGGGCTTTCCGTCGATACCGTGCCGGTCTCTCTCGATTTCCGCTATGCCGACAAATTCGATATCGCCAAGACGACCGGCTATGAATCGTTGCTCTACGATCTCTTCATCGGCGACCAGACTCTGTTCCAGCGCGCCGACGGCATCGAGGCCGGATGGGCGGCGGTGCAGCCCTTCCTGGACATCTGGGCTAGGGATCAGAGCGTGCCTGACGCCTACGCGCCAGGCAGCATGGGACCAGCCTCAGCCGACGAACTGATCCAGCGCGACAGGCGGCAGTGGCATGAACTCGGCGTGGTGCTGCACAGAAACGACAAATAGCCGTTCCTGCTTTATGATCTTGGACTATCCCGTCAGCGGCAGGCGTCGCTTAGCGTACCGTCGCGCTCTGCCACGCGGTACTGACGCGTTCCGGGCCGCGGGCAGGTGGTCCGATCCGACGGAATGACGACGGTGATATCACCGGTTTCGACTGGATCGAGCGGAATCATGAGACCGCCATTGGATTCCGCCCCTGGCACCGTGCCGGGTGGCATGCCGCCGAAGCGGCCGCTAGAGTCCATATCAGCAAGCGCCTGAGAAAAAGCTGGAGCGGCGAAGCCGAGGAGAATGATCGAGGCTGCGGCAAGAAACATACGCATGATGCTATTCCCTATGGTTTCAGCGATGCGACAGAAACAGCAGGACGAGCTCATTGTTCCCCCGGAAGCGGGGGCAGGCGATCAAAGTTTGGCGATCGGAATATGACGCCTCAGAAAGGGCGATCTCCAGTTCAATCGCGCCATCGCGACAGCAGTCTGTCGAGACCTGTCGGATAGAGTTCGATGCCGGCGTCCCGCAGCCTGTCACGGCCGAACCAGCGCGCCGTCGCCGCCGTCTCGTCGAGCTCGGAATAGTGGATTTCGTCGCGCTGATAGAGCGATGCATCGGTCAGTTCGATATCGGCGGCGAAGATGAATTCGTGACCGGTCGCGCCATGATGCTCGTAGATGTTTTCAAGCAGATGCCAGGGGCCGACGATGCGGATATCAGTCTCGAGTTCCTCCCTGAATTCACGGTGCAAGGCTTCTTCGCGGCTCTCGCCGAATTCAATGGCGCCGCCAAGCGGGCGAACGCCCTTGATGCGGCCGCTGTCATCCTCCACTTCGGCTGCGAGCAGCTGGTCTTTCCGCCAGGCAAGACCGATCACCTTCACCCTGATTTGCTGCGATGGGCGCCAGACGGTCATGGGGCTTTCCTTCCATCCAAGGGACAGCGCTTGCTCTTCACTCCGGGACTTCCGAAGCGAGAACAATGAGCCCCGCGACAACGCGAGGCTCATGCCGATCTCTCGTCTCAGACGAACTGACTGAGGCCCGGAACGGAAGCGACGACCTCGTCGACGACCTCTTCGCCGGCATATTGCTTGGCGATCGCGATGGTTTCCTTGGCAAGCGAGGTGATCTCGCCCATGCCGAGGCCTTCACCCATCAGCTGCTGGCCGAGCCCCATGATGCCGCCGCCGCCGAGCGAGCTCATCAGCCCGCCGAGCAGGCCGCCGCCGCCGGCACCGGCGCCGTTGAACTGGGCGACGAGATCGGCGCCGCCGGGGATCGCTTCGATCATCTTGGCAACCGGGCCATCGGCGGCCTCGCGCTGCAGAAAGCCGAGCATCATGCCGAGCGCCTTTTCGGCCAGATCAGGCGCAATACCCACGCGATCGGCGATCTGGGTCACAATTTCATTCATCGTCAGCCTCCTGTTTTTTGACGTTAACGTCAACGTTAATCGAGATTCGACCGCAACTCAAGCCGACCCCTCCCCGGGTCGCACTTTGTCCGGTTTTGCTTTCAATGCAAACAGTTGTCCGCATGCACATGCCTGCTTATAACAGGGAAACGATGGTTCGATGAAGGCGGCGGAAGCACGCCTTCTCATACAAATGGCGGCAGAGCCCCAAAGGAGCATTCCGAATGATCGAGGATGGCAAGATTTTCATCGGCGCGAGCCGCAATCCCGATGACAGCATCAACAAGCCGGAATATCTCGACCTGAAATTCGGCAATCGCCACGGCCTCGTCACCGGCGCCACCGGCACCGGCAAGACGGTGACGCTGCAGGTGCTGGCCGAAGGTTTCTCACGGGCCGGCGTTCCGGTGTTTGCGGCCGACATCAAGGGCGATCTTTCCGGCATCGCCGCCAAGGGCGAGCCCAGGGATTTCCTGACGAAGCGCGCCGAGCAGATCGGCTTTGCCGACTACGAATTCGACCAGTTTCCGGTGATCTTCTGGGATCTGTTTGGCGAGAAGGGCCACCGGGTGCGCACCACCATCGCCGAGATGGGACCGCTGCTGCTCGCTCGCCTGATGGATGCCTCCGAACCGCAGGAAGGCGTCATCAACATCGCCTTCAAGATCGCCGACCAGGGCGGCCTGCCATTGCTCGACCTCAAGGATTTCAGCTCGCTCTTGAACTATATGGGCGAGAACGCCAGCCAACTTTCCAACCAATACGGGCTGATCTCCAAGGCCTCGGTCGGCTCGATCCAGCGGGCGCTGCTCGTTCTCGAACAGCAGGGTGCGGAGCATTTCTTCGGCGAACCGGCGCTGAAGATCACCGACATCATGCGCACCAGCAATAATGGCTACGGCCAGATCTCGGTGCTGGCCGCCGACAAGCTGATGATGAACCCGCGGCTTTACGCCACCTTCCTGCTCTGGCTGCTTTCCGAGCTCTTCGAGGAATTGCCCGAGGTGGGCGATCCCGACAAGCCGAAGCTCGTCTTCTTCTTCGACGAGGCGCACCTGCTCTTCAACGATGCGCCGAAGGTGCTGACCGAACGCGTCGAGCAGGTGGTGCGGTTGATCCGTTCCAAGGGCGTCGGCGTCTATTTCGTGACGCAGAACCCGCTCGACGTGCCGGAAACGGTGCTCGCCCAGCTCGGCAACCGGGCGCAGCATGCGCTTCGCGCCTATTCGCCGCGCGAGCAGAAGGCGGTCAGGACGGCGGCCGATACATTCCGGGCCAATCCGGCTTTCGATTGCGCCACCGTCATCACCAATCTCGGCACCGGCGAGGCATTGGTTTCAACGCTGGAGGCCAAGGGCGCGCCTTCGATCGTCGAGCGCACGCTGATCCGCCCCCCATCCGGCCGCGTCGGCCCGGTGACGGATGACGAGCGCCGGCAGATCATGGACAGGAGCCCGGTTCTCGGCATCTATGACGAGGATATCGACCGCGAATCCGCCTTCGAGCTGCTGGCCGCACGGGCGAAGAAGGCGGCCGATGCCGAAGCCGCCAAGCGAGCCCAGGAAGAAGCGCCTCAGCAACAGGGCAACACTACCTCCGGCTGGAACCTGCCGGGCTTCGGCGGCGGCAATGACGACGACAACCAGGGCCGCGGCCAATCGCGCGGCAGGACTTCCGGCTACCAGCGCGAAACGGTGGTGGAAGCGGCAATGAAGAGCGTGGCGCGCACGGTGGCGACACAAGTCGGCCGGGCGCTGGTGCGTGGGATATTGGGGAGCTTGAAGCGGTAAGCCTGGGTCCCTTCTCCCCAGCGGGGAGAAGATGCCGGCAGGCAGATGAGGGGGTGTGAGAAGCGTCAGCGACGAACGCCTTGAGCGGCCGGCGAAAGGCAGCAACGGGGTACCGTGCGGCCCCCTCATCCGACCCTTCGGGCCACCTTCTCCCCGCTGGGGAGAAGAGGGAGCAATATCGCCGCCTGCCGCCCGATTGGTTGCTTAACCTTGAACCCGCAGCGTTTATTCCCTAAATTCCCTGCCATCGACCATTTCAACAGGATGTGTGCCGCAATGGATTTCAACCCGATCGCAACGCCAGTTCGCCTTGCCAACCGGGAAATCCATATCCATGCCTGCATCCATCACCCTCTCCCAAGTTTCGTGGTCCGCGCCTGACGGGCGGCCGCTTTTTTCCAATCTCGACCTGAGTTTCGGCGCCGAGCGTACTGGTCTCGTCGGGCGTAATGGCGTCGGCAAGACGACGCTGCTCAAACTCGTCTCCAGTGAAGTCCAGCCGCATTCGGGCACCGTATCCGTCAACGGCAGCCTTGGCGTGCTGCGGCAGAGCGTTCAGGTAGCATCTGACGAAACGGTTGCCGATCTCTTCGGCGTGACCGATGCGCTCGCTATTCTTCGCCGCGCTGAAGCCGGCGAGGCAACGACCGACGAGCTTGCATCGGCGGACTGGATGCTGGAGGCGCGCATTGCCGCAGCCCTCCATCGGACCGGGCTCGACGTGGCCCCGGAAACCCCGCTTGCGGCACTCTCCGGTGGGCAGCGCACACGTGCTGGGCTGGCAGCGCTGATCTTTACCGAACCGGATTTTCTGCTGCTCGACGAGCCCACAAACAATCTCGATCGCGAAGGCCGCGAGGCGGTGATCGCGCTGGTGTCAGGCTGGCGGGCCGGCGCCATCATCGTCAGCCATGACCGGGAACTGCTTGAAAGTGTCGATGCGATCGTCGAGCTGACCTCGCTCAGTGCCACGCGCTACGGCGGCAACTGGAGCCATTATCGCGAGCGCAAGGCCCTTGAGCTCGCGGCGGCACAGCATGATCTCACTGAAGCCGAAAAACGCATGGCCGAGGTGGCAAAGAAGGCGCAGGCGACGGTCGAGCGCCAGGCGCAGAGGGACAGCACCGGGCGGAAGATGGCCGCCAAGGGCGGCATACCGCGCATCATGCTCGGCGGCATGAAGGAGCGGAGCGAAACGACGGGCGGCGACAATGCCCGCCTCGCCGAGCGCCGGCGCGCCCAGGCACTGGAAGAGGCAAGGGCAGCGCGCGAGAAGATCGAGATCCTGCAGCCCTTGTCGGTCACCCTGCCGCCGACCGGGCTGCCTGCCAGCAAGATCGTGCTGAAGATGGATGGCGTGACATCCGGCTACCAGCCGGGCGATCCCGTCATCCGCGATCTCTCCTTCGATGTGACGGGACCGGAGCGTATCGCCGTCACCGGCCGCAACGGCTCGGGCAAAACGACCTTGCTGGCGCTCATCACCGGCGACCTAAAACCCTGGGCGGGCACGGTCGGCGTCATGACTGCCTTCTCGATGCTCGATCAGACGGTCAGCCTTCTCGATCCGTCGGCCTCGATCCGCGACAATTTCCGTCGGATCAATCCGCTGGCCGATGAAAATACCTGCCGGGCCGCCCTTGCCCGCTTCATGTTCAGGGCGGATGCGGCGCTGCAGACCGTATCGACGCTGAGCGGCGGGCAATTGCTGCGGGCGGGCCTTGCCTGCGTCCTCGGCTCGGCACCGCCGCCACTGTTGATCCTCGACGAACCGACCAACCATCTCGACATCGACTCGATCGCCGCCGTCGAGGCCGGACTGCGCGCTTATGACGGCGCGCTCGTGGTCGTCAGCCATGACGAGACGTTTCTCGAGAGTATCGGGATAGAGCGGCGGTTGGAGTTGATTGCCGGTGAGCTGAGTGGATAAATCAAGAATTGGGCGCAACTGAGCCACGGCCTTGGCCCCGGTGAATGAAGTGCACATCAGCGCGACGCGGGTAAAGGCGGGCTTGCCCCACCATCCACGCGGCGTCCATCAGCAGCGGGCATGGATCCTCGGCTCAAGGCCGAGGAGGACGGAGGGCGGGGTGACCGTTCCTGCCAACTCACCGCCGGCGCGACGGCTGGTGATCGGCACGCCTCCGGCTCCCTTGCCTCTTTTTGCGAGCAATGTTATTTGGATCTCGCAAGCTTTTGAGAAAGGAGGATCACGCAATGCAATATTTTCGGTTTAATCGCCAGCGTGGTCCCGTCAACGCCCTGCAAATGCGTTTGCAGGGCTGACCAGAGACCGTTTCTCGACATCTCTTCCTGGTCTGCCCTTCGTGGCCAATGCGGCGTCGTAATTGACAGCGCGCATTCCTCTCATTTCCCGGGCTCGAACCGCGCAATCCCGTGATGGCTGAATGCCCCGGATCGTGCCGACCACCCGGTCAAGACCAGAGAACGATCATGACACTCATCAATATCCGCAATCTCGGCGTGACGCTGGGCAATCCTTTGTTTTCCAAGCTCAATCTCGTCGTCAATGCCGGCGACCGCATCGGCCTCGTCGCCGCCAACGGGCGGGGGAAATCGACGCTGCTTGCCTGCATCACCGGTGCGCTGGAGCCGAGCGAGGGCGAGATCACCAAGGCGCGCGGGCTGACCGTCGGCCATGTCGCGCAGAATGTGCCGCCTGCCCTTTTCGACACGCCGTTCTACGATGCGGTGCTGCAGGCGCTGCCGGCCGATCAGGCCGAAAGCGAAAGCTGGCGGGTCGATGTGGTGCTGGAATCGCTCGACGTGCCGGAGGCCATGCGCGGCCGGCCACTGAAGCAGTTGAGCGGCGGATGGCAGCGGCTTGCCATGCTTGCCCGCACCTGGGTGAGCGAGCCCGACGTGCTTCTGCTCGACGAGCCGACCAACCATCTCGACCTCGAAAAGATCGCGCAGCTGGAGAGCTGGTTGAACGCGCTGCCGCGCGACGTGCCGGTTATCCTGTCCAGCCACGATCGCGCCTTCCTCGATGCGACGACCAATCGGACGCTGTTCCTGCGGCCGGAGCAATCGCCGGTCTTTACCCTGCCCTATACCAGGGCACGCGCCGCCCTCGACGAGGCCGACGCTTCCGAAGCCCGGCGCTACGAGCGCGATATGAAGGTGGCGGAGCAATTGCGCAAGCAGGCGGCGAAGCTCAACAATATCGGCATCAATTCCGGCAGCGACCTGCTCGTCGTCAAGACGAAGCAGCTCAGGCAGCGTGCGGAGAAGCTGGAGGACGCGGCAAAACCGGCGCACCTGGAGCGCTCGGCCGGCGCCATCCGGCTTTCAAACCGCGGCACCCATGCCAAGGTGCTGATGACGCTGGAGGATGCGGCGGTAACGACGCCGGATGGAACGCTGCTGTTCAAGACCGGCCGGCAGTTCATCTGCCAGGGCGACCGCATCGTGCTGCTCGGCCTCAACGGCGCCGGCAAGTCGCGGCTGGTGTCGATGCTGAAACAGGCGATCGAAAGACCCGAGACGGTGCGCGACAGCATCAAGGCGACCCCCTCGCTGGTGCTCGGCTATGGCGACCAGGCGCTTGCCGATCTTGCCGACACCGACACGCCGATCGGCACGATCATCCGCCGCTTCGATGTCGGCGACCAGCGGGCGCGGGCCCTGCTGGCGGGCGCCGGCATGACGATCGACATGCAGGCAAAACCGATCGGCCAGCTCTCCGGCGGCCAGAAGGCCAGGCTCGGCATGCTGGTGCTGCGGCTGACGGAGCCGAACTTCTACCTGCTCGACGAACCGACCAACCACCTCGACATCGACGGACAGGAGGCGCTGGAGAGCGAGTTGATGGCACATGAAGCGAGCTGCCTGCTGGTCTCGCATGACCGCAGTTTCGTGCGGGCCGTGGGAAACCGGTTCTGGCTGATCGAGAAGAAGCGGCTGGTGGAGGTGGAAAGCCCGAAAGGATTCTTTGCTTCGGTGGGATCAGGCGCGTGATGGGTGGCGCGGCGTGCCGTGCCGCCCCGTCCTTTGCGAGGGTTCGCAACAAATCTCAATGTTAAAGGACACTCCGCAACACCGGCGTGGGGCATGGTTTCTTGAGAGCCGGGTGTCGCGATCGCTCTCTCGGCTTTTCTCCCCATGAAACACGAGGCATCTCCATGCATATCAGACTAGTCGCCTGCGCCGCCCTGGCGCTTTCGGTTGCCGTTCCGGCCGTTGCCGCCGATCTCACCTATGAAACGCCGTCGGCGCCGTCCGCCGAGCAAGTATCTTCGGCCTATGACTGGTCAGGCTTCTATCTCGGCGCCCAGGGCGGATATTCCTGGAGCCAGGCAGAGATTCTCGGCTCGGATCAGGATATCGACAGCGGTACATCCGGCCTGCATGCAGGCTATAATTTCCAATCCGGAAATATCGTCTACGGCATCGAGAACGACTTCAACTACAACTTCGAGAAAAATGGCAATGCGAACCTCGAATGGGATGCTTCCGGCCGAGCCCGGGTCGGTTACGCTTTGGATCGAACCCTGTTTTTTGCGACGGCAGGCGTGGCAGCCGGCGGCGGCAAGGTCGACATTCCGGCTGCCGGAAAGAAGGACGGCATCCTGATCGGCTGGACGGCCGGCGGTGGTATCGAACACGCGGTCACCGACAATATCCTGGTGCGCGGCGAGTATCGCCATTCCGATTTCGGCAACAAGGACTTCGGCTCGACCATCGGCGATGTCGGCGCCACGCAGGACAAGGTCCTCTTCGGGACCAGCTACAAGTTCTGACGGAAAGGCAGCGGCGGCAACCGTATGGGGGTCCTGCCGCACGCTGCCACGCCTAAAAGCCTAACGCTTCGGTGCCACCAGGCAGAAGAAGGCGCCTTGTGGGTCGGTGGCCTGGATGATCCAGCTGCCGCCGGGGACTTCCATCGGGCCGTTGACGAGCTTGCCGCCGCCTGAGGTGACGCGTTCGATCGCGGCATCGAGGGTCGGCACGATGAAATAATAGCACCAGAAGGTCATCGGCATGTTTTCCGGCTTGGTCATCATGCCGCCGGTCTGCCGGCCGTTATGGGCGAAAAGATAATAGACGCCCATCGGTCCCATGTCGAATTCGCTGTCCTTCGTCCAGCCGAACAGCTTGGAATAGAAGGCCAACGCCTCTTTGCCATTGCCGGCATAGAGTTCGCGCCAGCCGATATTGCCGGGTGCGTCGAAGGCCAGTTCCGGCATGGGCTTCTCCATCGGCGCCGGCGTCATGATGCAGAGCACCGCGCCATGCGGATCGGCGACGACGGCGAAGCGGCCGATGGTCGGGATGTCTTCCGGCGGACGGCGGACCGAACCGCCATTGGCGGCGAAATCCTTGGCCGACTGGTCGACGTCGTCGACATCGACATAACCCGTCCAGTTCGGCGGAATGCCCTTGCCCTCGAGTTCGGCCGGAAATTCCATCAGGCCGGCGACGCCGACGCCGTTCGCCTCGAAGATCGTGTAGGTGGGCATGCCCTCCATTTTCATTTCGGAGGTGGTCCAGCCGACGACCGAACTATAGAATTTCGCGGCAGCCGATGTGTCGGGGGTCATCAACTCGCACCAGATGAACTTTCCATGCGTCTCAGACATCATACACTCCCTTTTTCGACGCCCTTCTTCGGAGGCCTCTTTGCGAGGCCCCTTTCTCGAGGTTGAACGCCGCGATTGTCAGATCTTGCGGGCGTAATGTGCTTCCATGAACTGCTTCCAGGACCCGTCCTGCTGCTTGGCGCTGGAGACGAAGGTGCGGTGATCGGCGTCGACGAAGATGATCTGCTCGCGGTAATCGGCAAGCCCCTCGCCATTGAAGTCTGGACCTGTGGTATAGAGTTCCAGCACATTGCCTGACGCGTCGACCTCGCCCTCATAGACCCACATATAGTCCATCATGCTGCCGATCCAGCTGCCGACATACTTGCCTTTTGCGTCGTTGTAACCGAGCGTCAGGATGCTGGTCGCCTCCTTACCATCCGGCATGCGGCCGGTCCCTTCTGCGACGAACCAGATGCCGTGCAACGAGCGGACGGTCTCCGTCCAGGGCTCGCCGCCACTCATGTCGGGTGCGGTGACGGTCCAGTCGCCGACCAGTCTTTCCAGGAAGGAATGTTCCTTCAGCACTTCAGCGGTCTTCATCATCCTCTTCTCCCTTGAGTGATGGTGGTGCGTAGTCCGCATTCCGGACGCAAAACTGCTGGATCGTTAGAGCATGATGTCGCCCGAAAACCGCTTACACTTTTCGGCATCATGCTCCGGCTCAGTGACAGCAGGATGGCGCCTTGGCCTCCTCATATTCGTCGTGGCGGCGCACGAAATTCATCGTGCTGTCCTCGTTGCGGCCCTTCGGCGCGCGGTCGAGGATCATCAGGGTGCCGATCAGTTCTTCCGGCCCGCGGGCATAACTCGAATAGGTATGGAAGACCTCGCCCTTGTCGTTGCGGTAGAAAGCGCTCAGACCCGGCAGTTCGTCATTGGCATCAGCCGGCTGCATAGGCGTGAAATTGTAAAAGACCTTGTCTTTGGCAAGATCCTCGGGGCTGAAAGAAACGTGATAATCGAAATTGAAATCGCTGCCGAAGGAAGAAACCCAGGGAAATTGCCAACCCATGCGCTGTTTATAGGCAGCGATCTTGTCGAGCGGCGCGCGTGAAACGGCGACCCAGGTGACGTCGTGATGGTTCAGATGCGGCAAGGCGCCATCGACATGATCGGACAGGAAGGAGCAGCCGGTGCAGCCGGCATCCCAATCCGGGCCAAGCATGAAATGGTAGATCAGCAACTGGCTGCGGCCGTCGAAGAGATCGGCGAGCGACTTCCTGCCCTCCGGCGTCTCGAAGGCATAATCTTTGTCGACCTTCACCCAGGGCAGCGCCAGACGGGCGGCGTTGACGCTGTCGCGCAACCGCGTCGCCTCCTGCTCCTTTGCCAGCAGGGCACGGCGGGCCTCGAGCCACTCTTCGCGGGACACAACTTCATTCTGCATGGAATGCGCCCTCCTCCGGCGCTTGCCGGTGAAGCCGGCTCATCTCCTTCTCCTTGACTAAATACATTGATATCAATAGAAATGGGGCATGTCAAATTCGATCGAGATTCCCTTTTCCACGACGCTGATGGTGCGCGACACCTGCCTCTGCCTGCATGTGCAGCGGGCGGCACGCGCGCTTGCCCGGCTGTTCGACGATGCGCTGAGGCCGGCCGGCCTGACCAACGGGCAGTTTTCGCTGATGATGTCGCTGAACCGGCCGGAGCCGCCGCCGATGGGGCCGGTCGCAGCCCTGCTCGCCATGGACCAGACGACGCTGACGGCGGCGTTGAAGCCGCTGCAGCGCAAGGGCTGGGTAACGGTGATGGAGAACCCGAGGGACAGGCGCGGCCGGCTGCTGAGCCTCACCCCTGAGGGCAAGGCGGTGCTGGCAAGAGCACTGCCGATCTGGGAAAGCACACATGCGATGATCGACGGAAAGCTGCCGGATGGCAGCGTCGCAAGGCTGCGGCAGGATCTGCAGGCGCTGTCATGAATGATGGCAGAAACGGCAAAGCCGGCCGGATAGTACCCTACCCGGCCTGCAGATGGCGGCAGCCGATACGGCTACCAGCTTTTTAAAATCGATCAGGCGACGGTAACCGGGACCTCGGTCGAGGTGCGCATCGCGTGGCTGTAGGGGCAGACGATGTGGGCTGCGGCTGCGAGCTTTTCAGCGGTTTCGCGGTCGAGACCCGGGATGTTGACGGTCAGCGCCACTTCGATGCCGAAGCCGCCGCCATCTTCACGCGGGCCGATGCCGACCTTGGCGGAAACCGTCGTATCTTCCGGAATCTTGACCTTCTGCTGTCCCGCGACAAATTTCAATGCACCGAGGAAGCAGGCGGAGTAGCCGGCAGCGAAGAGCTGTTCGGGATTGGTGCCGGTTGCGCCGTCGCCGCCGAGTTCCTTGGGAACGGTCAGCGTCACGTCCAGAACGCCGTTTTCGGAAACGGCGCGGCCCGCGCGGCCGCCGGTGGCAGAGGCTTTGGTCGTATAGAGAATAGGCATGACAATCTCCTTTGGTTGGCCCTTCGATCGGGTTGGATTTTTAGTATCGCACAATTAAATTGTACGCAAGTGAATTTTGCAAATTGCATTTCGAATTCGAAAAGAGGACAATCAGGCTTCAAGGACAATAGATATGAAAGCGCAAACGACGAAGACGATGGAGATACCGCAAGAGGAGAAACGGCTGGAAAAGCAGTTGTGCTTCGCGGTCTACGCGACGGCGCATGCTTTCACCCGCGCCTACAAGCCGATCCTCGACAGGGTCGGCCTGACTTATCCGCAATATCTGGTGATGCTGGTGCTGTGGGAACGCGGCGAGTTGCCGGTCAAGACGATCGGCGAGCAGCTGGATCTCGATTCCGGCACGCTATCGCCGCTGTTGAAACGGCTGGAACAGAGCGGGCTGCTCAAGCGCATCCGCGACCTGCGCGACGAACGGCAGGTGATCGTGTCGCTGACCCCGCAAGGTCAGGCAATGAAGGGGGAGATCGATACGATCATGGGGGCGATCGGGCAAGCCGCAGGCTGCACGCTTCAGGAAATGGCCGAGATGCGCGACATGCTGCATCGGCTGCGGGGCAATCTCGGGCGGGCCGGCACGGGCGGCTGAACGCATTCATCCGGTAGAACTGGCACCCGGTAGAACTGGCACCCGGCAGAGCCGGCATGCGCGCCGAGATCAGGGCCGCGGCTTAGCCGGCGACCGGCGCTTCTTCGCAGGCGCCGCCTTAGGTTCAGCATCGGCCTCCTGCTGCAAACGCAGTGCTTTCAGCTTCTCCGTCTTCTTGTCACGGGCCGTTGCCTCGGCGGCGATAATGGCGCGCGCCGTGTGATCGGTCGCTTCCGCCTTGTCGCGAGACGAAAGCTTGGCGGGATTGAAGAATTCTCCCTTGGTGGCGGTCATGTGCCCCTTTCCCAGGTGATGGCGGCGTTACCGCATAGTTCCTCAAATCGAAATCGGTTCAAGGAATTATGCTGAAATTCAAGTGTTACAGCCTCGTTTGCGCGTCTGGAAAAGACGCGCGGCGCTGTAAGCCACGGCTCCACGGCAGAAACCATGATTCCACGGTTGGGCCGTGATGCCACGGTGGGCCGTGATGCCACGGCCGGGATTAGCGGGTGGGGCGCAGAACCTTCTTCGGTGCCGGCAGCAAACCTTCGCGCTGCAGCTTCTTGCGGGCGAGCTTGCGCTGGCGGCGAATGGCCTCGGCCTTTTCGCGGGCGCGCTTCTCGGACGGCTTCTCAAATGCGCTGCGCGCCTTCATCTCCCGGAACAGGCCTTCGCGCTGCATCTTTTTCTTGAGCACGCGGAGCGCCTGATCGACATTGTTATCTCTGACGAGTACCTGCAAAACGATATCCTTCCTGTTGCGGCGGCGAGGCCGCACTGTCCAAAATTAAAAACCCGGGCCAAAATAAAAAACCCGGAACTACTTCCCGATTTTGATGCTCGAAAACTTCAGCCAGGGCTCGGCGCCGTCAGACTTGGCCGCCGCCTCGGGGGAAGCCCTAGACGGAGATTCACCGGTATCGATGTCGGCCTCAGTGATGCGGCGCTCGAAATTCTCTGCGTCGAACTGGACGCGATATTGCACATGCCCATGGTCGTTGGGAAGGATGCTGGAGATCCGGCACCGCTTATTAGCTTTCGCCGTGCGGGTGAGGCCGGATTTCAGCACGATCACGTCGCCGACTTTATAGTTTGGTCTGCCCATTTCAGCGTCCCTTCGACTCTTCGGCTGCTCAATCGGTCAATCAGAACGACCGGGGGTCATTCAGGAACGACCGCGGGGCATTCCGGAAAAGCCTGCGATCAAAGCAAAAAGGCCGGGCTCGGACCCGACCTCTTCCAGTCACTCAGCCCGCTGCCGGTATGGGCAGCTCGCTGCCAGTACATCCGTGGTCAGCTTGCTGCCAGCACATGGCCAGCGCGCTGCCATATTCATGGTCAGCAGAGGCGAATGACAAATCATGCGGCCTGAAGGTTGTCGGCCGAATTCTTGCCGGACTTCTTGTCGCGGACGAGATCGTAGCGGATCTTCTGACCTTCAACGAGTTCGCGCATTCCGGCGCGTTCAACCGCTGAGATATGGACAAAAACGTCCGTAGAACCATCATCGGGCTGAATGAAGCCAAAACCTTTGGTGCCATTGAACCACTTGACGACGCCTGAATTCATAACGATCTCCTTTTCAACCGTTTGTGTTCGCCTGCGGAAAAGATATCCGACAAGCCGTATCGATGTTGAGAGGATATCTGACGGAGCGCTCAAGCGCGTGGACAAAGGTCGCAAGCAATTCGATACGCACCATGTAGGATATTTACCGAATTAAGCAATGGTATTTCGGAAAATAATTCTCTCGCGGGGGCAAAATGAAGCTCTTGCCCAGGGCAAAGCGCCTGCTTGCCCGAGAAAACGATCGGTACGAGGCGGCCGGATTTCGGCCGCCTCGGGGACGATTATTGCCAGACGACGATGGGCGCCTTGGTCGGAACGCGGTCGTAGAGATCGATGATATCCTGGTTCATCAGCCGCACGCAGCCCGACGAGACGGCCTTGCCGATCGAGCGCCAGTCGGGATTTCCGTGCAGGCGATAGAGCGTGTCCTCTCCATTCGAGAAGATATAGAGGGCGCGGGCGCCGAGCGGGTTCTTCAGACCCGGCTCCATGCCGCCGTTCTCGATCGAATATTTGACGAGTTCCGGCTGGCGGGCGACCATCTCGTTCGGCGGCTTCCAGCGCGGCCATTTCTGACGCCACTGGATGACGCCAGACCCCTGCCAGGCGAAACCCTCGCGGCCGATGCCGACGCCGTAACGCATCGCCATGCCGTCGCTCTGGACGAGATAGAGGAAGCGCGACGGCGTATCGACGACGATGGTCCCTGGGGGCTGGCCGGTGGGATCGACGACGCGCTGGCGATAATAGCGCGGATCAATCTGCTCGTAGGGAACGGCTGGAATGAGAAAGCCGCCGTCTTCGATGGGGCCATACATGACGGCAAGCTCGGCCCCACTCGGCACGCTCGATGTTCCCATCGACTGAAACAGGCGCATGGGCGAACGGTAAATGATCCTCGTATCGCCTGATGTCACCGTGTTGGCTGAGGAGGCGCAGCCGGTGAGCGCGGAGGCTGCGGTCAACGCCGAAAAGGAAAGAAAGCTGCGGCGGGAAAGATGTCTATCGAAGCTCATGACGCGGGACTGATTTCCTCTGATGCGGGAAGCCGGACGAGACGCCGGGAAGCCGGTGATTCGTCCGATGCCGATAACAACATGAGAAGATCTATCGGCTTGCGCCAAATAAACCATAGCTTCACGCAGACGTGTCTGGTCCGGAGCAGACGATATGGGCCGCGCTGTTGCAGCGCTACATCACAACGATCTCGGCCTTGGCAGGAACGCGGTCGTAAAGATCGATGACGTCCTGGTTCAGCATGCGCACGCAGCCCGACGAGGTGGCCTTGCCGATCGACTGCCAGTCGGGTGTGCCGTGGACGCGGTAGAGCGTATCCTGCCCGTCCTTGAAGATATACATGGCGCGCGCGCCGAGCGGGTTCATCAGCCCCGGATTCATGCCGCCATTCTCCGCCCCGAAAGGGCGAACTTCAGGCTGGCGCGAGACCATTTCGACCGACGGCGTCCAGCGCGGCCATTTCTGCTTCCACTGGATGACGCCGCGGCCGGACCAGGCGTAGCCGTCGCGGCCGAGACCGACGCCGTAGCGCATCGCCTTGCCGTTGCCCTCGACGAAATAGAGGAAATGCGCCTTGGTATCGATGACCACGGTGCCGGGACGTTCGATCGTCTGATAGTCGACCTCCTGGCGCAGGAACTGCGGCTGTACGCGGCTGACCGGGACCGCCGGCAGGGTGAAATCCTCGTCACGCAGCTGGCCATACATCGCCATATGCACCGGATTGCTGACCGGCAGGCCATAGGTCTGGTGGAACTGGGTCTTGTAGAGCTCACGCGTCTGCGGCACCGGCTGATCGGGGATCGGCCGCACCCGGCGTGGATCGACGCCGGGCGGCTGATAGAAGACCGGCGAGGTTTCCTGGACGAAGCGGGCGGGCGAATCAGCGGCGACATCGGGAATGAGGATGTTGCAGCCGCTTAGCGACGCAACCGCGATCACAAGCCCGGCAAGCGGGAAGACCCGGCGCAGAAAATTCATGGAACCACCCTTATCAACGATCGGCGAGACAGCGATATCTGCCGGAACGATGGCATCTGCGGCTGGCGCGAGGCTGGCGTTGAGGTGGGATCAGGAAACGAGCAGGACGCCGTTGCCATAGGTGGCGGCCAGATCGCCGATCAGTTGCGTCTCCCGTTCTGTCAGCCTGCCGGTATCGACGAAACGCCAGTTGCGTTCATAAAGCGCGAAGGCCTCGCCGGCGGGTATAGCGCGCGCGGGATCGCGATTCCAGGCGAGCGATTTCAGCTCGGGAAAGTCGTTCGGCACAATCGTGCTCTGTGGCATGCTCTTAGCGTTCGTCGTCATTCCAGCAATATAGGGCCAATGGCCCTCTAAGCGGCTGGAATTCAGGCTGCCACCCCGTGGAAGAAACGAATGCTCTGTTCGATCTCGGCCGGCAGCGCTGAGGTATGATTGCCGGCGACGGTTTCGGTCTCGATATGGATGCCGGCGGCGCGGGCGCGGCGGGCAAGCAGATCGGCGCGGTCGTTGAAATGCGGCTCCTCCGTGCCGTGGACGACACGCACCGGGCATTTGAAGCTGTGGGCATAACAAAGGGCCGAACGCACCTCGAATTCATGTGCGTTGCTGTCGTCGAAGCGGATGTCCTGGGGATAGCGGCTGAAAAAGCGGAAGGCGTTGGGGTTGCCCGAAATCGGCGCGGCGGCGCGGAACTTGTGGGTGGTCATCGCCGTCAGCATTGTCAGCGTGCCGCCGATGCTGTGGCCGGCGATGAAGAGACGCTCGGGATCGACACCCGGCAGATGCGCCAGGCGCTCGGTGGCGGCGAGCACGTCGTCGACCTCGTCGTAGAAGCCGGAAAAATTGCCCATTTGGCCGTTTTCGCCGCGCAGCGACGGCATCATCACAACGTAACCGGCATCCATATAGGGCTTCATCAACTGCCAGTGGCCGATGCCCATGGCATTGCCGCCGTGCAGGAAGAGCACGGCAGGCTTGGCGGCGCGCTCGCGCTTGTATTTCGAGACCCAGGCTGCCAGTTCCAGCTCGCCGTAGCCCGAGCGGTAGAAGATCTTGTCGGCATCGGCAGGCGCATTCAGCGGTTCGTATTTGTCGGGCGCCGGGCCCTTCTGCAACAGCTTGGTGCGGAATTGGTGGCGGACCTTGGCATAGTCGTGCTTGGCAAGGCGCGGCTCGTCCGGGACATCAAACGCGGCTGCCATGCGCGGCAAGACGAGTGCACCGGCAAGCCCCGCCAGAACGGCACGGCGTTGACGGAAAAAGGAATTTTGTTCAAGCGAGCTCATAACGCACCCATCATTTTCCCGGCACGCAGAATCTGCACCGGAAGATCGTTGCCGCCAATACACATGCTGTTGAAAATATTGCCCTGCGTCATTGTTGCGCAGGGTATGCAACTTCACGCCGGCTTGGCATCGATCATGGCGATCAGCGTGCGCAGCCGGTCGGCCTCGTAGGAAGGCTTGTCGGGGCGAAGGCGGGCAATGCGGGGGAAACGCATGGCGACCCCCGATTTGTGCCGGGTCGAGCGGTTGATCCCCTCGAAGGCCACTTCGACGACGAAGCCGAAATCCTTGTCGGCGCGCACCGCTCGCACCGGGCCGAAACGCTCGGTGGTATTGTTGCGCACGAATTTGTCGAGCACCTCGAGTTCGGCATCGGTAAAGCCGAAATAGGCCTTGCCGACGGGCACCAGCTGTTCGCCGTCCTCATCATCGGCCCAGACGCCGAAGGTGAAATCGGAATAGTAGCTGGAGCGCTTGCCATGGCCGCGCTGGGCATACATCAGCACCGCATCGACATTATAGGGGTTGCGCTTCCACTTGAACCAGGGGCCCTTCATGCGGCCGGCCTGGTAGACGCTGTCGCGGCGCTTGATCATCACGCCTTCGATGACCGGGTCGGGCGGCGCGGCACGCAGGACGTCGAGCTCTTCCCACGACGAGAACGGCACGAGCGGCGAGAGGTCGAAACGGTCGTGCGGGGCACGGTCGATGATCTCGGTCAGCCGGTCGCGGCGATCGACATAGGTGCGGCCGCGAACATCCTCATCATCATCGAAGAGCAGATCATAGGTGCGGATGAAAGCGGGGTAATCGCCAAGCATCTTTGCCGTCACCGTCTTGCGGTTCAGGCGCTGTTGCAGGTCGGAGAAGGTGCGGGTCGGGCTGTTGGAGCGGGCGGTGCCGCCAACCAGCAGCTCGCCGTCGACGACGCCTGAAAAATTGATCGCGTCGAGAATATCGGGAAAGGCGCCTGATATGTCGTCGCCGGAGCGGGAATAGATCTTGCGCCTATCGCCGGAGCGGGAGAGCTGGACGCGGATGCCGTCCCATTTCCATTCGGCGACATAGTGGGCCGGATCGAGACCGGCAAGATCGCCCTCCTCCACCGCATTGGCGAGCATGACGGAGTGGAAGATCGCCGGTGTCGCCAGTACCGGTTTTTCTCCGCCACCCGCCAGCCATTCGAACAATGTTTCATAGGGCGGCTGCAGGCCATGCCAGAGGGTTTCGATCTCGGTGACGTCCTTGTCGCCGAGATCGGCGAGCGCCTGCTTGGCAAGGCGGGCGGAAACGCCGATGCGCATGGCGCCGGTGGCAAGTTTGATGAAGGCGAAACGGCCGGACGAATCCAGCCGATCGAGAAGATCGCGGACGTAGCTGCGCACTTCGGTGCGGCCGAGCGCATTCATACCGGCGACGACCTCGCCAAGCCGCGGCTGGGCAAGGGCCGAACGGTCGATATCCCTCTCATTGTCCCAGACGAGCGAGATGGTTTCGGCAAGATCGCCGACATAATCGTAGGAATAGCGAAACAGCACCTCGTCCATGCGCTCCAGCACCAGCTCGCGCAGCATGGCGGGCTTGACGTTGCGCACCTCCAGCGTGCCGGCAATGGCGGCAAGCCCATAGCCGCGGTCAGGGTCCGGCGTGTCGCGGAAATAGTCGGTCAGCAGCTTCAGCTTGCCGTTGCGGCTGGGGGTCAGCACCAGGCGGTCGAGGAGGTCGGCGAAGGCTTTCATGGGTGCCTCCCGACTCGGGAGGAAAGCCACTTCCCAATGGCATATGGAAAAAACCCCTCCCCAACCCCTCCCCACAAGGGGGAGGGACTAAGCCGTGGCACCGCCTCGCAAACCAACAAGCCGGCCGCAGGCTCTGCGCCGGTAGATGAATACGGCGAGGGCCGCGCGTTAAGCCCCTCCCCCTTGTGGGGAGGGGTTGGGGAGGGGTTTTCAGCGACAAACTCCATCCTCAATCCCCCTCATCCTCATAACCCACCAGATGCAGCGGCTTCGCCTTGATGCCCTGCAATTGGCACCAGCGCACCAGGGCCTCCTCGCGGCCATGCGTCACCCAGACCTCGGCCGGGTGCAATTCCCGGATCGTTTCGGTCAGTTCCGGCCAGTCGCAATGATCGGAGATGACGAGCGGCAGTTCGACGCCGAGCTGTTTGGCGCGCTGGCGCACCATCATCCAGCCGGAGGCGAAGGCCGGCAGCGGCTCGTTGAAGCGCCGGGCCCAGCGGTCGGCGAAAGCCGATGACGGGCCGATGACGACCGCACCCTTGAAGGCGGACTTGTCGCGGCTTTCGATCGTCGCCGGCAGCAGCTCGCCGAGATCGATGCCCTGCTCGATGTAATAGTCGCAGAGTTTTTCCATGGCGCCGTGGATATAGATCGGTTCGGCATAACCGGCATCGCGCAGCAGCCGGATGACGCGCTGGGCCTTGCCGAGCGCATAGGCGCCGACGAGATGAGTGCGCTCGGGAAATTGCCGCAATGATGCCAAGAGCTTGCCGATCTCGTCCATGGGATCGGGATGATGGAAGACCGGCAGGCCGAAGGTCGCCTCGGTGATGAAGACATCGCAGGCAACCGGCTCATAGGCGGCGCAGGTCGGATCGGGTCGGCGCTTGTAGTCGCCGGAGACGACGATGCGTGTGCCGTTCTTCTCAATGGCGATCTGGGCGGAGCCGAGCACATGACCGGCCGGATGAAAGCTTACCTTGACGCCGTTGACCAGCAATTCCTCGCCGAAGGCTGCCGCCTGCTCGCTGGCGCAAAAACCGTCGCCGTAACGCAGGCGCATGATGTCGAGCGTCTGGCGGGTGGCAAGCACGTTCACATGGCCCGGGCGGGCATGGTCCGAATGGCCATGGGTGACGAGCGCCTGCTCGACGGGCCGCACCGGATCGACATAAAAGCCGCCTTCCGGGCAATAGAGCCCCTCCGGGGCGGGATAAAGCAGCGCATCAGGTCTCATGAAACGAGAGATAGCGGGAAATGGGCGCGAGGCCAGAGGGCGGGAAGACGGACCGGCGAATGCGCCGTGGCTCAACGCCGGCGATCGTCACGAACCTAATCCATCGAGGAAGGATTCCACTGCGGCATTAAATTGCGACGGCCGCTGCAGCGGCGCGAAATGGCTGACGCCTGTGAGATAGATCATCTCAGCGTTCGGAATGCTGCGGGCCAGATATTCGGCATGGTCTGGCTTGATGAATTCGTCGTGCTCGGCGAGGACGACCGCGACCGGCACGCGGATCAGGCCCAACTCGGCGGCCTGATAGTTCGGCTCTGTCCGCATCATCAGGCTGACCGCCTCGACGAATGGATTAAAATCATCCGGCGTGGTGGACAATGCGGCATAATCCCTGGCGTGTCGGCTGAAGCATCGGTCGATGACCGGAGTCGGAACAAATTCCAGCGTGCCACTCGGATCCATGTTGCAGGCAAAGAAAAAGACGCCCTCGACCCGGGACGGCGCCGTCATGGCAAGGATCAAAGCGATGCAGGCGCCATCGCTCCAACCGATGATGGCCGCCTTGTCGAGATGCAGTTCGTCCATGACGGCGAGCACATCGGCAGCCATCAACTCATAGGTGTAGGGACGGGAATCGCGGGTGCTTCTTCCATGGCCGCGGCTGTCGACAAGCACGACGCGGTGGCCGCTGCGCAAGAGTGCCGGGACCTGATAGCCCCAGTTGCCGCTGTGGCCGAGGCCGCCATGCAGCAGAATGACGGGTGGACCGGCGCCGTAGCTCGCATACCAGATACGGGCGCCTTCATGGGCGACATGACCGTCGACTGCTGCCGGCGGCAACGGGGTGGCGCCATGCGCTTCGAAATGGATGAGCTCGTCGTCGTCAAATTCCATAGCGATCAGACTCATTGTTGCCGCAGCATAGAAAAGCCGGAAAACAGCCCAAGAACAACCAGAATCGCTTTCTAGCCCTTGCGATGCAACCAGGAGGATCGGCATTGGGCAGGAAGTTTTTCTATTGTGCGGCGGCGATCGCGGTCGCGGCCGCCGGCATCTATCTCAACAATACCAGCCTGCTCGCCGAACATCGGCCCGGAAAGCCGGTGCTGCTCGCTCATCGCGGCATAGCCCAGCGGTTCGACGAAACCGATCTCAAGAACGACACCTGCACGGCGAGCCGCATGCTGCCGCCGAAGCACGACTATCTGGAAAACACACTTCCGTCGATGCAGGCAGGCTTTGCGGCCGGCGCCGATATCGTCGAGATCGACGTGCATCCGACGACCGACGGCGAATTTGCCGTCTTTCACGACTGGACGCTCGACTGCCGCACCGACGGGCATGGCGTCACCCGCGAGCATTCGATGGCTGACATGAGGAAGCTCGACATCGGCTATGGCTATACCGCCGATGGCGGCAAGACCTTTCCCTTTCGTGGCCGGGGCATCGGCATGATGCCGACCCTTGCCGAGGTGCTGTCGAGTTTTCCGGATCGGCGCTTCCTCATCAACGTCAAGAGCCGCGATCCCTCCGAGGGTGAAAAGCTCGCTGCCGTGCTCAACGGGTTTTCCACGGAAAGACGGGCCGAGATCATTGTCTATGGCGGCGACGAGCCGATCGACGTGCTGCGCCGGATGGCACCCGATATCAAGACCGCCTCGCGCAAGAGCCTGAAGGGCTGCCTGTTCGGCTATATCGGCTATGGCTGGACCGGCCTGCTGCCGGAAGAATGCAAACATGCGATGATGCTGGTGCCGATCAATATCGCGCCGTGGCTCTGGGGCTGGCCGGATCGTTTTCTCAACCGGATGGCGGATGCCGGGACCGAGGTTTTCGTGCTCGGCCCCTATCGCGGCAGCGATTTTTCCACCGGCATCGACGACCCCGCGCAACTGGCGCGGCTGCCGCCAAACTATGCGACGGGCATATGGACGAACGAAATCGAGGCGATGGGTAAGCTTGCGAAATAGAGCTTGAAAGACGCCGCATCGACCTGATCGATGCGGCGTTTTTCAATGTTTCCTTTTGTGCATGTCGTTCTCCCAAAACCGCTGCACAGTTTTGGGCGACATGCACTAATGCACTAGAGGCTCCGCGCCCGCAGCAATGCCGGGATCTCCTCCGGGGAGACGGGCTTGGAGAAGCGGTAGCCCTGCGCCTGCTCGCAGCGCGCCTGGCGCAGGAAATCCATCTGGGCGTCGGTCTCGACGCCTTCGGCGAGAACGGAAAGCTTCAGCGTCTGCGCCAGCGAGATGACGGCCGAGGCGATGGCGACGGCGGTCTTGTCGCCCGGCAAAGCCTCGACCAGCGAACGGTCCATCTTCAGGCGATCGAAGGGAAAGGTCTTCAGCGCCGCCAGGCTGGAATAGCCGGAGCCGAAATCGTCGATCGACAGGCGAACGCCCAACGCCCGCAGCGTTTCCATCATGGCGAGCGCGCGTTCGGCATCGTGCATCACCACGCTTTCGGTGACCTCCAGCTCCAGCCAGCGGGACTGCAGACGGTGGCGCTCGAGCGCTTCGGCGACATGGGTTGCGAAATCCGGATCGGCGAACTGCTTGGCGGAGACGTTGACGGCGATCGTCAGCGGCGTCAGGCCCATGTCCTGCCAGTTGCGCGCCTGACGGCAGGCCTCGTTCAGCACCCAGAGACCGAGGGGGACGATCAAGCCGGTCTCTTCGGCGAGCGGAATGAAATTGATCGGCGGCACCCTGCCCTTGGCCGGATGGTTCCAGCGGACCAGCGCCTCGAGCCCGGTGATGCGGCCGGTGGCGACATCGACCTGCGGCTGGTATTCCAGGAACAACTGGTCGCCGGCGATCGCCAGGTGCAGTTCCTCGTGCTCGCCGAGCGGCATTCCGACGGGCGTGCTGCAGCCCTCGTGATGTTGCAATGTGTTGCGGCCGAGTTCCTTGGCGCGGTACATGGCGCGGTCGGCATTGGCGAGAAGCTCTTCCGAGGTTGCGCCATCGAAGGGGAAGGCGGCAACGCCGATGCTCGAGGTGACGGTGATCTCGCCGTCGGCACCGCGGATCGGCCGGTTGATCGCCTTCTGCAGCTCGCGAAGGCGGCGCGTGATGCCGGCATCGTGGCTTGACTGGTGGACGAGCACCACGAGGAATTCGTCGCCGCCGAGACGCACCACCATATCTGACGCCCTGACGCTATTGGCCATGCGGGCGGCAATCTCCTTCAGCACCTCGTCGCCGGCGGCGTGGCCGCGGCCATCATTGATGTCCTTGAAATTGTCGAGATCGATATAGGCGACGGTCACCTTGCGGTTGTTGCGCCGGGCCTGGTCGAGGATACTCGCCAGCCGCTCCTTCAGGAAGGCACGGTTCGGCAGGCCCGTCAGATCATCATGATGGGCCATGAAATGAATGCGATCGTCGACACGTTTGCGCTCGATGGCGATGCCGGCGATATGGGTGGCGAGCGCCACCAGCGTCATCTCGTGCTCGGTGGGACGGCGGACTTCCCTGGAATAGAGCGCGAACGTGCCGAGCACATTGTTCTGCGATGTGGCGATCGGCGTCGACCAGCAGGAGCGGAAGCCGAACGGGGCGATCAACGCGCGAAAATCCTCCCAGAGCGGATCGCTCATCACATCCTCGACGATCACGGTCTGACCGCGCCAGGCGGCGGTGCCGCAGGAGCCGACCTTGGGACCGATCGTGACACCATCGATGAGGCGGCTATAGCCGCCGGGCAGATTGGGAGAGGCGCCATGATAGAGCCTGGTGCCCTCGCTGTCGAGCAGCAGTACCGAGCCGTCGATCCCGGTCAGTTGCGCCTCGATCATCAGCACGAGAGCCTCGAGGATCATCGGCAACGGTTCGTTGCGGGCAATCATTTCGAGCAGGCTCGCCTGGCCGCGATGCAGATCCTCCTGGCGCTTGCGTTCGGTGATATCACGGGAAACACCAATCAGGCCGACGATTTCGCCGCGATCGTTGCGCAGCGGTATCTTCGAGGTCAGCCGGCATATCGGTCTTCTGCTGCCGGGAAGGACGTAGGATTCCTCCATGTCGATGCGGGCTTCGCCCGTCGTCATGATCTGCTGCTCGATATCGAAATGGTGGAGCGCCGTCTCGAAATCGAACAGGTCGAAGTCACGCTTGCCGGTGATCAGCGCAGCGCTCTCCAGGCCAAGGCTGCTGGCGGTGACGGCGTTGGCAAAGACGAAGCGGCTGTCACGATCCTTGACGTAGAGAAAATCCGGAAGTTCGTGGACGATTTCCTTGAGGCGCAGGTTCTCGATGCCCTCGGAAAGGTGGTGGGCGGTCGATGCCATCATTGCCTCCGTCGCGGCGACGATGCGCCGCGTTTCGGCCGTCAGGGCATCGGCTGATTCCCATCGCCTGGCACTCGGTTCCTGCATGCCGCCATTCTCCCCGCCGGCCGAAGGCCGTACCCCACACCCGTCATCATAGAAATTCCCTTAAAAGTAGTCCTCATTTCCTTCGGCTTGCTTAAATGAAAGGGTGAACAAGACGACAATATAAGCGGCGATATCCTGCCGTCGGGCTCTCCACGACGGCAATTTCGCCCGCCTTTGCCAAGCTTGTGCCAAAAGAATACATGCCCGCCTGGCACGTTTCCTGCTACGGGCGCGTTATGACAAGTGATCCCCGGATGCCCTCACGCCGCGACATGCTTTTATTCCTCGCTGCCTCGGCCGTTGCGGGAGGGACATCACGCGCGCTTGCCTCACCGCTGACGGCGGCCGCTCAGCCGGACCTGCGCGGGGCGATCGACGCGGTGGAATATCGCGCCATTCCCGAAAGCGGCGACCGCAAGACACGCAACCTTGAGCAGATGATCAAACAGGCGGCGCGCGAGAACGTGCCGGTCTTCCTGCCGCCCGGCACCTACCGGATTTCCAATCTCACCTTGCCCGACAATACGCGCATCACTGGCGTGCCCGGCGCCTCGCAGATTATCTATACCGGCGAGGGCCATCTCTTTTCGGCCGAGAACGTGCGGCGGATCGAGCTTTCCAATCTCGTCATCGACGGCGGCAACCGCTGGCTTGGCGACGATGCCGGCGGGCTGTTGCAATTTACCGGCGTCGACGAGGTGCTGATCGACAATTGCGAGATCGGCGGCAGCCGCAAGCACGGCCTGCAGCTGGAGCGCTGCGGCGGGCGGATCGAGCGCAGCCGCATTTCGGGTGCCGCCCAATCCGGGCTTTACGCGGTGGATTCCGCCAACCTTTCGGTGACGGGCAATACGGTCTCGGATTGCGGCAATGGCGGCATCCTGGTGCATCGCTGGAAGAAGGCGGAGGACGGCACGGTTGTCTCCGGCAACCGCATTTCCAACATTCGCGCCAATGACGGCGGCACCGGCCAAAACGGCAACGGCATCAACATCTTCCGTGCCGACGGCGTGATGGTGGTGAACAACCACATCTCCGACTGCGCCTTTACGGCGATCCGCGCCAATTCGGCTTCGGACATCCAGATCAGCAGCAATCAGTGCCGGCGGTCCGGCGAGACGGCGATCTATGTCGAATTCGCCTTCGAAGGCGCCGTCGTTTCCGCCAACATGATCGACGGGGCGGCGAACGGCATCTCGATCGCCAATTTCGACGAGGGCGGCCGGCTGGCGAGCGTCACCGGCAATGTCGTGCGCAACCTGACGCTGAAGGGTCCCTACCAGCACGAGGTCGGTTTCGGCATCGGCATCGCGGCGGAGGCCGATACGCTGATTTCAGGCAATGTGATCGAGGGTGCGCCGCGCTGGGGCCTGCAGATCGGCTGGGGTCCGTATCTGCGCAACGTCGTTGTGACAGGCAATGTGGTGCGCAAGGCCCCGGTCGGCTGTGCCGTCTCGGTCGCCGACGGGGCGGGGACCGCCGTCATCACCGACAACATCTTCCAGGAGACCGCCGAAGGCGCGGTGTTAGGCTTCCAATGGGAGAAGAAAGTGTCCGGCGAGATGGCGGGAGGCGGCTCGCCCTATGCGCAGCTGACCGTCGAGCGGAACCGCGTTTCGTAACAAGTGCTTTTGCTTCCCCGAGTCATGGCTCCTTGCTCCGTCATGCTCGGCCTTGTGCCGAGCATCCACGCCGCATCCAAAAACCGCTACGGGCATAGATCCTCGGCACAAGTGTAAAGCCCGGAGACATAGCTGACAGATGTTCGGAGACATGCCTGACAGTCAGTCCTGGCTTTTGAGGTCGATTTTTGCGACCTGTGTTGCGCCGAAGAAGACGCCGTAGAGACCATCGCGCTGGAGCGGGCGGATAGCGAGGCATTCGGTTTTGAAGGCGTTGGGCACGCGCCAGGCCCGTCCCTTGAAGCTGACATAGCCCTTGGTTGTTCCAACGCGGCGCACGATCTCCGAGCTGTCATAGGCCGGTTCGGGCAGGCGGTCGGGAAACGGGCGCGGTGAAGGCCGGTAGCGGCTGGCCGGCACGGCCATGTCGATGCCCTGGTGGGGACGGCAATGGTTGTAGATGTCACGCCAGCGGTCGAAGGCCCTTTGCGCTTGGGCGTGGCTGGCGAGGGCTTTGAAGTCGAAAACCTCGGCCTTGAGGCTGCGGTGGAAGCGTTCGTTCTTGCCGCGGCCCTGGGGGTGGTAGGGTCTGGCATGGATGAGGTCGATGCCGAGCTTGAGCAGCCAGACACGCAACCTTGTCCATTGGTTGGGCACGCCGGTGCCCCATGGGTTGCCGTTGTCGGTATAGATGGCCATCGGCAGACCGTGGCGGCGCAGGATGGGCTCCAGCCGGCCGCGGACGGTCTGCATGCGCTCGTCGGCGCAGGCTTCGAGGCCGACGGCGAAGCGGGAATGGTCATCGATGATCGTCAGGGGATGGCACCAGAGGCCTGAGACGAGCTGCGTGCGGCCCTTGAAGTCCATCTGCCAGAGCAGGTTGGGTGCCTCACGCTCGAAGCGGCCGAGCGCCGGCCGGCCACCCGTCTGTGGCCCGATGCGGTCGTGGCGCACCAGGATGGCATGGACGGTGGATGCAGACGGCGGCTCGGTCCCGAGATCCTGCAGCCGGCGGGTGATCCTGCGAGCGCCCCAGGCCGGATGTTCGTCGCGGATATCAAGCACCGCGCGCTCGAGATCGGCTCCGGTCCGCCGCGGGCTCGCATGCGGCCGGCGTGAGCGGTCCTCCACCGGCTCGCCCGCCCGCAGGCGCCGCAGCCAGACATAGCCCGTCTGCCGGCTGATGCCGAAGCGCTGGCAAAGCTCAGAGACGTTCGTCCCCTCCAGCCCTGCCAACCGGCAAAATTCCAAACGCTCGTCCACAACTGACCTCGACCGCCAAACCATGCCGACCTCCCGACAAAAATCATCGCGGAAGTGTCAGGCATGTCTCCGAACATCTGTCAGCTATGTATCAAGGCCGTACAACAAGGCCGAGGATGACGGAGGGTGGGGGCGCTTTCGCCAAACTCACCCTGCCGGAATTGCGGCGCGTATAACTTGAAATCTTCATCTGATATCAAAAGCTTTCATCATCCCATCAGCCACAAGGATTTTTCCAGGATCGGTGCGGCATTTACGGTCTCTTGGACACATCGAGGGGATACGTTCATGCTGACAATCTACGGGGTCTATCGATCGCGCGCCTCACGCGTTTATTGGATGGCGGAGGAGCTTGGGCTCGAATTCCGCTCGGTGCCGGTGCTGCAGGCAAGGCGGCTCGCAGATCCGCTATCTGAGAATGCGCCGCTCAACACGCATTCGCCTGAATTCATTGCCGTCAACCCGATGGCGCAGATCCCCAGCATTCGGGACGGCGACCTCGTCATGCACGAGTCGCTGGCGATCAATCTTTACCTCGCCCGTAAACATGGCGGACCGCTTTCCGGCCAAACCGTCGAGGAAGAGGGATTGCTGACGATGTGGACGGTCTGGGCGGCTGCGGAGGTCGAACCGCACGCAGTGAAGATCGTGCTCACCTATGATAACGGGCTCGAAAACAGCGAAGGCGGCCAACAGACGATCGCGGTTTCCTGCCGCTCGCTGCGCAGGCCGCTGGCGGTTCTCGAAGGCCACCTCGCCGGCCGGCAATGGATCGCCGGCGACCGCTTTACCGTTGCCGATCTCAACATTGCCGAGGTGCTGCGCTACACCCAGACCGAAGAGGCGCTGTTCGATGCGCATCCGAACATCAAAGTCTGGATCGAGCGCTGCCAGTCCCGCCCGGCTTACAAGGCCATGCAGGCGACCCGCGGCAAGGAGCCGATCGAAATTTGAGGACTACTGGAAAAGGGCGAGCGTGCCGGCCATTTCCTCACGGATCCAGGCCTTGAAATCCTTGACCTTCTTCGGCTCACGCGTGCCTTCGGCGGTGACGAAGTAATGGCCGAAGCCGGTCGGCGCGCGGATGCCGAAAGGGGCGGCGAGCCGGCCTTCGGCGAGCGCAAAGGCGGCCAGGGTCTGCCAGGCGAGCATGACGCCCTGGCCGGCGATCGCCGCATCGAGGCAGAGCGAGGCATCGTTGAAGACGTGGCGGGTCGAAAGCGTGGCACCGGATAGGCCGACCTCGCGCATCCAGACCTCCCAGGTGAACATGGCGCGGCCGTCAATGATCGCGGGCAGTGCGAGGATATCGGCGGGTTCCTTCAATGTCGCCGCCATCTCGGGGGAGCAGACCGGAAAGACCTCCTGTGCCAACAGCAGTTCGGCCTTCACGTCCGGCCACTTGCCGTTGCCGACGCGGATGCCGATATCGACGTCGCAAAGGGCCGGATTGACGAGGTTGGTGGTTGCATCCAGCCGCAGCTTGATGTCGGGATGACGCTCGGCGAAGCGATCGAGCCGGCAGACCAGCCAGCGGGCGGCGAAAACCGGCGCCACCGAGATGGTCAGGATGGTATCGTCCTTGCGGCTGGCGATCGACACCGCCGCCGAAAGCCGGGCGAATCCCTCGTCGAGCGCCAGGAGCACCGGCCGGCCGGCTTCGGTGGCGATCATGCCCCTGGCGGTGCGCTCGAAGATCACCTGACCGAGTTGGGCTTCGGCCTTGATCACCTGCTGGCTGACGGCGCCGACCGAGACGCCGAGCTCGTCGGCGGCGGCCTGCAGCGAGCCGAGACGACCGACGGCTTCCAGCGCCCGCAGGCCGTTGAGATGGACCATGTTGAGGTTCTTCATATAGTTTTTCTATACCGCCTCAGCGTTATTCTCAATTGAAAATCTGGCTGTTGAGGCCGACATTGCAAGCATAGGCAATCCATTCGAGCGCGGAGCGTTGGCCAGATAGGATGGCTCGGAGGCCGAGAGCCGTTGGGCGATCATATCCGCGCCACGGAAGAAAGCGAGGCATGCCATGTCGTTGCTGAAGTTTTTCTTGAGACCTGCCCTTCCGGTGGGAAGCGCAGAAATTGTCCCCAGTTGGAAGGATGATCCGCTGCGGCATCCGGAGGTCGAACGAATGTCGATGCGCGAAATCGCCGATCTGCCGCTCGGGATGCCGGCCGGCTTTCAGGCGGAGGCCAAGTCGCCGCTGGCGAAATGCGCGTAAAAATATGGTAGGTTCGCCCTGGCAGAAAGGGCGGAACCATGGCCGGCGATGTCGATGCGATCTTCGAACGCCTGAAGCGGTTGGCGGCGGAAGCCGGGCTGCCTGATGTCGAGGAGAGCACCTCCTACGGCAATCCGGCGCTGAAGGTCGGCGGCAAGAGTTTTGTCGCGGTGAAGAATGCCGAGACGATCTTGATCTCGATTTCGCTCGACGACAAGGATCACCTACTGGAAATGGCGCCTGACGTCTATTTTCAAACCGATCATTATGTCGGCTGGCCGCATCTGCCGGTGCGCGCCGCCGTGATCGGCGACGAGGAATTGCGGCTGCGGCTGATCGGCGCCTGGCTGTTCCGGGCGCCGAAGAAGCTTGCCGCAGGATTTAACGGTCAGGCCCGGTCGTAGGCCAGCGCCCGCTGGACGGCGGGGCGCAGCAGCATGCGGGCGTGGTGGTCGCTCGCCTTTTCGAAGCGGGCGGGATCGACGCCGTCCGACGGCAGCCAGTCGGTCATGACGAAGAGATAGGGATCGGCGAGCGAATAGGCTTCACCCATCGCCCATGGGCCTTCAAACATCGTCCGCTCGATCAGCGTGAAACAATCGGCCATATTCTCGGGCACCTTCGCCTTCATCGCCTCGATTGCCGCCGGCTCGTCGGCCCAGCGCGAGCCGCGCGGGCGATGCGCATGGTTCACATGCACGGTCGAGCAGATATAGCTGTTGAAGGACTGGAGCCTGGCAAATTCGAAGGGATCGTCAAGCGGCGCCAGCTTGGCGGCCGGCGCGCTCTGGGCGATATAAGCCAGGATCGCCGGCGTTTCCGTCAGCACGCCATAATCGGTGACCAGTGCCGGCACCCGGCCCTTCGGGTTGATCTTCAGATAGTCCGGCGAACGCTGCTCGCCATCGCGGAGGCTGATCTTCTTTACTTCGAAGGCCAGGCCGGATTCTTCCAGGGCAATAAGGCTTGCGAGCGCGCAGGTTCCCGACGCGTAGTACAATGTCAGCATGGTTCTCGACTCCCTTTCGGCAAGGGTTATAGCCCAGGGGTCGGTGCGCCGGAACTGGGGTGATTGGGTTTTGGGTGCGTGCGAGTGTGAGGGCATGATCGGTGTGCCGCGCGCGCCCCTCATCCGGCTGCCGCCACCAACCGGGGTCGAGCCACGGGTCTCGACCCGTCCTTCGGACCCCCGCAGGCGGGGCGAAGGGACATGCCGCACCGGCTTTCCCCGACCTCGACGCTGCGTTTGCCACGTCCCCTCGCCCCGTTTTTACGGGGAGAGGGTTAGTGTGAGGGGCAGATCTTGCACTTCCACTCGCCTTGTCAGCCAACGTAGCCGGATACGATCGGCGCACCTCTCCCTCCGGAGGTAACCTCAGCCGCAGCCCGGAACATCCTCCAGCCTGTGCCAGACCGGAATGCCGCGTTCCCGGGCGATGCGCACGTCGTTGTCCGCTCCCTTGGAATCGCCGGGCAGCCGCAGCACGCCCTCGCAGAGCTGCAGCAGCCGGCCGGCGACCGGGTGGAAGATCTCTTCGTAGAGCGCATCGCCAACCGACCGGCCGCCGGCGGCGTGCCAGATCGGCAGCGCCACCCATTCGCCGATCATCGGCACATGGCCGGCCTGAAACAGCGCGTGAGAGGGTGCCTCAAGCCGCTTCAGGTTGGCGGCCATCTTTTCCGGGTCGTCGCCGGTTCCGGACCGATAGGGCCCGGCAATCAAAATCAACATGATCCACTCCTTCGCTCCGCTTTATGCGTGAGCACTTTCCCGGCCTCATGCACGGGATGTCATGAAAATGCACGATATTTCTTGAATGTCGAGTCATTTCGTGCAATATCGGGCTGTTATGTTTAATTTCGTGCAGAGATCCGATGCTGACAACACAACGCAAGACCCTCATTCTCGACATCCTGCGCCGTGACGGCCAGGTGATCGCCAAGCGCGTCGCCGAGGATTTCGCCCTTTCGGAGGACACGATCCGCCGCGACCTCAGGGAAATGGCAGCGGAAGGGCTGCTGAAACGGGTGCATGGCGGGGCGATGCCGCTGGCGCCAGACCTGCCTGATTTCACCGCGCGGCGCAGCGTCTCGTCGCAGATCAAGGCGCGGCTGGGGGCGGCGGCGGCGGCGATGGTCAAGCCCGGTCAGATGATCTTCCTCGATGGCGGCACGACGACGGCGGAGATCGCCAGGCATTTGCCCCGCGACATGCCGCTGACGGTTGCGACCCACAGCCCGACGATCGCCGCCGAACTCGAACACCACCCGACAGCCGAGGTGATCCTGACGGGCGGCCGGCTCTACAAACATTCGATGGTGGCGACGGGGGCAGCGGCCATGGCGGCAATCTCGCAGCTCCGCCCCGACCTCTTCTTTCTCGGCGTCACCGCCGCGCATCCGGTGCACGGGCTTTCCACCGGCGATTTCGAGGAAGCGGCGATCAAGCGGCATATCGCCCGCTGCTCGGCCGAAACGCATGTGCTGCTGACGGAGGATAAGTTCGACCTCGTCTCGCCCTGCCCGGTGCTCGGCATTTCCGAGGTGGCGGGGTTGATCGTGCCCATGGAGATGACGGCCGAACAGCTGAAACCCTATCGCGATCTCAACGGCGCGATCGCCGCAGCATGATGGCGCTGCGGGAGGGCGGCGGCACGGCAGCATGTGGCAGGAGGCTTGCGGCAAGGGCCGCGATGAAGGCCGCCAGCACGGCATAGGCCGGCACCATGCTGCCGGTTCCAAGGGTGAGCACCGTCTGCAGATAGGGCTGCGCCAGCGCGATGATGACGGAAAGCGCCGGCATGTCGAGCAGGGTTCCGGCGATCCGCGACAGTTCCGGCATGAAGGCTGCACCGGCAAGCGCGCCGTAGACCGCCGTCAGGCGGAGTGTGAGGCGCAACGGCACCGAGGCTGCAAGCGGCGGCATCTCGCCATCCTCGAGGGCAACCATGAGATAGGCTGCGAAAGACGCCAGAAACAGCAAGGCGACAGGCAGTGCGGCCAGGGTGGCGGATTGTGTCAGCGCCGCCGCATCCGCCGCCAGGAAGAGCAGGATCGGCGTGGAAGCGACGAACCAGATGGCGACGATCGGGCCCCAGAACCAGATGAGCGAGAGAGCGTGAAGACGGAGCAGCGTCGCCATGAAGAGCACGCCGATCGCGGTCCAGATGCAGGCGGGTTTGAGCACGCCCGATATCAGCCGCAGGCCCGGCTCGCAGGCCCCGGCCATCTCGCCGCAGCCGGACAGCTGGATCGTGAGCCAGGTGATATAATCGAGGCTCAGCGCGGCGAACATGAAGATGCCGATACCCATCAGCATCCACCACAGATAGCGGCCTGCAAACATGCCCTGCCCTCACGGCTTCCAGGACTGTGCTCACGTCGCCGCGAAAGGGTGCATCCGCGATCGCAGGACGTACCCCTTTATATTAGGTAATTCTTATTTTTCTGATAACTTATATACGCAAGCTCAACTCATCCGGCCAAGGCGGAAGTGACCCTGATATCGCCGACATGGATGCCGTTCCAATTGCGCATTGGCTTCGTGGCATAGGCCATCAGGGCCGCATGCACCTCGCTCTCCATCTCGAAGAAGCGGGCAAGCGTCGCCGCCACCATGGCTTCGGCGGCGCGGGTCATGCCATCCTCGCATTTGAGAGCGATGGCGATGCCCTTTTCCGGAATGGCGGCGCAGAAGACGCCCTCGGCGCCGGTCTTGCAGAAGATGCGGCCGGGGGCGATCTGCATCAGCGCGGTGCAGGCACGGCCGGAGCCGGCGACGTAAAAGGGCTCGGCCATGCAGGCCTCGATCAGGCGACGGGATGCCTTGGCACGCAGGGGTTCGAGGCCGGTGCCGGTCGCCATCTTCGCAAAACCATGGGCAAGGCTCTTGAGCGGCACGGCATAGGTCGGGATCGAGCAGCCGTCGGTGCCGCAGCTATCGGCGCCAATCACGGCCCCGGTCAGGCTTTCCATCGCCGCGCGGATCTCAACCTGCAGCGGGTGCTGATAGCCGACATAGCCCTTCGGATCGAGGTCCTGATGACAGCAGGCGCAGATGAAACCGGCATGTTTTCCCGAGCAATTGTTGTGCAGCGCGGTCGGCGCATCGAGCATGCGAGCCTGCTGGATCAGGATCTTCTGGCTCATGGACCAGTGGGCGCCGCATTCCAGCGTTTCGATATCGCGGCCGGCACGCGACAGCATGGACGCGGCAAGCGCCACATGCTCGTCCTCGCCATTATGCGAGGCGCAGGCCAGCGCCAATTCCTTGTCGCCGAAGCCATAGGCATCGGCCGCACCACTCTCGACCAGCGGCAGCGCCTGCATCGCCTTGCAGGACGAGCGCGGGAAGACCGCAGCTTCGATGTCGCCCAGCGAGAAGACAAGCTTACCATCGCCATCGACCACAGCCACCGCGCCACGATGGCGACTTTCGACGAGCAGGCCGCGGGTGACTTCGACGGTGACGGGATTGGTCATGAGCTCTCATCCGGATGCTGGCGGGGTTGCGCAGTCCATAACGCGTCACGCGGCGAAAGCCAACGGGGTTGACGTGGCGTCGAGGTCTAGGCGGCTACGCGGGTGCCTGCTGATAGTGCCGGCTCTATGTATGGCAGGACGTCACCCCACCCTCCGTCATCCTCGGGCTTGACCCCATAGGCGCTAACTTAGTTGTCGATGTGCGATGGCTCGTCGCCTTCGCGGTGGCTCGCG
>NZ_LXFU01000021.1 GCF_001657485.1 Rhizobium sp. WYCCWR10014
ATCGCTCATAAGCACGGTGAATCATCGACGATCATTACCGTCAAGACTAAGTTAGCGCCTATGGGGCTTGACCCGAGGATCTACGCTGGCCTCGACTGGTAGCGGGCATGGATCCTCGGCTCAAGGCCGAGGATGACGGAGAGTGGGGTGAGCTTTGTGGCCAGTACAGCAACGTTAGAGGGAATCGGAGCGGAAGTGCGCCCCTCCCAAGCCTCGAGTTTGGACGCATCGAGACATCTGGTCGCGAAATTCTGAAATAGGGGTTCAGCCCCGCTGCAGGCTCGGACGGACGATCACATCGTCCAAACATTCATCACATAAATTGACCGAAGCAATCTAAAACTGTCGTTTCTCTGATAGGTCCGATGCAGCTAAGAGTGGTGCATCAGGAACCGCCCCCATGCCATCCACCTTTTCCTTGATCCTACGCGACAACAGGATCCGCATCCCAACCGTGACACTCGTCGCGCTCGCCTTTACCTATGCTTCGACCGCGCCCTATCAGTCGATCATCGGGATCAACGAACTCGGCTTGAGCAATGGCGCCTATTCGGCGTTGGTGTTCTTCTCGGCGATCGTCAACGTGACGACGAGCCTGACGCTCGGCATCTGGTCGGACAGGCTGAAGGAGCGCCGGCCGCTGGTGCTGGGGCTTTCCGTCGCCGGCATGCTCGGCTTCGGATCGATCGCGATCATTCATAGCCCCGTTGTCTTCATCTTCTCCACGCTGTTGCTGGTGCCGATGAGCAATTCCACCTATTCGCTGCTGTTTGCCAGCCTACGCGCCAGGACCAACCAGATGGACCGCGGCCAGGGTGCGGCGATCACCGCAACGGTGCGGGCGCTTTTTTCCGGCTCATGGGCGCTGGCGCCGGGGTTGATCGGCCTCTATCTCGTCAGTTCACCGTCGATGACGCCGGCCTATGGGATCGCGGCATTGGCAAGCTGCACCTGCTTCTGCCTGTATTTCTTCTTCGCACCCGGAAATGGCTCAGGCGGCCCTGCCCCCAATCCAGTCGGCTTCCTTGCTTCGCTGAAACGGATTTTCGTGCCGCATGTGCTGTCGCGCGTCATCGTCATGGCGATGCTATTCGGGCTGCAGCGGCTAAACTCCATGCTCCTGCCACTGATCATCATCCATGCCGCCGGCGGCACCGTGGTCGATGTCGGCTTCATGGCCGGCTTGACGGCCTTGCTCGAGATGCCGTTCATGATGATGTGGGGTTTTGCGCAGCGCCGCTTCCGAAGCGCGCATGTGCTTGCCTTCGGCGCGCTGATCTATTGCGTCTATCTGCTGCTGCTCGGCTTTGCTTCCGCACCCTGGCACGTCTATGCACTGCTCCTCTTCAATGCCTGCGGGGCGGCAGCGATCCTCAGCGTGCCGATCACCTATCTGCAGGACCTGATCGCGGACCGGCCGGGGCTTGGAACCTCGCTGATCTCGCTGAACACGTTCATTGGGGTTGGCATCAGCGCCGGTCTCTTCGCCTTCGGCACGGCGATCACCGATTATTCCGGCACCGCCTTCGTCGGCGCGGCCGCGGGTCTCGCATCGATCGGAGTGCTGCTCTATCTCGAAAGCAGCAGGCGGCAGGCGCGACAGCCGGCGTGATACGCGACGTTCCGATCGACAGGCTTCAACCTGGCATGATGCGGTAGGCGCAGCGGCGGGCGCCGGCGAGGATATGTTCGCTGCGCTCGACCTTAGCACCGAGGACGGCGCGAAAGGTTTCGAGTTCGGAGCGGCAGAAGCCGGCACAGGCAGTAGCGGCGGCGCAGATCGGGCAGTGGTTTTCGACCAGCATGAAGGATCCGTCCGCTTGCCTCCAGTGATCGGCCATATAGCCCTCGCGGGTGCGGATGCCGGCAAGGCCTTCGATGCGCGAGGCAAGGTCATGCGCCCCGCTGAGTTCCTGCCGATAGCGCTGCAGCGTCTCGGCCTCGCGGGCGGAGATGACCGTATCGAGGGCTGCGGCCCCGAGCTGTTCGACGAGCGTGCCAAAGAGATTTGCCGTCAGCTCGGCATGGCCATCCGGGAACTGGCGGTTGCCGCTGGCCGTGAGGTGCCAGAGCTGGCGCGGCCGGCCCCTGCCCACGCCGGCAACGGTGACTGGTTCCACCAGCCCCTCCTCCGCCATTTTCGACAGCTGCTGGCGGGCGGCCTCGCCCGATATGCCGAGCGCATCGCCGATCGCAGCGGCGAGCTGCGGCCCGTCGGTCTTTATCAGGATCAAGATCCGGTTGGCTGGGGACTGGCGCATATTTTCCAAGTCAAGTCTTGTTTTAATCGAGGTGGCATGCAATTTTCCAATTTATAACTTGGAAAATAATCCTTCGCCAGCAAAAATCTCGGGGTCCTCCCATGTCGAATATCGACCAGACAGCAACCATCCCCAGCGCCAGCTCCATCTTCCGCCTCTTCCTGCCCGAGCATCTGCCGGCAACATTGATGCTGGCCGGCGGCGTGACGCTCTATGCGGTGGAGAGCTACATCATGGCGACGATCGCGCCTTCGATCGTGCGCGATATCGGCGGGCTCGCGCTGTTTTCCTGGGTCACCAGCCTGTTCGTCGCCGCTGCCGTACTCGGCTCGATCTTCGTCGCCATGCGGCCGCGCGGCATCGGGCTTCGATCCGTCTACGTGATCGCGGCGCTGGTCTTTGGCGTCGGCAGCCTGATTGCCGCAGCCGCACCATCGATGCCGGTCGTGCTGATCGGACGCGCGGTGCAGGGTCTGGGAACTGGCGCACTTGCAGCACTCGGCTATGCCTTCATCCGCTTCGTCTATCCCGAGCCGCTATGGCCGAAGGCATCGACGCTCTATGCGGCAATCTGGGGGGTCTCGACCGTCATCGGGCCGACGCTCGGCGGCTTCTTTTCTTCGGGCCACGCCTGGCGCTACGCTTTCATCGTGCTGGTGCCGCTCGGGCTGCTGATGGCATTCCTGGCGCCACGGCTTCTGCCCGAGGTCGAGGACGACCGCGAGCAGGAGAAGACCCCGGTTGCCCAGATCGGACTGCTGCTTGCGGCCGTGCTGATGGTCAGTGCGGCCGGCGCGATCGAGACGACAGCCACGAAGGTCGCGCTGATCGCGGCTTCGGTCGTCGCGGTCGCCGGCATGATCTTCATCGAGGGCAGAAGCCCGAACCGCCTGCTGCCCTCCGGCGCCGTCAGCCTTTCCCAGCCGATTTCACGGGTCTATCTGGCGATGCTTGCCATGACTGTCGTTCTCGTCAGTGACGTCTTCATTCCCTATTTCCTGCAGACCCTGCACGGGGTGCCAGCGATCGTCTCGGGCTATCTCGTGGCGCTCGTCGCCCTCGGCTGGACCTTCGCGGCCTTCCTCAGCGGCTCGTGGGCCGGCGGCCGAGCCTATTGGGCAATCGCCCTTGGCGCCCTCATCCAGGCGGCGGCGACTGCTTGCCTCGCCGTCTTCCTCGCCAAGGACAATCCCGATGGGCATATGCTGATCATCGTGTCGGCGGCGATCGGCATGTTCATGATGGGCTTCGGCATCGGTCTCGGCTGGGCGCATCTCGTCGCCATGGTTTTGAGGCTCGTCGCCGACAACGAGAAAGACAAGGCTTCTGCCGCGATCCCGACAATGAGTTCGCTCGGTGGGGCGTTCGGGGCCGCCTTTGCCGGCGTGATCGCGAATGGCGCCGGCCTCGTTCATCCCGGCGGCATACCAGGCGCGCTGTCGGCGGCGCACTGGCTCTATCTGCTGATGGCGCTGCCCGGTGTTCTCGCGGTCGCGGTGTCGCTAACGCTCAGACGCGCAGCATGATCTTGCCGACATGGCTGCCGTCTTCCAGCAGCCGGTGGGCTTCGACGACCTCGTCGAAGGCAAAGACCTTGTGGATGACGGGGCCGACGGTGCCGGCTTCCAGCAGCGGCCAGACTTCCGAGAGCAGATCGTCGCGGATGGCGCGTTTTTCTTCCGCCGTGCGCGGCCGCATGGTCGAGCCGGTGACCGTCAGGCGCTTGACCATGATCGGCGAGAGATTGACCTTTTCGGCGACAGCGCCGCCGAGGAAGGCGATGATCGACAGGCAGCCGTCCCTCGCCAGCGAGGCGATGTTGCGCTCGAAATAGGAGGCGCCGATCATGTCGAGGATGATATCGACGCCGTGGCCGGTCTCGGCCTTGATCACCTCGGCGAAGTCCTCGGTTCTGTAATTGATCGCGCGTTTGGCGCCGAGCCTCTCGCAGGCCTCGCATTTCTCCTTCGAACCCGCCGTTGCGTAGACCTCGGCGCCGAAGGCACGGGCGAGCTGGATCGCCGTCGTGCCGATGCCGCTGGAGCCGCCATGGATCAGCACCGTTTCGCCTTCCGTCAGCCCGGCCATCTGGAAGAGATTGGCCCAGACGGTGAAGAAGGTCTCAGGCAAAGCTGCCGCCTTTACCGCGTCATAGGCCTTGGGAAAGGGCAGGATCTGGCCTGCCGGCAGCAGGCAATATTCGGCATAGGCGCCGCCATTGGCGAGGCCGCAGACCTTGTCGCCGACGCCATAGCCGCTGACGCCCGGGCCGACGGCGACAATTTCGCCCGACAACTCCAGGCCGAGGATCGGGCTCGCATCCTTGGGCGGGGGATAGCTGCCCTGGCGCTGGGCAATATCGGGGCGGTTGACGCCGATCGCCTCGGCCCGCACCAGAACCTGCCCGTCTCCAGGTATCGGAAGCGGGCGCCTGCCGATCGTCATCACCTCCGGCCCGCCGAAGGACGGCAGATTGACGAAACGCATATCCTGAGGCAATGGCATGACCGGCTCCTCCCTGGAGCAGTTCAGCTTTTGGTGGAAGTGCGCGGAACCGCTCTGGCTTTTTGTCTAAAACACAGGAAGTAAATCAGCCCCGCAGGCTTGGGAAGACTTGATGTGGCAGAGGCGTCAATTCGCCTCGCCCAGCAGGTGGAAGACCAGGCCTTCCTCGCTGTCTTTGGCGGCCGACTTGATGATGGCGATTTCGGCGCTGACGCGGTTGATATCGTCGATGACGAGGCCTTCCGGCAGTTCGATGACCCCGATCGAGCAGCGCATCAGCGGGAACAAAGCTTCGGCGCCGGTGCGGTCGTGACCGAGGATGCGGCCGGCGGCGCGATCCTCGTCGGAATAGAAATCCCGCACATCGTCGTGGAAATCGCTGATCAGCCGGTCGAGGATCTCCGTCAGCTCTTCCTTGGTCCAGCCGACGACACCGATGAAGAAATCGTCGCCGCCGACATGGCCGAGGAAATGGCGCTCGGCGAAGAAATAGCGGCGCATCAGCGCGGCAAACAGCGAGATCGCATGGTCACCGAGATGGAAGCCATAGGCATCGTTGAACGGCTTGAAATTGTCGAAGTCGCAATAGCAGAAGTGGCGGAGCGCATCGCCGTCACGGCCGGACTGACGCATGAAATCGCGGATGGCGCGATTGCCCGGCAGGCCGGTCAGCGGGTTCTGGTCCTGCGCGGTCTTCAGCTGTTTCTCGTTGATGACCTTGATCAGCGAGGCGGCGGAGACGACGCCGGCATAACGCATATTGTCGGTCAGGATCAGGCAGTTGCTGCCTTCCATATTGGCGAAGATCGCCATCAGCTGCTCGGCGTCGCTGTCGAGGCCGACGATCGGCGCCATCTCGACGAAATGCGAGATGCTGCGCTCGTACATCTTGTTCTTCAGGAGATCGCGGCCGAAGGGCTGGTAGATATATTCCTTGAGGTGATGCTCGTGAATGATGCCGCGCGGCTCGTCATTGGCGTTCAGGACGGGAAAGAAGGCCTGGCGCGGATTACGCCGGAAGAGTTCGAAGACGCTGTCGATGCTGTCATTCTCGTAGACCGTCGGCAGCAGCTCGATCTGTTTGCGAATGAGGATTTCGTCGAGCGACTGGCTGCCCCGCTTGCTCTTGCCGAGCTCCTGCAGATGCGGGAAGGACGGCGCCAGCTCTGAGATATGCGTGGTCGGGCGGGAGATAAACCAGCCCTGGACGAGGTCGACGCCATATTCGCGGCAGGTGATGAATTCGGCCTCGGTCTCGATGCCTTCGGCGATGACGCGCGTGCCGAGCACATGGGCGATGTTGACGATGCTCTTCAACAGATGGCGCTTGCGCGGGCTGCGGTCGATCTCGGCGACGAAATGGCGGTCGATCTTGAGATAATCGACGGCATAGTCGCAGAGTAGCTTCATCTCGCCGTGACCGACGCCGAAATCGTCGATCGCCAGCTTGAAACCGGCCTTGCGCAGCCTGGAAACGAGGCCGGAAAATTCCGGCACGCTGGTATTGTCGAAACGCTCGGAGAATTCGAAGCAGACGGAAGACGGCGGAATATTGGCCTTGCGCAGATGCTGCAGCAGGCTCTCGGCCAGGTGTTCGCCATGCGGGATGAGCCGGACATCGAGATTGAGGAACAGCGTGGACGTGGAGAAATTCGACAGCGTCGCGAATTTGGCAAGCGCGCGGCTGGCGACCATCTGTTCGAGCTGCAGCAGCTGGCCGGCCTGGTGAGCCTCGTCGAGGATGTCTAGGGGCGTATCATAGCCGATGCGTTCCTGGCCGCGCATCAGGGATTCATAGCCGAAAACCGTGCCGGTGCCGGCCTCGACGATCGGCTGGAAGGCATTCTCGACCACGAGCTTGGCAAGGGTGCGATCTGATCGCTGGCGTAGCGGCGCAGGACATCCGGCGCGACGGTGGCAGCCAAGGACATGCTGGTCTTCATTGTGGGCCGATCTCCACTGTGACTTGTTCTTTTTCGTCCGGAACATGCCGCAGAAGGATCAATGAACTCTTTCGCCAGTGTGAAAGTTTTATGAAACGCGCAAGAGCATCCTGCGCGTTCCGCGTTTATTCAATTTTTCCAATGCAATCAAATGCTTGTTCAGGCGGAGCGACGGCGCTCCGCTTCGTGATCGGCGAACATGTCGGCGACGCATCTGCCGCCGGATGGAGCGCCGTCGTCGAGAACATCGTCCCGGAACTCATTGAGCTTGCGGTTGGTATCCCACAGGCGCAGCGCCTCGCGGACGACCTCGCTGCTCGAGGCATAACCGCCATTGTCAACGGCGGCGCGGATGCCCGCTGCCTGTTGCGGAGAGATGGAAACGGTGACCATCGGCATGAACTTCCTCCCTTTTCTGATCAGGCAGAACCCTGCCTCTGGGGGACGCATGACCATTTTCAGCATTCTCGGCGATCTCGCCGGTGCCTTGGTGCATTCGCACATAGGACCGTCCGCGTGCGCTGGGATCGGCCCATAACCCCTTAAGTCTAATCCCCTGTCATAGTCTTGTCAAAAAAGAACGGCCGCTCTCCACAATCTCAACTGCGGATGCCGAGGGCGAAGGCGATCATCGTCGAGCCCTGGACGATGAGATCGGCCGCCAGGAATAGGCCGAGGATCCACAGGCTGTTCACCGGCCAGCCGAGCGCGATGACGAAACCCGCAAGGGCGGTGATGACGCCGCTTGCGACTATCCAACGCCAGCCCTTGGTGGGCTTCATGCGCATGCCGACCCAGGTGCGGAAGACGCCGGCGATGACCAGTGCGAGCGAGAGAAACAGCGTCAACGCCGCCGAGGTCAGGATCGGATTGACAAAGGCGCAGATGCCGGCAAGCACATAGAGCAGGCCGCTCAATATCCAGAACAGCACATGATCCCAGCCGCGCACCTGGAAGGCATGGACGAGATAGATCACGCCGCCGAACAGCATCAGCATGCCGACATAATAGACCGAGACGACAGTGGCGAGCATCAGATTGCCGAGCGCGATCAGACCGCAGACGAGCAGCAGCACGCCGAGGCCGGCGAACCAGACCCATTTCGACTGCAACGAAGATGTCGGTGTTCCCTCGAAGACATCGGCCATGATCCACCTCCTGAGATTCCGAATATGTTGCAGCAATTCGGCAGGGAAAGATCTGCGCCCGGTCAAATCGCGAAAGATTTTTATTGATTGATCAGTCAATCAAAAATAACCTGCCGCTGATTTCAAGGAGTGGTTTGTTGCCGAAGGTCGGAATGGAGCCGGTGCGCCGCAAGGCGCTTGTCGATGCAGCGCTGCGGGTGATCGGCGATCACGGCTCGCTTGCCGTCACCATGTCCGACATCGCCCGGCAGGCCGGCGTGTCGCCAGCCCTGGCGCATCATTATTTCGGCAGCAAGGAGCAATTGCTGATCGAGACCATACGCTCGCTTCTAAGACAATTGCGCAACGATACGGTGACGGCGCTTGCGGCCGCCAGGACGCCGCGCGCCCGGCTTTCGGCCGTCATCCGCGTCAGCTTCCACGCCGATCAGTTCGCGCCGGAGACGATTGCCGCCTGGCTTGCCTTTTATGCCGAAGCGCAGCGCTCGGAAGAGACGCGGCGCTTTCTGGTGATCTATGCGCGGCGGCTGCGCTCCAATCTGCTGGCCGACCTCAAGGCCCTGTTGCCAGCTGACGCCGCAGAACGCATCGCCGAAGGCGCAGCGGCGATGATTGACGGGCTCTATATCAGGCAAAGTCTGAAATCCGCGCCGATCGGCATTGAAGCCTCGATCGCGCTGACGGAAGATTATCTGAATGCGCTTTTGGCCACCGCCTCCCCCTCTCCCGGAGGGAGAAGGAACGACCACATCGAACCACCCAAGGACAAATGACATGAAAGCCCAGCCGAAAGCCTCGCACTTCATCGACGGCGAATATGTCGAGGATACAGACGGCACCGTCATCGAGAGCCTCTATCCCGCGACTGGCGAGGTGATCGCCCGGCTGCATGCTGCAACGCCCGCGATCGTCGAACGGGCGATCGCCGCGGCCAAACGCGCCCAGCCGGAATGGGCGGCGATGAGCCCGATGGCGCGCGGGCGCATCCTGAAGCGGGCAGCCGACATCATGCGCGAGAGAAACCGGGCGCTTTCCGAACTCGAGACGCTCGACACCGGCAAGCCGATCCAGGAGACTGTTGTCGCCGACCCGACCTCGGGTGCGGATGCCTTCGAATTCTTCGGCGGCATCGCGCCGGCCGGTCTCAACGGTTCGCAGATCCCGCTCGGCCAGGACTTTGCCTATACCAAGCGCGTGCCGCTCGGCGTCTGCGTCGGCATCGGCGCCTGGAACTATCCGCAGCAGATCGCCTGCTGGAAAGCTGCGCCGGCGCTTGTCTGCGGCAATGCCATGGTGTTCAAACCGTCCGAGAACACACCGCTCGGGGCGCTGAAGATCGCCGAGATCCTGCACGAGGCGGGCCTGCCGAAGGGGCTTTTCAATGTGATCCAGGGCGACCGCGACACCGGGCCGCTGCTGGTCAACCATCCTGATGTCGCCAAGGTGTCGCTGACCGGCTCGGTGCCGACCGGCCGCAGGGTCGCGGCGGCTGCCGCCGGCAACCTCAAGCACGTGACGATGGAGCTCGGCGGCAAGTCGCCGCTTGTTGTATTCGACGACGCCGATCTCGATTCCGCGGTCGGCGGCGCGATGCTCGGCAATTTCTATTCGACCGGCCAAGTCTGCTCGAATGGCACGCGCGTCTTCGTGCAGAAGGCGATCAAGGACGAATTTCTCAAGCGGCTGAAGGTCCGCACCGAGGCGATGCTGATCGGCGACCCGATGGACGAGGCGACGCAGGTGGGCCCGATGGTCTCCTGGGCGCAGCGCGAGAAGGTGATCTCCTACATCGAGAAGGGCAAGGCCGAGGGCGCAACACTGATTGCCGGCGGCGGCATTCCGAACAACGTCTCCGGCGAGGGTTATTATGTGCAGCCGACGGTGTTTGCCGATGTCACCGACGACATGACCATCGCCCGCGAGGAGATCTTCGGCCCGGTCATGTCAGTGCTCGATTTCGAAGCCGAGGACGAGGTGATCGCGCGCGCCAATGCCAGCGAATTCGGCCTTTCCGCCGGCGTCTTCACCGCCGACCTCACCCGCGCCCACCGCGTCGTCGACCGGTTGGAGGCGGGCACGCTCTGGATCAACACCTACAATCTCTGCCCGGTGGAAATCCCCTTCGGCGGCTCGAAACAATCCGGCTTCGGCCGCGAGAATTCGCTGGCCGCGCTGGAGCATTATTCCGAGCTGAAGACGGTCTATGTCGGCATGGGGCCCGTCGTGGCGCCTTATTGAGGAAGTGAAGACCCCTCCCCAACCCCTCCCCACAAGGGGGAGGGGCTAGCCTGCGGCACCGTCGCACTTCGACCGCACCCGCCGTTGCGTTGATCGCGTGGCGAGGCGGCGCGGCAGGTTAAGCCCCTCCCCCTTGTGGGTAGGGGTTTGGGGCGGGGTCTTTGGCACCGTTGCAAAAGAATCTAAGGGAACGTCATGCAACAAGCAGATTTCGTCATCATCGGCTCGGGCTCCGCCGGCTCCGCCCTCGCCTACCGCTTGTCGGAAGACGGCAAGAACAGTGTCATCGTCATCGAGGCGGGCGGCAGCGATTTCGGGCCGTTCATCCAGATGCCGGCAGCGCTTGCCTGGCCGATGAGCATGAAGCGGTATAACTGGGGTTATCTGTCCGAGCCGGAGGCGAACCTCAACAACCGGCGCATCACCGCGCCGCGCGGCAAGGTGATCGGCGGCTCCTCCTCGATCAACGGCATGGTCTATGTGCGCGGTCATGCCGAGGACTTCAACCGCTGGGAGGAGCTCGGCGCCAGCGGCTGGGCCTATGCCGACGTGCTTCCCTATTACAAGCGGATGGAGCATTCGCATGGCGGCGAAGAAGGCTGGCGCGGCACGGACGGGCCGCTGCATGTCCAGCGCGGCGGCTTCACCAACCCGCTGTTTCGCGCCTTCGTCGAGGCCGGCAAACAGGCGGGTTTCGAGACGACGGAGGATTATAACGGCAGCAAGCAGGAAGGCTTCGGGCTGATGGAGCAGACCATCTTCGGCGGCCGCCGCTGGTCTGCCGCCAATGCCTATCTGAAGCCGGCGCTGAAGCGGGACAATGTCAGGATCGTCTACGGCTTTGCGCAGAAGATCGTGATCGAGGACGGACGGGCGACCGGCGTCGAGATCGAACGCAACGGCAGAACAGAGGTGGTGAAGGCAAACCGCGAGGTGATCGTCTCTGCCTCCTCCTTCAATTCACCCAAGCTCTTGATGCTGTCGGGCATCGGTCCCGGAGAACACCTGCAGGATATGGGCATTGCGGTGAAGGCCGACCGGCCGGGCGTCGGCGCCAATCTGCAGGACCATATGGAATTCTACTTCCAGCAGGTGAGCACCAAGCCGGTGTCGCTCTATTCCTGGCTGCCGTGGTTCTGGCAGGGGGTGGCCGGCGCGCAATGGCTGCTCTCGCGCGGTGGGCTCGGCGCTTCCAACCAGTTCGAAGCATGCGCCTTCCTGCGCTCGGCGCCGGGGCTGAAGCAGCCCGACATCCAGTATCACTTCCTGCCAGTGGCGATCAGCTATGACGGCAAGGCGGCGGCGAAGAGCCACGGCTTCCAGGTTCATGTCGGCTACAACCTGTCGAAATCGCGCGGCAGCGTGAGCTTACGCTCGGCCGACCCCAAGGCCGATCCGGTGCTGCGCTTCAACTATATGAGCCATGCCGAGGATTGGGAGAAATTCCGCCACTGCGTGCGCCTCACCCGCGAAATCTTCGGGCAGAGCGCCTTCAACGACTATCGCGGGCCGGAGATCCAGCCGGGCGAAGGCGTGCAAAGCGACGAGGAGATCGACGCCTTCCTGCGCGAACATCTGGAAAGCGCCTATCACCCTTGCGGCACCTGCCGGATGGGCGCCAAGGACGATCCGATGGCGGTGGTCGATCCGCAAACGCGGGTGATCGGCATCGAGGCCTTGCGTGTCGCCGACAGCTCGATCTTCCCGCACGTCACCTATGGCAACCTGAACGGACCGTCGATCATGACCGGAGAGAAGGCGGCCGACCATATCCTCGGCAGACAGCCGTTGGCGCGCTCGAACCAGGAACCCTGGGTCAACCCGCGCGCGGCCGTCAGCGACAGATAGTCAGTGGTAATCTTCTTCGCGCTGGTGACGGACGGCGAGGACAATGACGCTGGTTTCGCTCATCAGTTTGAAAAGAATGACATATCCGGCTGAACCGAATGGTACGACTAGCTCGCGCAGCAAAGGATCATCCGCAGAGGCGCGTCTGGCCATAAGCGGGAAATCCTGAAGTATCATCAGAGCTTTCTGGATGGCGTTGATGGCACGTTCCGCCAAATCCGGATCACGTTCGATCAGAAAATCGGCGAGCCGGTCCAGATCTTCATGGAAGGTCTGGGTGTACTTTAGCTCGAAGGTCATTTCTGCTGTGCAGCTTTACGGGCTTTCGCCTTTTCAAGCTTTTTGCGCATCAACTCCTGAATGTCGTCCGTTGTATAAAACACACCGGTCCGCTCTGCGTCCGCCAAACCAGCCAGACCCCGCGCGATGAACTCCGCTTGGGTCTTTCTGTAATCGATCTGGCGGCGAAGAGAGTCCTCTATCAGCGACGACAAGCTCTCGCCTTCTTTGAGAACGCTTTCGGCGGCAGCGCGCAATTCAGGATCTACGCGAAGGGACGGGAGAGATGCCGTTTTCATGACGTTCCTCATGCGTTGCAATTGCAATGCAATATGATGGACCATCGTGTTATATTCAACTCCCCTGGAGAAAATCGGGAGCGATCACATCAGAGAAATCCGATCCAGCGTCCCGCCACAAGTGCGGCGATCCATGTCGCCGCCGACAGAGCCGCCGAAACTCTTATGGCAGGGTGTAGAATGCCGACCGTGGTTGCCGTTCGCCAGCCCTGCCCAGCGTGTACCACCAGCACGTTGAGTAATCCGAAGGCAATCAGCCCGAGCTTGGCGAGGAAGGCGGGATTGGCGGCGTATTCGACCGCCCGGACGCTGAAGAGGCAGAAGCCGGTGACAATAGCCGCGGTAAGGCCGACGCCGGCGCAGCGTGACAGAAACGGCGCGACGATCTCGACCGGCAGCTTGCGGAAGAAGCCGGCGAGCCTCAGATCGAACGGCAGGATGGCGCCGATGAGAAGGCCGATCGCCAGGATATGGGCTGCGTTGACGAACATGTAGAGCGTGCCGGAGCGCCGGAGCGCGACCGCAGGTGTCGTTGCCGACAGCCATTCGAGTATGTCGATCACAGCTCGGTTCGCCCAGAGGTCAGTTCGTCTTGATGCGGTCGGGATAGATGTCGTAGCGCTTTTCGCCAATGGTGAGACGCACCGCCTTCAGCCGCTTCTCTTTTGGATCCTGCGAACGGTTTCCAAGGACCACTACCTGGTCGCCGGGCTTGGCCACACCTTCGACGAAGCCGGAGCGTTCCGTCTGGCGCGGATTGCCGAGCTCGACGAGCCAGGCGCCGTCATCGGCGGTGGCGATATCGAGCGTTGGATGCGGTCCGCCCATGGAGATCTTCTCGATGGTGCCGCGCAGTTCGATCTGATCCGCCTCGGCCCAGGACCAGCCGTGATGGGCCATTGCGCCTGTGGCGAAAGCCACAGACAGCATGACCGCGGCAACTAGAGTCTTTCCGTTTTTCTTCGAATCACGGAAATGCTCTATCTTTTTGTTTTCACGCAATTCCGGACGCAAAACCGCTATGCACTTTTGCTGGAATTGCTCTATCCGCCGTGCTGAAATTACAGACATGATGTCCTCCCTACTGCATACTTCCTCAAATCGGAGCCGATTTGAGGAAGTATGCAGCAATTCAAAGTGTTACAGCGTCCTTTGCGCGTCTAAAGACGCGCGGCGCTGTAGACGCATGGACAGGCAGGTGGAGCATCAAGGCTGGAAGAAAAGGGATTTCACCAAATCTTGAAGAAAGATGCGGGCGTCAGTTCACCCTGATGCTCAGGCCAGCAGACGGGTGACTTCGGCGCTGTGCGTTGGGGCGACGGCATCGGCGATGGTCGTCGAGAACAGCACCTTGCGGGTGGCGTCCGCCACCTTGGCGAAGACGTGGCGGATCTGGCAGTTCTGTTCGCCGTCGCAATCGTCGCACCTTCGATAGGCGGTGATCGACAGGCATGGAAGCGGAGCGAGCGGGCCGTCGATGATGCGCAGGATCTCGCCGAAGGTGATGGTGTGTGCGGGCTTCAACAGGAGATAACCGCCCTGCTTGCCGCGACGGCTGGCGACGACACCATGATGTTTCAGGTCGAGCAGGATCTGTTCGAGGAACTTCTTGGGGATCTTCTGCTGCGCCGCGATATCGGAAATCATCACCGGTTCGTCGGCATCGGCATCAGCCAAGACCGTGAGCGCCCGCAGCGCATATTTCGCCTTTTGCGTAATCATTTTTGACCATCGACACACACAGGCAGTGCGAATCTCCGCACTGCTACGGAAGTACTTTCACCTCTATGGCACAACCAGCATGAACGGAATTTGAACGCGCCGGAGAAAGCCTTGAGAGACAAGCGTTTTGGCCTTGTTTTTCGCCCTCGGCCAAGCTCTCTTAATCTATGCTAAAACCGCGCCTTCTGCACCATTTTCGGCATCACTTCAGATTTCGGATTGACAGGCTGCGTGTAACTCTACTATTTCTATAGACATTCGAGCTGCCGATGTGGATTTTCATCCGCATGCGGCTGCTTTTCTGCATTGCGGTAGCTTCTGAGAGATATTTGCTCCTCCGGCCGCAGCTTTCGAAATCCCTTTTTCTGTCCGATCCATGCGTGAACTGCGATACTCCCGTCAACAAAGGACAGGATTCTCATGACTGCTATCAATGCGATTGCGGAAGAAGGGCCGATTGCGGAAGCCGAGGCGCTGAATGACAGACTGGCAGGCCTCGATCTTGCCGGACGTCTGTCGCTGGTCTCCGGCCTTGGCGGCCGCGTGGTGTTCACGACGTCACTCGGCATCGAGGACCAGGTGATCACCGCCGAGATCGGCACGCACCGCCTGCCGATCGATATCGCCACGCTGCAGACCGGCCGGCTGTTTGCCGAGACGCTGTCGCTGATCGAAGAGACAGAAAGCCAGTACGATATCCATATCCATCGCTTCGAGCCCGAGAAGGCCGATATCGACGCCTATGCGGCGCAATATGGCCTCAACGGTTTCTACGAGAGCGTCGAAGCCCGGCATGCCTGTTGCGGCGTGCGCAAGCTGAAGCCGCTTGCGCGTGCCCTGGAAGGCGCTGCGATCTGGATCACCGGCCTGCGCCGCGGCCAATCGGCCAACCGCGCCGAAACACCCTTTGCCGAATATGACGCCGAACGCCACCTGTTGAAGGTCAATCCGCTTGCCGACTGGGACCTGGAGGCGATCAAGGCCTTCGTTTCCACAAACGGCGTGCCGGTCAATCCGCTGCATCAGCGCGGCTATCCCTCGATCGGCTGCGAACCCTGCACGCGGGCGATCAAGCCCGGCGAGCCGGAACGCGCCGGCCGCTGGTGGTGGGAGCAGGACGAAACGCGCGAATGCGGCCTGCATGTCGCCGAAGAGGCCGCAGCGATCGCCGCACAGTAAATCACCCCACGGCTTTCCCAATCAGGGCGCGGCGACCGCCGCAGCCTTGGGAAAACCAACATCAAGGAATTGCTTTGCGGGCACCCGCAAACGACCGATAGCCTGGAGTAAGACATGCCCGATAGCCGTCCGGATACGGAACTCAGCAATCCGCAGAGCGCCAAGGCGCCGCTCGACCCGCATCTGAAAGCGCTGGAAAACGAATCCATCCACATCTTCCGCGAGGTTGCAGCCGAATTCGAGCGTCCCGTCATGCTCTATTCGATCGGCAAGGACTCCTCGGTGCTGCTGCATCTGGCGCGCAAGGCCTTCTATCCCGGCCGTGTGCCCTTCCCGCTTCTGCATGTGAATACCGGCTGGAAGTTTTCCGAGATGATCGCCTTCCGCGACGACACCGCGAAGAAGTATGATCTCGATCTGATCGAGCACATCAATCCGCGCGGCAAAGCCGAAAACATCACGCCGTTTACCCATGGATCGGCTGCTTTCACCGACATCATGAAGACCGAAGGCCTGCGTCAGGCGCTCGATGCCGGCCAGTTCGATGCCGCTTTCGGCGGCGCGCGGCGCGATGAGGAAGCCAGCCGCGCCAAGGAGCGCATCTATTCCTTCCGTACGCCCGATCATCGCTGGGATCCACGCAACCAACGGCCGGAACTCTGGAACATCTATAACGGCATGATCCGCAAGGGCGAGAGCGTGCGCGCCTTCCCGCTGTCGAACTGGACCGAAGTCGATATCTGGCGCTACATCCAGGCCGAGGACATTCCGCTGGTGCCGCTGTATTACGCCAAGAAGCGACCCTTCGTGGAGCGCGACGGCATGATGATCCTGGCCGAGGATCCGCGCCTGGAACTGCTGCCCGGCGAAATCCGCCAGGAAGGCATGATCCGTTTCCGCACCCTCGGCGACTTCCCGCTGACCGGCGCCATCCGCTCACAGGCCACCACCCTCGAAGAGGTGATTGCCGAACTCGAAATTGCAACGGTGTCCGAACGCCAGGGCCGCGCCATCGATCGCGACCAGTCCGGCTCCATGGAAAAGAAGAAGCGTGAAGGATATTTCTGAGATGGCCGCAGCCCAAACCGCCGTCTCGGCCGCCACCGTCGTCAGCCTGCCCGCAGCCGAGCCGCTCAAGGCTCAGCGTGATACCAGGCCGCTGCGCCTCATCACCTGCGGCAGCGTCGATGACGGCAAGTCGACCCTGATCGGCCGCCTGCTCTGGGACACTAAGGCGGTCAAGGAAGACCAGGCCGCCACCCTGCAGCGCGATTCCACCGGCAAGCAGAACGATCTCGGCCTGCCTGACTTCGCGCTGCTGCTCGACGGCCTGCAGGCCGAGCGCGAACAGGGCATCACCATCGATGTCGCCTATCGCTATTTCTCGACCGACAAGCGCTCCTTCATCGTCGCCGACACGCCCGGCCATGAGCAATATACCCGCAACATGGCGACCGGCGCCTCGACCGCCGATCTCGCCATCCTGCTGGTCGATGCGCGCTTCGGCATTCTCGAGCAGACGCGCCGTCACGCGACGATCGCCTCGCTGCTGGGGATCAAGCAGTTCGTGCTTGCCGTCAACAAGATCGACCTGACGGGCTACGACCGCGCCGGCTTCGACAAGATCAGCCATGACTTCCGCGAATTTGCCCTGTCGCTCGGCGTCAAGCAGATCACCGCCATTCCGATGTCGGCGCTGAAGGGCGAAAACGTCGTCTATTCCGGCCAGGCCGCCATGCCCTGGTATACCGGCCCGTCGCTGGTGGAGACGCTGGAGCTTGCCACCGTGCGCTCGTCGCAGACGGTCGGCTTCCGCCTTTCCGTCCAGCGCGTCTCGCGTCCCGGCGAAAGCTTCCGCGGCTATCAGGGCACGGTTGCCGGCGGCTCGGTCAAGCCGGGCGACAGCGTCATGATCCTGCCGTCCGGCATGGTCGCCAACGTCTCGAAGATCGTCACCTTCGATCTCGTCCGCAATGCCGCCGTTGCCGGCGACGCGATCACGCTGGTGCTCGACCGCCAGGTGGATGTGGCGCGCGGCGATATGATCGTCTCGATCGACGCCCAGCCGCAGGTCGGCCTTGCCTTCGACGCGCAGATCGTTGCCTTGCAGCCTGAGGGTATCGAGCCCGGAAAGCGCTATTGGCTGAAGAGCGGCAGCCGCCGTCAGCGCGTTCAGGTGCAGCCGCTCAGCCAGCTGGAACTGAAGACCGGCACATGGAACGCCGCCCAGCGGCTCTACATGAACGCCATCGGCAAAGTCCGGCTGGTCTTCGACGAAGCGGCGATCTTCGACCCCTATGAGCAGAACCGGCTTTCCGGCTCCTTCATCCTGATCGATCCGGAGACCAACAACACGGTCGCCGGCGGCATGGTGACCGGCAAGCGCACCGAACTCGGCGGCCTGCACAATGGCGAAGCCCGCGTCATCCTCTCGCTTCCGGCCGATCTTGCCGAGCAGATCATGGCAAGCGAACTCTTCGCCAGCCGCAGCCACGAGGCCGAGGTGCGGCGCATGACGGCCGCCGAAGCGGCCGACCTCTGGTCGAGCGCTGCAAGCGATATCTGACAATGGATAAGGGGTAAGGGGCCGGCAAGACTGGCCCCTCACCGAGGCCGAACCCGTTGGCTGTGGGTCGGCGGATACCCTGTCGAGCGGCAAAGAACCGATCAGAAGCTGAGACTTTGCGATAGGGGCTTTCCGCTACGCGGCCCCCCGCTGCTTGAACGCAAAATTGGCAGGTCTCCCCGTTCAATTTTCTGTGTTGGCCTCTACGGCCGCCAAAAAAAACCAGAGTTTGCAGAAAACGGACTTTTCCAATTCACGATTCGCTGTTTACCGCTTGCCCGCGGGCCAATGTGGGGCCATTCTTAGATCGGATCCTGGCGGTGCGGTAAGACGAGAGGTCAGGCCTTGCAACGCTCAATCTCGACCTCGAAGTACGTGGCGCCTTTTCTCGACTGATCCCCGAGCGAGGAGGTTGTCCATGTCCACGCCCTATGTCGACCATCCGCTGCAACCGGGCGACCGGGTCCCGAACGTTGTGTTTGATGCGATCTCGCACGAGGGGAAGATCGCACTTGATGATTTTCGTGGCCGCAGCCCATTGTTGATCGGTTTGTTTCGAGGCCTGCATTGTCCGTTCTGCCGGCGCCATGTCGCGGCCATGGCATATCTCAACCCGATGCTGCGTGAGAAAGGCGTCCAATCCCTGGCGGTGGTAAACACCCCGGTCGAACGCGCAAGACTCTATTTCCGTTACCACCCGATACCCGATCTTCTTGCTGCTTCCGACCCGGTACGGGCTTCGCACCAAGCCTTCGGCCTACGCGAGGTGGGGATCGACACGGCCATGGCGATAGTGATCGATCTTCCGGGCGAGTTGCCCGAGCCTATGGGCGTGATGGCAATGGACGAATTTCTCAACAACAAGGAAGGATATCAGGTTACGGAAGCAGATCAGCAGATGATGACTGCCGACCACGGGCAGCTTGTCGGTCAGTTCCTAATCGACCGGGAGGGCATCGTACGCTGGAGCTTCACCGAAGTTCTGGAGGCTGGGCTCCAGACATTCCAGGCACCGAATTCCGAGGAATTGATGTCGGTAGCTTCCCAAGTCGTACATTAACAACGAAAACTCGATCGACGCGCAGCCACAGGTCGGCCTTGCCGGTGCGGTGCATGACGCCGCTGAGGCGGCCGACCTCTGGTCGAGCGCTGCAACCGATATCTAACTAGGGATAAAGGATAAGGGGCCTGCAAGACTGGCCCGTCACCGAAATGCGGGATCACCGAACCCGCTGGCTACAGGGACTGGTCAGAACCTGAGACTTTGCGATGAGGGCTCCGCATCCGCTCCGGCCTGAAGCGGTCAGATGGCATTCCTCTAGACTTCGGCATCCGCGATCTACATTTGAGCTTCTGTGAGCCTGAAATTATATCAGCTCTCAGCCCATTCGCATCGCCCACCCTCACCATTTGCGGTTCGGGCCTGCGCTTCACCCCCCACCGCAATTTCACCGCGCAAGCGGGAGGAGTTTCCATGGCCAATGCCCAATGCGCCTGCGGCGCTCTGAGACTGATGCTTAGCGAACCACCACAATTGACAGCTCTCTGTCACTGTTTGGCTTGCCAGCGCAGAACGGGTGCGCCGTTCAGCGCAAATGCTTTCTACTCGATGGGCTGTGTCGAAATATCTGGAACGTCTACAGAATTCATTCGCACTGCCGAGAGCGGTCGCAAGGTCCGCATGCATTTTTGCCCAACTTGCGGCTCGACCGTCTATTGGAAGGCCGATGCTGCGCCGTCCTGGATCGGCGTGGCGGTCGGTTCCCTTTCCGACCCGGCCTTCGCGCCACCTGCCCTATCAGTCTTCGAGCAATCGAAACATCATTGGGTGCAGCTTGACGAAGCGGTAGAGCACTTTCAAGGTTCGGTGTCCGGGTGACCGACCAGACAAGTTCCTTATGGCGCATTCCGTCCTCTCTCGGCCGAAAGCGGTGCCCGGCGCAGAGGGCGATGTCCGGCAGAATAGGCTTTGGCTTGGCTTAATCGTCTTTTCCCGAAGCGATCTCATTTCAGGGCTGCGCGCGTCCGCTTCCGGCCCTTGCGGACCTTGAAGGGTATCGGTTTATTTTTATAGCTTAGGCGTCAGCATCTCAAACCGGTCCCTAATGGTGGAGCAGGTGTCGCCGCCAAGACGGGCGATGGCATCAATTGCATCGGGATCGACCCGGAGCCGTTCATCGACCGCACCTTCGCGATAATGAGCATAGATAATCTCGCCCATGATGATCTGCCGTGACTTGCCGAGTTCAAGCGTGATGTGGCGGCGGCATTCGAACGATGCAGGAGCTTCGGCAATCCAGGGCGAAGCGACCTTCACACCCGGCATGGCCGTCAGTCCCGCCTCTTTAAGTTCATCGATGCCGCGAGGGTACTTCGCTGCGCAGGTATGCATGGCTTCCGCGATGGCCACGGAGACGATGTTGACGGTGAAGACCTCGGTCATTCGAATATTATGCCCGGTGTCCTTGAAGGACATGTCCGGATTGTTTTCGACACCCAGTGCCAGGATAGGCGGATCGGCCGACAGGCAATTGAAGAAGCTGAACGGTGCGGCATTGATACGGCCATCTTCATCGACGGTCGTGACGAGGGCTATCGGACGAGGAATGATCGTTCCGATCATCAGCTTGTAGCGTTCGCGGGCGGTGAGCGTGGTGAAGTCGAATGAAGTCACCCCGCTGTTTGCAGGGGCTTCAGCAATCTGTGCTGTCATTGTCAGAGACCTTTTATCCGAGCGGCATAGGGTGCCAGAAGATCGCGGATGTCGCGTTCCTGCCTTGCTTCGAGCATGGCTCTTCCTGCGACCGACGCGAGATGGTGGTCCATCAGCTCGTTGGCGCGCGAGGCATCACCGTTGACCAGCGCCTGGACGATTTGACGATGTTCGTCCACTCCGCAATCGGCCGAATGGGGTCGGCCGTACATGGCCAGGATCAACGAGCACCGCGATACCACTTCCGTGACATATCGGATGAGAAGCTGGTTCCCGGTCATCCGCGCAAGCAGCAAATGAAACGCGCCCGCAAGCCGGATCGACTCCCGATCATCGACGCCGGAAACGCTGTGTTCCTTCTCGATGAAGCAGTTCAGCGCGTCGATCTCGCCTGGTTTCAGCTTTCCGGCAAGCAGGCCGGTGACGGTGCATTCGAGGCCTCTGCGAACCATGAAGGTATCGAGAGCTTCCTCCAGCGATGGATTTGCGACGTAAGCGCCCTTGTTCGGTTTCAATTCAACCAATCCTTCCACGGCAAGGCGTCCCAGCGCCTCCCGTGCAATGGTGCGGCTGGTTCCGAACGTTTCCCCGATTGCATCTTCGGGCAGACGTGCGCCTGGCTGTAATTTCTGTTCCATGATCGCCTGGCGAAGAGCGTCCTGGACGGCTTCCGTTCGCGAGGTGGGTGCGGCTGTTCGAATTGCTGCAGTCCCGTCGTTGGCGGGTGGGCCTTTGCCCTTGGCGGTCGGGTCGTTCACCGAACGAGCCGTCCCACCGCTCTGTGCATTGCGAGTGATCATTTCCCTGCCTTCTTCATTTCCACCCACGTATTGAGAATATCCGTGGCTTCCCTATCCATGCTTTGCGCACTGGGCATCGAGCGTTCGTTGACCAACGCACCCGCGGCTTTGCGGACCTTGTCGACATCGATGGGATGCCGTTCTTTCTTCGTCAACCCCTCGAATGCTTTCCCGGCCTGATCCATCGAGGCCGCATAAAACAGGCGTGAAATGCCGGCGACCTCCATGGTTGCCACACACATCGCACAGGGTTCGCAGGAGGTGTACATATCGGCCCCGGTCAGGTCGACGCATTCCAACCGACGGCAGGCATCGCGCATTGCTTCGACTTCACCATGTGATGTCGGATCGAAGTTTGCCAGGGAGTGGTTCAAACCTTCCCCGACGATTTTTCCGTTCAGAACGACGACCGCACCGAAAGGCTCGGTACCGGGTTTCGTCAGCGCCTGGCGCGACAATTCCACGGCGCGTTGCATGAAGTCTTCATTGTAGGTCATTGGGTCTCCTTCCTTGGATGTTTGTCATGCCGCTTCGGGCAGAAGCCAGGCATGCTGGGGCTGCCAGTTCAACGTCAGTTCCTTGCCCGGCGTCAGGTCGAGTGCATCGATCTCGTGCTGTTGCTTCTGGACGCGGAATTCCTTGCCTTTCACGTCGAAGAAGATCGTCTGGGTTGATCCCACGAATTCGATGCCGATGACACTGCCTGTCACGCCTTCTCCCGCCGTGCCGCCTGTTGAGGACAGGCTGATGCGATCGGCTGCGATGACGAAGCTCGCCTTGTCCTGCTCGGCACCATTTGTCTTCGTCGGCACCGTGAACGTCCCAAGCGGACCGTCGATCCGCACTTTGCCTTCGTCATGTCCAGACACTTTCCCGCTGACAATGTTGTTCATGCCCATGAATTCAGCCACGAAAGCGTTGGCAGGTTCGCGGTAGACGTCCTGTGGTCGGCCGATCTGCTGTATCGCCCCATCGTTCATCAGCACGATCCGGTCAGCCAGAGCGAAGGCTTCCGACTGTGCATGTGTCACGTAGACGAAGGTGATGCCGAGTTCCTTGTGGAGGCGGGAGAGTTCGGTCTGCATCCGGACCCGGAGATGGGCATCGAGCGCGCTGAGTGGCTCATCGAGCAGGAGGATCGAAGGCTGCGTCACTAGCGACCGTGCTATTGCCACGCGCTGGCGCTGCCCGCCGGACAGTTGAGCGATGTTGCGCTCAGCCATACTGCCCAGCCCGAGACGTTCGAGCCATTCCATCGCCCGTCTGCGCCGTTCCTGCTTGCCGATTTTCTTCATCCGAAGTGGAAACTCCACGTTCTCGACAACGGAGAGAAACGGAAACAGAGCCAGGCTCTGCCAGACCATCGGCGTGTCCCTCTGGAACGCCGGGATGCCGCGCATGCTTTGCCCACCGATCCGGATGTCGCCGCCGGTCGGCTGGTCCAGTCCTGCCAGGAGCCGAAGGGTCGTGGACTTGCCGCAGCCCGATGGCCCCATCAGGGCGATGAACTCGCCGCCTTGGATCTCAAGGTTGATTGCCTTCACCGCGTGGTGGGTTGCGTAGCGTTTGTCGAGGTTTTCCAAGGTCACGAATGCATTCGACATGTCTTCTGCCTTTCAGGGATTGGAGGAAGCGGTCTTGCCTGCACGAACGCCTATGAAGCGTTGCGCCACAAGGACAAGAACGATGCTGATGATGAGGACGATGGTGCCGATGGCATTGATCTTCGGGTTCACCTGCCCCTGAAGGAGGTTGAGGATGCGCACCGGCAGCGTCTCGTTGACGCCGCCGACGAACCAGGCGATCAGGAACTCGTCGAAGGAGACGGCAGCCGAGAGGAAGAACGACGCGATCAGAGACGGTTTGCAAAATGGCAGGACGACCGTGAAGAGTGTTGCAAACGGTGACGCGCCGAGATTCCAGGCGGCGGGCTCCAGGTCCCGAGAAAACTCGCCAAGGCGAAGCCGGATAATTGCCATGGCAAAGGACGTGGCGATGGCGACGTGGCAGGCGATGATGGCTTCGACGCTGCCGAACAGGCCGATGCGCGACAGGAATGCCAACATTGCCATCCCCATGATGCTGACGGGAACGGCTGGCGGGATAGCGACGAGGAGCCCGAACAAGGTCTTTCCGCGAAACATGTAACGGTAGTCGATGTAGGCGGCAGCAAAGCCGAGAACGGTGGCGATGACCGCAGTCCCGAAGCCGACAATCAGGCTGTTGAGGAAGGCGTCGCGGATCATGCTGTCGGCGAGGACTGCCTGGTGCCATTGCAGGCTGAAACCTCCCCAAGGGATCGTCGGAAAGCGATTGGCATCGAACGAGAAGACCGCGATGACCAACATCGGGGTTGCGATAAAGAGAGCAATTGCCCCGATCAGGCCGAATTGCAGAAAGCGCGACAGGCGGGTGATGAGCGGCTGGGACATCAATGGCCTCCCTTCCGGGTTCGGCGGTCGTGGCCGAGGAAGCCCGCTGCCAGGAATACAAGCGCCAGGATCGCCAGCATGGTGACACCGATGACGGAAGCGCGTGGCCACTGCGACCCCGACTTGACAGTATCGACGATCAGGATGGAGAGTGTCGGCGGCTTGCTGCCGGTCATGAACAACGGACTGATATAATCGCCGAACGACATCAGGAAGGCCGTCGATCCCGCCAGGAAGATCGCATTGCGGATCGAGGGAAGCAGGACATGCAGGATGACCTTGCTGCGGCGGCAACCGAGGTTCTCGGACGCCTCGACCAGCGTGCGATCAACGCCGGAGAAGGCCAGAACCAGGATCAGGATCGCCACAGGAAGGGTCAGCGTCAGCAAGCCGACCTGAAGCGAGAACTGACCGCCCAGCAAAGGCAATCCGGTCAATCCGGCACGCTTGACGATGCTGTTGATGACCCCGTCGGGGCTCAAGACGATCTGCCATGCATAGATGCGCAACATGTAGCTTGAGAAGACCGGTACAATGAGAAACGTGACCGCAAGATCACGCATTTTCTGGGTGAGCCGGAAGGCGATGGTGTAGGCGGCGGGAAGCGCGATCACCAGCGTCAGAACAGTGCAGGTTACAGCAACTTCGCCGGTGTAGACCAAGGCCCTCTGGAAAGGGGTGGAGAACAATATTCGCGACCAGTTATCCAGCGAGAAGTCGGGCTCCAGCCGGAAAGACCTGACGCGCCAGAAAGTGACGACGATCAGGAAGATCAGCGGGGCTGCGAAGAACACGATCTGCCAAAGCAGAACGGGAAGCCCCAGAATGGCAGGCATGGTTGCAGGCGACGCGGCGGTGCGGGCACGGAATGAACCGCGCCCGGCCCCCTGGCCAGCCTTCAGCATTGATGCATCGATGTCTGTCATCCCAGGTTCTCCAGGTTAGAGCCTTTCCGATCAGAGGCTCTTGAATTCGCTCCACACGTCATTCCAGTCCTCAATGGACTGTTCCGATGGCAACTGGCGGAACTGGATTTTCTTGGCCTTGTATTCATCCATGACGTTCGGCTGATCGAGCTTCATGCGCAGGATTTCGGCATCCCTCGGCATCGTCTCGTTGAGGAGCTTCCAGCCGGCGATTGACGGGATCGACTTCTTGTTGTCGACCTTGGTCGCCATCTTCACCTGGCCCTGCGGGGAGGTGGTGTACTGGATGAACTTGCGGGCAAGGTCCTTCTTGGGCGTGCCCTTGACGATGGAAAGCGACTCCGTCCACTGCAGACCACCTTCCTCCGGAATGATCGTGTCGACCGGCACGCCGTTCAGCCGCAGGCCAAGCGTGATCCACTCGCCAATACCCGGAACAAGCTGGGCTTGTCCGTTGGTCATGGAGGAGAAGATGTCGGCAATGGTGTAGAAACCCGAAGCCTGCGGTTTCAGCGTGAAGAGCTTCTCCTTGACGGCTTCAAACTTCTCTTCCGAGATGTCGAACGGCGGAAGGTTGCCGTTGGAGAGACTGATCGAACCCATGGAAGGCAGATACCAGTCAAAGAAACCGACCTTGCCCTTTGCCTTCTCGCTCCACATGGCAGCGTAAGACTTGACCTCTTCGGGCCTGAACGTGTTCGTATTGTAGGACAGACCGAGATAGCCGAAGTCGGTCATGACACCGTAGAGCTTGCCATCAAACCAATGCAGCGGGAATTTCTGAAACTCCGGCCAGAAATCCTTGATCGGGTAATCGTCCGGATCGAGCGGTTCGATGAAATCAGATGCATGCAGCAAGTGCATGTACTCGGCATCAGCTAGCACGACATCGAAGGAGCCGGGAGGCGATTGATTGATGACGGCGAGCATCTGGTCGCCGCCGACGTATTCCTTGATCCGAACCTTTACGTTGTTCTCTTTCTCGAAGTCGGCAATCAGATAGGGATCGGCATTGCCGGGCCAGGACAGGTAGTTGAGAACATTCGGATCGTCTGCGTAGGCGCTGGACCATTGATTAGCAGCAGCAAAGGCGACGCCTGCAGCGCCAGCCTTCAGGAAGCCGCGTCGGCTGATGTCGCGTGACATGAAAGATGGGATGCGCATTTTCTGTTCCCTTCAGGCTTGGTTAAATCGTATGCATTAAGTGCGTGCGATATCAACTATGCAAAGGGCATGCCAGTTTTCGACTTATGTGAAAAGGTATCGTTTTCAATGTTTTGTGTTGAGAGGTCGTATCCCAACATTTGACCTGCTGTGCAAACTTCTGGCACGAACTCAACTTCGTGACTATTTTGCATGCAATTAAAGTGACAGATCGCATGCGATTACCTAGCCGCAGCCGGCCTCGTTGTCTGTTGGACAGGGAAACGCCAACGTCTCGATTTGCCGCTTTGCGGCCCCGGCCAACTGAGCGGACTACGTCCCGAGAGCATTCTTCAGCGCCTCGACGACGACGCGGACGGAGGGGACGTCCGTGATATCCGAATGGACAACCAGCCAGACCTCTCTTGTCAAAGGCCGTTCGGTCTCAATGCGCTGGAGACCGCTTGACCCCACGACCGCGAAATCGGGGAGCATGACGACACCTGCGCCAAGGCTTGCGGTTGCGGCCTGAAACTCCAGAACGGATGACCTCACGGCGATCGGCCGGCCGGCGGCGAGTTCGATCAGCCGCAGCTGTTGCGGTGAGGTGTTCATGGTTTCGTCGTAACCGATGAAGGTCCAGTCCGACGGTGGAACCGTTTCGAGATAGGTCTTTGATGCGTAGAGATGGAAGCTTGTCTCGCCGAGCTTGACGATAGAGTAATCGCCATCCTCCGGACGCGACATTCGCACGGCGATATCCGCCTCTCGTCTGTTCAGGGACGCGAGGCGTTTTTCTCCGACAAGCGTGATCTCAACACCGGGATGGTCTCGCCTGACGGCCGCGATCGGCTTTGCGAGCAGCACACTTGAGAGAGCGGGAGGCGCGCTGATCCTGACATGGCCACGCAATTCCGTGGCGCTGCTGCGGCCAAGCTGCTCGATTGCCGCAGTCTGCGCTGCGACGAGAGCTGCATGCCTGGCAACCTGCTCTCCGTCCGAGGTCAAAACGATGCGCCGTCCGCGGCGGTCGACCAGCTTGCGTCCCAGACTGGCTTCAAGCGACGAAACGCGCCGACTGATCGTCGCGTGTTCGACGCCGAGCTGCTTTGCGGCACCAAGCAACGTTCCGGACTGCGCGAGCGCCAGGAAATGCCGAAGGTCGTCCCAGTCGAGCTTTGTGAATTCTCTCCCAATCATTGTGAAGTAATAGGGAATTTTCACACATCACGCCATCGCCTAATTTGTGCCGATGAAGGAGCACGAGAGATGACCAACCAAATCGTATGGCTGAATGCCCCAGGTGACGTCACCCAGTTCCATGTTGAGGAGCATCACCGTTGTGAGCCTCCCTGTCATGGCGAGATAAAGATCCGCCATGAGGCGATCGGAACCAACTTTCTCGACGTCTATCACCGAAAGGGCCTCTACCCGATGCCTTCCTACCCCTCGGTGATCGGTGCCGAGGCGGCGGGCATCGTCGACGACGTCGGTCCCGGCGTCTCCATGTTCCAGAAGGGTGACCGCGTTGCCTATGCCGGGCCGCCGGTTGGAGCCTATCGCTCCACCAGGAATATTGTCGCCGAAAGGGCGATCAAGCTTCCCGATGCCGTTTCGGCGAAAACGGCAGCGAGTTCGCTGCTCAAAGGCATGACCGCCTACATGCTGTTGAAAAAGACCTATGATGTGCGCGCAGGAACCCAGGTTCTGATCCATGCGGCCGCGGGCGGGCTCGGGAGCATCCTCGTTCGTTGGGCCAGATCGCTCGATGCCACGGTGATCGGGACGGTTGGCTCTTCGGAAAAGGCCGCACTCGCCGCATCTTATGGGGCCGATCACCTTATTGTTGGACGAGGCGCCGATATCGTCGCCGAAGTGAAGCGGCTCACGAACGGGCTTGGTGTCGACGTCGCCTATGACGGCATCGGCGGCGACACGCTTCTCAAAAGCATACGCTCTGTCCGCCCATTCGGCATGGCTGTCACCATCGGCCAGGCCGCCGGTGCTATCCCACCGGTGCCTGTCGAGGAACTTCGCCCGGGCAAGGCGCTCTGCCATCCGAGCATCATGGCCTGGTGTGCTGACATCGGACAGTATCGCGAGGCTGCTCTCGCCGCAGTCGGCGCAATGGAAACAGGGATCGTTTCGCAGATCGGTGCCGAATATCGTCTGGCCGATGTTGCCAAGGCGCACGAAGAGATGGAATCCGGACGCTCGGCCGGCAGTATCCTGCTGATACCTTGATCGTCAGCGTCCGTTATTTCGGCTTACGGAGATCGAGAGATCCAGTCGGAATAGGAACCACACTGGCAAGTCGTTGGCCTACCACCGTACCGATTGTGGCAACCCCGGACGTATTCCTGGATGCCGGCTCGATCTGGCGAAGAAACAGTCCGCTATCATCTGCAAGAGATCCGATTGTAATCATCGGTTCATCGTCGACGAAAAGTATCAATCCAATGCCGGATCCAACCTTATCCTCCACCCTGCATGGCAGGGCTCGCAGTACGGTCTCCGCGTTTGTCGAAAACAGGGATTTCACAAGCCCGCCAAGCGCTTCGACCTTATTGACGAACGGCCGCACGACAAGCGTGACCGCTTCTTCTTCAGATAGAGTGAGTTCGACGGAAAACTGAGCCGGCGCAGAACCGGTTGGCAGGCAAGCACTATAAAGCTGAAAAATCGCGGCGCGGGCGAAATTCAAGCGTGTATCATGGGATTCGGCTTCGACGATTGATTGGAGAAAGCGTGAAGAGTTCACTGCCGAAATCCCTCTTTCGAATCGGGATAGCCCGATGATGAGTCAATATACGATACCGCTTCTGCGAGCGAGCCATCCGCATTATTCATATTACCAACTGCCGACCTTCGAAAATCTCCAGTTTGTCCCCAGTATCCTGGATATACCGCGAATATTTGGCGAAGCTAGAGACCCAGTTTAGATCGCAACAAAATATGGAAGCATTTAGGTCAATACTCTGACGTGTTGAGATCGCTATCACTCGTCCGTTCGCGCAACCATCCCGGTTCGCGGGCGCGCTTCCGATCGTCGTGTCACGCGTGTTTTCGTCTTGAAATCGGTTTCCGCCTTCGAGCTATATGCCACATGTTGTTGGCAGCCATCAAATCGAATGGCAACACCCGGTGCCGTAACCGATCCATCGCTCGAGACGACTAAAGCGCGTCGCGATCTTTCAGATTCGCTCCTCGCGCTTTAGGTCTTTGTTTTTACGCATGCCGTTGTCGCAAAACCGCTGCACACTTTTGCGCGACATGCTTTAATGCTGAACGGCGGAATGGCTCCGGTGGCCCCTGATTATTGAAGCTTGAGGGCGGCGTCGCGCAGAGCCTGCCAAGCAGGGCTTCCATCGTTATGGATGTCGAATTTGTCGTAGTCGTCCTGGGGATAGAGGCCCGAGTCCTGGGTGCTGGTGAGCCGCCAGACCACCCAGCCTCCGCAATCCGAGGTGGCGATCGTGTTCAGCCACGTTCCATAGGCGTTTGCCTGATCGGCATCGGATCGCGGAATTCCAAACTCCTCCAGGATCACCGGTTTTCCGATATTTCGTCCGATCGCGCAGTATTCGCGAATGCGGGCATCGAAATCGGAATGGCTCATTTTGACGTAGGATGGGTAGCCATGCCACGTGCCGAAATCGACGCTCGGAATGTTCATATCCGCCAACTTCTGATCCATGTTCCCATGGCCCGTCGTTACCAGCTGTTTCGGTGCCAGGGATTTGACGTAGGCTGACATTTCCGACACCCACTCATGAAGAAGCGGTTTGGGATGGATGTCAGGTTCGTTGGCCAGATCCCAGGCAAATATGGTGGGGTCATCGGAATAGCGGACACCGGTAATCGTGTTGACGCGCGACAGAACATGCCGAACCCATGCCTTGTAATCGCGCCGGGTTCGCGGATCAGCGGCAAAAAAAGTGTATTTATCCGAACTCCCGTACCAGGCGTTCATCTGCTGGGCACCGCCCGTGTAGGCCCAGAAATCGACGAATGCGAGGATCAGCTTGAGCTTGCGCTTCGCCGCTTCCGCGATGAGGTAGTCGACCTTTTGCAGGCCGTCAGGTCCGTCGTTGGGAACCATCTTGTTGGTTATCGGATCCCAACTCATCATATAGATGCCCTTGGTTCCCAGATTGCTGGAATCGGCCGTGCTTTTTGAATTCCAGATCGTCGGTACCCGGCCGTCCAGCGACCCTATAACCGGTTGCAGGAAGGTGCGCACCACATTGGCACCCATTGCCGTGGCATCGTCCAACACGCGGGTGACCTCGCCTGACGAGCCAAATGTCAGATAATGGTTGTTTACGCCGGCCACGCGAAATGGCTTGCCGTCCAGCATGAAGCCCCCCTCTTTCGTCGTGACGAAAGATTGTTGCGCAGATGACTGCGCGTCCGCAGATCCGACTTGAGCAGAGCAAAAAAGCGCCAGCGCCATAGCGCCGACAGCGAAATTCCGGAAATGGTGAACACGTCTCATGCGAAGACACTCCCTTTCAAGCCCGTGACGCAATTCCGATTTGGTCTGTCTCGTCGAGGGAATTGCCGTATGTCGAGACACCGACAGCCGCTGATGGCGCGATGGTGGACTGCGTCGCAGTGTGCCGTGTGGCCCAATACAATGCCGGGCACAGAAGCAGGCCTTCCAGCGAAACAGCAATGACCCAGAAGTTGGCTGTACCGGCGATCCCGAATTGCGCACCACCGACGGCGGCCGCGATCTCCAGCACCGCACCGCCGGTCAGAACGAGCGTAGCAAAACCCAGGCGCCGTCGGACACGTTGAACCGCCAAATAATGATACTTCAATGCCATTCCGAAGGCGGCAACGCCAAGAAACTGGAGGCCATTTCCTGCAATCACGGCATAGGTCGGATTGAATATCCAGAGCATGAAGCGCGACAGGAACAGGAACGCCAAGGCGGTCGCCGCGCAGGCCAGCATCGACAAGCCGAGCGACAGGCGCAGGCGCGCAGGAAATAGCTCCGGCTCCCGCAAAGCGATGGCAAACAACACCGAGGCGAGTGACGCAGGGACGAGAAGCGCGACGTTCAGCACCGTCCAGGCGGCATAGAAGGCGGCGTTAATCTCAGCGGACAGCATCACCGTGACGACGAAGGGCAGCAGCAGCGCCGGCGCCTGAACAGCCATGCTGAGCGTATGATGGCCGAAAACCTGTCCGAGCACCGGGCGGAAGGCGTGGATGTCCGGCCGGTGGAAAACGCGCCTGCCGGCATAAACAAGAAGCCCGGCCACGACGACCAGCGAGACAAGCTGCCCGGTAAACCAGGTGGTGAAGATCGCCAATTCGCTGCTTGCGCGGCCAAGTGTCAGGCCGAGAGCGATCAGTAGAAGAAGCTTGCTGGCGGCGAAGACAACATTTCGGGCCAGTTGAAGGCCGCTGCGCAGAAGGCCGACCAGGGCCTGGTCGAGCACGAGGGTCACGGCCGTCAGAGCGCAACCAGCGATGAAGAAGAGATCGGTGACGGAGGAACCGACGATCGAGCCAAGCTGCGTCGATGTCCAGGCAGCGATAACAAGATAGATCAGCCCCACGACGATGGAGGCGCTGAACGAGGCCAGGAGGGCGCCCGTCAGAAAGGGGCCTGCTCTTTTCTGACGGCCTATCTCGCCCATCAGGAAGGGCCCGAGACCGACTTCACCGAGATTCGCGAGGAGATTCATCAACGATATGGCGGCGGCGGCGAGCCCAACAGCCTCGGCCGAGAAGGAACGCGCCGCGAACCACCAGTAGACGAAGCCGAGAATGGCCGTCATCAAGGTTCCAAGCCCCAACATGCCTGCATTGAGGAGCAGGACCGCCTGATTCATCAGGAGGCTGCGGACCTTGGTCATGGCGGCGCTGAGGGTCAACATGCCTATTCCACCGGTTCGAGCGCGCGAGCAGGAACGGAGGTGAACGGTCGCGTAAGCGCAGCGCGGGTCCTGCCGAGAGCGAAGCCGGCCGCAGTGGCCGCCAGGCCGGCGCCCAGCGCGACGCCGCGAAGAAGGCCGCTCGGCTGGCCAAGCAACATATCAGCGAATCCCCGCATAACCCCTTGCGGCAACGTCCTCGTCATATAGGTCTTTTCCGACGCCAGCGCCTCGCCGGAGCCTGCGATCAACGATAGGCTGGCCTTTGAAAGCCCCTCGGCCCAGCAGCGGTGGAGGAAATATTTCCACGTCGCGCGATCGGCGGGTATGGCGTGATCGCTGCCGCTCGATGGCTCGAAGACGAAACGGCCATGTGGCAAGGCCTTGGTTGCACGGATGCAGAGTTCGGTTTCCTCGCATCCGAGCGGCAAAGCCTTGGCCGTTCGGCCCAAGCCGGAATCGAAGCCGCCGGCATGATCGAAGACGTCGCGGCGGATGCACATGGACGCGCCGATGAGGTTGCGCACCGGCCCCGGATGAAGGCCGCGATAGGTGCAGCCGAGGGTCCACAGGAATTCGTCGGGAAACCAGGACGGACGGTCTGTTTCCCACAACGGCCGGATAGCGGAAACGGCGCCCAGAACGGAGGGATCCTCCAGTTGCCGCCCCAAGGTCGCCAGCAAATCTTGATCCGACACAGCGTCGTCGTCGAGAAACAGGATGACCTCGCCGCGGCTGACTGAAATCCCGGTGTTGCGGGCACCGGAGAGGCCGGGCGGATGAATATTCTCGACGATCCTGACCGGGGTTTCGAAGCACTTGGCGCGCAGACGCAGCGCCAGTGCCGGATTGTGATCGACGATGACGACGATCTCGTCCGCGGCCGGGACCTGGCGCGCTGCCGCCGCGATTGCTTTGTTGAGAATGTCCCAACGCTTGTCGGAATAACAGCAGATGACGATTGCCGTCGTAAGCTTGCCGGGCACGGGGTGCTGGAAATTATCCATTTTTCGTCTCCGGAGCGAACTGAAGGGTTATTCCGGTCGGTGCCGCGGACTGGAGCGTGTCGATGGTCATCCAGACCTTGCGGTAGATCGTTCCCCTGTCGCCGCCCTTGTAGAGCCAGGCTTCCAGCCGTGCGGGTGGGCGCGTTTTTGTGGGTACGGAGAATTCGAAGGTTTGGCCGGAGGAAGGCGCCAGTTCAAAGGTTGGCATCTTTCCAATCAACGTGCCGCCCAGAACAAGGTCAAAACTGTAAAGCGTTTTGGCGTCTTCCGAATTGCGCACGCCGACCGTTACCACATTGTTCGTCCAGTTCCATTTGGGCACCATCCAAAGCTCGGTGAACTGAAACGGCTTGCGTTCAAGCGCGACCGGGCGCGCCACGAGGACGGAACTCGCCGCCAAGATCATGGAAACTGCGAAGATCGCAAAACGGCGGCCGGGCCAAGCCCAGCGAATGGCTGGAACCGGCCTTGCGAGCCGCAAAACGACATTCAGCCACCGAACGGCGATAGTCGTCAGGCCCAGCGCGTATACCCAGCCTCGCGCATCGAGATGCCCAGCGACATGCAGCAGAAGCCCCAAAAAAATGCAGATCGCGAAGCTCAGGAACACCGCGAACGTCCCTCTCGTGACCACATCGCCCTCGATGCGCAGGGTGTCCACCAGCATGCGGCCCGGGAAATACAGTATCAGCGGCGCGCAGAGCGCCAGACGGACTGCCTTCTCCCAGGTCGAAAAGGTTTCGGGCAGCCACGTTACGGCCAACGCAGCGGCAAGAACCCACAGCGGAATGATTCCCAGAAAGACACGGCGGGCCATCATCGGGGACGAGCTCCTGCATTCGCCCATGCCGTCGCGCCGATGATCTGAGCGGCGCCCGGGTTCACCTTCACGAGCTTCTGGCGGATCACGTTCGGGTCGAAGGACTTCTGGACGAGATGGACGATCTTGCTGTCCAGCCGGCTCAGCGTGAGGCCGAGGCGGCTATGGATCTGCGTCAGATAGGCCCCGCGCGCATCGCGCATCGTCGGCGACTGGTGCATCACATCGAGCAGAAAGACGGAGTAGAGTGTCCATTCTCCGAACCGTGTCTGGTCTTTTGACGCACTCAGACCCTTGAGCAGCTCGACGTAGGGTTTTGAGCCGTATTTCGACGTGATGTAGTCATTCAGCGCCATGAGCCATTCGCGCTTGAAGCAGAAGAAATCGTTGATGAAATCGACGTAGCGAAAAGACCGGGCCGGCTCGACGCCGAGGATCTTTGCAACATTGCGCAACCGTTTCTTCTCGAAACGGTAGTGCAGATCGGGAAGCCTGTGGCTGGAATAATAGAGAACCGGGTCGCGCCGGTCGATCAGATCGGTCGTCGCGATGGGCCGCAGCAGCAGTGTATCCGCACCGAGATTGCAGAAATGCTCGGTGCGGCAGAATTCGAAAGCGCGCAGCTTGATGATCTGTTGCCGAAACCAGCCGGGAAGCTCCAGTTCGCTGGCCGAAAGCCAGTCGTTGTCGCCGGTGACGGCAGCGCCAGGCACGAGACCCTTCGCGTCGAGGAAGGCTCTTAAAGCCGCCGGGTTGTCGGTGACCATGGTTAGGTTTCCCTTGTCGGGGAAATGCTGCTGGTAGGAGCGAAGGGACGCTTCGAGCAAATATTCGATGTCCCGCGAATGGACGCACATGAAAGCGTCGATACGGCTATCGATCATCGCAAATCTCCGTCTGGTCGTCCCAGGGATTGCACCGGCTCTCCGGTCCGCCTAGGAGGGGCGGCGGGCTGCCGTGTTTTCCCGAGCCGCCCGACATCGAAAATGACCATGAAGCCGTTGTCGAAGGTGCGGTCGACATCGGGCTCGGAATTGAACTTGAGCAACGACGACGCCTGGAGGGGGACCGTGTGGTTTCGGTCCTGCGCGCCGCCGTCGAAATAGACGCCGACGCCGGGCAGGCCGGTGGTCATGCGCAGATCGACCATGACGAAACCGACGCCCGAGTCGATCAGCAGCTTGCGTTCCATCGGGCCGAGATCGCCAGCGGTGATGGCCATACCTGTATCCTGCCCGCTCTCAAGCGTGGTCGAGACCTTTTGCCGGCCGTAGGTGGACAGGAGCAGGCGATTGATCCGGTCGGTTGCGAAATGCTGCTCGCCGCCCAGCCATTCCCTGGTCCATTTTGCAGCGCTGATCCCCATCGGTTCTATCGACGAGGAGTCGGCCGAAACCTCATAGCCGGCCGGAACCAGGATACGTGGCCCCTCGGAGCTGATGACGCCAGCGATCAGCACCGTCGTTGCGGCGGCGGCAAGCGCCGTTGCGCGCAGCCAGCCACGCGAGGCGCCGTGCCAGAACGCCGCGACGGCCACCGCGACGACAATTGCGACGCCGAGGAAGGATAGCGAGCCGATGCGGTTGCCGATCTCCCACCCACTGCGCGTCAGGCGGAAGATGATACTGACGGGATAGGCCAGCGTCACCAAAACGAGGATCTCGAGAAGGCTTGAGCGCCATAGGCGCCATCTGGTCGGCGGCCAGAGGATACTCGCATTCCGGTGCTGCCCGTTGAAAACGAGCGAGCGGAGAAAACCGGTGAGAAGTCCGAGACAGATCAGCGCGACACCCGCCATCGTCAGGTAACGTTGCCAAGCAGGCGCCAGGGCTCCCGTGTCCGACACGAAAAGCTTACGCGTCGAGGTCGAACTCGATACGAGTTGCACGACCTCGTGTATGCCGCCCGCCAGTACGGGAAGGATGTAGCTGCCGGTGGGGTTCCCGACGATCTTCGACCAGGCGACCGGAGCAATCACGGCGATCGAGGCCAGCAGGATCGCCTGCCGCCTCTGCATAGCGGAAGCGCCCTGCCTCAGGCATTCCATCACCGCCGTGCCGCACAAAAGGGCCGTGCAAAAATAGGAGGTGAGATGATGAGTAGCTGCGAGCGCCACGATCAGGACCATGGTGGCGACGAACGTCGGCCAGCCTGCCGTATGCCCTCGCTCCAGGCGTCGGCTTTCCGAAGCCAGCAGCACCGCCGCAAGCATGGGGATCGCCAGGCTTTCATAGGAGTAGTGGACGTCGAACAGCAAAAACGTGGACGAGCCCATGTAGATCAGGCAGGCGATGGAGGCGATCCGTGCCGAGCCCGTGATCTTCTCAAAGAGCAGGAATAGCGTGAGCATCAGCATCATCCGTGCCGCCGCCAACACGATGAGGCCTGCCGCGAAAACGGACAGTCCGGACAGGTTGACCAAGGCGGACGTTATGAGCTCTAGCCCGGGATAGAGGGGGCTGACCGGCAAAAGCGGATTGGGCAGGAACAGTCGCCCCGCCTCCAGAATGTCGTTCACCGTCGCCCAGTGCAGGAATTCGTCATGATCTATGAAGGCGACGGGCGCGCGGATGAGGCGTACTACGAAGAGGGCTGAGGTCACGATGACGATGAGCGCCAACCGCTCCAGGCGGCTGGCCCCCGGATGGATGATTCGCGCCGCAGCGGGAAGAAAGATCGCAGCGATGGCGCAATAGAACGTGGGAACCGCCCAGCCCTCTCCCAGCCGACTGGCATTTGCAGCAAGAGCGGCCACAATAAGGGCGCAACTGCACAGGAAGGCAAAGACCGGCGACATCCCCAGCGACGAAGGATCGGCAACGCCCCCGACCGCGCTGTCCTGCCTGCGCAGGCCCAGAAATGCGGCGATCCACAGATCGATGCGTGGAATAGAAACCCTTACCGTACAGCCATGACGACAAGCTCCGTCCTGGTAGGCCTTCTGCTGGTCTGGAGACGTCCGCCCCTCAACAACGGTCATCGTGCTTCAAATCTCCAAGCAGTGCCTGACCGGTTCGCAGTTCAGGCTGCGGATGCGAAAGTACGCGTCTGTACACCAGCAGCAGCCGGTCCGTGCAATCGTCCCAGTCCGGCAAGCTCGTCTCAACCGAGATCGGCCCCGCCTCCATGGCGGCGAGCATTTCACGCGCGGTGAAGTCTGGCGAAGCGTTGAGCGGAATGGATCGCACGAGGCCCTCCTCAGCCAGCTCCCGAAAGCCGGATGTGTCGGTGGTCAGTACGGGAGCCTTGACCGAAAGCGCCTCCATAACCGCCACGGGATGAGCTTCATAATCGCTGAGGAGCACGACAAGTGCGGCCGAAGACAAAAGATCGGCCATTGCGGACCGGTCGGTCGGCGGAATTGCCCCGATCTCGACACGGTTGCCGAGCCCGAGCTCGGCCACCTGCTGACGCAGCTTCGCCTCATAGGGCCCCTCTCCCAGGATCCGAAGGCGCATATCGGGGAATTTCGTTGCCAGCACATTAAATGCAGCAAGCGCCCGATGATGACCTTTGTAGCGCTCCAGCCTGCCGAGCGAGACAATCAGCGGCCTGTCGTGAGGTGAAGCCGGTCGCCGCCCGGACTTTTCCGGCAGGCGCGCGCCATTGGGGATAACGATGAACCGGTCTCTCGCGATTGCCATGTTGTGGCTGAATAGATCCGCTTCGAACCGCGACACGCCAATGAGTTGTGCTGCTCTGGCGGCCAGAGGCGCAAGCATTCTATGTTGGAAGCGCCGGATCGAGGACCGAAATCGTGACGAATGGCCACCACTGTGAAAGGTGACCACGAAAGGAAGCCCCTTCCGCGATGCGGCCGTCATTCCCAGCGGTGCCAGGAAGGTGTGGTAGCCCTGAACATGCATCAGGTCCCAGTCACCTTCGGCGATCGCCCTGAAGACGCCGGGAGCGAAGCACCAATCCCGCCCACGGGGAAAGGTCTTCAGCCTGACAATCTGCACGCCGTCTCGGCATTCCGCTGCCGGAAGAAGGCCGTCGGGATTGCCCGTCAAGACCGTCACCGCATGCCCCTTGCGCACGAGCCGGGTTGCGACCTCGCTTACATGGGTTTCCGTTCCTCCGGCAAAAGGCAGGTATCTCGCGCTGAGCATCAAAATGCGCATCATGCGGCCTCGCCCATTAAATCCGGACCTCAGGACATGCCCTGCTCGAGGACTTGGACGCCCGTCGGCGTACTGACGCGTTCTCGGAAGATCGTCTTCAGCACGCGCCAGCCGTCCGGAAGGGCACGCAGATTGCTGACGCCGTAGATACGCTCCGATTCAAAGCTCGCGACTTCCATGATTTTGAGCTTGTTCTTCAGGGCCCGCAAATTGATTAGCGTCTCAATTTCGAAGCCGTCGCAATCGGCACGCAGCAAGGGAACATGCCGTTTCCAAAAGCCCATGTAGCCGTAGCACAAATCGCTGAAAGAGCTGCCATAGAGCATCCGGACCAGGAGGGTCAGGCCGAGATTGCCGAAACGGCGGATGACCGTCATGTCGCTGGTGCCGCCACCCTGCATAAAGCGAGAACCCTTGACGAAATCCGCACCTGCAACAAGAGCCGCGACGAACAAGATGATTTCGTAGGGATCCATCGAACCGTCAGCATCAAGCATCACGATCATATCACCCGATGCGGCTTCGAAGCCGGTCCGCAATGCGATGCCTTTGCCCTTCTTGGGCTGGAGTACGATCTTGACATCGTCGCGCATGCTTCGCGCTATGTCAGGCGTTCCGTCTGTCGATCGCCCATCGACGATGATGATTTCATGCACCCAGGTCGGTATGCGGGGCAAAAGCAGCTTAATGTTTTCCGCTTCGTTCAAGGTTGGAATGACGAGCGAGGTCCTGGGCAAATTGAACATCGGACCCTGGACCGGCATTGAGGAATGCGAGGATTCTAAAGCTTCGATTGTAGACATAAGCTCTCCATGGCGTTTTGGACCGCGTGACAAATCGCAAATCGACGATGCCCCTGAGCTCTTTGGCCGAGAGGAGGACTAATCTCTCCCCGTCGGGAGGAGTATGCGGCTAAGTCTCAATGTACTTTGATCAGATCGCCAGGCTGTAAGACCGTTTCTTCGGTCGCAGGTTCGACGATGACACCATTCGGTCCAGGCCGAACGATTTCGAATTCAACATCGGCGGTATCCTTCGACGATACCATGGACCGGAAGATTTCAAGATCGCTCTCGGTCGTCTTCAACGCCGTGGATAGGCCTCTTTCGGCATCCGCTGCTGACTTTTCGAGCTCGATCTTGCGTTCGATACGATCGCGCTCGACGTCCTGTTTCGCTGCCGCCAACCGTTGCTTTGCGCTCTCGACATCGATGACGGCCTGCTGCTTTCGATCTTCAGACTCAGTCAGTTCGCTTTGCGCCCGGGTCAACTCGATACTGGTGACAAGCTTGTTTTTGGCCAAATTCTCGATACTTGCCAGCCGATCCTGACGGACCCGAATTGTGGCATCATAATTGCCGACGCGTGCCTGACGCAGATCGAGATCTGCCTGGGCATCGGTAACAGATTTTGCGTAAGCACTGCTCTGCGCATCCTTGCTCGTTGTTACCAATTGGCGCTGCCATGTCTCATCATCCAACAACTGTTGTGCATCGGGATCGGGACCAAGAACAGGTGTGCCAATACTGGCAATTTGCACGGAATCGCGCTTCGCCCTCAGCACCTCGGTTCGCGACGCAAGCCGCTTCAGATCGGCCAGCCCAGCCTTCAACCGCTCGATCTGGCGTGTAATCTCCACACTCTGCCATGGCTCGATAGTCTTCGCCGTCATGCCACCCGCTTGCGCAACGGCATGCAGAACAGTCATGCCATCAACATATTGAAACGAGCCTGGGTTACGAACCGGGCCGGTAATATAAATCGGCTGGTGCTCGATCCTGACGACGTCGACGAACCCCTTTCTGCCGACCAGACTTTCGTACGAAGGAAGAATTATCGCCTCCACATCCGCCGGAGGAAGCCCTCGAACCGGGAAGCGTCCCAAAAGCGGAAGCGAAATGGTTCCGTCCGCTTCAACGACGTATTCGCCAGTGAGCTCGGGGCGCTGGTAAAAGTTCCAGGGAACCGTGCCCCGTGAGCCCGTCCAGCGATCTTCTACAGAGGCCAAGCTTTCGTAAAATGCGAGATTCAATTTATCGCCTGAGCGAAGACCATCACGCAGCGATTGAGGCTGCCGGGCCGAAGTCTCGCCAGAGGTCACAACCGGGGCCGAACCTGTGGACGCAGGTAAATCTTCCGCTGCTGAGGTCAATGGAACAATTGCTGCAAACACCATGCACAGTATTGTTTGATGTAGGCGAGAACCGATTCTCGACCTATATTGAGGCATCGCTGGCGATATTATCTTCGAAAGCTTCATGTTTCGAATTTCCGCTTTGAAAGCGCTGAACGCTCTCTGATCTCTTTAAGGTTAACATAATATTAATCATATTCAATAGTACTTACCAATGATTAATACATCTGCCGGACAGGCCGAGAGTCTGCGTTGAAAAGAAATCAATAAAAGTAATATCTTGCGTCGACTGGGCAGCACTTCGAAACCTTTGGCCTTATCGGTTTATTTGACGATCTGCAGGGTGAACTTGCGTCTTTGCCATGCAGCTCTCAGCATTAGTCCATCAGAGCCGCCATCGGCGAAGAGATGTCTGAACCAACGCCGGCATTTGAGAAGTGGTTTCAAGAACGGCACTTGCGCCGTCGCGATGGATGGCGAACCGATTTGTATCCGGGCCCAGCCGGGACGCCATTTATCCAGAAAATGGCATTACGTTATGCATTTCAGATATCTACAGCCCCAGAACCTGTTACGATAGGGTGCCCGCCATCGAGGTGGGCTCTCGGCACAGGCCGACCGCTCTCCCGCAAAAACGACGCTTGGCACCGCAGTCGGCGTCGGTGACAGGGAAAGGTTTAAAGCTCTATGTCTGCAGATGAAAAGCCACTGATCGCGATTGCCGGTGCAACGAGCAAACAGGGGCGCAGCGTCGCCGCGGCACTCCTAGAGAGCCAACGTTTCCGGGTGCGTGCTTTCACCCGGAAAAAGGATTCGCCTGAAGCTTTGCATCTGGAGAAACGCGGCGCTGAAATCGTAATCGTCCCTCTCCAACTTGGCCGTCAAAAGGACCTCGTCGCCGCCTTCAAAGGCGCGGATGGCGCATTTCTGATGACGCCTCCGATCGCCCCGCCGGAGATAATCGAGGCTCCTCTCGGCCGGCAACTCGCGGACGCCGCCGTGGAGGCCGGCGTCGGGCATATTGTTTTCAGCACGCTTGAGAATGTCGACAAGATCACCAATGGGACGAAATATGCACCGCACTTTACCGACAAGGCGCGCGTTGCAGACCATATTCGCGGCCTGCCAATCTCTCATTCCTTCGTCATGCTGGCGTTCTTCTACACCAATCTTCTCGAATATTATGTGCCGCGCATGGAGGGCGATACGCTCCTCCTGCCGATTTATCTTCCTGAAGATTTCCGCGCGCCGTTTGTCGATCCGCTGACGGCGGCCGGGCCGGTCGTCCTCGAAATCTTCTCAAATCCCGAGCGCTACAACGGCAAAACGCTGCCGATCGTTGGCGACATCATTTCTCCGCGCGAGATGGTCGAAACGTTTCAGCATGTGACCGGGCTCAAGGCCGCGTATCGAAACGCTTTCTCCAGGGACGGCCTGCTGCACTATTTTCCAGAGTTTGCCGCCAACGAACTTCTTGTTCGAGAGCTTCTGGGGATGGTCGAATATGCTGTCGACCATGGCTATTTCGGCAAGGAGCACGACCTCGAATGGAGCCGTCGCCTGAACCCCGACACGCTCAATTGGGAACACTATCTCAGGACGACGGGGTGGCGTGGCGATAAGCGGTCTTTCGGACTTTGAAGCATGTCGCGCAAATGTGTGCAGCGGTTTTGCGATAACGACATGCTTGAAAACAAGGGCTTACGATGGCCGAATTCCCGGCAATTTGGAAACCTCGGCGACAAGAAAGTCGACGAGAAGCCGAACGCGGGCAATGGCGGCACGCTCTGGAACGATCAGCAAGCTCACCGGAACCGGTAAAGGACGATAGTCGCCAAGCACGACCTCGAGCTGGCCGTCGTCCAGAAGATCGTGGACCAACCAGAGATGTGCAGGACCAATGCCGCGTCCGGCGGCAAAGGCTTCGCGCGCCGCAAGCCCGTGATCGACGCGCAGCTTGCCACTGACCGGGATCATCAGGCTTGCGCGATCGGGAGAGGACAGAACGAGCTGGTCGCTGCCGGCCACATTGGACATCACCACGGTTTCGCAACGTGACAGATCGGCTGGGCGCTCCGGCCGTCCGTGGGAGGACAAATAGGTCGGAGCGCCCACCAGCAACCGATGGCTTTCTCCGAGCGCATGAAGTTTCATCGCGCTGTCGGCGAGAGGCCCAAGACGGAGTGCGACGTCAACGCCTTCGCGAACCAGGTCGATGCGCTCATCGGTCAGGTTGAGGTCGACCCGGATGTCAGGATGCCTGTCCTGGAAATCAAAGATCAGGCGGGTGATGTGCATCACGCCGAGCGCTGCCGTACAGGAAAGCCGAACAGCGCCAGCGGGGGCCTGGCGGGCATCTCTCGCTTCTTCAGCAGCCTGTTCGACCAGGCGTAATATCTGCAGGCAGTTCGTATAATAGCGGCTGCCTTCGTCGGTAAGGGTTACGCGTCGCGTGGTTCGGCTGAGAAGCGGTACGCCGACAGCCTCTTCAAGTTCATTGAGGTGCCGCGTCACGGTGGATTGACCGATACCAAGCTCTCTAGCGACCATCGACAGGTTGCCGCGTTCGGCGACGCGGACAAAGGTGCGCATTCTGTCCAGAGACAGTCCCGCACTATCCATTTTTCAGCACAGTGATCCTCATTCATTCCATATAGGGAATAATCTCGGCTGTGCCTAGTTCAAGCAGATCGGCCGGATTGATCCGGCCGATCGCTGTTCATCCGAATTTGACGAGGTTGAGAACAGGCAACGGCCCGCCGGGGAATTGCGCGAGCTTGCCGCCGATCGAAATCGGCCCGAGATCGATGCCGGCAAAGCCCAGTTTGGAGATCAGCGCACCCACTTCGGCCTTCGATGACGCATCGTCACCGGAGTAAAAGAGCACGCGGCTACCGCCCTCGGCGCGGGGATCGGCTGAAACCAGATGCGCCTGGAGATGGTTGAACGCCTTTACGACGCGAGCACCGGGCACCAGGCCGGCGAAGACCTCCGTCGACAAACGACCGTTCAACTCGGCCGGTTTGAACAGCGGCCCTTCGATCGGATTGTTGGCGTCGATCACGATGCGGCCCGCCCAGTCGGGAAGACCCGCCAATGCCTCGGCAAGCTTCGACCAAGGGACGGCGACAAGGACGAGGTCGGCTTTCGCCGTCTCTTCGATCGTCCCCGCCGTAATGTGCGGCGACAGTTCCTCGATCAGGTTCTGCAATGTGTCGGGGCCGCGACTGTTCGAGATCGTGGCGGCGATGCCGTTGCGGGCAAGGGCTCGGGCGAAGGCGGAGCCGATATTGCCGGCGCCAATGATGCCGATGGTCATTGAAATTCTCCTTATTGGGAATGATGGTTTGGGAGGATGGTCAGGCGGTGAAGCCGCCGTCAGCGACGATATCGGCGCCGGTCACGAAGGCCGCTTCGGGGCCGGCGAGATAGGCGACGAGGCTGGCGATTTCATAGTCCTTGCCGTAGCGACCAACGGCCATGCCGGGGCCGACGATCTGCGAGACCGGGCCACCGTCCGGGTTCATGTCCGTGTCGGTCGGGCCCGGATGCACCGTGTTTACGGTGATGCCCTTCGGTCCTAGATCGCGCACGAGGCTGCGGTTGAAGCCAGCGACGGCACCCTTCGTCAGCGTATAGAGCGAGGCGGTCGGGAAGGCGGCATAGCGGACCATCGAAGAACCGATATGGATGATGCGGCCGCCCGCTTTCATGCGCCGCGCGGCTTCCTGAGTGCCGATGAAGACGCCCGTGACATTGACGGCGATCATCCTCTCATAGTCTTCGAATTTGATCTCGTCGATCGGGCCGCCGAGGGCGATGCCCGCATTGTTGACGAGGATGTCGAGCGAGCCGAATGTCTCTTCCGTCTTCGCGACTGCGGCCCGGACCGATTCCGGATTGCCTGAGTCTGCATGGATGGCGACGGCGCGGCCGCCGGCATCCTCGATTTGCTTTACGACCGCAGCGGCCTTGTCGGGCGATGCGCTATAGGTGATGGCGACGGCTGCGCCGTCGGCAGCAAGGCGTTTTGCGATTGCCGCGCCGATCGAGCGAGATCCGCCCGTGACGAGAGCCGCCTTTCCGGACAATTTCCGAGAAGTGTCGGGCATTGCGATAACTCCATTGTTTGGTTTCGATGGAGTGAATATCGCCTTGTTATTCCCCTGTGATTAGACGGTATTGCCTGTTATTAGTTTCAAGCATTCATTGAAAGTCATAGCTATGGAGACACTTGCAAACCTGGAATCCTTTGTGCGCAGCGCCGAGCTTGGGAGCTTCTCCTCGGCGGCACGGCGGCTCGGCATGACGCCAGCGGCGGTCAGCCGCAATGTCGCGGCACTTGAAGGCAACCTGAAACTCAGGCTGTTTCAACGAAGCACCCGAAGTCTGACGCTCACGGAAGCAGGCGAGCGTTTTCTGCATGCAATCCGTGACCATCTGGAAAACCTGCAGGGAGCGATCTCCGAGGCATCGAACGAACAGTCCGAACCATCCGGCGTGCTGAAACTCAGCATGAGCCCGACACTCGGCATAGGCTACATCCTTCCGCTATTGCCGGAGTTCATGCAGCGATATCCGATGATCCGGCCGGAATGGATGTTTGAAAACAGACAGGTCGATCTGATCGCCGAGGGCTATGATGCTGCGATCGGCGGGGGTTTCGAGTTGACGCCTGGTGTCATCGCCAGGCCATTGGCGCCTGCTCATATTATCCCCGTGGCATCGCCAGGATATATGGGCGACCGGGTTCCGCCTCATGATCCATCCGGCTTGCACGAACTCGACGGTATCGTCATGCGCTCGATGCGGACAGGTCGAATTCACCAGCGGCAGATGCGCAATCTTGCTGGAGATGAGCAGCATTCGGCCTTGAAAGAGAAGATCGTCGTCAACGATCCCGCGGCCATGCGATCCGCCGCACTTCTCGGCCTTGGTGTCGCGATGATCGCCAAGGCGGATGCTCTTGCCTATCTGGAGAGCGGCGCGCTGATCCGATTGATACCGGGGTGGTATGCCGATGCAGGCCCGATTTCGATCTATTATGCAAACCGCACCTTGCTGCCCTCCAAGACAAGGGTGTTCATCGACTTCCTGACGGAGGTTTTTCAACGTGAGCGGTGGCCGGAGCGATTTGCAGGAACACTGGGCTGATATCGATGTACCGGCTTACCGCGTCGAGCCGCGCGGGATGATGGAGAAGCCGCAATCGACCTTGTCTTCGCCGGGCGGCTCGTCGCGGACGGCGCGCAGCAGCATGTCGGCGACGCGATAGCCGATATCGTAGCGCGGTATGTGCACCGTCGTCAGCGACGGCTCGGTGAAGGCCGAAAATTCCAGATCGTTGAAGCCGCAGATGCCGAAATCCTGCGGCACGCGAATGCCGCGCACGCCGCATTCGATGAGGACGCCGAGCGCCAGATCGTCGCTTTGGGCAAAGACGGCATCGATATCCGGCACGCGCTGCAACAGGCGGGCAAACAATTCCCTGCCGAGGCCGGTGCTGCTTCCCTCATCTCCGCCAATGGCGAGATCAGGATCGAGACGGCCGGCTTCGCCCATCGCGGCCTCATAGCCTTCCTTCCGGCGACGCGAGCGAATATCCGTGCCGCGGCCGATGAAGCCGATCCTCTGATAACCCCTCGATAGCAGGAAGCGGGTGGGTTCGGCGCCGGCCGCATGATGATCGAGGCCGACGACCAGCCTTTCCGGCTCCTGGCTGAGATCGGTGATATGGGCGATCGGACAGGCGGCGTTTTCGATCAGCGGCAGAAGATCATGATAGGATTCGGCGCCCGCGATAATGACGCCGGCCGGCTTCTGCATCAGGAAGGATTTCAGTTGACCGGCCTCGCCGTCGGCATGGTGGAGCGTGTTGGAATACTGCACGCCGAATTCGGTGGCGCGCAAGCGATCCTCGATGCCGATCATCAGGCCGGCGAAGCCGTACTGGTGCAAAGCGGGCGTGATGACGCCGACAGTTCCGTTGTGGCGGCCGGCCAGCGCCCGGGCGGCAAGATTGGGGATGTACCCCATCTCGTCTACCGTGCGCAGGATGGTCTGGCGCAGATCCTCCGAGACGATTTCGGGATTGCGAAGCGCCCGCGAAATCGTAATGGGGCTGACCCCCACCTTCTTCGCCACATCGCTCAACTTCACCTGCGCACCGCGCCTGGCCTTCCGCCCCCGCTCCACTGCTGCCCTCATCGCCCCGTTATATCCAGCCCGCGCGACTCGTTTGCCCTCGATTCGCGGTCTTCACTTTCTGAAGAAGAAATAATTTAGAGTCTACTAACATTTTATATTTGCAACAGGATCCGGGAATATATCGTCCAGAAGGAGCAACAAGATCGTCTGTCGGCAAATTACGGACGCATGCGGCAAACGGATCACCGCCTCCAGGAATAAGTCCATTTATTTTCGAATGAAAACATCGCGGAGAACGCAAAGCGAGGCGCAATCAGGCCGGAATTTTTGCGAAGCTCCAACGCTGAGTGAGCAAAGATTAAATTCCGGTCATATCTTACAAATCGGCAATATAAACATGATCAAACTTTAATTTGTAAATCCGCTTGGCGGGATCATATGAATCCCGAGCGCCAATTCTTCTCTCCCCCGGTCGCCGCCCTTCGACGACTGCGCGTTCCCAAGAGGAATGGGCGCCAAACGCCATCCGACGCCAGGTCCCAGGACATGGAACCACGACGCCATCAAAAGCCAACGCTCTCGCAAGGGATCATCACCCAAGGGACCACCACCATGTCACACATCCTCCGCAACCATCGCACCGCAGCGCTCGTCGGGGCCGCCATCTTCGCCGGCGCAGCCTGCCTGCCCTTCGCCATCAACGCCTCCAATGCCGTTGCCGCGCCGTCGGATACCGGCGGTGTTCTCGCGCCCAGCGGCTCCTTCGCCTCCATCGTCGATGCCGACAAGCCTGCCGTCGTCACCATCACCACGACAATGAAGGCGACCGATGTCAGCGCCGACCAGCAGGAATCACCGATGGACGAGCAGTTCCGCCAGTTCTTCGAGGATCAGGGTATCCCGCTGCCGCGCCAGGCACCGCAAAAGCGGCCTTCGCAGCAGGCAATGGCGCTCGGCTCCGGCTTCATCATCAGCTCCGACGGGGTGATCGTCACCAACAACCATGTCATCGACAATGCCGTCGACATCAAGGTGACGCTCGACGACGGCACGGAACTGCCGGCCAAGCTGATCGGCACCGATCCGAAATCCGATGTCGCCGTGGTGAAGATAGAGGCGGGCAAGCCGCTGCAGACCATTGCCTGGGGCGATTCCGACAGGCTGAAGCTCGGCGACCAGATTCTGGCGATCGGCAACCCCTTCGGCATCGGCACCACGGTGACGGCAGGTATCGTCTCGGCGCGCGGCCGCGACCTGCACAGCGGCCCCTATGACGATTTCATCAAGATCGATGCGCCGATCAACCATGGCAATTCCGGCGGCCCGCTGGTCGACCGCAGCGGCAATGTCGTCGGCATCAACACCGCCATCTATTCGCCGAACGGCGGCAGCGTCGGTGTCGGTTTCGCCATTCCTTCCGATGAGGCCAAGGCGATCGTAGCCAAGCTGCAGAAGAACGGCTCGATCGATCACGGCTATCTCGGCGTGCAGATCCAGCCGGTCACCAAGGATGTCGCCGATGCGGTCGGCCTCGATAAGACCGGCGGCGCATTGGTTGCCGCCGTCACTGCCGATACGCCGGCCGCCCATGCCGGCCTGAAGCCCGGCGATATCGTCACTTCAGTCGGCGGTGAGACCGTCAAGACGCCGAAGGACCTGTCGCGCCTGGTCGCCGATCTTTCGCCGGGCGCCAAGGAAGCGCTCAGCGTCTGGCGCGACGGCAAGACGATCGATCTCAACGTCACCGTCGGCACCAATGAGGAAGGCCAGAAGCAGGCCGCGGCCGAAAGCCCCGCCGGCAAGGACGAGAGCAGCGGCCAGCCGAGCCTCGGCATCGGCCTTGCAGACCTGACACCCGACGTGCGCCAGCAGCTCAACCTGCCGCGCTCTGTCAACGGTGCGGTGGTCGCCAGTGTCAATCCGGACAAGTCGGCCGCGGCCGCCGGCATCCAATCCGGCGATGTCATCGTCTCGGTGAACGACAGACCGGTCCACAACACCCGCGACGTCAAGACGGCAATCGCCGATGCCGGCAAGGCCGGCCGCAAGTCGGTGCTGCTGCTCGTCGAACGCGGCGGCAACAAAACCTTCGTCGCCGTGCCGTTTGGGGCGGCCTGACGGTCGCCCGAGCTTTTGCCGGAAACAGGAAAGCCCGTCTGAGGCGGGCTTTTCGACGGACCGGAGCGGAAAGGCCCTGGAGCCAAGCACCGCTCAGTCAGCAAGAAATCTATAGGGCGCGCCGTCCGCTCCTTTATTTCCTGCTCAGGGAGATTTCAGCTTCGCTGTCTTTGCGCGCAGGCGGGATTTGCCCTTTTGGCGGTTTGCCTCTTGCCGCTTTATCGCGTCGGATTGGCTGCGTTGCGCGGCCTCCAATTGTTGCCGGGTCGGGAGATCATGGTCGTAGGTGGAAGCGCTGAATGCCGTCGCGTTGTCGAACGGACCTTTGTGCGGACGCGCCAGACCATAGGCTTGCTTATCAGCGCTATCGATCCCCTGCTCCGCCGACGGTGAGCGCGCTTGACGAGCCTGCGTTATCAGATCGTCGGCGGTCGAGCTTAACGTCGCGCTTTTCCGCACGGGGGCGATGATCTCGCGTTTCCTGGCCCGGTCCTTTTGATCGGCGCGAATCCCAGACATGTCATCTTCCTTGTTCGTCATGTCATCGCGGCGATCGATGGGGGGCCGTCGACGTCGCGGCAGGCCCGTTCACGGGATCTCGGACAATCGTTCAGGCAGCCTGGTTTTGGGAAAACGATAGCCTGGCGACCGCAGCGGTGCGTCCGCACGACCAGACGCCGTATACCGCGCGATCCGATAGGCTTTCACCGGGGCGCCGCCGTCATCCTGCCATCTGGCAAAGGAACCGTCTTCCATGGCCTGCGGAAGTGGGCCTGAACTCAACTGTGTCGCCAGATACATTTTCAGAGCCGATTTCAACGCGGCCTCATCGACGATCCCCATCTGGAAACAATGAATGAGGAAACTCGTGGCGCTGATCTCGCCATCATCGGTCGCGTAGGTTTCGCCACCGCGAAAGCCGGCCTTTCGGAGGATACGGTCCAGCATTCTCAAATTATGGATATCGAAAAATTGATCTGATGTGGAAGACATGATGTCCTCCTTCGTTGGGGCTAGGGTTCGCTGGCGCCAGGGTTTACTGGCGCGCCCCAAGCAGCGGTGCCCGTATCGTGCCCGCCGATAGTTCAGTTTGCGCTCTTTGCCATCTGACCGCAACCTCATTCGGCGGCAGCCATTGATAATGGCGTGGCGGAACCCATTTTAGGGAGAGGAGGATACGCATCATGCAGTTCAACGGTGAAGCGACCCTCACAAAGCCGTCGGCATTGGCGGTTTCGGAAAGGCGTGCGCTCATAGATCACCTCAGAGAGGTGATTGCAGGCCTGGCTCACGGGCTGGCCGCCGACGGATTGCTGGACCTTGTGCCGCCTCTGCTTGAGATAAACAAAGTGCTCCGCGATATGACGGATGAAATTTCTCGTGCGGACCCGGTCTATTCCGACGAGATCATCACTGGTACGGTGCGCTTGATCAAGACATCGCAGGCTTTGCTCGATGACCGGGTCATCGTGCAGACGATCCATTAAGACTGACGATCGGAAGACTGGCGATCGGAAGGCTGGCGATCGGAAAGACTGGCGATCGGACATGCCGGCAGGCTGATCGCCAACCCTCTGGCATCAAGCTGCCCGTTCAGGCCAGCCGTGCATCGACAATCATCGCCGGGTCCGAGGTCCGCACAGCGGCTCGCGCCCACTTTCCAAGGACAACCGCAATGGCACTTATCTTTCCCAACAGAAGCCGCAGCTTCGACGAAGCGCGAAAAGGTGTCCGCTTCACCGGCTATGACGGCATGTTCGAGGTCAGGTTTCTGGTCGAAGAAGCAGCGCTCGGCAGCGCGGTCACGCCCAGTTCTTCCGAAGCCGCCTATCTCAATGCCTTTGATGCAGCGCGTTCTGCCATTCAGGAGGCTGCATCGAGAGTCTATCAGCATCGACGCGGAAACAACTTCACGCTCACGGCTGCAGATTTTCGCTGATCGCGAGAAGGTGTGCGGCCGGCGGACTGAAACGGCCACCATCCTGCTGCTGCCGGATGAGACAGGGGGAACAAAGCATATGGTTTCCACACGATACCGCCCGAAAGACCTGAAGCTGGCGCGTCGCCATATCGTGAAGGCGGCGCATCGCGTTGCCGATCAGGAAATGCTGATCAGGAAACTATTGCGCAAAGGCAGACCCTCCGGATCGGCCTATGCGCTGCTCAGCAGGCTCTATGACGATCAACGGCGGAAACTCGATCGGCTGAAACTGATCGAAGCAATGGTTGAGGTAGAAGTGCAATCCTGTATGGACGTGCCCCACAATCCTGGCACCTCCGCGCCGGCCCTTGCCATCGTGCACAGCAGCGAGATCTCTCTGCCGGACCGGCAATCCGCCACACCTTGTAGCGCAGATGAGTGGCGCCCATATTTGGTGTAGTGGCAGTTTGTGAACGGGCGCTGCTTCCCGCGGTAATCAGAGTTATCCGGCCCCAACCAAAGGAGGGCATCATGTCTTCCACGGTAAACATCCATTCGTGGAAACGCCTCGCCCAGCATATCGGCAGGTTCCGGTACATCGACTTTCTGGTGAAATCGACTCCGGCCATCTGTCTGGCCTTTATCGTCTATATCATTCTCAACGATGTCTTCTGGTAGGCGCTGCAAGACTGTTGCGGCAAGCCAAGACGCTTTGCTGCCTAGAGCAATTCCAGGAAAAGTGCGAAGCGGTTTTCCGTCCGGAATTGCGTAAAAACAAAAGGATAGAGCGGTTCTGCGCTTCCGTTAAAAGCTGAACCGCTCTATCGAACGAAGGGCTGAAACGCTGACGGGATTGGATAATGCGATGCAATTGCGAGAAATGGGTGAACAAGACTGCCTCGCCTTTCTGGCAGGCCACACCCGTGGCCACCTGGCGTGCCTCGGAGAAAAATATCCCTATATCGTTCCCATTCAGTATGCCTATGAAAAAGACCGGCTTTTCATATTTTCCATGCCGGGCCTGAAGATTGATCTGTTGCGGGCCCATTCTCCCGCCTGTGTTCAGGTTGAAGAATTCGGCGAAAATCATCGAACGTGGAAGAGCGTGCTTGTTCAGGGCACCTACGATGAGCTGACCGATACGCCGGCCCGGCATGACGAACGCATCCACGCATGGGCTCTCCTGCAGAAGCAACCGTTCTGGTGGGAACCCGGATCGTTCGCCTTAAACGCGGAAAGCGAAGACAGCCCTGCTCCCTCCATATTCTTCGGCATTTCGATTGAGATGGTATCGGGAAGGCAAGTGGTTTAACATGCGGGCGTTCAGACCCGCAGCGCCTTGATCCTTGATTCGCAAGGCGGCGCTGCTGCATGATATATGGAACTCCAGACAGACACCTCCAGCTAAACGCTGTCCGATACCAGCCTTTCCCATAGGGGCGCGGATTGCTTGATGCATCTTACCAACGTGGCCTGCCGAACCGGCACTGCGTTGAATGCCACGCGACCATAGGGAAAACGATGACAGACGCACCTGAGAATGAAGCGCTTTTCAACATCACCGGGCACTATGTGCAGGAATTGAAGGCCGTCCTTCAAAGCGAGAGCATTGTCGAAGGCACCGATTACGAAAACAGCGCCTTTAACGAAAAACGACGGGCGGAAGGACTGCACCTGCTGCGCTTCCACAAGACCGGCACGGCAGCGCAGGCGACCCAGATCTGGGAAAAGCATATGACGGCCCGAGCGCATCGATAAGACGGCACCAAGCCAATTCTTCGATTGATGCCGAGTTGAGAGCGCCGCTTCTCCGATCCTCTGTTCGGAGATGACGGCGTTTGCACGTCCGGCTCCAACATTTCCATGGAAGGAAAAATCATGACCAATGACAAAACGAAAAAGATCCAGCCCGCCAAAGAGGCCGTCACTGAGGCGCCCTACGAAGTCATCTACTTCGCCAAGAAACATCGCATTTCCAACGAGGATGCCAGGGACATCATCGAGAAGCACGGCGCCAATCGCAAAGAGGCTGACAAAGCCGGCCGCCGTATCAGCGTCTAGGGCAAAATAGCCTCGCCGGCACTAAACTCTGAGGGCTTTACTGGATGCATGTCATTATCCCAAAACCGCGTACACTTTTGGGCGACATGCTTTATTTGATGCATGTCGTTATCCCAAAACCCCGCACACTTTTGGGCGACATGCTTTATTTGATGCATGCCGTTATCCCAAAACGGCGCACACTTTTGGGCGACATGCATTAGCCGCGGTTGACTTTGCATCTGCTGGCGATGCCACGATGCAACATCGGCGGACGAATTAACCCTACTGGCTTACCTTAATATCAGCACGCGCTTGAATACATCCGCTGCTATGCCATCGTAGCTTCACGACAACACTTCTGGTTCCTGAAGCAGCTCGCCGGAACCGCGGCCCGCCTTTCCCTGGAGAGGCCGGCTTGCCTTCATAGGGCCTGAGCTCAATCGAATGGAGGGTGCGCCATGAACAACGTCTTGGAATTTCGTGCAAAATGCCCGCATGTCGAAAGCCTGTCCGACTGCCGGGAAGCTCTTGAACCGGCCGTGATGAAAATCGTCAGCGAGGCCATCGGCAAGGGCTACACAGCCGCGGAAGCCGCCATGGTGGTTGCCGATATCGCCGACGATTACATCCTCATGCTCTCGCGGCAACCACGGCATTGACACGCTTGCGGGCGCACAGCTGTGCCTTCTTGAGCCATCGCAGGTGCTGAGCTTGGCGCGGGTCTCTGCGTCTTTGCAGGTTTGGATCTTCGAACACGCCAGGTGACGGCCGACAGACTGGCTTCGACTGCTGCCGAGAGCCGCGAGCAAGCCCTTCCGTGAGACGCGTGCATCAGTGGATCGCGCAGCAACTGCAGGGGTAGCAGCGGGGTACAGGAGACGAGACCTGCCGCGCGATCCGCCGGCAAAACCCCTGATATTGGCGGAAGTTCCCGGCAGAGATACGGCACTTCGACTCCGAAAAATCCACCTGGGGATCATCGACAACCTGTCCGGGCACATCGCGACCGTCACACCGATCAGCTCCCGCCGGGCGAAAACCGACAGACACATCACAACGCCAACGAAAAACCCCGCCGGAGCGGGGCTTTCAGCAGGTCCAAGTGGAGGAAGCCGAACATTCGGCCCACGTCTTAAACAAGTTCGATCATTTCAAAACCGGCAAAAGCACCTCTTCGCGACTGTTCGCAGCTCTGGTCCATTTCGCTCAATCTTTGAATCACTGTCGTAATGCGGCGTGAAAGGAGCGCATGCGCCGCCTTCGCGATCCCTTATGGAATTAGAGCGGTTCAGCTTTCATGGAAGCTGAACCGCTCCAACCTTTGTCTTATGCAATTCCCGGGATACCGTTTCGCGCTTGGACTAACGCCACCTTGGCTGCCGCGGCGGAGCATTGGCCTGGATTTCATGAAGCGGCGCCCGAGACCCGAGAAGTTTCTTCAGCTTCTTCTCCTCGGCCGGGCCGATGCCGAATTTGCGGCAATGTTCCGCAACATCGTGCTCCCGCGGGCCGGGAATGCGAACTTGGCGATTGCTCATGGTTTTCATGTCTGTTTCCTCCTGAGAGAAAAACCAGCAGGCCGCCATTTTGTTCGTTAGCAAATCCTAAAATTTAGGGGTTTTTGTTTGCGTCGATTTGGAGCGAGTGAACTTGCTGGCGCCCAGGTTCTCGAATGGGGGCAAATGAGGGTTCCACCTTTCTAAACGTAGCCCCCGATCCATTGATCGAAAATGCGGTCAAGGAGATCGGTCATCTCTGCTTGAAGAGCGCCTGTCTTCCTCTCCCTGTCTTCCTCTCCAGGGATTACAGATCGAGCCGATCAATTGATCTTCAACCAATGCCTGAGCGCCGCCACCGCGCCATCGCTCGCATAGGCGATCATCCCCCCAATCGTCAGGCCAGCGAAGGCGATCAGGCCCGATATCCCGTAGCCGATCGTCTTCATCCGCTTCCACTCTTCAAGCGCCGAGCCCACCGCCTCCTGGTTCTTCTCGACGGTCTCCTTGAGGCTTTTGATCTCCTCGCGGATCTGGGCGTCGACGCCGCCGCTGATCGCCACCCTGGTATCGAGAAAGGCGATCTGCCTCCCCTGCTCGTCGAGCCGCTTGTGGATCACGGCGCTGAAGTCATGGGCGTTGGCCTTTTCGTCGCTGACTTCTTTGCGCAGAAGCGCGACGTTGTCCTCGATCCCGGTCAGCCTTCCCTCGACGCGCCCGAGAGCGCGCAGGATATCGTCATTCGATGTCATCTTTGCTTCAGAACAACGCGACGATGTTGGTTGCCCGGTCAGCGCCACGATGGCGGCATGAACCGGCAGGATCGTCCCGGCCGGCACGCTCTTGAAGATGACAGGATCCATGTCCCGACGCGGCGCAATGGCAACATCGCCGGCCGTGCCGATGTAAAGCGCGCGCGCGCCGACGCTGGCGGTATCGTTCGGGGTCACCACCGCGGCCCGCGAGGCCGGAGCAATCGAAGGGTCCATTGCAGTTCTCCTTGGAAGAGGCGAGCGCTACCCGGCCCGATCCCGATGTGATCGAAGATGAGAGGTCAGGCGGAAGAGGATGGGGGATCAACCGGACGTCAGAGATGACCGGTTCTCAAGCCTTGGCGAGTGACACATTCGATGGGAGGGCGGCGTCGATTTTATCGACATCACCTCTGGACTCAAATTTCGCAGCTTGGATTTACGGTAGTGATAAATGATCTGCCAGGCGGTGATCAAGGACTAATTGTGGGTCTCGCGCCAGTTCGACCAAATGGGCGGCAAGATTTGCCGGAGCACCACCCCACCCTCCGTCATCCTCGGCTCAAGACCGAGGATGACGGAGGGTGGGGTAAGCTCTGTGGCAAATCCGAGGTGATGGCGTCAGTGATGCTGACGAATATCATGGCTCGATCAGCGTGGACTTGGCCGGCTCGCGATCTGGTTCGGTGTGTCAGCGTTCGGCGGGCGGCGCCGATTTGGTCGACATCACCTCTGGATTCAAATTTCGCAACTTGGATTTACAGTAGTGATAAATGATCTGCCAGGGGGTGATCAAGGGCTAATTATGCGTCTCGCGCCAGTTCGAAACCGAGCCTGCCAGGGAGTGATGAAAGGCTTCTGATGCGGTCGTGCACCGGTTTGAAATCTACCCAATCTGCGGCAAAACCCCTCGCCCGCTTTGCGAGCCTTCAGCTCCGGCGTACAATGAGCAGGCTGTTGATCAAACGGTGGAGAAGTTCAGTGAAAACCACGAGACTTTTTCTTTGCCTTGTCGCTTTTCTCAGCGCTGCGATGGCTGGAAACCAAGCTGATGCCGACGAACTGGTGAACTTCGAAAGCGCTCCGGTAAAGCTCAGCCCATTTCGAATACGCAAGGCCAATGAACAGGGAGAAAGCCTCCCTCAGCCGCAAGGCACGCCACTGCTCGGATATTTGTCCCGGCCCCAGGGGGATGGCCCCTTCCCGGCGGTCGTCCTCATGCATGGATGCGGGGGCATGCGGATGAGCGTCAAGGAGCTTTGGCCGAAACGGCTGGTCTCATGGGGTTACGTCGTGCTTGTCGTCGATAGCTTCACCACCCGCAACATCAAGGACACGTGTCAAAGCTATCTCCCCGATCGCGTCTTCGACGCCTATGGCGCTTTGAATTTTTTATCGAAGCAAAGCTTTGTCGATATCAGGCGCGTCGCCTTGATGGGCTTTTCAGCGGGCGGCACCGCGACGCTGGAGGGAACAAAAATCGAGGGTAACGAACAGCTTATGGATCACAAGTTCAAAGCAGCGGTTGCCTACTATCCGGTCTGTGCCGCAAGTCAGGGCGATGCGACCGTGCCGATCCTGATTTTGAGCGGCGAACGAGACAATTGGAGCCCGGCTGACCGATGCCGGAAGAGGCTTGCCCGCCTGAGTGACAATGGCCCGCCGATTGAGCTCAATGTCTACAAGGGTGCCTACCATGACTTCGATGCCCCGGAGTTTAAGGTGGGCAGGAGGGTGTTTGGCCATATCGAAAAATACAATCCGGACGCCGCCGAAAAGTCGATCCGCAGCGTTCGCACGTTCCTCCAAAAATACCTCTCGAACTAACGCACGAGCTCGGAGCGCGTCGCCGGCGGGGAGCTTGGCGGTAACGCACCCCATTCTCTGTCATTCCAGGCCTTGAGCCTGGAATCCATGCCCGCCGCCCGCGGAGGCACTACCGCGAAAACATGGCCTTCAGTCGCTGTTGCAAGACGGGAGGTTCGACAGACATTCGAACCTGGCTGAGCGCATGACGCATGGCCGGCGTGAAGGGCAGCCAATGTTGCAGACGATCCAGCAACTCCTCCGACATCATGTCTTCGAGCGGGCCGGCGCCCAATTGACCGAGCGCCTTTTCGTGGCTGGGCAATTGGGCTTGATCGATAATGGCGAGCACGCGTTTCAAGACGATCTCGCTCGGATCATGCAACAAAAGTGTCGACCAATACCATTCGCCGGGATCGGCGAGATAGGCCTTTGCATAGGCTTCAGCGGTAAGCGGTGGCTTTCCAACAGCCGTCATATCCGGCAACCAGGTCAGATCCGATGCGAGCGCGCTCCGGGTGAACGCGTCGACCGCTGGAGCGTCGGCAGTGTGTTTTCCCGGGCGCGGTTTGCTACGGTTTTTCTTGGTCACTTCTACGCCTTCTACGTCCGCGGCTTATTCTACGGCTTTTTGAGAACAGGGCTGCGGCACTCACGCCGACATGTCCTCGTTCCAGCGGCGCTGCATCTCCTCAGGCGTGACCTGCTCGATGGTTTGCGACAACATCCAGCGATGACCGAAGGGATCAAGCACCTGCGCCACCCGCTCGCCAAAACTCTGGTCGGTCGCCGGGCGCAACATCGTCGCCCCGGCCGACAGCGCCTGCCCCAGTGCTTCGTCGGTCGACACCGTGTCCATGTGGAAGGTCACCGGCGAGCCTCCGACGGTATCGGGAGACAGGGCGCCGAAATCAGGATATTCGTCTGCCAACATCATCAGCGTCTCTCCGAAACGCAGCTCGGCATGGCCGATCCGCCCGTCCGAAGGATCGGTCATGCGGAAGACTTCCGTGGCGCCGAAAGCCTCCTTGTAGAAGTCGATGGCCCGTGCCGCATCCTTGACGATGAAGTAGGCGCTCACTTTTCGGGCAAAACTCGGCATGGATGATCCTCCTTGACTGGGCTCTCTATTAACGTTACGTATCGTAAATATATGAGTCAAGAGAATAACGCAGCACCGAAGAAGCGAGGGCGGCCGCCAAGCGCTGCCGCGCAGAGGCGTGCCTTGGAGGCCGCCCATGAAATCCTGATGGCCGAAGGTTTTGGCCGCATGACGATCGAAGCCGTGGCGGCGCGGTCCGGCGTCGGCAAGCCGACGATCTACCGCTCCTGGGCCAACGCGCAGGAACTGGCGATGGCCGCTCTTCTGGTCAACCGGCTACCGGAAGCGGAGGTTGGAGGGGCCACGGCGCAGGCGGCTCTCGGCGCGCAGATGAGCGGACTGGTGACTGCCTTTGCGAGCACGCGCGGGCGGCAGATCACGATGGCACTTGCGGCCGCCGACCCGGAAAGCGAATTCACCAAGGCCTTCCGCAATCGGGTGATCCTGTCGAGCCGCAACGCGGGTCGTGTCATCCTGGAGGAGGCTCTGGCTCGGGGAGAGATCGTTGCGCCGCCTGATATGGAGGCACTGCTCGACATGATCTACGGACCGGTCTTCTTCCGGCTGCTGGTCGGCCATCGCCCGGTCTCGCCGGAGTTCGGCGATGCGATCATCAGAACCGCGTTGCGGGCCGTTGCACCGTCGGGCGCGTGAGACCCTTACCTCGCGATGGGCGAAGCCGACGCAAGCGGCCTAGCCGTGATCGTCACCCGGTTCGCCAAGGTGGCGCTGGACCCACTTGATCTCTTCCGATGCGGTGCGCCCAAAATGCCGTTTGAAATCGCGGCTGAACTGCGCCGGGCTGACGTAGCCGACCGAAGCCGCGACCTCGGCAATCGTTTTCGTCCGGCGGGCGATCATCAATCTTGCTTCGTGAAGCCGCATCGCCTTGACGTATTGCATCGGACTGCTGCCGGTCAGACCCTTGAACTGGACATGGTAGGACGGAATGCTCATGCCCACCGCTCTTGCCAGATCGGCGACCGCGATCTCCATGCCATAGTTTTCCCGCAACCAGGCCAGGCTCTGAATGATTCTTCCGGATCTGCCTTTGTGCTGAAGGGCAGCGATCATCGCGCCGCCTTGCGGACCGACCAGGACCCGGTAGTGCAGTTCGCGCAGAATGCCGGCGCCAAGCACATCCGTCTCGACGCGGCTGCCAAGTGCCGTCAGCAGGCGCAGCAGCACATCCTCGATATCGTCAGACATCCTGCTCGACACGAGACTTCTCGGCTCGTCGCCTGGCAGTTCGGCATGGTTTTCCACTTGCAGTGCGATCTCGGCCGCCATCTGCATATCGAACTCGACATAGACCGCCAGCAAGGGCCGCTCGGGACTGGCCGTCGACGTCATCCGGAATGGAACGGGCAGCGACACTGCCAGATAATGCTCCTCATCATAGAGGAAGACTTCGCCTTCGAGGATGCCTTGCTTGCTGCCCTGCAGGACGAAAACCGCGCCCGGCTTATAGAGGACAGGGATGTCGTGGAGCACGGCTTCCGTGCGCAATATGCGAACGGAAGCAAGAGCGGTCGGATTATATCCGTGACGGGGAGCGAGACGTCCGGCCAAGGCGACCATCTCCCCTCGCCTGGATGGGCCGCGATGAGCCTTCATAGGATTTGGCAATATTTTGAGAGAATCCGCAATCGATGCACTGGCTTCTCCATACTATTTGTCAAGTCCTATCCTCAATCAAGGAATATCGCTGATGTCACCAAAGACCTTCTTCATCACCGGATCGAATTCCGGCTTCGGGCTCGCCATTGCGTCTGCGGCGCTTCAGGCGGGCCACAGGGTGATCGGCACCGTGCGCTCGCAAGCCTCGCGCACAGCGCTCGCCAAAACCCTGCCCGGCCTGCGGCCGGTCCTCTGCGACGTCACCGAGTTCGACCGGATCGATGATGTCGTCCGCCAGGCGGAGGAGGAGCATGGGCCGGTCGACGTGCTGATCAATAATGCCGGCTACGGCCATGAGGGCGTGCTCGAGGAGTCACCGATCGAAGAGATGCGGCGGCAGTTCGACGTCAACGTCTTCGGCGCCGTCGCCGTCGCCAAGGCATTTTTGCCTGGGTTTCGCGCGCGACGCCGCGGCTTCATCGTCAACGTCACCTCGATGGGCGGCATGATCACCATGCCCGGCATCGCTTATTACTGCGGCAGCAAATTTGCGCTCCAGGGCATATCGGAGGTGATGCGTGCGGAAATGGCCCCGTTCGGCGTGCATGTGACGACCCTTTGCCCCGGCTCCTTCCGGACGGACTGGGCCGGACGATCGATGGTCCGCACCGAGCGGTCGATCGCCGATTATGATGGCCTGTTCGACCCGATCCGCGAGGCGCGACAGGCCGTCAGCGGCAAGCAGCTCGGCGACCCCGCCAAACTGGCCGCGGCGGTTTTGGAACTCATCGAATCCGACAATCCGCCGCCGCAGCTTCTGCTCGGCAGCGACGCGCTTAAACACGTATCGGACAGGATCGTTCGCCTGCAGCAGGAGATCGAGGCATGGAAATCCGTCACCGTCTCGACCGACGGCTGATAGCCGAACGTCTGTATGCCGCGTCAACGATATCGAGATCATCAGCCCGCTCTTATTGGATGATTTTCCCGCCCGCGGCCGCCTCGAGCTTCCGCCTGAGCGCCTGTTCCTGTTCAAATGTCTTATGCGGGAAATGCTCGAAGCACCACCAGCGCGTTGGCACGGCCGGGGATGGGCTGTTTCCCCAGCCTCCCCACTCCTTGCAGCGCGAACCATCTGCATCCTGGTGCTCGCAATAATGCTCGACGATCACATTGGCGCCCGGCGCACTCGAATGGCCTTCGATGCTCATGGGTGCGCCGTCCTCTGTTTCCCGCTCTTGATGCTCTCATAGATCATCTCCAGCCGTCTTGAGGCGACGTAGGCACTGTCCTCGTATCCGGCCGATGGCCAATCCAGTCGATGGCTGCCGTCTGTCGCCACGATCCAGAACCACCGATTATCGACCACTCCGCCTACCTGTGACCGGAATATCCTTCCGATCTGGGTATCGCCGTCAAAAGCGACGTAGTCGTCGCCGCGTTTCTCCTTCCAGGCGTGCCGCCATTTGTATTTGATTTCCCGGTGGCTGACATGTTCCCACGATTTCCATGTGATTTGTTCTGGCATGCGTCGTCCTGTCCTCTCGCGAGGTATCTCTTTGACCGCATGGTTGATGGATGGCTCCCGCCCGAGCCGGTGAATTCAGATCAGCGTCGGTTCCGGATCGGGGTCGATCGGATCGATGATGTCAGCCGTGTCATTCTTGGGCGAACCCACATTGCGGCCGATCGGCCACATGGTCATCAGTTCCGCCGGGAACGGCTTCATCAGGTCGCTCGGATCGGGCTCCGGCGATAGCCAGCGCTCGTAATCTTCGCGGTGCAGGACGACCGGCATGCGGTCATGGATCTGCGCCATCATCGCATTCGGCTCGCAGGTGACGATTGCGAAGTTTCTGACGTCGACGCCTTCCGGGCTACGCCAAATCTCCCAGATGCCGGCCAGCGCAAAGGGCGAGCCGTCAGCCATGGCGATCGCATAAGGCTGCTTGTTCTTGCCCGTGCCGAAGATATCCTTCCACTCGAAGAAGCCGTTGATCGGCACCAGGCAACGGCGAGATCTGTAGGCCGAGCGGAACAGGCCGTTGGTACTGATGCCCTCGCAACGCGCATTGATCGGCGGCGGCCGGCCACCCGGCTTCATCCATGCCGGCATCAGACCCCAGCGCGCCGAGCCGAACACCGGCCCCATGACATCAGGCTCGCGGACCATGTCGCGAATGATGATCGGATAATCCAGCGTCGGCGCGCCGTTATAGCGCGGAAATCGGTTCCCGAGCGCATCGATCGCGCCCCGCTCTGCGAAGGCGAAATTGCGCACCAACTCCTCAAGCGATGTCTTGATATAGACGCGACCGCACATCCGGAACTCCATCCCGCATATTAGATGTTCTGATTATGTTCTGGGTGTTCGAGGCGAGTCAAGGCCGGTCGCTACAACCGATGCCGCCATCGCTTTTCGCAGCGTCAAGGTGAAGTCTTCACCGTCTCGACGACCGCCGATGGCAGAAAACTGCATTCTGCTTGACAGCCTTCCTACTGGAAGGTAGATGACAGCCATGAGCAATCTCTTGACGACGTCCGACGAAATCCTGGCTTCCGCCCGAGCGCTGATCATGACCGGAGGCTATAACGGCTTCAGCTATGCCGATATCGCTGCCGTCGTCGGCATCCGCAAGGCCAGCATCCATCACCACTTTCCGAGCAAGACCGATCTGGTGCGCACGCTGGTCGTGCGATATCGCGAGGATGCCGAGGCGGGTATCGCCGGCCTGGAGCAACAGGTGCGGGATCCGCTGGCGCTCCTCCAAACCTATGCGGGTCACTGGGCCCAGTGCATCGAGGACGCCAGCAGGCCTTTTTGCGTCTGCGCCCTGCTGGCGAGCGAACTGCCGGCGCTGCCGCCGGAGGTCGCGGCCGAGGTCAAGGCTTTCTTCCGCTTTGCATCGACATGGCTGACCTCGGTGATGGAGCGTGGCCTGAAGGACGGGAGTCTGACATTGTCGAGCGAACCGCGCGTCGAGGCCGAAGCCTTCATGGCCACCGTCCATGGCGCCATGCTTTCGGCCCGTGCCTACGGCACCCCCGAGATCTTCGCCACCATTCTGGCCCCCACCTTGCAGCGGCTCACTCCGACCGCCGCACGATAAAGTTCCGGGCGGATAAAAGCCCGGAGCGACAACCACGTTCAGTGAAACTACCAACTAGTAGGAAGAACGACATGATCAAGAACATTCTCCCCGCTCTCGTGCTAGGGCTGACCGCCATCGCGTCGGCGGCACTTCCAGCGGCGCCGGTCCATTCCGAAGACCAGAAGCCCGAGCAGATCCATATCAGGGGCAGCATCGTCAGCTATGGCGGCTCGGCTCTCAAGGTGAAGACCCGCGAAGGAGAGGCCGTCGATGTCACCCTCGCCGACGGCTGGAAGCTGGCGAGCGTCGCAAGTGCTGCGGTCACCGACATCAAGCCGGGCGACTTCGTCGGCATCGCATCGCTGCCGAGTGAAGGCGGTGGTGACGGCGCGCTTGAGGTGCTGATCTTCCCGCCGGCGATGAAAGGGGTTGGCGAAGGCAGCTACGGTTGGGACCTCAAGCCCAACAGCAGCATGACCAATGCGACCGTGGCCGACGCCGTCAAAGGCGTCGACGGCCGCACCGTCACCGTCTCCTATCACGGCAAGGAAAAGAAGATCGCCATTCCGGACGGCACGCCCGTCGTCACCATCGCTCCGGCCACTAATGACGATCTCGTTCCCGGCGCCGTCGTCTTCATCCCCGCCGAAAAGGCTGCCTCAGGGCCCCTCGCCCATCAGGTGCTTGTCGGCAAAAATGGCGTGGTCCCGCCCATGTGACCACGTCGTCGCCGGTCGGCCGGGCCGCCCCCGGTTCGACCGGCGATTTATCAGGGAATGCCGCCCGACCGGCAGCCGATGCACCCGACGGACGGAGAATTTCGCCTCGACAGCAGCCGGGCGGCTGCCGGCAAGCCCCAAAAACCCAATCGCGATGACGGACGCCGCCGCTCACGACGGTGAGCCGCCACTATCAGACCAACACCATCACACACAGGAAAGAGATCATGATGACCACCGATCAAACCACCGTCGCGTCTGGCGACAGGGAAGATTGGCTGACGCGCTATTACTTCAGCCGCGCAGCCTTTTCCGCCATCTGGGTCGCAGCCGCCTTGACGACCGGCCAGCAGTCGCTTGCCGTCGCGGCAGCCTTGCTGATCCTCTACCCGGCTTGGGATGCAGCTGCGAACCTCGTCGACGCGGCGCGCAATGGCGGCCTGGCAAACAACCGCAGCCAGGCGATCAACGTCGGCGTCAGCGCGGTGACGACCGCTGCCGTGATCGTCGCCCTGACGATGAGCATGAACTGGGTCCTTGGCGTCTTTGGCCTCTGGGCGATCTTTTCCGGCCTGCTGCAGCTTGGAACCGCTGTTCGGCGCTGGAAGACCAATGGCGGCCAATGGGCCATGATCCTCAGCGGCGGCCAATCCGCCGTGGCAGGCGCCTTCTTCATCGCCCAGGCGCAAATGCCGGAGCCGCCCTCTATTGCCAACATCGCCGGATATGCCGGCCTCGGCGCCTTCTACTTCCTGGTGTCGGCCGCCTGGCGGAGCGTCACAGAGATGCGGCGGAAGCGGGCCTGAGGCAGCCGAGAGGGATCTCCTAGGCGCATCGGCGGGCAGCGTCGGAATGGCTCGCCCGCCGCCCCTTATTTCCTGTCATTTCATGATTGGTGGTGAGACGTCGTCGTGCGTCGATTGCGGTGTGAAACCATCGATCAGCGGGGACCAGCCGCATAATCTGGAAACTTGTAGTAGCTGCAGGCATTCATCGAAAAGAACTCCACACCAGTACTTATTTCTAGGCGATAAAGCTCCCATTCGAAGGTGTCGTCGCCACCGAGTCCGGCAAACAACGCCATCCTGGTCAGTTCCGTAAACGGCCCGGGAGGAAACACGGCGCCGTACACGATCGCGTCTTTTCCAGGGTATTTGCCCTTAATGACTCTCTTGATCTCCAAATCCATCCGTATCATGCGCGTCGGAACGCCGTCCGCCACCAGCAAACCAGATTCGCCGATCGACAGCGATTTCACGCGCGCCTCAACCACGATCTCCGCTTTCGCCAGCAATTCATCCTGAGCAGGACATTTCGGCGTTCCGGCTGCGGGCCTTAGACCAAAAGCCAGCAAAGCAATAATTGCGGTGAAGCTCAGTCGCATATGCGGATTCAGGAACGCCTTCGGCATCGGTGTCTTTCCCTATACATAGGCATGTCTATTTCGCCTTGATTGCGTGAGGCTGAAACGGACATCCCGGGATCCGGCCAAGACGGCCCCCACCCTCCGTCATTCCAGGCCTTGAGCCTGGAATCCATGCCCGCGGCTGATGGCGGCGAGAATGTGGATCCTCGGGTCAAGCCCCATAGGCGCTAACTTAGTTGTCGATGTGCGATGGCTCGTCGCCTTCGCGGTGGCTCGCGA
>NZ_LXFU01000022.1 GCF_001657485.1 Rhizobium sp. WYCCWR10014
AACAGAAAGCTTAAAAGCCAGGCTGTGATTGGACATGCAAAACCCCCGAAGGTGGATGTCCAACTTTCGGGGGTCAGTTCAGGGTGGGCGGTTTTTATTGAGAATTATATAGGCCGATCACGCGGCCAGTTCATCCGTCTCGTTTTCCTTGAACATCTTGGCGAGGTTCAGGAAGCAGATCATGCCGTTTTCCGAAGCGATGATGCCTTCGCAATAGGCCCGGTCGAAGGAGGCGGTCACTTCAGGTACGGGCTGGACCTGGCTGGACGAGATGGTGAGAATGTCCGAGACGCGATCGACCAGCATGCCGATGACCATGCTGTGAACTTCGGCGACGACGATGGCGCTGCGCTCATTGGCGACGGTGCTCTTCATGCCGAGTTTGAAAGCAAGATCGATGATCGGGATCACCGAGCCGCGCAGGTTCATGACACCGATGACATCGGCCGGTGCATGCGGGATCGGCGTCGACGGCGCCCAGCCGCGGATTTCGCGGATGGTCGTGGTCTTGACGCAGAATTCCTGGTCATGCAGGCGGAAGGCAATAATTTCGAGCGTATCGCCGCTGAAGTTAGTCGAATTGATCGTGGCCATTAGAATTCTTCCCAACTATCGTAAGCCAGGGCAGAAGCGGATGCGCCACCATTGGCGCGGACAAGCTTTGCCTTCATACCACGCGATGGCTTGCGCTCGGCGAAGCATCGTTACGGTTGTCGATGACTTTAGCGAAAGAGTGTTGCCCAAATCTAAATTGAAAGACGAGATTGAGAAGGTTTTTGAGCTCGGATGAAGACGAGACGGTTTTGCTGCCAATCTCCTCGAGCCGATATTTTCGCAGTTCTCCGATCTTCTCAGCTTATCGTCTTTTCAATCTGCGAAACCGCCCAATCGACCTGCTCTCTTGATATGACCAGTGGCGGAGCGAGGCGAATCGTGTGGTCGTGGGTGTCCTTGGCGAGAAGGCCGCGCTCCTTCAGCGCATGGCAATATTGCCGTGCGCCGCCGGCTTCGGGTTCCAGCTCGATGGCCATCATCAGGCCGCGGCCACGCACGTCCCTGACGATGTTCGAGCGGATCGACCTGAGGCCTTCGAGAAAGTAGTCGCCCGTAACCGCGGCGTTCTCGATCATGCCCTCTTCCGTCAGCACCTTGAGTGCTGCGCGCGCCACTGCGCAGGCGAGTGGATTGCCGCCGAAGGTCGAGCCGTGCTGGCCGGGCTTCAGCACGCCCAGAACTTCGGAATTCGAAAGCACGGCCGACACCGGATAGAAACCGCCAGACAGCGCTTTGCCGATCAGCGTCACGTCGGCCTCGATGCCTTCGTGTTCCTCGGCCAGCAGCTTGCCGGTACGGCCGAGGCCGGTCTGGATCTCGTCGAGGATGAGGGTGACGTTGTTATCAGTGCAAAGCTCACGGATGCGAGTGAAATAGCCCGCCGGCGGGATGATGACGCCGGCTTCGCCCTGGATCGGCTCAATCAGGGCGGCCACGGTATTGCCGTTGATTGCGGCGGCGAAAGCCTCGGCATCGCCGAAGGGAATGGTGCGGAAACCTGACGTGTAGGGGCCGAAACCGCTGCGGGCCTCGGGATCTGTCGAGAAGCTGATGATGCTCAGCGTCCGGCCATGGAAATTATCGGCGCAGACGATGATCTCCGCCTTGCCCTCCGGCACGCCCTTGACCTCGTATCCCCATTTGCGCACCGCCTTGATGGCGGTCTCCACCGCTTCGGCACCGGAATTCATCGGCAAGATCTTGTGCGATCCGGTGAGAGCCGCGAGCTCTTCGTAGAGATAGGCGAGCTGATCGTTGCGGAAGGCGCGAGAGGTGAGCGTCAGCCTGCCCGCCTGCTCGACCATGGCGGCGAGGATCTTCGGATGGCAATGGCCCTGGTTGACGGCGGAATAGGCCGAGAGGCAATCGAGATAACGGTTGCCGTCGGTATCCCAGACATAAACACCTTCGCCACGCGTCAGCACCACGTCGAGCGGCTTGTAGTTATGGGCGCCGAGCCGTTGTTCCGTGGCGATCAGTTTTTCCGAAGTGTTCATGGCCGTTCTCCCTCTAGTTTTATTTCAACGCATGTCGTTATCGCAAAACCGCTGCACACTGTTGCTCGACATGCTCTTATGCGGCGCGTGTCGGACGATCGAAGATGCGGCGGCCGAAGAGGCTTGCCGTCAGCTCCACCAGGATGCGGGCGCTCTTGCCGCGATCGTCGAGAAACGGATTGAGCTCGACGAGATCGAGCGACGAGACGAGGCCGCTGTCCGAAAGCATTTCCATCACCAGATGCGCCTCGCGAAAGGTCGCACCGCCAGGCACCGTCGTGCCGACGCCCGGGGCAATCTCGGGATCGAGGAAATCGAGGTCGAGGCTGACATGCAGCAGGCCGTTCGCCTTGGTGACGACATCGAGGATCTCACGCATGATGGCGCCGATGCCCTGCTCGTCGATCGCGCGCATGTCGAAGACGTTGACGCCGTGTTCGTGGATTTCCTCGCGCTCGCGCGCATCGACCGAACGGATGCCGACCTGGAAGACATTCTTCGGATCGACGAACGGACGGTCCTTCAGCAGGATGTCGGCGAACTCCGCCTCGCCGCAGAAGAAGGCGACGGGCATGCCGTGAATATTGCCGGAGGGCGACGTCGCCGGAGAATTGAAATCGGCATGGGCATCGAGCCAGAGCACGAAGAGCGGGCGGCCTTTGCCGGCGGCATAGCGGGCCATGCCGGAAACGCTGCCCATGGAAAGGCTGTGGTCGCCGCCGAGAATGAGCGGAAAACGGCCGGAGGCGGCCACATCGTGGACGCTGCTTTCGAGGGCGCGCGTGAAGGCCCCGACGATCCTCAGATTATGGGCCTTCGGGTGGTTCGGCAGGTCCATCGCCGGCACGATCCTGAGATCGCCGATATCGGCGACGTCATGGCCAAGCTCGATCAGCGTCTGGTCGACGCCGGCAATGCGCAGGGCCGCAGGGCCCATGGCAGCCCCTCTGCGGCCGGAGCCTTCTTCCAGCGGCGCGCCGATGAGGGTGACAGATCGCGATTGCGCATTCATTTTGGAGGGCTCCGTGTTGAGGCCTGTTTCGGCCGATAGTGGGATAAAGGGCTGGCGGCAAAAAGATGGAAAAGTGTCAGAAATGGACTATGATTGCGCAGATTGATAAACCTATTTTGACAAAGTGATCAGCGTGGACGATCTCGACACCGAACTTCTGAGTGCACTTCGCCATAACGCCCGGATTTCCGTCTCCTCGCTTGCAGCGATGACCGGCGCATCGCGGGCAACGGTTGCCGCCCGGATCGACCGGCTGGTGGCCAGCGGCACCATCGTCGGCTTCACCATCCGCACCGGTCATGAGACGCGCTCCGCCGGCGTGCGCGCCATCGTCATGATCGAGGTGCTTGGCAAGCTCGCCGACAGGGTGGCCGATCAGTTGCGGGGCCTGCCGCAGGTGCGCGCACTGCACAGCACCAATGGCAAATGGGATTTCGTCGCCGAGCTCGAGGATCGTGACCTCGCCGCCTTCGACGAGACGCTGCGTCGCATCCGGCTGGTCAACGGCATCAATTCGACCGAGACCAATATCCTTCTCAAGACCAGCAAAACCGGTTTCTAAGCCGGCTTAAAGCTCGTGCATGCTGTCCTCAAACTGTGCACAGCTTCGGGCGAGATGCTTCAATATTCCCGTTCGTAGACAATCCCGGCTTCGCCCTCACCGTTGCCACCGGCCCCCCCGCGCAGCTTGACACCGCGGCCGACATCGAGGTTGATCACCGCCTTGGCGCCGGCCGAACCGCCCTGCTGCAATTCAAAATAGGTGCGATCGTTGAGATAGCGGCCGACGCTGACGCTCGTCTGGCCCTTGGAATCGGTGCTGACGTCGAAATCGTCGACGCCGAGCTGGTTGCGCAGGCCTTCGAAAAGCGAGGTGGAGCGGTTACCGGCCAGCTGACTGACAGCGTCGGCGAGCTGGGCGATCTGCACCGGCGAGAGCTTCGACATCGACTGGCCGAAGATCAGCTGCGCCAGCACCTCGTCCTGCGGCAGTTGGGGCGAGGAGGAAAAGGTGATCGCAGGGTCGGTAGCGAGGCCGGCGACGTCGACCGTCAGCGTCGTCGAGCCGGAGTCCGAGGTCGCTTCCATATCGAGCGCCGGCGTCAGGTCGCCGGCGAAGGTGATTCTGCTTTTGTCGGAAAAATCCAGCCGGCGGTTGAGGATGGTCATGCGGCCGCGGCGCATGGTGAACCCACCGGTCACGATGGGTGCTGCCGCCGTTCCGCGGATCGTCACCAAGCCGCCAAGCTCGGCATCGATGCCGCGGCCGCGCACGAAGATATGCGAGGGCGCGTCGATTTCGAGATCCAGCGTGATCACGGAGGATTTCTCTCCGGGTTTCTGCTCGCCGTCATCCCGCAACTGCGCAAGTACAGCCCGCGGCGCATTCTTATGCCGAATGTCGATTTCTCTCAGCGAGGTGGGCAATTTTTCCGGGACCGTGATCGAGGTTTTGTCCAGTCGAAGCTTGCCGCTCAGCGTCGCATTGGTGATCGGCCCGCGCAGGCCGACCGTGCCATTGACTGTCGAGACGACAAGGGTTCCATCGACATAGACCGCCTTGTCGAGCTTGATCGAAATGTCAGCGGGAAAGCCTCCGGCCGGCTGGATGCCGATGGTGCCGCTGGCCGAAATCGTGCCGCCGCCGCCAAGGCTGCCGGTGAGGCGCGATATCACGGCCTGGCTGCCATTGAAGGTCACGGTCGCCGTCAGATTGTTGACGGCCATATTGCGCCGAACGTCCACGAGCTTTGCGCCATTGGTCGAGACAGTGCCGTTGATGACGGGTGCTGCGGCCGTTCCGCCGATCTGGAGATTGACGGTGGCGACGCCGTCCGCGACGAGGCCCTGTTGCGCAAGCGGAGCGCCGAGCACGGCGAAAGGAAGATTGCCTGTGAAGCGCATGTCGATGGCGCGACCGCCTGTGATGACGACGCTGCCGCCGCCCTTCAGCGACATGCCGGCGTCACCGGCAAGGCTGGTATCGACCGTCAGTCTGTTTCCGGCAAGTTTGCCTGATGCGCCGATGCTGATTGGCGAAAGGCCGGCACCTTTTGTCTGGCTCGTCGCTGCGTTCTTCCAATCAACCTTGAAGTCGACGGAGGGGGCCGATAGCGCGCCGGTGGCCTTTACGGTCGCCGAGACCGCGCCCTCGGCTGCAAGGCCGGGAACAAAGCCGTTGGCAATGCCGGCCGGAAGATTGGTGGTACTCGCCGTGACATCGAGCGACCGGATCGAGGTGCCTGCTATGGCGAGATTGCCGGCAGCTTTCAGCGCAATGCCGCCGCCGCCGTTGAGGGCGGCATCGAAATCCAGCCTGTCACCGGTGTATTTTCCCGTCGCCGCCAGCGCAAGGCGGGAAAGGCCGGCAGCCTTGGTGTGGCTGGTCGCGGCGTCTTTCCAGTCGAGCTTGAAATCGACGATCGGATTTGCCGGCGTTCCCGACGTTATAGCACTTGCCGAAAGCGTGCCTTCGGCACCGAGTCCTGGAACGAAGGCATTTGCGATATTTGCCGGCAGCGCCGGAATATCGGCATTGATCGAAAGGTCCCGGATAGCCGTTCCCGCGATCGTCACGCCGCCCGTCGCCTTGGCCAACACGCCGTCCTTGCCGGCGAGGTTGGCGTCGAAATCGACCCTGTCATTGGCGAACTTGCCGGACGCCGCAGCATTCAGGCCCGAAAGGCCGCTGCTCTTGGTCTGGGCGGTCGCAGCGTTCTTCCAGTCGAGTTTGAAATCGACGGCCGGTTTCGGAAGTGCTCCGGAGGCAGATGCCGTTCCTGACAGGGTGCCCTCTGCGCCAAGACCCGGGACGAAGCCGTTGGCGAGGCCTGCCGGCAGGTTGGCAAGATCGGCCTTGACGTCGAGCGTTTTAACCGAGGTGCCTGATATCGCGACGTTGCCGGCGGCCTTCAGCGAGAGGCCGTCCTTGCCGGCGAGATTGGCATTGAAATCGAGCCGGTCGTCGGTGAAGCGTCCGGATGTGGTGAGCGCGAGGCCCGAGAGATGAGCGCTTCTGGTCTGGCTGGTCGCAGCATCCGTCCAGTCGAGCTTGAAGTCGGCTTTCGGTGCGGCGAGTGTCCCTGAGGCGGACGCAGTGCCGGATATCGTGCCGCCGGCCGCCAGATTGGGAACGAAGGCATTTGCGAGACTGGCCGGAAGCTTGGCGATCTCGGCATCGACCTTGATGCTGTCGATCGCCGTACCGGCCAATGCGACATTGCCCATGGCCTTCAGTGAGAGGTCTTTAGCGCCGCTGACTGCAGCATTGAAATCAAGCTTGTTTTCGGCAAATTTTCCCGATGCTGTTACGCCGATCGCGGCAAGGCCGGCACGTTTCGTGTGGCTCGTCGCAGCATCCTTCCAATTGAGATCGAAATTGGCGGTCGGAGCGGAGAGCGACCCGCTGGCCGAGATCGTTCCTGAGATCGCGCCTTCGGCGGCGAGATCGGGGACGAAGCTGTTTGCGATAGTTGCCGGGATATTTGCCAGCGCTGCATCGACCGTGACGTTGCCGATCGTCGTGCCCGTGATGGCGACATTGCCGTTTGCCTTCAGCGAGAGGCTGTTGGCGCCACCGATTACGGTGTCGAAATCGAGCTTGTTGTCGGCGAATTTTCCGGATGCCTTGACGGCGAGGTCGGCAAGGCCCGCACGCCTCGTATGGCTCGTCGCAGCACGTTTCCAAGCGAGATCGAAATTGGCGGTGGGATTAGCGAGGGAGCCGGAGGCCGCCAGTTTTCCCGTAATCGTGCCTTCGGCGGCGAGATCGGGAACGAAACCATTGGCGATGCGGGCAGGCAGATTGAGGATATCGGCGTCGACATCGAGCACCGGCGCCTTTGGGTCGGCGAGCGTGACATTGCCGGCAGCCTTGAGCGACAGGCCGTCATTGCTGCCGACCGTCGTGTCGAAATCGAGCTTATTGTCGGTGAATTTGCCGCCGGCGGTGATGCCGAGCGGTGCCAGACCCGCCCCTTTCGTCTGGCCCGTCGTCGCATCTTTCCAGTCGAGCTTGAAGTCGGCGACGGGTGCTGCCGGCGTTCCGGTCACGGCAATGGTTCCGGAGATCGTACCGCCGGCAGACAGGTTCGGCACGAAACCGTTGGCAAGCGCTGCCGGCAGCTCGCGAACGTCCGCATCGATATTCAGCGTTTCGCCGGCGGAACCAGTGACGGTCAGCGAACCGGTGCCGGTCTTCAGCGTCAGTCCGCTCAGGCTAGCGGCACCGCCGCCGATGGCGACCTGCGTCGGTGCGGCAAGCTCGATCGGGATATTGCGGGGGCTCGCCGAGAAGCGATCGAGGTTCAGGTGCATCGTACCGCCCGCCGCTTCGATATTGCCGGCGGCCAACACGGGATTGCCGTCATAGGCAGCATCAAGATCGAAATCGGTATGGTCTTGCTGCTTGGTAAAATCGAGCGAAAGGCCGGCGAGCCTGTTCGTTCCGGCACTCACCTCCTCGGCCTTGACCGTGCCGTTTGCCGCAAGGGCTTTGAGATCGCTGACCGTGACATCGATATCCGGCTTGACGATCGCAAGCGTATCACGGCGGATCGAGTCGCCGGTCGCAAGCAGCTTGAGCGCAATCCTGCCGCCATCGCTGCTGACGCCGAGCGAGCCTTTGAGATCGCCTTCGGCCTTCTGTCCGCCGAGTGCGGCGAGCAGGCCGATATTGGGGAAATCGAAGGTCAGCGCGCCTGTCGGCTCAAGGGAGGACGAGAATTCCACATTGCCGGTCAGCCGGTTGCCGCCGATGTCGGCGGTCAGCGCCGGAATGCTCGTCTTGCCGTCCTGCGAGCGGATGTCGCCGTTGATGCCGATCGGCTGGCCATCGATCGTGCCGGTGGCGGTGATCCTGCCCTGCGGGGCCTTGGGATCGGCGAGACCCGACAGGTCGATATTGAGGTTGCCGAGCACGCGGTCGGCCATTTCAAGGCTGGGCGCCTTGAGATTGGCCGTGACGGAGATTGCCGGGAGCTCACCTCCCACTCTCAACGCATAACCCGCCCCGCCGCTGGCGCCGGGGATGAGTTTGCCGATGTCAGGCAACCGGCCGGAGAGATCGGCGTTCAACATCCCGCCGTCGAGCGCGACGTTGCCAGCGGCTTCGAGCGTACCGGACTTCAGGACGAGATTGGACAGCGCAAATTTCGACGGGATGGTGCCGACCACCTGGCTTTCGAGCGAGATCGGTCCGTCGAACCTTTCTGTTGCCGCAGCCGGCAGGGCTGCCGGGTTGATGGTGAGCTTGAGGTTACCGGTCAGCGCTTGGTCTGTCAGCCGATAGGAGCCGTTGAGGCTGCCGTTGATATTGGCGCTTTCGACGGTGGTGCCGTTGAAGCCGATACCACTGGGCGAGATCTGCAGCGGCGAGGCGATGGTGATCGGGCCTTGGACCGCACGATTGAGGTTCGGCTCGGCAAAGGTCGCGTCGCCGGCAACAAGGCGCAGTTGGACGCTGCCGGAACGGGCGGCGAGATTGAAGGCGTCGCTCTTTGCCGTCAGCTTGACGTTGCCGATGTCGGCCTGCGGAAGGTTTGCGGTGTCGAGCGAGCCGCTGACATTCAGTCGGGCGGCCTGCGCATCGCCTGTGAGCGCCAGGTTGAGGCCTGATATAAGAAAGCGCGCTTCGCCTTCGGCGAGCGGCCAGCGGAAATCGACAGGCCCCGACGTGCCGAGCAGATTGGCGTTCAGGCTGTTGTTGCCGGCTGGATCGAGGGTGCCGGAGGCGGCGATCACGACGCTGCCGGTGGCGATATTGCCGGTCTGGATATCGATCTTACCGTGATCGTCGAAGGTGGTGGCAAGATCGATATTGGTCTGGCCGGCAAAAAGCGGCCGGAATGCCGATGGAAGCAGCGAGCTCAGGTCACCGCCGCCCTTGAGATCGAGGTGGTGCAGCCCGTCTTCGCTGATCTGATGCCGGGCCTCGATTGCGGCGCGCTGCTGCCCGTCGAGGGCAGCCTGCAATTTGCCTTTCCAATCGGAGATCGGCCCCTGGCCATCGAGATCGATGTTGACGGCCGGGCTGTCCGGCAGGCCGAGAAAGCCCGCCAGCAGTCCGCCCTTCGGCTCGGACAGCTGTGCCTTCAGCCGCAGCCGGTTTTCGGCTGGCGCAAAAGCGATGTCGGCGGCAAGCCGCGCATCCGGAACCGCGTGACGGCTGACATTGACGACGGCCTCGCCGCCATCGCCGTTCGCCGAAAGGCTGCCTTCGGCGGCGAGCGCAAAGGCGCGGCCGGCAAGGGGTGCGGCAAGGTTGATATCGGGCAGCGCGATGCGCTCTACATCGACTTTGATCGGAAGGCGGAATCCGCCGGAATTTTCTGCCTTGGGCCGCGAGGGCAGGGTGCGTACCGGCTTGCGCAGCACGTTGATCGCTTCGATCTCGAAGCGTTTGGCATGGAAGGTTCCGGTCAGCAGCGCAAGCGGATTCCAGTCGATCGCGACGCCATGAATTTCCGCAAAGACGCCCCTGGTGTCGGAAATGGAGATCTCGGCGGCGCGAAGCCCGCCGGTCAAAAGGCCTTGCGGTTCGCGAACCTCGATCGTCATGTCGCGATTGGACAGTGTGGAGGCTATCTTTTCGGTGACGATGCGGGCGCCAAAACTGGTGAAGCCGAAGATCGCCAGTGCTACGACCGCGAGAATCAACGTGGCACCGACGACATAGCCGGTGAGCCGTACGACCCAGTTGACGATTTTTGTCAGCGTTTGCATTGGCGCGGACACTACCCCGTTTTCATGACGGCTCGCAGATCGGAATACACGGGGAAATCGGCAATCCTAGAAGGATTGGCCGATGCCGGCGTAGATTCCGTAATCTGTGCCATCTTCGTACTTGTTCAGCGGCATGGCAAAATCAAGCCGCAGCGGGCCGAAAGGCGTTGCATATCGTATTCCGGCGCCGGCGCCGGCGCGGATATCGGAAAAACCCGGAAAGGTGCTGTCCGATACGGTGCCGACGTCGATGAAGGGCACGATGCCGATCGTATCGGTGATCTTGATGCGGGCCTCCAGCGAACCGGTCACATAGGAGCGGCCGCCGGTGGGATCGCCATTGTCGTTATAGGGCGAGATTTCCTGATAGCTGTATCCGCGCACGGAGCCGCCGCCGCCGGCAAAGAAGCGCTGCGTGGCGGGAATGTCCCCAATGCTGTCGCCGCCGATCAAGACGCCGGCTGCAACCTTGCCGGCAAGCACCACGCCGTCTTCCTGGCCGAACGGCAGATAGCCGGAGATCGAGCCCTCGAATGCCGCATAGGGCGTGGCGTTGAAGATTTCGTAGCCAGGCTTTGCCGAAAGCGTCGCGCGGTAGCCCTCCGTCGGATTGAACTTGTCGTCGCGTGCGTCGCGATCATATTGGATCGGCAGGGTGAAGGTCAGGTAGTCGTTCTCGCCGAAGGCGTCGTCATCGCGCTCCCAGCTGACCTCGCCGCTCGCCGAGACGGTGTCCTGGTCGGTCAGTTCGTAGGAAAGGCCGAGCGAGGCAGTGACGAGCGTCGCGTTATAGGCATCCGGATTTTCGGTCTTGGCGACGATGCCGGCCTTCAGGGTGGCGGCGGGGAAGAAGGCGCCGGGCTTGGTGAAGAGGATGCCGGCGGAATAGTCGAGGCTGCCGACATCCGTCGTTTCGCCAAGCCGTGAGACCGATCCTTCGATCCTCAGCGTTTCGGCTTCGCCAAAAAGGTTGCGGTGGCCCCAATAGCCCTGAACACCGAAGCCGTCGGTGGTGGAATATTGCGCGCCGACGCCGAAGTAACGCCTCTTGCCCTCGGAAACTTCGATCGTCATCGGCAAGGTGCCGTCCGATGCCAGCGCATCTCCTTGGTGAATGGTGACGCTCGAAAAGACGCCGAGGGCGCGAAGCCGCTCGCCGGCTTTCTTCAGCGCTTCCGGCGAATAGGCTTCGCCCTTGTTCAGCCGGGAATAACGCTGGATGAAAGCTGGCTTGACGGTCTTCTCGCCGGTGACGCCGACATCGCCGATCGGAGCGATAGGGCCTCCCTCGGCAGCAAGGACGATATCGACGGTATCGCTGTTGTGATCGGCGACGACCTTGCGTTCGGTCAACTTGGCGAAGGGCCGGCCTTCGCTCTTCAATTGTTCGACGATCTTGTCGCCGGCCCTGATGATGGCGAGCGAGCCGGCCCGCGCGCCCGGGGCGAGATCGTAATCAGCGGGATTATGGTTTGCGGCATCGCCGCCGAACTGGACCTCCCTGACCTTGAAAACGGGGCCGGGAGCAATGGCGACGGTGACGGGGATCGGCCCGGACCGGTCGAATGTCGGATTGGGCGGCAGGTCGTCGATATTCTTGCCGTCGATGGTGATCGTCACCAGGCCGCCATAACGGGCTTTTTCATACAGAGTGGCGATCAGCCGCTCCCGGTCGTCGCGCGCCTTGACGACGATGCCGAGATCGCCGGACACCGGCAGCTTCTGGTCGCTGACGAGACGGGAACTGTTTTCCAGCGCTTCTTTCAGGTCCGGATCGGCGGTATCGGCTTTGAGGTCGACCTGGTAGCGCACCGGATCGGGCACCTGCTCGCCTTCGTCTTCCTCTTTGCCGAAAATGGTGATGCCGAAAAGCTTGAAGGCGTAAGCGTCGCCGATCAGCACCGGTGAGAACGCAGCCGCCGCTGCGACCACCATCATGGTGCCTGTTCGCCGATACGCAGTACCTGTTTTCGGGCCTGTCCCTCTGATCCGCATCCGCCGCTTTTGGTTGTGTCTACATTGAAGCTTCGTTGCCCAGCCATGAATAGCTTAGCGGCAAAATCGCGCGAGGTGTACCATTTTAAATTGCCAACGCGCTAATTTAGCACAAAAAATCCCGGACCTGTGTCCGGGATTTCCTGAATTTGCCGATTTCAGAGCGCTCTCAGCGCGGGCAACTATCGATATAGCGGCGGCCGTAGCGGTCGCGATAGTAGCACTGGCCGGGCTGTTCGGCGACGCTGCCGATGAGGGCGCCGGACACGCCGCCAATAGCGGCGCCGACTGCTGCGCCACGGACGTTGCCGGTAACTACGCCGCCGATGACGGCGCCTGATGCAGCGCCGATGCCGGCGCCCTGCTGCGTCGGCGTGCAGCTTGCGATCGACAAGCCGATCAATGCGAGTATGATAACTTTCTTCATCTTTTCTCTCCGAGGTTGTTGCCCAGCGGGCAAAGGCCGTCCCTTTTATTTTTTGTCAGCTAGATCGAAAACTATGTCGGAAGAAAGGGTTGTCCACTGCTGTCCTGATTTTTTTCGATACAGGATGTTGTCGCCAGCTGCGCGGTTTCGCGAATTTCCATTATACTTGCCACATCAATTTCGTTGATCGCGGCTCGCATATTCTTTATCTGGAATCATTCAAAACTCTGCGCCTTTTGCCGCAGTTGATGTTAAAGCAAAGGGCAAGGGTTGACGCGCGAACGTCCGGTCAGCAAGAACGGTCGCGTGATACTGGAGCATATGATGGATTTCGAAGCGTATTTTAAAAGCGAGCTGGACGGGCTTCACACCGAGGGCCGTTACCGCGTTTTTGCCGATCTCGAACGTCACCGCGGCAATTTTCCGCGCGCGACGCGCCATACGGCCGATGGCGCAAAAGAAGTTACCGTCTGGTGCTCCAACGACTATCTCGGCATGGGCCAGCATCCCAAGGTGATCGAGGCGATGAAGAACGCCATCGACCACTGTGGCGCGGGTGCGGGAGGCACCCGGAATATTTCTGGCACCAACCATCACCACGTCGTGCTCGAACGTGAGCTTGCCGATCTGCACGGCAAGGAAGCGGCACTGATCTTCACATCAGGCTATGTTTCCAACTGGGCGGCACTCGGCACGCTAGGTGCGAAGATTCCCGGGCTCATAATCTTCTCTGACGCTATGAACCATGCCTCGATGATCGAGGGCATCCGCCACGCCAAGTGCGAAAAGGTGATCTGGAAGCACAATGACGTGGCCGATCTCGAAGCCAAGCTCAAGGCCGCCGATCCGAAGGCGCCGAAGCTGATCGCCTTCGAGAGCGTCTATTCGATGGACGGCGATATCGCCCCGATCAAGGAGATCTGCGACCTCGCCGACAGATATGGCGCGATGACCTATCTCGACGAAGTGCATGCCGTCGGCATGTACGGCCCGCGCGGCGGCGGCATCGCCGAACGCGAGGGGCTGATGGACCGGTTGACCGTCATCGAGGGCACGCTCGGCAAGGCCTTCGGCGTCATGGGCGGCTATATCGCCGCTTCGGCAGCTCTTTGCGATTTCATCCGTTCGTTTGCCTCCGGCTTCATCTTCACGACCGCGCTCCCGCCGGCGCTTGCCGCCGGCGCCGTCGCCTCGATCCAGCACCTGAAGGTCAGCCAGTTCGAGCGCGCCCGCCATCAGGATCGTGTCCGCAAGCTGAGAGCGCTGCTCGACCAGCGCGGCATTCCGCATATGCCCAATCCGAGCCATATCGTGCCGGTGCTGGTCGGCGATGCGGCCAAGTGCAAGTGGATCTCCGATCTGCTGCTCGACAATTGCGGCGTCTACGTCCAGCCGATCAACTATCCGACTGTGCCGAAGAAGACCGAGCGCCTCCGCATCACGCCGACGCCGCTGCATTCCGACGCCGATATCGCCCATCTGGTCGAGGCGCTGCATTCGCTCTGGTCGCGTTGCGCGCTCGCAAGGCACGTCGCCTGATTTTTCGATGATCGCCCGGTTCGAACCGTAGTTCAGGGCCTCCACTGGAGGCTCTGACAGCGATCGGTCTTGCTTCTGCAAGACACTGCAGCAAAACTCCCCTGCCAGTCCAAGATCATCCGCTCTGCGCTTGGTCTCAACGCCGATGACACATCGCAATCGGCCCGACCGATGCGCATGGATCTTTCCCTGTGCTTGCCCGTCCCGCAAATGGCCTTGCCAATCCGAGCCTTGGCGTCGCGTGAGAAAACCTTTTCTCACTTGACATGGAGGTTGGTAAAAGCTTTTCTCAGGTCACTTCAGAAGGAGGACGTTCTGAACATATCGGGAGGAAAAAGAGGCAGGATCACCATCCACGAGGTGGCGGCGGCTGCCGCGGTGAGCATCTCGACGGCGTCGAAAGCTCTCAATGATACCGGCCGGATGGGGTCGGAAACGCGCGAACGGGTGAAACGGATCGCCGCCGAGATCGGATATCGGCCGAATGCGCTGGCGAGAGGTCTTCTCAGCAAGCGCAGTTTCACCATCGGGCTGCTGACGAACGATACTTACGGCCGTTTCACGCTGCCTGTCATGGCGGGTATCTCGGATGCTCTCGTCGATCACGGCGTTTCGGTCTTCCTGTGCGCCATCGAAGATGATCCGGCGCTCGCCCAGATTCATGTCGACGCGATGCTGGACAAACAGGTCGACGGCATCATCGCAACAGGCAAGCGCCTGGACAGACGTCTGCCTGTCGACCTGTCGAATCTGCATGTGCCCGTCGTCTATGCGTTCACGGAGGGAGCGCAAAACAGTGTTACTTTCCGATCGGACGACGAGCAGGGTGCGAAGCTGGCTGTGGAATGGCTGACGAAGATCGGGCGGCGGCGGATCGCGCATGTCACCGGACCGCAGGACTTCTTCTCGGTGCGGGAGCGTGCCGGCGCCTATCACGAGGTGGCAGGTCACCGCGAACCGGTGCTCTACGGCGTCTGGTCGGAAAGCTGGGGGCATGAGGCGGTCGAACAGCTTTGGAAGAGGCCGGGAGAAAAACCGGATGCGCTCTTTTGCGGCAATGATCAGATCGCCCGCGGTGCTGTGGATGCGTTGCGTGAGCGCGGCGTCAAGGTGCCGCAGGATGTCTCGGTCATCGGCTTCGACAATTGGGAGATTGTCGCGGCCCAAACGAGGCCGCCGCTGACGACGGTGGACATGGAACTGAAGGAGCTCGGGCGGCAAGCCGGATTGACGGTGCTTGCGCTGGCGGAAGGACGGCCTGTCGAGCCGGGAGTGAGGAAATTGCCGTGCCGGCTGATCGTCCGGCAGTCATGCGGGGGAAAAGCCCCCACGGAATGAGAACAAGAGAATGAGCAAAGGCGCGAGGAGATGCGCCATATTGGGAGGAGTGTCATGATCAAGCGTCTATTGGCGGCGACCAGCATCGCTACCTTATGTCTTTTGTCGGCCGCATCGGCTGCCGAAAATGTCGAAATGTGGGTTCGCACGGGGATCGGCGACGCCTTCAAGAAGGTCGTCGAAGCCTATAATTCCGGTCACGAGAACAAGGTCGTGATGACCGAAGTGCCGTTCTCCGAGCTCGTGCAGAAATATGCGACGGCGATCGCCGGCGGACAGGCGCCGGACGCGCTGTCGATGGATCTGATCTATAATCCGGCCTTTGCCGCGGCCGGCCAGCTCGAAGACCTGACGGACTGGGCAAAATCCCTGCCCTATTTCAACTCGCTTTCGCCATCGCATGTTCGCTTGGGTACCTACCAGGACCGGATCTACGGCCTGCCCCTGTCGGTCGAAACATCCGTCTTTGCCTGGAACAAGGATCTCTACAAGAAGGCCGGTCTCGACCCGGAAAAGGCACCGGCGAATTGGGACGAAATTACTGCTAATGCCGAGAAGATCCGGGCGCTGGGTGACGATACCTACGGCTTTTATTTTTCCGGCGGCGGCTGCGGCGGCTGCATGATCTTCACATTCACGCCGCTCGTCTGGGGTGCGGGCGCCGATATCCTGTCGGCCGACAGCAAGACCGCAACGCTCGATACGCCTCAGATGCGCAAGGCCGTCGATTTCTACCGCAACATGGTCAAGAAGGACCTCGTGCCGGCGGGAGCCGCCAGCGACAACGGCGCGAATTTCCTGACCTTCACCAATGGCAAGATCGGCCAGCAGAGCCTTGGCGCCTTTGCCATCGGCACGCTGGTGACCGAGCATCCCGATATCAACTTCGGCGTAACCCTCATTCCCGGCGTCGACGGGAAGCCTTCATCCTTTGCCGGCGGCGACAACTTCGTCATTACCAAGGGCACGAAGAAGATCGACGCGGTGAAGGAGTTCCTCGAATATGTGTATTCGATGGACGGCCAGAAGATCATGGCGAAGTATGGCAGCCTGCCGACGCGCGGCGATATCGCCGACAAGGTGCTTGAGGGCCTCGATCCGCGCATGCAGGTCGGCCTGAAGGCGATCGGTGTCGCCAAGACACCCTATACGCTGCAGTTCAACGACCTGATCAACAGCGCCAACGGGCCATGGGCAAGCTTCACCAACGCTGCGATCTTCGGCGACGACGTCGACGGCGCGTTTTCGAGTGCGCAATCGGAAATGCAATCGATCATCGATAGCGGCCAATAACTCTCTCCCGGCCGCGGCCGGGGAGCGGTGGCAGCTTCCCGGCCAATTCCACTCGACAGATGCGGAGCGTTTTGATGACCGGTTCCGGTTCAGAGATTCTATTGCCTCGGCGCAGGCGACGGCGCCGATCGAACTGGCGCGGCCTCGTCTACATCGCGCCGGCCATGGCGCTGGTCATCGTCTTCTTCATCATGCCGGTTCTCTTCACCGGATGGATGAGCCTGCATAACTGGCCGCTGATGGGGGCTTCGCGCTGGATCGGCTTCAACAACTATTTCCGCATGGCCAACGACACCCGTTTCATGACAGCGCTGAATTTCACGGCCTATTACACAGTGATCGTCACCATCGCGATCTTCGCGATCGCCTTTCCGCTGGCAATCTTCGTCGAAAAGGAACGGCAGTTCGTCGGCGCCTACCGCACGATCATCTTCCTGCCCGTCGTGGTCGGCCTTGCGACCGCCTCGCTGCTCTGGGTCTGGCTCGCCAATGTCGATAGCGGCTTCATCGGCCCGGCCTTGAAGGCGCTCGGCCTCGTCGAAAAGAGCCCCAATCTGCTTGCGACCTTCGACACCGCCTTTCTGACGATCGTGGTGATGGTCGTCTGGAAGATCGCCGGCTTCACGATGATCATTCTTTTGACCGGGTTGCAGGCCATTCCGTCCGAGCTGACGGAGGCCGCCCGCATCGACGGCGCCGGCCGCTGGCAGCGTTTCCGGCATCTGACGCTGCCGCTGATGCGCAAGACGATTGCCCTGGCGCTGATCGTCTCCGTCACCGGTTCGATCCTCGCCTTCGACCAGTTCTACATCATGACGTCAGGCGGACCGCAGAACAAGATGATCTCGGTGGTCTACTACATCTTCAATCAGTCCTTCGTGTCGTTCAATCTCGGTTATGGCGCAGCACTCTCGATCGTGCTTCTCGCCATCCTGGTGGCGATCAGCATCGTGCAGCTCTGGCTGCTTCGCGTCGGGGAGGAGCGTCCATGACCACCTCAAGGGAACGCCGCGCGCGCAAGGCCATCCGGACGAAGTCGGTCTATCATCTGACCGGCATTGCCATATCGATCTTCTTTCTCGCCCCCTTTGTGATCACGCTGCTGTCGTCCTTCCGGCATGGCACGGAGGCCAGCCTGCCGCCCCTGCCGCCATGGCCGACCTCCGGGGTCAGTATCGATTCCTATGCACTGCTCGACACGTTCGGCGCCGGCATCTGGCGGCACATGATCAATTCGCTGTTCGTTTCGGTCGCCACCGTGGTGCTGACCGTCGCCGTCAGCCTGCTCGCAGGCTACGGCTTCTCGCGGTATCGATTTCCGATGAAGAATGCGCTCTTCGTGCTGATCATCGCGACGCTGATGATCCCGTTCCAATCGATCCTGACGCCGCTCTTCATCATCCTCGCAAAGCTCGGCCTCAACAATTCGCTGCTTGGACTGACGCTCGTCTATGTGACGCTGCAGCTGCCCTTCTCGGTCTTCATGATGCGCAACGCCTTCGACGCCGTGCCGAAGGAGATCGAAGAGGCCGCGCGCATCGACGGCGCGCGCGACCTCAGGCTTCTGGTCCGGGTTCTTCTGCCGCTGGTGCTTCCCGGCGTCGCGACGGTCGCGATCTTTGCCTTCCTCAATGCCTGGAACGAGTTTCTCGCAGCACTCGTGCTGCTCTCCAGCAATGAGAAATACACCCTGCCGGTGCTGATGACGGCGGTTCGCGCCGGACGGCTCGGCGCCATCAACTGGGGAGCGGTCCAGGCCGGTGTCGTCGTCATGACGATCCCCTGCCTGATCGTCTTCCTGCTCCTGCAACGCTACTACATGCGCGGGCTGATGGCCGGCGCGGTGAAATGATCCTAGAGAAAGTGGAGCCCATGACCAAACCAAGCAATGACCGCCAGTTTCGTCCCGTCGCCGTTCCCGATGTGGAGCTCGGCGGCTTCTGGGGCAAATGGCAGGACGCCGTCTGCAATTCCACCGCCGAGACCCTGCTCGACCGCTGCGTCGAGGCCGGCATGCTCAAGGCGATCGACGTCGATCAGCCAAGTCCCGGGGTCGTCATTCCCATCCAGCCATGGGGCGGGACGACGCAGATGTTCTGGGATTCCGACCTCGGCAAGTCGATCGAAACGATCGCCTATTCGCTCTATCGCCGGCCAAACCCGAAGCTCGAAGCGCGGGCCGACGAGATCATCGACATGTATGAGAAGCTGCAGGACGGGGACGGCTATCTGAACGCCTGGTTCCAGCGCGTCGAACCGAACCGCCGCTGGACCAACCTGCGCGACCATCACGAGCTCTATTGCGCCGGCCATCTCATGGAAGCCGCCGTCGCCTATTATCAGGCGACCGGCAAACGCAAGCTGCTCGACATCATGTGCCGCTATGCCGATTACATGATCAAGATTTTCGGCCATGGCGAAGGCCAGATATCAGGCTATTGCGGCCATGAGGAAGTCGAGCTGGCGCTGGTCAAGCTCGCCCGCGTGACCGGAGAGAAGAAATATCTCGAGCTGTCGAAATACTTCATCGACGAACGCGGCACCGAACCGCATTTCTTCACGGCGGAAGCAAGCCGCGACGGCCGCGATGTCTCCCAGTACCACCAGAAGACCTATGAATACGCGCAGGCGCACCAGCCGGTGCGCGCGCAGACAAAGGTCGTCGGCCACGCGGTGCGCGCCATGTACCTCTATTCGGGCATGGCCGACATCGCCACCGAATACAAGGACGATAGCCTGACGGCAGCGCTGGAAACGCTCTGGGACGATCTGACGACCAAGCAGATGTACATCACCGGCGGCATCGGGCCGGCAGCCTCCAACGAGGGCTTTACCGATTACTTCGATCTGCCGAACGATACCGCCTATGCGGAGACCTGCGCCTCGGTCGGGCTGGTATTCTGGGCGAGCCGCATGCTCGGCCGCGGTCCGGATCGGCGCTACGCCGACATCATGGAGCAGGCGCTTTACAATGGCGCGCTGCCGGGGCTTTCGACCGACGGCAAGACATTCTTCTATGACAATCCGCTCGAAAGTGCCGGCAAGCACCACCGGTGGAAGTGGCACCATTGCCCTTGCTGCCCGCCCAACATCGCCCGGCTGGTGACCTCGATCGGCTCCTACATGTACGCCGTTTCGGATCACGAGATCGCCGTGCACCTCTATGGCGAGAGCACCGCGCGGCTGAAGCTTGCCAACGGCGCCGAGGTGGAACTCGAGCAGACCACCAACTATCCGTGGGACGGCGCGGTCGCCTTTACCACCAGGCTGGAGAAGCCGGCGCAATTCGCGCTGTCGCTACGCATTCCGGACTGGGCGGATGGTGCAACCCTCAGCGTTAATGGAGAGATGCTCGATCTCAACGCCAATATGCGTGACGGATATGCCAGGATCGATCGTGAGTGGGCCGCGGGCGATCGTGTCGCCCTCTACCTGCCGCTGGCGCTTCGGCCGCAATATGCCAACCCGAAGGTGCGCCAGGATGCCGGGCGCGTTGCATTGATGCGCGGCCCGCTGGTCTATTGCGTCGAAACGACTGACAACGGCGAAGACCTCAACGCCATCGTCCTGCCCCGTGAGCTCTCCACAGCCGAAACCATCGTGCTGAAGGATCTCAATGATGCCGTCGCCCTCGATCTCAAGGTCGAGCGCGAGGAAACATCGAACTGGGGAACAGCGCTCTACCGCAAGGCGCCGGCCGAAAGGCAGGTCGCCACCGCGCGTTTCGTGCCCTATCATCTCTGGGACAACCGTGCGCCCGGAGAGATGCTCGTCTGGGTCCAGTCGGACAGATAGGTCTTTTTGGGGATGACGAACGGTATGGGTAACAAGAGCGTCGTGCTCCAGGACGTGCGAAAAAGCTATGGCAATCTGCAGGTGGTCCACGGGATCGACCTGACGATCGCGGAGGGCGAATTCGTCGTCTTCGTCGGCCCTTCCGGCTGCGGAAAATCGACGCTTCTTCGCATGATCGCCGGCCTGGAAGACGTGACCGACGGAGAGGTCGAGATCAAGGGACGTGTTGTCACCGACCTCGATCCATCCGAGCGCGGCATCGCCATGGTCTTCCAGTCCTACGCGCTCTATCCGCATATGAGCGTGCGCGACAACCTTGCCTTCGGCTTGAAGATGGCGCGCACCAATGCTGCGGAGATAGAGACGCGCGTCAAGGCCGCTTCCGCGATCCTGAAGATCGACCATCTTCTCGACCGGCGGCCGGGACAGCTTTCTGGCGGCCAGCGGCAACGTGTGGCGATCGGCCGGGCGATCGTGCGCAAGCCCGACGTCTTTCTGTTCGACGAACCGCTGTCCAATCTCGATGCGGAACTGCGCGTTTCGATGCGCATCGAGATCGCCCGCCTCCACCGCGAACTCGGCAACACGATGATCTATGTCACGCACGACCAGACCGAGGCGATGACGCTCGCCGACAAGATTGTGGTGCTGCGCGACGGCCGCGTCGAACAGGCGGGAACGCCGCGGGAAATCTACGAGAATCCCTCGAATACCTTCGTGGCGGGCTTCATCGGCTCGCCCCGGATGAACCTGCTGAATGCCCGCTGGGGTGAGGGAGGCCTGGTCGAAGTCGCCGGCCGGCAGATCGAAAGCGGTCTGCCGCCCGCAAACCGGCCGGTTGGTGGCGTGGTGACGCTCGGTCTGCGGCCGGAGCATCTGAAGGTTGCATCCGATCTATCGGGCAGCCTGACGGCCAGGGTAGATTTCTCAGAATATCTCGGTGGAACGCAATATCTCTATTGCCAGCTTGCCGATGGCCAGTCGCTCACCGTCGAGCATCGCTCACCGATCAGTATCGCGGCGGGCGAGCAGGTGAGTCTGCTGTTTGAACCGTCGGATTGCCGGTTGTTCGACGAGGGTGGCAACCGGTTGCGCTAGACCAATAGCGGTGGTCAGGATCACAGGCGGGGCGACCACTCGGCGATCGGCCCGTCTGAACTTCACTCGGCGATCGCCAGTGTCATCAGCTCCGCCGCCCTTTGCCGGGCCTCCCTGTCGGCGGCGAAGACATCGTCCATGCCGGCAGCCGGCGGCAGGCCGGCCAGATCGTCCATGACCCTCTCGGTGACCTCGGCCATGGCGAGGAAGGACAGCCGCCCTTCGATGAAGGCTTCGAGCGCCACTTCCTTGGCGCCGTTCAGCACCGCACCCTGAACGCCGCCGCGCATCATCGCCAGGCGTGCGAGCCGCAGCGCCGGAAACCGCACTTCATCCGGCGCCTCGAAATCCAGCCTGGCGAGCTTGGCGAAATCCAGCCGCTCGACCGGCAGGTTCGGCCGGCGCGGAAAGGACAGGGCATAACCGATGGCGGTGCGCATATCGGGCGCGCCGAGCTGCGCCAGCACCGACCCATCCGTATAGCCGACCATGGAATGAATGATCGATTGCGGATGGAAGATGACTTCGATCTGTTCGGGTCTGAGGCCGAAAAGGTGCCGGGCTTCGATCATCTCCAGCGCCTTGTTGAACATCGAGGCGCTGTCGATCGAGATCTTCAATCCCATCGACCAGTTTGGATGGGCGCGTGCGGTTTCCACCGTCACATCCGCCATGTCACGCAGCGAGGCGGTGCGGAAGGGGCCGCCCGACGCCGTCAGGATGACGCGCTCGATGGCGTGACGCTGGTTCTCTTCCAGCACCTGGAAGATGGCGTTGTGCTCGCTATCGACCGGAAGCAGCCTGCCGCCGCCTTCGCGGATCGCTGCGATGAACAGATCGCCGGCCGATACCAGGCATTCCTTGTTGGCAAGAGCGATATCGGCGCCGCGGCGTGCGGCGGCAAGGGTCGGGGCCAGGCCCGCGGTGCCGACGATTGCCGCCATCACCCAGTCGACTTCGCGGTCGGCGGCTTCCATCAGGCCGGATTTTCCCGAGGCGACCTCGATGCCGCTGCCGGAAAGTGCGCTCTTCAGTGATTCGTAATGGCGGTCGTTTGCCGTCACCGCCAGCCGCGCGCCGGATAATTTCGCCTGCCGGGCCAGTAATTCGACATTGCCGCTGCCGGTCAGCACGGAGATTTCGAAGTTCTCCCGTCCGCCCAGATGATCGACGACATTGAGTGTATTCTGGCCGATCGAACCCGTCGAACCGAAGATGCTGAGGCGCCGCGGCGCGCTTTTGCCGGTCATCATGTAGAATTTCGCGAAAATTTCTCTCGTAGGCTCAGGCTCTACTAGGCTTTGGAGGGAGCGGCAAGTGTGCGGTGCAGCAGATTTCAACCCTTGAGGGGTTTACAGAGCAGCGGCCGGATGTGATCCTTATAACATTGCTGGTGGATTCGGTTCCGCTGCGGCCGGTCACACGGGCGTATGGCAAGTCGGGGCGCTGCGGCGTCCATCGAAGAACAGGCACTCGGTGCCGCCGGCCTTTCGGCCAACCATTAAATCGAGGATGAAACCGGGATGGGCGGCTTGGCCGTGATCCCTCATTGCGTTCGTTGCGAGCGCTTTCATATGTGCTGCCGCGTCGGTTTCGGCGCTGCAGCCCTCTGTCAGGCAAAACGTTCTACTTCATGTCGACATTCAAAATAGCATGCATTCTTTTCGCCATCCTACCCTCGCTCACCGCCGGAGCCAGGGCGGACGACCTGCTGATTTGGTCGCCGGCCAAGCTTTCGGACCAGTCCTACAAGGCGACGATGGGGTTTCGCCTGCCGGCGGAATGGGAAACGAGCGCCGGCGCCGACATCGCGCTTGCCTCGACCAAAGGCGGGGCGCTGCTGCCCGATTCCGAACAGGCAATGCTTTGGGGCAGGATCATCAGGACGAGCGTCACCCCGGCAAGCCGGTCACAACAAGGCGCGAGTGTCAGCGTCGATACGCTGCGCGGCAGCGGCGCGCTGACCCTCAGCCGCTCGCGCAGCTGGATACTGTCCGATTCGCTCGACATGCAATCGAGCCGATCCATTAGCGTGCAATATGACGCGGTCGAGGCCCGGCAGGCTTCGGTGACGGCATCGCAGGCGCTGAAGCTGATCCATCCCTGGACGGGAACCTCGCTTTCGGCGGGGACAGGCGTCAGCAATGCCAGCGGCGACTTCTCGAGCACGGTAGGGGTCAGCCAGGCCATTCTGCCGAACCTCAATCTCGATGCTTCGGTGAGCAATCCATTTTCCGGGGGTCAGGCGGGCAGCGTCAATCTTCGTTATCGCGTCAACTGGTAGCGGGGGACTGAACCAAACTCCGCCGATCAGCGTTTCCTACGAAGCTTTCACCGAGGAACGGATCATGGTTTTCAAGGAGCAGACATTTCACGGGCTCGAACCCGAGATGGAAATAGAGATCGCCAATCGCGCAACGGTCGAGGCAGCCGTTGCCAATGCTCTGGCGATTGCCGGCGGCATCGATGCGTCGGATGTCGAGGTGACGATGGAAAACGACCAGATCGTGCTGAGCGGCACCGTTGGCACGGTCGGGGAAATCGAACGGGCAACCGCGGTCGCCAAGGCGGTCGAGGGTGTGCATGCGGTCCAGAACCGCATCCTGCTTGGCGGATCCTCGCTCGACGGCTCGCACTAACCAACGGGGCTCCGAGCCCGGACCCTGCCGGGCGAGGACTATTTCCACATCGTCGCCGATAAGCCGATCAACCGGCGAAGCGTTCGACGAGGAAGGACGAGCCGGCGAGACGATCCGTTTTCTGCGCGGCGACCGACCCCTGCGGCTGGTAGGCGATGGCAATCAGCACGGCGCTGACGGCGACATAGGCGATGGCCAAAAGAATCATCTTGATACGCATGATGAATACTCCAGTTTCACAATAAACGCGGCTGATATGGCGAAGTTCCTCATCTGCGAGATTTGGGCAGATCAAATGAAAAGCCCGGCTGGGAAGATCAGCCGGGCTTTCCTGCATAAGGTTTGCCTTAACGGCAGATTCGGGTTTCCTTGACGACCGTATGGCCGTGACGGCGGATTTTTTCCGTCTTGGTGAAGCAATCCTGGGAGACGTGGCGCGGCCTCGTGTGATGGCGGTAATATGGCCGTTCCGCGTGGCGGTAATTGGGGCGCGCGTCATCCGTGGTGATCGTCACACTTGCCGCCTGGGACGGCATTGCGGAGAAGATAGACGCAGCAGCGAGCGTGCAGGCAAGGATAATCTGTTTCATGACAAGCCTCTCTTTCTGAGTTGGTCACGGCATCAACTCGCCGGAAGCGCCGTCGGTTCAATCACATAGAGTTACCGATTGTGTCGACGGCAGAAACCTTTGACGCGCCGGATCGTTAGCGCTGGGGTATAGCAGGAGGCATCGATCATGGGACCGATTGCAAGGATCATCACCATCGTCGCCGGGCTTGCCGGCGGCACGGTGTTTTCGCAGGCGCCGGAATTTGCGCAGCAATACCGCCAGCGGATCGGCGGAGCGATCGACGAATTGCGGGTCATCGTCGAGGATTTCAATACTCAGGCCGCCGAGCACCATCTCGATCGCCAGCAGGCGCTGAACACCTATGCGCAATCATCCGACGATTTCCTGCGCGACCGCGGCGTCTCGATGCAAAGCACGATTACGCGCTACGAAACGCTGCTGTCGCAGCAGTTCCACCTCGGCACCGCCGCACCCGTCGCCAAGCCCTTTGTCCTGCTGGGGAATGCCGATGACGTCGTTTTCGCCAATACCTGGCGCGACTTCGTGCCCGGCGTGCCTGTCAGCTTTGCGGGTCTCGTCTGGGGCGCGATTGGTTTTGTCGGAGGTTGGGTCGTGGCTGCACTGCTGGGATTGGGTGCGCGGCGGGTCACGAGGACGCGGCGAGTCCATCGTCAGGTGCGGTGAACCAATCGGTGGTGAACGTGACACTGGCCCTGGAACGTAATGATATCAGTCAAGCTTTGCGCTGAAATCACCCCCGCCAAACTTCGGCGGGGGTCGTCGATATTGATCGGAACCGGTTCGTCCGATTGCCTTCCCGATGATCGGGCCAGAGAGCCTTGTTACGTGGACGCTGCCGCTTCCTTGGCGATGCCACCTGAAAGCAGGCGCCAAATGCCGAATGCCACCACGCCCATCGCGAGGAAGATCACAAAGATCAGGAAATTGTAGTAGATCATCGCTGCCAGCGCGACGAGGGCGAGCCCGAGGGCAATGGCTGGCACCACGGGATAACCCCAGGCCCTGAAGGGTCGGGCGAGTTCAGGTTCGGCCTGACGCAGCTTAAACAGCGACGCCATCGAGACGATGTACATGATGATCGCGCCGAACACCGACATGGTGACAATATTGGCGGTCAGCGGCAAACCGCCGATCTGGATCAGGCTGTCGGAAAAGATGGCTGCGATGCCGACGGCGCCACCTGCAATGACTGCGAGATAAGGCGTGCGGAATTTCGGATGGATTTTTGCAAGGACCTCAGGGAGGTAGCCGGCGCGGCCCAGCGCAAAAATCTGCCTGGAATAGCCCATGATGATGCCGTGAAAGGAGGCAATCAGGCCGAACAGGCCGATCCAGACCAGCATATGCAGCCAACCGGAGGATTCGCCCACGACCGCCTTCATGGCCTGCGGTAGCGGATCGTTGATGTTGGACAGCGTGCGCCAGTCGCCGACGCCACCGGCGAAGATCATGGTGCCGAAGGCGAGGAAGACGAGTGTCAGAATACCTGCGATATAGGCAATCGGCACGGTACGGGTGGGGTTCTTGGTTTCCTCTGCGGCCATCGCCGCGCCTTCGATCGCCAGGAAGAACCAGATGGCAAATGGAATGGCGGCAAAGATGCCTCCAATGGCACCGACCGAGAATTCAGGGGCGCCAGCCCAACCATTGGCCGCGAAATTGGCAAAAGAGAAGCCCGGCGCGACGACACCCATAAAGATCAGCAGTTCGGCAATCGCCAGAATGGTGATGAAGAGTTCGAAGGTTGCCGCGATGGTAACGCCGACAATATTCAGCGCCATGAAAATGATATAGGCGCCGACAGCCGCCACTTTCGGATCGAGCCCCGGGAACTGCACATTGAGATAGGCGCCGATGGCCAGCGCGATGGCCGGAGGGGCGAAGACGAATTCAACCAATGTCGCAAAGCCCGCAACGAAGCCGCCGAGCGGGCCGAAAGCCCTGAGTGCATAGGCAAAAGGGCCGCCGGCATGCGGAATGGCCGTCGTCAATTCCGTGAAGGAAAAGATAAAGGTGGTGTACATGACGGCGATCAGGATCGTGGTGATCAAGAAGCCGAGTGTGCCGGCAGCCGCCCAGCCATAGCTCCAGCCGAAATATTCGCCCGAGATGACGAGGCCGACTGCAAGTCCCCATAAATGCAGCCCAGTCAGGCTCTTGGCGAGCGTCGGTTGAGAATTTGACATGATTGTTCCCCTTTTTTGTAGATTGAACTTTATGCTTCTTGGTGTGGCAGCGCTTCTATGGCGCCTTCGGCATTTTCCTTGAGATCGACACCGGTCAGTTGCAAGCGAAGCGCCTCCCGGACGATCCAAACGATCTTGTCCGCTGCAACCTCGTAGCTGAGCCCGTCCGCATGAATATTCGAAATACAATTGCGCTCGCTGTCCCGCCGTCCCGATTGCGGTCGGAAGGTGATGTAGGCGCCGAGACTGTCAGGCACGCTTAGTCCCGGCCTCTCGCCGATCAGCACGATGGCAACTTCCGCACCAAACGCCGCTGCTGCCTCATCACCAAATGCCACCCGCGCCTGCTCGCCCAATACCACCGGGGCGATGCTGAAGCCGCCGAGACGCTTCATGCAGGCCTTAAACAGCGGCACTGCGTGGTGCTCGACCGCCGAGGCCGAAAGTCCGTCTGCAATGATGAAGGCGATATCATAACGATCGCCTGGGTTCGGGAGATCGTCTGCGTTGGTCTGGCGGCCGAGATCCGGGCGCGCCAGATAGATCGTGCGGTCTTTGGCGCGAGACCGAATCCGCACCGTCGGCACGGGCGCAAGCTGTTTGGCAAGGGCGACAAAATCCACATGCCCATGCACCGCATCCCGCGCCCGGGCATGGGCAAGCTGGAAGTCGAGAATTGCCGATGTCGGCAAGGCGTCGCCGGCTCTTCCAAGCCCAATCCGGGCGCGGGTGGCGTTGCGGAACCGCGCAAACGGATCTCGTTCGAAGGGACTCATGCCGATGCCCTGTAGCTCAAGAGATTACGGGAGAAGGCGCCCGAGGCGCTGGCCGGCGCAAGACGACCCGTTTGATCAAGCATGCCCATGCGGTGGAGCCAGGCTTCAAACTCCGGGGCGGGCGGACGATTGAACTGGTGCCGGAGGCCGACAATATCGTGGTAGGAAAGGCTCTGATAATTGAGCATGACGTCGTCGGCGCCGGGCACCGCAATCAGAAAGCTGACGCCAGCAACAGTCAGCAACACCATCAGATTGTCCATATCGTCCTGGTCGGCTTCCGCATGGTTCGTGTAGCAAACATCGACCCCCATCGGCACACCAAGCAGTTTTCCGCAGAAATGATCTTCGAGCCCGGCGCGGATAATTTGCTTAGCGTCGAAAAGATATTCGGGGCCAATGAAGCCGACGACTGTATTGACGAGCAACGGATTGAGTTCACGAGCAACGGCATAGGCCCGCGTCTCGACCGTCTGCTCGTCGACACCATGATGGGCGTCGGCCGATAGCGCGCTGCCCTGGCCGGTCTCCAGATACATGACATTGTTTCCGACCGTGCCGCGTTTCATGGAAAGTGCTGCCTGCTGGCCTTCCCTGAGGATGGCGAGATCGACGCCGAAACCCTTGTTGGCGGCTTCCGAACCGGCGATTGACTGGAACACCAGATCGAGCGGCGCTCCAGCTTCGATCGCCTTGATTGACGTGGTGACATGGGTCAACACGCAGGATTGGGTCGGGATATCGAACCGTTCGCGCAGCCGGTCGAAAAGAACCATCAATCTTGTGCAGGCTTCAAGATTGTCGGTAGCCGGGTTGATGCCGATCACCGCATCGCCGATCCCATAAAGAAGTCCGTCGAGCGTCGAGCCGGCAACGCCTTCAGGATCATCGGTGGGATGATTGGGCTGAAGGCGGCTCGACAGTCTGCCGGGCAGACCGATCGTGGAGCGAAAGGCCGTGACCACCTTACATTTGCCGGCGACGGTGATCAGATCATGGTTGCGCATGATCTTGGAGACCGCCGCGACCATTTCGGGGGTGAGGCCTGGTGCAATGGCGAGCAGTTTTTCGGAGGTCGCGTCGTAGGAGAGAAGCCAATCGCGAAACTCACCGACCGTCATATGAGATACCGGCGCGAATGCCATCCAATCATGGCGGTCGATGATCAGTCGACTGACCTCGTCGACCTCGTATGGGATGACGAGATCCTCCAGGAAAGTTTTGAGAGGCATATCCGCGAGCAGGTAGCGGGCGGCCACGCGCCGCTCATTGCTTGACGCTGCGATCCCGGCCAGCACGTCACCTGATTTCAGCGGCGAAGCGCAAGCCAATACCGATTTCAGATCCTGAAAGACGTGGCGTTCGCGTCCTAGAACGATCGAATATGTTGTCATCTGCTCCTGGCCGTCGATCAGCCTATTCGATGCCCGAGAACTCGTCCGCCTTTGGTGGGCATTCGCCGGCTTCCGCCGAGCATGTTTTTGCTCGGCCCCATATCCAGCAACGCAAGATGCGTGCCATTTGATGGGCTAACGTACCAAGGCAGCCGTGCCAAAGGCTCCGCATGGCGGGCTATGACCGCTCACGCAGCTCGGCTCTCGCAGAGACTGTTTTCAATTTAGGGTGGTTGTATCCACTTTACGAAAACATGCTCCGATATGCGCAGATTTGCGCCCGGCTCAATACTGATTGCGAAAATAGTCGTTGATCGTCCTGACCCAGCGGTTCTGGCCGGGAGCTTGTTCGGTGGGGCAGTCTGCGCTGAGACGCGATCGTCAATTTTGAGCGAACTGACCGTGGATCGACGCCGATGTCGAAAATCTAGCCAGTTGAACGAGTCTAGTCGATCGCCCAATTCTCGTAAGGCGGGCGTTGGCCGCTGCCATTGTCTGCATTTGCCGATGCAGCCGGCGCCAAAAATGCGAGAAGAATATAACCGAATCTCATGAATGCCCCAATTGAGCGCATCATGTCGAATTTCTCCCAAAGTCGACTGGGGAGGTTCGGCCGATCATGCCCTTCGAGCGCGTAGGGGGACGATCTGCGGAGGGCGCTATAAGCCGGCCGCCTTTCGCAATGCATCGTTCATCCTCGATTGCCAGCCTTTGCCAGTAGCCTTGTAGAACTGGATGATATCGGCATCGAGGCGGATGTTCAGGGGTTGCTTCGGATTGTCCAGCTTGGGTCGACCCCGGGCTGCAATGGCCTTCTCCATCTTCTCGGCAACGTCAGGAAATGCTTCCTTGAAGGGCTTGGCTCTTGCCATCTCTTCCTTGGACAGAGGAGGATTGTCGGAAACGGCATCCCAATCCTCCTTGGAGTAGCCGCGGCCAGGCTGGAACTGGGTCATTTTCGGGGCTTTGATAATCATCAGATCATGCTCCTTTCGTCCTTGCGGGCGGGGCGCATCGAAATGATCGAAAGCGCCTCAGAGCCCAGATTTACGAAAATCACGACGATCGTTCCGTCAGCGAGGCGGCCTATGGCCTTGGACCGCCCGTCTTTGGCCGGAACGACAACGGAAGACAGGAAGAACTCGAAAGTCAGATCGACGAAATCGAGGCCGTGTTTCTCGATATTGGCAATCCGCTTCGGTTCGCCCCATACGATCTCCATAAATGTATCTACAATAATTCATTGCCATCGACAATGATTAAATGTGGATACGAAAAAGATTTTGTAGATTACAAACGGAGAACTACAATGGACCCTCGATTGCTCCGGCCTCGCGGCCTGCGGCGGTGACGCCTCGATGTGGGTCCGAAGTCCGAACCAAAAGTGTAAATCGCTGAAAGTAATGGTGATCCCGGCGCGATTCGAACGCGCGACCCCCAGATTAGGAATCTGGTGCTCTATCCTGCTGAGCTACGGGACCACTTGCACGCCATGCATACAAAAGGCTTGGCGGGAAGCCAAGCCTTAATTGTTGTCAGAGACCGAGGCGTTGTTCGGCGAGGCGGACCCAATAGGAGATGCCGTGGGCGATGGCTTCGTCGTTGAAGTCGTAGGCCGGGTTGTGGAGGCCGGCGCTATCGCCGTTGCCGATGAAGATGAAGGCGCCGGGGCGGGCGTTCAGCATGTAGGAGAAATCCTCGCCGCCCATCATCGGATCGATCTCGGCGTTGACGTTCGCCTCGCCGGCGATGGCGCTGGCAGTGGCGACCGCATGCTCGGTCTCATCGGGGTGGTTGACGGTAACGGGATAGTTGCGATGGAAGCTGATTTCGGCCTCCGCGCCGTGGGCAGCGACCAGTCCCTCGATGATCTGCCGGAACCGCGTCTCGGCCAGCGTGCGCACCTCTGGGTCGAGGGTACGAACCGTACCGGCGAAGGTCGCATCGTTCGGAATGACGTTATGGGCAAAACCGGCATTGAACTTGGTCACCGAGACGACGACCGAGCGCAGCGGATCGGCGCTGCGCGAGGCGATCATCTGCAGGTTGGCGACGATCTGGGCGCCGATGGCGATCGGGTCGATCGTCCGGTGCGGCTGGGCGGCGTGGCCGCCGCGGCCTTTGATGGTGACGGTGAATTCGTCGGTCGCCGCCATGATCGCGCCCTTGCGAGTGGCGAACTGGCCGACCGGCAGGCCCGGCAGATTGTGCATGCCGTAGACCTCTTCGATATCGAAGCGCTCCATCATGCCGTCCTTGACCATCAGATTGCCGCCGCCGCCGCCTTCTTCGGCGGGTTGGAAGATGACGGCGACATTGCCGTTGAAGTTGCGGGTCTCGGCTAGGTATTTCGCGGCGCCGAGCAGCATGGCGGTGTGGCCGTCATGGCCGCAGGCATGCATCTTGCCCGGTGTCTTCGAAGCCCAGGGTTTGCCAGTGATCTCGGTGAGCGGCAGGGCGTCCATGTCAGCGCGCAGGCCGACCGTGCGGCGGCCTTCGCCCTTGCCCTTGATCAGGCCGACGACGCCGGTGCGGCCGATACCGGTGACGATCTCGTCGACGCCGAATTCCTTGAGTTTTTCGGCGACGAAGGCGGCCGTATTTTCCACCGCGAAGAGGAGTTCGGGCCGGGCGTGGATGTGGCGGCGCCATTCGGCGACCTCGTCCTGCAACTCCGCGGCTCTGTTCAAAATCGGCATATCGGCGTTCCTGTTATGAAATCTCGACAATCTTTCATCGCATCACAAGGGTGTGAGGCTGTGGAAATTACTTAGTCAATGACCTTTGCCATGTCATAGCCATATAGGCTAAATAGGGGAAGATTTCGAGATTTTCCTGATATCTGAAGGACGAACCGTGTCGACGAGCCACTTCCGTTTGTTTGCTGCCTTGCGGCCGCTTTCTTTCGTATCAGCGGCGGCGGCCGTTTTTCTGGCCTCCGTTCCGCTGGCCCAGGCCAATCCGCACATTCTCGTCGATGTGCAGACCGGCCGCGTGCTCGAGCATGAAGAAGCCTTCCGCAAATGGTACCCGGCCTCGCTGACCAAGCTGATGACTGTCTATACCGTGTTCGACGCGATCCGCGCCGGTCAGATCAGGCTCGATACGCCCGTCGTCATCAGCAAACGTGCCGCCGCGCAGCCGGCTGCCAAGATGTATTTCAAGCCGGGCCAGAAATTGACGCTCGACAGCGCATTGAAGATCCTGCTGGTGAAGTCGGCCAACGACGTGGCGGTCGCGGTCGCCGAAGCCATCGGCGGCACGCAGGAAGGCTTCGTGACGCGGATGAACGGCGAGGCGCTGAAGCTCGGCATGACGGATTCGCACTTCGTCAATCCGAACGGCCTGCCCGGCAAGGGCCAGTATACGACGGCGCGCGACCTTGCGGTGCTGACGGTGGCGCTGCGCCGCGATTTTCCGCAATATGCCAGTTATTTCTCGCTGGAAGGTTTCACCAACGGTCAGCAGAACGTGCCGAACCTCAACATGCTGATCGGCCGTTTCGCCGGCGCTGATGGTATGAAGACCGGCTTCATCTGTGCCTCGGGCTTCAACCAGATCGGTTCGGCGACGCGCAATGGCCGCACGCTGGTCTCCGTCGTGCTCGGCACCGACAGCCTTGCAGCCCGCGCCGATGCGACGGCGAATCTTTTGCAGAAGGGCTTCACCACCCAGCCTGCCAGCAACGACACGCTGGGTTCACTGAGACCCTACGGGTCGGGACAGGACCAGGTGACCGACATCAGTGCCGATATCTGCAGCGCCAAGGGCGCCAAGGTGCGCAGCGAAACGCGCGACGAAGTCGGCCGCATGAAGGTGCAGTCACCCTATATCCAGCCAATGGACCACGATCCGCAATTCGTCTTTGCCGGCCTCATTCCGGGCCAGGATCCGCAGCCGGCTGCGCCGCCGGAAAAAATGGCGCGCGGCGATGCCGCGGGAACGCTCGCCAACGTGCCGGTGCCGATGCCGCGCCCGACATCCTTTTAAGCTTTTAAGGTAAGATGACATGAGCGCGCTCAACGACAGGATTCCGGTCACCATCCTGACCGGCTTTCTCGGCGCCGGCAAATCGACGCTGCTTAACCGCATCCTCAAAGACCCGGTGATGAAGGATGCGGCCGTCATCATCAACGAATTCGGCGATGTCGGCATCGACCACCTCCTGGTCGAAAGTTCCGGCGATTCGATCATCGAGCTGTCCGACGGGTGCCTTTGCTGCACGGTGCGCGGCGAGTTGGTGGATACGCTGGCGAACCTGATGGACGCCGTGCAGACGGGCCGCGTCAAACCGGTCAAGCGCGTTGTCATCGAGACAACGGGCCTTGCCGATCCTTCGCCGGTCATGCAGGCGATCATGGGCAATCCCGTCATTGCCACGAATTTCGAACTCGATGGCGTCGTTACCGTCGTGGACGCGGTGAATGGGCTGCAGACGCTCGACAATCACGAGGAAGCGCGCAAGCAGGCGGCGGTCGCCGACCGGCTGATCGTCTCGAAAAAGGCGATGGTCGAGGCAACGGACGGGCTGGAAAGGCGCCTGCGGGCGCTCAATCCGCGTGCCGTGATGATGGATGCCGACAGCACTGATGCGGGCAGTGCCGCGGTGCTGGTCAACGGGCTCTACGATCCGGCGACGAAGATCGCCGATGTCGGCCGCTGGCTGCAGGACGAGGATGCACACGAGGCGCATCACCACCATCATGATCACGATCATGATCATGATGGCGATCACCATGGTCACCACCACCATCATCATGCTCATGCGGATCAGGATCCGCATGACGTCAATCGTCACGATGCCTCGATCCGCTCTTTCTCGATCATCGAAGAGAAGCCGATCGATCCGATGGCGCTCGAGATGTTCATCGATCTCCTGCGTTCGGCCCATGGCGAGAAGCTGTTGAGGATGAAGGCGATCGTTTCCGTTTCCGACCGGCCGGATCGGCCGCTGGTGCTGCATGGGGTGCAGAGCATCTTCCATCCGCCGGTGCGGCTTCCCGCCTGGCCGGGGGAAGACCGGCGCACGCGCATGGTGCTGATCACCCGGGATCTGCCGGAAGCCTTCGTGAAGGATCTCTTCGACGCCTTCCTCGGCAAGCCTCGCATCGATATGCCCGATCGTGCGGCGCTGTCGGACAATCCGCTCGCCATCCCCGGCATGCGGATCTAAACCGTTGATGTTTGTTGTTGGGCGATCTTCTTCAGGTCTTGCGTTTAAGGATACTTGAAAGCCACTTGGCCTGCTGGCCGCTGAGAAGGCTGCGATAGCGCTCCTGGCTTGCCGCCAGATGGGCGCGCATGGCGGCGCGGGCGGCTTCCGGGTCCCCGGCAGAAATCGCCTTCAAAATCGCCAAATGCTCGCGCTGCAGGCCTTCCTGATAGCCACGCGACAGCGTGCTATCCGTACCCCAAGGCGAGGCGACGTCGCAGGGGATGGCCCGCATGCCAAGCGCATCGAGAACTTCGACATAATATGAATTGTTGGTGGCAGCCGCGATTTCTCGGTGGAAAGCGAAGTCGCTCTTGCCGGTTGCTTCGCCGCGCTCGAGCAGCCGGTCGAATTCGAAGAATGCTTCCTGAATCTGAGCTTCCTGAGCCGCATTGCGCCGTAGCGCAGCAAGCCCTGCGCTCTCGATTTCCAGCCCCATGCGCACCTCGATTATGTTGAGTGCATGGGAAACCTTGTTGCCGACATCGGCGCTGATCGAACCGAAGGCAATCGTCGGATGGTTCTTGACGAAGACGCCGGCGCCTTGCCGCGCCTCGACGAGGCCGTCGGCGGCAAGGGTTGCAATCGCCTCACGCACAACGGTGCGGCTGACGCCGAAGAGTTCGCCCATCCGGGTCTCCGTCGGCAGCTTTTGGCCGGGCGCGTATACTCCGGACACGACCTGAGCGCGGATCGCCGAGACGACGCCTTCGGAGAGTTTCGGCTTTCGCTCGACCCTGAAATCTGCGGCCGTGTCGCTCGCCATGTCGCACTCCTATTTGAACACGCTCGGCAGCCACAGCGAAATCGCCGGGATGTAGGTGACCAGCCCGAGCACCACGATGCCCGCACCGTAAAACGGCCAGATCGAGCGCATGGCCTCCCAGACCGTGATCTTGCCGACTGCGCAAGCCACGAATTGTACCGCGCCGACGGGAGGCGTGTTCAGCCCTATGCCGAAATTCAGGATCATGATCACGCCGAAATGCACCGGGTCGACACCGTAGGCCTGTGCAACCGGCAGGAAGATCGGCGTGCAGATAATGATGGTCGGCCCCATGTCCATAAACGTGCCGAGCACAAGCATGAGGACATTGAGCAGGAGCAGCACCGTCAGCGGATCGTCGGCGACGCTCTTCATCCAGAGCACCAGCGAGGCAGGCACCTTCAGGAAGGCCATCAACCAGGAGAAGGCGGCGGCCGTGCCGATAATCAAAAGCACCATTGCCGTCGTGCGTACGGCGCCCTGCGTGGCGTGAACGAAGTCTCTCCAGCTCATCTGCCGGTAGACCAGGAGAGTTATCAGCAGCGCGTAGAGCACCGCGATGCAAGAGCTTTCCGTCGCAGTGAAGACGCCGGACCTCACCCCGCCGAAGATGATGGCGATCAGCAGCAGCCCGGGCAGTGCGACGGCGAACAAATGAGCCACCATGACAAAGCCCGGAAAGGGCTCCGTCGGATAGCCGCGCGAGCGCGCAACGATGTAGGCCGTCACCATGAGCGCGACGGCAAGCAATAGTCCGGGCAACACGCCGGCGGTGAACAGGTCGGCGATGGAGATCTTGCCGCCGGCAGAGATCGAATAGATGATCATGTTGTGGGAGGGCGGCAGGAGCAGTGCGATCAGCGCTGCCATTGACGTGACGTTCACCGCATAATCGGCGCCATAGCCGCGCTGCTTCATCTGCGGGATCATCAGGCCGCCGACGGCTGCCGCCTCTGCCACCGCCGAACCGGAGATGCCGCCGAACAGCGTGGCGGTGACGATGTTGACCTGGCCGAGGCCGCCGCGCACGTGGCCGACCAGTGATGCGGCGAAGGCAACGATGCGGCTGGCAATGCCGCCGCGCACCATCAGATCGCCGGCGTAGATGAAGAAGGGGATGGCAAGGAGCGAAAATACGCTCATGCCGGAATTGAGCCGCTGGAAGACGACCAGCGGCGGCAGGCCCATGTAGAGCACCGTGGCGAAGCTGGCGACGCCGAGGCAGAAGGCGATCGGCGTGCCTATCAGCATCAAGGTGGTGAAAACACCGAACAGGATCCAGAGTTCCATCGCGCTACACTTTCAATTTGACGTTCGGATCGGCATTGATGTTTTCAATCTCGACAGCGATTTCCGCCGGCAGAATCTCATCCAGCGCATCGTCAATCGGTTCGCCGGCGAGGCGGAGCACGATGCGCTCCAGCGAGAAGATGACGGCAAGCACGCCGCCGCCTGCGAGCGGCAGATAGTCGAACGCGCCGGAAATACCCAGCGACGGCAAGGTGGTGTTCCAGGTCAGGCTCATGAGCGCGCCGCCGTACCAGACCATGCCGGCCCCGAAGGCGAGAATGACGACGTCCGAGATCATGCGAAGGACGCGCTTGCCGGATTTCGGCAGCACATAAAGCAGCACGTCGAAACCAAGATGATTATTCTCCCGGATGCCGACGGCGGCGCCGAGGAAGATGAACCAGCTCATCAGCATGACCGAGCCCGGCTCCGTCCAACTCGGCGAGTCGTTCAGCACATAGCGGCAAAATACCTGCCAGGCGACAAAGACCGTCATCAGCACCAAGCCGGTGCCCGCAAGCCAAAGGGCGGCGTTGCTCAGGCGGGTCAGAAAATTGACGACGGGTGTCAGGTTGTTCGACATAAGGGCCTCGTCGAAATTGGGCGCTCACTCTCCCTTGTCGGGAGGAAACGAGAAAGAAGTGCACGAAACGGCGGGTAAACCGAGGTGGCGATAACTGTCCACCCCGATAACCGACGCCGCTTCCCGCAAAAGAGGAAGGCAAGCTATGGCTATTGCACAGCCTTCACATCCTCGACCATCTTCTTCAGCACGTCGTCTTTCACGTGCTTTTCGTAAACCGGGGCCATGGCGTCGATGAACCCCTGCTTGTCCGGCGTGCTGATCTGGGCGCCGAGCTTTTCGACATTGGTGCGCGATTCAGTAACCTTGGCTGACCACAGCTCGCGCTGCTTGGCGACGCTGTCCTTGGCGGCCTGTTTGAAGATCGCCTGATCCTCCGGCGTCAGCTTGTCGAACGCTGCCTTGTTCATGACGAACACCTCCGGCAGGATCGTATGCTCGTCGAGCGAGTAGTTCTTCGCTACTTCGGCGTGCTTGGCTGTGTCGTAGCTCGGGAAGTTGTTTTCCGCCCCGTCGATGACGCCCGTTTCGATCCCCGAGTAGACTTCTCCATAGGGCATCGGCGTGGCATTCGCGCCGAGGGCCGCCACCATGTCGACGAAGATATCGGACTGGATAACGCGGAACTTCAGACCTTTCATATCGGCAACCGAACTGATCGGCTTCGTTTTGTTGTAGAACGAGCGCGCGCCGGCATCGTAGAAGGCAAGCACCACCAGACCGGCCGGTTCGAACGCCTTCTTGATCTGGTCGCCGATGGCGCCGTCCATGACCTTGTGCATGTGCTCTTCCGAACGGAAGATATAGGGCAGGGCCGGAACGATCGATTCCTTCACAGTGCCGTTGAAGGGCGCCATTGACACGCGATTCAGCTCGATGACGCCGGAGCGCACCTGCTCGATCGTGTCTTTCTCCTCGCCGAGCTGGGCGGAATGATACACTTCCAGGGAATAGCGGCCCTGCGTGCGCTCCTTCAACAGCTCGCCGAAATATTTGACGCCCTCGACTGTCGGATAGCCGTCCGGATGAGTATCGGACGATTTCAGCACCGTTTGAGCGCTGGCCGCGCCGCTCATGAATGAAGCGGCAACCATAAGACCGGCCGCAAGTCTAACGAAATTTTTCATGCTCTCCTCCCGTTTTGCATGATGATGAATTCTCAGAGTCGGTATCCCCGGCTTCGCGACTTAGAGGACGGTCCTCTGCACGCTTGGCCTCCTTCCAGCATTTCCACAACCGGGCACTGATGGTCCGGCACCAAGGCTGTGCGGGTCGGAAGAGGCTCATCGAGACATACCAACATGGCTCAGCGTGCTCATCGGGGCCGATGAAGCAGTTGCTTACCTCTACACGCGAACACTTTCGCTCTTATCGTGGAAACAGAAGACTTGGATCAATAGCCTCCTCTATTCTTGCCGTTCCTCCGACCGGCTTACTATGGCTAGAACCTGTATAGTATAATGTCAACATACAAAAGCTGTGTAGTTGTATGATGAATTTTCGCCGCTGCGTGGTCTCCGATCGACAGCTGTGGAAGCGCGAGCAGGCAAGGTTGGGGATGCGGGCGACAGCCTTGTGGTGGAGACATACGCTTCGTAAGAACTCTCAGGCTCGTTCATTTACACTGGTGTTGCTCGGCGGATCGCCAGATGTTTAGTCTCATGCCTTGGTTGGCAGAGACGTGCGCCGCAAAAATCTAGGGTTAGATACCTCAGCGCGCGGCGATCCTTCAGATTTGTTCGTCGCGTTTCAAGTTTTTGTTTTTACGCATCTCGTCCTCGCAAAAACCGATGCACAGTTTTGCGCGACGCGCTTTAGCGCTTGCGGATCAGGAAGCGGTGGCCGCTTTCGGTCTTTTCCGTCTCGACCAGTTGGTGGCCGTCCTCATTGCAGAAATGCGGCATGTCGATCACGGCCAGCGGATCGGTGGTGTCGATGCGAATGAGCGCGCCGCTTGCCATGCCGGCAAGCTTCTTGCGCGTCTTGATGACGGGGAGTGGGCATTTCAGGCCGCGAAGATCGTAGAGAACGGGGTTCAAGCCGTTCAGTTCCTCGCCCAGAATTTCCAGAACGGCTTCTTTGCCGTAGCTTCCGCCGTTTCCTGCGGTTCGGGAGCCGTGTAGGCGAGCGCATTCTGCATCGGGTTCTGCATCGGCACCGGCACGACCGCAGGTGTCGCGGCAGCGACGGCCATTGGCTGCGGCTGGGCAGGTGCTGCAGGCGTGGCGCCAGGCGCGCTTTTGGCAGCGAGGCCCTGCGCGGTGCGCTTGGCCATCATGTCTTCGAGTTCGGCGACCTTGACCATGCGGCCGGCTTCCAGCGAGGTACCGGTCGGGGCGTAAGCAAGTTCGCGGCCCTTGCGCAGCTTGGCGACCACGGCCTTGCGCTCGGCTTCCGTGGGATCGTACCAGGCCATGCCGTCAAATTTGCTCATCGCCTTGGCATAATCGGCATCATAGGTCTTGCCGTAGGAGGCAAGAGCTGCGGTCAGCGCCGGTGGCATCGACATAGCAGGGCACTTGCCGGCGGCATTGAAGGCTCCGCCGTCGGTCGCCTGCTGATTGAAGACGTATTTCTTCTCGCAGACATTCACCTCAGGCGGGCGCTTCGTCACTTCGAAATTGTCGTAGCCGACCTTCAGCATCTTCCAGAAGTCGTAACTGCTGTCGAGGCGATGCTTGACCATGTTTTCCGCCGTCATGCGGAAGGGGAAAGCCTGCAGCTGCACCGTCGCCTGGCCGCCCTTGAAAGCGTCGCGGGCAAACGCGTAGATTTCCAGCACCTGCTGGTCGGTCATCGAATAGCAGCCGGAGGACGAGCAGGCGCCGTGGATCATCAGATCGGAACCGGTGCGGCCGTTCGCCGCGTCGTAGCGGTTCGGGAAGCCGGTGTTGATCGCCAGATAATATTTGGAATTGGGGTTCAGGTTGGCGCGCGTCAGGTCGTAGAAACCTTCCGGCGCCTGCCGGTCGCCGGTCTTTACCTTCGGGCCGAGACGGCCGGACCAGGCGCAGATCTTGTAATCGGCGATCTTGTCGAAGCGGTTGTCGGTCTTCGCCTTCCAGATCTCCATGGCACCTTCTTCCTTGAAGATGCGGATCATGATCGGCGAATTGCGGTCCATGCCCTTGGCGGACATCTGCGCCAGGATATGGCTGGGAAGCGGCTGCTCGACCTTGTTCTTGACCTTGGAAAGATCGACCTGCGCGGTTTCCAACGCGTCATTGCAGCCGGACAGAGCCAGCGTCATGAGGGAGATATAGGCAAAATGACGTATGCGCATCCAAACTAGCCCATAAAGATAGTGCGACCCGGTCCGCCTATGGAGTCCGGGCATCAGAAGGAATCATAGGCGGCTTATACTTTATAAAACCTTACCAGCCTATGACTTTGCCACGAACATCCCCGCAAGCGCGAGTGTTACAGATAACATCAATGTGGCCAAGATTTGGCCCCAATCGGTGAAGAGCCCAATGTTCGCTAGAGATTGCGGCCCATGGCGAGGAATTTCTGGCGGCGGTCGTTGCGCAGCTGCTCGCCGGTGCGGGGTGCCATTTCGGCCAGAGCATTGGCGATCACATCGCCGGTTGCGGCAATCACGCTGTCGGGATCGCGATGCGCGCCACCGAGCGGCTCGGAAATGATGCCGTCGATGATGCCGAGCGATTTCAGGTCCTCGGCGGTGATCTTCATGTTGGTCGCCGCTTCCCGGGCGCGGGTGGAATCGCGCCAGAGGATGGAGGCTGCCCCTTCCGGCGAGATGACGCTGTAGATCGAATGTTCGAGCATATAGACCTTGTTGCCGGTGGCGATGGCGATGGCGCCGCCCGAGCCGCCTTCGCCGATGACGACGGAGACGAGGGGAACCTTGACACCCAGGCACATTTCCGTCGAACGGGCGATCGCCTCGGCCTGGCCGCGCTCTTCGGCGCCGACGCCGGGATAGGCGCCTGCAGTATCCACCAGCGAAATCACCGGCAGGCCAAAACGATCGGCCATTTCAAGAATGCGGATCGCCTTGCGGTAGCCTTCCGGGCGGGGGCTGCCGAAATTGTGCTTGATGCGGCTCTTGGTGTCGTTGCCCTTTTCCTGGCCGATGACGGCGACGGGCTGGCCGCGGAAACGGGCAAGGCCCGCCTGGATCGCGGCATCCTCGGAAAACTTGCGGTCGCCGGCGAGCGGCGTGAATTCCTGGAACAGGGTCTTGGCGTAATCGACGAAATGCGGGCGCTGCGGATGACGGGCGACCTGCGTCTTCTGCCAGGGATTGAGCTTGGAATAGATTTCGACGATCGCCTCGCGGACGCGAACCTCCAGCCGGCCGATCTCATCGGTGGTGTCGATGCTCTCGTCTTCCGTTGCGAGCTTCTTCAGCTCGATGATCTTGCCTTCGAGGTCGGAGATCGGCTTTTCGAAGTCGAGATAATTGTGCATGAGGTGCGTTTCCGTTCCTTGTGCCCGGGGCGTTTTCCTGGCTCCGCCCCATGTCGCCGGTCCTATTCGTGCTTTTTCGCCTGTTTGGCAAGGGGGTGATGCGTCTGGACAAGCTGCTGCAGCCTCTCTTCGAGGACATGTGTGTAGATCTGCGTGGTCGAAATGTCCGAATGGCCGAGGAGTTCCTGCACGACACGCAGATCGGCGCCGTTGGCAAGCAGGTGGCTGGCAAAGGCGTGGCGCATGACATGCGGCGAGATCAGCGACGGCGTCAGGCCGGCGCGGATCGCCAGGTTCTTGAGGTCGCGGGCAAAAACCTGGCGCGGCAGGTATCCCTCCTTCGAGGCGGCGGGAAACAGCCAGGCGCTTTCCTGCGGCTCCTTCATTGCTGCATTTTCCGCCGCCAGCAGGCGCCCGTAGGATTTCAGGGCTGATATTGCCGAATGCGACAGAGGCACCAGCCGCTCCTTGTTGCCCTTGCCGCGGATCATCAGGAAACGGCCTTCCTGATCGAGCACACGGGCGGGGAGTGAGACGAGTTCGCTGACCCGCATTCCGGTGGCATAGAGCAGTTCCAGCAGCGCCAGCATGCGCAGGCGCTGCAGTTGGCCCGGACCCGCATCCTCCGCCTCGGCCTCAGCCCGCGAAAGCAGCCTGCCGACCTCTTCGACGCCCATCGTCTTCGGCAGCGGACGGCCCTTCTTCGGCGCGTCGAGTATGCCTGTCGGGTCGTCGGTCCTCAGGCCCTCGGCATAGAGGAACTTGTAGAACTGCCGCATGGCGGCAAGCCGGCGCGCCTGGGACGAGGGTTTGAAGCCCTTTCGGGCGAGCGAGGAGAGATAGGCGGCGAGATCGGCGGAGGCGGCTTCGGTGAGCCGTATGCTGCGCTCTTTCAGGAAGGAGCGGACGTCGTCGAGATCGCGTTCATAGGATTGCAGCGTGTTGGCGGCAGCACCCCGCTCGGCGCTCATCATCTCCAGAAATGATTCCACATGGACGCGGCCGAGATCCACCATGCCGGTCACTTCCTGGTCGTGTCGATCGCACCCGTGGCGGGCGGATTGACCCGCTCGGACGGAATGCGGATCGTCACGTCGCGCTGCTGCGGCTCCACGAAGGTCACAAGCGCCAGCATCGCTCCGTAAACCGTCCCGGCGAGGATCGCGCAGACGAACAGGAAACGGAACAGGGTCGGCATCCAGCAACTCCTTCATGCTCTGCTTCTGTTATAAGAAGCCTATCTGCAAGTGCAAGAAGCGGTATTCAAGCCATGATTCCCTTGCCTGCGACTTGACGCTCCACCTGCATTTGTCGATACCGTTTGCAAACAAAGTGTGAATGGACCGATGAGTGAACAACTGCTGACCGTTGCTGACAGCTTGAAAGACAGAGCTCGCGCCGCGCTTGGTTCACGCAATCTGATCCTTGTCGGCCTGATGGGCGCTGGAAAATCCTCCGTCGGGCGCATCGTCGCCAGCCAGCTCGCCATTCCTTTCATCGACAGCGATCTCGAGATCGAGCGGGTGTCGCGCATGACGATCGCCGAGCTTTTCGCCGCCTATGGCGAGCAAGAGTTCCGGGCGTTGGAAGCGCGGGTGGTGAAGCGGCTGCTAAAGAGCGGGCCGCGTGTCGTCTCCACCGGCGGCGGCGCCTTCATCAACGACCGGACGCGCAAGCATATCAAGAAGGGCGGTCTCTCCGTCTGGCTGAAGGCGGATCTCGACGTGTTGTGGGAGCGTGTCAACAAACGCGACACGCGGCCGCTGCTGAAGACCGAAAATCCGAAGCAGACGCTCGAGGGCCTGATGAATGCGCGTTATCCGATCTATGCGCAGGCCGATATCACCGTGCTTTCGCGCGACGTGCGCAAGGAAATCATGGCCGACGAGGTGCTGGAGGCCGTGATCGAAGCTCAGAAGGAAAGTGCAGCGTCATGAATGCGAGAACCTCCGCCTCCGCCATCCGAACGGTGCATGTGCCGCTCGGCGAGCGCGCCTACGACATCCTGATCGGGCCGGGGTTGATTGCTCGGGCCGGCGCCGAGATCGCCTCTCGGCTGAAGGGCCGCAAGGCGGCTGTTGTCACCGACGAAAATGTCGCTCCGCTCTATCTCAAGGCCCTCGTCGCAAGTCTGGATGAAGCGGGCATTGTCTCGGCTGAGGTCGTCCTGCCGGCCGGCGAGAAGACCAAGAGCTTCGAACATCTGATGACGGCCTGCGACAAGGTGCTCGAAGCCCGCGTCGAGCGCAATGATTACGTCATCGCGCTCGGTGGCGGCGTTATCGGTGATCTTTCAGGATTTGCGGCCGGCATCGTCCGCCGCGGCGTGCGCTTCGTCCAAGTGCCGACCTCGCTGCTGTCGCAGGTCGATTCCTCCGTCGGCGGCAAGACCGGCATCAATTCCCGCCACGGCAAGAATCTGATCGGTGTTTTCCATCAGCCGGACCTGGTTCTGGCCGACACGGATGTGCTGAATTCGCTGAGCGCGCGCGAATTCCGCGCAGGTTACGCCGAGGTCGCGAAATACGGGCTGATCGACAAGCCGGATTTCTTCGCCTGGCTGGAAGCGAACTGGAAGGCGGTTTTTGCCGGCGGCTCCGCGCGCATCGAAGCGATTGCCGCGAGCTGCCAGGCGAAGGCCGATGTCGTCGTTGCCGACGAGCGCGAGAATGGTCAGCGGGCGCTGCTCAATCTCGGCCATACCTTCGGTCATGCGCTGGAAGCGGCGACCGCCTATGACAGTTCCCGCCTCGTGCACGGCGAGGGCGTTTCGATCGGTATGGTGCTGGCGCATGAATTCTCCGCACGGATGAACCTTGCAAGCCCCGACGATGCGCGCCGCGTCGAGCGGCATCTGAAGGAGGTCGGCCTGCCGACCCGCATGTCCGACATTCCGGGCGAATTGCCGCCAGCCGAAACGCTGATGGACGCGATCGCCCAGGACAAGAAGGTCAAGAGCGGCAAGCTCACCTTTATCCTGACGCGCGGCATCGGCCAGTCCTTCGTCGCCGACGACGTTCCGGCGTCCGAAGTGATCAGCTTTCTTCGGGAAAAACACGCCTGATGTCGGTCGAAGGCGCTCTGGCATTTCTTTCGACATACTGGCCGGAGATCCTTTCGATCACGGCGCTGGTGCTCATGTCCGCCTTCTTTTCCGGCTCCGAGACTGCGTTGACCGCCGTTTCGCGCAGCCGTGTCCATACGCTCGAGGTCAATGGCGACAAACGCGCCGGCCTCGTGCGGCAGTTGATCGAGCGGCGCGACCGGCTGATCGGCGCGCTGCTCATCGGCAACAATCTCGCCAATATCCTGTCTTCCTCGATCGCCACGAGCCTCTTCCTCGGGCTCTTCGGCAGTTCCGGCGTGGCGCTGGCGACGCTTGCAATGACTGTCATCCTGGTCATCTTCGCGGAAGTGCTGCCGAAGAGCTGGGCGATTTCGGCGCCTGAGCGCTTCGCACTCGCCATCGCGCTGCCGGCCAAGCTCTTCGTTGCCGTCGTCGGCCCGGTTTCCTCCTTCGTCAATGCGGTCGTGCGGCAGATTCTTTCGCTGTTCGGCATCAATCTCTCACGCGAGACATCGATGCTGACGGCGCATGAGGAACTGCGCGGCGCCGTCGATCTGCTGCACCGCGAGGGATCGGTGGTTAAGGCCGACCGCGACCGCCTCGGCGGCGTACTCGATCTTAGCGAACTCGAACTGTCCGACATCATGGTCCACCGCACCGCGATGCGGGCGATTAACGCCGAGGATCCACCGGAAGCGGTGGTGCGCGTCATCCTTGAAAGCCCCTATACGCGCATGCCGTTGTGGCGCGGCACGATCGACAACATTATCGGCGTCGTCCACGCCAAGGATTTGCTGCGCGCGCTTGCCGAACCGAACATGGAGCCGCAGAACCTCGATATCGTGAAGATCGCGCAGAAGCCGTGGTTCGTGCCCGACAGCACCAACCTCGAGGACCAGCTCAACGCCTTCCTGCGCCGCAAGCAGCATTTCGCCGTCGTCGTCGATGAATATGGCGAGGTGCAGGGCATCGTCACGCTGGAGGATATTCTCGAGGAAATCGTAGGCGACATTTCCGACGAGCACGATATCGAGATACAGGGTGTGCGTCAGGAGGCCGACGGTTCCGTCGTCGTCGACGGCGGCGTGCCGATCCGCGACCTGAACCGGGCGCTCGACTGGAGCCTGCCCGACGAGGAGGCGACGACGATCGCCGGCCTCGTCATCCACGAATCGATGACCATCCCGGAAGAGCGTCAAGCCTTCACCTTCTACGGCAAGCGTTTCATCGTCATGAAGCGGGAGAAGAACCGCATCACCAAGCTGCGCATCCGTCCCGCCGGGGAGGACGGTGCAAAGCCCAGCTGATTCCAGTCATTCAAATTGTTACAGCGTCCTTTTGCGCGTCTGAAAAGACGCGCGGCGCTGTAGGATTGCGGGCCGCCAATGCCTATATAGGCTTTGGTGCCGCTACCAGCGGGTCGGTTCGCCGGGTGCTGCCGGTTCGACGGCCAGCGCATGCAGGCCGGCATCGAGCTCCGGTTTCAACAGGTCGGTAATCGCCCGGTGGCGCGCCAGCCGTGACATGCCGGCGAATTTTCCGGAAACGATCCTCACTCGCATATGGGTTTCGCCGGTGCCGGTGATATCAGGCTGGTGGCCGGCATGCAGATGGCTTTCGTCGATGACGCTTACGCGTTCGGGCGCGAAGGCTTCGACAAGTTTTTCTTCGATGCGGGTTCGCAGGGTCATCATCCGGTCTTGCTGGTTCGCGAAAAGGGTATCTACCAAGCCAGCAACATTCCCGTTTGTCAATTCTTGTTGTCGCTTCGCGACAGCCCCATAATTAGCGCCGTCATGAGACTTGATTCCAAATATTTCGATCGCATCCGAACACGCCGCAAACGCGAGCCAGAGACAGAGCAGGCGCCGCCTACCTGTCAGTGGGACGGGTGCGACAAGAAGGGGGCGCATCGCGCTCCCGTCGGCCGCAATGCGGAAGGCCAGTTCTTCTTGTTCTGCTTCGAGCACGTCAAGGAATACAACAAGGGCTACAACTATTTCTCCGGTCTTTCGGACGGCGAGATCGCGCGTTACCAGAAAGAGGCGATCACCGGTCACCGGCCGACATGGACGGTCGGCGTCAACAAGGCGGCGAAGGACAGTCCGCTGCATTCGGAGATCCGCTCCGGCGCCTATACCCGCGTTCGCGATCCCTTCGGCTTCGTCAAGGAAGGCGGCAAGGGCAGCGGGCCGCGTTTTCCGCAGGCGCGCAAGCTGAAGTCGCTCGAGACCAAGGCCTTCGAAACGATGGGCCTCGATGCCAATGCGACATCGGCGGAGATCAAGAGCCGCTACAAGGAACTGGTGAAGAAACACCATCCCGATGCCAATGGCGGCGATCGCGGCTCGGAGGAGCGTTTCCGCGCCGTCATCCAGGCCTATCAATTGTTGAAGCAGAACGGTTTTTGTTAATTCCCGTCCTTGCTCTTGGGCTTCAATCGGGTATGGTCCAAATCGGCTGAGGCCGCAGGCAAACGCGGCTCATATTTGTGCGTTTTCCCGACATCGCCTCCGCCGACCTTCCGGACGCGGCGTTTCTTGTCCGGGACTTTTCAAGAATGCTCGCACGCGGTCATTATCCCGCCGAGGTTTCGTTTCAGTCCCGGAGAAGCATCGCCGACGTTCCGACCTGGACGGGCGCGGAATAAAAAAACGCGGCGTCACGGTTGCGACATGGCCTGAGACAGTATGGCCGGGTGGTATCACCCGCCTTGGAGACACGATGAGCAAGATCGACCTGGATATATCAGAACTGCCCGATACCACCGTTTCGGTTCGCGAGGCCTTCGGTATCGATTCCGACATCCGCGTTCCCGCCTACAGCAAGGGCGACGCCTATGTGCCGGACCTCGATACCGACTATCTGTTCGACCGCGACACGACGCTCGCCATTCTCGCTGGCTTCGCCCATAACCGCCGCGTGATGATCTCCGGCTATCACGGCACGGGCAAGTCCTCGCATATCGAGCAGGTGGCGGCGCGCCTCAACTGGCCTTGCGTGCGCATCAACCTCGACAGCCACGTCAGCCGTATCGATCTCGTCGGCAAGGATGCGATCGTCGTCAAGGACGGGCTGCAGATCACCGAGTTCAAGGACGGCATCCTGCCCTGGGCCTATCAGCACAATGTCGCGCTGGTGTTCGACGAATATGATGCCGGCCGCCCCGATGTGATGTTCGTCATCCAGCGCGTGCTCGAATCCTCCGGCCGGCTGACGCTGCTCGACCAGAGCCGCGTCATTCGGCCGCACCCGGCCTTCCGTCTGTTTGCGACTGCGAACACGATCGGCCTCGGCGACACGACCGGCCTCTATCACGGCACGCAGCAGATCAACCAGGCGCAGATGGACCGCTGGTCGATCGTCACCACGCTGAACTACCTGCCGCATGATCACGAAGTGAATATCGTCGCCGCCAAGGTGAAGAGCTTCGGCAGTGACAAGAACGGCCGCGAGACGGTTTCGAAGATGGTGCGCGTCGCCGACTTGACGCGCGCGGCCTTCATGAACGGTGATCTGTCCACAGTCATGAGCCCGCGCACGGTCATCACCTGGGCCGAAAACGCCGAGATCTTCGGCGATCTTGCCTTCGCCTTCCGCGTCACCTTCCTCAACAAGTGCGACGAGCTGGAACGCCCGTTGGTCGCCGAGCACTATCAGCGCGCCTTCGGCGTCGAGCTGAAGGAAAGTGCCGCCAACATCGTTCTCGGGGCTTGAGACCGACCGATCATGGCAGCTCGCGGTGACAATTCGAAAGCAAAACCCGGCGCGCCTGTCGACGTCGAGCCATTGCGCCGGGCGATAACCGGCTGCGTGCGCTCGATCGCCGGCGACGGCGATGTCGAGGTGACCTTCGCCAATGAACGGCCGGGGATGACCGGCGAGCGCATTCGGCTGCCGGAACTTTCCAAGCGGCCGACGGCGCATGAGCTGGCGGTCACCCGTGGTCTCGGCGATTCGATGGCGCTGCGCCTTGCCTGTCATGACGAGAAGATGCATGCGACGATGGCGCCGCAGGGCTCGGACGCCCGAGCGATCTTCGATGTGGTCGAGCAGGCGCGCGTCGAATCGATCGGCGCGCTGCGCATGGAGGGCATGGCGTCGAACCTGCGCTCCATGACGGAAGAGAAATATTCCAAGGCGAATTTCACCGGCATCGAGCGCCAGGAAGACGCACCGGTCGGCGAAGCCGTTGCGATGATGGTGCGCGAGAAGCTGACCGGCCAGCGCCCGCCGGCCTCTGCCGGCAAGGTGCTCGATCTCTGGCGTGGCTTCATCGAGGACAAGGCGGGAACTGAACTCGACAACCTGTCTAGCGCGATCAACGACCAGCAGGCCTTTGCCAAGGTCATCCGCAACATGCTGTCGGCCATGGAAATGGCCGAGGAATACGGCGACGACGACAGCGATGCCGACAATGACGACCAGTCGGAGCAGGAAGATCAGTCGAGCGGCGACGAGCAGGATCAGGACGAGGTCGACGAGGATGCCGGCACGGATGCCGCCCCCGTCGAGGACAGCGAGGTCGCCGACGAGCAGATGGAGGACGGCGAGACCGAAGGCGCCGAAATCTCCGACGACGACATGATGGAAGAAGGCGAGGACGATTCGGAAACGCCGGGCGAGACCCGCCGTCCAAACACGCCTTTCGCCGATTTCAACGAGAAGGTCGATTATCACGTCTTTACCGAAGAGTTCGACGAGATCATCACCGCCGAGGAACTTTGCGACGCCGCCGAGCTTGAGCGCCTGCGCGCCTTCCTCGACAAGCAGCTGGCGCATCTGCAAGGTGCCGTCGGCCGTCTCGCCAACCGGCTGCAGCGTCGCCTGATGGCGCAGCAGAACCGCTCCTGGGATTTCGATCTGGAAGAGGGCTATCTCGATCCGGCTCGGCTGCAGCGTATCATCATCGACCCGATGCAGGCGCTTTCCTTCAAGATGGAGCGCGACACCCAGTTCCGCGATACCGTCGTCACCCTGCTCATCGACAATTCCGGCTCGATGCGCGGCCGGCCGATCACGGTTGCCGCCACCTGCGCCGACATTCTCGCCCGCACGCTGGAGCGATGCGGCGTCAAGGTCGAGATCCTGGGCTTTACGACCAAAGCCTGGAAGGGCGGGCAGGCGCGTGAAAACTGGCTTGCCGGCGGCAAGCCGCAGACGCCGGGCCGCCTCAACGACCTGCGCCATATCATCTACAAGTCGGCCGACGCGCCGTGGCGGCGCGCGCGAGCCAATCTCGGGCTGATGATGCGCGAGGGCCTGCTCAAGGAAAATATCGACGGCGAGGCGCTGATCTGGGCGCATAATCGCCTGCTCGCGCGCCGCGAGCAGCGCCGCATCCTGATGATGATCTCGGACGGAGCGCCGGTGGACGATTCGACGCTGTCGGTCAATCCGGGCAATTATCTCGAGCGCCACCTGCGCGCCGTCATCGAACAGATCGAGACGCGATCGCCTGTCGAACTGCTGGCGATCGGCATCGGCCACGACGTGACGCGCTACTATCGCCGCGCCGTGACGATCGTCGACGCGGACGAGCTTGCCGGCGCGATGACCGAGCAGCTTGCCTCACTGTTCGAAGACCAATCCGTGCAGCCGCGCGGCGGCCGGATACGCCGTGCCGGCTGACGCCGCTGGAAGAATGACGGTCAAGCGCCTCGGCCGGGCGGCGTCGATGGCTCTCTGCATCGCAGCCGGCGCTTCCTCGTCATGGGCCGGTGACGTGCCGGTCATTAGCCGGCAAATCTCCGATTTCAGGATCGGTTATTCAGAGACGCAATTCGGATCGCTGGAATTTCTCGGCGGGCTGGAGATGGTGTCCAGCCGAGCGCTGTTCGGCTCGCTCTCCTCCATCCGTTTCCGGCCGGACCAAAAACATTTCGTCGTCGTGCTCGATACCGGCCAGTGGCTTACCGGCAGCATCGAGCGCGACGTCAAGGGCAGGCTTTCTGGCCTTTCGGATGTCGAGATCACGCCGATGAAGAACAGCGCCGGGCGCAGCTTCGAAGGCAAGGGACATATGGATGCCGAAGGCTTGGCGCTTGACGGCGACCGGATCCTGGTCTCCTTCGAGCAGGCTCATCGCGTCGATGTCTATCCCGATCCTGGCTTTGCCGGCTCGGGAGCGATCGCCACGCTGCCGATCCTGATCCCGCGGAGAATGCTGGACGACAACCGCGGCATCGAAACCATCACCGTGGCGCCGGCATCCAGCCCGCTTCGGGGCGGCGTGGTCATCGTCTCCGAACGCGGTCTCGACAGTGACGGCAATCGGCTGGCGGCCATTCTCAGCGGGCCGCTGAAAGGGCGTTTCTCGGTTAAGCGGGACGGCAGCTTCGACATTACCGACGGCGCCTTCCTGCCGAATGGCGACCTGCTGCTGCTGGAGCGCCGCTTCAACATGGCCGAAGGCATCGGCATGCGTCTTCGGCGCGTCAAGGGCGCCGACATCAGGCCCGGCGCCGTCGTTGACGGCGAATTGTTGCTGGAAGGTAATTTCAACTCGCAGATCGACAATATGGAAGGGCTCGATGCTTTCCAGGCGGCCGACGGCACGACCCATATCATCCTGGTGTCGGACGACAATCATTCGATCCTGCAGCGCAATCTGATGCTGGAATTCCGGCTTTCGGAAGAGGCCGCGTGGTCAGCGCCGAATTCCCGGAAGCGGAATTGATCTAAGCATCGTGCTTTCCGAAAATCGGAATCGATTCGGAATTCGGAAAGCACGATGCTTAGATTAAAAATGTTAGAGCGTCCTTTGTGCGTCCTAAAGGGCGTACGGCACTCTAGACGTCAGACTGATGTCATATGCCTCAGCTATCCCCGCCATAGGGAAAGCAGCCTCGGAGGGAGGTTCGTGGTGCATATTCATGTCATGGGCGCGTCCGGTTCCGGCACGACATCACTCGGCCTTGCGCTTGCCGAAAAGCTCGATATCGCCCATCTCGACACCGACGATTTCTTCTGGCTGCCGACGGACCCACCGTTCACGACGCCGAGGGATGCCGACGAGCGCATCGGATTGTTGCTTGACGAGGTGGCACGGCATGAAGACTGGATCCTCTCCGGATCCGCGCTGAAATGGGGAAGGCCGCTCGAGCCGCTCTACGATCTAATCGTGTTTCTCAGGATCGATCCGGAGCTTAGAATGGCGCGCATCCTTGCGCGGGAGATTGCCCGATACGGAAACAGAATCAGCCCCGGCGGCGACATGGCCATAAAAAGCGGGGAGTTCCTCGAATGGGCGGCCAGCTACGACACGGCCGGTCCCGAACGCCGCAGCCTTGCGGCACATGAGCAATGGCTGGAAACACAGACAGCGCCGGTGCTGCGGCTTGATTCATCGCTAGACATCGACGATCTGGCCGCAGAGGTTCTGCTGCATCCTGCCATCGCCGCCGGTGCGGTCCGGCGGCGTTCGTGATTTAATTTGCGCGAGCGGCCTGCATCGGCCGCAGTACGTTCATCAGCGCGCCATAAGGCAGCAGCATGACGAGGCCGACGATCATCTTCACGGCGAAATCGCCGATCGCCCAGGAAATCCAGCGCGGTGCCTCCGTGGCGAAAACGCCGAGGATGGGGGCGGCCTCCAGCGCAAACGGATCGTTCGGGCCGAGGAAGACGAAAAACGCGGCGAAGGACAGCGAGAAGAACATCACCGTATCGAGCGCCGAGCCGATCAGCGAGCCGACCAGCGGCGCGCGCCACCAGGCCTGGCGGCGGAGGCGATTGAAGACGGCGATATCGAGCAGCTGGCCGGCGAGATAGGCCGAGCCGGAGGCGATCGCGATACGCGGCACCGAGGTGAAGAAGGACAGCGTCACGCCGACGACGAAGCCGGCAAAGACGACCTTGCGGGCTGCCTGCGGGCCGAACTGGCGGTTGGTCAGATCGGTGATCAGGAAGGCGATGGGATAGGAGAAGGCGCCCCAGGTCAGGATGTCGGCAAGGTTGATGCCGGCGACTTCGGCGTTCAGCGGAAACTGGACGAGGAAGTTGGAGGCGACGACGACGAGCGTCATCAGCGCGACATAGGCGATGGTATAGCGGGTCTTCAGCATTTTTTTATCCTGGGTGATGCCACCAGTTGGAGGAGCAAACCGGCAAAGCAAAAGGCTTGTCCGGTATTATCCGTTCAAGCCTTTTGAAGCCGTATGAAAGAAGGGCAGACGCTTACGCAGCAGCGGCTTCAGCGGTCTTCTTGGCGATCTGACGGCGCAGCAGGCGCGCGCGCATCGACAGTTCGTTTTCGCTGGCCTTCAGCAGGAAGGCATCGAGGCCGCCACGATGCTCGACGGAGCGAAGAGCGGCAGCCGAAACGCGAAGACGATAACGCTGGTTGAGAGCGTCGGAAATCAGCGTTACCTGGCACAGGTTCGGCAGGAACCGGCGCTTGGTCTTGTTGTTGGCATGGCTGACATTGTTACCAGTCAGGACGGCCTTGCCGGTCAATTCGCACACGCGGGACATGGAACACCTATTCTTGTTTTTCTCGGGCCATCGAATTGCCATTCCCGGCAAAGCCAGGCGCGCAATCCAACGGGCATGATTGGAAAGTTGCGGTTCTATAGTCAGACAGGTTGCTCGCGTCAAGCCAAACCTTGGCCTTTCCCGCAATTCTGTCAAAAAGCTGCTGTTTTCTTCCCTTCACGGCAGGAGTATAGAGCGCTCAGCAAGGGCCTGCCAGCGCGCAGCAAGACAAGGCTTTTTTCCATGGCTCATTCGGGCAGACGGATTTTCATTTCGGCCATCGCCGCACTTCTTGCCATACCGGCATCGGCGGGCGAAATCCAGCATCGGACGGAATACCGGGTGGCGCTCGCCGGCCTGCCGATCGCGCGCGCCGCGTTCCTGACGCAGATCGAGGACGATCACAGCTACAAGATCGCCGGCGACATCAATTCTGCCGGTCTTGCCGATCTCGTCACGACGATTTCGGCGAAGACCAGCGTCACGGGCGTTGTGCGCAATGACAGATTGCAGGCGCAGAAATATTCGCTCTACTACAAGAGCGGCAAGAGGAAGGCCCGCGTCTACGAGGTCAGCTACCGCAACGGCAACATCATCTCGGCGACGACGACACCGATGCCGAAGCGTCCGAAGAACTGGATCGACGTCACGCCGCGCGACATGCGCTCGGTGCTCGATCCGATCTCCGGCCTGGTCTTCACGGGCGATACCAAGGTCTGCTCGCAGACGCTGCCGATCTTCGACGGCGAGACGCGGATGGATCTGGTGCTGTCGCCGAAGGGCGACGAGGATTTTTCCACCAATGGCTTCAAGGGCAAGGCAACCGTCTGCAGCGTGCGCTTCGTGCCGCGCTCGGGCTACAAGAAGGGCCGCAAGGACATCGACTATCTCAGCAAGAGTAACCGCATGGAAATCTGGTTTGCCAAGTCGAACGCGGCAAATGTATACGCTCCTGTCTATGTGCGCATTCCAACCGAATATGGAATGGTGACGATCACTGCCGTCAAATACGGCAGCAACAGCTGACGGGGCTTCTGCCGCCGTGAAGGGGGACAGGTGAAGCTTCGCGCGACGTTGATCGGTTTTACGGCCATTCTGATGTGGTCGTTCCTGGCGTTGTTCACGGCCGCCTCCGGCATGATGCCGCCGTTCCAGCTTTCGGCCGTCTGCTTTGCGATTGGCAGCATTCCCGGCCTCGTCGTGCTTATCCTCAACCCCGCGCGGCTGGCGCTGCTGAAGCAGCCGGCCAAGGTCTGGATAACCGGTATTTTGGGGCTGTTCGGTTATCACTTCCTGTATTTTACCGCGCTCCGCAACGCGCCGGCGGTGGAGGCGGGGCTGGTCGCCTATCTCTGGCCGCTGTTGATCGTCGTCGGTTCGGCGCTGCTGCCGGGCGAACGGCTGCGCTGGTATCATGTGGCAGGTGCGCTTGCCGGGCTTTGCGGCACTTTCCTGATCGTCGGCCGCAACGGCACCGATTTCGACGGCGCCTATGCCGTCGGTTACGGGGCGGCCTTTCTCAGCGCTTTCACGTGGTCCGGCTATTCGCTGCTGACGCGGCGTTTCGACGCCGTCTCCACGGATGTCGTCACCGGCTTCTGCCTTGCGACCTCCATGCTGTCGCTCTTCTGTCATCTAAGCCTGGAGACGACCGTCTGGCCTGCAACGAGTTTCGAGTGGGTCGCCATCGCCGGGCTCGGGCTCTTTCCGGTCGGGGCTGCCTTCTACGCCTGGGACTACGGCGTCAAGAACGGCGATATCCAGATCCTCGGCGCGGCAAGTTATGCAGCACCGCTGCTTTCGACGCTTATCCTGGTGCTGTTCGGATTTGCCGAGCTGGGCTGGCGCATGGCTCTTGCCTGTCTGCTCGTCACCGGAGGGGCGGTGCTCGCCGCCCAGGACATGTTCCGCCGCAAAATTCCGGCCCAGTCCGCGGCGGCAGAGTAGGCCTCAGCTAGTTGGAGCATGATGTCGCCCGAAAACCGCTCACACTTTCGGCATCATGCTCTAAAGCGCGTCGCGATCTCTCCGATTCGCTCCTCGCGCTTTAGATCTTTGTTTTTACGCCCATCGTTCTCGCAAAACCGCTGCACACTTTTGCGCGATATGCTTCAGCCGGGCTTCCAACCGGGCGGCGCCATCTCGAAGCTCGAAAATTCGAAGCCGGGCGAGACGGTGCAGCCGACCAGGGTGAAATCGCCGAGGGTTTCGGCCGATTGCCACCAATTGGCGGGAATGATCGCCTGCGGCCGCTCGCCGGCAGGGAGATTCGCTCCGAGCGTCAGGGTCTCGCTTGCCGTTCCGTCTTCCGACCGATGCAGCGAGAGCGGCGCGCCGGCGTAATAATGCCAGACCTCGGCCGCGTCAGGGACACGATGCCAGTGCGAACGCTGCCCCCTGGTCAGCAGATAATAGATCGCCGTCGAGTGGCCGCGTTCTCCGCCCGCCGTATCGCGGAATGTCTGCACGTACCAGCCACCTTCGGGATGCGGCTGCATGCCGAGTTCGCGGATGATGTTCTCAGGCGACATCAGAAATGGTCCTTGCGCTTGCGGATTTCGGCAAAGACTTCCTCGTTGGTCTTGCCTTCCATCAAAAGATTGCGGCGGATCGCCGGATCGGCGGCGCGCAGAAACGGGTTGGTTTCCTTTTCCAGCCCCAGCGTCGTCGGGATGGTGAATTTGCCGTCGGCGCGCAAGGCCTCGATCTCGGCGGCGCGGTTCTTCAGTCGCTCATTGTCGGGGTCGACGGTCAGCGCGAACCGGGCATTGGACAATGTGTATTCATGGCCGAAATAGATGGCGGTCTCATCGGGCAGTACAGCGAGTTTCTGCAGAGAATGCCACATATCGGCGGCCGGGCGTTCAAACAGCCGGCCGCAGCCGAGTGCAAACAGCGTGTCGGCGGCAAAGAGCAGCTTGTCATCGGCGAAGTGATAGCAGATGTGGCCGGCGGTGTGGCCGGGCGTCTCGATGACGTTGACCATGTGGTCGCCAAAAAGGAAGCTGTCGCCATCGCCCATCGTCCGATCGAGGCCGGGAATGGCGACGGCCTCGTTGATCGGGCCGATGATCTCGCAGCCGAACTGTCCCTTCAGCGCCAGGTTGGCGGTGACATGATCGGTGTGATGATGCGTGGTGAAGATATGGGTGATTTTCCAGCCGCGACGCGTCGCCGCTTCCAGGATCGGCGCCTCCTCCGGCGCATCGATCGCCGCGGTAAAGCCTGTCTCCGGATCGTGCACGAGAACGCCGAAATTGTCGGTGCGGCAGAGAAAAACGTCTAATTCCAAAGGTTTCATCGTTCAATAATCCCTTATCCCAGGAGTCTCGCGGAAATGTAGAGGTTCCGGCCTTGAAGTCCAACCGCCCGCTGATAACATTTGTCGCAATGCACGCCGATATCGTCGACTTACGCCAGTTCTATCATTCCGAGCTCGGACGTCTTGCCGAGCAGTCGATCGCCATGGCGCTGTCCTCGCTCTGGGTGCGGCTGCCGCAAGAGCGACTGGTCGGTCTCGGTTATGCCGTGCCCTTCCTCGATCGCTTCCAGGCCGATACCGAGCGCACCTTCGCCTTCATGCCGGCCGGGCAGGGCGCGGTGAACTGGCCGATGGGCTCGCTCTCGACCACGGCGCTGATTTTCGACGAGGAACTGCCGCTGCCGGACTCCTCGATCGACCGGGTGCTGATGGTGCATTCGCTGGAATTTGCCGAAAGCCCGCGCGAGACGCTGAAGGAGCTCTGGCGGGTGCTGGCGCCGGGCGGACGGCTGGTCATCGTCGTGCCGAACCGGCGCGGCGTCTGGGCACGCATGGAGCATACGCCCTTCGGTTCGGGGCGGCCCTATTCCCGCGGTCAGCTGACAAATCTGCTGCGCGAGACGAACTTCACGCCGGGCGCGACGGCTGAAGCGCTGTTCTTCCCGCCCTCGAAGCTCAGAACCATCCTGCGCCTGCGGCGCGCCTTCGAGCGGATCGGCCGAACGCTTTGGCCGGCCTTTTCGGGCGTCATCATCGTCGAAGCGCAAAAGCGGCTTTATCAGGGGCTGCCGGTTGCGGCGCGGGCCTCCCGCCGCGTCTTCGTGCCGGTTCTCGCACCCCATGGCGTGCCGACCACACGTAGCAGGTAAGTCGCTCCCAGCGTTCCCCAACTGCTTGTGTCACGCCCATGGCTCTCGACAACAATCGCATTCCGCTTTAATGCCACTTGGTGTTTTTCAGCCCGGATTTACCGGCAATTCCAAGGTCGAACCCATGAGCGTTGAGATGAGCAAGCCCGTTCCGCGTCCCGGTATTCTCGATATCGCAGCCTATGTGCCGGGCAAGGAACATGCGCCGGGTGTCGCCCGCGTCTACAAGCTTTCGTCCAACGAAACGCCGCTCGGCGCCAGCCCGAAGGCAATCGAGGCCTTCAAGACGGTTGCCGACAATCTGGGGCGTTATCCCGACGGGCAGGCGATCGAACTGCGCGAGGCGATCGCCGCCGTGCACGGTCTCAATCCGGCAAACATTCTCTGCGGCAACGGTTCGGACGAGCTGCTCGGCCTGCTCTGCCATGTCTATCTCGGCGCCGGCGACGAGGGCATCATCACCGAGCACGGCTTCCTTGTTTACAAGATCCAGATCCTCGGCGCGGGCGCTACGCCTGTCGTCGTCAAGGAGAAGGACTATACGGTCGATGTCGATGCCATCCTCGCCGCGGTTACGGAGAAGACGAAGATCGTCTTCATCGCCAATCCGGGCAATCCGACAGGCACCTATGTTTCCGTCAGCGAGATCCGCCGCCTGCAGGCCGGACTGCCGAAACATGTCGTCCTCGTACTCGATGCCGCCTATGCCGAATATGTGCGCCGCAATGACTATGAAGCCGGCATCGAGGTCGTATCCTCCAATGCCAACGTGGTGATGACCCGCACCTTTTCGAAGGCCTATGGTCTTGCGGCGCTGCGCGTCGGCTGGATGTATGCGCCTGCCGAGATCGTCGATGCGCTGAACCGCGTGCGCGCGCCGTTCAACTTGAACGCGCCGGCAATCGCCGCCGCTGCCGCTGCCATCCGCGACCAGGCCTTCATCCAGCAGGCCGTCTCCTTCAACCAGATGTGGGTGGAGACGCTGACCCAGGCGCTCGAAGCGATCGGCCTGAAGGTGACGCCGTCCGTCGCCAATTTCGTCCTCATCCATTTCCCCGAGATTGACGGCAAGCGCGCCGCGGATGCCGACGATTTGCTGACGAGCCGCGGCTACATCCTGCGCGCCGTGCGCGGCTATGGTTTCGCCAATGCGCTGCGCATGAGCATCGGCCCCGAGGAGGCAAATCGCGGCGTGATTGCCGCGCTCACCGAATTCATGGGTCATCAGCGATGAGCGTGCAGTTCGATCGTATCGCGCTGATCGGCATTGGCCTGATCGGCTCTTCGCTTGCCTACGACATCAGGCGCCTTGGCCTTGCAAGGGAGATCGTCGTCGCCACACGCAGCCCCGATACGCTGAAGCGCGCGGAAGAGCTCGGCCTCGGCGACCGCTACACGACGTCATCGCAGGATGCCGTCAAGGATGCCGATCTGGTGATCGTCTCTGTGCCGGTCGGCGCTTCGGAAAGTGTGGCGAAGGAGATCTCGGCAAGCCTGAAGCCCGGGGCGATCGTCACCGATGTCGGTTCGACAAAGGCTTCTGTCATTGCGCAGATGCTGCCGCATATGCCGGATAATGTGCATTTCATCCCCGGCCATCCGCTGGCAGGTACGGAGAAATCCGGCCCGGATGCCGGCTTCCCCGGCCTCTTCGAAGGCCGCTGGTGCATTTTCACGCCGGTCGCTGGCACCGACGAGGAGGCGCTGAAGCGGCTGCGCAGCTTCTGGGAAGCGCTGGGCTCGAAGGTCGACGAAATGGATGCCGAGCATCACGACAAGGTGCTCGCCATCGTCTCGCACCTGCCGCATATCATCGCCTACAATATCGTCGGCACCGCCGACGATCTGGAGACGGTGACGGAATCGGAAGTCATCAAATATTCCGCCTCCGGCTTTCGCGATTTCACCCGCCTTGCTGCCTCCGACCCGACGATGTGGCGCGACGTCTGCCTGCATAACCGCGATGCGATCCTCGAAATGCTGGCACGCTTCTCGGAGGATCTCGCCTATCTGCAGCGCGCCATCCGCTGGGGAGAGGGCGACAAGATATTCGAACTCTTCACCCGCACCCGCGCCATCCGCCGTTCGATCGTCCAGGCTGGCCAGGATGTCGACGCGCCGGATTTCGGCCGCCACGCGCTGGACAAGAAGTAGCCGCCGCGATGGTGGAGGTGGCACGTGCTGGCCGGGCGGATATCGACTGGTTGGTTCGCGAGGATGCCAGCGCCGGTGAGGCATGGGTATCGCGCTGCGTCGCGCTTGGAGAATATCTGGTTGCCAGGGAGGCAGGCGAGATCGTCGGCTTCCTGCGCTTCTCCCGTTTCTGGGGCAGGGTTCCCTATATGGAAATGATCCGCGTCCTGCCCGGCCACCGCCGGTCGGGCGTTGGAACGGCGCTGTTTCTCGCCTGGGAAGACGCCATGCGCGGCGACGGCGCCCGCCTGCTGATGACGTCGAGCGAGTGCGACGAAAGCCGGCCTCAGGATTGGCATCGCCGCAATGGATTTTCCGAAACCGGCGCGATCGAGCTGCCCGGCCTGCAATCGGTGCCGGAAGTCTTCTTCATCAAACAGATAGGTTAGATCGGCGGAATCCGGCCGAGCGGGATGAAACCGCTGACGGTGGCATTGCCACGATTGACGACGAGATCGACAGAGACCTTGTCGCCGCCGCCGGCAAGCGACTTCAAGAGCTTCGTCGCCGTGTTGACGCTTGAGGCGATATCCGGAAAGGCCTGTTTCAGGCTGTCGCCCCAGGGGCCGAGCTGTTCGATCTCCAGCTTGAATTTTCCCGAAAGGAAGCCCTGCTCGTCGAAGGAGAAGGGGCCGGTCAGCGTCATCACCTTGCCGTCGCCGATGTCGGCGACGATGCGGCGCAGTTCACCGGTGGCGCCATTGAGGCCGTTCCGGTCACTGCCGTCGATCAGGCCGGCCTTGCCGGCGACGGTCAGATCGATGCTCGCGGAAAATTTCGGGAAGATCTGCGGCCAGTCCTTGATCGCCGTGTTGGCGTTCTGCACGGAGATCGCGCCGTCGAGATCGGCACCGTTCTGGCGCAGATGGATTTCTGTGCGAGCGGCATCGAAGCTCATGGTCTGGCCGGTGTAGGAGGAGAAGGCCATCGCCTTCAGACCCTCGATGACGGTCGAGCTGCGGTCGATGCCCTGCAGCCTGGTTGCAAGGCTCGCCTGCAGGTTCGTCCACTGGGCCGAGATCGAAAGGCCGTTGCTAGTGCGGATTTCAGCCGGCGAATCGAGTTCCCAGACAATATTGCCGGGCGAATAAACCTGGGCTGCCGAACGCAGTGCGCCGAAAGTGGCGGAGACGCCGTTGACATTGTCGTCGACGTCGATCTTGGAGCAGAACAGGCCGATGCGGAAGGGATAGCCGCGAAATTGGATATCGGAGCATTCGCCGCTGACGCCTGCCTGGTCGCGCGGCGCTATCGCTTTCAGCACCGTGGTCTTCAACGCCGACGCCGCATAGAACCAGCCGCCGGTATAAAGCGCGATCACCAGGAGGACCCCTCCACCCAGCAACCAGAATTTCTTGACGCTGCCGGATTGGCTGCTGCCGGATTGGCTTGACGCTGCCATGATGTTCTCCAATGGTGAATCGCAAATGTGATTCCGGTCTGGCGTGCGATATGGACGAATTTTGGGTATTTGGCTACGGTTCGCTGATGTGGAATCCGGGCTTCGAGTTCATGGAGCGGGCACAGGCGCTGGTCTACGGCTACAGGCGTTCGCTCTGCGTCCGCTCCTTTGTCCATCGTGGCACCCGCGATAATCCGGGCCTGGTTCTCGGCCTCGACAGGGGTGGCGCCTGCCGCGGCATGGCTTTCCGCATTTCGCCGGAAAATTGGGATGAGGTGATCGATTATCTCCGCGCCCGCGAACTGGTCACCAATGTCTACCTGGAGCGCCGGGTGCGGCTGCAGCTTGCCGGCCGGCGCCGGGTGGAAGCGGTCGCCTACATCATCGATCGTGAGCATGAACAATATGCCGGCGCGCTCGATGCGCTTGCGGCGGCACGGGTGGTGAACGAAGCAAAAGGCCAGTCTGGTCCGAATGATGCCTATGTCTTCAATACGCTTGAGCATCTGAAGCAGATGGGCATTCGCGACCATTGGCTGGAGCAGGTCGTCAATGAAGTGGAGCGGCTACGCGCCGCCTGATCTCAGCCAGTTGCCGCGTTCAGCTTTCGCAGCTCGACCAGTCTTTCGACCGCCGTCGGCGGGAGCGGCAGATGCGGATTTTGCGCGACGGTTTCGAGCAGAAGCTCGTCGCTTGCCCGCTCCGATACCTCGATCAGATGGGCGAAAAAGGCGTCCGGATCCATTCCCGGCATGATCGGCGGTAGGATCCTCACCTTGAAATGGCCGGGATAACGGCGAATGCTCCGCCGCGGCCAGAAGAGGCCGGGATGCATGGCGACCGGCACGACGGGGAGGTTAAGATCGCGGTACATGCGGGCGATGCCGTATTTATAAAGCGGCTCTGCGCCCGGCGGGCGGCGGGTGCCCTCGGGATAGATGATGAGCTGGCGGCCGGTCGACAGCTCTTCCTTCGTGCGTTTCAGCACTTCCACCATCACCTTGCCGCGGGCGCCGCGATCGACCGGGATCATGCGCTGTTTCTTCGCATACCAGCCGAAGAGCGGAATCCACATCAGCTCGCGCTTCAGGATGTAAACCGGATCCTTCAGCCAGGGCAGCAGCGCGTAGGTATCCCAGAAGGACTGATGCTTCGGCGCCAGAATGTAACTGCCATCAGGCAGGTTCTCCAGGCCATCGATCTCGAAGGTGGTGCCGACGATCGCCCGCATCAGCCAGTGGTTGGAGCGCGCCCAGTTCTTCGGGATCGCATAGGCGATCTTGCGCGGCACCACGAAATAGTAGGGCGAGAGCACGATCATCCGGATGATGAGGTTGGCGTAGAAGATCGTGTTGAAGAGAACGGAACGCAGGGCGATCATGAAACTTTCCCGAGGCATGCTCACGCGACCGGCCTACACGATATTGCCCGCCATAAAAAGCATTTGATGACGCCTTGATGTAAAAGCCTAGCGCATGACCCCGAAAGTCGGAATCGATTTTCGGAAGGGATTATGCGCAACTTTCAAAGTGATGGACCGTCCTTGCGTGTCCTATCGGACGCGCGGCGCTCTATTCTTGGCCGGACGCACTTGCCGAGCGCAACCCGGTGTGGCGGCCGAAGCCGGTGATGTTGCGGGCGCCGGTCAGCAGCACTTTCACATATTCGGCCAGCATGACACGCAGCGCGTTCGGATCGGTGAACCAGTTGCGGCTCTTCAAATCTGAGTTGACCACGGGATAAGCGATGAACTCGATGTCGGGGTCGACATAGGAGAGCTCGGCGAGGCTTCGCGGCATGTGGTAGTTGTTGGTGACGATCAGAACGCTGCGGTATCCCTTGGCGTGGATCCAGTTCGAAGCTTCCTCGGCATTGCCGATCGTGTCGATCGCATCGTAGCCGATATCGACACAGCAGGAGAAGAGATCGGCTGAACCCTGCGTCATCTTGCGGATCTGCGCCGGCGTCGTCGTCGGGTGGACGCCGGAAATGAGCAAGCGCTTGCCGGCACCCTTCTGCAGCAGCTCGACGGCCTGGTCGATGCGCTGGTAACCACCCGTCAGCACCACGATCGCATCCGCCTTCGGCTCGGCCGGGGGCTTCAGCGTCGTCACGGAATCGGCGAAACGCAGAAAACCGCCGAACACCAGGGCGATTGCCAGCAAGCAGGCAAAGCCGCCCCAGCGCAACAGGCGGCGGATCGGCCCGCGCCGCGGCGGCAGACCTGCCGGGCGATCAAGCTCCGGGTCCTGATGAATCGGGTTGGGTGTCGTGTGTCCCATCGTCATGAATCGTGATTATACGCTGATTGCGGCGCAGAACAGACGCTTTCATGGCAAAACGGCATGGTCACGTTCAAGTTCCGATGCCGTCGGTGCGTGTCGGGTCCGAGCGTAGCGTATCGATTTCGTAGATCGTCCGCATGACGGTCAGCCGCGCGGTGAAGGTGGTCAGGAGCGCGATGACGATCATCGTTGCGAAGATGCCGGCATAGCCGAGCACGCCGACGGAGAAGGTGCCGAAGAGCGCGGTCGCCTGGTCCGTTTCGGGGGTGGCGAGGGTGCGGCTCTGCCAGAAACCGGCGGTGGCGAAGAAGAGAGCGGCAAGCGCGCTGCCGATCGCCGAGCCCTTGAGGCTGATCTTCAGGAAATGCTTCTGGAATTCGGTGGCGACGAAGGAGCTTTCGGCGCCGACGAAATGCAGCACTTCGACGACGTGACGATTGCCCGACAACGCGCCGCGCGTGGCGAAGACGACGGTGAGCACCATCGCCGTGAAAACCAGGAGCAGAATGCCGGTGCCGATCATGACCGTCGTGTGCGCCATGGACACTAGTCGGTCGACCCAGGTGCGGTGATCGTCGAGGGTGGCCTGCGGAATACTGTCCTTCAGCAGCGCCCGCATCGAATCGAAATCCGGTGGATTGCTCTCGTCGATGGTGATGATGACGAGGCGGGGAACGGGCAGATCCTTGAGATCGAGACCGGGGCCGAGCCACGGTTCGAGCAGGCGTGCAGTCGCCGCCTCGTCGACGATCTGGCCGCTCTTGGTGCCGACGAAGGTCAGCGCCAGGTCGCGCGCCTGGGTCAGCGCCTTTTCCATGTCGAGATTGTCGTCCGGCTTGATCTGAATGGTGATCTCGCGGGATATCTGGCTCTCCCAGCTGGCCGCCGTCGAGCGTACCATGCTGACGCCGCCGAGCGTCAGGCAGGCGAGAAAGGCCATGATTGATATCACCACCATCAAGGCGCTGCCCTGGATGTTGGAAGGCGGCAGGATCGGCGCGGTCGGACGCACGCGCAATTCCGGCCGCTTCTGTTGGGTCTTGGCAGACGCCTTTTCGGGGTTTCTGGACGGGGGCTCAGTCATAAATATCGAGATGCCCCTCTGAGAGGATCATGCGGCGGGCTTCCACCTGCTCCATCAGCGCCAGGTCATGGGTGGCGATCACGACTGCCGTGCCGAGGCGGTTCAGCTCGAGGAAAAGGTTGAGCAGGCGCTTGGCCATCGGCGGGTCGACATTGCCGGTCGGCTCGTCGGCCAGCAGCACTTCCGGCCGATCCATCAGCGCTCGGGCGATTGCGGCGCGCTGCTTTTCGCCGCCGGAGAGCACGGGCGGCAGCACGTTGATGCGTTCGCCGAGGCCGACCCATTTCAAAAGTTCCAGGACGTCGGTCTTGTAGGAGCTCTCATCCTTGCCACGCACCCGTAAGGGCAAAGCGACATTCTCATAGGTGGTGAGATGGTCGAGGAGGCGGAAATCCTGGAAGACGATGCCGACGCGGCGACGCAGAAGCGGCAGTTCGGGGCGAGGGATTTCGGAAATGTCGCGCCCGAACATGCGGATCAACCCGCGCGTCGGCTGCAGCGACATGAAAAGCATCCGCAGCAGCGACGTCTTGCCGGCGCCCGATGGACCCGTCAGGAACTGAAAGGATTTCTTCGGAATGTCGAAGGTCAGGTCCCGGAGGATTTCCGGGCCCATGCCATAGCGCAAACCGACATTCTCGAAGTGGATCAACGGGCAGCTCAGTCTGTTGTGGGTTTCACCGCACGACTTGTTAACCAAGACCGTTAACAGCCGGTAAATTTTGCTGGAAAGACGCCCGTTTGATGGCGATCTTTGCGAAGCATTAACCATTAAAATTTACGACTGAGCAGGATTCGTTTCAATGCCAAGATTTCCCCTGGCAACGAAACCATGTGGACATCTGCGAGGCAGCCACCATGGAAGCATCCTCCTTCAGTCGCCGGACGCCGGGCCAGGCCTATGATTTCCTGCCGCCGGAACCCGCCAACCGTCAGTACCGCTCGGCGCGTCCTGCCGATATCTCCGACGCCGAATTCGTCACCCTCGGCAAAGTTCGGCCCAGGGAATTCAATGCAAGGACCTATAACGACAACCGCAAGCGTATGGCTGCCGCAAACGTCGCACCGCCGCCGTTCATGCCGGCAATGGCCGCTTCCGTTCTGCAGACCGTGGAATCCTGGCTGCAGCGCGCGTCGATGCGGAGCTTCGCAGCGCTGGTGCTGGCGCTCGTCGTGCTCGTCTTCGGGCTTGCAGGTGGTTTCTCCGGCCTTTCCGGCGAACGAGCCACTTCCGGAGCATCGCTGCATTTCACCCATGTCACGGTAACGCCGCGTGATGCGAACGGCATGCGCGTGCTCGTCATCAACGGCATCATCGAAAACGAGAGCGGCACGACGCAGACGGTGCATCCGATCCGTGCCGATCTCGTGACCGACGAGCGGCTGACCGCAAGCATCGTCATCAACCCGCCCGCCGATGTGATCTATGGCGGCCAGAGCCGTGGCTTCTCGGCTCGCGTCCAGCATGCCGGCGGAAAAATGCCCGAAGTCCGGCTTTCCTTCCTGCCACAGACGTAACAGGACATGGGATGGGGCCGACTTTCGCGCCACGGTCGCGCCAATCCCGTTAATTTCATAGCCGGCGAGGCTGTTTCAGGCTCGCATATGTGCTAACGGCTTACCCTTCTTTTCATGGAGCAAGCCCTTATGCCTGTCGTGCGCGGAAAAAACATCGAGCCGCTCTTCACTGCCGAGCAGATCGCCGAGCGCAATCATTCGATGGCGCGGGAGATCGCCAATGGTCCGACCAAGGACCTGCTCGTCATCGCCGTGCTGAAGGGGTCCTTCATCTTCGCCGCCGACCTGATTCGCGCCCTGCATGATAGCGGGCTTGCCCCGGAGGTCGAGTTCATCACGCTGTCGAGTTACGGTATCGGCACTGTTTCTCAGGGCGTGCGCATCGTCAAGGATATCGACAGCGACGTGCATGGCCGCGATGTCCTGCTGATCGACGATATCCTCGAATCCGGCCGGACGCTGCTCTTTGCCAAGGAATTGCTCTTCGAACGTGGCGCGCGCAACGTCACGATCGCTGTGCTGCTCGACAAGCGCGTCAAGCGCAAGGAAAAGCTGGAGGCTGATTATGTCGGCTTCGAATGCCCCGACTATTTTGTCGTCGGCTACGGCATGGATGTCGCCTATGCCTTTCGCGAACTGCCCTTCGTCGGCGTGGTGACCGGAGACGCCTGAGCTGTTGCCTTCGAGACGGGTTGTTAACCATCTCGTCCATCGCTTCCTCATCTTTACCGATCGAAAAGGAAAGTCTGGTGATTTCCGTCGCGGGGCTGATACGGAGCGATGCACATATGGCAAGAATTCTGATTACGGAAGACGAGGACTCCCTGCGGTCCTTCGTGGCCCGGGCCCTGCGGCTTGATGGCCACGAGACCGATGAGGCGGCCGATGGGGCCGAGGGCTTGGAGAAGCTCAAGGATGGGGTCTACGATCTGCTGCTGTCAGATATCCGCATGCCCGTGATGGACGGCATTGAACTCGCCCATCAGGCAAAAGACGCTTTTCCCAGTTTGAAAATCCTGCTGATGACCGGCTATGCCGAACAGCGCGAACGGGCCGACGATCTTGCCGAAAAGATCATCGACGTCGTCGCCAAGCCATTCGCGCTTCCCGATATCCGCAAGGCGGTCGCCCGGGCGCTCGTCGCGTAGAGCATGATGCCGAAAGGTGTGAGCGGTCGTCGGACGAGATGGTGCTCACCTATCCTCGATAGACATCCGGATTTAGATTTTAGGCCGCTCCGGCCTGAAATCATCCTGTTGGAGCGACTGCGATCCATTGTGCGGTGGCGTAGGGCCTACTGGATGTCCAGCAGCCGCTCGAGATAGCGCCGTTCCATTTCCTGCGGTGGATTGTTGCCGAGCTTTTCGCGGATCGCGTCAAGGATTTCACGTGCCCGCTGAACGTCGATTTCGTCAGGCACCTTCACGCTGTTGTCGCCGAAATCAGGTCCCTGGGTCCGGCGTGGCCGGCCGAGCGGGTCGCGGCCGTTCTGGTCGCCCTGGCCAACCTGGCCGTTCGGTCCTTGACCTTGCTGGCCCTGCTGCGCCTGCATCATCTGGTTCATCATGTCGCGGGCGCCCTGGCGAAGCGCTTCCAATGCGCGGCCCTGGCCCTCGACGGCCGGTTGGCCGCGGCCCTGGCCGAGTTCACGGCCGGCGCCTTCCATTTCGCGTTGCGCCTGGCCAAAGCCCGGGCCAGGCTTCATGCCCATCTCGCCAAGGCTCTTCTGCAATTCGCCGAGCTGCTTGCCGAGAGCATCCTGCTGGGCGCGCAGCTGTTTCAGCGCCTCGCGCAGTTGCTCGGCCGTCATCTGGTCGGAGGGCTGCTGGCCTTCCTTGCCTTGCTGGCCCTGTTGCTGATCCTGCGGCTCGCCGTTCTCTCCAGGGTTCATCTCGTCGAGCAGCGGATCGTTCTCGCCCATCTCAGGCTCGCCGCGCTGCATGCGGTCCCTGAGCTGCTGGTCGAGCCGGAAGGTCTGTTCCATCAGCTTCTGCTGGTCGCGCAGGATCTCGCCGAGCTTGTCGATCTGTTTGCGGGCTTCGCTGTTTTCCTGGCCCTGCTGACCGCGCTGCGGGCGGCCCGCCTGCAGGTTGTTCATCATCCGCTGCAATTCCGACAGCATCTGCTGGGCCGCGTCACGATTGCCGGAGCGGGCAAGATTCTCGATCTGGTCCATCATCCGTTCCAGATCCTGCTGGCGCAGGATATTCTGCGCATTCTGGTTCGGCTGCATCGGCGCGTTCTGCATGCGTTGGGCAAGCTCGGTCATATAGTCCTGCATCGCCTTGCGCAGCTCGTCCATCAGCTTCTTGATCTCCGCGTCGGGAGCGTTGCGGTCCAGCGCGTCGGCAAGCTTCTGCTGGGCTTCGCGCAGCTTGCGCTCGGCGAGCGAAAGATCGCCGTCCTCCATGCCGAGGGCGATCTCCCAGAGATATTGGGCCGTATCCTTCAGCGCATCCTCACCCTTCGCGAGCTTCATGCGCGCCAAGGCGGATTCGAGCAGCAAGTAGTTGGTGAGCTTGGGGATCGTCTCCTCGGGACGGATGGTCAGCGCCTCGTTCAGGGCGATCGCCTGCGGCATCTTGCGCGTATCGAGCGCGAAAACCTGCCGTTCCTCGGCGACAGCCGCGGCAAGCGGCTCGTTGAAGGGCCGCGATGGCAGCACCATCTCATGCGGCGGGCTGCGGCCGGTCTGGCCGGCGGCATCCTTGGCGACGAGGGTGATGCGCACGCGCTTGCCGGCAAGGGGATGTTCGGTCAGATTCCGGCTGGTCACGCCCTTGGCGTCGCGGGCGTTGCGGCGGGGAATATCCAGCCGGTACTCCGGCAGCGGATAGAGCGGCGTTGCCGTCGGATCGTTTTCGACGGGAACGATCTCCGCATGCGCCTCCTGGACGCCGTAATCGTCCTTGACGGTGAAACCGATTTCGAGCGCCCCGTTGACACTGGGCTTCGGCAAACCGTCGAAGGCAATCTCCGGCGCCTTGTCGGGGAGCACGTCGAAACTCCAGCGGCGGCCGTTGACCTCGAGTGCACCGTTCTCCTGAAGCTTCATCATATGCGTCTGCGCGACGAGAGCCTGGCTGGCCGGTGCCGCCGTCTGCTGCTCGCTGCCTGATGCCGCCGTCTGCTGCGGCTTGGTATCCGCCTGCACTGATATATCCTGGGCCTCGCCGTTCGCCTTGCGGAACACCACTTTTTCGGCCGTCTTTCCGCCGCTGACGCGGACTGTGAGGCCTGAAAACTGCGGAATGCCGATCGGCGCCTGCTCGCTGCCGTCAGCCGTCAGGTAGATCGGGGCGCGGCCGGTATAGGAAGGCGGCGTCACCCAGGCGTCGATGCGCACCGCCGGATCGCTGACCACCTGCTCGGGTGCTGCCTGCAATGCGTCGCGGATCGAGCCGCCGTTGATCGACAGAGAATAACCGAAGGCAGTGACGAGCAGCAGCGCCGGGACGGCGCGAAGCGCGAAACGGTCATGCGCGGCGATATCGGGCCGCGGCAGTCCGGCATCGAGCGCTGCGATCTTTTCGGCCATGCGCGTCTGGTGCTCGCGCCAGAGCGCCCGGCCGAAGGGCGTATCGAAGGCCGGCTCGTCTTCCTGGACGGTGACCGGCTGGTGCGGCAAGCCGTTGCGCTCTTCCAGCATGCGATCGGCTTCTGCGACTTTCGGCCAGCGCAGGGTGCGGAAGGGGAGGAGCGAAACCAGAAAAGCGCCGGCAAAGGCAATCAGCAGCAGGATGCGCAGCCAGTCCGGCACGCTGCGGAAGAGGCCGAACCAGGAAGCAGAGAGATAAAAGGCGATGACGGACAGTACCGGCATCAAAGGCGGCAGCAACTGCTCGAAAAAGAGCACGATGCGCGCCAACAGGCGTTTCGTCGTCACCAGCCGGGCAAGCGACGGACGGAACGCAAATGCACCTTTCTTCTGCCGAGAGGGGCTTGTCATCGGTCCGGTCTCCGCGATCTGGCGTTCTGGAACAGAGGGCGCTTCCGGCGATTGCAGGGCAATACGCTCATGAACGAAAGGATAACACTCTTTGTGGCGAAGGCGAGGGCGAGCGGCCGCTAATACCGGCTTTTCACGCCTATTCGCCAAAAAGTGATGGCTTGTTCAGTCGAGCCAGGCTGGAACGGAGTCGAGGCTGATCAGTTCGGCATAGGTTCTGCGCGGCCGAATCGTATGGAAATCGCTGCCCCTCACCAGAACTTCGGGCACCAGAAGGCGGCTGTTATAGGTGCCGGCCTGGACTGCGCCGTAGGCGCCGGCAGTGCTGACGGCCATCAGGTCGCCCGGCTTCGGCATCGCCATCTCGCGGTCGAGCGCCAGATAATCGCCGGTCTCGCAGACGGGACCGACGACATCGGCGCGGATTCGTGGGGCGTTGGCCGCCGAAATCGTTACCGGCCGGATCTCGTGATAGGCCTCGTAGAGCGTCGGGCGGATGAGATCGTTCATCGCGCCGTCGACGATGACGAAGGTCTTTTCGCCGCCATCCTTCACATAGAGGACTTCGGTCACGAGGATGCCGGCATTGCCGACGATCAGGCGTCCGGGCTCGGTGATGATCTTACAGTCCAGGCCGCGCAGCTGGTTCTTGACGATTGCGGCATAGGCATCCGGCAGCGGCGGCGGATTGTTGTCGTCCTTGTAGGGGATGCCGAGGCCGCCGCCGATATCGACATGGTGGATGGTGTGGCCGTCGGCGCGCAGCGTCGCCACAAGATCGTGCAGCAGCTTGAAGGCATCGTCGAAGGGCTGCAGCTCCGTGATCTGGCTGCCGATATGCATGTCGATGCCGGTGACCTCGATGCCCGGCAGTCTGGCGGCATGGGCATAGATGGCGCGGGCGCGCTCCCAGGAGATGCCGAACTTGTTTTCCTTCTTGCCGGTCGAGATCTTGGAATGCGTCTTTGCATCGACATCAGGGTTGATGCGGAAGGAGACGGGCGCTTTCTTGCCAGCCTTGACGGCGCGTTGATTGAGGATCTCGAGCTCGGGCTCGGATTCGACGTTGAAGCAGTAGATGCCGGCCTCGAGCGCAAAATCCATCTCGGACGGCGTCTTGCCGACACCTGAGAACATGATGCGGTTTGCCGGAATGTCCGCGGCAAGCGCGCGGCGCAGCTCGCCCTCGGAGACGACGTCGATACCGGCGCCGAGGCGGCCCAGCGTCTTCAGCACCGCCTGGTTCGAATTCGCCTTCATCGCATAGCAGACCATGGAGTCCATGTCGGCAAAGGCTTCCGAAAAGACGCGGTAATGACGCTCCAGCGTTGCGGTGGAATAGACATAAAAAGGGGTGCCGACCGCCTTGGCGATCTCGGGAACGGGGACGTTCTCCGCATGAAGGACGCCGTCGCGGTACTCGAAATGGTTCACGGGCTTATGCCTTAAAGAAGGGGATCGAGAAGGAAGGGCTTGTCGACGGTTCCCGGCCGTTGCGTCGGCTTGGAAACGTCGCCTTCCTTGGTTGCCGCAGCGCTCGGCGGATCGAGGTCGCCCTTGCGCCCGCATCCGGCAACGGCAAGGCCGATGACGGCGAGAACCGCCGTCAGGCGGACGAGGTGCGGCAAGCTCTTCTGCATGGATATCCTCTTTTGCGGCATGTGCTGGCATCATTCGTATCGAACGATGTCCATCTTCATAACGAAGTTTATCTGCCTTGTGCACCCTGATTGTTGGCGGTCTTTGCGCGTCCCGCAGGTAGGGCGCGGCGGCTTTTCGCCACGCCTGGTATCTCTTAGTTACGGGCGCGCCAGAAGGCGATCTGCCTGCGCACTTCGGACGGCGCCGTGCCGCCGAAGCTCTTGCGGCTGGCGACCGAGGCCTCGACGGTCAGCACGTCGTAGACCTTGTCGGTGATCTCGGCATGGATCGCCTGCAGATCGGAGAGCGGTAGCTCGGCAAGGTCGCAGCCCTTGCTTTCGGCGAGCGCTACGGCGCGGCCGGTCACGTGATGGGCGTCGCGGAAGGGGAGGCCTGCTTCGCGCACCAGCCAGTCGGCAAGATCGGTCGCCGTTGAATAGCCGGAGCCGGCCGCCGCCTTCATGCGCGCGGTGTTGACGGTCATGTCGCGCACCATGCCGGTCATGGCGGCGATTGCCAGTTCCAGGCTCTCGGCAGCGTCGAAGACCTGTTCCTTGTCCTCCTGCATATCCTTGGAATAGGCGAGCGGCAGACCCTTCATGATCGTCAGCAGCGCCACCAGCGAGCCGTTGATGCGGCCGGTCTTGGCGCGCACCAGTTCGGCGGCATCCGGATTCTTCTTCTGCGGCATGATCGACGAGCCGGTCGAGAAGGCGTCGGAGAGACGCACGAAACCGAATTGCGGGGTCGACCAGATGACGATCTCTTCTGCCAGACGCGACAGGTGCATGCCCGCAATAGCTGCGATCGACAGGAATTCGATGGCGAAATCTCGGTCGGAGACCGTATCGATGGAGTTGCGGGTCGGCTCGCGGAAACCGAGCGCCCTGGCCGTCATGTGGCGGTCGATCGGATAGCCGGTGCCGGCAAGTGCGGCGGCACCGATCGGGCTCTCGTCCAGATGCTCGATGGCATGGCGCACGCGGGAGCGATCGCGGCCGAACATTTCGACATAGGCCATGCAGTGATGGCCGAAGGTAACGGGCTGGGCGGTCTGCAGATGGGTGAAGCCGGGCATGACGCTTTCGGCATGTTCTTCGGCGCGGTCGAGGAAAGCCGCAATCAGGCCGGTCAGCATCCGCTCGGTCTTCTGCAGCTCTTCCTTCACCCAGAGACGGAAGTCGAGCGCCACCTGATCATTGCGGGAGCGGGCGGTGTGCAGCCGGCCGGCCGCCGGTCCGATCAGCGTCGCCAGGCGTGCCTCGACATTCATGTGGATGTCTTCGAGCTGACGCGAGAATTCGAAATTGCCGCTTTCGATTTCTGACAGGATCGTGTTTAGCCCGTGAACGATCTTGTCCTTATCGTCAGTGGAAATGATCCCCTGATGGGCGAGCATCGTCGCATGGGCAATCGAACCGCGAATATCCTGCGCGAATAGCTTCTTGTCGAAACCGATCGAGGCATTTATCTCCTCCATGATCGCGTCCGGGCCGGAGGCGAAGCGACCGCCCCACATCTGGTTGGAGGATTTGGTGTCCGTGGTGTCGTCGGCCATGAAGGTGTCCGCCTTGAGGATGCATGTCCAGGAGAATGAAATGACGACAAGAAAACCCCTCGGGCTGCCATCCATGAAATGGATCGCGATGGCCGCCGTTGCGGGTGTCGTTGCCGGTGCGGCAGCGGTATACGTGAAGGAGACGGGGATTGGCAATGGCGGCGGCGAAACGGCATCAGCCGAATGCAAGCTTGCCAAGGATCGCGTCGCCAGCCTCACGCCGCTGATGAAGGGACAGGTGGCGGCCATGGTCGCCGCCTATGAGCCGCGCAAACTGACCGCGGTCTCCTTCAACGGGCCGGATGGCAAGCCGCTGACGCTCGATCATTTCGCCGGCAAGACCGTGCTTCTCAATCTCTGGGCGACATGGTGCGTTCCCTGCCGCGAGGAGATGCCGGCGCTGAACGCGCTCGAGAAGGAGATGGGCAGCGACAGGTTCCAGGTCGTTCCGGTCAATATCGATAGCGGCGGCGACGAGAAGCCGAAGACCTTCCTCACCGAGATCGGCGTCGATGCGCTGCAGCTCTATCGCGACAATACGATTGCGGTGTTCAACAGCCTGAAGAAAGAGGGCCTCGCCATGGGGCTGCCGGTGACGCTGTTGATCGACGACAAGGGATGCCTGATTTCGGCGATGAACGGGCCGGCTGCCTGGGACAGCGACGATGCCAAGGCGCTGATCAAGGGTGCGATCGGGTCGTAACGACGTTGATCAGGAGTCCCCATCTCCTCTCATGAGAAAGACGCCGGCGATTCCGATAAGGACGCAGCATTGCAGCAGGAACATAGGTGTTTCGGTCGACATGGCGTTTCCTCCCGTTCCCGGCAAGGAAAGCATTTAGCGGGCGCTCGGTCTATTCGCCCTTTCTGGTGATGGCCGGTTACCGCGTCGGGACCGGTACTTCACCGCGATAGTCATAGAAGCCGCGGCCGGATTTGCGTCCGAGCCAGCCGGCTTCGACATATTTTACCAGCAGCGGGCAGGGACGATATTTCGAGTCCGCCAGGCCGTCATGCAGCACCTGCATGATCGAGAGGCAGGTGTCGAGGCCGATGAAATCGGCAAGCTGCAGCGGTCCCATCGGATGGTTGGCGCCGAGCTTCATCGCCGTATCGATGGCGTCGACCGTGCCGACGCCTTCATAGAGCGTGTAGATCGCTTCGTTGATCATCGGCAGCAGGATGCGGTTGACGATGAAGGCCGGGAAATCCTCGGCGACGGTGATGGTCTTTTCCAGCGTGCCGACGAATTCCTTGGCGGCGGAAAAGGTCTTCTCGTCGGTCGCGATGCCGCGCACCAGTTCGACCAGCTTCATGACCGGCACCGGGTTCATGAAATGAATGCCCATGAAGCGTTCGGGGCGGTCGGTGGCGGCAGCAAGCCGGGTGATGGAAAGGGAAGAAGTGTTGGTGGCAAGCAGCGCTTCCGGCTTCAGGACCGGACAGACCTGCGTATAGATCTTGCGCTTGACCGTTTCATCCTCGGTGGCGGCCTCGATGACGAGATCGGAGGGGGCAAGATCATTGACATCGGACGAGCCGGTGATGAGCGACAAGGTCGACTTGCGCTCCTCTTCGGTCATCTTGCCGTTCGTCACCAGGCGGGCCAGGTTGCCGTTGATGGTGGCAAGGCCGGATTCGATCCGGTCCTGCGAGAGATCGTAAATGTGAACCCTATAACCTGCGGCGGCCGAAACATGCGCGATGCCGCAGCCCATCTGACCGGCACCGATAATACCAATATTCTTCAACACCGCATTCATCTCCAAACCCCCGCACGGCATTCGCCCCCGCGCTGCCGCATTTTTCTAGCAATACTGCCGGACGAAGGATCGCCCGGCAGCAGTAGTAGCCCGATAAAAGATAATTTTCCAGTCATTCGCAAGTGCGAAAGAAAAGCATTTGACGCGGTCAGAGCGCCTTTTGCAATTCCGGCAGGGCGTCGAAGAGATCGGCGACCAGTCCGTAGTCGGCGACCTGGAAGATCGGCGCCTCCTCGTCCTTGTTGATGGCGACGATGACCTTCGAATCCTTCATGCCGGCAAGATGCTGGATGGCGCCTGAAATGCCGCAGGCAATGTAGAGCTGCGGCGCCACCACCTTGCCGGTCTGGCCGACCTGCCAGTCGTTCGGCGCATAGCCGGCATCAACGGCAGCACGCGATGCGCCGACGGCAGCACCCAGCTTATCGGCGAGCGGCAGGATGACCTCCCTGAATTTTTCCGCAGAACCCAGTGCCCGGCCGCCGGAGATGATGATCTTGGCAGAGGTCAGTTCCGGACGGTCGGAGGCCGACAGTGCATCGGCGACGAAGGTCGACAGCCCCGGATCGGAAATCGCCGGGATTGCCTCGACCGTGGCCGAGCCTCCCTCCGGTGCGGAGGCGAAGGATGCGGTGCGCACGGTGATCACCTTTTTG
>NZ_LXFU01000023.1 GCF_001657485.1 Rhizobium sp. WYCCWR10014
CCGCCGCGAAGACGCCGAAAACAATGCGACGTTCTACATGCCCGCCTAACCTAGCGCATATGAGGGTTAGGGTGAGGGGCAGCCATCTACGCGAACCAGACCGCCGTGGCTCGGGCCGAGGATCGGCTCAGAATTCCGTCCAGTCGGGATCCTGGCTCGGCGACGTGCTGCTGCCGGCGCCGAAGGCGTTGGCGATCTTCTGGCCGAGCGCGCGGGCCGGTGAGGCGGCCGGGCGGGCGGTGCCTTCGCGGGCGACGCGGACCGGGGTTGCCCTGCCTGCAGGGCGCGTGGGCGCGCGTGGTGCTGCTGTGGCGATTGGCGCACTAGCGGTGAAGCCGCCGGTGCCGGTCAGCCGGAATTGGCTGAGCAGATTGTTGAGCGCTGCCGCTTCGGTGGCGAGGTTGTGGCTGGCGGCGGTGGATTCCTCGACCATCGCTGCATTCTGCTGCGTGCCCTGATCCATGGTGTTGACGGCGGTGTTGATCTCCTGCAGTCCGATCGACTGTTCGCGGGAGGCTTCGGCGATCGCGTGGACGTGCTGGTTGATCTCCTGCACCTCGGCGACGATCGCGTCGAGCGCCTTGCCGGTCTCGCCGACCAGCGAGACGCCGGTCTGCACATGCGAGCCGGAGGTGCTGATCAGCGCCTTGATCTCCTTGGCCGCCTTGGCCGAGCGCTGGGCGAGCTCGCGCACCTCCTGGGCGACGACGGCAAAGCCCTTGCCGGCATCGCCGGCGCGGGCGGCTTCAACGCCGGCGTTCAGAGCCAAAAGATTGGTCTGGAAGGCGATGTCGTCGATGACGCCGATGATGTTGGAGATTTCGCCCGAGGACTTCTCGATCTGCTGCATGGCGGAGACGGCCTTGCGGACGACCTCGCCTGACTTTTCGGCGCCGAGGCGGGTGCGGGCGACGAGCTGGCTTGCCTCCTCGGCCCGCTTGGCGGCGTCGCGCACCGTCGTGGTGATCTCCTCCAGCGCTGCTGCCGTCTCTTCGACGGAGGCCGATTGCTGTTCCGTCCGCTGGGAAAGCTGGTCCGCGGAGGAACGAATCTCATTGGCGCCGGCGCCAATCGCCCGGGCATTGGCGCCGACCGTATGCAGGGTTTCGTTGAGCTTCTCGACCGAGTTGTTGAAATCCGCACGCAGCGCATCGAGATGCGCGACGAAGGGCTCGGCGATATGCGAGGCGAGATCGCCGGCGGCAAGGCGGCGCAGGCCGTCGCCGAGTGCGGTGACGGCGCGGTCGAGTTCGGATCCTTCGCGGGCCTTCTGCGCCTCGCGGTCGCGGCGCTCGCTGTCGCTGACGTCGCGGTCTGCTGCGGCGCGCGCTTCGATCCGGGCACGCTCGATCGCATTGTCGCGGAAGACCGAAACGGCCTTTGCCATCTGGCCGACCTCGTCGCCGCGATCAAGGCCGCCGACATCGCTTGTCGTATCGCCCTCGGCAAGCCGCGTCATGCGCTGGCGCAGTTGCATCATCGGGCCGGCGATGCCGATCTGGGCCACGACCACGCTGAAGCCGACGGCAGCGAGAACGGCGATGCCGATCAGAATGAGACAGAAGACGATCCGTTCGTTGACGGAAGCCGAGAGCGCGCCGCCGCCATCGTTGAGCATTGCCATCATCGCATCATTGTTGGCGATCATCTTCGGCGTCAGTGCATCGAGCTTGGCATTGATCAGGACAACATTCGCCTGGGCGCCGGCGCTGTCCTTGGCTTTGCTCTGTTCGATGATCTTGTTCGCCAGCATTTCGATCTCATCGATGCTAGCCTGAATTTCATCGATCGCCGGCTTGCGGCTGGGCACCAGTGCCAGCGCCTGCTTCATGCGGTCACGCGCCTGCGGCAGCTTGCTCGGTGTGGCGAGCGCCGTCTGGAATTCGGGCGTATCGGGCTTCATGTCGGCAAGCAGGCTTACCTGCAGCACTGAGGCCACCGCCGATGCGCTGGCGCGCGCGCTCAGCATCGAGGCCTGCGCCTCATGAGCGATGAAGGCGCTGTAGGCGGCGTCCGCACGGCGGAATTCGGAAATGACATAGATCAGCCCGGCCATCGTGATCAGCCCCAGGAGTGCCACCACCGATATGATTTTTGTGCGAATTTTCAGATGTTTCAGCATGGAAATGTCACCCGATTGACGGGGCGTGCTCGCGCGCCCGGTGCTTTTGAAATCAATTGTTGCAGAAAAATGCTGCTTCAATATCGCGGATTAGGGATTACGTTTGGGCTGACGCTTGCATCATGCGATCGGCTGGCGGGGTCCGATGTCGTCGCAACAAATAAAAGGCGATATTCTTTAATTCCGCGCTAACACGAGGCGGCGGCTGGCTGTGATTTTTAGGGACTGAATTGTCGTCTCGGGTCTTGCGCCAGGGCTGTCCAGTTCGCGCTAGTGGCTGCCCCTCATCCTAACCCTCTCCCCGTTCTGACGGGGAGAGGGGACGTGCCATGCGGGGGTCGGATGGGAGCCGAGAGGTCGCGGCGTATCCCCTTCGCCCCGTTTACGGGGAGAAGGTGGCGGCAGCCGGATGAGCGACTATCTGGGTTGTCAAGTTGCACATTCGAATTCTCTACGCGCATCTCGTGCTTTTGCATTGAGAATGACCAGGAGTTTTCGGGCGAGCGCGATGCGGATGACCATTTTGGGTTTGCCGGCGCTTTGCAACCTTTGCCTGAAGGCAGCCAGATGCGGATCGTGTCTGGCCGCGATAGCGGCGACCAGGAACAGGATGCCCCGCGGTCCGGAGCGCCCACCGCGCACCGGCCGGGGTCCGGCTCTCTTGCCGCTGTCGTTGGCAATCGGCGCCAGGCCGGCCAGTTTGACGATCGCCTTGTTGGAGATCCGGCCGATCTCGGGCAGCTCGCCCATCAGCCGGGCGACGGTGCGGTTGGCCACGCCCTTGACCGAGCGAAAGGCCCGGTTGAGGCAGGCCCAGAGCGGATCATCGTCGATCATCGAGGCAATCTCGCCTTCCAGCCTGCTGCTCTGGCGCATCAGCAGTGCGATCACCTCGTCGAGACTTTCCACGATCGCCCCATCGCCGGCCGCACTGCGGCGCTGCTTCTGAACGATGAGGTCCCGCGTGACCTGGGACAGCCGCGTCATCAGCGCCGATAGCCGTAGCTGCGCGGCTTTCGGCGGCGGCAGGGCAGACAGCCGCTTGGTCTCGGCATAATGGGCGATCATCGCCGCATCGATGCGGTCGGTCTTTTCCAGAAAGCCCATGGCCTCAGCAAAGCGGCGCACATGGCGCGGGTTGGCCAAGGCGCAGGCGATCCCCAGCTCCCACAACAGCAGGAAAGCCTGCCGCTCGTAGCCGCCCGACGCCTCCATGACGACCAGTTCGACCCCATGCTCCCGGCAGAGCGCAGCCAGCGCGCCGATGCCGGCCGCATCGTTGCCGAAGCGCTCAAATGTCCCGGACGGGCGGATGAACGCATCCAGCCAGTCCTTCGAAACATCCACTCCACATATAACTCTGTTCACGGTAACCTGCCTTGTGCGTGCGGTTGAAGCCAAGCGACTATTCGGTCGTACGTGACGATGACGAAGATCCCAGGCTAATCCACGGTTGTAACCGGAGGGGGAAACGGGCGACTTCGTCACGCCTCTGGCCGGGTGGCCACCCGGCCAGACGCTCAATCGCTTCCATCGCACGAAATCTCTAACGCGCAGATACAAGGGGCTGGTTCTGAGATCTCCTGGGCCGGGGATGTCGCATGAAGGCTGCTCTTCGCACGGCAGCACGATCCGGCTCACTCCCACACATATTCCCCGCCGCGCATGACTCTGATACATCTCGCCGACGCCGCAATGCTTCGCGCTTAACCCAGAGACAACGATCAAGATGATGCAATCCAATCTCGCATCCCTGACTCTGAAGGGTTTCTTCGCGCTCGGCCTGTTTCTCGGCGCGCTCGTTTCAAGTTTTGCCGCATCGGCCCAGCAGGCGGCGCCCTCGCTGCCGCTGCTCTTCGATGCGCGCGAACGTCTTGCGAGGCCTGATCTCTCCTCGCTGGTGCGCTTGCGTTTCCTGACGTCGGTCGATTTCCCGCCCTTCAATTTCACCGACCAGAACGGCAAGCTTTCCGGTTTCAATGTCGATCTCGCCCGCGAAATCTGCAGTGAGTTGGAAATATCGGATAAGTGCCAGATCCAGGCGATTCCCTTCGTCGACCTCAGGGATGCGCTCGCCGCCTCGCAGGGCGATGCCGTCATCGCCGGTTTTGCGGTGACCCCGGAGCTGCGCCGGCAATTCCTCTTCTCCAGACCCTATCTGATGCTGCCGGCGCGCTTCGTGCGCAATCTCGGCGTGCCGCTCGACGGAAAGACCGCCGCCGCGCTTGCCAGCCATCCGGTCGGTGTCGTCAGGGGGACGGTGCATGAGGCGATGCTGGCTGCCTTTTTCCCCGCGCTCAAGGCCCAGCCATTCGACACGAAGGACGCCCTGCTTGCGGCGCTCAAGGATCGCAAGGTCGATGCCGCCTTTGCCGATGCGCTGCAGCTTTCCTTCTGGGTCTCTTCGCCGGCCTCAGCCAAATGCTGCGCGCTCTTCGACGGCCCCTATCTCTCCGAGCATTTCCTCGGCGAAGGCATGACGATCATGCTGCGGCAGAAAGACAGCGTGTTGACATCCGCCATCGACCACGCGCTCGCCACGCTGTCGCGCAACGGCCGCCTTCAGGAAATCTATCTGCGGTATTTCCCCTACGGGCTCTATTGACATGCGTGTCGCCCGGAAGTGTGCAGCGGCTCCGGGATAAGGACATGCATCAAAACAAAGATCTAAAGCGCGAGGAGCGAATCTGAAAGATTGCGACGCGCTTTAGTGTTCAGCCCCTGCGGAAGCGGGCAATCGCACTGCGCTCGATCGCCGCGCAGGTGAGCTTGTCGAGGCCGAGCCGATCGCGCAGCAGGCTGAGCAGCCGCAACTCCTCCGCCTTGACCGAGAGATCGGCGGATGCCACCTCGACGGCGAGCGCATAGGCCGTGTCGTAGAGCTTTGCGGGCAGGGTATCGCGCACGGTTTCGAGCACGACGTCGAGGCCTTCCGGCCCGGCCAGCAGCGAGGCGCAGTCGCGCGCCACCGCAATCAGTTTGTCGTCATCGAAATCCCGGAAAACCGGCAGGAATCCGATCAATTGGCCGATCCTTGTCATCTCCCGGTCGTTCATCGTGCTGTCGACGGCGGATGCCATCACCATCACGTAGATCAGCGCATCATGGGCGGAAAGCGGCTTGTTCATCTCTGATTCCTTTTTCGATCTGCCGAGATTAGGAATTGGCGACAGTCATTACAAGGGATCGGCCCGATCCAGGGCTGTCCGACCGCTGTCGTGGCTGCCGGTTTAATTGCGGCGCGGATCGTCGCCGTAGAGGCCTTTTCCTGCCTGCCTGGCCTTTTCGGCGGCAGCCGTAAGCGGCGAACCCACTGCTGCTTCCGCCCAGCCGTTTTCGGCAAGCCATGAGCCGAGATCCTCTGTGCCGAGCCGGCAGGCAGTCGTTACTGTTTCCTTCCATTCCACCGTCTCGAGATCGCAGCTGACGCTGCGGTTGCGCAACAGCAGGCGCAGCGCCGTCTTCGCCATCATGCCGCAGGGCCATTGCCGGCCCGCCGGCCCGCATATCCTGTCGACCGGCGTCGGCACAATGCCGGCAATCTGAAGCCGGCGCTCGCCAAAGGAAAGAATGCCGGCATTTTCGGCCATCGGCCGCGCCAGCTCCACCGCCTTTTTCGTAGCCGGACCTGCCGTTTTCCCGGCTGCCGTCTCCGCTTGTTGCGGCAGATCGGCCGGTTTGGAGGTCACCCCGTCGCCTGGGTCTGGAGCGGGTGGGGGCGCCGGTTCGGCCGCGCGAGCAATCATTTCGGCACGGTCGTCCGACATCGTCGCGGGCTTGCCGGCCTCGAGGGCAGTATCCGCCGGTGCTGCCGCCGTCTCCCCTGCGGACGCCGTTTCTTCGCTGGCTGCGCCGCTGCCAAGCCTTGCTTCGCCCGCCATCAGCAGGCCGACCACCACTACCATCCCCGTGATACCTGTGATGAAGGCGGCAGGGCGCATGGAATATCTTCCTATTGGCTGGCCCAGATGATCCGGGCGATCCAGTCGACGTCGGAAAGCTCGAGGGTGCGGTTCGGATGTTCAGGATTGAGCGACAGCAGCTCGATCGATCGCGGGCTCTGGCGCAGCAGCACCTTGGCCATCACCTCGCCCTCGTTTGTGCGCACGACGACGCGGTCGTTGCGGCGCACCTGCGCCCCCGGCTCGACGATCAGCACGTCGCCGTCGCGATAAAGCGGCATCATGCTCTCGCCCTGCACCTCCAGCGCATAGACGCCGGCCTTTTGCGACGGGGCTGCCGGAAATTCCACCACGTCCCAGCCCTGGCCGGCCGGAAAGCCGCCATCGTCGAAGAAACCGCCGGCGCCCGCCTGGGCGAAACCGAGCAGCGGAATGGAGCCGCCTTGCCGGGGAAATGCGCCTTCCTGCTGTCCTAAAGAGCCGGCCTCCGGCCGCATGAAAGCCAGAAACTGTTCCATGCTCGCCCCTGTGGCGTCGAGCACCTTGGCGATCGATTCCGTCGAGGGCCAGCGCAGCCGCCCATCGGCGGAAAGCCGTTTCGATTTGTTGAAGGAGGTCGGATCGAGGCCGGCGCGCCGCGCCAGACCGGACGGCGTCAGCTCGTGCCGTTCGGCAAGCCTGTCGAGCGCTTCCCAGATCTGGCCATGTGACAGCATGCGCGCGATTCCGTCGCGGCTCATTCAACGCCGCGCTTCAACCCGGCGGAATATTAATCGACCGTGCCGTCTGAGTAAAGATGAAAGAGGAATAAAATCCTGTTATCGCATGCTGCGCTCAGGCGACCATTGCCATGTTGATCTTGCCGAGCTGGATGACGGCCTGCGTCCGGCTGTCGACATCGAGTTTCAACAGGATCGCCGAGACATGCGCCTTGATCGTCGCCTCGGAGACGCCGAGTTCGTAGGCGATCTGCTTGTTCAGCAGCCCTTCGCCAAGCATGGTCAGCACCCGGCTCTGCTGCGGCGTCAGCGTATGCAGGCGGTGGATCAGGTCGGCGACATCGGGATCCTGCTCCTGCCCGTCGCGATAGCTTTCCGGCGTGGCGATGTCGCCGGCAAGCACCGTCTGGATGCTGCGGCGAATATCCTCGATACCGGAGGATTTCGAAATGAAGCCGGAAGCGCCGAGTTCCAGCGCCCGGCGGATGGTCGTCGCATCGTCTGTTGCCGAGACGATGACGATCGGCAGGCTGGCGAATTCGGAGCGTAGAGCCATCAGGCCGGAAAAGCCGCTGACGCCGGGCATGGCGAGATCGAGCAGCATCAGGTCGGCATCGGCATGGGCGCCGGCTGCCCGGCGCGCCGCAGCGAAATCGCCGGCCTCGACAATCGACTGCCGGCCTTCCATGCCGATCACCGCCTGGCGCAGCGCGTCACGGAAAAGCGGATGATCGTCCGCAATGATGATGGTCTGTTCCTGCATCGAAAACTCCCTCCCAAGAGCCCGATCATGCCGGCATGTGCCTCCGCCCCTCCGCGTTGCACGCCAGCTTGCTCATACTGACTATATCAGATCAGGTCTTCTGCGGAAGGGGATTGGTGTTTTCCTCAGCCTGGAACTCCTTCACCATCCCCATGAAACTCTTCATCATCCGCTCCATGATGCTGATCGAACGGTCGACTTCGGCATCGCTCGGCAGCGCGCGCTGGGCGACATTGCCCTGTTCGAGCGCCGTCACCCGCTTTGCCAGCCGGTCGAGTTCGTCCTCATAGGCCGCCCGTTCGTCGGCCGCCATCCGGCAGACGAGGGCGCCGTCCTTGTCCTGGCAGATCGACATGGCCCCGGTCTGCCGGTCGAGCCGAACGAAATGATCGCCGCTCTTCTCCAGCTGGAAGCGGCCCGCATCGGCTTCGGCTGCCGCGGCCACAAACGGCATGAGAAAAACGCCAAGCGTCAGAACCAAAACCTTCATCGTCTCATCCTCCGGATTTTACCTGTGGGTGCCCTCGTTTTTCGCGCCGGGGCGTGGACATCGCCGCCTCTTTCCGGCAAAGCCCTGGTAACCAAGGAACAGCCCATCGTGAGGCCATGATGACCCTGACACCGACCCTTTACAAGATCGTGACGGAAACGCTCTGGCAGCAAGCCAGACAAACCGGCATTTTTCATGGCGCCGGCATCGATCTCCAGGACGGCTTCATCCATTTCTCGACGGCGGACCAGGTGAAGCAGACCGCTGCCCTGCACTTTGCCGGCCAGTCCGGCCTGCTGCTGATTGCCGTCGATGGCCGCGGCTTTGGTGACAAGCTGATCTTCGAGCCCTCGCGCGGCGGCGATCTCTTCCCGCATCTCTACGCCGATCTGCCGCTTGCCGCCGTGCTCTGGGAGGTACTGCTGCCGCTCGACGACGCCGGCGCCCATATCTTCCCGGAGCTGCAGCCATGATCGATCCCTTCAAGCGTCTCGCCCGCAAGGGTCTCTTCCTGTTCGATCCGGAAACGGCGCACGGCATGTCGATCGCCGCCTTGAAATCCGGCCTCGTGCCGGCCTGCCAGATCACGTCCGATCCGCGCCTGCGCCAGATCGTTGCCGGCCTTACCTTCGAAAATCCGCTCGGCATGGCCGCCGGCTACGACAAGAATGCCGAGGTGCCGGAGGCGCTGTTGAAGCTCGGCTTCGGCTTTACCGAGATCGGTACGGTGACGCCGAAGCCGCAATCCGGCAATCCGCGCCCGCGCATCTTCCGCCTGGTGGAGGATGAAGCTGTCATCAACCGCCTCGGCTTCAACAATGAAGGCCATGATGCCGCTTTCGGGCGCCTCGCCGCGCTCAGGGGCGGCGGCATGATCGGCGTCAATATCGGCGCCAACAAGGACAGCGAGGACCGCATCGCCGATTATGTCGCCGGCATCCGCCGCTTTTATTCCGTCGCGCGCTATTTCACCGCCAACATCTCTTCGCCGAATACCCCCGGTCTGCGCGACCTGCAGGGGCGCGAAAGCCTTGCGGTACTGCTGTCATCAGTGCTTGCGGCGCGCGACGAGATGGCGGCGGCATCCGGCCGGAAGATTCCGGTCTTTCTGAAGATCGCGCCTGATCTGACCGAGGAAGGCATGGACGATATCGCCGCGGAAGTGCTCTCGCATACGCTGGATGGCCTGATCGTCTCCAACACCACGCTGTCGCGCGATGGCCTCAAGGATCAGCGCCAGGCGAAGGAGACGGGCGGCCTTTCCGGCGTGCCGCTGTTCGAAAAGTCGACGGCGGTGCTTGCCAGGATGCGCAAGCGTGTCGGCCCTGATCTGCCGATCATCGGCGTCGGCGGCGTCTCCTCGGCCGAGACTGCGCTGGAGAAGATCAGGGCGGGTGCCGATCTGGTCCAGCTCTATTCCTGCATGGTCTATGAAGGCCCCGGCCTGGCCGGCGATATCGTCCGCGGCTTGTCGAAACTCCTGGATCGCGAAAAGGCCGGTTCGATCCGCGAACTGCGCGATACCAGGGTCGATTACTGGGCGGCGCGGAAGGTCTGATCGGCCCGCGACCGCACCAGCATCGCCAGGAAGATGCCGCGAAAGAGCAGGAAGGCGTTCATCGCCAGCCAGAGGCCGTGGTTGCCGAAGAGCGGCACGAAGACCGCGAGCATCAGGAGATAGCCGGCAAAAGATATCAGCATCCGGTTGCGCATGTCGGCCGACCACGTGGCGCCGATGAAGACCCCGTCCATCAGGAAGGCGAGCGCGCCGGTCAGTCCGGTGACCGCCGCCCAGGGCAGATAGGTTTCGGCCGCCTGCCGCACCTCGGGTGAGGTCGTCAGCACCGAGATCAGCCAGGGGCCGGCGAGGAAGAAGAAGGCGGAGCCGAGCGCTGCCAGTCCGAAGGACCAGAAGATCGTCAGCTTCAGCCCGCGGTCGAAGGCCGGCCGGTAATGCGCGCCGATCGCCCGGCCGATGATCTGTTCGGCGGCATTGGCAAGCCCGTCGAGATAATAGCCTGATAGCAGGAAGAAATTCATCACCACGGCATTGGCGGCAAGCGTCACCGCGCCGAAGCTGGTTCCGATCCGCGTCATGATGGTGAAGGCGCCGATCAGCACGAAGGTGCGGATCAGGATGTCGCGGTTGAGCGCGAACAGCTCGGCCAGGCGGTGCCGGGAAAAGACCTCCGCCCATGCCGGCCGGGCTGCCTTGCCGAAGCCGCTGAGCACGATGGCAAGCCCGGCGAGTGCGCCGACGGTTTCGCCGGCCATCGTTCCCCAGGCGACCCCCGCCACGCCCCAGTCGAGCGTCAGGCCGAGATAGATGGAAAGCAGGATGTTGATGCCGTTGATGATCGCCTGCAGCAGCAGTCCGATATTGCCCTGTCCGCGCCCGAGCACGAAGCCGAGGATGGCATAATTGGCCAGTGCCGCGGGTGCTGCCAGCATGCGGATCGAAAAATAGGTGCTGGTCGCCTCGGCGATCGCGCCTTCCGCCCCCATCAGCTTCAAGCCCGCCGCCATTAGCAGCGGCGAAAGACAGAGCAGCGCCAGCCCGCAGCCGAGCGCCGAAATCATCGCCCGGGAAAAGACCGCCTGCTGCTCGTGCTGGTCGTGACGGCCATAGGCCTGCGCCGTCAGCCCGGTCGTCGAGGCGCGCAGGAAGTTGAAGCTGCCGAGGATCAGATCGAAGAGCATCGCGCCGATCGCCAGCCCGGCCAGCGCTTCCGCATTTCCCATGCGGCCGACGACGGCGGTGTTCGTCAGCCCGAGCAGCGGCGTCGTCATGAAGCCGAGCGTCATCGGAAGGGCGATCGACAGCACCATCAGGTGCGTCACGTCGAATGCAAGCGCGTTGTGATTGCTGCGTGTATCCATGCCGGCCTCGTCGCGGCAGCGCCACGCGTCGTTTCAGACGCGCAACAGACGCTGCATCACTTGAACTGCTGCAGGCGGAATCACCTCAGCTGGAAAGCACCATGGCCCAATAGGGCAGGTTCCTGGAAGATGTATTATGGGCGACGGCGACGCCAAGGCCGCCATATCGACCGAGCATGTTTTCCAGGTGATGCGGCGAGTTGATCCAGGCCGCCACCACGGCATCGACGCTCTGCTGGCCGGACGCGATGTTTTCGGCCGCCGGCAACCGCACGCCGCTCGCCTTGACGCGCGCGCCGAAACTGTCGGTCATGCCCATCAGATGCGCCATCTTGCCGGCACTCGCCATGCGTTTCGCCTGGAACAGGGCGGCCGTACTTGCCGCCGGATCGACGGCAAGCGGCGGCAGGCCGTTCTTCGCCCTGAGCTGGTTGACGAGCGGCAGTACGCTCGCCGTCTCGTCCTCGCCGTCGGACGGCGTGCCGGCCATCCGCGGGGTCGTGGTGCAGCCGGCGATGCCGGCGGCGAGCGCAAGTCCGGAAAGGCGCAGCAGGCCGCGCCTGGAAAGATCGATGGGTGTCATGTTACCGGCGGTAGCTGAAAAGACGAAGGATGATGAAGAGCGGGATGACGATCGTCGCGCCGAGGAGGAGATAGTCGCCGACGCGCCCGAGGGCCGAGAAGCCCCGGTACCAGATCTCCATGATGAAATCGCGTATGCCGTAGATGATGCCCCACGGCGTCAGGCCGAAGACGGTCATGACGAAACCGACGATCAGCGACACCACGATAAGCTTTATCAATGTGCGGCCGATTGAATCGCCGAGGAACCTGTTCGCCTGATCGGACATAAGCCATCTCCTGTTTGCCCTTGGAATAAGGTCGCGGCGCGGCGCCCGCAAGCCCTTTCCGGAATTGGCCGCTTCGCCTCTGAAATAGGACTTGAGTTTTTTTGTGGCCGCCGCCAAATGCCGGCCAATGCATGTCGCCCGGAAGTGTGCAGCGGTTCCGGGAAAACGACATGCATAAAACAAACAGCTACAGGCCCATTGATGCAGCCCCACCAGCTTTCCTCAGGCGACGTCATCGCCGACCGCCGCGCCGATTATGCCAGGATGCTCGAAGAAGGCGGCGAGCCGGAAGCGGCTGCCGAGCTGATGGAACAGGCCCTCGAGCTCGTGCCTGCCTGGGCCGCCGGCTGGTATCGCCTCGCGGCCTATCTGGAAAAGGCGGGCAGGGGTGACGCCGCGATCGAGGCTTACCGCAAGACGCTTGCCTTCGATCCCGAAGATATTTTCGGCGCAACCCTCAAGCTCGCCCTTCTCGGCGACGGTGCCACGCCCGACCGGCCGCCGAGCCGCTATGTCGAGCGCCTCTTCGACGACTACGCCGACCGTTTCGAATCAGCACTTGTCGAAAAGCTCGACTACAACGTCCCGCAGAAGCTCGCAGCGCTCGTCGCCTCCACCGGCAGGCGCTACGAATGCGCCGTCGATCTCGGCTGCGGCACCGGTCTGCTCGGCCCTGAAATCCGCGGCGGTGTCGGCCGCCTCGAAGGCTTCGATCTCTCCCAGAACATGCTGGCAAAAGCCGCCGAGAAACGGGTCTATGACAGTCTTGCCCAGGCCGATCTCTCGCTTGCACCCGATCTCTCCGGCCTGTTTGCGGAGGCCGCGCGCCATCGCGCCGATCTGGTGACGGCAGCCGATGTGCTGATGTATCTCGGCAATCTCGAGAGCGTCTTTGCCATCGTCGGAGACCTCGCTGCATCAGGCGCCGATATCGCCTTTTCCGTCGAGGATGCGGGGGAGGGCGACGGCTTTCACCTCGCTCCGTCGCTGCGTTATGCCCATTCGGAAAGCTATGTCAGGATGCTTCTTGCCCGTCACGGGCTGGAAATCCTGAAGATCGCCAAGTCGGTCATTCGCAAAGATGGCAGAAAACCGGTTTCCGGCATTCTATTCCTTACGCGTAAGCCCGCGTGAGCGAACATTTCTTGCGATTTTTTAATAGGTCAGCATTGCTTACCTATTTCGCTTGATCAGAAGACCGAAAAACCCGATACTGCACCGCATCGGCAGAGAGCCCGGCAATATTACGCCGAGGCGCTCGGGCTCCTTTCATAATCCAAATTCCGTCGCGCCCGGGTCGTCCCAAGCGCGTTCCCGAACTCGTGCGCCGTGGAGACTGGCGACATGACACAGCTCATCAATGCCCTTGGCTTCTGGAATACGACTGCGACGCGCCACACCCCGATCGAAGATGTGCAGGGCATATTCTCCGGCAGCCTGGTTGCCGCGCTCGGCCTCTATGTGCTCGCCAGCGCCGGCCTTCTCACCGGCAGCACCGCCGGTGTGGCTTTCCTCCTGCATTATGCCTTCGGCGTCAATTTCGGCCTCGCCTTCTTCCTGCTCAACCTGCCGTTCTTCTATCTCTCCTGGAAGCGCCTCGGCATGGCCTTCACCGTCAAGACCTTCATCGCCATCGGCCTGACCTCGGTGATTGCCGATGTGCAGTCGCGCTTCCTGTCCATTTCGAGCATCCATCCAGCCTGGGCGGCCCTTCTCGGCGGCCTGCTGCTCGGCTTCGGCCTGCTGGCGCTCTATCGCCACCGCGCCAGCCTCGGCGGAGTCGGCATTCTCGGCATCTACCTGCAGGAGCGTTTCGGCATCCGCGCCGGCCTCGTCCAGCTCGCCATCGACATGTGCGTGCTCGCCGCCGCCTTCTTCGTCACCACCCCGCCTGTCGTCTTCTATTCGGTGCTCGGCGCCGTCGTCCTCAACCTCTTCGTCGCCATCAATCACCGCGCCGACCGCTACATCGCGCTTTAGTTTTACGCATGTCGTTATCGCAAAACCGCCGCACAGTTTTGCGCGACATGCTCTAACGTTACAAAACGGTAAGCCATTCTAAACAAAACGTAACTTGCCTGTGATCGGCCGCGGGGCGACACTCATCTCGCGCCGGATTTGATGAGGTGAGTTATGTCAGATTTGGAAAAACTTGTCAGACGCCGTATGCAGGAAGAATACGCCAAGGGCGCTTCCGCGGAAGAAATTGCGAAAGTCGTTCGAGACCTCTTCAATAGCATCGACCTCTCGGACAATCGGTTTGACGCCGTTGCCGTACAGGCCACTCGGGATCACGAGTGATCCGATATTCGACCGACCCGAGATTTTCGGGTCGGTTGCAAGGATGATTTCTCTCTCAGCAGATCTTTCAGGCTGCCTTCTGCGCCGCATCGAGCGGATGCTGCGAGCGGAAGCCGACGGCAAGCCGGTTCCAGATGTTGATGGCGCCGATCGCTACCGTGATCTTCGTCATTTCTTCTTCGGAAAAATGTGCCTTCAACGTCTCGTAGTCGGCATCTGGCGCGCCTGTCTTGGCGATATTGGTCACTGAATCCACCCAGCCGAGCAGCGCCCGTTCGCGGGCGTCATAGACCGGCGATTCCCGCCAGACGCACATCAGGTTGATCCATTGTTCGCTGAGCCCATCATGGCGGGCTTCCTTCACATGCATGTCGACACAATAGGCGCAGCCGTTGATCTGCGAAGCGCGCAGCTTGATCAGGTGGATGAAGCGGCGCTCCAGCCCGGAAGACTGGACATATTGCTCGAGCGCGGCGACCGCCTTGTAGGCATCGGGCGCGGCTTTGGCGAAGTTGAAACGTGGTTGCATGGTCTTTCTCCTTTGTTGGTGGCTCAACGAGCCGTCTTGCGTTCATGGATTTCAAGGAAGGCGCAGCCTCTAGCTGCGATCGATCCGTCGTCGACGGCGGCAAGGTCGATGCCGATATCGGCCAGGCTCGTCTTGGCGAGTTCGGCGCGATAGACCCGTTCGGCTTTCAGCATCGCCGCGTTGATGGTGCAGGGCTGGGCGAACAAGCGATCGGAGACCGGGTTCGGTCCGCGCTGGCGGATTTCGGCGCAGCGGAACGCCGGCGCAGACCCCTCGACCGCGAGCACGATGTCGAGCAGCGAAATCTCCTTCGGCGCTTTTGCCAGCCGATATCCGCCCTTCGGCCCCGGAACGGTATCGAGGATGCCGGCGCCTGATAACGCCTGCAGATGCTTCAGCAAATAGCTTGTCGAAACGCCGTGAAACTCCGCCAGCGCCGCCGCCGAAAGCACGCCGCCTTCGGAGAGGCCGGAAAGCATCGCAACGCTGTGAATGGCCTGCTCGACCCCATCGCCCATCTTCATGCAACTGGCCTCCTCAATTCGTGGATAAAAAATATCCACGATTATGTCAGCTGTCAAGAGGTGTCCTCGTTGCTTGCCACTTGCCTTTATCCTGACCCCGGATAGAAGACGGAAAAGCCGCCAGGGGAACAACATGGCATCCAACGCTTTCGCAGGCCTTCTGAATTCCAGCGCCGATCGTCACTCGCTGCTCGACGACGCCCAGGGCATCGTCGCCGGCAGCATGCTCGCCGTGCTCGGCGTATCGCTTCTCTCCGGCGCGGGACTGCTTGCCGGCGGCACGGCGGGCCTTGCCTTCCTCGCCCATTATGCGACGGGCTTCAGCTTCGGCCTCTGCTTCTTTGCCGTGAACCTGCCCTTCTATTATCTCGCCTTCCGCCGCTTGGGCGCCGCCTTCACCGTCAAGACCTTCGCCGCCATCGCGCTCACCTCGGTCCTGTCCGAATTCGTCCCGCGCTTCATCAGCATGGCGCATGTCGATCCTTTTGCCGGTGCGCTCTTCGGCGGCCTCGTCATCGGCGCCGGCATGCTGGCGCTCTTCCGCCACCGCGCCAGCCTCGGCGGCATCGGCATTCTCGCCCTCTATATCCAGGATCGCTTCGGCTGGCGCGCCGGCTTCGTCCAGCTCGGCTTCGACGGCGTCATCCTGGCGCTCTCCTTCTTCGTCGCAAGCCCCTTCATCATCGCCTGCTCCGTGCTTGGTGCGATCGTTCTCAACCTCACGATCGCCATCAACCACCGCAAGGATCGCTATATCGCCATGTGAAAAGTCGCCGCTCTTCTTTTTCCCCGGCGTTTCACTACTTTCAGGGCGTGGACCAGATCGATTCCGAAGCCCGTACCCTGCTTCCTGCCGCCTTTACCCGCTGGTTTGCGGAAAAGGGCTGGCGCCCGCGCGCCCATCAGCTGGAACTGCTTGCCCGCGCCGAGGCCGGCGACAGCACGCTGCTGATTGCGCCGACCGGCGCCGGCAAGACGCTCGCCGGTTTCCTGCCCTCGCTCACCGATCTCACCCGCCGCGGCCGGATCCCGCCCGGCTCTGCCTTCACCGGCATCCATACGCTCTATGTCTCGCCACTGAAGGCGCTTGCCATCGATATCGAGCGCAACCTGACGAAGCCGGTCGAGGAGATGGGCCTGCCGGTCACCGTCGAAAACCGCACCGGCGACACCCCGAACGCCAAGCGCCAGCGCCAGAAGCTCAACCCGCCGGATATTCTGCTGACGACGCCCGAACAGGTCGCCCTGCTTCTGGCGAACCGGGAGGCCGAGCGCTTCTTCAAGGACCTGAAATATATCGTCCTCGACGAACTGCATTCGCTGGTCACCTCCAAGCGCGGCCATATGCTTTCGCTCGGCCTTGCCCGCCTGCGCCGCCTTGCCCCCGGTCTCCAGACGATTGGCCTTTCGGCGACCGTCGCCGAGCCGATGGATCTGCAGAAATGGCTGGTCGGCCAGGAAGAGGGTAGCGAACATCATGCGGGGCTGGTCGTCGTCGAAGGCGGCGCCAAACCCGATATCTCGATCCTGTCGACCGAAGAGCGCATTCCCTGGGCCGGCCATTCCGCCCGATATGCCATTCCCGATGTCTACAACAAGCTCGTCGAACATCGCACGACGCTGCTCTTCGTCAACACCCGCAGCCAGGCGGAAATGCTTTTCCAGGCGCTCTGGACGATCAATGACGACAACCTGCCGATCGCGCTCCATCACGGCTCGCTCGATGTCGCGCAGCGCCGCAAGGTCGAGGCGGCGATGGCCGAAAACCGGCTGCGCGCCGTCGTCGCCACCTCCACCCTCGATCTCGGCATCGACTGGGGCGATGTCGATCTGGTCATCCATGTCGGCGCGCCGAAGGGCGCCTCGCGTCTTGCCCAGCGCATCGGCCGCGCCAACCACCGCATGGACGAGCCCTCGAAGGCGATCCTCGTGCCTGCCAACCGTTTCGAGGTCATGGAGTGCCAGGCCGCCCTCGATGCCAATTATATCGGCGCGCAGGACACCCCGCCCGTCGGCCGCGGCGCGCTCGACGTGCTTGCCCAGCATGTGCTCGGCATGGCCTGCGCCGAGCCTTTCGACATGCTGGAACTTTACGATGAAATCATCAGCGCCTCGCCCTATGCCGATCTGAGCTGGGAGACCTTCGAGCGCATCGTCGATTTCGTCGCCACCGGCGGTTATGCGCTGAGGACCTACGAGCGTTACGCCCGCATCCGCAAGACCAAGGAAGGCCGTTGGCGCGTCTCCAATCCTGCAGTCGCCCAGCAATACCGCCTCAACCTCGGCACCATCGTCGAAAGCCCGATGCTGAATATCCGCATGGTCAAGCGCGGCGAGGGCGGCAGGATCGGCCGCGGCGGCGCTACGCTGGGGAAGGTCGAGGAATATTTCCTCGAGCAATTGTCGCCGGGCGATACCTTCGTCTTCTCCGGCAAGGTGCTGCGTTTCGAGGGCATCCGCGAGAACGAATGCCTGGCGTCGCAGGCCTTTTCGCTCGATCCGAAGATCCCCTCCTATAATGGCGGCAAGTTTCCGCTGTCTACCTATCTCGCCGAGCAGGTGCGGGCGATGATCGCCGATCCCGACCGCTGGCGCCACCTGCCGGATCAGGTGCGCGACTGGCTGTCGCTGCAGAACGACAAGTCGATGCTGCCGAAGCGCGACGAGTTTCTGATCGAAACCTTCCCGCGCGGCAGCCGCGGCTACATGGTCGCCTATCCCTTCGAAGGCCGTCTCGCCCACCAGACGCTCGGCATGCTGCTGACCCGCCGGCTGGAGCGGATAGGCGCCAAGCCGCTCGGTTTCGTCGCCACCGATTATTCGCTGGCCATCTGGGGCCTCGAGGATATGGGGCTGATGATCGGCAATGGCCGGCTCAGCCTCTCCGACCTCTTCGACGAAGACATGCTCGGCGACGATCTCGAAGCCTGGCTGGACGAATCCTTCCTGTTGAAGCGCACCTTCCGCAATTGCGCCGTCATTGCAGGCTTGATCGAGCGCCGCCATCCGGGCAAGGAAAAGAGCGGTCGCCAGATCACCGTCTCCGCCGATCTGATCTACGACGTGCTGCGCAGTCACGAGCCGGATCACATCCTCTTGCAGGCGACGCGGCAGGATGCGGCGACGGGACTTTTGGATATTGGCCGTCTTGGCGATATGCTGAGACGAATCAGGGGCCACATCACCCACCGCGCTCTCGACCATATTTCCCCGCTCGCCGTGCCGGTGATGCTGGAAATCGGACGCGAGGCGGTGCCGGGTGAGGCTCATGACGCGCTGCTCGCCGAAGCGGCGGACGATCTCATCGCCGAAGCGCTCGCTTGACGAGAATCGGGCCTGATGAGAATTAGGGCCCGACGATTTAGGCCTGACGATGATTTAGGCCCGACGACGATTTAGGCCAGACGACGATTTGGGAATGACGACCGTGATGAACCGCCTGGCGCTGGCGCGCAACATATCAGGACTGGCCGCCATGCCGGGCATCGAGACATCGGTCCATGGCATTGCCGCCGTCTGCGATCCGCTCGGCGCCCTCTATCTGCCGGATGCCGGGCTGCTCGTCGTCTCCGACCTGCATCTGGAAAAGGGCGCAGCCTTCGCCCGCCGCGGCATGATGCTGCCGCCTTACGATACGCTGGCGACGCTGACCGTCCTTGCCGCCGTCATCTCGCGTTATGATCCGAAGCTCGTCATCTCGCTCGGCGATAATTTCGACGACCGTATCGGTTCCAAGCATCTGCCGGAGAATTTTCGCGCCCTGATCGTCGAGATGGCCCGCGGCCGCGAATGGATCTGGATCAATGGCAACCATGATCCGGATGGCATCGTCGATCTACCGGGCACGTCCGCCGACGAAATGCATTATGCCGGCCTGACCTTCCGGCATGAGCCGAAGAACGGCTTGCAGAGCGGCGAAATCGCCGGCCACCTGCATCCGTCCGCGACCGTCCGCCGCCGCGAGAAATCCGTCCGCCGCCCCTGCTTTGCCACCGACGGCGCCCGCCTGCTGATGCCGGCCTTCGGCGTCATGAGCGGCGGTCTGGATCTCGGCCATCAGGCGATGAGGGGCCTGTTCGACAAGGCTTTGTTGATGGCGCATCTACTCGGCAAGGACCGGATTTATTCTGTCAGGTATGGGAATTTGTGGGGGTAGCGCCCTTCATATTTGGACGGCTTACGCGGGCGCCCTTCAATACCCTCAATCGCACTCCTGCAGCTGCCGCTGATACGTCCCGGCCATCCGCGCAAACTTCTGCGCCGTCTGCTGCAACTGCGCGTTCGAGCGCCAGTCGCCGCGTTTGTATCCCGTCGGCCCGGAATAATAGGCGAGATAGAGATTATAGGCATCGTTCAGCGGAATGCCGGTCTCCACGCTGTTCTGGTAGTGATACCAGCCGATGAAATCGATCGCGTCGGCGAAGTTAGCCCGCCGCGCGGTCCAGTTCCCCGTCTGCGACTGGTAGTGATCCCAGGTCCCGTCGAGTGCCTGCGAATAGCCGTAGGCCGTCGAAGGCCGGGTCCAGGGAATGAAGCCGAACAGTTTGGTGCGCGGCGGCCGCGCATAGGGCTGGAAGCCGGATTCGGTATACATCGTCGCCATCAGGATCGGCACGGGCACGCCGTATTTCTTCTCCGTCCGCTCGGCGGCACTCTGCCAACTGGAGAAGAGCCCGTCGCGCTCGTCGAAGACGGCACAGATGTTCCTCGTCTGCTTCGGCGCCGTCGCGCAGCCGGCAAGCAGCGCGAGACCCATGGCCGTCAGAACGATACGAGTACGCATGACAAAACCTCTCGTTTCCGAGAGATTACTAACTCGTAAATGTTAAAAACCGGTTTTTAGTCGAATGCGAACTTCCCAGGCTGCTCTCTTGTGCGACCAGGGATGGATACCCTGGCCCGACCATCGGGACGGCATCGCACATCAAAATCCCTAAGCCCTGACGGGTTCGTAGCGCAGGATTACCGCGCCGCCCTCCGTCGTCGAGGATTCGATGAGCTTCAGCGGCACCTGGCCCTCTGCCTGTTTGAAAAGCGGATTGCCGCCGCCGAGAATGACAGGCACCAGGCAAACCCTGATTTCATCGATAAGCCCCGCTTTGATCAGGCTGTCGGCAAGTTCGGCGCTGCCGAAGATGAAGATCGTCTTGCCGTCCTCCTGCTTCAGCCTCGTCAGTTCGGGGATCGGGTCGTTGACGACACGGGCATTGTTCCGGCCGGGCTCGCTCATCGTCCGCGACACGGCGATCTTGGCGATGCCGTTCATATAGGCTTTGATCTCACCTTCGCCCTCGGCGGTCGGCCAGTAGGAGGCCATGCCCTCATAGGTCTTCCGGCCGAATACCAGCAGATCACTTTCCCTGCCGAACTGTTCGGCATAGCGCTGCAGCTCAGGTCCCCAGGCGAAATTGTGGAAGTCGATATCCCAAGGCTTCGTGCCTTCGAAATAACCATCGAGCGTCATCAGGTTCCAGACAACAAGCTTTCTCATTTCCAACCTCCTTCTGAATTACCATCCATCCAAACTGGTTGCGTTTGACAACTGGTTGAAAGCTAAGCTGACTGATAGCGAAATGCAAGCGGTTTTTTGGAGCAGGACATTCGGGCAAGCAGCTGCTCGCGCAGGCCTTCATGCTCAGCGCCTTGCCGAGCCCATTTTCGGGAAGAAATCCTGAGCGCCTTGGCTGTGGATCAGTCCTTGCGGAAGATCAGGCTGGCACCCCAGCCGGTGATGACGGCGAGCAGTACGGCCGCGAAGCCGTAGAGGATCGGCTGGTCATGCGCCGCATCGGTGATCGTCTGCTCGATGCCGGTCTTGATGACCCGCAGCGGCAGCGATTTGTCGGTCACGAAAATCCCGCTCTTGAACAGGTAGGCGCGCACGGTGTGCACGCCGTTCGGAATGTTTGCCGGCAAGCGCAGGCTCGCCTTGAACAGGTTGGAGGAAACGAACCGCACCCCGCTCGGGTTGCGGTCGTAGAGCCCGCCGCCCTGCTGCAGCCGCCGGAAGGCATCGCGGAACTCGCCGAGATTGCTGCCGTCGCCGACGAAGCCGACCGGCGTCAGCGGAATGTGGTCGATGCCGATCCCCTGATCGGTCAGCTCGAGCGGTGTCGTCAGATCGTCGATCATGCGCGAGCTCGACATCGAATAGGAATGCGGCACGGCTTCGAAGGTCATCGAGCGGGTGTTCACCCAAATGCCGAAGACGCGTTCCTTCCTGCGCACTGTCGCATCCTGGCGCGGGCCCTCCAGCACTACGACCACGTCATATTGGCCGATGGCGAGCAGCAACTGGTCGGTATTCGAGAGCGCCCCGAAGATGGTCAGATCCGCGCCGTGGAAATCCGAGGTGATGGCGATTTCGCTGGTCGACGTGCCGATTTCCAACCCTTCACGCACCGCTTCCGTTGCTTGCCCCGGCAACCACTGCGCTCCGGCAACAGCCGGCAGCAGGCAAATCAATGCGATGACAGCGGCAGCCAGGCGCATCAATTGCCCGCTCCCATCACCACCGAATAGACGTCGGCCGGCGTCACCACCAAAGCGATCGCCAGACGCACGCCGACAGCGAGCACCAGCAGGCCGAGCAGGGCGCGCAGCTGTTCGCCGCGCAGTTTTTGGCCGACGCGCACGCCGTATTGTGCCCCGATGACACCCGCCACCATCAGGATGAAGGCGAGCACGATGTCGACGGAAAAGTTCGTCGCCGCCTGCACGATCGTCGTATAGGCGGTCACGAAGATGATCTGGAACAGCGAGGTGCCGACGACGACATTGGTCGGGATACGCAGCAGGTAGATCATCGCCGGCACCATGATGAAGCCGCCGCCGACACCCATGATCGAGGTGAGGATGCCGATCGCAAAGCCGAGCGCGACGATTGGAATGACGCTGAGAAAGATCTTCGACTTCTTGAAGCGCACCTTCAGCGGCAGCTTGTGCACCCAGTGCTGGTGGCCGGGCTTGCGCGGTGCGGGCGGCTCGTTGCGCGCTGCCCGACGCATGGCATTGATGCTTTCGAGCAGCATCAGCCCGCCGACGGTGCCGAGGAAGATGACATACATCAGCGAGATGATGAGATCGAGCTGGCCGATGGCGCGCAGCAGCGAGAAGATCCAGATACCGACCGTCGCGCCGGTAAGACCGCCGACCAGCAGCACCGTGCCGAGCTTGACGTCGAGCGAGCCGCGCCGGAAATGCGTGATCGCGCCCGATATCGACGATGCCACAACCTGGTTGGCGCCGGTCGCGACGGCCACGACGGGAGGAATATTGTAGAAGATCAACAGCGGCGTGATGAGAAAACCGCCACCGACGCCGAACATTCCAGACAGGAATCCGACGGCCGCCCCCATGCCGAGAATGATGAAGATGTTCACCGACAATTCTGCGATGGGCAGATAGATTGTCACAGCCGACCCCGAATGATGACCGCTCCTGCCGGGCGGTTTCTTGTCACGTCCCCGTTCGAATGCGCACCATACTGTGAAATCGTTGCCAGAGGCTTTCGATCGGCCCCGTGATTAGCCATAGAGATTGGCGGAGAGATCGGTGGCAGAGGATTCGCCGGATGCGCGGATCGATATGTCCGGGCATAATCCGGCTTTTTTCAGGTTTTGTGACAGACGACGGCAAAATTGGAAAAAGCCTTGCGGCATAGTGCCGCCAGGCCCGGATTGCTGACAAAGTCGGCCGACTCCTTCAGTTCGCGCCGACGACTGCCCCTCAGCCTAACCCTCTCCCCGTAAACGGGGCGAGGGGACGTGCCATACGAGAGGGGAGCGAGGAACGGAGAGGTTGCGGCGATCCCCCTTCGCCCCGCGTGCGGGGAGAAGGTGCCGGCAGGCGGATGAGGGGCTGCTGTCGGCGATCTCCCAGGCCGACGATGACGCCGCGCCGATGCAACGCGGGCCTCAGATTGCCTTGCCGCCCTGCTTGTTGCGTTCGAGCAGCGCCTTCACGGTCGCGTCGGTCACCTTGCCGTCCGGTTCCTGCCCGACGGACTTCTGGAAGTTTTTGATCGCGGTCACGGTCTTCGCGCCCATTTCGCCGTCCGGCACGCCGGCGTCGAAGCCGTTATTGTTGAGGATCGCCTGGATGTTGCGGATCGCCTTCTTCATATCGACGCTCGCCGTCTTGGCGCCGGTGCCGGCCCATTCGTCGGGAATGTCGATGGCGTTCGTGCGATGGTCGACCGGTTCCGCCTTCCAGAGATCGGCCTTGGCGCGTGCCCGTTCGAGCTGGTCGGGCTTCATGGCTTTGGCCACTTCGTCGCGCTTCTGCGCCGCATCCTTGTCGCCGCCCTTTGCGGCGATCGCAAACCACTTGTAGGACTCTTCGAGATCCGCCGGTACGCCGTTGCCGCGTGCGCAGAGGATGGCCAGGTTGAACTGGCTGTCGGTAATGCCGAGGTTCGCAGCCTTGGTGAACCACGAGGCGGCCGTCGCATAATCCTGCTGGCCGAGCGCGCCGGAGGCGTAGAGCACGGCGAGATTGTGCATGGCGCTTGCATTGCCCTGGTTTGCCGCCTGCTCGTAGAAACCCTTCGCCTTGGCGATGTCGCGTTCGACGCCGTTGCCCTTCTCGTACATGCTGCCGAGCCGGTATTCCGCAGGCGCAAAGCCTTTGTCGGCCGCGAGCTGGTACCAGCTCGCCGCCTGCTTCTGATCGACCGTCATGCCGTTGCGGCCGTCCGAATAACGCGCGCCGATTTCGAACAGCGCCAGCGCATCGCCGCCGCTCGCCGCATCGGCAAGCGATTTCGGCTGGACGCTGTCGGGAATGGTGATGGCAGCCTGCGGTGCGGGTGCGGGAACGAAGCCCGATGTCTCCTGTGCTGCACCGGACGGGGCGGGAGCGGCAAATGTCGCAGCCCCTTCGCCGTCAAGCGGCGTCACGTCGGTCAGATGGTCGCCGCCGACCGGCGGCGTTGCCTCCGGCTGCGCCTGTTCGGCAGCGGGCGGTACAGCATCCGCTGCCGGAGCGGTCGTTCCGAGAGCGGCGGCATCCGGCTGGGCGGGTGTCGCTTCAGGCAAGGCCGGTGACGGGTTTTCTGCCGCGCCGGTCAGCGCCGAGACTTCCGCCGGCGGCTGCGGCGCGCGCTCGCCGCTTGTCAGCGTTCGAGCAAGCGGAAAGGCCATGATGGCGAGCAGCACGGCACCGACCGCCAGCAGGATCGGCCGCCGGTAGCGCGAAAAGGCGCTGGTCTTGCCCGTCTTGTCGGAAGCCTTGCCGGCCTTGTCGGCACTCGCGCCCTTCTTCTCGGCCCTGCCGGCTGCCTGCTTCGGATTGGCATCCACCTCCATCGCGGCCGCCTGCGCCGCTCGGCGCGCAGCAGCGATGTAATCGGCGCGATCGGTTTCGCCGGCAGGCTTGCCGCGCGCCGCACTCTGGCTGGCGCGAACCCGTTCAAGGATCTTCTTCACGTCAGGTGCGCCCGAGCCCGGCTCGAGCAATTCGTTTGCCGCATCCGTCGGCACAACGTCGGTGGGGTCGATCGACGGCGCGGGGTCGATCATCGGGCGTTCGGTCGTCCGGCTCTCGGCCTTCTTGCCGGGCAGCAGCCGCTTGCCGAGGCTGGCGAGCAGGCTGGCCTTTGCCGGTGCCGCTGTCGCAGCTTCCGTCGTCCTGGTCGCGGCTTCGATGGCGATCGCGCTCGTTCCGCTCATGGCGGTGGCTTGCGCCGGGGCGACAGGTTCGGCTGCGACTTCGGCCGTACGGATAACAGGAGAAGCCTTCGCTGTCGGGGCAGCGGCCGGCGTCCTGTTCATCTCCGCTTCGGCCACCATCAGCGCATAGGGATCGACATCGAAATCGACGTCGGCGACCGGCATCTGGGCAACCGGCCGGCCGCGATCTTCCATGCCGTCGAGCCGATCGGCGATATGCACCAGCGTCTCGTGCAGCGCCTGGAAAGTCTTGTGGGTGCGTTCCTCGCCTTCGCGGCTGATATCCTCGAGGTGGCGCAGATCCTCGGCCAGCGCCGTCAGCGCCGACATGTCGGCGGCGGGCATGACACCCTGCGGACCGCCATGGCGCGAATAGGCTTCGACCACGGCCTCTGCCGCCTGGCGTGCCGCCTCGATGATATATTCATCGCTCGTCGCCATATAATCTTCGATCGCGCCCATGCGCTGGTCGAGTTCGGGGGGTATGACAGCGCTCTCGCGCGGCGCGCTCATCAGCGCCGAAAGATGGGCGATCTGGTCTTCGAGGTTCTTCAGCGCCCGCGGATCGGTCGGCGCTGCCGATGTGCTCTCTTCCAGCCGGGCGGCAATGTCGCTCAGCCGTCCTTCGAGACGCAGGAAGGCGCCGTCGTCGGCTATCGCGGCCGGTGCCGGCGCCTGCTGCTGATGGGCCATCTCGTCGATGCGCCGGGCCAGATGGTCGAGCCGCTGCGCCAGCACGTCGTTGACGGCGCCGTTCTCAAGCGCGTCGATCTTGCGGGAAATGTCGGAAAGCGTGCCGGTGAGGTCGGCCTGCGGCGCCGTCTCCTGCGTGCGCTCCAGCAGATAGGAAAGATGTTCCAGCCGTTCGTCGAGCCGCGACGTCGCTTCCGCCTTCGTCAGCTCCTCGACGCGTCCCGTCAGCGCCTCCAGCCGCATCGCCAGCTCGTCGGCCGGGTTCACGCGGTTGGCTGCGTCATGGCTCATCAGGTCGATCTGGTCTGCCAGTGCTGCAAGCCGGCTTTCCAGCCGCTGCATCAGGCCCGGATCATTCGTGGTGGCCGTGCGGCCGCTTGCCGCGATCGCCCGGCTGATCTCGTCGAGCCTGATGTCCATGGCGGCGAACTGCTCGGACATGACCCGGTCGTGCGGCTGGATCATATTGCCGAAATGCTCCATCGCCGTGGCGATCGAGATCAGCTTGTCTTCCAGCGCCCGAACGGCCGGACTTTCGCCCATGCCGCCGATATGGCGTTTGATGTCGTCGAGCCGATAAGCGAGCGAAACGAGTTCTTCCTGCAGCCCCTCGGTATCGAGCGCCGCAAGCCGGTTTTCGAAGCCGTCCCAGCGATTTTCCATATGGCGCAGCGAATCTTCGCGCGCCAGGCCGTCCATCAGCGAGCGCAGCTCTTCGAAATCCTCACGAAGGCCCGTGGCCTCCGGTGCGGCGGAGCGGCCGGTCAGCTGGGTGATGCTCTGGGCAAGGCGGCCCATATCGGCGCGCATGTCGTCGGCGAAACGGCCGTCTCCGGCATTTGTCTTGATTTCGCGCAGCTCGGCGCGCAGCGCGTTCATCTCGCGGGTGACGCCCTCGGAAATGTCGCGCTTCAGGTCCTGCCGCAGATTGACGAGCGCCTGGGCGATCTCCGTCATCGTGTCATCGCCGGCGCGGAAGGCGGGCGCCGGCACCGGGGCGGCGGCGCGCGGCGTGGGTTCACGAAGCTGCGGGGCCTGTTCGCGTGCATAGGGCCGTTCGCGGCTGGCTTCGAGTGCGCGCTGGCGTTGACGGATTTCGGCGAGCGGATCCGGCCGCGGCTCGGGCGGAGCCTTTGCGGGCCGGGGAGCATGGGAAGCGGCATAAGGATCGCGCTCGGCCGCTGCCGTGCGCGGCCGCTGTTCGCGCCCGCTGCCCATCAGCCCTTCGATGCGCGCCTCCAGCCCTTCGATCGTGCGGTTCAGCGCATCGAGCGAGGTCCTGTCGGACTGTCGGGAAGGATTTGATCGCGATCCGTTCATCTTCTTGCTCGCTTCGACTGCTCGACCTCTCGTCAGAGCTCGATCTTTGGCTTTTCCTCTGCTGCCCGCGTGTTTGCGCGGACCGGAGCGCACCATTCATAAGACGATAGTCAATTAGACTTTCCTCAAGCTGAACGATGTAGCGGCATCCTTAAGGAACGCGAGACTGGGGAAAGGAATGCGGATCGCTACTGCTCAATCCGCACCTTTCACGAAACGTGGTAAACAAGCCGTTAATGCCGATGGGAATTTTTTAACGTTTGTGTTCCAAACGCCGTTTTTGGCGGCAATTGCCCCCGAACGCGTCACATCGAATGGCGCGCTCGCGCGCTCAGGCGGGTCTGGGATATTGCAGCTCGATCTTCACGCCTTCGGGGCCGTAGACGAAGACCTGGCCGAAATCGGTGTCGGGAATATCGTAATATTCGTAGCGATAGCCGCCAGCCTTGATGCGTTCCAGCGCCGGCCCGAATTCGTAAAGGCTGAAGGCGACATGGTTGAAGATGCCGGGCGGAAAATCGGTGCTGCGCGACGTCAGGCTGAGATGGATGACCGGGCGTTCGTCCAGATAGAGCCAGTGGCCGGGCGAGGGAAAGGGCGGCCGATAGCCTTCCCTGACGCCGAGCACGGCTTCCAGGAAGCCGATCATCTCATGCGCATCGCGGGTCTCGATGGTGACGTGGTCCAGGCCGGCATCGGTGTCCTCCCAGCCAGCGTTGACGGCAAAAGTCTAGCCTGTTTGAAACCGCCGCGAAAGTTGCCTTGTTCGTCTATTGCAGCAGCTCAGAAGTTCTCCGTCCAGGGCCGGACTTCCACCTCCAGCGACCACGCGCTGCGGTGCTGGCGAAGCACGTCGATATAGGTCTGGGCGATCGACTCCGGCAGCAGCGTGCCATCCGGCTTCTCCACACGGTCCGGCCGGATCTGCGAGCGCACCGCGCCGTCGATGACGAAATGCGCGACATGGATGCCCATCGGCCCGAGTTCGCGAGCGGCACTCTGGGCAAGGCCGCGCAAGGCAAACTTGCCCATCGCGAAGGGGGCCGACTGCGCAAAGCCCTTCACGCTTGCCGACGCGCCGGTCATGAGGATGGCGCCACGGCCGCGCGGAATCATCCGACGCGCTGCCTGCTGCACCACCAGGAAACCGCCGAAAGCGGTGGTCGCGATTGCCTTCTCGACCTCGGCGGGATCGAGTTCGGCGAGCGGGCCACGCTGACGGGCGCTGGCATTGAAGATCACCACGTCAGGTCCTCCGATTGCGGCGGCAGCCTCTTCGAACAGTGCTGCGACGCTCGCCGGCTGCGAGACGTCGGCGGTAAAGGCGCTGGCGCCGGTCTCCTCGATGAGCCCTTGCAGCTTCTCGATATTGCGGGCGGCGAGCCCGACCTTGACGCCCTGCGCCGACAATTGCCGGGCAAGCGATGCGCTGATACCGGAGCCGGCGCCGACGATGAGTGCGCTCTCATAGGGAAAGTCGAACATGATGTCTTCCTCGATGGATCGTCCGTGAGACGTAGGAAGCCTGAACGGCCTTCGCCACAACTCGGCCGGAATTTCAGCTGCTGCGTCGAATCGATCGAGTAGGCACTGATGCGCGAGAGATGGATGAAGGGAAGGCCGGTCTGCGCAGACAAGTCGTTGAGGGCAGGCTCGAAGCCAAAGGCGCGACGGCTCTTTGCGCAGAGGCGCTCCTACGGCTTGTCGATCAAAAGAGGAGCCACCAACGGTTTTGGTTTGTTAGCCTTGTAAAACATTAGTCTTGCTAACGAACAGTAGCTCTTTAGATCGCCTTTGGCTTCTTTCTCAAGCCGCTTCATTTCTGACCGGAAATAGGGATCAAGGGACGGAGAGATACCGGTTCCGTACTCGTACCCGGCGAAGAAATCGCCATTTAATTCAAGCTTTTCGCAATACATACCCGCAACGATCGCCCCAGCGGAATAAGATAGGAACTGCTCTTTCGTCAATATGGGATGGGGCGGTGGTTCCTGCGCAATTACCAATGAACAACTGATCAACAATCCTGTAGCGGCACCAATTACCTGTTTCAAATGCGATTTCCCGAACGCCCTATTTCAATACGCTCCGGTATAGCAGCCGGCTACTGAACGATCGCAACCAATTTTTCGCGATGGTTAAGACAGTGCTGCTGACCTACCGCGATGCTGTGATTTGCTGCCCCCGGCCCGAAGCATTGGCCGCGCGGTGATAGACGTTTCCGCTTATACCCCGTTCTGCGATGGACAAGGAAGATGAGATGGCGTCTGCTCCGCCAGTGCTTCATGGCCCGCGGATTCGTCTCTCGAATTTTTCAAGAAAAGACGATGCAAGCGCAAAATTGACGTTTACGCAAACGTCAATATTTTGTAAGACAGTGCCCAAGGCCGGCGCGACCCGGTCAGCCGAATGGGAGGAATTTGAGAGATGCCAGTCTACAAGGCCCCGGTGAACGATACGCTCTTCGTCCTGAACGACATGCTGGGTCTGGAACGCTACAACAATCTGCCGGGTTTTGCCGATGCGACCCCCGATATGATCGAAGCGATCCTCGGCGAGGCCGGACGGGTTGCCGAGGAAGCTCTCTTTCCGCTGAACTATTCCGGTGATCAGGAAGGCTGCACTCGCCACGAAGATGCCAGCGTCTCGACGCCGAAGGGTTTCAAGGAAGCCTATAAGGCCTATCGCGAAGGCGGCTGGATCGGTCTTGCGGTGCCGGAGGAATTCGGCGGGCAGGGGCTTCCCTATACGCTGCATACCGCCGTCGGCGAATATACGTCGGCCGCCAACATGTCGCTGATGATGTATCCGGGCCTGACGCAGGGCGCGATCGCCGCACTCCTCGTCCACGGCTCCGACGAGCAGAAAGCCACCTATCTGCCGAAGATGGTGGATGGCACGTGGTCCGGCACCATGAACCTGACCGAGCCGCATTGCGGTACCGATCTCGGCATGCTGCGCACCAAGGCGGTGCCGCAGGCTGACGGCAGCTACAAAATATCAGGCCAGAAGATCTTCATCTCCGCCGGCGAGCACGACCTGACCGACAATGTCATCCATCTGGTGCTCGCCCGCATCGAGGGTGCGCCCGAGGGCACCAAGGGCATCTCGCTCTTCATCGTTCCGAAATTCCTCGTCGGCGACGACGGCGCGCCGGGCGCCCGCAACGCTGTCTCCTGCGGCGCCATCGAGCACAAGATGGGCATCCACGCCAACGCCACCTGCGTGATGAATTATGACGAGGCGACCGGCTTCCTGATCGGCACCGAAAACCGCGGCCTCAACGCCATGTTCGTGATGATGAACGAGGCCCGGCTGATGGTCGGTCTGCAGGGCATCGCCATTTCCGAGATCGCCTATCAGAACGCCGCCAACTACGCGCGTGATCGCATCCAGGGCCGCTCTCTGTCCGGCCCCAAGGCGCCGGACAAGAAGGCCGATCCGATCATCGTCCATCCGGATATTCGCCGCACGCTGATGACCATCCGCGCCTTCAATGAGGCGGGCCGCGCCTTCCTGCTCTGGACCGCGCTCAAGTCTGATATCGCCCACCGCGCTAGCGACGACAACGAGCGCCAGACGGCCGACGATATTCTCGGCCTCGTCACCCCGATCCTCAAAGGCGTGATGACCGACAAGGGCTTCGATCATGCCGTCATGGCCCAGCAGGTCTTCGGCGGCCACGGCTATATCGAAGAACACGGCATGAGCCAGTATGTGCGCGATGCCCGCATCGCCATGATCTATGAAGGCGCCAACGGCATTCAGGCGCTCGATCTCGTCGGCCGCAAGCTGGCCTTGAACGGCGGCCGCGCCGCCATGGCCCTCTTCAAGGAGATCGGCGATTTCTGCGAGGAGAACCGCAGCAACGAAAAGCTCTCCTTCTTCACCAAGCACCTGAAGAAGGGCTTGAACGACGTCCAGGGCGCGACCATGTGGTTCATGCAGAACGCCATGGCCAAGCCCGACAATGCCGGCGCCGGCTCGACCGACTACATGCACCTCTTCGGCCTCGTCATTCTCGGCTATATGTGGGCGAAGATGGCCAAAGCCGCCGAGGATGGCCTTGCATCAGGCGATGCCGCCCGCGAGGATTACCTGAAGAACAAGCTGGTCACCGCCCGCTTCTTCATGGAACGCCTCATGCCGGAAACCGCGCTTCGCAAGGCTCGCATCGAGGCCGGCGCCGACACGATGATGGAACTGGCCGCCGAAGCGTTTTGACAGCGTACTCTCTTCTCCCCAGCGGGGAGGAGATGTCCGAAGGACAGATGAGGGGGTGAGCGACGAAGGAGCGAGCGGCCGTAAGGCTGAGTTTGCTGCGAGCGCCCCCTCATCCGACCTCTTCGAGGCCACCTTCTCTCGTTGGGGAGAAGGGGACTAAAATTCACCGGCGCCGCCGCGCCGTCAGGGAGATGAGACAAATGACCGAGGTTTTCATTTACGACCACGTGCGTACGCCGCGCGGCCGCGGCAAGAAGGACGGCGCCCTGCATGAGGTGCCCTCCGTCCGCCTCGCGGCAAAGACCCTGGAGGCAATCCGCGACCGCAACGGGCTCAATACGGAAACGGTCGATGACATCATTATGGGCTGCGTCGATCCGGTCATGGATGCCGGCGCCGTCATCCCCAAGGCCGCCGCCTTCGAAGCCGGTTACTCCACGAAGGCGCCCGGCATGCAGATCTCCCGCTTCTGCGCCTCCGGCCTCGATGCCGTCAATTTCGGTGCGGGCAAGATCGCCCAAGGGGCCGACGACATCGTCATCGCAGGCGGTGTGGAAAGCATGTCCCGCGTCGGCCTCGGCATGTCCGGCGGCGCCTGGTTCATGGATCCTTCGGTGAATTTCCCGGCCTATTTCATGCCGCAGGGTGTCTCAGCCGATCTGATCGCCACCAAATACGGCTTCAGCAGAACCGATGTCGACGCTTACGCGGTCGAGAGCCAGAAGCGCGCCGCCCATGCCTGGGAAAAGGGCTGGTTCGACAAGTCGGTCATCCCGGTCAAGGACCAGAACGGCCTGACGATCCTGGCTAAGGATGAACACATGCGCCCCGGCACGGATATGCAGGCGCTCGCCTCCCTCAATCCGTCCTTCCAGATGCCCGGCGAGATGGGCGGCTTCGAGGCCGTCGGCATCCAGGCCCATCCGGAGATCGAGCGCATCAACTATGTCCACCATGCCGGCAATTCCTCCGGCATCGTCGATGGCGCCAGTGTCGTCCTGCTCGGCTCCAAAGCCGGCGGTGAGAGCATGGGCATAAAGCCGCGCGCCCGCATCAAGGCTTTCGCCAATATTGGCTCGGATCCGGCCCTGATGCTGACCGGGCCTGTCGACGTCACCGAGAAGCTGTTGAAACGATCAGGCATGAGCCTTGCCGACATCGACCTCTTCGAGCTCAACGAGGCCTTCGCCGCCGTGGTTCTGCGCTACATGCAGGCCTTCGACATCGATCACGACAGGATCAACGTCAATGGCGGCGCCATCGCCATGGGCCATCCGCTCGGCGCCACCGGCGCGATGATCCTCGGCACGGTGCTGGACGAACTTGAACGCCGCGACCTCAACACCGCGCTGGTGACGCTCTGCATCGGCGCCGGCATGGGTACCGCAACGGTTATCGAAAGGGTCTGACGATGGGCTTCAACACCGGCACGATCGAAACCGAATATGCCGAGGTCACCGAGCACTGGTCGCCCCGCGTCATCGCCGATCTCAACGGCCAGAGCGTCAAGCTCGCCAAGGTCCAGGGCCAGCTGACCTGGCATTCGCACCGCGACGAGGACGAGCTTTTCCTCATCTGGAAGGGGTCGCTGACCATCGAATATCGCGACCGCCCGCATGTGCATCTGAGCGCCGGTGATTTTCATGTCGTGCCGAGAGGTGTCGAGCATAATCCGGTTGCCGAGGAGGAATGCTGGATCGTGCTTTTCGAGCCGTCGCAGACCAAGCATACCGGCGATGTCGTCACCGAAAAGACGAAGACCTTAGACGCGCAGCGCAGCCATTTGCCGGCCTGATCGGGGAGGAAACCCAATGACCTACACCAATTTCACGCTCGAAACCGACGCCGACGGTATCGCTCTCGTCACCTGGGACATGCCCGGTAAATCGATGAACGTCTTCACCGCCGAGGTGATGGCCGAACTCGACGCCATCATCGACGCCACGACCGCCGATGCCGCCGTCAAGGGTGTCGTCTTCACCTCCGGCAAATCCTCCTTTTCCGGCGGCGCCGATCTGTCGATGATCAAATCGATGTTCAGTTCCTACCAGGAGGAGAAGGCAAAGAGTCCAGAGACGGCGGTGCAGAACCTCTTCGGTCTGGTCGGCCGCATGAGCGGCCTGTTCCGCAAACTCGAAACCTCGGGCAAGCCCTGGGTGTCCGCCATCAACGGCACCTGCATGGGCGGCGCCTTCGAACTGTCGCTCGCCTGCCACGGCCGCGTCGCCTCCAATGCCAAGAGCGTCAAGATCGCGCTGCCCGAGGTGAAGGTCGGTATCTTCCCCGGCGCCGGCGGCACGCAGCGTGTGCCGCGGCTGGCAAACGCCCAGGATGCGCTGCAGATGATGACGACGGGCCAGTCGCTGACCGGCTCCCGCGCCAAGGCGATGAACCTCGTGCATCAGGTGGTCGAGCCGGATCAGCTGATCCCAGCCGCCAAGCAGATGATCAAGGATGGCCTGAAGCCGGTCGCCCCCTGGGACGAGAAGGGCTTCAAGGCGCCGGGCGGCGGCATCTGGACGCCGGCTTCCGCACAGCTCTGGCCGGCAGCGCCAGCGATCCTGCGCAGGGAAACATCCGGCAATTATCCGGCAGCGCTTGCCATCCTGAAATGCGTCTACGAAGGCCTGCAGGTGCCGTTCGACACCGGTCTGAAGATCGAGCAGCGTTATTTCACCGAGGTGCTGCAGACCCGCGAAGCCTTCTCGATGATCCGTTCGCTGTTCATCTCCATGCAGGAACTCGGCAAGGGCGCCCGCCGCCCGGCCGGTCACCTCAAGACCGAGCTGAAACATATCGGCGTCGTCGGCGCCGGCTTCATGGGTGCCTCGATCGCTTATGTCACCGCCGCCGCCGGCATTCCCGTGACATTGATCGACCGCGACATCGAAGCGGCGACCAAGGGCAAGACCGTCTCCGAAGGCCTGGTCAAGGATTCTGTCGGTAAGGGGCGTCTTACGCAGGATGAAGCAGCCGCATTGCTCTCCCGCATCACGCCCTCGGCCGACTATGCCGACCTCGCCAATGCCGATCTCGTCATCGAGGCGGTGTTCGAGGATCGCGAGGTGAAGAAAGCAGTCATTGAGGCGGTCGAAGCCGTGCTGCCGGAAGGCGCGATCTTCGCCTCCAATACCTCGACCCTGCCGATCTCAGGTCTCGCCAAGAATTCGAAACGCCCGGCCGATTTCATCGGCATCCACTTCTTCTCGCCTGTCGAGAAGATGATGCTAACCGAGGTCATCCTCGGAAGCGACACCGGCGACAAGGCGCTGGCCGTCGCTCTCGACTATGTTGCAGCCATCAGGAAGACGCCGATCGTCGTCAACGACACCCGCGGCTTCTTCGTCAATCGCTGTGTGCTGCGCTACATGTCGGAAAGCTACGACATGCTGATCGAGGGCGTACCGCCTGTGATGATCGAGAATGCCGCCAAGATGGCCGGCATGCCGGTTGGCCCCCTGGCGCTGAACGACGAGGTCGCCATCGACCTCTCGCTAAAGATCCTCAAGGCGACGGTCGCCGATCTCGGCGAAAAAGCCATCGACCCCAGGCATATGGAACTCATCTCCCGCATGGTGGAAAAGGAGGGCCGTTTCGGCCGCAAGAATTCCAAGGGCTTCTACGACTACCCGCCGAAACCGGCGAAGAAGTCCCTCTGGCCCGACCTGAAGACCCTCTACCCGCAGAAGCAGGCGGATGAAGTTGACGTCAAGGTCCTGAAGCAACGTTTCCTCGTCACCATTGCGCTCGAAGCCGCCCGCACCGTGGAGGAAGGAATCGTCACCGATCCGCGCGAGGCGGATGTTGGGTCGATTCTGGGCTTTGGCTTCGCGCCCTATACCGGCGGAGCGCTGAGCTATATCGACGGGATGGGTGCGAAGGCTTTCGTGGAACTGGCTGAAAAGTTAGCTGCTGCCTACGGAAGTCACTTCAATCCGACGCCGCTGCTGGAGGACATGGCCGCCAAGGGAGAAACGTTTTACGGGCGGTTCGACCCCTATGCGAAGGTGGGGAAGGCGGCTTAGGCCGCCTTTTAAACTGTGCCGCTCTTCCCGGATTTCAAATGTTGAATGGGACAGCGTGACGACGGTAATCTGAACCGCAAGCAACACACGCTTCGCTGTCACCCGGACCGGACCGCCCATGCAACCATCAACCGACATCCTCGCCTTCGCCGATCCGATGGAGTGGGAATCCTGGCTCCGCGTGCATCACGCAGCATCGACCGGCGCCTGGCTGAAGATCGGTAAGAAAAATCCGAACGAACCCTCATCACCATCGACGAGGCGTTGGATGTGGCGCTCTGTTACGGCTGGATTGACAGCCAGCGCAAGGGGTTTGACGCGAACTCCTACCTGCAGCGCTATTCGCCCCGGCGCGCCAAAAGTCCGTGGTCCAAGCTCAATGTCGATCGGGTCACAGTACTCGTGGAAGCCGGGCGCATGCGGCCCGCGGGCCTTGCCGAAGTCGCTGCCGCCAAAGCCGACGGACGCTGGGCTGTCGCCTACGCTCCACAACGCGATGCCGGCCTGCCGGACGATCTGGCGGCGGCGCTCGCTGAGAACGCTGCCGCTGGCGCTGCCTTTGCTCGGCTCGACAAGACCGGCCAATATGCAATCGTCCTGCCACTCCTGAAGGCAACGACCCCGGAAGTGCGGGTCGCCCGCCTCGGTAAGGCGATCACCAGGTTGGCGCGGGCCGAATAGACGGTATTTCAGCTTCTGCAAAAAATCTCGCCCCCGGTTTTCCGCGCCACGCGGCAGGCAAAGACCTGTCCGCGGTGTCTGAAACGTCGCCGATTTCCCTAGCTGCGGCCTTGTCACGGACACAATTTCCGATTACATATCCGCGCATCGATCTTGCTAGATGAACTTTGAAACGGCCTCGCGTCGTTCCTGGCGAACTTCCTCCAAAATCGGTTTTCATCGCCGCTCGGCATTTGTTCGAGTTGCATTCTTCTATGAACGATTCGAAAAGGATATCGTCATGAGCACAGGTACCGTAAAGTGGTTCAACGCAACCAAGGGCTTCGGCTTCATTCAGCCGGATGACGGCGCAGCCGACGTTTTCGTCCACATCTCCGCCGTTGAACGCGCTGGCATGCGCGATCTCAAGGATGGCCAGAAGCTGTCTTACGAGCTCGTTCGCGACAACAAGTCCGGCAAGATGTCGGCAGACCGCCTCCAGGCGGCCTGAGCCTATAAGGCTTTTGAATATCATCTCCGGATCGTGACCACGGATGTACTGGCACGGTTCGTTGAGATACCAGGGAAGGTCGGGGTAACCCGGCCTTTTTTTGTGTCCGGCCGGTTGATGCCGTGCCCTTTCCCCGGATGCGTCCGCGATACCCCTCTGCCCTGCCGGGCATCTCCCCCACAGGTGGGGAGATCACAAGTGGCATGAACTTCCTGCCCATCTACCGTTTCGTCGTGCTGGACGCCGATTGTTTGGGGAAGCGGGTGCGCCCAGCCGATCTCCCCACCTGTGGGGGAGATGCCCGGCAGGGCAGTGGGGGGCGGCCACGGCACGACCTTAAAGAATCTTTCGCACCGTGAAACTGAATACGTCGCTGGCGACAACAAGCCCCGTAAGACAGGCAAGTCCCTCAACCTCCTGGCGCCTCGCCAGCCTCCAGCATCTCCATCACCCGCGCCATCACCGCCCGTGCCGCATCGAGTTCGGCTGACGTGAACGCAGCGCCCAGCCCGTCGGCCCATCCGGCTTGTGCGACCTCGATGACGCCGAGCCGCGCCGACCCTTCTTCCGTCAGCCGCACGAGCTTGGCGCGCTGGTGCTGCGGGTTGTCGGCATAGGCGATCAGCCCTTCACCCTCCAGCACATCGGTAAGCCGTTGCACACCCTGGCGGGCGAGGCCGAGCGCACGGGCGACCTGCGCCACCGACATGTTGCCGCGCCGCGCCGCGGCCAGCACCTGCCAGCGCGCGCTGGTTTGCCCTGCCGGCTTTGCCAAATGGTCGCCCGCCGCCGTCAGATGGCCGGCGAGGCGAAGGGCGGTGATCGCGAAAGCGGAAAAAGCATCCCCCTCGATCGTCCGCTCCGGTCGATTTAGTTTGACAACATGTTGTCGATTTTGTATCTCATTCATAATGACAACACATTGTCATATCGGGACACTGAAGGCAACGCCGAAGGAGGAAAGCGCGTGAAGAAAACCTACAAGGGAAGCTGCCATTGCGGCAAAGTACACTACGAAGTGGACATGGATCTCGAGGAGGGCACCGGCCGCTGCAATTGTTCGATCTGCGCCAAACGGCGCTATTGGGGCGCCAACGTCAAGCCGGAGGATTTCCGGCTGATGTGCGACCAGGCGGAAACGGCCGACTATCAGTTCAACACGATGAGCGGTCATCACCGCTTCTGCCGCACCTGCGGTGTGCCGGCCTATGGCGATGGTTATGTCGAAGCGATCGGCGGCGCCTATGTTTCGATCAACATCGCCTGCCTCGACGATATCACACCTGAGGAACTGGCAGCACTGCCGGTCCGTTATGCCGACGGCAGGCACGATGCCTGGTGGAACGAACCGGCGGTGACGAGTTATCTGTGACGTAATTCCAAAAGTGCGCAGCGGTTCTATCGCTGATGTCGGATCGTCGTCCTCCCCTTCGTCCTCTGTCCATAACGGAGAAGGAGAACGACCGTGAAAGACGAAGCGAATGCCAGGATCGAGGAAGAGGCGATCATCGCCATGCTGATGATGCGGGCCAAGGCGCTGGGTGAGAAGAACGCCAGCGATGCGCTTTCCTATGAGACGGAGGATTCCGTCGAATTTTCGCTGGCGCCGCCGCTTGCCTATTACGGCCAGGACGAGGCGGGTCTGCAGGCATGGTTCGATACCTGGGAAGGCCCGATCGGCGGCGAGGTGCGCGATGCCAGACTGACGGTTGGCGAGGATGTCGCTTTCTGGAGCGGCCTCACGCGCATGACCGGGACCAAGAGAGATGGCACCGAAGTCGATCTCTGGTTCCGCCAGACCCTCGGTCTCGTCAAGCAGGACGGCCGCTGGTTGGTTGCCCACCAACACGCCTCGGTGCCCTTCGCCATGGATGGCAGCGGCCGGGCGCTGCTCGATCTGAAGCCGTGAAGGAATGTCAGGCAGCACTCCCCGCGACCTTCCGCCGGTCGGCGCGAATGCTCATTAGTCCGACGCCCATCAAAAGCAGGATCGCCGTCGCATAGATATCGGTCGTCAATGCGTAACCGGCCGATTTCGCCAGGAACCCTGCAAGGATCGCCGGCAGGCTGAAGGCGAGGTAGCTCTGGACGTAGAAGGCCGACAGCAGCCCGGCCCGCTCGTCCGGTTTGGCGAGCGGCATGATGGTGCCGATCGACCCGAGGAAATTGGTGCCGAAACCGACACCGGTAAAAATCGTGCCGACGAGCAGCAGCGGCACATTGGCAAGATGCACGCCGGCAACGACCGTCAGGATGCCGAACGTCTTGGCCGACACGCCGAAAGCGAGATTGGCCGAGGCCGTCTTGCTGCGCCTGAGATAGACGGCGATTGCTCCGCTCACCATCAGCGCGGTGACGACGGCTCCGCCCGTCAGCGGCGCCCGGCTGCCGGTCGTGGTAGCGACCAAGGACGGGACCAGCGAGAGATAGAAGCCGGCAAGCGTCCAGTTGGCGATGTTGATCGGCGTCACCAGCGAGAGCGGCCGCTTCACCTGCTTGGGAACGGTGACCCGCGGTATCAGCGAGCCGAGCGCGCCGGGTCGCTTGGCCCCGGTCTCGCCTGTCAGCCAGATGGCGGCCGCCTGCAGCGTGAAGGCGACGAGCAGCAGCGCATAGGTGAGATGCATCGGGAAGGGGCCGTATTGGATCAGGGCGCTGGTGCCGACTGCCCCCACCGCCATGCCGCAAAGCGGCGCGATCGAATTGACGATCTGTCCCTTTGCCCGGTCGACATCGACGAGCGCCGCTCCGATCGAGGCGCCGGCGATCCCGGTTGCCAGCCCCTGCACGATCCGCGCCGCGATCAGCCAGTCGGGACCGCTTGCGACGACGAAGAGGCCCATGGCGACGATTTCGAGCACGAGAGCGAAAAAGATCACCGGCTTGCGGCCGAGATGATCCGAGATCGAACCGGCGATCAGCAGCGCCGCCAGCAGCGCGAAGGCGTAGACCGCGAAGATCACCGTGATCAGCACCGGCGAAACGGAAAAACTTTCCTGATAGATCCGGTAAAGCGGCGTCGGCGCCGCGGAGGCGCCGAAAAAGGTCGCGAGCGTCAGCGCATGAAAGCCGATCGAGGGGCGTGGCGAATTCTCGGTGGATTTGGCTGCGGCGACCATATATAAGCTCCTTAAAGCTAAGCCGTTGCGTTAGCTTATGTAGAGCTGGCGCCTCATAAAAGCAAACTATTTGCGTTAATAGCTCTGTCAAAGATTTTGAACCAACGGTGTCAAGGGGCGAAAGTCGGGTTGCAGGCATGACAGTCAAAGAGAACCTCCGTCCGGGCGGCAGAAGCGCCCGGGTTCAGGCATCGGTGCACAAGGCAGTCCGTGAGCTGCTGGCGGAGATGAGCCGCGCCGAGGTGACGATCCCGCTGATCGCCGGCAAGGCGGGGGTGACGCCGTCGACCATCTATCGCCGCTGGGGCGACCTGCAACAGCTTCTCGCCGATGTCGCCGTCGATCGGCTGCGGCCGGATATGCAGCCGATCGATGCCGGCAGCGGCAAGGCCGATCTCGAAGCTTGGGCCGAGCAATATGCCGAGGAAATGTCCTCCGGCCCGGGCCGCGAGATGATCCGTGACGTGCTGGCGGCGCAGGCCGGGGCAAATGCCTGTAAATGCGCCGAATATACCCGCCAGCAGATCGGTCTCATCGCCGAGAGGGCAAAGGCCCGCGGCGAGGCCTTTCCGGATGTCGAGCGCGTCATGGATCAGGTCGTGGCGCCGATAATGTACCGCATCCTGTTCGGCGACGTGCCGGATGCAGCGCGCGTGCGCGATCTCGTCGCTCGAGTCATGGACGCGGCGCTTTAGAGCCTTTCCGGGTTAGATTGCAGCATTCTGCCGGAGCAGGTTTTCGTCAGGGCAAAGGCGATTGGCGAAGGGCATACCTCTTGGTACGTGCGAGCCGATCGCCTTTGTCCTGGCGGAAAGATGCCCGGCCCTTCGGGTTGGCTGACGGGCCGGCTGATCGACCGGCCGGCTTGGCCGTAGATCTGGGCTACGACGCGCGCCGACCGGTCGACCATCCGACTCCGTTTGAGCCAACAGAATGCTTCAATCTAACCCGGAAAGGCTCTAAGCCTGTCTTTTACTCTGCGGCTGCGCGCTTGAGGCCGGAAATCTGGGTGATATAGGCGCGCAGCGCCGCCGGCCGCACCGGCTTGTGCTGAACGGCGATGCCGTATCGCTCGGCCTCGCTGCGGACCTCCGGCGTGCGGTCGGCCGTGATCAGCAAAGCGGGGATATCGGCGCCGAACCGCCGGCGCAGATGCAGGATGGCGGCAATGCCGGTGCCGTCGCCGAGATGATAATCGGCGATGACGATGTCAGGCGGTCCCTCCTGGCCATCGACGGCGGTGACGTCGGCGAGACAATCCAGCGCCTCCACCTCGCAGCCCCAGCCGCTGATCAACAGCCGCATGCCTTCGAGGATCTTCGGCTCGTTATCGATGCAGAGGATCTTCAACCCACTCAGCGGTTGGCCGGGACGGTCGGCGGGCGCAACCGCTGCTGCAGCCGCGGCCGGGCGCGAGACGTCGAGCGGCATGGAGATGCGGAATCCCGTGCCCTTGCCATGCGTCGACTGCAGCTCGACCGGATGGTTGAGCACGCGGGCGATGCGGTCGACGATCGACAGGCCGAGCCCGAGGCCGGAGGCGGTTTTCGCGCCTTCGTCCAGCCGCGCGAATTCCTTGAACACCGTGCGGAATTTCGACGGTGGGATGCCGATGCCGGAATCGATCACCTGGATGATCACCTGGTTGCCGCGCCGCCGCGCCCCGACCAGCACCTTGCCTGAAATCGTGTATTTGATGGCGTTCGAAACCAGGTTCTGCACCAGCCGGCGCAGCAGGTTGGGGTCGGAACGGACCCTGAGCGACGTCGGCATGACCACCAGCTTCAGCTGTTTTTCCCTGGCGATCGGCGCAAAGTCGGTCTGGATACGCTCCAGCAGGTCGGAGAGCGCGACGGAGGCGAGCCGCGGCCGCATGGCGCCGGTATCGAGCCTGGATATATCGAGCACCGCGCCGAGAATGGTCTCGACCGATTCCAGCGCGGAATCGATGTTGCGCACGATCGGGCTGTTCTCGGATTGCGCCATGCGCTCGACCAAGGCCGAGGAATAGAGCCGGGCGGCATTGAGCGGCTGCAGGATATCGTGGCCGGCGGCGGCGAAAAAGCGCGTCTTGCCGATATTCGCCTCGTCGGCCGCAGCGCGCGCCTCGCCGAGTTCACGGTTGACGCGGGTAAGCTCGGCCGTGCGTTCGGCGACGCGCTGCTCCAGCGTTTCATTCGCCTGTTTCAGCGCCTGGTCGGCGCTGACGCGCTGGGTGATGTCGGTGAAGGTGGCGACGATGCCCTTGTCGGGCATGGCGTTGGAGCGCACCTCGATGATCCGCTCACCGCCGCCGAGCACCAGCGAAAAGGGTTTGTCGAGCGTCAGGAAATGCCGCACCGTCTGGCTGAGATCGCCGGGCGCGATATCGCCGCGCTGGATGAGCGTGGTGACGATATCGGACAAGGGAAAACCGACTTGGCCGGCACTTTCCGGCAGATCCAGCAATTGCCGGAAGCGCCGGTTCCAGATCGTTAGCCGGTTGGAACTGTCGAAGACGGCAATGCCCTGGTCCATCTGCGAAAGCGCCGTCTGCAGCATGTCCTGGTTATATTGCAGCGCCTCGCTCGCCTGGTCGAGCAGCCAGGCGGTGTCGGAAGAGGCATCCTCGATCTTCTGCAGGATCAATGACAGCACCAGCCGGGCCGAGGACGAGCCGATGGCGCTGCCGAGCAGCTGTTCGCTGAAGTGGATGAGAGCCATGTCGGCCGGTTGCTCATCCTCCAGCTTGCGGCCGGAGCTTTGTTCGTAAGTCGTCAACGAGCGCTGCATGCGCTCTTCGCCGAGATAGCGCGAGATCGCCGCCTTGAGATCGCCGACGCTGATACGGGTCTTCCAGCCGCGCGTGGCAAATTGCGAGCGCGAATGCCGCTTGACGAATATGCCGGCCTGAATGCGCTCCAGCGGCTTGGCGTTGCGGGTGAGCGAGCCGACGACGAAGAAGGCGCTGTTGACGAGCAGGCTCATCGCCGTCGCATTGACCAGCGGATCGGCGTCGGGCGCGGTGAACAACGTGGTCCCGGGAAAGATGAAGCCGAGCACCGCACTTGCCACATAGGAATAGTCGGGGCCGCCGAGCGAGGGCAGGAACAGCAGGTAGATCCAGATGACGAAGCCGGAGGTAAGCCCGAGGATCGCGCCGCGCGCATTCGCCCGCCGCCAGATCAGCCCGCCGAACAGCGCTGGGGCAATTTGTGCGATGGCGGCAAAGGAAAGCAGGCCGATCGAGGCAAGGCCGGCGGTGCTGTCGGTCGAACGGTAATAGGCGTAGCCGAACAGCAGCACGGCGAAAATGGCGCTGCGGCGGATGTTGAGTAGTGTCTTGGCGAAATTGTCGCGCAGGCTGGCGCGGCCGGCGAGTTTTCGCCTGAGGAAGATCGGCATGATGATGTCGTTCGACACCATGATCGACAAGGCGACAGAATCGACGATGACCATCGCCGTTGCAGCAGAGAAACCGCCGATGAAGATGATCAGCGAGATGACGGGCATCTGGCCGGCAAGCGGCAGCGACAGCATGTAGAAATCGGCATTGCCGGTGCCGCCGAAGGTCAAGAGCCCGCCGATCGCTACCGGCAACACGAAGAGATTGATGGCGATAAGATAGCTGGGAAACAGGAAGCCTGCGAGTTTCAGCTGTTTCGGGGTTCGGTTTTCGACAACCGTCACGTGGAATTGCCGCGGCAGCAGGATGATCGCAAAGGCCGACAAGATGATCAGGGTGATCCAGCGGCTGATCGGCGTATGGTAGCTGAGCGCCGACATGACCAGCTCATTGTCGACCGTCTTGCGCCACAGATCGGTCGGGCCGTCGAAGAGAAACCAGACGACGCAGACGCCCGCCGTCAGGAAGGCGACAAGCTTGACCACGGATTCCATCGAGACGGCGAGGATGAGGCCATCCTGATGCTCCGTCGCATCCGTATGCCGCGTGCCGAACATGATGGCAAAACAGGCAAGCACCAGCGTCGCGAGGAGCGGCAGGTCGAGGAAGTAGAGATTGCCGCTGCCGATGCCGTAATCGGACGGATTGACCATGGCGCTGACGGTGCTGGAGATCGCCTTGAGCTGCAGCGCGATATAGGGAATGGCGCCGATCAGCGAGATCAGTGCGACGATCGTTGCGACCGTCGGGTTCTTGCCGTAACGGGCGGCGACGAAATCGGCGACCGAGGTGAGCTTCTCCGCCTTGGCGAGCTCGATGATGCGGCGAAGCAGTGGCATGCCGAGCGTGAAGACCAGGATGGGGCCGATATAGATGCCGGCAAATTCCAACCCGCGCTGCGCGGCAAGCCCGACGCTGCCGAAATAGGTCCAGGAGGTGCAGTAGATCGCAAGGCTCAGCGCATAGACCACCGGCCATCCGCCTTCCAGCGTGCCCGGGCTGCGGTCGAGCGTAGCTGGGCTGCGGTTCTTGCGGTCGCCATAGCTGGCCACGGCGAAAAGCAGGAGCAGATAGCCGAAGGCAGACGCAAATATAACCCAGCCTGGAAGCATTGACCCTCCGCCGGCGGAAAACCTGCCGGGACCTCCCGCAACGTGGGCAGCTTAAGTCATTTCAGACACTTTGAGAATTCCCGCCGGTCTAGGCCTTAAGTCAAAGACCGCAGGGGTATCCCCAAATAATTGCGATTGCCGATTGATTAATTGCAATGAAGATGTAGCTAATAAAAACAATTGCATATCTTTGAAATGGATCAAAGGGAGACGGATCCGATGCTCAATGAGTTCAAGGCCTTTATCGCCCGCGGCAATGTCATGGATCTTGCAGTCGGCGTCATCATCGGCGGCGCCTTCGGTGGCATCGTCAAATCTTTGGTGGATGACCTCATTATGCCGATCGTCGGCGCCATTTTCGGCGGCTTCGATTTTTCCAATTACTTCCTCCCACTCTCCTCGGCCGTCAACGCGCAGTCGCTCGCCGCCGCCCGCGAGCAGGGAGCAGTTTTTGCCTATGGTAGTTTCCTCACCGTGCTCATCAACTTCCTCATTCTCGCCTGGATCATCTTCCTGATGGTCAAGGGCGTGAACACCCTGCGTGCCCAGGTCGAGCGCCAGGAAAAAGTGGCACCGGAAGAGCTGCCAGCGCCGCCGGCAGACGTTCAGCTGCTGACGGAAATCCGCGATCTTCTCGCCACGCGCCCGACGGCTTGATCCGGGCTGGAGCCCGTCCGCTTCGGCCGGGCTCATTCATCACCAAAATCGATATGCCATCACTTGTTATCATGGGATTTGCCGGCGCAAATCCGCTATGAAGGCGGAAACCGGAGATTTGCATGTCGATCGTCAGCAGCCTTAGCCCGCGCGCCCTGGCGGCGCCCGAAAGCGGGATCGTCGAACTCGTCAACTATGCCCGTGGCCGCGAAGGCCTGCTGCCGCTCTGGGTGGGTGAGGGCGATCTGCCGACGCCTGATTTCATCAGCAAGGCGGCGATGGATGCGCTTGCCAGCGGCGAGACCTTCTACACCTGGCAGCGCGGCATTCCGGAGCTTCGCCAGGCGCTTTCGGATTATTACGACAGACATTTCGGAATCCGGCTTCCGGTCGAACATTTCTATGTCACCGGTTCCGGCATGCAGGCGATCCAGATCGCCGTGCAGGCGCTGACCTCGCCTGATGACGAACTGGTTTACCTCTCGCCTTCCTGGCCGAATATCGCCGCCGCTCTCGAAATCTCAGGTGCGCGCTCCGTTGGTGTCGAGCTGCAGTTTGAAGGCGGCAAATGGGCGGTCGATCCTGACCGTATCGAAACCGCGATTACGCCGAAGACCAAGGGTCTCTTCATCAACACGCCGTCGAACCCGACGGGCTGGACGGCAACGAAGCAGGATCTTGGCGATATCCTGGCGCTTGCCCGCAGGCACGACCTCTGGATCATGGCGGATGAAATCTACGCCCGCTACTACTTTGCCGGCGGCCGCGCGCCCTCTTTCCTCGATGTGATGGACGAGGGCGACAAGGTCATCTTCGTCAATTCCTTCTCGAAGAACTGGTCGATGACCGGCTGGCGCGTCGGCTGGATCGTAGCACCCCCTGAGATGGGCCAGGTGCTCGAAAACCTGATCCAGTATTCGACATCGGGGGTGGCGCAGTTCATGCAGAAGGGCGCCGTCGCAGCCCTTGATCAAGGCGACGATTTCGTCGCTGCCAATATCGCCAAGGCGGCCCGCTCCCGCGATATTCTCTGCGATGCGCTTGTCGCCACCAACCGCGTCGAGACGCTGAAGCCGGACGGCGCGATCTATGCCTTCCTGAAGATCGACGGCGTCGCCGACAGCCGCAAGGCAGCGCTCGACATCGTCGACAAGACAGGCGTCGGCCTTGCTCCCGGCACCGCTTTCGGACCGGGCGGCGAACTCTTCCTGCGCGCCTGTTTCCTGCGTGATCCCACGCAGGTGGCGATCGCGGCCGAGCGCCTCTGCGACTATATCCTCAAGCTCTGACGACCATCGGCCTGCAGCGAAAAGTCATGGGTATTTCCGTAGCAGATCGCCGAGGGCTGCCCCTCATCCGCCTGCCGGCACCAACCGGGGTCGAGCCACAGGTCTCGACCCGTCCTTCGGACCCCCGCTTGCGGGCCGAAGGGGGTATGCGGCGACATCTCGGTCCCCATTGATGTCGCGCAGGGCACGTCCCCTCTCCCCGTCAGAACGGGGAGAGGGTTAGGGTGAGGGGCTGCCATCAGCCGCGAATGCCGTGATTTGTACCGGAATCGCCGGATCGATAAAACTCTAGCAAAGCCCGAAATCGGCCTCTAACCACGACTCCAAACATACCGGTTCAAAGGCCTTCCAAAGGCCGTTCGATAAGAAAATTGGAAAGAAAAACCGACGCCTGATGCCCCTGCTTATAAAAACGAAAGCAGGGATGCGGGACATGGCGGTTTTGGTGACGGGCGGGGCCGGATATATCGGCAGTCACATGGTGTGGGCGCTGCTTGATGCAGGCGAGGATGTGGTCGTGCTCGACCGCCTCTCCACCGGCTTTCGCTGGGCCGTGGCGCCGGCGGCGCGTTTCTATCTCGGCGACATTGCCGATCCCGACATATTGAAAAAGGTCTTCATCGAAAACGACATCGAGGCGATCATCCATTTCGCCGGTTCCGCCGTCGTCCCCGTCTCGGTCGCCGATCCACTCTCCTATTACGACAACAATTCCGGCAAGACCCGAGCACTGCTGAGCGCTTCGATCAAGGCCGGCATCCGCAACTTCGTCTTCTCCTCGACGGCGGCCGTCTACGGCCAGCAAAAGACCGACCTGCCGGTGAAGGAGACGGCCCCCCTCAATCCGGAAAACCCCTACGGCCAGTCGAAGCTGATGACCGAGTTCATGCTGCGCGATGCCGCCGCCGCCTATGATTTCAACTATGTCGCACTTCGCTATTTCAACGTCGCCGGCGCCGACCCGCACCACCGTGCCGGCCAGTCGACCTCGGGTGCCACGCACCTCATCAAGGTCGCCTGCGAGGCAGCGCTCGGCACGCGCGACAGCGTCCATGTCTACGGCATCGATTATCCTACCCATGACGGCACCGGCGTGCGCGACTACATCCATGTCAGCGATCTAACGGATGCACATCTGAAAGCGCTACAGCACCTGCGCAGAGGCAAGGGCTCGCTCATTGCCAATTGCGGTTATGGCAGCGGCTATTCCGTGCTCGACGTGTTGAACATGGTCACCCGTCTCCACGGGCATTCCTTCAAGATCCACATGGCGCCGCGGCGCGCCGGCGATTCGGCAAGCGTCGTCGCAGACGCTTCGCTCGCCCGGCAGGTGCTCGACTGGAAGCCCAGATACGATTCGCTCGAAACCATCGTCCAGAGCTCGCTCGATTGGGAACTGTTCCTGTCGAACAAGAACGTCGACGACCTGCACAGCATCCACCGGGCACTCGCCGCCGCTTCGTTCTGATCCGGCAACCCGTTTATCATCCCCGCACATGCGGGGGCCCAATGCCGTTACGTGAATAAGGAAAAATCAAGCTTTCTCTGGCTGGCTCTGGCCGACGGAAAGGAGAAGATGAAGAACTTTCTGGCCTCATTGCAGCTGCAAAAAGACAATCCGACGCTTCTGCTGGCGCAGTTCAGGGCCCTGTCGTCGCAGATCCCCATTCTCTATGTCCTGCTGATCATCAACGCCCATGCGGTGGCGATCACCCACCTCAAATCCGCGCCCCTCTGGCTCTCGCTCTACATTCCCGTGACCTTGAGTGTCGTCTGCGTCTTCCGTCTCTGCTGGTGGGAGATCAGGGGCAAGGAAGACGTGACCGCCGAGCGGGCCTACAGGCTGATGAAGCTCACGATGGCTGGCGCCGGTATCCTGACCGTCGCTTTCGGCGGCTGGGCGATCGCGCTTTACCAATATGGCGATGCCTCCCAGCAGGGCCAGATCGCCTATTTCCTCGTTGTCACCGGCATTTCCTGCATCTTTTGCCTGATGCATCTGCCGATGGCGGCGGCGCTGACCACGGTCATCACTTTCTCGGCCATGGTCGCAACCTTCTTGTTCTCGGGCAATCCCGTTTTCGTCGCGACGGCCATCAGCGGTCTCTTCCTGATCCTGCCCTTCCTCCGGGTGATCAACAGCTATTTCCAAAATTTCGTCGGTCTCGTGCAATTGACCGAGGAATTGAAGCAAAGGCAGGCGGAAGCCGAGGAGCTCAACCTCGTCAACAGCCGCAACGCGTTGCATGATCAACTGACCGGCCTTGCCAATCGCCGCAGCTTCTTTCTCTCACTGGAAAAACGGCTGCAGAAGAATCCCTCTTCGCCGCCCGTCCTCGGCATTCTCGATCTCGATGGTTTCAAGCCGGTCAACGACGTCTTCGGCCATGCCGCCGGCGATCTCGTGCTCAAGGAGACAGCCCGCCGTTTCGTCGCGCTGGTCGGCGAAGAGGGCATCGTCTCGCGTCTCGGCGGCGATGAGTTCGGGATCATCTTTCCCTGCTCGATGACACGCCAGGCGATCGCCGATCTCGGCCAGGCGCTCTGCGCTGCCGTCCGAGATCCCTACGAAATCCCCGACGGCTCGGTCCGCGTCTTCGGTTCCTGCGGTATCGTCTATCCCGATATCGGCGAGTACACCGCCGAGGATCTCTACGAAAAAGCGGACTTCGCCCTTTATCAGGTCAAGAGCAAGCGCAGCAGCGGTGTCGAGTTCTTCTCAGCCGACCACGAGAAGATCCTGACGCAGCGCCACCTGATCGAACTCGAGCTGCAGGCGAACGACTTCGCCAAGGAATTGAAACTCGACTATCAGCCGATCGTTGACTTGAAAAGCGGCCGCGTCGTCGCTTACGAAGCGCTCGCCCGCTGGGACAGCGCCCGCTTCGGCCGTATCAACCCTGACGCCTTCATTCCCGCCGCCGAGCGCACGGCGGTCATCGGCCGCATGACCCGTATCCTCTTTGCCAAGGCGCTCGAAGCGCTGGCGATCATTCCACGCCATCTCAGGCTGTCCTTCAATCTCTCGGCGCGCGATATCTGCGACCACGAGACCTCGATGGCGCTGCTTGCCATGATCACCCGCTCCGGCATCGATCCCAGGCGCATCGAATTCGAGATCACCGAGACCGCGCTGCTCTCCGATTTCGACACCGCCGACCAGGTGATATCAATGCTGCGCGCCGCCGGCATCTCGATTGCGCTGGACGATTTCGGCACCGGCTATTCGAGCCTCAGCCATATTCATCGTCTCGGCTTCGACAAGCTGAAGATCGACAAGTCCTTCGTGATGAATTTCGATAGTGATGCCCGTTGCATGAACATTACCCGCTCGGTCGCCAATCTCTGCCAGAATCTCGGCATTGCCTCCGTCGCCGAAGGCGTCGAAAGCGAAGCGATCGCCGAGGGATTGAAGGCGATGGGTGTTCGTCTGGCACAAGGCTATCATTTCTCGCGACCGCTGCCGCTGGAACTTGCCATCGATTACGCCGCCCGGTGCGACGCCGCAGCCTCTGCCCGCAATTCGCTGTCTGCCTGAACGATCGAACTCGATCGGCCGCAAATCGACTGGAGTGATGCTTCACCGTCGTCTATTCATGGTCGCAACAGATGAGGTGAACCATGCAAGACGGCGAAGTCATCATTGAACGGCGGGGCACCGCAGGCGTGATTGGGCTCAACCGGCCGCGGGCGCTGAACAGCCTGACGCTGCCGATGATCCGGACGATCACTGCGGCCCTTCAGGATTTTGTCGATGATCCCGAGGTGGTAAGCGTCGCGATGATGGGGGAAGGCGAACGCGGCTTCTGCGCCGGCGGCGATATCCGCGCCCTGCATGAGAGCGCCCGCACCGGCGACGGTCTCGCGGCAAGCTTCTGGCGCGAGGAATTCCGCCTCAACCATCTGATTGCCTCCTACCCAAAACCCTATGTCGCGCTGATGGACGGCATCACCATGGGCGGCGGCGTCGGGCTGTCGTCGCACGGCCGCCACCGCATCGTCACCGAGCGCACGCGACTTGCCATGCCCGAAACCGGTATCGGCTATGTCCCGGATGTCGGCGCCACCTGGCTGCTGCCGCGTGCGCCCGGCGAGGCCGGAACATGGCTCGGCCTGACAGGGCTCGATATTGGTGCTGCCGATGCGATCCACGCCCGCCTTGCCGACCTTCAGATCGCCTCGTCGCGGCTCGGCGAAGCGATCGATGCTCTCTCCGCCCTGCCGCGCGCCAGCTCATCCGGCGATGTCGATGTCGTGCTGCAGGCGCTGTCTGAGCCTCAGGGAGAAAGCCGGCTGCGGCAGAACGCGGCGGTAATCGATCGCGCATTCCGTTTTGACAGCGTCGAGGAAATCCTGGCGGCGCTTGTCGGGGAGGAAGGCGAATTCGCCGCCGAGACGCGCCGGGTGATGCTGACGCGTTCACCGACCAGTATGAAGCTCGCTTTGCGGCTGCTGAGAGCCGGCCGCCGCAGTGCTTCGTTGGCCGAATGCCTCGGCCGAGAACTCGGCGCCTGTCTGCAGATGCTTGATAATCCCGATTTCTTCGAGGGCATCCGCGCCGCCGTCATCGACAAGGACCGCAATCCGAAATGGTCGCCGGCATCTGTCGAGGCTGTTGAAGCAGCAAGGATCGAGCATTTCCTGAAACCGGCCGAACCGCCGCTTTCACTCTGACACACTAGTCGATCTATCGCCACATGCCGCGCATGCGGGCGCCGACATCGATGCGCATCTGCCGCACGTGCGCTTGAGCGGCGGTCTCCGATTTCACCAGCGGCCAGCTGCAGGCCTCGAAGAATTGCAGCAGGGTTGCCGGAATGAAGCGGCTGCGTGAGGCATAGACATGCCGGTCACCCTGCGAGTTCTGCCCATAGGTGAAGAAGCGTTGCGGCACGACAAGGTCGAGACCATCCCGGGCGCGGGTCATGGCGACATAGAGCAGCCGGCGCTCCTCTTCGATTTCGGCGGTGGTGCCGACGGCGAGATCGCTCGGTATGCAGCCGTCGACGACGTTCAGCATGAAGACCCTCGTCCATTCCTGGCCCTTGGCGGAATGGATCGTCGACAGGATGAGATAGTCTTCGTCGAGAAGCGGCACGCCCGCTTGGTCGCTGGTCGCATCCGGCGGATCGAGGGTGACCTCGGTGAGGAAACGCTCGCGCGAGGCATAACCGCTAGCGATCTGCTCGAGCTGCAGCAGGTCGGCCTGCCGCGTTGCTGCGTCCTCGTGCAGCCGTTCCAGATGCGGCGCGTACCATTGCCGCGCCAGGCCGATTTCCGCCGGCCAGCCGGCCTTGCCGGTCTTCAGCTCCTGCAGCATCGAAACGAACATTGTCCAGTCCTCGCCGGAGCGCGGTGGCGCCGGCATGGCAGCGAGAGCAGAAATCGGGCTGGCATCCTCGGCCATCAGGTCGAGCGTCTTCTGCGCCGTCGACGGCCCGACACCGGGCAGGATCTGCATCAGCCGGAAGCCCGCCACCCGGTCGCGCGGATTCTGCGCGAAGCGAAGCGCGGCGAGCATGTCCTTCACATGCGCGCTGTCGAGAAATTTCAGCCCGCCGAACTTGACGAAGGGGATGTTGCGCCGGGTCAGCTCGACCTCCAGCGGCCCGCTGTGATGCGAGGCGCGGAAGAGCACGGCTTGCTGCTTGAGCGTGAGGCCTTCCTCGCGGTTGTCGAGCACCATGTCGGCGACGTAGCGCGCCTGCTCGGCCTCGTCGCGCACCGTGACCAGGCGCGGCCGCTCGGACGATTGCCGTTCGGTCCAGAGGTTCTTGGTGAAGCGCTCCGAGGCGAGGTCGATGACGGCGTTGGCGGCGGCGAGGATCGGCTGCGTCGAGCGGTAGTTGCGGTCGAGCGTGACGATATTGGCGGCCGGGCTGAAGGCGGCGGGAAAATCGAGGATGTTGCGGACCGTCGCGGCGCGGAAGGAATAGATCGACTGCGCATCGTCGCCGACGACGGTCAGCCCCTGGCCGCCGGGCTTCAGCGCCAGCAGGATCGAGGCCTGCAGCCGATTGGTGTCCTGATATTCGTCGACCAGCACATGGTCGAAGCGGCTGCCGATATCCTCGGCAATGACAGTCTCGCCGACCATCTGCGCCCAGTAGAGCAGCAGATCGTCGTAATCGAGCACGTTCTGGCTCTGCTTGGCCTCGACATAACAGGCGAAAAGTTCGCGCAGCTGTTTCTCCCACGTCGCGCACCAGGGAAAGACGTCGCGCAGCACGAGGTCGAGCGCGGTTTCCGAATTCACCGCCCTGGAATAGATGGCAAGGCACGTGCCCTTTGTGGGAAAACGGCTTTCCGTCTTCGAGAAGCCGAGGTCGTGCCGGATCAGGTTCATCAGATCGGCACTGTCTTCGCGGTCGTGGATGGTAAACCCAGGATCGAGACCGATCTGCTCCGCATAATCGCGCAACAGCCGGGCGCCGATGCCATGGAAGGTGCCGGACCAGGAAAGCGCGTCCGCCATGACGCCGGCATTCGAACCAAGCACGTCGCGGCAGATGCGCTCGACGCGCCGCGCCATCTCGGCGGCTGCCCGGCGCGCGAAGGTCATCAGCAGGATGCGGCGGGGATCGGCGCCCTTGACGATGAGATGGGCGACGCGATGCGCCAAGGTATTGGTCTTGCCGGAGCCGGCGCCGGCAATGACCAGCAGCGGCCCGGCAATATGGTTGCCGTCGATGAGCGTGCCATGCTCGACGGCCATGCGCTGCTGCGGATTGAGCTTTTCGAGGTACATCCAGCCGTCCGGTCGGGCTCCCGCAGAATCACTGGGGAAAAATTAGATGTTCCTTGAATGTTCGCGATTGCCGTCCCTGTCAAGCGCCGCGGCGCATGGGTGGCGTCAATCGGGGAAATCCGGGCCGATCTCGCGCCGCACCAGCTTCAGGCTCCGGTCGGGCTGAAGGATATAGGTTTCCTCCACGCGCTGTCCCGTCCCGTTGTAGAACTGGTTGTAGACGGCGCTGCCGACGGGCGACTTGCTGAGCTTCGTTCGCGGCTGGCCGCCATAGGTAATGCTGCCGGGAATAGGTTCCAGCGCCGGCGTATCGGCCGAGGAGCAGCCGGCAAGCAAAGCCCCGGCAAACAAGGCGGGCAGAAGCGCTTTCATCGTCATCATCCCTCTTTCGACTGCAGCCAGATATGGAAGCGGCGTCGCCTTTCGCCAAGGGTAGCCCATGCCACCGCGCAAGTATCGCTGTCGAACAGGCTCTTCTTTTCCGGGGGACGCAACGAATGCGTCGCTGCGGCGTTAACAGACATCAACCTACATTAGGAAACGTTCACGGTGCTCGGCTTTCCAGCATTCACGGGGCATGGCGAGCCCGGCCGGCAGGGCCACAGCGATGCCGCGACGCGGGCCGCGGTGGAAAGCGCCCTTCATGCGGCCGCCGATTTCGAAGCCGGCGAAATCACCGTCAGCATATCGGGCTCCTATGTCATCCTGGAGGGTTTCGTGCGCCGGCGGGGTGATGTCGAGCGGGCGATCGAGATCGCCGAGGGCGTCGTCGGCCGGGGTTATGTGCGTGCTCGCTTGCTGCGACGCTAGCCGGCTCGCGCTCATGTCTTTGCGATGCAAGAAGGGAACCAAACTGCTCTCTCGCGTGTTGAAAGGCCGGACCTAAACGCTGGAGACTCTCATGCAGTTGCTTCCTCGCCTCTGGGCAACGACCTTGATAGTGGGTTGTGGTGTCTTTGCCGGCTCCGCCCATGCTTCGCTGGAAACCGGCACTAATTATTCCGCTTTGCCGAAAGACCAGATCGCCCTCAACGAATATACCGGGACGGTCGCCTGCACACCGGTAGAGCCTCACTATCTCCCTTCCTTCATCCGCGCGGCGGATGGCACGATCATCGGTGTCGGCTATGTCGAGATCGAGAATGAGGGCGGCGCGGACTGCTGAAGACGTCCGGGCTTGCTCGGACGAGGCTCGCCTGCGTTTCCGCAGAGGGTACGAGCCTCTAACCATCATCATGATGGCTGGGCATCTTCTATTGATGCAGCTGTACCAGGCGCAACGCCTGTCGCATCAAATCCCGGCACGCATTTGTTGCAGGGTTAAACTAAAATTAAAGCATTGTTCCGTTCCGGCACGCTTGCGCGCCCAGAAGGCGAAAATCGCCCGAAATTCCTTGCCGAAGTGCAGCGCATAACCCCGAAAATCGGAATCGATTTTCGGAAAGCATTATGCGCCAGTTCAATGCAACTTCAGCTTCGCCTCTTCGGCTGCCGCCAGAAACTCGGCTCTTGCTTCTTCCACGCTCTTGCGCCCATCGAGCGCCGCCCGGCAGGCGCTGCGGGCCTTGATATAACGAAGCCCGCGCATACTCGGCCACAGATCCGCCAGGCACTTCAGCGCATCAAACGGCCCATTGACCGTTCGCGCATCGGCACCTTCGAAACCAACCTTGACCGGGCTGTTCCATCTTTCAGTTGCCATTGACGCTCCTCCACGATTGTCGACAGAAACGAAGCGCAGCATCTCCCAGTTCCTCCGGGGAGACTTTGCGATAGTTAATACTCTAGCGTGATTTTTGCCGGCAGCAATGGGCGGAATGGATTGCAGCCGGTGAGGCGAAATGTCCTCTTGATGACATTCACCAAGCGACCGGTGGGCGGGGGCCAAGAATTTCGTTGGAATTTGCAATCATGACGCCCCAATGCGAGGGGAATTTTTGGAGGGTGCAACCAAATCCGATGGCGTGGGCGCGGCATCATCGCTACCATACTCTCGAAGCTGAGGGCTCCACATGGGTTTAGGTCGAAATCTGATCCAGGTTGCTTTTCTCTGCGGGGCTTTGGCAATGCCGGACCTCGCCCGTGGGGCAGAGATGTCTGCTGAAGACGCTCTCTTGACGCGTCTCTCCATAGAGACACTCCCAAGACTGCAGCGGGAATACTTGCGGGCTACGCTCGGGCGGCACGGTGAGGGGACGGTGATAGACCTCGGCGCCTATCTCTGGTCGGAGAATTTTTATCGGTGGTATGTCGAAGGCATCTACGATGGGACGACTTCGTGGCCTCATGCGCCAATTCCAGGTGAAGACTTGGTAACAAGAGAAATGTTCGACCTATGGCAGTTTTCCCCGTTCATAGCTTATCATGTCGAAGTAACCGAAATTCCCGATTGCGCTGACAGCACGGTGCTGCTTCCCACTTGTCGTTAGTCTTGCCGAGCGCGCAGGAAGTGAAGTCAGATTTTTACGAGAAAACTGGTGCTGCCGAGTGGGATTGAACCACCGACCTCACCCTTACCAAGGGTGTGCTCTACCACTGAGCTACGGCAGCAGGACCAGGACCCGTGCGAGCCGTGTGGCTCAATCGCGAGAACGGGGGGCTATTGCCACAGCTTGGCGGCCAGCGCAAGCCGCAAATTCCAACTTCGCGTCGATTGCAATGACGGGCCTTTTGGATTGGCGCGAATTCGGCTAATCCTGTCGCATGAACGAAAAGACCGAAACCGGCCAGCAGAGCCGCAAGCAAGCGATCGAAGCACAGGCGAAACTGCGCCGCGAGCGCGCCGCCGAAAAGCTCAGGGAAAATCTGGGGCGACGCAAACAGCAGGTCCGCGCCCGCCGTTCGGGCCAAGCCGACGAAACAAATGGGCTGCCCGCCGCAAAAATGGACGAATCGTAATGTTCCGTCCGTCGCGAATTGAAGCGTGTCGATAAATCCCCTAAACACCTCACTCCTTATTCCAAGGCAGAACTTTCAGGAAAGGCGGGCGCGGCCCGTAAGCGCACATGGATCGTATCAGAATCGTTGGCGGTAATGAGCTGAATGGCATCATTCCGATTTCCGGCGCCAAGAATGCCGCACTGCCGCTGATGATCGCCTCGCTTCTGACCAGCGATACGCTGACGCTCGAAAACGTGCCGCATCTGGCCGATGTCGAATTGCTGATGCGCATTCTCGGCAATCACGGCGTTGATGTCGCCGTCAACGGCCGCCGCGAGCGCCAGGAAGATTCCTATTCGCGCACGATCCACTTCACCTGCCGCACGATCGTCGATACGACAGCATCTTATGAACTGGTCTCGAAGATGCGCGCCTCCTTCTGGGTCATCGGGCCGTTGCTGGCGCGCGAAGGCCATTGCCGCGTTTCGCTGCCGGGCGGCTGCGCCATCGGCACCCGTCCCGTCGATCTCTTCATCGAAGGGCTGACGGCGCTCGGCGCGAGCATGGAGATCGATGCCGGTTATATCAACGCCAAGGCGCCGAATGGCGGCCTGATCGGCGCGCGCTACACCTTCCCGAAGGTTTCCGTCGGCGCCACCCATGTGATGATGATGGCGGCAACGCTTGCCCGCGGCACGACTGTCATCGGCAATGCCGCCCGCGAGCCTGAGGTCGTCGATCTCGCCAACTGCCTGAACGCCATGGGCGCCAAGATATCGGGCGCGGGTACTGCGACGATCACCATCGAAGGCGTCACCTCGCTCTCCGGCGCTCGCCACCGCGTCCTGCCGGATCGCATCGAGACCGGCACCTATGCCATGGCCGTCGCCATGGCCGGCGGCGACGTCGTGCTCGAGAATACCGATGTGGCGCTGCTCGAGACCGCGGTGGAAACGCTGCGCCGCGCCGGCGCGGAAATCTCGTCGACCAACAATGGCATGCGCATCAAGCGCAACGGCGCCGGCATCAAGCCGGTCGATATCGTCACCGATCCTTTCCCGGGCTTCCCGACCGATCTGCAGGCGCAGTTCATGGCGCTGATGACCCGCTCTTCCGGCGTCTCGCATGTCACCGAGACCATCTTCGAAAACCGTTTCATGCACGTGCAGGAGCTTGCCCGCCTCGGCGCCAGGATCTCGCTGTCCGGCCAGACGGCGAAGATCGAAGGTGTCGAGCGCCTGCGCGGTGCGCCTGTTATGGCGACCGATCTGCGCGCCTCCGTCTCGCTCGTCATCGCCGGCCTTGCCGCCGAGGGCGAAACCACGGTCTCCCGCGTCTATCACCTCGACCGTGGTTTCGAGCGGCTCGAGGAGAAGCTGACCCGCTGCGGCGCCATCGTCGAGCGCATCAGCGAGTAAGCACTGTTCATCCCGGTTGCGTAATTGGTCGCCGCGCCTTATTTCCCTTGTCTGACGCATCGCCATTCCGGCGGTGCCCGGCCCAGGCCGGTAATGGGATGAGGCTGAATGACCGACCTGAAACTTGTTGCGCTCGATAACGAGGATCTTGCGATCATGTCCGCGCATATGCAGGACAGCGTCTTCAAGGTCGGCGACATCGACTGGTCGCCGCGCGACGCGCAGTTCGCGCTTGCCGCCAATCGTTTCGTCTGGGAAGGTGCCGAGCGCAAGCGCAGGGGTTTCGAGCGCCGTCGTGCAGCCCTGGTTTTCAAGCGCGTGCTTGCCGTCCGCTCGCTCGGCATCGATCGCGGCAAACGCGACGAGGTGCTGTCGCTGCTGGCGCTGCGCTTCGAGCAGAAGGGCGAGGGGCCCGAGGGCACGATCGAGCTGTCGCTGTCCGGCACGGCCTCGATTGCGCTCGATGTCGAATGCATCGAGGTCCAGCTGGCCGATATCGGCGGCGCCTGGGAGGCTTCCTCCAAGCCTCGCCACCGCTGACATGACGCCGAAAGTTTGAACATCGCAGTTTCGAGTTGGGAAGGAATATCGCCTTGGCAATCTGGCTGGATCAGGCATCGGAAGGTTTCGAGCAGCATTTTGCCGCCTTTCTGACGACGAAGCGTGAAGTCTCCGAGGATGTGAACGTGGTCGTTCGCGCCATCATCGATGACGTGCGCGCCCGAGGCGATGTGGCGCTGGCCGAATATTCGCTGAAATTCGACGGCATCGATTACGCCACCGTCCCGATGCGTGTCACGCCTGAAGAGATCGACGCCGCCGTCGAGGCGGTGCCTTCGGAAGTGCTGGGGGCGCTGAAGCTCGCGGCACTCCGCATCGAATCCCACCATCGCCGGCAGTTGCCGAAGGACGATATCTACGAGGATGATCTGGGTGTCAGTCTCGGCTCGCGCTGGACGGCGATCGAAGCGGTCGGCCTCTATGTTCCGGGCGGCACCGCGAGCTATCCGAGTTCGGTGCTGATGAACGCCGTGCCGGCCAAGGTCGCCGGCGTCGATCGCATCGTCATCGCCGTTCCTGCCACTGGCGGCCACGTCAACCCGGCGGTGCTTGCCGCCGCCAAGCTTGTCGGCGTCACGGAGATTTATCGTGTCGGCGGCGCCCAGGCGATCGCGGCTCTTGCCTATGGCACCGAGACGATCGCCCCGGTCGCCAAGATCACCGGCCCCGGCAATGCCTATGTCGCTGCTGCCAAGCGCCATGTCTTCGGCACCGTCGGCATCGATATGATCGCTGGTCCCTCCGAGGTGCTTGTCATTGCAGACAAGGACAACAATCCGGATTGGATCGCCGCCGACCTCCTGGCGCAGGCCGAGCACGACGTCAGTTCCCAGGCGATCCTCATCACTGACGATGCCGCATTCGGCAAGGCGGTGGAGCAGGCGGTCGAACGTCAGCTGAAAACGCTGAACCGCGCCGATACGGCGGCAGCAAGCTGGCGCGATTTCGGTGCTGTCATCCTGGTTGCCGATCTGAAACAGGCCATTCCGCTGGCAAACCGTATCGCTGCCGAGCATCTGGAGCTCGCCGTCTTCAATCCGGACCGGCTGCTCGACGGCATCCGCAATGCCGGCGCGATCTTCATCGGCGCTCATACGCCTGAGGTGATCGGCGATTATGTCGGCGGTTCGAACCATGTGCTGCCGACGGCGCGGTCGGCACGCTTCTCCTCCGGCCTTTCGGTCCTCGATTTCGTCAAGCGCACCTCGATCCTGCGTCTCGGGCCCGAGCAGCTCCGCACCCTCGGCCCGGCGGCGATCGCCCTTGCCGTTTCCGAAGGCCTCGATGCCCATGCGCGATCGGTCGCGATCCGCCTCAACCTCGAAAGGTGAGGGCATGGCGAAGGGCGAATTCCGGCTTTGCGACGTCGTCCTTGACGATACGATCGGCCGTTCGACGCCCGATGTCGAGCATGAGCGCGCCGTCGCCATCTTCGATCTGATCGAGGAGAACCGGTTCGAGCCGCTCGGCCATGGCGGCGGACCCTACCGGCTGAACATTTCGCTGGTCGATTCGAAGCTGGTTTTTGCCATCACCACCGAAGAGGGCGGCGGCGTCGCCACCCATATCCTGTCGCTCACGCCGTTCCGGCGGATCGTCAAGGATTACTTCATGATCTGCGAGAGCTATTACGAAGCGATCCGTTCGTCGACGCCGAGCCGCATCGAGGCGATCGACATGGGCCGGCGCGGCATCCACAATGAAGGCTCGCAGACGCTGAAGGATAGGCTGGCCGGCAAGATAGAGGTCGATTTCGATACCGCCCGGCGCCTTTTCACGCTGGTCTGCGTGCTCTACTGGCGCGGATGACGGCAATGGAGCGCGCCGCCGACGTCGAGGAGGGAAAGCGGCCGGGCGCCATCCTCTTCATGTGCGGGATGAATGCCATCCGCTCGCCGATGGCCGAAGCGATCGCCCGTAGCATTCTGCCGGCCAATACCTATATCAGGTCCGCCGGCGTTCGCGCCGGTGAGCGCGATCCCTTTGTGGATGTCGTGCTTGAGGAGATCGGGCTTTCCCTTGGGCGCCGCCTGCCGCAGACGCTAGAAGAACTCGAGGACGACTACTTCGATCTGATCATCACGCTGTCGCCCCAGGCCCATCATGCAGCACTCGAGCTGACGCGGTCGAATGCGGTCGATGTAGTCTATTGGCCGACCATGGATCCGACGGTTGCAATCGGAACGCGCGAGCAGATTCTGGAGAGCTACCGCGAGGTCCGCGATCACCTGGCCGGCCTCATCGAAAGCCGGCTACTCAAACGAAATGGCATTGCCGCGCAATCGGCATGAAAACAAATAAAGGAAAGCCTGATCAACGAGGTTCACAAACCTGCGTTGATTGTGTAGTTTCCGCCCAAATTTTAAAGGCGCGCGCTGCGCTGCCTATTCAACGCACAGGAAGAAAACACTTATATGCCTAAAGAAGAAGTCCTCGAATTCCCGGGAATCGTCACCGAACTTCTGCCGAATGCGACGTTCCGCGTGAAGCTCGAAAACGAACACGAGATCATCGCCCACACCGCCGGTCGCATGCGCAAGAACCGCATCCGCGTTCTCGCCGGCGACAAGGTGCTTGTGGAAATGACGCCCTACGATTTGACCAAAGGCCGCATCACCTACCGTTTCAAGTAAGTTCGCCCGAAGGTCCTGCAAGGGTTTTTGCTCCCGTCTGCCGATGGTCGAGGTTCCATGGCGCTGAAATACAAGCTCATTCTGGCCTCAGGCTCGCCCCGGCGCGTCGACCTGCTCAACCAGGCCGGTATCGAGCCCTCGCGCCTGATGCCGATGGATATCGACGAGGCGCCGAAGAAGTCGGAGCATCCGCGTTCGCTCGCCCGCAGGCTTTCGGCTGAGAAGGCGGAAGCTGCCCTTGCCGCCATCAAGGGCGATATCACCTGGAAGGGCAGCTATATCCTGTCTGCCGATACGGTGGTCGCCGTCGGCCGGCGCATCCTCGGCAAGGCTGAGTTCGCCGACGAGGCGTTGAACTCGCTGCATCTCCTCTCGGGACGCAACCATATGGTCTACACCGGCGTTTGCCTGGTGACGCCGGATCGCAAGACCCGTCAAAAGATCGTCGAGACCAAGGTACGCTTCAAGCGTCTCTCCGGTTTCGAGATCGAGAACTACCTGGCCTCCGGCCAGTGGCGCGGCAAGGCAGGCGCCTACGGCATCCAGGGCCTCGCCGGCACCTTCGTGCAGAAGATGGTGGGCTCCTACACCAATGTCGTCGGCCTGCCGCTTTATGAAACCATTCTGCTTTTGACCGGCGAAGGCTTCGATGTGCATAGCCGGTGGCCCGAGGGCTGAGCCCGACGGCCGATCGCATAGGACAAACCGATATGCCTGAAGACAAGAAAGCGGCCGCCAAGGTCGAACCGCTGCGCAAGACCCGCCCTTGCCCCGAATGCGGCAAACCTTCCCACCGCGAACATTACCCCTTCTGCTGCAACCGCTGCCGCGAGGCCGATCTGTCCCGCTGGCTGACTGGCGCCTATGCCATTCCGGTTGCCGACGATGAGACGAAGGCCGATTATCCGGATGAGGAAAGCTGATGCATGCCGCCCAAAATTGCGCAGCGGTTTTGGGACAATGACATGCAGCAAAAAAGAGTTGAAGCGCGTCCCGTAAATCCAATTCGATGCGACGCGCTTTGGAGAATTCCGCGTGCGAAGCTCTTATTTTTCCTCATGAATCGGCAAAGCCGGAAAGACCGTCAAAAAAGAGTCATTTGACGCTTGCCATGGCCGAACAAGATGCTATAACCCCGCTCGCTTCCGGGGTGAACCAAGGCCTCGCGGTTCCTTTTCTGAAAGGGACCATCGGAAGCAGGTTAGCCCAGGTAGCTCAGTTGGTAGAGCAGCGGATTGAAAATCCGCGTGTCACTGGTTCGATTCCGGTCCTGGGCACCACTGCTATCAGTCTTGTTTTCATTGCGCTTTTTCACATCCGCACTCTTCTATAAAGTGTTTGCGGCCATGCAGGTCCTTGTCATCAAGGCCGGCCCACGCGGCGACATCTAAAACGAATAGGAGACCACCATGGGTGAAATCCAGAAATTGACCATCGATGGCAAGGGGTACGTGCTGCTTTCCGAAGACGACTATCAGGATCTTGTCGACGTCAGCGACGCGCGTGCCGCAAAGGCGCGTATCGACGCTGGCGAAGAGACCTGGCCTGAAGACGTCGTCAAGGCGCTGATCGCCGGCGAAGATCCTGTCCGGGTATTCCGTAAGCATCGCGGCATGAGCATCAAGGAGCTGGCTGAAAAGTCCGGGCTCTCCCAGCCCTATCTTTCCGAAATCGAGACCGGAAAGAAGGAGGGCTCCCTGGACGCACTCAGGTCGATCGCCAGCGCGCTGGACGTCGACCTTGCCGATGTGGCTTGATGCATACGCATCCCCACATGGGAGGACTGATGACCGCCGACGTACCATCGACACCCGGCGCTTGAAGACGTAGACGCGCCGGGCGGCCACGTTGTGATCGAGCTTGCTGCTTTTCGAGCCGTATCCCTTTGCCCCCACTTGAGGAGGCTCCCTCTATAAAACATGATGCCGCGCTCCTGAAATGCAGGGCCAGAAGGCGGGCCAACAAACCCCTCTGTATAGAGCTTAGTTTCGCCCTTTCGATGTCTTCGCCAGCATCTCGCTCAGTGTTGCCGCCGAGAGCATGGATTCGGCCAAAAGCTTCTTGAGCTTCTGGTTCTCTTCCTCCAGTGCTCTCAACCTTTTGGCATGGAGACCGACATTCCCGAACTGCAGGGATTGCCATCGATAGAAGGTCGGCTCGCTGATGCCGTACCTGTGGCAAACATCTGCCACCGTCACCCCGGCTTGGTGCTCCTTCAGAATACCGGTAATCTGGTCGTCGTCGAATTTTCGCTTGCCCATCACCGCCTCAGTCCTCGCGAAATGCTCTGTTGAAACTGTCGAGGAGTGGTCTGACGGCATAAAGCGCCACGCTGCTTTTGCCCGTTTCGATCAGTGTCTGTGCGGGCATGCCCGCGACCAATTCGACATCTTTCATTTTCGCCAACCGCTCGTCCGTGACACGGATCGTCGCGGCAAAGTAGGGCTGGCCGCTCTGCGGATCGGTAAGACGGTCCGCCGATACATACTCGACCCGACCCTTCAGGAGCGGAACGCGCCGCTGATTGTATGGAAGGAGGTGAACCTGCGCCTCGAGCCCCGCACGGACGAGACTAATGTCTTCCGGCCTGACGTGGGCAGACACGACAAGGCGATCGGTGCGTGGCAGAAGATCGACGAGCGGTTCACCCGCGCCGATCACCCCACCTGATGTGTGGATGCGCAGGTTCATGATCGTTCCGTCTTCGGGAGCACGGATATCGGTCCTTGAGAGTTGGTCGTCGATCGCCCGCAAGCGCTCGCGCAGTTGCATGATCCGGCTCTCCGTCTCGCGCATGCCTTGGGCGACTTCGCTCAACCGGTCGCTCTCAAGCTTTGCGAGATCGGCCTGCGATCCGCTGATCACCTGGTAGGCGCGAGCGATCTGTGCCTCTACTTGACCCTGCTGGCCATCAAGGTCTGCCTTTTCCCGCTGGAGGTTGAGAAGTCTGCTCCTTCTTTCCAGACCTTTGGCGCTGAGGATCGTAACCTGATCCAGTTCTTGGCCCGAGATTGTCGCTCTGTCGGCCAGTGCTGCCTTCTGCGCGCCAAGTCCGACGATTTCCTGCCGCACCTGCGCGATTTTTTCATTGGCGATCTGAATTTCCGCCTGCATGACCCGGCGACGGGCTTCGAAGATTTTCTGCTGCCCGATCAGAATCGCGCTGACCGAAGGATATCTGTCCATTGCTGCCCTGAGATCCTCAGGATAGGCGACATGGTCGCCGCCCGTCTGCTCTGCGAGCAGGCGGGCGCGGCTTCCTTCGGCGTCCCAAAGTTGCCCTTGAATGCTGTCGCGCTCCGAGCGAGACTTCGTATCATCGAGCTCCATCACGATTTGCCCGCCCATGACCGCATCGCCGTTTTTGACGAGGATCCGTCGCACGATCCCGCCTTCCAGATGCTGAATGGTCTTGCGGCTGGATTCCGGTTCGATGACGCCCGATGCGACTGCAGCGCTTTTCAGCGGCGCCAGAACCGACCAGATTCCCAATCCGACGATGAAGACCAGGATCAACAGGTTGCCCGTCCAGACAACGCCTCTGAGCCCCGGCATGGGCGAAGGGGGAGCGGGTCCGCGCTGTTTCGACTCGATCACCGGCAAATAGGCCGTCTGTTGCCTGGCCAACCGCCGACCCGTCCTTGGCGAATTTGAAAATCTCGCCGGCGTTGCGTCCAGTTGAACAAGGGCCATGGCAGCGTTTCTCCCTATGTTCCTGTTCGAGACGGTGGCTGAAGATAGGTTTCATAAATCCGCTCGCTGTCGCCGAAGGCAGCCACCGTCCCGTTACGCATGATGGCAATCTTGTTGGTGACCGGCAGGATCCCCATCCGGTGCGTTATGATAACGACGGTCATCCCCCTGGATTTCATGCGCTCGATTGCCGCAAACAGCATGCGTTCGCCGTCATAATCCAGGCTCGAATTCGGATCGTCGAGAACGATAAGAGACGGATTTCCGTAGGCAGCCCGTGCCAGTCCCAGCTGTTGGCGCTGAGCCCGAAGGAGCAGGTTTCCACCTTCACCGATATCGGTCTCGTAGCCCTGCGGCAGCCGCATGATCGCTTCATGCAAGCCAACCAGCTTTGCGGCGTCGATCGCTTTCCCGGGATCTCCTCCGTCCAGCCGGCCGATCACATCCTTGATTGCTCCGCCGAAGAGTTCGATGTCCTGCGGCAGGTATCCGACGTGGCAGGTCCCGCCGCAAAGGCGCAGAGCTGAGATATCGACCCCACCGAGAAGAGCATATCCGCTCGTTGCCGGCACAACGCCTGCCATGACGCGACCTAGTGTCGATTTTCCCGATCCCGACGGACCGATGAGCGCTATGCAATCGCCGGGGGCGAGGCGCAAGGTGATATCAGTCAATATCGGCCGATCGGCGAATGGCTTGATATAGCTGACATTATCGAGAACGAGGCCACTGGGTTCCGGTAGCGGCACCATTCGGGCATCGTGTTCCGATGCAACTGATATCAGCATTCTGTTCAAGCGATTGAAGGCATTGCGCGCAAACGTAAAGGAGCGCCAAGCACCTATTGCGCCCTCGATTGGTGCAAGCCCGCGCCCGAGCAGCAGGCTCGCAACGAAGATGATCCCGGCACTGCCGTTGTTTGCGAGCACCAGCCAGGTGGCGGATCCCATCATGAGGATCTGCGCGAGTGTGCGGATCGATTTGGAGAAACCAAGAATGATCTCGGTGCGATGCATCGCGATGTCCTGCGCCCTTCTTGCCATCTCCGCATCGCGATAGACGATCAGCGCTGCGCCATCCTGCATACCCATTGCCCTGATGACCTCGATGTTTTTGAGGGCGGTCGCAAATCGGATATAGCTCCTCGAAAGGGCAAGATTGGCGTAGGCAAGCGGCTCTCGCGTCGCCAGTTCCGTCAGGAATGCAAACAGCAGAAGTGCAAGCGCGCTCAGAAGACCGATGGCCCCAAGCAGCGGATGAACGAGAAAGAGCAGGAACAGGAATACGGGTGCCCAGGGAACATCAAAAAAGAGCGAGCTAGCCGGTGAGTCGAGGAACTGGCGTAGTGCGGCCAGGTCCCTGTAGCATTCCGTAGCGGCTCCCGTATCGGCGCGAGCGGCATATTCGAACGATGCTGTCAGCACCATGGGCCGCAGCCTGTGGTCCAGCCAACTGCCGATGCGCGAAAGAGCTGCCCTGCGCACGATATCCAGCGTGGACCCGACCATCACGCCGATGGCGATGATCATCGTCAGCATCAGCAGCGTGTCGGCGCTTCGGCTCGAGAGGACCCTGTCATAGATCTGCAGGAGATAGATGGAAGGCGCGAGAAGAAAGAGATTGTAGCCGCAGCTATAGAGGAAGACCAGCCCGAATGCCCCGGCACAAGCCCGGAGCGCAACAACAAGCTGTGTCGGCAGGCGCGGTGGCTTTATGGAAATTGTTGTCATTATCAGATCTCGCTGCACTTGATACTGACAAGTAGAGGCTGCTTACCTTGAGGGCCGCCGGCCGAAACCAGCGGCCCTTGAGGTCTGAATTCAGGAGCCGAGATGGTCGACGTCGATATGGCCGAAGGCGTTTATGAAGTGATCAAGAGAATTGTTCACCGTCGTCGTTTCGGGATCCGTGTGAACCAGAGCTGACGAGATATCGCCGCCCAGAGCGTTGTTTCCGTTGCCGCCGTTGCCGCCGACGCCTGCGAGGATGGTCGCATGCTGATCGGCCACAAGCTGCGTATATTGTGTCGCGGTCGTAGCCGCATTCACGGTAGCCGTGTCGCCGCCGCTCGAGTTTCCTTGGCTGCCGTTGGAGTTTGAATCTCCCCCCGCGCCGCCGTCGCCGCTGTTCGTGACCGCAGCCAGGAAGCCGTTCTTGGCCTGAGCAAAGCCGCCGTCTCCGCCACTGCCGGCGTCCCAACCTGCCTTCTGCCAAACGTGATCGCCATTGTGCAGATCGGTCGTTGCCCCGTAGACCGTTTGCACGGGGTCTACATATGCAACCGGGTTGTAGTTGATGTTCCCATCGTTGTGGCCATCACCGCCGTTGCCGGCATTCGCGTCACCCGCATCCGGGTTGTTGAGATGAATCGTGTCGGATATCTGTGGAATAGGCATTGATTTCACTCCTCTACTTGGTTTCATCCGTGTTCGTTTTACGGCGTCCCCCTACGGCGTGCGTTCCAGCAAGTCACCGCAGCCAATACAACCGCCGGCGAATATTGCCTGCGATTTAATCTGTGGCCTATCTAGATATTCGGTGACGTTCATTCGGGCGTATACTTGGATGTGGCGGAGCGTTATTTGGATTGGTACTTAGTGATTTGGTGCAGGGTGGCATGGTCGATCATGTCTGCGACCTCTTCGAAGCGACATCGGGACCTCTGATCCAAAGGCGGATTTAGTGCTCGCAAACGCGCGCAACGGGCGCTGCGGTCATGACAGCCAAATGGCTACAGCCCTAGCCGACGGGATGTAGACGAATTGCAGGCTCCGCTTTTCTTCCGTTCAGAGGCACAATGCCTGAACAATTCACGCTGCATGGCGCCGCACGCTCGGTAGACGTGCGGTTGACCGCGGATGGAGACGGTAATGGCGGAAACTCGTTCCCTATTGGAAGACTTGCCCAAGGCGGGCACCGATCAACACCTCGCCTCCAATGTGGCCGCGGGGCATCTGGCGCTGGTGCCGACTTGGCTTCCATTGGGTGTCGCTTCCGGTCCGAGCCATAATTCAGCTGGCAGCGGTGGTGACGGGGTCAGCGAAGGCGTGATCAGCAGCAACGCGTTGGCCGTCTTCACGCCGTCCAATGCCGCCATTGCGGGACCTCATTCGGGTGCCGATGCTTTCCAGGGCAACGACGCGCTCATCAATCAGCATCCCACCGAAATGGCGGGGATAGGCGGGAATGGTGGAAGCGGCAATGTTGCCATCGGCGGCGGCGATGGCGCCAATCATGCCGGCACCGGGGGCAATGGGCTCTTCTACGGTGGACTCGTCAGCACCGAAGTCGCGCTGTTTGCCCCCGTGAACACTGCTGTGGCTGCAGGCCCCGGCGCGGAGGCTCACGCCGAGCAATCGAACAACGCCCTGTTCCTGCAGGGCGCGACCCAGATTGGCGGCATGGGCGGCTCGGGCGGAGACCATAACGTCGCGAGCCACGGCACGTCGATGAGCCCGGGAACTGCGCTCACATTGACCGGCGACTTTTATGCGGGCCATGGCGGCGATGGATATTTTGTCGGCAGCATGGTCGACGTGAGTATTGCCATCTTCTCACCGATCAACATCGCCGTCGGCGCCGCGGGCGGCTCCGCAGAGGCTCATCAGACAAACAATGTCATTTTCGATCAGGGCACTGTGCAGATCGCAGGTATCGGCGGCAATGGCGGTGGCTTTAATCTGTCGTCAGATACGATTTTTACCGGCAATCACGCGGGTGGCGGCGGTGGGGACGGATCGTCAACCGGCAGCATGGTAGACGTCAATTTCGGCTATTTCCATCCCATCAACATTGCCGTTCCCGCCGGTGGGACGGCGGATGCCCAGCAGGCCGATCATGTTCTCTATGATCAGCAAGCGCTTCAGTTGGCCGGCATCGCAGGCCACGGTGGAGATGGGAACCTCACAGACGCCCATTCGGCTCTCGTAAACGACATTCTGGACTTCATGCACAGCTAGCAGATGGACTCCACCTGTAGTGGGGGCTCAACTGCACGAAACCGTTCTTCGTGCGATCTTTCAAGCCATATTGTTTCCGCCGCCCGGCATTCGCCTCCTTGGCCGCCATGGCACTGAACGGCGGGCTCACGGAGATGCTGAACCTTCCACCATGACCCTCATCGGCATTGCCGCCGATTTCGGCCGGCAGAGGCCGTGGCCTCTGTCCGGCATCTGGCGGTGCCGACGTAGTGCTGCCTGAGTGAAACAACTGGTATTAACGCGTCATTAGAGCCAAGTTTCACTAATCATAACGGGTAATCAGCGATCTTGTGGTTTTGTTGCTTATCGCGTTTGTCGTTTTGCTGTCGGGTCTGCGACTGCTTTGAATTGAGGTAGGGAAACAAAGCCGAGCCGTTCGGCTGCTCACTAAATCCAACGACTCTTTCCTAAATGGGTCTGTCGCAGATCGGTTGCCTTTTCAGTGCCTTTGAAAGCTTTGTTGACCCGCTTGCCATACGTGAATTCGGCGAAGGCCGGAAAGTCTATGGCGACAAGTCGAACCGGCTGGCTTTCATGAAAAAGATCTTCAATATGCTGTGCAAGTCCAGTTATCTATCGATGATATCTTATAGACTATAAGAATTATCATGAGAGATCAGACTATTAATATATGAAATACACTCACTTTTTATCATGACATGTAGTGAGAACAGGAATATTATGAATAGCTGTTGCGCTGCAAATATTCTGGGGGAGCACGCAAGTGTCCGACATTGCTGGAACTAGGCGCCGTATGGGGCGCAATGCACCAACTGTGATCATCATTGAGCATTCTACATTGGCGCGTACGACAGTGGTGAAGCTTCTTGAGCGTGAAATCGCTGGGTGGAACGTTATAGATTTGATCTCGACTGAGAGTCTCGATCGAGCTCTTGGAACTGAGGTGCGCTTGATTCTGTTAGGTCTGGCCGGCAGAGGTGTCGAGAGTACCAGCCTGCGTGATGATCTCGCGGCAATTGCTGCTCGTTTTCCTGAGGCTCCTATCACGTTGCTCTCAGGTACGGATGACGCCATCATAGCCCGTCAGGCACTCAAAATGGGCATCCGCGGCTTTTTCTCGACTTCACTCCCTATTGACATTGCCCTTGCCGGTCTTCGTCTCGTTCTGGCAGGAGGAACATTTTTCCCGCAGCTATTGGGAGTTGTTACAGCAGGCCCAAACGAGCATACGCCGGCCAGAAATGAGGCCGAAAAAAGCTTGGATGAGAGGACGCAGTATTTGGCAGTTGCCGATTTCACTCCCCGGGAAGCGGATGTCCTCGCAGAGTTGCAATGCGGCTGTTCAAATAAGGTCATTGCAGGAAAACTCAATTTGTCGGGGCATACGGTGAAGATGCATTTGCAACACATAATGCGCAAGTTGCAGGCGCAGAACCGCACTGAAGTGGTTGCCCGCTTAATTCAAAGAGCCGCCGGTGGGCCTGACGTCTCGCCGAGTTAGGCGGTGTCGCCAGTATCGGCGGATATCAGAGGGCGTTCGTTTCAACTGTTTGCATATCGTGATGCCTTGATCGGAACCGCGAGTCCGCCCGTCCGTTACCCTTTGAGCAACGGAGGAAATGGACATGCGCAAGAAAAAAGCCATCGTCGAGGCGGCGCTTGAGTCCGAGTACGAGCGCCAGGCACTGGGGATCATGAACACGGAGCAAGCTCTGAAGCTTGAGGATTCAGACGGTCTTGTCTTCAGCCATCCGGATAAGGAGGCTGGCGTGACGGATCATTTTGTTGATCAAGATGAGCTGCGCCGGTTGGTGCGGCGGTCGACGTCGCCGCATCCCCTATTGCAATCGCAGGCTCGTACGACACGTTCGTCCTGAGTCAGGCAATCATGTAGCCGCCGTCCACCGGCATCGATATGCCGTTCACCATGGCAGCCTGGTCGGACAGCAGGAAAAGAACAACCTCGGCAATGTCTGCCGGCTCGGCGAAGCGTCCGACCGGAATACGCTTCATCATCCCGGCCGCCTTCTCGGGATCGCTCCATGCCTTCACCGCCATTGGCGTCAACGTCACCGTCGGGTGGACGCCGTTCGCGCGGATGCCGTGAGGCGCAAGCTCCTTTGCCATGACCCGCGTCAACCCGTCCAATCCACCCTTCGACGCACAATAGGCAGCGTGGTCGGGGATGCCGACGAAGGATGCGACCGACGAGACATTGACGATGGCGCCTGGACGGCCTTCCTTGATCAGCGAACGGGCATATTCCTGGGCGACGATCATCGGAGCACGCGTGTTGACCGCGACAAGGCGGTCGAATGCTTCGACGGTTGTCTCCAGGAACGGCTGAAGCTCGGTTGTGCCGGCGCAGTTGATAAGGAAATCTGCGGGAAGGGCAGCGATCGCCGCCTCTCTGGTCGCATCGGCGTCTGCGAGATCGACCTGGATTGCCCGGCAGCCGAATTCCCCTCGCAGCGCTTCGACATCGGCGCCGCTGCGGGTCAAGGCGACGACCTGCGCACCCCGTTCGACGAGCATCCTTACAATTTCGCGTCCGATGCCTTTTCCTGCGCCGGTCACGATCACCGTCTTTCCTCTGAAGTCCATGGATCGTTCTCCTAAAGTCTCTGGCCTGTTTCCCGATCGAAGATATGCGCACGTCGGGGATCGATGTGGAAGTACATCGTCCGTCCGGGGTCGACCTCGATACGCTCGCGGATCAGGGCGTCGATCGGCACGCCTCCCGTGCGGCCGAAGATCAATGTCTCCGAACCCGTGGGCTCGAACACCGAGACTTCGACGGGAACGCCTTCCTCGCCGATCGTGATGTGCTCCGGTCGGATGCCGTAGGTAACGGCTCGTCCTTCATCCGCATTTGTATCTGCCATCGGAAGGGTGATTCCCTCGTCAGTGACGACGATCTTCCTGCCGTCGCGGATGGCTATGCGGCCGTGAAGGAAGTTCATCGATGGGCTGCCGATGAAGCCGGCGACGAAGAGGTTGACCGGAAAGTCGTAGAGATCGAGTGGCTTGCCGATCTGCTCGACCCTGCCGTCGCGCATCACCACGATCTTGTTGGCCATCGTCATCGCCTCGATCTGATCGTGCGTGACGTAGACGGTGGTGGTCTTCAGCCGCTGGTGAAGCTCCTTGATCTCGACGCGCATGGTGACACGGAGTTTAGCGTCGAGGTTCGACAATGGCTCGTCGAACAGGAAGACCTTCGGATCTCGGACGATGGCGCGGCCCATCGCCACGCGTTGACGCTGTCCGCCCGACAGTTGCTTCGGATAGCGGTCGAGATAACGCGTCAGATCGAGGATCTCGGCCGCCCTGCCGACCTTCTCGTCGATCTCCGCCTTCGGCCGCTTGGCCATCTTCAGCGGAAAGCCCATGTTCTCGGCGACGGTCTTGTGGGGATAGAGCGCATAGCTCTGGAAGACCATCGCGATGTCGCGCTCCTTTGGAGGAGCGTCGGTGACGACACGGCCGCCGATCCGGATGTCTCCGCTGCTGACCGTCTCCAGCCCGGCGATCATCCGGAGCAGGGTGGACTTGCCGCAGCCGGAGGGGCCGACCAGAACGACGAATTCGCCGTCCTCGATGTCGACGCTGACGCCGTGCATGACTTGAAGAGAGCCATATTTCTTGGTGACGTCGCTAACCTGTACGTTTGCCAATGTCGTTCCCCCCTAAAGCAGCGCGATTTGTGACTTGATGTCGTTGACGGAATTCATCGGCTCATCCCTTCCAGACGATATAGGCGCCAAGGACCGTCGAGATCGCCGCCGCAAACCATACCGAAGGCCCGAACGGCTCGATGAACCGCATCCAGAACAGCGAGAGCGCGACCCAGATGACGATCGAGATGAAGAGCCGGTCGAACCAGTTCGTTTCGATCGGTAGAAATCCCGGCTTGGGTTCGTTATTTCCTGATTGAGACGTCATCGTTTCATCCTTTCACGGCGCCGAAGGTCAGGCCGGCGACGATGTGGCGCTGGACCACCGAAAAGACGATGAGCGCTGGAACCAATGTCAGCATTGAAATCGCGGCCATGATGCCCCAGGCCGTCCCCGTCGTCGTCACATATTCAGACAAGCCGGTGGTGAGTGTCCGCGCATGGAAGTTGGTGAGCGTCGCCGCCAGCAGGTATTCGTTCCACGCAAACACCCAGGTTAGGATCAGCGTCACCGCAAGTCCGGGCCGTGCCAAAGGAAAGATGATATCATAGAGGACGGTCCATGGGCTCGCGCCATCCATATAGGCCGCCTCGTCCAATTCCTTCGGAATGCCTTCCACGGTCGGGCGCAGCGTCCAGATGGCGAAGGGAAGGTTGAAGGAGCAATAGACGAGGATCATGCCCAGCTTGGAATCGGCGAGCGAGAAGTCGCCGATCCTGTAGACCTGCGTCAGCAGCAGGAAAAGCGGCAGGAGGAAGACCGCCGGCGGCGCCATGCGGTTGGTGATCGTCCAGAAGAAGATGCTTTCCTTGCCGGCGAGGTCGAAGCGCGTCAGGGCGTAGCAGGCAAGGAAACCGAGCGTGGTGACGAGCAGCGCGTTCCCTGACGAAATGATCATCGAGTTGAGCATGTATCCGCGCAAGGTCGGATTGGTCAGCACGTCCTGGTAGTTCTTCCAGAAGAAGCTCCGGAGAATGACATCGGGCGTCGAGAACAGGTCGAAGGGCTGTTTCACCGATATGACGAAGAGCCAGTAGATCGGGAAAAGGGTCGCGAGGCTTATCAAGGTCCACAGGACGACCGGAAGCAAGGGAAAACGGGTCTTCTTCATCGCTTCAACCTCTCTTCACGCGGGGCGCAATCAGGCCGACATAGAGCAGCCAGCAGACGACGATGGTGAGATAGAGGACGATGACGGAGATCGCCGAACCGTAGCCGTAATTCGTCTTGGGAAAAACTTCCCTGAAGATATGGACGCCGATGTAGCGCGTCGAAGAACCCGGACCGCCGCCGGTCAGCATCAGGACTTCGTCGACGGTGCGCAGCGCGTCCATCAGCCGGATGAACACCGTGGCGAGCAGGGCCGGGCGGATCAGGGGAAGCGTGATGTGCCAGAAGATCTGGCTTTTGCCGGCGCCGTCGATCTGCGCCTGCTCGAAGGGGTCTGATGGAAGCGAGACGAGTGCGGCGATCAGCGAGAGGGTGACGAGCGGCGTCCAGTGCCAGATGTCCATGATGACAGTGACGGTGAAGGCCGCGACGGCGCTCTGGCCGATATTCAGATCGTAGCCGAACCAGCTCCTCAGGAGATAGGGAATGATGCCGATCGACGGCGTGGTCATCAGCTTCCAGACGGAGCCGACGATGATCGGCGCCATGATCAGCGGCAGCGTATGGATCGTGCGAAACACCGCTTTTCCGGGAAAGTCCTTGAGCAGCGCCTGGGCGAGGATGTAGCCGAGGACCAGCTCCGACACGACCGCGAAGAAGACGAATGCCAGGGTTATGCCGAGCGATGCCAGGAACTGCGGGTCGAAGACGAGCCGCCGATAGTTCTCAGCCCAGTTGAAGATCATGCCCGGATTGGCCGCGAACGGGTTCCATGAATGGAAAGAGACCCAGAGGACGTAGATGAAAGGAAAGATCCCGAACAGTCCGAGGATCACTATGGTCGGTGACAGCAACAGCCACCCGAGCTTCTGCGAATGCATCGCCTATCCCCCATTGAACGTTATGTGGACGTCCGCTCCATCAGGGAGCGAAAGATGACGGGTCGCCGGAACGACCCGTCAGTTGGGGAGGATGTTTTATTTGCGATAGCCGAGCGAGGTGAGCTCCTCTTCGGCCTTGGCCGCCATCTGGTCGAGGCCTTCATCCGGACCGATCTTGCCGGTCAGGATGTCGTAGAAGATAGGAGCAGTCGCTTCACGTACCTGAGCATGGAAGGGATAGGGAGGAGCGCCGGCGAAGAGCTTGCCATCGTCCTTCAGCATCGTGTAGAAGCCGCCGAGCTTGACGTCCATTTCCTTCACCTTCGGATCGTCGAACGTCGCCGTATTGGTGATGCGCGGTGCGGCGATGGCCCAATCGGGCTGCACTTCGTTCTGACCGATGAATTCGAGGAACAGCAGCGACGCTTCCTTGTTCTTGGACGTGACCGGCACGCCGAAGGCACCGCCATCGTAGTAGCCGATATAGCCCTTTCCTGCTTTCGCGTCGTCCAGCACGCCCGGCTCGAGCGGCGGCAGGGCGAAACCGACCTGGCCGACCACCTTCGACTGCGCCGGATCGCTTGCGATCCATGCGGCGTTCTCACCGTAGATCAGTCCCTGGGCGACGCGGCCAGCGGCGAAGGTCGTTGCGGTTTCCGTCCAGGTTGACTGCGTCGATTCCGGAGGAGCGATGTCGCGCAGGTGCAGCCAATACTTCAACGCGGCCTTCGCCTTGTCGCCGTTCATCGCGCCGCCATGTTCGACAGTCGCTGCATAGTTGTTCTTGGCGTCGATGCCCCAATTGTAGACGCCGAAGGTCGGCGCGATGGACTCGAAGAATTCATACCAGGACGCCGGATGGCCTGTATGTGCCTGAGCGGTCGTGCCCCAGAGCTCCATGCCGTTGTCCTTGCCGTACTTCGTGAAGAAGTCGGCGATCTCGGTATATTCCGCGTGTGTGGTCGCCGGCTTCAGGTCCTTGCCGGTTTCCTTCTTGAAGGCTTCCTTGATCTTCGGATCGTCGAAGAGGTCCTTGCGATAGAGATACGCCTTCAGGAAGGCTTCCATCGGAACGCCGAAGAGATCGCCGCTCGCATCCTTGAAGTAGTCGGCAAAGCTGGTGAAGTTGGCGTCGTCGTAGGTCGGCGCCTTCAGATCCGGCTGGTCTTTCAGTGTCTTCGTGATGTCGACGAGGAAATTCCTGGCCAGATAGGAGTAGATGATGTCCTGCTCGATGTAGACCATGTCATAGATGCCGGTCTTGGCTTCCATATCCTTGATGGCCTTGTCGTACATCTGATCCCAGGACGTCGTCTCGATGTCGACCTTGATGCCGGTCTTCTTTTCGAATTCCGGAGCGAGCACGTTCCTGATGTAGTTCGATGGCGGGGTGCTTTCGGTGACGCCGTGCAGTGTCACGCCCTTGAATTTGGCGCCGGCGTCGGACCAGAAGTCAGCCCAGGCCGGTGACGCGGTAGTGGCGAGGCTGAGCGTCAGCGCAAGCGCGCTAGCCTTCAAAGCATAATTCATTTTCAATCCTCCCAAAGTGCAGCGAGATCATTTCGCCGGCCTTTTGTGTAGGCCAAAAAAACCACTGGTGCAACATTTGTTGTCTAAACATGCAAATCGTTGATCTATCCCTTTGATTTTTGCAGAAACTAATTTCCGGCAAAGGGCAAAATGAAGCGGCGAGAAGTGTAAAATATTGCATTGCAAGGTAATTTTGCAAAGCAGCAAAAAAATTACAGCTAAAATTATTTGTTGTCTTGCCAAACTAAATGGCATAGCACTGTGCGCAACCAAAGGCATTTTTTGGAGGAAAAGACCATGCGTCGATTGGGTATCCATTCATTTGTATGGACAGGTGGCCAAACGCAGGAAGGGCTGGAAATGGCCCTCAACAAGACGGCCGAACACGGATATCGCACCATCGAATTTGCCTATCTGCGCCCCGAGAAATTCAATCTCGATCGACTGGCAAAGCTTGCGCAGTCGCTTGACGTGGAGATTGGCGTGACGATGGGTCTGCCGCTCGACAAGGACGTATCGAGCGAGGACATGTCTGCGGTGTCCGCCGGCAAGCAGACGCTGGCCGACGCCGTTCGTGCGGTCCGTGATATCGGCGGCAACAAGCTGGGCGGGATTCTCTATTCCGCGCACACCAAGTACAATCGCCAGCCGACGAAGAAGGGCTGGGACAACAGCGTCGCTGCGATCGCCGCGACCGGCGAAGTCGCCAGGCAGGCGAACGTCGATCTCGTGCTGGAGGTTGTCAACCGGTTCGAGACGAACCTGCTGAATACCACGGCGCAGGGGCTGAAGTTCATCGCCGAGACGGGGTCCGAGCATGTTCGACTCCACCTCGACACGTTCCATATGAACATCGAGGAAGCCAATCCGGCCGCGGCGATCCGCCTCGCCGGCGACAAGATCGGCTACTTCCACATCGGCGAGAGCAACCGCGGCTATCTCGGCGACGGCGTCATCAACTTCGATCTGATCTTCGACGCTCTGCTCGACATCGACTACAAGCGCGACATCGTGTTCGAGAGCTTCTCGACGACGGTCGTCGACGAAGGCCTGTCGCTTGCCTGCGCGATCTGGCGCGACACCTGGGAGGAGAATGATCCGCTTGCGGCGCACGCGAAGCGCTACATCGAGTTGAAATATGACGAGGCCAAGCGCCGCCGCGCCACAAACGCGCGGCCCTGATTATCCTTCTGACAGCCTGTTCCAGTCGTGTAAGGGTTGGGCCGACTGAAGGGAATTGAAATATGAACGACACCGTCTCCATCGGAAGTTCGCCGCGCAGGATCCGACAGAACAATATCGTCGCCGCCTTGCAGACGATCTATGCCCACCGAAGCCTCAGCCGGGCGGATCTCGCCCGGAAGCTCGGGATGAATCGCTCGTCCTCGGGAGAGATCGTAGCCGAACTGACGGAAGGCGGGTTCGTTCGGGAGTCGGACGAGAGTGGCAAGCAGCGTTTGGAGCCTTCCCGTGCCGGTCGTCCCGGCATCATGCTCGAACTGGTTCCCGATGCCGCATTCTTCGTCGGGATCGAGATTGGCGTCGAGCATATATCGGCTGCAGTTGTCGATCTCTCCGCCGAAGTCCGGGCATGTCGGAAAATGGCGTTCGACACACCGTCTTCTACCGTGGAGGAGGCCGTGGCGCAGGGCGTCGAGCTGATTGTCAGTGCGATGGCGAAGGGGATGATCGGACGGTGCAAGGGTCTCGGCATATCGGCGCCGGCCCACATCCGGCCGGACGGAATTGTCACCCTCGCGCCCATCATCGGCTGGCGAGACGTGTCGTTGAAAGAGATTGGTCAAACCGCCTTCCTGGCCGCATTCCCGGCCGCCGTCCCGATCGCGGTTGAAAACGACGCCAACGCGTTTGCGATCGGCGACAGCTATCGTCACGGCGCCGCAGGCGTGACCCTGTTCCTGCTGATGGAAACCGGCGTCGGCGGCGGCATCATGATCGATGGCAAGCTGTTCCGGGGCGGCCACGGCCTGGCGGGCGAAATCGGCCACACCCTGGTGCCGGGAAGCGGCGGTCAGAAGTTTGAACAGCTGATCGGTCGCGAAGTGCTGATCAGGCAGTATCGCGAGGCTATTGGACGTAAGCACGTCGATCTGCAGGAATTCCTTGGCGACGTTCATGACCGTGTCCCGGCCGCGGTGAATATCGCCGAAACCTGGTCGCGCCATCTCGCATATGCATTGCTGCAGGCCTGTCGTCTGCTCGACCCGGACAGGATCGTGCTGGGTGGCTCCGTGGCGTCTCTCTACCCGATGGTGGCCGCCCGCGTGGCGGTTCACATGTCGGAGGGCCAGAATATACCTTTCCCCATGCCGGAGATTGTCGTGGACGATGATGCGGAGTTCGGCTCCGCCTTCGGGGCGGCATGCATGTTGCACCAGCGCTTTCTGTCCCTGGAGAGCGAAGAGTTCGGCAGCGAGGATGGTGCGCCGGTCCAGGCGGCGACGAGTTGACGACAAGAACGATCGAAAGCAGGATTGTAAATGACCTCAGTACTGGCTCCGGACCAGCTTGGTCCCACGGTTTGCGTAGGGGAGATCCTCGTCGAGATCGTCGCCACGACGGTCGGAGACGGGTTTCTTGAAGCCCAGCCGCTTGTTGGTCCGTTTGCGAGCGGAGCGCCGGCGATCTTCATCTCGCAATGCGGCCGACTGGGTGGAAAGGCCGCAATGGTTGGCGCCGTCGGCGATGACGATTTCGGTCGTGTCAATACCGATCGCCTCAAACGCGACGGCGTCGATGTTTCGACGATCTCGATCGATCCGGACTATCCCACGGGAAGCGCTTTTGTCCGCTATCGCAAGGATGGCTCCCGCGATTTCGTCTACAACATCGCCACATCGGCAGCTGCGCGCTTCGGCTGGTCTCAAGCGGTCGGCGCTCTCCTCAATCGGAGCGGGCATCTTCACGTGATGGGCTCGGCTCTGTCGGTCCCCAGCGCGCGCGCGGTGATCGACAAGGCGGTTGACATCGTCAAGGCACGCGGGGGAACGCTCTCGGTGGATCCGAACATTCGCAAGGAATTGAAGCTGGACGAGCAGACCGAGCGTCGCTTTTCCAAGCTTGTCGCTGCCGCCGATCTGCTTCTGCCGTCCGGAGAAGAGCTTGAGCGTGCCGCAGGTGTCGAAGGCGAGGCAGAAGCTATCCGCCGCTTGTTCGAGATGGGCGTCAAGGAGATCGTGCTGAAGCGCGGAGCCGACGGCGCGACCTATTTCGGCTGGCAAGGAGACCGCATCGACGCCCCGGCATTCGTCGTTCAGGAGGTCGACCCCACGGGCGCCGGCGACTGCTTCGGCGGGGCCTACCTCACCTGCCGGCGGCTCGGAATGTCTCCGCAACAAGCTCTGACCTATGGTTCGGCCGCCGGCGCCCGCAACGTGACGGTCCTCGGGCCGATGGAAGGTGCCGGCACTCACCAGGAACTCGATGCGTTCATCGCTTCAACCGAAAGGCGCCCGTGATGCAGGTGCATCTCAACGATCTGGCAAGGGTGCGGATCGAAGGCCACCCGAGAGGCGTGACCTCCGTCTGCTCGGCCCATCCGATCGTACTTCGCGCTGCACTCCGACACGGGCGGCAACAGGCAAGCACCGTCCTGATCGAAGCCACCTGCAACCAGGTCAATCACCGCGGCGGCTACACCGGAATGACGCCAAGCGACTTCGCATCTCTCGTCGGCAAAATAGCAGTCGAGGAAGGGTGCCCCGAAAAACTCATCGTTCTCGGCGGTGATCATCTCGGCCCCAATCCCTGGCGCGACCGCCCGGCGGAAGAGGCGATGGCCGAGGCGGAGAAGATGGTTGCCGCCTATGTCGACGCCGGATTCCGCAAGATTCACCTCGATGCCTCGATGGGCTGCAAGGGCGAGCCGGTGGCGCTCGACGACGAAACCACAGCCTATCGCGCCGCTCGGCTTGCGGCGGTCGCCGAGGCCTCGGCAAAGAAGACCGGCGGCGCATTGCCGGTTTACGTCATCGGCACCGAAGTGCCGCCGCCAGGCGGGGCCGATCATGCCCTGACAACCATCGAACCGACAGCTGCCGCAGCGGCGCTGGAGACGATCGAAGTCCACCGCCGGATCTTTACAGAGGCCGGACTCGGGCAAGCGTTTGGACGGGCGATCGGTCTGGTCGTTCAGCCGGGCGTCGAGTTCGGCAATCAGAATGTCATCCTGTACGACCGGAGCAAGATAGACGCGCTGAAATCGGTGCTCACCGAGGAGCCGCAGTTCGTCTTCGAGGCGCATTCGACGGACTATCAGGGAACCCGGCCGTTGACCGCGCTGGTGGAGGACGGCTTTCCCATTCTGAAGGTTGGTCCCGAGCTGACCTTCGTCCTGCGCGAGGCGCTCTACGCGCTGGATGCGATCGCTTCGGACCTCTTGCCCGATTACGGCCAGCGTCCGCTCTATGCCGTGATGGAAGCGCTGATGCTCGATCAGCCCGGCAATTGGAGCCGCCACTACCACGGGACGAACGCCGAGATGCGCTGGCTGCGGCACTATTCGCTGTCTGACCGCATCCGTTATTATTGGGCGTCGGCTGAAGCGCAAGAGGCCGTCCGGCGCCTGTGCGAAGCCCTTCGAGGGCAGGCCGTACCGCTGCCATTGCTTTGGCAGCATATGCCGGCCGCTCAGGACTTCGCAGATGCGCCGCTCGATCCGGAACAGGTTTTGATCTGGAGAGTGACGAAGAGTCTTGCGGACTATCACGCCGCCTGCGGCGTCGGGAAGAATTAGCAATCAGCATCAAGACAGGAGGAAAAATCGATGACGGAATTGAATGGCAAGATCGCGGCGGTCACGGGTGCTGCATCCGGAATAGGACTCGCTTCGACGGAGGCAATGCTTGCCGCTGGCGCGACGGTCGTGCTGGTGGACCGCGATGAGAGGGCCCTTGAGACAGTTTGCGCCCGGCTTGGCGAGCGCGCTATTCCGCTCAAGATCAACTTGCTGGATCCGGGCGAGTGTGCGGGACTGCTCGAGGGCATTCTGTCGAAGGCGGGTAAACTCGACATCCTGCATGCCAATGCAGGCACCTATATCGGCGGCGACCTGATGGAAACCGACCTCGATACCATCGATCGGATGCTCAATCTCAACGTCAATGTCGTCATCAAGAACGTTCGAAATGTCATTCCGCACATGATCGAACGTGGCACTGGCGACATTGTCGTCACCAGCTCCGTCGCTGGACATTCGGCGATTCCATGGGAACCGGTCTATTCGTCGTCGAAGTGGGCGATGACCTGCTTCGTCCAGACGATGCGACGCCAGCTTTTGAAAAGTGGCATTCGTGTGGGGTCGGTTTCTCCGGGACCGGTGATCAGCGCTTTGCTCGCGGATTGGCCGGAGGAAAACCTACGCAAGGCCAAGGAGGCCGGAGCCTTGATCGAGCCCAAGGAAGTCGCCGACGCGATCATCTTCATGCTGACCCGTCCGCGCAACGTCACCATCCGCGATATCGTCGTGCTTCCGAGCGCCTTTGACATTTGAGGAGACGTGAGATGAGCTACCAGCAGAAATTTCGCCTCGACGGCGAACGTGCGGTGGTCACAGGCGGAGGGCGTGCGATCGGTCTCTGCTGCACCGAGGCGCTGGCGGAGGCGGGCGCCGCCGTCGTCGTCATCGAACGCAGCGAGGCCGACGCTGGGCAAGCGCTTGCGCTGCGCGACGGAGGCTATGACGTCGAAGTCCGGGTCGGCGACGTCACCGACGCAGCCCGAATGGACGCGATCGCGGCTGAGCTTGCCGATGGCGGGCGACCGGCGACGATCCTCGTCAACAATGCCGGCATCGGCCAGAGCGGCGTTCCGGCGCAGGATCTCACCGACGCGGATTGGCTGCGCATGATGGACGTCAATCTCAATGGCGTCTTCTGGTGCTCGCGCGCCTTCGGTCGTCCCATGATTGCGATGAAACGGGGCGCCATCGTCAACCTCGGCTCGATGTCGGGGCACATCTGCAACCGGCCCCAGCCTCAGACGGCCTATAACGTCTCCAAGGCGGCCGTCCATCACCTCACGCGCTCCTTGGCCGCCGAGTGGGCGCATCACGGCATCAGGGTAAATGCCGTCGCGCCCACCTATATCGAGACACCGATGGTGGTCGCCGTCGAAGCCAATCGCGAGCGCATTCCGCTCTGGCTCGCCGACACGCCGATGGGCAGGATGGGAACGCCGGAAGAGGTTGCCAGCACGGTCCTCTTCCTCGCATCAGGTGCCGCCAGCCTGATGACCGGGGCGATCGTCAACGTCGATGCAGGTTTTACCTGCTGGTAGTCCTTCCTGGACGAGGTGCGAGCAGCACCTCGTCCACACCTGGAAACCAGTATGGAAACGTTACCACATTATATTGACTCGCATTCCTTCTGCGTTTATCCAGATGTGGAAACGTTGCCATATTGGGAGGAAGCTGATGAAATCCGCGCGGTTGAACCGACTTTTCGGCGTGTCTGGAAATTGTTTTGACGTTGCTATCGATCACGGCATGTTCAATGAACGGACCTTCCTTTCCGGCATCGAGAATATGAAGACGGCCATCGAGGTGATCGCGGACGCGGCACCGGATGCCATTCAGCTGCCGCCGGGGACCGCACCATTTCTGCAGGCTATTCCCGGCAAGCATCGCCCGGCGCTGGTGCTGCGCACCGACATCGCCAACATCTATGGCAATCCCCTGCCGTCTCAGCTGTTTTCCGAAGTGATCGACAGGGCGGTGGAACAGGGCGTTGCATTGGATGCTGCCTGTGTCGTCGTCAATCTTTTGATGCTGCCGGACCAGCCGGAAGTCTACCGCGCCTGCGTGCGCAATGTGAACAGCCTGAAGCGCGAATGCGAAATCTACGGCATGCCGCTGATGGTCGAACCGCTTGTCATGCAGGACAATTCCAAGGGCGCCTACATGGTCGATGGCGCGATCGACAAGATCCTGCCGCTTGTGCGCCAGGCGGCTGAACTCGGCGCCGATATCATCAAGGCCGACCCGTGCGACAATGTCGAGGAATATCATCGCGTGGTCGAGATCGCCCAGGGCCTGCCTGTGTTGGTGCGCGGCGGCGGCCGCGTTTCGGATCAGGAAATCCTGATCCGCACCAAGCAGTTGATGGAGCAGGGCGCGCGTGGCATCGTCTATGGCCGCAACGTCATCCAGCATCACAATCCCGGCGGCATGACGCGGGCCTTGATGGCGATCGTCCATGACAAGGCTTCCGTCGAGCAAGCCTCGCTGCATATTGGCTGACGCGCGTCTGGGAGGACATGTCATGACGAAAATATTCCGTTTCGGCGTCATCGGCTGCGGTCTGATGGGACGCGAGTTCGCGAGCGCCGCGGCGCGCTGGCTGCATCTGGCCGATGTGAAGGCGCGACCGGAAATCGTCGCCGTCTGTGATACCAACGCGACGCTGCTCGACTGGTTCAGGGATCATGTGCCGACTGTTCGGCAGTTCACCGCCGACTATAAGGAGCTTCTGGCCAATCCTGAGGTCGATGCGGTCTATTGCGCAGTCCCGCATGTGCTGCACCAGCAATTCTACATCGACGTCCTGAAGGCCGGAAAACATCTTCTCGGCGAAAAGCCCTTCGGCATGGACGCCGCTCAGAACCGGGAGATCATGGCGGTTCTTGCCGAGCATCCCGAACTCCTGGTCCGCTGCTCGTCGGAAATGCCGTTCTTTCCCGGCGCACAGAAGGTCATCGCGCTCGCAAAAAGCGGCGAGATGGGGGATATAATCGAAGTCGAGGCGGGTTTCCTGCACTCTTCGGATATCGACCGGCAGAAGCCGATCAACTGGAAGCGCATGGCCGAGATCAATGGCGACTATGGCTGCATGGGTGATCTCGGTATGCATGTGCTGCACGTGCCGCTGCGTCTCGGCTGGCGCCCGACGACCCTGCATGCGCATTTGGTCAAAAAGGTCACCGAACGCCCCGACGGCAAGGGCGGCATTCTGCCCTGCACCACCTGGGACAATGCCACGATCAGCAGCCGCGTGCGCACCGGCGATCAGGATTTCCCGATGGTGCTGAAAACCTGGCGCATCGCGCCCGGCGAATCCAACACCTGGTACATCAGGGTTCTCGGCATGAAGAAAAGCGCATTCTTCAGCACGAAGTCGCCGCGCCAGTGGCAATGGATGGACTATAATGGCGGTGCCCAGGCCTGGAGCACCGAGGATCTCGGCTATGGCTCGCTGTTTCCAGCCATTACAGGCAAGATCTTCGAATTCGGTTTTGCCGACGCCATACAGCAGATGTGGGCGGCCTTCGTCGATGAGCTTGCCGGCGGCAATGCCAACGGTTTCGGCTGCGCGACCCCGGCGGAAGCGCAGGCGCATCATGCGGTCCTGACGGCAGCCCTCACATCCGGCCGCGAGGACGTCGTGGTACCGGTCGCGTATGACGGGGCATCCGTCTGATGCAGCGCTCTGCGATCAACGCCGCGTTGCTGCGGGCAACCGAGACTCTCGAGCGTTGGCACTGGTCGCTGCCGGCATGGGGGTATTGGACGGCGGCGGATTTTGCCGCTTATCCCGAGGCTTCAGCCTACTTGCGCACCCATCAGCTAGGTTGGGATGTCACCGATTTCGGCTCGAACCGGTTTGCCGAATGCGGCCTCGTGCTGTTTTGCCTGCGCAATGGCATCGTTGATATCAGGGGTGAACGGACCTATGCCGAAAAGCTGCTCTTCGTTGGGGAAGGGCAGCTCACGCCGACACACCGTCATGCGGCGAAGATGGAAGACATCATCAATCGCGCCGGTGGCGATCTCATCATCGAATTCGCCGCAACCGATGCTGATGGCAATGTGCTAAAGGATGATGTGACGGTTCCGGTAGACGGGCTGCCGCACCGGCTCGCTGCATGGGAGCCGCTGGTTCTCCGGCCTGGCCAGAGCGTGACGATCCGCACCGGGCTTTATCATCGCTTTTACGGCAGGAAAGGGGGCGGACCTGTCCTTGTCGGCGAGGTCAGCCAGGTCAACGACGACAACAGCGATAATTTCTTTCTGGAGCCGATCGGGCGCTTTGCCGCGATCGAGGAAGATGAGCCGCCGCTGAGACCGCTCTGGAACGAAGGAGGCAGTTGATGCGGGTCGGGGAGGAGGTTCACGATCGCGACAGTCAGAAGCAGGGCGGCATCGTCTGCGCGGGAAACTTCATCGTCGATCGCGTCCACACCCTGTCCTATTGGCCCGAACAGGGCAATCTCGCGCATATCCTCCACCAGGATCTCGGCGTGGGGGGTGGTGCCGCCAATGTCGTCACCGATCTGGCCTCGCTCGGATTTCCGGGAAAGCTGGCGGCGGCGGGATGCATCGGCGCTGATCAGGACGGAGAAATCGTCAAGGCCCGCCTTGCGCTTGCCGGCGTCGATGTCGGTGGGCTGACGGCGCTTGCCGACCGGGTGACGGCGCATACGCATGTCATGAATGTGCCCGGCCAGAACCGCACCTTCTTCTATCATGGCGGCGCCAACGATGCCGTCACGGATGAGCTTGTCTCACCCGCCGCCTTCGCCAAGGCCGGCTATCGGCTCTTCTATCTCGGTTACCTCATGCTGTTGCCGGGTCTCGACCGGATTGACCCTGACGGCCGTTCGGGAGCGTCGCGCCTGCTGGAAGCCGCGCGCCGCGCGGGGCTGACGACCTGCGTGGATTTCGTATCGAGCGAAGACCCGGAATTTGCGGCCAAGGTCGGCGTCGCTCTGCCCTTCTGCGATTTCCTGATCATCAACGAGATGGAGGCGGGTCGGGCAACCGGCGTTATCGTTCGCGATGCGAAGGGAGATTTGATCGAGGCGGGGCTTTTGGAAGCGGGCGAGCGCCTGCTTGCCGCAGGCGTCACCAAAGGCGCGATCATCCATGCACCGGAAATCTGCTTCTGGTTTGCATCAGGCGCTTCCCCGATCATGACGCGTTCACGACCCGTCGATCCCGATGACATCGTCAGTACGGTCGGCGCAGGAGACGCCTTCTGTGCCGCCGTGCTCTACGGCCTGCATGAGAACTGGTCGGTCGAGCATATTTGCGCCGTCGCCCATGCTGCGGCTGCGCATTGCCTCGCGGGTGCGACGGCCACCGACGGCATCCCCGACATGTCTGTGCTCCTTCGGGAGGCGAAGGAGACGAATCCGCAATCCGCTTAGCCCATCGGCGTCGTCTCAGGAACGGCTCCGATTTTCGTTTAGTCAAGGGAGGAGCAAACATGAAACTATTCATTATGGCAGCCGCGCACGGCACTCCTGCCGATTTAGGCGCGACCGGGGAGGCAGTGCGATGACATATGCGGAAACGGCGCGGCTCTCCGGCAAGGTGGCATTGGTCACAGGAGGAGCGAGCGGCATCGGCAAGGCGGTATGCGAACGCTTCGCCGCCGAAGGCGCCAGGGTCGTCGTGGCGGACCTTGACGATGAACGATGCGCACGGGTGGCGGAAGCGATCGGCCCTGGTGCCTGGGGTGTCGCGCTTGATGTGACCAGCCAGGACAGCATCGAAGAAGCTGCGCGCTTCACGATCGCCACCGCCGGCAAGATCGATATCCTGGTCAATGCCGCAGGCATTTACGAGGTCGAGTCCATTCTGGAAATATCCCGGGAGCGCACCGCTAGGGTATTTCAGGTCAATATCGAAGGCCTGATCTTCATGACACAGGCCGTTGCCCGGCACATGGTGGAGAGAGGGGAAGGTGGACGCATCATCAACTTCTCGTCCCAGGCTGGACGTCGGGGCGAAGGACCGGCTGTGGCTTACTGCGCTTCCAAGGCGGCCGTCATCAGCATCACGCAAAGCTCCGCTCTGGAGCTGATCCGTTACGGGATCAATGTCAACGCCATTGCTCCCGGCGTCGTCGATACGCCGATGTGGGACGTCGTCGATGCAAAACTCGGCAGCCGGGAAGGTTTGAAACCCGGTGACGTCAAGCGCCGCGTGGCCGCCGCCGTTCCGGCCGGACGATTTGGCGCCCCCCACGAACAAGCTGCCATGGCCGCCTTCCTGGCCGGGCCTGATGCAGTATACATCGTGGCGCAGTGCTACAATGTCGACGGCGGCAATGTCATGAGCTGAGCGCTTGAGCCGTGCCCGGGATGGTCGATGCCGTGTGGCGGGCCATCCCGCAAGGCGGCTTCATCCCGCAAAGAGGCAATCGAACTTGTGGTCTGGAGGAGTGAAATGAAGGCTGTACGCTTGGAGTCGGTCGGGTCTTTGACCATGCGTAGCGTTGAGAAGCCGGTTGCCGGGCCGGGCGAGTTGCTTGTCCGGGTGGTAGCCGCCGGCATCTGCGGTTCCGATCGCCACATGTACAAGGGCGAATATCCGACAGCGATCCCCGTCACGCTGGGCCACGAATTCTGCGGCATCGTGGAAGGGATCGGCGATGTGGTGACCCGGTTTACCGGCGGTGAGCTGGTGACGGTCGACCCGAATATCTCGTGCGGCACCTGTCGGGCTTGCACGCAAGCGCGGCCGAACTTGTGCGAGAGCTTGACGGCCATCGGCGTCACACGGGACGGCGGCTTTGCGGAATATGTGGCGGTGCCGCATGCGCAGGCCTTCGTCCTGCCGGCCGGCCTCGATCCCGTTCATGGCGCCTTCAGTGAACCGCTGGCTTGCTGTATCCACGCCATCGACAAGGCAAGGATCCGTCCGGGCGACAGCGTCGCGATCCTCGGCGGGGGCGTGATCGGTCTGCTCATGGTGCAACTGGCCCGGTTGGCTGGGGCAGGCGAGATCATTTTGATCACACGCCAGCAATCGAGACGGCAAACTGCTTTGCGCCTGGGGGCGACGCACGCCTTCGACCCGGCCTCTTCGGACACGATCGCTTCCGTGCGAGAGGTTACCAAAGGCGGCACAGACGTGGTCATCGAGTGCGCCGGCGTGCCCGACACGCTTCAAACGGGTCTGAAAATGGCGCGGCGCGGTGGCACCTTCGTGCTTTTCGGGGTGACGCCGGCGGGTGTCGAGGTGCCGGTTCTGCCTTTCGATCTGCTCGTAAACGAAGTCGATATCAGGCCGGCCTACCTCAACCCCTTCACCCATTCGCGCGCTGCGGCAATGGTCGCGAACGGGGTGTTGGAACTGGACGCATTGGTCACCAAAACCATCGGTCTCGAGGAGGTCGCCGACATGGTGGGCAACGCGCCATTGCCAGGCGAGATCAAGGTCATCATTCGGCCCTAGCTTCGGGGTCCCATCTGCTCAACTGCGAACGGGGCCGGTGGAATCGCGCTCGATCAGCGTGACCGGCACTTTTACGATCGCACCTTGCCGAGGTTTGTCTCCCGTTTGGTGCTCGTCGATCAGCGCTTCCAGCAGCCGTGCTGCCTGCTGCCCGACGTCGCGGATCGGCTGCGCGACCGTTGTCAGCCGTGGAAAGACATAGGCTGCCTCCGGCAGATCGTCGAAGCCGACGACCGAATAGTCGTTCGGAACGGAAAATTCGCGATCCTGGATGGCATGGATCGCGGCAATCGCTGAAACGTCGGTCGTGCCGATGATTGCGGTGACCTCGGGTCGAGATGCCAGCAATTCTCGCGCCAGCCGGTAGGTTTCTGCAAAGCTGTGCTCTTCCGCCATCGCCACGATGGCAGGAGCGAGGCCGTCTTTCGCCATCTCGGCCGTAATGCCCTGAAGGCGAAGCTGGATAGGCTGGCTGTGGGCCGGCGCGCCGACGATGGCGATCGCCCGGTGGCCGAGGTCAAGCAGATGGCGCGCCATCAGCCGTCCACCTTCCTCGTGATCGGCCATGACAGCGTCGTCGGCGATGCCGCTCAGCTCGCGGTCAATGGCGATGATCGGAATGTGAGCGTCCCTGAGCACCCCGAAATGCTCGGTGCTGCCGAAGGCGCTCGCCACGATAACGCCGTCGACGCGCTGGGCGAGCAGCATGGAGATGTAGCGCACCTCATGGTCCATATTTTCCGCCGTGCTGCAGATCAGCGTCTGATAGCCGTGCTGAAACAATTCCTGTTCGATGGCATGCGCCAGGATGCCGAAGAAAGGCACTTCAATCGACGGCAGCATCAGTCCGATCATCCGGCTTGGTGCACCGCGCAGCATACGGGCACCCTTGCTGGGCGTGTAATTCAGCGTTCGGATAGCCGCCTCGACCCGGTCCCTGAGCTCAGGCGAGGCGTAACCGCTGTTGTTGAGCACGCGCGAGACCGAAGAGACCGATGTTCCTGCAAGTTTAGCGATATGTCTGATGCTGGTCGTCACGTGCTCGCATATCTTTCTCTACAGCGCCGAGCGTCTTTTCAGACGCGCATGGGACGCTAGCACAGGAGCGGTCGAACATTCATCAGACGGACCGCTGAAGTTCACTTTCATTTCATCATCCACTAGATCACTAGCGGGACGCCGTATCAAGCACGCGCCGCAAGTGCGGGCTCCCGTCCATGCCTCAGCGAAGACATGTCCACATACCGAATATTTTGGCGATCACTTTCCCATTTTCGCGTCGCAACTGCCCATGAACAGATTTTTGCTCGTCAGAAAAATCAATAAGGTCGAAGAAAACGCTTTCATTTCGTTCGATATTTCCCAGGAAGAAGACGTCCTTACGGACGACCGGCCCCTTGCAGGGAAACCAGTTTTCCAAGGCGCGATCGGCGAGAGCCTGATACTCGGCAAAGTAAAACAGTCCCGCGCCGTTGAACTCCTGCGAGGCGCTGGGATCAAACCGAAAGGTTCGGAGCGCTTTGTTTGCGGAGACCGGAAACCCGAAATGCGTTTCTAACCGCCCATTCCGGATGTCTGCAGCATTCTGGGCCAGAAGACTAGGCTGGAACCGTTGTCCCTGCGGCTCAGGCAACGTCACACGCGCTATCGAGTGATTGTTGTCTTTGATCGTTCTGTAAACGAAGGTTGAGATGAGTTCGACGGCGCCGACGCTTCGTCCGTGGACAGACAACTCGTGTCGGGTCGAAGTCCGGGTTCGCGAGACTGCGGACAGTCTCGAATGGATCGTCAAAATGTCGTTCGCCTGCACGACGTCGAAACGCGCATCCGTCAGTGACGTTGCACAGATCGCGGCATAGGCCTCCTCTCCATCGGCCGTTCTGAAATCCGCATTGTCGATCCCGAGATGACAGGCGAGCATCAGCCAATGGCGATGGCCGAGTTCCTTCATCAGCCAGGTCTCCGATAGCCCGTTTCCATTCAAATGCGGCATGCCGAGCAGCATGTGCGGATCAAGGGCGCGTTCCATCAGGTCGCGTGCCGAAGGTCCTGCGGGCGGAAAATCGAGAAGGGCCGCGCTCATGATCAGGCGCTGACCGATTGCTTGAGAGACGATGTCTGTGCCGAACGTCGAGCTGCGAGATGCCCGACCACATGTTCGGCATCCCTGCCGACGCTGAGGAACCGGCCCGAGCCCCAGGTCCAGAGCCAGGGAAGTCCCAGCACGTAGACACCATCGACGACGGTGACGCCGCGGCGATGAACGGGATAGGCATTGCCATCGAAGATCGGCAGTCCGACGAAGGACCAATCTGGACTGAATCCCGTGGCCCAGATGACCGAGGTGATCCCCTCCGCCTTCAGGTCGAGTTCGGCGATCTCCGCCTCAGGCTCCCAGACGGGGACATAGGGGGACCCGGCCGGAGCATCGATGCCCTTTTCGGCGATATGCCGGTCAATCAGGGCATTGATGCCGTTGTAGACACGGTCGGCGCCGTCGAGATTGGCCTTCAGGTTCGGCTCGAACAGCATCCGGCCGGCGGCGACGCCGGACATGCGGCCGTATAGCGCCATGCCCTCCAGCGCGAACTTGCGCAGATCGATATCGCGTCCGCCGTCGCGTCCTGTCAGGTAATGGTTGGTGTCGTGCTTCTTCTTCGTCATGCCATCATGTTCGACCGTGATGTCGTACTGGCCGATATCGGAAAGCCAGTCGACCACATCGCGGCCGCGATAGAACCGGGCGCAGCGTGGCGCGTTGCCGGTGACGAGATGCACCTTGCGGCCGGCCAGATGCAGATCCTCTGCAATCTGGCAGCCGGACTGGCCGGAGCCGACCACGATGACGCCGCCTTCCGGCAGGTGATCGGCGCTGCGGTAGGCGGCTGTATGGATCTGCATGATGTCCTCCGGCAGGCGCTCGGCAGCACGCGGAATGGCCGGATCTGCATAGAGGCTGGTGGCGATCACCACGGCATCGGCGGTCACTGCGCCAGCCGAGGTCGCTAGCCGGAAGAGGCCGCCATGCCTTTCGAGCGAGGTCACGCTGGTTTGCTCGAAGACCGGCGCATCGACCTTTTTCACGAAGCGATCGACATAGGCGAGAATCTCGTCCTTGACCATAAAACCGTGCGGATCCGTGCCGTCATAGGGATGGTCGGGAAGCTGGCATTGCCAGTTCGGCGTCACCAGGCAGAAGGCGTCCCAGCGTTCGTTCTTCCACTTATGCGCAACGGTCTTCTTCTCGAAGACCACGTGATCGATGCCGTGCCCCTTCAGATAATGAGAGGCCGAGAGCCCGGCCTGGCCACCGCCGATGACGACCGCACTGTAATGGCTCTTGAGGAATGGTGTGGTCATGGTGGGTCCTTTCAAAGGATGAAGCTTTCGCAGCGGACTTCGGCCCCTGCGTCGGTGAGATAGGGAGTGGCGGCCTGTTCGATGCGCGACAGCTGGCCGAGCGCCAACGAGCAGGGATAGCCGTATTTCGCCTTGACCCTGTCGCTGGCGATGGTCAGTGCCGTGCGGCTGCGATCGAGAAAGTCGGACAGCGGATAGCTTCGGCCCTCGGCGAAATAGTCCTTGATCACCAGGGAGGGCGAGTAACAGGTCTCCTTGCGGCCATCCGGCCAGGCAATGACGAACCGCATTTCAGGCATGGTGGGGCTCCAGCAGCGTGTGATAGCGGGCAAGATGGGCAGTCGCGGTTTGGTGCCAGCCATGGCGGGCGGCAACCGCGAGACCACGGGGAATGATCTGCTCGCGGATCGGTGCGACCAGCGCCAGCACCATGCCTTCGGCAATGGAGACCGGATGACGCGGATCGCACCAGATCGCATCGCCGGGACCTAGATATTCGGTGAAGGGCGCAATCGAGGACGTCACGACCGGAATGCCGCTGGCCATGGCTTCCAGAACGACGAGGCCGAAGCCCTCCTTGAGCGAAGGGAACACCAGCGCATCCGCCAGCCGGTAGAGGCTCGGCATGTCGGCATCGGCGATCGCACCGGTGATATGCACCGCTGCGGCGTCCCGACCGAGGCAGGCGAGGCAAGAACGGAACTCTTCCTGATAGTCGCCATGGTCCAGGATAGAGGCGCCGCCGGCAATGACAAGCTGGGCATCCGGCCGGATGGCGCGGACCTGACGAAAGGCTTCGAGAATACCGAGGGTGTTCTTTCGCGCCTCGATGCCGCCGACACTGAGGAAGATCGGCCCGCTTCCCAGCTGCAGTCTGTCGCGCAGAGCGACCTGCTCGCCGCTCCAGGCAGGCGAGAAGCGGTTGGTGTCGACGCCGTTGCCCACCACTGTCGCCTCAATGCCGCGATCATATCTCAGCTTGTCCCGCCAGAGGCGGCTGACGGCGAAGAAGATATCGGCCGCATCGATCGCACGATCCTGCAAAGCCATCAGGCGCGGATCAGCAAACTGGTCGATGTGGTGGACAGTGCGGGCAAAATTCGGGATCAGGCCCTCCAGCTTGAGGGTCGCCAGCGCATTGCCGGAAATGCCGTCATGGGCGTGGAACAGGTCGAAACCGTTGGTTCCGGTTCTTCGGAAATAGCCGACATAGTCTGCAATCCGCTGCTCGACCATTTGCGTCATGTCCGCAGGTGCCGGCGGCACGGCAATGCAGGCGGTGCCGCAGGAGGGTTGACGAAAGAAGCCCGCCCCTTTGGCATCAGGCGCATGCAGGACCACCTCATGACCAAGCGAGGTCAGCGCTTCCGAAAGCTGCATGGCATGAACCACGCCGCCACGCGGGTTGGTGGAATGGGTCAGCATGGCAATGCGCAGGGTTCGGTGCGACGGGAGGCTCATGCGGCGACATCCTGCCGACCGAGCTGCAGCAGGGGTGTTTCGGTATGATCGCGCACCACTGCACGGCTTTCGCCATCGACCAGTGCGATCTCGCCACCAGCCACGACTGCGCCGATGACCGCAGCGCTGATGCCGCGCGCGGTGAAGCGGGTGACGACATCGGCCGCATGTTCCGGCGCGACCGAGAGCAGATAGCCGAAGCTCGGAAAGGTGACGAGCCAGCGGTCGAGGCTCACACCGGCGGGCAGGGGAACGGCGGTGACGTCGATATCGATGCCGACATGCGAACATTCTGCCAGCATGATGGCCGTGCCGACGATGCCGCCCTGGCTGATATCCTTCGCAGACAGCGCCAGCCCGGCCTCGGCGATCGCGGGCAGCAGCTCGAGATCGCCGCGCAGGCGCGCCGGCGCGGCATCGGTGGCGGCTTCCCAGTTGTTGAAGGGTTCGCGGTAACGGCCGCGATGGTCGATCGCTGCAACCAGCACATCGCCCGGCTTTGCATCGAAGCTCGTCAGCAGCGTCTTGGCACGACCGAGAATGGCGACCGACAATTGGCCGCGTTCGGTGCGGATATTGGTGTGCCCGCCGACGATCGGCACGCCAAAGGCGCTGGATGCCGCCCGCATGCCTTCCAGAACGGGTGTCGCGCCTGCCTCGCCATTGGCCCAGACGGCATCGACCACGGCGATCGGCCGGCCACCCATGGCAACGACGTCGGAGATGTTGACCATGACGCCGCACCAGCCGGCGAACCAGGGGTCGGCGGCGACGAACTCGTTCATGAACCCTTCAATGGCAAAAAGCAGATAACCGTCGCCATCGGGCAGTGCGGCGCAATCGTCGCCGACGGCAATCTGCTGCCACTGCAGGCCGAGCCTTGCCGCGATCGTGCCGATATCCTGCTTGGCGGCGATGCCGCTGCTGGCCGAGAGTTTTGCCGCCAGGGTCTTGATGTCGAACGCGACCATCCTTACGCCGCCTTTCTGGAAAGAGCGGTGAAGCCAGCCTCGGGTGTGGCGCAGGGCGGATAATAAGCAAGGTCGGCCTTCATCCTGAGATGCGGCTTGCCGTAGACCTCGAATTCCTCGATCACATCCCAGTGCAGCCTGCGGAACAGCAGACCGTTCTGAACCTGCACATTGGCGAGGAACGTGTGGCATCCGATCGCATTGGCGGAGGACACGGCGAGCTTGATCAGAGTCGCCCCCAGGGCGCCGATCTTGCGGAAATCCGGATGGACCGCCAGCCGCGAGCCCCACCAGAGACCGGGTTCGGCCTGATGGATGCGCACCGTTCCGACCAGCTGGTCGGCGGCAACGCCGAGCATGGAGAGAGCCACGATCGGGATGGCCTGATCATCGATCGCATCTCGGTCATCGCCTTCGAAGATCCGCTGTTCCTCGCAGAAGACGGCACGGCGCAGCGCATGCGCTTGGCTGCGCTCCCAGGCGGAGGTTGCGAACTTCACCTGGAATTCGCTCGAGCGATAGGGAGCAAAGGCTTCGAGCATCATTTGGTGAGCATCCTTTCATAGGTGGAAAGGGCGGAGCAGGCGCCGCATTTGCCGCAGCCGGCCTTGATGTCGACGGCCTTCAAGCCGCTGGCGACCAGCATCCTGGACAAGGGTCCGAGGATCGAGTGCATGAAGTCGGGCCTCGGCGCCGGATGGCTTTCCAGCGGCGTGCCGGAGATCGGTACGAAGGGCACGACGAAGGGATAGACACCGAGCGCAACCAGCTTTTCGCAGATGTCCAGAATGGCTTCACGGCTGTCGCCGAGCCCCGCCAGAATATAGGTCGAGACCTGGCCGCGCCCGAAGACCTCCACTGCGGCCTTGAACGAGGCCATGTATTTGGCGATCGAGACCTGCGCCTTGCCGGGCATGATGCGGGCACGGACCTCCGGCGTCACGGCTTCCAGATGCATGCCGAGTGCATCGACGCCGGCCTCCTTCATGCGGGTGAACCATCGATCGTCCTCCGGCGGCTCGCATTGCGCCTGGATGGGAATGTTGACGGCCGCCTTGATGGCGCGGGCGCTGTCGGCGAGGATCGCAGCACCGCGGTCGTCGCCCTTCGGCGTGCCGGTGGTCATCACCATATGCTTGACGCCGTCCAGTTCGACCGCGGCCTTGGCGACTTCCGCAAGCTGCTCCGGCGTCTTATGGGCGATGGTGCGGCCGGCGGCCAGCGATTGGCCGATGGCGCAGAACTGACAGGTCTTGGTACGGCTCTGATAGCGGATGCAGGTCTGCAGCACGGTCGTGGCAAGCACGTCCTTGCCGTGCAGAACGGCGATCTGCGAATAGGGAATACCGTCGGCGGTCGAGCGCTCGTAGAAGCGTGGACGCAGGGGAAAGGAGACCTCGCCCAGCACCGTGCCGTCCCGGCTGATACGGCTGCGGCCCATCTCGTCCGGCTTTTCCACCAGATAGGGGCTCTCGAATGCAGGTGCGGTGTGAACCGGCACCATCACCGTCATGCCGTCAATGGTCAGTGCCTTATGGTCGGACGGTCCGGCACCACCGCGGCGGCTTTCATGTCCGGCCTTGGGGTCAACGAGCCGGGCTCCGTAGGACTGCAATTCGTTGATCAGTATCTCGGTCGGCAGACGTATCGTATGCTCCATCGGAAAGGGTCCTTGCTTCGGCTATGGGGAGGGATGGCTGAGTGGTGGCGACCATCGGCGCCGTGGCGCGGCCATCCATGACAAGATGCAGCAGCTCGGGTCGGGCATAATGGCCGACCGAATCCATCATCCGCTTGCGTTTGACGATCAGGCTCATGTCGAGATCGGCGATCAGGATGCCTTCGCCTTCTGTGAGCGGCGGCACGACATGTTTGCCTTCGGGCGAGATGATTGCGGTCATGCAGCCGCCGCGCAGGGCCTTCTGCAGACCGGCGTCGGAGGTGATGGAGGCAATCTGCTCGTCGGTTAGCCAGCCTGTGGCATTGACCACGAAACAACCGCTTTCCAGCGCATGGTGGCGGATGGTGACTTCCATCTGGTCGGCAAAGATCGGCCCGACCATCGAGCCCGGAAACTGGGCGATATGGATGTCCTCGTGCTGCGCCATCAGGGCGTAGCGGGCCAGAGGATTGTAATGCTCCCAGCAGGCCAGCGCCCCAAGGCGTCCGACGGCGCTGTCGACCACCTTGAGGCCCGAGGCGTCGCCCTGGCCCCAGATCATTCGCTCATGAAAGGTCGGGGTGATCTTGCGACGCTTGAGGATGAGCGTGCCATCGGCATCAAACAGCAGCTGGGCATTATAGAGCGATCCGTGGTCGCGCTCGTTGACGCCAAGCGCCACGACGATGCCATGCTCGCGGGCGGCGGCCGAGACCGCATCGGTGGCAGCGCTCGGCACCGTGACGGCTTCCTCATAAAGTCGCACGTGCTCCTTGCCGGAGAGAACCGGCGGCAGCACGAAAGAAAAATAGGGGTACCAGGGGACGAAGGTTTCGGGAAAGACGATCAGCTCGGCGCCTTTGGCTGCCGCTTCACGAATTGCATCCAGCACGCGGGCCAGTGTTTTCTCGCGCGAGGTCAGATCCGGCGCGATCTGCGCGGCGGCAACCCGGACACTCGTTTTTTTCTCCATGACGAAATCCTCGATTGACGGGTGGGGAGGCGGAGCGCCAAGGCTCCGCCCTTATTCTTTGTGGCGCGCTTGCTGCTCAGAGCGTCCAGGTATCAAGGATGAAGGCGCCGTCGCGGCGATGGATCAGGATGAGGTCGAGAACGTCGAGCGGACTGATCGGCGCGATGCCGGGGATCAGCGCGCCTTCGCCATGGCCGTAAAGCGCCTGAAGGGCAAAACGGCAGGCATAGACCTTGCCGCCTTCTTCCATGAACTTGACGATCTGGTTGTTAAAATTCAGATGGCCGGGAAAGGCCTCCGCGCCGAGCGTCGGAAAACCGCGCTGGACGCCGAGCGTGACGCCCGGGCCGTAGAGAAGGATCGATGTCTCGAAACCTTTCCGCTTCAGGCGTGTCGCCTGCAGCAGGTTGACGAATCCGATCGATCCTTCGAAGGCCACGGTATGGAAGGTGACGAGGGCTTTTTCGCCTTCGCCGGCTTGCACGTCTTCGAAAACCTTGTCCTCGTAATCGACAAGAAAGTCGCCTTTTTGATTGGCTGGCTTGGTCACTGCGGGCATGGATGGCTCCTTGATTGAAATCTGATCCCCATCCGGGGGGGGCATCCATCCAATTGCAAGCGCTATGCCAGATTGATTATGCACAAATAGCAGTCAAATCTGACGATAATGCATTCAATTATGCTATCAATAACGAAAGCGAAAATTTTAGAGCTAATTTCTGAGCGACGGCGTGCAAAAATCGAATGCACGAAAGCTCAAATCAGGTGCATTCAATTGGTCGTCAATCATTGCAGGAAGCATTGATACTGGCGCGGCGCGGGGCCAGGACTGAAGCCGTTGTCCGAGTTGAGGCCGCCTTTCCGGCGGCGTCGCAATGCAATGGATGCGTCTCGGTCCGAAGAAGGCTAGGCGTCAATATGCATTAATCGCTTCAATCGGAAAAATCTAGCTATATTGAATGCAATCAATTAAGGCGGTTGGATGTGTGCGTGAGACCGTTCTTCCGCCGGCAGAGGATATTTGGAGTCCGTTCTCGCCGAGCACGGTCGTATCGCTCTTTTCAGAAAACAGGAGAAACTATGAATCATAAACCGACGATCATTCTGGTGCATGGCTTTTGGGGTGGAGCCGCACATTGGGGCAAGGTCATACTCGAACTGGCACAAAGGGGCTATCAGTCCGTTCACGCCGTCGAACTGCCGTTGACGTCGCTAGCCGAGGATGCCGAACGGACACGCAAGATGGTGGCCCAGCAGAAAGGGCCGGTCCTGCTCGTCGGTCATTCCTACGGCGGTGCTGTCATCACCGAAGCGGGAGATCAACCGAATGTCGCGGGGCTTGTCTATATCGCCGCATTCGCTCCCGACGCAGGCGAAAGTCCAGGCGGAATCATCCTCCTGCGGCAATGGCCAATATCGAGCCGGACAGCGACAGCTACCTATGGCTCAAGGCTGACAAATTTCACGAAAGCTTCTGCCAGGATATATCCCCGGAAGATGCTTTCGTTTTCGCGGCGACCCAAAAAGCGCCGCTCGCCGGCACCTTTGGAGACGCCATCACCGCTCCGGCCTGGAGGAAGAAGCCGTGGAGGTCTCGAAGTAAGAACAAGGCGCTTGTGGCGGGGGTGTGAGAATAAGCGCACCCCCGCTTTCACGCCCTGCCCGCTCCGGTTTCGAGCACGATACGCCGCAACGAAACTGTTCGGATGTCTGGCCATTCCGCATTGATCGACAAGCTTCACCGCGAGAGCTACAGAATAGCCTGATCGATAGCAGCACGTTGAGCGGACACTGATGAACGACACTGTCCTCCTGTTTCACGGCATTGCCCGGACGAAGAAAAGCATGGCGAGGCTCGCCGGCTTCCTGTCCGGCCACGGTTATCGGGTTGTGAATGTCGGTTACCCCTCCACCCGGTTTTCGATCAGCGACCTCGTCGACATCATTCGACCGGAGGTCGACGACGCCGTGAAGAAAGCAGGCGATGGCCGGGTCCATTTCGTCGGTTATTCGATGGGTGGGCTGGTCATCCGCGCGTTTCTCAGCAGCGATCGCCCAGCCAACCTGGGGAGAGTGGTCATGGTCGGAACGCCGAACAACGGCAGTCAGATTGCCGATTTCCTCAAGAGCTGGCCGCTATACAGGAAGGTCTATGGACCGGCGGGACAGCAGCTGATTACCGATCAAACCGCAATGACCGAGCTGTTCGGCACGGTCGATTACGAACTTGGCATTATCGCCGGAAATCGGACCATTGATCCGGTCTCATCGCTTATCATTGGCCTCAGGGTTCCGAATGATGGAAAGGTTTCGGTGGAGAGCACGCGTCTCGACGGCGCGGCTGAGCATATCGTCATTCCGGCAAACCACACATTCTTGCCCGTCAACAAGACGATGTGGAGCCAGACCCTGTCGTTTCTGAAAGACGGGCGGTTTACAAGCTGACACGATGTGCGGTCAGCTTTGCTTGCTCTTCGCGATCACTTGAACAGTGCTCTCATCACTGAACGACGAGGGCCTGCTTGACTCTTGAAATCAAAAGGCGGGAGCCGTCAGCGGTGAAATGCCCGTAGTCGAATTGGATCGGGTCTCCGCTTTTTGTCCACACCAAACAGTCTGGGTTGCACATCGTCTTGTAGGTGGAGATATATATTGCTCCGCTTCCGGCCAATGCGTCTCGAATGTCCACACCGATGTGTTGCCGAGGCACCAGATGATCGGCGGCGTTAAATGGTTGCCTCTCGTAGAGACTGTGAGCGAGCAACCGCGGTAGGGAAGATCTATATTCTGCCACCGGTCCGAAGACGACGATCTTTTTGGCGAACGGCGATAGGTAATCCACCGTCTTCCTGACGAGCTTCACGTCATCTTTTGTCCAGCGTCCAGCCAACACGAGAACATCCACTTTATTGCTCGGCAAGAACTCCTTGAACATGTAGTTCATGAGTTCAATGCAGCGTTCTTCACCTTCGGCGTCGAGAGTAGGACGACATCCTGATGCATTCGCTTGAATGACATTGGCCCCCGAAAGCGCCCTTAGCCCAGGATAGAGATGAGCGGCGTGACTATCACCGACGAGCGCTATGTTCTGCTGATTCTTTGATAGAGCCAAACAGGCATCACGATCATATTTTTCGATACCGTCGTTTGAAGTGAGGAAGCATTGTCCACTGCGAAAGGCTTTCGAAGGGTCGTAGTCAGCAAATTCCGCCACTCGTTCAACGGCCTTGTTGTCCTCTTTCATTTGATCGGCGGCGAGTTGACCGACAAATGCCAGCATTGCTACAGATGCGATTGAAGCAGCACCAGCGGCTACGGACACGAGCGGTCGGTATCGCATTGTTCGGAATGGCGTTTCGACAAATCGCCACGAAGCATATGCGACGATGAAACTCAAAGCGATCGGCACCAATTGCCAGCCATGCTCCCACGCCCGATACTGGTTCGAAAATACCCAAATCGGCCAATGCCACAGATAGAGGGAGTACGAAATCAAGCCTATGGAAGTGGCGACCCTCAATGATAGAAGCTTGCTGACAAGCGTACTTGGACCTGCCCAGATGATCAGCGCCGTGCCGGCGGTCGCGGGCAACGCCATCAATCCGGGAAACTCGGACGTCTTTGATAGCAGCAGTGCGCTGAGGCAGATCAGCAAAGCTCCGATTGCCGAGAGCACATCGTTAACCCGCGTATCAGCGAATTTCGTCAAAACTGGTCCGGCGATGATAGAGCCTACGAGCAGTTCCCAGGCGCGATACTGCACAAGATAAAAGGCTGCGGAGCGATTGATCGGAACAGTGACAATGGAAGCAATCATGCTGACCGCGAAAAGTCCCGCTATGGCCATCCCGGTTGCCCTGCGCCCATGTCGGCTTGCTAACATGACGATCAGCGGAAAAAAAACGTAGAACTGCTCTTCGACCGACAACGACCATGTGTGCAGGACCGGATTGATTTCGGCGGAATCATCGAAATATCCAGTTGTAAAATAGAAGTAAGCATTTGAAGCAAAAAGTGCGGAGGAAGTCACGGACTTAAAGACCCGCAAGCTTTCGTCAGGTAGCATCGTGAAATAAGAAGCCGCCATCACAAAAGCATACATGACCACGACGGCGGGAAGAATCCGTTTTGCTCGGCGACTATAAAAGTTGCCAATCGAGAATCGGCCAACTCCCGCGTCAGCAAGAATGATTTTCGTAATCAGGTAACCCGATATCACGAAGAAAATGTCCACCCCGATAAATCCGCCGGGGAGAATGCGGTCAAATCCACAGTGATAAAGAATCACAAAAATTACGGCTACGGCACGCAGGCCGTCGATATCTTGACGATGCGCAATCATTTTGGCCTCGATATTTGGCCTCCCGGGATTTCGTACCGTGAGACCGTTCAATATGCAACTAACGCCAGCATAAAATGAAAACCACTCGCCTCAGCCGGACCTCCCGCCATAGCGATAGGCGACCTCGAGCGTCAGCACAGGGGCCGCAAGGTCATCGGGTGCTTTCGGCGAATTGCTTATTTACCATTCGCCTGATGAAGCTAGCGGGAAGGAGAGCGTTGTCCTTCAGCTTCTCATTTTGACAGTGATTCAACTAAAGGGCACATTTCACAGCTGCCTTTCAACGGTTCCACAACTCAGGCCATGAGACTGACGGGCGATTTAACATTGACTGCTGAAACGCAGCGCGGCGTTGCCAGGACGGCTTGCAGGCCAAATTGGGCGAACGTGTGTCCAACACAGTGCTGGGCAAGCGCTCCCAAGTCAGAGCGCGTTGCTGGACCGACACAGTTTCGGCCGATGTGGCCGGGACGTCAGGAGTCTATTAAATGGATTTCTCAGCAGTCGTTCAGGTTAAGATAATTTTCGATATTCAAACATCCGCCACACGACCCCTCATTATTACGAGCTGTAACCGTATCGAATGGAGATCCGATGCCCGCCATCTTGAGAAAGAAAATTCACGGTGCATCCACACGGGGACAGGTCATCGACGGTGCTGCCGACGTCGGCGTCGCCTATCAGGTGTTTTCCGATACGGTGGTCGAAGACGTGATTGTCAAGAATTCTCCCCGCGGCTTCAAATTTCACAATGGTAGGAATCTCGTCGTAAGGCGCTGCGAGACAGAGAATGTGAAGGGCGACGGCATTTACCTTACGATGACGTCGGACGTGTTGCTGGAAAACAACCGTGTCGGCCCGGCGCCCGGCCAGGGGGCGGATTGTTGCCAATTCGCCTACGAAAACGACGACCGCAATGTGAGCTCCAATGTCGTGATCCGGGGCAACCTTTTTCTTCAGTCACCGACCAGCACATCGAACAAGGGGGCCTTGGTTTGCGGCAGAACTCGACAATACCTTGTTGAATACAATTTCATCGGCGGGAAAAATTTCTCCTTTTCATCGATCGGCGACGATGCCGTCGTGCGCAGTAACGTCATGCGCGACGGGAAGATGAATGATTATTCCTTCGGATATGGGGTTGGCGATCAAGTCGACCATGCTGGCCACCATGTTTATGACAACAGGATCGAGAACAGCAATCGTGGCGTGAGTTTGAGCGGTTACTCGGACCAGAGCCTGGCATTTCGCAAAGACATGGATATCCACGATAACGTGATCAGCGAATGTGAGATTGGGTTTTTTGCCAATCGGCCGTGGTCTGGAAGGTTTCGACGCAACATCTTCCTGCGGTGCAAGCAGGACATCTTTCTGAAAGGAAACGGCAAAGCGACTGCGGGGGAAATCGAAGGCAACTTTCTCAACGACGGCAGCTTTCTGAACGTCACGCCGCCGCCGCTTCGCGTCAAGCCGGACGGAAAGGCTTCCGTTTCCTCCGGCGAATGGACAACCGAGCCCGACGAAATCCGCATCCAGTGGCGGAACAAAGGGATCGATATATCAGGCGCCAACCGGCCCTCCATTGCGATCGAGCCTGGCATGGAATTGTCATGCGTCTTGCTGGCCCGCAAGGGGCAGAATTGGATGTTGGCGATTGCCGAGACGGCCTATGACGATTTCACGCCGCGTGCATGGCAAGAAAACATGCTGCCTTGGCAGAAGCGCTATCTCTCTATTTAATCGCCACACTGAGGCCAGGCGGAGCCCCCCGTGAAGCCTCCGCGTCTCAAGCCTCACGCGGTCTCCGGTTTGCCAACAACCTCGGACGCAACTCGGAGAGTGCAATCACCGTGTGTGGCCAGAGAATAAAAGGTGCGAGCATCATCCCTGCCTCTGTCATGGATCCAAGCATGATCAGGATGATGATCACGATCTCCTTCCGTCTGGCGCCCGATTGCTCTTGATCGGATTCGACGATTGTCATCTTCCGGAAAAGACGAGTCACCAAAAACACGACCCATGCACCGACACCGGGAATGCCGATATTGAGGGCAAGTTCGAGATAGGTGTTGTGCGTCGACCGCGCGTCGAACGTCACCTTGACATATTCCTCCATGACATCAGGCTGGCGGAACATCGCAAAGCCGTAGCCGGTTATGGGTCTATCCCATATTAGCGGAAACAGCTGTTCCCAGATGTTGGTGCGCCCCGAGAAAGTAAGGTCTTTACCGAAAGCTTCAGCAACGGCAGAGGCCACACCTAAATAAATGAAACTGGCGGCAAAACCCACAAGAAGAAACAGCAGAGCGACGACAAATGAGCGAAAAAGGCGATTTGGATAGACGTGGATAATCCGGATAGCATACAGCATGACACTGCCGAACATCGTCAAGACAACCGCTGTCGAGGACTTTGTCGCTACAATCAAAGCGAGGAGGCAAAGCATCGCAGCCCATCGAACAAGCGTGCTGTAACGAAGTCGACCTAGCTTCTGCGTCGACAACAGACACACAAAGCTGACCGAGCAAAATTGTCCCAGCGTATTCTTGTGGTAAAACGCCCCCTTTACCATGCCGGCATAGCTGCCGCGCATGATGGCGAATTGCGGGAAAGCGGCAGTATAGAGAACATTGATAAATGCGGCCGCGATCGCAAAACGCCCCAGGATGCGAAATGCTTCCACGTTGCCATATCGCGCGCGATAGAGAAGCGGCGGGACTGCTAGAACGATGACGGCGGCCAATCCCTTTAAAGACGCACCTCTGTCAATCGAGAAGACGATTGACGTCAGACAGGAAATGGCAACGACCCCGATGAGGGGTGAAATCCTTGAAAGGGTCCTTATGAATTGCCGTTGTTCCAACAGAAAATACAAACCGGACAATGGGATAAGGCTATAAAGCATTAACTTCATCGGAAGCGGGTCTACCGACGCGCCATCATCGAAATTTGCGGGCAGGCCGTACCACATGCCGGTAGCACGCCATAACGCGGCGTAAAATGCGACGGTAAGCACCAGCTTCGCCAGCACGTCCCGTCTGACGCGCCATCTGGAAGCAGTCCGCCGACGGTGGCTGCCTTGATAATAGTCTCGTGCTATAGACGCGTCTTGTATCGCCATTAAGAGCTCTTCTATCTCATGTTCCGGGATGTTCCTATTTGAAATAGGATTGAGCCAAAATTACAATTTACCTCTGTTGGACTCTGTATGCGATATTGAAACCATCGACACTGGTTTCTGCCTACGACCCCGACATAAATCGATCGGTTGGCCACTCCCACAATCCAAACCAGCCGACACGTAGCCCTGTCTGCAGTATATGGTTGGATCAAAACTCATAAGCCATATCAATATGTTTGCTTAAACTCCGGCTTAGGTCCACCAAGTGGCGCCACTCTAAGCCATATCATTCCTCGAATCCAGTTTGCTAGACTTTCCAATATGTCACACCCACTGGTCCGAGCCATCCGCTGCCACACGCTCGCATCTGCGCACGCCACTGGCATTTTACTTGGGTACGATCTCGCCCAACCGACCGGCGATCGCACTACTGCCGCACGGGCCGCAGGTCGGCTGTTGTCGTCATTCGAAACCTCATTTAGAGCGGTTTATGTTTTCGCGGAAGCGTAGAACCGCTCTAAGCTTTTGTTTTTACGCAATTCCGGACGGGAAACCGCTTCGCACTTTTCCTGGAATTGCTCTAGCTCTCGGAACCAAAGACCGAACCCGCCGTTGAGTGCCATGCCCCAACCGTGTCCGGGAGACAGGACAGACATGGCACGTCAGACATTCTGGAAAGGTTATCTCAAGCTCTCGCTCGTCACCGCCGCCGTCTCGCTGACGCCGGCGACGACCGAAAGCAACAAGGTCCGTTTCCACGTCCTCAATCGCCAGACGAAGAACCGCGTCGAAAGCCGCTATGTCGACAGCGTCACCCATAAACCAGTGCCCGAGCGGGACCAGGTAAAGGGTTATCCGCGCGGCGAGGACGACTATGTGCTTCTCGAAGACGAGGAGATCGAGGAAGTCGGGCTCGAAAGTACCCGCACCATCGAGATCGACACATTCGTGCCGCGCGGCTCGATTGATTGGATCTGGTACGACAAACCGCATTTTCTGGCGCCCGAGGACAAGGTCGGGGTGGAGGCCTTCTGCGTCATCCGCGAGTCGATGAAGGCAAATGACGTCGTCGGCATCGCCCGCCTTGTCCTTTATCGCCGCGAGCGCGCCGTGCTGCTGGAACCGCTAGGCAAAGGCATCGTTCTCTGGACCCTGCGCTATGGCGACGAGGTGCGTGATCCCGTGGCCGAACTCGACAGCAAGGCCGAGATCGACAGCAAGCTGCTGACGCTGATGACGCAACTGGTGAAGGAAGAGACGAAGGATTGGAGCCCGGCCATGGTGCAGGACCCGATCCAGAAACGCCTGAAGTCGATGATCCGCGGCAAGCAGAAGAGCCTGAAGACGGCGGCGCCCGCGAAAAAGCCCGCACCGGTGAAATCGACCGGCAACGTCATCAATATCATGGATGCACTGAAAAAGAGCCTCGCCGCCGAAGGCGGAAGCAAGCCCCGCTGAACTCGGGCATCGCACCCTTGCGCGAGCCCTTCGGCCAGTCGCGTTCGCGGCTTTTACGGTCCGCTCCGGCCTTTTGAAGACAGCCGCCCGCGTGCTCTGGGTGAGCGTGAAAGTGCGTTTCACCTCATAGGTGTCGAGAACTACCTCAGCTTGCCTTCTTGCTGCGGCTGTCGCTGCGCGCCGGCGCCTTCTTCTTCGCCAGCGCCTTCTTTGCTGGGGTTTTGCCGCTCATCTTGGCGCTCTGGCGCAACGCTTCCATCAGGTCGACGACCTTGCGTTCCGGAGCCTGTTTCTTCTTCGGCGGTGCCCGGCCTTCGATCTTGGCCTTCACCAGCTCGACGAGGGCAGCCTCGTAGCGATCCTCGTATGTGCTCGGTTCGAAGCTGCCTTGTTTGGTGCCGATGATATGGCCCGCAAGCTCGATCATCTCCTTGTCGAATTTGATGTCGGGAATGTCGTTGAATACCGTATCGGCCGAGCGCACCTCGTAGTCGAAATTCAGCATCGTCGCGACGATGCAGTCGTCATGCGGGCGGATCAGCAGCGTCCGGTTGCGGCGGAAAAGCACGGCTTCGGCCAGAGCCGCGACCTTGCCGTCACGCATGCCCTTGGCGATCAGCGACAGCGCCTCCTCGTCATGTTCGTCGACGGGCGCGAGATAGTAAGGGCGGTCGAAATACAGCTTGTCGATATCGTCATAGGCGATGAAAGCCTTGATATTGAGGACCTTGTCGCTTTCCGGCATGATTTCGGCAATCTCATCACCCTCTATGACGATGTAGTCGCCATTCTCCATCTGGTAGCCCTTGACCTGATCGCCCCGCTCGACCGGTTTGCCGGTCTCACTGTCGACGAATTGCCGTTCCACCCGGTGGCCGGTCCTGCGGTTGATGATGTTGAAGGAGACGCGGTCGGAGGGGGAAACGGCGGTGTAGAGCCCTACGGCGCAGGCAAGGTCGCCCACCTTCAGATGACCCTTCCAGCTTGCCCGAGCGGCCATTCCATCCTCCGTCGCAAATCAGAGCCGGCTGCCGCTCTTGTCGGTTTCGAGTTCCTGAAATGCCCAGCCGCGGCCGTCGGGCGCGGGATAGGCAAGCAGCGCATCGCCATTGCCGATCTTCTGGCGCGATGCGGCGTCCTTGGCATGGATGATCGCTTCATCCGCTGTCGCATAGGTTTCCGAAAGTGTGTCGCCGAGCTTGTAGGCCCAGCCATTGTCATGCGGCACGACCTGATAGGTGATATCGGCCATTTCGGATCTCCTCTTCTCAACTAAATAGGGCGCGTGATGTCGTTGGCATCATGCTCAGTTCCGATTTGGTTTGCGCCGTTCATCGAGCGCAATGATCCTCTCCAGCGATGCGATATCCTCGCTGGTGACGACGGGAACCGGATCGGCAGCGATTGCTTCCAGCACCTCCCGTGAGACGGCGCCATTGCGGATTGCCCATTCCAGGGTTTCGCGCGTTTCGCGCTCGGCTTTCAGTTGCGCATAGAGCACAACGATCAGCCGATCGCGGGCATCCATCCGTCGGCTTTGGCGATCCATGCTGCGGACATCAGGCATCGCAATCCACCTTGGTCACTGATTTCGTTCAGGTGTATTCAACTGACGACGGATGGAAAGGTTCCGAAACCCATGGCGGCCGCTTGCCATTGCCACGTGAGGCGGAAATCACTATCTGCAAGATGTTCGTCAGAGGATTTCAACATGGCCGATCTCAAGGCTCGTCCCCGCCCGACCGGCGCCACCGCGGTTCTCGGCCGTACCGGTTTCCCGCACGTCACCTCCGCCACCAAGGGCGAGATCGATATCGTCACCGCGCCGTCGCAGCCGGGTTTCAATCCGCTCGATCTGCTCTATTCCTCGCTTTCGGCCTGCCTGGTGCTCAGCGCCCGCATCGCCGCCAGCCAGATGGGCGTTCTCGACAAGATCAGCGAGATCACTGCCGAGGTCACCGGCGAGAAGGCGGCGGAAGGCCTTTCGCGCGTTGCCAAGTTCAACATCGCCTTTTCGATCAAGGGCGATATCGACGAGGAAACCCGACAGAAAATTGCCCATGCCGCCGAAGAGGAGATCTGCACGGTGAGCAACACCATCCGCGGCAATCCCGAGTTCTCGACGACAATATCGGGGTAGGGCTAAATCTACATAATAATTATAGACAATCGAGAGCGGAGGATTGCGTGACCACTGCCCGGCTTCTATGGTCGGGCATCGAAAGCAATGATCCCGGCCACCATGCAGCCCAAGCCTCTCCCGACGTCGGAACAGCCCGTCGTCGCCATCATCGGCGGCGGTGTCTCCGGCGCCGGCGTCGCCTATCATCTCGCGAGAGCCGACTGCGGCGAGCGCCCTGCCATCGTGGTCTTCGAGCCGCGCGCCGAACTCGGCCGCGGCCTTGCCTATGACACGGCCGATCCGGCCCACCGCATCAATGTTCCAGCCGCCAAGATGAGCCTGCAGCCCGATGACCTGGGCGAATTCCTGGCCTGGATCGAAGCCCGTGACGCCGTCGCGGGCGACCCTGAGGCCAGGCAGCCCGATGGCTCGCTCTTCCCCCGGCGCCGGCTGTTCGGCGAATATGTCGCCTCGCTGCTGAAGCCGCTGCTGGAAGACGGTAGCGTGCGTCATTGCCGCGCCGCGGTGACGGCTGTCGAAGCCCGTGCCGGCCGTTGGTCGATCCGCGACGACAGAGGCGGCGTGACGGAGGCCGATATCGTCGCGATCGCCACCAGCCATCCGCCGCCGGTAGCCCCCGGCCGGCTTGCGAGCCGGCTTGCCGCCCATCCCCGTTTCGTCGCCGACACCACCAAGCCGGATGCGCTCGAGGTGATCCGCCCGCATGACCGGGTGCTGGTCATCGGCAACGGCCTGACGGCCGCCGATGTCATTGCCTCCCTGGCTGAGCGCGGGCATGACGGTCCGGTGACCGCGATCTCGCGCCGCGGTCTGCGGTCTCGCGGCCATCCGCCGGTACCGCAGGAGCTCTTCGGCGATTTCGTCTCCAGTGCAGCCCATTCCGCCGTGACGCTGCTGAGAGGGATCCGCGCCGCCATAGTTGCGGCGAAGGCTGAGGGCATAAGCTGGCATGGGGTGATCGATCAGGTGCGGGCGCAGGGATACGATCTCTGGCAGGCGCTGCCGGTTGCCGAACGACGCCGCGTCGTCCGCCATCTGCGTCCCTATTGGGATGTGCATCGTTTCCGGATCGCCCCGCAGGTCGAGGCCGTGCTCGACGCGGCGGTTGCTGCAGGTCGCCTCGATATCCTGGCCGGGTCGGTTGTCGATGCACACATCGAAGGCGAACTCATCCTTTGCACCCTGCAGCCGCGTCATCAGCGCCAGCCGTTGGAGCGGCGCTATGAAGCCGTGATCGTCACCACCGGCCCGGCGCATGGCGGCATTCTCGAAACCCAGCCCTGGCTCGCGGCACTCGCGGCAAACGGTCACCTGACGCTCGATCCGACCGGCCTCGGCCTTGCCTGCACCGAGCGCTCGGAGGCGATTAGCCCGTCAGGAAAGGCAGATCCTTCGCTGCTGATCTCCGGTCCGCTGGCGCGGGGCACCTTCGGCGAGCTGATGGGACTGCCGCAGGTGACCGAGCATGCCTTCTTCATCGCCGGCGAGATCGCCGAAAAGCTGCGGACCAGCGCGACGAATAGGCATCCTGCCTGATTTTCCACCAATATGTCGCTCTTCGACTGTCCCCGGTGATCGACTTCTGATAGTCCCTCGGCCACCAACATTCCGCTGACCACCAATCGGGCGACCAGAAATATCGAGATCATGTCGCAGGCCGCTCCCACCCTTTCCCAAGCCTCGCCTTCCAATCGTTTCGCCCTTGCGGCGCTCCTTCTCGGTGGGGCGGCGATCGGCGGCTCGCCGATCTTCGTCAGGCTGTCCGAAGTCGGACCGATGGCGACGGCCTTCTGGCGTGTGGCGCTGGCGCTGATCCCGATCGTCATCGTCTCGCTCATGAAGAAGGATGCGGGGCCGAAGCCGCAAAGCCTTTCCGACTATGGGATGCTGGTTCTCCCGGGCGTGATGTTGGCGCTCGACCTCGGCGCCTGGCACCTTTCGCTCACCATGACGTCGGTCGCCAATGCGACGCTGCTGGCCAACCTCGCACCGGTTTTCGTCACGCTGATCGCCTTCGTCTTTTTCAGCGCGAGGATCAGCCGCGTCTTCGCACTCGGGCTTGTCCTGGCGTTATCAGGCGTCGTCATCCTGAAGGGCGGACCGGCAGTCATTGGCAATGGCGACCTCCGCGGCGACGGCATCGCGATGATCGCCGCCTTCTTTTATGCCTGCTACATCCTTGCGATCGGCAGGCTGCGCAGTCGGTTCGATACGATCCGCATTATGCTGTGGAGCACGGCATCGGCTGCCGCCTTCATCTTTCCGGTCGCCCTCATCTACGAGGGCCATATGCTGCCCGCGACCCTCTATGGCTGGTCGATCGTCTTCGGCCTGGCTTTTATCAGCCATGCCGGCGGGCAGGTGGCGATCACCTATGCGCTGGCCTATCTGCCGGCGGCCTTTTCCTCGCTGACACTGCTGCTGCAGCCGGTCGTCGCGGCGATCCTTGCCTGGGCGTTGCTCAACGAGGCGATCGGGACGATGCAGGCACTCGGCGGCGCCGTCGTGCTTGCCGGCATCATGGTTGCCCGCCGCGGCTGATCGTCAGCGATTTTCCTGCAGCAGCCATTTCTGGATGATTGGAATGTCGGCATCGCCGAGATCGTGGCCACCGGGGATGACGTCGGAATCGACGGTGGCGCCCGAACTCTTCAGCCTTTCTTCCAGCTCGCTCGCATATTTGCCGTAGGCATCCGTCTTGCCGCTGATGACGAGCAGGTCCGTGCCTTTCAGATCGGCATGCGGATAGTCACTCAACACAGGCATGGAGCGCAGCAGCACCGCCTTGTGAACCAGGTTCGGGTGCAGGTAGAGCAGCGAGTTCAAAAGGTTGGCGCCATTGGAATAGCCGACATAGACGACCTTCTGAGGATCGAGCCCGTAGGATTTGACGGCGCCCTCGATGAAGGCCGCGAAGGCCTCCGCCTCGGTCTTGATGTCGTTCTGATCGAAGGAGAAGGGCGTAATGCGCTTGTACCAGCGTGGAAACCCTTCCTCCGTCGCCCGGCCGCGCACGCCGAGCAGCGTCGCCCGCGGCGCCGCCTTGTTCAGGAGCGGCATCAGCGTCGTCTCATTGCCGCCGGAGCCGTGCAACAGCACGAAGACACTGCCATCGGGATCCGGGGGCGTATAGAAGCGGTGGACGAATGGCAGCTCGCGATAATTGACACGCGGCTGGCCGGGCATTGAAAATTGCGGCAGCATCACCTTCAGGTCATGGAGATTGGTAATGGCTTCGGGCGGTGCGAAGAGCTTGCCCCCGAGGGCGGCCTGCTCTTCGTCCACGGTCATGCCCGGCTTGTCGGTCGCAAGCTCCACCAGCGTGCCGCCGGGCTCGCGGGCATAAAGCGAGCGGAAATATTTGCGGTCATGCATGTTGGTCGGCGACGCATCGGTCGCTTCCAGTGCCCTGCGAACCGAAAGCAGCGTCTCTTCGTCGGCGGCGCGGAAGGCGACGTGATCGACCGTGCCCGTGCCTGGTGCCCCGGACCAGAAGCCACGCGCATCGCGCACGTCGATAATGTCGCCGGACTGCGATACCAGCCTGTCGATCGTGCCGCGGCTGGCCTGGAAGCGATAACCGAAATGGCTCTCCAGGAAACTGCGGCTTTCGTCGGGCTTTTCCGTCAGCATTGTGGCGCCACGCACCCGCTGGATGGCATGCTCGGCCGGGATCGAGGCGCCGTTCCAGCCGGCCGGCGATACCAAGTTCTTTGCGCCTGCGAGCTTGAGGATGATGTTGTCTGGGTCCTTCAGCCGCAGGACGGGCTCGCCGAATTCGTCCGCCGGTCCCTCGGATCTGAGACCGAAGCTCATGGCGCGCGTCAGCCAGAAGCCGATGCTGGCGGGGTCGATCGACAGCGATATTTCGCTAATCTGGCCATAGCCGGCCCGGCCGGGCGCACCATCTTCCCAGGCAAGGAAGGTCAGCAGCGAACCCGGCGTCCCCTCTGCATCGCCATAGAACAGATGAAGCTGCGTCGCGTCCTCGTAACCGGCTGTCTGCTTGACGAGCCGCATGCCGAGAAATCCCGCGTAGAAGTCCACGTTCGCCTGCACCTTGCGGGTTACGGCCGTGACGTGATGTATGCCTGATACCATCGAGAGCAGTCCTGATTGAAGCGGCGTCGTCAGGAGCGCGAGTATGAGAGCTGCGAAGGTCATACCGTTGCCAATGACGATCGCTTAATTTTGTTCCGCACAAAGCGCAAGCGAATCGCCGCGCTGCAACAACTCCAAATGTTCGACATCTTCGAGCGCCTCTTCCAGTTGCTGCAGGGTCGGCGGCTTCACCATATAGGCGCGCGCACCGAGATTTCTGGCCCGCCGCATGTCGCTCTCGTCGCTTGAGGTGCTGAGGATACAGACGGGAATTTGCTTGAGGCGGAGGTCGGCTGAAAGCGCATGCAGCACCTCGAAGCCGTCCATGATCGGCATGTTGATGTCGAGCAGCATCAGGTCGATCTGCGGCACATCGGCGATGCCGGCGCGTTCTTCGAGCAGCCGCATCGCCTCGCGTCCGTTGGTGGCGACATGCAGGTTGAAATTCACCTTCTCCCGCCGCATCAGCTTGATTTTTAGAATCTGGATGTCGGCCGGGCTGTCTTCCACCAGCAGCACCTCGGCGAGCCTGCCCGAACCTTCGCCTGGCTGCTCCGCCGGCCTGGCGCTGTGCGGCACGGCCGATGTGGCTGATGGCACGGGCCTCGCCTCGGCGAGCGGCACTTCGAGAATGAAGGTGGCGCCCGGCCCATTTTCTGCCTCGCACCAGATCGAGCCGCCATGCATCTGCGCGATGCGGCGACAGATGGCAAGGCCGAGCCCGGTGCCTTCGATGCCGCGGCCGACGAGGCGCTTGAACGGCTGGAAGATCAGCTCGCGATGCTCGGGGTCGATGCCGGGCCCGTTGTCACGCACGGTGAGGCGGCAGATATCGCCCTGGGCTTCGCCTGTGATGCTGATCTCCGGAACTTTCTGCTCGCAATAGCGGACGGCATTCGACACCAGGTTCTGGAGGAGCTGGGTCAGCAGCGTCGCATCGCCCATGACCTCCGGCAGCGCCCCGCGGATGATGACGGCTCCGCGGCTTTCGGTCTGCTGACGCAGATTGTCCTCCACCTGGTCGAGCACGTCAGAGAGCGAGACCGGCCTGAGCTCCAGCCCGCCGGAGGCCTCGAGCTTGGTGAAGCCCGAGACCTTGACGATCAGGTCTTCCATGTGGTCGGCGGCGCTGAGCACGTAATCGAGCAATTCCCGGTCTTCGGCCGGAAGCGCTGCAGAACCGTGCAGGATGCGGGTGAAGGATTTGATCGTCCGGAGCGGCTCCTTCAAATCATGGGCCATGGCGCGGGTGAAGATCTCAAGCGATTGCCGCTTCTGCTCCAGCTTTGCTTCCAGCATGCCGTGCATGATGGCGTTCTGAATGCAGCGATGCAGTGTCTCGGGCGAAAGCGAATCCTTTGTCAGATAGTCGCGTGCCCCGCTCTTCATCACCTCGACGGCGACGGTTTCGTTGCCCTGGCCGGTCAGCATGATGACGTTGGCGGCGGGATCATCCTCCAGTATATCGGCAAGTACGCCGAGCCCGTCGCGCCCCGGCAGCGAATAGTCGAGCAGGATACAGTCCGGCCGTTTCCGGCCGTTCAGCGCACGACCCTCTTCGCCCGTCTCCGCCTCCACGACGATATAGGCAGTGCTGGAAACGCGGCCCAATATGCGGCGATAGACCTCGAGATCGTCGATGTTGTCGTCGATGATGAGAATAGAGCAGTGTTCCGCCAATCTGTCAGTCCTCGAGCGGCAGGATCGCGATTTCGAACCAGTACTCCTTCAGCCGCTGGATCGCGGCGAAGAGCCCGTCGAGATCCACCGGCTTCTGCACATAGGTATTGGCGCCGAGCGCATAGCAACCTTCGATGTCACGCTCGTCGTCGGAGGTGGTGAGGATCACCACCGGGATCTTGCGCCAGCCGGCGTTCGACTTGATCGCCTCCAGCGTCTTGCGGCCGTCAAGACCCGGCATGTTGAGGTCGAGCAGGATCAGCCCGGGTTTCGGCACCATCTCGGCGAGCATGTCGAGCGCTTCCTGACCGGAGGCCGCCCAGCGAATCGAATTGCGCAGATTGGTGCGTTTGAAAGCGCGCATCGTCGCTTCGAAATCGTCTTCGCTGTCCTCGACGATCAGGATCGGTTGCGTATCACGCTGCTGCATTCTGCCCCTCGCGCTTTTTTCCCAGAGTGAAGTAGAATGTCGTGCCGGTGCCGACCTCCGATTCCAGCCAGATATCGCCATTGTGCCGCGCGATGATCTTGCGAACGAAGGTGAGGCCTGCTCCGGTCCCGTCGTCGGAATCCTGCGACTTTTCCAGCCGTTTGAAAATGCGGAAAATATCCTCGTGGAATTCCTGCGGAATGCCCTTGCCGTTATCCTTAACGAAAAACACGTTGCGGGCAACCGTGCCGTCCTTGCCGACGAACCGGTCAAGATAGCCGATCGAGACGAGCGGCGCCGGCTTGTCGTTGTATTTGATCGCGTTGGTTATGAGATTGCGGAACACTTCGGTCAATCGCGTCGCGTCGCAGACCACCTCCGGCAGCCGGCCGTCGATGATGACCTTGGCGTGCCGTTCCTCCAGCAGCAACTCCATCGTCCCGACGACATCCTTGACGATCAGGCCGATATCGGTGCGTTTGACCGCCAACTGCTGTCGTCCGAGCCGGGAGAAATAAAGAAGCTCGTTGACGAGCTTCTCCATGCGCTGGCTGAGACGCACGAGCCGGTTCAGCCGGCGCACGCCGTCCGCATCGAGCTTGTCTTCATAATCTTCCAACAGGAAGCGGGAGTGGTTGTGCAGACCGCGCAGCGGTTCCTTGAGATCATGCGAGGCGATATAGGCGAATTCATCGAGGTCGTGGTTGCTGCGCTCAAGCTCGGCCGTATAGGCTTCGAGCTGGGAAAGCGTCGTTTTCATCCGTTCTTCCTGCCGGACGCGCTCGCTGATGTCGCGCACGATACCGACGAAGGTCTTCGTATGGCCGGTGACGACGGCGCTGATGGAAACATCGATCGGAAAGACGATGCCGTTCTTGCGTCGTCCGGAGACCATGCGCGTCGTGCCGATGATGCGCTCCTCGCCGGTCTTCCGGTAATGGGCGAGATAGCCGTCGTGCTCGGAATGGTAGGGTTCGGGCATCAGCATCTTGATATTTTTGCCGATCGTCTCCTGCGGGGAGTAACCGAACATGCTTTCAGCCGCCGGATTGAAGTTCTTGATCGTTCCACGCTCGTCGATGACGACGACGGCATCAGGCGTGCCGCGCACCAGCGCGCCGAAGCGGACGCGCTCGCTTTCGAGGTTATAGTTGTTGCGCATGAAATAGAAGACGAGGAGCGCGATCAGCCAAAGTGTGGCAGCCGTAATGGTGCGGTTGGCGATCTCCTGCCAGAAACCGGCCTCGTCGTGTCTGGCGGCGAAAAAGCCGAGCATCAGGAGCACGGTACAGGCAAAGGCGAAGAAAAGCGGCGCATTTCTGTTGCCGAACCAGAGCGCCGTCAGCACCAGCGGTACATAGAGAATGCCGTTGGCGACCCCCAGCGGCGTATAGAGATCGACGAGAAGGCCGGTGAAGCAGACCGCAGCCGGAATCCAGAGCGGGATCTGCGCCCGGTTTGCCGGCTGCATCCACCAGGAGCGGGCGAGAAGCCCGGAGCCGAAGATCACCATGCCGACCGCCGTATGCAGCGCCATCGCCGCATAGGGCCCCCAGCGGTAGCCCTGTTCGGCATCGGTGACATAGCCGGCCAGCGCGATCATGCCGAGGGTGATGACGACATAGCTCGTCAATTCCTGCACCACCTGGCTTCTCGACCTCTCCACCCGGAGCGAGAGCAGCAGCGAAAGATTGGCGATCAGGAAGACCAGCGCGGTGTTCGGCCCCATGCCGCCGCCGATCTCGGCAATGAAATCCGGCGAAACCAGGAAGCGCGAGATCAACACGTCGACATTGTGAAAACTCCGCCCGATCATGACGATTTCCGCGAGCCGGGCCGCGGCGATCGCCGCCGCAAGCCCCGCCGTGATCGCCGCCGTTGCTCGAAAACGGCGGGCGGCGAGTGTCGAAGCGGCAAGCCCCACGCCGCAAAGCACGAAGCAGAGCGCGGTATTGAAGGCCATCGACGGAAAGCCGGGAACCAGCGAAATGACAATCTCGACCTGCAGCAGCCAGCCGGTAAGCGCCGTCACGCCGAGAAGGAACATCAGGCAGCCGACGGCAATCGCAAAGCCACGGTAGTGTCGCCTTGGCTGGTCCTGCAGGTCCACGTTGCCCTGATCCTGCACCCGTGTGTCCTCCTTCGGTTTGCGCGGCCATCTTTTCCGAAATCGAGGAATACTCAATAGGCAAGGCAGGGCGGTGCCGCGCTTTTTGCGAAATGATCTGCGATGAGGTATATCGAATTTTAGTGGAACCGCGGTATGGTGATGTCGAAGGACAGCGAGGTTCATTCGAACAATATCCAAATCACGGTGCTAGATGACCACCCTATTTTATGTCGACGACAGCAAGGATGACCTCTTCTATGTCGACTATATGAGCAGAAAGCAGCAGTTAGACGTTGATCTATTCTGTTTCTCCACAGCCGAAATGGCGCTGGAGGCATTGGAGACACGCGCGGCGGAAGGCAAGACCTCGCCCGATCTGCTGGTCGCCGATCTCTACATGCCGCTCGATAGCGGCATCGGCCTGATCACTCGGTTGCGCCTGGATGATCGTTTCAAGGCGATGCGGCTTGCTATCTGCAGCGGATCGGATGCTGCCGAGGACCGCGCGCGCTCACTCGATGCCGGCGCCGATGTCTATCTGGAAAAGCCGCTTGACCTTGCCGCGATCATTCTCAATCTTGAGATGTAGAAAACGGCGAAAGCCGTATGCCCTATTCCGTCTCATTCGTCCAAGCCATCTGACAAACCGCAATTGACAAGGTCGAGGGCGCATCACAAGATGCAACCGACGCGAAGAATATGGAACGCAAAATAAGCGCTGAGAGAACCGATCAACCCGCGTTCGCCGCCACGAACATCAACCAACCCCTTAGCTGAATGGGTCTATCGGCTCTCTCGCGCTTACGTCTGGCACTGCCTTCTCGCATTCATGGATGTTGAATGCAGGAAGAATACGATACCCAGGTAAGAACTACTGCCCCTCAGTAAAATCTGCCCGTGCATCACCTGTCGTTGAGATAATTGATGATTTCCGCCTTACATATCGAAAGTCCCCGTTTTCGATATCTCTCATCAATCGTCTCGCAATTTTTGTAGCTCTTCGCGTTTAAGACGTATATCCCAAGATTTCGGGATTAGAGGCATTGGCGGGAGGAGAGGAAGAGTGGGAATGAGCAATGCCCCGGCAATTCCCTTTCATGCCGGACCGGAACTGAGCCGGGCGATCAACCGCACCGATTTTTTCCGTCTGCTGAAATCGGCGGCGCAGCATTACAACTTCGACAATTTCGCACTGGCCCGCATTTCCGAGGCTTCGGCCCCTTTCGGTGAACGCGATATCGTCATCACCAATGTTGCCGAGCGGCGTGTCGGCCTTTTCATTACGACGTTGAAGGAAGCGCTGGGCACCGTCCGGGCGAAGACCGCCCAGTTCCTGGCAACGCCGGTCCATGGCCGGAGCGCACAGCCTGAAGATTATTCGTCCGATCTTGTTTTCAACGAGTTTCTGAGCGGCGTCTTTCTCTTCATCCCGCTGTTCACGCCGGAAGGGCGGCGATATTGCCTCGTCCTCAGCGGCGAGCGTCAAGCGCCGGATCAGAGTGAGATCGCCGACATGCTTCTCGACGCCATGCGCATTTTCGATAAGCTCTACGAGGAAATCCTGACGCCGGAAATGTCCGGACGGCTGACCCAGCGCGAATCGGAAATCGTCAAATGGACTAGCGAAGGCAAGACGTCGGCGGAAATCGCCATCATTCTCGGTCTGTCCGAACATACGGTCAATTCGCACATCACCGCGGCCGCGCGCAAACTTGACGCTGTGAACCGCGTTCATATGGTGGCGATCGCCTTGAGGAATGGTTTGGTTTCGTGAAGTTGGTTTCGGGATTGAGGAAATGAGACGATGATCACCGAAACGAGCCGGAGGAATGCCGTAAGGGTTCTCTTTGTCGACGACGAATTCATCGAATTCCGCGCGCTCAAGAAGAAGATCGCCGATCTCTCCGAGCCGGCCGTCGAGGTTGAATATTCGCAATCGATCGGTGACGCGCTGGAAAAGATCCGCGCGGCGCGCTTCGATCTCATCCTTCTCGACAATCGCCTTTTGCCCAATGCCGATTTCCGCGACACGGTGCCGGAGCTGCGCGGCATCGGTTACACCGGTCCGATCGGCGTCGTCTCGACCGATATATCGGGCGGCTACTTCCAGGAATTCCCGGATTACGGCGTCGATTTTCGCATCGGCAAGGACGAAATCGATGCCCAGACGCTGCAGCACATCATCCGTGAATACGTGACCTATGACGTCCCGGATTTCTGGAAGGACGATTACAGCATCTAAAGCGCGTCGCGATCTTTCGGATTCGCTTGTCGCGCTTTAGTTTTTGTACTTTCGCAATTTCGGACGCAAAACCGCTGCACACTTTTGCTGGAATTGCTCTAATCTCAGGCAATCGGAAGACGGATGATGAAGCGACTGCCGCTTTCATCCGAATGTTCGAGGCTGATATCGCCGCCGAGGGCCGTCAGAAATTCCCGCGTCGTCGTCAGTCCAAGACCGGCGCCCTGGACCGTTCCCGGCTTCGGCAATTTCCAGAAAGGCTCGAATATCCGCTCCCGATAAGCCGGATCGATGCCCGTGCCGTTGTCGGAAATCCGGATGAACCAGTCCGTCCCCTCGCGCTCCGCGGCAATGGCCACATGCGGCGGTGCTTCCCCGCGATAAATGAGCGCATTGGTCAGCAGATGCCGCAGCACCAGACCGAAGAGGGCAGGGTCGGTACGGATGGAGGGCAGGCCGTCGCTTTCGAGCGTCGCCTCGCCGACCGCCGTCTCGTCGGTCAGTTCGCCCCAGACATTTTCGGCGAGCGCCTGCAGATCGACCTCTTCGGGCGTCACTTGAGGTGTGCCACCGGCAAGGCTCATCAATGCCTTGGTGAGGCGCTGTGCCGTCTGCGCCTTTTCCATGATCATCCGCAGGCTCTGAAGCTGTTCGCCGTCGAGCGTCTCCTCGAGATCGTCGAGCAGCAGCTCGGCATACATGGCGATATGGCGGAGCGGCGATTGCAGGTCGTGCGAGGCGGTCGCGAGGAAACGCTTGATGCGCTCCTCGCCGTCGCCGGCAACGGTGGGTGTCGTCGGGTTGGATGACATCTGGCGGTTTCCCCGATCTTTTAACAGCGCCGCGCATCTTTTCGGACGCGCGAAGAACGCTGTAGCACTTTGAATTGCTGCATTATTTTATCCTTAAATCGATTCCGATTTCAGGAATTATCGTAGCCGACAATAGAAAGAGGGCGCCGGCTCTGCAACCGGCGCCCCATCAAGGATGCGTTAACGGGATTTTAGCTGGCGGACTTGCGCGGGCGGCCCTGTTCCGGCGGAATGATCTCGACTGCCTCATCGGCTGCGGGTGCGGCCTTGGCATGGCGGCGGCGCCAGTCGCCGAGGAAGAGCAGGATGGGTGCCGCGATGAAGATAGACGAGGCGCCGGCCACGAGAATGCCGAAGACCATCGGAATCGCGAAGCTCGAGACCGCGCTGCCGCCCCAGATCGCCATCGGCACCAGCGCGAGGAAGGCCGTCGCATTGGTGTAAAGGCTTCGCGCCAGCGTCTCGTTGATCGACTTGTCGATGATCTCGCGCAGCGGCATCGACTTGTAGAGCCGCATGTTTTCGCGCATGCGGTCATAGACGACGACCTTGTCGTTCACCGAGTAGCCGACGAGCGTCAGGATGGCGGCGATCGCCGTCAGATTGAAGTCGAGGCCGGTGATCGCGAAGAAGCCGATCGCCTTGGTGACGTCGAGCACCAGCGTGACGATGGCGCCGACGGCGAACGGCCATTCGAACCGCACCCAGATATAGATGAGCATTGCAAAGCTTGCGATCACGACCGACAGGATGCCGGCCCAGGCAAGCTCGCCGCTGACCTTCGGGCCGATGACGTCGGTGCCTTCGACGGTGGCGGTCGGATCGATCTTGGCGACTTCGGCCTTCAGTTTGGTCACTGCTGCAGTCTGCGCCTCTTCGCCACCTTCCTGCCGTTGGGCACGAACGAGAATGCTGCTTTTGTCGCCGAAGGACTGCAGAGTGATTTCGCCGAGGCCGAGACTATCAAGACCTTCGCGGAACTTCGCAAGATCGGCCGTGCCCTGGGTCTTGACGGCCATCTGGATGCCGCCGCGGAAATCGACGCCGTAGTTGAGACCGGGATGAATGAAGAGCACGACGGAGGCGATCGAAAGCAGCGCCGAGACGGTGACGCCGAAGAAGCGGGCCTTCATGAACTCGATGTGCTTGTCATAGGGGCTGAACGGGATCAACGGCCGGATGTTCAGCACCTTGAGCTTGCGGCGGCGGGTGATCTCGATCATCGCCACACGCACGAAGGCGACCGATGTGAACATCGAGATGATCAGGCCGAGCGCCATGGTCACGGCAAAGCCGCGAACCGGTCCGGAGCCGAAAAAGAACAGGATGGCAGCAGCGATCAGGGCCGTCATGTTGCCGTCGATAATGGTCGAATAGGCACGGCGGAAGCCGGTGTCGATGGCGGCGAAGGCGCTCTTGCCCTTGCGCGTTTCTTCGCGGATGCGCTCGTTGATGAGAACGTTGGCGTCGACCGCAAGGCCGATGCCGAGAACGACACCGGCAATGCCTGGCAGCGTCAGCGTCGCACCAACCAGCGTTAGCGCCGAGAAGGTCAGGATTGTGTGGATCAACAGCGCGATATTCGCCAGGAAGCCCCAGGTGCCATAGAGAACGAAGATGAAGGCTGCGACGAGCGCAAAGCCGACGATGCCGGAATAAATGCCCATCTTGATGGCGTCGGCGCCAAGATCGGCTCCGACGGTGCGTTCTTCGATGACCGTCAGCTTGGCGGGCAGGGCGCCGGCGCGCAGCATGGCGGCCAGCGTCGTGGCGCTGTCGGCCGAGAAACTGCCGGAGATCTGGCCGGAGCCGCCGGTGATCGGCTCGCGGATGACGGGCGCGCTCAGCACCTTGTTGTCGAGGACGATGGCAAAGGGATTGCCGACGTTCTGGCGGGTGATCTCGGCAAAGCGGGTGGCGCCGGCGCTATCGAAGCGGAAGCTGACGATCGGCTCACGCGTATTCGGATCGAAGCTGACGCGGGCATCCGAAAGGCGATCGCCGGAGATTTCGACGCGGTCGAGGACCGGATAGGACCTGCCTTCATCGTCGTTCAGCATGGTCACGCCGGGTCCGGGCGCATTGTTCGGCGACAGCATGTGGAACGACATCTTGGCGGTGGAGCCGAGCAGTTCGCGCAGGCGTGACGGATCCTGCGCGCCCGGAAGCTGGACGAGCACGCGGTTGGCGCCGATGCGCTGGATGGTCGGCTCGGAGACGCCGACCTGGTCGACGCGCTGGCGGATGACCTCGAGGCTCTGCTGGACGGCATTGTCGACATTGGCGGCGATGCCGGCCCGCGAGAAGCCGACGGTAATGGTGGCGCCGTTCGCCGTGACATCAAGATCGGCCTGGCCGGCGCTGAGGCCGGTGCTGATCGGGTTGGCAAGCGTCTTGAGTTCGGTGACGGCAGCATCGCTCTGCGCGGCGTCGGCAAGCGTCACGACGATCTGGTTCTGGCTGCGGACCACGGCTTTCGGCTGGATGCCCTTTTCGCGCAGCACGCGGCGCGCGTCCTGAAGCAGCGATTGCAGCCGCTCCTTGGTAAGGTCGGCTTCGTCGACTTCCAGAACGAGGTGCGAACCGCCGCGAAGGTCGAGGCCGAGCGACACCTGCTCATGCGGCAGCCAGGCGGGCACGCGCTGGAGGACGGATTGCGGCAGGACGTTCGGCAGGGCGATCAATAGGCCGAGTAGGATGATCACCGTATAGGTGGCCACCAGCCATCGTGAAGTACGCATGTTGTATTCCTTGATATCGAGGGCCGGCGCTCGGGCGCTGGCGGCATGTCGTCAATGGTCGGGAGCGCCGATCGGCGCGAGCGTCAGGCAGCGACCGGCGGTGCGCGCGGCTGATGGGTCCTGGAGACTGCGGCATGAAGCGAAGCTTCAAATGCCGGAAAAGGCGCGGCCATGGTCCAGCCGGAAAAATCGACAACCGGGGCGGCGGCAAGGGCAAACGGTCCGGCGTCATGCGCCGCCTGCTTCGGTGCAAGCTTGCGTTCAGTGGCAAGCAGCCCGCGCACGGCATCGCGCGCAGTCAGCTGCGGCGGCTGCGAATCCTGATCGGAGGAGGAAAGCGTATTGGCGGCGGCGGCCGGCGAGATCACCAGATTGCCGCCGAAAAGCAGGCCGAGATAGGCAAGGACGGCGACGAGGAGGGAAGCGGCGATACGGCTCGTCAGACGGCGCTGGTCCAGCTCCATCTTCTCCGTCCCGGCGATGTCACTCCAGTATCGGCTCAAAAGCGCGCCAATCTCTCATTCTCTTTCCGGCGGAGGGCCATCCGTCGGCATAATTGTATCAGGCTCATGCCCGTCTTCATAGGGCACACTCTCATGATGCACTTGAGCGAGCCGGTCAACCATGCCCAGCGCGATTTCACGCTCGCCCATGATGACTGTGTCGGCGCCATATTGCTTCAGCTCATCGACCTCGGCGTCGGAATGGGCGCGGGCGACGATGAGGATCGATGGATTGACGCTGCGGGCCTGCTCGACGATGCGGCAGGCTTCGAAGGCGTTCGGGATGGCGATAGCAATGCTGCGGGCGCCAGAGAGATTGGCAAGGTCGAGCGTTTCCCGCATCACCGCATTGCCCGACAGAGTTTCGATACCCTGCGCCTTCAGCTCGCCGATGCGCTTGTCGGAGTCCTCGATGACGAGAAAAGGTGTGGCTGATGACTTGAGATTCTGTCCGACGATGCTGCCAACCCGCCCGTAGCCGACGAGAATGGAGTGGCCGCTGAGAGCGGTCGGGTGCACCTCGTCGTCTTCGGGCGGCATCTCCTCCTGCGCCGCTATCGCATCTGCAGCGGGAGGAGGGTCCGCCACGACGTCTTCGCGCTTTGCACCATCCAGCAGCGGCCGCATGCGGTCGCAAAGGAAGAACAGCAGCGGATTGAGGATGATCGAGATAATGGCGCCGGCAAGGATCAGATCACGGCCTTCCTCCGGCAGCAGCCCCAGTTCGACGCCGAGGGCGGCGAGGATGAAGGAGAATTCGCCGATCTGGCCGAGGCTGGCCGAAATCGTCAGCGCCGTACTGAGCGGCTTCTTGAAGGCGAGCACGATGAGGAGCGCGGCGGCGGACTTGCCGATGACGATGATGAAGATGGTGGCGAGGATCGGCAGCGGTTTGTCGATCAGGATGTTCGGATCGAACAGCATGCCGACCGAGACGAAGAACAGTACGGCAAAGGCGTCTCGCAGCGGCAGGCTTTCCTGTGCGGCGCGATGGCTGAGCTCGCTTTCGGCAAGCACCATGCCGGCAAAGAAGGCGCCGAGCGCCAGCGACACGCCGAAGAGCTTCGCCGCTCCGAAGGCGACGCCGAGCGCGATCGCCAGCACGCCGAGCCGGAAGAGTTCGCGCGAACCGGTATGGGCGATGCGATGCATCGTCCATGGAATAAGCTTGCGGCCGAAAACCAGCATCAGCGCCACGAACAATGCCACCTTCACCAGCGTCATGGCGATCATGCCGCCGATGCCGAGATCGAGGCCGAACAGGCGGCTCAGCGCGGCTGAGAGCGGCTCGACGGGAGCGTGACCCTCACCGCCGATGCTGGCTGCGGCCGGGATCAGCACCAGTGCCAGCACCATGGCGAGATCCTCGACGATCAGCCATCCGACGGCGATCCTGCCGCGCTCCGTCTCGACCAAGCGCCGCTCCTGCAGCGCTTTCAAGAGCACCACGGTGGAGGCGACCGAAAGCGCCAGGCCGAAGACCAGGCTGCCGCCGGTCGGCCAGCCCATGAAGGCGCCAAGCCCCCAGCCGAGCAGTGTCGCAAAGGCGATCTGCACGATCGCGCCGGGCACGGCGATGCCGCGCACCGATAGCAGGTCTTTCAGGGAGAAGTGCAGCCCGACGCCGAACATCAGAAGGATGACGCCGATTTCGGCCAGCTCCGGCGCCAGGTTCTGATCCGCCACATAACCTGGTGTATGCGGCCCCACCAGCACGCCGGCGATCAGATAACCGACGAGCGGCGGCATCCGCAGCCGATGGGCGAAGGCGCCGAAGATGAAAGCCAGCACGAGGCCGCCGACGATTGTCGAAATCAAGGGCGTATCGTGTGGCACTGATGTCTCCCGATCTGGAAATCCCGTTCGCAATATGACATATATGGTCTATATCGACCAATATGGGCAACTTGAAATCATGGGTCAAGGCGCAAGGGAAACAATTCTCACCCCCGCTCTCTGCCGCGCGGCGCGCGGGCTGCTCGACTGGACCCAGACCGACCTTGCCGAAAAGGCTGCCGTCTCGCGCAGCACCATCCGCGATTACGAGGGCCGGCACCACGACATCCATCGTGCGACGGAGGCACAGCTGCGCCTCGCCTTTGAGGAAGGCGGCGTCAAATTCGTGGAGATCGAAGGGACGGGCACCGGCCTCTGCCTGCCCGCTGCATAAAATCATGCAGCCATTCAAAGTGTTACCGCGCCGCACCTCTGAAAAGGGCTTGGCGCGGTCATAGAGCAGGCTGAAACCCGCTCAGGGCGCCAGGCAGGTGGCAGAGACCTTGTAGATGGAAAGCGTCTTGCCCTTGTAGTTGCCCTCCGTCGGCTGCCAGTTCTTCAGCACTTCGGGCGTCTCGGTGGCGCAGGTGAAGGCCCCGTCCGTCAGGAACAGCACCTTGCCGGTGATATCGCCGGGCAGAGCGAATTCCTGTTCGTAATAGCTCTCCGGTAGGCCTGCGGGCGCCCGCGCAAAGACCCTGTAGGATGTATCGCGGAGCGTATAGAAAAGATCGGCGACCATATCGCGATTGTCGGTGACGATAATGTCGGTGCCGGCCTGGGTTGCGAGTGCAGCGGCCTCGCGGCTGACCTCGGCGCGGCCGAGATAGCGCTTCATCACCTCGTCGCCGTTCGGGAGCAGCAATTGATGCGGAAAGATCGTCGCCAGCGGAAAGAGCAGGCTGGCGATGCCGTTGATGGTCAACGACAGCCTGAGCCCCTTCGGCCACTTCAGGTAAAGTAGCCAGACGGCAAGGATGGTGCCGGCGACATAGGCAGTCACCGCCCAGTTGGCATAGGCCTTGGCGACGGTTGCCTGCAGCGTGATGAGCACCACCACCGGCATCGACAGCCAGATCAGCATCTTCTCGCGGTCGTCGCTCCTGCCCTTGATCATGCGGTAGACCGCCCAGAGCATCGCGAAGAAGATGATCGGCCCGACGACGCCGAACTGGGCGGAGAAGAATTCAAGCCCGCGACGGAGATTGATGCCGAGGTCGCTCCAATGGGCGATGTCCTGCGTATGCCGCACCGTCGTGTTGTCGTGCTGCAGGTTCCACCAGAGGTTCGGCAGGGCGACGACCGCCGCGACCGCGACCGCGATGATGAAATCGCGAATGGCGATGCGCGCCGCCGGAATGAGGAGGAGGGCAATCGCGCCGCCCGGAACGACGAACAGCACCGCATATTTCGTCAGGAAGGCGAGGCCGACGCCAAGGCCCATGACCAGCGCCAGCCCGACCGAGCGCCGCTTCGTAAGGCCGAAATAGGCAAGCAGCGCGATCGCGATGAAGAATAGCAGGATCACGTCGGTCGAGAAGAACACCGAAGAAAGCGCAACACCGGGGAGCGTGATGTAGGTGGCGCCCGTCCAGCCTTCGATCTCCGGCCCGACGAAACGTTTTGCCGTCTTCATCAGCGCCAGTGCCGCCGCCATATGGATCAGCGGTCCGAGCAGCCTGATCCAATAGATAGCGTTGGAGCCGGAAAGCTCGGTCATTGCCCGGATCACCCACGCAATCATCGGCGGCTTGGAATAATAGCCGAGGTCGAGGTTTTGCGACCAGAACCAGTATTGCGCCTCGTCGACGAAAAGGTCCGTCGCATCGAAATTGAGCAAGACGACGCGCCAGAGCGTGAAGCCAAGAACGATGAGGAGACCAGATCTGGGGGACATGAACCGATAGTTCCGCTGACATGAAAGGCGCGAGTGCGATACACCAAAGGTGCCGGACTGCCAACGGGGACGGGTGGTTTTTAGAACACCCGAAGGGCGCGGATATCGCGGTTTGCGGCGAGGGAATCGACGCGGGCGACGGCTGCAAGCAGCGTCATTGCAATCAAGCAGGCACCCAATCCGAGAACAATCATTGCTCTGTCCTTGTCGACGTCATGTCTTGGTATCGACCGGCATATAACACGGAGCTTGCGTGTGCCTTGTAGCAGCCATGCAACTCCGCAACAGTATTTGCTGTGAACGGCCCTTGAATTGCTTCAAAAGCCTGTCCTCCGAAAGGCTTATTAACCTTCAAGCAAGGAATTAACCATAAACATTGATGTACACGTCGGAATGGGAAGATGCACTCGTTCCCACCAGGCATGACGCCGTCCCGCCGTACCGGGTTGATCCGGTATCCATCTCTTCAGACAGCTCCGAAACATAGCTGATCAGGGGGTTTCGATCCGCCGGTTGTAACCGGTGGTGAGGACCGTCTCCACGCTTCGCGTTCAACGGATGCTGCGCAAGTTTTTGGCCGGGCCTTCGCCCGGAAAGTGGTTGGGGACAGGCGTTGAGGCAGGACATGCCATCAGATCAGGCTCGTGGAGCGCAGGCAGGCAGCTTGCGCGACCGCCTGCGCTTTGCCGGTCTCGATGCCGACCAGTGCGAGCTGGTGCGCCGTAACCGGCCGGCGCTCGAAGCCCATCTGAAGGCAGGCATCCGGGATCTCTTCCACAGGTTCCAGTCATTCCCCGACGCCTCGCGCAATTTCGAGAGCGAGCGCCAGGTCGAGCGCCTGCACGATCTGCAGTCCTCACATTGGGACGTGCTGACGGATGCGCGGTTCGACAGCCTCTATGCCGAGCGCGTCAAGGTTCTCTCCGATACCGAAAGCAAGATGGGCCTCGACCCGCGCTGGCACGTGGCCGGCCATGGCGTCATGCTGGAGCATGTCCTTTCCGGCCTCGCCGAAGAGATCGCCGGCCGTCCGCTGCTGCCGTCGGCCAAGCGCCGCGCCCGCGAAATCTCCGATCTGATGACGGCGATCATCCGCATCGTCATGGTCGATGTGGAAATTGCCGTCTCGCTCCGCTTCAATGCGCTGCGCGCCGCCCAGAGCCGCGCGCTCGCTGATCAGCGCGCTGACAACGAGGCCGAAATCATCAGGATCTTCGGTGATGTCATCGAAAGCCTGTCCGCACGCGACCTGACGCGCCGCGCGCCGGTCGACGGCGACGGCGCCTATGGCGGCATCGCCGCCGCACTGAACGGCGCGTTGGACGGCCTCCAGGCCGAGTTCACTGCCATCACCGAGCGCACGGTCAAGGCCGAAGCGGCGACCGGCTCGCTCGCCGGCCTGTCGCGGCAGTTTGCCGGCACGGCTTCCGGCCAGGCCGACCGGCTGCAGCTTTCCGCCGCGGCCCTTGCCGGCATCGCCGGCAGTGTGCGCGATGGTGCTGCCGACAGCCGCGCTGCCGAACAGGCGGCCGCCACGACGCGCGCCGCCGTCGAGGAAAGCGGCGAGGTCGTCGGCCGCGCGATCAGCGCCATGGCCGATATCGAGCAGTCGGCCGAAAAGATCGGCCAGATCATCGGCGCGATCGACGAGATCGCCTTCCAGACCAATCTTCTGGCGCTGAATGCCGGCATCGAGGCCGCCCGCGCCGGCGATTCGGGCCGCGGTTTTGCCGTCGTCGCCCAGGAAGTCCGCGCCCTTGCCCAGCGTTCCGCCGAAGCCGCCCGCGAGATCAAGACCCTGGTGACGACGACCAAGGCGCAGGTCGATGCCGGCGTGCAGATGGTCGGCCGCACACAGGATTCGATCGGCAGCATCGTGCGCCAGGTCACCGACATCAACGCCGCCATATCAGGCATCGCCACCCGAACCGGCGAACATGCCGCAAGCCTCGACAGCGTGACATCAGACCTCAAGGGCCTGGGTGGCGAGGTGGCCGATAGCGCCGCCCTTGCGGAGCGCTCGGCCGAAGGTGCCGACCACCTCCACACCGTCATTCTCGAGCTCGGCCAGACGATTCGCGAATTCCGCATCGCCCGGGAAAACGCCACTGCCGGACGCCCGGCGCCGGTGCGCGTGACACCGCCGCGCGCCCTTGAGGGCACTACCCGCCCGGCACCGGTCGTCGACGAATACGAAAATGACGATTTTGGCCTTCCGCAAGCGTTCGCAAGCGTCGGAGGTGGGCGGAATGTTTACTAACCTATCGGATGATTGCCTCAGCTCGTCTTTTCGGGCCGGGGACAAGGGGACAAGGAAAAGCTGATGGCAGCAAAGAAGAGTGGCAAGACGCTGGATTTGACAGCGGTGCTCGACCTCAACGAGGCTTCCGCCTTGCGCGATAAACTCCTCTCTCTCCGGGGTAGCGGTCTTTCGATAGACGCTTCCGGCGTCGAACGGATCGGTGCTCTTTGCGCCCAGGTTCTGATGTCCGCCGAGAAGACCTGGGAGCAGGACAAGCAGCCGTTCACCTTCTCCAAGGTGTCCGACGCATTTCAGAAAACCATGCAGCTGGTTGGCGTCAATATTGACCACCTGCTTGCCAAGGAGATTCGGCAATGAAGAAAAAAGTGCTGACCGTGGATGATTCCCGCACCATCCGAAACATGCTTCTCGTGACGCTGAACAATGCTGGCTTCGAGACGATCCAGGCGGAAGACGGCATCGAGGGCCTCGAGGTTCTCGAAGAGTCCAATCCTGACGTCATCGTGACCGACATCAACATGCCGCGCCTCGACGGTTTCGGCTTCATCGAAGGTGTCCGCCGCAACGAGAAATATCGGGCGATCCCGATCCTGGTTCTGACCACCGAAAGCGACGCGGAGAAGAAGAACCGCGCCCGCCAGGCCGGTGCCACGGGCTGGATCGTCAAGCCTTTCGACCCGGCCAAGCTGATCGATGCCATTGAGCGTGTAACCGCTTAAACCCAGGATTTGCTCCTATGGATATGAACGAAATCAAAGAGATCTTTTTCCAGGAGTGCGAGGAACAGCTCGCCGAGTTGGAATCCGGTCTTCTGAAAATGAATGATGGCGATCGCGATCCGGAAACCGTCAATGCGGTGTTCCGTGCGGTGCATTCGATCAAGGGTGGCGCCGGCGCCTTCGGCCTTGACGATCTGGTCGCCTTCGCCCATGTTTTCGAGACCACTCTCGATTGCGTTCGATCCAACAAGCTTGAGCCGAACCAGGACGTCCTGAAGGTGATGCTGAAGTCGGCCGACGTGCTCGCCGACCTGACGAATGCTGCGCGCGACGGCGGCAGCGTCGATGAAAGCCGCAGCCGCGGCCTCGTCAAGGAACTCGAGGCGCTGGCCAACGGCGAATTGCCGTCTCCCTCTTCGTCAGCCGAGGCGCCCGCGCCGAAGGCCGCCGCAAAGGCTGCTCCCGCCGCTCCGGCGCCGACCCCCAAGCCGACGGACGACAGCGGCTTCCAGCCGGTCCCCTTTTCCTTCGACGATTTTGGCGGCGAAGACGATGCGGGCGGCATGCCGGCCTATGAAGTCATCTTCAAGCCGCGTTACGAACTCTATTCCAAGGGCAATGACGCCACCCTGCTGCTGCGTGATCTCTCGCGCCTCGGTGAAATGACGATCTATTGCAATACGGATGATCTGCCGGGCCTCGATGAACTCGATCCGGAAGGCGCTTATTTCTTCTGGAACGTCACGATCAAGACGGACAAGGGCGAGGACGCCATCCGCACCGTCTTCGAATTCGCCGAGTGGGATTGCGAACTGACGATCAAGCCGGTCGAAGAAGCAAGGGCTGACGCGACCAGCAACGACGAACTGCCGATGGTGCCCGTTCCCTTCGATCTGTCGATCCTGGACGAAACGGGCGCGATGGAAGAGGTTTCCGCCTCGGACGCGCGGGCCGAGGAGACGGCCGCGGCCGTTGCCGCCGCCGAGACTGCCTCCAACGTCACGCAGATTGTCGCCGCCCGTGTCGAGAAGAAGGAATCGGCAGCCGCCGCAGCGGCCGCAGCAAGTGCTGCCGCCCAGAACAATGCCGCCGGCGCCGGCCAGACCATCCGCGTCGATCTCGACCGTGTCGACCGCCTCATCAACCTCGTCGGCGAATTGGTCATCAACCAGGCGATGCTGTCGCAGAGCGTCATCGAGAATGACACGACCGGCACCTCCTCGATCAATATGGGCCTCGAGGAGTTGCAGCAGCTCACTCGCGAGATCCAGGACTCGGTCATGGCGATCCGTGCGCAGCCGGTGAAGCCGGTGTTCCAGCGCATGTCGCGTATCGTTCGCGAAATCGCCGACATGACCGGCAAGTCGATCCGCCTGATCACCGAGGGTGAAAACACCGAAGTCGACAAGACGGTCATCGACAAGCTCGCCGAACCGCTGACCCACATGATCCGCAATGCCGTCGACCACGGCATCGAAACGCCCGAAAAGCGTGCAGCCGCCGGCAAGAACACCGAAGGCACCGTCCGTCTGACCGCCAAGCATCGTTCGGGACGCATCCTGATCGAGCTTGCCGACGACGGCGCCGGCATCAACCGCGAGAAGGTCCGTCAGAAGGCGATCGACAACGACCTCATCCCGGCCGATTCCAACCTGTCGGACGAAGAAATCGACAACCTGATCTTCCTGCCGGGCTTCTCGACGGCCGACAAGATCTCCGACATCTCCGGCCGCGGCGTCGGCATGGACGTCGTCAAGCGTTCGATCCAGGCGCTCGGCGGCCGCATCAACATCACCTCGAAGCCGGGTCACGGCTCGGTCTTCACCATGAGCCTGCCACTGACGCTCGCCGTCCTCGACGGCATGGTGGTCACTGTCGCCGGCCAGACGCTGGTCGTGCCGCTGACGGCAATCGTCGAGACCCTGCAGCCGGAAGCTGCCGCGATCCACTCCTTCGGTGCGAACCACCGGCTGATCTCGATCCGCAACAGCTTCTGCCCGCTGGTCGATGTCGGCCGCATCCTGAACTTCCGCGCCACCCAGGCCAATCCGGTCGAGGGTGTGGCGCTTCTGGTGGAATCCGAAGGCGGCGGCCAGCGCGCCCTGATGGTCGATGCCATCCAGGGTCAGCGCCAGGTGGTCATCAAGAGCCTGGAAGCGAACTACACCCATGTGCCGGGCATTGCCGCCGCCACCATCCTCGGTGACGGGCGCGTCGCTCTCATCCTCGATGTCGACGCGGTTGTCGGCGCCTCGCGCGGCCAGTCGCTCAAAGCGGAAATGTCGTTAGCAGCGGTGGGCTAAGGGAATGTCGTACACTGTAAAAAATCTGAACGAGGGGGATCGCGAGCTGATCGCGTTCCGCATCGGGGATCAGGAATTTTGCGTGAACATCATGTCGGTTCGCGAAATCCGCGGCTGGACCCCGGCAACCGCGATGCCGCATTCGCCTGGCTATATGCTGGGTGTCATCAACCTGCGCGGCGCGGTGCTGCCGATCATCGATCTTGCGGCCCGGCTCGGCATGAAGCCGGCCGATCCGACTGCCCGTCATGTCATCATCGTCGCCCAGGCCCGGCGTAAGGTCGTCGGCCTGCTGGTCGATGCCGTTTCCGATATCCTGACGGTGACCGACGAAACCATCCAGCCGACGCCCGAGATCTCTTCCGAGCTCGAGCGTCAATTTGCCCGCGGCGTTCTCGCCATCGAGAAACGCATGATCTGCCTGATCGAACTCGAATCCCTCTTTCCAGAGACCGAAAGCGAAGCCGCATGAGTGTAATGGGCGCAAAAGATCAGAGGCAGGGATCCGACGAGGTCCTGGCAAGCGGAGAATATCCGCTGACGCGCCGCGACCTCACCGAGATCGCCGCGATGATCTATTCGGATGCCGGCATCTTCCTCAACGAGACGAAGGCGTCGCTCGTCTATTCGCGCCTGTCGAAGCATATCCGCAATCTTGGCCTGTCCGGCTTCCGGGAATATTGCGACCTCGTCGCTTCGCCGGCGGGTGCTGCGCCACGCCGCGAGATGCTCTCGCATCTGACGACCAATTTTACCCGCTTCTTCCGCGAAAACCACCATTTCGACCATCTGCGCGACCACGTCCTGCCGGAGCTTCTGCAGCGGGCGAGATCGGGCGGCAGGGTACGCATCTGGTCGGCCGCCTCCTCCGACGGGCAGGAACCCTATTCGATCGCGCTGACGGTGCTGTCGCTGATGCCGAATGTCGCGGATTACGACTTCAAGATCCTGGCGACCGACATCGATCCGAAGATCCTCGCGATCGCTCGGGCCGGCGCCTATGACGAAAATGCGCTCGAAACCGTGTCGCCGGCCATGCGCAAGCAATGGTTCAGCGAAGTCGAGGTGCAGGGCCGCAGGAAGTTCCAGGTCGACGACCGCGTGAAGCGGCTGATCACCTACAACGAGCTGAACCTGATGGCGCAATGGCCGTTCAAGGGCAAGTTCGACGTCATCTTCTGCCGCAACGTCGTCATCTATTTCGACGAGCCGACGCAGATGAAGATCTGGCAGCGTTTCGCCGGTCTGCTGCCGGAGGGCGGTCATCTCTATATCGGCCATTCCGAGCGTGTTTCGGGTGAGGCAAAACACGTCTTCGACAATATCGGCATCACGACCTATCGCTATACGACCAAAGGTCTCGGGAGGAAGGCATGAGCGCTCCGGCAAGGGTTCTCGTTGTTGACGACTCGCCGACGATGCGGGGGTTGATCACTGCCGTGCTGAGTTCCGACCCCGAGGTCAACGTCATTGGCCAGGCCGGCGACGCTCTGGAAGCGCGCGAGGCGATCAAGCGACTGAATCCCGACGTCCTGACGCTCGACATCGAGATGCCGAACATGAACGGCCTCGATTTCCTCGAAAAGATCATGACGCTGCGTCCGATGCCTGTCATCATGGTATCCACGATGACCCATCGCGGCGCCGAGGCGACGCTTGCGGCGCTGGAGATCGGCGCGTTCGACTGCGTCGGCAAGCCGGCGCCGGGCGAACTGAGGCCGTTCGGCGACCTCGCCGAGAAGGTCAAGGCCGCCGCGCGCACGCAGCGCCAGTATTCCCAGCCCGTCGCCGCTGTCGCGCCACCACCCTCGGTCGCCGACTTCCGCGTCGGCCGCAAGATCGTCGCGATCGGCTCGTCGACCGGCGGCGTCGAGGCACTCATTGCCGTGCTGCAGAAATTCCCGGCGAATTGCCCGCCGACGGTCATCACCCAGCATATGCCGCCGACCTTCACCAAGAGCTTCGCCGAACGGCTGAACCGCCTCTGTGCGCCGGTGGTGCAGGAAGCGACCGACGGCGCCCGGCTCGAAATCGGCAAGATCTATCTGGCGCCCGGCGGCGAGCGGCACCTGCAGGTCAGCGGTGCCTCGGCACCGTGCTGCCGTCTCATTGACCGCGCGCCGGTCAACGGTCACCGCCCCTCGGTGGACGTGCTGTTCGATTCGGTCGCGGAGCTGGCGGGCCGCAACGCTGTCGGCGTGATTTTGACCGGAATGGGCCGCGATGGCGCCGCCGGATTGTTGAAAATGCGCCACGCCGGCGCCAGAACGCTCGGCCAGAACGAAAAAACCTGTGTCGTTTACGGAATGCCAAGGGTTGCTCATGAACTTGGCGCCGTTGAGCAGCAGCTGCCGCTGTCTGCCATCGGTGAGGAAATATTGAAAATGACAGCCGCCCGAAAGGAAGGGACCGAATAAATGTCGATCGCGGAGAAAATCAAAGTTCTGATCGTCGACGATCAGGTAACGAGCCGGTTGCTGCTCAGCGACGCGCTGACCCAGCTCGGTTTTAAGCAGATCACGTCGGCCGGCGACGGTGAGCAGGGCATGAAGATCATGGCCGAGCAGCCGCACCACTTGGTGATCTCGGATTTCAACATGCCGAAGATGGATGGCATCGGCTTCCTTCAGGCGGTGCGCACCAACCCCAACACCAAGAAGGCGGCCTTCATCATCCTGACCGCCCAGGGCGACCGCGCACTGGTGCAGAAGGCGGCCCAGCTCGGCGCCAACAACGTGCTCGCCAAGCCGTTCACGATCGAGAAGATGAAAGCGGCCATCGAAGCCGTGTTTGGAGCCCTGAAATGATCACTGAGGGGGCAGCCCGCCGCGTGCACATCATTCAGGGCGAGTACAAGGTTCTGAACGATCCGAATGCGGTCCTCTCGACCATTCTCGGTTCGTGCGTGGCTGCGTGCCTCAGAGATCCTGTCGCCGGTGTCGGCGGCATGAACCACTTTCTGCTGCCCGGTTCGGCGACGTCGCCGACATCAGGCGGTGATGCCACACGTTACGGCGTGCATCTGATGGAATTGCTGATCAACGGTCTCCTGAAGCAGGGCGCCCGGCGCGACCGGCTGGAGGCAAAGATCTTTGGCGGTGCGAAGACGATCTCGACATTCTCCAATGTCGGTGAGCAGAACGCGGCCTTTGCCGTGCAGTTCCTGAGGGATGAAGGCATTCCGGTGGTCGGTTCCTCGACCGGCGGAGAGCATGGACGCAAGCTTGAATATTGGCCGGTCTCCGGTCGTGCCCGGCAATACCCCCTGACCGGCGCCGAAACGCAGAGAACCGTCGCTCTCGAGCAGCGCCCCGCCGCTCCGCAGAAGCCCGTCGAAACCAGTATCGAATTTTTTTGATGGCGAGGATTTTCATATGACATTTACCCAGATGATGGAGCCGCCTGCGCCTGTTGAAGCGCTGAGCGACATCCTGATGCGCATCGTGTCCGAACTGCACGACGTCGCCTATCTCATCGAGCGCATCGAGCCGCAGCTTCTCGAAATCGGCGGCGCCGAAATCCTGAATTCGCCGGATGCCATGAAGGTCATGCAGGGCATTGATCTGGCCGTGCAGAAATCACGCGGCCTTGCCGAATTCATCGACACCATCACCGGCGAAATCCCGCACGGCTGGGCAGTCGACGTCGCAACCGCGCTCAGCCTCGTCAAGCTGGCGGAGATGCAGAAGGCATTGGGCGGCGCCACACGCCACGGCCATTCCCAGCCATTGAGCAAGGCAGCCGGCGACTTCGATTTCTTCTAGAACGTCTCCGTTTCTCTCCGAGCCACGGCAACGCTCTCTCTTTGTTCTTGCGCAATTCCGGACCCAAAACCGCTGCGCATTTTTGCTGGAATTACTTCAGGCCTTTTGGCTCCCGCACGCTCTCACGAAACGCTCGCACAAGTTTCGCCGACTATTCGTCTGATGAGGCAATAAGCCTGCTTTGTCTTTGACGGATCGTGCGAGAACAGAATGAATCTGTTAAATCAATTAGTTCAGATCTTTAAGAACTTCGGTTCCCTGGGCCGAACACGCCTGATGATTCTTGGAGGCGTCGGTGCCCTTTCCATTGCAATCATCCTTGCGGCCGCCCTTTTCGTCAACAAGCCGGCACAGGAAACGCTCTATGTCGGTCTGGATTCGCCCGATCTCAACCAGATCAGCATGGCGCTTGCGGAAGCCAACATCAATTTCCAGGTCGGCACGGATGGCTCCAGCATCAGCGTTCCCGCGGGGATGACGGGCAAGGCCCGCCTGATGCTTGCCGAGCGCGGCCTGCCGAACAGCGCCAATGCCGGTTATGAACTCTTCGACAATGTCGGCTCCCTCGGCCTGACCTCCTTCATGCAGGAGGTAACGCGGGTTCGAGCGCTGGAAGGCGAAATCGCCCGCACCATCCAGTCGATCTCGGGTATAACAGCCGCACGCGTCCACATCGTCATGCCGGAGGTCGGAAACTTCCGGAAGGCGGAGCAGAAACCGACCGCATCCGTCATGATTCGCGCAAGCGCCACCACCGGGCGCAGTGCAGCGACCTCGATCCGCCATCTCGTCGCCTCGGCCGTGCCGGGGCTTGACGTCGATGACGTGACCATCCTCGATTCCGCCGGCCAGTTGCTCGCTTCGGGCGACGAGGCGAGCAACAGCTCGCTGAACCGCTCGCTCAACATCGTCCAGAACGTTCAGCAGGAAGTCGAATCCAACATCGACAAGGCGCTGGCACCCTTCCTCGGCATGGACAACTTCCGCTCCAGCGTCACCGCCGATCTCAACACCGACGCCCAGCAGATCCAGGAAACGACCTACGATCCCGAATCCAAGGTCGAACGCTCGGTCCGCTCGACGAAGGAAGCTCAGCAGTCGCAGCAGAAGCAGTCCGATAGCGCAACGACAGTCGAGCAGAACATTCCGCAGGCGGCTCCCGAGGCCGGCGGTTCCGCCGGGCCTGAATCGCAAGACAAGTCCGACAAGCGCGAAGAGCAGACCAACTACGAAATCAATAGCAAGACGACGGCGACGACCCGCAGCAGCTACAAGGTCGAAAAGCTTTCGATCGCCGTGGTGGTCAACAAGGGCCGTATCGCCAAGATGGTCGGTGAGCCCGCCGATCAGGCCAAGGTCGACGCCTATCTTGCCGAAATGCAGAAGATCGTCGCTTCGGCCGCCGGCATCGACGCCAAGCGCGGCGACGTCGTCACCGTGACAGCCATGGACTTCCTCGAGAACCAGTTGCTCGAAGACGCCACCGGTGGTGTCCGCGTCATGGACATGCTGAGCCGCAACCTTGCCGGCATCATCAACTCGCTCGCCTTTGTCGCGGTCGCTTTCGTGGTGGTCTGGATGGGCCTGCGGCCTCTGGTGCGCAGCATCAACGGCAACGGTAGCTCCGCGGCTTTCGGCGACGCGACGCCGGAAGCGGCCGGCCTCGAGCTTCCGGACTTCGCGCCTGCATCGGGAGCACCCGGCGGCGCTCTCATGGACGGCTTCGGGTCCGACTTCGGCTTCGACAGTACCGAGGACCTGCTCAGCCTCGGCGACGACGATGGAAACTTCAATCGTCGTGTCAAGGAAGGCCCGGAACGCAAGCTTTCCCGTATGGTCGAGATCAACGAGGAACGCGCCGCGAAAATCCTCAGGAAATGGGCGATCGACGAAGCAGCGTAAAGGAAAGGCCGGGCAACCGGCCTTTTTTCATGTCGGTACCGAAGCTTGATTCCCTGACCGCTGTTTGCTGAAAAGCCGTGACTGGAAATGCGAAAGACCCAACCACGGAAATGCGGCTATAGGACGATATGATGAGATGGACTCGCGTAAAACGCGAAGCACGTTGCGATACCGCCAGAATCACCTTAGCCTCCCTATATCTTGAAGGCTGGAACGAGCGGTCGAATCAGTGCATTGGCGACAGCGAAAGTAAATCCCTAGAAGTCGGAGATGGTGATTTGCATCGGCTGGCTTACCCTTAGGTGATTCGAAATGGGATTCGAGCGGGACTTGAATTGAATCCCTTGCAGAAAAATTGCTGTTGCACCGAGTTCGATCGTTTCTCAGCCTCAGGACATTGCCAATGGATATGAATGTAATTCAGGCGAGCAAAGGCGAGAGGCATATGGCGAATTTCGCGAGCGCGGTGGTGCCGGATCTGTTGCCGCGCGATGAGCTGCTCCAGCGCCTCCACGGCGTCGCCAGCACCGGCAGGTTGCAGTCCGGTCTGCGCGCTCTGACGGACTACGTCGGTGCTTCGCACTACCTTCTGGCGCGCTGTGATCTCATCCAGGAAAGTGGCCTCGATTTCATCGTTTCGTCGGACTGGCCTTTCGATCTGGTCAGGGACATCGCCAATGATCTGGTCCGCGGCTATGCCCGGTCGACGGAGCTGGAAAAATGCATGCAGGTCTTCCAGCCGAATTTTGCTCTTCTGCCTGACAGTGCCGAAGTTCCGGATGGCGCCAGCCGCCAATATTGTTCGGTGACCTTCAATGTCGGCCGGTCGCGGCTGGCCTTGATGTTCCTGTTCGGCGAGGGGTTCATCCTTTCGCCAGAGCGCCTGCGGGACGTAGGCCTGCTTGCAGGTTATGTCGCGAGCTTCCTGCGCTGCGGTGGTACGAAGGTCGATCGCGATTTCGAATTGACCGACCGCGAGCTGGAATGCCTGTTCTGGATCGCCGAAGGCAAGACCAGCGACGAGATCGCGATGATCCTTGGAATCTCCCGCAATACCATCAACAACTACATCACCAGTGTGATGCGCAAGACGGCGACCAAGACCCGGTCCGAGGCCATTGCCTTCGCCGTCCGCAATAATCTCGTATAGGGGGATCTATGGCGTATCCAACAGGCAGGACGATGAGCAGCGCCGAGCAGCTGCGCACGGTGCGTGTGAACAGGATTTCCAGCCGGTCCGATCTTTTTCCGCGGCTGATCGCGATGCAGAAGCTCGCCGATGCGCAAGGCTTCGCGATCTTCCGCGTCAGCGGCTCGGGGCTTCCGACAAAGCAGAGGCTTGTCTGCGAGCTCGAGAACTGGGGTTCTTCCAATGCCGGTTTCGGCAAGGCCTTCACGGATGCCTACGGCGATATTCTTCTCGATCATATCGACAAGTCGCTGCTGCCGCTCTCATGGGCCGGCGGTTACGACCGTGCGGCTCCTGGTCCGGCAGACTTCTCGCCGTTCATGACGCGACTGCAGGACGGTATTCTGCCTTTCTCCGGACTTGCCTTTCCGGTGCGGCTCGGCGCCGTCGGCAATGGTTTCATCCTTTTCACCGGCGATGAGATCGATCCTTCGAGCGATACCATCGTCGAGCTGCACGGTCGCTGCTGCCATATCATGATGGATCTGCTCTCGCTCGACGAACGCCGCACGGCTGCCGCTGAGGCGCTCAGCGAACGCGAGATCGCCTGTCTGCAGCTTGCCGGCGACGGTCGCATCAGCGAAGAGATTGCCGACAAGCTCGGCCTGTCCGTGCACACCGTGAACGCCTATCTCGGCTCGGCGACCATCAAGCTCGATTCCGTCAATCGCATCCAGGCGATCGCCAAGGCGATCCGGCTCGGTTATATCAGCTGAACCCACGCGTTGTCGCTTACAGCGCCGCGCGTCTTTTCAGACGCGCCAGAGCATGTTGCGCAAAAGTGTGCAGCGGTTTTGCGATAACGACAGGCGTAAAAACAAAGACCTAGAGTCTGTCAGGGTTATTTTGAACCATACCCTGCATGTCTGAGGTAGTTGGAGCACTCCTGGGGACTGAACGCCTTC
>NZ_LXFU01000024.1 GCF_001657485.1 Rhizobium sp. WYCCWR10014
GGTCTTCCATCCGCCACCGCAAGAGGCATTACAGCGCCAAGAGCGGGTAAAGGGAAGTTACAAAGGTGGCGGCAGCCGGATGAGGGGCGGTCTCTGCAATCTCCAGGGCCGAGGCGTCGAAGATGACATGCACTTAGTGACGTGGCTCCTCAGCGACCTTCCGTTACGGCAGGCACGTGCCTGACCGCTGCGACGCTACCCCTTTCGACAAGATGGCAGGCAAGCTCGACCCGGCGCCGCGGCGCGGCAAGGCCGAGCATCATGTCGCGCAGCAGATCGAGGGCGGTGGCGCCGAGTTCGCGCATCGGAATATGCACCGTCGACAGCGGCGGATTGAGAAAGGCCGACTGCGGCAGGTCGTCTATGCCCATGACCGAGATGTCCTGCGGGACGGCATAACCCATCGCCTGCAATCCGCGCACCGCGCCATTGGCAAGACTGTCGCCCGCCGTCAGGATGGCGGTGAAGGTGAGGCCTTTCTCGCGGACAAGACGGGTGACGGCTTCCGCGCCGAGTTCCGGCAACCAGTCGTCGACCTCGAGTACCAGATCGGTATCGGCCGTCAGCCCATGATGCTGCAGGGCGTCGCGCCAACCCTCCAGGCGCCGCTCGATCGTCCGTCGCCCCGGCCTCAGCATGAACAGGATGCGTTGATGCCCGGCCATGATCAGCCGCTCGGCGGCAATGAAGGCGGCCGATCGGTTGCAGGGCGTCACACTCGAAAGCCGCATATAGGGATCGTCGCTGTTGACGAGCACGACGGGCTTTCCAAGATCGGCGGCCGCCGCCAGCATTTCCTCTTCGTCGACGGTCAGGATCAGCATGCCGCCGAAATTCGGATCGTCACGCATCTCGGCGACGACGCGGGCTTCATCCCCCTTGTCGGCGATAGGGCGCATCGCCAGTTCGATGCCGAGGGCGGCTGCACGCGCATTCAATCCTTCGAGCACATAGAGAGTGAACTGGTTGCGGACATAGTCGATCATTGCCGCGCCGGAGGCGACGAGCATGACCTTCTTGCCGGCAACGCTCGCCGGCAGCGCGTAACTGACCGCACTTGCCGTTTCCAGCACCAGCTTGCGAATCTCCGGTCTGACGCCCTTTTCGCCGGCCAGCGCACGCGACACCGTGCTGATAGAGACGCCGCATCGGGCGGCAATATCGTCGAGGCGCGTGCGCCTGCCTTTTTTCTCTTCCGCCGCCATGTCGTCTCCTTGCTCCCAACGACTATGCAAAAATCTTTCAGATTGCGCAAATGGGATGCCTATGCACAATTGTTGCCTGAGGAGTCCGCAACAAGCGGCAGAGCAGGGAGGCTTTGAAATGTGGCGACGGTCCGTCCAAGCGTCGGCGTTTTACCCGGCGTCCCAAGGCTTGAGCATGATGCCGAAAAGTGTGAGCGGTTTTCGGGCGACATCATGCTCCAACTGTTCTGAGGCCGGCTGAAATATGACCCCTGAGCAGCAATCCCATCTCCGCCGCGCAACGGCGAAAGATAGCCCGATCGTCTACTGGCAGCTCGCCGACCTGTGGCAGGAGCGCTATGACGTCGCCGACCGTCCGATGGACGGCAGCATGGATCCCTTCTTCTTTGTCACCAAGACGAAGAACTTCATCCCGCATGAATATCCCTGCCGCACCGAATTCAAGAAATCCTTCTCCGGCCGGCGGCCGCAGCCGGCTGCCGAGTTCGACGCTGTCCGCTGGTGGCTTCCCTTTGCCTCCCCGCGTGTCGATCTCTCCGGCTTCTGGTTTCGCCCGACGCGCATCGGCTGCTGGGCGCGCACCTTCCTCGATGCCCGCTCAGTGGGGCCTGCGACGCTTCGCCTGTCGACCTGCGGCGGCGCGATCCTCTTCGTCAATGGCCGCGAGCAGGGCTTCATGGCGCCGTATCAGCGCAATCTTGAAGCCCAGCAGCTCTTCGAGATCGAACTGGCGGCCGGCCTCAACGAGATCCGAGTCTATTTCGACGATCTCGCCGAGCGCGACGCCCGCTTCTATTTCCAGCTGGACTATGTCGAGGGGCCGGAAGTTGAAACCGCTCTGCCTGTTCCCATCGCCGCCGGCGATGCGGATGCGCTGGAGGTCATCCTCGAAGGCATGCGCTTCGACCGCACCGCCTATCTCGGCGAAGATGTGACGATCCTCTTCCCCGTGCCGCTGCCGGTGGCGCTGAGCTGCCATGTCGAGATCGAAGGCGACTTCATGTCGATCGAGCGCTTCGACTATGATTTCGAGATGGAAGCGGGAGCAACCAAGCTGGAACTCGGCACTTCGGCGGATATGCCCGCCGATTTCCGCCAGTTCCGCATCACCTTCAAAACAGGCGCACTTTCGCTCGGTCGCACGCTTGGCGTCGAGATCTGTCATCCCCAACGCCAGGGGGAAGCACCCGCCGCCCTTGAGGACCGCGTCGCCGAGGCGCTGGCTGAGGTCGCCGGCCATTCCGAGCCTGATACGGTTTGCGCTTTCGCACGTCTTGCGCTGGGGCAGGGCGGCGAGGAAACCGAAGCGATGATCTCGGCCATGCTGCCGGTCATCGAGGATTGTCACGACTGCGCCGATTTCGTGCTGGTGCCGCTGCTCTTTGCCTATACACGCTGGAGCGATCTGCTGTCACCGGAGCTGCGCGACAGGATCGAGCAGGCCGTTCTCCACTACCGCTATTGGATGGACGAACCGGGCAACGACGTTCAGTGGTATTTTTCGGAAAACCACGCGCTTCTCTTCCATACTGCCGCCTATCTCGGCGGCAGGCTTTTCCCCGATTCCGTCTTCGTCCGTTCCGGCCGCACCGGCGCCGAGCAGATGCAGGTCGGCGAGCAGCGTGTTCGCGCCTGGCTCGATCATTTCGAGCGCTGGGAAATGGCCGAGTGGAACTCCGTTCCCTATTTCCCGATCGACCTCAAGGGCCTGACGGCGCTGGCCGCTTGCGCCCCGGATGAGACCATCCGCAACCGGGCGAGTGCCAGCATCGTCCGCCTGATGGAGATCGTCGCCCGCTCCGCCCATCACGGCATGCTGACCGGTAGCCAGGGCCGCTCCTACGAACATACGCTGCGCCCCGGCCGCTCGGTCGAACTCTCCGCCATTGCTCGGCTGCTCTGGGGCCGCGGCTGGTACGGCCGGCGTGTCCACTCTTTGCCGCAGCTTGCCGTCTGCATGCGCGATCATGGCCTGCGTTTTCCAGAAGCGCTTGCGGCGATTGCGGCGCACCAGTCCGACGACGCGCAGGAATGGACCTTTTCCCAGGGCGAGAACCGTTTTGCCGCCCTCTACCACTATAAGACCCGTGACACGGCGCTCGGCACCATCGCCCATTATCGTCCCGGCGCCTGGGGTTACCAGGAGACGGTGCTGCATCTGCGCTTGGGCGACCGGCCGGAAGCGCAGATCTGGATCAATCACCCCGGCGAAACCATCCAGTTCGGTTATGGCCGGCCGAGCTTCTGGGGCGGCTGCGGAACGCTGCCGCGCGTGCATCAGTATCGTGATCTGGCGATCCTCGATTTCGAGATCCATGAGGGCCAGCCGGATTTCACCCATGCCTGGTTCCCGCTCGAGGCCTTCGACGACACGGTGGTCGACGGCAATCTGGCACTCGCCCGCTCCGGTAAGGGAATTGCGATGCTGATCGGCAACGGCGCGCTGCAGCCGGTGAAACAAGGGCCGACGACAGATATCGAGCTGCGTCTGGCCGGCCGCGAGGGCCGCTGGATCGTCCGTCTCTCCGATGTCGGGCGCGAGGGTGGCCTTGACGGCATGCAGGCGCGTTTCGCCACGCTCTCGGCCCGCCGCGACGACGAGGGCGCCTTGATCGTTATCGATCCGGATTATGGCCGGGTCGTCTTCGAAGAAGACGGCACCGTGCGCGCCGAAGGCCGGATTCTTCGCCCGACGGACTGGTCGGTGCGGGGAGACGCGGTACATCTGAAGATACCGGGCAGGCAGCCTCGGCGCGCGGCCTCGTAGACGACGTGTCCGGCAGGTGGAGGACCGGCCGGGCGCAGGAATTCATCGGTCCAGTGGAGGAGAAAATGACCAGAATGAAATCGATCGGCGCGGCTTTTGCTGCAATTCTCTTGAGTTCCGTTGCCGTCCATGCCGGCGACGTACGCATCATGTGGTATTCCGACGGCGGCGAAGGCGAGGTGATCAAGGACCTGCTCTCGCGCTTCTCCAAGGCCAATCCCGACGTCAACGTCATCCTCGACGAGGTTTCCTACGACGTCGTCAAGGAACAGCTGCCGGTGCAGCTCGAAGCCGGGCAGGGGCCGGATATCGCCCGCGTCACCAATCTGAAGGCGCCGGCCCAGCACTGGCTCGATCTTCGGCCACTCCTTGCTGATGCGAAATACTGGGACGACAATTTCGGCGCCCAGGCCGACTGGATGCGTCCGGACGGCTCGAATGCCATCACCGGCTTCATGACGCAGCTGACGCTGACCGGCGGCTTCGTCAACAAGACGCTGTTCGAGCAGGCCGGCGTCGAGATCCCCGGCCCGAAAGCCACCTGGGACGACTGGGCGGCGGCCGCCAAGAAGGTCGCCGACAGCCAGAAGGTCTTCGCCATGGCGATCGACCGCTCCGGCCACCGCGTCTCCGGCCCGAACATCTCGTACGGCGCCAACTACATCGCCGCCGACGGCAAGCCGGCGCCGATCGATCAGGGCGCCAAGGACTTCCTCAGCCGCTTCGTCAAGTGGAACGAGGACGGCACCATCAACAAGGATGTCTGGGTGAGTGCTGCCGGCACCACCTACCGCTCCGCCGCCGAGGACTTCATCAATGGCGGCCTTGCCTATCTTTATTCGGGCAGCTGGCAGGTTTCGGGTTTCGCCCAGAAGATTGGCGACAATTTCGACTGGGTGATGGCGGGCAGCCCCTGCGGTTCGGTCGCTTGCTCCGGCATGCAGGGCGGCGCCGGTCTCGTTGCCGTCAAATACACCAAGAACCCGAAGGACGTCGCCAAGGTGATGGATTACCTTGCAGGTGCCGACGTGCAGAAGGAATTTGCCGAACGCAGCCTGTTCATTCCGGCGCATAAGGGCGTCGCCGCCGGGCAGATGGACTTCAAGACCGACAATCCGCATGTGCAGGCGGCGCTGAAGGCCTTCGTCGAAGCGGCCGGCCAGACGGCGGAACCCGCCATGAAGCTGCCGGGCTGGAAGTGGTCGGATGCCTATTACAGCGCCATCGTCGCCCGCATCAGCCAGGTGATCGCCGGCGAAATGAAGCTGGACGACGCCTATGCCCGCATCGACGAGGACATCAAGGCCAAGGTCGCCGGCAACTGACGGAAGAACAGATGACGGCGAAGACGGTTTCTTCTGAACCACCTGTCAAAACCGGTCTGCGACAGGCGCTGCTTGCGCCTGTCCGGCTTGCCATGGGGCTCGTCGACATTCCCATGCGCGGCTGGCAGAAGCTGACCGGGCTGAATGGCATGGCGGGCGTCTTCCTGGCGCCCAACATGCTGATCTTCACCGTCTTCGTGCTGCTGCCGCTGGTCATCAACTTCATCTATTCGACGACGAGCGGCAGCGCCATCTTCCTGCAGAACAGGACCTATGTCGGCGCCGACCAGTACCGTATCCTCTTCGATTGCGGCTCTTATCTCGACCCTTCGACCTGCGCGGCCGACACCTTCTGGGCGGCCGTGCGCAACACCGCCGTCTTCGTCGTCTTCCAGGTGACTGTGATGCTGGTCGCAGCGCTCGCAACGGCGCTGATCCTCAACCGTGAGCTTTCCAATCGCGGCTTCTGGCGCGCCGTCTTCTTCTTCCCGGTGCTTCTGTCGCCTGTCGTTGTCGGCCTGATCTGGAAATGGATCCTTCAGCGCGAGGGCCTGTTGAATTATGCGCTGAGCCCCTTCGGCTTCGAGCCGTTCTCCTGGCTCAGCGATCGTTTCTGGGCCTTCTTCTTCGCCGTCTTCGTCTCGGTCTGGGCACATATGGGCTTTTATGCGCTGATCCTGCTCGCCGGCCTGCAGGCGATCCCGCGGGATCTCTACGAGGCGGCGGCAATGGACAGCGCCCGTCCGATCCGCATCTTCCGGCGCATCACCCTGCCGCTTCTGATGCCGAACCTCATTGTCGTGCTGGTCTTGGCGCTGATCCGCGCCGTGCAGATTTTCGACGAGGTCTTCGTTTTGACCGGCGGCGGCCCGGGCACCAGCACCATGTACATCACCCAGTATATCTATGAGACCGGCTTTGCGAGTTCGCTGCGCAATCCGGGGCTGGCTTCCGCCGCCTCGATCCTGATGGGTTTCGTGCTCGTCATCCTGACGCTGGTGCAGCTCGGCGTCAGTAATCGCAACGAGAAGAAAGGAGCACGCCAATGAGCGCTGTCTCTGCCTTTCTGCTCCGCCGCCGCGGCCGAGGCTGGCACTGGACCGATGTCGTCACCTGGATCTGGTTGATCTCAGGCGTCTTCCTGATGTTCGGCCCGGCCGTCTGGCTGGTCTTCTCATCGTTCAAGACGCCGGCGGCCCTAGCCGAGTACCCGCCGTCCTTCCTGCCCTATGTCACCGAGCAGGCAGTGGTGCCGGGCTACGACAAGCAGCTGCCGCTTTATAATGTCGCAATGCCGGATGGCAGCACCCGCGTGCTCGCCGAAGTGCGCCGCATCGGCATCATCGGCCAGATGGTCGATCCGAAACAGCCGGGCGAAATCGTCAAGGCGAATATCAAGGACCGCACGCCGGTGCGCCAGGTCGAATTCGCCGGCGGCAACTACACCGAACCGTTCCAGCGCTTCGATTTCTTTCTGTTCCTGCGCAACTCCGTCTTCGTCACCGTCGTCGCGACGGCGATTACGCTGCTCGTCAATTCCATGGCCGCCTTCGCGCTGTCGAAATACCAGTTCCCCGGCCGCACCGCCGTCATGCTGATGATCCTGGCGACGCTGATGGTGCCGCTCTCGGTCATCGTCGTGCCGCTCTATTCCGTCATCGGTACCCTGAACCTCTTCGACAGCCTCTGGGGCGTCATCCTGCCGACGGTCGCGACACCGACAGGCGTGTTTCTGCTCAGGCAATACATGCTGACGATCCCCGACGAACTGCTCGACGCCGCGCGCATGGACAAGGCCAGCGAATGGCAGATCTACTGGCGCATCATCCTGCCGCTTTCGGCGCCGGCGCTGGCGGTGCTGGCGATCTTCTCGGTCGTCTGGCGCTGGAACGACTTCCTCTGGCCGCTGATCGTGCTCTCGCGCAAGGAACTCTATACGCTGCAGGTCGGCCTCAACGTCTATGCCGGCGAACTCAATGTGCAATGGCACTACATCCTCGCCATGACCGTCGTCTCGATGATCCCGGTCGTGCTGATCTTCGTCTTCCTGCAGCGCTTCATCACCACAGGCATCGCCGGCTCGGGGCTCAAATAAGCCAAGTTTAAGAAACAGGAGAGTGCATGAGCGGGCTCGAGCTCAGAAACATCGTCAAGAATTTCGGCGCCGTCGAGGTCATTCGCGATGTCTCGCTTCATGTCAACGACGGCGAGTTCGTCGCTTTCGTCGGCCCTTCCGGTTGCGGAAAATCGACGCTGCTGCGCCTGATCGCCGGCCTCGATAAGCCCACCGGTGGCAGCATCGCCATCGACGGCAAGGATGTTACCGCTATCAGCGCCGCCGATCGCGGCCTCGCCATGGTCTTCCAGTCCTATGCGCTCTATCCGCATATGAGTGTCAGGGAAAACCTCGCCTTCGGTCTCGAGAACACCAAGGTGGCGAAGGCCGAGATCGAAGCGCGCATCACCGACGCCGCACGCATGCTGGAGATCGAGCCCTTTCTGCAGCGCCGCCCGGGCCAGCTCTCCGGCGGCCAGCGCCAGCGCGTCGCCATCGGCCGCGCCATCGTGCGGCGGCCGGATGCCTTTCTGCTCGACGAGCCGCTGTCCAATCTCGACGCCGAACTCAGGGTCAGCATGCGTGCCGAACTAGCGGCCCTTCACGCCCGCCTGAAGGCGACGATGATCTATGTCACTCACGATCAGGTCGAGGCAATGACGCTGGCCGACCGCATCGTCGTGTTGAGAGGCGGCAGGATCGAGCAGGTGGGAACACCGCTCGAACTCTATAACAGGCCGACCAACCGTTTCGTCGCCGGCTTCATCGGCGCGCCGCACATGAATTTCCTGGAGGGCGCGATTGTCAGTCACGAGGGCGGTTTCGCCGAGGTCGAAACCGTCGGCGGCCACCGTCTTTCCGTCACTGCCAAGGAGGCACGCCCGACGGGCGAAAGGGTCAGCATCGGGATCCGCCCGCAACACATCACCCTTGCCGATGCGGACTCAGCGAGCAGACTGGACACCCGCGTTACCCTTGTCGAGGAACTGGGCTCGGAGACCGTCGTCCACGCCGACGCAGGCGGGAAGAAGCTGATTGCGGTCTTTGCCGGCCAGCAGCGGATGAGATCGGGCGACAGCCTGCCGCTGCATCTCGATCCCGATGTGCTGCACCTCTTCGGCGAGGACGGCCGGCGTCTGTCCTGATGTCCTTTGAGACCTGTTGTCATTTCGCCGGGACTATCACTCGCGATGTGGCAACCGGTCGAGCAATTTCTCCAGTGTGATCGGATATTGCCGCACCCGCACGCCTGTTGCGTTGTAGACCGCATTTGCGACGGCCGGCGCGACACCAGTCAGTCCCAGTTCCCCGACGCCTTTCGCTTTCACCGGCGATATCGCTGGATCTACTTCGTCGAGGAACACGGCTTCGAGATGAGGGATGTCGGCGTGGACCGGAACCTCGTAGCCGGCGAGATCGTGATTGACGAAGAAGCCGGATCTCTTATCGACCACCATCTCTTCCATCAGAGCCGCCCCGATCCCCATCGTCATCCCGCCGATCACCTGGCTGCGCGCGGTCTTGGGGTTGAGGATGCGGCCGGCGGCGCATACTGCGAGCATGCGGCGAACGCGGATTTCGCCGGTATAGACGTCGACGCCGACCTCGGAAAAATGCGCCCCGAAGGTCTGGATCGCCAAGCGCTTCGCCATATCGCCGAATTCCATGATGTCTTCGGCGACGAGATCGCCATCGGCGGCAGCGCTGGCGAGCAGCGCCCTTCGATTTCCGGACCGAACCTCACCGCCAATGAACTCTGCCTGTGCGGTGTTGAAGCCCAGACGCTGGGCGACCACCGACCGCAGCTTCGTGCAGGCAGCATAGACGCCTGCGGTGACGGAAGGTGCGCCCTGCTGTCCTCCAGATCCCGGTGTCTCCGGAAAGCTCGAATCCCCGAGCTTTGCCACCACGCGCTCGATCGGCAGCCCCATCATCTCGGCCGCCGTCTGCTGCACGATCGTATAGCTGCCGGTGCCAAGGTCCGTCATGTCGGTCTCGACCGTTAGCATGCCCTGGCGATCGAGACGAACCCGCGCTCCGGCCTTTGAAATCGGTGCCCCGCGGATCGCACCCGCCATGCCCATGCCGATCAACCAGTCGCCATCGCGGACTTGACCCGTCCCCGTTTTCCGCATGCTCCACCCGAAGCGTTTGGCGCCAGTGCGCAGGCATTCGACGAAGGGACGCGAGGAAAAAGGCCGATCGGCATTTTCTGGATCGACCTGGGTATCGTTCAGGACGCGGAACTCGACCGGATCCATGCCGAGCTTCTCGGCCATCTCGTCCATGGCGATCTCGAGCGCCATCAAACCGGGTGCCTCTCCCGGCGCACGCATGGCATTACCCTCGGCCAGGTCGAGCGTCGCCAGCCGGACAGCTGTCATCCTGTTCGCTCCCGCGTAGAGCGACCGTGTCGAAAGGGTGGTCGGCTCGGTGCGGCCGCCGGCGAGATTGCCCGACCAGCTCTCATGACCGACCGCCGTCAGCCTGCCGTCGCGCGTGGCGCCGAGCCGGATTCGTTGGATCGTCTTCGGCCGATGGATCGTATTGTTGAACATTATCGGACGTTGAAGCGCGATCTTCACCGGTCGCCGCACCATTCGCGCGGCAACGGCCGCCAGCACGAGATCTGACTGCACCGTGCCCTTGCCGCCGAAGCCGCCGCCGATGAAGGGTGAGATCAGCCGAACGTTTTCGCGCGGAATGCCGAGAATGAGTCCGAGATCGCGGGTTCCCCAATTCATCTGCTGGATTGAGGTCCAGCACGTCACCCGATCGCCATCCCAGGTCGCGATCGTCGCATGCGGCTCCATCATTGCATGCGCCTGGTCGGGAACAGTATAGGTCTCGTCAACTTTCACCTCCGCGGCTGCGAAAGCCTGGTCGAAGTCTCCGACCTGCGTCTCGGTCGGTCCACCAAACTCCATCTGCGGTGCAACCGGCGCGCTGTCCAGTTGCTCGGCGAGATCGAATCGGCCCGGGCTGCGCGCATAGTCGACGCGGATCAGCGAGGAAGCCGCGCGTGCCTGTTCGAAGGTTTCGGCCACCACGACTGCAACAGGCTGATGGTAGTGATCGACATCAGGGGCAGCCAACATGCGCTGGACATAAAATTTTCCGACACCAAGCGGACCGGCATTGCGGTGAGTAATGACGGCCAGCACGCCCGGTGCGGCCTCGGCGCGCCGGGTGTCGATCGATGAAATCCGGCCCTTGGCAATTGCCGCGCCAAGGATATAGCCGTAGGCAGCGTTTGGTGCGACGTTGTGATATTCGTAGGCGTAAGTCGCCGTCCCAGTCGTCTTGAGCTCTGCCTCGAAGCGGTTGTGAGGCTGGCCGAGGACGGTCATCCGGTCTATCGGGTTCGGTCCTGCAGGTGTGTCGAACTTCATGGATCAGCCCTCGCTTGCGCTATCACGTCGCTGAGCGTCCGCTCCACCAACAACAGCTTGAACGGGTTCTTGGCTGGCGGCTCCGCGCCTTCAGTAGTCCGTCAGCCGGTATAGTCGATGCTGGGACTCGTGCTCAGGGGCGAAGCAGTGGATCGCTCACGTGAGTAAATGGGTCACGCATCGGAAAGGATTAGCGGCTGTAAATTGCAAGACCTTATGAGTCTGCCTCACGAAACGGGAGCTTCCTGCCGAGATCAGGAGAGCAAGCGGCCTGCGGTGAGGCGCTCCCAGTTCGCATGCGCGAACTTCGCCTTGTCGGCGGCGTCGAGCTCCAGATCTTCGACAAATCGCCGCGCATCGCCTCCGGGGCGATACTGGTATGGGTAGTCTGTCGAGAACAGGATGCGGTCCACGCCGACGGTATCGATCGCCTGCCGCAAATAGGCGGGGCTGAACATGCCGCTGGCCGTCAGATAGAGATTGTTGCGGACATAGTCGAGGAATGGCCGCTGGAGTTTGGACACCCGATCCAGCATGACGAGCCGCTCGAGATAAAACAGCACCAGCTCACCCCAGTGTCCGAGGATGACCTGGAGGTTCGGGTGACGGTCAAAGACGCCGCCCAGGATCAGACGCACGAACTGGATGCCTGCCTCGAAATGCCATCCGAGGGCAAACGTGGACAGGGCGAGATCGATGGGAGCGCCGAAGCCCGCATAATAGGTGTCGCGAATGCTCGTCTGCGGGATCTGCGGGTGAATCAGAAGTGGGACATTGAGCTCCGCTGCGCTGGCGAATGTCGGCGCGAAGATCACATGATCGAGATTCTTGTCGCCGACCCGGCCGAACAGAACGGCACCTTTGCAGCCGAGTTCCTCGACGGCTCGCCGCAGCTCCCGCGCCGCCTCGTCCGGTTGCGCAAAGGAGAGAGCCGCCATCGCCTGGAAGCGGGAGGGATGAGCCGAAACAGCGCCGGCCAGAATGTCGTTGGCGCGACGAGCGAGTTCGACGCCGTGACGGCCGAGATTGTTGAGACCCGGGGTCGTCAACGAGAGAACCTGCACATCGACGCCGGTCTCGTCCATCAGAGCCAGCCGCTGCTCTCCAACATCCGCCAGCCGTTCGCCGAGCAGACCCGGATTGAGCCCAAGCGTCCCATCGTCGGCGCCGGGGATCGTGTTCCACCCATGCTTCACCTCATCGGGCAGGACATGCTCTTCGATTGCGATGATCTTCATTGGTGAATTCCTTCGGTCAGGACTTCTGGGTGAGTTGATCGACGATCGCCTGGCCGACGCCGTGTGCGGAAGCCGGGTTCTGGCCTGTGATCAGACGGCCATCGACCACCACCTTCTCCGTCCAGTTCGGCGCCGGCTGATGCAGCGCGCCTCGCTCCTTGAGGGTCGTTGCCAGCAGATAGGGCACGACCTCAGTGTACTTGACCTCCGCCTCTTCCTCGTCCGTGAAGGCGGCGAGCTTCTTGCCCGCGACCAAATGGTTGCCGTCCGAGAGCGTTGCGTTCACCAATGCAGCGGGGCCGTGGCAGACCGCCGAGACGATGCCGCCGGTTTCGTAGATATCGCGGATCACGCGTTGCACAGCCGGGCTGTCGGCAAAATCCCACATCGTGCCATGACCGCCGGCGAAGAACACCGCTGAGTAGCGGGAGGGATCGAGTTCGTCGAGGATGAGCGAGTGGGCGAGCGCATCGCGGAACTCGCGGTCCCTCCAGAAGCGGGCGTTGACCGGATCAGTGAGGTCGAAGAAGTCGATCGGCGGATGGCCACCCCGGATCGAGGCGATCTCGGTCGGGATGCCGGCCGCGCGGAAAACGTCGAGCGGATGCGTGAGTTCGACCATCGCAAAGCCGGTGGGCTCGCCGGTGTCGCCCCTGATCGGATGGCTGGTGACCACGCAAAGGATGGGCTTGATGTTATTTGCCATTGTCTTGGCTCCTCAGGAATTGAGCGAGGCCATGTCGATGACGACGCGAACTTCATATCGCTCTTCAACATGCGCTCGTAGGCTCTGCTGCGCCGGCCGAAATTCGCGATCGGGCGCAAAGTGTTCCGTTGTATCGTGGACAAGGAATCTCAGGCGTTGCCGGGCGCAAACAGCGCTTCCCAATTGAGGAAGGGGCCAAGCGGGATGACCTCCCAGTCGAGAAGCCCGGCCTTGGCCAGCGGGAATTCGCTCAGGGCCTGCTTGGCGGTTTCGACCGACTCGCATTCGGCGATGATGGCGACACCCGGACGGTCCTGGCGGAAATAGATGTCGCGGATGATTCCGCCCTTGTACATCTGCCAGGCGTGTCGGGCTTCATCCGACATATGCGGCTGGTATTTTTCCAGACTGGCGCCGGGCTGGGGAATATCGAGGCAAAGCAGTTTCATGGCAGGATTCCTTGGTTGAGAAAGATGGATCAGGCGGGTTGGAACCGGCGCACGGTCCCGGCCACGCGGACGGCCGAGGTAGCCTGCCGTCCGGAGATCGCTTCCGGCAGGCGCGACATCCGGCGCCTGGTCAGTCTTCGATTGGGTTATGACACCAAACCAGCTTCCGAGCCGGTTGAGGTCGTCTGTGCTGCCGTGGTTGCCAGGAAATATCGTTTGCTTGGCCGGCGTTATATCGTAGAATGCAGTTGGCGATTAGAAGTTATTTTTCTCTTCTTTGGTTCCTGGGGTTCTTCAATCGCAGGACCGTTCTTCGCGAGGATCCGCTCGGTGCGAGACAGGTTTGATGGAGTGCAAGTTTTTGTCGAGGCGGTCGAGACGGGCGGCTTTGCCAAAGCGGCCGAACGATTGTCGTTGACGCGCTCCGCAGTCGGTAAGGCCATCGCGCGTCTCGAAGTGCGCCTGGGCGTCCGGCTATTTCACAGGACCACGCGGACGCAGAGCCTGACCGAGGATGGTCAGCAATATTACGAGCGGTGTGTGCGTGCGATCGAGGAACTGCGCGCAGGCGAATCTCTCCTGGAATCCGGCCGGCGTGAGGTCGTCGGCAAGTTGCGCGTGTCGCTGCCCGTCTTGTTTGGCCGCTACTGCGCCGCACCCATCTTGCGTGCCTATGCGCGCCAGCACGAGAGGCTCGAACTCGAACTCAGCTTCAGTGACCGCCAGATCGATTTGATCGCCGACGGCTTCGATTTGGCGGTGCGCAATGGCGTTCTAGGCAAAGGAACCGCGCTCCACGCCCGGCGGCTGGTCAGCCCACGCAAGGCGCTCTGCGCCTCTCCAGCCTATCTTGCCGCACGAGGGGAGCCACATTCTCTGGCGGATCTGCCAGAGCATGACACGCTCGTATACTGGCGCAACGATTATGGCTTGACCTGGCAGCTTCCCGATGCGACCGGTGCTCTCATCGACCTGTCGGTCACTTCAAGACTGCGCTTTGACGATCTCGAAGTGATCGCCGATGCCGCCGTCGATGGCATGGGCCTGGCTTGGCTTCCCTACTGGCTGATCCATGACCGCGTGCAGGCGGGCGAACTGATCGAACTCTGGACCGATCGACCGAGGGCGGCGATGGAATGCTACGCCGTCTGGCCAACCACGCAGTATCTGCCGTTGCGGTCGCGACTGGCGATCGATGCGCTCGCCACCGAATTGCCGAAGCGTTTCGACCTTTGAAGCCGAGCCATATGCTGTAGAGGCCTTTTATTCAGGTACCTTGAAGGTTCGCTTCGGTGCTGGCTCATCCAACTCTAGCCTTTCCGAAGCCTCAGGTGCTTAACGCCCCGTCCCTAAGTCAGCGGTTTGCGCGATTTGCTCCCTGCCATGGCAGAACTGCCGAGGCGTGTAGCCCATGATGCGCTTGAATGCCGTACGGAACGCACTTTCCGATTCGTACCCCACGGCAATTGCGATCATTGCGATGGAATCGCCGGAGTTCTCGAGTTTGTCAGTCGCCAAAAGCATGCGCCAGCGCACGAGATACTCCATTGGTGTTTCGCCCGCGATCTCTCTAAATCTCAGCGCGAATTTCGATCGTGACATGCCTGCGCGGTCGGCGAGTTCCTGCAGTGTCCAGCGAAATGCGGGATCGGCGTGCATGGCGTTGATCGCAGCGCCGATCTGTTTGTCCGCTAGCGCGACAAACCAGTTCGCGTCGCCGCTCGCACCTTCAGTCAGATGCACCCGCAAGGCCTGCACGAGCATCATATGTGCGAGATGCTGCGCGATGAGAAGGCCGCCCGGTTGTCCTTCGTACATCTCCGCCATCATGCGCTCCATCGACCAGCGCAAGGCCGCCTGTTCGGATTCCTTGCGTATGCGTACGATCGGCGGCAGCATGCTCAAGAGAAATCCGGCATGCCTGCCGGCGACGGCGAAGCGACTGCCTGCCAGAAGCAGACCGCCGCCATCGTTTACCCGAACAACGCTCCCCAAACGCACCGACTGATAAATCGTTTTGGAATCAACCGGCGGGATTGCCAGATCGCTCGCCAGGCGGAAGGAGCGTCCGCTCGGCAATATCAAACAGTCTCCCTTTTCAAGACGTAATGGTTCAAGGACGCCCTCCATGGCGAGCCAGCATTCCCCGGAGACGACCGCATAACACTTGATCGTGTCGGACTGGTTAGAGAATTGGACGGCCCATTCGCCGCCTGCATCGATACCGGACGAGAGATAGCTGCGTGGCTTTAGCAGCGAGAGCACTTCTGACAGTGGGTCCATGGGCCCCCTCCGGATGAACGCGAAACAAGGAAGCTAACAACACAGATTGTGATTTCCCAATCACGTTGATGGCACCCGCGTCAGCTGGATCCGGAGCAATTTAATCTGGGAACGGAGCTGGTAAACGCACAACCGTAGCCGGCGATCTCCGCACATCCGGGGATGCCGGTTGAACGGAAAAACTTGATCAATGGCGATTCTCGAAAACGCGCTCCGCGCCAACCGCCATGGTGTTGGCTTTACACCGCCTACGACGAGCTCAGATCATGCCGGTCGAACGGATTGCTTGCCGGTCGCGGAAGCTCCTCACGCGGAAAAACGAAGCGGCTCAATCGCTTTGCGACCGTATGCCTCTTCGTGTGGCGACTTTCGGGGCAGGGGAGGAAGACTTGCCAATTTGTGATCCTTTGTGATCGAGCACTCCAAGCTAAGATCAGGAACTGAGTGCCGCCTTGACCCTCTCCGGCAGGAACGGATAGTGCCGCAGGCGCACGCCGCCAGTGAGACGCGCCACGGCATTCGCGATCGCCGGCCCGACTGGGGGAAGCCCGGCTTCGCCGATGCCGGCCGGTCTGTTCTCGGGCGTCGGCATTATCCTGACATGGATCTGTGGCATTTCGGACATCCGCATCACCCGATAGGTGTCAAGGTTTGATTCCTGGACTTCGCCATCGACGATGTTGAGCTGCTCGTAGAGCGCGTGGCTGGCGCCGTGCACTATCGCGCCTGCGACCTGCGCCTCGATGTTCAGCGGCTGGATCGCCACCCCCGGATCAATCGCGCACCATACATTGTGCACTCGTACCTCGCCGCTCTCCCGGTCGAGCGACACCTCGGCGACTTCCGCGCAATGCGCTTCGAAGGCGTCAGAATAGGCGATGCCCAACGCCCGCCCGTCGCGCGGGCTGTCCCATTCGGCCATCGCGGCGACGGCCTCGATAACCTTCCGCGCACGAGGCTGTTCGCTCAGCAATTCCAAGCGGAACGCCACCGGGTCAACCCCCTTCGCTGCGGCCACCTCGTCGATGACGCATTCAATGGCGAACTTGGTGTAACCGTTACCGACCGCCCGCCAAGAGCCGACGTCCTGGCCGTTATCCTGCCGGACGAACTGCACCAGATGCGCGGGAACGCGATAATTGTGGATCGCGCCGTCGGTTACCAAGCTGTCCTGGCCACCCGCGCGCTGGAACCGGTCCTTCGATATGCGAGCCAAGATCGAGTCTGCTACCAGTCGGTGGTGCCAACCGACGATGTTGCCGGATGCGTCAAGGCCGACTTGCAGGTGCTGGGCCGCAAGCGGCCGGTACTTGCCATGCCGGAAGTCGTCCTCGCGGCTCCAGATGACCTTGACCGGCCGGCCCTGGACCGCGTTGGCAAGCATCACAGCTTCTATGACGAAGTCCTGTTCGGCCCTGCGGCCGAAACCGCCCCCGAGCAGAGTGGTGTGGACCTTGACCTTGTCTGGCGTCGTGCCGCCGATACGAGCGGCCAAGTCCCGCGCCGTGCCCGGCCCCTGGGTTGGCGCCCAGACCTCTACACTATCGTTCGAGACCAGCGCCGTTGCGTTCATCGGCTCCATGGTTACGTGGTGGACGTGATCGCTGAGATAGTCGGCGGCGATGACGCGCGCTGCACCTGCGATGGCATCGGCGGCGTCAGCACCCTGCTTATGCGAGATGACGCCCGCTTGGGCGAGATCGCGGCCGACATCTCGATAGGCCTCTACCAGGCGAGTGCTGTTGTAGCGCCGGACTGACGAGGAATTTGTCCAGGTGACGTTCAGCACCTCCTTTGCCCGCCGGGCGGCATCGTAGCTCTCGCCGATGATGCCGACGCCGTTGCGCAGGGGAACGACCTGGATGACGCCCTTTACGGCCCTGGCCGCGGCGTCATCAATGCTTTCCGGCGCCTCGCCAGGAACCGGTGAGCGCAGCACCGCGCCGTAGAGCATGTCCGGCAGTTCCACATCAATGCCGAACCTTGCCGTGCCGTTCACCTTGGAGGGCACGTCGATGCGGTTGACATCCATGCGGCCGATATAGCGGCACTGATCGATGGGCTTCAGGTCGGCTTCGCTGACCTGCGGCAACACATCGGGAAGTTCACCGGTGGCCGCGATCTCACCGTAGCCCAGCGAGCGGCCAGATGGCAGATGGACCACCCTGCTTGGCTCGGTCGTGAGTTCGCCCACCGGGAGATTCAGCCGGTCGGCGGCAATCGCCAGGAGAATTTTGCGTGTCTGGGCGCCCACCAGCCGCAGCGGCAGATAATAGCCGCGCGTGGTGTCGCTGCCGGCGGTGAGTTGCGCACCGCCGAAATTGGGATTGCCGTACTTCTCGGCGTCCGCCGGAGCCTGGACGATGCGGACCATATCCCAGTCCGCGTCCATGTCCTCTGCGATAAGCAGCGGAATTGATGTCATGACACCCTGTCCCATCTCCGAGGCCGGACTGATGATGCTGACGATGCCGTCGCTCGCGATGGTGACCCAAACGTTGGGGGTGAAATCCCCCGTCGCCGCTTGAGCGGTCGCAGCTCCCAGCGCGACGGAGGACAGGCTGGCGAATGCGACCGTCACGGCTGTACCGCCGACTGTCACGAGGAAGCTGCGTCGTGACAGGGCAACGGCTTGAGGTAGGGATGTTTTTGTCATCGCTTAAGCCTCCTGCGCGGCGCGTTCGATGGCACTGATAATCCGCCCATAGGTTCCGCACCGACAGATATTGCCGTCCATGTGTTCGATGATCTGCTCCCGCGTGGGCTTTGGAGTGCTCTGAAGGAGCGCGGCTGCCTGCATGATCTGGCCCGACTGGCAATAGCCGCACTGCGGGACCTGTTCGGCGATCCAAGCCCGCTGTAGCGGATGGTCTGAGTCCGGCGAAAGGCCCTCGATCGTTAGGACCGCGCGCCCGGAAACGTCCTGAAGCAGGGTTACGCAGGAGCGGGTCGGTGCTCCATCGACATGAACCGTGCAGGCGCCGCATTGCGCGACACCACAGCCGAACTTCGTGCCAGTGAGTTTGAGATGCTCGCGAATGACCCACAGGAGCGGCGTGTCGGGTTCGGCGGCGACATCGACGGCGCGCCCATTGATCGTGAACGCAGTCATGAATCGCGTCTCCTTCGTCAGTTATTGGCTTTTGGCTGTTGGCCTTCGAGATAGGTGATGATTGCCGCCCGCTGCGTCGCATCAGGGACGGCGACTGTCATTGTTGTGCCCGGAATCAGCCGGCGCGGCGTGGCGAGAAAGGTGTTGAGGGTCGCCTTATCCCAGATGATGCCCGAGGCTCGCATGGCCCCCGAATAGCGAGCGCCTTCGATGCTGCCGGCCGTGCGCCCGATCACCCCGGTAAGATGCGGGCCGCTCTTCTGGCCGGGGTCCATACTGTGACAGGCCCCGCAGCGCTGTCGGAACATACGCTCCCCGTCGGCCTGCTGAGCGGACACCGTTGTCGGGTTTAGCAATGCAGCGAGCGCCGTTGCTGCGGCCGACAACGCACTCATTTTGCACAGAAGACGAGGGCCGATCGTTCTGTGTGGAAGTCGATCATTGAACAACGTAACGCTCACCAGCCACCTCCACTCTTGAACCAAGCTAACAATGCAGCTCCGCACAAGCTATGCTGCAGCGTCCCGTTTTTCTTCGCGAGCGTCCCCGAGCCGATCTACCAGGTGGGGAATAGGGAAGCCACGTAGAGTCATGCGCGACTGCTGGGTATCATGTCGGCTCCTATGGTCCCAGCCGCTATTTTGGCTGGAGAAGGAGCGAGGTGGCGCGCCCGCTCCGATGCGCGTTACCGATTTGGCAGCGGCGGCTTAACCCCGCATCTCGCCATCATTGTGTTTTCGCGCAGATCGCGACCACTCTACATTATCCCGCCATCGATCCCGCAGATTGTGCGACGAAGGCCAGTCTGCGCCACCATTTGAAATCGTCGAGCATTAAGGTGGTGCAACTCGCTCCACTGATTGTCGACACTGGGCTCGGTGGCAATATCGGCGTTGGGGGACAGCCAATCAGATGATGGTGAACGCGGAAGAGTTTGTCACAGAGGCACTTGCGCAGATTGAAGCGAGCCGTCAAGGCCACCAGTTTTTCGCGAGAGAGGATCACCTATCGCTGACAGTTCGGCGATAGCGCGACTCCGTCCTTAATCGACAGCGCTTGGCCGGACGCCACGAGATCTGTTGCGGTCGCGACTGGCGATCGATGCGCTTGCCACCGAATTGCCAAAGCGTTTCGTGGTCTGAAGCGGATCCCTTTGCGCTTCATTTCCCGCAGGAGCCGCGCAACGGTGCAAAAGGCGGCCCTCCACAGTGCCGTCGCAGCCGCTCACGTTGAATAACGCAACGCGTTCACGAGAAGGGAAAAAGCGGGCGAAGACTGGCGTCGGCTTGGGTAGTAGAGATGGAAGCCCTCCCAATAGGGAGAAAAATCCTCCAGAAACCGGTGGAGGCGACCGGTTCCGAGATGGAGCTTGGCGATATCTTCCGGGACATAGGCGAAGCCGAAGCCGTCGAGAGCCGCCTCAAGAACGTTGTAGATCGTGTTGAAGACGAGTTGCCCGTCCACCCGAACCTTGATCTCGCGGCCGCTCTCTTCGAACTCCCAGGCATAAAGACCGCCATAGGTGGGCAGGCGCAGATTGATGCACCTGTGCTGCATGAGGTCCTTCGGATGTGTAGGAATATCGCGTGAGGCAAAATAGGATTCTGCTGCGACGACGGCGAAACGGACATCCGGCCCGATCCTCACCGAGATCATGTCCTTGGCGATCTGTTCGCCGAAGCGCACGCCGGCATCATAGCCTTCACTGACGATGTCCTGCAGACCGTAGTTCACGTCCAGTTCGAGCCTGATGTCGGGATATTGTTGGAGAAAGGTTCGAAGCTTCGGCCATATGTAGCACTGGATCTGATAGTCGCCGGCGGTCAAGCGGACGGTTCCGGCCGGCTGGTCCCGAAGAATGTTGAGCCCATCGAGCGCAGATCCGATCTCGTCGAAAAGCGGACCGATGCTCTGCAGCATCCGTTCGCCGGCCTCGGTCGGCGAGACGCTACGCGTCGTCCTCGTCAGCAGGCGCACGCCCAGCCGCTGCTCGAGTTGACGGAGCGTATGGCTCAGCGCCGACTGCGAGACGCCGAACTTGGCGGCGGCTTTGGTGAAACTGCGCTCCCTCGCGACCACCAGGAACACCATCAGGTCATTGATATTCTGGCGCTCCACTGATGATTCCTCCTCATAGACCGACGCTCATCATAAACGCCTGCCTATGAAATGGTAGCAATGAAGCCTTGGAGCTTTGGAGCAGCAAGAACGCCGGACCCCTTTGCGCCGCACCGGCGTGCTTTTGCTGCAGGCCGGAGCTTCACTTCGCCCGGCTGCGCAGCACCTCCCCGACAACCGGCGACGCAGAGAAGGCGTTCGGCCAGCCGGCGTAGAAGGCCGTATGGACAACGACCTCGCCGGCTTCGTCGGCGGTCAGGCCGTTATCCATGGCGCGGTTAAGGTGATAGGTGATCTGGGCGCTCTGGCCCGATGCTATCAGCGAACTGACCGTCACCAGGCTGCGGTCTCGCGGTGCAAGGCCCGGCCGCCGCCAGAGGTCGAGGAACAGCGGGTCGGTCGTAAACTGCACCAGCCCCGGAGAGATCGGACCGACATTCTTCTCGACGCCGGTGGCGCGTTGGCGCTCGGCTTCTTCGTTGAGCGGCAGCAGTTGCGGAGAGGCCGCAGGCAGCTGGTCGGACGTGATGCCCCGATCTTTGAAGACGTCCTTGGTCGCGGCGACTGCCGACATCGCGTTCGACCAGCCCGCGTAGAAAGCCAGATGCGTGATGATCTCGGAGACCTCCGTCGGGGCCACCCCGTTATCGAGAGCGACGTCGAGGTAGTGCCTTAGATCGACTGCCTGGTTTCGGGCTATCAAAACGGCGAGCGTGACGATGCTGCGATCGCGGCGTGACAGTTGCGGCCGCTGCCACAGATTTCCGAGCACGTCCTCTTCAGCGTATCGGCCAAGAGCCGGGGATACGGCCTGGATGTCGCTGACCGACAATGATGAAGCACTTGCCGGCATGGCTCCGCCTCCACTTCCTTCCTGGGCCATGAGAGGCTCGCCCATCGTGAGCGAGATTGCCGTGGCGGCCAAAATTCGTTTCATGATGATATCCTTCCAACTTGCTTGTTCTGGCATCGCTTGGACTGGGCCTGTAACGGCGCAACAACGAAAGCTGCAAAGCGCCGTCGTCAGCGTCGAAGCAGGGGGCTGTGGTATCGGCTGCTGCAGAATGTGACGCTAGAGACCGGATCGGCGAAGCATTTCTTCGGGGTAACGAGCTCCCTGAACGACGATGTTGGCACGCTCGATCTCGTCAAGATCGGCCTTGTCCAGGGTGACGTTCAGCGCCCCGATATTCTCCTCGAACCGTTCAAGCTTGCGGGTGCCGAACAGCGGAACAATCCAGGGCTTCTGCGCCAGCAGCCAGGCTAGCGCGACCTGCGCCGGTGTCGCACCATGCTTCTCGCCGATCTTGCCGATCAGCTCCACCAGCTTCAGATTGGCAAGACGCGCTGTCTCGGAGAAGCGGGGGATTCCCGCTCGGATATCGGAACTGTCGAATGTGGTGTTGAGGTCGACCTTGCCGGTCAGAAATCCCTTGCCGAGAGGGCTGAAAGGCACGAGCCCGATGCCGAGCTCCTCGATCGTCGGGATGATTTCGGCTTCCGGCTCGCGGGTCCACAAGGAATATTCGCTCTGCAGCGCGGTAACCGGCTGTACCGAATGCGCCCGGCGTATCGATTGGGCACCGGCTTCCGACAGGCCGAACCACCGCACCTTGCCCTCGGCGATCAGCTCCTTGACCGTCCCGGCCACATCTTCCATCGGCACGTCTGGATCGACCCGGTGCTGGTAGTAGAGGTCGATGTGTTCGGTACGCAGACGTTTCAGGCTGCCCTCGATGGCACGGCGGATCTGCGCCGGCTTGCTGTTGACGCCACCGCGGTGCTTGCCCGTCTCCTGGTCGATGTCCCAGCCGAATTTCGTGGCGATCTTGACCTTGGCGCGAACCGGAGCAAGCGCCTCGCCCACCATCTCCTCGTTCGTCCAGGGGCCGTAGACTTCAGCGGTGTCGAAGAAATCCATGCCGTGTTCGACGGCGGTGCGAAGCAGGTCGATCATCTCGGCCCGGTCGGGAAGCTCGCGGGCCTTGCCATAGCCCATGGCGCCCAGCGACAAAGCGGAGACTTCCAGGCCCTGGCCGAGTGTGCGCTTGATCATTTGCTTTTCCTCTTTCAGGTTGATTTGAAGAGCTATCGACGACGCGCGCCCTGAGGCGATCGCATGCCGATCTCATGCGATCCGACCGCCGTCAGGTATTTTCGTCGCGTGGCGTGATCCGGACGGTTGCCGCGCGTGCTCGGGCGCTGACCATTGGCGGTAGATACTGGCTCTTGCCGTATTTGGCGCGATAGGCATCATCGATGCGATCGTTGATCGGACCGTCAACTGGCGCGAAAGCGACCGTGCGCGTCATCCCGGCGGCAATGATCCGTCCGGCACTCTGGTGGACCGCCGCCTGATACCATCTGGACTTCTGACCATGGTAGCCGCGTACATAGAGCGCGGCATCGACGACGACCTCCCAGATCCAGGTCGGGGTTCCATAGGTGGCGCCATCTTCGCGAAACGGTGCGATTTTCAGATCGTCGGCCTGATCGATCTTGCTGAGTTCGTCGTCCGACCAGTCCATCTTCGCTCTCCGCTTATGCGGCCGAAGCCGTCATACTGCTTCTCAATCTTGTGCTCTGAATATAGGGCGCGCGCCCAGCCATGATTAGGCGCCGCAAATCGCATGAACTTATGAGTGTGAATCATTAATGTGGGCCGGTCACATGCGGAGTTTCGGCCTTTTGCTCTTACGGCGCTCGGCTGGAAAGGTGGCTAAACGGACATCCGTCCTCGCTCACATCAGTAGGGGCGCAACTCGGCGCACCGGAAAATGTCGATCGATTGCGGTTCGATCGGCATTCTGCTACGAACGGCCTGTCGAAAGAGTGCTGACCGGATGGTAGCCCGGTCGCCGTCTCAAGGGACGGCAATTCTCCCTCCAAGGGTATCCGCGACACCCGAGACCGGCTTGCCGGTCGCAAAGGTGTGTCCGCTGATAACCACGTCATCGTCGGCGCACCTTCTCAACTGTTGGAAGGATGGACGACCTTGAAGCTCACAGGAAACACAATTCTCATTACTGGCGGCGCAACCGGCATCGGTTTTGCGCTGGCGCGGCGCCTTTCCGAAAAGGGCAATCACGTCATCATTTGCGGTAGAAGCGAAGCCGCGCTCCGGAAGGCGCAGGAGGATGTGCCTGCGTTGATCACCCGCATTTGCGACGTTGCCAACGGCGAGAGCCGCCATTCAATGGTTGAATGGTTGAAGGCGGAGCATCCGGCACTCAACGTCGTCGTCAACAACGCCGGCGTTCAGCATCGGCGCGATTTCAATACCGATCCGGCGATCGAAACTCTCGATCAGGAAGTGGCGATCAATCTTACGGCGCCGATCCATCTGATCGCCGAGCTGCTCGCTACCTTGCGGCAGCAAGAATATGCGTTCATCATCAACGTCAGCTCGGGCCTCGCCTTTTCGCCGATGGCCGATGTGCCGGTCTATTGCGCCACGAAGGCCGCAATCCACTCCTTTACGCTCAGCCTGCGCCATCAGTTGAAATCGACGGCAATTCGGGTGATCGAGGTCGCACCACCGATCGTCGATACCGCTCTCGGCGGTGGTACGCGCAGCGAAGGGACAGCAAGCCGCATGATGGTCTCCTCGGAAGAGTTCGCTGCCGAAGCGCTGGCGCAGCTTGAAGCGGATAAGGACGAGATCCTCGTCGGCATCTCCGCGGACACGCGTCGGATGGGCGAAGCCCTGTTCGAGCGCATGAACAGCCGCTCCTGATGGGTGTGGATTGCCGTGACCGGTCGCGGCAATCCCTCCCGAAGATCTCTGCTGGGCCGCTAGATCTCCAAGCGGACGACGTCACACCAACGATGGTGCCAGAATCTGGCACCGTGGTGCTCTAACCTGCATCGACGTGACGGAATTGAGGAAAGCCATGGCCATCAGACTTCGCGGCGACGCCGGAAATTGCCTCCGCGGATGTCCATGCGATCCCCAAGCATCCCCGTCAAACGCGGGCAGGGGGGTCGCCTGGTCATCGGGCCGCTGGCGCTGCCCGGGCCCGCGGCGGCTGCCACTGTCACAATCGTGCCTTCAGCAAAACAGGAAGAATGGCCCACTATGAAACGCATTCAATATCACCAGTACGGCGGCCCCGATCTAATGCGGCTCGAGGAGTTCGAACTGGCTTCGCCTGGTAAAGGACAAGTGGCGGTCAAGATCAAGTTCGCAGCGATCAATCCCATCGATTGGAAGCTGCGGGCGGGACGGATGAAGATTGTTACGGGGAGGGCTTTTCCTCGTGCAATGGGGATGGATATTTCCGGGACGATCATTTCGGTCGGTGAAGGGGTGACGCGCTTCAAGATCGGCGATGCCGTATTCGGTCTTGCCCGGTTCAAGGAGAGCGGCGCCCTGGGAGAGGCTGTCGTCACCAAGGACAGCTTCTTGGCCAAGAAGCCCGACACCGTTTCGTTTGAGGAGGCGGCTTGTCTCGGAACGCCTGGAGCCACTGCTTGGAACGGGCTGGTCGACAAAGCGAAGCTGACTGCCGGCGAGCACGTCTTCATCAATGGCTGTACCGGTGCGGTGGGCGAAGCGGCTGTGCAGATCGCGCAGATTCTGGGCGCAAAGGTCTCGGGCAGTTGCAGCGCGGTGGCGACGGAACGGGCGCGGGCCCTCGGCGTTCAAACCGTGTTCGACTATCGGACAACTGATTTGTCGACGGTTCGCGAGCGTTTCGATGTGGTCTACGACACGGCTGCGACGATGACGGACGCAGTGGGGCTTGGGCTCTTGCGTCAGAATGGTCGGTTCGTCGACCTCAATCCCACGCCGGGAAAATTCATTCGGTCGCTGTTCAACCGAAGACTGAAGGTTGTGGTGTGCACACCGAGGTCCGAGATCCTCGATAGAATTGCTCGTGCCGCCAAGGACGAAAATCTTCGCCTTCCGATCGCCGAGATCGTGCCTCTCAGCGAAGCGATTCCACTCATCACGGCTCTTGAGTCCGGACGAAAGCTCGCCGGAAAAGCCCTCGTCGTGATGGAGTGAGCGTGTCACGAAGCCATCGATTATTTGACCTGATGCAAGTTCTTCGTCGTCACCGCGGAACGGTGCCCGGCTTGACGCTTGCGCGCGAGCTCGGCGTTTCGCTGCGGACCATCCGTCGTGACATCGTGACGCTACAGGCCATGGGCGCCGATATCGATGGAGAGCCCGGGGTCGGCTACATACTGCAGCCGGGCTTCCTTTTGCCGCCTCTGTCTTTCACGGAAGAAGAGATCCAGGCGCTTGTCGCTGGCGCGCAGTGGGTCAGCCGACACACGGACGATGCTTTGGCGCACGCTGTTCAAAATGCGCTTGCAAAAATCGGGGGCGTGCTTCCCCCCGACCTACGACGGGGCTTGGACGATAATACGTTCTTTGTTGGTCGTTCTGAAAAAGGTTCATCGGTTGTTGATCTGGCGCAGGTCAGGCGAGCGATGCGCGAGCAGCGAAAGATAAGCATCACGTACAAAGATCGAAGCGGGGCCGTGTCCGAAAGGACCATATGGCCAATCATGCTGGGTTTCATTGATTCACAGCGATTTATCGCGGGTTGGTGCGAACTGCAGGGCAACTTTCGCATCTTCCAAGCTGACCACGTCATGACCGTCAGTTTCCTGGACGATCACTATCCGGGAAACCGCCGCCAACTCGTCAAGGAGTGGCGCGCTCAGGAACAGCATCCCTGCAAACAGAGGGATTGCGGATAGCTGATTGTTGCCTCGGCCCCCGAATTCAACCTCGCTCTGCAGGCAGCAGCCTGCAGAGCGTTTCGAAGACTTTATAGAGATCGGAAATATTGATGGCTTATACGACTTCCTCTGACCGCCCCTTCAAGCAGAAGCGGCGAATTTGGGCCTTTTGGGCGCTGACCGTTGCCTTTGTCACCTTCCAGCTCATCGCGCATCCAAGCTTCGGATCTGAAAGCCTTTTTCTGACCCTGCTCGCTCAGTTCGGTACGTTGTTGATCGCCTTTGGCATAATCGGACGAATCTGGTCGACCATCTATATTGGAGGTCGAAAAAATTCCGCGCTTGTGACCCAGGGACCCTATTCGATCACCCGCAACCCTCTTTATCTCTTTTCGCTCTGCATGATCAGCGGTGTCTGCCTGGTGTTTGGTAGTCTGCTTTTCACCGGAATTTTCACGCTGCTCGCCTATCTTGTGTTCAGATATACGGCGAAGCGGGAGGCCATATATCTGTCTCACCTCTTTGCCGAGCCATACGCGGAATACGCCCGGCGCACACCATTGTTCTGGCCCAATTTCTCCAATTTTGAGTGGGGGCAGGCTCCGGTGATTTCCAACCGGGCGCTGCTGGTGACATCAAGAGATTCTCTCTTCACCATCGCCATGATCCCATTTTCCGAACTGGTCGAATACCTTCGAGAAAGCGGCTTTCTAGCCATGGCTATTATTGTTCCTTGAAAGTGACCGTGTGAACAGCACTTCGAGGCGAGAACGGTGGCCTCTGTCCTAATAGGCTGTGACAAACCGCTCGTCAGCTTCCAGTCGTGCGCTCCCAATTCGCATGCGCGAACTTCGCCTTGTCGGCGACGCGCAGAGGTCCAGATCTTCGATAAACCGCCGAGCTCGGGTTTGATTGATCGATGCGTCAGCCCTTCCGGGGACGAACCTCCATAAACACGTATGGCGCGCCGGTCCCCGAGGGGATCGCATAGACATCATAGACCGCGGCCGGATCGATACCCATTCCCAATGAGCCGGACGGCATGCCCGGCACGGCCAGTCCGCGGACCGGCGGTCGCTCTCGGAGCAGGCGCTGCACTGCTTCGAGAGGAACATGTCCCTCAAGGTAGTATTCCTCGACGACAGCGCTATGGCATCCTTCCATTTCGGCAGGCACGCGAAGCCGTGCCTTGACTGCGGCAAGGTCGTCGGTGTCGTGGAGATCGACGGAATAACCTGCCTCTGCCATCGCCTTCGCCCATTCGTGGCAACAACCGCAATTCGGGTCCTTATAGACGGTCATTTTTGCCGGAGCCGTGGCACGAGCCCTTGCGCTCAGGAACACCAGGGCAGAGCCCGCCATTGCAATGAAACTTCTTCTTCCGTGCATCGTCTGCGCTCCTCGATGTCCTGCCGCCCGGATAGACCCGGGCGGCAGGAGGTCGCTATTTTACATTGGTGACGGTCAGCTTGCCATTCACACGCTCGGCAACGAACTCGACATTCGCGCCTTCTTTCAGCTTCTCGATCAGAGCCGGGTCTTCGACACGGAAGACCATCGTCATCGCGGGCATGTCGAGGTTCTTCAGGTCCTCATGCTTGATGGTGACCTTCTTTGCCTTTGTGTCGACCTTGTTGATGACACCCTTGGTGAATTCCTCGGCGAATGCGCCGAAGGCTGCGCTGGTGCAGAGCAGGGCGGCGAGGCCGATTTTGATCATTGCAGTTTTCATGCGTGTAGCTCCTTTGTTGCAGACTACTTGCCGGCGACGGTGACGTCGCCGTGCATACCGGCCTCGTAGTGGCCGGGGATCAGGCAGGCGAACTTGAATTCGCCGTCGGTGGTGAACTTCCAGACGATCTCGCCGGATTGGCCAGCCGGAAGACGGATGGAGTTGGCGTCGGCATGTTCCATTTCCGGGAATTTCTCCATGACCTTCTTGTGCTCCAGGATCTTGTCTTCCTGATCGAGCACGAATTCGTGGTCGACGGTTCCGGCATTCTTGATCGCGATCTTGACCGTCTGCCCTTTGCGGACGTTGAAGGCCGCGGGGGTAAACAGCATCTTTCCGTCATCGGTTTCCTTCATCGTGACGCGGATGGTCTGTGTCGCCTTGGCCTTGTCGCCTGGTTCTCCGATAGCCATCTTCTCGCCGTGGCCACCGGCATGATTGCCTGAGGCAAGTGCCGGCGACGCGAGTGCTGCAAGGGCCAGTGCCATGAGATAATTCTTCATCCGTAATTCCTTTTCGATGTTGAGATTGGACCTCAGCCGTTTGTCGGCTTCGGCGTGATTTGCGTTTCCGCGTCTTTGGCCTTGGTCGCGTCCGGAAGTTCTCCGGTCCACTCCCAGGCCTGCGTTCCGGGCGGGTTTTCGTACCAGCCGGGATCTGAGTAATCGTCTGCCGAGATCCCCTCGCGGACCTTGACGACCGAGAACATGCCGCCCATTTCGATCGGACCATGCGGTCCCCAGCCGGTCATCATCGGAACGGTGTTCTCGGGGATGGGCATTTCCATTTCGCCCATATCTGCCATGCCCTTTGTGCCCATGGGCATGTATTCCGGCTGAAGCTTCCTGATCTTCTCGGCGACCTTGGACTTGTCAGCCCCGATGAAGGTCGGGATGTCGTGCCCCATGGCGTTCATCGTGTGGTGCGACTTGTGGCAGTGGATCGCCCAGTCGCCGAGGTACTTGGCGTCGAACTCGTAGGCGCGCATCGCGCCGACGGGGATGTCGATGCTCACCTCTGGCCACCGCGCTTCCGGCCGCACCCAGCCGCCGTCGGTGCAGGTCACTTCGAAATCGTAGCCATGCATGTGGACCGGATGGTTGGTCATCGTCAGGTTGCCGACGCGGACGCGCACCCGGTCATTCCTGGACACAACGAGAGGGCTGATGTCCGGGAACACGCGGCTGTTCCAACACCACATGTTGAAGTCGGTCATCTCCATGATCCGCGGCACGTAGGAGCCGGGGTCGATGTCGTAGGCGTTGAGCAGGAAGACGAAGTCTCGGTCGACGCGCATGAACTTGGGATCTTTCGGATGGATCACGAAGAAACCCATCATGCCCATGGCCATCTGCACCATCTCGTCGGAATGCGGGTGGTACATGAAGGTGCCGGATTTCACGAGGTCGAACTCGTACACATAGGTCTTGCCGACTGGAATGTGCGGCTGCGTCAGGCCGCCGACGCCGTCCATGCCCGACGGCAGGATCATGCCGTGCCAGTGGATCGTCGTGTGCTCGGGCAGCTTGTTGGTAACAAAGATGCGGACGCGATCGCCCTCGACCGCCTCGATCGTCGGTCCCGGTGACTGTCCGTTGTAGCCCCACAGATAGGCGGTCATGCCGTCCGCCATCTCGCGCTCGACCGGCTCGGCGACGAGGTGGAACTCCTTGACGCCATTGTTCATCCTGTGCGGCAAGGTCCAGCCGTTGAGGGTGACCACGGGTTGGTAGTCCGGACCTGAGCTGGGGTGGATTGGCGGCTGCATGTCTGCCGATTGCATCGTCGGGGCCTCGGGCAGCCCCATCGCCGACGTCTTCGTCCAGGCGGCCGTGGTGAGCAGAGCAGCGCTGGCTCCAAAAAGTTGTCGTCTGTTGAACATGGTGTGTCCTTTCTCAATGACCGCCGCCAGCGCTGTTTTCGGAAGCAGCGGCGACCTCGGTCTCCGCCGCCGCCTTCGTCGCGCCGCCCCCGTAGATCGCAGGCGCCAGGTCGGCTTCGGCCAGCCAGAAATCTCGCTTCGCGTTGACGGAGAGCAGGATGGAGTTGATCTTGTCGCGGGTGTCTGTCAGCAGCTCGAAGGTGTTCGAGATCATGCCGTTATAGGTCAGCAGGGATTGCTCCTCGACCTTGGTGCGCAGCGGCACGACGCTGTTGCGGTAGTGCCGCGCTATATCGTAGTGCGAGCGGTAAGCCTCGTAGGCGGAGCGTGCTTCCGAGCGGACGTTGACGGCTTTCTCTGCCAAGAGGTTCGCCGCCCGCATGTAGGCCAGCTCGGACTTGCGCATCCGGGCCTTGCCGGTGTCGAAGATCGGGATGGCGAACTCAAGCTCCAACTGCGCAGTGGTTCGTGTTTTCCTCTCGTCGTCCTCGATTTCGCGTTCTGTTTCGAAACCGGTCAGGATTTCGAGGTCTGTCACATAGCGTGTCGCCTCGGTGAGGCCGTAGGACCTGGCCGTGGCCTCAAGTTCGAGCTTAGCGATCTGCAGATCGATGCGGTTCCTGAGAGCCTCGGCCTCGATGGTATCGCGTCTGACGACGGATTTGGGGAGCGGCGGCAGGCCGTTCGGGACCCGATAGTCCAGATCGGAGCCCCAGAGGCCCATCAGCCGCGTCAGATCCTCCTTGGCAAGACGGGCCGCCAGCCGGGCCTTCGCCGTTTCTGCGGCGAGTTCGGCGACGAAGACATGTTCACGGGCCTGGGCGCCCTTGGCCATCGCGCCTGTCTCGCCGAGTTTCTCGGCGAGTTCCGAGGCTGCGTCGGCAGCCGCCTGAGCGTGCTGAAGCTGCCCGACGTTCTCCCATGACGCGACCGCGCTAATCCAGGCGCGCCGGGTGTCAGCGGCGACCTGAAGTGTCTTCACTGCCGCGATCAATTGCGCCTGCCGGAAGCGGGTGTCGGCTATCGCTATGTCCCTGTTCTTCGTGGCGAGCGCCAGGATGTTCGTCGTGATCATCCCTTCGATCGTTTTGAACGCCTGCAGCTCCGGAGTTCCGATCCCGGTTGTGCCGATGGAGACGGTCGGGTTGATGAACATCGTCGACTGCCAGGCGTCGGCGGCGCTGTCGCCAAGATCGGCATAGGCGGCCTGGAGGCCCTTGTTGTTGAGCAGCGCGATCTGGACGGCCGTCTCGACGTCGAGAGGCTTCGTTCGAGCAAGCAGGCTTTTGACCTGCGCCGCCGCCGATCGGGCCTGGTTCTGGTCTTGGATCCAGACGGTCTCTTTCGCCGTGACCGTGGCGGTTTTGTTGGCAACGGAGGTGAAGCCCGCCTCCTTGCGGGAATAGTCGGCGCCTGTAACGCAGCCGCTCAACGCGAGCGGAAATGCCAGCGCCGCGATCAGTCTTGTGGTGCCGATCATGAGCCGTCTCCATTCATGGGAGACTGCAGATCATTCTGTCTGCGCCAGGGTTTGGGATCGACCGGCTGGCGGGCGACGTAACCTGTGAGCGGCGACCTGTATGCCGCCGGAAGCGCGGACGGCTGAACGACCGCGGTGGGAAACGCCACCACGTCGGGAGGAAGCGTGGATGCGCAGCCGCCGGCAACAAGCGGCAGCCCCACCACGAAAAGCGAGGGTTTCATTTTGAAATATCCGAATAGGAGATAGCCTACGGCGCGCTCGCCCAGAAGCAGGCAAGCGTCCGACTAGACCCGATTAAGCGGGTGCTTCTCTATTCAGATATTCGGGGGACGGTGGAGGGTCGGCAGTTCGCCAAGGGTCGTCCGGTCGTCGATGAACTGGCGGATCGAAGTTACGACGGGCCCGCCGACATTCTGGCCTTCACAAATAATGCCGACCCCGCCACAGAAATCCTTGCAGCACTCTTGCTTGACGGGCTTCGATACGCCATCGGCGTCACCGCTGGCATCGCCTTGGGAGTGGTCATGGACAGCCATCTTCGTCATGTCATGGCCATCGTGATGCTGCATGGCATCGGTTTCTGACACGGCCGCAGCCATTTCGGGGAACGACGAGCCATGCATGGCGGCGCTGGCGTTCGACAGCGAGTACCCCGCCAGTGATACGATGATCACCAGCCGCATCATCACGAGCAGCCTGCTCATTGCGATTCGGTACATCTTGCCCATGCTCCTCGAACTACATGAAAAGCAGCTCGATTTCAATTGCAACTCATCTGTCGTCAATGTTCGAGTCCTTTATGTGGCACGAACATCATCCCGTTCACGATCCGGGTATTCGCCGCCAAGACCGGCCGCTATGTCCTGCTGACGCTGGCCACTCTAGAAATTCTCGGCTGACCGCTTCCGCCGCGAGAACACCATGCGGTCGACCGTCTCGTCACGGGCGACCAGCGTGTGCCAGGCCGCTGCGGCGAGGTGCAGCGCGACCATCGCCAGGATAATCCTCGACCCGATCACGTGATACGGCGCGATGGCGAACGAGAGATAGCTCGCGACGAACCCCATGCAGGCCTGTCCGATGATTGCGACGTAGAAGCCGTAGTGCAGCGCCTTAGCGGCTCGCCCGGCCCATGAATCCGGCCTGTTGGTTTCGGGCGGTTGAAGGAGACGAAGAACCAGCCGCACGCCCATCAGCAGGCCGATCACCATTCCCGCATAGTTGTGAAGCTGGTGCTGGACGACGTCCCAATAGGATGGTGTGAGACCCATGTGCACGGCGTGGTGGGTTCTCTCAATGCTGCCGCCGGTCAGATACTGAACAGGCACCATGAAGGCGACGAGCCAGTGGAGTCCTATCTCGGCGAGCGAGTAGCCACTCTTCATCGATCCTCTCCGAGCGAGAGGCGCAGACTAACCGGCGGCAGTTAATGCTTTCTCATCGCTCGGTTGCAAAAAGATCTAAGTGCTACAGATCCGACGGGAAGCTGGGATGCGCCGGCCGCCTGACGGGCGCGCATCCGCCCTCTTGCTGCCCAGATAAAGACGGATATCCGGTCACGGCATCGGATATCCGTTGCAGCATCATGGTGACTAATCCAGGCGGCTTCGTCGATGAGATTAACAGCTGACGCGAACAGATTCGGACTGTTCGCCTTCATGGCGGCGGTCCTGATGGTAGCAGCCGTGTCTACGGCCGAGGAGGACATCGTCGCCATTCGGCAGGCGGACATGAAAGCCATGGCCGCAGCGGCAAAGACGATCTCCGGCATGTTCAAGGATTCGACGACCTACAAGGCCAGCGAGTTCAAATGGGCGGCTGACACCATCCGCGACAAGTCTGGAGGCGTTCTCTCTGCACATTTCGCATCCGCGGCCGACAGTCGGCAGTCGAAGGCCGGACCGAACATTCTTAATGAGCGCGACCGGTTCGACCGCATCGCCAACGACCTGCGCGACTACGCCGTCGCGCTGGATGCCGCCGCGCAAAAGAACCCCGGGCCGATGACTGCCGGGATGCGCATGAAGCCCGGAGAGGCTATGGGTGGTGGTCCTTTCGGCACTCATATCCGCAACGAGCACGAACTGTCGGCGATGCCGGCGGAACACGCGTTCCACCTCATGCTGCAGACCTGCACGACCTGTCACACCCGGTTCAGGATGGAATGACGGCGGCCACTCGCGATTGGAATTGTCTGCCTGATTGGCGCGTCTACACGCAACACGCCCGAATATTCATTGAGGAAAGATCGGCCTCCCAACGGCGGTCGCCCCATTGTCGTCGCGCCGGTCGAAAACAGTAGGATGAGGAAGCGAACCGGGCGGGTAGGGAGCTCGACTGCCATTTCGTTGGCCATCGGGAGAAAGCGGAAAAATCCCGATGTTCTCCGGCACCGCCGCGTCCGCTTGGCGCGGCCCGCAACCTCGGTCTGAAAATGTCCATTTCGGCGAAAAGGTTCCAGGAAAACAACTGCATTTCCCCATGCCGGAAGCCTCGATGCGGCTCGCCGGCTCTTTCCAAATCGACGGGTCGCTCTAACTTAAAGGGTACCTGACGAAAAGGAGAAGACCATGACCGACGCACCGAATACGGCGACCCCGGCGCGCAGAGTGTTGCGGGGCCGCCCCTACAGCATCGGCGAATTTGCCAGGAAATATCGGCTCGACGACAAGGAGGCAAAACGCCTCTATGAGAAGTTTGGCCCGTCCGCCACCGAACTCGACCTGTTGATGGCGGCAAAGCGGCGCCCACCGGGCCTGCCGACCAATCTCGACGCCTGACGGGCGCCATGGGGATCCGAACCGGGAGCTGCCTTTGCGGGGCGGTCGCCTACCGGGTGGAAGGCGAGCCGCTTCGCACCGGCCTCTGCCACTGCGCCGATTGCCGCAAATCGAGCGGCTCCGCCTTCACCTTCTTCGCGGTCTGGCCGCGCCAGGCTTTTTCCCACAGCGGCGAGATCGCCACTTTCGCCGGCCGCAGCTTCTGCCCCACCTGCGGCGGCAGGCTTTTCTGCCTCAGGGAAGATGAGGCCGAACTCCGCCTGGGGTCCCTGGACACTCCACCGACCGACCTTGCGCCTAGCTATGAAGTCTGGATCAAGCGGCGTGAACCGTGGCTGCATCCTTTGCCGGACGCGGGCCAATTTGCCGAGGATGCGAACTGACGGACGCTTGCTCATCGAAAACCTGACTTTCCTTACCAATATTTCATTTCACCCATCCGCAATTCCGTGCCAGTTCGGCGGCAACGCTAATCGCCGGTTCATCTGCGTTGTGATTACTTCACCGCAGAGGCCGCAGGCGGCCACTGACGAATTGAGGACGACATGAACAAAATCGTAAGCGGCAGCGAAACCGGAGCAAAGACAGGCGCAGCGTCCGATCTCGCCGCGGTCCTTGCTGCATCGGGACGGCAGGGCAAGCGCAGCCGCTGGCGCGGACGCCTGCTCATCCTGCTGATCCTCATCGTTGCCGCAGCCGTCGCTGCTTATTTCTATATGGGTCGTGGGCAAGGCGAAGTGAGCTATGCCACCCAGCCGGCAAAACGCGGTGACCTGACGGTGCTCGTCACAGCCACCGGCTCGGTACAGCCGACCGAGCAGGTGGATATATCGAGCGAACTGTCAGGCACGGTTCGCGACGTCAATGTCGATTACAACAGCACGGTCAAATCAGGCGAAGTGCTCGCTCTCCTCGATACCAACAAGCTCGAGGCGGATGTGAAGAGCTCGCGCGCCAAGCTCAATTCGGCCAAGGCGAACGTCATCAAAGCCAATGCCGATATGCAATCGGCAGGCACCTCGCTCGAGCGGCTGAAAAGTCTGGTAAAGAGCAACGTCTCCACCCAGCAGAGCCTCGACGACGCCAGCTACAAATATGATTCCGCCGTCGCCGCCAAGCAGATCAATGAGGCCGAGGTCCTGGCCTCGGAGGCCGACCTGCAGCTTGCCGAAGTCAATCTCGCCAAGGCGAAGATCATATCGCCGATCGACGGCGTCATCCTCACCCGCTCCGTCAATCCGGGCGCCACGGTCGCAGCCTCGCTTTCGGCGCCGATCCTTTTCACCATCGCCGGCGACCTGAAGAAGATGGAGCTGCAGGTCGATGTCGACGAGGCCGATGTCGGCCAGATCGCCGTCGGCCAGAAGGCGAAGTTCACGGTCGATGCCTATCCGGATCGCACCTTTCCTGCCGAGATCGAGCAGATCCGCTTCGCCTCGGAAGTGGTCAACAATGTCGTGACCTATAAGGCGGTTCTATCCGTCGACAATGCCGACCTGCTTCTGCGCCCCGGCATGACGGCGACGGCCGATGTCACCGTCGAGGCCGTCAAGGATACGCTGATGGTGCCGAACGCTGCGCTGCGCTACGCCCCGGCGCAGGCAGAAAGGCGCGGCCGCGGCATTTTCGGTATCTTCGGCCCGTCACGCCAGCGCAACAACAATGCCGGCCCGGCGCTGAAGGGCGCTGAGCGCCGTGTCTGGGTGCTGCGCAATGGTCGCCCGGCGCCTGTTGTCATCCAGGTCGGCTCATCCGACGGCCAGTTCACCCAGGTCGTCTCCGGCGACATCAAGGAAAACGACGCACTGGTGACCGACGCCACGACGCGTGCGAACTAGGCGGAGAGACGGATGGCAAGCCCGCCGCTCATCGAATTCAGACAGGTCTCGAAAATCTACGGCGAGGGCGAGGCGGCGATCCGCGCGCTCGACCACGTCGACCTTGCGATCAACGCCCATGAATTCGTCGCGATCATGGGGCCGTCTGGCTCCGGCAAATCGACGGCGATGAACATTCTCGGCTGCCTCGACGTGCCGACATCAGGCGACTACATCTTCGAAGGCATTCCGACCAGCGGCTTCGACCGCAGCCAGCTGACGCTGCTGCGCCGCCATATGCTCGGCTTCGTCTTCCAGGGCTTCAACCTCCTGTCGCGCACCTCGGCCGTCGAAAATGTCGAACTGCCGTTGATCTATCGCGGAATGGCGGTGCGCGAGCGGCGTGAGCGAGCCCGTGAAGCGCTGGCGCTGGTCGGTCTCACCGGGCGCGAACATCACAAGACACAGGAACTGTCTGGCGGCCAGCAGCAGCGCGTTGCCATCGCCCGCGCCATCGTCACTGAGCCGGCACTGCTCCTCGCCGATGAGCCCACAGGTAATCTCGATACGAAGACCAGCGTCGAGATCATGGATCTGATGACGCGGCTGAACCGCGAGCAGGGCATCACCATCGTCATGGTCACGCACGAACCCGATATTGCCGCCTATGCCCAGCGGCTGCTGCGCTTCGTCGACGGCAAGCTGGAGACTGAGGTCGAGCACCGGAGGAGGGCGGATCATGTTCTTTGAGACGCTGAAGCTGGCGCTGCGCGCCATCAGCCGCAACATGCTGCGCTCGTTCCTGACCGTGCTCGGCGTCGTCATCGGTGTTGCCGCCGTTATCGCGCTGGTGACGATCGGCAACGGCACCACCGCACAGGTTTCGACCGAGCTGTCGCGGCTCGGCACCAACATGCTGTTCGTCCGTCCCGGCCAGTTCGGCCCCGGCCGGGCAAGTTCCGAGGCAAAGCGCTTCAGCGTCAAGGACGTCGCGGCTATCCGCGACCAGATCGGCGGCCTCAGGGCCGTGGCGCCGCTCAACCAGTCGACGGCGACGGTGATATTCGGCGGCCAGAACCATTCGACCAGCGTGTCGGGCACCACCAACGACTATTTCATCGCGCAGGACTGGAATCTGGCGCTCGGCCGCAATTTCCTCCCCGCCGAGGAACGCGGCCAGGCGCGCTGCATCATCGGCGAGACCGTGCGCTCGCAGCTCTTCGGCAGCGCCGACCCTACCGGGCAGCAGATCCGCGTCGGCAAGGTCTCATGCCCCGTCATCGGCGTGCTGGCCAAGCGCGGCCAGTCCGGCATGGGCAACGACCAGGACGATGTCGTCATCATGCCGGTCAAGGTGTTCCAGCGGCGCATCAGCGGCAGCAGCAACGTGCCGCAGATCATCATCTCGGCGCGCGACGGCGTCTCCACAGCCAAAGTGCAGTCCGATGTCGAAAATCTCCTGCGCGAGCGCCGCAAGATCGTGCCCGGCCGCCAGGACGATTTCAATGTCAACGACATGACGCAGATCGCCGAGGCGATGACCGGCACGACGACGCTGCTGACCGGCCTGCTCGGCGCCGTCGCGGCGATCAGCCTGCTCGTCGGCGGCATCGGCATCATGAACATCATGCTGGTCTCCGTCACCGAGCGAACCCGCGAAATCGGTATCCGCCTGGCGATCGGCGCCCTCGAAAACCAGGTGCTCACCCAGTTCCTCGTCGAAGCGGTGGCGCTGTCGCTATTCGGCGGCACCACCGGCATCGTACTTGGCTTGAGCCTCGGCTTCGGCGTCGTGACGCTCCTGAAAGTGCCCTTCGTCTTCAGTCCCCTGATGGTCGCCGTCGCCTTCCTGTTCTCCGCGGCAATCGGCATGATCTTCGGCTATTTCCCGGCGAGAAGGGCAGCGCAGTTGAACCCCATCGAGGCGCTGCGGCATGAATAATGCACCGTGGCAAAACGCATGATGTCTCTCTACTCGTGTCAATCGAACGCAACGGCTATCGGAGGCTAAGCGTCATGCCGCTCAACAGGCTGGTGATCTACGCTGGGAATGTCGAGGAAACGGCACGCTTCTATGAGAAGCACTTCGGTTTCAAGGCGACCAGCCTGCCTGGCGACAGGATCATTGAACTGATCGCTCAGGACGGCGGTGCGAATATCATGCTGCACCAGGCCGCCAAGGGCCAGCGGAGCGGCCAATCCACCGTCAAGCTCGTCTTCGACGTGGAGGACGTCGAGGCTTTTTGCAGACGATGCGCGGAGAATGGCCTCAAGTTCGGGGCCATCCATAACGCCGATGGCTACCAGTTCGCCAATGCAAAAGACCCATGTCAAAATTCGATCTCGGTTTCCAGCCGGGCTTTTCGCAAGGAGTGACCGAGGGGTAGTGCCGGCCTGCTCGGGGCCGTCGCAGCGATCAGCCTGCTCACAGGTCGCGTCGTTGTCGAGAACGACGTAGACGGGCTTCTCCGTGGGCACTTCCGCTTCGATCGCTGCGACTACTGCATAATTCCGTAAATCGAAATCGATTTAAGAATAAAATGATGCATCAGAATACCTCTGGCGAGCGCAGGACGAGAAAATCGATGAAGGTGCGGACTTTGGCGGAAAGGTATTTCCGGCTCGGGTAGACGGCATGCAGCGTGTTGCTGATGCCGAGCGCCCCGGCAAGCACCACCTCCAGCCGGCCTGATTTCAGATCCTCTTCCACCAGCCATTCCGGCAGGAAGACCAGCCCCATTCCCCGCAAGGCCGCCAGGTGCAGAAGCGTCTCGTTGGCACTCAGCAGCACATTGCGGTAGGTGACCTTATGCCGATCGTTTTGGCGGCCCAGCAGCAGGCTTTCGCTGACATTGATGCCATTATAGCGAAGCAGCGCATGGCCGTTCAACTCGGCGATGCTCTGGGGGCGCCCGGCGCGCCTGAGATAATCCGGCGATGCCATCAGGCGGAATTCTATCTTCGCCAATGGGCGCGCAACCAGACCGGGATCAAGCCGCTCGGACGACATTGCCCGCAGCGCAAGGTCAAAGCCCTCCTCGACCAGATTGACGATCCGGCCGCTCAGATCCATATCCAGGCTGACATCCGGATAACGCTTGTTGTATTCGGCCAGTATATTGACAAAGCCTGAACTGGCCGCCCACACCGGAGCACTGAATTTGAGCGTTCCGCGCGGCGCGACCGTGACATTGCCGATCGACGCTTCCAGTTCGTCGAGGCCTTCGAGCATCTGCCTGGTCTGGTTGAAATAAAGCGCGCCGGCTTCGGTAAGGGTGACACTCCGGCTGGTCCGGTTCAAGAGCCGGCTTCCCAGGCGCGTCTCCAGATGCATCACGTGTTTGCTCACCATCGCCGGCGACAGATTCAAACGGCCTGCTGCTGCGGTGAAGCTCTTCAATTCCGCGACCAAGCAAAATACCCGCAGGCTCATCATCGTGTCCATGATCATCAACCTAGAGGAAATGATGCATGTTAGCAAAGCCGATTGATCAATCCAGGGAAAACCAAGACAGTCGCTGACAAGACCGGCGGACTGAGGTGATCGATCCGCCGGACGTTCAGCCGCAGCGGTGGTGCCGAAAAGGAATGGCGACGTGAAGACATCGAGACTGCCCACCTATTTCCTTAGCCATGGCGGCGGCCCCTGGCCCTATATGACCGGTGGCTTTCGCAGCAATTTCGACAAGCTCGAGCAATCCCTGATCGAGATGCGGGCCGAGCTTCAAGATCTGCCCAAGGCGGTGCTGGTCGTTTCGGGCCACTGGGAGGAGAGGGGCTTTGCCGTCTCTTCGGGCAGCAACCCGGGAATGGTCTACGACTACAGCGGCTTCCCCGACTATCTCTACCAGATCAAATATGGTGCGCCGGGCTCCCCCAAGCTGGCGCGTCACGTACAGGATCTGCTGCATTCCGCGGGCATCGATGCTAGGCCCGACCCCATTCGCGGCTTCGATCACGGCACTTTCAGCCTCATGAAGCCGCTCTATCCCAACGAAGACATCCCTGTTGTCCAGCTTTCGCTGGATGCCGGCTACGATCCGGCGCTGCATCTCAAGGTCGGCCGGGCGCTCCAGCCGCTGCGCGACGAAGGCGTGCTGATCATCGGCAGCGGCCTCAGCTACCACAACCTGTCAGCCATACAGGGCACGGCCGGACATGGCCCCTCCCGTCAGTTTGACGCCTGGCTGCAGGAGACGCTGATCCGCTCGCCGGTCGATAAGCGCACCGAGCGGCTTGTCGAATGGGAGAAGGCGCCCGCTGCCCGCGCGGCGCATCCGCGGGAAGACCACCTGATCCCCCTGATGGTGGCGGTGGGTGCGGCCGAGGACGAACCGGGCGCCGTCACCTATCACCAGAAAGACTTCGCCGGCGGCCTGACCGCGTCGAGCTTCCGCTTCGGCGATATTCCCTCCGTCCCTCAATCAAAAGGAGAAGCGCAATGACCAGCGCAACGTTCAAGCCGATCGTCTATCTCAAGGAAAACTGCCCCTTCTGCCTCAAGGTTCGCCTGTTTCTTCTGGAATCGGGACTGGCCCCGGAAGTTGAGACCCGCGACTTCGTTCCCGACAGCGAGCAGGAGGCGAAGATCCGCGCCGAGCTTCAGCCGCATCTCGACAAGGTGAGCTTTCCCTCCGCGCAGCTTGAGCCCGGCCGATACGTCACGGAATCCGACGACATCGTTGCGTTCTTTGCAGCCAAGGCAGGCCGCGATCCGGCCGGCATGACGGTCTACCGGAATTATGTCGACGGCGTCTTCGCCATGTCGATGAAGCTCTGGAAAGAAAACCAGGAACTGAAGAAAGCGGCATCCGCCGCCTGATCTCCCATAACACACATTGGAAAGTCTCGATGACCGATATCAGCAAATGGACGCCATACGTCCTCGCAATCCTGCGCATCATCACTGCGCTTCTCTTCCTCGAACACGCGACCATGAAATTCCTGCAATTTCCGGGTCCGATTCAGGGCGTGCCCTATCCGCTTCCGACGATCATGATCATCGCCGGCGCCATCGAGGTGATCACCTCGGCTCTGATGCTCGTCGGCTTTCAAACGCGCATCGCCGCTTTTATCGCCTCGGGCGAAATGGCGGCCGCCTACTTCATGGGCCATATGCCCTATGGCTTCTGGCCGGCGCTGAACATGGGCGAAGTCGCCATCCTGTTCTGCTTCATCTTCCTCTACATCGCCTTTGCCGGTGGTGGCGCATGGACGCTGGACACCGCGCGTCGTCCGGCCACGGCATAACGGCGGGAAGCGCCTGTACCGGGCTGCCAGCCGGCAGCCTGGTCTCACGCCCAAACGCGACGACAAAATCTGGAGACCACAATGAAAGCGGCCCTTCTCAAATCCTACGGCGATGTCGATCAGTTCGAAATCGGCGATATCCCGACGCCGATGCCCGGACCGGGCGAAATCCGGATCAAGATCGAGGCATCCGCCGTCAATCCTTTCGACCTCATTCTTCGCCAGGGCTTCATGGCCAAGTTCATCCCGCTTCCGCTGCCGGCTGTGCTCGGGGGCGATGCGGCCGGCACCATCTCAGCACTCGGCGACGGCGTCACCGGTTTTGCGGTCGGTGATCGGGTTGTCGCCGATTTCGCGGCAAACGGCAAAGGCGCCCATGCCGAATATGGTGTGCTTCCCGCCACCTCCGTCGCCAAGCTGCCGGCTGGCCTCAGCTTCGAAGAGGGTGCATCGCTGGTCAAGGCCGGGTTGACCGGGCGCCAGACCGTCGAGGCGCTTGGCGTCAAGGCTGGGGACCGGGTTCTGGTCTCCGGCGGCCTCGGGACAGTCGGCCGTTCCGCCATCCAGTATCTCAAGCAGATCGGCGCCCAGCCGGTAGCCGGCGTCCGTCCCGAGCGGCTGAGCGAAGGTCAGGCCCTGGCCGGCGAAGCGCTCGACATCACGCTGCCTGCCGCAAGCCCCGACTTTGCCTACGCGATCAGCACGGCCGGCCCGGTGGCCGGCAATCTCATCGGCCATATCAGTGATGGCGGCACGGTCGCCAGCATCGTTCCGGTGCCGGAAGGCGCCAATGCCGCAGACCGCGTCACCATCCATGAACTCTTCCACCGCACCGATGCGGCGACGCTCGACGCCGTGCTGGATGCTGCCGTGCGCGGCCTCCTGGTCATCCCGATTTCCCATACTTTCACCCTGGATGAGATTGGTGCGGCGCAGAATGCTGTCGCAGCGGGAGCCCCCGGCAAAGTCGTGCTCAAACATTGAGGGATCAAGACAGGGCCGACCGTCGGGGCCCTGTCACTCCAGCAAAACGCGCCGCGCCAACTGCGCTATTTCGCGAAGGGCTTCAAGGCGGCTCATCCACAGTTGCAGCACAATATCCATCGGCTTATTGCCGAAGACGATCTGGTCCTTGGGACAACGCAGTCCAGCATCCAGGCAACCCCGGACAGGTTGTCGTCGACACTTTTCCGTAGCCAAGTATTGATATATCAGCATAACTTGCCCGCAGTTGTTGGGCGTGCAAGAATGTGATATATCAGTCTTGAGCGATGGATCCGCTGGCATGCAGACTTCTCAGAGCCATCTTGCCTATCTCGCGCTGGAGCATCTGGTCGTGACGCTGGCGCTGAAGCCCGGCGCACTTGTCACTGAAAAGCAGCTGATCGATATGGCGGGCCATGGGCGGACACCGGTGCGCGAGGCGATCCAGAAGCTCGCCTGGCAGGGGCTGATCCTGGTGAAGCCGCGCGTCGGGCTGCAGGTCGCCAAGATCGCGCCGGACGATCATGGCAATGTCATGCAGGTGCGCCGCGAGCTGGAGCCGATCGCGGCAAGCCTTGTCGCTGAACATGCGAGCGACGAGCAGCGCGTCCGCCTCATCGACTGCGCCCGGGCGATGGAGGAATGCGCGGTGACCGGCGATCTCGCCGGCTTCTTTGCCGCCGACAAGGCCTTCGACGAAATTCTCGAGGATGCCTGCCCGAACGGCTTCATCACGGCAGCACTCGGCCCGGTGCAGACCCATTCACGTCGCCTCTGGTACTCCAAGGCAAGCCCGGAGCGCATGGACCGCGCCATCGCGCTGCACGTCGCCGTCATCCGCGCCATCCACCAGGGCAGGCCGGATGAGGCACGCGCCGCCATGGCGGTGCTGATCGATTACCTCAGCCAGACATAGAAACGGCTCCGTTTCCGGAGCCGCCACAGGTCTGATTGTCACAAATGCTTTAGCCGACGAAAGCGCGCTCGATGACGAATTCGGCGGGCTTGCTGTTGGCGCCTTCATCGAGGCCGGCCTTTTCGAGCAGTTCCTTGGTATCCTTCAGCATGGCCGAGGAACCGCAGATCATGCCGCGGTCGATTTCCGGATCGAGCGGCGGCACGCCGAGATCGGTGAACAGCTTGCCGGACGAGATCAGGTCGGTGATGCGGCCGCGATATTCGAAATCCTCGCGCGTGACTGTCGGATAGTGGCGCAGCTTGTCGCCGACGACTTCCTTCAGCAACTCGTCATTCTGAATCTCGTGCACGAGGTCGAAGCCGTATTTCAGCTCGGCGACATCACGTGTCGTATGGGTGAGGATGACTTCCTCGAACTTCTCATAGGTCTCGGGGTCGCGGATCAGGCTGGCGAAAGGCGCAATGCCCGTTCCCGTCGAGAACATGTAGAGACGACGGCCGGGCGTCAGCGCGTCGAGCACCAGCGTGCCCGTCGGCTTCTTGCGCATCAGCACCTGGTCGCCCGGCTTGATCGCCTGCAGATGTGAGGTGAGCGGACCGTCCGGCACCTTGATCGAGAAGAATTCAAGCTCTTCGGCCCAGGCGGGGCTGGCGATCGAATAGGCGCGGAAGACCGGTTTGCCCTCGACCATCAGGCCGATCATCGCGAATTCGCCGGAACGGAAACGGAAGCCCTGCGGCCGGGTCATCGTGAAGCGAAAGAGCCGGTCGGTATAGTGCGTGACATCGAGCACCGTCTCGGCATAAACGCCGGCGGGGATGGACGAGGCGAAGTCTTCGGTCTTTGCAGGCGCGTTCATTGCGGTAGAGGATCCCGTTTCGTCGGATGAACTGTCGGATGCGAGCGAGATATTACATATCGGGCCGGAATTAAAGGCATTCCATTCCACGCGACGCTTCTAAAGGGAAATATGCATGTCATTGTCAGGATTCAATGGGGAGCAGGGGGCGGGTGGGGAATGTCGTATTTCCCGCTGGCGAAGCCCGGCAAAGGATGCATATTAGAGCAGCACGCCGGAAACGGATGCCGATTTTGGCAAAAACGGTGCGACAACAAAGACCTACGGCGGCGAACCCGATTCAGCAACAGGGTTCGGCGATAGTGGCGAAAAAAAAGATGCTTGCCGGGGCGAGCGCGATAGGGCGGTCGGGGGAATATGAAGATTTTCAACTACAAGCGTGTTCCTTATGCGGAGATGCGCGCCTTTTCCGTCCATATCCTGACGGCATCCGGCTCCTTCCTTGCCTTTCTCGGCGTCGTTGCCGCCGCCGAACACCGCTTCATCGACATGTTCTGGTGGCTGGGACTTGCCCTTCTCGTTGACGGCATAGATGGGCCGATCGCCCGCAAGGTGCGCGTCAAGGAAGTGCTGCCGAACTGGTCGGGCGATACGCTCGACAATATCATCGATTACGTCACCTATGTGCTTCTGCCGGCCTTCGCGCTCTATCAGAGCGGCATGATCGGCGAGCCCTGGTCCTTCGTCGCCGCCGGCATGATCGTCGTCTCCAGCGCCATCTACTATGCCGATATGGGCATGAAGACGGACGAGTATTTCTTCTCCGGCTTCCCCGTCGTCTGGAACATGATCGTTTTCACGCTGTTCGTCATCGATGCTAGCGCCACGACGGCGCTCACTGTTGTCATCGTTTCGGTGGTGCTGACGTTCCTGCCGATCAATTTCCTCCACCCGGTCCGGGTGAAAAGGCTGCGCCCGCTCAATCTCGGCGTCTTTTTCCTGTGGTCGGCGCTGGGCATTTTTTCGCTGCTGATGCATTTCGACACACCAGAATGGGCGCTCATTCTCTTCATCGTGACCGGAGCCTATCTTTACGTCATCGGCGCGGTGCTGCAATTCTTCCCCGCCCTTGGACGCGAAGATTAGGATAGGCTGATGACCAAAACACAGGCGGTTTCATTTTCGAGGACGGGCGGGCCGGAGGTTTTCGACTATGTCGAGATCGATCTTCCTTCGCCGTCGGCGGGCGAGGTGCAGATCAGGCAGGCGGCGGTCGGTCTCAATTTCATCGACGTCTATTTCCGCAACGGCACCTACAAGGCGCCGCACCTGCCCTTCGTCACCGGCAAGGAGGGGGCCGGCACCGTGACATCGGTCGGCCCCGGCGTCGAGGATTTCAAGGTCGGCGACCGTGTCGCCTATGCCGGCGCCGACGGCGCCTATAGCGCAGAACGCAATGTCGAGACGCGGCATCTGGTGCATGTGCCCGAGGGAATCGAGCTCGAAACGGCAGCGGCGATGATGCTGAAAGGCATGACTGCCGAATATCTCTTGAACCGCACCTTCAAGGTCGGTCCGCAGACGATCCTGCTGTTCCACGCCGCTGCCGGCGGCGTCGGCCTGATCGCCGGCCAATGGGCAAAGGCGCTCGGCGCGACCGTCATCGGCACGGCGGGCTCCGAAGACAAGATCGAGCTGGCGCTCGCCCATGGCTACGACCATGTGATCAACTACAAGAGCGACAGCTTCGTCGACCGTGTCCGCGACATCACCGGCGGCAAGGGCGTGGATGTCGTCTACGATTCGATCGGCCGCGATACTTTTCCACAGTCGCTCGATTGTCTGAAGCCGCGCGGCCTTTTTGCCTCCTTCGGCCAATCTTCCGGTCCGATCGAGAATTTCACCCTCGCGGCGCTGGCGCAGAGGGGCTCGCTCTTTGCAACGCGGCCGACGCTCTTCACCTACATCGCCGCGCGCCAGGAACTGATCGACAGTGCGAAAGCGCTATTTGATATTGTGCAAAGCAACAAAGTGCGTATCAATATCAATCAAACCTATCCGCTGCGTGAGGTTGGGCAGGCTCACGCGGATCTGGAAACAAGAAAAACAACAGGAACGACGCTGCTGATTCCATGAGATCCGAACGGACCGGTTGGCAGAAGAAATGAGGGGAACGTGTCGCCATTGAATGTGCCGGATTCCGGTGCGTTATTATCGGTCCAGAAGCTGACGAAGTTCTTCGGAAGCTTTGCAGCCTGCAATGAAATCGATCTCGATATCGCGCCGGGCGAAATTCATGCGCTTCTCGGCGAAAATGGTGCAGGCAAATCCACCCTGGTGAAGATGCTGTTCGGCGTTCTCGAGCCGACAGGCGGGCATATCCTCTGGCAGGGCCAGCCGGTTGCGATCGCATCGCCAGGGGAGGCCCGCAAGCTCGGCATCGGCATGGTCTTCCAGCATTTTTCGCTGTTCGAGGCGCTGACGGTTGCCGAAAACATCGCGCTGTCGCTCGATCACGCCATCCCGATTGACAAAATCGCCGAAGAGGCGAGGGCGCTGTCCATCGCCTACGGCCTGCCGCTCGATCCGCATGCCCATGTCGCCGATCTCTCGGTCGGCGAGCGCCAGCGCATCGAGATCGTCCGCGCGCTGCTGCAGAACCCGAAGCTCATCATCCTCGACGAGCCGACCTCGGTGCTGACGCCGCAGGAAGCCGACAGGCTGTTCGAGACGCTGTTCAAACTGCGCGCCGAGGGGCGTTCGGTTCTCTATATCAGCCACCGCCTGGAGGAGGTGCAGCGCATCTGCGATCGCGCCACCGTGCTGCGCCATGGCCGTGTGACCGGCGCCTGCGATCCGAAGCAGGAAACGCCTGCCTCGCTCGCCCGCATGATGGTCGGCAGCGAGGTGGCGACCGTGACGCATCCGGAGCGCAGCGACAAGGGCGAGGTCCAGCTTGCCGTCGCCAATCTTTCCGTCACCGCGCGCACCCCCTTTGCCATGCCGCTGCGCGATGTGTCGATGGCGGTGCGCTCGGGCGAGATCCTCGCCATTGCCGGCGTTGCGGGCAACGGGCAAAGCGAGCTCTTCGACGCACTGTCGGGCGAATATCCGGTCGCCTCGGCCGAGGCGATCGTCATCCGCAAAAAGCCGATCGGCAATCAGGGTATTACCGCCCGCCGTCTCCTCGGCGCCGGCTTCGTGCCGGAGGAGCGCCACGGCCATGCCGCCGTCTCCGCCATGAAACTGTCCGACAATCTCGTCCTTGCCCGCAACCAGTCGGACCGCAAGGCGTTTCTGGGCCTGCTCGGCATCATCCGCCACGCAGCGGTGAAATCTGCCGCAAGGCGCATTTCCGAGGCGATGGATGTCCGCAAGAGCGGCGATGATCCGGCCGCCGGCTCGCTGTCCGGCGGGAACCTGCAGAAGTTCATCGTTGGCCGCGAGCTCGACCGCCAGCCGGCGGTGCTCGTCGTCAACCAGCCGACCTGGGGCGTCGATGCCGGGGCTGCAAGCCGCATTCGCCAGGCGCTCGTGGATCTCGCAAGAAGCGGGTCGGCTGTCGTCGTCATCAGCCAGGATCTAGACGAGATCTTCGAAGTGGCGACCGATATTGCCGTCATCTGCGAAGGCCGTCTCTCCCGCCCGTTCCCGGCCGGCGAACTGACGCGGGAAAGGATCGGCTTGCTGATGGGCGGCCTTCACGAGAGCAGCTCTGCTCCGGAGGCGCCCCATGCGCATTGAACTCGAAAAACGCCCCGACGTCTCGAAGCTTTTCGCCTTCGTCTCGCCGCTGCTTGCCCTTTTTCTGACGCTGGTGTTCGGCGCCATCATGTTCGCCATGCTCGGCAAGGACCCGATCGCCGCACTGGAAGCCTTCTTCATCGAGCCGCTGCTCGAGGTCTGGTCGCTGCACGAACTGGCGATCAAGGCCGCGCCCCTGATCCTGATCGCCGTCGGCCTGGCCGTCTGTTATCGCTCGAACAACTGGAATATCGGCGCCGAAGGCCAGTTCACCATCGGCGCCATCACCGGCTCCTATCTGCCGATCGTCTTCTACGACTGGCATTCGCCGCTCGTGCTGCCGCTGATGCTGGTTCTTGGTGCGCTCGGCGGTGCGCTCTTCGCCGCCATTCCGGCGCTGCTGAAGGCGCATTTCAATACCAATGAGATCCTGACATCGCTAATGCTGGTCTATATCGCCCAGCTTTTCCTCGACTGGCTGATCCGCGGCGCCTGGCGCGATCCGAAGGGTTTCAATTTTCCTGTTTCGCTGGATTTTGCACCGGAAGCGGTACTGCCGGCGATCTGGGAAGAGTCGGGCCGCGCCCATTGGGCCTTCGTCTTCGCCATTGTCGCCGCAATCGGTGCCTGGTTCATGCTGCGCTATACGCTGAAAGGCTTCGAGATCGTTGTGCTCGGCCAATCGGAGCGGGCAGGGCGCTTTGCCGGCTTCTCGTCGAAGAAGATGATCTGGTTCAGCTTTCTCTTCTCGGGCGCTCTTGCCGGCCTTGCCGGCATCAGCGAGGTTTCCGGCTCGATCGGCCATTTGCAGCCGGCGATCTCGCCGGGCTACGGCTTCACCGCCATCATCGTCGCCTTCCTCGGCCGCCTCAATCCTCTTGGCATCATCGCATCGGGCCTGGTGCTGGCGTTGACCTATCTTGGCGGCGAGGCAGCCCAGCTTTCGCTCGGCGTTTCCGACAAGGTCACCCGCGTCTTCCAGGGCCTGCTGCTCTTCTTCGTGCTGTCCTGCGATACGCTGATCTATTACAAAATCCGCCTGGTCTGGTCGCGGGTAAGGGGCAGGGCGGCATGAGCATCTTCGAAGCCATTCTGCTGACCGTCATCACCGCCTCCACACCGCTCGTCATCGCCGCACTTGGTGAACTCGTGACCGAGCGCTCCGGCGTTCTCAATCTCGGTGTCGAAGGCATGATGATCATGGGCGCGGTCGGTGCCTTTGCCGCGGCACAGCTCACCGGCTCGGCCTATATCGGCATTGTCGGCGGCGTCGTCAGCGGCGCGCTGTTTTCGCTGTTCTTCGCCTTCCTGACGTTGACGCTCGTCGCTAATCAGGTGGCGACAGGCCTTGCGCTGACGATCCTTGGCCTTGGCGCCTCCGGCATGCTCGGCGAGGCCTTTGTCGGCGCGCCCGGCGTCCGGCTGCTGCCGATCGAAATCCCGGTGCTTTCCGCCATTCCCTATGTCGGAACGGTCCTCTTCAAGCAGGATCTGATCTTCTACCTGTCGATCCTGCTCGTTATCGCCGTCAACTGGTTCCTCTTCAAGAGTCGCACCGGCTTGAAGATTCGTGCCATTGGCGATAATCACGCCTCGGCGCATGCGCTCGGTATCGATGTCATCCGCATGCGCTACCTCGCCGTGATGTTCGGCGGCGCCTGCGCCGGCCTTGCTGGCGCGCAGCTGTCGCTGATCTATACGCCGCAATGGACAGAGAACATGTCCGGCGGGCGCGGCTGGATCGCGCTGGCGCTCGTCGTCTTCTCCTCCTGGCGGCCTTGGCGCCTGCTGGCCGGCGGTTATCTCTTTGGGGCGGTAACGATCCTGCAACTGCACGCGCAGGCCTTCGGCATCGGCATTCCCTCGCAGTTCCTCTCGATGCTGCCCTATGCGGCGACGGTTGTGGTCCTCATCATCATCTCGCATAATCGGCGCACGACGTTGATCAATACGCCGGCCTCGCTCGGCAAAGCCTTCGTGCCGGACCGGTGAGCAACAATAACAAGACGGGTTTCGAAACTTCCAACCAACAGGGATCAATATGAAAAAACTTGCACTTGCTCTCGCAGCGACAGCTGCCCTCGTTTTGAGCATCGGTTCGGCCGCCGAGGCGGCTGACAAAACCAAGGTCTGCTTCGTTTATGTCGGCACCCGCACCGACGGTGGCTGGACGCAGGCCCATGAGAACGGCCGCCTCCAAGTCGAGAAGGAATTCGGCGACAAGATCGAGACGCCCTACCTCGAAAGCGTTCCGGAAGGCCCGGATGCCGAACGCGCCATCGAGCGCATGGCCCGCTCCGGTTGCTCGCTGATTTTCACCACGTCCTTCGGTTTCATGGACCCGACTATTGCCGTCGCCAAGAAGTTCCCGAAAGTGAAGTTCGAGCATGCGACAGGCTTCAAGGCCGCCGACAATGTCGCGACCTACAATTCCCGCTTTTATGAAGGCCGCTACATCAGTGGCATTATCGCCGGCAAGCTCTCGAAAACCGGCACGGCCGGCTATATCGCCTCCTTCCCGATCCCCGAGGTGGTGATGGGCATCAATGCCTTCGAAACTGGCGCCAAGTCGGTCAATCCGAACTTCAAGATGAAGGTTATCTGGGTCAACACCTGGTTCGACCCGGGCAAGGAAGCCGATGCCGCCAAGGCGCTGATCGACCAGGGCGTCGATATCCTTACGCAGCACACGGACACGACTGCTCCAATGCAGGTCGCCGAGCAGCGCGGCGTCAAGGCCTTCGGCCAGGCTTCCGACATGATCAAGGCTGGTCCGAACGTCCAGCTGACCGCGATCATCGACACCTGGGGCAATTATTACGTCAAGCGCGTCAAGGCGCTTCTCGACGGCACCTGGAAGTCAGAGCAGAGCTGGGACGGCCTCAAGGACGGCATCTTGACGATGGCGCCCTATACCAACATGCCCGACGACGTGAAGAAACTCGCCGAAGAGACCGAAGCCAAGATCAAATCAGGCGAACTGCATCCCTTCACCGGCCCGATCAACAAGCAGGACGGCACGCCCTGGTTGAAGGCCGGCGAGAAGGCCGATGACGGCACGCTGCTCGGCATGAACTTCTATGTCGAAGGTGTGGACGATAAGCTGCCGGGTAAATAATCCCGCAAGCTATCTCGCAGATGCGAAGAGCGCCCCTGTGGGCGCTCTTTTTTTGCTGCAATGCATCCCAAGATTCCGATTTACAAAAGTAATACTATATGATTTTTTGACCCTGCGCCGCGAGATGCGGCATTGGGAGGAAATCATGAAATTGAAGACTGCACTTTTGAGTGCCACGATTCTGGCTGCCTGCATGTTCGGTTCGGCTTCGGCCGCCGGCCTCACTGTCGGCTTCTCGCAGATCGGCTCGGAATCGGGCTGGCGTGCGGCTGAAACGACCGTGACCAAGGAGCAGGCCAAGAAGCGCGGCATCGATCTGAAGTTTGCCGATGCGCAGCAGAAGCAGGAAAACCAGATCAAGGCACTGCGCTCCTTCATTGCTCAGGGCGTCGATGCCATTCTCATTGCTCCGGTCGTCGAAACCGGCTGGGACGACGTTCTCAAGGAAGCCAAGGAAGCCGAAATCCCGGTCATTCTTCTCGACCGTACCATCAAGGCTCCCGACGATCTCTACCTGACGGCAGTGACGTCGGACCTGGTCCACGAAGGCAAGGTCGCAGGCGACTTCCTGGTCAAGACCGTGGGCGACAAGAAGTGCAATGTCGTTGAACTTCAGGGCACCACCGGCTCGTCGCCGGCCATCGCTCGCAAGAAGGGCTTCGAAGAGGCCCTTGCCGGCCACGACAACCTCAAGATCGTTCGCAGCCAGACCGGTGACTTCACCCGCACCAAGGGCAAGGAAGTCATGGAAAGCTTCCTGAAGGCGGAGAATGGCGGCAAGGATATCTGCGCTCTCTACGCCCATAACGACGACATGGCCGTCGGCGCTATCCAGGCGATCAAGGAAGCCGGCCTGAAGCCAGGCAAGGATATCCTCGTCGTCTCCATCGACGCCGTGCCCGATATCTTCAAGGCCATGTCCGAAGGCGAGGCCAATGCCACGGTCGAGCTGACGCCGAATATGGCAGGTCCGGCCTTCGATGCGCTCGAAGCCTATCTGAAGGACAAGAAGGCTCCGGCGAAGTGGATCCAGACCGAGTCGAAGCTCTACACGCCGGCCGACGAGCCGATGAAGGTCTACGAAGAGAAGAAGGGTCAGGGCTACTGATCTGATGTGACGCCGCTGCATAATTCCTGAAATCGGAATTCGATTTCCGGATAAAATCATGCAGCAATTCAAAGCGCTACAGCGTCCTTATGCGTCTCAAAAGACGAGGCGGCGCTGTAGAACCGCACCGGCCCGTCATGGACCGGTGCGGAACTGCCTTTGCCGCCTTGGGACGTCATGTCCGGCCGCGGCGCGGCTTTTGCCGTCAATATCAGGAAAACAGACCCTTATGATTCACGATTTCGAGAACGTTCTCGCGGCCTCTGGAATATCGAAATTCTTTCCCGGCGCAGTGGCGCTGGATAAGGTCGATTTCACGCTCCGCAGAGGCGAGGTGCACGCATTGCTGGGCGAGAACGGTGCCGGCAAGTCGACGCTGATCAAGTGCATCACCGGCGCCTATCATCGTGACGAGGGCAGCCTGACGCTGGACGGCCAGGAAATCAATCCGGCCAATACGCTCGCCGCCCAGAAGCTGGGAATCGGCACGGTTTACCAGGAGGTCAATCTCCTTTCCAATCTGAGCGTCGCCGAAAACCTCTTTCTCGGACGCCAGCCAAGGCGTTTCGGCATGACCGACGTGCGTTCGATGAACCGCAAGGCGCGCGATCTGCTCGCCGGCTATGGCGTCGATATCGACGTTACCGCCGAACTTGGCCGTTTCTCCGTCGCTGTCCAGCAGGTGGTTGCCATCGCCCGTGCCGTTGATCTTTCCGGCAAGGTGCTGATCCTCGACGAGCCCACGGCGAGCCTCGACAATCAGGAAGTGGCGCTGCTCTTCCGCATCATCGAAGATCTGAAGAAGCGCGGCCTGGGCATCGTCTTCATCACCCATTTTCTCGAGCAGGTCTATGCGATCAGCGATCGTATCACCGTGCTGCGCAACGGCAAGCTCGTCGGCACCCGCGACGTCGCCGATCTGCCGCGCCAGGGCCTGATCGCCATGATGCTCGGTCGCGAACTGGCCCATGTCGAGGAGACGGTCAGGGAACGCAGCCTTGCGGCCGGCGACGTCCGATATCATTTTGCAGGCTACGGCAAACGCGGCAAGGTCAAACCATTCGACCTTGAGGTGCGCGCCGGAGAGGTGGTCGGCGTTGCCGGTCTGCTCGGCTCCGGCCGCACCGAAACCGCCGAACTACTTTTCGGCATCGAGCATGCCGACAGCGGCAGCGCCACGATCGACGGCCAGCCGGTCACGCTTTCGAGCCCGCGCGCCGCGATCGCAAAGGGTTTCGGCTTCTGCCCCGAGGATCGCAAGACCGATGGCATCATCGGCGACCTGTCGATCAGGGAGAACATCGCACTGGCGCTGCAGGCACGCCGCGGCTGGACGCGGCCGCTCTCGCGCGCCGAGCAGAATACGCTCGCCGACCGCTACATCAAGGCGCTCGATATCCGCACTACCGATCGCGAAAAACCGATCCGGCTGCTCTCCGGCGGCAATCAGCAAAAGGCGATCCTCGCCCGCTGGCTGGCGACCAATCCGAAGTTTCTGATCCTCGACGAGCCGACCCGCGGCATCGATGTCGGTGCCCATGCCGAGATCATCCGGCTCATCGAAGAACTCTGTGCCGGCGGCATGTCGCTGATCGTGATTTCCTCGGAACTTGAAGAGCTTGTCGCCTATAGTTCACGTGTCATCGTACTTCGCGACAGACAGCATATCGCCGAACTGACAGGCGAGCGCATCACCGCTGCCGGCATCGTCGAAGCCATTGCCGCCGCCGAACACAAGATGGAGGATGCATGAGGTCCTCCGTGAAAGCGCTGGCCTATCGCCTGGCGCCGCAATTGATCGCACTCGTTGTCATTCTTTTGTTGAATTTCATCACGTCACCGCAGTTTTTTAATGTTGTGGTTCAGAATGGCCGGCTCTATGGCAGCCTGATCGATGTGCTGAACCGCGGCGCGCCGGTGGCGCTGCTGGCGATCGGCATGACGCTGGTCATCGCCACCAAGGGCATCGACCTATCCGTCGGTGCGGTCATCGCGATCTGCGGAGCCGTCGCCGCCTCGTCGATTGTCTCAGGAAATTCAGTTGCCTACACCATTATCCTGACACTTGCGATCGGGCTTGCCTGCGGCGTCTGGAACGGTTTCCTGGTGGCGGTCCTCAATATCCAGCCGATCATCGCGACGCTGGTGCTGATGGTGGCCGGCCGTGGCATCGCCCAGCTGATCACCGAAGGCGCCATCCTGACCTTCAACGATGATGGGCTCACCTTCTTCGGCAGCGGTTCGCTGCTGCTTCTGCCGATGCCTGTCGTTATCTGGCTTCTCGTCGGCCTGCTGGTCATCCTGCTCGTCCGCCGCACGGCGCTCGGCATGCTGATCGAGGCCGTCGGCATCAATCGCCGCGCCAGCACGCTCTCCGGCATTCAAACGCCGGTGCTGCTGATGGCGGTCTATATGCTGAGTGGGATCTGCGCCTCGATTGCAGGCATCATCGTCGCAGCCGACATCAAGGGCGCCGATGCTAACAATGCCGGCTTATGGCTGGAACTCGACGCGATCCTCGCCGTCGTCGTCGGCGGCAATTCGCTGCTCGGCGGCCGCTTCAGCATTCTCGGATCGCTGATCGGCGCGATGATCATCCAGGCGGTGAACACAGGCATCCTGTCCGCTGGCTTCCCACCTGAATTCAACCTGATCATCAAGGCCGTCATCATTATCGTCATCCTCGTCATCCAGTCGCCGGCGGTACAATCGCTCGCCATCTTCGCCAGCCGCCGGCAGGGCGGTAGGGAGCAGCCGAAATGAACTCCAAATACCTGCCGCTGCTTGCGACCATCGTCATTTTCGTGCTCGCCTACGCGGGATGCGCGCTGCAATATCCGAACATTCTGTCGACGCGTGTCATCGGCAATCTTTTGACCGACAATGCCTTTCTCGGCATCGCCGCCGTCGGCATGACCTTCGTCATCATTTCGGGCGGCATCGATCTGTCGATCGGCTCGGTCATCGCCTTTACCGGCGTGTTCCTCGCGGTGATCCTGCAGAACACCTCGATTCATCCGCTGCTCGCCTTTGCGATCGTGCTCGTCATCACGACTGCCTTTGGCGGTATAATGGGCGCGATCATCCATTATCTCGAAATGCCGGCTTTCATCGTCACGCTTGCCGGCATGTTCCTGGCGCGCGGCATGGCCTTCGTGCTCTCGATCGACAGCATCCCGATCAACCACGAATATTATTCGACGCTGACGAGCCTCTATTACCGTCTGCCCGGCGGCGGGCGGCTGACGCTGATCGGCGGTATCATGCTTCTGGTCTTTGCCGTCGGCATCTTCATCGCCCAGCGCACCCGCTTCGGCACCAACGTCTATGCACTCGGCGGCGGCACGCAGACGGCCCGGCTGATGGGTGTGCCTGTCGGCCGCACGACAATCCAGATCTATGCGCTGTCGGGCTTTCTCGCGGGCCTATCCGGGATCGTTTTTTCGCTGTACACCTCTGCCGGATATTCTCTTGCAGCAGTCGGCGTCGAACTCGATGCCATCGCGGCGGTGGTCATTGGGGGGACGCTGCTGACCGGAGGAGCGGGATTCGTGGCGGGAACCTTGATCGGTATCCTGATCCAGGGGCTCATTCAGACTTACATCACCTTCGACGGCACGCTGTCGAGCTGGTGGACCAAGATCCTGATTGGCCTTCTGCTATTTGCATTCATTCTGATGCAGAAAGCCATCCTGTTCGTTTCCAGTCTGAACAAGAGGTACGCCTGAGGGGGAGACGGATCGCTTGCGCTACAAATTGGACGAGACACGCAAGACGGGGCGCAGAACCCGGACGAGCCATGCCCAGGTCGTCGACGAACTCGGCAAGGCGATCGTCGCCGGCACCTATCCCGTTGGCTCGATCCTGCCAGGCGATACGGAACTGGCGCAACGCTTCAAAGTGTCCCGCACCGTCTTGCGTGAGACGATGAAGACGCTTGCCGCCAAGGGCATGGTCGTCGCCAAGGCGCGAGTCGGCACGCGGGTGACCGAAAAGAACCTCTGGAACATGTTCGACAGCGAGATTATCGCCTGGCACTTCGACAATGGCGTGACGGAAGAATTCCTGCTGCAGCTCTACGATATTCGTCTCGCCTTCGAACCCTTCGCCGCCGGTCTCGTCGCCGAGCGGGCGAATGCCGAGGAGATCGAGACGCTGCGCGAGTTGGCGCTCGAGATGGCGGCGGCCGGTCATACGGCCGACAGTCTGGCGCTCGCCGACCTTCGTTTTCACCTCGCGATCGCGGAAGCCTCGCACAATCCCTTCATGCGGACACTGGGCAGCCTGATTGAAGCGGCTCTCGTCGGCATGTTCCGCATAAGCACGCCGCCAACCGAAAACGGCTTCGCCAATATCGCCGACACCCATATGCGCATCGTCGATGGGATCGTTTCCGGCGATAGCAGCGCTGCGCGCCGCGCGATGGAGGACGTCATCCTGGACGGCCGCCATCATGTGCATGAAGCCTTCGTAGCCCGCGGTTCTGAGGCCGTCTTAGGACCAATTTCGGCCGCAATTTCACCTTTGTGAAGGCTTGCTTATCGACAGCGTCGCGCGTCTTTTCAAGAGCAGCAAAGGATGCTGCAGCACTTTGAATGGCTGCATAATTTATCCTCAAATCGATTCCGATTTAGGGAATTTTGCAGTATGAGGCGATAAAGCCGCCTCATGGCGCGGATTCGCGGAGCAAATCATGGAACGCACTTGTCTTGCCGTCATCCTTGCCGCCGGTGACAGCACGCGGATGAAATCCTCGAAATCGAAGGTCCTGCATCCGGTCGCCGGACGGCCGATGATCGCCCACGTGGTCGAGGCGGTCGCCTCCGCCGGCATCTCGTCCGTCGCCCTTGTCGTCGGCCGTGACGCCGAGGACGTGGCCAAGGCCGCAAGCATCGACGGCGTCGGCATCGAATCCTATCTGCAGAAGGAACGCCTCGGCACCGGCCACGCGGTGCTGGCGGCGCGCGACGCGATCGCCAAGGGTTATGACGATATCCTCGTCACCTATGGCGACGTGCCGCTCCAAACCGACGGACCGCTCAAAGCCGCCCGCCAGGGCCTTGCCGATGGCAGCGATGTCGTCGTCATCGGTTTCCACACCGACCGCCCGACCGGCTATGGCCGCCTGCTCGTCAAGGACGGCGAACTCATCGCCATTCGCGAGGAGAAAGATGCGACCGATGCCGAGCGCACCGTCACCTGGTGCAACAGCGGACTGATGGCGATCAACGGCAGAAAGGCGCTCGATCTTCTCACGCGCATCGGCAATGCCAATGCCAAGGGCGAATTCTATCTGACCGATCTCGTCGAGATCGCCCGTTCGCTCGGCGGACGCGTCACCGCCGTCGATGCTCCCGAGATCGAGATGACCGGCTGCAACACCCGTGCCGAACTCGCCGTCATCGAGCGTTTCTGGCAGGAGCGCCGCCGCCACCAGATGATGCTTTCAGGCGTCACCATGATCGCGCCGGAAACGGTCTTTCTGTCCTACGACACCGTCATCGGCCAGGATGCGCTGATTGAGCCGAACGTCGTCTTCGGTCCCGGCGCGGTGATCGACAGCGGCGCCGTCATTCATGCTTTCTCGCATATCGAAGGCGCCCATGTCAGCCAGGGCGCCACCGTCGGCCCCTTCGCCCGGCTGCGGCCAGGTGCCGATCTCGCCAGCGGCGCCAAGGTCGGCAATTTCTGCGAGGTCAAGAACGGCCGGCTCGGCGAGGGCGCCAAGGTCAACCACCTGACTTACATCGGCGATGCCGTCATCGGCGCCGGCAGCAATATTGGCGCCGGCACGATCACCTGCAACTATGACGGCGTCAACAAGAGCGAGACGGTGATCGGCGAAAACGCCTTCATCGGTTCCAACTCCTCGCTGGTCGCGCCGGTGACGATCGGCGACGGCGCCTATATCGCCTCTGGCAGCGTCATCACCGCCAATGTTCCGGCCGATGCACTGGCGCTCGGCCGTGCTCGCCAGGAGATCAAGCCCGGCCGCGCGACGCTGCTGCGCGAACGCGCGCTCGCCATCAAGGCGGCGAAGAAGGCGAAGGCTTGAGGCTGCCTTGCGTAACCGGCGGAAATTGAAAGTGACCGCCGAGGTGATTGAGAAATAAGCAGGAATCGTTAGGACTGGCCTCATTGTTGAGACCGAGTGGGGATATTGCATGTGCGGCATTGTGGGGATCGTCGGAACTGCGCCTGTTGCCGGGCGCCTGGTCGATGCGCTGAAGCGTCTCGAATATCGCGGTTACGATTCCGCCGGCGTCGCCACCATTCATGACGGCGTGATGGATCGCCGCCGCGCCGAGGGCAAGCTGTTCAATCTGGAAAAGCGCCTCGACAGCGAACCGCTGCCCGGCACGACAGGCATCGCCCACACGCGCTGGGCGACCCATGGCGTTCCGAACGAAACCAATGCCCATCCGCATTTCGTCGAAGGCGTCGCCGTCGTTCATAACGGCATCATCGAGAATTTCTCCGAGCTTCGCGACGAACTGACCGAAGAGGGTTCGGTCTTCGAAACCCAGACCGACACCGAGGTAGTCGCCCATCTGATGGCGAAATACCTGCGCGAGGGCCTCGAGCCGCGCGACGCCATGCTGAAGATGCTGAACCGGGTGACCGGCGCCTATGCGCTCGCCGTTATGCTCAAGGCTCATCCCGGCACGATCATGGCCGCCCGTTCCGGACCGCCGCTTGCCGTCGGCTATGGCCGCGGCGAGATGTTCCTCGGCTCGGACGCGATTGCGCTTTCGCCCTTCACCAACGAGATCACCTATCTCGTCGACGGCGATTTCGCCGTCCTCACCCGGGACGGTGTCGCCGTGCTCGATTTCGCCGGCAAGCCCGTCAAACGCGCCCGCCAGATCTCGCAGGCGACCGCCTATGTCGTCGACAAGGGCAACCACCGCCATTTCATGGAAAAGGAAATCTACGAGCAGCCGGAGGTGATCTCCCACGCGCTCAGCCACTATGTCGATTTCGCCGAGAACACGATCGGCGCCAATGCCGCTGCGATCGACTTCAAGGCAGCGACCGGACTTGCGATCTCGGCCTGCGGTACTGCCTATCTCGCCGGCCTCGTCGGCAAATACTGGTTCGAGCGATATGCCCGCCTGCCTGTTGAAATCGACGTCGCCTCCGAATTCCGTTATCGCGAAATGCCGCTGTCGCCGTCGCAGGCAGCGCTCTTCATCTCGCAGTCCGGCGAGACCGCCGACACGCTGGCATGCTTGCGCTATTGCCGCGACAACGGGCTGAAGATCGGCGCCGTCGTCAATGTCCGCGAATCGACGATCGCGCGCGAATCCGACGCCGTCTTCCCGATCATGGCCGGGCCCGAAATCGGCGTCGCCTCGACCAAGGCCTTCACCTGCCAGCTTGCCGTGTTGGCAGCGCTGGCGATCGGCGCCGGCAAGGCGCGCGGCACGGTGAGTGCTGACGAGGAGAGGTCGCTGGTGCGCCATCTCGCCGAAATGCCGCGCATCATGAGCCGCGTGCTGAACCTTATCCAGCCGCAGATGGAAAGCCTGTCGCGCGAGCTGTCGAAGTGCAAGGACGTGCTCTATCTCGGCCGCGGCACCAGCTTCCCGCTTGCCATGGAAGGCGCGCTGAAGCTCAAGGAAATTTCCTATATCCACGCCGAAGGTTACGCCGCCGGCGAATTGAAGCACGGACCGATCGCGCTGATCGACGAGAACATGCCTGTCATCGTCATCGCCCCGTACGACCGTTTCTTCGAAAAGACCGTCTCGAACATGCAGGAGGTGGCAGCCCGCGGCGGCCGCATCATCTTCATTACGGACGAGGCGGGTGCAGCCGCCTCGAAACTGCCGACCATGGCGACGATTACCCTGCCTGTGGTCGACGAAATCATCGCGCCGATGATCTTCTCGCTGCCGATCCAGCTGCTCGCCTATCACACCGCCGTTTTCATGGGCACCGATGTCGACCAGCCGCGCAACCTGGCGAAATCAGTGACCGTGGAATAAGCCTGTAACGCCGCGACCTTCGCTTCGAAACATATTGTGCGGGACCCCGAATTCTGGCAATTTTGGTCGGCGGACAAGGGGGAAGGGCCGGCGTACCGGCCTGTCCACGACTGAGATGGAGATCATCAGGAAACGATGTCCGACAACACCCCCAGAATGCCGGTCGCGACGCGGCTGAGGAATAATTTTCTCGCAGGGCTGATCATCTGCGCGCCGATCGCGATTACCATCTGGCTGACCTGGACCTTCATCCACTGGTCGGACAGCTGGGTCCGGCCCTATATTCCGGCGCGCTGGAATCCGGAAAGCTATCTCAATTTTGCCATTCCCGGCTTCGGCCTGCTGATCGCCGTCGTGCTGATCACCGTCGTCGGCTTTCTCGGCAAGAACCTCATCGGCCAGAGCATCGTTCGGTTCGGCGAATCGATCGTTCAGCGCATGCCGCTGGTGCGCACGATCTACAGAAGCGTGAAACAGATTTTCGAAACCGTGCTGAAGGAACAGGCGAACTCCTTCAAGAAGGTTGGCCTCATCGAATATCCGGGTCCCGGCCTCTGGGCACTGATCTTCATCGCCACCGACGCCAAGGGCGAAATCGCTTCGAAGTTCGATGCCATGGGCCAGGACATGGTCGCCGTCTTCCTGCCGCCGACGCCGGTGCCGACAGCCGGCTTCCTCATCTTCGTGCCGCGCGAGAAGATCGTCATGCTCGACATGTCGCCGGAAGACGCCGCCAAGTTCCTGATTTCGGGCGGGCTTGTGGCGCCCGAACACAAGCCGGCCGATCCCAAGCAGAAGCATTTGCCGCGGCCTAAGCCAGTCGCGGTTTCCAAAGCGGATTGATGCATGTCGCCCAAAAGTGTTCAGCGGTTTTGGGGTAACGACATGCATGGAACAAAGACTTAAAGCGCGCCGCGGCGCGCTTTATCCAGCCCTGAGAAAACGGATCGCCTCGTCGCGGCGGAAAAGATAGAGCAGGGTGCGGATCGCCGCTCCCCTCTCCGTGGTCAATTCCGGATCCCGTTCGATGAGGTAAGCCGCATCTTTGCGGGCGATCTCCAGCAGGTCGGCATGCGCCTCGAGGCTGGCGATGCGGAAGCCCGGCGTGCCGGATTGCCTTGTGCCGAGCAATTCGCCTTCACCGCGCAGCTTCAGGTCTTCCTCGGCGATGCGGAAGCCGTCCTCCGTCTCCCGCATGATCGAGAGCCTGGCATGGCCGGTCTCGCCGAGTGGTCCCTTGTAGAGCAGGATGCAGGTCGAGGCCTCGTCGCCGCGCCCGACCCGGCCGCGCAACTGATGCAATTGCGCCAGGCCGAAGCGTTCGGCATGTTCGATCACCATGATCGTCGCATCCGGCACGTCGACACCGACCTCGACGACGGTGGTGGCGACGAGCAGCCGGGTCTCGCCGTTCTTGAACGCCATCATCGCCGCGTCCTTCTCCGGCCCGCTCATGCGGCCGTGGATGAGGCCGACATCCGGGCCGAGTGCCGAGACCAGCGTCGCGTGCCGCTCCTCGGCCGACATCAGATCGAGCTCCTCGGACTCCTCGACCAGCGGGCAGATCCAATAGGCCTTCTTGCCCTCGGCGATCGCGCTTTGCAGTCGGCCGACGATTTCGCCGGTCCGTTCCATCGGCACGGTGATCGTTTGGATCGGCTTGCGGCCGGCCGGTTTTTCTGTGAGCTTGGAGACGTCCATATCGCCGAAGGCGGCGAGCACCAGCGTGCGCGGGATCGGCGTCGCCGTCATGACAAGCATATGCGGCGAGAGGCCCTTGGCGGTCAGCCGCAGGCGCTGATGCACGCCGAAACGGTGCTGCTCGTCGACGACGGCAAGCATCAGATTGGCATAGGCGACACTGTCCTGGAACAGCGCATGCGTGCCGATGATGATCTGGGCAGCACCCGAGGCGATGCGCTCCAGGATTTCCTCCCGCTCGCGTCCCTTGGTGCGCCCGGTCAGCACCTCGATGCTGAGTCCGGCGGCGGCGGCGAATTTCGAGACTGTCGCGTGGTGCTGCCGCGCCAGGATTTCGGTCGGCGCCATCAGCACGGCCTGACCGCCGCTCTCGATCACCGCCGCCATCGCCATCAGCGCCACCAGCGTCTTGCCGGAACCGACATCGCCTTGCAGCAGCCGCAGCATGCGCTCGTTGCCGGCCATATCCTTCAAAACCTCGGCGATCGCCTCGTTCTGACTTGATGTGAGCGAGAAGGGCAAGGCCTTCAGGATCTTGCTGCTGATGGCGCCGGTCGGATGCACCGGCTGGCCCGCCACTTTGCGCAGCCTCTGCCGCACCAGGCTCAGCGACAGCTGGCCGGCGAGGAATTCGTCATAGGCAAGCCGCCGCCGGGCAGGGGCCTGCGGGTCGATATCCCCAGGGTCGCACGGCTCGTGCAGCATGTGGAAACTGTCGCGGATCGACGGCAGGCCCTGTTTCTCCGTCAAGGCCAGGTCGATCCATTCCGGCAGCTCGGGAAAGCGCGGCAGGCCGGCGTCGATGATCTTGCGGAGCGTCTTCGACGAAAGCCCCGCTGTCAGCGGATAGATCGGCTCGACCAACGGCAGGCTCTCCGCCTCGTCGGCCCTGACGATATAATCGGGATGCACCATCGAGGCGCGGCCGTTGAACCAGTCGATCTTGCCGCTGACCGTCACCTCCGCGTCAACAGGTAGCTGCTTTTCCAGCCACGCTGCCTGTCCGCGGAAGAAGACCAGCGTCAGCTCGCCGGTCTCGTCATGCAGGAAGACGCGGTAGGGGATATTGCTTTTGCCGCCCGGCGGCACCTGGTGGCGGTCGACGCGCGCCGTGATCGTCACGATCGCCCCCTGCGGCGCGCGGGCGATGCCTGGCTGGTTGCGCCGGTCGATCAGCGAGAAGGGCGCGTGGAAGAGCAGATCGATGACCCGGCAATCCTCCAGCGTCTCGCGCCCGAGCAGCTTGACCAACAGGTCGGCGATCTTCGGGCCGACGCCCGGAAGGCCAGAAATGGGGGAAAACAGAGGATCGAGAATGGCGGGGCGCATGCGGCCAAAATGCGATGAACAATGCGGCCTTGGCAAGGCTGACAAGCCGCTTTCCAGGGTCTATAGAGGCGCATCAACAGGAAGGTAATGCCATGACAGGTGTCACGCTCACGAGTGCCGGTCTCGACCCGCGCCGCCGCAGAATCCTTTTCCGCTGCTGGCATCGCGGCATCCGCGAGATGGATCTGGTCTTCGGCCAGTTCGCCGAAGCCGAGGTCGCGACTCTGTCGGAAGCCGAACTCGACGAGTTCGAGACGATCATGGCGGAAGAGGACAATGATCTCGTCCGCTGGATCATGGGAACATGGCCGGTGCCTGAGCGTTTCCAGACACCGATGTTTGCCCGCATCGCCGCCTATAAGCCCGATTTTGACAAGCCCCTCAGGACGCCGGAATGATCCCTGGTTTCGATGCGAAGAAGCTTGCGGCCATTGCCGAGCCGCTGACGATCGGCAATGTGCCGGCAGGTCTTGAAACGCTGCTGCTCGCCGAGCTCGCCCGAACGGGAGAGCCGGTCGCCTATGTCATGTCCGACGGCCACCGAATGGCCGATCTCGAGCAGATGCTGGGCTTTGTCGCCCCCGACATTCCGGTTCTCACCCTGCCGGCCTGGGACTGTCTGCCCTATGACCGCGTCTCGCCGAGCGCCGACACCTCGGCCCGCCGGCTTGCCGCACTCGGCGGCCTCATCGCCCATCGCAAGAAGCCGCATGCCGCAATCGTGCTCGTCACCGCCAATGCCATGCTGCAGAAGGTGGCGCCGCAGGATGTCATCGAAAGCCTGACTTTTTCGGCCCGTCCCGGCAACCAGCTGCGCATGGACGATCTCGCCGGTCGCCTGGAGCGCAATGGCTTCGAGCGGGTCGCGACCGTTCGCGAGGTCGGTGAATATGCCGTGCGCGGCGGCATTCTCGACGTCTTCGTGCCGGGTTCCGAAGAGCCGGTCCGTCTCGATTTCTTCGGCGACACGCTGGAATCGATCCGCAGCTTCGATCCGGCCAGCCAGCGCACGACCGGCCAGGTGCGCTCGCTTGATCTCAACCCGATGAGCGAGGTGACGCTGACGCCGGATACGATCAGCCGCTTCCGCAAGAATTACCTCTCCGCTTTCGGCGCGACCACCCGCGACGACGCGCTCTATCTCGCCGTCTCCGAAGGCCGCCGATACCCCGGCATGGAGCATTGGCTGCCGCTTTTCTACGAGAAGCTCGATACCGTCTTCGATTATCTCAGCGGTTTCCGGATCGTCATCGACCATACGGTGCGTGAGGCAGCAGAAGAGCGCTCCAAGCTCGTTTTCGATTATTACGACGCCCGCCTGAATTCCGGCCAGCCGGCCAAGGGCCAGATGACGCAGGGCACGCCTTACAAGCCGGTGACGCCGGGCCAGCTCTATCTCGACAGCAAGCTTTTCGTCAAAACACTCGACGCGCTCGGCGCGATCCGCATCAGCCCCTTCAACGAGCATGAGGGTGAGGCGCGGCGGGTCGTCAATGTCGACGCCCGTCAGGGCCAGCGCTGGGCCCGCTCGAACGCCGAAGGCGGAGGCGATGCCGAACGCATCAATATCTTCGACGTCGTCGTCAAGCATATTGCCGACCGCCGCGCCGCCGGCGCCAAAGTGCTGGTCACCGCCTGGACCGAAGGTTCGCTGGAGCGCCTGCTACAGGTGCTGAACGAACACGGCCTGGAAAAGGTCAAGCCGATCGAGGCGCTTAAGGATGTCGGCTCGCTGGCGAGAGGCGAGGCGGCCGCTGCCGTGCTCAGTCTCGAAGCCGGCTTCGAGGCCGGTGACCTCGTCGTCATCGGCGAGCAGGACATCCTCGGCGACCGCATGGTGCGCCGCTCCAAGCGCCGCAAGCGCGCAGCCGATTTCATCTCGGAAGTCGCGGGCCTCGACGAAGGCTCGATCGTCGTCCACGCCGAACATGGTATCGGCCGCTTTATAGGGCTGAGGACCATCGAGGCGGCAGGTGCTCCGCATGCCTGCCTCGAACTGCAATATGCCGACGAGGCCAAGCTGTTCCTGCCGGTCGAAAACATCGATCTGCTTTCGCGCTATGGCGGCGAGGGCACCGAGGCCCAGCTCGACAAGCTCGGTGGCGGCGCCTGGCAGATGCGCAAGGCCAAGCTCAAGAAGCGCCTGCTCGACATGGCCGATGCGCTGATCCGCATCGCCGCCGAGCGCTTGACGCGCCATGCGCCGATGCTGACGACGCCGGAAGGCCTCTACGACGAATTTGCCGCCCGCTTCCCCTATGACGAGACCGAGGACCAGGAAAACGCCATCGAGGCGGTGCGCTCCGACCTCGGCGCCGGCCGGCCGATGGACCGCCTCGTCTGCGGCGACGTGGGTTTTGGCAAGACCGAAGTGGCGCTGCGCGCCGCCTTCGTCGCCGCGATGAACGGCGCCCAGGTCGCTGTCGTCGTGCCGACGACGCTGCTTTCCCGCCAGCATTTCAAGACCTTCTCCGACCGTTTCCGCGGTCTGCCGGTGCGCATCCAGCAGGCCTCGCGCCTTGTCGGCGCTAAGGAGCTGGCGCTGACCAAGAAGGAGGTGGCGGAAGGCAAGACCGATATTGTCGTCGGCACCCATGCGCTGCTCGGCGCCGGCATCAAATTCGCCAATCTCGGCCTGCTCGTTATCGACGAGGAACAGCATTTCGGCGTCAAGCACAAGGAGCGGCTGAAGGAGCTGAAGAGCGACGTACATGTGCTGACGCTATCGGCAACGCCGATCCCGCGCACGCTGCAGCTTGCCATGACCGGCGTGCGCGAACTGTCGCTGATCACCACGCCGCCGGTCGACCGCATGGCCGTGCGCACTTTCATCTCGCCCTTCGACAGCCTGGTCATCCGCGAGACGTTGATGCGCGAGCATTATCGCGGCGGCCAGAGCTTCTATGTCTGCCCTAGGCTTGCCGACCTCGAGGACGTGCATGCCTTCCTGCAATCGGATGTGCCGGAGCTGAAGGTTGCCGTCGCCCACGGCCAGATGCCGGCCGGCGAACTCGAAGACATCATGAACGCCTTCTATGAAGGCCGCTACGACGTGCTGCTGTCGACCACCATCGTCGAATCCGGTCTCGATGTGCCGACAGCCAACACGCTGATCGTCCATCGTGCCGACATGTTCGGCCTTGCCCAGCTTTATCAGCTGCGCGGCCGCGTCGGCCGCTCGAAGGTGCGCGCCTTCGCCCTCTTCACCCTGCCGGTCAACAAGGTGCTGACGGCCACCGCAGAGCGTCGCCTTAAGGTGCTGCAGTCGCTGGATACGCTTGGCGCCGGTTTCCAGCTGGCGAGCCACGATCTCGATATCCGCGGCGCCGGCAACCTGCTCGGCGAGGAGCAGTCCGGCCATATCAAGGAGGTCGGCTTCGAACTCTACCAGCAGATGCTGGAAGAGGCGGTCGCCGAGGTCAAGGGTGTCGACGAGATCCACGACACCGGTTGGTCGCCGCAGATCTCGGTCGGCACGACGGTGATGATCCCGGAAGGCTACGTGCCCGACCTGCATCTGCGCATGGCGCTCTACCGCCGTCTCGGCGAAATCACCGAGCTCAAGGAGATCGACGGCTTCGGCGCCGAGATGATCGACCGATTCGGGCCGATGCCGATCGAAGTCCAGCACCTGCTGAAGATCGTCTATATCAAATCGCTCTGCCGCACCGCCAATGTCGAAAAGCTCGATGCCGGCCCGAAGGGCGTCGTCGTGCAGTTCCGCAACAAGGAATTCCCCAACCCGGCAAACCTCGTCGGTTATATTGGCAAGCAGGGCACGATGGCGAAGATCCGCCCCGATCACAGCCTGTTCTTGACCCGCGACCTGCCGACGCCGGAAAAACGCCTGCAGGGCGCAGCTGTTATCATGACGCAACTGGCGGAACTGGCGAAATAGAGCAATTCCAGCAAAACTGTGCCGCGGTTTTGCTGGGTAAAGCGCGAAGCGATTTTGCCGGGGAATTGCATGGAAAAAGGAGATAGAGATGGGAACATACGGCGCAACGATCGCCTGGCAGCGGAACGGCGAAACCTTCACCGATAACCGCTACAGCCGTGCCCACCGCTGGACCTTCGACGGCGGTATCGAGGTGAAGGCATCCTCGTCTTCGCATGTCGTTCCGCTGCCCTATTCGGCCGAGGATGCCGTCGATCCGGAGGAGGCTTTCGTCGCCTCGCTCTCCAGCTGCCACATGCTCTGGTTCCTGTCGATCGCCGCCAAACAGCGCTTTTGCGTCGACAGCTATACCGATGCTGCCGAGGGCATCATGGAGAAAAATGCCGAAGGCCGTCTTGCCATGACCGTCGTGACCCTGCGTCCGCATGTCGTCTTCAGCGGCGAAAAGCAGCCCTCGCTCAGCGAGTTGGAAAGCCTGCATCATCGCGCCCACGACGAATGTTTCATCGCCAATTCGGTGAAGACCGAGGTGCGTTGTGTTCCGGTTCTAGGCTAGAGCTGGGGCCGTCGACGTCAGTTGAGGCCTGATCGTGCCTCGGCTTTCGCCTTGGCGATATCGCGCAACGCGTTCGCCAGGACGTCAGGCGTCTGTGCACCGCTGACGGCATATTGCTGGTCGAAGATGAAGAATGGCACGCCGTTGACGCCCATCTCCTGGGCTGCCTTGATCTCGGCGACGATCAGGTTGCTATCGGCATCGGAGGCAAGCAGCGAGGCGATGACAGAGCGGTCGAGGCCTGATTTTTCGGCGATATCGAGCAGCACCGCATGGTCCCCGACATTGTGGCCTTCCTCGAAATTCGCCTTGAACAGCGCTGCAACGACCTTGTCCTGCTTCTCGCGGCCTTCGATCATCGCCCAGTGGATCAGCCGATGCGCATCGAGCGTGTTCGGGCCGATCTTGATCGCCTCAAAATTAAAGGCAATGCCGACTTCGCGGCCGTAATCGGAGAGCATCTTGTGCGCCTGCGCCACGCGCTCCTCGCCGCCGAGCTTCTCCGCCAGCGCCTTCTTCTGGTCGACGCCTTCCTTGGGGTAGTCGGGATTGAGCTGGTACGGCCGCCAGTTAATGTCGACGCCGATTTGGTCCTGCACCTCGGCGATGGCGAGTTCCAGTCGCGCCTTGCCGAGATAGCACCAGGGGCAGACGACATCCGAGACGACGTCGATGGTGATACGCTCCATGATGATTTTCCTTATTCTGTGCGTCTCCAAGGGAGACATTTAAGCCGAGGCGGTTCGGCTGCTCTTATTGGGCGCTCGTATCCCACCATAGCGGCAGCTGATAGCCATAGAGCGGCACCGCGTCGGGATGGCCGATGCGCTTGCTGCGCGCCACCCATTGCTGGCCCATATGATAGAGCGGCAGCACGTAATGGCTGGACAGCAGCAGCCGGTCGTAGGAGCGCACCGCCGCGGTGAAATCCTCGGCCGAGCGCGCCCTGAGCAGGTGATCGATCAAGGCATCGAGATCGGGGTCGGCAGCGCCTGCGAAGCTATCGCTGCCCTCGCGGGTCTTAGCGGCTGAAGACCAGCGGCCGAGCTGTTCGTTTCCAGGCGATAGCGAGGAGGTGTAGGACTTCATGATCATGTCGTAGTCGAAGCTGTTCGTCCGGCTCTGGTACTGCGAATCGTCGACCGTGCGGATCGAAGCGGCAATGCCGATCGTCTGCAGCGAGCGCTGATAGGCGACGGCAAGCTTCTCCTGGTCGGCGTTCTGCGTCATGATCTCGAAGGCGAGCTGGCGGCCGGAGCCATCGAGCATCTTGCCGCCCTGGATCGTATAGCCGCCCTGTTTCAGCTGCTCGACGGCCTGCTTCAGAACATTGCGGTCGCGGCCGGAGCCGTCGGTGACCGGCAGCTTGTAGGTGCCGTCGAGAATCTCCGGCGCGATTTTGTCCTTGATCGGCCCGAGCAGGGCAAGCTCGGCGGCATTGGCGGGAATTCCGAAACTCGACAGCTCGGAATTCTGCCAGAAGCTCTGGGTGCGTTTGTAGGCGCCGGAATAAAGGTTCTTGTTCGCCCATTCGAAATCGAACACCAGCGACAGGCCTTCGCGCACTTTGGGATCGGCAAAGATCGGTCGGCGCGTGTTGAACACGAAGCCGAGCATGCCGCTTGGCAGTTTCGGTGTGAACACGTCCTTGACCACAGCCCCCGAGGTGACGGCGGGGAAATTATAGGCATTGGCCCAATGACCGGGATTGCCGTCGGGATAGATGTCGACATCGCCCTTCTTGAAGGCCTCGAACAGCGTCGTATCCTGCAGGAAATACTGGACGGTGATCTGGTCGTAATTGTCGGTGCCGACCTTGGCGGGAATGTCCTTGCCCCAGTAGTTCGGATCGCGCTCATAGGTGATGCTCTCGCCGGGCTTCACCGTCTTCACCTTGTAGGGACCGGAGCCGACCGGCGGCGTCAGCGAAGAACGGTCGAAGGTTTCTGGGTCGATCGCATGTTTCGGCAGCACCGGGAAAAGACCGAAGATCAGCGGCGTCTCACGGTCGGCCTTATCGTTGAAGGTGAAACGCACACTGCGCTCGCCGACCTTTTCCATCTTGGCGACGACGTTGAGGCGGTTGGCGAAGGGCACTCGGCCCTTGTCGCGCATCAACTCGAAGGTGAACATCACATCCTCGGGCGTCACCGGCTGGCCATCGGCCCATTTCGCCTTCGGATTGAGGTTGAACTGGATGAAGTTCCGGTCGTCGTCCCATTCGACCGTTTCGGCGAGCAGGCCGTAGAGCGTGAAGGGCTCGTCCCTGGAGCGTTGCATCAGCGATTCGTAGACGAGATTGCCATAATCCGGATCCCACATGCCGCGCGCCGTCGTGCGCATGCTCTTCAGGATGAACGGGTTGAGGCTGTCGAAGGTGCCGACGACGCCATAGGTGATCTTGCCGCCCTTTTTCACGTCGGGATTGACGTAAGGGAAGTGTTTGTAGTCCGCCGGCAAAGCCGGCTCACCGTGCATCGCGATGCCGTGCAGCGGCTCTGCGGCAACAGAGCCACACAGCAGCGAGAGAACGAGGGGGACGACGATCCGGAGCATTCGGCAATCCTTGATCCGTGAAAACGGGCATGATTCACCGCGGAGATTATCATGGGGTCGATCGATTCCAACACGGAACGGCGATTTCTTTGGCATCGCGACGAAATGCACCTCAAATTGCCAAAGAAATGCTGGATATCTTGAACGCTGCGATGTAACAGGTAAACCCGAAGTTTCGGGGTCATGCATTTGCCTTATTTTTTTAAGAGGTGGAGTGCCGAACGACCCGATGGTTGGGGCGGCAAACCGCTGCCCCGAACGGATATCAGGAGACGGAATTCGTTATGATGTTCAAGTCTGAAAAGAAAATGCGGGCAGCACTGTCCGTTCTGGCGGTGGTGTTCGGCGCTTCGGCTCCGGTCTCCTCCTTCGCACAGGATGCGGCGGCACAGGCTCCGGCCGATGCCCCGGCACAGGCCGCAGGAGCGCCGAAGCTCGGCTGGTACAAGACCTGTAGCAAGCAGGAAGACAACGACATCTGTGTTGTCCAGAACCTGATCCTCGCCAATGGCGGCCAGCTCGTCACGGCCGTCGGCCTGATCTCGGTTTCCGGCAAGATCAACCGCAAGCTCCTGCAGGTCTCGGTTCCCACGGCACGTCTCGTTCCTCCCGGCGTCGTCATGCAGATCGACGGCGGCAAGGGCCAGAAGCTCGACTACGCCGTCTGCCTGCCGGACAAGTGCACCGCTGAAATTCCGCTGACCGACGCAATGATCGCCAGCCTCAAGAAGGGCAGCGACGTGATCTTCACTTCGATCAACTTCCGCCGCGCTCCGAACCCGATCAAGATTTCGCTCGAAGGCTTCACCGGTGCTTATGACGGCGAACCGGTTTCCGAATCCAAGCTCGCTGAAAGCCAGCGCAGCCTGCAGGACAGCATGCAGAAGAAGGCCGAGGAAGCCCGCAAGAAGCTGGAAGACGCCCAGAAGGCAGCCAAGGCTCAGTAATCCTGCCACTTTCTTTGAAACAGAAACCCGGCTTCGCGCCGGGTTTTTTGTTGCGCAAAGAAAAGGCCTCGCCGGGAGAAGCGAGGCCTTGATTCAACGATCAGCACGACTGAGTTAGTGGGCGAAGCTCATCTTGGGTTTGAACTGCCCTGACGGGGCTTGATCGAAAATCTGGTAGATCTGTGGATTGCGAAGCGGCGTGCCGCTTTCGTCGTTCATCAGGTTCTGCTCAGAGACATAGGCGACATATTCGCTTTCGTCATTTTCAGCGAGCAGGTGATAGAAGGGCTGGTCCCTGCTCGGGCGCACCTCGGCCGGAATGGAATTCCACCACTCCTCCGTATTCGCGAACTCCGGATCAACGTCAAAGATGACGCCGCGAAACGGAAATACCTTGTGCCGAACCACTTCGCCAATACTGAACTTTGCTATTCTTTCTTTCATGGTACGACTTCCTTTCATCACCAAATTTGGTGATTGGTGTCGCGCAAATCAAGATTTTGCGCGCCGTTCGTCACATGAACGTCATATCCTCGCCACTTGCCGTTCATGACCTGGGAGGCGAAAGCCCCGGCGGGCCGGGGCTTTCTGTGTTCTGGGCCCGATCAGGCCGAATAGTACATGTCGTATTCGACCGGATGCGGCGTCATTTCGAAACGCATCACCTCAGCCATCTTCAGCTCGATGAAGGCATCGATCTGGTCGTCGTCGAAGACGCCGCCGGCCGTCAGGAACTTGCGGTCCTTGTCGAGGCTTTCGAGTGCTTCGCGCAAGCTGCCGCAGACGGTCGGGATCTTCTTCAATTCCTTCGGCGGCAGGTCGTAGAGATCCTTGTCCATGGCCTTGCCCGGATGGATCTTGTTCTTGATGCCGTCGAGGCCGGCCATCAGCATGGCGGCAAAGGCCAGATAGGGGTTGGCGGTCGGATCCGGGAAGCGGACTTCGACGCGCTTGGCCTTCGGGTTGGAGCCGAACGGAATGCGGCAGGAGGCCGAGCGGTTGCGGGCCGAATAGGCGAGCAGCACAGGGGCTTCGTAACCCGGGACGAGACGCTTGTAGGAGTTCGTCGACGGATTGGTGAAGGCGTTGATCGCCTTGGCATGCTTGATGATGCCGCCGATGTAGAACAGGCAGCTCTCGGAAAGGCCGGCATATTCGTCGCCGGCAAAGGTCGGCTTGCCGCCCTTCCAGATCGACTGGTGCACATGCATGCCCGAGCCGTTGTCGCCGAAGATCGGCTTCGGCATGAAGGTCGCCGTCTTGCCATAGGCGTTGGCAACCTGGTGCACGACATATTTGTAGATCTGCATCTTGTCGGCGTTGCGCACCAGCGTATCGAACTTGATGCCGAGTTCGTGCTGGGCGGCAGCGACTTCATGGTGATGCTTTTCGACGACGACGCCCATTTCGGAGAGCACCGTCAGCATTTCCGAACGCATGTCCTGGGCACTGTCAACGGGGGGAACCGGGAAATAGCCGCCCTTGACGCGCGGGCGATGGCCGAGGTTGCCGGTCTCGTAATCGGTATCGTCATTCGACGGCAATTCGGTCGAATCGAGCTTGAAGCCGGTATTGTAGGGATCGGCCTTGTACTTGACGTCGTCGAAGACGAAGAATTCGGCTTCAGGGCCGACGAAAACCGTATCGCCGATGCCGGATGCCTTGAGATAGGCTTCGGCCTTCTTGGCGGTGCCGCGCGGATCGCGGTTATAGGCTTCGCCGGACACCGGATCGAGGATATCGCAGACGATGACCATGGTCGACTGAGCGAAGAACGGGTCCATATGCACCGTTTCGGTATCGGGCATCAGCACCATGTCGGACTCGTTGATGGCCTTCCAGCCGCCGATCGAGGAGCCATCGAACATCACGCCGTCAGCGAACATGTCTTCGTCGACGCAGACAACGTCCATCGTCACATGCTGCAGCTTGCCCTTCGGGTCGGTGAAACGCAGATCGACGAACTTTACGTCGTTCTCCTTGATCTGCTTCAGAATTTCGCTTGCGGTCGCCATTAATGAGTTTCCTCCGATTTGCGATGACGGTGTAGGTCGGCGATGACGGTAACGGACTTTGCGCGATTGGCAAAGTGGTCAGATGGCATCAATGCCGGTCTCGCCGGTGCGGATGCGGATAACCTCTTCGATATTGGAGACGAAGATTTTTCCGTCGCCGATGCGCCCGGTCTGCGCCGCCTTGCGGATCGCATCGATGACGGCCTCCGCGTTCTCGTCGGCCAGTACGACCTCGACTTTGACCTTCGGCAGGAAATCGACGACGTATTCAGCTCCGCGGTAGAGTTCCGTGTGGCCCTTCTGACGGCCGAAACCCTTGGCTTCCGTGACCGTGATACCCTGCAGGCCAACTTCCTGAAGGGCTTCCTTCACTTCGTCCAGCTTGAAAGGCTTAATGATCGCTTCGATCTTTTTCATGAGAAAATGTCTCTCCGCTTCTCTTGTTATGGCAGGAATTTTCCCGCTCGCCGGATATGATGCAGATATCGTGCCAGTTTGAAATCCATCTTATCGAAAAAAGACGTCGATTCTGCCAAAACCGGCGCGTTTGCGGGGAATTCCATGTCGTTTTGGTGCCGGAATAGGTGGAAAAACATTGTCTCCGATCAAAATCACATCCGAAATGGAAAAAGTCATGTATTTTCGCAACTGCGAATACACGTCAGGCGGAGATGAAAATATAGGCAAATGCCTAAATAGCAGTCTTCTCTTTGCTGTTTCAGGCGGTTGTTTTTTAGGCGTTTTTTGATTGAATAGGATGATGAGCAAACATCTGTCTGACCTTCTTCTCACGCCTGCCGAAATGGCCGCCGTCGATGCAGCCGCTGCCGCATCCGGCATCGACTCCTTCGGCCTGATGGAGAGGGCAGGCGCCGCGGTCGCGGCCGCTGCTCTGCGCCTTCATTCCGGTGCGTTGCGTTTCGCCGTCTTCTGCGGACCCGGCAACAATGGCGGCGACGCCTATGTCGCAGCACGTTATCTGCAGGCGAGCGGGGCGAGGGTGGCGCTCTTCCACCTCGGCGATCCCTCCGGGCTGAAGGGCGATGCGGCCCGTGCCCGAGCCGGTTGCGTGCTCGAGGGGCAAAACCTCGACCTCTATCGGCCCGAAACCGGCGACGTCGTCATCGACGGTTTGTTCGGGGCGGGGCTTGGCCGCGAAGTGTCGGCCGATGTGCGCGCGCTAATCGAGCGCATCACCGAGGCCGCTATACCGGTACTTGCCATCGATCTGCCCTCCGGTCTTGATGGCCGCACCGGCAAGGTGCTGGGTGCCGCCTTCCGGGCCCGCAACACCATCACCTTCATGACCCGTAAGCCCGGCCATCTGCTGATGCCGGGCAGGGAGCTTTGCGGGGAATTGGAGGTCTTCGACATCGGCATCCCCGCCCGCATCGTCAGGGCTGAGGCAGGCGGTATCATCGCCGAGAACACGCCGGATGCCTGGAAGCGTGCGCTGCCGGCCGAGCAGTTGGAAACCCATAAATACAAGCGCGGTCATCTGGTGGTTTTCTCAGGCGAGGCCGACAAGACGGGTGCTGCGCGCATGTCGGCGATCTCGGGCCTGAAGGCCGGCGCCGGCCTGGTGACGATCGCCGCCCCCCGCGAGGCGATGGCGGCCAATGCCGCGCATCTCACCGCCGTCATGCTGCATGCCATCGACGATGAGGCCGACCTCGGCGACTGGCTCAACGACCAGCGGCTGCAGACCTTCGTCCTCGGCCCCGGTTTCGGCATTGGCGCCAGGGCGCGCGGCTTCGTCTCGGCCCTTACCGATCGCCATCTGGTGCTCGATGCCGACGGCATCTCCTCGTTCAAAGATGATCCGCAACAGCTATTTGATCTTTTCCGGGGTGAGCCGCGTCTGGTGCTGACGCCGCACGAAGGCGAATTCGCCCGGCTCTTTCCCGATATCGGCGGCGACGAGGGGCTCGGCAAGGTGGATAAGGCCTTGGCCGCCGCCCGCCGCGCCAATGCCGCGATTATCTACAAAGGCGCCGATACCGTCATCGCCGCGCCTGATGGACGTGCGCTCATCAATACCAACGCTCCTGTCTGGCTTGCCACCGCCGGTTCAGGCGACGTGCTTGCCGGCATCATCGGCGGATTGCTCGCCCAGGGCCTGCCGGCCTTCGAGGCCGCGGCTGCCGGCGTCTGGCTGCACGGCGAGGCCGGCCGACGCGCCGGCAAGGGGCTGACGGCGGAGGAGCTTGCAGCCGTGGTATTGCCGCTTTAGCGCCGCCGCATCCTCCTGCACCTCGAACGCAGAAGCAATCCGCACTGTCCCCGACATGTCTGGCCGTGGCGCGGGCTGCGTTGTTTTACCATTGTAAATGCGGGCGATGTGTCAGTTGAGTGACGGTTTTATTTGGAATTTGTAGAGCGACATCGATCAGCCGAGGAATGTCCTGCGCTGGGAAACAGCAACCCGTCAAACTAAACTGTCATTAAAATGTTAATGAATGGAAATACTTAGTGGTGGCAGGAATTCCTGTCGGCCGGACCACGGTTCGTACGACGGGTCCTCAGCTGATCTGGTGTGAATTCTGAGCGAAGTACGCAGTCAACGGTTGCGAGGGGAAGCGCCGATGGAACGTTTTTTTCGGCAAGTCCACAGAGTGACGACCGCCGCCGCCGGCTTTGGCGGACTTGCGGCAGTTGTCGGCTCACTCTTCATCGCTCCTGCAGCCATGGCCGAGCCCATTCGCGGCGCTGGCTCCACATTCGCGGCACCCATCATCGCGAAATGGGCGGAGATCTACGAGAAGGCGCGGATGGATGACGGCGACTTCAGCTCACCCGACTGGACGGTAGACTACGAGCTGGTCGGTTCGCTGGCAGGTATGATGCGCCTTGATCAGCCGGAGCTGGACTTCGCTGCGACCGATGTGCCGGTCTCCCATGACGAGCTCTTAAAGCATGGCCGCCAGCAGTTTCCGATCGTACTCGGCAGCGTGGCGATTGCCGTCAATCTTGACGGTATCGACAAGGGCCGTATCAACCTGACCGGCCCGCTGCTTGCGAATATCTATCTCGGCAAGATCCAGTCATGGGCTGACCCTGCCATCAAGGCGATCAACCCGGAGATCAGTCTTCCCGATCAGAAAATCAGCCCCGTTACCCGCAAGGACGGATCAGGCACCACCTTCATGTTCACCGAATTCCTGTCCTCGGCAAGCCCCGAATGGAAGGCGGCACATGGAGCGGATACGCTGATCGCCTGGCCTGTGGGGACGAGTGTCGAGGGAACCGGGGATCTCATTCGCGCGGTGCAGGCAACCAAGGGGGCGATCGCCTATGCCGATTTTGGCCAGGTCGAGCGTGCAAACCTGCCCTATGCCGCTGTTCAGAACAAATCCGGCCAGTTCGTAAAACCGGGACCGGATGGCGTGCGGGCTGCGGCCAGCACCGCCTCATGGGATGAAGCGAAAGATTTTTCGGTGTCGCTCACGGATCAACCGGGAGAGGCGGCCTATTCGATCAGCGGGGCGACATTTGCTGTCGTTCCAATGACGGGACAGGCGCCCAATCGCTATCGCCGCGTGCATGACTTTTTCCGCCTGGCGTTCGAGACAGGCAGTAAGGACGCCGAGGGGCTGGGCTATGTGCCTTTGCCGCCGCAGCTCGTCAGTCAGATCGTCAAATACTGGCTGAAGCAGGATGCCTCCGCGAGCCAGTAATTCCTTCGCGCGTATACGCGGTCGGGACATCGCCGACCGTATGAAATCGGGCATGTGAGACGCGGGGGCGTCGTTGAAGCGCGCCATTTTGGCGCCAAGGGGGTAAGGCGTAATGAACATCGACATTTTCAAGGATATTCTTGTGCCTGTTATTGGCGGGCTGGGGATATTCATGCTCGGTCTGGAGTTCATGTCGAACGGCATCCAGGCACTCTCCGTCAACAAGATGCGCGCATTTCTTGCGAGAGCCGCAGGCACGCCGATCAAGGGCGTCATCGCGGAAACGCTCATCACCGGTGTCATCCAGTCATCGACGGCAATGACGGTCATGGTCGTCGGCCTCGTCAATGCCGGCGTTGTCGGCTTGCGTCCGGCGATCAGCGTCATCATGGGCGCCAACATCGGCACGACGCTCGGAAACGGCCTGATCGCCTTGCCGCTCGGTCCTCTTGGCCTGATCTTTGCGGGCGTTTTTTCGCTGGTTTACTGCTTTGCCAAGAGCGAGCGGATCCGCAACGTCGCGCTTGCCTGCATGGGCTTCGCGCTGATTTTCTACGGTCTCAATCTGATGACCGGCGGCCTTCGGCCGCTGCGCAACATTCCGGAGGTCATGGACGTTCTGTCGACGCTGACCGCCGACTCCTATTACAACCTGATCAAATGCGTGCTGATCGCCGCCGGCGTCACCGCGATGATCCACTCCTCGTCGGCGACGATCGGTATCGTCATGGGGCTCGGCGCGGCTGGTGTCCTTGACTGGACGACGGCGGTTGCCTTCTCGCTGGGTGCGGATCTCGGAACCACGATCACCTCGTGGATTGCTTCGCTCAATCTGTCGAAGAACGCCAAACGCGCTGCCTATGCCCATATGTCCTTCAACATTATCGGCGTCTGCATCACGGTGCCCTTGTTCTTCGTCTCGATCGACGTTCTGGCATGGGCGATGCAGTGGTTCGGCGGCGATCCCGGCGTTCCGGTCGTGGTCGAGGGCAAGGAGACATTTCCGCTGGTTCCGGTCGCTGTCGGTCTCTATTCGACCTTCTTCAACGTCTTCAACACGGCGCTGCTGTTTCCCTTCGTCAGCGTCTTCGAACGTGTCTTGTCGCGCATCGGCCGTATCGACGCCGAGGATGTTGAAGATTATTCGACGCCGAAATTCCTCGACCGCAGGCTCACAAGCGACTTCGCGCGCGCCGTTCCGGCCGTCCAGCAGGAGACCGCGCGTCACCTGCAGGCCGGCGCGATGTTCCTGGATATTGCCCGGTCCGCCAAGTCGGCTCCATCAGATCCGGGCGAACACTATCTCGCCACCGATATCCTCAGCCGTGACATTCGCGATTATACCGCATCGCTGATGAAGGAGGATCTGCCTTACGAGCAACTCGATCTGGTCGCCAGCCTGATCGAGGAGGCGGATTTCACCGCTGCCTTGACTGAATCGATGCATCAGGTCGCCCGGCGCGTGAAGCGTGAAAAATTCAGCGAGCCCGCTTTGGCGATCGTCAATCTGGCACTGAGCAAGCTCGATGCCTCTTTGCAGGATATCATGCCCGACTACGGCGTGGTTCGTCCCTCCATGCCGGCCGGCCATGTCAGCCTTCCCAATGTCAGCGAACTGCGGGAACAGACACTGGCACTTGGCCCGGATGCCGGCGCGGCCGAACGCGGCACGATCCTGGCGCTTCTCGGCTCGGTCGAGCGCGCCGAGATCTTGATCCGCCGCATCGATGAGGAACGCAAATCCGTCAACCGGCAGAGCGTTCTGTCGCGGGTTTCGCAGAAACGGGAACGGCAGGCACGTCCTCCGCTGGACGAGGGCGGGTTGAGCCCGATGCCTGCCGAATAACGGCATTGTCGTCGCGATCCTTGCGTGGCATCTTCCCGCCGGAGGATGCCACGTCTCGTTGATTGGTTTTCCGTTTTTCACTGCGTAAGTCTGTCTTCCCGACGGAGGCTCGAATGAGTGTTGGCCTGATCGCCCTTCTTGATGATATCGCGGCATTGGCCAAGGTGGCTGCGGCGTCGCTCGACGATATCGCCGGCCAGGCTGCCAAGGCAGGCGCGAAAGCGGCCGGCGTCGTCATTGACGATGCGGCAGTCACACCCCGCTACGTCACCGGATTTTCGGCAGCGCGCGAATTGCCGATCATCGGCAGGATCGCGCTCGGCTCGCTGAAGAACAAGCTTCTGATCCTGCTGCCCGCAGCGCTGATCCTGAGCCTTGTCGCACCGCAGGCGATCACACCGCTGCTAATGATCGGCGGACTTTATCTCTGCTACGAGGGTGTGGAAAAAGTCTACGCACTGGTGCTGCCGCATGCGGCTCACGCCCATGAAACGGCACTCGAGACGACAAGCCTCGATGCCAAATCGGTAGAAGACGAAAAGGTTGCCGGTGCGATCAAGACGGATTTCATCCTGTCGGCCGAAATCATGGCGATTACGCTCGCCGTCGTGCCGTCTGGCAGCGTGTTCACGCAGGCCCTCATCCTTGCCGTCGTTGGACTAGGCATCACGGTCTTGGTCTATGGCGGCGTGGCGCTTATCGTGAAGGCCGATGATGTCGGTCTCATGCTGGCGCGTGTGCGCACGGCATCTGCGATGGGCGCCTTCTTGCGTGCGATCGGAAAGGGGCTTGTCACAGGCATGCCTTATTTTCTGAAAGTGCTCGGCATTGTCGGAACAGCCGCCATGATCTGGGTCGGCGGCGGCATCATCGTTCATGGCCTCGAAGCCTATGGCGTCAGCGGCCCAGCGCATCTGATCCATGATGCCGGCGAGGCGACGGCGCATGCCATCCCCGTTCTGCCATCGGTGCTGCGCTGGATCGTCGAGGCCGCAGGAGCGGGCATCGTCGGGATCGTCGCCGGATTGATCGCAATTCCGGTCGCAGGCTACGCCGTCTCGCCGATATGGCGGTACCTCAAATCGCTCCTGCCGCGCCGGAAAGAGGCGCTGGTGGACGGGAAGAAATGAAACCGCCGCCCATCGACGAGCAAGGCGTCAGATCCAGCGGGCGCGCTTGAAACGGATGAAAAGTGCGATGCACATGACAGCGATGACGGCCAAAACGACAAAATAGCCGTAGCTGGTTTTCAGCTCGGGCATATTGTCGAAATTCATGCCGTAAATGCCGGCGATCGCCGTCGGAACGGCGAGAATGGCAGCCCAGGCCGCCAACTGCCGTGTGATTGTGCCCTGTCTTTGCTGTTCAATCAGATTGCTCGCTTCGAAAACCGATGTGATCACGTCGCGCAAGCTTGCAACCATCGTCTCGACACGGTGCATGTGCTGAAGCGCATCGCGGAAATAGGGCTTCGCTTCCCTGTCAAGTGACGGCAGGTCGAGATGGTAGAGCTTGCCGCAAAGGTCCAGCATCGCATCCAGCACCCGCTGAAACAGAATGACTTCCCGGCGCAACTTGAAAATGCGGGCGATCTGGCTGCGGTCGAGAAACGCATCGAGCATTTTTCGTTCCATCTCGAGAACGGAATCCTCGATCGTGCGCACGATGGGAAGATAGCCGTCGATAATGAAATCGAGAATGGCATGCAGAATGTAGTCGGTGCCATGGCAGAGCGTCTGCGGCGATGTCTCCAGCCGGCCGCGCAGTTCTCCGTGCCCGCGCTCCGACCCATTGCGGACGGTGATGATATAGCGCTTGCCGACGAAAATTGCGGTCTCCCCGTAGGTGATATGGTCCCCCTCGAGCTGTGCCGTCTTTGCGATGACGAACAACTGGTCGTCATAGACGCTGAGCTTCGGCATCTGAAGAGAACTGAGCGCATCGGCGATCGAGAGTTCGTGAAGGCCGAAACGGCCTTGCAGCAGCAGGAGTTCGTCCCGGCTAGGCTTGTGCAGCCCGATCCAGATGAATTCATTGTCCGTCGCCGGAATGGAGACCGCCTCGAAAGGTACGGCCTCGACCCGCCGTCCATTGCGATAGAGATAGGATGCGGCAACGCTCATGCGGGCTCCCAGGTTGCCACGATCATGATGCCCTCATGGAATGCGTGACTGACGATGTGATACCCACAATGTTACGATCCTTTTGTGACTATCCAGCCCGGCCTATTTCGCCAGCGCCTGCTGCAGGGCGATCGCCCCGTGCGGCGCGTTGACCTTGCCCTCATGGATCATGAAAGCGAAGACGTCGCGCGGCTCTGTCTTCACCTTGCGATCTCCATCGATCAGCGGCAGGTCATCAGGAACCTTGCCCTCGGCCCAGGTCTCCAGCCGGTCTGCCCAGGCCTTCAGGTCCTTTTCCGAATAGCAGGTCGGAATATCGTCCGAGCCCTTCTGCAGCCGCGCATAGACGAAATCGGCCGTCACGTCAGCGATCATCGGATATTCGAAATGTTCGGCGCAAACAGGAGCCACGCCGTATTTCGAAAGCAGCGCCACGAACTCCGGCACCTTGAAAGAATCGTGCCGTACTTCGACCACGTGGCGAAGCGCCAACCCGTCCTGTTTGGCCGGCAGCAGCTTCAGGAAGGCTTCGAAATCGTCTGCATCGAACCTCTTCGTCGGTGCGAACTGCCACAGCAGCGGCCCGAGATGATCGCCGAGTTCGCTGATGCCTGATGACAGGAACCGCTCCATCGATTCACCGGCTTCGGCAAGCACCCGCCGATTAGTGACAAAACGCGTCGCCTTCAGCGAAAAGATGAAACCGTCGGGCACATCCGCCGCCCATTTGGCGAAGACTGCGGGCTTTTGCGTGCTGTAATAGGTGCCGTTGACCTCGATGACCTTCAGCTGGCGGCTGGCATAATTCAGCTCGTCCTTCTGTTTCAGGTCATCGGGAAAGAAATGCCTGCGCCAGGGCTCGAAGGTCCAGCCGCCGATGCCGGTGCGGATAGTGCCGGATTTCGTCATGTCGTCCTCCCCATTCGCAGCCGCTCAGGCCGCATTGATCTTTTTGGTCATGTCGACGAGCGTCCATCCTGGCCGATAAGGGCTTGGTCGGCGACCCGTTTCCTGAAATCCGAAGGCGCTGTAGAGCGCGATGTTCCGCTCCATCCGCGCATTGGTGTAGAGCCGGATCTCCAGCACGGCCCATTCCCGCGCCTTGCCCTCCAGCCAGCGCAGCATCGCCATTCCATGCCCGGCACCCTGAAAGGCCGGCGAGACCGCGATGCTGAACAGCATGAGATGATCGGAATGCTGCTCGACGACCACCAGGCCGGCCGTTTGCCCGCCGATCTGGCGCAACCAGGCCTCGCCGCGTTCGATCCGCGGCGCGTAATTCTCCGTCACCGGGATCGGCGGAGCACCGAAAAGTTCGGTATAGGGCCGGTAGGCGGCTGTGGTCAGCGTCGCGATCGTTTCCAGATCATCGGGCGACGCTGGCCTCATCGTCATTCCGCCGCAACCGCCTTTTTTACCGGCCGCCGTTCCAGCAACTCCTTCAGGAAGTGTCCGGTATAGGACCGCTTCTCCTTGACGATCGCTTCCGGTGTGCCGGTCGCGACGATCTCGCCGCCGCCGTCGCCGCCTTCAGGACCGAAATCAAGCACCCAATCGGCCGTCTTGATGACTTCGAGATTGTGCTCGATCACCACCACCGAATTGCCCTGGTTGACCAGTTCGTGCAGCATTTCGAGCAGCTTGGCGACGTCGTGAAAATGCAGGCCGGTCGTCGGCTCGTCGAGAATGTAGAGCGTGCGTCCAGTCGAGCGCTTCGATAGCTCCTTGGCAAGCTTGACACGCTGCGCCTCGCCGCCCGAGAGCGTATTCGCCTGCTGGCCGACCTTGATGTAACCGAGGCCGACATCCTTCAGCGATTGCAGCTTGTCGCGCACGGCCGGCACCGCTGCAAAGAAATCGACGCCTTCCTCCACCGTCATGTCGAGCACCTCGGCAATCGACTTCTGCTTGAAGGTGACATCGAGCGTCTCTCTGTTATAGCGCTTGCCATGGCAGACGTCGCAGGTGACGTAGACATCGGGCAGGAAGTGCATCTCGATCTTGATGACGCCGTCGCCTTGGCAGGCCTCGCAGCGTCCGCCCTTGACGTTGAAGGAGAAACGGCCCGGCTGGTAGCCGCGTGCCTTGGCCTCCGGCAGGCCGGCGAACCAGTCGCGGATCGGCGTGAAGGCGCCGGTATAGGTCGCCGGGTTCGAACGCGGCGTGCGGCCGATCGGCGATTGGTCGATGTCGATCACCTTGTCGATATGCTCGAAGCCGTCGATGCGGTCGTGATCGGCCGGGTTTTCACGCGCGCCCATGACGCGGCGCGCGGCCGATTTATAAAGCGTCTCGATCAGGAAGGTGGATTTGCCGCCGCCGGAAACGCCGGTCACCGCCGTGAACACGCCGAGCGGGATCGACGCCGTGACGTTCTTGAGATTGTTGCCGCGCGCCCCGACCACCTTGATCTCGCGGCCCTTCTTCGGCTTGCGGCGCTCGTCGGGAACGGGAACGCCGAGTTCGCCGGAGAGATATTTTCCGGTCAGCGAGTTCGGACTGTCCATGATGTCCTGCGGCGTACCATGGGCGATCACCTGGCCGCCGTGAATGCCGGCCGCCGGGCCGATATCGACCACGTCGTCGGCTGTCATGATCGCATCCTCGTCATGTTCGACGACGATGACGGTGTTGCCGATGTCGCGCAGGTGCTTCAGCGTGTCGAGCAGCCGGGCATTGTCACGCTGATGCAGGCCAATCGACGGTTCGTCGAGCACGTAGAGCACGCCGGTCAGCCCCGAGCCGATCTGCGAGGCAAGCCGGATGCGCTGGCTTTCGCCGCCCGACAAGGTGCCGGAATTGCGCGACAGGCTGAGATATTCCAGGCCGACATCGTTGAGGAAGCGCAGCCGGTCGCGGATTTCCTTAAGGATGCGCACGGCGATCTCGTTCTGCTTGGCATTGAAGCTTGCCGGCAGTGTCTCGAACCAGTCGCGGGCGACGCGGATCGACATACCAGTAACTTCGCCGATATGCAGCGTGTCGATCTTCACCGCAAGCGCCTCCGGCTTCAGGCGGAACCCGTTGCAGGAAGGGCAGGGGGCCGCCGACATGAAGCGCTCGATGTCTTCGCGCGCCCAGGCAGAATCGGTCTCCTTCCACCGCCGCTCGAGATTGGTGATGATGCCCTCGAAATTCTTCTGCGTCGTATAGGAGCGGGCGCCGTCGGCGTAGTGGAATTCGATCTTGTCGTTGGTGCCGTTGAGGATGACGTCCTTGGCCTCGTCGGACAGATCGTTCCAGCGCGTGCCGAGCTTGAAGCCGTAATGTTTGCCGAGCGCTTCCAGCGTCTGATTGTAATAGGGCGAGGTCGACTTGGCCCAGGGCGCGATGGCCCCGTCGCGCAGCGTCCGCTCGGGCTCGGGCACGATCAGATCCGGATCGATCTTCTGCTGGGCGCCGAGGCCGTCACAGGTCGGGCAGGCGCCGAAGGGATTGTTGAAGGAGAACAGCCTGGGTTCGATCTCCGGAATCGTAAAGCCGGAGACCGGGCAGGCGAATTTCTCCGAAAACAGCACGCGTTCATGCGTCTCGTTCAGCGACTTGTTGGCCGAGCCGCCGGCCGACGTCTCTTCCGGCGGCAGCGGCTTGTCGGCGAATTCGGCAACCGCCAGCCCGTCGGCGAGTTTCAGGCAGGTTTCCAAGCTGTCCGCAAGGCGCGCCGACACATCCGAGCGCACGACGATGCGGTCGACCACCACGTCGATGTCGTGTTTGTATTTCTTGTCGAGCACCGGCGCCTCGGCGATCTCGTAGAACTGCCCGTCGACCTTGACGCGCTGGAAGCCCTTCTTCATCAGCTCGGCCAGTTCCTTCTTATATTCGCCCTTGCGGCCGCGCACGAGCGGCGCAAGGATATAAAGACGGGTGCCCTCGCCGAAATCGAGAATGCGGTCGACCATCTGGCTGACGGTCTGGCTTTCGATCGGCAGGCCGGTGGCCGGCGAATAGGGAACGCCGACGCGGGCAAAGAGCAGGCGCATATAGTCGTAGATCTCGGTGACGGTGCCGACCGTCGAGCGCGGGTTGCGCGAGGTGGTCTTCTGTTCGATCGAGATCGCCGGCGACAGCCCGTCGATCTGGTCGACATCGGGCTTCTGCATCATCTCGAGGAATTGCCGGGCATAGGCCGACAGGCTCTCGACATAGCGCCGCTGGCCCTCGGCATAGATCGTGTCGAAGGCGAGCGAGGATTTGCCGGAACCCGAAAGCCCGGTCATGACGATCAGCTTGTTACGCGGCAGATCGAGATCGATGCTCTTGAGATTATGCTCGCGCGCGCCGCGGATGGAGATCGTCTTCAGTTCGCTCATCGTCTCTGCTTTGGTTTTCTGGATGACAGCCCTTATTTAGTGATGCTAACGGGCGAGTCGAGGCTGAATGTCCACTACGGTCAAGGTTTTCGATTCTGTTGACAGGATCATACGGATAAACTAGAACAAAGAAAGAACAAAATTCCTGATGAATGCATGCGGCTTTCTGATGGATAAACATGTGGATTAAATGCCGCCCATGCGCATCGGCGGTCCGTGATGGTTTAAGGTGCGCCGATCGATTAAACGCCGCCGGGCAGGGCGGCAGGCAGGGTGAGAAGCATGGCTGGTAGCGTGAATAAGGTAATTCTGATTGGAAACGTGGGTGCAGACCCAGAAATCCGCCGCACTCAGGATGGCCGGCCGATTGCCAATCTTCGTATCGCGACCTCGGAAACCTGGCGCGACCGAAATTCCGGCGAGCGCCGTGAGAAGACCGAATGGCACACTGTCGTCGTCTTCAACGAAGGCCTCTGCAAGGTCGTCGAGCAATATGTGAAGAAGGGCGCCAAGCTCTATATCGAAGGCCAGCTGCAGACCCGCAAGTGGCAGGACCAGCAGGGCCAGGACCGTTACAGCACGGAAGTGGTGCTGCAGGGCTTCGGTTCGACGCTGACGATGCTTGACGGCCGCGGTGAAGGCGGCGGCGCGAGCGGCGGCCGTGGCAGTGCCGCTGGCGGCAACGACTACGGCGACGATTACGGCGCCCCGGCACCCTCCTCATCGCCGAGCCGCGCCGGTGGCGGCGGCGGCAACTTCTCGCGGGATCTCGACGACGACATCCCGTTCTGATCGGTTGCCTTTTCTGGCTTGGTGAAAGAGTGAGAGAGCATGATGCCTTGGATGGCGTCATGCTCTTTTTCTTTGATTTCGCGGCAGATGCTTCAGACCACATCCGCCTGAATGATTTCGCACCATTTTGGGGAATTTCTGAATGAGCTGCCACATCTTTAAGAAAGCTTCCGGTACGCGCCTCCGACTTTGGTTGGACGAGGCCCCGCCGTCGATGGATTCAACTCGATGCCGTCTGTGGGAGAGTAAAGTTTTCGCCAGCGGAGAAGGCACTCCTCATCGGAAGAGCGTTGCTGCGGAAATAGCTCGGCCGGTTGGAGGCCTAACTGTATATGGTCTGCTGTCAGTCACCCTGGATCAGTCCATTTATACGCAAGGTCTGCAGGTGAATGTCCCAATTGAACGTACCAAAGGAGAGAGTTGGTCCCTATCACTTGCTCCAAGTTACGACAAAGTGCTTACTGGATTTGCCGCGGAATACATGCCGGGCCTTTTCAAGGGGATAGAGGATCTTAGTGAGGGTGCATTACCCAGTTTTGGAATTCTCTCTTTTGATCGCATGGCACATTCGGACATAGGTTCGTCGATAGATATTTTTCGCGAGTTGACGAGAGCTATCGTGCGCGCTTTGGCTGTGGAGCAGGTTCCTGAAACGCCGGATGAGGCGTTCGCACTTCTCGAAGCTTAGATTGGAGGGCGCTCAAGTTTTTTCAATGCGGCGTCGCGCTGATGAGATTGAGCGCCGATTTCGCGCCGTCGACGACGAATTGTGCGGCGAGGGCGGCGAGGATGACGCCGAGAAGCCGTGTGAGGATCGCCCGGCCGGTGACGCCGAGGAAACGGTCCAGCCGTTCAGCGACGAGCAGCATGAGGAAGGTCAGCAACAGATTGGCGGCGAGGACGCCGATCAGCTGCGCCTTTCCGACCGATGTCGCCAGCGTGCCGGCAAGCAGGATCGTCGCCGAGATCGCGCCGGGGCCGGCGATCAGCGGCAAGGCGAGGGGAAAGACGGCGATATTCTCGATATGATCCTTGGTGATCGCCACCTCAGTGGCCTTCTCCTTGCGGTCCTGGCGCTTCTCGAAAACCATCTCGAAGGCGATCCAGAAGAGCAGCAGCCCGCCCGCGATGCGGAAGGCGCCGATCGAAATCCCGAGTACGCTGAGCACGCCGGCGCCGAACAGCGCGAAGACGGCGAGGATGATGAAGGCGATGGTCGAGCCACGCAGCGCCACCTGCGTGCGCTCACTGCGGCTCATGCCTGTCGTCAGGCCCAGAAAGATCGGTGCGAGCCCCGGCGGATCGATGGTGACGAGCAGCGTCGTGAAGGCGTTGATCAATTGGTCGGCGCTTGCCATCGGCTCTCCGGAACCCCATATGGGTGCGTGGTTTTAATGATTGTGAAGCGGGGATTCCGATTTGGCAAATATCCCGCGGCGGCCCGCGGCGGATTTGTCCGCTCCGGCCGCACAACTTGCATGTTTTACCGTCTTTAAGCCGCAAAAGCCTGTTCAAAACGCGCTGTGAAATTGGCGCGAGAACAGGCTTTCCGCTATAAATCTCCAAGTGATTCTAGAAGAGATCGTGATCTGTTTTGACTGAGCAAACACCCCCCGGCGGCGGGAAGCTCCCGCCAGGCATCGAGCCCATCTCCATCATGGAGGAAATGCAGCGGTCGTATCTCGATTACGCCATGAGCGTCATCGTCAGCCGCGCGCTGCCCGACGTGCGCGACGGCCTCAAGCCCGTGCACCGGCGCATTCTCTACGGCATGTCCGAGCTTGGCATCGACTGGAACAAGAAATACGTCAAATGCGCCCGCGTCACCGGTGACGTGATGGGTAAATTCCATCCGCACGGCAATTCCGCGATCTATGATGCGCTCGCCCGCATGGCGCAGCCCTGGTCGCTGCGGCTGCCGCTGATCGACGGTCAGGGCAATTTCGGCTCGGTCGATGGTGATCCGCCGGCGGCCGAACGTTATACCGAATGCCGCCTCGAAAAGGCTGCCCATTCGCTGCTCGACGATCTCGACAAGGAAACCGTCGATTTCCGCGACAACTACGACGGCACGCTCTCCGAGCCGGTCGTGGTGCCCGCCAAGTTCCCGAACCTGCTCGTCAACGGCGCCGGCGGCATCGCCGTCGGCATGGCGACCAACATCCCGCCGCACAATCTCTCCGAAGTCATCGACGGCTGCATCGCACTGATCGACGATCCGGCAATCGAGCTGCCGGAACTGATCCAGATCATTCCCGGCCCCGATTTCCCGACGGGCGCGAAGATTCTCGGCCGTGCCGGCATTCGCTCGGCTTATGAGACCGGCCGCGGCTCCGTCATCATGCGCGGCGTCGCTGCCATCGAGCCGATGCGCGGTGACCGCGAGCAGATCATCATCACCGAGATTCCCTATCAGGTGAACAAGGCGACGATGATCGAGAAGATGGCCGAGCTGGTGCGCGACAAGCGCATCGAAGGCATCTCCGATCTGCGCGACGAATCCGACCGCCAGGGGTATCGCGTCGTCGTCGAACTGAAGCGCGATGCCAATGCCGAGGTCATCCTCAACCAGCTTTATCGCTATACGCCGCTGCAGACCTCCTTTGGCTGCAACATGGTGGCGCTGAACGGCGGCAAGCCCGAACAGCTGACGCTGCTCGACATGCTGCGCGCTTTCGTCTCGTTCCGCGAAGAAGTCGTTAGCCGGAGAACGAAATTCCTGCTGCGCAAGGCGCGTGACCGCGCCCACGTGTTGGTCGGTCTCGCCATTGCCGTCGCCAATATCGACGAGGTCATCCGCGTCATCCGCCAGGCGCCCGATCCGCAGTCGGCCCGCGAAGAGCTGATGACCCGCCGCTGGCCGGCGGCAGATGTCGAAAGTCTGATCCGTCTGATTGACGATCCGCGCCATCGCATCAATGACGACCTGACCTACAATCTGTCGGAAGAGCAGGCGCGCGCCATCCTCGAACTGCGCCTCGCCCGCCTGACGGCCCTTGGTCGCGACGAAATCGGCGACGAACTCAACAAGATCGGCGAGGAAATCAAGGATTACCTTGATATTCTCTCCTCGCGCGTCCGCATCCAGACCATCGTCAAGGACGAACTTCTCGCCGTCCGGGACGAGTTCGGCACGCCGCGCCGCACCGAGATCGTCGATGGCGGCCTCGAAATGGACGACGAGGACCTGATCGCCCGCGAGGACATGGTCGTCACCGTCTCGCATCTCGGTTATATCAAGCGCGTGCCACTCACCACTTACCGCGCCCAGCGCCGTGGTGGCAAAGGTCGCTCCGGCATGACCACGCGCGACGAAGATTTCGTTAGCCGGCTATTCGTCGTCAATACCCATACGCCAGTGCTGTTCTTCTCCTCGCGTGGCATCGTCTACAAGGAGAAGGTCTGGCGCTTGCCGATCGGCACGCCGACGTCGCGCGGCAAGGCGCTGATCAATATGCTGCCGCTCGCACCCGGCGAGCGCATCACCACGATCCTGCCATTGCCTGAGGACGAGACGAGCTGGGACAATCTCGACGTGATGTTCTCGACGACGCGCGGCACGGTTCGCCGCAACAAGCTGTCGGACTTCGTCCAGGTCAACCGCAACGGCAAGATCGCCATGAAGCTCGAGGAGGAGGGTGACGAAATCCTCTCTGTCGAGACCTGCACTGAAGATGACGACGTGTTGCTGACGACCGCGCTCGGCCAGTGCATCCGCTTCTCCGTCGACGACGTCCGGGTCTTTGCCGGCCGCAACTCGATCGGCGTGCGCGGCATCACGCTTGCCGGCGGCGACCGCATCATCTCGATGACCATCGTGCGCCACGTCAACGCCGAACCTTGGGAACGTGCTGCCTATCTGAAGCGCGCCGCCAACGATCGGCGCCTGACGACGGGCGAGGCCGAGGAAATCGCGCTGGTCGGCGAGGAAGTCACCGAAGAGGGACAGCTGAGCGACGAGCGTTACGAGGAGCTGAAGCTGCTGGAGCAGTTCGTCCTCACCGTCTCCGAAAAGGGCTTCGGCAAGCGTTCGTCCTCCTACGACTTCCGCATCTCCGGCCGCGGCGGCAAGGGCATCCGCGCCACCGACACGTCGAAGACCGGCGAGATCGGCGAACTGGTCGCGGCCTTCCCTGTCGATGACGGCGATCAGATCATGCTGGTCTCCGATGGCGGTCAGTTGATCCGTGTGCCGGTCGGCGGCATCCGCATCGCCAGCCGCGCCACCAAGGGCGTCACCATCTTCTCGACGGCCAAGGATGAGAAGGTCGTCTCGGTGGAGCGCATCAGCGAGCCGGAGGAGGATGAGACGGAGGAGGCTGTCGACGTCGCCGAAGGCGCGCCCGCTGCTGATGAAGGTGCTGCCGATGAAGGTGGCGACGAGGCGCCGATTACCGATGGTGATCCGGCCGGGCCTGTCGAAGAGTGATCAAATGAACGGGGCGGCTTCGAGCCGCCCTTTTCTTTTCAGACCGCCTTTTTTTGCAGGCCCGAAATGGATTGAGATCACGCCCAAAGAAAAAAGCCGGACGCTGGGTGCATCCGGCTTTGAATAGCCCGGCGACGGAAGGGTGCCGCTCAAGGGTGGGAAGAGGGTGGTAAGAGAGGAATGTCAGAACGCTCTATGTTTTTCGTTCAAAGCCTTCACCTCTTCGCCTTCACGCCGGAGCGCAGAAATCGTCGAGGCCACAGACAGGATGAACATCACGCTGATGAGGGCGGTGAGCACTGTCAAGATCGTGAACATAGGCATTCCTTTCCTGGGGAGTTGCGTTCTCGCCCCTCAGTACTGGCCCAGTACGGCCGTCCGGGCCGAAGCATAGGGTCCATAAACCTTGGACGTATCAACCTTCTGATCATAGAGAGCGACAGTTGCGGTCAGCATGCCCGTGACCATTACCATCCAGAGCACGTTAATCATCGTAATCTTGCCGGGCATTTTTAATCCTTCCGCGCCGCTCTATGTATCGGTTGAATGAACGCATCCGTCTGTAAATGGTTCCGCCGGATGTTGATCGGGTGTTTACCAATGGCGATCTGAAGCGACCTTGAATGTCTCGTTCATCTGGCATTCAGATTCGAAGCTCGTTTTTCGCGCAGCCGGCCCTGGGCGCGCACGATCGCCGCATGCTCGGCAAGCTCCGGCCGCACCCAGCTCATCTCGTATCGATCGGCGAAATAGCCATAGGCCATCTCGGCGGCGAGGGAGGAAACGACGGCAAGTGCAACGAGCACGATCAGCATGGACCTGGTCTTTCGGGGAGCGCCGGATGCCGGAATGGCATCGGCTGCTTTGATGATCGGAGTTAAGCAGATCCTGTCTGAAACGGTCTTGAACGCGCCATTCATCCGCCGTTTAACCGCCCGGCGCCTAACGTTCTTTACGCGTCTGAAAAGACGCGCGGCGCTCTGGCTGGAGCTGGGCAAATCACTTGCGAGAAGGCGTCATCCATGACAAAAGGCGTCAAACCAACGGTCGGGCCACATGACGACAGCTTTCTATCCGGGGTCCTTCGACCCGATCACCAATGGGCATGTGGATGTTCTGGTCCAGGCGCTCAACGTCGCCGAAAAGGTGATCGTCGCGATCGGCATCCATCCCGGCAAGGCGCCGCTCTTCTCCTTCGAAGAGAGAGCCGAGCTGATCCGCCGTTCTCTGGCTGAAGCGCTGCCCGGCAAGACCGGCGACATCACCGTCGTCGCCTTCGATAATCTGGTCGTCGATGCCGCCCGCGCCCATGGCGCCACGCTGTTGATCCGCGGTCTTCGCGACGGCACCGATCTCGATTACGAAATGCAGATGGCCGGCATGAACAGGACGATGGCGCCCGATATTCAGACCATCTTTTTGCCGGCGGGCACGGCCTCGCGGCCCATTACCGCCACATTGGTCCGCCAGATCGCCGCCATGGGCGGCGATGTCAGCGCTTTCGTGCCGGCCGCCGTCTTGCAAGCCCTCACATCCAAGCGCCCAAACTAGCAAGCGCAAAGACCAGGCGGAACCCGCCTCAATGGAGCTCATATGAAACTCTTTTATCTCGCATTTGCCGGCGTGTTGTACCTCGCCTCCTTCGCGGGGGATGCCTTCGCCCAGTCGGCCGATCATTATCTCACCGTCCAGTTGAAGGATGGCCCCGTCGTCATCCAGCTCATGCCTGAGGTGGCGCCGAAGCATGTCGCCCAGATCGAGGCGCTGGCCAAGAAGGGCGAATACGACAACGTCGCCTTCCACCGCGTCATTGACGGCTTCATGGCGCAGACCGGCGACGTCAAATACGGCAACATGGAAAAGGGCTTCGATGCGAGCCTCGCCGGCACCGGCTCTTCCGACTTGCCGGATATCCCGGCTGAATTCTCCAAGACCCCGTTCGTGCGCGGCACGGTCGGCATGGCCCGCTCGCAGGATCCGAATTCCGCCAATTCGCAGTTCTTCATCATGTTCGCCGAGGGCTCTTTCCTGAACGGCCAGTACACCGTCGTCGGCAAGGTCGTCTCCGGCATGGAGAACGTCGACAAGATCAAGAAGGGCGAAGGCCAGAACGGCGAAGTCAAAAGTCCCGACCGGATGATCAAGGTCACCCTGGGCAAGAAGTAAGTTAAGAGAGAAAACTAGAGGAGAAGATAATGGCCGAGATCAAGGATCCCGAAAACACCGTCATTCTGGAAACCACCAAGGGCAAGGTTGTCATTCAGCTTTTGCCGCAGGTTGCCCCGGAGCATGTTGCCCGCATCAAGGAACTCGCCCGCGAGAAGGCCTATGACGGCGTCGTCTTCCACCGCGTCATCCAGGATTTCATGGCCCAGACGGGCGACGTCGAATTCGGCAAGAAGGGCTCGGAAACCTTCAATCCCAGCCGCGCCGGCATGGGCGGCTCTTCGAAGCCGGATCTGAAGGCCGAATTCTCCGCGACCACGCATACGCGCGGCACTTGCTCGATGGCCCGTTCGCAGAACCCGAACTCGGCCAATTCGCAGTTCTTCATCTGCTTCACCGACGCGCCGTGGCTGAACAAGCAGTATTCCGTCTGGGGCCAGGTCATCGAAGGCATGGACAACGTCGACAAGATCAAGCGCGGCGAGCCGGTTTCCGATCCCGACTCGATCGTCTCCATGCGGGTTGCCGCCGACGTCTGATTGTGATTTCTGCTGAAACCCGCCTTTGCGCATAGCTGCGCGGGGCGGGTTTCGCTTTGCCTGAAAGTGCCCCGATGCGCGTAGACCTTTTCGATTTCGATCTGCCGGATGAACGCATCGCGTTGAGGCCCGCCGAGCCGCGCGACAGCGCGCGCCTGCTGGTCGTCGATCCGAATGCGGAAAGCCACCTGTCGGATTATCGCGTCGGCGATCTCACGTCCTTCCTGCGGGCTGGCGACGCGCTGGTCTTCAACGATACCAAGGTCATTCCCGCCCAGCTCGAGGGTATCCGCCATCGCGACGGCGCCGGCGGCCAGCAGGTGTCGGCAACGCTGCACATGCGCACCGGCCCCAGCCGCTGGAAGGCCTTCGCCAAGCCGGGCAAGCGCATCAAGCAGGGTGACCGCATCTCCTTCGGCCATTCCGGAGAAAGCTGTTTCCTCGGTTCGCTCGATGCCACCGTCGAGGAAAAGGGCGAAGCCGGCGAGGTGACGCTGCTGTTCGATCTCTCAGGCCCGGCGCTCGACGAGGCGATCGCCGCCGTCGGCCATATCCCGCTGCCGCCCTATATCGCCGCCAAACGTCCCGAGGATGAGCGCGACCGCGCCGACTACCAGACGATCTATGCTCGCGAGGAGGGTGCCGTCGCCGCGCCGACAGCCGGCCTGCACTTCACGCCTGCGCTGTTCGAAGCGCTCGACAAAGCCGGCATCGAACGCCATTTCGTCACCCTGCATGTCGGTGCCGGCACCTTCCTGCCGGTCAAGGCCGACGATACCGCCGATCACAAGATGCATCTGGAAAGCGGCTATGTCAGCGCCGAGATCGCGGCCCGGCTAAATGCCGTGCGGAAAAGAGGCGGGCGCATCGTCTGTGTCGGCACGACCTCGCTGCGGCTCATCGAGAGTGCCGCCGAGGAAAGCGGAGAGATCAAGCCCTGGACCGGCGCTACCGGCATCTTCATCACGCCTGGTTACCGCTTCAAGGCGGTCGACATGCTGATGACCAATTTCCACCTGCCGCGCTCGACGCTGTTCATGCTGGTCTCGGCCTTTGCCGGCTTCGAGACCATGCACGCGGCTTATAAACACGCCATTTCGACGGGCTACCGCTTCTACTCTTACGGCGACGCGAGCCTTCTTTTCCGGAAAGACAAATGACAGACAACTTCCAATTCACCCTGAAAAAGACCGATTCCGGCGCCCGTCTAGGCCAGGTTTCCATGCCGCGCGGCGAGATCCGCACGCCGGCCTTCATGCCGGTCGGCACCGTCGGCACGGTCAAGGCGATGTATCTCGACCAGGTGCGCGAAACCGGCGCCGACATCATCCTCGGCAATACCTATCACCTGATGCTGCGCCCGACGGCCGAGCGCGTCGCCCGGCTTGGCGGCCTGCATAAGCTGATCCGCTGGGAGCACCCGATCCTGACGGACTCGGGCGGCTTCCAGGTCATGTCGCTGTCCGGCCTGCGCAAGCTCGACGAGCAGGGCGTCACCTTCAAGTCGCATGTCGACGGCAGCCTCCATCATATGTCGCCGGAACGCTCCATCGAAATCCAGGGGCTGCTCGGCTCCGACATCCAGATGCAGCTCGACGAATGCGTGGCGCTGCCGGCCGAGCCGAATGAGATCGAGCGCGCCATGGAAATGTCGCTGCGCTGGGCCGAGCGCTGCCGAGTCGCCTTCGGCGAGCAGCCCGGCAAGGCGATGTTCGGCATCGTCCAGGGCGGCGATATTCCGGCACTGCGCATCCGTTCGGCGGAGGCGCTGAGCCAGCTCGACCTCAAGGGATATGCGATCGGCGGCCTTGCCGTCGGCGAACCGCAGGACGTCATGCTGCAGATGCTGGAAACGACGCTGCCGGTGCTTCCTCTGGAAAAGCCGCGTTATCTCATGGGCGTCGGCACGCCTGATGATATCCTGAAATCGGTCGCCCGCGGCATCGACATGTTCGACTGCGTCATGCCGACCCGTTCCGGTCGCCATGGTCTCGCTTTCACTCGCCGCGGCAAGGTCAATATCCGCAATGCCCGTCATGCCGAGGATATGCGCCCGCTCGACGAACAGTCGAACTGCCCGGCCTCACGCGATTATTCGCGTGCCTATCTGCACCACCTCGTCCGCTCCAACGAAGCGCTCGGCGGCATGCTGCTCTCCTGGCACAATCTCGCTTATTACCAGGAACTGATGCAGGGCATCCGCAAAGCGATCGCCGAAGGCCGCTTCGCCGATTTCATGGCGGAAACACAGGAGGAATGGGCGAGGGGCGATCTCCAACCGGTGTAAGGCTACTCCGCCCCCGCGTTGCTTGCCGCGGGGACTGCGGACGCCGGGTTTGGCGCAACCACCATTTTAAGCTTCCTGCGCACTGGCTCGTCGAAGTGAACGGCGGCGATGCCTGCCACAATGAAAATCGCGACTACGACGACCATACCGGCTGCCGGAGAGGCAGGAAGGTCAAAGCCCCTTTGCCGCAGTGACTGCAGCAGACTGAAGATGGGGCCATGCAGGATATAAATCGGATAGGAAAGCCTCCCCAGCCAACGGAATACCAGCTCGACCATGCCGGTCTGTCTCGTGCACATCGCAAGCCAGACAATGGCCGGGAAGACCACGAGGCATATTAAAAAATCAAAATACGGGAAACCAAAGAATATGCGGGCTGGTATGTTCGTGACGAAGATCAGACAACCACAGAGAAGAAGGCCGACAACGTTGCCGTTCTTGGCTGTATTCGGTTTCTGGACGTCATATAACCTGTAAAGGCAGATTCCGAGCGAGAACGAGAACAGCACTCTTGAAAAGCCAAATCTGAAGTCGCCGGCCTCGGGACCAATATCGAAGTTACCTCCGACCAATGCCCCAAAGATGGTGATGCCGGCCGCTCCCAGGGCGATGGCGAGCAAGCTTCTGAATGACAGTCGTATCAGAAGCACGGAGAACAGCAGTCCGACCCAGAGCTCAAAGAAGAGCGACCAGCTGGGCCCGTTGAAGGGAAAGATACCTTCTTGGCTTGCGCTTGGAATGAACAGGATTGCCCTCAGCAGAAGGTCCGCCAGGGTGGAGTAGTCCAACCCGTTTTTAAGTGCATAGCTGAAAAGACCAATCGGAAGCGAAAGAAGATAAAGAGGATAGAGCCGAATGATACGCTGCAGCAGAAGCCCGGCCGGCGAAATCTGCCCCGTTGTTAGTCGCTTCTCATATGAGTTTGCAAGAACGACGCCGCTCAACAGAAAGAAGAGGTCAACGGCAAGGTAACTGATATTCGCCGGGACCGGACCCAGCGTACCAGCCGTGTGGAGGAACATGACCATGATAGCCGCAATTCCTCGCAACGCCTCAAGAGCTGTAAAAAAATGTTTGCCAGAGTTCATTTTTAACAACCCTCCGTTGGAGTTTTATTACTCCAGGAGGATTTAAAAAAGCGTTAGTGCAACGAGGCCGTGCAAACGATTGAGTTTCCCTCGAAGAGAGGAAGCAGCGCGTCAGATGCCCTTGCTGTCCGCGTCTGGCATGATCTGCACGCCGTTGATCCTGTAGCTGCCGTCCGGCTGGCGCATGATCTGGTAGATCGCCGTCCAGTCCTTGCCGTCGCGGCCTGAAATCAGCACCTCGTGATAGATCAGCGCGCCGTTGTCGATCGAGCGGCTGCGCCCGAAGGCGTAATTGCCGGGGTGATAGACCGGCTCGTAACTCTTCTTCACCATGGCGAAGAAGAGGTTCTTGTCGGGATACAGCGCCCTGATGCCGGGAGCGGCGAAGGAATAGGCGGTCTCGGCATCGTCCTTGAGAAAAGCTTTGATCTGGTCCTCGATCATGGTCCGCGTCGTGTCGATGGGATCTTCGGCGCGGGCCGAGACAGGGGAGAGGAAGGACGCGGCACACAGAATAACAACTGCGAAGAAGGCGCGCATGGGGTATCTCCGGCTCTATCGGGGAAAGGATCGCCGATAGAGCAGAAGTGTAGGCGATTTTTAGCGCAAGGAAAGTGGACTTTACGACCAGCGGCGGAACAAGGCGCTGGCATTCACCCCGCCGAAGCCGAAACCGTTGGTGATCGCATAGTCCATCACGACTGGCCGCGCCGTGTTGCCAACGATATCGATGCCGTCGGCGGCCGGATCAGCCTCGTCGAGGTTGCGGGTCGGTGGCGCGATCTGGTCGCGCAGCGCAAGGATAGTGAAGATCGCCTCGAGCCCGCCGGCGGCGCCGAGCAGGTGGCCGGTCGCGGATTTCGTCGCGCTGACGGCAATACCGCCATTGCGGCCGAAGACCGTGCTGATGGCGGCGATCTCGCCTCTGTCACCGACCGGTGTCGAGGTCGCATGCGCGTTGAGATGCCTGACCTCCGAAGCCGGGATCTTCGCCTGCCTAAGTGCTGCCTCCATCGCCCGGCGAGCGCCGTTGCCGTCTTCGGGTCCTGAGGTCATGTGGTAGGCGTCCGCCGCCGTGCCATAGCCGACGAGTTCGGCGAGCGGCGTCGCACCGCGGGCAAGCGCGTGATCCAGCGTCTCGATCACCAGGATGCCTGCGCCTTCGCCCATGACGAAACCGTCGCGCGCCGTGTCGAAGGGCCGTGACGCCAACTCCGGCGTCTCGTTGAAGCCGATGGAAAGGGCACGCGCAGCGGCAAAGCCGCCGAGGCTCACCTTGTCGATGCAGGCCTCGGCACCGCCGCAAATCGCCACATCCGCTTCGCCGGAGCGGATCAGCCGCGCCGCATCGCCGATTGCCTGGACGCTGGCCGCACAGGCCGTCACCGGAGCCCCGAGCGGCCCCTTGAAGCCATACCGGATGCTGACCTGGCCGGCGGCGAGGTTGACGAGGAAGGAGGGCACGGTGAAAGGCGAGAGCCGCCGGACTCCACGCGTTTCGCCGATCCGCACCGCTTCGGCGATCGCCGGAAAGCCGCCGACGCCCGACGCGATGATCGTTGCCGTGCGCTCGCGCTCGCCTTCGACGGTCGGCATCCAGCCGGCCTGCTTCACCGCTTGCTCCGTCGCCGCCATGGCGAAGTGGATGAAGCGGTCCATCTTCTTCTGGTCCTTCGGCGTGATGTAACGGTCGGGATCGAAACCAGCCTCTGCATCCTCAGCGATATCAGGGACGATACCGCCGACCTTGGCCGAGAGCTCGCCGACGATATTCTCCGCCAGCACCCTCAGCCCCGAACCGCCGTCGAGAAGGCGCTTCCAGGCGAGCTCGACGCCGGTGCCGAGTGGCGAGACAAGTCCCATGCCGGTGACAACGATGCGATCCATTGTATTTTCCTCTCTATCCGTCGATGCCGAGATACCAGGCGCGCATGCGGGCGATCCGCTCATGCACCTCGTCGTCGGCGGCGGGACCTGCAAGCAGGCTGGTGTTTTCGGGTGTCACTTGTTCGCCGGTGCGCGCATCGACCAGCATCGTCTCGCGCTCCCTGCCGGAAGCGGCATCGCCCAGAAGAAAGGCGAGATCCTCTTCCGGGATGTGCCGGCTTCCCCAGGAAAACAGCGTCATCAGAACAGGAAAGAAATCACGGCCCTTGTCCGTCAGCAGATATTCGTAGCGGGCAGGGCGCTGCTGGTAGAGCCGCCGTTCGAACAACCCCTTTTCCGTCAGATGTCTGAGCCGCCGAGTCAGGATGTTCGGCGCCACGCCGAGGCTTTTCTGGAATTCGTCGAAGCGCGAAAGCCCCTGAAAGGCATCGCGCAAGATCAGTATGCTCCACCAATCGCCGACGCTGTCGAGCGCGCGCGCCGCCGGGCATTTGAAATCGCTGAAGCTCGTTCGCTGCATGGCTGATGTCACTACAGCAGTGACTATCATCATGCAAGTTACTTCCAAAACAGCCGCAAACTTTTGCGCGAATGTTTTAGATCGCGTCACCCTCGAAAATCCGGGCAAGCAGTATGCCGGCAACGAGCATGCCCGCTGCCACGAAGATCGTGTCGCCCGGCGTGCCGATATAGAGCGGCCCGACATTGGCAAACAGCAGGAAGGCGATCAGGAAATTCGCCCAGCCCCAGACGACATTCGCTGTCGGCGAGCCGAGCTTTGCCCCTTGCGCGAAGGGGATGCGGAAGCGCCGGCCGCTGACCCCGTTGACGAAATGCGGGATGCCGTTGGTCAGAAATGCCGCGGCGATGAAATGGACGATATAGGCGATCCAGGGCAAAGGCTTCTCCTGACTGCACGGGTGGCGTCACCGGAGAATGTGGGCCGGTATTCCGGCTCCGGCAAGGGGAGGAGACACGACTGTCCATGACGCTGTGGGTCCGCCCCCCGGAAGGAGACGGGCCGACCGGCTCAGACAAGCAAGAGATCTTTGAAGTGAAGTGCGGCGGAATTGTCGAGATCGGCGACATGGATTGCCCCGCCTGCCGCGCTTCCATCCGCATCATAGGATAGGATGCCGCTGGCCTGATCGTAGATCAGCTTGTCATCAGCCTCGAGCGCCTTCGTTCCCAGAACGAAATTCTCGGCCGAAAAGCTCGATGGCTTGAGCCCGGTGAAAATCCCATCGTCGAACACCAGCTTATCGCCTGCGGCGGAAGAGAAATCGACGATCTTGTCAACGCTTGTATTGCTGGGCGTCACATCGAAGACGAAGGAATCGCCTCCGCCTCCGCCCGTCAGAACGTCAGCACCGATCTTGCCGATCAGCTTGTCATTGCCGAGCCCGCCGATCAATCGGTCGTTCCCTTTCCCGCCATTGAGGAAATTGTTTCCGTCGTTGCCCGTGAGAATGTTGGCCGTATTGTTGCCTGTCGCGCTGAGATTGGCCGTCCCGGTCAAAGTGAGGTTTTCGATCATTCCGACCGTATGTTTCTGATCGGCCAGGCTGAAGGAGATAGAAGCTCTGACGGTGTCCGTACCGCCGCCTCGGCTTTCGTCGACGATTTGGGAGGGGCTGCTCACGGTGAATATGTCGTTGCCCGTACCGCCATAGATATGGCCGGTCGCCGGTGGCGGCGTGCTGGCACTGCCGCCTTCGATGTCGATGATAACAGGATGGTCGACGACATTCACCGTCAGGGACGAGACATTGCTGAGGCTTTTGATCGCCGTCGTTCCAGTCAGGGGATCGAAGACCTTCACGGAGCCGAACGAGGTCCCGAGATTGACTTTGACGGCTGTCGTCGCGGCCTGAATGGCCGTGTCAGAGGACTGGTTCCAGATATCGGGCTCGTTCCAGATGATGATCTGGTAGCTTCCGTCCGATTTTTCCGTGAGCAAGCTGCGGGCAGAGGACGGCAGGCCGTCAATCGAATAATTGAGGGTTCCCGCGCTGAAGCTCGCCTTCTGAGCGCCGTCGTCGGCAAGGATTTCGGTCAGATTGTGGATCGCCGTCGCCGCCGGCTTGGCCGAATAGTCGAGATGAAAAAGGCCGAAATGCTTTTCCTGATTGGTGCCCTGCGGATCGGAATAGGCGTCCAGCAGCTCGTAAATGAAGGTCTGTTTCGAGCCGAGTGCCGCGCCGTCCATCAGCGTATTGAGCAGGAGCTTTGCCTGCGTCGCCTCACTGACGCCTTCCCAGCCGCCATTGGTGTCGGCGGTGAGCGAGGTGTGGTACCCGGTCTCGGTGATCGCCAGCGGCTTGCCTGGATCGGCAGCGCGCTGAACGCCGGATTCTCGGGAAAGCCACGAGAATGGCTGGTCGCCATCCTTCGCATAGGTGTGGATCGTCGTGTAGTCGGAGGCGGAAGCGACCGTATATCCGGTAAAGCCGAGGACCGGGATATTTTTCAGTAAGGGATCGGCATTGACGGCGGCAGAGAGGTCTTTCTGATAGGCGAGCGCTGCGGCCTGGCCGCTTAGCCCCTGATAGCTGACCGGCCAGTTGTTGACTTCGTTCGGACCTTCGATGCCGACGACCGATCCGGGATGGGCTTGCACGAAGGCATGCAGCCGCTGGGCGACAGTGGCGGGGTCGACTTCGCGCTGGGCGCTGAAAACGAATTGCACGCCGGCTTCCGCGGCATCGCCGAGATGCGTTTGGCCGTTGGGGTCGGAGGCGGAGTTGGGGGCGTGATCGCGAACTGTATCAAGGCCAAGATAGTCGAGAGCCTTAACAACTTCTCCGACATTGGAATATTTTCCGTCGGTGTAGTCGATATGCGTGTCAATTCCAAAGGAACGAATAATATCGTTTATTCTAGCGGCTTGAGCCAAAGTTTTCTCCCAGTTTATGAGGGAATTGGCGATGGGAATTTATTCTTCACGTTTCTGATGCCAATTCGATTTAATACACGAGGAGGGCCGTGCAATGATGCCCGTTAACCATGATAAATTGTCCTGAATGTGGCCCGCGCCGGATCGGTTCTTAATGCCGAATATGTGCTTGCATTTTTGCATCCAGCCGGCCGATGATTTCCTCGACAACCGCGAGAATATTATCGGCGAGGCGGAAGGCAGCGGCGCAGGGATGCTCAGCTGTTGTCGCGATCTGATCGCGCTCAGCATCCATCAGGATGCCATTCGCTCGCGCAATATCGCCATTCCCCTGGTTCACGACGAAAATCGGGTGATTGCCTTTCATCGATGGGATGACGGCGAGGATCTCCTTGTCGTGGGGTCGCTGAACGACACTCCCTTCGAACACGGCCACCGGCTGCACTGCGAACGTATGGGGGGTGACGTCTGGGAAGAGATCTTCAATACCGATGCTGATAAATATGGCGGCTGGAACGTCGGCAACGGCGGCGGAAGAATTAGAGCCACAGCAGGAGTGCTCGATGCCGTGCTGCCGGCATCAGGCGTTCTGGTCTTTCGCAGGCTGTGACGCGCCACGCCCGGAGCGGTCAGACGAAGCCGAGCGGCAGATTTTCGACTTTCCTGTCATTGCCGTAATCGCGCTCATGCGGCGAGCGACGACGGCCGTCGCCGCGAGCGGACAGATCGATCCGGTTTTCGGCGAAGATCCCATCGGGCCAGGTGCCGGTGTCATGGCAATCGGCGTCGAGCTTGGGGGCAAGGATTTTCAGGATCATCGGGGGTTCCTCCACGGCGCACCATCAACACTCGAAAAGGCCGTCTGGTTCCGTTTATAAACCCCGAATTATTAATAAATTAACCATAAAGCTTAAGGGCGGGTATCGCCTTATCGATCCCGTCATCCTCGCAAGGGCTGACATTAGTGGACGATTGATGACGAGGACATCGATGCCAGCATCCCCTCGGTCGCCCGGATCAGCCGCGCTGTACGCGCCATCACCTCGGTTCCGGCCTCCGTCTCGGCAATCGCGGTTGCCATTCCGTCCAGTCCGTCCGCCACCTGGATCAGTTTCGGCAGCATATCGGCGCGTCCGACCGCCTCAGTCGATCTGGCGAGCTTACGCAGTGCCTCCGAATAGCTCGATATCAAAGCGAGTTTCTGGTCTGCTGGAATATTGGAGAACGAGCGATTCTCCGAAGGCGATAGCGGCGATCTCGGCATGGATGCGACCTGTTGAACTGCCTGTGAACTCGTATAGGCGTTTTTTGTTCCGAGCCGGTCCATTTGCAGGGTGACCCATCGCCTTGCGCGGAAATGGCGTTGACGTGGAACTCCGGACCTGGATGGCCGTTGAGTGCATGAACACAGGAGGTTTCCATGCAGCTGATCGATACGCGAGTGACACAGGCCGGCGACATCTTCACCGTAGAATTTTTAGGCGAGGGAGGAGAATCGATTACCATCAAAATCGACAACTCCCACGGCGAGCTCGACAATACGACGGCGGTCGATCGCGCCAAGGTCATGATGGTTCAGATGACCGCCTTTGCCGGCGCGGAAGCAGACGGCAGCATCAATCGCTACGATGCCTTGAGCAACGGCAATTTCGACGAAGGCAGCAAGGGCTTGATCGGCCAGCCGAGCGCGCGCTCGGCCGGCGACAAGCAAACGCTGGAAGAGGAACTCGATGAGGGCCTCGAGGACAGCTTTCCTGCAAGCGACCCGGTCTCGGCAACGGTGTCGTCCATTCCCGCCAACGCACCACGGCATTGATTTCGCCGCGATCTCAATTCCAAATGCAGGCGAAGGCTGCCCCGGTTCCCGCGGGCAGCCTTCTTCTTGCATGACAGATTGATGTCAAAACTGAAAAACAGCTGAAAACTTCAGCTGTGTGATTGACATGGGAGCCTTCTAGAGAGGGCACGAGAAGGGAGCGCCCGTGACGCGCTGCCGACGTCTCGGAGACGCGCCCATGAAAATCATTCAGATCACCGACACCCACTTCAGCCCAGACAAGCCGCATTTCAACGGCAATTGGGCGCCGCTTTTGAGCTGGATCGAAAAGACGGGCGCGGACCTGATCGTCCATACCGGCGATCTCACCGTCGATGGCGCCGACAAGGACGCGGATATCACCTTTTCGATGGATCTGATGCGCCAGGTGTCGATCCCGATGCTGATCGTCCCCGGCAATCACGATGTCGGCCACCTCAAGGGATCGGACCAGCCCGTCAATGCCGAGCGGCTGTCCCGCTGGCGCAGCCTTGCCGGCGACGACCGCTGGCTGGAGGATGCGGCCGGCTGGCGGTTCATCGGATTGAACTCGCTGCTTCTCGGTCATGAGGATGACGAGGAGGAGGCTCAGTTCGAATGGCTCCATCAGGCGCTCTCCGACAGGGCAGGGCGGCGCGTGGCGCTGTTCGCGCACAAGCCGCTCTTCATCGATGCCCCCGACGAAGGCGATACCGGATATTGGAGCGTTCGCCCGGCTCAGCGCCGGCGGCTCTATGATCTGATCGCGGCTCATGACGTGGCGCTGTTTGCGAGCGGCCATCTCCACTGGGCCTGGCAGGGGCGCTTTGACAATACCCAGCTGACATGGGGTCCGTCGGCCGCCTTCATCATCGACAAGATGGAGCGCGAGATGCCGGGCGAGCGCCTGATCGGCGCAGTCGTCCACGAATTCGATACGACAGTCGAAAGCATGATCGTCGCCGTTCCCGGCATGACCGCGCATGTGCTCGATGATGTCGTGCACGAGGTCTATCCCCAGGCGGTGAAGCAGCGGGAACCGGCCGAATGAGCGCGCTCTCGCTTCGCGGCATCACCAAGGCTTTCGGCGGCAACCAGATCCTCGACGGCGTCAGCCTGGATGTCGCCGCCGGCGAATTCATCGCGCTGGTCGGCCCTTCCGGCTGCGGCAAGAGTACGCTGTTACGCGTGCTTGCCGGCCTCGATCATGCCGACCGCGGCGAGATCCTGATCGGCGGGCAGGACATGTCTGGCGTTCCGGCCGCCGACCGCAACATCGCCATGGTCTTTCAGTCCTACGCGCTCTATCCGCATTTGACTGCCTCTGAGAATATCGCCGTGCCATTAGCGATGCGCCGGCTGTCGAGGATGCAGCGGCTGCCCTTTATCGGGTCGTTGATGCCGGGCCAGCGCGCCACCCGCAGGGCGATCGCCCGCGACGTCAGGGATATGGCTACGTCGCTGAAGATCGATCACCTGCTCGACCGCAAGCCCGGCCAGATGTCGGGAGGCCAGCGCCAGCGCGTGGCGCTTGCCCGCGCAATGGTGCGCCAGCCGAGCATCTTCCTGATGGACGAGCCGCTCTCCAATCTAGACGCCAATCTGCGCGTCCACGCCCGCGGCGAGATCGTTGACCTGCATCGCCGCGCCGGCGTGCCGACGCTCTATGTCACCCACGACCAGGCGGAAGCGCTGTCGATGGCGGACCGGGTCGCTGTGATGATGGGCGGAAAGTTGCTGCAGATCGCCAGCCCCGAGGTCATCTATGACGATCCCGCCCATATCGAGGTCGCCCGCTTCATCGGCCAGCCGCGCATCAATCTGCTGCCGGCCTTTGCCGAAGGCGGCGTCATTCTCTGCGGCGGCCTGCGCCTGACGCTCGAAAATGCACCCGACAGAAAGATGCCGGTCACGATCGCCATTCGCCCCGAATTCGTCTTTCTTTCCAAGAGCCGGCATGACGGCCTTGCCGCCCGGATCGAACGCGTCGAATTCCTGGGCTCCGAAGTCATCCTCCATTGCCGGCTCGAAGCGATCGGCGAGACTATCGTCGCCAAGGTTCAACCGGCCGAAGCCTCCGGCCTTGTGGCCGGAGATCCGGTCGGGCTGCGGCTTTCGCCCGGCCGGACGCTGATCTTTGCCGAGGACGGCAGCCGGCTGGCCGGCGGCGTTACAACGGGTGATGCAGGGCTCGGCGCTGCCGATGCCGGGCTCGCCAGTGGCGATGCAGGGCTCGCCAGTGGCGATGCCGGGCTCGCTGCAAGCGATGCCGGGCTCGCCGATAGCGATGCCCGGCGGGAGAGGGCGCATGGCTAGCATCGTCTCCATGGCCGTGCCGCAGGATGCCGCCGTTGCGCATCAGCGCAGCGAGGCCCGCATCGCCTGGATGCTGGTGATGCCGGCGATGGTTCTGCTGTTCCTCTTCGTGCTTTTGCCGGTTGTATCAGTCATCGTGCTCGGCTTCACCGATTTCGAACTCGGCTACGGCAAGTTCCGTTTCGTCGGCTTCGAGAATTACGCGCATCTGATCACCGACCGCACGTTTCGCAAGTCGCTGTGGAATACGACGGTGTACACGGCGATCGTCGCACCCGTCTCGATCCTTCTCGGCCTCGGCATCGCCATGCTGATCGAGAGCGAGACGAAGGCGCGCAGCTTTTTCCGCACTGCCTATTTCCTGCCGGTCGCCTCGCTGATCGTCGCCATGGCGACCGTCTGGCAATATATGTTCCACCCCACAATCGGCCCGCTCAACGCGCTGCTGGCCCTCGTCGGGCTTCCCGGCCCGAACTGGCTCGGCAGCTCCGGCACGGTGCTTTACAGCCTCTCGATCATCGGCGTCTGGCAATCGGCCGGCTTCAACATGGTGCTGTTCCTCGCCGGACTGACGGCGATCCCGCGCGAGCTTTACTTGGCAGCCGAGGTGGATGGCGCCAGATCCTCCCTCGACCGCTTCTTGCTCGTAACCTGGCCAATGCTCGGGCCAACGACGCTCTTCGTCATCACCATCAGCATCACCAATTCAGTCAAGGTCTTCGAGACTGTGAAGACGCTGACCGAGGGCGGCCCGAACAAGGCGTCGGAAGTGCTGCTCTTCACGATCTACCAGGAAGGCTTCGTCTATCTGCGCGTCGGTTATGCCTCGGCGATGACGGTGGTCTTTCTGCTGATCCTGGTGGTGCTGATGTTCCTGCAGTACCGCGTTCTCGATCGCCGGGTGCATTACACATGATGACGAGCGCTTTTTCCCCCGGCAGGATCATCCGCCTGACCCTGCTTTCGTTAGGCGCGATCATCTTCCTCTCGCCCTACGTCTTCATGATCTCGACGGCTGGTAAGGCCCAGAGCGACATCTTCACCTCGTCGCTGTCGTTGATCCCAGCACACTTCACCTATGCCGAGAATTTCACCAAGGCTTTGAGCCGGGTGCCGATGGCGCAGCTCTTGTGGAACGGTGTCGTCGTCTGCGGGTTGATCTTCTTCTTCCAGGTGCTGGTGGCGATCCCTTGCGCCTATGCCATGGCGAAGCTGCGCTTCGGTGCTGCCCGCGCCATGATGGTGCTTGTCATGCTCGGCCTTCTGGTACCCATCCACGCGACCGCGCTGCCGCTCTATGTCGCTTTCGACCGCGCCGCGCTGCTCAACAGCTATGCCGCCCTTGTCGCGCCCTTCACCATTTCGGTCTTCGCGATCTTCATGTTCCTGCAGTTCTTCCGCGCCATGCCGGATGATCTGATCCACGCCGCGCGTCTCGATGGCATGTCGGAACTCGGCATCGTCGCCCGCGTCATCGTGCCGAATGCCTGGCCGGCGGTCACCGCCTTCGCCATCTTCTCGGTCGTCGCCCATTGGAACGATCTCTACTGGCCGCTGATCGTCATCAGCAAGCAGGACTATGCCACGCCGCCGCTCGGCCTGATGTATTTCCGCGCCGCCGAGGCCGGCGACGACTACGGCGCGCTGATGGCGGCGACCCTCATCATTACCCTTCCCCTCGTCATCGCCTTCCTGCTTGCGCAGAAGCGCTTCGTCGAGGGCATCACCATGACCGGTCTCAAAGGCTGACCGGTTTCAACCCAGGAGAACGAGCGATGAAACATATCACCCAGCTTCTCGCCGCAGCGGCCGTCTCGATGGCAATCGCGCTTCCCGCGCATGCCGAGACGACGCTGACGGTTCACTACCCGATGCCGGGCTTCTTCAAGGACGTGATGGACACGATCTCGAAGAAATTCATGGAAGAAAATCCCGATATCAAGATTCAGTTCGCCAGCCCGTCGGCCACCTATGAAGAAGGCATCCAGACGATCCTTCGCCAGGTCGGCACCAGCGAGATGCCCGATATCACCTTCATCGGCCTCAACCGCCTGCGCATGCTCGACGAACGCGACGTCGCCGTCGACCTCGGTCCGCTCGTCCAGAAGGACGGCAACATGGCCGAGCAGGGCTTTTCCGACACCATCCTCAAGCTCGCCCAGGTCAAGGGCAAGCAGGTGGGGCTGGCTTTCGCGACCTCCAACCCGATCATGTATTACAACGCCGATCTCGTGAAGGCGGCCGGCGGCGACCCAGAAAATCCGCCGAAGACCTGGGATGAGGTCATCGCGCTCGGCGGCAAGATCAAGGCGCTCGGCAATGGCGTCGACGGCATCGATTACCGCTGGCAGGGCGACGACTGGATGTTTTCGGCGCTGCTCTTCGGCGCCGGCGGCAAGATGCTGAGCGATGACGAAAGCAAGGTTGCCTTCAACGGCCCGGAAGGCCAGAAGGCCGTCGAGGTCCTGCATCGTCTGGTCGCCGAAGGCGGCATGCCTGTGTTCACCAAGGCAGCCGGCGAACAGGCTTTCGCAGCCGGCAAGGTCGGTTTCGAATTCCAGACGACAGGCGCGCTGCGCAACACGATCAAGAATGTCGGCAACAAGTTCGATCTGCGCACCGCCAAGATCCCGCTGATCGATCCGGTGAACGGCCGTCTGCCAACGGGCGGCAACGCCGTCGTCATCCTGACGCATGATGCGGCCAAGCAGGATGCCGCGTGGAAGTTCGCCAAATTCGCCGCCGGCCCTTATGGCGCTTCCGTCGTCGTGCCCGGCACCGGGTATGTCCCGAACAACGAGCTCGCCGCGAAGTCGGCCGATTATCTCGGCGATTTCTACAAGCAGAACCCACTGTTCCAGGCAGGCCTCGGCCAGATGCCGGTGATGATCCCCTGGTATGCCTTCCCAGGCTCTAACGGCGTCAAGGTCACGCAGACGATCGTCGACAATCTCTCGCGCATCGTCGACCAGTCGGCCGAGCCGAAGGAAGCGCTCGATGACGCAGCCGCCGATGTCGAGGGCATGCTGCCGCGCAGCTGATCGGCTTCCCAATCGGGAACAGAGCAGGGCCGCCACGCCGAGCGCGTGGCGGCCTTCCTGTTTCGCAAGCGTCAGATAGCGCGCACGGTGCCGCCGCGGCGAAGCGTATAGGCGACGTCGAGATGGCGGGCAGGGGCGGCATTCTCCGCCATGTCGAGAAGCAGCGAGGCGGCCGTTGCCCCCATGCTGGCATCCGGCATTTCGATGGTCGTCAGCGGTGGATCGATCAGCCGGCCGATGGCAATGCCGTCGAAGCCGGCGACCGAAACATCCGCAGGCACCGACAGCCCCTCGCGCTTCAGCGCGCCGATGACGCCGAGCGCCAGGAGATCGTTGGAGGCGATGATCGCCGTCGGCGCAAGCGAAGTCATCGCACCGCCAAGATCGAGCTGGTCATAGCCGCTGACGAACGGTATCTGCACGGCATCGAGTGGTGTCAGCCCGTTCTCGGCCATGGCGTCGAGATAACCGCGGTAGCGAAGGCGGGCGCGGTCGGAGGCGGCGAAATTGCCGGAGAGAAACAGAATGCGGCGATGGCCCATGCCGATCAGATACGTCGCGATCTCGCGGCCCGCGCCGCGATTGTCGGCAGTAACGGCCGCCGGAAACTGCGCTGTCGGCAGGTTGTTGAGCAGCACCGTCGGCGGGAGCTTCGCAAGCAGCGCCTGGCTGGTCGATGGATCGCAGACGGTGAGGATCAGCCCAGTCGGCCGGTCGTTCAGCAGTGCTGCAACGGCATCGGCCTCGCGCGCCGGATCGTAGTTCGACTGCGCGATCAAAACGCCATGGCCGGCCACCAGCATGCGGTTCTGGATGCTCGACAGCGACGAGGCAAAGACCGGATTGGTGATGCTCGGGATCAGCACGCCGACCACGGGCCTGCGGCCGAGCCGACCGACTGAAAGGCCGGCCGGGCGATAACCGAGCTCGGCGGCGGCGCGGCGCACCTTGCGCACCATCAAATCGCTGGCGGGGCCGTTGCGATTGAGAACCCTGCTTGCGGTCGCCAGCGAGCATCCTGCCCGGAACGCGACCTGCTCCAATGTCGCCATCGAAAACGCCTCCTGCTAACAGCATCGAGGCGCAATCCCTTAGGCGGGTTCGATGACAGTGGTCTGGCACCCAGAGCGTGATGCCGAAAAGTGTGAGCGGTTTTCGGACAACATCATGCTCTAACTCTTTAATTGAGAGCAGGATTCAGATTTTATGCCGACCAGGCCTAAAATCATTCTGTTCTATGCAGAGATATCTACTTCTTATTCATTAGAAACATGGAAGTTGATGGGAAATGCAACCTGTGGAATAGTCAGATTGACGCCATCTACCCTCTTCATTCTCATCATCTGGGCAAGAATGTCTCACAAAAAAATGGAATGCTCCACGGTGTGGTGGTTTCTTGCGACGGTCTCCCTCGTCGCGAACTTCACGTTGCCAGCCTATGCGGACAGCCCCTCCGTGCCCTGGCCACAAACGCAAAGCGACCTCCAAGCCGATCCCCATGTGCGTTTCGGCGTGCTCGCCAACGGCATGCGGTTTGCGATCATGCGCAATGTCACGCCGCCCGGACAGGCAGCCATCCGCTTTCGCATTGGCTCCGGTTCGCTCGATGAAAACGATAACCAGCAGGGTCTGGCGCATGTTCTCGAGCACATGGCCTTCAAGGGTTCGACACATGTCGCCGAAGGCGAGATGATCCGTATCTTGCAGCGCAAGGGCTTGGCCTTTGGGCCGGACACCAACGCCCATACCTCTTATGACGAGACTGTCTATGCGCTCGATCTGCCCGAGGTCGATGCAGACACGGTTTCGACGGGCCTGATGCTGATGCGAGAAACGGCAAGCGAGCTGACGCTCGATGCCGGCGCCTTCGATCGCGAACGCGGCGTCATCCTGTCGGAAGAGCGGCTGCGCGACACGCCGCAGTATCGCGTGGCGCTCGAAATCATGAATTCGTTGCTCGCCGGCAAGCGCACGACCATGCGGGCGCCGATCGGTAAAGCCGACATCATCAGCAATGCGCCTGTGGCCCTCGTCCGTGATTATTACCGGGCCAATTACCGACCCGATCGGGCAACGGTGATGGTGGTGGGCGATATCGACCCCGCCACCATGGAAACGGAAATCCGGCAGCGCTTCGACGATTGGAAGGCCGTGGATCCGACGCCGGCAAAACCGGATCTCGGCGCGCTGGTGAGGAAAGGCGAAAGCGCCGACCTCATCGTTGTTCCCGGCGGCAGGACGAGCGTACAGGTCGCCTGGACGCGTCTCTATGACGCGGCGCCTGACACCTTCGCCAAGCGCCGCGCTGAGCTTATTGAGAATCTCGGTCTCATGGTGCTCAATCGCCGGGTGAGCACGATCGCCGGCAAGGCGGATGCCCCATTCATCAGTGCGGGCGTCGGCTCTCAGGATATCGTCGATTCCGCTCATGTCGTCCTCATCGCGGCGAACTCCGAGCCGGACAAATGGCAGGCGGCGCTCACAGCCATCGACCAGGAACAGCGTCGTATCCAGCAGTTCGGCGCTACGCAGGCGGAGATCGACCGCGAAATCCTCGACTATCGCTCGGCCCTGCGGGCCGCTGCGGCCGGAGCCGCGACGCGCATGACCACGGACCTCGCTTCGATGCTGGCGAGCAGCGTCGATGACGATGAAGTCTTCACCTCGCCTGCCGAAGATCTCTCGCTGTTCGAGACGATGACGAGTGGCGTCACGGCGGCCGAGGTCAATCAGGCCCTGCAGCGCGCTTTCTCCGGCAACGGTCCGCAGGTCGTGCTGCAGACGGCCCAATCACCTGAGGGCGGAGCCGACGCGGTTCGGCAAGTCTACGATGCATCAAATGCCGTTGCCGTCTCGGCACTATCCAGTGCAACTGACGTCGCCTGGCCCTACGCCCATTTCGGCGCGCCGGGCGCTGTGGTCGAACGCCGCGCCGTCGACGATCTCGGCTTGACCATGGTGCGCTTTTCCAACGGCGTGCGGCTTACCGTCAAGCCAACCAAGCTGCGTGCCAACGAAGTGCTGGTGCGTGAAGATATCGGCGGCGGTCGGCTGGACCTGCCGCACGACCGTTCCGCCCCGATCTGGGCATCTCCGGCCGTCGTGCTGTCCGGCGTGAAGGCCATGGATTACCAGGATATCCAGAAAGCGCTGACGGCCAACATCGTCAGCATCGATTTCTCGGTCGGCGACAGCTCCTTCAGGTTCGACGGTCACACAACGACTGGAGATCTTGCGACGCAACTGCAGCTCATGACCGCATATACCTCCGATCCCGCCTACCGCCCCGAGGCGTTCAAGCGTGTGCAGCAAGCCTATTTGAGCGGTCTCGATCAGTATGAGGCAACGCCCGGCGGCGTTGTCAGCCGCGATTTCCCAGGTCTCGTGCATTCGGGCGACCCGCGCTGGACCTTCCCCGATCGCGCGCAGTTGTCGGCCGCTCATCCAGAGGATTTCGAGGCGCTTTTCCGGCCTATAGTCTCCAACGGCCCGATCGATATCACCATTGTCGGCGACGTGACGGTGGACGACGCGATCCGGCTGGCAGCTGAAACTTTTGGCGCCTTGCCGCCGCGCCCGGAGACGACGTCGAGCGACGGTCGGAACGACGTGCGTTTTCCGGCGACGAACGAGAAGCCCGTTGTGGAGACCCATAAGGGCAGGGCCGATAACGTCGCCGCCGCGGTAGGGGCTCCGATTGGCGATTTGCTTTCCGACCTGCCACGGTCCTTCACCGCCAATCTCGCCACCCAGATTTTCCAAAACAGGTTGGTCGACCAGTTTCGCATCGCAGAAGGAGCAAGCTATGTGCTGGAGGGCGATGCTGACCTGTCAAGTGAAGTCCCTGGCTACGGCTACGCATATTTCTACGTCGAGACAGACCCGGCAAAGGTCGCGCGCTTCTATGCACTCGTCGACGAGATCGCCAAGGATCTGCGGTCGCATGATGTCTCCCCGGACGAACTTGCGCGCGCCCGGGAACCCATCATCGAGACACTGAAGCATCAGCAGCAGGGTAACGAATACTGGATTGAATATCTGCGCGGCGCTCAGACGGATTCGCGCGGCCTAGACCGGATACGCGACAATCTCAGCGGCTACGAAAAGGTCGCCGCCGCAGATATCCGCGCGTTTGCCACGACTTATTTCGGCCCGGAAAAATTCTGGAAATTCGAAGTGCTGCCGCCGGCGGTGCGATAGGTCGTGGGCACGGCTTAGGGTCGGCGTTTGACCACCCTCATGTTCATCTCCGAGCGAAGCGCAAAGCCGTGTGTCTTGTAGAGCGAAATGGCCGACGTGTTCGCCGCATAGGCATGCAGATAGGCGGTGTCGCCGCTCGATGCGATTTCGCCGGCAACGAAGCGGAAGAGCAGGGTGCCGAGGCCGCGTCCCTGGAAATCGGGATGGGTGCAAAGCCCGCTAAGCTCGATGTAGCCTGTCTGCCGCATCCGTTGCCCGGCCATCGCCACCAGGCGGCCTTCGCTCTTGATCCCCCAGAAGCTGCCGAGGCTTTGGGCTCGCAACGTGAACGGCCCGGGTTTGGTCAGTGTCGCCAAATCAAGCATGTCGGCGGCATCGGCCTCCGTCAGGGGCTGGATGCGTGGATCGGAAATCCGCGCGTGGGGCCGCTCGGCCACCATCTGGACCACCGATGCCTCTGTGACGATAGCCAGGCTCGGTGGAATGGCGATCGGGCCGGCTTCGACGAGGATCATGCTCTCCTCCCGCGAAGGCAGGTTCTCCAGGGCGTCGAGGCTCTCCGGCCTATCGTCTGCGGAGGCCGCGAAGGGTACGATCGACGGCGGGTATCGCCGCGCGTCCTCATTGCCTTCGGCAAGATCGGCATGCGCGGTCTCCAGTGCGCTCCAGATCGGCCGGTCGAGGATATGTTTCATCATCCTTCCTCCTTGGTAGTGCTGCGGCGTGCAAGCGGTGCCGCAGCAAGCCCGTCCTCGATGGCCGCGAGCTGTTCGAGGATCGGCCCGTCGAGATCGCCGCAGAGATCCGCAACGGCGGCAGCGATGCGCGGCCAGATCACCTTCTTTGAATGATCGACGAGCTCCTGTCCCTTTTCGGTCAGCGAGACCAGCCTGCGACGCTGATCGTCCGGCGCCGGCTGCATGTCGACGTAACCGAGCTCGAGAAGCTGGCCGGTGGTTCGCGTTGCGCCGGGCTGGGTGATGCCCACCGCCTGCGCAAGCTCGCCGATCGTCAGTGGCCCAGACCGGTCGATCGCTGCGAGGAATGGATATTGGCCCGCCTGAATACCAAGGCCCGCTTCGTCGATGACCTGCTGCGTATCGGCCTGCAGCCTTTCTCCGATGCGCCGCAGCCGGCTGCCCATGCACAGAAACCCGAGCGTCCGGACCACATCCTCGACCATGCCGATCTCCATTTGTATTGGGGGTTATATAACGTGTTATAGATTAAATGGCAATTCTTCTACCAAGGCGGTCGGCAAAAGAGGCCAGGGCAGGGCAGCACGAGCAAGTGCTTCGATCAGCCCCGCCATTTCCTGGCCATCAGAAACACCGCCAGGACGCAGCTGAGCAGGCCAAGGGACAATGGCAGGCCCTGATGTCCGATCAGTTGCATCGCCAGCCCTGTCGCCGGCGAGCCGACGATGCCGCCGATGCCCCATACCAAGGCGAACGCGGCGTTACCGGCGATCAGGGCCTGACCGGTGAAACGCTCGCCGAGTTGGATCAGCGACAGAGTGTAGATCCCGAACGAGACCCCACCCCAGACGAAAACCAGCGGCCAGATGAGCCACGTGGCGAAGGCCGACGGCAGCAGCAGGCAGCCGGCAAGGCAAGCCAGGACGCAGAAAAGCATGGTCCGCGTCGAGCCGAACCGTTCGGCCAAGCGCCCAAGCAAAATCTGCAGCGCGGCATTGCCGGCGATGAAACAGGTGATGAGCGAAGCGATGCGCCCTTCGGCGCTGCCGAGCGCTGCGCCATAGACCGCGAACAGGGAAAGCAGGATCTGCTCGAAGGCGGCGGCGGTGAAAACCGCAAACAACAGCAGCGGTGCCAGCGCGAAGAAGCGGCCCACCGATGTTGCCTCGCCTTCACCAGGCGTGTCGGGCAGGCGTGGGACGACCGCAAGCACGACCAGGCCGCAGATAAGGAAGGCCGCAATACCGATCAGGAAAGGCGGCCAACCCTCAGTGCCGGTGAGCCAGAGCGACAGAGGGCCGATGGCGAAGCCGCCCGAAACGATCGACGAATAGAGTCCCATGATCCGGCCCCGGCGCGCAGCCGGCGTGATCGTGATCAGCCAGGTCTCGCTGATCACGTAAAGCGGATTGGCGAAGACGCCGAGCAGGAAGCGCAGCGGCATCCAGGTCCAGACGTCCTGCGCCCAGGCAATCACCATCAGGGTGAGGGCGGCGAGGATCGAACACAGGATCGCCAGCCGCGTCCCGCCCACACGCTGCGACAGCGCCGGAATAAAGGGTGCCGATAGGATGAAACCCAGCGGCGTCACCGCCGCCGACAGGCCGATCAGGCCCGATGTCGTTCCCTGCCGCTCCAGGATGAAGCTGAGCAGCGGATAGGTCAGCCCTTGGGCCACGGCGAATACCGTGACGGTCGCGATGATGCCCGCCATCGCAGCCCATGGGATCCGGTCCTCTCGCGGCGATGTCGTGCCGTGCAAGTGCCGATGCGACAATTCCGCCGATTCCACGCAGGGAATATCGTTCACAGCAACCTCCATAGGGTTTGAAGGCCGGGGGCCATCTACCTCAAAGAGGATGAATTCTGCAGTATAGGGTGAGCGTCGTACTTAAGCTTTCCCAAAAAGTTCTCAAAAACTTCCAAACGGACTAAACAGGTCAGCATCGAATTCTCAAAAGTCCTCACCACAGCAATTTCAGCCGGACATCATCAGGACCATCAGAAAATGACCGCTTTACCTTCCTTTCTTGGCCTTCCAGATCGCCTCGCCGATGGTCGCTTGCCCCGAGCGGTCATCTTCGCAGCCACTCACGGCAGCACCTATCCCGGCAAGGACGGTAGCGGCTATGCCCTGGCCGCCGGCGCCATCCGCGCTGCGAGCCAGGACGATGCTGCGCTCGTCGAGCACTGGGATTTCGATCTCGGCGGTCCGCTGTTTGACCACAATCCGGTCTGCTGCGTTGACGCTGGCGACGTTCCAACCATCCTTCATGACAATGCCGGCAACCGAACCCGGATCGAGGCGAGGACGCGCGAGGTCCTGTCAATGCCCGCAGTGCCGATCCTAGTCGGCGGCGATTGTTCCGTGACCATTCCCTTCATCGCCGGCTTTGCGGACCACGAGCCGGTCTGGATCCTGCAGATCGACGCCCATATCGATTGGCGCGACGAGGTGCATGGCGAGCGCCACGGCTATTCGAGCCCGATGCGTCGGGCGAGCGAGATGCCGCATGTCGTCGGCATGGTCCAGGTCGGCCTCCGCAGCGTCGGCAGCGCACGCCTCGCCGACATCGAAGCGGCGCGGGCCTACGGCAGCCGCTTCGTAACTGCCCGAGAGATTCATGCCGACGGGGCCGAAGCAGCTCTCCGGCATATTCCGAAAGGAGCGCGGGTCGTCGTCACCCTCGACTGCGACAGCCTCGATCCCAGCATCATGCCGGGCGTGGCGGCGCGTACGCCCGGCGGCCTGACCTACACTGAGGTGATCGACCTGATCGCGTGCCTCGGCAGGCGGGCCAGAATCGCAGGATTCGACCTTGTCGAGCTCTACCCTCCCGCGGACATAGCCGGCCTGTCGGCCCTGACCGCCGCGCGCATTCTCGTCAATGCGGTCGGCGCCATCGTCCGGCAAGATTGAGACCCTGCTTCCTCTGCGAGCGAGCGGTGCATGGTGCGGTGCGTTTTCGCTTCTAGGCGACCTTGCCCAGACGAGGCTCTGTCCCGGCCACTAAGCGCCGAATGTTGGTGCGATGCCGGGCAATCACGTAAATGCCGCCTGCGATCACCAGCAGCCGATAGGGCAGCGGTTGTTCCAAGCCGCAGACGAGAGCGTTGGCCGTCAACGCCGCCAGCATCGAACTCAGGGAAACAATCCGGACGGCGGCCAGCGCAACGCCAAAAACCGCCACAGCGCCCAAACCTACGGGCCATGACATCGCCAGCAACACACCGAGCCCCGCGGCAACCGACTTGCCTCCGGTAAAATTGAGCCAGACCGAACGGCCATGGCCTAGCAACACGGCAAGTCCCGCCAGGCAAACAGCCCAAGGCTCTAAGATTTGCGGATCAAACGCTGTCGGTGGCGTGCCCGATGAGACTGTCGAGAACCAAGGGTAAAACCAGCGGGCAAAGATGACTGCTCCTACACCTTTCAGCACATCGATCAGCAGAACCGCCAATGCAGGCCATTTGCCCAGCGTTCGCAATACATTCGTTGCTCCGGTGGATTTGGAGCCATGCTCCCGGATATCGATGCCCCTGATCAATTTGCCCGCCAGATAGCCCGAGGGTGTGGAACCGAGGAGATAAGCGATCGCCAATCCAACTGCGCCCGCTATCCAGAAAACCATGGGAGTCACCTCGACGCTCTATTTTCAGGCAGTCATTATTTGGTCGTCACCGCCATCAGCCACTGGAACACGATTTCCACTGATCGCGTCCTCGATGCCACGCGGCCTAAGCGGACGAACAGTTCCATCCAAGCTTTAAAGACTTTAGGATGCGCCCCATGCAGGGATCGCGCTTTGCCTTTGGTCCGTTTGTGCTTGATCCGGTGGCGGGAACGCTCCTTCGGAACGATGATCCCGTTGCTGTTGGCCATCGCGGGGTCAAGCTGCTCGCTGCACTCGTTGAACGACCCGGCGAAATTGTCGGCAAAGCCGAACTGATGGACGCGGCGTGGCCGGGGATATCAGTCGAGGAAGGCAACCTGACTGTCCAGATCGCCCAGCTGCGCAAGCTGCTTGGTCCGCCCGCCGAGGGCGGTGAATGGATCTCCACGGTGCCGCGCGTCGGCTATCGCTTCACCGGCGCCATCAATCAGCTCGGCGGCGTGAAGCGAAAACCTTTGCCGCTGCCCGACAAACCATCGATAGCAGTGCTGCCCTTCGTGAATATCAGCAACGATCCCGAGCAGGAATCTTTCGCGGACGGGCTGACTGAAGACCTGATCACCGACCTCTCTAAGACGCCGGGCCTGTTCGTCATCGCCCGCAACTCGGCTTTCGCCTACAAGGGCAAGGCGAGGGACGTGCGCGAGATCGCCGAGGAGCTCGGCGTGCGCTACCTGCTGCAGGGCAGCGCAAGACGCGCAGCGGGACAGGTGCGCATCAACGCCCAACTGGTCGATGCGGCAAGTGGCGATCATCTGTGGGCGGAACGCTTCGATCGCAGCCTGGAGGATATCTTTGCCGTTCAGGACGAAGTGACTGGCAAGATCGTCGAGGCGCTGCTCGGCCGGCTGCGCGCACCGCCGCCGCGCAACCGGCCCAAAAATCTCGAGGCTTACGAACTCTGCGTGCGGGCGCGCCGGCTGATGGATGATACGCCGCAGACGGCCCGGGAAGCGCATCTGATGCTGACGCGCGCGATTTCCCTCGACCCTGATTATGCCGAGGCCTATCGCTGGCTTGCCATGAACCACTGGATGGGAGAGGTGCATTCCGGTGGACCAACGCAACTCACCCGTAGCCTTGCTCTGGAGCTGGCGCGCAAGGCTGTGGCGATCGATCCTAACGATGCCGGCTGCCGCTGGATCCTGGCTTACCTGCTTGCCTATGAGCGCAGCTTTGCCGAAGCGGATGCGGAATTCGCCAGGGCGATCGAGCTCGACGCGAACGAGGCCGACACCTTTGCGGCGCTATCCGACATCGCGGTCCTGGCCGGGCGGGTCCGGGAGGGCCTCGAACATATCGCCAAGGCCTTCCGGCTGAACCCGTTTCCGGCAAGCTGGTACTATCTGGCGCTCGGCCAGGCGCAATATGCCGCCGGCCAATACGGAGCCGCCGTCGAGACGCTGCGCAGCGACGAAACCTATCGCACGAGTTCTCGCCGTTTCCTGGCGGCAAGCCTTGCCCAACTTGGCCGGCTCGACGAGGCGCGCGCCGAGGCCGAACTGTTCCTTGTCGCCAACCCGCATTTTTCAACCCGCCACTGGGCGGAGACCGAGCCGTTCCGCGACGCTCGGACGCTTGAGCATTTCGTCGAAGGCTACCGCAAGGCGGGACTTCCGGAGTAATGCCCCGCCCCACACAGACGGCCCGAAATTAGATGGTGCCGGGCCGTGGGGAGGTGGTTGATTGGCTCGCGGCAGACAAGAAATCCTCTTCGGCGGTGGGCAGTTGTCCGTTTGGTGTCAGGTCGTCGACCGCTTTGGGAAGATCGCGCTTCAGTCGCGCAAGAATCTCTTGATGCGAAAGGCCGGTATTGGCAGCGATCTCGTTGAGAACGTCCGGTCCCAATGCTTCCGCAAGCTGGCCGTCATCGATGTCCGCATTCGGACCTGGCTTTACCCACGACTCCGCCTTGTCACCGTGACCATTCTGCTGAAACGTCTTCAGCAGATCGCCGAGACCGCCGCTAACGATGCCGCCGGATGTCAGCCCGCCGAGAAGGCCACCGAGACCGCCTGAACCGCCCAGTCCACCAAGAAGGCCGCCAAGCCCGCCGGGCTGCTGGTTTCCTGCGCCAGCCTGCTGAGGGTTCTGGATGCCCCGCAGGAGCTCCCCGATCTTGTCTCTGTTTTGGTAGCCGGCAACGGCAAGGACGGCGAGAAGCGCCTTCAATTGACCGCTCATCATGATGAATCCTCCTATGTGCTTAAAGGTGCACGCGACCCAAAGCAGAGCGCTGCATGGGCAGCAATGTCCAAGGTGGCCAAAGGTTCCGCCGGTTTGAAAGCAAGGCTCGCAACCGCATTCCTTCGACGATCTCGAAGGCCCGGCCGTCCACCTCATTTGCTCACGTCGCGGTCAGATTTCCGGGCAGCCTCGGCGGTTTGCGAAGGTCATTCGTTCCGGTCCGCGGCGTGTCATCCCTTGCACGACAATACTGCGGGGCGACATGCGTACGATCTGCGCCCTTCGAAGTCCTTCGCCGCGTGCGATGTCGAGAGCATCATCCGGGTCGCATCCGCGGGGTCCGCGCCGATCATATCCGTCATATCGGCCACGATCACGATCTCGATTACGGTCGTAAACGCCGACACCACCGGGGCCGAGCCGCAACTCCAAGTCTTGCGCTGCCGCGATCGTCGGCGAGATCGTCAAGCCGCTTATCGCAGCCAAGCCGACCAGTACGAACTGAAGAGATTTCAGCATGAGTTCCTCCCATGGTCCAATGCTTATCGTAGTGACAACATCGCCATGCGAGATTTGTTCCTTAAGGTAAGCGGAGTCGGTGCGGACGCCGAACGTATCTTCGTCTCATCGAGCGCGTCGCATGAATCCGATCGATGCGACGCGCTTAAAAGATCATTTGCTTCAAACAGCCATGTTCGACGCTGCCGACATCACTTCCCGAGGCGCGGGGCCGCCGAACATATGGCGGCCGTCCCCCTCGACTTCCGTGAAACACCAGCGCACGACGCCATCCCGATCGAGCAGGAATTCGCCGACGAGCTGGCCTTGGCCGGCGGCTATCATCTGCTTGTCATCCTCGGTGATTTCATAGCCGTCCGCTTTGTCGAGGAATTCCGACGCCGCCATCGGGTCCATAGGCGCAGGAAGCTCGCCCGGCATGTCGATGCGCATCGACATCACCGTGTTCATGCTGACTTTGCGCGGCCACTCATTCTCATCTTCGGTGAATTGAAGATTCGGCAGGCCGAAGGCCCTGTGCGATACCCGTTCCGGGTCCGAGGCCGCCAGCAGATTGGGAAGCGGATGGTAGCGGAAATAGAGGCGGGCGCGGTCGATCGGCGTGTTGACGATGGTCAGGCTATCGATGCCCTTCTCCTGCAATGCATCGGTGAGTTCCGCCATGGCGGCGATCTGCCGGCGACAGAAGGGGCAATGCAATCCGCGGAACAACCCGACGAGCACCGGCTTCTGGCCGCGAAAATCGTCGATGGCGACCTTGCCCTGGCGGGTGATCGCATCCAGCACCACGTTCGGCGCACGATCTCCCGGCTGCAATGGTCTTGCGGCGTGGTTCTCCTGCATGTTTCATTCCTCCCTTTATGTTTTTGATTTGATTTTCGAAATTGATCCCCGGCGATCACCGCGACGAGGACAGGTCAGTCGAGAAACGGCAGGACGACGAGCGTGCCAGGGTCGAGGTTGTGGCGAATGCACACATCCTGCGCCAGCGTGAAATACCGTTCCGCCTCGTCCATGTCGTCATGCTCAAGGCTGAGTGTCGCTAAGCCATCATAGCACGGAAAGAGCAGTTGCGGTTCATCAATTTCCTTCGCAACCTCAAGGGCTTCCTCGTAATACTTACGAGCTAGCTTCGGCTGCCCGTGGCATTGATGAATCTGGCCCAGCACGATCAGCGGCACGGAGAGATGGTCGCGCTGATCGAGCGCCCGGTCGATTTCGACGGCCTTTTCCGCAGCCGGTACACCCTCGGCAGCGCAACGATCGGTGAAGGTGCAGCAGGCCACTGCGAGGTTGGCGAGAAGCCGCGCCTGGAAGCCGAGATCGCCGATACGGATCGCAAGCTCCAGTCCGCGCCGGCAGATCTTGATGGCGTTGGCCGGATCGACAATCGTGTAGAGAACGCCGAGATTGGAATAGGCGCGACAGGCAGCACTTTGCAGATCGGCCTTTTCGGCGACCGAGAGGCTGCGCTCCACTTCCTGCACGGCCTCGCGGCGGCGTCCGAGCCGCGCAAAGGCCGCACCCTTGGTGTTCAGCGCCTCCGCCATCGCTCGCGCCGTCTCCCGTCCGGCCTCCGTCGTCCCGTCGATCGGCAGCGTTTGCAGGCATTGCAGTGCCTGCGTTGCCCACTCGGCGGCAGCGGCCTGATCCCCCATGCGGAAGGCCAGATGGCCGCGCTCCTGCAGGACATGTGCACGTTCGACCGGCGCATCGATTGCTGCGATGATGGTTTCGGCTTCGGCCAAATGTGTCTCCGCTTGATCGCGGCGTCCTGCATCGAGATGCAAACGGCCGACCTTGCGCAATATCCGCGCTGCGGCGATAGGGTTGTTGTTGCGGTGGGTCGCAAGCGCTCGCTGATAGTGGTTCAAGGCAGCGTCGCGGAGACCGGCGGGACCGCAGAGATCGGCAAGACGCTCCAGCAGCGCGAGTTGCTCTGGTGTAACCTCCACCTCGTTTGCGAGGGCCGCAAGGGCCTGACGATAGAGGCGCATCGCATCGTCATTGGCGTAGGTTTTGCGCGCCAGATCGCCCGCCGCCATCAGATAGGTAGCCCCCTTGGCCCTTTCTGTGGTCAGGCTGAAGTGATGGCCGAGCTGCGCCAGGTGCTCGGGCCGGTCGGGTGCTGCGCCATATTGACGTTCCAGAACCTGGCCGATCCGTCGATGAAGCTCCATGCGCCGTTGCAGCAGGAGATTGTGGTAGATGACGTCGTGCATCAGCGTCTGGCTGAAGCGATAGCCCGGCGACCCACTGGCATCCGGCCCGCGCAGTTCTTCGATGATATTGGCATCGCAGAGATGATCCAATGCAGCATCGATGGCGGCCGGCTCTGTGGCGACGGTGCGGAGCAGGGCGGTATCGAACTTCGGGCCGACCACTGCCGCCTCTTGCGCCAGCCGTCTAATCTCCTGTGGCAGACGATCGACGCGGGCAAGCAACAGGGCTTGCAGGTTCACCGGGATATCGACATCCGTGTCTTCCGCTGCGACATGCCAGCGCTGGCCGTCATTGTGCAACGTGCCCATGTCGATCAACGCCCGAAGGATTTCTTCGATGAAAAGCGGGTTGCCGCCGGCGCGGTCCAGGATGCGCTTGCGCATCGTGACCGGCAACTTGCCATGATCCACGCCAAAAAACGCAGCAAGCAGCCTCTGCCCGTCGGCCGCAAAGAGTGGGGCAAGACGTTGCACGGTTACGCTGACACGGTTGGAGTCCAGTGGGTCGGTCTGCGATGTCGGCCGGTAGATCGCAAGTAGCATCAACCGGCTGCGCTCCAGTCGGTCCATCATGAAGCGAAGCACTTCCAGAGAGGTGGCGTCCGCCCAGTGCAGATCCTCGATGACAAGCAGCAGGGGACCTTGCGCCAGCCGCCGCTCGAAGACGGTGCGGACGGCATAGAAGATCTGCCGCCGCAACTGCTCCGGCTCGATGTACCGCAACGCGCCATCGGGATCGCCGAGGCCGAGCACATGTAGAAACAGCGGTAAAAGTCCCTCGACCTCATCCTGCGTCAGATCGAGCGCGCGGAACCCCGTTGTCAGCAATTGCCGCGCCCTGTCGAGATCGTCGCGCTCGCCGATGCCATAGGCGCTGCGCACGACCGCGCCGAGCGTGCCATAGGATTGTTCGCCGAGCGGAGAGCAGGTCGCTTTGCGGATGGCGAGGCCCTGGAAACGGGCAGCACTGCCGGCAATTGCGACGAATTCGTTGACCAGCCGCGACTTGCCGATGCCCGCTTCGCCGATCAGCCGGACAAGCTGCGCCGCGCCGCCGCAGGCAAGGTCGAGGCATGTCAGCAACCGCGACATTTCCGTATCCCGTCCGATCATCGGCGCCTGAAGGCCGAGACTCTCGAGCCCGCGCGCCGTATGCGGCGCTTCCGACAGCCCGGTCAGCCGATGGACAAGGACGTTTCCGCTTTTGCCGCGCAACGCCTGCGCGCCGAGACTCTCGAAGGCAAAGGCGTGGCGGGTGAGGCGATAGGTCAGCGGCCCGACGAGGATATCGTTTTCGCCGGCCATGGACTGCAGGCGTTGGGCGGTGTTCACCGTGTCGCCGGTCACGGAATAGGATTTTGTACTGACCGCACCGAAGCCACCGGTGACGACAGGGCCGCTATTGATGCCGATATGCAGGCGCAGCGGCACACCGGCGCGGGCGTGCCAGCGCTCGCCGACCTGCGTCGCCCGACCGATCATATCAAGTGCGGCACCGAGCGCCCGTACCGGATCGTCCTCATGAGCGACGGGCGCGCCGAACAGCGCCAGCAGCGCATCGCCGACGAACTTGTCGACGAAGCCGCCATAGGCTTCGACTGCCTGGGTCATCTCTTCAAACAATTCGTTCTGCAGCACCCGCATGACTTCAGGGTCGATCTGCTCGCTCAACGTCGTGAAGCCGCAGAGATCGGCAAAGAGCACGGTCACCGGCCGCCGGTCGGCGTCGCCCTCCGATTTAGACAGGACCGCCTCGATCTTCGGCTTCGATGCGGGCTGCGCTGTGCCTGGTATCGACGCACCACATCGGGGGCAGAAGGCAAAATCGGGCTGACAAGGATGGCCGCATGCAGCACAGGAGAGTGGTTGCTTTGCGCCGCATCGCGGACAGAAAGCAAAACCGCTCTGAATATCAAACCCGCAGCCGCTGCACTCCATCGGACGCATCTCACGAAACCCCGATGTACGGCTATTTCAGCCGCAACCAGCAGGCCTCAGACAGGGGACAAGCATGAACCTGCTGCCCCAGGCCCGCAAGCACTAAACAAGCGGCGGATCTGGGGACAGCTTCGGCAGATCGAGAACGGCGATCTTGGCGTCATGAGCGTTCACGAACGAATGGACTTACCGTGCGGCTGCTGCAGGATCGCACGGCTTGCTTTTGGGGTGTCGATCATCCGCCATCACTGCGGATGGGCGTTGGCGAGCCTGGCAACCCGGCAGTCAAAAAGCACCGGCCGGTCCACGTTGATCATCTCCTCGATCCTGGCATCGAGTTCGCCCGGGCTCTCGCAGCGAAGGCCGATGGCGCCATAGGCTTCCGCGAGCTTGGTGAAATCGGGCAGCGAGGCCGAATAAGCGCGCGATCGACCATCGCCATCCGGTACCTGACCCCATTCTCGCGCCATGCCCGGATGCTCATCGCTCAAGATGAAGATCTTGATCGGCGCTTGATGCTGTATCGCCGTCGACAGCTCTTTCATCGTCGTTTGCACCGACGCGTCGCCGGCAATGTCGATGACAAGGCGGCCGGGATTTGCGAGCTGCGCCCCCAGCGCGGCAGGAAGACCGAAACCCATAGTCCCCAATCCCCCGGAGGTAATCCAGCGATTGGGCCTGTCGAAACCGAAGAACTGCGCCACCCACATCTGCTGACCGATCTCCGTGGCGATGATGGGGTCATACGGCTTTGTCAGCGCATGCAGACGCTCCAGGGCATGTTGCGGCATGATTGTACGGTCCAGCCGCTCGTAGGAAAACGAATGGCGGGCTCGCCAATGGTCGATCTGTGTCCACCACGCCCGCAACCGCTTCTGGTCGGGCACGGTGGAAAGCGACCGCCAGGCATGGATCATATCCGCCAGCACATGCGCGGCGTCGCCTTGAATGCCGATATCGACGGGAACGCGTTTGTTGATCGACGAGGCATCGATATCGATGTGGATTTTCTTCGAGTGAGGCGAAAACTCATGGATGCGCGAGATCGCAAGGTCGTCAAAGCGCGCGCCGATGGCGATCATCAGGTCGCAATCGCCAATTGCCATATTGGCTTCATGCGAGCCGTCCTGTCCGGCGACGCGCAGCCAGTTCGGCCCGGTGGCGGGATAGGCTCCAAGCCCCATGATGGTGGACGTTATGGGAAAGCCGGTGAGGTCGACGAGCTCACGCAATAATCGTGACGCCTCCGGCCCCGAATTGATGACGCCGCCGCCGGCATAGATGATAGGTCGTCGCGCTTCGGCCATCAATGCGACAGCCGCCCGGATCGCGTTCTGATCGCCTTGCATTGCGGGCTGGTAGCTCGGCAGCGGAGCTACCTGGTCAGGTGCAACGTAGGTCCCTCTGGCGAAGAGCACGTCCTTCGGCATGTCGACGAGAACAGGGCCGGGCCGACCGGCCGCCGCAATCTGGAAAGCCAGATGGATCGTTTTGGCCAGATCGTCGATGTGTTGGACCAGGAAATTGTGCTTTGTGCAGGGGCGGGTGATGCCGACCGTATCGCATTCCTGAAAAGCGTCCGTGCCGATCAGACTTGTCGGCACCTGACCGGAGAGGCAGACGATCGGAATGGAGTCCATAAGGGCATCCTGCAGCGCCGTGACCGCATTTGTAACGCCTGGTCCCGATGTCACCAGCATGACGCCAACTCGTCCCGTCGAGCGGGCGTAGCCTTCGGCTGCGTGTCCGGCGCCTTGCTCATGGCGCACCAGGAAATGTTTGATTTCCTCCTGTTGGAAGATTTCGTCATAGATCGGCAGCACCGCGGCGCCAGGGTAACCGAAAATGTGTTGGACACCGTTGTCGCGCAGCGCTTGCAGAACGATCTCGCCGCCGTTCATGAGACGATCAGAAGGGGTATTGAGGGAAGAGTTGGCTTTCTCGCCGGTCATATCTGGGTTCCGTCGTGAGTGAGGTGATAGGTGCGACGGGGCATAAAAAAAGGCCCCGTCAGGGACCTGTTTTCGGCGCATGGGCGGCTATTGCCGGACGATCAGACCGTCCTGCCCATGCGCGATATCACCACTACGAGAACCATTGCGATTTTCATGGCCGATAGAGCTAGCTCCAAATCTACACGTCGTCAACGTCGTCTCTGCGCAGATTGTATCTGTGGTTGAGAATATTTGAGATCAGTGGTTCGATCAGTGACAAAGCAAGGGCAGGGGGCAACCCGTTCGCAACCTATCGACCAAAGGCAACTCTCCCGTTCCAGCGCCCGCGAAGCGATTTCGACCACTTCCTCCAATGCGCGCCGGTCAGGGGTTCCGAGCCAGCCGTCGGCGTTCGGTCCCAGTGCGAACCCATCCTATGGCGAGGTATATGCGCCATCGAGGATCTGCCGCGCCTCGGCCCGCGGCGCGGCGACGGAATGACGCTTAACCAGCGAGCATTCGAGCTTCGCAATTGGATAGCGCTTGCCGGGTGTACTTTCCGGGTTGAGATGTTCGATCGCCCATTGCCCCATGGCAAGATGTGGAAGGACCGAAGTCGTCAGCGGGGGTACGAGATGTCGTGAAATTTCTTCGTCGTCATAACCCACCACCGACATGTCCTGGGGAATGCGAAGCCCTGCATCCTTGAGCGCCTCGTAGCACCCGATGGCAGTGCGGTCGTTCTGGCAGAAGATCGCGGTGGGCGGCTCTTTCAGAGCAAGCAGTTTCATTGTGGAGGCATAGCCGGCACCGGCCGACCAGTCGCCTTCAATGACCAATTCCGGATCGAAGGGTATATCGGCGGTCGCCAGCGCGCGACGATATCCCGTCAGCCGGTCCTGCGCCGCCTGCATCCAGATTTCGCCGGTGATCGTCGCGATACGATGGTGTCCGTGCATGATCAGGTGCCGGGTGGAGCTCTGCCCTCCGGCGATCTCGCTCGGCACCACGGCGGGAAAGGCGTGGTCCGCCGTATAACAGTTCAGCAGGACCGTCGGGATGTTGAGCTTGCAGACATAGGAAGGAAGCTCCACCTGGCGGGTATAGATTGTCATATATATGAGCGCCGATATGCCTCCGCTCGTCAACGCCTCAATTGCTTTTGGCTCCATGACGGGATCACTGAGCGTCTGGGTTACCAAAAGGACATTGCCGGCGTTCCAGGAGGCTTGCCGCGCGCCTTCGATCGCAACGATCGCTTCCGGGCTGGTGGCAAGCTGATCCACGGCGAAACCGATGACGTTGTCCAGTCCCGAATAAGAGGCCTTCGTCGTGTAGGTCTTCTCCATGTAGCCGAGCGCGCGCGCCGCCTCCCATACGCGATCGCGCGTCTGCTGTGAGATACGGGTGCCGGGCGTGTCGTTGAGGACGAAGGAGACGGCCGCCTGCGAGCAGCCAGCCGCCGCGGCGATGTCCATCATCGTCACGCGCGCAGGCTTATTTTGGGTCTTGGGTTTTCGCATTCGTGGAAACTGTCTCTCTCGGGATAATAGGGTAGGGTGGATTGATCGTCGTTTCGGCTAATTAATATTAGCATCTATCTGAAAGCGCTGGCAATTGCATGAATTGCAACAACACTAACAGTTATTGGCCATTGCCAGTACAACATTGCCATCTTAGCCCCTGCGCGATGAAATGTTTTGATCTGCATTGATAATACTATTTACTAATTAAATTTCTTGTATACCGTCAGGGAGCGATCGGAACCTATGCCACTCGTCGCTTTGCGACGGCCCTAGGAGGGGGCGCGCATCCGGCCGGCCGTAAATCGGAAACGGGCCCGTGCAACTGCGGCCCCTCGGGAGGTGTATTATGAAACAGCTGAAACGCAATGCAGCCTTGTTCTTCGCCGGGTTGATGCTGAGCGCGGCGCCGATTGCCGTATCGCATGCTGCCGACAAACCGACACTTGCATTCGTCGTCAACGGCGCATCCGACTTCTGGAAAGCCGCAGAAGCGGGTGTGAAGAAGGCGCAGGGCGAGATGCCTGACTACCAGATGGAACTGAAGTACCCTGAGCAGGCATCTGTCGCCGTTCAGCAACGACTTATGGAAGACTTGGTCAGTGCCGGCGTCAAGGGGGTCATGGTCTCCGCGGTCGATCCCAAGACCCAGACGGACGGCTTGAACAAGATCGGCTCGCAGACTGCTCTCTTCACGACCGATAGTGACGCGCCGCAGACCAACCGCGTTGCCTATATCGGCTCGTCCAATGTCGACGCCGGCTTGCAGGCGGCCGAAATCGCCAAGAAAGCGATGCCGGACGGCGGCAAGTGCATCGGCTTCGTCGGCCTGCTCGGCGCTGACAATGCCAAAGAACGCATCCAGGGCATGAAGGACGGCCTGAAGGGCACGAAGATCGAGCTGACAGATGTACGTGGCGACGATATCGACCAGACGCGTGCAAAGAAGAACGTCGAGGACGCACTGGTGGCGAGCCCCGACGTCACCTGCATGGTCGGCTTCTACTCCTACAATACGCCGCGCATTTATGAGGCGCTGCGTGACGCCGGCAAACTCGGCCAGATCACCGTCGTCGGCTTTGATGACGATCCGATCACGCTCGGCGGCGTCAAGGAAGGCACGATCGCAGCGACCGTCGTGCAGCAGCCGTTCGAGTGGGCCTACCAGGGCATGAAGCTGATGGCGGCCTACCTCAAGGGCGACAAATCAGGCGTTCCCGGCAACGGCTTGATCATCATCCCGACGGTGATTATCGGCAAGGATGACGTCGACAAGTATGCCGCCAGCCTGAAGGCTATGTCTGGAAAGTAATCCTCCTTCGCGGCGGTGGCACTTGCCGCTGCCGCGAAAGACGTCTCATGCCGACAGCATCAGTAGCCATGGACAGGCGATGAACCACAGCTCCGACATCCCGTCACCGGACGCGCTTGCAACGCCGTTCCTGTCGCTTTCCGGCGTTGGCAAGACCTATCCGGGCGTCGTTGCGCTTGAGGGCCTGTCGATCGACATCATGCCGGGCGAGGTTATCGGCCTCGTCGGCGAGAACGGGGCTGGAAAATCGACGCTGATGAAGATTCTCGGCGGCGTGATCGCCCCCGACCGAGGCACGATCCTGCTCGACGGCGCAGAGCTTCGTTTCCTCACCGTGGAATCGAGCATCGCATCCGGAATCGCCTTCGTGCACCAGGAACTCAATCTCTTTGAGAATCTCGACGTTGCCGCCAATATCTTCCTGGGCCGCGAACCGCTGAGAGCGGGACCTTTCAAGCTCGTCGATCGCGATCGGCTGCGAGATATGGTGAAGCCGCTCTTGAAGCGGGTAGGGGCTCATTTTTCCGCCGACACACCCGTGGCATCGCTTTCCCTTGCCGAGCAGCAGATGGTGGAAATCGCCAAGGCGCTGTCGATCAACGCCAGGCTCGTCATCTTCGACGAACCCACGTCCAGCTTGCCGCTGGCCGAAACCGAGCGGCTCCTGAGCATCATCAAATCGCTGAAAGCCGATGGCATCAGTGTAATTTTCATTTCGCATCGCCTCCACGAGGTTGAGCGCGTCGCAGACCGCGTCGTGGTCCTGCGCGATGGCACGCTTGTGGGCACGCTCGCCAAGAAAGACATCGGCCACGACCAGATGGTCAAGCTGATGATCGGCCGAGTGCTTGCGGCCCGGACCGCAAAACCGCAGCGCTCGCCCGGCTCGGTTGCGCTGAAGGCAAGCGGCGTGCGCACCGAGGCCTATCCCGGGCGTCCCGTTGATCTGGAAATCCGGTATGGAGAAATCATGGGGCTTGCAGGGCTCGTTGGGTCGGGCCGCACCGAGCTTGCAAAAGTACTCTTCGGCATCGACCGGAGCTACGGCGGAGCCATTCTTCAGGACGGGCGGCAAATTGCGATCAGCTCTGCCCGGGACGCCGTCGCTCGGGGCATTTTCCTGGTGCCGGAGGATCGCAAGCGCAACGGCATTCTTCTTGATTTCCCGATCGCCCAGAACATAAGCCTTGCCGATCTCCCCAAGCTCTCCAGCCGTTTCATGCTTTCTGCTGAGCGGGAGAGGGCGGCGGCCGAAAAGCAGCGCCTTCGCCTCGGTATCAAGGCGCCCTCCGTTTCGACGCGAACCGGCACTCTGTCCGGCGGCAACCAGCAGAAGGTGGTGCTTGCCAAATGGTTGTCGATGAGCCCGAGGGTGATGATCTTCGACGAGCCGACGCGCGGAATCGATATCGGCGCGAAGAACGAGATCTACGGCCTGATGCGAGCACTTGCCGATGCCGGAGTGGCGATCCTGATGATCTCCAGCGACATGGAAGAGGTGATCGGCGTTTCCGACCGCATCGCCGTCATGCACGAGGGCCAGATCGCCGGCATATTGGAAGAGGACGAAATCAGCCAGGAAAGCGTTCTTTTGCTTGCTGTCGGCAAAAGGGTAAAATAGCGGCTGCGGCCCATAGAAATAAGTATCGGGGATGGATCTCGAATGATCAAAAAAGATCTCGGACTGCTGCTTTTGATCGTCGTCGTCGGCATCGTCGTCGCCATCATCAATCCGCGCTTCCTGCTGCCGATCAACCTGGCCAACACTGCCAACCTGATCGGCTTGTTCGGCATCCTGTCGATCGGCCAAGCCTTTGTCATCATTACCGGCGGTATCGAGCTTTCCGTGGGCTCGCTCGTAGCGCTTCTCGGCGTGCTCTTCGTCGATTTCATCGCGGTCCAGGATATGTCCTGGATGCTGGCGCTGCCGCTCATTCTCGCGCTGGGCGCGGTAATAGGCGCCGTCCACGGCTGGCTGATCACCCGGCTCAACCTGCAGCCCTTCGTCGTCACCCTCTGCGGCCTGCTGATTTATCGTGGGGCAGCGCGCTTCTATACGGCCGACGGAACGGCGGGCTTTGCGTTCGGCCAAAATTTCCCCGACCTCGAATTTTTGACCGCTGGGCGATTTTACGGCGTTCCCAACACCTTCATCGCACTCGTCATCATTGCCGTGGTCATGTGGATCATGCTGCATCGCTCTGTCTTCGGGCGTTATCTTTACGCAATCGGAAAGAATGAGGAGGCGGCCCGCTATTCCGGCATCCGTACCGGCCGCATGGTCATGTCGGCCTATGTCATCTGCGGGCTGCTGACGGCGCTTTCGGCGATATATTTTGCCATGTACACACGCTCGATCTCGCCGGCGAGCCATGGTCAGTTCTACGAACTCTACGCGATTGCCGCTGCCGTGCTCGGCGGCTTTTCGCTCCGCGGCGGCGAGGGATCGATCGTCGGCGTCGTGCTGGGGACGGTCCTGCTCCAGGAGTTGCAGAATCTCGTGAATCTACTTGGTATCCCTTCGTCGTTGAATTTCGCTGTCATGGGTGGCGTGATCCTCATCGGCGTCCTGATCGACCAACAATGGCACGCGATCCGCGCAAAGCGCCGCGTTGTCGCCGCCGCCCGGCAGACCGAAACCCGTCTTTCCAACGAAGGCAGTTTGCCAGTGGTTGCCAATCAGGACTAGGTCAGTGGATGGGACTGCCGCGCGTATCGTGACCTTGCCCGTTCAAATAATCCGTTTTGCAAGATCAGATCGGGCGGGTGAGGGCGCCAAGCTATCGATCTGCACGAGTTCCCCGAAACAGTCGCGCCGGCCGCGCGGCTGGAAAACCCGCTTCTTACGCTCGCGTCGCGACACCCAGATGCCGGCCTCGGTCATCCATTGACGCAGCGTCTCCTTGGCGACCGAAATATGATGCAGTTCGATCAGCTTCTCGCGCGCCAGCGTCGGACCGAAATCCAGATACCGTTCGCGGATCAGATCCAGCGCCGCATTGCGAAACTCCTCGCTGTGGCGCCGATTGCTTGGTCTCGATCGCTTCTTCGAAACCAGGCCGGCCGCACCGGAATGGTCATAGGCCTGCAGCAGCCTGTGCATCTGACTTCGGCTGAGCCCAAGCAGCTCGGCGGCCTGGACGACGCTCAGGCGCTGATCACGGATATTCTGAATAACTTCGAGGCGATGCAATTCTTTCTGCGACATGGTGATCATAAAGGACATGACGACTCCGACCGCTCATGGTCTCGACCAGGCTGAAGGTCGTCATCCTTGCTCCCAACGTTGGCATTGACCAGAACGTCGAGAGGCGAGACTGTCGCATCTCTAACTGGCCCAACTGTCGCATTACTAAATAGCCATGGAGAATCTACACCAAGTGCAACATGGGCGTTTGAAGGGTAGGGGATCAGCCGCATTCACGCAAATGCGCCATGAAGACCTCGGCCGGTGTTTTGTAGCCCAAGCACTTTCTTGGCAGCGAATTCAGGTGATGGGCGAGGTCGACAAGTTGCTTCTGAGCGACGTTGGACAGATCCGTATCGCCAGGCATGAAGCGTCGAATGCGCTTGTTGGTGTTCTCGACAGCGCCTTTCTGCCAAGGCGAATTGGGATCGCAGAACCAGCTCCTGGCGCCGATCCCATCTTCCAAAGCCCTGAAAGCGGAGAACTCCGTGCCGCGATCAAAGGTGAAGCTTCGGCGTGCAAAAGACGGCAATGGTGAGAAGGCATGGATGATCTTGTCCATGATCGGTCGCGAGTGACGGCTGCGGTTCTTGATCATCACCGTATAGCGGCTCTTGCGCTCGACGAGAGAGGTGACGTTGGTCTCTCCGAGTTCACGCCGGAAGATCAGGAGATCGCCCTCCCAATGCCCGAACTGTGATCGATCATCAATAAAATCAGGTCGTTGGGAGATTCTGTAGTCGAGCGGGATTAAGCCGTCGCGCGGTTTGCGTGCGCCGCGGCGCCGACGCCTGCGCCGTCGTTCCGGCAGGTGCTGATACAGCCCGAGCGGATAATCTTCCTTGCAATAGATGAAACGATAAATCGTTTCCGGGCAAATGCGCACAGGACTGACGCCATCGGCGAGAAGCCGGCCAGCGATCTGCTCAGGTGACCAATGCGCCTTCAGCCGGTCGATGACGAGATCGCGCAGATGCGGATGGCGTCTGAGTTTGCGCAGCCGTCGTCGGCGCTCCTTGCTCATGTCGTTGGCGATACCGCTGTAATAGCCGCTGTATTCCGGAAATTCGTGATCCTGGAACGTATTGCGTTTAAGCTCGCGATAGATCGTCGAACGATGACGACCGAGTTGGCGGGCAATCTCCGAGACGGAAACCTTGCGTTCTCTAAGATGAAAAAGACGCTTGCGATCAGGCAGGGTGAGCTGCGAATAGCAAAGGGACATGCATATATCTCCAAGGCGAAGCCATTGTTTTTATAAGCATGTCGCACTTGGAAATAGAATGTACCCGGCTAAATCAAGCGATCGCATAAGATAGATTATGGAACAGAAGGATGCTGTTTGATTACAATGGCATACCTTTGTGATCCATCTTTATAGGCCCACTCTTTTAAAATCGGCGTGCCCAAATTTGCGTCTGGACGATCCAGCACGTCGACGAGTTCACCTCCGGACGTGCCCTCATAGAACAACTGATCCTAGCCAACAGACTCTTTCGAAACCCGCGTCTCTGACGACGCACGCTTGACGGCAATGTCCGGGTCAGAGTGTTGCTTTGACGGGATGCGACGAAAGCCCCGCCTTGGTGCTCGCCGTTGCTATTCCTCAAGTGTCGAGATGACCTTTGGCGGTCTTTGCAGTTCCGAGGCGGCTGCGGTTGCCGCGGCATCGGCGGGACCGCCGGAAACATGAACCGTCGGTGTTGCAAACTGGATACCTTTTTCCGCGAATGTCTTCTTGAGCATGGCGAGAGCCTTTCGGCGAACGCCGAACTGTTCGCCGGGTTTCGCCATGAATTTCAGCCGAATCTGCACGCCGTAGTCCGCCATCTGCTCGATCCCCTGCATTTTCAAAGGCTCGATGATGTTGGGCCCGAGTTCAGCGTCCTCCAGAAGCTCAACGCCGATGCGCTTGATGGTCTTGCGGACCTCCTCAAGGTCGCTGTCATAGTTCAGGGTGAGCGTAATGATGTCGATGACCCAGTCGCGGCTGAGGTTTTGCACCGCGCCGAGTTCGCCGAAGGGAACGATGGTGACCGGACCGCGGTGATGGCGCAAGCGGATCGATCGCAGTGAGAAACCTTCGACCGTCCCTTTATATTTCGCCGCCTGAATGTATTCGCCGATGCGAAAGGCATCGTCGAACAGATAGAAGACGCCGGAGATGATGTCCTTGACGAGTGTTTGGGCACCGAAGCCGACGGCTATGCCGACGACACCGGCGCCCGCCAGCAGCGGTCCGATCTGAATGCCAACGGCATCGAGGATCATCAGGAAGCCGACAGCGCCGATCGCCAGGAACAGTACATTGCGAAGAATGGGAAGGAGGGTATTCAACCGCTGGCGCCGACGCGCCTCAGGTCCCTCCTGATGTCCCGGCTGCACGCTTCGTGACGCCATCGCCATCTGACTGTCGATCAACGTGCTTGCGAGCTTCCAGATAACGTCGGTCACCAGCAGCACGATAACGATGCGGATTCCGGCGCGGATCAAACGCGTGGTCACCGTTTCGGCAGCGGCAAGGTCACTGAGATTGACATTCCATGCGCGGGCAATGAGCAGCGCGGCGACCACGATGAGACCGTTGCGCAGCGTTTGCATGATGACAACGGACCATCCGACGATGGCCGGATCCTCGACAGCCTGCCCCTCCCCGGATTGAATAATGCGACGAATGATATCATGAGCCACCGAAACGGTAAGCGGCAGAAGCGTGATGACGACCACTGTCCAGAATGCACCGCGCAGCCCGGAAACCCATAACAGCCACGATAGCAGGATGCTCGCGCTGAAGCCGACACAGACCAGCCGGCTTACGGGCGGCCCGTCGGAACGAAAGTGCCGCAGCCAGATCATGACGATCAAAGCGATTGAAACGACACCAAGCCATGCCGCGGTAAAGAGATCGGTCAAGATGGGTGAAGCCCGGATCGTCCCGATCACTTCAATCGTGGCCCAGCCAGCCGCCAGCACTGCGACGATGCCGAGGAGCCAGTAGTACCAGAACCAGGCAAGCGAGGTGACAAGCGTCAGAAGTCGCATGTGCGGCAGACGGGCGCCTGGCGCGATGACAATGCGGCCCACAAGCACGCCAAGGCGCACCATGAGCGCGCCTGATAGCAGGATGAGCGCGATATCGCGAAACACGGCAGGCCATGGAAAGAGGATAAACGCGCCGAGACTTCCGATCAGGTAACCGACCAGCGCGAGAAGACCCATTGAAAGCCGGGCGGCGTGGAGCTTGATGCGTTGCCGGACGGTGTCGGCAGGTGCGTTTAGCACAAAATGGAGCAGCCCTCGCCCTGACCACCAGGCAAGGCGCTGTGCAACGAATCCGCCCGCGACGAAGAGTATGACCGCCAAGATCAGGCCGACAGGTTCGATACGATCATCCGTTTGGAAGACCCGGATCGCCGACTGGATCTGCCCGGGAAGGGTCGGAACGGCATCGACGAGTGTCAGCAACCTCTGGCGCAAATCCTGTAGTGACGTGGCAATCGATGTCGGTGCCGCCTCTTGCGTGACTGCTACGGGCTGCGCCGGTTCCTGATTGCCGGGGACGATCCGATCGAGCAGCGCCCGTCCGGAATCATCATTCGGCAATTCGATAATAACCCGGATCGGCGCCGAGGAATTGGTCGGCTCAGCCGCCGAGGCGGGGTTTGCGCTCGCCAGCAGAAGCGTTGAAAATACTACCGTCAGCAATGCGCACACTCTGCGGAGAAAATGACGGTCGTCGATGATGCGCATATGGCCGCGGTCCCCGCGACGGTGTCGTCGCTTTTGCATGGTTGGTCGAAACTTCGGACTTTGTGAAGCGTTGCACGACCAACGTCAATCAACGAACCGGTCTGACGGATGCAGACTGCGAACCAAGGGGCTAGGCGGCGTTAAGACCGCAAGCTTCTGAAGGCCTCCCTAATCTCCTGACTGAAGAGTTCCGGCTCCTCCCAGGCAGCAAAGTGACCGCCCTTGGAGGCGCGGTTGTAGTAGATAAGCGTCGGATAAGCCTTTGACAGCCAGTGCCTTGGTGGCTTGTAGACCTCGCCGGGAAAAACTGTGACGGCGACCGGCACTTTGACGGGCGTAAGCTTCGCGCCCGACTTAGCGTTTTCCCAATAGATCCGACCACTTGAGGGGCCAGTGTTCGTCAGCCAGTACAGCGTGATGTTGTCAAGGATGGCATCCTTACCAAGCGCCTGTTCGGGATCGCCGCGGGTGAACACCCAGTCGGCGATCTTGTCGTAAAGCCAGGCGGCGAGGCCAACCGGAGAATCGGCGATACCGTAGCCGACCGTCTCCGGCCGCGTGCTCATGATCGCTGCGTAGCCGAAGCCGTTGTTAAGGAAGTCCCGAGCCTCGTCAAAGACGACCTTTTCATCCGGAGACAAGCTGTCGGGAGCCGGCCCTCCATTTTTAAGAGCCTGCGCTGCGTCCGCTGGGAAAGTCGTGGCACGCTCGACCCTGTTGACGTGGATCGCGAGTAGCCCATCGGGCGCCTGGCGACCCAAGGCGTCGCTGATGATCGCGCCCCAGTCGCCGCCTTGCGAGACATAGCGCTCATAGTTCAGTCGCTTCATCAGCACGTCCCAGGCAGCCGCTATCCGCTGGGGGTTCCAACCTGTTGCTGGTGGTTTTCCGGTGAAACCGAATCCTGGAATCGAAGGGATCACCAGATGGAAGGCATCATCAGCCCTGCCGCCATGCGCCGTCGGATCCGTGAGCGGCCCGATGACATTAAGCAGTTCGAACACCGAACCTGGCCAGCCATGAGTCATGATCAGCGGCAGCGCGTTTTCATGACGGGAGCGGACATGGATGAAATGAATGTCCAGTCCATCGATATTGGTGAGAAACTGCGGAAAACTGTTCAGCCTGCTCTCTGCCTTCCGCCAGTCATAGGACGACTGCCAGTAGCCCACCAGCTCCTTCAGCCTGTCGGGCTGGACGCCCTGCGAACGATCCATGACGGTTTCGCCGTCGGGCCAGCGGGTGTCGGCAAGACGCCGCCTGAGGTCTGTAAGCGCCGCCTCGGAGACCTCAACCTTGAACGGTCGGATCTCCTCGGATGCGGCACCGACGACATCTGCGGCGGCGGACGTGCGTGGAAGGAGGGTGGCAGATATGCCGGCCGCGGCAACCCCCAACAACAGCGAGCGTCGCGATATATCCCTGTGTTTCAAAGAGTTCGGCAGTGCCATGGCACGTGTCCTTTCATGACATCGAGGATCTTCCTGGGGCGGGAGGGGAAACGATGGCCCTGCCCCGCTTCAATGCCGAAAACGTCAGGTCTCGTCCGCTCCGGAACGAAAGATCAGAAACTTGTTGCCTTCCGGATCGCGAAAATAGGCGCAGTAAGGACCCGTGCCATTCTCGCCACGTGGGCCAGGCGCTCCTTCGTCCGAGCCACCCGCCGCCAATGCAGTTGCATGGGCTTCGTCAACCTTTGAACGGGACGGAGCTTCGAAAGCAATCATTCCACCGTTGCCGACGGTGGCAGGGCGGCCATCGAACGGCTTGATGATGCCGAATTCGAGCGTGCGATGACCGTAGTAGATGGCTCGGTTGGGCTGGACGAGGACTCGTCCGATCCCGAACACGGCCAGAAGCTTGTCGTAGAATACCGACGCGGTATCCAGATCATTCGTGCCGACAGTGGCGTGGCCCGGGAGGCTGCGGACCTTGTCGGGGGCGGCCGCAATTTGTCTGCTTTGGGAAATGTCGTTCATATCAGTTCTTCCTTATATTGTCGCGGCCGACGCTCTGCCTTCCGCACGCAAACGCCAACGAGCTGTCTCAAATCGGCGGCTGGTGGATATTTGGGCGGGTCGACGGCCGGCCGGCACCTCGGCAAAGTGAGAGGCACCCTCTCGTTCAGATGTCAGCCCTGGGCTGCCGGGTTTCAGTGCCGCCGTCGAGAGGGTTCCTCTTACTTTCTCCGGCTACCGCGGGCTGACGCCGTGCTCGATTATTTGTGGCGACAGCCGGCTTTTGGGCTTTGGCTGACCGCCGTTCAGAAAGGACATCCTATGTCTAAGGGCAAAACCGTAAATGCTGCATCAGCCGCAGCAACCCTCTCTTGCCAGGCGGCTGGAGCCTTCGCTTCCGCGTCCAGAGAGGCCGCGCAAGACGCCGTCGACTTCATCGAGATCGATGAGATCCTCACGCTGAGGAGGATGATTGTCCGCGCCCCCGCGCCAAAAGGCACGGTGCTTTTGCTGCATGGGTTTCCGGAAACGCTGACGGTTTGGAAGAACATCGCGACAACGCTTGCGCGCGATTATGATGTCCATGCCTTCGATTGGCCGGGCTACGGGCAGTCGTCGCGCCCGGCTTCGGAGCGGTTTTCCTATGCGCCGAGGGCGTACGCCCAGGTGTTGAAGGCCTATATCGAACGGGCAGGCATCGATCGGTCGACCCTCGTGATCTACGCGACTGACATCGGTGCCCTCCCCGTCCTGCTGCTTGCTCTCGACGAGCCATCGATCGCCAGGCAGATCATCGTCGGAGACTTCGCTCCGTTCGACCGGCCGCAATATATGTGGGAGAACCTGCAGAACCTCAAAGCCGAGCCGATCGCCTCGCCGACCCGTGCCTACATGAACAAGACGAGCGACGAGATCCTCCAGAACGTGCACAGGCGCGGCCTCTCGCCCGCTGAACAATTCGATCTGCCGGCTGAGGTCCAGCAGGATATGACCCGTTCGTGGAGCCTTGACGGGATGACTTCAGCGGATGCCTTCGCCCATTACTACGCGAATTTCACCGGCGATCAGCATTACCTGGAGGCCAACCTCGACCGGCTCAAGACGCCCGTGAAAGTGATCTGGGGCGAAAAGGACATCTACATCGCAAGGGACATGGGCATCGAGTTCGCCGGCAAGATCGGAGCGAAACTCGACATCCTGCCGGGTATCGGCCACTTTCCGCATCTTCAAAACCCGAAACAAACAGTTGAGGATATCCGTACATCGTTATGATAAGATGTGATTATCTTCGTGGTCTCTTTGCGCGCGCAGCCGCGGCAATGCCCAGTCGACGAAAGCCCGTACCTTCAACGCGAGAAGCCCCTGTCGCGCGTAGACGATATGAATGGGCTGCGGCGCGCCGTCGAAATCGCGGAGGATCGGAACGAGCGCGCCGGACGCCAGCTCGTCTGGAATCTGATAGTCGAACAGCCGCGCGATCCCCGCCCCGCCGACGGCCGCCTCAACACAGTTCGCCGCCGTATTCACCTCCAGCCGGTTGCGGGGCACCGCCTCAATCGGCGTGCCGTCGACGTCGAATGTCCAGAAGAATGTCCGTTTGTTGAAGATGATCCCGTCGCGACCGATGAGATCGCGGGGACGCTCCGGCATGCCATGCCGCTCGAGATAGGCGGGGCTCGCACAGGTCAGGAGGCGGAATTCGCCGAGCTTGGCGGCATGGAGCGAGCTGTCGGCGAGCTCGCCGAGACGGATCGCGATATCCACTTGCTCGGACACGAGATCGACCGTGCGGTCGAGCGACAGAAGGTTCAGCGATACCTCGGGATATTTGTCCATGAAGCTCAGCGCGACAGGCAGCACGTAGCGGCTCCCGTATTCGATCGGCATCGTGATCGTCAGCACGCCTCTGGGTGTCTGGTATTCCCCGGACGCCCTTCGCTCGGCCTCCTCTAGATCCGCCATGATCTTTCGGGCGGCGTCGACATAGTCGCGCCCGGCATCGGTGAGCTGAAGATTGCGGCTGGTGCGGACGATGAGGTTCGCCCCAAGATGGCGTTCAAGTTCGGCCACCTTGCGACTGACGCTGGGTAAGGGCGCGTTGAGCTTCCTGCTGCCGGCAGAGATGCTTCCGGCGTCGACGACCGCCAGCAGCATGCGCATCGCTTCGAGACGATCCATCTGACACCGCCAATAAGATACCGCTTCTGTTTTATCGTTCGAGTCGCGGCCGCCACACCGGTCCCAAACAAATTTCCGCTTCAGCCCAGCTTAAGGCTTGGCTCTAGATCAGGATGATTTTAGGCCGGGTCGGCCTAAAATCCTGAATCCTGTTCTACATTATATAGTTAGAGCATGATGTCGTCCGAAAACCGCTCACACTTTTCGGCATCATGCTCTAGTCAAGGAGCTTGCGTATGGCCATGATCCCCTTTGCAGCATCCGACCAGGATTGACGCCAGATCAAAATGCCGACGCTGAGGATGGTCGCAACAGTGAAGGGGATTGGCCCGAGAAACCAGAAGGCGGCTGCGAAAGTGAAGTAATAAGACCGGACACCGACACTGAACGATCGAAGTGCAGGATTTAAAACCAGGGTCAGGGCATTCGTCCAGCTGGCGATGTCCCTCTCCTCATCGCGGGATGGGCTCGCCCCGATCGCCGCCAGGCAGTAGTTGATCTGCCGGACCGCCCAGATGAAATCGGATAGGCCCCGCAGCAGCGTCGCCATGATAAGGAGGACCTTGCATTGGAAAAACCACGCCGGATCCTGGGCCGCAAACATCGAGATCAGCCCACCACCCGATCCATAGTTCGGCTCCATGAACAGCGCGCCGCTGAGCCCGACGATGACGATGAGATTGGCGGAGCCGAAGAAGGACGCCGAATTGATCGTGTGCCCGAGGATCGCGGCATCGCCGATGAAGTTGTTGTCTCGCGTCAGCACCTCCCGCATCCAGGCGGCGCGAATGCGCACCATATCAACGGAAAGGCTGTCGTTCTTCCTCGGCCACCCCGCTGCCATCAAAGGCTCGACGGCCACCCAGACCAGAAGGAAGAAAACGATCGCCGCGATGTTCAGAAAATCCATGGTGCCCCCGAACCGAATACGGATTTTTTCAGAACAGTACTTCGAGCTAACGGCAGCTCCAAGCGTCTATCGTTGCCCTGCCCTTCAGATCGACACGCCCATGTTCGGGCGTCATGGTCCGTCGCGGACTGCCGCGAGGTAACGAGACATCGTCGAAGACCGAAGCCGGATCTGCTCGATCGCCTGTTGCGGCGTCACGGCCAGGAAACCGACATGGTCGCGTGGGCGGAGCTGGACGAAGGCGTCCAGATCCGAATCCACCACCGTTGCGATCTTCGGGTACCCTCCGGTCGTCTGGTGGTCGGCCAGCAGAATGGTGGGAACACCGTCTCCTGCGACCTGCACCGAGCCGCGCACGATCGCTTCCGACGGCATGTCCAGCGCAACGCTTGGCGCAAGCGACGGACCTTGGAGGCGTACTCCCATGCGGTCATAGGCGTCGCTCAGGCGGAAGGGTGATGAAAGGAAATTCGACAAGGTTTCTTTCGAGAAGAAGCGATCCTGCGGACCGACCACCACACGCAGCTCGGATCGCGGTCTTGCGATGACCGGACATGTGATCGGACCATTTCGATCATCCCGCACGTCCGGATCGGCGACAGTGACCGTCTGTCCGGCTGCAAGGCGCCCGCCGCCGAGGCCGGAGAGACTGTGCGTCGACATGCTGCCCAGCCAGGTCTTCGCCTCGATATGACCGGCGAAGGCCAGATACGTCCAGCTTCCCCAGTGTCCCGGGCGGATCGCCAGCCGCTCCCCGGCCCTCAACGTGGCGACCATCCATGCGCCGCGCTTGTTGCCGGCATGTTCTACGATGAAGCCTCCTCCCGCGACGGCAAACGTAACGTCCCCCGACACGCAGTCGAGAACCAGGCCGCCCATGGAGATTTCGATTGCCGGCTGACCGGCAGGATTGCCAATGGCGGCGTTGGCGGCTGCAAACGAGGTCCTGTCCATCGGACCGGAGGCCGGAACGCCATACCGCATCAATCCGTGACGTCCTGCGTCCTGGACCGCGACGTGAGGACCCGCGAAGTTGATTGAAAGGACGGCTTGGCTCATGCGAGGCGCCTCGCGTCGAATTCGGCCCTCGATATGCGGCGGAAACGCACCGCGTCGCCGACGTCGAAAAGGAACGGACGGTCGTTGGAAGCGGCGTCGAGGATCTTCGTCGGCGAGCGGCCGATGATCCACCAGCCAGTCGGCATGGTGAGCGTGCTCACCAGGCACTGAGGACCGGCGATCAGCACGCTTCCGGCGGCGATGCCGCGAATAGGCGCCGGCTTCCTCGGCTGCTGAATGGCTTTGGGTACGCCTGCAAGATAAGCGTATCCTGGAGCAAAGCCGTACATGAAGACGCTGTAGTCGCCGGAGAGATGGGCGGATATAACGTCCTCCGGCGACAATCCGCTTGCCTCGGCGACGGCGGCAAGATCGGGCGCAAGATCAGGATCGTAGCAGACTTCGACTTCGCGCATCGCTCCAATCGTCTCTGGAACCTCAGCCGCCAGACGTTCAGCAATGGCCGCCTCCGCCGTGCGATGATCGGCCATGAGCGGATCGAAGCATACGAGAATGCTGGCATAGGCCGGAATGGCTTCGACGAATCCTTGAAAGGGCGCCGCCTTCAAGGCTGCATCCAGCTTGACGACCTGATCGTGGATCCGTTTATCGATGGTCGTGCCGAATTCGACGAGCACCGCGTGCCCGCCCACCGGGCGGTAGTTCGGAACGCTGCCGGACGATGCGGACGGGTCCTGTGACAAATCAGTCGGCGCCTTCGATCAGAATGAAATCCGCATCTGCGGCCCGCGCGCAGGCCCCATAGGCGTCCGGATCGGTGACGGTAACCTGGGCGATAAGGTAGCCTTTAGCCATCACCTGTTTTCCTGCGTCGGCTGGAGGAATGGACCCACCTCGATGCCCGCCTTCTGCAATTCCCGGCGCACGTGGACGGCCATGGCGAGCGCTCCCGGGCTGTCCCCGTGAACGCAGATCGAGTGCGCATCGAGAGGGATCGGAACGCCGTCGACCGTCGGCATGAGGCCGCTGGACAGGTATCCGATCAATCTCGCTGCCGCCTCTGCGGGATCATCGATCATCGCTCCCGGCAAGTTGCGCGGAACGAGCCGACCCGTGGAGAGGTAGCCGCGGTCGGCAAAAATCTCGCTAAAGACGGTCATGCCGGCATCGCGGGCCGCATGCTCCAGCTCTGTCCCGGAGATCGCCAGTATGGCAAGCTCCGGCGAGACTGCTCGGGTTGCACGGATGATGGCGTCGGCGACCGGCCGTTCGTCGGCCGCCCAATTGGCGAGTGCGCCGTGCGGTTTGATGTAGCGGATGCGGGCGCCCGCCAGAGCCGCAGCTCCCATCAGCGCCCCTGTCTGCGTCGCGACAAGCTGCTCCACCTCCCGGATGCTCAAGGGGATCAGGCGTCGTCCGAAACCCTCGCGATCTGCAAAACCCGGATGGGCTCCGGCGACGACGCCCCGCTCGCTTGCGAGCGCCAGCGTCTCCACCATGGTCGCCGGATCTCCGGCATGGCCGCCACATGCGATGTTCGCACTGGTGACGACGTCAAGGATCGCCTTGTCGTCGCCCATGCGCCAAGGTCCAAACGCCTCCCCCAGATCAGAATTGAGATCGATTTTCGTCATGATTTCCGTCAACCCTTCGCGCCGGTCTTGTCAGCTTCGTCGCATTCTGAAACGTCGAAGCCGAGGTGGAGCACACCTTCGCCGTACGCGTCAAGAAAACGACGCTGCTGGCTGCGCGTGGCGAGCTTGTATGGCGGTGTTGGGGCCGCCTTTCGCGCTGGGCTTCGGTGGCAAGCTTACCATTCATCCGGCACAGATCGAACCCATCAAGCGTAGGTTCCTGCCATCCTTAAATCGATTCCGATTTGAGGAATTATGCAGTAAGATCGGCGGCGAAATGGTCGGGCACGTCGTATTCTCTCAAGAGCCGGGATGACGTGATCGACCGGCAGCAGTGGGGATGTGGAATGAACCTTGTCAACAGCATCGGAACGTCCGAATTTTCCGTTGCCGAAGAGCCTGGCATTTTCACCTGGGATTTGGCGACCGACACGGTTTATGCGGATTCAGCGCTGGCAAAGCTCTTTGGGCTTGATCCGGAAGAGACCATCTCGGGGTTGCCGATCATAAGATACCTCGACCGGATTCACCCGGACGACAAGCCGTCTGTCGCCAAGGCTATTTCAGAATCGGTGATCACAGGAGATCCGTATCGCCATGACTATCGGGTGTTTGATCGAAGCGGGCAAATAGTAACCGTGGCCGCCTTCGGCCGGTGCTTCAAGAATGAAGCCGGAAACCCGTCGCAATATGCGGGCATCGTGTTCCCGACGAATGATCACGTCCAGCAGGACCAATTATCTGCCCACTGCAGTGAGGCACTGAAAATTGCGCGTTCATCCGGCCTGCAGGCGACGGCCGATGCGCTTGAAGCGATTCTCAGAGAGCTTGCCAAGCCGATGCCTTCGGACGCCGTGCAGGTCCATTGATTCCTTCCCAGTGTTAGTTGTCGCATCAGACCTTCGTGATGGCGATGGTTTGTGCGAGCCTTGGATACTTTGGCACCCTCACAGGACGCTCTTCTCCTGGACGTGACCGACGGTTGCGGTCATTAGCAACGCGCCGCGCACTGCAGTTAGTGGCAAAGGACAGTGGGCATTTCGAGGCGGGTCAACAGCGATCGTGTGACCCCTCCCAGGATGAATTCGCGCAGCCTCGAATGACCGAACGCGCCGGCGACCAGCAAATCTGCCTTGCGTTCCAGGGCTGCAGCTTGAATGACGCTGGCTGGCGAGTCTCCCTTCGCTTGCACGGCTGTGACATCGACGGCAAGACCAGCCTTCCGAAGCGTAGCCGCAAGGTGATCTCGGCTGCGCTCGTCAATCTGCTTATCATCGGTGACGGAAATCAGGACGACACGCGAAACCCGTTCCAGCAAGAACCTGGAACCTGCCAGTGTCCGCGCGACGGTGGCTCCTCCATCCCAGGCGACGGCAACAGCATCGATCCGGCCACTGAAATTATCGGGGGGAAAAAGCAGGAGCGGTCGACCGCTTCCAAACAGCACGCTCTCAATCAGCGGCCTCATCAGTTCAGATGCTTCCAAGATGGAAAGATCATATGCGCGCGACAGCTCGGCAAGCGTTTGTGCGACAAACGGCTGCCTCACATCGAACGGCTGGATCTCGACCTCGACCTCCGCTTTTTTCGCATAATCACGGAGCGTCTGCCCGAGAACGGTTCCATTGTCCTTACTCAAGCGCTCCGCCTCCGCACTCATGTTGGCGACGTCAAGGAGTGTGGGAAATCGCGGCTGAACGGGTTCGATCCTGACCAGCGGTATACTTGCCGTCAAACCGGCCTTTTGGTGAAGGGAAACATAGACGGCATTCTGAAGGAGTGAGAAGGAACTTGCGTCTGGATAGGTGGCCAGCGGTAAATGGAATTGCGCTTTCATGGCTGAAGTCCTCCGAATGGTTGCAGGTATCATTGTATATGGGGGGTCTCCCGCGCTTTGACGAAGATCAAGGTCGTTCCACCGCAAAAGCACGAGCGTGATAGTGACCGTCGTCATCAGGAAGGAAGCGGAATTCGTTGGGCGAATTGGCAAAGATCTATGCTAAGCGATGAAATACGAAGCGCGATTGAATATCAGCACTCCGCAGACAAAACCCGTCGTATGCCGCCGAGCAGCAGCCTGCGGATGAACAGCAATGGCAAATACGGCGCACTTGCCTTCGATGAAATCGGCCGGCGCGCATGGACCCATCGGATGATGACATCATTGGTGACGACAGAAGCATTCCAGCGCCTCAGTCTGGCGCTTGCAATCGGCATTCTTGTCGGCATTGAGCGCGGCTGGCAGGATCGTGAGGCTGCGCCAGGCAAAAGAGTAGCTGGTATCCGCACCTATGGCCTGTCAAGTTTCCTCGGCGGCTTCTGCGGTTTCCTGCAGCCTGTGACAGGGCCGATTCTGCCGACAGCGATCTTTATATTCTTTTGCATCACGGTTCTCCTCTTCAGCCGCATGCAGGCGGCACAAGAAGAGGATTACAGCGCTACCGGCACCATCGCCGCCCTGGCGGTCTTTGCGCTGGGCTTTGGCGCGGTCGTGGCGGATATGACGGTAACGGCCGCAAGCGCTGTGGCAATAACGGCCCTTCTTGCAGCGCGGGAGCCGTTGCACGGATTTCTTCGCCGATTGACCTGGCTTGAACTCAGGGCCGCTCTGATCCTGCTGACGATGACCATCGTCATCCTCCCTATCCTTCCCAACGAACCGATTGATCCTTGGCAGACAATCAATCCTTTCGAGCTTTGGATGATGACAATCCTGGTGGGAGCCGTTTCCTTTGCCGGTTATATCCTCATCAAGTTGAGCGGCGCCCGCGCCGGAATACTGCTGACCGGGGCCAGCGGTGGCATCGTTTCCTCGACGGCTTTGACGCTCTCTTTCGCCCGTCAGTCGAAAGAGATGCCTGCCCTCTCGCCACTCCTCTCTGCGGGAGCAATGCTGGCGGGAGCTGTTTCTCTGGCCCGCGTGCTTTTGATTTGCGGCGTCATTGCACCAGCAGTATTCAGTGAGCTTGCGCCATCACTCGCTCCGGCTGCTGCCACCCTCGCCATAGCAGGCGGCTTCGCCGCATTTCTGCAACGTCCGGATGAAAGCACCGATTTTTCACCCCGAAACCCGCTCGAGGTGATGGTCGTGCTGCGCTTCGCACTCGTTCTCGCCGTCGTGACAGTCCTGACGCGAATGACCTTGATCGTCTTTGGAACTCAGTCGCTGATCGCCCTTTCATTCATCACAGGACTGGGCGATCTCGATGCGATAACGCTTGCCGTTGCGAAACTGTCATCCATCCAGGTGCCTGCAGATGCGGCCGCTCGAGCCATCGCGGTCGCCGCTTTCGCCAATCTTCTTGCGAAAGCCGTTCTTGCAGCAAGTATGGGGAGCATTTGCTATGCGGTTCGTTTTGCGATCGCAGGCGGTGTCGCGACCTTGGCCGGAATTGCCGGCTTGGTTTTGGCATAAGCGCTTGTTCGCATATCGATCACTGGCTCCAATGGCGTTGGTCCACTCAATCGATGCCCAGGGCCATCATCAACGATCATCACTGCCGTCTCACCTCCTGGATATGACCGGCAAACCCCGCAAGCAGCACGCCGAGCGGAAGGCGCCGAACCAGTCTGGCTGCAATAAAGGTTGCGCCGATTGCCGCGGCAAGTTTCAGCCAGGGATAGTCGCCAAGCTGCACATGGGCGCCTGCATCGACCGATACCGCCTTGGCTTTCAGCGCCGCTTCGGCGTCCTCGCGCAGCACGCCTATGCGGGCATTCAGCAGCCTGACCTCGTGCTGCAGGGCGTTCAGGCTCTCGTCGGCCTTTTCACGCGCCGTCTGCTCCGCGGCATCGGCAAAAGGCGGTTCACCTTCCGCAATCAGTTCGTCGGGATCTGGCGGAAGGCCGTGGCGGTTGATGGATGATTGCATCGACATGTCCTCGAATAGGTGAGCGAGAGGAAATGAGGCCCGGCATTGCGGCCGGGCTTCATAATATTAGTGGTCGCGCCGGAAACCCTGGCTCGGGTGAGATCCACCCTGAGATTGGGTTTGGGACTGGCCTTGGGATTGGCGATTGGCTTCGTCCGATGACGTGCCAGGCTCGGGGAAGGTATAGGCTCGCACCTTGGCGCTCCCATGCGCGGTGTCCCGCATTGCCACCGGGCGCGCATCGTCGAATGCGCTCTCGGACAAGGCGAGATCTTCCGACGATTTGCCTCCAGAGGGTTGGCCGGCAAAACCGGTATTGGACGCGCCTTGCTGTCTGTCTTCCAACGACCAGAGATCCGCGCGCTCATCCATGTCGATGCTGCCCTCATCGTCCAAAATGTCGTGGACGGTCTCGTAGAGCGCGTCATCGATATCATTGACCTGAACGAGGAAGCCGCCTCGCCGCAACCCTTCTGCATAGACCGCACGATCCTCGTCGGGAAAGAAGAAGTCGGCCAGAGCGTCGAAGAAGCCGCTGCGGTCTTCGCTCATTGTGCCGGCATTTTTTGCGTCCGCCTCATATCCGGGCATCAGCCTTATTCTCGCAACCGGCACGCCCGCGTCTTCAAGACGTGAAACGGCGGATTCGGCGTCCGATCGGCTGTCGAAGAATGCAGCGAGGCTGCTGCCGCCTGTCGGGCCTGAAAAGGTCGGGTTGGTATCGTTGTAAATGCTGCCCATGGGACTCTCCTCTCGATGTGCAGATCCAGCCGCCAATGCGAAGTTTGGTCGTCTGGTTTCCTGACTTGAAGAACCGTCGGCTGAGTTGAATGTTCCAGGGTGGCGATGGGATTAGCGACAGCCAGGCTGACTCCGGCGCGTCGCCTGCCATTCCGGCGCGCAGACTCGCAAATTACGCCGCTTGCGAAATCTCTCAGCGGTTGACGTAAAACCTTCGAGACGCTAGCACGGCTTTGACGCATTGGGGATAATTCATATGGACATGTTTACGGCAGCCGGTATGACGGCTTTGCTGCAGGTCATAGCTATCGACCTCGTTCTCGCCGGCGACAACGCCGTGGTTATCGGTCTTGCTGCTGCCGGCCTCGAGGCGACACAGCGCCGCAAGGCGATCATCGTCGGCATTGTTGCGGCGACCGTTTTGCGTATTCTCTTTGCCAGCGTTGCAGTCTACCTGCTTGCGATCGTCGGCCTGTTGCTGGCCGGCGGCCTGCTGCTGCTCTGGGTCTGCTGGAAGATGTGGCGCGAGCTTCGCGCCGGCCATGGTGAGAACCACGAGGCGGTGGGTGCCGAAGGCGCGCCGAAAAAGACCTTCTTCCAGGCAGCGACCCAGATCGTCATCGCCGACGTCTCGATGTCGCTCGACAACGTGCTCGCCGTTGCCGGTGCCGCGCGCGAACATCCGAGCGTGCTGGTCATCGGTCTTGCCCTGTCGATCGCGCTGATGGGCATCGCCGCCAATTTGATCGCCCGGTTGCTCAGCAACCATCGCTGGATCGCCTATGTCGGCCTGCTGATCATCCTCTACGTCTCGCTCGACATGATCCACCGCGGTGGCGTCGAAGTGTGGCCGTACGTGCAAGCGAGCGGGTTCAAGCTTTAGAGCCTGACCTCGGTCTCGAAGCTCATCTGGTCATACGCCGGCACCACATGGTCCGGCGTTTCGGCCATTACCACGTCGTAGTCGAGCGGCGTGTGCATATGGGTGAGGATCGCCCGTTTCGGCTTCAACCGGCCGATCCAGTCGAGCGACTGTTCCAGCGACAGATGGCTCGGGTGGTAGGTATATTGCAGCGCGTCGATGATCAGCACGTCGAGATTTTGAAGCTTTTCGACGGTCTGTGGCGGGAAGTCGCTGATATCGCTGCAATAAGCCACATCGCCGATGCGGAAGCCGAGCGAGTGGATATCGCCGTGCTGCTGAATATGCGGATGGAAGGCGATCGTGCCTCCGGGCCCACGGATTTCCAGAGGCTCGTCGAGATTTTCGATGACAACAGGCAGAACGATCGGCGGGTAATTGCTGCCCGGCGGCGTTTCCAGGCAATAGCCGAAGGCCTCGCGCAACCTCTCCATCGTAAATTGGTCGGCAAAGATCGGCACCCGGCGGCGGGTATTGTGAAAATAGCCGCGCAGATCGTCGATGCCGTGGATATGATCGGCATGCGGATGGCTGTAGAGCACGGCGTCGACATGGTCGGCCCCTGTCCTGATCATCTGCTCGCGGAAATCCGGCCCGGTGTCGATGACAACGGTCGTCACGCCGCCATCCGCTGCGAATTGCTGCACCATGAAGGCAGCACGCGTGCGCCGGTTCTTTGGATTGTCGGGATTGCAGGCGCCCCAGTCGCCGGTGATGCGCGGCACGCCGGGTGACGACGAACAGCCGAGAATGGTGAAACGCCGCCGGTAGAGCACGCCGCTAGACCCTCGGCATCTTCGAGAACAGGCGGAAAGCGTTCTCGGTCGTGATCCGCGCCACGTCTTCGTAGGAAAGACCGATCGTATCGGCGAGCACCTCGGCCGTGTTGACGACATAGGACGGCTCATTGCGCTTGCCGCGCCAGCGCTTCGGCGCCAGATACGGCGCGTCCGTTTCCACAAGCAGCCGATCATGCGGGATCGTCCTGGCGATCTCGCGCAGCTCTTCCGACTTCGGGAAGGTCAGGATGCCCGAGAAGGAGATATAGCCGCCGAGCGCGACGCCGATCTTGGCAAGTTCCGGGCCTGCCGAGAAGCAGTGGAGAATGAAGGGGAAGGCCCCCTTCCCGCTTTCCTCGGTCAGTATGTCAGCCATGTCATCATCAGCGCTGCGGCTGTGGATGACGAGCGGCAGCTGCGTTTCCCGCGCGGCCGCGATGTGCCAACGAAAACCGGTCTGCTGGTCCTCAGGCTTTTGCGTGTCGTAGAAATAGTCGAGACCGGCCTCGCCGATCGCGACCACCTTCTCATGGGCATTGGCGAGACGCACCAGCTCTTCCGTTTGGATATCCAGCTCTTCGTCGGCGTTGTTCGGATGCGTGCCGACCGAGCAGAATACCGAGGGATATTTCTCCGTGATGGCAAGCAGCGTCTCGAGCTTGCGCACCCGCGTCGAGATCGTCACCATCTGCGCAACACCGGCCTGATGGGCGCGCGCGACGATCTCGTCCCGCTCCGCCTCGAAGTCGGCGAAATCAAGATGGCAATGCGTGTCGATCAGCACGGCCTCAAGCCTCCGGAGCCACGTAGCGCGGGAAGACCGGCGTCGGCGCTTCGAGCGCCGTTCCGGCAATGAGGCGGCCAGCTTCGCCGAGGGCAGCAAAATCGCGCTTGTCTGCAGGTGCTGCGACCAGATCAAGCAACTTGCCGGATGAATCAGGCATGAAGGGCTGCAGCAGGATGGCAATCTGGCGCACGACTTCGGCAGTCACGTAAAGCACGGTGCCCATCCGCTCCGGATCGGTCTTCTTCAGCGCCCAGGGCGCCTGGCCGGCGAAATAACGGTCGGTTTCGGACACGACCGAAATGATCGAGGCGAGCGCCCGGTGGATCAGTTGCTTGCCCATGTCCTCGCGGGTCGAGGCATGCAGCGCGTCGACCTCGGCCAGCATCGCCTTGTCTTCGTCACTGAGCGCCCCGCATTCCGGAATCTTGCCATCGCAATTTTTGACGATCATCGACAGCGAGCGGCTGGCGAGATTGCCGATGCCGTTGGCGAGGTCGGAATTGATGCGGGTGCCGATCGCCTCTTCGCTGTAGCTGCCGTCCTGGCCGAAGGAGACCTCGCGCAGCAAGAAGTAGCGCACCTGGTCAAGACCGAAATGGTTCACCAGATTGACCGGATCGACGACGTTGCCGAGCGACTTCGACATCTTCTCGCCCTTGTTGAGCAGGAAGCCGTGGGCAAAGACACGCTTCGGCAGCGGCAGCTTCGCCGACATCAGGAAGGCCGGCCAGTAGACGGCGTGGAAGCGGATGATGTCCTTGCCGATGATGTGCACATCGACCGGCCAATATTTCGCCCGCGGGCCGTTCCTGTCTTCGATATAACCTGTCGCGGTGATGTAGTTGGTCAGTGCGTCGACCCAGACATACATGACGTGGGCAGGATCGTCCGGCACCTTGATGCCCCAGTCGAAGGTCGTGCGCGAGACCGAGAGGTCCTTGAGGCCCGACTTGACGAAGGAGATCACCTCGTTGCGGCGCTCGGCCGGGCCGATGAAGTCGGGGTTCGCCTCATAATGCGCAAGCAGCTTTTCCTGGTATTCGGAGAGCTTGAAGAAATAGCTTGCCTCTTCCACCCATTCGACCGGCGTGCCTTGCGGCCCGTAGCGCACGCCGTCGGCGCGCAGCTCCGTCTCGTTTTCCTGGTAATAGGCCTCGTCGCGCACCGAATACCAGCCGGCATAGCTGTCCTTGTAGATGTCGCCATTGTCGGCCATCAGCTTCCAGATATTCCGCGACGTCTCGTGATGGCGCTCCTGCGTGGTGCGGATGAAATCATCATTCGAGGCGTTAAGCAGCGTCGCCATCGCCTGGAATTCGCCGGAGTTGCGGTCGGCGAGCGCCTGCGCGGTGACGCCCTCGGCGCGGGCCGTCTGCTGCATCTTCTGGCCGTGTTCGTCGGTGCCGGTCAGGAAGAACACATCCTTGCCATCGAGGCGCTGGTAGCGCGCCATCGCATCGGTCGCGATCAGCTCATAGGCATGGCCGATATGCGGCTTACCGTTAGGGTAGGAAATCGCGGTGGTGATGTAGAAGGGTGTCTTGTCTGTCATGGCGGCCAATGTCCGGCTAACTCTATAAAAATGGTCAGCCGCTCTTAGCGCATGTCACCGTCAAGCGAAACCTCAAGTTTCGCCGCTGTCGATGATTTCCGGGACGATGGGGGCGTCAACTTGACTCAGCTTCTCGCCCAATCTACCGGTCTTGGGAAAGAGTGCGGGACAAGAACGAAGTGCCAGTTTTCATCTACCGGATTTGTCGTGGCCCCGCGCCGTCGGGGGCGCTTGCTTGACATTCGAGCCGCTCTATTCGCTTTCAGGCCTGTTCGTCGGCGCCCTCGTCGGCATCACTGGCGTTGGCGGTGGTTCGCTGATGACGCCCCTGCTGGTGCTGCTCTTCGGCGTTCATCCGGCCACTGCCGTCGGCACCGATCTTCTCTATGCGGCGATCACCAAGACGGCAGGCACAGCCGTTCACGGCATGCATGGGCGGGTCAACTGGAAGATCGTCGGCAGCCTCGCAGCCGGCAGCCTGCCGGCCGCCCTGCTGATGCTGTGGCTGCTGGCAGGCGTCGATCGCAAAAGCATCGGCGTGACCAATACCATCACCACGGCGCTCGGCTGGCTTCTCGTCATGACCGCGATCATGCTGGTCTTCCGTGGCCCGATCCTCGAACTGGCGCGCCGCGCCATCGGCGATCGCACGCCGCCGAAGCCGACGACCATCCTTGCCCTCACCATCATTCTCGGGTTCGTTCTCGGCGTCCTCGTCACCCTGACCTCGGTCGGCGCCGGTGCGCTGGGGGTGACGATCCTGCTGGTCCTCTATCCCCGGCTCGATGTGCGCGAGATCGTCGGTTCCGATATCGTCCATGCAGTCCCGCTGACCTTGATCGGCGGCACGGGCTATTGGCTGATCGGCGAGATCGACTGGCCGATGCTCCTTGCCCTCCTGATCGGCTCTATCCCCGGCATCATCATCGGCAGCCTTCTGGCGCCGAAGCTGCACGAGCGCACCATCCGCATCGTCCTTGCCGTTACACTTGCCGTTGTCGCATTGAAGCTGCTGACCGGCTGACCAGAGCACGGTGCCGAAAAGTGTCTGCGGTGACGCGCTTTAAAGGCCTGGCTGCTTGATATCGGCGAGAATGCTGATGATCGTCTGCTTGCGGTCGAGGTTATAGGCATCGGAAACGGTGAGCCGCTCGGTGATCTCGGAATAGAGCCGCGCCAGCCGCTCCGCCCCGGCGATCTGCCCTTCGCCCGCTGCCGCGCGAGCCCGGTTCATGATGTCATCGCCGACATGGCTGACGAAGAAATCGAAGATCGTGTCGCTTTCCCTCCCCGAAAGCGCGTCGGCCAGCCGATGCATTGCCTTGCGGGCTGTCGGTCCCTCGGCGGAAAGCATCTCGTCATAAGCGGCGATGATCTCGCCGCCGCCGTAGTTCAACAGTTTCAACGCCTCGCCGACGCTGCCCTTGGCGGCCGATAGCACCGCCCCGCCCTCGCCTGATATGCCGAGATGGGCAAGGGCCGCGACGAGCTCATCGTCGGCAAGCGGCGCCAGCTTCAGCGGCAGGCAGCGCGAGCGGATCGTCGGCAGCAGCCGTCCCGGCGCATGCGAGAGCACCAGGAACAGCGCCCGTTTCGGCGGTTCTTCCAGGATCTTCAGGATGGCGTTGGCCGCATTGCGGTTCATGTCGTCGGCCGGATCGATGATGACGATCCGCCAGTTGCCGGTGCCGGAGGTCTGCGAGAAGAATTTGCCGGCGCGTCGCACCTCGTCGACTGTTATTGCCGATTTCACTTTACCTGTTTTTTCGTCCACCGGCCGGGCAAGGTGCAGGAGATTGTGCGAGGCGCCCGACGCGATCTGCCGGCTGACGGAAGAGGCAGGATCCGGATCGCCGATCGTCTCCGGCGCTGTCTCGGGATCGGGATGCGAGAGCACGTGATTGGCAAAGCGGAAGGCGAGCGTCGCCTTGCCGATGCCTTCCGGCCCTTCGATCAGGATGGCGTGGTGGCCCTTGCCGGACCGATAGGACTGCGCAAGGAAGGCTTCCGCCTCCTTATGCCCGAACAGCCTGGTATTTTCCCCCGGCCATATGGCGCCGTCGAGCAGTCCTGGCCTTTCTTCACTCATGATGGGCTTCACTCATGATGGGCGGCTTCCGGCATTCGCAAACGGTCTGCAGGAGACTTGAGCTGTCGGACGATCGCCAGGATCTCCGCGGCGATCGCCTCTTCCGTCTGCATGGCGTTGACCACGTGGCAGCGCTCCGGCTCGCGGGCGGCGATATCGAGAAAGGCCTCACGCCGTTTCTCGTGCGTTTCCAGCCGCTCCTTCTCGAATCGATCGGGAGCATCGGTCGCGGCGCGCTTCTGCGCCCGCTCCAGCCCGACCTTGGCGGGGATGTCGAGGATCACGGTGCAATCCGGCATGACTCCATTGATGGCGATGCGCTGCAGCGTTTCGATGAAATCCGGCTCGAGATTGCCGGTAATGCCCTGATAGACGCGGGAGGAATCCATGAAGCGATCGCAGAGCACGATCTTGCCTGATGCCAGGGCAGGCCGGATCACCTCTTCGACATGGTCGTTGCGCGCCGCCGCAAAGAGGATCGCCTCCATCCGCGTGCCGAAGGCTTCGGCAGCCCCGGACAGCAGCACGTGACGCACGGCCTCGGCGCCCGGCGAGCCACCTGGTTCGCGCGTCACCAGCACGTCGTGACCTTCGCCCTTCAGCGCCTCGGCGAGGCGGCGGATCTGCGTGGATTTCCCAGCGCCTTCCCCGCCTTCAAACGTAACGAACAATCCCGTACCGGATGACAATGACAACTTCCCGCATTCCAGGCGCCGCACGCGCCCCGCTCCTTCTATCTATCCGAAGATATCAGGGAGGAAAACCTTTCGCCGCGGCGACGTATTCACCTTTCCCGGTAAATTGCATTGGAAACGGCTCGTCAGACGGGCGCGGGCTTGTCCCAGAGCCAGGAGAAGAACAGCGATTCGCCGAGTTCCAGCATGGCGTCGACCGCCCGGCTGCTGAGCGAGCCCTCGCCGACCGCCTGCACGGTATAGAGCGGCACTTCCCTGAGCAGCCGGCTGCCGGCGAAAATCCTGAGCGTTCCTGCCTGAGTATCCGGCTTGACCGGCGCCGTCAGCGGCCAGCGATAGATGATGCGCGCCGACAGCCGGTCGGGATTGCTGATCGGGATATAGACGCTGACCGGCGCCTTGGCGACGAGGTCGACGGTGCGCGCCGTGCCACCATAGACGCTGGCGGCGCCGATCACTTCCTTCTCGCCGAAGATCTGCCGGTTCTCGAAGGCCGTCAGCCCCCATTCGAGCACGCGCTTGGCTTCCTCCGTCCGCTCCTTGTCGGAAGCGATGCCGGAAAGCGCCACAAACAGCCGCCTGCCGTCGCGCTGAACCGAAGCAACGATCGAATACCCCTCGCCCTCGGTAAAGCCGGTCGCCAGCCCATCGGCGCCGAGATCGAGCCCGAGCAGCGGGTTGCGGTTGCGCTGGAAGATCTTGTTCCACTCGAAATCCGGCTGCGCGAAATAGGGATAAAGGTTCGGATAGGTCTGCTGAAGGGCAGCGGCGAGCGTCACCATCTCGCGTGCGGTCACCTTACTCTTGCCGTCGGGAAGGCCGGTGGAATTGCCGAACTCGGCCTTCTCCATGCCGAGCTCGCGGGCGCGGCGCGTCATCGACACGGCAAATTGCTGTTCGCTTCCGGCCATGCCCTCGGCGAGGATGATGCAGCTGTCATTGGCGCCCTGGATGGCGACACCCTTGATCAGGTCCTCGACGCGCACGCGTGATTTCAGGCTGGCAAACATCGTTGCCGTCCGTGACGGCGCGCCGCCCGTCCGCCAGGCATATTCGGAAACGGGATATTCGGTATCGAACGTGATCTGGCCCTTCGTCACCGCCTCGAAGACCAGATCCATCGTCATCAGCTTGGCGAGCGAAGCCGGCGAAAAGCTCTGGTCCTCGTTCTTGGCGAGAAGCACCGTGCCGGTGGCGGCCTCGATCATATAGGCCTGCGCCGCCTTGGTGGCGAAGCCGGCGGCACCGCCATCGGCTGCAAAGGCTCCGGTGGCGAACGGCATCAGGCATGCAAGCAGGCGAAGCGCGGGCTTCAGCATCGCAATTTCCATTGATCGAGCGGCGTATTTCAGGAGGTTAGAACGCGAGGAAATCCGATGCAATTGCCAGTTCAGCGCGCGGCGAACTTTGCCTGCTGCCGCTTGGCCGAGGCAAGGATGGACTCTTGGGTCAGCCCGTCATTGCGCACCATCACCGCGTCGAAGGCGAGATCGACGGTCACCGTCTTCACCTCTTCGTTCTGGTAGCCGAGCGCCAGCGAATTCTGGGGCCGCTCGTAGGGCATCGGACCGATCTCCGGCAGCACGACCATCTGGTCCATCGCCTGCGCGCCGTTATTGAAGGACGGTGCCGATGGCGCGACCAGAACATGGGCAGCCGGTACGGGAGCGGCGGCTGCGTTGTTGCGGGCGCTCGGCGTCGAGCCGGCATAGGAGGTGGCCGACCTCGGCACCGGCACGTTGGCCGGCGTCTCGTAGTCTTCCGAACTCTGCAGCTGGTCGCGGGTGATCTTGCGGCTGTTGGAGGCGACCATCACGCCGGTTGCGATCTGGCCTTCCGGATTGACGCCGGGAATGCGGCTGCCCTTCGGCGCGTAGGAGGCCATCAGATAGGGCATGTCGTGGCCGTCCATACGGGCGCGGCCGACATATTGCACACGCACCTTGCCAGTGCCGCTATGCTGCAGATCCAGCATGTCGGCCGTCTTGTTAGAAAGGTCGATGATACGCCCTGCGTGATAGGGACCGCGATCGTTGACGCGCACGATGACGGAGGAACCGGATTCAAGATTGGTGACGCGCGCATAGCTCGGCAGCGGGAAGGTCGGATGTGCGGCCGAAAGATGCATCTGGTCGTAGACTTCGCCATTCGCCGTCAGGCGCCCGTGAAAGGCCGAACCATACCAGGAGGCGACGCCGACCTTGTTATAGGCGAAGTCTTCCTTCGGGTAATACCACTTGCCCTTCACCTCGTAGGGGTTGCCGACGATATAGCGGCCGCCGCCCTTCGGGATATTATTGCCGGTGGCGACCCGCGGACTCGCCTTCACGCCATATTCGGATTCGGAGAAATATTCTTTGCCGTGGGATTTCTTCTTCGGCACTGCCTGCGTCGTGCCGCAGGCCGCAACCGTTGCACACATCGCCGAGATCGCCAGCCACCGTGCTGTCGTTGCGAAAGACGCCGCCCCGTAATCCAGTTTCATATGCCCCACGCCGCTCAAAGATCGTTATGGTTAAGGAACCATGCCCCATCCTGGGGCAATACCGCCTTATTCCCGCCCGCCTAACGAGGCTTTAATCTTGTTAAGTTCGTGGCAATTTTACGAACGATTTCGCAGCGATAGCGACGATTCTAATAATTATGGTTTATAAATCACTAAGAAAAGCCCTGCCGCCCTGCCCTTCCGCCGCCGCAATGAGGCCCGAAATCATCGTGCCGATGCGGGGCATATGGTGAACATCCGGGCGCTTCCGGATGCGCCAAAGCTCCATATTGAAACACGGTCTGCGCGTATCTGATGCGCGGCAGCGGGGCGGCGCTTCCTTCTGTATGGGAACGAATTGCCCCCTGCGGGCTTTGAAGGTTTAGACCTTTGGAGGATCACCATGAACGATGAAATCCTGACGCAGCTCGACACGGTCAGCCAGCAGTTGCACGCTCGATCTCGCGCGCTTTCCCAGCCGGATAAAGACAACGACATCGCAATCCTGATGTCGGCCCTCGCCGTGACGATGGAGGCGGTTCGATCTCTCGGCGAGAATATGAACCAACTCAACGGTCCGAAGGGCCTTGGATCTGACGGAAGCTAGGTCTGTTATGTCTCGGGCGCAATTCACAGAAAGCTTGCGCCCGGAACGATGCGCGCGAAGCGCTCATCTTCGACGTGGAAGGGAAACCGTGGACCGCCACCTACGCTGCCGGTGGACGATAGCGAATCGACTTCGCCTTTTCCAAGGCTTCGATCGTATCCTCGACGCTGAGGAGGACAGTGGTCTCCATGGATCTGAGCGCGCCTCCTGCGCCGATCGCAAGTGCGACAGCCGCCATCGACACGTTGTCAGGCGCCTCCCACAGATTCCAACCATCATGCTCGCCGAAGGCGTACCAGAACCCATGGAGCTTTCCGCCCACGGATTCAATGTAACTGCGTGCCGCCTCTCGGCGATCCTCAGGATTTTCGATCATCCGCGCCCAGGTCTCGGGCGTGTAGCTGAAGCGCGTGAGATACATGGCCATGGTTTGTTTCCTCCGCCAGAACACCAGAGTAAACGCTCAAGCCGGGGAGAACGCGAGTCATTTCCAATGAGTGGAACGGGCTTCCAACGATCTCAGTCGGCAGTGCCCAGAAAAACAGCGAGTTCCGCCGTCAGGAGATCTTGCGGCATTCATCGAAAAGTAGATTTTAGCAGTTATTCGGACCCGGCTCTCATCTCACATCGGGTTCCGGCAATGGATCTTGCGACAGTCCTTCTTCTACACAAGTCTTCCTTCATCGTCGGAGCGATCTGCTTCTTCTATGTGAGATGGCGTTCCGGAGCGACGCCGGGGCTCGGCGTACTTGCCGTGGGTTTTACTTTGCTCGCAATCGCCTCAACGCTGGCAGGGTGGGACGAGAGCCTTCACATGTCCGCCAATGCCAGGACGTTCTGGAGTTTTTCGCTTGGCGCCAATGGTTACGGGCTGATGACGGTTGGTCTTTTCGGCCTCAGCCGGCGTCAAGATTCTCTACGAGATTGGTGGTCATTGCTCCTGCCCGTCGTCCTGACGCTGAGTGCGGCGATCACGCCATGGTATTTGGACAATGGACTGAGAGCATCCGTCTTCAATGGCAGCGCCACCATCTTGCTTGCCTTGTCAGGTTTCGTCATCGCCCGCGACTTCTTCCACGAGCGTCTTACGGCGCGGCTCGGTCTTTCCGCCTCAATATGGGTGGCGACGTCTCTCTCGGCTTTGGTCGTTGTTGGTTTCATCTTTCCAAACGATGCGCCTCTTCCCCCGCGATACGCATTCTTTCTGCTGATCATCTGTCATTTCGCAGTGGCTCTGTTCGTGCTCGTCCTCGTGCAGGAAAGAGCCGAAGAGAAGCTTATCAGACTTGCAAATACCGATATGTTGACCGGCATTCCCAACCGGCAGCATTTCTTCAATTCCCTTCCGAAAAACCTCGCCCCGGGGGACGCCTTCGTCCTCATCGATATCGATTTTTTCAAGCGTGTTAACGATATGTACGGACACGACAAAGGCGATGTCGTTCTCATAAATGTTGCCCGGACGATTGCTCAGAGTGTCCCCCCTTCCTGTGTTTTCGGCCGGCTGGGCGGCGAGGAGTTCAGCCTGTTTCTTCGTGGCCAAACGCAATCTTCTTCTTTTGCGCTCGCTGAGCGGATACGCGAGGCTGTCAACGCCGTGAGCCTTGTCTTCGAAGGAAATCAGGTCACCCCTTCCGTCAGTGCCGGTGTGGCACTTTGGGAAGCGGGTCTGACCGAACAAAACGTCCAGAAGCGTGCAGATCAGGCGCTCTACATTGCCAAAAACAAGGGTCGCAACAGGGTTGAGTTGTTCAGCAGCGTCGGGTTGACCTGCAGCGTCCTTGCGCCGGAACCGCTACCGGCTCGCGCGGGCTGAAGAACAACTGAAGATCGGCTCACGATCGAGCTATTCGCACGTCACAGCGAAGATGCTGGCAAATGCTGCAGAGCAAGTTGACGCTGCTATCAAAGCTGCTAAAAAGCCAGCCATCGATTGATTGGGTAGCAAATCGGCCGCAATGGCCGGTTGGTAGAAATCAGCAAAATGTTGATGTCTCGACCCTTTCAATCAGATGGAAGAGTGTCCGAGTGGTTTAAGGAACCGGTCTTGAAAACCGGCGTGCGGGAAACCGTACCGTGGGTTCGAATCCCACCTCTTCCGCCATATGTCGTTTTCCGGAAATTGCGGTTTTGTACCTCAAGAAGGTTGGCCTTCACTGAGGCAAGAGATGAGTTTCACGCCTCCTCCTTTGCGTTGACGATGAGATGATATACAGGCAGCAACAGGACGCGACCGCCATTAACTTAAGAATGGGGTCGGGCGGCAGATTGACGTCACGTCGCTGCCACGAGATCACGTGGCCGTCCTCTGGTCCGCATCCGCACAGCTTGACCTTGCACGAGAGCAGCAGTCGCCTATCTCGACTGACTTGATAATATTGGGCGCAACGGCAAGGGAAGCGACTTTGTCAGCAGCGCCCCTAAGTCCTCAGGTTTCCTTAAGCGGTCCAACAGGCGCAAGGCTCTCTTATGATCGTTCAAGCTTGCCTCAACGGCGCACGGCCGAGGGATTTCCATCCCCTCCTTCCCCTGACGATCGATGCCATGGTGCGTGACGCCACGGCTTCGGTCGCTGCGGGTGCAGCGGAACTCCACATTCATCCGCGCGGAGCCGATGGTAAGGAGAGCCTTGCCGCCGTCGACGACACTGTCGGCGCGATCCGCCGTGTGTGTCCGGGAACGCTGATCGGCGTGTCCACGGGCCTGGATCGAAGGTGATCGCGAGAAAACGCGGGAAGCCATCCGCCGCTGGCGTGTCCTGCCGGATTATGCCTCGGTGAACCTCTCCGAAGGCGATGCGCCCGATGTCATGCAGCTGCTGCGGCAGAAGGGTATCGGCATTGAAGTCGGGCTGGCGTCGGTTGCCGATGCGGAGCGCTACATCGGCCTCGATGATCATGAGCGGGTCTTTCGCGTGCTCATCGAGCTCGATGACGAACCGGATTTTCAGCGCGCATGCGACATCGCGGACGGCATCATCAACGTGCTCAGGGATAGCCGGGTCAAGCGGCCCATTCTTCTGCACGGTTTCGACGAGACCGTCTGGCCCGTCGTCAGGATGGCGCGCGAGCGGCGCTACTCCACCCGTATCGGCCTGGAAGATGGCAAGCACCTCCCGGATGGGACAATTGCGAACGACAATGCCGCGCTGGTCACAGCGGCCGTCGCGATCTTCCGTGACCACTCGATCTGATCCCGATGTTTCGGCGGCCACGCGGCAGTCCGGAATCTCTTCGGCGCCATCGGCCGGTATCGTCAAGGCGCAGAATGTTTATACGGGCTCGGCGATGTCGATGTTTCGCCGGACAGCCCTCACGAGAAGTACGAATATATCAGCACGCCAATAGAACCCCAGAAGATAAGCGGCGTCAGTATCATCCCCGCAACGAACATTTTAGTCACAGCAAAACTCCGAACACCTCCACGCATGTCGAAGCTACCTATTGCATCGACGGAAAGTTCCTATGGGCACGAAGTCCGGGATGGATCGGACCTTGGTCTGGGTTTCGCTCGCGCTGCCGATCAGTGCCGGGCTCAACTCTCCCCAAGCGCTCGGCGGCGGTAAGTCCCGGCCGCAATGGCGAGCGCGACGATAATCACTGCTGCCGCAACGGCGAAGGTGATCCGCATGCCTGAGGCGACGGCCTCGGGATGCGCCGCTGTGATATCGGCTGTTCCCGAAGAGAACGCGAAGACGGCGCCCATCAGGGATGCGCCGGTAATCAGCCCGAGATTGCGCGAAAGGTTGAGCATGCCGGAGATGACGCCCCGCTGGCCGGGGCCGACATCCGCCATGACGGCGGTGTTATTGGCCGCCTGGAACAGCTGATAGCCAGGTGTCAGCATGGCAATGGCGGCGATGTAGCCCGATATCCCGGGAAGCCCGGCCATGGCGACGGAGGCTGCCGCCATGGCAACGAGCCCTGCGACCACCACGAATGGCGCGTCCAGACGGTCGACCAGCCGGCCGGCCGGGACCCCGCTCAAGATGGAGATGACGGGGCCGATCGACATGACGATGCCGACGAGAGCCTGATTGATCCCGAGCGCATGGGAGAGGTAGAACGGCGCGACTACCAGCGTCGCCATCATCACAGTCGAAACCAGTGCGTTCATCGCCAGACTGGCGCTGAGCACGCGATTGCGGAATACCGTCAACTGGATCAGCGGCGATGCCGCTCTCGCCTCGGCGAAGACGAACAAACCGGTGCCGAAGACGGCGGCCGAGAGCAGAGCGATGTTCAATGGGCCAAAGCGGCCGTGCCCGATCGTCATCGCCAGCGCGTAGGCCGAAAGCGTCAGCGCAAGCAGCAGCGTCCCCGCGATGTCGAAGCCCTTCCGATCCGTCTTCCCCTTGCTGATATCGGCTGGCAGATGGCGATAGGCGAGAACGAAGGTCAGAACGCCGAGCGGCACGTTGACGAGAAAGATTGCCGGCCAGCCGAGCCCGGCGATCAGCAGGCCGCCGAGCGAGGGCCCAAGAGCGGTACCAATCGCCGACATCGTTCCGAGCAGCCCCATGGCGCGCCCGGTTCTTTCCTTCGGCACGGTTTCGCCGACAAAGGCCATGGTGAGTGCCATCATGATGGCCGCACCCACGCCCTGCACAGCGCGTGCGGCAATCAACAGCCATAGCGTCGGCGCGACACAGCAGAGGATCGAGGCCAGCGTGAAGAGCAGGATGCCGATGAGCAGCAGCCGACGGCGGCCGGTGATGTCGCCGAGCCGTCCGACGCTGACGATCAGGGTGGTGATGGCAAGAAGATAGGCGAGAACGATCCACTGCACATCCTGGAAGGCGGCATCGAACGCCTGCGCCAGGCTCGGCAGGGCGACATTGGCGATGCTGGTGCCGAGTGACGGCAGCAACATCGAGAGGGAAAGACTGGCGAGCGCCCATCGCACGGAGGATGCCTGTTCGGCGACTGTCTCGCCTCGCGCAATGATCGATTTCACCCCGTGAACTCCGTTTTCTCTTAGTTCCCCGAATGGAACTGGTGAAAACCTAGTCTTCTGCTTGATATGGCGGAAGGCGCATGATTTGCACTTCATTCGTGCGTTTGACGCCACATCAAGTTGAAGCCGTGTTATAGCTGATGCATGTCGACACCTGATCTCAACTTGCTAGTCACCCTCGATGTGCTGCTTGCCGAGGGCAGCGTTGCGCGTGCGGCGCAAAGGCTGCGGCTCAGCCCGTCGGCGATGAGCCGGGCTTTAGCGAGATTGCGCGAGACGACGGGCGATCCGCTGTTGGTGCGGGCCGGCCGCGGCCTCGTCCCCACGCCCCGCGCGCTCGAACTGCGCGAGCGGGTCGGCCGGATTGTCGAGGATGCGCAGGCGGTCCTGCGTCCTGCCGAGGCGCTCGACCTTGACGGCTTGGTCCGGACGTTCACCCTGCGCACCAGCGAAGGCTTTGCCGAGAGCTTCGGGCCTGATCTCATCGCCCGCCTCGGCCGACAAGCGCCTGGTGTGCGGCTGCGCTTCGTGCAGAAACCGGACAAGGACAGCGCCCCGCTTCGCGACGGGACCGTCGATCTGGAAACCGGCGTCGTCAGCGGGACGACGGGTCCGGAGGTGCGGGCGCAGGCTCTGTTCCGCGATCGTTTCATCGGCGTCGTGCGATTGGGGCATCCGCTTTGCGAGCGCGAGATGACGCCCTCGCGGTATGCCGCCGGCCAGCACATCTATGTCTCGCGGCGGGGGCTCGACAAGGGACCGATCGATGACGCCTTGACCGCGCTCGGTCTGGAACGGCAGATCGCCACCATCGTCAGCGGCTTTTCCACGGCGCTGGCGCTTGCCCGGGCCTCCGATCTGATCGCCAGCGTGCCCGAACGGCACACCGGAGCCTTGCGAGCGGGGATGCATAGTTTTCCCCTCCCCGTCTCGACGCCTGAGATCACGGTGTCATTGCTCTGGCACCCCAGGATGGATGCCGATCCGGCGCATCGATGGCTGCGCGGCTGCGTTCGGGACACCTGCGCGCGAGCTGATTGAAGGACGGCGTAGGATCTGAGGTCAGGCCGATTGATCGGTTCGTGTGATTGACTATCCCGCGTTGCCGTGATTTCCCGTCCGAGATCACCAAACGGGGACATTATGACCGAAATCATTGTAAAGGACAGCAACGGAAGCCAGCTTCACGACGGCGATTCCGTGACGCTGATCAAGGACCTCAAGGTCAAGGGAACCTCGGAGACGCTGAAGCGCGGAACGCTGGTCAAGGGCATTCGCCTGACGGACAATCCGGGCGAGATCGAGTGCAGCACCAAGCAGGTCAAAGGCCTCGTGCTGAAAACCGAGTTTTTGAAGAAGGCATAAAGTTCCCTCGCCCGCGACTCTGTGATCAATCGGCTTTCACCGCCTCCTGCGGCACTTCCTCGGTGATTACTTCGAAACGGGAGAGTGTAGCCGGGCCGAAGGCCGTCGACATGGCGACGTCGGTAGCGTCGCGCCCGGTTCCCATCAGGATCCGGCCGATGCGCGGCGTGTTGTGGCGGGCGTCGACCGTATGCCAGTGGCCGCCGAGAAAGACCTCGAACCAGGCGCTGAAATCCATCGGATTGGGATCGATCGGAACGCCGATATCCCCGAGATAGCCGGTGCAATATCGTGCCGGGATATTCATGCATCGGCAAAGCGCGATGGCGAGATGGGCAAAGTCGCGGCAGACGCCCGCCTTGTCGGTGAAGCCGCCATGCGCGGTCCTGAGCACGTCGGCCTTCAGGTAATCGAAGGTGATGTGGTCATGGACGAAATCGCAGATTGCCTGGACGCGCGCCCAGCCGAGCGGTGTCGACGAGAAGGTCGCCCAGGCGAAATCCGCAAGCCTGTCGGTGTCGCAATAGCGGCTTCCGAGCAGGAATACCAGCACATCGTCCGGCAGGTCGTTGATCGCGTGCTGGACGGCATCGTCGGGAACGATGTCGGGCTGACCGCTGTCGTAGATTTCGAATTCCGTCGAGATCGTCGTCAGGCCCGGCGGGGCGACGATCCGGCTGCAGGCATTGCCGAACACATCAGTATAGCCCCAGGCCTCGATTGGCTGGTCGAATGTCAGGATCTGATCGCTGAGAAGATCGGCGCGACGGGAGGGGTGAATATTGAGGACGAGCAGCATCGGCGTTGGCTGCATGCATTCGTATCCCAGATGAAACCCGGCACGTATCTTCATTGTCGCTTCCTTGTCACGTCTCCGCATCGGTGGAGGTGAGTATGGAACGTTGATCGAGCTACCCGGTTCCGTGGCCGCGGGACTGTCACTACGTGGCCAGATCGGAGTAATCCAAGATTACCTCGGAAATAATCCAGATTACCTCGTGGTGACGTTGACCTGTACCGTCATGCTGTCGAAATCCTTCCCATCCCCATCATAGCTGCCGCTCAATGGGACTGCCTGGCGCGGATCGCGGGCAACCGCGACACGAATGAGATCGCGGTTGCCGACGATGCCGTTGGTCGGATCGAACTCCGTCCAGCCGGCGCCTGGAAGATAGATCTGGCACCACGCGTGCGTGGAACCGCCGCCGAGCACGGTGGAGCCGTCCCGGTCGGGAACATAGACATAGCCCGTGACGAACCGCGCCGCGAGGCCGAGAATACGTGCCGCCTCCATCATCAGTAGCGCGAAATCCCGGCAGGTGCCGGAGCGAAGCTGCAGGGTCTGCACCGGCGTCTGCGTTCCATGTTCATGGCGCCGTGCATAGACGAAGCTTTCCCGGATGGCGTAACAGAGCGTCATCAGCAGATGCCCGGTCTCCGTCGGACGACCCTGGCGCACGAACTGGCGCGCCCAGCGTCCGACCTCGTCGTTCGGGTCGGGATAATGGCGCTGCATCGCCGGGGTCAGATCGGCGATCTCGTCCTTGTCGTAGGAGAATGGATAGGTCAGAGCCGCATCGTCCACCTTGAGATCCAGAGCGACCTGGGGCGTATGATCGAGCGTGATCCAGGTTTCAAAACGAAGTTCGGACGCCGGCCTCGAAAAATCGACGAGCGCCACGCAATTGCCGAAAACATCGTGGATCCAGCGCACATGACTTTCCTCAGGATAGATCGTCAACGACGCCTCCATCAGCCGCTGGTCGAAACTGTCACGTGGCCGGAACATCAAGCGATGCTCGCCGAAATCGACGTCCCTGACGTAACGATAGGACGTGATGTGGCGGACGGAGAAAATCGTCATAAGCCACCGTCGAATCTGTTCAATTTGCTGCTCCAAGGCGGAAGCGCCGCCTCTCCTCTGCGGAAGCGCCCTGCCGGCTTTCCCGCTCATCCCGATTTCTTGTCATATAAGCACGTTCGAAAGATTGCTATTGTATCTTCACCGATCGACGGCAGGGCCGTCCAACCTGAGAGGATGACATGCATATCATCTGGGACGTTCTAACGCTTCTGCTGACAATCGGCTCGCTCTATGGCGGTCGCGAATACCGGATTATTCGCGCTCGTGCCCGCGCTCAGAACTGGGGCAACTTCTGATTCGATCCGGATATCTCTGATTCGATTGCGAATCATGGCCGCATCGGTCGTTGCCGGTCGCCGTTACGTCGAATGACGTAAAGTCATGCGCTTAAGAAAATGCTTTATTAGTTGAGGCGGAGCCTATCCGTCCATTCTCCCTGTTAATCCTAAGCCCGCCTCACCCCAGGCGGGCTTTTTTATTCCATCGCCCGCATCACTTCTTGGCGCCGGCCGAAAGCACCCGATGTGTCGCATTGTCCATGGCGTGGCTCGCTTCCTGTCCATCCTTCTTCAGCCCGTATGCGGTATTGCCGCAGCCGGAAAGTGTCAGCAGGCAGGTGCAGGCGATGACGATTGCAGCTTTTGGCATCGAGTGTTTTCCCCGAAATGAACAAGGTGATTCAGAGCATGATGCCGAAAAGTGTGAGCGGTTTCCGGACGACATCATGCTCTACCTCATAATTTAGAACAGGACTCAGATTTTAGGCCGCCTGGCCTAAAATCATCCTGTTCTAGGGAAGATGACGCATTCTTCGCCAAAATCAATCCGCAGGCGATGCGCGTGAACGGGCGGCATGGAACTCCGTGACGCCACAGGCGTTTACCGGAGCCATCCACCTGGGGTCAACGACATGGATTATCAGCTCGCCTTCGCCGCGACAGTCGCAACAGTGTCCTTCCTCGTCTACATGCTGATCGTCCACCGAACCTGATTGCCCCGCGGCAAACGGATTGGCCCTAAGGGGCCCGATTACTGGAACCCAATGCCGACCGCGTTCCGCGGCCCCACTGTTTGCGATCCGGAGAAATAGCAGCACCAGTTGTCGCCTCGACGACAAGACGGAGACCGGAAGGTCTGGAGTGCATAGATCGCAAATGATCCGTCAACAACACGGGAAAGGTGCAAAATAAAAACTTCAACATCCGCAAGTATTTTTCCGCTCCTCGATGTATTTAATTTTAATTAATTACCAACCTTAACTATCCGTTAACAATATAGTTGCGCTCTTTCCGCTTCCGCTTATGCTTTACGCAAAAGGGGAGAGGGACGATGTTTAGCAAAAGCCTGATTATGCCGTTTGGCTTCGCCATGCTCGCCATTGCTGGCCTGCTGTTCCAGATTGTCGCCCACGCGCTGCACTCTCCAGTCACCCTGCTGCAGCCCTGAGTCACATAAGTTGCTGAACCCACACGGGATCTCGGTAACTGGGAGTGGAACTTCCTTTCATTTCGTGCATTCTGTGACTCGTTTTGCCAGGAGGGAGATAACCATGGAAGACGCAGGCGTGGGTTGGATTGCAGCCATTATTATCGGCGGTGTCGCCGGATGGCTGGCGGAAAAGGCCATGCGCAGCAGCATGAGCCTGCTCATGAACATACTGCTCGGCATCATCGGCGCTATTGTCGCCAACTGGATACTGGGTCTGTTGCACATCCAGCCGCTTGCCGGTTGGCTGGGCTATCTGATCACCGGCTTTGTCGGTGCCTGCATCCTGATCGCGATTGGGCGCGTCATCCGCCGCTGACATCTGTCGCGGCAACTGGCCCGGCCTCGGTCGCTTTACCGGTCACGGAAATACTAAAAGCCGGGCGTTCATCACGTCCGGCTTTTCCTTGCCTTGAATCGTTCAACGGCGGCTGAGCAGGCCGAACACGTAGGCAATGCCTGCCGTCACGGCGAGTGCCACGAGCGGTTCTTCGCGCACCTTGTCGCGCAGCCGTTCCGTCATCAGCGAAGCCTCGTCGGTCACTGCCGACTTCGCCCCCTGCCCCAGCGCGACCACGCTTTCCGTCAGTCGCGAGAGATCGTTGCGAAGGGCTGCGACCTGCGCCGACAGATCGTCTGCTGCTATATCAGCCTTGACGCGCGCAGCGGTGGATTCGGCGGAAGCGGTTTTCAATTCTGCCATGGTCTGCTCCTGTTTCATGGGATGCCGCTTCAACGAAATGGCGGCCCGAAAGGTTCCGCCGCCACCGATCTTTTGTTCTCTGCAAAGCCGCCGCGGCCGAGCGGCCGCCTCGTGCAGCTTTTCGTGTGACAAACCCTTCATTTCCTGTCGGCTTTGTTTTAAGGAACGTCGAATGTCCGCCCGCGCCCGGGTCAATGATACTGCGAGGTTTGCGTTTCTATGTTCCATATCCTGAGAAGAGCTGCTCAGACCTGGGTTGCCAAGCTGCTCCTGCTTCTGCTCGTCGCGTCCTTCGGCGTCTGGGGCGTGTCGCATGAGCTGCTATCAGGCGGCAACAGCACCACGGTCGTGACCGTTGGCGATCAGCATGTGGACGTCAACGAGTTCCACCTCGCCTATCAGCGCCAGGTGGCAAACCTCAGCCAGCAGTTCGGCACGCGCCTCACCCCCGAGCAGGCCCGCGCCTTCGGCGTCGAGCAGCAGGTGCTCGCCCAGCTCGTCGCCGGCGCCTCGCTCGACCAGCTCGCCGCAGACATGAACCTCGGCCTTTCCGAAGATCGCCTCGCCCAGCTGATCGCTGACGATCCGGCTTTCAAGGCCGTCAACGGCCGGTTCGACCGCGAGCTCTTCATCTCACGCCTGAGCAATGCCGGCATCCGCCAGGACGATTACATCAAGGAGCGCAGTAAGGTCGCTGTCCGCAGCCAGGTGGTCGATGCCATCTCCAACGGCTTCACCGCACCGAAGACGCTGGTCGACGCCCTGAAGCTCTATGGCGAAGAAAGCCGCAGCATCGAATACCTGCTGCTCACCAATGCCAATATCGAGCCGATCAAGGCACCTGCCGACGACGTGCTGGCGACGTGGTTCGAAGGTGTCAAGCAGCGCTACCGGGCGCCCGAATATCGCAAGCTCGTCTATCTCAAGCTGCAGCCTGCCGATATTGCCGATGCCGCGACTGTCACCGACGACCAGATCCACGAAGCCTTCGACAAGAGCAAGGATACCTATCGCACGCCGGAAGGCCGCACCATCGAACAGCTGACCTTCGCCAGCAAGGATCTCGCCGCCGCCGCCGAAACGGCGCTGAAGAGCGGCACCACGTTCGATCAGCTGGTCTCCGACCAGGGCAAGACGGCAAGCGACGTGCTGCTCGGCGAGTTCACCAAGGACAAGGTTCCCGACCAGGCCGTTGCCGATGCCGCCTTCGCGGTTTCGCGCGATGGCGGCACGACGCCTGTCGTCGATGGCTCCTTTGGCCCCGTCATCCTGCGCGTCACCAACATCAAGCCGGAAACAACGAAGAATTTCGACGAGGTGAAGGAGGACATCCGCAAGCAGCTGGCGCTTTCCAACGCCTCCCAGGAAGTGATCAACGTTCACGATCGCATCGAGGATCTGCGCGCGGGCGGTTCCACGCTCGAGGATATTGCCGGCCAGCTGAAGCTCACCGCTGTGGCCGTCGACGCCGTCGATATGACCGGCGCCGACAAGGATGGCAAAGAGGTCAAGGATCTCCCCGCCAAGCAGCAGCTGCTCGGCGAAGCCTTCAAGACCGAGGTCGGCGTCGATGCGCCGCCGCTGCCGATCGGCAATGACGGCTATGTCTGGTTCAACGTCCGCGAAATCACGCCGGACCGCGAGCGCCCGGTGGCCGAAGTGCGCGAAAAGGCCGTCGAGGACTGGACGGCGGAGCAGCAGAAGGCCGAGCTCGCCAAGAAGGCCGGTGAATTGAAGGCCGAAGCGGCCAAGGGCACGGCACTCGCCGATATCGCAACACCGCTCGGCATCGCCGTCGAGAGCAAGAGCGGTGTCACCCGCTCGACCGATGATGCAGTCCTCGGCCGGGCCGGCGTCACCGCCGCCTTCTCCGGTCCGGTCGATACGGTCGCCAGCGCTGTCGGCGCCGATCCCTCGACGCAGATCCTGCTGAAGGTCACCGAGGTCAACACCCAGCCGACCGGCGATGTGCTGAACAACCGCGACGCCCAGATCACCGCCATGGCCAATGCCGCCGGCGATGACATTCTCGATCAGATGGTCAACCTGCTGCAGACGCAGTACGGGGCGCAGATCAACCAGACGCTCGCCGAACAGGCGACGGTCCGCTAGGAGGCTTTATGACCGATCTGAAGCCGTTCCTGGCCAAGGCCGCAAGCCGCGAGCCGCTGACGCGTGACGAGGCTCGCGCGGCCTTCGACATCCTGATGTCGGGCCAGGCGACCCCCTCGCAGATCGGCGGCTTCCTGATGGCGCTACGCGTGCGCGGCGAAACCGTCGATGAGATCGTCGGCGCGGTGACCGCGATGCGCTCGAAAATGCTGACCGTCGAGGCGCCGGCCGATGCGATCGACATCGTCGGCACTGGTGGGGATGCCAGCGGCACCTACAATATCTCGACGCTGGCGGCGCTGATCGTCGCCGGCGCCGGTGTTCCCGTCGCCAAACACGGCAACCGGGCGCTGAGTTCCAAATCGGGCGCGGCCGACAATCTGGCGGCACTCGGCGTCAAGCTCGACGTCGGTCCCGAGATCATCTCCCGCTGCATTGCCGAGGCCGGCGTCGGCTTCATGTTCGCGCAGCTGCATCATTCCGCCATGCGCCATGTCGGCCCCTCAAGGGTCGAGCTCGGCACGCGGACGATCTTCAACCTGCTCGGGCCGCTCTCCAGTCCGGCCGGCGTCCGCCGCCAGCTGCTCGGCGTCTTCTCGCCGCAATGGCTGGTACCGCTTGCCGAAGTCATGCGCGATCTCGGCTCCGAATGCGTCTGGGTGGTCCATGGCGACGGCCTCGACGAGATCACCACGACCGGCATTACACAAGTCGCGGCGCTCGAAGACGGCAAGATCCGCACCTTCGAGCTCTCGCCCGCCGATTTCGGCGTCAGCCCTTGCGTGCTCGCCGACATCAAGGGCGGCGATGGTGTCGCCAACGCCGCAGCGCTTCGCGAGGTCCTCGGCGGCGCCAAGAATGCCTATCGCGATATCTCGCTCGCCAATGCCGCCGCCTCGCTCGTCATCGCCGGCAAGGTCGAGACAATCCGCGACGGCATGACACTGGCCACGCAGTCGCTGGATAGTGGTTCCCCCGCGCTCGCCCTCGACAAACTCATCGCCGTTTCCAACGATATCGACTAGGATTGCCCGATGACCGATATCCTGAAGAAGATCGAACTCTACAAGCGCGAGGAGATCGCCGCTGCCAAGGCGGCAGTGTCGCTTGCCGATCTGAAGGCGATGCAGGCCGACCAGTCCGCCCCGCGCGGCTTCCACAAGGCGCTCGTTGCCAAGCGTGATGCCGGCCGCTTCGGCCTGATCGCCGAGATCAAGAAGGCAAGCCCCTCGAAGGGTCTCATTCGCCCGGATTTCGATCCGCCGTCGCTGGCGAGCGCTTATGAGGCCGGCGGTGCCGCCTGCCTTTCGGTGCTGACCGACAGGCCGAGCTTTCAGGGCGCGCCGGAATTTCTGACAGCCGCCCGCGCTGCCTGCTCGCTGCCGGCGCTGCGCAAGGATTTCATGTTCGAGACCTATCAGGTGCACGAAGCCCGTGCCTGGGGCGCCGATTGCATCCTCTTGATCATGGCCTCGCTGTCGGACGCCGAGGCCGAACGCCTGCAGGACGAGGCCTCCGCCCTCGGCATGGACGTGCTGGTCGAGGTCCACGACGCCGGGGAGATGGAGCGGGCGCTGAAGCTTTCTTCGCCGCTCGTCGGCATCAACAACCGCAATCTGCGTACCTTCGAAGTCAGCCTCAGCGTCAGCGAGGCGCTTGCCCCCATGGTGCCGTCAGACCGGCTCCTGGTCGGCGAAAGCGGCATCTTCACCCATGCCGATTGCAAGCGCCTGCAGGCCGTCGACATCAATACCTTCCTTGTCGGCGAAAGCCTGATGCGCAAGGAGGACGTCGCCGCCGCCACCCGCGCGCTGCTCTTTGGCGAAGCCGCCATCGCGGCCGAATGATATGAGCGGCCAAAAGCCAGGCCTCACGCATATCGGCGCCTCCGGCGAGGCGCATATGGTCGATGTCTCCGACAAGGCCGAGACGGTGCGCATCGCCACTGCCGAGGGCCATGTGACGATGGCGCCGGAAACACTCGCGCTCATCCGCCAAGGCAATGCCAAGAAGGGCGATGTGATCGGCACGGCACGCCTTGCCGGCATCATGGCGGCAAAACGCACCGCCGATCTCATCCCGCTCTGCCATCCGCTGATGCTGACGAAGGTCACGGTGGAGATCGAGGACGATGCCGCCCTGCCCGGTCTGCGCGTTACGGCAACCGCCAAGCTGACCGGCAAGACCGGTGTGGAGATGGAGGCGTTGACCGCCGTCTCGGTCGCTTGTCTGACCATTTACGACATGGCCAAGGCGGCCGATAAGGCAATGGAGATCGGTGGCATCCGGCTCCTTGAAAAGTCCGGCGGAAAATCCGGCGATTTCCGTCATCCGGAGGCAAGATGAACCTTCTCCCGGTCGCCGAGGCACTGAACCGCTTGCTCTCTCGCGCAAGGCCCGTCGTGGCGTCCGAGACGCTGCCGCTTGCCGAGGCTGAGGGCCGCGTCCTGGCTGTCGATCTGACCGCCGGCCTGACCCAGCCACCCTTCAATGCCTCCGCCATGGATGGCTATGCACTGCGCCGTGAAGACGCGCCGGAGCCGGGAGCCGTGCTGAAGGTCATCGGCACCTCTTCCGCCGGCCACGGCTTCGAGGGAAGCGTCGGCCAGGGAGAGGCCGTCCGCATCTTCACCGGCGCGCCTGTTCCGCCAGGCGCCGATAGCGTCCTGCTGCAGGAGGATGCGGAGAAGACCGAGGGCGGCATCAGAACCAATTTCCCAGTCCGGCAGGGTCAGCATGTGCGTCCCCGCGGCCAGGATTTCGCCGAAGGCGAAGCCGTTCTGTCGGCCGGCACCGTGCTCGATTTCTCGCGGCTGACGGTTGCTGCCGGCATGAACCGGCCTGATGTCGAGGTGCTGCGGCGCCCGCTGGTCGCCATCCTCGCGACCGGCGACGAACTGCTGCCGCCCGGAAGTACGCCCGGCCCTTCGCAGATCATCGCATCCAATACGTTTGGTATCGCAGCCCTTGCCCGCAAAGCCGGCGCCGATGTGCTCGATCTCGGCATCGTGCCTGACGACAAGGCCAGGATCAGCGCGGCGATCGGCACGGCGCGGGACGCCAAGGTCGATGTGATCGTCACGCTCGGTGGCGCTTCGGTCGGCGACCATGATCTGGTGCAGGCCACGCTGATCGAGGCCGGCATGCAGCTCGATTTCTGGCGCATCGCCATGCGCCCCGGCAAACCGCTGATGGTCGGCAGCTTCGGCGAGACGCATGTGCTCGGCCTGCCCGGCAATCCGGTCTCTAGCCTCGTCTGTTCGCTGCTTTTCCTGGAGCCGCTGATCCGCAAGCTTGCCTCCCTGCCGCCGGTGCAGCGCGAGGCAACCGTGGAGGCGGCCGTCACACTGCGCGCCAATGACCACCGGCAGGACTATATCAGGGCGAAACTTACGAAATCCGCTGCCGGCGACTGGCTCGCCGAGCCTTTCGGCAAGCAGGATTCCTCGATGATGAAGGTCTTCGCCGCAGCCGATTGCCTTGTCATCCGCCCGCCGCAAGCGCCGGAACTGCCAGCCGGTGCGCCCTGCCCGGTCATGCTGTTGCGGCCGGACCTTCTGGCATAAGTCGTCATTTCAGCCGTTGCCGAAGAGCGAGAATACGCCCGCGGGCACCGCCCCGCCGCTGCTGCCTCTGCCGAAATCCACAACTGCATGGGTGGCGATTCGGCTGAGTTCGTCCTGCGGCAGGTAGGCCCGTTCTGGATCGCCGATCAGCACCTCGATGCCGCTCGCCTGGCAACGCCGCAGGAAGGCCATGACCCGCAAGGCTAGCGCTGGATCGTAGAACAGGTCGCCGACAACGAGGAGGTCAATCTCCGGCAGCGGATCCTCGATGATATCGGCGGCCCGGGCTACGATATCCACGCCGTTGATCGCCGCGTTGAGGCCGATCGCGGCAACGGCATTGGCATCGATGTCGACCGCCGTAACCACGCCCGCTCCAGCCTTTGCCGCAGCGATAGCGACGAGCCCTGAGCCGGCGCCGAGATCGAGGACACGGCGTCCAGCGACTATTTCCGGCCCGTCGAGCAGATGGCGGGCAAGCACGGCGCCGCCGGCCCAGGGATAAGCCCAGTAAGGCGGCGGATCGGCATCTCTACGACCGGCAAGCCGCCAGAGCCCGCTCGCAGGTCCCGCCGTATGAAGCCGAATCTCGGGGATGGAGGGAACCGGTGATATCGGCAGGTTGGCCTTCATGAAGGCGGCCGGATCGGGATTTGGCATACCGGGGCGTTTCATCGTCGTCTGCTCCTGCCGGCGAAACTCAGTAATTTTTCATGGCAAGATGCGGCATGCCGCCGTCAAGAAATTCCGCGCCATAGGCAACGAAGCCGAAACGCTCGTAGAGCGGCAGCTTGTCCGCTTGTGCTGTGAGATAGAAGCGGTTGTCGCGGGCACCGCGATGCAGGTCTATCGCTCGCCCGATCAGTGCGGCTGCAATGCCTTGGCCGCGCCATTGGCCGGCAACCGCGACCCGGCCGATCTTCACATGTTCCTCGGCATAAATCACCCGCAGCGTGCCGGAGACTTCGCCCGCCGTGACGGCGACAAGATGATGGGCGTTGAGATCGTCGGCATCGAATTCCTCGGCTTCAGGAACCTTCTGCTCATGCACGAAAATAGCGCGCCGCAGCCGGAAGGCCTCATTGCAGAGCGTACTGAAAACCGGGACGCTGAGGATCGCCGTTTCCACCACCATCCTTGCCTCCCTCAGGGATACGGCCCAAAGCCCTCCGCCGGACCAGTGAAGGGCCGCCGCCAAAATCAGCCGGGCTTCTTCTTTGAAAACTTATTCTTCGGTGCGGCGCCGCCCTTGCCCTCATATTTGGGGCCATCGGACCTAGCACCTTCGAATTTCGGCTTGTCTGACTTCGGGCCATCGAAGGCGGGTTTGCCCGGCTTCTTGCTCCAGGGCTTGCTATCCCGTCTTTCCCCGCCGCTATTGTCGGCTGCAGCATATCCGCCGCCCGGACCCTTGCCGAACTTGTTCTTCGGCCGCTCGCTGCGGGACGAATCATCCGGCCGCTCGTCGCGGGATGGCTTGCCGGCATAGGGTTTTGGCGCAGGCGCCCGGCTGAAATCCGGCGTGCCGGAAAGCCTGGTCACGCGGATGCCACGTTCGAGCGCCTTGTTCGGACCGATCGCTGCCAGGAAGCTTTCGGCGCTCGCCGCGGCGATCTCCACAAAAGTTTCCTCAGGCTGCATCTTGATCGCACCGATCTCGCGCTTCGTCACATTGCCGTTGCGGCAGAGCATCGGGATCAGCCAGCGCGGCTCGGCATTCTGTTTGCGCCCGACCGAGACGGAGAACCAGACGCTGGCGCCAAAATCCTCGCGCGGTCCCTTCTGCGCCGGCTCGTAGGGCTCGGCATTGTCGCGGCGCTTGCGGCTGCGGTCGTCCTGCACGGTAACCTCGATGAGGTCCTCCGGCGCCGAATGATTGGTGCGGTAAAGACGCAGGAAGGCGGCGGCAAGCTTTTCGGCGCCGTGGCTGGCGAGAAGCTGCTTGACCAACCCCTGCTCTTCCTCCTGCGGCGTTTCGTTGAAAATCGGGTCGGCGAGCAGCCGCTCGTCGTCGCGCTCGCTCACGTCCTCGGCCGAAGGCGGTCGCGCCCAGGCAGCCGAAATACCGGCGTTCTCGAGCAGGCGCTCTGCCTTGCGCCGTGCATTCAGCGGCACGATCATGGCGCTGATGCCCTTGCGTCCGGCCCGGCCGGTTCGGCCGCTGCGGTGCAGCAGCGTGTCCGGATTGGTCGGCAGGTCGGCATGGATGACGAGATCGAGCCCCGGCAGGTCGATGCCGCGGGCGGCAACGTCGGTCGCGATGCAGACCCGGGCGCGCCCGTCGCGCATCGCCTGCAGCGCATGCGTGCGCTCGTTCTGCGTCAGCTCGCCGGACAGCGCCACCACGGCGAAATTGCGGTTATTGAACCGCGCCGTCAGATGGTTGACGGCGGCGCGCGTCGAGCAGAAGACGATGGCATTGGTCGCCTCGTAATAGCGCAGCACGTTGATAATCGCGTTCTCGCGGTCGCTCGGGGCAACCATCAGTGCGCGATATTCGATGTCGATATGCTGCTTTTCCTCAGCCGCGGTGCTGATGCGCACGGCATCGCGCTGGTAGCTCTTGGCAAGCTTGGCGATCGCAGCCGGCACCGTTGCCGAAAACATGAGCGTCCGGCGTTCGTCCGGCGCCGCATCGAGGATGAATTCGAGATCTTCGCGAAAGCCGAGATCGAGCATCTCGTCGGCCTCGTCGAGCACGGCAGCCTTCAGTTCCGACATGTCGAGCGCCCTGCGGCGGATATGGTCGCAAAGCCGGCCGGGCGTGCCGACGACGATATGGGCGCCGCGTTCGAGCGACCGGCGCTCGCTACGGATGTCCATGCCGCCGACGCAGCTGACGATCACCGCGCCGGTCATCTCAAAGAGCCATTCGAGCTCGCGCTTCACCTGCAGGGCAAGCTCGCGCGTCGGGGCGATGACGAGGGCGAGCGGCGCGGCGGCATTGCCGAAGCGCTCCCTGCCCTCAAGCAGCGTCGGCGCCAGCGCCAGGCCGAAGGCGACGGTTTTGCCGGAGCCGGTCTGGGCCGAGACCAGCGCGTCGGAAGCGGCAAGCGCCGGATCGAGCATCGCCTTCTGCACCGGGGTGAGTTCGGCGTAACCACGCTTCTGCAACGCCTTGGCGATCGCCGGAACGACGCCGTTAAATTCTGTCATGAGTTCGATCTTTCGGAGCTGTCAGGCGCGTTGCTGCGCCATGGCCGGAGCCAGCCGGCGGGGTATTTGCGCCGTTCCTAGCCGCTCCCGCGGCGATTGTCAAAGCGTGCGGCTGCGCCAGAGCCAGGCGTCGATGCGGCTTGCTCGGCCGCGCAGCGCCGTTTCTAGCGGTCCCTCCATCCGGCCGGACTGCGTGAGCACGCTATCGGGGCCGGCACCGCGGACGATTTCGGCGCTCAGCGCCAGTTCGACGCCATGGCGGGCGGCCACCTCCATCAGCCGACTGCCGACGTTGATGGTGTCGCCCGCCGCCGTGATCTGCTGCCGGTCGCCGCTGCCCAATCGCGAGGCGACGATCGGGCCGCAATGGGCGCCGACCTTGAAGCCGATCTTCTTCTGGGCAAAGCCCGCATGCGCTTGAAGCCAGGCCCTTGTGCGCTCGCACAGACTGACCGCGCAGGCAGCGGCGCGGGCGGCGTCGTCATCGGCGGGCTCCGGCAGGCCGAACAGGATCATCGCCCCGTCCCCCATGAAGCTGGTGATGGCGCCGCCATGGGCGCGCGCCTCCTCGTCGACCAGTTCGAAGAAGCCGCTCAGCACCTCGCTCACCGCCACCGGCCCGACATTTTCGCTGAGGCCGGTGAAGCCCGAGAGATCGATGAAGATGACGGCAGCGTTCTGGCGCACCGGCGCGGCGAGGAAATTCGGATCGCGCGCCAGCCACTCGCCGAGGCCGGGCGCCTCGATGCGCTGCAGGAGCGCACTCTGCTCGGCGAAATGGCGGGCACGGCCGCGGTCGAGCCAGAGTTCGGCCGCGCCATAAGCCAGCGCCGGCGGCAGCGCTGCGGCGATCGGCAGCGCCGCACTCAGCCAGTAGCCATGTGCGAAGGCCGACAGATTGAGCATCGCCCAGACGATCAGCGTCAGCACGATGATGAGATAGCCTGCCGCACTCCGGCGCCAGGCGACCAGCGACACGAGCACGATCGGCAGTCCGACGGCGGTGGCGGCATCGATCAGCCGCATCCTGCGGTCGCGCACCATGCCGTCGCCGGTGATGAGATGGGTGATCGCCGTCGACATTACCTCGACGCCGGGCATGACGGGATCGAATGGTGTCGGGAAGACATCGCCGCCGCCGGTGACGGTCGAACCGATGACGACGATGCGGCCTGCGACCGCATCCGCCGAAAGCTTGCCATCCAGCGCATCGGCGGCGCTGAAGGTGGCGATGCTGCCGTGCCCGCCATAGAAGGTCACCGGCAGACGCTGGCCGATATCTGTGGGAATACGCAGCTTTCCGAGCATGATGGCGTCACGTTCGATGGTGGGATCGACGCCGAGCGCCACCGACGCGGCACGCAACGGAAAAGCCGGATCCAACCGGTCCGCGGCACGCGAGATCAGCGGAATAAAGCGCGGCGTGCCGGTCTGGTCGGTTGCGACGTTGACGATGCCGACCGCGGCTGCCTCGGCAAAGCGGGGAAGCGGCAACAGCAGCTGGTTTGCCTCCGGGATGGCGGCTAACGGATCCTCGGCCGCATCGGTGACCCGCTGGCGGCTTTGCGCAAAAGTGGCCGCGGCCGCAATCACGCTTTTCCCCTCGCGAAGGGCGGCAGTCAGCGCCGCATCACCCGCCTCCGGCCCCGGATCGACCAGCAGAATGTCGATCGCCAGGGCCTTCGGCTTCAACGCGGTGATCACGTTGGCGAGACGCGCAAGTGTCGCCCGATCGAGCGGATAGCCGTGGGCTGCCGCTGTGCGGTCGTCGATCGCGACGATCGAGACGACGGGAGGCGGTGTCTTCGCCCCGACGATGGCGCTGCGGATATCGGCAAGCGAGGCCTCCATCCGGTCGAGAAGGCCGCTTCCGGCATTGAGATTGACATAGCCGAGCGCAGATCCCCAAAGACCGGCGAGCAGCAGCGCGATCACTGTCAGCAGGCGATGATTCATGGACTTATTGGCCGAGACGGGCAAGAAGGGCAGCGGCGCGCGGCGCCGGCCAGCGACGCACGACGAGCGGTTCGGTTCCGGCGGTAACGTCGACGCCCTCGCCCGGCGACAGCACCACCGCTTCGCCGGCCGGCCGGCGAACCGCGACGCTGCCTCTGACGACCAGCACCGAGGTCTGGCCGCCTGCGACATCGACAGCCCATTGGGTGCCGCGCACGGCCGCGATCGCCTGCGGCGTCACGACCTGGAAACCACCGGCGTGCTGGGTGTTATCGACATCAACGAGAATGGCCTTGCGGCGCAGCGATGCCGAATCGGGGCTGCCGTCACGGTTGCGGTCGACGAGGCTGTAGGCAGCGCCGGCCTCCGCCGTCACCGTCACGCCACCGGGACAACTGAGCACCTGGCGGGCGCCGGCATCACGCGATACCGTGCAGCCGGCAGACTGCGCAAAGGCCGCCCCATGTGGAATAAGGCCGACAGCGAGTGCGGCGGCAAGCAGGTTGCGAAGCGTGGTATTCATGGAAAGTCCCCTTGACCGTGCAGACAGCTCTTTTCGAAAGCGCCGCCAACCGTCTTCTTCCATGTGAGGTATGATAGACGAATTCAAATATTTCCCTAGGCAAAAAAAGCAAATCGTCGCAATCGCCAGCGAAATTCTTACGCTCTAGTATTCGTTTCAGGCACCGGTCCGGTATAGCGCGCCCGCGGCCGGATCAATTCGCCGCTGTCGATCTGTTCCATTGCATGGGCAAGCCAACCGACCGAACGGGCAAGCGAGAAAATGATGATCGGCGCCTCCCTCGGGAGATCGAAGGCGGCGGCCAGCGCGGCAAGCGCGAAATCGACGTTGACCTTCTCGCCGACCATCTCCTCGCCGGTGTCCCGGACCTCGGCAAACTGCGGCGGAAGGGGGAAGTGCGAAAGCAGCGCCAAGGCCCTGACATCGCCGTCGGGATAGAGCGGATGGCCGAAGGCCGACAGGCGATTGCCCTGGGCGAGCGTGCGGCGGATCGCCTGCTCCGCCCCGAGCGCGGAAGCGGTCTCGATCAAGGCGCCGACGCCCTGCCAGGCAGCGCCGTGCAGCGGCCCTGTCAGCGTCGCCAGACCGGACAGCACGGTGGCCGAAAGGGCTGCACCCGCCGATGCCGTGACCCGCGCCGCAAAGGTTGAAGCGTTGAGTTCGTGATCGGCAAGCAGCACCAGCGCGCGGCGCAGGCAATCGGCAGCAACCGGCCGCTGCCAGCTTGCCGCAAGCCTGAGATGCAGTGGCCGGTCGGAAGGACCAGGCGCCAGCGCATCGGCGACTGTGTAGAGAACCCCGCTTGCCTCACGCCGAAGTGCTGCCTGCGAGCGGCCGAGCGATGGCAGATCGGATGTCACCCGCCCTGCCAACGCCAGGAAGGCAGCCTGAAGCGACGGAGAGGCATGTCCGGTCCCGCTGCCACAGGAGCGTGGCTCCGCGCCGTTCCAGAGCAGTGCCGCCGTCTGCTCCAGCGTCGCGACTTCAGCGAAACCGGCAGCATCCTTTCCGCGATAGAAAAGCCGCCCGCCGATGATGGTGGAGATTGCCGACGACAGAACCGGATCGCCCCAGCGGATCGCCTCGGCGGCGACCGTTTCGGTCCTGCGGCGGCCGGCATGGCGTTCGGCAAGCCGCTGTACGTCGGCGGCCTGGTAGAGGCTGCGGCGCGGGTCGGCGGGATCCGCCTTGGCGCGGATGCGCCCGCGGCTGACATTGGCGTAAAGCGTCTGCGGCTTGGTCTTCAGCGCCTGCAGCGCCTCCTCGGCGGTCAGCCAAGACATCGGAACCTCATGTTGATCAATTGCGTCAAGATTGACGTCAATGAAACTAGGTCGGATCATCCGGACCGTAAAGGAGAAACAACATGAAAAACGGCTTGGAAGATGTCATTGCTGCCGAAACGCAGCTTTCGGATGTCGATGGCGAAGCGGGACGACTGATCATTCGCGGCGTATCGCTGGATCACCTGGTTGCAGACGGCACCTATGAAGGCGTCGCCGCCCTATTGCTTGATGGGCTGATGGAAAAAAGCTTCGACGAAGCAGAATTGCGCGACTGGCTGGCGCAAGCACGAACTGGGGTATTCGAGCACATCGAGGCCGCCGATGCCGCCCTGCTCGCCTTGCCTCCGGTCGATGCAATGCGGGCGCTGATTGCCCGTCTGCCCGACGGCGAGGATTTCGATACCGCGCTCAGCCTTCTGGCGGTGCCCGCCGTCTTCCTGCCGGCGGTTTTGCGGCTGCAACGCGGTGAAAAGCCGATCGCGCCCGACGCCTCGCTGCCGCAGGCGGCCGATATCCTGCGTATGCTGACCGGAAAATTGCCGACCAGGGAGCAGACAGCGGCACTCGACACCTATCTCGTGACGATTTCGGACCATGGCCTCAATGCCTCGACCTTCGCATCGCGCGTCATTGCCTCGACGCAGGCCGGCCTCACCTCTTCCGTACTCGCGGCGGTGAGCGCGCTGAAAGGGCCGCTGCATGGCGGCGCGCCCGGTCCCGTGCTCGATATGCTGGATGCGATCGGAACGGCCGAGAATGCTTACCCGTGGCTCGAGGAAGCACTCGACCGCGGCGAAAGGCTGATGGGCTTCGGCCACCGTATCTATCGCGTCCGCGATCCGCGCGCCGATGCGCTGAAGGGCGCGCTGATGCCGCTGATATCAACCGGACAGGTAAACAGCGCCCGCGGTACATTGGCCGAAGCCGTGGAGGCCGCTGCATTGGCGATCCTGAAGGCGCGCAAGCCGAACCGGCCGCTCGACGTCAATGTCGAGTTTTATACCGCGCTTCTGCTCGAAGCGCTCGGCTTCCCGCGTCAGGCCTTCACCGGTGTCTTCGCGATCGGCCGCACCGTCGGCTGGCTGGCCCATGCCCGCGAGCAGGCGCTCGACGGTCGGTTGATCCGGCCACGCTCGGTCTATATCGGGCCGTTGCCGGCGGCTGCGTGAGTGAAGGTTGAATTCGGCGGCGGCATATCCTGCCGCCGATTCTCAACCGCCGACGAAAGCGGCCAGCTTGTCGAGCGTCGAGCGGCACCCTTCCTCATTGTCTTCGAGGCGGATCCCGGACGGAATATTGTCGCAGACCATCGTCACATCCGTGCCTCCATCCGCAGGCGACAACATCGTGGTGACGGTCATTTCGCCGGAAAAGCCCTCGTCCTCGGAATCGAAGACCGTTGCCCAGACGATTCGTTCGTCGGGCACGAGCTCGGCAAATCGGCCTTCGAACCTGTCCGTCTTGTCGGAAGTCTTGCCCGGCTGCGATGCCTCGTCGTCGGGATAGACGAGCGACATGCTGAAGGCGCCGCCTTCCCTGCCCTCGAAGGCATGAACGATGCCCTTCATGGTATCAGGCGGAAGCCAAGTGGCGACGGCATCTGCATCGAGGAAGGCGCGGTAGATGCGCTCGCGCGGCGCTGCGATAAAGCGTGAGACGGCCGTGCTGCGTGAAGGGGTCATGCCGGCAAGTTAGCGCAGGCATGGGTGTTATCCAGATCGCGCCTCAAACAACGCGATCTGGTTTGCATGCATCAGACGAGGCGGCTCTGTTCCGTCGCCGCTTCTATGAAGCTGGCAAACAGCGGATGCGGGTCGAGCGGCCGGCTCTTCAGTTCCGGGTGGTACTGTACGCCGATGAACCAGGGATGATCGGGATATTCGATCGTCTCCGGCAGCACGCCGTCCGGCGACATGCCGGAGAAGACGAGGCCGCAGTTTTCGAGCCGGTCCTTGTAGTCAATATTGACCTCGTAGCGATGGCGGTGACGCTCGGAAATATCGGTGGAACCGTAGATATCCGAGATCTTCGTGCCCTTCTTCAGCGCCGCCTTGTAGGCGCCGAGGCGCATCGTGCCGCCGAGATCGCCGGCTGCCGTGCGCTTCTGCAATTCGTTGCCCTTGACCCATTCGGTCATCAGGCCGACCACCGGCTCTTTCGTCGGGCCGAATTCCGTCGAGGAGGCACCGGACACGTCGGCGAGATTGCGCGCCGCCTCGATGACCGCCATCTGCATGCCGAAGCAGATGCCGAAATACGGCACCTTGCGCTCGCGGGCAAAGCGGGCAGCGTGGATCTTGCCTTCCGAACCGCGCTCGCCGAAGCCGCCGGGCACCAGGATGCCGTGCACCTTTTCGAGATAGGGCGCCGGATCTTCCTTTTCGAAGACCTCGGACTCGATCCATTCGAGATTGACCTTGACGCGATTGGCGATGCCCCCGTGATGCAGCGCCTCGATCAGCGATTTATAGGCATCCTTGAGGCCGGTATATTTGCCGACGATCGCGATCGTCACCTCGCCCTCCGGCGTGCGGATGCGGTTGCAGACCTCTTCCCACGGGTCGAGCCGCGGCTTCGGCGCCGGCTCGATACCGAAGGCCGCGAGCACTTCGTCATCGAGGCCTTCCTTGTGGTAGGCTATCGGTACATCGTAGATGTTGGCGACGTCGAGCGCCTGGATGACGGCAGACGGGCGAACGTTGCAGAACAGCGAGAGCTTGCGGCGCTCGGCTTCCGGAATTTCGCGGTCGGCCCGCACCAGCAGGATATCGGGATGAATGCCGAGTGCCTGCAGTTCCTTCACCGAATGCTGCGTCGGCTTGGTCTTGAGCTCGCCGGCCGCCGGAATATAGGGCATCAGCGTCAGGTGAACGTAGACGGCGGTACCGCGCGGCAGGTCGTTGCCGAGCTGGCGGATCGCCTCCATGAACGGCATCGCTTCGATGTCGCCGACCGTGCCGCCGATCTCGCAGATGACGAAATCGTAGTCGTCATTGCCCTCGATAACGAAATCCTTGATCTCGTTGGTGACGTGCGGAATGACCTGCACCGTCGCGCCGAGATAGTCGCCGCGCCGTTCCTTGTCGATGATGTTCTTGTAGATACGGCCGGTGGTGATGTTGTCGGTCTTGGTCGCCGAACGCCCTGTGAAGCGTTCGTAGTGACCGAGATCGAGATCGGTTTCCGCGCCATCGTCGGTGACGAAGACCTCGCCGTGCTGGGTCGGGCTCATCGTGCCCGGATCCACGTTCAGATAGGGGTCGAGCTTGCGAAGCCGGACCCGATATCCACGGGCCTGCAGCAACGCTCCGAGAGCCGCGGCCGCAATTCCTTTTCCGAGAGAGGAAACCACGCCGCCAGTGATGAATACGTATCGCGCCATGGGATTCACCGGATACCTTTTCAAAAACGATTCCACCAGCCCCAAAAATTCTTTTCCGGAACTTTCGGAGCGTGGCGCAGGAATCTGAACAAAAGAAAACCGGCAGACCCTGGGGCCTGCCGGCGGTTTATGTCGAAACCCGGTTTACTGTCCCGTCGGGACGCCGGAGGGCTGAGCCGGTGCCGGCGCGGCCGGAGCTGCGGGCGTTGCCGGGGCAGTCGTTGCCGGAGCGGTCGTTGAAGGCGCCGTGGCCGCCGGGGCCTGAGTCGCCGGAGTGCCAGTTGCCGGCGCCCCAGTTGCTGGAGCTTGAGCGGCGGGAGCCTGCGGTGCGGGTGCTGCCGCGCCGCTGCTCGGAACGCCGTTGCCGGCCGGCGGGGTTGCCGGAGCCTGCGCGCCGCCGAGCGAATCGAGAATACCGTTACCCTGGCCGCCTGTTGCCGGAATGCGATCGAGAATATCGCTCGGACGGCCCTCGTAACGTGTCAGGATGCCGAGGCCGAGCGAGGTCAGGAAAAACAGGGTCGCAAGGATCGCGGTCGTGCGCGTCAGCGCATTGGCCGTGCCGCGGGCCGACATGAAGCCGGAACCGCCGCCGATGCCGAGGCCGCCGCCTTCCGAGCGCTGGATGAGCACGACGCCGACAAGGGCGAGCACGATCATGAGATGGATGACAATCAATACGGTCTGCATGGGTCCAGTCCTGCCCGCCTGGAGACGGACAAAGTTAAGAATTCTGGCGGCTCTTTACATGAGGCTTTCATCTATTCCAAGCCCTTCAGCCAGGAATAAACTCGGGAATAAACCCAGGAATAAAAAATGCCTCAGGCGAGCAGCGCCTCATAGGCCCGGTAGATGGCGAGGAAGTCGGCCGCTTTCAAGCTCGCTCCGCCGATCAGCGCGCCGTCGACATTTGCAATGCCCATCAACTCATGGGCATTGGCCGGCTTGACCGAACCGCCATAGAGAAGACGCATCTTACGGCCTTCATCGCCGAAGCGGGCCACAAGCTCTGCCCGCATGAAGGCATGCGCCTTTTCGACATCACCTGATGTCGGCGTCACGCCGGTGCCGATCGCCCAGATCGGCTCGTAGGCGATGACCGTGCTCTCAGCGGCGGCGCCGTCCGGAACCGAGGCGGAAAGCTGGCGCTTGATGACGTCGAGCGCCTGGCCTGTCCGGCGCTCATCCGCGGTCTCGCCAATGCAGATGATCGCCGTCAGCCCCGCGGCGAAGGCTGCCTCCGCCTTGGCGCGCACCAGATGATCCGTTTCGGCATGGTCGGTGCGCCGCTCGGAATGGCCGACGATGACATAGGTGCCGAAACAATCGGCAATCATCTCGGCCGAGATGTCGCCGGTATGCGCACCCGATGGATTCTGATGGCAGTCCTGAGCGCCGATCGCCAGCGGGCTGTCGGTGCACAGCGCCGTCGCCACATAGAGCAGCGTCGCCGGCGGGCAGATCAGCGCTTCGACCTTGTCGGCCAACGGCGGGCGAACACCCTCGGCGATCGCTTTGATCTGATCCAGGGAGGCACGCATGCCATTCATTTTCCAGTTTCCCGCCACAAGCGGGCGCACGTCAGGTGTCATGCTGGCCTTCCACAATCTGCATATCCCTTGGGCAATATCAAAAGCTTGCAGCAAAGAAAAGCATCATGCCCTTGACGTAAGGGGAATCTCTGCAATCCCGCGCATATTTCTGCCGAAAACCGCTCTTTGGGTATTTTTACGGATATCGTTATTGCAAAACCGCTGCACGCTTTTGCGCGATATGCATTAGCCAGCCAGAATCCAGTTCAACACCCCACGCCAGTCGATCATCCGGATCGGCGTCCCGTGATTGCCGGTCTGAAACAGCGTGAAACGCGCCGGATATTTTGACTTGTGCAGGCTTTCGAACAGCGCCTGCTGGTTAGCGGCGGCATAGACCGGGTCGCGGCTGCCATGGGCGAACCAGAGCGGCAGCTTCGCTTTGTAGAAGGCGCTTCTGGTGAAATCAGGATCGGTGACCCCGCTCATGATCAGCATGCCCTTCAGCCGCTTGACGCTGTCACCATCGCGCGCAATGCCCCAGCAAACCTGGCTGCCCATCGAGGCGCAGGAAAGGATGATCGGCCGGCCGGGCGATTGCGTGGCGGCATAGCGGATCAGGCCGGCGATCGCCGCAACGCCGCTGCTGTCGAAGCTTTTGACCGTCGGCGAATAATAAACGCCGCCATTGCCGGCGACGAGGTTCTTGAGGCGGTTGAAATTGCCGCCGAAGCTGTAGTCGTTGGCCCCGAGCCGACGGTCACCGTCGCGGCCATGGATGAAAATCACCGTGAATGCGGCATTCCCGGCCGGTCCCACCCTGGTGACATCGAGCTTGATGCCGTCGAGAGACAGCGTCTCGTCCGCTTGCGCCTTGCGGATGCCGAGCGACACATATTTCTGCTGCACCCGCTTTTGCGGGATCTGGTCGCGGCCGTTGATATCGCGCATCTCGTCATAGTCGATGACCTCGGAGGCGCCGCCGTCGCCGGTCTGCAGCACGGTCTGCTTCGAAAACAGATCGTCCTTGAAAGGAGGCAAAGCGTCGGCCGCCTCTGCCGGGCCAACAGTGGACAGCATGGCCGCGGACAAGAAAAACGCCGCAATTGCGGTGATGATGGTGCAATGACTTGTGGACATTCGCATTCGGATGGTTCCTGAAGCCTGCCGCCGCTTGCCATTCTGCACCCGGCAACGCAAATCATTTGGGAAAAGCCCGCCAAGACCGGCGGTGTCGCGTATAGAGGTGCTTTCTGGCAAAATCTGCCTGATTCGCAAACGTGGCATGAAATGCGGTGATTTTGGGTCGGCGGCGGATGCCCGCCCAAGCCAGACCTAAGACAGGATGAAGATCTGAACGGCTCCATGGACGATAGCAACGACCTCTTTTCCGGAATGCCCCTCTCTGAAAAACGCGAGGAGGCGCAGAAGCCTGCGGTGCCCGCCGAACAGCCGCCGGCTCCGGCTACGCCTGCCGCAGCAGCACCCCCTGCTGGCGGCGCCTCGGCACGCCCGGCGCCCGCCGCCTCGAACTCGGATGATTACGGTGCCTCGTCGATCCGGGTCCTCGAAGGCCTCGAGCCGGTGCGCATGCGTCCTGGCATGTATATCGGCGGCACCGATGAAAAGGCGCTGCACCACCTGTTTGCCGAAGTCATCGACAATGCGATGGATGAGGCGGTCGCCGGACACGCCAATTTCATCGAGGTCTATCTCGACCTCGAGGGTTATCTCACCGTCTCCGACAACGGCCGTGGCATCCCGGTCGAGAACCATCCGCAGGTGCCGGGCAAGTCGACGCTCGAAGTCATCATGACTAAGCTGCATGCCGGCGGCAAATTCGACGGCAAGGCCTACGAGACCTCGGGCGGCCTGCACGGGGTCGGCGTTTCGGTCGTCAACGCGCTCTCCGACGACCTCGAAGTCGAGGTGGCGCGAAACCGCAAGCTCTACCGCCAGCGCTTCTCCCGCGGCCTGCCGCAGGGCGGGCTCGAAGAGTTGGGCGACGTCCACAATCGCCGCGGCACCCGCGTGCGCTTCCATCCAGACCCCCAGATCTTTGGGGATCACATGAAGTTCGATGCCGCGCGCGTCTTCCGCATGGCGCGCTCGAAGGCCTATCTCTTCGGCGGCGTCGAGATCCGCTGGAGCTGCGAGGCGGGCGTCCTGCCCGAAGGTTCCGAGGTTCCTGACAAGGCCGTCTTCCACTTCCCCGGCGGCCTGAAGGACTATCTCCAGGCGACGATGGGCAAGGAGTTCACCGTCACCCGCGAGATCTTTGCCGGCAAGACCGAGAAGACCAGCGGCCACGGCTCGATGGAATGGGCGATCACCTGGTATGGCGGCGATCCGCAGGTGCATTCCTATTGCAACACCATCCCGACGCCCGAAGGCGGCACGCATGAGGCCGGCCTTCGCATCGCGCTGACCAAGGGCCTGAAGGCCTATGCGGAGCTGACGCAGAACAAGCGCGCCGCGCAGATCACCACCGACGACGTAATGATTTCGGCCGTCGGCATGCTGTCGGTCTTCATTCGCGAGCCGGAATTCGTCGGTCAGACCAAAGACAAGCTTGCGACCGTCGAGGCCCAGCGCATCGTCGAGAACGCGTTGCGCGATCCCTTCGACCATTACCTTGCCGACAATCCGAACGAGTCGGCCAAGCTGCTCGACTGGGTGATCGAGCGCGCCGAGGAGCGTCTGCGCCGCCGCAAGGAAAAGGAAGTCAACCGCAAGAGCGCGGTGCGTAAATTGCGCCTGCCCGGCAAGCTCGCCGACTGCTCGCAGAACACCGCCGAGGGCGCCGAACTCTTCATCGTCGAGGGTGACTCGGCAGGCGGTTCGGCCAAGCAGGCGCGCAACCGCGCCAATCAGGCAATTCTGCCGCTACGCGGCAAGATCCTCAACGTCGCCAGCGCCGGCCGCGAAAAACTCGGCGCCAACCAGCAGCTCGCCGATCTCATTCAGGCGCTCGGCTGCGGCACGCGCTCGAAATACCGCGACGAAGACCTGCGTTACGAGCGCATCATCGTCATGACCGATGCCGACGTCGACGGCGCCCACATCGCTTCGCTGCTGATCACCTTCTTCTACCAGGAGATGCCGGAGCTGGTGCGCGGCGGCCATCTCTTCCTCGCCGTGCCGCCGCTTTACAAGATCACTCAAGGCTCGAAATCCGCCTATGCCCGCGACGACAATCATCGCGCCGAGCTGATGCAGACGGAGTTCAAGGGCAAGGCCAAGGTCGAGATTAGCCGCTTCAAAGGTCTCGGCGAAATGATGCCCGCCCAGCTCAAGGAAACCACCATGGATCCGTCCAAGCGCACCCTGCTCAAGGTGCTGATCGACGAGGTGGATTTCGAAGGCACCCGCAGCGCCGTCGATGATCTGATGGGCACCAAACCGGAAGCCCGCTTCCGCTTCATCCAGGATCGTGCAGCCTTTGCCGAAAACCTCGATATCTAGAATATGCCATAGAGCGCGCCGAACGGTTGGATAGACACGGGTTCGGCGCGCCGCATTTTAGCATTCACGATTTCACGGAACTGACGAAGAACCGTAACAACTCCGTCAAACAACCGGCGCATGAAGCGGTCGGCGTGCTCCCCAGGGAGCATTTGCGCCGGTCGAACCGTTTTCAACCCTTGCCGGATATTTGTCATGACCAAGCGTTTTCTCGCGGCTGCCGCTTTCGTTCTTCTGTCCAGCACCGTCAGCGCCACCGATATCGGCGCCACCTTCGAGACCGCCTGCCCCTTCGGCGATTGCGCCGCTGGCATGTCGCTCTCCTATCTCGGTGAATTCGTCATCCCCACCGGCCACATGGAAAACGGCGTCGAATTCGGCGGCATTTCCGGCCTCGATTTCGATGCCGCCACCGGCCACTATCTCGCCATCAGCGACGACCGCTCGGAAAGAGGCCCGGCCCGTTTCTATGAACTCGACGTCGATGTCGACGCCTCCGGCCTCAAGGGCGTATCGGTCGTCAAGCAGGTGACGCTGAAGGACAAGAACGGCGAGCCCTTCACTGCCAGGACCGTCGATCCGGAATCGATCCGCCTCGGCAAGGACGGCATCTATTGGGGCAGCGAAGGTGACGGCAAGGCGTTGCTTCCGCCCTTCGTCCGTGTCGCTTCGCCGGACGGCTCCTTCGTCCGCGAATTCAAGCTGCCGGAGGGCTTTGCACCGACGGCAGACAAGTCGACCGGCATCCGTGACAATCTCGCCTTCGAGGATCTTGCCGTCGCGCCCTCCGGCGATGTTTTCGTCGGTGTCGAAGCGGCCCTCTACCAGGATGGTCCGAACCCCTCGCTGACGTCAGGCAGCCTGTCGCGCATCGTCCGCTACGACGGCCCCACGGGCGAGCCAAAAGCTGAATACGTCTACCTCGTCTCGCCGATCCCGCAGGCAGCCACCAAGGCCGACGGCGGCAATGACAACGGCATGTCCGAGATTCTTGCCCTCGACGATCACCGCCTGCTCGCCGTCGAACGAAGCTATGCCCAGGGCTTCGGCAACAATATCAAGATCATGATGATGGATCTGACTGACGCCACCGATGTATCCGCTATCGCTTCGCTCGCCAAAAACGACCAGCGCGTCGTTCCCGTTCGCAAAAGCCAGGTCCTCGATTTGAGGGCGATCGGCCTCGTTCCCGACAATATCGAGGCGATGTCGCTCGGCAAGGCCAAGGATGGCGCCGACGTTCTCATTCTCGGCTCCGACAATAATTTCTCGGCCGGCCAGAAGACGCAATTCTATGCCTTCAAGGTTCTCAGGCGTCCGCAGCAGTAAGACGTCCGGATCTGGGGGTCGAATAGCGACGCTTTGTATACGCTTTCCCGTTGCGGACCTTGAAACCGTCGGGATCATGGCCCATAACCAAAGTACAAGAATAAGAAGAGGCGCGCGTGGGTGTGTTCGACCGTCAGAAAAGCAATCATGAACCGCGATGGCTCGGATCGTCGGCGCAAACGCGCACACCGCTGATTCCCTCCATATCGGCGGCGCGCTGGCTGCTGGTCCTGGTCGTCGCTGCCGGCGTCTATTTCTTCTACGGCTTCCTCGTGCCGGTGCTCGCAGCCCTCGTCATCGGCTTCGCCAGCTGGCCGCTCTACCGCAAGCTTCTCGCCCGCGTCGGCGGCAATACGACGATCGCCGCGACCATCGCCATCATCCTGATCATCACCTTCCTGGTCATCCCGATCGGGCTTGCGGTCACCTATACGACGGGCGAAGTGCGCACCTGGGTCGCCTGGGCAATCCACGCCAACCGCGCCGGCGCCCCGACACCCGACTGGATCGTCGCGCTGCCTTGGGCCGGCGCCTATCTCGATGAAGTCTGGACAAAATATATCGGCAGCCCCGGCGCACTCGGCGAAGTCATCCAGGCGGTCAGCGGCGCCAATATCGGCAACATCTATCGCGCCGTGCTTGCGGCCGGCGGCGGCGCCTTCCACCTGCTGCTGACGCTGCTCTTCATGCTGATCGCGCTGTTCTTTGTCTATCGCGACGGTTTCTCCTTCTCCAAGCAGATCGACATGCTGGGCGAGCGCATCCTGCCGAACCGCTGGGAGCGGATTTCCCGCGTCGTGCCGGCGACGATCAGCTCCACCGTCATGGGCATGACGTTGATCGCAATCGGCGAAGGCATCGTGCTCGGCCTTGCCTACTGGATTGCCGGCGTGCCGTCGCCGGTGACGCTCGGCGTGCTGACGGGCGTGATGGCGCTGATACCGGGCGGTGCGCCGCTCTCCTTCACGCTGGTCTCTATCTATCTGCTGGCGAGCGGCTCCCATGTCGCCGGCATCAGTCTCTTCGTCTGGGGGACGGTCGAGCTCTTCATCGTCGACAAGACGCTGCGGCCGAAGCTCGTCGGCGGTCCGATCAAGCTGCCCTTCCTGCCGACCTTCTTCGGCCTCGTCGGCGGCGTCAAGACGATGGGTTTCCTCGGCCTCTTCATCGGCCCGGTGCTGATGGCGCTGATCGTCGCCATCTGGCGCGAATGGATCCACGAGGCCCGCAACGCCGACAAGAGCGAGACCGGACCGCAGATCATCATCGACGAACAGGCCCCGCCGCCGCTCCCGGGGTCGCCGAAAACCATGCCGCGCGTCGCCGAAGGCTGAACATGGCTTCGAGACCGGCTACCCCAGCCGCTTTTCCATGAACAGGCTAAGCGGATCCGGCAGATAGCTGCCGAAAGGCTCGATTTCCCGATATCCGTATTTGCGGTAGAGCGCGATCGCCTCGGGCTGATAGATGCCGGTTTCGAGCCGGATCGCCGTCAGCCCCTTTTCCCCTGCGATTGCTTCGAGCGCATTCATCAGGCCGCTAGCGATCCTCAGCCCTCTTGCCTCGGGGTCGACGAACATGCGCTTGATCTCCGCCGTGCCGTCGCCGGCCTCGACAAGCGCGCAGCAGCCGACGATCGCATCGTCGCTGCGCGCGACGAGGAAGCTCACCGAAGGTTTCTCCAGCACGGATAGGTCGACCAGATGGTTGCTCTCGGCAGGATAGAGTGATTGCGCATAGGCATCGGAAAGATCGAGAAGGCGGATGACGCCCTCCTGGCGCGGCGGCTCCAAGGCAATGGTGACGGACATCCTGGCTCCCTCTAACGGCGCGTGACAAAATTTTCCCCGATGTGACGAAGAGTTAATGCCCTTGCCTTCATTCGGTTGGAATTGCACCCTCTAAGACGATGAGGTGCTCAATAATCAAGGAAGCAGAATATGCAAGCGGTGCTGATCGCGATGACCATTCTCGGCTGCGACGATTCCATCAGCCAGTGCAATTATGTCGCGACGGTCGATAAACGCTGGGAAACCGTTGCCGCCTGCGATGCCGAAGCCGAACGACGGCTGAAGACCTATGTGAATGTCAACTATCCCTCGGTGATCGCGGTGTGCGAGGCGCCGAAAGCCATCGCCGCCGCCGAGCCGCCGAAACCGGCGCCTGTGCCTGCCGCCGCGCCCGAGGTCGCTGTCGCAGCGCCCCAACCCGCAGGAAGGATAGCCGGTTTTGCTGAAGGCATCGCCGGGCAGGTCCGCGCCCACCTGCCCTCGGGCAGAAGCGTCAAGGACACACTGACCAAGCCCGTGCACTTCGTCTCCGCCAGTTATTCCTGGGTGGTGACGCGGCTGGCTGATTAAGCGGCCGCAAGCGCCGCGTAGACGCGGGCCGATTGTCGCTGCTCGTTAACGTGCAGCTTTTCCACCATGTCGAGCAACTCGCCGATCGCGCCATGCGCGTCATGATGGCGGAATTTTTCGAGAAGACGGCCGCAGACATTGCCGAGCACGCTTCCCGGCACTTTTCTGGCGGCGTCACGCCACAGCATCGTCGCCTCGACGAAGATCACGCTGATATCCCTCGGCAGGCCGGCGGACTCGTAGAGCGCGCGCACGGCATGCATCCGCCCGGTTGCCAGGATCGAGCGCACCCGGCGCTCGCTGCACGCGGTCAGATCGACGATCGCGCCGGCGAAGAAATCTACCTTGCCGGCACAGAGCGCATGCATCAGGAAGGACGGCGTCAGCCGGCCGTTGAGGCGCAGATGCTGGACGAGATCAGGTATTTCGCGCGGCGCGATGTCGCCGGCGATCGAAACGATGGCGGCCTCGGTCGCCTCGCGGCTGATGCGCTGAAGCCGCTGCAGGCCGATCGCCGCCTGTGCCAGCGGCAGGCCGACCAGCGCATTACTGACATGCTGGGTCAGCAACTGGCGGGCATCGGCGGGAAGATCGCTGCGGTCGAGAAGCAGGTTGCGAATATCGCAGCAATCGCCGAGCCGTTCGGCGATGCGTTTCAACGATAGGCTGGAGATCACCGCGCCGTCATTCTCGAGCAGGCAGAGCAGTTCCTCCTCGTCGCCGACCTCCGCAAGGGCGGCGGACACCGGCCGCGTCACATGCGCTCTGGCGGCGATCAGCATGCGGGTGGCGCCGTTGCCGCGCGCGGCAAGGTCGACGAGATCGGCGTCGCTCAAAAGCGGCGAACAGGTCACCGCATGGCAGGCGACCTCGGGCTGGTCTTCGGCAAGCGAAAGGATAAGGTTGCGCGGAGCATCGGGCGACCAAGCGATCGCCTCGGCCAGCGCAAGCCGCACGCGCGGCGACGGATCGTCGAGAAGAAAAGTCATCGCCATTTCGGCCGCCGCCCGCTCGTCCGCGGACATTTCGGACTGCAGATAGGCGCGCCCGAGTGCGTTTGCGGCCCGGGCCCGGTCACCGGTCTTGGCCGTTTCGATCCAACGAAGGAAAGCTTCTACGATCACGCGACGCCCCAGCATTTGAACGCGATTCCCTCGCGCTCCATTCAATGCTGTGACCGTAGTGGCAAAAGGTTTAAGATTGGTTCACCATGTTTCTTAAGCCATTGGACACCTTGCCGGTTCGGCTCAGCCTTGCTGCGGCTTCGGCCGGATCATCTCGAAAACATCGCTGCCTTCGCTGTAATCCATGTAGCCCATGCGGGCCAAAGGTCGGGCGATCGACATGTCGAGGCGGCCGTCCCTGACGATCGCTTCATCGATGCGGATGCCGACCACTTCGCCGAAGACGAGGACGTTTTCGGACGGTTCGCCCGAGAGCGTCTTCGGTTCGATGATCTCGGTCACCTTGCATTCGAGCACCGCGAAAGCCTCTCCGACATAGGGCGCGTCGATCAGTTCGCCCGGCTTAGCCGTCAGGCCGGCGAAGTCGAATTCGCTGTCGCCATAGGGCAGCGCCGCCGAGGAGAGGTTCATCTTCTCGGCGAGATCGCGGCTCACGAAATTGCAGGTGAAGACGCCGGTCTCGGCCGCGTTGCGCTGGCTGTGCTTGCGCCCGGCGGAAGAAAACATCACCAGCTTCGGCCGGTCGGCAACGGCATTGAAGAAGGAATAGGGCGCCAGATTGATCGATCCGTCCCTGCCCTTGCTGCCGATCCAGCCGATCGGGCGCGGCGACACGATCGCCTTGAACGGATCATGCGCGAGCCCATGCCGGTTGCTGTCGGTGGTGTAAAACATCAGTCTTCCCCGCCGACCCAGGTCACGGTATCGGCAAGCTCCGGCCGCGGCCGCTCGATTGCCGGAAATGTCGTCGAGCCGATATGGATGAAGCCCGCCACCTTTTCATCAGGCCCGACGCCGAGCAGCGGATAGGCGCGCTCGTCATAGGCGAACCATTCCGTCAGCCAGTTGGCGACATAACCATTGGCATTGGCGGCGAGGATGACGTTGAAGCAAAGCGCGCCTGCCGACATCAACTGCTCCCATTCCGGGATCTTGATATGCGGCCCTGCCTTGCTGACGATGGCGACGACCACAGGCGCACGGGTGAAACGGCTGCGCTCGACCAGGATCATCTCCTCGGAAAGCTCGGGCTTTGTCTGAAGCGCCAGCGTCAGAAGTTCCTCGCCGAGACGCACGCGCTGCTCTCCGCGATAAACGATGAAGCGCCATGGGGCGATTTTGCCGTGATCGGGAACACGCGAGGCAAGACGCAGGATCTCCTCGATCTCGGCCTTCTCGGGGCCCGGTTCGCACATCTGAAAAGCGGGGATGGAGCGGCGCACGGCGAGGTAGTCGATCAGCTTGATATCGGATTTCATACGGGAGAAGCTCTCATTTTTATGCTGCTGCAAAGGGTGGGTCTTGAATTTGCCATCGCGTTGGTCTTGAAGTGACCTTTGCGATTTCAGAAGTCAATCGGTTCACGAAACAGATGTTTGGCATTTTGCCTTTTGCACGCATCGGCCTTGCCATTGCCCTGATGGTATTGATGCCCCTCGGCGCCGGCGCTCAGGACGCATTCAAGGAATTCAAACAGCTTGAATCGACGCCGAAGATGCCGAAGCTCGATGCCTTTATCGCGCCCGGCACGGTGCCCGAAGGGGTAAAGCTGCGCGACGTCCCGATGGAGGCCAAGCTGACGGCGGACGGCACGCCGGTCGAGGAGGGCCTTTCCTGGTACGTCTTCAGCCCGATCGCCGGAACCGATGGCAAGCTGCCACTGATCGCCAGCGCCAAGGGCGGGCCCGCCGCCTTCCAGCTCGCCCCCGGCGATTATTTCGTCAATGTTTCCTTCGGCCGAGCCGGGGTCACTAAGAAACTGACCGTGCCCGCTGAAGGCGAGGTCGACAAGCAGGTGATGGTGCTCGATGCCGGCGGCCTGCTGCTCAATGCCGTCTCCGGCGCCGACGCCCGCATTCGCCCCGACCAGTTGAGCTTCTCGATCTATTCCTCGGAAGTGCGCGACGATGGCGAGCGTGGCCTCGTCGTGGCCGATGTCTCGCCGAACACCGTCGTCCGTCTCAATGCCGGCACCTATCACATCGTTTCCGAATATGGCAGCGTCAACGCCGTGATCCGCGCCGACATCCAGGTCGAGGCCGGCAAACTGACCGAGGCGACGATCCAGCATCGTGCCGCGCAGATCACCTTCAAGCTGGTCTCCGACGCCGGCGGCGAGGCGATCGCCGATACGGCATGGTCGATCCTGACGGCCGCCGGCGACAGTGTCGGCGAAAGTGTCAGCGCCTTCCCGACCATGGTTCTCGCCGAAGGCGGATATTCCGCCGTCGCCCGCAACAAGGACAAGATCTACCAGCGCGATTTCACCGTCGTCGCCGGCAGAAATACTGATGTCGAGGTTCTGATGAAGGACCAGCAGCCGCAGCCGCCGGTGAACGACGCGGCTCGCACGGTGCAGCAGGTGCCTGTGGGCACACCGACACCGCCGGGTGTCCAGCCGGCCCCGGTAGCGCCGCTGCCGTCCTACGAACAGCTCGTGCCGCAGGGCGGCGATGACACCAGCCTCGATTGATTTTTACCGCGAACGGCTTCGGCTCGGCCGAGACGTTTGGCATAGACACGATTCGGGGGGCCATCGTGAGGGCGGCCTCGTTATCGCTGTTTAGAAGCCCCGACCGTGCAAATCAGCAGGTTTCATCATTGGTTTGGGGGATTCGTTGAAGCGCCGCCCGGCCTCGGGCGACGCGCAGACCGGATTTCCGACAGCACCGCGTACGGCACTGTCGGATCTGCATTTGTTCAGGCCGCCTTGGCCTTTTTTGCTTCGGCCTTGCGACGGATGTCGGGCGGTGTCGCTTCGAGAGCAAGGCTGTCGACGGCGGCATCGAGCCCCACCGAAACCTGATCCTGGCTACCGAGGCGGCGGATATTGACCGTGCGCTCCTCGGCCTCCTTCCTGCCGCAGACGATAATGACAGGAACCTTGGTGACCGAATGCTCGCGGACCTTGTAGTTGATCTTCTCGTTGCGGAAGTCGGTCTCGACGTTGAGACCGGCCTCGCGCAGCGCCTCGGCCACTTCAAGCCCGTAGGCGTCGGCTTCCGAGGTGATCGTTGCGACCACCACCTGCAGCGGCGATACCCAGAGCGGCATGTGGCCGGCGAAGTTCTCGATCAGGATGCCGAGGAAACGCTCCATCGAGCCGCAGATGGCGCGGTGGATCATCACCGGCTGCGTCTTTTCCGAGTTGCTGTCGATGTAAAAGGCGCCGAAGCGTTCCGGCAGGTTGAAGTCGACCTGCGTCGTCCCGCACTGCCATTCGCGGCCGATGGCATCCTTCAGCGTATATTCGAACTTCGGACCGTAGAAGGCGCCCTCGCCCGGCAGGATGCCGGTCTTGATGTTGTTCGACTGCTGCTGGATCGTCTCCAGCACGCCCATCATCACGCTTTCGGCGCGGTCCCAGAGCTCGTCCGAACCGACGCGCTTGTCCGGGCGGGTCGACAGCTTGATGGTGACTTCGTCGAAGCCGAAATCCTTATAGACCGAAAGGATCAGGTCGTTGATCTTCAGGCACTCGGCGGCCATCTGCTCGTCGGTGCAGAAGATGTGCGCATCGTCCTGCGTGAAGCCGCGCACGCGCATCAGCCCGTGCAGCGCGCCCGACGGCTCGTAGCGGTGGACATTGCCGAATTCGGCGAGCCGGATCGGCAGTTCGCGATAGGATTTCAGCCCGTGCTTGAAGATCTGGATATGGCCGGGGCAGTTCATCGGCTTCAGCGCGAAGACGCGGTCGTCGTCCGTATCGTCACCGGCAACCGTCACCTTGAACATGTTATCGCGGTACCAGCCCCAGTGACCGGAGGTTTCCCACAGCGACTTGTCGAGCACCTGTGGTGCGTTGACTTCCTGATAATCGCCGGCAAGCCGGCGGCGCATGTAGGCGACCAGCGTCTGGAATACACGCCAGCCCTTGCCGTGCCAGAAGACCACGCCGGGACCTTCTTCCTGGAAATGGAAGAGATCCATCTCGCGGCCGAGGCGGCGGTGATCGCGCTTTTCGGCTTCGGCAAGCATATGCAGGTAGTTGTCGAGTTCCGACTGTTCGGCAAAGGCCGTGCCGTAGATGCGGCTCAGCATCGGATTGTTGCTGTCTCCGCGCCAATAGGCGCCGGCCACCTTCAAGAGCTTGAAGGCGCTGCCGATCTGGCCGGTCGAGGCCATGTGCGGGCCGCGGCAGAGGTCGAACCAGTCGCCCTGGTAATAGATCTTGAGATCCTGCCCTTCCGGGATCGCATCGACGAGTTCGACCTTGTACTGCTCGCCCTTGTCGGCGAAGACCTGTTTCGCCTTCTCGCGCGACCAGACCTGCTTGGTGAAGGCGGCGTTGCGGGCGATGATCTCCTTCATCTTCTTTTCGATCTTCGGCAGATCGTCGAGTGTGAAGGGCTCGTTCTTGGCGAAGTCGTAATAGAAGCCGTTTTCGATAACCGGGCCGATCGTCACCTGGGTGCCGGGCCAGAGCTCCTGCACCGCTTCAGCCATGACATGCGCCGCGTCGTGGCGGATGAGTTCGAGCGCGCGGTCGTCATTGCGGGTAATGATCTCGATCCGGCCGGTCGTCACGGGATCGGAAAGGTCGCGCACGGTGCCGTCGATGGCAACGGCGACCGCCTTCTTGGCGAGCGACTTGGAAATGGATTCGGCGACATCTCGGCCGGTTGCGCCGGCATCATAGCCACGCACGGAACCATCGGGAAATGTCAGAGAAATAGCTTGGGACATCGAAATTCTCCTTGTCCAGTCCCGCCAACGAATGCGGGTGGTTGACATGAAAGCGCCTCCGCGGAGCTGAATGCGCAGCCGCCTGATAGCCAGATTTCCTGTCTGAGTAAAGAAAAAGCGGGGGCTATATAATCATTTCAGTCAGCCCGCGCACGGTGTTCCAGTTGCGCATCGTGCCGACACCGAGGCGCTTGGTCGTCAGCGCCGAAAGCAGCTTGGATTGGCTTGGCTTGCCGGCGAAATCGATCCAGAGATCGCCGCCGACGACGGCGATGCGCTGTCCCTCCGTCATCAACGGTTTCAGTGCCTCCACCTTCTGGGGATCGACCGGCAGACGCATCACCCGGACGATGACCTGGTCGCCATTGCCGTCCTTGAAGGGATTGGTGCTGCAAAGCGCCATCCAGGTGCAGTCGCTGCGGACGATGATATCGACATGTTTGCCGAACTTTTCTTCAAAACCCTCTTCCAGCTGGGTCTCGACTTCGTGCGGCCGCATCTCGTCGGCCTCGAAGACAAGATTGCCGGTGGAAACCAGCGTGCGCGGCTCGCGATAGCCGAGTTCTTCGGCAAGTGCGCGCAAATCCTGCATGATGACGCGGCGATCGGGCGTCAGGACAATGCTGTGCAGAAGGGCGATGAAGGTGCTCATGGCGCTCACCCTTTCTTCCGCCCGAGGGCGAGATAACGCCAAGGGGTCCACCAGCGGAAGCGGTCGCCGAGCATCACCGGCACCTGGTCGAGGCCGCTGGTACCGCCCGGGCCGCAGCGGCCGACGCGAAACAGCGTCATCCAGCCGCCGGCCCAAAGACCGTGGCGGGCGATCGACTCGTAGCCATATTCGGAGCAGGTCGGGATATGGCGGCAGGAATTGCCGACAAAGCCGGACAGCGTCAGCTGGTAGAGGCGGATCAGCCCCATGCCGAGCAGGCGGTCGGGCGTCTTTCGGAACGGGCCGGTATAATTGCGGGAAGTGCGTGCGGCCTTTTCACGCGGCTTGTCCGATCCGGCGGCGCCGCCATCGTCCTCATCGTCAGCCTGCCGAACGCAGAACTCGCACATGTCAGTTACGCCTCGACAACTTCCGCCCGTTTCGCCTCGATCTGCCCGATCGCATCGACGACGGCATCGAAGGTCAGCATCGTCGAGGCATGGCGGGCCTTGTAGTCCCGCACCGGCAGCAGATAGCGCATGTCTTCGAATCGTCCATGAGGCCCCGCCCCGTCCGCCTTCAACATGGCGAGCATGTCCTGGCGGGCCTGGCGCAATTCGTCCGATGTGGCGCCGACGACATGGCGGGCCATAATCGAGGACGACGCCTGGCCGAGCGCGCAGGCCTTCACGTCATGGGCAAAACCGGTCACGGTGTCGCCATCCATCTTCAGCCAGATCCGCACCTTCGAGCCGCAGAGCTTGGAATGGGCCTGGGCGCTCGCATCGGCATCATCAAGCGTGCCGGTCAGCGGAATATTGCCGGCGAATTCGAGGATTTTGCTGTTGTAGATATCGTCCATGCTGGATTTCCGCTCCAAAATCGCTGCGGATCGGCCTCTATGGGGGCGTTATTGTCGTCAAAACAAAAAACACACCGTGTCGTGTGAGGATACTTACATACGATGGCCGTCTTCCTATATGTATGTCGTTCGAAGGCCATTAAAATGCAATGGCCTGGTGTAAGTTTGATTGGGAAACCGTGCCGGACGGGTGTTGAAATTGCCCTGAAAGCCCCGGAGCCTGCCAAAGGTGCATGAATTCCCGCATGGGATTGACCAGTGGCGATTCCGACAGATGGGTCCGCGGTGCGGGCCAGGAGACCATTGTTCATGGACGCCATCGTAAAGAATTTTCCGCAGACGAACCGCGACTCGGATCGCCCCTCCCAGCAGGAGGCGGAGGAAGCCGTTCGCGTTCTGCTGCGCTGGGCCGGTGACGACCCGACACGCGAAGGTCTGCTCGAAACGCCGGCCCGCGTCGTCAAATCGTACCGCGAGCTTTTTTCCGGTTACGACATGGCGGCGGAAGACGTGCTCGGCCGCACCTTCGAGGAGGTCGCCGGTTACGACGACATGGTCCTCGTCAAGGATATTCCGTTCTACTCGCATTGCGAACACCACATGGTACCGATCATCGGCAAGGCCCACGTTGCCTACATGCCGGACGGACGTGTGCTCGGCCTGTCGAAGATTGCCCGTGTCGTCGAGATCTATGGCCGCCGCCTGCAGACCCAGGAAACGATGACCGCGCAGATCGCCCGGGCCATCGACGATACGCTGAATCCGCGCGGCGTCGCCGTGTTGATCGAGGCCGAACATATGTGCATGGCGATGCGCGGCGTTCAGAAGCAGGGCTCGACCACGTTGACGACGACGTTTACGGGAACGTTCAAGACCGAGCCGGCCGATCAGGCCCGTTTCATGACCATGGTGCGGAGCCGCTGATACCGGCTCCCTCAGGAGGGCCGCGATGAGTCAACTGATCTTCAATCAACCATCCGAGGACAAGTCGGCGTTGGAAGACGCCGGCGATTTCACGCCGCGCTTCGACGACCGTGGCCTGATCACCGCGATCGTCACCGACGCCGGCGATGGCGAGCTGCTGATGGTGGCGCACATGAATGCTCAGGCGCTGGCGCTGACCATCCAGACCGGCACGGCGCACTATTTCAGCCGTTCGCGCGGTAAGCTCTGGAAGAAGGGCGAGACCTCCGGCAATCTCCAGACGGTGAAGGAAATCCGCACCGATTGCGATCAGGATGCCATCTGGCTGAAGGTCGAGGTCGCCGGCCACGACGCCACCTGTCACACCGGCCGCCGCTCCTGCTTCTACCGGACGATCACGCTTCGAGACGGAAAGCCGATGCTTGATATCGTTGACGACGAGCGCCAATTCGATCCCGCGGACGTTTATGGAAAATAGGCCGTACTCCCGGGCATTTGCCCCTTATTGCGCCAACAACCGTCTCTATATACCATTTGGAAACTGATCGGGCAGACTATCGGGAACCAAGTGTTGGGAGGGGAAAACGCCATGCTGAGCTGGAGTTTGCATCGTCAAAGCTCTGAAGGCGAAGGTGCCGGGTCCGGCATGTCGACCACACTCGAGACAATCCCGCCTCCCACGCCCCTGAAGAAAATCAAGATCGCGCTGGCGCTCGGTGGCGGCGCTGCCCGCGGCTGGGCCCATATCGGCGTGCTGCGCGCCCTCGACGAGGCAAAGGTCGAAATCGGCATGATTGCCGGCACCTCTATCGGCGCGCTGGTCGGCGGCTGCTATCTCGCCGGAAAACTCGATGAACTCGAAAGCTTCGCGCGCTCGCTGACGATGCGCCGCATCGCAAGTCTCCTCGATCTCACCATCGGCGGCAGCGGCCTGTTCGGCGGCATGCGGCTGACCAAGCGCATGCAGGAACATCTCGAAGGCCTGAACGTCGAGGATCTCGACCGGCCGTTCGTCGCTGTCGCTGCCGAGGTCAATACCGGCCATGAGGTCTGGATCGCCAATGGTTCGCTGATCACGGCGCTGCGCGCCTCCTATGCCCTGCCCGGCATTTTCGAGCCGGTGCGCAGCAATCACCGCACCCTGGTCGACGGCGCGCTGGTCAATCCCGTCCCCGTCTCCGTCTGCCGCGCCTATGAGCAGCCGCTCGTCGTCGCCGTCAATCTCAATTACGATCTCTACGGCCGCTCGGCCGTCGTCCGGCACAATGCCAGCCTGTCGGCCCAGGAAGTGCAGAAACAGGAAGAAGCGCCTTATGCGCGCCTCGGCATGACGGGCGTCATGGTGCAGGCCTTCAACATCATCCAGGACAGGATCGCCCGCGCCCGCCTTGCCGGCGACCCGCCGGATATTTCGCTGCAACCGCGTCTCAGCTATATCGGCCTGTCCGAATTTCACCGGGCTGGCGAGGCGATCGAACGCGGCTACGAGGAAGCCAGAGCCCGGCTCCCCGAGATCAAGCGCATGCAGGAAGTCTACGCAAGCAACCCCTGATGCACGTCGTCCAAAAGCGCGTGACGGTTTTTGGGCCGACGACATTGGTCAAGCGAGGCAAGCGAAAACCTCAGCCGGCGATATAGGCCTTGATTTCCTCGGCCTCACGCTCGACTTCGGCGATACGCGATTTCACCACGTCGCCGATCGAGATGATGCCGGCAAGCTTGCCGTTGCTTTCCACCGGCACGTGACGGAAACGTCGGCTGGTCATCAGCTCCATCAGCTCGTTGACGGTCGTCTCCTCATGGCAGCGGTAGACCTTCGCGGTCATCACCTGGGCCAGCGACTGGTCGAGGCCTTCCTTGCCGTGTTTGGCGATCGCATGCACGAGATCGCGCTCGGTGAACATCCCCGAAATCCGGTTCTCCATGCCGACGACGACGATGGCGCCGATCTTCTTCTTGCTGAGGATGGCGGCCGCCTCGGCGACGGTGGTGCTCGGCGCGGCAGTGATGACGTCTCTGCCCTTCAGGTCGAGGATTGCTTTGACTGAACTGGTCATTCGAACCTCCTATGTCCGTGAAACACTTGTCACAGGCATCCGCGGCGGTTTCTCCCCCCATCGCGGATAGGTAGATCGTGCACTGCCCGGCTCAGGATTGCAACATATCCTTCTCGGTCCCGTCAGGTTCCATCGCCGGCGGGCGCGGCGCCCGGTCGAACAGCGAAAACAGCAGGAAGCCGAAGACGAAGCCGCCGATATGCGCGTCCCAGGCAATCGCCTGGTCGCTGTCGCCGACGAGCGGGATGCCGACGGCAATCAGCGCGTTGCCGACCAGCCAGAGCAGCATGAAGATGATGACGGTACGGTTCTTCAGCGCCTCGACGATCGAAAGCCGGGGATTGAGATGCGCCGGCAGCATCGGCCGCCGTTCGGCTGGAAAGGCGAATCGACAAGCGGCGCCCATCAGCCCGGAAATGACGCCCGACGCGCCGATCAGCAGTGACACGTCCCCCCAGTTCAGCACCGCGTGCAGGGCGGCCGACGCGACGGCGGAAAAAACCCAGAAGAGCACGTAACGCAGCGTCCCGATGCGGCGCACGACCGGCGCCCCGAAGGCCATCAGCCAGAAGGCGTTAAAGAGGATATGCTGGAGGCTGCCATGCAGCAGCGAATAGGTGACGGGCGTCCAAAACAGCTCCAGCCCCTGCTGCGACAGCGGAATCACATAACGAGCGGGAACGAAGCCGAAGGTGAAAAACAGCCAGTTCATCGCATCGTCGGACAGCAGGAGCTCCTGCACCGCATAGATGATGGCCAGCAGGCAAAGGCTGAAGAACAGCGCCGGCGGAAGGTTGAAGACCGGTTCGCGCGGTGGCCGTGCCGGCGGCTGGACCTCGGGAGGTTCGGGCGCCTTATGCGGCTCGGCCGTCTGCTCATTCATCTGTGTTTTGCCTCGTTGAGGCCACAGCCATACAGGACCGACTGTCAAAAAAAAAGCCGTCCGAAGGGTCGGACGGCGTACCGGGAGCTCCAGGAAAAGACCTCGGCCCGGGCAGGTTGTGCTGAACTTCGAAAGTCGAAGCGATGGCAGGACAGTGTCACGACAGGTACCGCATCTCAACCGAAACCATCTCTTAACCTTAACCGCCGTGATTTGGCATGAAATCCGCAAGGTAGAGTCTGTAAGGGCAATGACTGCCCGAAAATGCTCCGGAATGGGACAGGTTGGTGTGAAATGCGTGTGCAAACGACCATCGAAATTTTTGACTACTGGAACCGTATCCGCGGCGCTGCCGATGCGCCGCTGAAATCACAGGTCGAACCCTCCGCCGTCCCCCACCTGCTCCAGAGTCTGTTCATTCTTGAAAGGCGCGAAGGCGGAGACATCGGTTTCCGGCTCGCCGGCACCCGCATCTGCGACCTCTTTGGGCGTGACCTGCGCGGCGAACGTTTTTCGTCTCTCTGGGCAAACGGTCAGCTCGCGGACATCGAACGCACGGCAATGGGCGTCATGGACCATGCCATGCCGGCCCTGTTCAACGCCACCGGCTACAGCACCGTCGGTCATCAGGCCTCCTTCGAGATTATCATGATGCCGCTGCGTTCGCCGGACGGCGCCTGCGACCGGCTGCTCGGCGCGATTGCGCCGGCAGCGGCCGCGAGCTGGCTGGAGATCGTACCGCTCGAATTCCTGGCGCTCGACCGCAGCCGCCTGCTGCCCGGAAAATTCGACAAGACAGCACCGGCCGAACCGCGCCCCATCAACAGGATCGTCGCTGGCAAAAGCATCCATTTCGGGCAGGTCATGCGCCGCATGGTGTCGCAGCTGCTCAGCGTGGAGGCTCGCTGACGGTCCCGTTTTGGGACATCGCGAATACTCGTTTTCCGCTATGTCGGGACTTGGCGAGACAACCTTCTGTTAATGGATTGTGGGTAAAGATCAGTTTCTGCGATTTTCATGAAGAAGCCCTTTGATGCACTCGTTCCAGCCAGCTCAGACGCAACGACCTGCGCCGCGCCCTGAACAGGGCGTATTCCAGCGCGTGCCCATCAATATGCAGGGCCGGCTGATGCTTGCGAACTACGAGGAATTCGAGTGCATGGTGATCGACATGTCGCCTGGCGATATGTACGTCACCTGCCTCGGCCGGCCGCGCGCCAACGAACGCGTCGTCGCCTATATCGACCATCTCGGCCGCGTCGAAGGTTATGTCCAGACGATCGATGGCCGCGGCTTCACAATGTCGATCAACGCCACCGACCGGAAGCGCGAGAAGCTCGCCGCCCAGCTCACCTGGCTTGCCAACAAGCATGAACTCGGCCTGCCGGAAGATCGGCGCCACGACCGTCTGACGCCACGCGACACGAAGACCGATCTCACGCTCGAGGACGGTACGCGATATTCCTGCCGCATCATGGACCTTTCGCTGTCGGGCGCCGCCGTCGACGTCGAGATGCGCCCTTCGATCGGCACGGCCGTGCGCCTCGGCAACATGCGTGGTCGCGTCGTGCGCCACTTCGTCGAAGGCGTGGCGATCGAATTCCTGTCGATCCAGTCCCGCGAGACGCTGCGCGAATTCCTTTAACAGCTGCGGAAAATGGCGCTGCCCTCCGGCGCGCACCCGGTCAGGTCGCGTTGAAAAGCCTGCACTTCACGGCAGGAGATTTGCAAGCGGCAACGAATCTGGCTTTGGAAAGCAAGCGCGAAACCTGTCGCAAGTCGTTCCATCCAGTCGGTAGATAACATTATGAGTGGAACAAGCTGCGACACCGATCGGCACGCAATAAGGTTGCGCAAAATTGTGCAGTGGCGTCCGAGAGCGATTCGCCCTCGCCCGTCTTCCCTTTGTCAGCGATATGACGGATAACGCCGCCTCGATCTCAGGTGCGTCCATGTCAGCTCTTTATCCCGAAATCGAACCCTATGATCACGGTCTGCTCGATACGGGCGACGGCAATCTGATCTATTGGGAGGCCTGCGGCAATCCGGCGGGCCGGCCGGCGCTGGTGCTGCATGGCGGGCCTGGCTCTGGCTGCTCGACCGCGGCGCGGCGCTATTTCGATCCCGAGGCCTACCGAATCATTCTGTTCGATCAGCGCAATTGCGGCCGCAGCCTGCCGAGTGCTGCCGATCCTAAAACCGATCTCTCCGTCAACACCACCTGGCATCTGGTTGCCGATATCGAGCGGCTGCGGGCCTATCTCAGCATCGACAGCTGGATCCTTTTCGGCAATTCCTGGGGTTCGACGCTGGCGTTGGCCTATGCCGAAACCCATCCGGAGCGCGTCGCGGCGATCGTCTTGTCAGGCGTGACCACCACCCGGCGTTCGGAAATCGACTGGCTCTATCGCGGCATGGCGCCGCTCTTTCCGGAAGAATGGAACCGTTTCCGCCAGGCGGTTCCTCCCGGCAGCCAAGGACGAGACGAGGACATGGTCGCCGCCTATCATCGTCTCCTTAACGATCCGGACCCGGAGACGCGCTTCAAGGCGGCGCGTGACTGGCATGATTGGGAGGCGGCCTCGATTCTGCTTGCCGATCCCCAAGGCCGGCCGCGCCGCTGGGCCGATCCGGCCTATATGCTGACGCGCGCCCGCATCATCACCCATTACTTCAGCAATGGCGCCTGGCTGGAGGACGGCCAGCTTTTGAAGAACGCCGCTCGGCTCATCGGCATTCCCGGTATCCTGCTGCAGGGAAGGCTCGACATCGAGGCGCCGCTGGTCACCGCTTGGGAACTCGCCCGCGCCTGGCCGCAAAGCGAGCTCACCATCCTTCCGCATGCTGCCCATTCCACCGCAAATCCCGATATGAGCGCAGCGATTGTGACTGCCACCGATCGATTTCGCGATTTTCCTCGAAAATAATTTTCCCGCCCACATTGGCAACCCGAGCGATATTCTGCTTTTGACCCGGCCGGATCGGCCCATTCCGGCGGCATCGCCGGCCGGCCGCACGTCGCCGCAGGCCGCCGGCTGGCCGCTGGAATTTATCCGGCTCAACGAAAATCCTTAACATCCGGGCGGCAACGCAACCTTTTCACGGGCGAAAGCCTTGTTGCGTCGATTACAATTTTAATCGATTTCGCGACAAATCCGCGTCAAATTTTATGCGCATTCGAATCTGTTTTTAGTCAGGTTTTATCGGCATTTGAATCAACTAAGCCTTTAATTCTATTGCGTAATTTTGCGTGAGATAAAAACGTCTGTGCCATTGTCACCTCAACTTACGGGGAGACGGCAATGACAACTGCGAACATCCTGAAAGGCGGCCTTCTGGCCGGTGCCATCATGATGGCAATGGTGGGTTCGGGACAGGCGATGCCCGCCAGCATGGCCCTGGCAGGCAACGCCAGCCCGCCGATCGGACACTACGAATTCTGCAAGGCGAATCCGACGGAATGTGTCGAAGTCGGCGGCGATGCCGGACCGGCCATTCTCACCGAGGATCGCTGGAAGGAAATTCTCAAGGTCAACTACACGGTCAATTCGACGATCCAGCCGATGACGGATGAGCAGATCTACGGCGTCGAGGAGCGCTGGGCCTATCCACGCACCGTCGGCGATTGCGAGGATTACGCCCTGCTGAAGCGCAAGATGCTGATCGACGACGGTTTCTCGCCGTCCGACACACTGATCACCGTCGTGCTGCAGCCGAATGGCGAAGGCCATGCCGTGCTGACGGTCCGCACCGATCACGGCGACTTCATTCTCGACAACATGCGCAACAAGGTGCTGCTGTGGTCGGATACCGAATATACCTATCTGAAGCGCCAGTCAGCCGACGATCCGGCCCGCTGGTCAAAGCTTCAGGACGGTCGCGCTGTCGCGGTCGGTAGCGTCAAGTAAGAACAGCCTGCCGGCCGGCCAATGCCGGTTGCAGCCTGCGGCCCGGTCAGTCCCCGCATCCCGTCCCCGACCGGTGCCCAAGAGCCGTTCCCGCTGTCCCGGGAACGGCTCGCCCCTTTTCAGGGCTTAGCCCACCAACATCTTAGCGAATTATTAACCCTGCCGATCCGATCATGGCGATGAGATTCATCATCGGCACCGGCGGCTCATGTTCTTCCTGCGGCGGACCGAAACCCGAAGAACCGCCATGAGCCATGCCGCGCACAGCGCACCCGACGAGCAGCCACTACTTTCCATGGGGTTTCTCCTCCGCACGATGGCGGTGATCGCCGTTCTGGCGGTATTGACTGTTGCCATCAGCATCGGCGGCCGTTGGTTCGGCCGGCATATCTCGCTTGCCGGTAACACCGACAGCACGGCTGAAATCAAGCTGGCCATCGGCCGCGACACCGTCAAATTCCCCGAGAACACTATCCGCTTCCCGAGTCAAAGGCGTGAAGGCGCTGCCGAGCGCGTCGATCTCTATCTCGCCTGGCCGGACATGCAGGGTTACGGCAAGGAAAACCATCTTCGATTCGACGATATCGCTCAATCCTCCGGCCTGATCTTCCTGCAGATCACCCAGAGCACCATGTCGCGCGACATGTCCGGGCGGCTGGAGCCGATCTATTCGCATCTGCTCGAAGGACCTGCGGAGCCCTTCCGCGACGGACTGACGCTGCACCGTCTTCGCGCCGATGCGGGTTACGGTGACGAGGTGCTGCTGACGGCGCCCGTCAAGGGCGGGCCGGATTACGTCGTGCGCTGCATATTGCCGTCAGCCCCGGATAAGGCTGCGGGCGGAGATTGTCAGCGCGATATCAAAGTCGGCAGGGATCTCAGCGTTCTCTACCGCTTCTCAAGCAGCCATCTCGACGATTGGGAACATATTGATGCCGCTATCCGCACCTTTGTAGACGCGCGTCTTATGAACCGTTCTGCGACAAGTCCCTAAAATGCTCCCCGGACGGCGAAATAAACGATTCATCATAAACGGATTGGTAACGCCCAACCGGTAATTTTAGAAGACGAGCTGTGCGGCGGGAGGTGTGCGGTTCCTGCCAAATTCTGAAGTGCCAAATATCTGAAATGCAAGCGAAGAGTGGAATAGTGTCAAGGTCAGTCTCCTCCGTATCATCGTCCCGATCCGGCAATTTTTTCGCAAGGCTGCTGGCGATCCTTTCGGTAGCCGTCACGATCGTCATGGTCGATTCGGTGAATGCCGACGCGGAAGCGGCAAATCCGAAATATGCAGGCATCGTCGTCGACGCCAAGACCGGCAACGTTCTCTACAGTGAGAACGCCGACCGGCTGCAATACCCTGCCTCCCTGACCAAGATGATGACCCTCTACATGACCTTCGAGGCATTAGAGCAGGGTCGCATCCGCCTCGATACGCCGGTTCCCTTCTCCGCTCATGCGGCGGCCCAGGCGCCGACCAAGCTCGGCGTGCGCGCCGGCGGTACGATCACCGTCGAACAAGGTATTCTCGGTCTCGTCACCCTGTCGGCCAATGATGCCGCAACGGCGCTCGGCGAAATGCTGGGCGGCGGCAGCGAGGATCGCTTCGCCCAGCTGATGACCGCCAAGGCGCATGCGCTCGGCATGACGCGCACCACCTATCGCAATGCCAACGGTCTGCCGAATACGGCGCAGATGACGACGGCGCGCGACCAAGCCCGCCTCGGTATCGCCCTTCGCCAGCATTTTCCGCAATATTACGGCTATTTCTCCACCCGCGCCTTCAAGTTCGGCAGCCGCACGATCCGCAGCCACAACCGCCTCGTCGGTTCAGTGCGCGGTGTCGACGGCATCAAGACCGGCTACACGCGGGCTGCCGGTTTCAATCTGGTAAGCTCGGTGCAGGTCGACGGCAAGTCGATCGTCGGCGTCGTGATGGGTGGCGCCTCGACGCCCGCCCGCGATGCCCAGATGCGCAATCTGATCGCCAGCTACCTGCCGAAGGCATCGAGCCGTGGCGGATCGTCGGCGCTGATCGCCCAGGCAGCCCCTGCCCCGGCGATGATCGTGACGCCGGCCCCGGTCCAGCCCAAAAAGGCTCAGCAAATGGCGAAGACCATCACAGCAGCGCAGCCGACGGTTTCGGCAGCCGCTGCCGATCTCAGCCTGCCGCACAAAGGCCCGCTGCCGGATGCGCGCTACCAGGTCGCCGAGACCGAGGTCGCCTATGCCGAGACCGCTGCGCCGAAATCCGACAATCCGCTGGTAGCACAGCCGATGCCGGCGCCGACCAAGGTCAAGACCATGACCTTCAAGGCAGCGGTCGCCGCACCAAAGCCGACGCCCGCATCTATGCCGACGGAACAGGGCGATACGTCGGTCGATAACGTCACGACGGCCTCGACCACTCCCTCCCCGACTCGTGCTGCTGCAACTAGCAACGGTCCGACCGGCTGGGTAGTGCAAGTCGGGGTCTCGCCGAGCCGGCAGATGGCCATGGACCTCCTGGAGGGCGCCAAGAACAAGGGCGGCAAGGCATTGGCCTCGGCAAAGCCTTTCGCGGTCGCCTACGCCGCTGGTGGTGACCAGCTTTACCGCGCCCGCTTCGGCGGCTTCGACGATCAGCGCGACGCCGTCAACGCCTGCAAGGCCTTGAAGAAGGCCGGCATCAAGTGCTGGGCGGCTGCCCAATGAGCTATTCGATGCTGCCTGCAAGATGGCCGGCGGCATCGGTGACGGCCGGAATCGGTGTTTGCGTTTCCGGCCACCGTTCTTGAACTCGATCAGTATTGCGTACGGGGAAAACAATGGCGATCAATGAGAATTTTCCAGGAGTGCCAGCCGACCGCCGCATGGCGGCTAAAGGGCGCTCATCCCTCCATCCGCTGCACGAGGCGGCCTTGCGCCTTGCCGAGATAGGCCTGCAGCGACCGAAGGCGAAGTCTCCGAAGACCCGGGATCTCATCAATCTGCTGCTGTGCCATGGCGCGCGCGCCTGGCGTTACTCCCAGCCCGAAGCCCGCATCCATCTGCATGTGACCTCGCCGGATGGCAGCGCGCCGGTGCAGCTGCGGCTGCGCTGAACTGCGGAGTGCCGCGTGCTCAATCGGACGCGGCGTCACGCCCAATCCACGCATGAACCTTTCCGGAAATCAGCTCCGATTTTCGGTAAACGTCCGGTACAGCAGCTTTTGAGATTTGGCCCATCAACAGGATGGACGAATTATTGTCTTGGAATAGGAAAAGATCACCAACCTCTTTTGCTGGCGGAGGCATGCTCAAGTAAATGTTCATCCGCGACGCCAACGCCGATGATACCGCTGCAATGTTGCGGCTGCTTCGTCAAATGGCCGCTTGCTCCAGTGATGCTGAGCATGGGCCTGGCAGCAGTGATGAACAACTGTTTGGCGTCATTGAAAACTGCAAGACGTTTGTGCTCGGAAAGAATGATCAGTTAATCGGCATCAATGCCGTCCGAATAGTGGACTTGTCCGAACATCCTCGATCCCGCTACCGAAAGATGGCCTTCATAATGGCACTCGGCGTTGAAGAAATCGAACGTCGTCGTGGTTATGGGGCGGCGCTCTTCGACCACATGCGGAAATGGTTATCTGAAGAAGAGGTCGATCTAATCAGCCTTAACGTGTCGGCTTCGAACGAAGCGGCGCAGGCATTTTATCGAAGAATGGGCTTGGCCGCCCGATCCGTTCAGATGGATCAATCCCTGAAACGCTGATCAGCACATCACCGGACGTTTACGACTTTCGGGGATTAGAGCAGACCAAGGTCGGTCAGCTCGCGGCGGAGATCCGCGGGCATTTCGACAATGCCGGCGCCAAGGCTTGTCAGGTCGCGCGGCACGTCGTCCTCAGTGTAATAACGCCAGCCTTGGAAGGGACGCTTCGGCTGCACGGCCGTCTCGATAACCTCCGGGCCGAGCATCAGGCGGCAGCGCGAAATCCCCTCGCCGTCGGTGAAGGTCTCGATATCGAGCAGCTTCTGCCTCGCCTGCACCTGCCCCTTGATCACCCAGTAGAGCGAGCCGCCGTCAAGCAGCTCCTCCATACGCTTCGGCGCCATGCGCGTCGTATGAACCGAATGCGGCTCAAGCCCGGCGGCGATGGCGCGCAGCGAGCGTTCCGCCACCCATTCGCGCAGATCGTCTATCGAGTCGGCGCCGACACAGAGTTTGATGAGATGCAATGCCATGCTGCCGTTGAAATCCTTTTGGCAGCGAGCGTCAAGCGCCAAGCATGCAGCGTCCACAAACTCAGCATTCGACGACGTTGACGGCCAGACCTCCGGTCGAGGTTTCCTTATATTTCTCACTCATGTCATGTCCGGTCTGGCGCATCGTCTCGATACAGGCATCGAGCGGCACGAAATGCTGGCCGTCGCCCTTGATGGCGAGCGAGGCGGCCGTGACGGCTTTGACGGCGCCGAGCGCGTTGCGCTCAATGCAGGGGACCTGCACCAGGCCAGCGATCGGATCGCAGGTCATGCCGAGGTGGTGTTCGAGTGCGATTTCGGCGGCGTTCTCGATCTGCTCCGGCGTGCCGCCCATGACGGCGGCAAGGCCCGCGGCCGCCATCGCCGCCGCCGACCCCACCTCGCCCTGACAGCCGACCTCGGCGCCCGAGATCGAGGCATTGTGCTTGATGATGCCGCCGATGGCGGCAGCCGTCAGCAAATAGTCGCGGATGCCGTTCTGGTCCCAGTCCTCGTGGAAATGCTCGTAATAGCGGATCGTCGCCGGGATGACGCCGGCAGCACCATTGGTCGGCGCCGTGACGACGCGCCCGCCGGCTGCATTCTCCTCGTTGACGGCCATCGCATAGACGCTCAGCCAGTCGTTGGCGAGCAGCGGGTTGATGCGGTTGCTGCGCCACTCCTCCTCCAGCTTGTCGTGAATCCTGCGCGCGCGGCGCTTGACGTTGAGACCGCCCGGCATGATGCCCTCGACCTTGAGGCCGCGCTCGATGCAGGAGCGCATTGCCTCCCAGATGCGGTCAAGCCCCTGGTCGAGCTCCTCCTGGCTGCGCTGGCTCTCCTCGTTCGCCCGCTTCATCTGAGCGATCGACAACCCCGAGCGCTCCGCCATCTCGAGCATCTGCTTGGCGGTGGAGAAGGGATAGGGCACACGCGTACCGCCGGGCGCGTTCTTCTTCGCCCGCATCTGCTCCAGCTCGGTGTCGGTGACGACGAAGCCGCCGCCGACCGAATAATAGATGCGCTTGACGAGAAGCCGGCCATCCCTGTCATAGGCGGAAAAGACCATGCCGTTGGCGTGGCCGGGCAGCGGCTGTTTCTTGTCGAAGATCAGGTCGGTCTTCGGCTGGAACTGATAGGCGGGATGGCCCTCCGGCGTGATGCGGCCGCTGCGCTCCACCGTGTCGACGATGCCGTCCATTCTGTCGGGATCGACGCTGTCGGGCGCTTCGCCCATCAGCCCGAGAATGACAGCCCTGCCCGTGCCGTGGCCGATCCCGGTATGGGCGAGCGAGCCGTGCAGGCTGACCTTGATGGCTGTGACCTGCGCGCCCGATGACGGACGCGGCCATTCGTTCGAGAGGATCAGCTTGAGAAACCGGTTGGCCGCCGACATCGGACCCATCGTGTGTGAGCTCGACGGCCCGACACCGATCTTGAAGACATCGAATACCGAGAGAAACATGGGTGCGCCTTCTGAATACGAGGATGCAAGCTTAAGCGAGGTCGGTTTCGAATCCGTGCAGCACACCGACATCGCATGGAGCCGGTGCGACATTCCGGCTGCACACTGGAGCGCCGCGTGTCCAATAGGACGCGCAGGCACTTTGAGTGTGCGCATAATCCTTCCCGAAAATCGAATCCGATTTTCGGGGTCATGCGCAAACCAAGTCGTCCGCCTTGCCACTCATTGCCGCATTCAATGAAGCCTATGCGGCGGAAGAACTGCTTGCCTTATCTTGACAGTCTGCAGCGACTCCCAATGTCCTGCTGACGTCGATGCTAGACGGCACCTTGTAGATTGGGAGATTGGACACATGGCGCTCAAACGAATGGACAACGTGGGAATCGTCGTCGATGACCTCGAAGAGACGATCGATTTCTTTCGCGACCTCGGACTCGAGCTCGAAGGGCGGGCCATGATCGAAGGAGAATGGGCTGGACGTGTCACTGGACTGGGCGATCAGCACGTCGAGATTGCCATGATGCGCACGCCTGATGGCCACAGCCGACTCGAGCTCTCCCGTTTCCTCAGGCCGCCTGCCGTCGCGGATCACCGCAATGCCCCGGTCAACGCTCTAGGCTACCTCCGCGTCATGTTCGCCCTTGATAACATCGACGAGACGCTTGAGAGGCTCCGCAAGCGCGGCGCGCAGCTCGTCGGCGAGGTCGTGGACTATCAAGACACCTATCGGCTCTGCTACATCCGCGGGCCTGGAGGGCTTCTCATCGGACTCGCCCAAGAACTTAGCTGAGCTATGCGCGAAGCTTCTCGTCGCGTTCATCTTGAATGACCGTGCCGTCGCCTTCATCCCGGGGTTCGGCCGTCGCTGAGATTTGTCGTTGATCGGCCATGGCTGACGTTGCGCCGCTCAGCAGGCGCTTTTCGATCTCTTGCAGGTCGAGAATTGCGCGGTCCATTTGGTCGGCCGGAGTTTCGCGCGAAACCAGACGCCAGCGATTACCCTGCCATAGCTGGACCAGCAGCCGCCGGCCTGGAACCTCTATCGTCTCGTGGATGAACCATGCTCCGATGACCGCAACGCAAAGCGTCACCACGATGAGCGCCGGTTCGGGCATCAAGGCGTCAAAGGTCAGACGCGCCAGAAACATGATGGGGACATGGAAAAGGTAAAGTGAAAAACTGATCTTTCCAAAAAACCGTACTGGTGCAGCTGTCAGGACACGAATTGCGATGGGAGGCTGTCGAGCGACGAGCCAGACAATGACGGCTGCGGCAACCGCACTTTGCAGGCTCCAAAATTCAGGGGAAAAACCGGGCAAGATATGCCGGTAAGTGAAAAACACCGCCAGAAGGAAAAGCGTTGAAATGCCTGTGAGGACAGATGGAACCCATCTCGTCCCGTAGGAATGGATGATCCCGGCAAGTGCCCCGAGAAGAAAGTAAGGAAGCTTGGAGACGAGCACTATTCCCGGGCCTGGCAATTCAACCAGGCCATCCACGACGACGGCCACGGTGAGGCCCACAATCATGCCGCTATAGCGGTGCGGCTGGGCCAAGCAAAGCCACAGGACGGGAAAGAGCAGATAAAACTGGATCTCGGGTGGTATCGACCAGAAAACACCACTCGAGCCGAGCAGAAAGACATGGCGCACTAAATCCGTGCCGCTAACGATAGGCTGAACAAAATCCAGATTTTGCATGCTCGACAGCATCGCCACGAGAACGACGGCCACCAGGTAAACCGGATAGATGCGGGCAAAGCGGCTCACAAGAAAATCCAGCACATTTTCTCTCGTGACCGGCCGTGAGCCGTAGAGATGAGCCATCAGGAAGCCGCTGAGAGCAAAAAACAAACCGACAGCTTCGTCGCCCATCGTCACGAGATGCGGAGCTGTGATCGGAAAGATGAGGCCAATATGGGCTCCAATGACCAGAAGCGCGGCGACACCGCGCAGGCCATCAAGACTCGGGATGTAATCCGGCCGACTCATGGGTCACTTTTGAATCAGGTGTTCAGGTTCTGTCCCGAACAATTGGCCATCGCGACTTTACAAGCAGTTAACGCGGCGCCCTGCTCGTGCGCCTCTAGACTGCTGTGGCGTTAGTGCGACTCATCGTGCTTTCCGAAAATCGATTCCTGTTTTCCGGCCGATGCGCTAGCGTGCATCGTCAAGACGGCAAATTGCCTTGGAAAACGGGACCACTTCTCCATGACAGCCACCAACCGCATCGCCCTTTCCAGCGACCACGCCGCCATTCAGCTCCGGCAGGCCATTGCCGGCCATATCGCGGCGCAAGGCTGGATAACGGTCGATATCGGACCGACGACGCCCGAGAGCACACACTATCCTCAGCACGGTGAAGCGGCGGCGCGGCTCGTCGCCTCCGGCGATTGCCGGTTTGGCATCATTCTATGCGGCACCGGCCAGGGCATCATGATGGCGGCGAACAAGGTAAAGGGCATCCGTTGCGGCGTCTGCGTCGACACGTTCTCGGCCCGCATGATCCGCCAGCACAACGATGCCAACATGCTTTCGATTGGCGTGCGCGTAGTCGGCGAAGGGCTGGCGCTCGATATCGTGGATGCATTCCTGGCCGCTCGTTTCGAGGGCGGCCGGCATGCGACGCGGGTGGGGATGATTGAGGCGCTGGAGGTGTAGCGCTGTCCTTTTTTCTTCTTCTTTGGGTTGCCGCCCCGAATCCGCAAGCTGACGGATGACCGCATTGCTGTCGTTCGTTCCAGAAGATGCCGGTCGGCTATCCACCAAGCCTTGTCGTTTGCCGACGGCTCGATTATGCCGAACTGCCGGATGGCCGAAAGCCCGCGTAAAGCCGCCGAATTCGGCCATGCGGCATAATCCGACTTGCGGCATAGTGGCCGCGTTCATGCGGAGACTGAATCACTGATGACGACGGCGGATTATATCGCTCTGGCTTTCTTTGCCTTTGTCTGGATGGGCTATTCCTGGCTGCTGCATGGCCGCACCTTCTTCGGGCGCACCAGCCTGACCCATGCGATGACCGAACGGCGCCGGGAGTGGATTTACAATTCGCTGCGCCGCGACCTGAAGATGATCGACACGCAGATCATGGCCGGCCTGCAGAACGGCACCGCCTTCTTCGCTTCGACTTCGATCTTCGCGATCGGCAGTTGCTTTGCTTTGCTCGGCGCGACGGAGAAGGTCGACGCCGTCTTCGCCGACCTGCCCTTCGTCTTCCATGGCGGCCATGCCGTCTTCGAGATGAAGGTCGGCGGCTTGGCAGCACTTTTCGGCTATGCCTTCTTCAAATTCGGCTGGTCCTACCGGCTGTTCAACTACTGCACCATCCTCTTCGGCTCGATCCCGATGATGCGCGACACCGAGCGCGACATCATCGCCGCGGAGCGGGCCGCCGAACGCGTCATCCGCATGAACGTCATTGCCGGCAGCAATTTCAACGAGGGCCTCAGGGCGATCTTCCTGTCGATCGGCTATCTCGGCTGGTTCATCAACCCCTATGTCTTCATGCTGACGACGGCGACCGTCATCTTCGTGCTTGCACGGCGGCAGTTCTTCTCGGAGGCGCGGCTGGCGATCATGGATGCCGGCCCGCCATCAAATCTCCACCTTTCTGCTATTCGCCGCGATATGCCGTCGAGCGACGGACGTGATTTGCCCGAGGGATTTTGATGACATTGCCGGCAAGGGAAGCCGATGCGGCAGCAAAACCGCCGCGCATCGGTCTATTGGATACGGCGCGCGGCGTCGCGCTGATCGCCATGGCGAGCTACCATTTCAGCTGGGACATGGAGTTCATGGGCTATCTCGCGCCAGGCACGGCCGAGACCGGCTGGCTGAAGATCTATGCCCGGGCGATCGCCACGACCTTTCTCTTCATCGTCGGCATCAGCCTGGTGCTGTCGAGCAGGCCTGAGATTCGCTGGCCCTCCTTCTGGAAGCGCTTCGGCATGATCGCCGCGGCAGCCGCGGTGATCTCGATCGCCACGCGCATCGCAATGCCGAACGAGTGGATCTATTTCGGCATCCTGCATTGTATCGCGGTGCTCACGCTCATCGGCGTCGTTTTCTTGAGACTGCCGCTCGCCTTCACGCTCATCGCCACGCTCGCGCTCCTCGCCGCCTGGATCACCGATAATTTCGGGCCACCCGGCCTGCTTCGCTCATCCTTCTTCGATCCGCGCTATCTCGCCTGGATCGGTCTTGCCGTGGCGCCGGAACGGTCCAACGACTACGTGCCGCTGTTTCCCTGGGCAACGCCCTTCTTCGCTGGATTGAGTATCGCCTCGATTGCCATCAGAACCAGGCTGCTGCACCGGCTTGCCGCCGTCGGCACCGGCTCCTGGTGGCCGGCAAGGCTCGGCCGTCACAGCCTTGCCTTCTATCTGACCCATCAGCCGGTATTGATCGCCATCGCCTATGGGCTTTCCCTGGTCGTCCCGCCGCAAGCCCCGGATCCGGTCGCAACTTACCTAAGGCAATGCAACGCCTCTTGCGTCATGCAGCAAGGCGAAGCGCTCTGCCACAGCTTCTGCCAGTGCACTCTGGGGAAATTGCAGGCGCAAGCCCTGTTCACGCCGCTGCAGGAGGGCGCGATCGACATACAGAACGACGAGCGGGTGCAGACAATCGCTGCCGAATGCAGCGCCGAGGCTGAATGAATTCGCCGACAATACGGCGCGTGATCAGGTAGTGACGCCGATTTCGGCGAGGCGGCCGAGGCAGGTCTCTTCGATAGCGTCGAGTTCCGCCAGCGTGTCGTCGATATCCTTGCGCTTCTGGCGCAGGTCGTCGCGCTTCTCGTCGACGCGCTTCATCAGGAGCTTCAACTGGCCGAGTTCGCCCGGCGGCTCCTTGTAGACCTGGATGATCTCACGGATCTCCGCGATGGTGAAGCCGATGCGCCGGCCGCGCAGGATTTCCCCGATCAGCCGCCGGTCGGCTTGCCGGAACAGACGCGTGCGCCCGCGCCGCTCCGGATGGATCAGTCCCTCGTCCTCGTAGAACCGGAGCGTGCGCGTCGAGACCCCGAATTCGCGCGTCAGTTCCGTTATGCTATAATATTTGTTCACCGGCATGTGTTCCCCGTCGTCGGACAGACGATAATATTGACTTTTACGTAATAGTCAATTTTTGGGCGGTTCAGATGCCGAACCACCAGGTGGCGATACCAAGAAAGGCGAAGAAGCCGGTACAGTCCGTCACCGTCGTGACGAAGACGGAAGAGGCGATCGCCGGATCGGCTCCCATCTTGTCGAGCAGCAGCGGCAGCAGGATGCCGGCAAGGGCTGCCGCCATCAGGTTGATGACCATCGCCGCCGCAATCACCCCGCCGAGCTGGTAGTCGTGGAACCAGGTCCCGGCGATCGCGCCCATGATCGTCGCGAAGACGATGCCGTTGAGGACGCCGACGCCCGCCTCCCTGCGGATGATGCGGCCGGCATTGTAGATGTCGAGGTCGCGGGTCGCGAGCGCGCGCACCGTCACCGTCATCGTCTGCGTGCCGGCATTGCCGCCCATCGAGGCGACGATCGGCATCAGCACCGCAAGCGCGATCATCTTCTCGATCGAGCCGTCGAACAGGCCGATGACGCTTGCCGACAACATCGCCGTGCCGAGGTTGATCAAAAGCCACAGGAAGCGCGAACGCACCGTCGAGAGCACATTGTCCGACAGCTCTTCGTCGCCGACACCGCCAAGGCGCTTGATGTCCTCATCCGCCTCCTCGTGGATGACGTCGACGACGTCGTCGATGGTCAGCACGCCGACCAGCCGGCCGTTTTCGTCGACGACGGCGGCCGAGAGAAGGTCGTACTGCTCGAAGAGCTGGGCCGCCTCCTCCTGGTCCATCTCGGCCGGAACCGGATGGTTGGTCTCGCGCATGATCTGCTCGATCTTCGTCTGCCGCTTGGTGCGCAGGATCTGGTCGAGATCGACGGCGCCGAGCAGCTTGAAGGTCGGATCGATGACGAAGATCTGCGAGAAGGAATAGGGCAGATCCTCCTCGTCGCGCATGTAGTCGATCGTCTGGCCGACCGTCCAGAATGGCGGCACGGCGACGAATTCGGTCTGCATCCGGCGCCCGGCAGAGCTTTCGGGATAGTCGAGCGCCCGGCGCAGCCGCACCCGCTCGGTGAACGGCAGCTGGGCGAGGATCTCTTCCCGGTCCTCCTTGTCGAGGTCTTCGAGAATGTAGACGGCATCATCCGAATCGAGCTCGCCGATCGCGGCGGCGATCTGCGCGTTCGGCATCTGGTCGACGATTTCGCGGCGGATCGCCTCGTCGACCTCGGTCAGCGCCGTCATGTCGAAATCGTCGCCGAGCAGGCGCACCAGCGCCAGGCGCTGATCCGGCTGGATCGATTCCAGCAGATCGCCTATTTCGGATTCATGCAGGCGGGCAACGTTCTGGCGCAGGAACAGCGTGTCGCGGTCGGCGATCGCAGCACCGACGAGCGCCAGGAAATCGCCGCGGACATTGCCGTCCTCGTCGTAGATATCGGCTTCCTCGTCATCGGGACGCCTGCGAATGCGGTCTTCCCCATCGGTCGTCGTCATCTGCCGCCCTCGCATCTGGTTCGAATTTCAACGACTGCCGCGCCGCATTCGCAAATGTCGGCCGAAAACACATTGTCAACAAGCGGATAAGCGAATCCCGCGCGATGCTCCCGCAGCCGGAATTCTTGGCCCCTGCTAGCCCAAAGCATCCGTGTCGTAAAGCGGCAAACCGTGCTTCCTGATGACAATGCACGCGGCCGGCGATAGTTTCCTCACCCGTCCAAGCAGAGGAAGCCTGCCCCATGCCCATCCGTCCGATTCTGCGTTATCCGCATCCGGGCCTCAAGACTGTCTGCGCGCCGGTGACGGTCTTCGATTCCTCGCTCACAGCGCTTGCCGAGGACCTGCTGGCGACGATGCGCGCAGCCCCCGGCGTCGGCATCACCGCCGCCCATATCGGCGTCTTCAGTCGTGTCACGGTGCTGGAACTCGAAAAGGCCGACGGCGTGCGCCTTTACGTCAATCCTCATATCACCTGGTTTTCGAAGGAGACGATGAACCATGCCGAAGGCAGCGTCTCGATGCCCGGCGCGACAGACGAGGTCACCCGCCCGCGGGCGATCCGCTTCCGCTATCAGGATGCCGGGGGCGCCGTACACGAGGAGGGTGCCGAGGATTTCCTCGCCATCTGCATCCAGCACGAAGTCGACCAGCTCGACGGCATTTTCTGGCTGCAGCGCCTCTCCCGGCTGAAGCGCGACCGTCTCGTGAAGAAATGGGAGAAGGCCCAAGGCTGACAATCAAGGCTGACAATCACGGCTGACAAATCGCCGTCCATGCCGAACCATTCGCCGTTGCCGGCGTTTCCAGCAAAGAAACAAGGAGCGAGTGCAATGGCAAGGATCGGTGACAAGACCCAGTTTTCCCGGGAGAAGCCTGAGCTTTCCCGGGAGGAAGATTATCGCGACCTCGAAGAGCGCAATCTCGACGACGGCTGGCCCTATGCCGATGGCAGCGGCGCCGGCACCGGCGGCCCGGATAATCGTCCTTACGGCGAGACCGCGGCCAATTTCGACAGCGATCCCAACAAGGGTTTCCGGATAGATGGCACGGATGAAGACGGCAACGAGAACCGCCTGAAAGATTCTCTGCGCGCCGATACGATCGACCGCGATGAAAGCGACGATCTCGAAGCGCGGGTGAACGACAATCTCGAAAACATTCCCGAGGTCGACATCGACAGCATCGAGGTTCATGCAGACGGTCACGTCGTTACTCTGGAAGGGTCGGTGGAGACGATCGGCATCGCTCGCAAGGTCGAACTCGGCGCGCTGTCGGTCGACGGCGTCCGTCATGTCCGCAACAAGTTGCAGCTGACCGGTGTCGATGCGCATATTCCGAACGAGGACTGACTTCACGCACAGCGCAGATCTTCAACGGGAGGGCTGCCGCCTTCCGTTGATGATCGTGCTCAACATTACAGAATGTTAACAATTTACGATTGTAGCAACAACTGTCTTATTCATGAGACCAATTGCCGATTTCTGTTAGGCGGCTTCTGTCACGACAACGTCAATTCCGTTGACAACACTGTGATTTCATTTGGACAAATGGTCGCGGCCGCGCCGCCACATTATCACAAAATTGCCTGAATTGGGGCGCGAACTCGTGTGTGCCGAGGGTTAGTTTATGTTGTGGAATTCAACAGCAGATTGAGGAGATAAACCCATGCGCATCAAATTTGCCCTTGCCGCGTCCCTGTTCGCCGTCAGCCTTGCAGGCGCTGCCTTCGCCCAGCCGACCTATTCCGACGACTACACCAATGACAGCGACGGCTTCGCCCCGAGCCCGATGTCGAAGCCGGCTCCGGTCCACTACAGCAGCCACAAGGCCCCGGCCTATTCCAGCGACTACACCAACGACAGCGACGGCTTCGCCCCGAGCGCCATGGCAGCTCCTGTCGTCGACAAGACCGCAACGGCCAGCATCAACTCCCTGCCCCCATGCCACAGCATGATTGGCCCGAAGGGCTCCCACACCAAGGGTGCAGACAGCGGCGCCTCCCGCACCGAAGCATGCCGCGCGACGCATTGATCCGATAAAGACTGGGATCCGATAACGGCTGGGATCCGACAAAAGAGAAGGGCCGGAAACGGCCCTTCTCTTTTCAATCCATCTCTATACGCTCGGCGAGCGTTCCCTAAAGCGTCATGTTTCCAGCGTCGTTTCGCCGAAAACCGCCTCGAAGGCGGTGCGCAGCCGGATATCGACATCAGCCATCATCACAGGCAGGCCGAGATCGACGAGGCTGGTCACGCCATAGGCTGAGATCCCGCAGGGCACGATGCCGCCGAAATGATCGAGATCGGGGTCGACGTTGAGCGACAGTCCGTGGAAAGTCACCCATTTCCGCAGCCTTATGCCGAGGGCGGCGATCTTGTCCTCGGCCATCGTCCCATCGGCCAGCAATGGCTTTTCCGGCCGGCGCACCCAGACGCCGACGCGATCCTCACGTCGCTCGCCGCGCACATTCATCATGTCGAGCGTGCGGATGACGACATCTTCGAGGGCGGCGACGAAGGCGCGCACGTCCTGACGCCGCCTCTTCAGATCGAGCATGACATAAGCGACGCGTTGCCCGGGTCCATGATAGGTGTATTCGCCGCCACGCCCAGTCGCAAAGACCGGAAACCGGTTCGGCTGGACGAGGTCCCTCGCATTGGCGCTGGTGCCGGCGGTATAAAGCGGCGGATGTTCGACGAGCCAGACGAGTTCATCACCGCCATCGGCGATTACCGCCACCTCGCGCTCCATCGTCTCCACCGCCTCCTCATAGGGAACGAGACCGTCGGCGATGCGCCAGCGTACCGGCCGGGTTCCGAGTTGGGGAAGCATGGAAAATTCGAGATCGGTGCGAAGCATGGCCATTCCTTGCCGCTCTCCCCGAAATGCCTGAAAAAAGGGGCGGCAGCACAGCTATATGGACCCGTTTCGGGGCCAATTCAAATGCTGTGAGCGGTTTTCAAAAAAACTGTCATATCGCCCTTGTGCACCCCAGATGCTTTTGCTACATGCTGCCCCGCCGACGCAAATCGGCACCTACCACGATGCGGTCGTGGCGGAATTGGTAGACGCGCAGCGTTGAGGTCGCTGTGGGGCAACCCGTGGAAGTTCGAGTCTTCTCGACCGCACCATTTCCCTTCAGGGAAACGCTCTCTAAGCGACGATTTCGATTTTACCTCGAAGCTATTGGCGGCTGCTCGGCTTGATTGCCTGGCCTGCCCATGGTTGATGGCGTCATCCTTGCAAGAATCGGCAGCCATGTCAGAGCCCCATCAAAATTCCCTGCAGGGCATGGCCATCATGTCGGGCGCCATGCTCATCTTGCCGACCATGGATGCGATCGCCAAATACATGGCGACCTTCGAGGCGATGTCGCCGGGACAGGTAACCTTCTATCGATTCTTCTTCCAGATTGCCTGCACCCTGCCGATTCTTTTCGCCCTCTTCGGGCTGAAGGCGCTCTCGGCCAAACGGCCATGGATGAACCTGCTGCGCGGTGTGCTGCATGGTGCTGCAAGCCTGCTGTTCTTCGTTGCCGTCAAATACATGCCGCTCGCCGATGTCTTCGCCATCTATTTCGTCGAGCCCTTCATGCTGACCGCCCTGTCAGCGCTGTTTCTCGGTGACAAGGTCGGCTGGCGACGCTGGACGGCGATCGTCGTCGGTTTCGGCGGCGCGATGATCGTCATTCAACCGAGCTACGAAATCTTCGGCCTGAAGGCGCTGTTGCCGGTCGCCTGCGCCTTTCTGTTCTCGCTCTATCTGTTCCTCAACCGCGCCATCGGCGAGGCCGATTCGCCACTGACCATGCAGACGATGGCCGGCATTGGCGGAACGGTCTTCATGGCGGCCGCCCTTCTCGTCGGCAGCAGTTCCGGCAATGCCGATTTTGCCGTCTCGCTGCCCTCCTCCGGTCTTGGCCTTGTACTGCTTCTCGCCCTCGGCACGATCTCGGGTTATGCGCATATGCTCGTGGTCCGGGCTTTTCGTCTCGCGCCCTTGTCGCTGCTTGCGCCGTTCCAGTACTTCGAGATCATCTCGGCGACCGTTCTCGGCTATGCGCTATTCAACGATTTCCCGAGCTTTTCCAAATGGATCGGCATCTTCATCATCGTTGCGTCAGGCCTCTTCATCATCTGGCGCGAGCGGCTGCAGGCGCGATCGTTAAAATCCTCCTGACACGGGGAATATCGGGTTAACTCCTCTTCTTGAGGGATCGTCAATTCGCAGGCGCTAAAACTGTCTCCGGTTTCATGATGAAGCCTGGAGTTAAAACATGAGCGAATTTCGTCTCGCTTTTCCGGCCTGTGTCGTGGCCGGCAAGCATCGGCTGACGGCCGAAGATATAGTACTGTTGCGCAAACATAGTTTTCCGGAGGGTATCCGGACATCCGACGATGTCGTGGCGATGTTGGCGCTCAACAATTCCTGCCCTGAAAAATGTGCCGACTGGAACGCTTTCTTCGTGGAGCAGCTCGCCGGTTTCATCGTCCATTACACCTATCCGCAGGGCTCGCTGGATGAAATCAACGTCGCCTGGATCATGCGCATGTTCACGACCGATGGTGTCGTCAACTCGGCGCTCGAGCTCGAACTCATTCTCCACGTCATGGAGATTTCGGCCGATGTCCCAGTCGAGTTGAGAGCCCTCGCCCTCGATCAGCTCCGCCTGGCGATCACCGACAATATCGGTGGCTACAAGCTGTCGCGCGCCATCGATCGCCGGGGCATCACCCGCCAGGACATCGACTATGCGATGCGCATCTTCAGAAGCGTCGCCGAAGGCGGCACCATCCCGGTCTCGTCGGTCGAATACGGCGTTCTCCAGCAGATCGAGCAGGCAACGCTGCGCGGCGCCAATCATCCGCACTGGGCGGGGATCATGGCTGCCGTCGAGCTGCGCGATTATGCCGAGCCGCGGCGCAGCCGCTGGCTGCGCATCGTCGACGAGGAGCCCGTCGCAGAAGCTGCCGTCGCCTGACGCTCCGCAAGCCTGATTGTGCGTTCCGGTGTTTTGTGCGTAAAACTCCGGGATGCATTTCTGGGTGGAGTCTCGATGTTCAAGAAAATCCTGATCGCGAATCGCGGCGAAATCGCCTGCCGCGTGATCAAGACTGCGCGCCGCATGGGTATTTTGACCGTCGCGGTCTATTCGGATGCGGATCGGGACGCGCTGCATGTCGAGATGGCCGACGAGGCCGTGCATATCGGCCCGGCTGCGGCGTCGGAGAGTTATCTGGTTGCCGAAAAGATCATTGCCGCCTGCAAGGCAACCGGCGCCGAGGCAGTGCATCCCGGCTATGGCTTCCTGTCCGAACGCGCCTCCTTCTGCGCTGAACTGGAAAAACAGGGCATCGTCTTCATCGGCCCGAAGCCGAAAGCCATCATGGCGATGGGCGACAAGATCGAATCGAAGAAATTCGCCAATGCTGCCGGTGTCTCCACCGTGCCCGGCCATCTCGGCATCATCGAGGATGCCGCCCATGCGGAAGTGATATCAGCCGGGATCGGTTATCCCGTCATGATCAAGGCGTCGGCCGGCGGCGGCGGCAAGGGCATGCGCATTGCCTGGAACCAGGCAGAAGTGCGCGACGGCTTCGAGCGCGCCCGCTCGGAGGCGAAAAGCTCGTTCGGCGACGACCGCGTCTTCATCGAGAAGTTCGTCGTCGAACCACGCCATATCGAGATCCAGATCCTGGCCGATGCACATGGCAACGTCGTCTATCTCGGCGAGCGCGAATGCTCGATCCAGCGGCGGAACCAGAAGGTGGCGGAAGAGGCGCCCTCGCCCTTCCTCGACGAAGCGACCCGCAAGGCGATGGGCGAACAATCGGTGGCGCTGGCGAGAGCCGTCGATTACCAGAGCGCCGGCACCGTCGAATTTATCGTCGACCGCGACCGCAATTTCTATTTCCTCGAAATGAACACCCGCCTGCAGGTCGAGCATCCCGTGACCGAACTCATCACCGGCATCGACCTCGTCGAGCAGATGATCCGTGTTGCAGCAGGAGAGCCCCTTCCCTTTGCCCAGGAGGATATCAGGCTTGACGGATGGGCGGTCGAGAGCCGGCTCTATGCCGAGGATCCCTATCGCAACTTCCTGCCCTCGATCGGCCGCCTGACGCGCTACCGGCCGCCGGCGGAAGGCAGGACCGGCAATGTCGTCGTCCGCAACGATACCGGCGTCTTCGAAGGCGCCGAGATCTCGATGTATTACGATCCGATGATCGCCAAGCTCTGCACCTGGGCGCCGACGCGGCTGGAAGCGATCGAGGCCATGGGCCGGGCGCTCGACGGTTTCGTCGTCGATGGCATCGAGCACAATGTTCCTTTCCTGTCGGCGTTGATGAAACACCCGCGCTGGCGCGAAGGCCGGCTGTCCACAGGCTTCATCGCCGAGGAATATCCCGATGGCTTTGCACCGATGAAACCGGACCGGGCGGAAGAAGCCGTGCTTGCCGGCATCGCGCTTTCCGCCTCGCTGATCGAGACCAACCGCCGCGAACGTTTCGCCGATCGCCTGCGCGCCGCAGTGGGCGCGCTGCGCGAGGATTGGGTGGTCAAGATCGGCGACAACCACGTCGCGGCAAGATTGCTCGACGGCCTCGTCACCATCCCCTTCGATATGGATATCGCGATCGATGGGGTGACGGAGGGCGAAAGCCAGAATGTTGTCACCGATTGGAGACCGGGCGACCCTGTCTGGAACGGCAAGGTCGGCGGTCGCGACGTCACCGCGCAGATCCGCCCCGTTCTGAACGGCTTGCGTATCGACTGGCAGGGACTTTCAGTGACGGCCAAGGTCTTTTCGCCGCGTCATGCCGAGCTCGACAGGCTGATGCCGGTGAAGCTGCCGCCCGATACATCCAAGCTCCTGCTCTGCCCGATGCCCGGCCTCGTCGTCGCCATCGCGGTGGCCGAGGGCCAGGAGGTCAAGGCCGGTGAGACGCTGGCGATCGTTGAAGCGATGAAGATGGAAAACGTGCTGCGCGCCGACCGCGATCTCGTCGTCTCTAAAATCAATGCCGCAGCCGGGGAAAGCCTGGCCGTCGATGCCGTGATCATGGAGTTTGCCTGAGAGATAAGCCAAGCGGCCGGCTTCACGTCAGCGGGGCTTGCAGACCGTGCCGAGCTCAGCCCGACAAACAGCTGGGTACCGACAAAATCAGCAGGGAGATATCAAATGGACGTCCGCGCCGCCGTTGCCGTTCAGGCAGGAAAACCACTGGAAGTGATGACCGTGCAGCTGGAGGGGCCGCGGTCCGGCGAAGTGCTGGTGGAGGTCAAGGCGACGGGGGCTGCCGCCACCTATAGGGTAGACCTCAGGAGTCTCGATGAACTTACCACGCGGGAGCTCTACGACCTCTTGAGAATGCGCGTCGATGTCTTCGTCGTCGAGCAGAACTGCCCCTACCCGGAACTTGACGGCAAGGATATCGATGCCTTGCATCTGCGGCTGCTGGAAGGTGCCGAACTCCTGGGCGCGGCGCGAATCCTGAAACCCTATGAACCGCAGGATCCGTCGAAGATCGGCCGCGTTGTCGTCTCGCCTGATCATCGCGGCAAGCGGCTGGGCGATGCACTGATGCGCGAGGCGATTGCCGCTTGCGAGCGGTTTTATCCGGAAAATCCCATTGCCTTGTCGGCACAGGCCCATTTGCGCCGGTTCTACGAATCTTTCGGTTTCATCGCGGTGTCACAGGAATATCTGGAAGACGGCATTCCCCATATCGATATGGTCCGCCAGCAGGCCACGCAACCGGCATGAGGATATTGCCATGATCTATGTCGATGCCGATGCCTGTCCGGTGAAGCCGGAAGTCCTGAAGGTGGCCGAACGTCACGGCCTCGAAGTCACCTTTGTTGCCAATTCCGGCCTGCGCCCCTCGCGCGATCCGATGATCCGCAACGTCATCGTCTCCAACGCCTTCGACGCCGCCGACAACTGGATCGCCGAACGCGCCGGCGCGGGCGATGTCGTCGTCACCGGCGATGTGCCGCTCGCCGTGCGCTGTGTCGCGACCGGCGCCTTCGTCAGCGGCCCGACCGGGCGCGTCTTCGACGAGACCAATATCGGCATGGCGAGCGCCATGCGCGATCTCGGCGCGCACTTGCGCGAAACCGGCGAGAGCAAGGGCTACAACGCCGCCTTCAGCCCGAAAGACCGCTCACGCTTCCTCGAAACCTTCGATCGCCTCTGCCGCCGCGCCAAAAGCCTTGCCGCGGAGGCTGGCGGGCAGCCGTGATGCAGCAACGAAAGGTGCTACAGCGTCCTTTGCACGTCTAAAAGGACGCGCGGCGCTGTAGGCCGCAAGAAGCGGATGGCATGGCAGCCATGCCGATTCCTACCTTGAAGTCGATCGTTTCCTCACGCATATAGGCGTTATCGCAGACGACTGCGGCATCCTCTGGGATGCAACTGTCGCGGGGACGGCCTCGCTCTTGAACAAGGAGAGTAGCATGGCCTGGTTTCTGCTTTTTCTCGCCGGTCTTTTTGAATGTGGCTGGGCAATCGGTCTTAAGTACACCGAGGGTTTCACACGGCCGCTGCCGACGGTGCTGACCGTCATATCCATGGTGGTCAGCATCGTGCTGCTCGGCCTGGCGGTGAAACATCTGCCGATCGGCACCGCCTATGCGGTGTGGACCGGCATCGGCACGGTCGGCACCGTATTTCTCGGCATCTGGCTGCTTGGCGATGAGGCAAGTGTCTCCCGCCTTGCCTGCATCACGCTGATCGTCGCCGGCATCGCCGGTCTCAAGCTTACTGCCTGATATGAGGCTGAGGGGCGTCGCCGACGCCCCTCAGTGTATCGTTCAGACTGTCTTGCGGTTATCGACGGCAAAAGCGCCTGGACCGGAGAAGACCAGGTAGAGGAAAACGAAGCAGAACAGGATCGCGGCGTCGCCCTGGTTGACGGCCGGGAAGAAGCTGCTCGGGGCATGCGCCATGAAATAGGCGACGGCCATTTGGCCGGCCAGCAGGAAGGCGACCGGACGCGTCAGCAGGCCGACCAGAATGAGGATGCCACCGACAAGCTCGAGAAGGGCGGCAAACAGCATCAGCGGCGGCAACGAGCCCGACATCTGCGAAGCAGGGAAGCCGAAAAGCTTCATCGTGCCGTGTTCGATGAACAGCAGCGCGGTGATGATTCTGAGAGCGGCCAGCACATAGGGGCGATAGGCAGAAAGACGCTCGAAAGTTGACATGAAACCTCTCCTTTAAAACAATAAGAGCCGAGCGTTAGCTTGTCCTCTGCAAGGATTGAAGACACGGATCGCTGACGGCCGTTCACTTTTTCGACAGCGGCTAAACACCCGATCGCACAGCTTTATTCGGCGGGAAAAACATCAAAGCGGGATGTTGTCGTGTTTCTTCCACGGATTGGCGAGATCCTTGTTGCGCAGCATCTTCAAACCGCGCGCCAGCCGCCGCCGGGTCGAATGCGGCATGATCACCTCATCGACATAACCGCGCTCGGCAGCGACGAAGGGCGAGAGGAACCGGTCCTCGTACATTTTCGTATGCGCTGCGATCTTCTCCGGATCGGCAATATCCTTGCGGAAGATGATCTCGACAGCGCCCTTGGCGCCCATCACGGCGATCTGTGCTGTCGGCCAGGCATAGTTGAGGTCGCCGCGCAGATGCTTCGACGCCATAACGTCATAGGCGCCGCCGAAGGCCTTGCGGGTGATGACGGTGAGCTTCGGCACCGTCGCCTCGGCATAGGCGAAAAGCAGCTTGGCGCCGTGCTTGATGAGGCCGCCATATTCCTGCGCCGTACCCGGCAGGAAACCCGGCACGTCGACGAAGGTGACGATCGGAACGTTGAAGCAGTCGCAGAAGCGCACGAAACGGGCCGCCTTGCGCGAGGCGTCGCTGTCGAGAACGCCGGCCAGCACCATCGGCTGGTTGGCGACAAAACCGACGGTCGAGCCTTCGACGCGGCCGAAGCCGCAGACGATGTTTTTGGCAAAGCTCGCCTGGATCTCGAAGAAATCCCCCTCGTCCGCCACCTTCCGGATCAGTTCCTTGATGTCGTAAGGTTTGTTGGAACTCGCCGGCACCAGCGTATCGAGCGAGGCATCGACATCTGTCACCGACTGGTAACATTCGATCTCCGGCAGCGGCGCCGTGTTCGAAAGCGGCAGGAAATCGATCAGCCGTCGCACCTGCAGCAGCGTTTCGACATCATTCTCATAGGCGCCGTCGGCAATCGACGAGCGCACCGTATGCACCACGGCGCCGCCGAGTTCTTCTGATGTCACCGTTTCGTTGGTGACGGTTTTCACCACGTCCGGCCCGGTGACGAACATGTAGGAAGTATCACGCACCATGAAGATGAAATCAGTCATCGCAGGTGAATAGACGTCGCCGCCGGCGCAGGGACCCATGATCACCGAGATCTGAGGAATGACGCCGGAGGCGAGCACATTACGCTGGAACACCTCGGCATAACCGCCGAGGGCCGCCACGCCCTCCTGGATACGAGCGCCGCCTGCATCATAGATGCCGACGATCGGCGCGCGGTTCTTCAGCGCCATGTCCTGCACTTTCATGATTTTCTCGGCATGCGCCTCAGACAGCGAGCCGCCGAAGACGGTGAAGTCCTTGGCGAAGACGAACACGGTGCGGCCATTGACCGTGCCCCAGCCGGTGACGACGCCGTCGCCGGCAATCCGGCTCTTGTCCATGCCGAAATCGGTGGAGCGATGTTCGACGAACATGTCGAATTCCTCGAAGGAACCTTCGTCGAGGAAGAGGTCGATGCGCTCGCGCGCCGTCAGCTTGCCGCGCTTATGCTGGGCGGCGATGCGCGCCTCGCCGCCGCCAAGGCGGGCGATGCCGCGGCGCCGTTCCAGTTCTTCGAGAATTTCCTTCATGCGATCTCCCTCGCCGCTGCGGCGGCAATCCGGCGGTTAGAGCGTCGCGCTATTGAGCGCGCCCGCTGAGTGAGAAAACCGAGCGTATCCTTGCGGCGGCGTCCTCGGCCAGGATCTCGTCGGCAAGCTTGGGATCGGCAGCGATGCTGGTGACGTCGAAGGCGCTGACGGCGATGACCGAGCCGTCCTCGACCGAGGCTGCGTCGATGCTGATCTTGGCGACGTTGCGGTCCTTCTGAAAGCCGAGGCCCTTCTGGATGGAAACCACGCGGATCGTCAGCACCACCCGCGGCAGCACGGTGTCGCGCACAGTGGCGTTGATCGCCGCATTGACGCGGTCGTTGATGCCGGAAAGCAGCTCGGCCGGCATGTTCGGACCTGAGAGAACGACGGCGCTGCGCACATCATAGATCGGCGCCGCCGGCTTGGTGGCCGAGAGGCTGCCGCAGGCCGTGAGCGCGACACAGACGAGTGTCGCCCGGCAAAAACACGACCTCAGCCAATTCATTGCAAAATCCCGCACCACCCCGTTGGAGTCGCAGACTTCGTCATAATGCATTGGAAGGCAATATGTTTCAGGCGCTTAGGGAGAAAAAAACATCCGCTGCGGCTCTGAACTCGGCAAAGCGCTTCGCCCGCCGCTCCTCGGCTTCCTCGTCGCTGCCCCAATGCTCGATCGTCCAGTCCTCGTCGAGATGGGCAATCGACCAGGCCTCCTCCACCGTCACCCGACCCTCGGCGAAGGCAAGCGCCAGGATCGCCGAGCCGGTCAGTGTGGTGACTGTGTGGAGGGCGGCAAGCGCCATCGGGCTATCATATCTCGCGAGCGTAACGGCGAAGGCGGCAATCGCCTCGCGCGGCTGTTCATGAGGCATCACCCCTTCGACGAGGATGAAGCGGGCGCCGAGATCGGTCGCCGCCCAGTCGATCACGGGGTCCCAGCGTTCGGCTTGACGCTCGACCAGCAGTTCCGGCTCCTCGGCACGGTAGCAGATGAGGTCGCTGGATGAAAAACGCAATATATCCTCGAAGATCGCCTGCGCGTTGGCTGCAACGCCGTCGAGTGCGGTGTTGACGAGCCGGGTCACCGGCATGCTCACTGGATTGATCTCCTCGCCCTGCGCCTGCCATTCGGCGGCGACAAGCCGCGCAAGCGCTTCGGTCGGTACTGCGAGAACCTGCCGGGCCGGCGTGCGCACCATCTTGCCGTCGAGCGTGATTGCAAAACCACCCTCGTGCTCGGCAATGGAGACTTCGGTATAGAAGCGCTTGGGCAGCGGCTTCTTCATTTGGATCTGCGCGCGGCGGATGGGATCGGGATGGCTCAGGCCTTCCGAAAGGTCGTTCAGCAGATCGCGCATGGGCTCACCTCAGGAAAAATGACGCAATATCTCGTTCGGATGGTAGGCAATCGCATCAGCGCCGTTGGCGATCAGCTCATCCACACTGGCATAGCCCCAGGCAACGCCGATCGCCTTGGCGCCGGCAGCTTTGGCCATCTGCATATCGTAAACCGCATCGCCGATGACAATGGTGTCGGCAGCATTCATGCCGGTTTCATCGCAGCATTCCGTCACCATGGCGGGATGCGGTTTGGAGGGGCAATCGTCGGCGGTGCGTGCGACGATGAAATGCTTGTCGAATGCATGCGTCTCCATGACGAGCTGGAGCCCGCGCCTGGATTTCCCTGTCACCGCGCCGATCAGCAGGTCATCGCGCCCGCTGATCGTGTCGATCATCTCGCGAATGCCGGGAAACAGCGGCTCCTTGTAGTCGAGATCCTGACGCACGATCGAGAACAGCGATTTGTAGTGCGCCGTCATGTCGATGTCTTGCTGCTCCACATGCTGCCTGCCCCGCATGCGGGCGATCGCGATATCGAGAGACAGGCCGATAATGGCCTTGGTGTCTTCAAATCGCGGTTCCGGCTTGCCGAACTGATCGAAGGTTCTACGCATGGTTTCGTGGATCAGCGCAGCACTGTCGACCAGCGTGCCATCGCAATCGAAAAGCGCCAGTTTCATTCGGCGTCCCTTTCGGCGCTGGCGAGGTCGAGACCAAGAAGGTTCCAGGTCTGCACCATATGCGACGGCAGCGGCGCGCTGACGCGCAGGCGGCCACCGGTGGGGTGCGGGATGTCGATATGACGGGCGTGCAGATGCAGTTTCTTCTGAACGCCGCCCGGAAAATCCCAATTCGGATCGTCGTCGAAATATTTCGGATCGCCGATGATCGGATGGCCGATATGCAGGGCATGGACGCGCAACTGGTGGGTACGGCCGGTATAGGGCTCCATCTCCAGCCATGCGAGGTTCTGTGCCGCCGTCTCCAGCACGCGGTAGAAGGAAATCGCATGGTCGGCGCCGTCCTCGCCATGCTTGGCGATCCGCATCCGGTCGCCGTCGGCGGTCGGCTCCTTCACCAGCCAGGTCGAGATCTTGTCCTCGTGCTTGCGCGGCACACCCTTGACCAGCGCCCAGTAGGTCTTTTTGGTGTCGCGCTCGCGGAACGCCGCCGTCAGTTTCTGCGCCGCACCGCGGGTACGGGCGATGACGAGAACACCCGATGTGTCGCGGTCGAGACGATGGACGAGCCGCGGCTTCTCGCCCTTCGGGCTGGTCCAGGCTTCGAGCATCTGGTCGATATGCCTGGCCACACCCGAGCCGCCCTGCACCGCAAGACCAGGGGGCTTGTTGAGCACGATCACTTTTTCGTCCTCGTGCAGCACCATGCGCGACAAGAGTTCGAAATCCGTCGAATGCTTGAGATCCTTGCCGGCGATCGGTCCGGATTTCAGCTTCGCATCGACATCCATCGGCGGCACGCGCACCGTTTGGCCGGGCTGCACGCGTGCATCCGATTTGACACGTCCACCGTCGACGCGCACCTGGCCGGAGCGCAGGAGCTTCTGCAGCGGACCGAAGCCGAGCCCCGGAAAATGCACCTTGAACCAGCGATCGAGCCGCATGCCGGCTTCGTCGGGTTCAACCTTGATATGTTCAATGCCAGCCATAAGAAATCTTTCGGAAATTGCAGCGCGGGCCAAGCCGGCGTTCTTGCCGCAGCCTTTAGAGCATTTTCACGCAAAACGGAAACCGGAAAAGAGATCAGGCCAAAGCGCGCATGACAGCGAGGCCGGCGATGACGGCCGCCATCGAAAGTCCGACGCTCGCCGCGATGTAAATACCGCCGGCGACAGCCTCGCCGCGTTCGAACAGCGAGATCGCATCCAGCGAGAAAGCCGAGAAGGTTGTGAAGCCGCCGAGGAAGCCGGTGATCAGCAGGAGGCGCAGCTCCACCGAGGCGTTGAATTTCCGCGCGATCAGCTCGGCGAAGACGCCGATGACGAAACAGCCGACGACATTGACGGCGAGCGTGCCCCAGGGAAATGCCGGACCCATGAGTCTCAGCGCCCACTGGCCGACATAATATCTGAGAAGAGAACCGATAGCGCCGCCGACGGCGACGAGAAGAGCCTGGATCATCAGCCGGATTTATCGCAACTCCGCAGCGATTCCAATCGAGAAGGAATGAATTCTTACCATCCGGTAAAATGCCGATGATTTTTTTATGAGGGCGCCAAGATCGTGCCGATACCCTGACGGCATGACCCAGCTCCTGTCCATATCGGCGAGCACCGCCGCTATTGCCTTCGAATCGCTCCGAATCCCGCAGCGTGTCGCGACGAGCACTGCCGCACGCGATGCGCGCCGCATTGCCGACCGGCAGTTGAAGGCCGAAGGCACTGAGGAAATAGACGAGCCCTCCAGCATCATCCAGTCGACCGAAGTAGCCCTCGACCTAATGGCCAAAGGCAACCGCCAGCCGCAGGCCGGCCTGAAACAGGCGCTGCGATCCTACGAAGACTTCTGAGGCCGTCGCCCTCCAAACGAATGCCCGCGACTGCGGTTACAGTCGCGGGCTTTTCTGTTTTAACGACAGCGCTGCGCGTCTTTTCAGACGCGCAAAGGACGCTGTAGCACTTGGAATCGCTGCTCTCACTTGCCCTGGGCGGAGAGCACCTGCAGGACCAGATCGACCTTACCGGCCTTTTCGAAGGTCAGCGTCACCGGCACCGTATCGCCCTGCTTGAACGGCGTCTTCACTTTCTGAAACATCAGGTGCAGGTTGCCGGGCTCCAGCTTGACCGTCTCGCCGGCACCGATGGCGATACCGTCCTTCAGCTGGCGCATCCGCATGACATTGTCCTTCGTCACCATCTCGTGGATCTGAACCTCACCAGCTGCTGGCGAACTGACGGACACCAGGCGATCGTCCGTCTGGCCGTTATTCTTCACCGTGAAAAAGCCGCCGCCGACCGGCTGGCCGGGCAGCATCGCCTTGGCGAACCCGCCGGAGATTTCGAGATCACCGGCCTTGACCGTGTCGCCGGCCGGTGCGGCAGCGCCCGCGCCCGCCATACCGGTCATGTCCATGCCGGCCATATCGTCATGATCGTGGCCATGGTCTTCACCGGCAACGACCTTCAACAGCGGCGCCGGGCTTTTCATCCCATGCGCGTCGCCGCCTTCCTTGGCCACCTGATCCCAGGCCGCGACCGTGTCGCCGCACATCTGCGTCACCGGAAAAGCGAGCGAGGTGCCGGCTTCGACGCCTGATACCTTACCCTGGATAACGAAGGTGTCGTAGAAATCGTCGGATAGATTGCCGTTCTTCCAGCGCACTTCGATCGCGCCCGTCTTCACCTTGTCGCCGTGATTGTCGTAGGTCTTCTGGTAATCGCCCTTGATCACCTCGAGCTCCCAGCCGGCCTTCGGCTGCGGCTTGGCGAAGACGAATCCCTCAGGCAGCTTGACCCGCACTTCCGTGGTCGCCTTGCCGTCGCAGCCATGCGGCACCTGCAGCGTAGCGAGAATGGTGCTGTCCTGCTTCGCCTCTCTGTCGAGGAAGGTCACATGCGCCTCGGCGCTGGCAAAGGCGGTCGCGGAAAGAAGGGCGGCAAGCCCGAAGGTCTTGCCAAATGTCTTGAGAGTTTTCATCGGATGTCTCCTCGCCGGCCGCGGACTTCTCTCGCGCGGACCGGAATGCTGCTGATGATTGCGAAAGGAGATCAGGCGAGGATGGGAGGCGCGCGGGAATTCGGCCGACTGACAGCGCTTGCACCGTCAATGGCTGAGGTTTCGATCGGCGCATTGATCAGCGAGGCGAACTTGCGCTCGAGCCAGGAGCCCGCATCCGGCATCGGCAAGATGACGGAGGCCGACAGTCGGCAGGCTTCGCAATTCGGCTTGAAGGCGACGGTCTTGCCGTCGGCGTCCTTCACGGTGATGCAGAGCGAGGCGAAAGTGCCGTCAGGCAGCACATAGGCCGCGGCATCGTAGCCTTCGGAGGCGACGGCCTGCGGCGCCTGATGGGCAAGGCCAAGCAAAAGCAGGCTCAATGCGCAAAGCATGCGCAGGAAGAGCGTCGCTTTCAGTCCGGTCTGCCGCATGAGATCCCCTTCAACAGCATGTCGCGATAGCCGGTTTCCCCGCGAAATGCAAAAGCAGATTGCCGTAGATCAGGGCTCAGCCGGCATATGGCGACAAAAAATTGTCCGGTCACGACATTTGGCCTTGCCAAGCGCTGCACCCGCCGGATAATTGCGCCAACCTTGTTGGGAGAAGCCGGTGCTTTCGCCACCGGTGCCGAAGGAGCAACCGCCCCGGAAACTCTCAGGCAAAAGGACCAGCAAGGGGCAGACGGAACTCTGGAGAGAAGCGTTCTCGAAACGCTCGCCGAAGGGATAACAATCTCAGGCAAAGGGACAGAGGGGGCTCAGGAGAGAAGCGCGCAGCCGCGCCTTCAGATTTGAGCCCGCGCCTTCGCGAGAAGGCGCAAACCCCGGAGGCGTCTTTTGGACGATACTGCTGCCCTGAAAAGAACCCCGCTGCATGCCCTGCATCTTTCGCTCGGCGCCCGCATGGTGCCGTTCGCGGGTTACGACATGCCGGTGCAATATCCCGCAGGCGTGATGAAGGAGCATCTTCATACCCGCGCCGAAGCCGGTCTCTTCGATGTCTCCCACATGGGACAGGTCATCGTGAAGGCGAAGTCGGGCAGCTATGAGGATGCGGCGCTGGCGCTCGAAAGCCTGGTGCCGGTCGATATATTGGGCCTTGGCGAAGGCCGCCAGCGCTACGGCTTCTTCACCGACGATAGCGGCTGCATTCTCGACGACCTGATGATCGCCCATGTCGACGACCACCTCTTCGTCGTCGTCAACGCCGCCTGCAAGGAAGCAGATATCGCCCATCTGCAGGCCCATATCAGCGACCAGTGCGACATCACCGTCCTCGACCGCGCCTTGATCGCGCTGCAGGGACCGCGCGCGGTTGCGGTTCTTGCCGAGCTCTGGGCCGATGTCGCGGCGATGAAATTCATGGATGTGCGCCACTGCCGCCTGCACGACGTGTCCTGTCTGGTCTCGCGCTCCGGCTATAGCGGCGAGGACGGCTTCGAGATCTCGATTCCATCAGACAAGGCCGAGGATGTCACCAAGCGGTTGCTCGAACATCCGGACGTCCAGGCGATCGGCCTCGGCGCCCGCGATTCGCTGCGCCTCGAAGCAGGCCTTTGCCTCTACGGCAACGATATCGACACGACCACCTCGCCGGTCGAGGCGGCGCTGGAATGGGCCATGCAGAAGGCAAGGCGCGGCAACGGCGCGCGCGCCGGCGGCTTCCCGGGCTCCGGCCGCATCCTTTCCGAACTCGAAAACGGCGCTGCCCGCCGCCGTGTCGGTCTGAAGCCGGAAGGCAAGGCGCCGGTGCGCGGCCATGCCAAGCTTTATGCCGATGCCGAGGGCAAGATCGAAATCGGCGAGGTCACCTCGGGCGGCTTCGGTCCCAGCGTCGAAGGCCCCGTCGCCATGGGTTACGTGCCGCTCTCCCATGCTGCGGCAGGCACGCTCGTCTATGCCGAGGTGCGCGGCAAATATCTGCCGATCACCGTCAGCGCCCTGCCCTTCGTCACACCGACCTACAAACGCTAAACCTTTCCAGAGAGGACGAACAATGCTGAAATTTACCGAAGAACACGAATGGCTGAAGATCGAAGGCGGCGTTGCGACGGTCGGCATAACGACCTATGCCGTCGAACAGCTCGGCGACCTGGTTTTCGTCGAGCTGCCGGAAGTCGGCGCGACCTTCTCCAAGAACGGCAACGCCGCGACCGTTGAATCCGTCAAGGCTGCTTCCGACGTCTATTGTCCGCTGGATGGCGAGATCACCGAGGTCAATCCGGCCATCGTTGCAGATCCTTCGCTGGTCAATTCCGATCCTCAGGGCGCCGGCTGGTTCTTCAAGCTCAAGCTTGCAAATGCTGCCGACGCCGATGGCCTGCTCGACGAGGCGGCCTACAAGGAGCTCACTGCGTAATGACGACGCCGACAGAATTCCAGTTCACCGACTATCAGCCCTACGATTTCGCCAATCGCCGTCATATCGGCCCCTCGCCAGCCGAGATGACCGACATGCTGAAGGTGATCGGCTATAACAGCCTCGACGGCCTGATCGACGCGACGCTGCCGCCCTCGATCCGCCAGAAGGCGCCACTCGTCTGGGGCGCGCCGATGACCGAGCGCGAGGCGCTCGACAAGCTGCGCGAGACCGCCAACAAGAACAAGGTGCTGGTCTCGCTGATCGGCCAGGGTTACTACGGCACGATCACGCCGCCGGTCATCCAGCGCAACATCCTGGAAAACCCGGCCTGGTACACCGCCTATACGCCTTATCAGCCGGAGATCAGCCAGGGCCGCCTGGAAGCGCTGCTGAACTACCAGACGATGATCTCAGACCTCACCGGCCTCGACGTCGCCAACGCCTCGCTCCTCGACGAGGCGACGGCTGCCGCCGAAGGCATGGCCATGGCCGAGCGCGTCGCCAAGTCGAAGGCCAAGGCCTTCTTCGTCGATGCCGATTGCCATCCCCAGACCATCGCCCTCATCCGCACCCGCGCCGAGCCGCTCGGCTGGAGCGTCATCGTCGGCAATCCCTTCACCGATCTCGATCCTGTCGACGTCTTTGGCGCGATCTTCCAGTATCCCGGCACGCACGGTCACGTGCATGATTTTACCGGCCTGATATCGCGCCTACATCAGACCGGCGCCATAGCGATCGTCGCCGCCGATATCCTGGCGCTGACGCTGCTGAAATCGCCCGGCGAAATGGGCGCCGATATCGCCGTCGGTTCTTCGCAGCGCTTCGGCGTTCCGGTCGGCTACGGCGGTCCGCATGCGGCCTATATGTCGGTCAAGGATGCCATCAAGCGCTCCATGCCCGGCCGCCTCGTCGGCGTCTCCGTCGATGCTCGTGGCAACCGCGCCTACCGCCTGTCGCTGCAGACCCGCGAACAGCATATCCGCCGCGAAAAGGCGACGTCGAACATCTGCACCGCTCAGGTGCTGCTTGCCGTCATGGCCTCGATGTACGCCGTCTTCCATGGCCCGAAGGGCATCAAGGCGATCGCCCAGCAGGTGCACCAGAAGGCCGTGCTGATGGCCAAAGGCCTGGAAAAGCTTGGTTACGAGGTTGAGCCCGAGGCCTTCTTCGACACGATCACCGTCGATGTCGGCCACATGCAAGGCCTCATCCTGCGCGCCGCCGTCGCCGAAGGCGTCAATCTGCGCAAGGTCGGGGAAACCAGGATCGGCATGAGCCTCGACGAACGCACCCGGCCGGCGACGCTCGAAGCCGTCTGGCGCGCCTTTGGTGCCAATTTCACGATCGCCGATTTCGAGCCTTCCTACCGCCTGCCGAAGGGCCTGCTCAGGACCAGCGATTACCTCACCCATCCGATCTTCCACATGAACCGCGCCGAAAGCGAGATGACGCGTTACATCCGCCGGCTTTCCGACCGGGATCTGGCGCTCGACCGCTCGATGATCCCGCTCGGCTCCTGCACGATGAAACTCAACGCGACGGCAGAAATGCTGCCGATCACCTGGCCGGAATTTTCCGACATCCATCCCTTCGTGCCATCAGACCAGGCGCTCGGCTACCGCGAGATGATCGACGACCTGATCGAAAAGCTCTGCGCCGTCACCGGCTACGACGCCTTCTCCATGCAGCCGAATTCCGGCGCGCAGGGCGAATATGCCGGCCTGCTGACGATCCGCAACTATCATATCGCCAATGGCGACGGCCATCGTGACGTCTGCCTGATCCCGACCTCGGCGCATGGCACCAACCCGGCCTCGGCCCAGATGGTCGGCATGAAGGTCGTCGTCGTCAAGGTGCGTGAAAACGGCGATATCGATCTCGACGATTTCCGCGCCAAGGCGGAGCAGCATGCGGCAAATCTCTCCTGCTGCATGATCACCTACCCTTCGACGCACGGCGTCTTTGAGGAGACCGTCAAGGAAATCTGCGACCTCGTTCATAAGAATGGTGGCCAGGTCTATCTCGACGGCGCCAACATGAACGCCATGGTCGGCCTGTCCCGCCCCGGTGACATCGGCTCCGACGTTTCGCATCTCAACCTGCACAAGACCTTCTGCATTCCGCATGGCGGCGGCGGACCCGGCATGGGCCCGATCGGCGTCAAGGCGCATCTGGCTCCCTATCTGCCCGGCCATCCCGAAACCGACGGCCGTTCGGGTGCAGTCTCGGCCGCCGCCTTCGGCTCGGCCTCGATCCTGCCGATCTCCTGGAGCTATTGCCTGATGATGGGCGGCGAAGGCCTGACGCAGGCGACCAAGGTGGCGATCCTCAACGCCAACTATATCGCCACCCGGCTGAAGGGTGCCTATAACGTGCTCTACAAGTCGGAGGCCGGCCGTGTCGCGCATGAATGCATCATCGACACCCGTCCGCTGGTCGACAGCTCCGGCGTCACCGTCGACGACGTCGCCAAACGGCTGATCGATTGCGGCTTCCATGCGCCGACCATGAGCTGGCCGGTCGCCGGCACGCTGATGATCGAGCCGACGGAAAGCGAGACCAAGGCCGAACTCGACCGTTTCTGCGAGGCGATGCTGGCGATCCGCGAGGAAGCCCGCGCTATCGAGGATGGCCGGATGGACAAGGTGAACAACCCGCTGAAGAACGCCCCGCACACGGTGGAAGATCTCGTCGGCGAATGGGATCGCCCCTACAGCAGAGAACAAGCCTGCTTCCCGCCCGGCGCCTTCCGCGTCGACAAATACTGGTCGCCGGTCAACCGCGTCGACAATGTCTACGGCGACCGCAACCTGATCTGCACCTGCCCGCCGGTGGAAAGCTACGTGGAAGCCGCCGAATAGCGGTCAAGCCTGATGCTGTAGCGAAGGGCCGAGCAATCCAAGCCCCTTCCATCATGGAAGGGGCTTTCCTAATTCTGATAGAAGTGTGCGGCCAACCCGTCTGGTTAGCAGCCGATCGAGGTTCAACTCCTCGGCAGGGGCACCGGTTTCCCTTTCCCCTGCCCTCCATCAGCGTCGAAGCGGCTAGAAGCGCTCGCCGACCATATCCTCGCTTTTGGCCCACAATGCCCTGGCCGTCTCGGGATCGAGCGCGTAGCTGCGCACGCCTTCGGAAATCGGGCTGATCTCCGCATCCGTCACTTCGGAGATGTGGCAATTCTCGCAATATCTGCCGCCGACCGCGTCTGCCGGGGCGACGAATCCTGCCCAGACGGAGGTAGCCGCACCCTGCGGGATCGTCTTCCACTGGAAGGACGGTTTGCCCTCGGCGGCGAGTGCCGCGTTGATCTGCGCCATCATGCCTTCGATCATGCCGGGGTCGAGATGACGGCCAAGCTCGGTCTGGATGCCGCCGGGATGCAGTGCCGTTGCACGAATGCCGCGCTCCTTGAGGCGCCGGTCGAGTTCCACCGCGAACAGGATATTTGCGGTTTTCGACTGGGCATACGCCGCCCAGGGCTCATAGGTCTTGCTCTCGAAATTGAGGTCGTTGAGGCTGAAGGGTGCCATGCGATGGCCGGAGGATGCGACGATCACCACTCGGCCGCCCGATTTGACGAGCGGTGCGATGCGGTTGACCAGCACGAAATGACCGAGATGGTTGGTGCCGAACTGCGTTTCGAAGCCATCGGCGGTGCGGCCGAAGGGAGCGGCCATCACGCCGGCATTGGCAATGACGACATCGAAGGGGCGGCCATCCGAAATGAGCGCATCGGCGCAGGCGCGCACGCTTGCCAGAGAGGCAAGATCAACCTCGACGATCTCAAGGCCGCCGCCATTGGCAGCATCCGCGCGCACGACTTCCGTTGCCGCCCTCGCCTTTGCAATGTCACGTGCCGTACCCGTCACCTGCGCCCCGTGGGATGCCAGCACGCGTGCGGTTTCCACGCCGAGGCCAGCCGAAACACCCGTCACCAGCACGCGCTTGCCCCTGAGATCGACGCCGGCGAGCACCTCATCGGTGGTTGATGTCGCGCCAAAAAGTCCACTCATTATTATCTCCTTGATCATGGACGCACCGCTCCGGACTGGTGAACCATTGCCCACCGGCCTCAAATGGAATAAAAGGAGGATGCCTCCAGATAAATACGGAGGGCGCCTCCGCTTATCAAGGGGACTTCTCGTAAATGGCCGAAAAAAGTGACGGGTCCACCGTCCGAAAGCCGCGTGCGGATGCCGAACGCAATCGTCTTCTGCTGATGGAAACGGCAAAGACCGTCTTTGCCGACAAGGGTTCCAGCGCCAGCCTGGAGGAAATCGCCCGCATCGCCGGCGTCGGCATCGGCACACTCTATCGCCATTTCCCGACCCGCGATGCACTGGTTTCCGCCATCTACCGCAATGAGACGGCGCAGCTTGCCGCTGCCGCCAAAAGCCTTGCCGAGACACATCCGCCTGTTGAAGCGCTTCGCCTGTGGCTGGTGCAGTTCGTCGATTATGTCGTGACGAAACACGGCATGTCGGAGGTGCTGGATTCTTTGGTCGGCGGCACCTCCGAGCTCTATGCCGATTCTGCCGATTTGATCATAGGTGCCGTCAATCTGCTGGTGGATCGCGCAGTCGCCACCGGTGAAATCCATCTGGCGATGGACCCGCTCGATATCCTGCGCGCGCTGGCGGGCGGCGCGAGCATCAGCTGTGGCCCCGCCTGGCGGGAGGCGGCAAGACAACTCATCGATATTCTGATTGCGGGCATGAGAGCCAGACGCTGAGGCTGTCGTACCTTGTCGGCACGGCCGTCTCGGATGAAGGTGCGCGAGTATGGCGACATCGATATGGAAAATTTCCCCGCACGCGGTGAAAGATCTCGTTGGCGTATGGGATCGCCCCTATAGCCGCGAACAGGCCTGCTTCCCACTCGGCGCGCCTTCCGCGTCGAGGGGCTGGATGCTTTTTGCGCGCAAGGATCAAATTTAACCTTTCTTAGCAAGTCTCTGTTAGCAATTCAGAAAGGCGGCTTCCATCAATATGGATCACCGTCGATCCCTTGTTTTGCGTGCAGGTTCTTATGCGTCCATCGGCAGTGCCAGCAATCCTCCTCGCCGCCCTGATCCTGTCGGGATGCGCCGCCAGTTCTGGCGCCGAAGATGTGCTGGGCAACGTGCCGTCGCCGGAAACGACCAATGCTATCGCCCAGCCGAGCGGCCCGATTCCCGCCGCCGCCGTTGGCGATCCTGCGCCGCAGGCAAGCCCGCCGCAGCAGGCGTTGCGCTGGGCGGGATGGGTTCCAGAACCGCGGGCGCTCGTGCCGGCCGACAGGCCGGTCGGCATGCCGCTGCCGACAGATAAGCCGGTCGCGCTGCTGATCCCGGCCAATCCCGCGGGCAATGCAATGCCCGATGTCGGCACGAGATCGCCGACACGCGGGCAAATTTACGGCCACCGGTTCCGCGATGCCAAGCCGATCAACTTCGGTTCCACTTCGCCGAGAAAGCTTGCCGTGCACGGCGTCGACGTGTCGCGCTGGCAGGGCGAGATCGACTGGGAGACGTTGCGGCGGCAAGGCGCAAACTTCGTCTACATCAAGGCGACCGACGGCGGCGATCACCTGGATCCGATGTTCAAGAAGAACTGGCGCCGGGCCAAGGAAGCCGGCCTGAAACACGGCGCCTATCACTTCTTCTACTGGTGCCGGACAGCCGGTGAGCAGGCCGACTGGTTCATCCGCAACGTGCCAAGGGAAGCCAACGCTCTTCCGCCCGTCATCGACGTCGAATGGAACGGCGAATCGAGCTGCAAGAGGCGCATCTCTCCCGCACGTGTCCGGGAAAAGATGCAGGTTTTCATGGACAAGCTGGAGCGCCATTACGGCCAGCGCCCGATCATCTATACCGCGCCGGATTTCTACCGCGACAATTTGAAGGGTCAGCTGCTCAACTATCCCTTCTGGCTGCGCTCGGTGGCCGCTCATCCCTCCAAGGTCTATCCCGGCCGCAAGTGGGTCTTCTGGCAGTATTCCGGCTCCGGCCTTTCCGAAGGCGTCGAAGGCAAGATCGACCTCAACGTCTTCAACGGCAACGAGAGCGATTGGCACGACTGGGTGGCGTCGCGATAGCGAACCCTGGCGAGAGCCCTCCCATCCTCATGCGGACTTTTGCACCTTGACCGGCACGCCTTTGTAAGCAGGCGTTCCCGATTTCCGGTCGTAATCGCTAAGTGCGATGACCCGGTTCATCTCGGGATAATATCCGGCGATGGAGCCAGCCGGGATATCGTAGGCCACTGCAGTGAAGCCTTTGACCGCCTTGCAACCCGTATCAGTCACCGACTCGATATCGACCTTATCGCCATCGGCGAGGCCGCGCGCGGAGAGATCGCCGCTGTTCATGAAGATCACGTCACGGCGGCCGAAGACGCCCCGATAGCGGTCGTCGAGGCTGTAGATCGTCGTGTTGTATTGGTCGTGGCTGCGCAGCGTCGTCAGAACCAGCGTGTCTGCGTCGGCAAGGCGCGGATCTTCCTCCAGTCCAGGCGCGATGAGGAACTGCGCTTTTCCTGAGGGCGTGCGCCATTGCCGGTCGGAGGCGGCCACCGTCAGCCGGAAGCCGCCCGGTTGCCTGACCCGGCTGTTGAAATCATGGAAATCCGGAAAGACCACCTCGATCTTTTCCCGAACGCGGTTGTAGTCGCTGATCATCCCATCCCAATCGATACCGTATCTGGTGCCCAGCGTCGCCTTGGCGATGCCGGCGATGATCGCCGGTTCGGACCTTAGCTGGTCGCCGGGCGGCTTCAGAAAACCGCGTGAGGCGTGCACCATCGACATGGAATCTTCGACAGTCACCGATTGTGGTCCCGTCTCCTGAATGTCTTGGTCGGTGCGACCAAGGACGGGAAGGATGATGGAGGTTCGGGCGATCAGCAGGTGCGATCGATTGGGTTTTGTCGCGAGATGGACCGCAAGGTCGAGCTTGCGCATGCCTTCGAACGTCGCCTCCGGATCGGATATGGCGACGGCGAGATTACCGCCGAGGCAGACCAGCGCCTTCGAGCGGCCTTCGATGATCGCCTCGATAGCCTCGATCGCGTTATGGCCCTTCTCCTGTGGCGGGCGGAAGCCAAAGGCCTTCTCCATGCCGTCGAGAAGCGCCTTGTTGGGGATCTCGGTGATCCCGACGGTCCGGTCGCCCTGAACGTTCGAATGCCCCCGCAGCGGGCAGATACCGGCACCCTGGCGGCCGATATTTCCCCGCAACATCAGGAAATTGGCAAGCTGCTGGACATTGGCCGTGCCGTGGCTGTGTTGAGTGATGCCCATGCCATAGCAGAGGATGACGTTGCGGGCGTTGAGATAGACATCAACAGCACTGTCGAGCGCTTCGAGCGTCAATCCTGATCTCTTTATGATCGACGCCCACTCCGTCTTTGCAATATCGGCCTTGAGAGCCTCCAGTCCGATCGTATGAGCTTCGATGAATTCCCGGTCGAGAAAGCCTTTGCCGCCTGCCGCGATATCGTCATCGTCGCGCTCGAATATCCGCTTCATCAGGCCCTTGAGGGCAGCGAGATCCCCGCCGGTGCGCAGCTGATGATAAGCCGATGCGATCGGTGTCGAAGACATAGTCGCCATTTCCACCGGGTTCTGCGGTGCCGCAAATTTCTCGAGCGCGCGTTCTTTCAGGGGATTGAAGACCACGATCGGGACGCCGCGCCTCGCAGCATCATGCAGCGTTGTCATCATCCGCGGGTGGTTGGTGCCAGGATTGTGGCCGAAGCTGAAGATCGCATCGGCATGATCGAAATCTTCGAGGGTCACCGTGCCCTTCCCGACGCCAATCGAGTGTGGCAGGCCGACGCTGGTCGCCTCATGGCACATGTTCGAGCAGTCGGGAAAATTGTTGGTGCCGTAGGCCCTGACGAAAAGCTGGAACAGGAATGCCGCCTCGTTCGACGCGCGTCCCGATGTGTAGAATTCGGCCATATCAGGATCGGGCAGTTTGCGCAGTTCCGCGCCGATCAGCGTGAAAGCTTCCTCCCAGCCGATCGGCAGGTAACGGTCGCTGGCGTGATCATAGATCAATGGGTGTGTCAGGCGACCCTGGTCTTCCAGCTGATGGTCGTTCCATTGCCACAGATCGGCGACCGTATGCGCCGCGAAAAAGTCAGGCCCGGCACGTTTCGCCGTGGATTCCCAAGTGATCGCCTTGGCGCCATTTTCACAGAACTCGAACGAACTCGTATGTTTGGGATCGGGCCAGGCGCAACCCGGACAATCGAAACCCTCGGGCTGATTGGCTTTCAGCAGCGTCGCAGCTCCCTGCGCAATGACCTGCTGGCGCGTAAGGGTTTCGGCAACGGCTTTGAGTGCACCCCAGCCGCCGGCGGGGGCCGTGTATTTCTCGATGCCTTTCGGCCGCTTCTTGGTCATCGCCTGCTCCACAAATCCGTCCGAGGGCCAGCGCCCATTATCAATGCAAAGGGATGCCATGCGATAGATGGCGCGAACATCCTTTAAAAAAAGATCGGACCGCTCCGAGGGGGCGGAGCGGTCCTGGCGGATCGTCGGATCCGCAAGACTTCGGCGCGGGAGGGGACATGCCGATGTCTATCGGCACATTCGTGGTGCCGGTCTCCACATGGAAGTCACTTCCGAGAGACACCCAGACCTTACCGTCCCGGCAGCAGGCCACGAAACTATACATAGGTATCGGGGATGATCTTGTTGAGCCAGTCATCCTGTCCCCACCTCGTCGTTCCTGCTGGAACCTAAACAGAAGTATAGGTCCGGCTACACCAGCATTGAATGTCCTGCTCTACGATTCTTTCGAGGCCAGCGAAGCAGGAACGCAAAATTGCCAACCGCGCAGCCAGATCGCCCCACCTCCGAAATTCGTTCATTCCAGCTAAGAGAATAGCCATGGACCGTATCGAAAGCCGTCGCAAGGCGCTCCGCTGCCGCCTGTCCTGGATATAGTCCCGTGCCAATCCGAAACAGACGCGACGGCATAAAGCCCTCACCTAAGGCCTTTGCTAACGCAATGCCTTCAGCATTCCCTAAATCCTCGCAGCTACAAGGTTATCATCCAGTTCTGGGGAAACGGCTGATGAGCATATCGGGTATTACGAGCACTGCTCTTTCGGGAATGCGGGCACAGACGACGCGGGTCGGCGCGATTGCCAACAACATCGCAAATAGCAGCACGCCGGGCTATGCCAGGCTGAACACCAGCCTCACCTCCGTTGAGTCAGGCGGCGTCCAGGCCCTCGTCAGCCCGACTCCGTCAGATGTCGATGCGGCCACCGAACTCACCGCCCTGATCGAAGCCGAGCAGAGCTACAAGGCAAATGCCGTGGTCTTCGAGACTGGCGCCGACATGTGGGAAATGCTCATGAGCATCAAGCGCGACTGAACACGCCCGATTTCATCGGAGACTTGCTGGCGGAGAAATTTCCGCCGCTCTGAAGCTATCAGGAATGCGCCGGCTCGCCCTGGCGCTGGGCGGCAAGGGTCGCGAGATCGGCAGGCTTCAACTCGACGGATTCGCCGCAGCCGCAGGCCGATGTCTGGTTCGGATTGGTGAAGGTGAAGCCGGAGCGGAGCGTCGTCGTTTCGAAGCCCATCTCGGTGCCGAGCAAATAGAGAGCTGCCGATGGCTCGACCCAGACTTTGGCGCCGTCGCGCTCGATCAGGTCGTCCTTGACATTGGGCTCGGTCACCAGGTCGATGGTATACTCCATCCCGGCGCAACCGCCCTTCTTGATGCCGACGCGCACGCCCTTGGCATCAGGTCCCGAGTTCTCGACGATCGCCTTGACGCGAGCCGCAGCACCGTCCGTCATGCTCATGATTGCAAAGCCCATCGGCTCATTCTCCTTCCGCAACCGGGGTCAAGATCCGGTGCATCGTGATTCAAATGTAGTACCCTGAAGTAAACGGATCAATACCGCGGGATGTCAGTACCAGCCGACCGCGACCTGCGCCTCTTCCGACATGCGGTCCGGCGTCCACGGCGGATCGAAAGTCATTGCCACCTCGACACCCGACACGCCTTCGACGGCGCCGACGGCGTTTTCGACCCAACCTGGCATTTCACCGGCTACCGGGCAGCCGGGTGCGGTCAGCGTCATCATGATTTTCACCATCCGGTCGTCCTCGATGTCGATCTTGTAGATCAGACCGAGCTCGAAGATGTCGGCGGGAATTTCCGGATCGTAGACCGTCTTCAGCGCGCTGATGACGTCGTCGCTGAGCCGCGCCAGCTCATCGGCCGGAATGCTGGAATGCACGATGCCTTCGCGCACGTCGATCTTCTGTTCGCTTTCGTCCAGGCTCATCACGGACACTCCTCAAGCAAAGAACTTGCGCGCATAATCAAGCGCATCGGCCAGGGCATCGACCTCGGCGCGGGTATTGTACATGCCGAAGGATGCACGGCATGTGGAGGTGACGCCGAAGCGTTTCAAGAGCGGCATGGCGCAATGCGTGCCGGCGCGCACCGCAACACCCTGCCGGTCGATCACCATCGAGACGTCATGGGCATGAATGCCGGCAAGCTCGAAGGAAAAGATGCTGCCCTTGTCGGGCGCCGTCCCGAAAACGCGCAGCGAGTTGACCGATTTCAGCCGCTCGACCGCATAGGCGGCAAGATCGGCCTCATGCCGGGCGATCGCCTCGCGGCCGATCTTCTCCATATAATCGAGCGCGTAACCCAGCCCGATCGCCTGCACGATCGGCGGCGTGCCGGCCTCGAAGCGATGCGGCGGATCATTATAGGTAACCACGTCCTCGGCGACTTCGAAGATCATCTCGCCGCCGCCCTGGAACGGGCGCATCTCGAAAAGCCGTTCCTTCTTGCCGTAAAGCACGCCGATGCCGGACGGGCCATAGAGCTTGTGGCCGGTCATCACGTACCAGTCGCAATCGATATCCTGCACGTCGACAGGCAGATGCACGGCGCCCTGGCTGCCGTCGATCAGCACCGGAATGCCGCGCTCATGCGCGATCCGGCAGACTTCCTTGACGGGAACGATCGTGCCGAGCGCATTCGACATATGGGTGATGGCGACGAGCTTGGTGCGCTCCGTCAGGCTTTTCTCGAAATCTTCGATATGGAAGGCGCCCTCGTCGTCGACGGGCACCCAGACGAGTTTGGCGCCCTGCCGCTCGCGGATGAAGTGCCAGGGCACGATGTTGGAATGGTGCTCCATGATCGTCAGCACGATCTCGTCGCCTTCGCCAATCTTCGGCATGCCCCAGCCATAGGCGACGGTGTTGATCGCTTCCGTCGAATTCTTGGTGAAGACGATGTCATTCACTGAAGGCGCGTTGAGGAAGCGGCGAACCTTCTCACGCGCTGCCTCATAGGCATCCGTCGCGGCATTCGAGAGATAGTGCAGGCCGCGATGCACATTGGCATATTCGTGGGCGTAGGCATGCGAAATGGCGTCGATCACCACCTGCGGCTTCTGCGCTGAGGCACCGTTGTCGAGATAGACCAGCGGCTTGCCGTGCACCTTATCCGCCAGGATCGGAAAATCCCGACGGATGGCTTCGACGTCGTATTGGGTGGCCGGCGCTATCTTGTCCATTGATATATCCGATCAGGCGTGCTTTTCGAGCCAGGCCGAAATCACGCCTTCCAGCGCCTCGACCAGGGCTTCGTCTTCCAGTTCCTCGACGATCTCGGCGACGAAAGCGTTGACGAGCATCGCCCGCGCCTTGTTCTCCGGAATGCCGCGCGCCATCATGTAATAGAGATGGTTGGCGTCGATATCGGTCACCGTCGCGCCGTGGCCGCACTGCACGTCATCGGCGAAGATTTCGAGCTCGGGCTTGACCGAGAATTCGGCATCGTCGGACATCAACAGCGTGTTGCAGGCCATCTTGGCATCGGTCTTCTGCGCATCGGGCGCCACCCGGATCATGCCCTGGAAGACGCCCTTGGCACGGTCGAAGACGACGTTGCGGATGACTTCGGTCGAGCCGGTATTCGGCACGTCGTGGCCGAGCACCATCGTCACGTCGGTATGGCTTTCCGCTCCGAGCAGGTTGATGCCGCGCAGGGTCAGATCGGCGCCCTCGCCCGTCACCTTGATATGCAGCTCCTGCCGGACCAGCTTGCCGCCGGCATTGATGACGAAAAACCGCAGCTTGGCGTCAGCGCGGAGATCGATGCGGATCTGCCCGAGATGCGTATCGTCGGCCCCCTGCTGTTGCAGGATGATCCAGGTCAGTTCGGCGCCTTCGCCAACCGTGATGTCGCTGACATGGGACACCAGCGCTGCATCGCCGGTCACCGTGCGGTGACGCTCGATGACGGTCGCCTTGACACCGGCACCAAAAGACACGGGAAGGCGGGTATGCGTCTGCCCGCCCGCATGGATGAACTGGATTTCGAGCGGGTTTTCAAGGTCGGTATCGGCAGGCACGTCGAGGACATAGCCGTCGCGCACGAAGCTGCCATTGATGCGGCCGACCGCGTCGTCGGAGCCGAGTGCATCCAGGCCACTGGCGGCAGAACCGTCAAGCAGGTGCTCGGAATAGGCGGAAACGCCAAGACCGTCGACCGTAGCCTTCTGATTGGAATGGCCCTGGATCACCGCCAGCACCGTGGAGTCGGCAACGAGCGGCTCCAAAGCTTGCGAGCCGGCATCGCCCGCCTGCTGCGGGACAGTGCGCAGCAGGTTCTTGAGGTCGGTATAGTGCCAGGCTTCGATGCGGCGCGTCGGCAGGCCGGCTTTCTTCAGGTCGTCGAGAAGCCGGTCGCGCAGGGCCGTCACCGCGCCATTGCCTGGCAGTTCGCCGATCTGCTGGTTGAAGGCCTCGATCAGCGCCGTCTCGGCCGCAGTCAGGCGGCTCGTCGTCTGCATATTCATGGACGTCGTCCTTTCCACCCGAAACTCAGGCCGCCGTGCCGATGATGTCAGCATAGCCGTTGGCTTCCAGCTCATGCGCCAGCGTCTTGTCGCCCGACTTGATCACCTGGCCCTTGTAGAGCACGTGAACGGTATCCGGCACGATATAGTCGAGCAGGCGCTGGTAGTGGGTGATGACCACGACCGCGCGGTCCGGCGAACGCAGCGCGTTGACGCCGTCGGCGACGATCTTCAGCGCATCGATGTCGAGGCCGGAATCGGTTTCGTCGAGCACGCAGAGCTTCGGTTCAAGCAGCGCCATCTGCAGGATTTCGGCCCGCTTCTTCTCGCCGCCGGAGAAGCCGACGTTCAGCGGCCGCTTCAACATCTCGGTATTGATCTGCAGCTTGCCGGCGGCATCCTTGACCCGGCGCATGAAGTCTGGCGTCGTCAGCTCGTCCTCGCCGCGCGCCTTGCGCTGTTCGTTCATCGCCACCTTCAGGAACTGCATGGTGGCAACGCCCGGAATTTCGACCGGATACTGGAAGGCCAGGAAGATGCCCTTGGCGGCGCGCTCGGCCGGATCGAGCTCGAGAATGCTTTCGCCATTGTAGAGAATGTCGCCCTCGGTGACTTCGTAGTCGCTGCGGCCGGACAGCACATAGGAGAGCGTCGACTTGCCGGAGCCGTTCGGCCCCATGATCGCGGCAACTTCGCCGGCCTTCACCGTCAGGTTCAGGCCACGGATGATCTCGGTGCCGTCTTCGGCGATACGGGCATGGAGATTTCTGATTTCAAGCATTTCGTTCTTCCTGTCCATAAGGCGGGTCCAAGTGCCGCCTGATTGACCGTGCTCATCGGTCTCGATCGTCATCCTCGGGCTTGTCCCGAGGATCTAAGCCTTCAATTGTAATCGCTCCACTCCCGCGTATTCGGATGCGGTCGATAGATATTCTCGATTTTATCGATCCGCTCATAAAGGTCGATCCAGGTCGGATTGATGCCCTCTATAAGCTTGATTTTCCATTCACGCAGGTAGCGTTTCAAAGACTTCTCTCGTCGGATCGCCAACACGATGTTCGGGTGGTTCTCAAACCAGACAAGATTCTTTGCTCTGTATTTCTGCGTAAAGCCCTTCTGGATCTCGTTGCGGTGTTCCCATATGCGTCCGTACAAATCACTCGTGACGCCGGTGTAGATCACGCCTCGCGGTTTGTCGGACACCATGTAGACGAAACCACTCATCCTTTGTTCTCTGGCCGCTGCAGATCCTCGGGACAAGCCCGAGGATGACGGAAACCGTGTTTACCCCACAGAGCCTTCCAGCGAAATGCTGATCAGCTTCTGCGCCTCGACGGCGAATTCCATCGGCAATTCCTGCAGGACTTCCTTGACGAAACCGTTGACGATCAGCGCGATCGCCGCTTCGGTCGGGATGCCGCGCTGCAGGCAGTAGAACAGCTGATCCTCGGAGATCTTCGAGGTTGTCGCCTCATGTTCGAACTGCGCCGTCGAATTCTTCGCCTCGATGTAGGGCACGGTATGGGCGCCGCACTTGTCGCCGATCAGCAGCGAATCGCACTGCGTGAAGTTGCGCGCGTTCGACGCCTTGCGGTGAGCCGAAACCTGGCCGCGATAGGTGTTGTTGGACACACCGGCGGCGATGCCCTTGGAGACGATGCGGCTCGACGTGTTCTTGCCGAGATGGATCATCTTGGTGCCGCTGTCGATCTGCTGATGACCGTTGGACACGGCGATCGAATAGAACTCGCCACGGCTGTCGTCGCCGCGCAGGATGCAGGACGGATACTTCCAGGTGATCGCCGAGCCGGTTTCGACCTGCGTCCAGGAGATCTTCGAACGGTCGCCGCGGCAATCGCCGCGCTTGGTGACGAAGTTGTAGATGCCGCCCTTGCCGTTCTTGTCGCCAGGATACCAGTTCTGCACCGTCGAATATTTGATCTCGGCATCATCGAGCGCAACGAGTTCGACGACAGCCGCATGCAGCTGGTTTTCGTCGCGCTGCGGCGCCGTGCAGCCTTCGAGATAGGAGACGTAGGCGCCTTCTTCCGCGATGATCAGGGTGCGCTCGAACTGGCCGGTGCCCTTCTCGTTGATGCGGAAATAGGTGGACAGCTCCATCGGGCAGCGAACGCCCTTCGGCACGAAGACGAAGGAACCGTCGGTAAAGACCGCCGAATTGAGCGTCGCATAGTAGTTGTCGCTCGTTGGAACGACGGAGCCGAGGTACTTCTGTACCAGTTCCGGATACTCGCGGATGGCTTCCGAGATCGACATGAAGATCACGCCGGCCTTCTTCAGCTCTGCCTTGAAGGTGGTGACGACCGAGACGCTGTCGAAAACGGCATCGACGGCGATCTTCGGCTTCTCGACGCCGGCAAGAATCTCCTGCTCACGCAGCGGGATGCCGAGCTTCTCATAGACCTTCAACAGCTCCGGATCGACCTCGTCGAGCGATTTTGGACCCGGCGTGCTCTTCGGCGCGGCGTAATAATAGATGTCGTTGAAATCGATCTTCGGATAGTCGACGCGCGCCCAGGTCGGCTCTTCCAGCGTCAGCCAGCGACGATAGGCCTCGAGACGCCATTCCAGCATCCACTCCGGCTCCTGCTTCTTCGCCGAAATGAAGCGGATGATATCTTCGGACAGGCCTTTCGGCGCCTTGTCCATCTCGATGACGGTCTCGAAACCGTATTTGTACTGGTCCACATCGATCAGGCGCACCTGGTCGATTGTTTCCTGCACCGCAGCCATCTCATTCTCCAATCTCGCCGGATACAAGGTCCGGCAGCTTGTAGTGTTTGGGCAATTGTCTTGCCCTTTATGTAAGAGGCCAAAAGGGACTTTTCAGCCCGATTGGCAAGCAGAAATTTGCGTTTCCGCAAGTTTTGACACGGGGCAAGCCGCCTCGCCCGCCGACCTGCGCCGGTTGGCGATCTTGGCGAAAGCCGCAATCGCTCTGTCGATATCCTCTTCCGTCGTCGAAAAGCCGAGCGAGATGCGCAGCGCTCCGAGCTTGGCGTCACGGCCCATCGCCGTCAGCACATGGCTTTCGCCAAGCCGACCCGATGAGCAGGCCGAACCTGCGGAAAGTGCAACGCCTTCGAGATCGAAGGCGATCTGTCCGGTCTCGGCCTTCAGCCCCGGCAAGGTGAAGAAGATCGTATTGGCGACACGCTCGCCGCCTTCGCCGTGGATCATCACGTCGGCTGCCGCCTCACGCATGCCGGCTTCCAGCCGCTCGCGCAACGCGCCGATCGCCGCGTTGCGCGCCTCGAGTTCGTCGACCGCCGCTTCTGCTGCCGCGCCGAAGCCGATCAGCGCCAGCGAATTCTGTGTCCCTGAGCGGTGACCCCGCTCCTGCCCGCCACCCTGGATCAGCGGCCTGGGCATCAGCGCCTCGCCGCGCGCAATGAGCGCGCCGGCACCTTTCGGCCCGCCGATCTTGTGCGAGGAAACGATTATGAAATCGGCACCGATCTTTTCGATATCGAGCGCGATGCGGCCGGCCGCCTGCACGGCGTCGACCACGAAGAGCCCGCCATGGGCGTGCACGATCTTTGCCGCTGCCTCGACAGGCTGCACGATTCCCGTCTCGTTGTTGACGAGCATGATAGCGACCATCGGCAGGCCGGCGGCCTTGTCATGCGCTTCGAGCAGGTGGCCGAGCGCATCGAGATCGACGATGCCAGCTTCCGTCACCGGGATCTCCGTCATCCTCTCTCTGGCGAAGCGCCCGCCTTCGCGCACAGCCGGATGCTCGATCGCCGAAAAATAGAGATGGCCAAGCCGAAGCGGCGTACGGCCCATGCGGAAATCCGACGTCAGCACCAGATTGGCGGCCTCGGTCGCGCCGCTGGTAAAGACCACATTGCCGGCATCGGTGCCGGCAAGTGCTGCCACCTTGCGCCGTGCGCCTTCGATGGCGGCGCGGGCGGCCCGGCCCTCGCCGTGAACGGAATTTGGATTGCCGAAAATGTCGATGGCGCGCATGATCGCCGCGCGTGCTGCGGGGTGCAGCGGCGCTGTGGCGTTCCAGTCGAGATAAAGGCGTGGCGGCGCCATGATCTTCAGTCCTGCGCTTGACGAGCTTGCTTCAGCATCCGCGGTTCATTTTTCTTGAAATTTCCGCCGGGCTTGCCTTATGACACATTCGACGATGCGTGGATCGCCATGCAAGTTTCGAATTGTTCTAAACTGCGTTTTAGAAAAGCTGACAACACTAGTCAAGTCATGTTGTCATCCAACGCAGCGCGAACGCGAAATAAAACCCGGAGTACCAATGCCCGAAGTTATTTTCAACGGCCCAGCCGGCCGTCTTGAAGGCCGCTACCAGCCCTCCAAGGAAAAAAGCGCGCCCATCGCCCTGATTCTGCATCCCCATCCGCAGTTCGGCGGCACGATGAACAATCAGATCGTCTATCAGCTCTTCTACATGTTCCAGAAGCGCGGGTTCACGACGCTGCGCTTCAATTTCCGGGGCATCGGCCGCAGCCAGGGTGAATTCGACCACGGCGCCGGCGAGCTCTCGGATGCCGCCTCGGCGCTCGACTGGGTGCAGAGCCTGCATCCCGATTCCAAGACCTGTTGGGTCGCCGGTTATTCCTTCGGCTCCTGGATCGGCATGCAGCTCTTGATGCGCCGGCCGGAAATCGAAGGCTTCATGTCGATCTCGCCCCAGCCGAACACCTACGACTTCTCGTTCCTGGCGCCCTGCCCCTCTTCCGGCCTGATCATCAACGGCGAGGCCGACAAGGTGGCGCCTGAGAAGGATGTCAACGGCCTTGTCGAGAAGCTGAAGACCCAGAAGGGCATCCTCATCACCCACCGCACCGTCGCCAACGCCAACCACTTTTTCAACGGCCAGGTGGAAACGCTGATGGGCGAATGCGAAGATTATCTCGACCGCCGCCTCAACGGCGAACTGGTGCCGGAACCGGCCGCCAAGCGGATTCGCTGACACCACAAATCTCAGCCTCATCAATGCCATGACGGTCCGGAACACAACCGGGCCGGCTGTGCCGGAACAGATCACCTATCGTGTTGCAATCCATGTTGCAGTGCGGTAGGGTCCTCGCGATCCTAACAAAAGCGAGGTCCGCAATGACCAAGTCGTTCGGGGAAGTCCTGGATAAGTATAGGGGAATTGGTCCGGGGTTCGATTTCCTTCGAATAGGGCTCGCCTTTTCCATCGTATTGACCCATTCCTTTTTGTTAACCGACAACAATGACTTCATCAGGCGGTCAGTATTCTGGTTCACTGAATACGCTCTTGTTCCGATGTTCTTCGCTTTGAGCGGATTTCTGATCGCCGGCAGCGCCCAGCGCCTGAGTCTCCGGAATTTTCTGATCAACCGAGGCTTGCGCATCGTCCCGGCCCTTGCCGTCGATATAGTCGTTTGTTCGCTGATCATCGGGCCGATCATTACAGTCGTTTATCATTCCGAATATTTTACCGATCAGCGGTTTTTCAAATACTTCCTGAATATCGTCGGCTGGATCCATTACGAGCTTCCGGGCGTTTTCCAGGATAATCCGAGCCAGCGTGTCAACGGCGCTCTGTGGACGGTTCCCTGGGAAATCTTCTGCTACATCATCATGTCGTTCCTGATGATCACCGCCATCGTCAAGACGCGCTACAAGCTGCTGGCGGTGACGATCGCCTACATCGTCATCGGCCTTATCGTGCAGAAGATGCCCTATCTGTTGCCAGGCTCGATCAAGCCGATCGCTCGCTTCCTGTTCATGAGCCGCGGCTCCCAGCTGATAACGGCCTTCATGATGGGCATCGTCGTCTTTCAGTTCAAAGCGGTCATTCCGCATTCCCGCTGGCTGTTCGCCGCCGCCAGCCTGGTTTGCATCGTCGCGATTCTCACCCTCGACAGCAGTGCGACGGAATCGGTGCTCAACCGTCCCCTGGTCATCACCTCTCTCGTCTACATCACCGTCTTTATCGGCCTGTCCGAGGTGCCCATCCCGGCCTTTTTCAGGAAAGGCGACTATTCCTACGGCGTCTATCTCTATCACGACCCGTTTTTGCAGATCTGGATCAGCTCGTTCCCATCAGTGTTTCTCTACCCAAAATACGGTGCACTGGCGCTCTATCTCGTCGGCCTGCCATCGGCTCTCGCCGTTGCGGTGCTGTCCTGGCATTTCATCGAGAAGCCGATCCTCGGCCTTCGCAAGAAATTCTCGTTCATCGCCCAGGTCAGGGGCGTCGAGGATGGCAATCAGGCTGGGCGCGAATCCCATGTCCGGCCGGTCGCCGTAAAGAGTTAGAGCTTTGTCGGCCGCATACTGGCGATGAGTTCGAAAGCCGTCCCAAGCACTCCATCGATCAAGATCGGCGCGCGTTCCCGCATCCCGATCTTCCTCAGCACACGCTGCGAAGCGATGTTTTCGGGATGCGTGAAGGCGATGAAGCCCGATGCAAACCGCCGTTCGAAGAACCAGTCGGCCAACGCGCTCGCCGCTTCGGTCGCCAGGCCCTTGCCCCACGCCTCCTCGCGCAGGGAATAACCGAGTTCGAATTGCTCGTTCCCGAACTTCGAAATCCCCGCGCGGCCGAGGAAGCTGCCATCCTCGGCGAGGAGCTTGTATTTGGTCGTGCCGTCGCGCGCCTGCTCCTCGAACCAGCCTCTCAGCCGCTGCTCAGCCTTCTCGAGGCTCCACGGCGCATTGCCGGACAGATATCGGGTCGTCGCCATCGTCGAATGCAGTTGCTGCACCAGGGCCGCATCGCCTTCGTCCCACATGACGAGGCTCAGCCGTGGCGTCTTCAGCATGACCCGCTGCTCTCTCATGGCGTTGCCAGCACCCCGCCGCTGACGGGGGTGTCGACGCCCGTCGTGCCGGGGAATGTCAGCGGCAATCCGTCCAGCGACCGGACGGCGAGATAGGCCCAGGCCTCGGCTTCCATCGCATCGCCGTCGAAGCCTGCCTCCTCGGCGCTCAGTACCCGCGAGCCCAGCCTTTCGGCCATGACTGAGAACTCTGCCATGAGAGTGGCGTTCAGGCGCCCGCCGCCGCAGACGATATAGATCGCTGGGGTCTCGGGCAGGAAACCGGCGGATTTGATGATCGAGGCGGCGGCGACATGCGCCAGCGTCCGGGCGCCGTCTTCAAGGCTCGCCGCCTCGGGCCGAAGCGGCGCGAAATCGCCGCGGTCCAGCGACCGGCGAACATTGCCGCGGAAGAACGGGCTTTGCAGATAACGTTCCGCCAGGCTGGCCACGACCTTGCCGCGTCCACCGATCTCGCCCCCAGGGTCATAAGTTTTGCCGGTCTGCATCTCCACCCACTGGTCGATCAGCGTATTGCCCGGACCACTATCGAAAGCCGATATCCGGCCATCCGTGCCGATAAAGGTGAGATTGGAGATGCCGCCGATATTGACGAAGCACACCGCCTGTCCCGCCTGCTGGAATTTTCCCGCAAGTGCTGCGTGATAGGCCGGCACCAGCGGCGCACCCTGCCCGCCATGAACCATGTCGTTGGCGCGCATGTCGTAGACCACAGATATGCCGGTTCGGCGCGCCAGTTCCCCACCGTCGCCGATCTGGATCGTCAATCCCTCGTCAGGGCGATGAAGCACCGTCTGGCCATGGAATCCGAGGATATCGATTGCATCGGCAGAAAGCTCGAAACGTTTCATGAATGCCGTAACGGCAATTGCATGCCGCACAGTCAGTTCAAGTTCGATGGCGCGCAGCTCGGCGGGTCGTTCGCTCCTGTCGGTCAGTGGACGCGACAGTTCCAGCGCCCGTTTGAGCTGCCCGCGAAAATCCGCGTCATAGGGCACGCCCATGAACGGCCCGCGCTCAATGAAGCCGCGGCCGTCGGTCCTGATCAACGCGACGTCGATTCCGTCCATCGACGTGCCGCTCATCAGCCCGATCGCGGTCCTGATGACATCCATGAGGCTTGCCTCCCATGCGATTCCCGGATGCACTTTTGTAAAAACAGTGCTAAACGCGCCGCGACAGATCAACAACAACGAACTTGCGCGAGGCCCAGATGGGCGAGCGCAGATATCAAGAGACGAAGGCCATGTCCGAGTTCAAGTCCGATTTCCTCCGCACGCTGAAAGAGCGCGGCTTCATTCATCAGATCTCCGATGAAAGCGGCCTCGACGACCTGTTCGCCAAGGAAACCGTGACGGCCTATATCGGCTATGACCCGACGGCATCCAGTCTTCACGTCGGCCACCTGACACAGATCATGATGCTGCATTGGCTGCAGGCGACGGGCCACCGCCCGATTTCGCTGATGGGCGGCGGCACCGGTATGGTCGGCGATCCCTCTTTCAAGGAAGAGGCGCGCAAGCTGATGACGATCGAGACGATCGAGCAGAATATCGCCTCGATCAAAAGCTGCTTTTCGAACTACCTCGATTACAGCAGGCCGGGCACGGCCGCGCTGATGATCAACAACGCCGAGTGGCTGCGCTCATTGAATTATCTGGAGTTCCTGCGCGATGTCGGCCGCCATTTCTCGGTCAACCGCATGCTTTCCTTTGACAGTGTGAAAACGCGCCTTGACCGCGAACAGTCGTTGTCCTTCCTGGAATTCAACTACATGATCCTCCAGGCCTACGATTTCGTCGAGCTTGCCAAGCGCTACGATTGCCGCCTGCAGATGGGCGGTTCGGACCAGTGGGGTAATATCGTCAACGGTATCGATCTTGGTCACCGCATGGGGACACCGCAGCTCTATGCCCTTACCTCGCCGCTGCTGACGACGTCGTCCGGTGCCAAGATGGGCAAATCGGCTTCAGGCGCAGTCTGGCTGAATGCCGATCTGCTGCCTGTCTACGACTTCTGGCAATATTGGCGCAACACCGAGGACGCTGATGTGCCGCGCTTCCTCAAGCTCTTCACCACGTTGCCCATGGATGAAATTACACGGCTTTCGGCGATCGGTGGTTCGGAGCTGAACGAGGTCAAGAAGATCCTGGCAACCGAGGTTACCGCGATCCTGCACGGCCGCCCGGCCGCCGAGCAGGCCGCTGAAACCGCGCGCAAAACCTTCGAGGAAGGCAGCCTCTCGGAGAACCTGCCCTCGGTCGATATCCCTGCCACCGAACTCGACGGCGGCATCGGCCTGCTGTCGCTGATCGTTCGTGCCGGCCTTGCCTCGTCGAACGGCGAAGCTCGCCGTCACGTTCAGGGCGGCGCAGTCCGCATCAACGACGAGGCCGTTAGCGACGAACGCAAGATGATCGGCAGCGGCGAAATCACCGCCGACGGCGTCATCAAGCTCTCGCTCGGCAAGAAGAAACACATCCTGATCCGCCGCGCGGCGTAAGCGGCTTCAATTCCGAACCGATACGGAAGCCGGCGCCCGCGCCGGCTTTTTTCTTTGCCTCACTATTCGGGTCGGCGAGCAAGATCATTCAGCTCCCCGCCGGTATTCCGCGTCATCTCGTTTGGTCTCTCGGAGAAGATAGCCGGCGGATCGGCGCCAGAAGCAGGCTTCACCCGCGACCACCAGCTGATCGAGAAGATCGGCGGCGTCATCATTGCGTCCAGGGGAACCATCAGAACGTGGTCGGAACGGATGACCGCCTCTTGCGATTTCAGCCGCGCGCTCTTTTCCGCAGAAAACGACACGTCGGAAATCGTGACGGCCATCATGGCGGCCGATGCAAAAGAAACTGTCCGGGCGCACCGCATCGCATCCTCCGACATTGCACCGACCGTTGCTTCCCGGCCGGGGCATTATAGTACATCAGATTTTCCTAAAATAGGCAAAGCATCACTGCCGGATTTGTCAGCCTGGCTTGGAATCGGTTTTGACGAAGAGGAGCCTGCGCATTTTCTACTGCGAAGTTTAGCGACCCACATACCGAATGCTTTATCGGAACCTTTTCCGCCCGCCGGGATTTGCGACCAGATTGGATTGGAGCCCCGGCATGATCAACGACCTCTGGTATAAGAACGCTGTCATCTACTGCCTGTCCGTCGAGACATTCATGGACGCGAATGGTGACGGCGTGGGTGATTTTCAGGGCCTGATGCGGCGCCTCGATTATCTCTCCGGCCTCGGCGTGACGGCGATCTGGCTCATGCCGTTCCAGGCGTCGCCCGGTCGCGATGATGGCTACGACGTCTCCGACTATTACAACGTCGATCCGCGCTATGGCTCGCTCGGCGATTTCGTCGAATTCACCCACGGCGCCAAGCAGCGCGGTATTCGGGTGCTGATCGATCTGGTGATCAATCATACATCCAAGGACCATCCCTGGTTCCAGGACGCCAGGAGCGATCCGCGCTCGCGCTATCGCGACTGGTATGTCTGGTCTGAGAAAAAGCCTGATAATGCCGATCAGGGCATGGTCTTCCCGGGCGTCCAGAAGACGACCTGGACCTATGACGAAAAAGCCAAGGCTTATTATTTTCACCGCTTCTACGATCACCAGCCCGATCTCAATACGTCGAACCCCGAGGTGCAGGCGGAAATCCTCAAGATCATGGGCTTCTGGATCCAGCTCGGCGTCTCCGGTTTTAGGATGGATGCGGCCCCATTCATCATCGCGACAAAAGGCGCCGACGTTACCAAGCCTGTCGAGCAGTTCGATATGCTGAGGAAATTTCGCGAATTCCTGCAGTGGCGCCTGGGCGATTCCATCATCCTGGCAGAAGCCAATATCCTGCCGAAGGATAATTTCGAATATTTCGGCGATGATGGCGACCGCATGCAGATGATGTTCAATTTCCAGGTCAATCAGGCGCTGTTTTATGCTCTCGCCAGCGCCGATACGCGGCCGCTCAAGAAGGCCATGGAGGCCACGAAACCGCGCCCGGCGACCGCGCAATGGGGCCTCTTCCTCCGCAACCATGATGAACTGGATCTCGGCCGGCTGACGGAAAAACAACGCGGCGCGGTATTTGCCGCCTTCGGGCCTGAAAAGGACATGCAGCTTTACGACAGGGGCATTCGCCGTCGCCTCGCGCCCATGCTCGGCGGCGACCACCGCAGGATCGAAATGGCCTACAGCCTGCTGTTTTCGCTGCCTGGAACGCCCGTCATCCGCTACGGCGACGAAATCGGCATGGGCGACGATCTGGGCCTGCCCGAGCGCAACTGCGCACGCACGCCGATGCAGTGGTCGACCGAACCGGAAGGCGGGTTCACCAAAAGTGAAAAGCCCATCTCGCCCGTCATCAAGGACGGCCCCTATGGCTTCCAGCATGTCAACGTTGCCGAACAGCGGCGCGATCCCAATTCCTTGCTGAACTGGACCGAGCGGATGATCCGGATGCGCAAGGAAGCCCCTGAGATCGGCTGGGGCGACTTTTCTGTGATCGACACCGGGAATGACGGCGTGCTGGCGCTTCGTTATGACTGGCGCGGCAATTCCGTGTTGATCCTGCACAATCTGCATGCGCAGCCGGCGGAAGTGACCTTCGATCCCGATAGAGGCGAAGACGGGCGGCTATTGATCGATATCGCCGACGGCGCGAGCAGCACGGCAGACGAGAAAGGATTTCATACCGTCATGCTCGATGCATACGGCTATCGCTGGTATCGCGTCGGCGGTCTCGACTATCTCCTGAGGCGGACGGAGATTTAGCTACGTCTCGCCACGACCTCTGCCGTGACCGTTTCCCGCCTCACTGGAATTCGAAGATCTGCCGGAAAACACCAGGCGCGATGATCGACAGCGGGTTGATCTGCAGGTTCGGCTGGTCGAACTTGCCGGTCAGCTTGAAGGTGATGCCGATCAGGCCGCGGTCGCTGCCATTGCCGAGGATGACGCCGATCAGCGGCAGTTCGGCAAAGAGGCGGTTGAGGCCGTAGGCCGGCATGAAGGTGCCGGTCATGTCCATGTTGCCCTTGCGATCGCGCACGATGCCCTGGAAGGTTGCGCCGATCTGGTCGCCGCGCAATACGCCGTTCTCGATGCCGACCATGCCATTGCGCGACACGACACGGGCAAAGCCGCGCTGGAAGCGCTGCGACGAGGTATCGATATCGCGCTTGACCGCTTCGTTGAGGCTGCGCTGCTCATTCCCGACCGGTGTAGAGACGATCGACCGCAGCCGTTGTTCGTTAACGATCGCGAAGCGGCGCACATCGAGCGAGCCGTCCCAGCCGCCCTCCGCCCCCAGCCGGATCGCCAGATTGAGCAGGCCGCCCTGCATGTGCTGGTAGAGATCGGCGAAGCGCGATACCGCGCCGGCATCGCCGCTGGTGATGTTGATGACGCCGCCGTCCTTCATCTGGCTGACCACGGCCTCGCCACTGTCGGTAACAGCGGAGAAATTGAGGGCCTGCAGCTTGTCGCCGCGCAGTGATATTTGTGCCTGGAAATTGCCGACCTTCTCGTCGTTGAAGCCGATAACGTTTTTCAGCCTGGCGCGCACCGATACGCCGGCGTCGCCGGCATCCCCGTCACCATCGCCGTCCGAGCCCGATTTCAACCGCTGGATGACCGGCCGCGCATCGGCGCTGTCGCCGGAGACCGAAACGTCGAAATTGCCTTTGCTGCGCTTGACCGAAAGGGCGAAATCGTCGAGCGAGGAGAGCTTGACGCTGTCGAAATCGGCCGAGATCAGCCCGCCCTTGCCGATGTTCAACGATCCATTGGCGCCGAAACCATCGCCCTTTAATCGAAAATTCTTGATCTGGGTATTGTCGGCCGGACCGGATGTTTCGAATTCGGCCGTGGCGGCAATGCCGCTGCCCTTCGACCAGCCGATCCACGGCAGGTCGAGAAGCGACCTGGTGAGGTCGAGCTGGACGTCCTGGCGGTCGTCGTCGATCCGCGTCAGCACCATCTTCACGCTGCCGCCGACGATGCCGGAAAGGCCGGGTATCAGCTTGTTGCGCTGGTCCTCGGAAAGCGTCGCGGTGATCACCCGTTGTTTGGCCGCTGTGTCGGATGCCTCGACCGGTTCGGTAAGATCGATATCGGCCGGAACACCGTCGATCTGGGCTTTGGCGTCAAGCGTGATCCGCTTCGGATTGCCGTTCAGCGTGCCGTCGAGATTGCTGATCATCCTGCCGGAAAACGGCTTAGCAAGATCGATATCGGTGAGCTTCATTGCCGCCGTCCATTCGGCAGGCGGCGGGTTTTGCGAGGAGAGCAGGCCGAAATGGGCCTTCACATTCGCCTCGATCCGGCCCTTGAGATCGTCTGGCGTAAAGCCGGCGCGCTGCAGCACCCGGATCGGCCGGTAGGTCAGAAGCTCGCCGACGGCGTCCGCCGCCCCGGAGACCGCAAGATCGATATCGGCCATCAGGGGTTTATCGTAGGTGGCAGGCAAGATGAACGTCCCCTGCCCGAGACCGACGGACCGGCCGGAGGGGAAATAGGAGGTGCCGCTCTTGATCGCGATCGTCGCAACCGGGCCGGTCAGGTCGAAATGCGCTGACGTGTCGCGGATCGGCGGTATGTCGCCGGCGACATTCATCCGCGCCCCCGTGATGTCGAAGTCGATGCGGATCTGGTTGGCGTCGAGCTTCAATCCCTTGCCGCCGGCTGCCTCGTCCAGCCTGCCGAAGGGAATGAAGACGGAAATGGCGGCGTCGGTGACGGTGCCGCCGAAGAGATTGCCGTGCACCCAGGTGCGCACCTTGGGCGCCATCCAGAACGGCCAGAGCTGCTTGATTGCCACCGTCTGCAACTGTGCCGATTGGCCGGCGAAGCTGATCTCCGGCGATTTGTCGCCGAGTTTGACATCAAGTGATCCGTAGAGCGCACCGAGCGGGCTGGAAACGGTTATGTTGGGAAACTGGAATTCGCGGCTGGCGACCATATAGCGCCCGGTCGCCTGGATGTCGAAGGAGAGCGGCTGTTCGCCGGAACCGCCGGGCGCTGCCGTGCCGCCGCTGACGAGCAGGTCGATGCCGAAGCCTTTGCCCGCCTGCGGGTCGAGCTTATCGAGATCGATCAGCGCGCCGTTGATGGGAAGCGTGGTCGCGCCGAATCGGGCGTTCGATCGGGCGATCTCGATCGTCTGCTTGGAGAAATCATAGACGAGATTTATTTGGCCGCCCGACAGCTGCTGCGGATCGCCATCCGCATAGATCAGGCCGGGATCGATGGCGATCGTCGCCGCAAGCGCCGGCTGTACACCATCGCGCGCTCTGGTGGCCGACACCGTCAGATCGGCAAAGGCGCTGAGCCCCTGCCGGATCACGCCCTGATCGTTGCGTTTCAGCGCGAAGGGCGTGAGGTCGGCATGCTTGAGTGTCGCCACGACCTTCGACACGTGGCCGTCTTCCTTGTCGGCCAGCACGTCGAGCTCCGCCACCTCGCCGTTCAGCGCGACTTCGCCGGTCAATTGCAGCGAGGACGGGCCGGCATGGGCAAAGACGAGATTATCGATGACCAGCGACAGCGGACCATTGGCGGTATCGGCAAGCTTGATGTCGATGCCGGAGATGCGCACCGAATTGGTCGCGCCGCGCGTGACGATGCTGTCGAACATGTCGAACTGCGAGAAGAGCTTCTCCATCGCCGCCGGCATGGCGTCGATGCGCAGATCGTCGAGCTTGACGGGATTGCCGGAGGGCAGAAGCGCGGTATCGAGCGCGATATCCTCCGCTTCGATGTCCGCAACGGCGATGCGGCCGCGGAAAAGCTGCAGCGGATCGAGCCCCATGCGCACCGAACCCGTCGTCGACAGATGCTGGCCGCTCTCCTGGTCGATCATGTTGACGTTGCGCGCTTCCAGCGCCAGCCGGAAATCCGAGGTGAAGCGGATGACGGTGGAGCCGACCTCGGCGCGGTAGCGCGGTCCGGCCACGCCATTCAGCGCCGCCTGCGCCTGCTGCGACAGCGGCTTGTCGAACATGCCGCTCTCGACCGTGAAAACGATGCCGGCGAGAATAACGAGGATCAGCCCCAGAAATCCTGAGGTCAGCTTCGCCGTCCGGCGCATCGGCGAACGCGGCGGCGGGCAATGAACGATGATCGGATCCTCGGCCTGGGCGGACGGCAAGCGGTCCAGCGCAACGATATCCTTCTTGCGAAACGTGACCTTTTCGCCGCGGATGGCTGACATGCGCCCTTGGGCTCTCCCTTTAAGTGAAGAATTGAACCCGGCCATGCTGGACGGGTATCCGTCCACTATATAATTCGGGGAGAGAAAGTGTCATCCACAAACCCGGCAAAAGAAAGGTTTTCCTAATGGCGGTTCCCGGCATCGGCGTTTCGGCTCCTGATTTCAACCTTCCCCGCGACGGCGGCGGCCGCGTTTCGCTGGCCGAATTCCACGGCAAGCCGCTGGTGTTGTTCTTCTACCCCAAGGACGACACGACGGGCTGCACCGCCGAATCACTGGCTTTCACCGCCTTGGCAGCCGAGTTCGAAGCGGCGGGTGCTGCCGTCATCGGCATGTCGCCCGATTCGGCCGCCTGCCATGACAAGTTCATCAAGAAGCACCGTCTTTCGGTGGCGCTCGCCTCGGACGAGGAAAAGACGACGCTGCAGGCCTATGGCGTCTGGAAGGAAAAAAGCATGTACGGCCGCAACTTCATGGGCGTCGAGCGCACCACTTTCCTGATCCGCCAGGACGGCACGATCGCCACCATCTGGCAGAAGGTGAAGGTGCAGGGCCATGCCGAAACCGTGCTCGAGGCCGTCAGGAACCTGGCGGCTTGACCGGAGACCTCACGATAACCTCGCTGCGCGGCGGCGCCATCGATGCGATCTCTTCCCCCGATCTCGACCGCAAGACGGCACTTGCGCAGGAAAGCGCCACCCGCTGGTTCGCCCGCCGGGTGTCGCTGCGCTCGCCGCTCGATGCGGCCCTCCCCGACAGGCCCGGCCGTCCTGAGAAACCGATGCTGACGCCGCCGACCCAGGTGGAGAAGCGCTCGCTGCATACGCTCAAAGGGCGGATCGCCCTGCTGCACGCCATCGCCCATATCGAGCTCAACGCCGTCGATCTGGCGCTCGATATCGTCGCGCGATTCGCGACCGAGCAGGTGCCGAATTCCTTTTTCGACGGCTGGATGCTGGTCGCCTTCGAGGAGGCGAAGCATTTCCGCATGGTGCGCGCCAGGCTCAACGATCTCGGCGCCGATTATGGCGATCTGCCCGCCCATGACGGGCTCTGGCAGGCCGCCCATTCGACGCGCAACGATCTGACGGCAAGGCTCGCCGTCGTACCTCTGATTCTGGAAGCCCGCGGCCTCGACGTTACGCCGTCGCTGCAGGCGAAGATGCGCCAGACCGGCGATCTCGAAAGTGCAGCGGTCCTCGACGTCATCTACAATGACGAGAAAGGCCATGTCGCCGTCGGCGCCAAATGGTTCCGCTTTCTCTGCGCCCGCGAGAAGCGCGATCCGGCAAAAGCCTTCCAGGAGCTGGTACGCGCCAATTTCCGCGGACCGCTGAAGCCGCCCTTCAACGATCTCGCCCGCGCCGAAGCCGGCTTGACGCCGTCTTTCTATCGCTCTCTGGCATCGATCAGCCACGCTTGAAGTCACTGAAATTTATGATGCGACGGCGACAATGAAAGCATTCATTAACCATAACGGTGTCTAATTTCCGAAAGAGGCGTAGAGCATCAATCGGGAGAGCCTGCGTGAACAGCGGACATCAGCACCGGGTATTCGGCAGGCGGGCGAAGGAACATATCCTCATCCTCGCAAGTGGCGACAAGGTCCGCCATATGACGGTCCGGCCGTGGATGGCTGCGCTGGCCTTCTGCTTCGTCGGCGTCTTCTCGATAGGCTACCTCCTGGCCACGTCCTATCTCGTGCTGCGCGACGACCTGATCGGCGCCACCATGGCCCGCCAGGCCCGCATGCAGCACGATTATGAAGACCGCATCGCCGCCCTGCGCGCGCAGGTCGACCGCATCACCTCCCGCCAGCTTCTCGACCAGCAGGTGGTCGAAGACAAGGTCGACAAGCTGATGGAGCAGCAGATGGCGCTCACCTCGCGCCATGGCAAGCTCGACAACCTGCTCGACCGAGCCGAAAGCTCCGGCCTGACGGAAAAGGACGGCGGCCCGCCTGCACCGTCTTCGCCCGTTCAGTCCTATGCACCCAATATCAAGGACAAGCGCGCTTCGCTCACCGGGAGCGGCATCGAGGCGATCGAGAAACAGCTGGCGAGCGGCGCACCCGCCGATGCGACGCCCGACAATTCGACCCTTGCCTATGTGCCGGCCACCGACACGGTCGGCGACCGTGCCGACCGCATCTTCTCCAAGGTGACGCTGTCGCTGAAAGATGTCGAACAGGATCAGCGCAGCCGTGTCGAACAGTTGACGAGCGATGCCGGCAATGCCGCCAACGCCATCGAGACCGTGCTGACCCGCTTCAAGATTCCGATGCCCGAGACCGCTGCCAGGAAAGACGACGACGATGCCGTCGGCGGCCCCTATGTCGAGCCTGAAAGCAACGACGGCTTCAACAATTCGCTGGCAGCGCTCGACGGCGCGCTGACCCGGCTCGAAGCCGTGCGCAGCACTGCCGAATCCCTGCCCTTCCGCAATCCCGCTATCGGCAAGGACGTGACCAGCCCCTTCGGCAATCGCCGCGACCCTTTCCTCGGCCGCCTGGCCCTCCATTCCGGCATCGACTTTCGCTTTTCGCCGGGCGAAAGGATCCGCCCGACGGCGCCCGGCAAGGTGATTTCGGCCGGATGGACCGGCGGCTACGGCAACATGGTCGAGGTCGATCACGGCAACGGCATCTCGACGCGCTACGGGCATATGTCGGAGGTTCTGGTCAAGGTCGGCGACACGGTCGACCGCAACGACGTCATCGGCCTTGCCGGCAGCACCGGCCGCTCGACGGGCACGCACCTGCATTATGAAGTGCGCCAGGACGGCCATGCCGTCGATCCAGTATATTTCATGAATGCCGGCCTTAAACTCGCCACCTATATCAAGTAACTCCTGCCCGGTAACCAACGCTTCACTCTGCAATGGGTGCGGCGTCTCTATTTCTTGACTTGCCGGCCATTCGGGGCTATGTCGCGCTGCATTGCGGCATGCAATCCCGCCGACTCGTTCAGAGCTCGGCCGAACGGAATGGAAACAGTTTTCCCTTTGACGACATTTGCTGACCTTGGCTTAAGCCAAAAAGTGCTATCCGCTGTTACGGACGCGGGCTACACGATCCCAACGCCTATTCAGGCGGGAGCCATCCCGTTTGCGCTCGAGCGCCGCGATATTTGCGGTATCGCGCAGACCGGCACTGGCAAGACGGCATCCTTCGTGCTGCCGATGCTGTCGCTTCTGGAAAAGGGCCGTGCGCGTGCGCGCATGCCCCGCACGCTGATTCTCGAGCCGACACGCGAACTCGCCGCTCAGGTCGCCGAGAATTTCGAGAAATACGGCAAGAACCACCGCCTCAACGTCGCCCTTCTGATCGGTGGCGTTTCCTTCGAGGACCAGGACCGCAAGCTCGAACGTGGCGCCGATGTGCTGATCTGCACCCCCGGCCGCCTGCTCGACCATTTCGAGCGCGGCAAGCTCCTGATGAGCGGCGTCGAGATCCTCGTCATCGACGAGGCCGACCGTATGCTCGACATGGGTTTCATCCCCGATATCGAGCGCATCGCCAAGATGATCCCGTTCACCCGCCAGACTCTGTTCTTCTCGGCAACCATGCCCTCGGAGATCCAGAAGCTCGCGGACCGCTTCCTGCAGAATCCCGAGCGTATCGAAGTCGCAAAGCCGGCTTCCGCCGCCGCGACCGTGACACAGCGTTTCGTCGCTACGCACGGCAAGGATTACGAAAAGCGTGCCGTCTTGCGCGAACTCGTCCGCGCCCAGACCGAACTCAAGAACGCCATCATCTTCTGCAATCGCAAGAAAGATGTCGCCGACCTCTTCCGTTCGCTCGAGCGTCACGGCTTCTCGGTCGGCGCCCTGCATGGCGACATGGACCAGCGTTCCCGCACGATGACGCTGCAGAGCTTCCGTGACGGCAATCTCCAGCTTCTGGTCGCTTCCGACGTCGCCGCCCGCGGCCTCGATATCCCCGATGTCAGCCACGTCTTCAATTTCGACGTGCCGATCCATTCCGAGGATTACGTCCACCGCATCGGCCGCACCGGACGTGCCGGCCGCTCGGGTGCCGCCTTCACTCTCGTCACCAAGCGCGACACGAAATTCGTCGATGCCATCGAGAAGCTGATCGGCCAAACGGTCGAATGGCTGAGCGGTGACCTGACGTCGCTGCCGCCGCCGGCAGAGGACAGTCGGGACAGCGAACGCCCGCGCCGCAACAGCCGCGAGCGTGGCGCCAGAGATGGTGCAGGCCGAGATCGTGCGCCAAGAGAGAATGGCGACAAAGATCGTGGACGCGGACGCGGCAATCGCGCCGCCGCGAGTCATAAATCTGATAACGACATACAGGATAATGGCGTCGACGTGATTGAAGCAGCACCAGTAAAGGCCGACATCGTGAAGAACGAGCGCAAAGCAGAGCAGAAGCCGCAGAACAATGCGCGCAACAGTCGGCCTTACCCGGCAAACGACGACAGCCGCGATCGCCGCCGCCATCGCGACCACGACGACGGTCCGACCCCTGTTGGATTCGGCGACGATATCCCCGCCTTCATGCTGATCGCCGGCAGCGCCAAGGTCTGAGCATTGCCATGGGCAAGCCCGGTCTCGATTTTCCGGGCTTCGGCGTCGGCCTGGTGATTCTGCGCGACGCCAGGATCCTTCTTTACAAACGCATGCGTCCACCTGAAGCCGGCTATTGGAATATCGTCGGCGGCAAGGTCGATCACATGGAGCCGGCGGAAGCAGCCGCGCGCCGCGAGGCCGAAGAAGAAACCGGCCTGACAATCGGCCGCATCGAACGAATCGGCATGACCGAACAGATCATCGATGCCGACCGCCAACACTGGATCTCGATTCTCTATCTCGCTCGCGATGTCGAGGGCGAGCCTCAACTGACCGAACCGGACAAGCTCTCGGATTTCGGCTGGTTTCCCCTGACGGATTTGCCCGACCCGCTGTCGGCCTTCACCAAAGCCGCCATCGCAGCCTTGCCGCCCGGTGAACGCGGCTAGCTATTCGGCGCGAAGCGACGCCTCATAGGCAAGCCGCACCCATTTCGCCATCAGATCGGGATCGTCGTAGGCCTCGTCGGGGATCGACCAATAGGGCATTTTTACCGGCTTGCCCTTCTTGCCCTCATAGGTCCATTGCGTGGCGCCGGCAGCGGCAAATTCCGGGGCGCTCGTCTCGTCGGCCTTCAGCAGCATCTCGTCGCGCACTTCGAGTGCGATGATGCGCCCGAGATGATAGATGCCCTTGCCGCCGAACATCCGCTTGACCGTGACCGGGCCAAGCCCCTGAAACATTTCCTCGATCCCGGCATTGTCCATTCTCTATTCCCTCGAAATCCCGGCCACCCTAGCACGATGCGTAAATTCAAAGTGTTAGAGCGTCCTTTGCGCCTCCGAAAGGACGCACGGCGCTCTAATCACAGCGCGTGATAATCCCGGTTCATATAGATGAGCGCCGGGTGTTTTTCGCTGAAGCGGACAGCCGCGACCTCGCCGAAGATGACATTGTGCGTCGGCATTTCCTTGATATCGATCACCCGGCAATCGAAGGCGGCAAGCGCGTCGGCCAGCACCGGCGCACCGGTGGCAAGCATCTCGAAACGGGCACTGGCGAAACGGTCGTCATTGGCAAGCGCCGTGCGCCCGGAAAAGGCATCGGCAACACTCTGATGATGGGCGCCGAGCGTGTTCAGCGCGAAGATGCCGCTGCGGAAGAAGATCTCGTTCTTTGGATTGGTGTTGTTGAGGCAGATCAGCACCGAGGCCGGATTGTCCGAGACCGAGCAGGCGGCGGTGATGGTGACGCCGCGGCGCAGCTCGCCCATCGCCGTCGTCACGAGCTGTACATGGCCGGCATAACGGCTCATGGCATCGCGATAAAGGCCGGGGTCGATATGCTGCCTGTTCAACACCTGCTTCTCCCGTGCGCGCTTATTCTGCCTTGATCGACTTGCTATCGCGCCAATATGGCGAGCATCGGTTACCTTTTCTACAATAGGACCGGTGAAAAGCGCCGTGTTGCGCTTGTTTTTCTTTGACGATCGCGGCCTTGCAGATAAAAGGGCATGGACGATGGCTAGGGATCTCCGCCTTTCATGATCAACCTGCGTGGCATAGCAGCCTGTCTGGCGCTGCTGGGAGCGGCGGCTGAAAGCCATGCGGCCGGCGTGACGATCGGCGTCGTCGCCCCTCAGAACGGCCCGCTCGCCCTCCTCGGCGCCCAGATTGCCGCCGGCGCCGGTTTCGAGATCCAGCAGTCCGGAAATACCCTCGTTGCCATCAACGAGACCTGCGAGGAGAATAGTGGTGCCGCGGTCGCCGATGCGCTTGTCAATGCCAAGGTGCAGGTCGCGGTCGGCTTTCTCTGCAGCGAGACGCTGGAAGACGCACTGCCGAAGCTGAAGGATGCCAATATTCCGGCGATCACCGTCTCGGTGCGCTCCCGCATCCTGATGGAGGATGCGCTGAAGAACGGCTGGCCGCTTTTCCGGGCGGCGCCCGCCGACGGCGCCGAGGCGGCAAAGGTCATCGAGGTGATCCTGAAGGACTGGGCCGCCGATCCGATCGCCCTGATCGAGGACGGCACCATTCATGGCCGCGAACTGACGGAAGCGGTGCGCAATGCGCTGGAGCAGAACGGCCTGAAGCCGGTCTTTACGGACACCTACCGGCCGGGACAGGAACAGCAGATCGCCCTCGTCCGCCGCCTGAAACGGGCCGGCGCCACCAGGGTCTTCATCGGCGGCGACCGCAACGATATCGCCGTCATTGTCCGCGACGCCAAGGCGGAGAACATCCAGCTGTCCATCCTGGGCGGCGATGCCATGCGCGCTGCCGACCAGCCGCTGCCGCTTGATGCCGGCGTGCGCGCCGTCGCCCTGCCCGAATACGCCATCCTGCCGGAAGGCACGACTGCGGCCGAAGCGCTGCGCGCCAAAGGCATCGAGCCGGAAGGTTATGTCCTGCCGTCGCTGGCCGCCGCCCTCATTGCCGGCCAGGCGGGACAAGCCGCCGCTGCGGCGGGCAAGCCACTCCAGGAGGCACTTCTCGGCACGACATTCCAGACGCCGATCGGCACTATTGCCTTCACCGATGCGCATGAACTTTCGCAAAACCCCTACCGCCTGCTCGAATGGCGGGGCAACGGCTTTTTTCCACCTGCCGCGCCGACGCAATGAGCGGTGCGCCTGCCTTGAATTCAGGCCCCGCGCTCTGGCGCCCCATACGGAGTAACATTTGATGACGCTGCCCATTCGCATTGCCCCCTCGATCCTCGCGGCGGATTTCGCCAGGCTCGGCGAGGAGGTGCGCGACGTGACGGCCGCCGGCGCCGACTGGATTCATCTCGACGTGATGGACGGGCATTTCGTGCCGAACATCTCCTTCGGCCCCGATGTCATCAAGTCGCTGCGCTCCTATACATCAGCCACCTTCGACTGCCACCTGATGATCTCCCCGGTCGACGACTATCTCGAAGCCTTCGCCAAGGCCGGCTGCGACCGCATCACCGTCCATGCCGAAGCCGGACCGCATCTGCATCGCTCGCTGCAGACGGTCCGCAATCTCGGCAAGAAGGTCGGGGTGACGATCAATCCGGCGACACCGCTCAGCGCCATCGAGAACGTGCTCGACGATGTCGATCTCATCCTGATCATGTCGGTCAATCCCGGTTTCGGCGGACAGAAATTCATTCCGGCTATGGCGGCGAAGATCGCGGCGGCGAAGTCACTGATCGGTGATCGGCCGATCGAACTCGAGGTCGATGGCGGCGTCACCGTGGAAACGGCGCCTGACATTGCGCGGGCCGGCGGTAACGTCCTCGTTGCCGGCTCGGCAATTTTCAAGGGCGAAACGGTCGAGGATTATCGCCGGACTGTCGCCGATCTGCGTCAGGCAGCCGAAGGGGCACGCGCATGAAAAAAAGTCTGATCGTCGGCGGCATCATTGCCGCAGCACTTGCCGGCCTACCCGGCCTGTCGCTTGCCGGCGACATCGCCAATATCCAGCCGATCGGCTTTTCCGCCGACGGCAAGGTCTTCGGATTTCAGGAGTTCGGAATCGAGGAGAGCGGCAACCTTCCCTACTCCAACACCTATTTCATCGATACCGAAAACGGCCACTATCTCGAGGGCACGCCCTTCCATACCGAGCTGACCGACAAGGACGCCAATCTCTCCAAGGCGCGGCGGCAGAACCTGACGGCGGCGCGCAGCCAGATGGACAAATACGATCTCCTGACCAATCCCGGCCTGATCGCCGCCTTCAATCCGCCGACCGAACTCGGCTCGCCCTCGAAGACGATCCGCTACACGACGCTTGCGACCGACGGTCCGCCGAAATCGCCCTATACGCTCTCGCTCGGCGAGATGCCGGTCCCGACGCCGAAGGATTGCGCCGCGGTCGATAAGCGGGTCATCGGCTTCAGCCTGCAGATGATCGAGAAGGAAGGCGCTCCGAACCGGCAGGCGGCGCGCCAGGCCACCGCAGTTCCGGCCGAGCGCGCATGTTCGGTCGAATACCGGATCGGCGGTGCTGTGGTCTATCAGCCGGAAGGCGGAAACCAGGTTCACATCGCCCTCGTCCTGGCATTCGATGCCGACAGGAACGGACGCTGGATCGCCGTTCCGGTTCATCCCTGAGCATGGATCGCCCGAGGACGGATCGCCCCCGGATGGACCGTCTAAGAGCTGCACGGCCGCCCTACCCCGATCTGATTGCCGGCGCGTTCCTTTGGGGCATGCAGATGCTTGCCGCCGCCATGCTCGGCCTGTACCTGCGCAACGGCCTGCAGACGAGCCGCCTTGCCGAGGTCGCAGCACTCTATTTTGCCGGCGGCCTGTTCGCGTGGCCGTTCGCCCTGCCGGTCGCCCGCTTCCTCGCCTTTGATAGGCCGCTGGAAACGCGTTTTGCCGCTTTTTTCGTGACGCTGACAGCGGCCACGATCTTGATGACCGCCTTTCTCTTCGCCATGGAATACCGGATGTTCTATTCGCGCTGGCATGCGCCCTTCGGCAGTATCGTCTGGGCTTTCCAATTCGTCTTCACCAGTATCAGCGCAGTCTATCAGTTCCTGGTGATCGGCCTGCGCCTTTTCCTGCCGCTCGGCCTCGTCTGCCTTGTCGTTAGCAGCTATCATCTTGCCAAACGCATGCGTTGAGATTGCCGCCGGTCTTTGCTACACGGGCGCTAACCTCGATGAATCCTCTTTGAAGTGAAAGCAGCCGCCCATGATCCCGCGTTATTCCCGGCCTGAAATGGTCGCCATCTGGTCTCCCGAAACCAAGTTCCGCATCTGGTTCGAGATCGAGGCGCATGCCTGCGACGCGCTGGCCGAACTCGGCGTCATCCCGAAATCGGCGGCAAAGACGATCTGGGAAAAAGGCGGCGCCGCCACCTTCGACGTCGACCGCATCGATGAGATCGAGGCCGTCACCAAACACGACGTCATCGCCTTCCTCACCCATCTCGCCGAGATCGTCGGCCCGGATGCGCGCTTCGTCCACCAGGGCATGACCTCGTCCGACGTGCTCGACACTTGCTTCAACGTCCAGCTGGTGCGCGCCACCGACATCCTGCTTGCAGATATCGACCGGCTGCTCGAGGCGCTGAAAAGCCGCGCCTTCGAACATAAGGACACCGTCACCATCGGACGTTCGCACGGCATTCACGCCGAGCCCACCACCTTCGGCGTTAAACTGGCGCTCGCCTATGCCGAATTCGAGCGCTGCCGCCAGCGCCTCGTCGCCGCCCGCGAGGAAGTCGCGACCTGTGCCATATCGGGCGCCGTCGGCACCTTCGCCAATATCGATCCGCGCGTCGAGGAACATGTCGCAGAAGCCCTTGGCCTCAAGGCCGAGCCGGTCTCGACGCAGGTCATCCCGCGTGACCGCCACGCGATGTATTTCGCCACGCTTGGCGTCGTCGCCTCGTCGATCGAGCGGCTGGCAACCGAGATCCGCCACCTGCAGCGCACCGAGGTGCTGGAGGCGGAAGAATATTTTTCGCCTGGCCAGAAGGGCTCCTCGGCCATGCCGCACAAGCGCAACCCGGTTCTGACCGAAAATCTCACCGGCCTTGCCCGCATGGTCCGCTCCTATGCCATGCCGGCGATGGAAAACGTCGCCCTCTGGCACGAGCGGGATATCTCCCACTCCTCGGTCGAGCGCATGATCGGCCCCGATGCCACCGTGACGCTCGACTTCGCCCTGTCGCGGCTCGCCGGCGTCATCGAAAAGCTGCTGGTTTATCCCGAGAATATGGAGAAGAACCTCAACAAATTCCGCGGCCTCGTCCATTCGCAGCGCGTCCTGCTGGCACTGACCCAGGCCGGCACCTCCCGCGAGGATGCCTACCGCCTCGTCCAGCGCAATGCCATGAAGGTCTGGGAACAGGGCAAGGACTTCCTGGAAGAACTGCTTGCTGACGCGGAGGTCCGTGCTGCGCTTTCCGAGGAGGATATTCGGGAGAAGTTCGATCTTGGCTACCACACCAAACACGTCGACACGATCTTCCGGCGTGTGTTTGGCAACGCGTGAGCGGTTCGGGATCAACGATATGGCGGCGCCCTTGCAGGCGCCGTTTTCATATCTAGCCTTTCTCCAGCGGCTGTTGTTTTTGCTTCGGTACTTTGGCAGCCACAGAGCGTTTGCGCGCCTCCGCCTTCTTCGACGGCGCCCTATTTGCTGCTTCGATTGATTCCGCTGTCCTGCAAGCCTCCGTCTCACCCCTGCCCTTTGCGGCCTTGGCGACCAACTCGTCGAGACGTTTCAGCTCTTCCTCGTCGAGATTCTCGATACCGATGAAACGGTTCTCGGCATGGCTGGTCAGGATGATTTCGTTGAGCTTGGCCTGGATCGCCCGTGTGTCGCGCGTCTGGGCGTTCTGCAGCACGAAGACCATCAGGAAAGTGACGATCGTCGTGCCGGTATTGATGACCAGCTGCCAGGTTTCCGAATAATCGAAGAAGGGGCCGAGTGCCGCCCAGATGACGACGGCGATCAGGGCCAGGATGAAGATGACAGGCTTGCCCGCCCATTCCGATACCTTGGTTGCGAAGTGGGCAAACAGATGCTTCATCGTCACCTCAAAGATCCTCCCTCGACGTCCCCGGAGCATGATGAGTCGACGACATCATGCTCTCGGCTAAACAAACTCCGAGGCAGGTTCGAGGTTCCCAGGGTATCCCAGATTCCACCTGGGATCCTGGATTTCCCCCAGGGATCTCCGGGATTCCTCGCAGGCGAGGCCGTGGTTATGCTGTGACTTCCCCTTCCCGCCCAATCAGCTTGCGATAGAGATGCCAGGTCGCATGGCCAAGGATCGGGATGACGAGCGCAAGCCCGGCAAAGACCGGGATCGTGCCGATGACGAGGAGTGCGGCAACGATCAGGCCCCAGAGCAGCACCGGAACCGGATTGAGAATCGTCGCACGGATTGACGCAGTGACGGCGGCGACCGCCCCGACATCGCGGTCGAGCAGCAGCGGAAAGGTGATGACGGTCATCGCCAGCACGACGAGCGCAAAGACGAAGCCGATGAGATTGCCCCAGATGATCAGCTGCATGCCCGCTGACGTGCTGAAGACCTGGCGGAAGAAATCCGCCATGCTGCGCGGAAAGACCTCGCCGAGCAGATTGCTGTAGAGCGTCTGTGCCGTCACCAGCCAGACGACGAAGAGGCCGCAGAGCATCAGCCCGACCGCCACAATCGACGGCAGTGCCGGCGAATGGCGCACATCGAGCGCATGCGTCCAGGAAGCGTCGAGGCCGGCCTCACGCCGGCGGCTTATTTCATAGAGGCCAATCGCTGCGATCGGGCCGATCAGCACGAAACCCGCCATCAGCGGGAAGACCATCGGCAAAAGGTTGGCGCCCGAAGTCCACAGCGTCAGGAAGACGCCGGCGATCGGATACATCAGGCACAGGAACACATAGTGCGACGGCTTCTCCATGAAATCCTCGTATCCGCGCTTCAGCGCGTCGAAGACGTCAGCGATACCGATGCGATTGACGACGGGCCGCGCGAAGCTTTCGCTGGCACCCGTCATGACATGAAATGCCGCCATGGCTTTCTCCTCCTCAGCCGAGACCTGGTCGGCGGCGGTAAGCATCGGCGGGCAAGCCGACACGAAATCCGCAACCGGCACTGGAGCAATATAACAACTTTCAACGCCCGTGTCGCTCTCTCCCTTGACATCCCCCTCTTGACATCTTGGACAAGCTTTCTCACATCGGCGGCACTATGAAAGCCTCAGACGCAGATATCCTCATCATCCCCGGTTACACCAATTCCGGCCCGAGCCACTGGCAGAGCCGCTGGGAGGCAAAACTCAGCACGGCGCGCCGCGTCGAACAGGCCGAATGGACGAAGCCTGTCCGCGAGGATTGGATCGCCCGCATCGCCGAGGAAGTGAACGCCTCGACCCGCCCGGTCGTTCTCGTCGCCCATTCGCTGGGCGTGCCCTCGGTGATCCATGCCATCCCGCATTTCCGCAACCGGGTGGCGGGCGCTTTCCTTGTCGCCCCGCCCGATGTCGCCAATCCCGATATCCGCCCGAAGCACCTTATGACTTTCGGTCCCTATCCGCGCGATCCGCTGCCCTTCCCGTCGATCACGGTCGCGAGTCGCAACGATCCGTTCGGCAGCTACGACCATGCCGACGATATTGCCAGCAGTTGGGGCTCCTTCCTCGTCGATGCCGGCGAGTCCGGTCATATCAATGCCGATTCCGGTCACGGCCCCTGGCCCGAAGGCACCATGGTCTTTGCTCAGTTCCTCGGCCGGCTCTCCGCCTGATTGCGGAAAAGACGCCGCCTCGCTTGTTGAGCAGGTGCTTTCTAAGTCTTTCTTAATGGAATGACAGCAGACTGCGCCGAGGTGAGATAAGCGAGAATGCCCGTGAAGAAAGCCCATACAGAGGCCGGCGATCCGCATGGCGATGCCGCAGCGGTTGAGGCAGGCATCGGCAATGGGTCAACCGACGATTCCGATCTAGCCGAGCGGGAGAGCCGCTGGAATTATGCGCTCGTCGGCTCTGGCCTTGGCGTATGGGATCACAACTACCGCCTCGACCGGAAATATTACTCGCCGACGTGGAAAATCATCCGCGGCATGGCGCCCGACGAGGAAGCCAACGGCGATTACGAGGCGTGGCTGCAGCTCGTTCATCCCGACGATCGCGATTTCGTCGTCCATGCAATCGACCGGCAGAATGCCGGCGATCCAAATTACCAGGTCTTCGAATATCGCGAGCGTCACAAGGACGGCCACTGGGTCTGGATCGAGTGTCGCGGCGCCTGCGTCGAATGGGACGAGAACGGCGTGCCGACGCGCATCATCGGCACGGATACGGATATCACCGCCCGTAAGGAAGCCGAGGAGACGCTGTCGCGTTTGTCGCGCCGGCTCGATCTGGCACTGGAGGTTTCCCGCATCGGCGTCTTCGAAGCCGATATCGAGCATGATACCGTCGAATGGGACGACCGCCTCATCGCCATTTACGGGCTGCAAGGTGCCTCGCGTCAGATCGGCGGCGACGTCTGGGCGAAAAGCCTGCATCCCGACGACCGCGAGCGCGTGCTAGGCTTGTCCGACCGTAGCGTCGAAAGCGGCAGTGATTTCCAGCAGGAATACCGCATCATTCGCGGCGACGGCGCCGAACGTGTCATCCGCGCCCGCTCGGCCTTCTTCATCGACGGCAACGGCCACCGCAAGCTGATTGGCGCCAACTGGGACGTCACCGAGGAAGTCGCGCTCCGCAACGAACTGCAGCGCGCCAAAGATCTGGCAGAGGCGCGCAACCGCGAGCTCGAAGCCGCCAAGGAGAGCATCGAGCACCTGGCGCTGCACGATTATCTCACCGGCCTGCCGAACCGCCGCTATCTCGACAAGATGCTGGGCGAGCGCTCGGCCGAATGCCGGGCAAAGGGCCTGGCACTGGCAATCCTGCATATCGATCTCGACCGCTTCAAGCAGATCAACGACACGCTCGGCCACCGGGCCGGCGACGCCATGCTGCAGCACGCCGCAAGCGTACTGAGAAATTCCGTCCGCGCCGCCGATTTCGTCGCCCGCATCGGCGGCGATGAATTCGTCATCCTCTGCGCCGTCGATCCGGCCTCGAAGAAGATCGGCGGCCTTGCCGAACGCGTTATCCGCGAATTGCGCAAACCCGTCAGATATGAGGGGCACGATTGCCGTTTCGGCGCCAGCATCGGTATCGCCATCGATAACGGGCCGACGCTCGACGCCAAGCAGATGCTGCTCGACGCCGATATCGCGCTTTATCGGGCCAAGGGCCTGGGCCGCAACCGCTTCGAATTCTTCTCGGCCTCTGCCCGCCGCGACATCATCTCCGCCAAGCACCTCGCCGACGAGATCCTGATCGGCCTCGAGCGCAATGAATTCGTGCCCTTCTATCAGCTGCAGTTCGATGCCCGCACACTCGATGTCGCAGGCATTGAAACACTTGCCCGCTGGCAGCACCCGGTGCACGGGCTGCTGACGCCCGACCGCTTTCTCGACATCGCCGAGGACCTCGACGTCGTCTCGACCATTGACGCCCTGATCCTGGAGCGAGCGCTGGCCGACCGCCGCGTTTGGATCAAGGACGGGCTGTCGATCCCGAAGATATCGGTCAACGTCTCCGCCAGGCGGCTCGCCGACCCTGATCTCGGCAAGAAGCTTCGCGCCCTGAAGATCGAGCCCGGCACCATCTCCTTCGAGCTGCTGGAATCGATCTCGCTCGACGATTGCGACGAGGCAGTGGCCGCCAACCTGAAAAAGCTGCGCAAGCTCGGCATCGACATCCAGATCGACGATTTCGGCACCGGCCATGCCTCGATCGTCAGCCTGCTGCGCTTGAGCCCGAAAACGCTGAAGATCGACCGCGAATTGATCCGCATGCTGCCGCAATCGGCCGAGCAGCGCAAACTGGTCGGCTCGATCATCGATATCGGCCGCTCGCTGAACATCTTCGTCATCGCCGAGGGCGTCGAGACGGTGGAGCATATCCGCATTCTCGAAGAACTCGACTGTGACACACTGCAGGGCTTCGCGCTCGCCCGGCCGATGCCCGCCATGCAGATCCCCTCCTTCATCCGCGCCGGAAGCTGGCGCCACGGGCAAACCGCCGCTCGCGCCTTGCAGACGCAGCTTCGTCGCGCGCTGCGAAGCAGAGCCGCCAAATAAAAACCTGCATAAGCGGCCCGCCATTTTGCCTTCATTCCACCGTAGAGGAAAAGGCGCTAGACTTGTCTTGCGAATTCATTCGATTCTCTTGGCGGTATTCCGTAAAATTGGAAACCAGGCCGCGAAATCCGGAAACCAGGGAAGGAGCGACAGGCGGATTGTGAAACCCTCTCTTTTCCTTTAAGGGGACGCCACGAGATCGATCCACTCGCGCTATCCCAAGAGCGCCAACAACAGAGAATGACCACGATGAACCGTCGCCGCCGTATTTACGAGGGCAAGGCAAAGATTCTGTATGAGGGCCCGGAACCGGGCACTTTGATCCAGTTCTTCAAGGACGATGCCACTGCCTTCAACAAGAAGAAACACGAAGTCATCGATGGCAAGGGCGTCCTCAACAACCGCATTTCCGAGTATATTTTCAGCCATCTGAACAAGATCGGCATCCCCACTCATTTCATCCGCCGGCTCAACATGCGCGAGCAGTTGATCAAGGAAGTGGAGATGATCCCGCTGGAGATCGTCGTGCGCAATGTCGCGGCCGGTTCTCTCGCCAAGCGCCTCGGCATCGACGAAGGCGTCGTGCTGCCACGCTCGATCATCGAATTCTATTACAAGTCCGACGCGCTCGACGATCCGATGGTCTCCGAAGAGCACATTACCGCCTTCGGCTGGGCAAACCCCGCCGAACTCGATGACATCATGGCTCTTGCCATCCGCGTCAACGACTTCATGACCGGCCTCTTCCTCGGCGTCGGCATTCAGCTCGTCGATTTCAAGATCGAATGCGGCCGCCTCTTCGAAGGCGATATGATGCGCATCATCCTCGCCGACGAAATCTCGCCGGACAGCTGCCGGCTCTGGGATATCGAAACCCACGAGAAGATGGACAAGGACCGCTTCCGCCGTGACCTCGGCGGGTTGCTCGAAGCCTATTCCGAAGTGGCGCGCCGTCTCGGCATCATCAATGAAAACGAGCCTGTGCGCGGCACTGGCCCGGTTCTCGTCAAGTAAGGCAGGAAAGACAAAGTGATCAAGGCTCGTGTCACCGTCACGCTGAAAAACGGCGTTCTCGACCCGCAGGGCAAGGCTATCGAGGGTGCGCTTGGCGCCCTCGGCTTCTCGGGCGTCGGCCATATCCGCCAAGGCAAGGTCTTCGACCTCGAGCTGGAAGGCGCCGACAAGGGCAAGGCCGAGGCCGATCTCAAGGCCATGTGCGAAAAACTGCTCGCCAACACGGTGATCGAGAACTACGCAATCGCGATCGACTGATGATCACAGACCCGTCGTCTGGCGGACTTTGAGGTTTTGGCGTCATGATGAAAGCAAAGCTGGAGACGGAAGTCTCGAAATTTATGAGCTATGTTTTGCGTCATGCGCCTGATGCCGCGGGCTTGACGCTTGATAGCGAGGGTTGGGTGTCGTTCGACGAGCTCGAAAAAGCGTTGGCGTCGAAATACGACGTTTCCCGCGCCGATATCATCGAGATTGTCGAAAACAATCCAAAGAAGCGCTTCACGCTCGCCGATAATAGAATTCGCGCAAACCAAGGTCATAGCGTCGACGTCGATCTCGCCTTGAACCAGGTTGAACCGCTGGCTGCTCTTTTTCACGGCACGGCTTTGACGAGCTGGCAGTCGATCGAGCGCGAAGGCTTGAAGAAGATGCAACGGCACCACGTTCATCTGTCGGCAGATGTCGAAACGGCGAAAATCGTTGCAATGCGCCGCAAGGGTGAACATCTCATCCTACGTGTGGACGCGGCCCGCATGTTTTCAGAGGGTCATTCTTTCTTTGTCTCCGACAATGGAGTATGGCTCGCCGAAAGCGTTCCAGTTCAATATCTTTCGCGAAACGCAGGGACCCCATGAAATCAGCCGTCGTTCAACTTCCGGGCCTCAACCGCGACCGCGACATGATCGCCGCCTTGACCAAGATCTCCGGCCAGCCACCGGTGACGATCTGGCAGACGGAAACCGAGATCCCCGATGTCGACCTGATCGTCATCCCAGGTGGCTTCTCTTATGGCGATTACCTGCGCTGCGGCGCGATCGCCGCCCGCATGCCGGTCATGCAGGCGATCATCGACAAGGCTGCAAAGGGCGTGAAGGTGCTCGGCGTCTGCAACGGCTTCCAGATCCTCGTCGAGGCCGGCCTGCTGCCCGGCGCGCTGATGCGCAATTCCTCGCTGAAATTCGTCTGCCGCGAGATCAAGCTCGAAGTCGTCAATGCCGAGACGGATTTCACCCGCGCCTATGCGCAGGGTCAGGTCATCCGCTGCCCGGTCGCCCATCATGACGGCAATTATTTCGCCGACGATGCGACGCTGGCTGCGATCGAAGGCAATGGCCAGGTGGTCTTCCGTTATGCTGAGGGCACCAATCCGAATGGCTCGATCAACGATATCGCCGCCGTCATGAATGAAAAGGGCAACGTGCTCGGAATGATGCCGCATCCCGAGAACCTGATCGAGGCCGCTCATGGCGGCTCGGACGGCCGCGGCCTCTTCGCCTCGGCGCTCGATGTCATCGCCGCCTGACCTCGGCACGCAAAATCCTCTCATCCGGATCTGGAGCAAGATCGATGCGCCCTCGCCTCGCAAACGCCGCCCTGTTGACCGCTGTCGCAGCCATGGTCGCAGCCTGCCAGACGTCGGCGCCGACGACAGGCCCGAACCGCGCCGCACTGCCGACGATGGAACGCGTGGCGCTCGGCGCCAATGCCTGCTGGTTCAAATCGGGCGATCCGGCTTTTGCTGCTTATAAGCTGGCGCCGGAACTTAATTCGTTCTCCGGCCGGCCACGCATCCTGCTTGTCCACAAGGGCAGCCCGGAAAGCCGGCCGCTACTCGTCGTGCAGGCCGAGGGAAGCCCGTCGCGCCTGCAGGCCTTCGGGCCGATGATGCAGGAGCCGGTCGCTGGCCGCATCACCACTGACGTCAATCGCTGGTCGGCAGGCAACAAGGCCTGCAGCTGATCGTCCAATCGGCCCTGAAAGAATGATCTGCTCGAAAGCATGATCAGTCCCAGAAAAACGACTTGCCGACTTCGCGCGCTGCTTCGGACTGCGACACGCCGATATCCTTGAGCTCGGTCGCCGTCAGGCCTCTCAGCGCGCGCCGACCTTCCCGCTTCTGATGCCAGAGAAGAATCGCGGCCCAGATCCGGCCCAGGCGCGTCGTCACCTCAGCAGGTGCGGCGGGGAGGATGATCTGCCTCCTGTCTTCGTAAGAGGCAATCGGTACAATCGGCATTTTGATCTCAGGTAAGGCAGACATTCCAGGAATCCTCTCGGCTTGCCATTGGAATTGACTCATACGCTTGACGGGTACAATGTGCCAATATATACAATTGTCACCATGACAAATTGGCTTCCCGATATTTCCCGCGGTTCTGGGCCGGTCTATCTCCGGCTTGCCGATAGCATCGAATCCGCCATAGCAAGCGGCGCCCTGCCCGCCGGCAGCAAGCTGCCGCCGCAGCGCAACCTTGCCTACGATATCGGCGTGACGATCGGCACGATCGGCCGCGCCTATGCACTGGTGCATGAGCGCGGCCTGGTTGCCGGCGAAGTGGGGCGCGGCACCTATGTGCTGAACCGCTCGGAGACGGCGCCCGGCGAACAGATCGATCCGCTGACCGTCTCGCTCGGCGGCACCCGCGTCCAGGATGCGCCGGCGAACAAGATCCGTTTCGACACGACAGCCGCGCCCGATCTCGGCCAAGGTAAGGTCATAGCGGGTATCCTCGCCGAGATCGGCGAACAGCATCTTTCCGAAATCTCCTCTTATTCCCGGAGTTTCCCGCGCAACTGGTTTGAGGCCGGTCGCCTCTGGCTTGCCCGCAGCGGCTGGACGCCGGAGGTCGAAAACATCGTACCGACGCTCGGCGCCCATGCGGCGGCGATATCAGTTATCGCCGCCGTCTCGGCGCCGGGTGACAAGATCGTCTTTGAGGATCTTACCTATACCCAGGTCAGCCGCAGCGTCCGCCTTCTCGGCCGCCGCACACTGACGGTCGATTCCGACAAGTTTGGCATGATCCCCGAGGATTTCGAGCGGCTCTGCCAGCAGCAGCATCCGAAGATCGCCTTCCTGATGCCGACCGTCCACAATCCGACGTTGGCGATCATGCCCTATGAACGGCGCACGGCCATCGCCGCAATCGCCAGGAAACACAGTGTCTGGCTGATCGAGGACGACCTCTACGGCGGTATGGCCGACGACGACACGCCGCTGCTGGCCTCGATCGCGCCCGACCGCACCTTCCTCGTCAACGGCCTGTCGAAATCGGTTGCCGCCGGCGTGCGCGGCGGCTGGGTCGCCTGCCCGCCGCATTTTGCCCAGCGCATCAGGGTGACGCACAAGATGATCACCGGCGGCCTGCCCTTCATCCTGGCGGAGACCTGTGCGCGCCTCGTCGAAAGCGGCACAGCGCACGAGATCCGCAAAGCGAGCGTCAAAGAACTTTCCAGGCGCGTCCAGCTCGCCCGCGAGCAGTTGCAGGGTTTCGATTTCGAATCCCACCTCCACGCGCCCTTCCTCTGGCTGAAACTGCCGGAGCCCTGGATGTCAGGCACGTTCAAGAATGCCGCCTACCGCGACGGTGTGCTCGTCGACGATGAGGACGAGTTCAAGGCGGCCCGCGGCGAGAAAGCCTATCACCGCGTTCGCATCGGTTTGTCCTCGCCGAAGACGGGACAGGAACTGACCTCGGGGCTGATGATCCTGCGCCGGCTGTTGGAAAATGGCGGCTCCGCCTATGACGGCGAAATATGACATGTTGCAAATACACGTCATAAATCGGAAAAAACGCCGGAGCCCATTCGGAGCGCTTCACCGACTCAACCTCCATGTTACCTCTTTGTTGTTCCCGTCTGACGCGAATCAAAGGACAGCAAATGAGGGTCGACTTCGGAAGGATCGCGTTGTGTTTTTTGAGTATTGCATCAGTGGCAGTGGCAGCCGCCATCTCGGTTGCGGGCTCTGCAACTGCGGGCGAACAGATATTCGATGAATTGCGGTTTGGCGTCTCGACCTCGGTACAATCGGGCCATACCAGGGAAGACGGTGTCTTTCCGGAGATTACCGCTCTCTTCGATCCCTTCGGCTACGATACAGCAGTCGGCTGGCAGCAACAGCTGCTGCACCCTCGTGTGCATCTCGGAACCTCGATCGGCACGTCGGGCGAAGCCACCCAGTTCTTCACCGGCTTCACCTGGACGGTCGATTTCAACGAGAAGCTTTTTGCCGAAGCCGGCTTCGGCGGCGTCATTCATACCGGCGATCTTGAGGGCGATGATGACGGCCCGGAACTCGGCTGTCGCGTCCTCTTCCACGAATATCTGGGCGCCGGCTATCGTTTCAACGCCCACTGGAATGTCATGGCCCAGATCGCCCACTCCTCGCACGCCAATCTCTGCGATGGGCCGAACGACGGCATGACGCGCGCCGGCTTGCAGGTCGGCTACAAGTTCTGAGAGTCCGTTCGACAATTTCAGCGGGTTGGCCGACGGATGATTGAACTGCTCATTACCGCCGTCTGAACCGCCATCGGCAGGCGGGAACCGTTCAGTCCCATGTCGGACAAACAGGCTTCAACTCGCCCTGACAAGCCGCCGCGACGCAGTCCGCCAGGCTGCCAAACCGAAGCGCCTTGCCCGTCAATCCCGGACCGTAGTGAGCGAACTTCGCCGAATTGGTGATAATTGTATCGACCGATTTTGGGATGACAGGCTCCGCAAGTGTGCACCAGCACGCATCGGTTACGAATTCTACGCCGAAGTCCGACAATCTGCCGACGAGATTCGCAGCGGAAGCCCTATCAAACGTCGCACGGTTGCAGGTAACCAGAACCTTGACGTCAGGATGTTTCGCCAGGCCTTCGCAGAGCGCGGCCAGCCGCTCGCATTCGTCGAAAGAGAAATGGGGATTGCCCAGCGCGACGAACTCGATGGCATCCACAGAGCTGCCGTTGAGTTTCCTCCAGTCCGCAACGATGTCCTTGGGACAGATTTCGTAGCTCGCCTTGATCTTGCTTCCGACAATGCTCTCAAGGCTGTCGGCCTCCGGCGTGACACCGACGATATGGAACATCGGAGAGCCTGATGTCGTCGCAAAACCCGCCCCGAACGCCTTTAGGTCGTCCAGATTCGGCTTCCACGTCTCGAGGCCGATCACGACCGGAATTTCATCTCCGACAAGCTTGCCGATGTGGTAGCCGAGAATGGGGTAGACCATGTCATCCCGCGACACGAAGCCCGACACATTGACCACGAGGCTGGCGCGCCTGTTGTCGGCGATATGCGGCCCGGTCAGCGGCGCGCGCCCGGTGAGAGCGATGCAGAGGTCGAGGTAATCAGGATACTTGGCCGTGCGAGCGCCCAAAACGCTGTTGGCGAATACGACGGCGTTCGACTCCGCCCAGGCCACCTGCTCACCTTGCCTGGGTGCGGACGACAGCTGGTAGGGCGCGCAGGTGAACGTCTTTCGCGCTCCCATGGAGGCGTAGGCCTCACCCAGTTCGGATGCGGGTCCGGCGACGTCGGGAGACACGCCCTGCTCCCGCCAACGCATCTGGTCCACCGAGATCGAGTTCAGGGTCGTTGGTACGACAACCCTACCCTCCCAGTCCCGCATGCGTTTCGCGAATTCCAGGCTGGTCGGCCCGGTGTAGATGCAGCCATCGATATGGACCTGGGAGATATCGATAAGTTCCGTCGCTCCCTGAATTTCAGCCATGCGCGTCGTGGCCCTCATTGCCACCTGCACGGCCTTGCCCATTTCCCCGTTCAAAGCGGACCAATCCCTCGATGTCAGCGCTATCGAATTTCCATAGGTGCGATCGGCGGCATCGAAACCTGGGGCGGTTTCGATCCGGCTCGCGATGATCTTATCGCCGATGAGTGTGACTTCAGGGATGGAGTGCAGCTCGGCGAAGTCGTCTTCGGAGAGCTGGACAACGGGGATCGATCGGCCGAACACTTCGTCAGCGACGATCACTCCAAGCGATAGTATTTCCTCCTGGCGCGAGACCACGATGCCGGCGGGAGCGTGCCCGTTCATGATCAGCTCCATGAGCACACTGCTGCCCGTACATGAGCCGCGTCCGCCGGGGATGGCGAGAATCTTTCCTGTCAGGACCTGTGTCGACAGGGGATGGTGGCGGTCGATGACTTCTCCGGTTCGGGAGTCGACGCCGCCCCAGAAGCTGAGCGCCGTGTCGCTGAATACGATCGACCCTGTAGCGAAGCCAGCCACAAGCGCGCGCCCGGCAAACACCTTTTCGTCTGCCTGTTGTTGTATGTCCGGCATTGTATCTCGATACCATCAACAAAGAAGAAAAGCTTCCTTATAGGAAACATCAGCGGCACACAAAAGCTGAGGCCGGAGCCTTGCCCCATTGCTATCGATCGAGAATCAAAAGCAAGTTGTCAAACAGACTCTGAGAAGCGGCCGCCCGTACCGGGCCGAAGAAGTCGCCCGCCCGCTGTTGACGGCGGGCATTTTCCTGTCGCGCGCCGTCCCTACATAGGCTAAAGAGCGGAAAACGCGCTAGAGCATGTCCGTTTTTCCTGGAATCACGGACATGCTCTATCTCTTTCTTTTCACGCAATCCGGACGCAAAACCGCTGCGCACTTTTGCTGGATTGCTCTAAGGCAGGGAATTTCGAGAGCTCATGACCATTCCAAACACCATCCCGATCACGCCGGAACTCATCGCGGGTCATGGCCTGAAGCCCGACGAGTACCAGCGTATTCTGGATCTGATCGGCCGCGAACCGACCTTCACCGAGCTCGGCATCTTCTCGGCCATGTGGAACGAGCACTGCTCCTACAAATCCTCGAAGAAATGGTTGCGCACGTTGCCGACCAAGGGTCCGCGCGTCATCCAGGGCCCGGGTGAAAATGCCGGCGTGGTCGACATCGATGACGGCGATTGCGTCGTCTTCAAGATGGAGAGCCACAACCACCCCTCCTATATCGAGCCTTATCAAGGTGCTGCGACCGGCGTCGGCGGCATCCTGCGCGACGTCTTCACCATGGGTGCGCGCCCGATCGCCGCGATGAACGCCCTGCGCTTCGGCGAGCCGGATCATCCGAAGACCCGCCATCTCGTCTCCGGCGTCGTCTCCGGCGTCGGCGGCTACGGCAATTCCTTCGGCGTGCCGACGGTCGGCGGCGAAGTCGAATTCGACGCTCGCTACAACGGCAACATCCTCGTCAACGCCTTTGCCGCCGGTATTGCCAAGTCCAACGCCATCTTCCTGTCCGAAGCCAAGGGCGTCGGTCTTCCGGTCGTCTATCTCGGCGCCAAGACCGGCCGCGACGGCGTCGGCGGCGCGACGATGGCATCGGCCGAATTCGACGAATCGATCGAGGAGAAGCGCCCGACCGTTCAGGTCGGCGACCCCTTCACCGAAAAATGCCTGCTGGAAGCCTGCCTCGAGCTGATGAAGACCGGCGCCGTCATCGCCATCCAGGATATGGGTGCAGCCGGCCTCACCTGCTCGGCCGTCGAAATGGGCGCCAAGGGCGATCTCGGCATCCTGCTCGAGCTCGACAAGGTGCCGGTGCGCGAAGAGAGAATGACGGCCTACGAAATGATGCTGTCGGAAAGCCAGGAGCGCATGCTCATGGTGCTGCAGCCGGAGAAGGAAGAGGAAGCCAAGGCGATCTTCGTCAAATGGGGCCTCGATTTCGCCATCGTCGGCAAGACGACCGACGATCTGCGCTTCCGCGTCATGCATCAGGGCGAGGAAGTCGCCAACCTGCCGATCAAGGATCTCGGCGACCAGGCGCCGGAATATGACCGCCCCTGGCGCGAATCCGGCAAGCATGGCCCCCTGCCAGCCAATCTCGTCGCCGCACCCGAGGATTACGGCCAGGCGCTGCTACAACTCGTCGGCTCCGCAAACCAGTCGAGCCGCCGCTGGGTCTATGAGCAATACGACACGCTGATCCAGGGCAATTCGCTGCAGCTTCCAGGCGGCGATGCCGGCGTCGTGCGCGTCGACGGCCATCCATCCAAGGCGCTCGCCTTCTCTTCCGACGTCACTCCACGTTATGTCGAGGCAGACCCCTTCGAAGGCGGCAAGCAGGCGGTCGCCGAATGCTGGCGCAACATCACTGCGACAGGCGCTGAACCGCTCGCCGCCACCGACAACCTCAACTTCGGCAATCCCGAAAAGCCCGAGATCATGGGTCAGTTCGTGCAGGCGGTGAAGGGCATCGGCGAGGCCTGCCGCGCGCTCGACTTCCCGATCGTCTCCGGCAACGTCTCGCTCTACAACGAGACCAACGGCGTCGCCATCCTGCCGACCCCGACGATCGCAGGCGTCGGCCTGCTGCCGGACTGGCGCCAGATGGCCCGCATCGGCGCGGCCAACGATGGCGATAAGGTCATCATGATCGGTGTCGACGGCAGCCATCTCGGCCAGTCCGTCTATCTCCGCGATGTACTTTCCAGCCGCGAAGGTCCAGCGCCGGAGGTGGATCTGTTCGCCGAACGGCGCAATGGCGATTTCGTTCGCTCCGTCATCCGCAACGGCCAGGCGACCGCCTGCCACGACATTTCCTCGGGCGGCCTTGCCGTGGCGCTCGCCGAAATGGCGATGGCCTCGGGCAAAGGCCTGACGATTGATCTAGGCGAAGGCAAGGGCGCGCCGCATGCGCTGCTCTTCGGGGAGGATCAGGCGCGCTACGTGTTGACGTTGCCTGCCGATGTCGCCGATTTCGTCTGCGCCAATGCAGAAGGTGGCGGCGTTCCCTTCCGCCGTCTCGGCACGGTCGGAGGAACGGCGCTCGTCGTCGGCGATCTCATCTCGCTGCCGATTCAGCAATTGCGCGATGCCCATGAATCATGGTTCCCTGATTTCATGGAAGGCCGCGGCGAGCTTGCTGCGGAATGATGCGCAAGGAGTAACGATCATGGCCATGAAACCCGGCGATATCGAAGACATGATCAAGGCTGGGATTCCCGGTGCCAAGGTGACGATCCGCGATCTGGCGGGCGACGGCGATCACTACGCCGCCGAAGTCGTCGCCGAAGCCTTTCGCGGCAAGAGCCGCGTGCAACAGCACCAGATGGTCTACGAGGCGCTGAAGGGCAATATGGGCGGCATACTGCATGCGCTGGCGCTGCAGACCTCCGCGCCGGAATAGAGCCCGACGCAATCCCGATAACGATGCCCGGCCCTCAGCCGGGCATTCTCTTTTCATCGGGACTGGCAAAGACCGAGGCAGGCATCGGCCCCGCAGTCATCAGCGTGAAATCAAACGACGCCTTTAGATCCGGGCCAAGCACATATTGCCGGTGGACGCGAAGCTGGTCCTTGCGGATCTTGCGGTAGTGCTCGCGCGTCAGCATTTGCTTGACGCGGATCAGGATCATCTTCGCCTCAGGCGCATCCGTATGGCCGGAGACGGCAACGACCGGCACCTTATAGAAATTGATCGAATCCGTCAGGCACTGCACATCGAGCCAGGAAATCTCGGGACAGCGGGCGATCAGCCCGACACGGGCGCGAAGCAGTGTTGCCGATGACATGAGCGCACATTGCAGGATGGCGCTGCCGAGTGTGGCAAACACCACACGCTTGTCCTTGAAGATCTCCGGCTCCCTTTCCAGCAATATGCCGATGACATGGGCTGCGACGCTCGATCCCATGCTGTGTGAGGAGATCACATATTCGTCCGCCTCCTCTTCAAGCGCCTTGCGCACGACAGCGGCCCGGTCTTCCAGCCAGTTGTTGAAATCTGTCCGGTCCATGCGGCCGAGCGCCACGGCCATTGCCCAATCGGCGAAGAGGTGCAGCGTGTGGAAGCGTTCGGAAAACGGCAGGAAGGCGAAGGTGAAGAAACAGAGCGCCAGCGGTCCGCTCCAGAGCATGTGCCACGGGGAAAAGCCAAGAGCAAAGGGCATGATGGCGATCTGGGCCGTCAGCGCGATCGCCAGCGCCGTCAGCAGGAACGGGAAGAGGAAGAACAGGCCGAAACGCCAGGCGTGGCGGAAATATCCCCGCATGCCGCCTTCGAGCATGATCTCGGCGCAGCTTCGGAAGCCTACCATGATCTGGCTCAGGGTGTTGCCGTCGCGCAGCCTGCTTACCAGCGAGTCATGATCGACCATGTGGATCCGGCTCTTCGTCTGCCAACCAGGAGAACCGGTCCCTTCCCCGGCCGCCGCTTTGTCGGCTGCCACGGGCGCCACTTCGGCTGCCACGGGCGCTACTTCGGCTGCCCATTCGCCCGTTGTGACCTCGAAACTGAGGGGATCACTTCCCGCTTCCGGCGCCCCCGTTTCAACCGAATAGCCCCAGACGGCGGCACTCTGCCTGGCCGAACGCTCGTAGCGTGCCCTGTGGGCAACGCCGTCGAGCGGCTCGAAGCCCGGGAAATGCAGGACGACCCGCTTCTCGATCAGTTTCATTCCACTCTTCCGGCCGGACGAATGGCCGGCATGTTGGTGCGATCCGGCTGCTGCGCCACTGATATGGGCAAAAAGCAGCCATGGTCTCGAAGCCGTCTTGCTAACCGAACTCTTCCGGAATTCAATAGCAGCCATGTCGTTTCCATCACGAACGGAGGGGTTTTGTGGCCGACCTAGTCAAAGAATTGATATCAGGCATCGTCGACACCGTGCTGAAGGAGATCCTGAAGAAAACCACCGGCCGCGCCACGACGAAGCGCAGCAGGCGTAAGACACGCCCCGCCGCGACGACGACGGCTGCGCGCAAGGCGACCCCGGCCAAGCCCAAGCCCGCCCGTAAACAGGTCAGCAAACGCCGCACCGCCGCCGGCCGCAGCCGTCAGCGACGCAACTGAGGCACGATGAAATGTGAGTGTTTTCGGACAAATTCTGCAGCGCTCCGCCTATGTCGTCTCCACAACGTCATTGAGGTCCTGAACCGACGATGCGCATTGTGACGATCATTCTCGCGGCGGTCGTCGCGATCTGTCTCAGACTTCAGCCATTTCAGATTTCAGACCTATCTCGCCCATTGAGCGTAACGCAGCGGCAACAATGCCGGCAACGGCCTGCCCGAATTGGTCTTTTTTTTGGTTCGGGCGGCTGGAATTCCTGCTGTTGCATGCTATCTAAAGGCAACGATTGAAACGGTGGGCCTTTAACCCGCCTGTTGAAAGGATTAGGTCCCATGAGCGGCATTCACGAATTCATCGGCAACGAAATCAAGACCAACGACGTCGTCCTCTTCATGAAGGGCACGCCGCAGTTTCCGCAATGCGGCTTCTCCGGGCAGGTCGTGCAAATTCTTGATTACATTGGTGTCGACTACAAGAGCGTCAACGTGCTCGCCGATTCGGAAATCCGCCAGGGCATCAAGGAATATTCCAACTGGCCGACAATCCCGCAGCTTTACATAAAAGGCGAGTTTGTCGGCGGCTGTGACATCGTCCGGGAAATGTTCCAGGCTGGTGAGCTGCAGCAGCATCTCCAGGAAAATGGCATCGCGGTCCGCGCCGCCTCCTGACCGGTCACCGGACGTCCGCCCGGTTTCCAAATCTGTTTCTTGAGTTCGAGGCGCTGCGGCCAGCAGCGCCTTGACCTGTTTATGGGAATTTCATTGTGACAGATTCATCACAAGCCGTGTCCGCGGGCCGCCTGCCCATGGGCAAGCGTGAATTCATCGCGCTTGCAGCCTTCCTGATGGCCATCAACTCGCTGGCAATCGACATCATGCTTCCGGCCTTGCAGCAGATCGGCGCGAGCCTCGGCGTCGAGAGCGAGAATCACCGACAGTTCGTCGTCTCCTCCTATCTGCTCGGCTTCGGCTGCGCCCAGCTTTTCTACGGACCGCTTTCCGATCGCTTCGGCCGCCGCACGCCGCTGTTGTTCGGCCTCGTCGTCTATATCGTTTCGGCCATCGGCATCGTCTTCGTTCCCTCCTTCGCCGGCCTGCTGGTGCTGCGCTTCGTCCAGGGCATCGGCTCGGCGGCCACCCGCGTCATCACCATCTCCATCGTCCGCGATATCTATGGCGGACGGCAGATGGCCGAAGTCATGTCGCTGATCATGATGGTCTTCATGATCGTGCCGGTTATTGCGCCCGGCACCGGCCAGATCGTCATGTTCTTCGGCAACTGGCACCTGATCTTCCTCTTCATCGCCACCATGGCGACGGCGATTGCCGTCTGGGCCTATCTACGCCTGCCAGAAACCCTGAATCCCGCCAATGTCAGGCCCTTCACCGCCCGCTCGATCTTCGGCGCCTTCAAGCTGGTGCTGACCAATCGCGTCGCGCTCTGTTACACCATCGCCAGCACCTTCATCTTCGGCGCGTTGTTCGGCTTCATCAATTCGGCCCAGCAGGTCTATGTCGGCATTTACGACCTCGGCGTCTATTTCCCCTTCGCCTTTGCCGGCGTGGCGATCTTCATGTCGCTGTCGTCCTTCTTCAATTCGCGCTTTGTCGGCAAGCTCGGCATGCGCCGCCTGTCGCATGGCTCGCTCATCGGCTTCATCGCCATCAACACCATCTGGCTGATTGTCCAGATGGCCAGCACCGAGCCGATGCCCTTCGCTCTGTTCATCTCCTTCTTCGGCCTTTCCATGTTCCAGTTCGGTTGGATCGGCTCGAACTTCAATTCGCTCGCCATGGAGCCGCTCGGCCACGTCGCCGGCACCGCCTCATCCGTCCTCGGCTTCATGAGCACGGTCGGCGGCGCCATCATCGGCGCCGGCATCGGCCAGGCCTTCGACGGCACTGCACTGCCGATGGTCGCCGGCTATTTCACCGTGTCGATCATCGGGCTCGTCTTCGTGCTGATCGCCGAAAAGGGCCGCCTCTTCCAATCGCAGAACCCAGCCGTCTGAACGGCCGCCCTCCTCCGCATTCGGGATTTTCAATCACATGACGCCGCCGCATAAACCGCACCAAGAAAACCAGGGCTCCCGCCGCATCGGCATGGGCTTTGGCGAATTCGTCGTTACCATTGCCATCATGACCGCCAGCGTCGCCATGGCGATCGACAGCATGCTGCCGGCATTGCCCAATATCGGCCATTCCCTCGGCGTCACCAATACCAACGACGCGCAGTTGATCATCGGCGTGTTCTTCTTAGGATTCGGCGTCTCGCAGATATTCTTCGGCAGCCTTTCGGATACGTTCGGCCGCCGCAACATCCTGCTCGGCGGCTTGGCCTGCTATATTGTCGGAATGTTTGCCGCTGCGGCGACCGGCAGCTTCGAAATGCTGCTCGTCATGCGTTTCGTTCAGGGTGTGGGCGGTGCTGCGGTGCGCATCACCACCATGGCCATGGTCCGCGACTGCTTCGGTGGCCGCGAAATGGCCCGTGTAATGTCCTATGTGATGATCGTCTTCATGATCGTGCCGATCGTTGCCCCCTCCGTCGGCCAGCTCATCATCCTCTATGCCAACTGGCACTGGATCTTCATCTTGCTGGGCATCATCGCTACCATCCTGTTCGTTTGGGCTTTCCTCCGGTTGAAGGAATCGCTGCCGCCGGAAGAACGGCTGCCGCTGTCGGTCGGCTCTGTCGTGGATGGTTTCAAGACCGTGCTCACCAACCGCATCACCTGCGGCTACATGATCGGCCTCACCATGTTCACCGGCGTCATCAGTGCCTATGTGATCTCGGTGCAGCAGGTCTTCGGCGAGGTCTATGGCCTTGGCGACTGGCTGCCGATCGCCTTTGCGGCCACCGCTGGCGGCATCGCCGTCGCCAATTTCGCCAACGGCTTCTTCGTCCGCAAATTCGGCATGCGCCGCATCTCGCACGCCGCCCTGCTGATCTTTACGGCGCTGTCGGCCGCCGGCTTTTTCTATTCGCTGGCCGGCAAGCCGGATTTCGCCATCGCTTACGGCATCTTCACCATCGTACTGATGATGTTTGCCCTGATCGCCACCAATTTCACCGCCATCAGCCTCGAGCCGATGGGCAATCTCGCCGGCACGGCGACCGCCATCACCGGCTTCGTCTCGACGACGGCCGGCGCCATCCTCGGCGGGCTGGTCGGCCAGATGTTCAATGGCACGGTGCAGCCGCTCTTCGGCGGCTTCGCGCTCTTCGGCGCGGTGACGATCGCAGCCACCCTCTGGGCCGAAAACGGCAAGCTCTTCACCCACCCCGGCGACAGCCCGCAGCTCGATCCGGGAGCGGCCCACTTCTGAAACAGGAAATCTGCCGGAGCGATTGATCCCCGGCGGCATTGCATTAGATGGCAACTCGGGACGTTCCTAAATCTGGATGCCCCTGGAAGAAGGAGCCTGGTTTTGGATGCAGGATATCAACGTCTCCCCCCGCCATTGCAGGGCGAGATAGTTCAAGGCAAACCAGATACCGGCACTGGCGTTGTGGTACTCGGCGGCTCCAGTGGCCGGGTCGATGTGGCCCGCGCCAGATTGTTTGCGAGCCAGGGGGCAACAGTCATAGCGCCTCGCTGGTTCGGCGGCGAAGGCCAGGTGCCAGGCATTTGCGAGGTGCCGCTGGAAACCTTCTTCGCTGCCACTGATTATTTGATCGAACTCGGCTGCAAACGCATCGTCCTGGTGGGAACATCGAAAGGCGCCGAAGCTGCACTGCTCACGGCCGTATACGATCCGCGCATCAGCGCGGTCGTCGCGATCAGCCCTTCGTCAGTCGTCTGGGGAAATATCGGTCCAGGGCTTGATGGCATCAACTGGCCGGAACGCTCGTCGTGGACGTTGCGAGGCACACCGCTTCCTTTTGTTTCGTCGGACCCAGAATGGGTACCGGAATACAGAGACGAGCTGGTCGCCTATCGCGGCCTGTTCGAACGATGCCTTCGGGTGCACGAGTCAGAGATCGACGCAGCAGCTATCCCTTTGGAGAGAACGAATGCCGAAATTCTGCTCGTAGCAGGATGCGATGACGCGCTCTGGCCATCAGACAAATTTGCCGTATCACTTGTTCGGAGGCACGCAGGTTTTGGTTTGTCCACCCAGCTTGTCTTGGGAGAAGATGCGGGCCATCGCATTCTGCTGCCGGGCGAAACGACTCCTCGATCATCGCTGCGCGCTCATGGTGGAAGCGACGAGGCCGACGCCAAATTGGGACGACTCGCATGGGAACATATTCTCGCTGTCCTATAGCGTGAGGGCAGCAGTAAAGGCTCAGACCGTGAACACCTCACGCCGCAGTACCTCCCAGGAGGCCTTGTCGGGGGTAATCAGCAGCCCGCCATCGAGATGATGCGGCAGATAGGCCGAGCCGTCAAAGCGCGCCGCATAGGCGCCTGCCTCCTGCGAGATCAGCGTGCCGGCAAGGTGATCCCAGGGCATCAGCTTGTTGTACATGAGGTAATGCACATGGCCGCCGGCAAAGGTGCGGTATTCGTGGGCCGCGCAGCGGTAATTGGTGAGGAAGCGCACCTTGGCGAGATTGCCGAGCACTTCGGCGCGCTTCTCCTTCGGCAGGTAGCCGGTCGAGGCCATGCCGACCATATGCTCCAGTCCCACGGGAGCTGCCACCGCGAGCCGCTCAGCGCCGCCATCCGGCCGCCGCAGCCATGCGCCGCCGCCCTTTTCCGCCATCACCCAGTCGTCGCCCATCGGATCGTAGATGATGCCGGCAACCGTCTCGCCGCCGGAGATAACGGACGCCATGACGCCGAAGGCCGGGATGCCGGCAGCAAAATTGAACGTGCCGTCGACCGGATCGACGACGATAGCGAGATCGGCATGTTCGAGGCTGCCGAGCAAATCAGGATCGGCCGCGACCGATTCTTCGCCGAGGAACAGTGCGCTCGGCCAGAGTTGCGCAGCTTCCGCCTTGATCATCCGTTCCGCCTGCTCATCGGCCTCGGTGACGAGATCGGTCGCCTCACTCTTGGCGCGTACGTCGTCCTGGCCGAGCCGGCGAAAGCGCGGCAGGATTTCCGCCTTCGCTGCACGGCGCAGCAGATCGGCAAGAACGGTCACGTCAACAGTCGAAGTCATGTCAAATCCTCACGCTTGGGTCTCTCCGGAGAAACTTGAATCAGATGCCGACAATCTCGCGCCGGATGAGCTGCCAGCTCTCCTTGTCGGGCGCGGAGATGATGCCACCCGTCGTCTCGCCCGGGCGATAGGGCGTGCCGTCGAATTTCGCCGTATGACCGCCGGCCTCCTGATGCGCGAGCACGCCGGCCAAGTGATCCCAGGGCATCAGCTTCGCATGGCCGATGAAATGCATCTTGCCGGAGGCGACCATCCAATATTCGTAGGCAGAGCAATTGAAGGCGAAGGTCATCCGGATCTTTGCCATGTTGGCGCAGATACGCGCGCGATCCGGTTCGTCCATGTGGCTCCATGACAGGCCACCGACCATCTGGTTCAGGTTAGCAGGCTCAGCGACCTTCAGCTTGGTCGACTGCCCGTCCTGACGCGTCAGAAAGGCGCCTGCGCCCCTGATCGCGGTCACTGTGTCGCCGAGAACGGGATCGTGAATGATGCCGGCGACCGTCTCGCCCCTGATCGTCACTGCCAACATCGTCCCGAAAACGGGAAGCCCGGCAGCGAAATTGAACGTCCCGTCGACAGGGTCGATGACGAAGGCGAGCTCGGCATCGGCAAGGGCCGGCACGACCGACCGGTCGGCATCATAAGCCTCCTCGCCGACGACGAGTGCAGTGGGAAAGCGCTCTCTCAGCGCCGCGGTGATCCGGTGTTCGGCAAGCACGTCCGCCTGCGTCACCAAATCGATTGCCGAAGTCTTCTCCGAAACATCGGTAGCGCCGAGATTGCGAAAACGCGGCATGATCTCGGCGCGCGCCGCCTCCCTGACGCAGTCGCCGAGAAAGAGAATATCCTGGTCTGAAATAGTCATGCGAAATCCTGCCTTGATGCAATAGCCAGCCTGCCCACAGCGCCGCGCGTCTTTTAGACGCCCAAAGGACGCTGGAACACCTCAAATTGCTGCATAATTCCTTAAATCGATTCCGATGTAAGGAATTATGCAGTAGCCGGCCTTTCATGAAGGATCGGTGACACCGAGGGTGGAAAAGTCGAAGAGTTTCGGGTCGAGCAGATGCGACGGGTTCACATGAGAAAGCGCCCGCAGCATCGTATCCTTGCGGCCCGGCATCCGCCGCTCGATATCAGCGAGCATGTCCTTCATCGCATTGCGCTGCAGCCCGTCCTGCGAGCCGCAGAGGTCGCAGGGGATGATCGGAAACTGCATGGCGGCGGCGAATTTCGCGAGGTCGTCTTCGGCGGCATAGGCGAGCGGCCGCAGCACCATCAGGTCGCCCTCATCGTTAAGAAGCTTCGCCGGCATCGAGGCGAGCCGGCCGCCATGGAAGAAATTCATGAAGAAGGTTTCGAGAATGTCCTCGCGGTGGTGGCCGAGCACCAGCGCATCGCAACCCTCTTCCCGCGCGACGCGGTAGAGATTGCCGCGGCGCAGCCGCGAACAGAGCGAACAATAGGTGGCGCCTTCAGGCACCTTCTCCTTCACGATCGAATAGGTATCCCGATACTCGATCCGGTGCTGAACGCCGATCTTGGTGAGATAATCCGGCAGCACGTGCTTGGGGAAGTTCGGCTGGCCCTGGTCGAGATTGCAGGCGATCAGTTCGACCGGCAGCAGGCCGCGCCATTTGAGATCGAGCAGCAGCGCCAGCAGCCCGTAGGAATCCTTGCCGCCGGAAAGGCCGACCAACCAACGCTTCTGGCCCTTCAGCATGTCGAAATCGTCGAAGGCCTGGCGCACCTGCCGCAGCAGCCGTTTGCGCAGCTTGTTGAAGGAGACGGAACGCGGCGCATCGGCAAACAGCGCATGGCCGCCGGTGTCGGCTTCGCTACTCTCCAACTCGTCGGCGATATTGGCTGCGATATTCATTGCTTCGTCCTACAGAAATTCCAAACTTGCTCTAGCAGAAACGCGCCTCGCAACACAGCGTCAATCGCCGAAAACCGACCAGCCGGTGCGCGCTGCGAGCATTTCCAGCGCCGCGGCGCCGAGCTGCGAATTGCCGACCTTGTTCAGTCCCGGCGACCAAACCGCGATCGAGGCAATGCCCGGCGCCACGGCGAAGATGCCGCCGCCGACGCCGCTCTTGCCGGGCAGGCCGACATGATAGGCGAAATCGCCCGAACCGTCGTAATGGCCGCAGGTCAGCATCAGCGCATTGATGCGCCGCGCCCGCTTCGGCGAGACCACCGAATGGCCGGTCGTCGGATTGCTCCCGCGCGCGGCAAGGAACAGTCCGGCGCGGGCGAGCTGCTCGCAGCTCATCGACAAGGCGCATTGATGGAAATAAACGCCGAGCACATGGTCGACGGGATGGTCGAGATTGCGGTAGGCACGCATGAAATTGGCAAGCGCGAAATTGCGGTATCCCGTCTGCGTTTCCGAGCGCGCCACCTTGTCGTCAATGGTGATCGACTCGTCATCGGCGAGATAACGAACGAAGCGCAACAGCTCGCCGATTGCCTCGCGCGGGGCATGGCCAGCCATGACGACGTCGCTGACGGCGATCGCGCCGGCATTGATGAAGGGGTTGCGGGGGATGCCACCCTCATGCTCGAGCTGGACGATCGAGTTGAAAGCCGATCCGGAGGGTTCGCGCCCGACGCGCTTCCACAGCCCCTCGCCGACCTTGCCGAGCGCCAGCGTCAGCATGAAGACCTTCGATATGCTCTGGATCGAGAAGGCGATGTCGGCATCGCCGACGCGATAGACTTTGCCGTCGACGGTGACGATCGCCATGCCGAACTGCTTCGGGTCGACCTTGGCGAGTTCGGGAATATAGTCCGCGACCTTGCCCTCGCCGATCCGCGGCTGGATATCGGCGTAGATGCTATCGAGGGTCGCCTGCAAATCTGCCATTGCTTCTCTCCAGATCGCAAAAAAGCCGCTCGAAAGAGCGGCTTTCCGTATATCGGCGCATGCTGTTGTCTCGCAATCGGTTTCGACTGCGAGACGAATGCATTAACGCGAATAGAATTCGACGACCAGGTGCGGTTCCATGACGACCGGGAACGGAACGTCGCTGAGCGTCGGAACGCGGCCGAAGGTTGCGACCATCTTGTTGTGATCGACTTCGATATAGTCGGGAACGTCGCGCTCTGCGAGGCTGACTGCTTCCAGAACGATCACCAGCTGCTTCGACTTCTCGCGAACTTCGATCACGTCGCCAGCCTTGCAACGGTAGGAACCGATGTTGACGCGAACGCCGTTGACGGTGACGTGGCCATGGTTGACGAACTGGCGGGCAGCAAAGACCGTCGGAACGAACTTGGCGCGATAGACGATCGCGTCGAGGCGCGACTCCAGCAGGCCGATCAGGTTTTCAGAGGTGTCGCCCTTGCGGCGGTCGGCTTCGGCGAAGATAGCGCGGAACTGCTTTTCGCGCAGGTCACCGTAGTAGCCCTTGAGCTTCTGCTTGGCGCGCAGCTGCACACCGAAGTCCGAAAGCTTGCCCTTGCGGCGCTGGCCGTGCTGGCCCGGGCCGTATTCGCGGCGGTTCACCGGGGACTTCGGACGGCCCCAGATGTTTTCGCCCATACGGCGGTCAATTTTGTACTTGGACGATTCGCGCTTGCTCATCGTATTTCCTTTCAAAGGTTTATGACGGTTTGTTGCCAAACCGCACGAAGGAAACACGCCCTCCTCTGGTCTCTTCCGAGACCTGACAGGATGTTCCGGTTAGCGAACAGGAACGATCCACGGGACATGTCAAATGAAACACCGGACATTGCTGCCCGGTGCTTGCGGCGGTCTTTAGAGGGCCGTCATGAAAATGTCAACAGCGGCAAACCCCGAAAGCGCCACTATTCCGCCGCCAGCGGCTGGTCGCCCGTGTCGGGGGCGTTGGCGTCGCCCGGCGCCGTCTGGCAGTCCATATCAGGGAAAGCGACGATACGCTTGCCGGAAAAATCGGCATGCACGACGATGGTGCCTTGCTCCTCGAAATAGCCAAGCAGGCGCCGGGCGCGGCGGGCGGAATGGGTGCCGTAGGCGCGGGCGATCCGCGCATCCGACGGGCACGGCTCGCCGCAGACGGCGGCCTTGGCGAGCATCAGGAAGACGCCCTGCAGATCGTCGGTGACACCCGATGACAGCGACAGCGCAGTCGCCCAGGCATCGGTCGCAGCTGTCTTGGTGTCGACGCCGGAACGTGAGATCGCCACCCGCCGGCGGAAATCCGGCAGCGCAATTGGCGGTCCCGGTACGCGGCGCATACGCAGCCGTACCAGAAAATCCTGGTACAGCACCGAATCGGTGCGGAAGGCGGAAGTGGGATCGTCGAGTATTTCGGCAAGGACACCGGCTAGGCGCTCCTCCCGCTCCTCGGGGGAAACCTCCACATGGCTCGCCCTCGGCTCGGCAGGTGCTGCCGATGCAGCCGGCGTCGAGCGCGAGAGTTCGGCCAGAATATCGGTCGTCGGCCGCGGCGCCGGCGGGGCGCGGCGCACCAGCGGGCGCTGGAACTCCTCCGGATCGGGCGTGAAGATCAGGTCTTCGACATCCTGAGGCGCATCCGGCAGCGGCATCAGCTTCGGGCTGGAAGAGCGCGCCGAAGTCTCCACCGCGCCGATCTGGATCGGCAGCGGCCGGCGCGACAATGCCGGGCCGAGCGCTACGAAATGGCCGCGCTTGAGATCTCGGAACATTTCCGCCTGGCGGCGGTCCATGCCGAGCAGGTCTGCGGCACGCGCCATGTCGATATCGAGGAAGGTGCGGCCCATCAGGAAGTTCGAGGCTTCGGCCGCCACGTTCTTTGCAAGCTTGGCAAGACGCTGCGTCGCGATCACGCCGGCAAGGCCGCGTTTACGCCCCCGGCACATCAGGTTGGTCATCGCGCCGAGCGACATCTTGCGAGCATCTTCGGAGACATCGCCGCCGACCGACGGCGCAAACATCTGCGCTTCGTCGACCACGACGAGAACAGGATACCAGTATTCACGATCGGCATCGAACATGCCGTTGAGGAAGGCGGCTGCCGCCCGCATCTGCTGCTCGATATCAAGCCCTTCCAGCGTCAGCACGCAGGATACGCGATGCTGGCGGATACGGTTGGCAATGCCGGCAAGCTCGGCTTCGGTGCGCTCGCCGTCGACGACGACATGGCCGTACCGGTCTGAGAGCGTGACGAAATCACCTTCGGGATCAATGATGACCTGCTGCACCCATTGAGCGGATTGTTCCAGCAGACGGCGGAGAAGATGCGATTTGCCGGAGCCGGAATTGCCCTGAACGAGCAGACGTGTCGCCAGCAGCTCCTCGATATCGAGCGTCGCCGGAGCGCCGGACGCCAGTCCCATATCGATGCCAACCTGCACGTCCAATTCCCCTTACAAATTCCCGGCCCGTCTCTAGATCAGGATGATTTTAGGCCTGATCGGCCTAAAATCTGAATCCTGATCTACATCAAAGAAATAGAGCATGATGTCGTCCGAAAACCGCGCGCACTTTTCGGCATCATGCTCTAGCAGATTCGCAGACGCTGTTGTCGTCAAACCTTCAAGAACCCACAGGAAAGCCAGTCCTGGGAGATAGGGTTTCACACCGCCTCGCGCTCGACGAGGTCGCCTGCCATGTCCTTCTGCGTCGGACTCAGCAAACGTGTGCAGAGCAGGCTGACGAAAAGCGGCACCAGCAAGACCGCAAGCCCGGCGCGCAAGCCCAGGAGTTCGCCGAGAAAGCCGATGATCGGCGGCCCGATGAGAAAACCGGTCAGGGCTGCGAAGGAGAGCGTCGCAACGCTTGAAGCGGGCGGGCGGTCAGTCAGCGAAGCAACGGCCGTCACCGCAAGCGGAAACCCGACCGAGACACCGACACCAACTGCGGCAAAGCCGAGTAGCGCAAGCGGCGTCGCCGGTGCAAGGAGAACGACGAGCATGCCGGCAAGCGAGGCGATGCCGCAGCCACGGGCAATGGCAACCGCGCCGAAACGGCCTTTCATGTAATCACCGCTGAAGCGCCCCGCCGCAACCATGAAAGCGAAAACCGAATAACCGAGGCCGGTTTGCGCGCCTTCTGCATTCATGACATCGCGGAGGTAAACCGCCGACCAATCGGCCATCGCACCTTCGGTCATCGTCACGCCGAAGACAAAGGCGCAGATCCCGAGCAGAGCAAGACTGGGCAGCTTGAAGCCGGTCATTGCCTGCGAATTCTCCGCATGGTGACTTTCCGGCAATTTCGGCAGGCGCAGGCTGGCAATCAGCGCAGCCGGCAGGACGACGGGCGCCGTGATCAGAATCGACCAGTGCGGCGAAAGCCCGATGGCTATCGCACCAACGCCGATCAGGCTGCCGGCCATGATGCCGAAGCTCCAGAAGCCGTGGCAGCGGCTCATGATGATCAGCCCCGTCGCCTTCTCCGTCACATCGGCCTCGACATTCATGCCGAGTTCCACCGTCGAAAGCGCGACCCCAACGACAATCAAGGCGAAGAATAGAAGCATGGCGCTGGGCGCGAAGGCTGGAAGCGAAACCACGGCAAGAAAGAAAATGAAACCATAGATGATCGCCATGCGCCCGCCGATGCGCGAGACGAGGCGGCCCGCAAACGGCAGGGTGATCAGCGTGCCGATCGGCAATCCCAGAAGTGCGACGGCGAGATCGGCGGTGCCGAGTTCAAGCTTCGCCTGGATATCAGGAATGCGCGGTAACCAGGCGCCAAAGGCTATCGGCTGCAGAAAGAAGATCAGCATGACAAGTCTTTGCAGCGGCACGGCGCATCCCTTTATGTCTTGAACGGTAAACACCCGCCCGCGATTCCCCGCGGAGATCTTGCGCGATGACATCGGTGAAATAAAGCGCGCAGTGCCTTATCGCGTGCTGAGACCAAAACCCTGCATCAGTCGGCGCGTCGCAAAGTCGGGATTGCCGGATGTAAAGACGGCAAAGTCGAAATTATCGGGGTGAACGGCATCGGCGATCTGCGGAACGAGTGTGCGCGCCCGCCGGGCAATGGCTTCTGCCGGATCCAGCCAGTCCACCGGCCAAGGCGCAAGCCGGCGGAAAAGATTGGCCATGAAGGGATAATGCGTGCAGGCGAGCACGACGATATCGGTCCTCTGACTGTCCTTCTCAACGAAGCATTGGTCGATTTCGGCAAGCACGGCGTCGTCGGAGACGGCATCACCGCGAATATAGGCCTCCGCCATGCGCGCCAGGTTCTCCGAGCCGACGAGGCGGACATGGCATTGCTGGGCGAAGGACTGGATGAGATCGCGCGTATAGGCGCGCTTGACCGTGCCCGGCGTGGCGAGCACCGAGACCAAGCCGGAGCGCGTGCGCTCCGCCGCCGGTTTGATCGCCGGCACGGTGCCGACGAAGGTCATCTGAGGAAAGGCGGCGCGCAGATCGGCACCAACCAGCGTAAAGGCGGTGTTGCAGGCGATGATGCAGACTTCGGGATCGTGCTCCTCGAGCAGCCGGCCGAAGAGGCCGATCACCCTCTCCTTCAGCGCCTGCTCCTCCCAGCCGCCATAGGGAAAGCCGGCATCGTCGGCGACATAGATGAAGCCGCGTTCCGGCATCAGCACGCGCGCCTCGCGCAAGACGGTCAGCCCGCCAATGCCGGAATCGAAGACGAGGACGGGTTTCAACTCATGCGTCGGCGCTGTCATCTGGCGGTGTTTCCTTGGCCGCGGTCGGGAACCGGCCGCCGCGCGGGCTCTTGCGCGAGAAGCGGTCGAGGGAGGAGATGACGCCGCGCAACACGCTGATTTCCTGTTCCGTGAAGGCCCGGCGGGATAGAACAGCGCGCAGATTGTCGATCATTTTCGGCTTTTTCCCGGCAGGATGGAAATAACCGCGCGCATCGAGCGCATCTTCCAGCTGGTCGAACAGACCGAACAGCTGGTCCTTGGTCGAAGGCGTCTGCCCCATCGCCTGAAAAGGCACGGCGCCGAGATCCTCCATGCCGGATTTCATCCATTCATACGACATCAGCAGCACCGCCTGGGCGATGTTCAGCGAAGCGAAGGCCGGATTGACGGGGAAAGTGACGATCTCGTCGGCAAGCGCCACCTCCTCGTTGGTCAGCCCCCAGCGCTCGCGCCCGAAGAGGATGCCGGTACCCTCGCCGGCACGGAACCTCGCCCGAAGCGTTTCGGCGGCGATGACCGGAGAGCGCACCGGCTTATAGCCGTCGCGCTCGCGCGCCGTCGTCGCATAGACAAAATTAAGATCGGCGACCGCCTGTTCCAGCGTGTCGTAGACCTTGGTCGCCTCGATGACGTGATCGGCCTTGGAGGCAGTCGCCAGGGCTTTCTCGTTCGGCCAGCCGTCGCGCGGATTGACCAGGCGCAGTTCAGCAAGGCCGAAATTCGCCATGGCGCGCGCCACCATGCCGATATTCTCGCCCATCTGCGGCTCGACCAGAATAATGGCCGGGCCTTCGGCCAGAAGTTGACGCTCGCTGTTCGTGCCTGCCATGGTTCTATCCCTGTTTCGAGCGCGCAATAGCCTCGCCCGGTGCAAACGGCAAGACGTCTGCGCTAGGATAGAGCCTTTCAAGCGCCGAACCGATCATTTCGAGCCCGAGTCTGGCGCCTTCGCGCGACAGCGGCAGGTGCCGCCCTGTCGTCCGCGACGCCTTGCGTTCGATGAAGAAACAGGTCGAGCCGCGCGGGGCCGCATCCTTCATCAGCGCCAGATCCGAAGCGATCAGCCTTTTCAGCTCGTCGGCATCGGCCCGCGCTGCGTAACTCTTCGCCAGGATCCGCGCCCAATAGGTGCAGGAGAGGAAGATCGCCAGCGTCTGGCGGATCTGGCCAGGCCGGGTCACCACCGACCAGGACGAGCCGAGCGGCCGCGCCGCCACCGTTACGTCGCGGTAGCAGGCATCGATCTTCTGTGACAGCGCAATCAGCGCAAAACCGCTCTTGCCTTCGCCGATCGCGCTCAACAACTCGTCCAGCGCCTGAAACCAGCGGGCGAGTGCCGCATCCAGCGCGCCGCGCGTGCGTGCGGGAAAGACCAGGAAGGCAACCGCCGTCCCGGCCACCGCGCCGATCACGGTCTCGCCGATGCGCAGTTGCAGGAGATCAAGCGTCAGCACCCCGGTCATGCCGTAGACCAGGCAGAGCACGATCGAGATGAAGAAGGTCATTGTCGCATAGGAAACCTGCAGGAAATAGAAGGCGAGGAAGATGCAGACGGCGGCGACCGGAATGGCGATATAAGGCTCGCCCGAAATCAGTGTCGCCAACACGAGACCGATCGCAATGCCGAATACCGTGCCGAGCGAGCGCGACAGCGCTTTCATCGCCGTGTCGCCGCGCGAATTGGTATTGGTGAAGACGAGGAAGGAGGCGAGCACTGCCCAGAACCAGCGCTCGCGCGACAAGAGCAGGCCGAAGCCCATGGCGAGCGCCGAGGCGAGCGTGATCTGCAGCGCCGAGCGCAGCAGCGGATTGGCGAATGAAAAGTCGATCTTCTCAGGCTGCGCCATGTCCTTGACGGCATCGATGCCGGCAAAGCCGGAAGCCTGCCCCTCGCCAATCGCCTGCGTCAATTGCTGCCGCGCCTCGCCGAGCCAGAGCAGCGCCCGCACGGTTTCGCCTTGCGGCTCGTCCTTGATGGCTTCCGCCATCCCCTCATAGATGGCGAGCTCAGCCTTGTCGGCCTCGATCACGGCATGGACGAGTGCAAAGGGCGGCAAGCTCTGGAAGCTCACCACGATCGCGCTTTCGGCAGCGAGATGCGCGTCGAAGAGCCGAATCGCCAGTTCCGCGGCGGGATCCGAAGCACCATCGAAGACGCCGGCCGGCGGACGTGGAATGAAGGTCTCGGCCATCAGCACCACTTCCTTCAGCCGGTCTTCCAGCTGGCGCAGCTCCTGCCGGTCGGCCTCGCCGATATGACCGCTGCCGGCAAGGGTGGCGAGCTTGAAGAGGATCTGGTTGATGCGCCCCCTGACGCTTTCGAGCGAGCGCAGCAGGTCGCGCCGCCAATCGTCGGGCAGAAGCACCGCCCTCACCAGATGGCCGACGAACACCGATACGACGGGGCCGATCGCCACATCAGGCAGTTCGGCAAGGGAAGGCCGGAAATAAGACCCCATGAAATAGGAGGTGAAGGCGAACATGCCGATCGCAAAGCCGCGCGGCCCGAACACCCGCCCGGCCGATGCGAGCGCGATCACCACCAGGAAGACGAGATCCGAGAGAAAGCGGCGATCCTCGAGCTCCGCCGCAATGCCGACGACGGCAAGGCTCGCGGCACAGCCGAAAAGCCGCGTCACCAGCTGGCGCGAATTGCCCTTGTCGCGCACCGCCACCCCGCCCTCGATCGACAGCACGATGCCGAGACCGAAGGCCGCCGTCGGCAGCGGCACGATCAACATCTGGATGGCGAACAGGATGGCAAAGGAGAGGACGATCGTCAGCGTTACCCGCGAAGCCATGCGTAGGCGCGAAAGCGCCGGATCGTTGGCAAGCAGCCAGTCGCGGAACTGAAAACCGGAAAACAAATGCAAGAGCCCTCATGCCGCCCAGGGATCAACAGATACCGCCGCAAGAGCGGAAATCAAACCGCCCGAGATCGAATCTCGATGCTCTTGAATGTCGCGCGCCTATTGGCCCTTGGCAATCAGCGCCATCGTTGTCTTCATGGAATCGCGCGCCTGCGTTTCGATATTCTCGGTGACGATATCGTCGATGACGGGCTTGCCGCCCTCCTCGACCACCTCGAAACGAACGGTCGTATAGTCCTTGGCATCGGGCGCATCCGAGCAGGCGGATTTCTTGAAGCGCACGGTCACCTCGGCCACGCCGTCGACCACAGGCGCTGCCGCCATCGTCAGATCCTCCAGCGGGCAAGCATCCTGACCGTTGACGATGACGTCGTAGTCGAAGGGCGAAATGCCGTCGTCGTCAATGGCGGGAAATTGCGCCGCCGCCTGGTATTTCGCGACGAAATCGCGGCTGTAGAGACGGTCGAGCCGGCTCGCGTCGAAGATGTCGGTCCAGTCGCTGTTATTGTCGGCCCAGTTGCTCCTGGTCGCGTCCATGATCTCCTTCACGGGAGCGGTGATATCGGCGGCGTGGCCGATGCCGGAAAAGGCGATAAGGCTTGCGATAACAACGGCGATTGTCTTCATGGTCGAATGTCCGGAGCGGCAGATCGAGGCGGACACTAGCCAAATTCCAGCACTTGGCAATGGCGGCAAAAACGCATTGTCGAGCCCCTTGCAGCTTTGCGTTCCCTGATCACAATGCTATAGCGCTCCTCATCATATCACCCACCCGGGACGCCGGTCCCCATTGAAGCTCGAACGAGGCAGATACATGAACAAGATCAAGGTCGCCAATCCCGTCGCCGATCTCGACGGCGATGAAATGACGCGCATCATTTGGCAGCTTATCAAGGACAAGCTGATCCATCCGTATCTCGACCTCGACATCGACTATTTCGACCTGTCCGTCGAAAACCGCGACGCCACCAACGACCAGGTCACCGTCGACGCCGCCAATGCCATCAAGAAGTATGGCGTCGGCATCAAGTGCGCGACGATCACGCCGGACGAAGACCGCGTCAAGGAATTCAATCTCAAGCAGATGTGGAAGAGCCCGAACGGCACAATCCGCAACATTCTCGGCGGCGTCATCTTCCGCGAGCCGATCATTTGCCAGAACGTGCCGCGCCTGGTTCCCGGTTGGACCAAGCCGATCGTTGTCGGCCGCCATGCCTTCGGCGACCAGTACCGTGCCACCGACTTCCGCTTCCCCGGCAAGGGCAAACTGACGATCAAGTTCGTCGGCGAAGACGGCACGGTTATCGAGAAGGACGTCTTCGACGCCCCCGGCTCGGGCGTTGCCATGGCCATGTACAATCTCGACGAGTCGATCCGCGAATTCGCCCGCGCCTCGATGATGTACGGCCTGATGCGCAAATGGCCGGTTTACCTGTCGACCAAGAACACCATTCTCAAGGCCTATGACGGTCGCTTCAAGGATATCTTCGAAGAGATCTACCAGACCGAATTCAAGGATCAGTTCAAGGAAGTCGGCATCACCTACGAACACCGCCTGATCGACGACATGGTCGCCTCGGCGCTGAAGTGGTCGGGCGGTTATGTGTGGGCCTGCAAGAACTACGACGGCGACGTCCAGTCCGACACGGTCGCCCAGGGCTTCGGCTCGCTCGGCCTGATGACCTCGGTTCTCTTGACGCCGGATGGCAAGACGGTCGAAGCCGAAGCCGCCCACGGCACGGTGACCCGCCACTACCGCCAGCATCAGAAGGGCCAGGAAACATCGACGAACTCGATCGCCTCGATCTTCGCCTGGACCCGTGGTCTCGCCCACCGCGCCAAGCTCGACGACAATGCCGAACTGGCAAAGTTTTCCACCACGCTGGAAAAGGTCTGCGTCGACACCGTCGAATCCGGCTTCATGACCAAGGATCTCGCCCTGCTCATCGGACCCGATCAGCCGTGGCTCTCCACCACAGCTTTCCTCGACAAGATCGACGAGAACCTGCAGAAGGCAATGGCTTAAGCCGGTCTTTTCGGTATAGCATTGAAACGGCGGGGATTTCCCCGCCGTTTTCATTTGCGAGGATGACCCGATGACGGCAACCGTGCGCCCGCTGGAACCCTTTGACCGCGCCGGCTGGGAACCCTTATGGGCGGCCTATCAGCGCTTCTACGAAGTGGTCATCCCGCCTGAAACCACGGATCTCACCTGGGCTCGCTTTCTCGATCCTGACGAGCCCATGCATGCACTCGGCGCCTTTGACGAAGACGGCCGCCTCGTCGGCATCGTCCATGCCGTCTTTCACCGCTCCTGCTGGCTGCCGCAATGGACCTGCTATTTGCAGGATCTCTATGTCGACAACAGCCAGCGCGGGCTCGGCGCCGGTGCAGCTCTGATCGAGGCGGTCGCCGATCTCGCGCGCGCAAACGGTGCAGGCAGGCTCTATTGGATGACCCACGAAACGAATGCAACGGCCCGCCGGCTCTACGACAGGATCGCCGAGCGCTCCGGCTTCATCCAGTATCGCAAGCCGCTCTGACGACTGGGGCTTGCAGGCAGACATCGCTGCCCTATTGATTCCGTGGGATGGAATAACGGGAACACGAGGAGGATTTCATGACCGAGGAACTGGTATTCTATACGAACCCAATGTCGCGCGGCCGCATCGCGCGCTGGATGCTGGAGGAGATCGGCCAGCCCTACCGCACCGAATACCTGACCTTCGGCGAGACGATGAAAGCGCCCAAATATCTCGCGGTCAATCCGATGGGCAAGGTGCCGGCGATCCGCCATGGCGATACGATCGTCACCGAATGCGCGGCGATCTGCGCCTATCTCGCCGAAACCTTCCCTGAGAAAGCGCTGGCGCCGAGACCGGAAGAGCGTGCGCGCTATTACCGCTGGATGTTCTTTGCCGCCGGTCCTCTCGAATCGGCGGTGACGATGAAGACTCTCGGCTTCGAAATTCCGAAGGAACGCCTGCGTATGGCCGGCTGCGGCGGTTTCAACGACGTCATGGATACATTGGAGAAAGCCGTCTCCGCTTCGACCTACATCGCCGGCGAGCGCTTCACCGCCGCCGACGTCTATGTCGGCTCCCATATCGGCTGGGGCATCGGATTTGGCGGCATCGAAAGACGCCAGGCCTTCCTCGACTATGTCGGCCGCATCAGCCAGCGTGAGGCCTACAAGCGGGCCAACGCCCTTGATGACGAAGCCGTCAAGACCATGCAGGCCGCCTGAGTCTCAAAGGCGCGGCGGATCCGCCGCGCCCCGATCGACGGCATCAGGCGAGCGGCATGTGAATGTCCGTTAGAAGCTCGGTCGGCGATACCTCGCGCGGATTGTTGAGATATTCCTCGAACATGACCCTGTCCTTCAGCTGCCGACCGGATTTCGGTAGCCATTCGGCAAAGAGCCACTGATAGGACCTGGGCATGTCGGCATAGGGACCCTTGTGGCGCAACACCGCATAATCGCCGCCCTCGATGGTGCGCCGCTCGAACGGCGCATCAACAGGCACGTCGGCGGCGCCGGTGACGCAGGCAATCGAGCGCAGCTTTTCCTCCGGCACAAGATCGGGATCGTCGAGATAGACGCCGATCATCCGCATGTCGGGCTTGGCGAGGCCGCGGGCGTAAAGCGTGCCGAACAGCGTCTCGAAGGCCTTGTCGATCTGCATGTAGGAACCGGTATGGGCAACGCCGATCAGCTCGATCGGCGCGATCTCACGTATGGTAACGTCTAACATGACTTTGGTCTTTCCGTTAGGTGAGGGCTCATAGGCTGTGTGGCTTCCCTCTTTCCGGTAGCGGGCCGGCGGCATGCCGTAGACCGACTTGAAAATACGATTGAAGGATTGGAGATTGGGATAGCCTGATCGCTTCGCAATTTCACTGACGGCAAGGTCCGTGCGGACGATCTCGCCCGCCGCGTGATGCAGCCTGAGCCGCTTGACGGTTGCCGCCAGCGTCTCGCCGTAAATCGCCCGGTAGATCCTGTGCCAGTGATAGCTCGACATGCAGGCGATTTCGGCAAGGCGCTCCATATCCAGCTCCTCGTCCAAGTGGTCGTGAATATAGGCCGAAACCCGTCTCAGACGGTTTTCATAAAGTGCCCATGCCGTTTCGCCATTCATTTGGGAACCTCGTGCAAATCGATCGGCTTGAGAGAACCATAACCCGATTTGACAAATCCTGCGGACTTGAACCTTCGGCGAATCCTGCGTAAACCGGAATTCCGGCTCGAACCCAAGAGGATGATAGATGCCGGATTTTTCAACATTGGTACTCTTTGCCGCCGCGGCGCTGGTGCTGACAGCCACGCCGGGTCCCGACATGCTGCTGATCGCCTCCCGCAGCATCAGCCAGGGACGCGCTGCCGGCTTCCTGACATATGCCGGCATCGCGCTCGGCACCTATTGCCACGCCCTTGCCGCAGCCTTTGGGCTGTCACAGCTCTTCATGACCGTGCCGGCCGCCTATGAAACAGTGCGCTGGGCCGGCTGTTGCTATCTTCTCTATCTCGCCTACAAGACGGTCCGCTCGGAAGGCGCCGCCTTTCAGCCGGCATCGACGCTGAAGCGGCTGCCGGGCCGGCGTATCTTCTTTGCGGGCCTTGCCACCAATCTGCTCAATCCGAAGATGGCGCTCTTCGTCATGGCGCTCTTTCCACAATTCGTGAATGCGTCATCAGGATCGTTGACGATGCAGATGCTGATACTTGCAAGCGTCCTGAACGGTATCGGCCTCGTCGTGAATGGCGCCGTGATTTTCCTCGGAAGCACGATCCGTTCGAGACTTCAATCGGCGAGCCGTTTTCCGAAATTGCCGCAATATATCCTGGCAACGGTCTTCACCGGGCTCGCCTGCCGCCTGGCGTTGCAGCCGCGAAACTGAACATCGAGTGACCACCGTCGTTGAAAACAAAACCGGCTGCGAAATCCATGATCTCGCAGCCGGTTTGAATTTCAAACTGTTGTCAGGCCGCAGTTCAGCCGGCGAGTGCTATGGCAACCGCCTCGATCGCTTCATCGGCCTTCGATCCGTCCGGGCCGCCGGCCTGCGCCATGTCGGGGCGGCCGCCGCCGCCCTTGCCGCCGAGGGCGGCAGATGCGATGCGGACGAGATCGACGGCACTGTAGCGCTCCACGAGATCCGGCGTCACCGCCACGACAGCACTTGCCTTGCCGTCATCGGACACGCCGACGAGAGCAACGACGCCGGAGCCGATGCTGGTCTTGCCGTCATCGGCAAGCCCCTTCAAATCCTTGGGATCGACGCCCGAAATCGCCTTGCCGAGGAACTTGACGCCGGCAACTTCGCGCACGGCATCGACCGAGCCGCCCTGCCCGCCGCCCATGGCGAGTTTGCGCTTGGCGTCAGCCAGTTCTTTTTCGAGCTTACGGCGCTCGTCCATCAGCGCTTCGACACGCGACAGCACTTCGCCCGGCTGCACCTTCAGCGAGGCGGCAAGCGTCTTCACGCGTTCGTCCTGTTCGGCGAGATATTCGCGCGCCGATTCGCCGGTGACGGCCTCGATACGGCGAACGCCAGCGCCGACGGCGCTTTCGCCGAGAACGCGGATCAGGCCGATCTGGCCAGTGGCTCCGACATGCGTGCCGCCGCAGAGTTCGATCGAATAAGGCTTGTTGGCCTTGGCGCCACGCACGCCCTCGCCCATCGCCACGACCCGGACTTCATCGCCGTATTTCTCACCGAACAGCGCCATCGCGCCTTCGGCGATCGCATCGTCGACGCTCATCAGCCTCGTGGTAACCGGCGAATTCTGCAGCACGATCTCGTTTGCCATATCCTCGACGATCTTCAGTTCCTCAGCCGACATCGGCTTCGGATGCGAGACGTCGAAACGCAAGCGCTCGGGCGCGACCAGCGAACCCTTTTGCGCCACATGGGTACCGAGCACTTCGCGCAAAGCCTCGTGCAACAGGTGGGTCGCAGAGTGGTTGGCACGCAGCCGCGAACGGCGGGCATGATCGACCGTCAGCACGACCGCATCGCCGTCCTTGACGACGCCGTCGATGACGGTGCCCTGATGCACGAACAGGCCCTCGCCCCTCTTCTGCGTATCCGAAATCTCCATCTTGCCGTGGTCGGACGAGATCACGCCGGTATCGCCCATCTGGCCACCGGATTCGCCATAGAACGGTGTCTGGCTAACCACGATCTGCACCTTGTCGCCGGCCTTGGCCTCGGTGGAAACCGCGCCCTCCTTGACGATCGCCTGCACGACGCCTTCAGCCGTTTCGGTGTCGTAGCCCAGGAATTCGGTCGCACCGTGTTTTTCCTTAAGCTCGAACCAGACGGTTTCCGTCGCCTTCTCGCCGGAACCGGCCCAGTGCGAGCGGGCTTCGGCCTTCTGGCGCTGCATCGCATCGGTGAAGCCGGAGATGTCGACGCCGATCTCACGGGCACGCAATGCATCCTGCGTCAGATCGAGCGGGAAGCCGTAGGTGTCGTAGAGCTTGAAGGCGGTCTCACCATCCAGCATATCGCCCTTGGAAAGATCCGTCGTCGCGTCCGACAGAAGCGACAGGCCGCGTTCCAGCGTCTTGCGGAAGCGGTTTTCCTCCAGCTTCAGCGTTTCCGAGATCAGCGCCTCGGCGCGCACCAGTTCCGGATAGGCGCGGCCCATCTGCTGCACCAGCGTCGGCAGCAGCTTGTAGACCAGCGGTTCCTTGGCGCCAAGCAGCTGTGCATGGCGCATGGCGCGGCGCATGATGCGGCGCAGCACATAACCGCGGCCCTCATTCGACGGAAGCACGCCATCGGCGATCAGGAAGGCCGAGGAGCGCAAATGGTCGGCGATGACGCGGTGGCTGGCGCTGCCTTCCGCCTTGACGCCCATCGTATCCTCGATGGTCCCGATCAGCGTGCGGAAGAGATCGGTGTCGAATACGCTCTGAACGCCCTGCAGAACGGCGGCCATGCGCTCCAGGCCCATGCCGGTATCGATCGACGGGCGGGGCAGCGGGTTGCGAACGCCAGGTTCGGTCTGCTCGAACTGCATGAAGACGAGGTTCCAGAATTCCAGGAACCGGTCACCATCCTCCTCCGGGGAGCCCGGAGGGCCACCCCAAACATTTTCACCCTGGTCGATGAAGATTTCCGAGCACGGGCCGCAGGGGCCGGTATCGCCCATCTGCCAGAAATTGTCAGAGGTTGGGATGCGGATGATCTTGTCGTCGGAAAAACCGGCGATCTTCTTCCACAGCGTCGCAGCTTCCTCATCCTCGGAATAGACGGTCACCAGCAGGCGGTTCTTCGGAAGGTCGAAGCCCTCGGTGACGAGCTTCCAGGCAAGCTCGATCGCATTCTCCTTGAAATAGTCTCCGAAGGAGAAGTTGCCGAGCATTTCGAAGAAGGTCAGGTGGCGTGCAGTATAGCCGACATTGTCGAGGTCGTTGTGCTTGCCGCCGGCGCGCACGCATTTCTGCGACGTCGTCGCCGTCGAATAGGGACGTTTTTCGAGGCCGGTGAAGACGTTCTTGAATTGCACCATGCCGGCATTGGTAAACATCAGCGTCGGGTCGTTGCGCGGCACGAGCGGGCTCGACGGAACGATCTCATGGCCGTTCTTCTTGAAATAGTCGAGGAAGGTCGACCGGATATCGTTCACACCGCTCATGCTATGCCCTTCAATGCTGCCGGAGGCAGGTAAAATTAAATTCATCGGCTTTTAACGTTCACCCCCGCCACTGTCCAGCAGACAAACAAAACCGGCCGCATTCTCATCAGGAATGCGGCCGGTTGGAACTGTCCGATGAGTTTAAGCGCGAAAACTACATTTCCGCGGTGGCATCGCCATCGCTATCATCCGGGTCCGGTCCGCCATTCTGCAGGAAGCGGTCGGCGATCAGGCCGGCATTCTGGCGCAGCGACAATTCGATCTCGCGGGCGAGATCCGGATTGTCGCGCAGGAAGGTCTTGGCGTTTTCACGGCCCTGGCCGAGACGCTGACTGTTATAGGAGAACCAGGCACCCGACTTTTCGACGATGCCGGCCTTGACGCCGAGATCGACCAGTTCGCCGGTCTTGGAAACACCCTCACCATACATGATGTCGAACTCGACCTGCTTGAAGGGCGGCGCCATCTTGTTCTTGACGACCTTGACGCGGGTCTGGTTGCCGATCACCTCTTCGCGCTCCTTGACAGCGCCGATGCGGCGGATGTCGAGGCGCACGGAGGCATAGAACTTCAGCGCATTGCCGCCCGTCGTCGTTTCCGGCGAACCGAACATAACGCCGATCTTCATGCGGATCTGGTTGATGAAGATAACCATGGTGTTCGACTTGGAGATCGAAGCGGTGAGCTTGCGCAGCGCCTGGCTCATCAGGCGCGCCTGAAGACCGGGAAGGCTATCGCCCATCTCGCCTTCGATTTCGGCACGCGGCGTCAGTGCGGCGACCGAGTCGACGACGAGAACGTCGACGGCGCCGGAGCGCACCAGCGTATCGGTGATTTCGAGCGCCTGCTCGCCGGTATCGGGCTGCGAGATCAGAAGGTTCTGCAGATCGACGCCAAGCTTGCGGGCATAGACGGGATCGAGCGCATGTTCGGCATCGACGAAGGCGCAGATGCCGCCCTTCTTCTGCGCTTCGGCAATCGTCTGCAATGCGAGCGTGGTCTTACCGGAGCTTTCAGGCCCGTAGATCTCGATGATGCGGCCCCTCGGCAGGCCACCAACGCCGAGTGCAATATCGAGGCCAAGCGAGCCGGTCGAGATCGTCTCGATCTCGACAACATTCTCGTTGGAGCCGAGTTTCATGATCGAGCCCTTGCCGAACGACCGCTCTATCTGTGAGAGTGCCGCTTCAAGCGCCTTGCTTTTGTCCACCGATTTGTCCTCTACCAGCCGCAATGAATTCTGAGACATCCGATCCACCTTTAGGTTATTGAAGCCGCTCAAGCAATGTCGAGTTTGTACCCTATTTGTTCCATTCTCGCAATAGGCGATCAAACAGTTGAAAGAAAAAGGTAAAACGACACGTGTTCTGCATTTGTTTTATCAATGAAAAGCAACGGCTTAGGCCAAAAGTGCCGACTCGGCCGCGGCAGGGCGCGCCGTATCGATTCGTCCTTCGGGCATCGGGAGAGCGGATCAGATGAAGAAAAAGATTCTTGTTCTCGGCGGTGCCCATATCGACCGGCGCGGCCACATCTCCGACGAGACGGCGCCTGGCGCCAGCAATCCCGGCACCTGGTTCGAGGAGCCAGGCGGTGGTGGCTTCAATGCGGCGCGTAACCTCGCAAGGCTCGGTTTTCAGGTGACGATGATCTCGCCGCGCGGCGGCGATCCGATGGGTGAGACGGTCGGAGAAGCTGCCGATTTCGCCGGCATCGACGACCGGCCCTTCGTCTTCCTCGACCGCAAGACGCCGAGCTACACGGCGATCATCGAGAAGGACGGCAATCTGGTGATCGCCCTTGCCGACATGGATCTCTACCGTTTCTTCGTGCCGCGGCGTCTCTCCATCCGCTGGGTGCGGGAGGCCTTCGCCGCCCATGATTTCATCCTCTTCGACGCCAACCTGCCGGAAGAGACGATCGCGGCGATCGTCGCAAAGGCGCATTCCCTCGCCAAGCCTGTTGCGGCAATCGCCATCTCGCCGGCCAAGGTCGTCAGGCTGAAACCCTGCATCGGGGATATCGACTACCTGTTCCTGAATGAGGCTGAAGCTGCCGTCCTTGCCGGTGAGCGGCCGGAAGAGGCTGCGGGCTGGCCGCCGTTGCTGAACGAGATCGGCATCAGGAACGCTGTCGTCACCCGCGGCCGGCGCGAACTCGTCGCGCTTTGCGATGGCCGCGCCGTGACGTTGCAGCCGCCGATTGCCGACACCGTCGCCGATGTTACGGGTGCCGGCGATTCTCTTGCGGCCGGCACACTCGCCGCATTGATATCAGGCCTGCCGCTCGAAGAAGCCGTCCGCCACGGCACTGCGGCCGCCATACTGACCGTGCAGTCGCGGCACGCCGTCAACGAAAATCTGACGCCCGATCTGCTGAATGAGGCGCTTGCCCTTGTTCCCAAGGTCAGAATTCTGCATTGAAGCGGCTATTAAATAGTTGAGCATGATGTCGTCCGAAAACCGCTCACACTTTTCGGCATCATGCTCTGTCGATCACAGGACAAGACCATGACCAAGCCCATCTCCCCTCTTCTGCCGATCGCCTATTCGAAGGAAGTCGCCAGCGCCAAGCAGCGCGGCGCGCCGCTGGTGGCGCTGGAATCGACCATCATCACCCATGGCATGCCCTATCCCGGCAATATCGAGATGGCCCGCAGCGTCGAGGCGATCATCCGCGAACAGGGTGCGGTGCCGGCAACGATCGCCGTCATTCACGGCACGCTGCATATCGGTCTTGAAGCCTCGGAACTGGAGCAACTCGCCAAGGCAACCGACGTGTTGAAGGTGTCGCGCGCCGATCTCGCCTTCGCCATCGCCGAGCGCCGCACCGGCGCCACCACGGTCGCGGCCACGATGATCGCGGCGGCGCGCGCCGGCATCCGCGTCTTTGCCACAGGCGGCATCGGCGGCGTGCATCGCGGTGCCGAGGAAAGCTTCGACATTTCAGCCGACCTCGAGGAACTGGCGCGCACTGGCGTCATCGTCGTCTGCGCCGGCGCCAAGGCGATCCTCGACATTCCGAAGACACTGGAGGTGCTGGAAACCCGCGGCGTGCCTGTCGTCACCTATGAGAGCGAGGAATTTCCCGCCTTCTGGTCGCGCTCCTCGGGCATCCGCAGCCCGCTGTCGCTGAACAGCCCGGCCGCCATCGCCAATTTCCAGACGGTGCGCGAACAACTCGGCGTCGACGGCGGCATGCTCGTTGCCAACCCCGTGCCCGAGGCCGACGAGATCGCGCGCGAGGAGATGGAAATCTATATCGAGCGAGCGCTCGACAGCGCCGAGCGCGACGAAGTCACGGGCAAGGCGGTCACACCCTATCTTCTGTCGACCATTTTCGACCTGACGGATGGCCAGAGCCTGAAGACGAATATTGCGCTTGTTGAGAACAACGCGCGGCTTGCTGCTGAGATTGCGGTGGCGCTGAGTGAATGAAGGTTGACGGGCTAGCAGGTATCAATTTTTAGCAGATAGGTGGTGCCGTTCCAGGCCCCCTCCGCCCTGCCGGGCATCTCCCCCACAGGTGGGGAGATTACAAGCGGCAAAACCTTCGCATCGCATCAACGTTTCGCCGAACTGCATGGATATTTGGTTAGGGAGCCAGTGCGCCCAGCCGATCTCCCCACCTGTTGGGGAGATGCCCGGCAGAGCAGAGGGCGCGACACGGCACAGCGTGCCCTCCAACACCCACCTCTCCCTCACCCGTCCAACGTCTCCTTCACCACAACAGCAAGCTGCTTCAGCGAGAAAGGCTTCGGCAGAAAGCCGAATTTCGCCTCCGGAGGCAGGTTGCGGGCAAAGGCATCTTCGGCATAGCCGGAAACAAAGATAAACTTCATGTCGGGATAGGTCTTACGCAGCTCGCGCAGCAGCGTCGGGCCGTCCATTTCGGGCATGACGACGTCGGAAACGACGATATCGACCTTGCCGTCGAGTTCTTCCAAGATGCTGAGTGCCTCGACGCCCGAGCCCGCCTCGTGCACGGTGTAGCCGCGCGTTTCCAGCATGCGCTTGCCGCCGCGACGCACCGCCTCCTCGTCCTCGACGAGAAGGATGACGGCCGATCCCGTCAGGTCCTCCGGCTGCTGCGGCGATACCGGCAGCGGCACCACTTCGGCCCCGGCGATGGCGCCGTCGATCGAACCTGCTTCGGCGGCCTCCGCCGGCTCCGGAATGTGGCGCGGCAGGAAGACGCGGAAGGTCGTGCCCTTGCCGACTTCGGACTCCGGCTGGATGTAGCCGCCCGACTGTTTGACGATGCCGTAGACCATGGCGAGGCCAAGACCGGTGCCCTTGCCGACATCCTTGGTAGTGAAGAACGGCTCGAAGATCTTGTCCATGATCTCCGGTGCGATACCGGTGCCGTTATCGGCGACTTCGACCAGCACCATGTCCTCGGCCGGCATGTAGGAATAGTTGAAGGCCGAGACCTCGGCGGCGGTCAGATTGCGGGTGCGCAGCGTCAGCGTACCACCCTCGGGCATCGCGTCGCGCGCATTGACGCAGAGATTGATCAACACCTGCTCGAACTGCGACAGGTCGGTTTTGACAGGCCAGAGGTCGCGGCCATATTGCACGTCGAGCTTGACATTGGTGCCGGAAAGCAGCCGGTCGACCAGCATGCGCAGGTCGCCGACGACATCGGTAAGGTTCAGCACCGAGGGCCGCATCGTCTGCTTGCGCGAGAAGGCGAGCAACTGGCGCACCAGCACTGCGGCGCGGTTGGCGTTGCGCTTGATCTCTATCAGGTCGGCAAAGCTGGCATCGGCCGGCCGCGCCTGCAGCAGCAGATGGTCGGAGGAAAGCAGGATCGCCGTCAGCACATTGTTGAAATCATGCGCGATGCCGCCGGCGAGCGTGCCGACCGCATTCATCTTCTGGGTCTGCGCCATCTGCGCTTCCAGCGCCTTCTGCTCGGTCACCTCGACGGCATAAACGATCGCCGCCTCCTCGGGCGCCTCGTCGCTCTGGTCGATGACGGCATTGACATAGAAGCGGAAATAGCGCGCCTCGTCGGTCGGTGTGCGGGTGTCGAGGGGCGCGATGTCGCCCTGCCGGTCCTTGGCCGCCGCCAGCGCCGCGGCCAACTGTGGCCGGTCGCTCTCCTGCACGATGGTTTCAAGATGCGGCGCCTTTTCGAGATCGTCGCGCGAGACGACGCCGGAGAACATCTTCAGGAACGGCGCGTTGGTGCGCAGGATGCGCCCGTTGCCGTCGACCGAGGCGATCGCCATCGGCGTATTGTTGAAGAAGCGTGTGAAGCGCATGGCGGCGGCCGAAGCGGACTGGCCGCCGGCATCGCTCTTTTCACGCGCCAGCACGATCGTTCGGCTTTCGCCGGGTGCGCCGTCGCGCATCGAGGTGACGCTATGGATGATCTGCACCGGCAGGCTCTGGCCGTTGCTCTTGCGCAGGTCGAGATCGAGCGTCACGGTCTTCTTCAGGCCCGGTTCGGCCTGCACCGATTGGATCAGCGCCAGTCCCTCGCCCGCCACGACGTCGCCGATGGTCATCGAGCCCGGCACGAACTTGGTGAGATCAAGGCCCAGCCATTCGGCAAGCGTCGCATTCAGATAGAAGATCTCGCCCTTCCTGCCGGCGGAAAAGAAGCCGGCAGGCGCATGGTCGAGATAGTCGATCGCGTTCTGCAATTCCTTGAAGAAGCGCTCCTGGTCGTCGCGCTCGGTGGTGATATCGGTGATCTGCCAGATCTGCAGCGGCTTGCCGCCGTTTTCTTCCGGCTGCAGCAGCCGCGCCTTCAGCCGATACCAGTGCGCGCCGGAGCTGTTGCTGCCGGGGCCAACGGCGCGCAGCAAGCGGAATTCCTCGCGGCCTTCCTTGCCCTCCCGCAGGCCGTTCACCAGCCTGTAGAGCGCCTCGTTGGACTCGCGATGGCGCGACAGCAGCGTTTCCAGCGTCTGCACCTCGGTCGCCTTACGTGCGCCGGTCAGCGCGCCATAGGCGGCATTGGCATAGATGATCCGGCCTTTTTCGTCGGTGATCAGCGTACCGTCGGGATGGCTGTTGAGGAAGGCGCGCGCCAAGCTGTCGGACTGGTGCTGCGGCATCACCTCGATGAAGCCGATGACCGAAGACACCAGGAAGAAGATGCCGACCATGGCGAGCACGCCGAGACCGCCAAGCACCACCTCGTTGTCGAGCGACTTTTTGAAGAAGACGAAGGCGCCGGCAGCTGCGATCAGCACGAGCGCCAGCAGAAGAATGCGCAAGACCGTGCCAGAACGCCCCCCACGATCCACAAGCGGTGCGTTATAGTCGTCGGCCTGACGCGGTTTCGTCATGTATTCCTCACATAAGCCCTCCCGCTTCGTAGCACGAACACGAAGCAGGAATCAGGCACTCTATCCTTCTTAGCAATTTGCCGCGTCGGCAAAAACACCGCTAGTCGGCAAGACTGCTTGAATTCACAGGCAACAGCGCCATCTGCCCCAGAAGCCCAACGCTGCTACCCGTGCGCAAGGTCGCCGGGTGCCAAGCAGCGGAACACGAAATCGCGTTCTCCCGTGACTGGACAGCACCGGCGGCCCTTGCCTAAGGAACGGAAAAGTCGTCAATATGTGCCGAATGCGAAATGGAGTGAGTGACTATGTTGGATGATGTTGTCGGAGCTTATGGCAGCCGTTTCCTGCTTGCCGCCGGTGGCGTCGGTCTGGCGCTTCTCCTGCTCATCATCGTGCTCTGGGTGATCCGCAGCCGGGCGCCCTCGCCCTTCGTGCGCGGCGGCCGCAACCGCCAGCCCCGCCTGCAAGTGCTGGATGCCGCAGCCGTCGATGCCCGTCGCCGGCTGGTGCTGGTGCGCCGCGACGATATCGAGCACCTGATCATGATCGGCGGCCCGAGCGATATCGTCATCGAAAGCCGTATCCTGCCCACAGCGGCCGAGCAGCCGGACAGCGCCATCCGCCCGCAGCCCGTCGAGCAGCGTCCGATATCCGTCGATCAGCGTCCGGCATCCATCGCGCGGCCGGAAACACCGCCGGTCTCGCCACCGCGCCCGCCGGTCGCAGCCCGTGTCGAGCCGGCCGCCGAGCCCGCTTTCTCTGCGCCGGTTTCGCCGGAGCCGCCGCGGCCGCGCCCAGAACCGTCGGCCCAACCGCCGGCCCCGCCGGCCGTGGCACCGCCGGTGGTCACGAGCCCTCTTCCGGCAGAGCCCGTGACAGCTCCCCTGTCGGCCGAACGCGACAATTCTCTGCGTGCCGTCCCACCCCCGCCGCGTCCGCTGGAGCGTCCCGTCGCTCCCCCGGTCGCGCAACCCGCACCGTTCCACGATACCTCAAGTGCCGCCGAGATCCTCGATGCCGCCCGCCAGCGCGTGCTGCCGCAGCAGCAGCGCATCGAACCGGAGGTCCCCGCCCTGCCTGTCAAGGACATGCCGGCGGTCGCACGCGCCGCACCAGGTAGCGCCGAAGACGATTCAGCTGCAGCGAGCCGTCTTGATTTCCAGCGGGTGCTGGAACAGGAAATGTCGAACAATCTGACGGCCGAACGCATCGTGCCGGCGCCGGCAAACCAGGCGCCCCGGCCCGGAGCGCCGCAACCCGGAAACCTGCCGCGCCGCGATCCGGAAATGGCCCCGATCACCGGCGCCGATACCGATCTGCAAAAGGAAGTCGCCCGCATCTTTGGCGAGATGAGCGTCAACCGCGACAAGTGATCGGGCGCGACAAGTGACCGGGCGCGACAAGTGAGCGGAAACGCACGTCCGACCTTCCTTCATCACCAAGTTGCATAAAAGCCGCAATGCGGCGACTTTCAGTTCCCGACGCGTCAGGGGACTCCATCTTGTGCTAATAATTTGTTATCGCTCCGGTTGAAGAGCGTTGGCGCATCGAGGTCATACTTTGCCTAAGTAAATACCGGTCTCACTCCAGTTTCACCCGTACTGCCGGACAGCGACGCGCTGACGGCGTATGAACATGTTCATCGGGTGGTGGCGAGAGACCGGTTTGGCATTGTTGACATGTGCCATGTGCAGCTCCGCTGTCTCAGCTCTTCCGCCGCCCAGAACATCGCCACACCGCGCCCGCAAGGGCTTTCTCACGCATCATCCTGGTGGACTTCCGAACGGAAGACCAACACGATATGTGCAATACCCTTCGGGTCCGATGGACCATTCTGCCGAAAACAGCGCCCCAGCCCTGGATTGTATGCAGCGGCTGCGGGGGCCTCAGAGCTTTCCGATGCAGTGACAAGATCCGGCTCAACGCCAATGGCCGCAAGCTCGATGCCTGGCTTATCTACAAATGTTCGACCTGCGAAAAGACGTGGAACCGTCCGATCTTCGAGCGCCGTAATGTTCGCGACATCGATCCCGCAGTCCTCGAGGCGTTGCAGTCCAACGATCCGAATTGGATCCGGGCAGAAGCGTTCAACCTCGAGGCTCTCAGGCGCAAGTCGCAGCGTGTCGACGAGTTTGCCGAATTTGAAATCGCAAAAGAGATGCAGCAGGAAATTGCCAATTGGACGAGACTGGAAATCGAACTGATGGTCCCGTTTCCATCAAGCACGCGCCTCGACCGCCTGCTGGCGTCCGAGTTGCAAGTTTCACGCACCCGGCTGCAGGCTCTTCACGATGGTGGCATGCTGCGGACGGATTCGAATCGAGCCGACGTTTTGCGGCGGCGAATTAAGAACGGCACCAAGGTTGCAGTCGACGTCACCGCCGAGACCGGCCGGGAGCAATGGTGGAGGTCTGTGGCGACCGGAAGCTCACCGTAATTATAAAAGGCGCCACGTTCGGATCGCGGCGCCCGTTCTGCTCTCATGCCTGCATGAAAACTCTCATTCGTCGCGATAGACCTTTTCGCGGCGTTCGTGACGCTCCTGCGCCTCGATCGACAATGTCGCGATCGGGCGGGCGTCGAGACGCTTGAGGCCGATCGGTTCGCCGGTTTCCTCGCAATAGCCGTAGGTGCCGTCTTCGATGCGCTGCAGTGCCGCGTCGATCTTCGAAATCAGCTTTCGCTGTCTGTCACGGGCGCGAAGTTCGATCGCCCGGTCTGTTTCCGACGACGCCCGGTCGGCGAGGTCGGGATGGTTTGCGCTTTCCTCGGCCAGATGGTCGAGCGTCTCACGCGCTTCTCTAAGGATATCATTTCTCCATGCAACCAGCTTCGCCCTGAAGTACGCACGCTGGTTTACGTTCATGAATTCTTCCTCTTCCGAGGGAACGTAATTGCTAAGATCGATCTTCTCACTCAACGCGATTCTCCTGAAGAACATCTCATCTGGCCGGGTGTATATCCCAAGCGCTAGCCGCGATTCAAGCCAAATACGACAGGTAAACAGATTTTTAAATCTGTTACAGTTTTCGGCTAACAGACTATTTTCTCATCATTATTCCGGCCTGCGTTTTTTGCTTGGCCTTCAAAAGGCCGTGTTGTCAGCCGCGTTTTGGGCAGCTGGAGCCACGCGGACGGTTGACGCCGGCCGATTGCAACCGCTACTGAAAAGGCCCGCTGGATCCTGGATTTGCCCATGACCGTACCCCTGCCTCCGCCCAACCGCATCTATCTCCTGCGCCACGCCGAGGCCGCCTGGGCCGAACCCGGACAGCGCGATTTCGACCGTCCGCTGAACGAAAAGGGCTTTGGCGATGCCGAAATCATCGCCGACAAGGCCGCCGACAAGGGCTACCGTCCCGATCTTCTGATCAGTTCGACTGCACTGCGCTGCCGCGATACCGCCGATGCGGTCTACCGGGCGATGGGCCTCACGCTCGAGGTTCGTTATGTCGACGCACTCTACAACGCCACGGTCGATACCTATCTTGAGATCATCGATGCGCAGGACGAGGCCGCTGTCATGCTGGTCGGTCATAATCCGACCATGGAGCAGGCACTGGAGGCGCTGATCGGCCATGAGGCGATGGTAAGTGCCCTTCCCGGCGGTTTCCCGACGGCAGGCCTTGCCGTTGTCGATTACGATGCTTCCGCCACCGCCTGGCGCCTCACCGATTTCGTGGTCGTCTGAAGGCTTCAGAGCAATTCCAGCAAAAGTGTGCCGCGGTTTGCCAGGCAAAGCGCGAAGCGCTTTTGCCGGGAATTGCGTGAAAGCAAGGAAATAGAGCATTTCCGTGATTCGAAGAAAAACGGAAATGCTCTAACGCCGCTTCTTTTGCGGGCGGCGCGCCCTCCCTATATTGCGGGGCAGTCACCAACCGGAATCGCGCCTTGCCGCCACGCCTGACATCTTTTGCCGATGACGCCCGCATCGCCTTCGACAATCTCGCCGACCGGGCGAGCGGCCTCGTCAATCCGACCGTGCGGCTCGGCGTCACCGGCCTCTCCCGCTCCGGCAAGACGGTCTTCATCTCCTCGCTGGTCCACAATCTGCTACATGGCGGCCGGCTGCCGCTGTTCGAGCCGGTCCAATCCGGCCGCGTCTCGGCGGTGCGGCTGGAACCGCAGCCGGATGATGCCGTGCCGCGCTTCCAGTACGAGGACCATATCCGCGCGCTGGTGAAGGACCGTATCTGGCCGGATTCGACCCGCGCCATATCAGAACTGCGCATCACGCTGGATTATCAGAGCGCCAGCGGCTGGAACCGGTTGTTTTCGCCCGGCCGCCTGTCGATCGATATCGTCGATTATCCCGGCGAATGGCTGCTCGACCTGCCGCTGCTCGGCAAGGACTATCGCACGTTCAGCGAGGAGACGATCGCGCTTGCCGAAACCGGCGTCCGCGCCGAGCTGTCGCGCCAATGGTTGGCGCTGACGCGCGCCGCCGATATCCATGCCGGCGCCGACGAGATGGTCGCCCGCGACCTCGCCACCGCTTTTGCCGATTATCTCAAAGCCTGCAAAGCCGACGAACGCTCGCTTTCCACCCTGCCGCCCGGCCGTCTGCTCCTGCCCGGCGATCTCGACGGCTCGCCGGCATTGACCTTCGCGCCGCTGGCTCTGCCGCCGGACGGACGTCCCGGCCGCGGCTCGCTCTGGACGATGATGGAGCGGCGCTACGAGGCTTACAAATCGGTCGTCGTCAAACCTTTCTTCCGCGAGCATTTCGCCCGGCTCGACCGCCAGATCGTCCTGGTCGATGCGCTGCAGGCAATGAACCGCGGCCCCGAAGCCGTGCAGGATCTGGAACGCGCGCTGACCGACGTGCTCGCCTGTTTCCGCCCCGGCACCAATTCGCTGCTCTCCTCCCTGCTCGGGCGCCGCATCGACCGCGTGCTGGTCGCCGCCACCAAGGCCGATCATCTCCATCATGAAAGCCACGACCGGCTCGATGCGCTGACCCGCCGCCTGGTGGATCGCGCCATCGACCGCATCGGCATGGCCGGCGCCGGAATCGACGTCATGGCGCTTGCATCCGTGCGCGCCACCCGCGAGGCGACAGTCAAGCAGAACGGCCATGAATTGCCGGTCATCGTCGGCACGCCGATGGAGGGCGAAACCATCGCCGGCGAGCGTTTCGACGGTGAGAGAAAGACCGCAATTTTCCCCGGTGACCTGCCGGAGGATCCGGAAAGCCTGTTCGACCGCATCGCCGCGGGCGAGACCGGCCTGCATCTGCCCGATGTCAACGTCGTCAGGTTCCGCCCGCCGCATCTCGAGGAAACCGGTGGCGGCATCAAGCTGTCGGTGCCGCATATCCGCCTCGACCGCGCCATGCAGTTCCTGTTCGGAGACCGCCTCGCATGAGCAAGCCCCCGTCCGATCCGCCGCGCCGCACGCCCGCCGCTTTCATCTATGAGGACGAAGCGACCGAGCGGCGTGACAACGGCCGGCAAGGAGGTGAGCGGCGCAAGCCGGAAAGCTTCTCCGCGAATATCGTCGTGACTCCTGATGAGGACGATCCCTTCCTCAATCCCGACAAGGATCTGAGCGCGGTCCCCGTTGCAGCGCCGCGCAGGCGGCGGACCTCTTTCGGCAAGATCGCCGCCGGCGCCTTCGGAATCCTGCTGTCGCTCGCCATTGGCCTCTGGACCGATAGCCTGATCCGCGATCTCTTCACCCGCGCCGACTGGCTGGGTTATGCAGCCCTTGCCGTGCTGGCGGTCGGCATCCTTGCCGTGCTTGCCCTCGTCATCCGCGAAACATCAGGCATGATGCGCCTTGCCGCCGTCCAGACGATCAAGGCCGAGGCAGACGCGGCGATGCTCGAAACCCGACCAGTCAAGGCGCGCGCTGTGGTCGCACGCCTTACCACGCTCCTTTCCGCCAATCCGGAGACGGCGAAGGGCCGCGCGACGCTGAAGGCGACCGAGGGCGAGGTCATCGATCCCCCGCATCTGATCGCGCTCGCCGAACGGGAACTGCTCGCTCCGCTCGACCGCAAGGCCCGCGCCCTGATCGTCAACGCCTCGAAGCGTGTCTCGATCGTTACTGCCGTCAGCCCTCGCGCCGTGGTCGACCTGCTCTACGTGCTCTACGAGGCCGTGCGCCTCATCCGCGCCATGGCCGAGCTTTACGGCGGCCGTCCCGGCACGCTCGGCATGCTCCGTCTGTTGCGGGACGTGCTGGCGCATCTGGCCGTCACGGGCTCGATCGCCGTCGGCGACAGCCTGGTCCAGCAGGTGCTCGGCCACGGGCTGGCCTCGAAGCTCTCGGCGCGACTGGGCGAAGGCGTCATCAACGGCCTGATGACCGCCCGCATTGGAATCGCGGCGATGGATCTCTGCCGCCCGCTCGCCTTCCGCGCCCTGAAGCGGCCGGGAATCGGTGATTTCATCGGCGATCTCACCCCCTCCATGTCGCCGCGCGGCAACAATCCTTGAACGAAGCAGCGAATAAGCAGATTTCGCCTGCCCTAGCGTAATACTGACAAAATTTCAGCAGATTCAAGGCTCTAGCGACGATGATCTAAAATCTATGCCGCGCAAAAGCCGTGTATTGCCTTGCATTTCGGCACAATCGAAAGGAAGGATTAACCATTCTTCGGCAAAACTTGCAGCCAGTTCGTGAGTGGTGTTTGCCAAGGAAAATCCATGTATTCGCGCAAGTTTCTCATCGTATGCGGCTTGGCCGCCGCGGCATTGTCTCCCGTCGCAGATGTCGCACCGGCAGCCACCGCTGCAACCCGTGACAAGGCCTTCTTCGATTCCGTCGCCGGCTCCTGGAAGGGCCCCGGTGAAATCGTCGCCGGCAAGTACAAGGGCACGAAATTCACCTGCAACCTGATCGGTGAGCCCACCGGCGATAGCAGCGCCGGCATCAAGCTCGACGGCACCTGCCGCGTCGGTGTCTTCAAGCAGCCGATGACCGCCGTCATTTCTCAGTCGGGCTCGAGCTATAAGGGCAAATTCCTCGACGGCGCCGCCGGCAAGGGCCTTGACGTCGTCTCCGGCGCCGTCAGCGAGGATACCGTCGTCGTCGGCATCAACCGCGCCAAGCTGAACGGCGCGATGATCGCCCGCGTGCGCGACGACAAGACGATGAACGTCACCGTTTCGGTCAAGGTCGAAAGCCAGATGATCCCGGTCATCGGCCTGACGCTGACCCGCCAGGTCGACGAGATGGCCGTCGGTTCCATCCAGTAGACAAGTCGCATAGCGGATTTTCCTGAAGCGGCGGGTTTCCCGCCGTTTTCCGTTTCAGCTTCCGTGCTTCAGGCGCTCAGCCACCAGTCGTGGCTGTCGTCGGCAACCTCGATACCGGCCACCTCGGCATCATCAAGCCAGTCACTGACCGCCCTGCCCCTGACCAGAAGACCCGGCGCGATATCGGCAAGCGGCATCAGCACGAAACCGCGATCGGTCATGCGCGGATGCGGCAGTTCCAGCCGCGGCGCGTCCTGGATCACGTCGCCATAAGTCAGCACGTCGATATCGAGCGTGCGCGGACCCCAGCGCTCGATGCGCTCGCGTTTCATCTCCCGTTCGATCGACAGGCAGACATCGAGCAAAGCCTCGGGCTCCAGCTTGGTTTCAACAGCAGCGCAGGCATTGAAGAAGAACGATTGGTCGGTCTTGCCCCAGGGCGGCGTGCGATAGAGCCGCGAGACCGCCGTAACCCGGCAGTCGTCCCGTCCGTTGAGCCTGTGCAGTGCCGCAGCCATCGCCTTCACGGGGTCGCCGATATTGCCGCCGAGGCCGAGTGTGGCGGATTGCAGTGCGGCCTCAGGCAAAGTGTTCAACGCTCACCTGCACGAAATCGAGCACGCCGGGCACCGGCGCGTTCGGCTTGCGCACCGTGATCTTCGCCCGCAGAATCTGCGGGAATGTCTCGCAGAGCCCCTTGGCGATATCGAGCGCCAGGGACTCGATCAGGTAGCGCCGCTTGCCGGTGACGATCTGCTCGATCACGGTGAAGGCGATGCCGTAATTGACGGTATCGTTGATCGAATCGCTTTCCAGCGCCTCGCCGGCGACGACATCGAGCTCGGCATCGACGAAGAAGCGCTGGCCGAGGAATTCCTCCTCGTCATGCACGCCATGGCGCGCGAAGAAGGCGCAGTTCTGCAGCGTGATCGTGTAGGTGGTCATGTCGGCCGCTTCCTCTCGAATTCCTGGCGCGCATTGAGCATAGCATCGGCGATATCGAGCGCATCCCTGTTGATTGCGACATTGTGCACCCGGAAAACCGCAGCCCCTTGAAGTCTGAGCAGCGCGCTGGTCGCAGCCGTCGCCGCATCCCGCCCCTGCGCCTCACGCCCCGTTACCGTGCCGAGGAAGCGTTTGCGCGAGGTGCCGGCAAGCAGCGGCAGGCCGAAGCGGGAAAGTTCGGAAAACCGCGCCATCAGCTCCAGGTTCTCCTCCGCCGTCTCCTTGGCGAAGCCGAAGCCCGGATCGAGCACGATGCGGTCGCGATTGACGCCTGATGCAGCGGCGATATCAAGCGACCGTTCGAGGAAATGCACCTGGTCGGCAATCACATCGACAAGTTTTACTCTGTCGCGGCCGGTATGCATGATGCAGAGTCCGGCTCCGGTCACCGCAGAAATATCAGCGATATCGGGCTCCTTCTGCAGCCCGAAGACGTCGTTGACGATATGGGCGCCGGCACTGATCGCAAGCCGCGCCGTCTCGGCGCGATAAGTGTCGATCGAGATCAGCGCCTGGGTGCGGCCGCGCAGCGCCTCGATGACGGGCAGCACGCGCGCCTGCTCCTCGGAAGGGCTTACGGTTGCTGCGTTCGGCCGGGTGGATTCGCCGCCGATATCGATAATGCCAGCCCCCTCGCTGACGGCCCGCAACGCCTGTTCGACCGCCGCATCGACAGTTTCAAAGCGTCCGCCGTCGGAAAAGGAGTCCGGCGTCACGTTGATGATCGCCATGATCACCGAACGACGGCCGAGTTCGATCTCCCGGCCATGGCCGACACGCCATATGCTGCCTTCGAGCCCTGTCACCAGACTTATCCCATTGATGACGAAAAAAGCGCCATCTGATATTGCGCTTGGGGTGGCTATGCCCCAAGCTCCTGTCGATTTCAACACGGGTTGCGTTCAGAATGCCGCTTGCAGTGCGTTATATGGTCGTTCCTATCGCCTTTTCCATTGCTCTTTCCCTCTGCAGCCCGTCGGCAGCCGAAGTGATCGCATCGAAGAGCTATTCCTATTTCGACATTCGCGGCAAAACCGCGGATGAGCTCGACCGCGAACTCAGCCGGCGCGGCCCGACAGCGAGCGGTTCCTCGGCACGCCATCCCGGCGCTACGAAGATCCGCTTCGGCGGCGAGGCAACCTATATTCAGAACAGCGGGCGCTGCCGCGTCGGCAACGTCAAGGTCACGGTCCACACCCAGATCATCCTGCCGCGCTGGAGCAGCCGCAAGGGCGCCAGCAAGGAGCTGTCGATGATCTGGGACGCGCTGTCGAGCGATATCAAGCGCCACGAGGAGCGCCATGCCGAGATCGCCCGCGACCAGGCTCGCGCCATGGAGCGCGCCATCCGGGCGCTGCCGCAGCAGCGCAGCTGCGAAGCCATGCAGGAACTCGTCTCCAACGAATCAGCTCGCGGTATAGAGGAGCACGACCGGCAGCAGGCGCGATTCGACCGGGTCGAGGCGGTCAATTTCCAGAAGCGCATGCTGAGATTGCTGAACAATCGAATCAATGGTCGAGCCGGCGCAAAATAGGGCTTTTTCAGTCTGGTTGCGAGCGGAAAACCTTAGCTGCATAACGAAACTTGTGCGAAACTTGCACCCTCCCCAGCGATTGAATGGTCATTTTTCATCCTGGCAGACTCAACCGGAACGCGTTAATATGAACACATTCGAAAGTTCAGGTACGGCATCTGCACTTTCATCGCTGGGTTCTCCTGGCGCGTTCCGAAGCCGCGGATGTTCCTCCCTCATCCGTAGGTAATGCGCCCGCCTCGCCTCGCTCGCTCTAGCGCGCGAGGCGTCTTTTTTTGTATCGAATTTTTCGACGACGGTTGAAGCAGTGTGCTTCAGGCTTGCCGTTCCGGCACGTGCACCACGAGCCCGTCATAGACAGCCTTCATCCGGATCTGACAGGACAGCCGCGAGGTCGGGCGCACATCGAAGGCGAAGTCGAGCATGTCCTCTTCCATCGCTTCCGGCTGGCCGACCTTCTCCGTCCACTCCTCGTCGACATAGACATGACAGGTCGCGCAGGCGCAGGCGCCGCCGCATTCGGCCTCGATGCCGGGCACCGAATTGCGCACGGCATTCTCCATTACGGTGGAGCCTTGGTCGACGTCGAGGTCGAAGCGCGTGCCGTCGAAGGCGACGATGGTAAGTTTGGGCATCAGGACTATTTCCGGTCTTCAAGTGGGTGGGCGGATTTTCTTCCGACAATTCGACGCATCAGTCAATATTGGGGAAATCCGCCGTAGCCTCGCAGATCGGGACTTAGCCCGCCGTCTTCAAAGCGTCATCAGGGACGTCGCAAAAAGACCCGCGGTTCCGCAATGGAACAACGGGCCTCGTTCGAACGGTATCTTATGCACTTCGCCCAAAAGTACGCAGCGGTTTTGGGACAACGAAAAAACGTGGAGATCAGCCGCGGCAGAGCTTCAGGATGAAATTCTCGGCGTCGATGACGGCGGCACCGAGCGCTGCCGTCGCGCCGGCATCGCCACCGTTTTCCTCGACGGCTTCCGCCGTCTGCGACACGCGGAACGCGCCGACCGAGCTTGCCGCACCCTTCAGCCGATGCGCGGCTGCGCCGATCCGGATGGTTTCGCCGCTGGCAATATCCTGAAGGCATGCGCGGGCCTGGCGCGCAAACATCTGAAGGACTTCGAGTTCCAGCGTCTTGTCGCCCATCGTCTGCTTTGCGAGATGGACCAGATCGATCGGCCGGACCTTTGAGGGACACGGTCCCTTTGCATTATCAGGCGCCTCGAATACGATGTTCAATGCTGCCATCTGGGCTGCCATTGCCAATTCTCCCGTCTCTGTCGTCCGCAGTTGCAACAGTTCTGCGACAGGAGGGTGGCCATCACGTTAAATTCCGGCACAGTCAGGGCGGAAATCTCGCCATATGGTTAACATCCGTTAAATATCCCTAAACTATTGGCTTTTAAGCCGCGCCTGGGATTCAAAGGTGTTAACAACGGGTTAACGTGCCATGAATCTCAAGCCTTCATTAATTGTGTGAAGAGCCCAGATGTGTCACTACGATACTGGTGGAGCGGGTTTATGGTACGCGCCTTTGCCGAGCGAGTGGATAATGGTAGTGTTTTGATACCTTCCGTTTGAAAAAGCGGCTATCTACTCTGAAATGACATGCTTATCCGTCCTTCGTTGGGATGGAAGGCTGGAACGGCAAAGTTGTTCCCGGGTGAGGCGGAAGCCCAGGATGCGCTGTCGGACTGGCTGACAGTAACGAGGCATAACCGAATGGCGAACAACAAATATAACGAGTCAATTGAGGACAAGGCGTTCAAGGCATTGGACGAGGCGCTCCAGATCGACTTCAGCAAGGATAACGTACCGTCTCGCCGCGGCGACGCGCCCCAGGCCCCGGAGGCTAATGTGTCTGATCCAGTAAATGCGCGTAATCAGCAGGCCCAGGAAGAAGCGCAGCGCCGCAGCCGCCGCGGTGCCGCTGGCGAGCAGACTTCCAGGGGTCCGGCCTTCGCGCCCGCCAATGATGCCAGCCGCAATACGCCCGCCTCGATCCTGAAATCCTTTGACGGCGCCTCCAGCCGCTCGGCAGTGCGCACCGCCACTCTGTTTTCCGTGCTTTGGGTCATGGCCGGCCTCGGCCTGATGTCGCTGCTTTATGCTCCGCAGATCTGGCAGATCCGTTCGCTCGCCGATCTCGTCGCCCTGCCTGGCGTCATCGCCGGCCTCGTCGGCATCATCATTCCCGTGATGATGTTCTATGCCTTCGCCATCATGATCTCCCGCGCCCAGGACATGCGCAACGCCGCCCGCTCCATGGCAGAGGTGGCATTGCGCCTGGCAGAGCCGGAAACCATCGCCTCCGAGCGCATCATGACCGTCGGCCAGGCCGTGCGCCGTGAGGTCTCGGCCATGAATGAAGGCATCGAGCGCACCATCGCGCGCGCCTCCGAGCTGGAAACGCTCGTCCATTCCGAAGTCAATGCGCTTGAACGTTCTTATGCCGACAACGAGTTGCGCGTTCGCGGCCTCGTCCACGAACTCGGCTCCGAGCGCGAGGCGATCGTCAACCATGCCGACCGTATCCGCACCTCGATCGGCAGCGTCCACGACCAGTTGAAGGAAGAGCTGTCGCTTGCGACCGAAGAGATCGCGGTGCGGCTTGCCACATCGGGCGAAGCTTTCGCCTCGCTGATCGATACGCGCGCCGCGACGATCCTGGAAAAATCGGACAGCGCCCTGCAGTCGATGGGCAGCCTGCTCGCAGCCAAGACCGATACCCTGCTGCAGACCCTGAACGCGTCGGGCTTTGCGCTGGCCACCGAATTCGACAACCGCCTCGAAGCCCTCTCCGTCAATCTCAACGATCATGGCGAAAGGCTGCTCAGCCAGTTCGAGACGCGCGCCTCCACCATGGACAGCAGCACCGAAAAGCTGAATGCGGCGCTGAATGAGCGTACGCACCAGCTCAACGAGATCCTGATCGCCCGCACCCGCGAGATCAATGAGAGCCTGACGTCAGGCGAACGCACCATCGGCGGCACGCTCGACGACGTGTTGTCGAAGCTGAACAGCGCGCTCGACGAAAAGGGCGCAAGCTTCCGCCAGAGCCTGCAGACCACCGCCGACGACGCCGTCATGGATCTCGACGTGCGCTCCGGCTTCTTCGAGGAGCGGCTGCAGACGACCGTCGCCCAGCTGTCGACCGCCTTCGACGAACGCGTCTCCGAATTCACCAGCGCCTTCGACAAACGCACCGGCTCGCTCGACACCAAGCTGATGGAGAGCCTCGCCCGCATCAACGAGACGCTGACCGGCGGCTCGGATTCGATCGACGGCATCCTGAGTTCTGGCATCGACCGCCTTGGTTCGTCGATGACCGACCAGTCGCTGGCGCTTGCCACCGCGCTCGCCACCGGCCACGAAGTGCTGGAAAGCACGCTCGGCAGCCGGGCGGACGAAATCACCACAGCACTCACCAGCCGCACCGGCGAGCTGACCTCGGCGCTGCAGAGCGCTACCTCGGAAATCGCGCTGACGCTTGCGACCGGCACTTCCGAGCTGCAGAACAACCTTCAGACACGCTCGGCCGAATTCCGCGATACGCTGCGCACCACCACCACCGATCTGACCACCGCCGTTGCCGCCGGCACCGAGCAGGTCACCTCTGCCTTCGGCGGTCGCGCCGAGGAGCTGAGCGGCGTGCTTACCGCCCGTGCGGCCGAAATCAGCGAGGCGCTCGGCACGGCCCACGGCCGTATCGACAGCGTCATGGCAGAGCGCGGCGGCGCATTGCTCGAGGCGCTGACCAGCCATCACGGCCGCTTCGAGGAAGCGCTGACGACCCGCTCCGATGCCATCATCAATGCCGTCTCCGGCACTCATGACCGTCTTGCCGAGACGCTCGACGAAAAGGCGATGGCGCTTGCCATCTCTCTGAACGAGAGCCAGGCCCGCATCGAGGACACGCTCGAGACGCGCTCCGAAGCCTTCCTCAACGCCGTGTCTGGCACGCATGATCGCCTGTCGGAAACGCTGGACAGCAAGGCGACGGCCCTTACGACCTCGCTCGACGAGCGCCATGCCCGCATCGAGGATGCGCTTGGAACGCGCGCCGAGGCACTGCTGAACACCGTAGCCGGCACGCGCGACCGTCTTGCCGAGACGCTCGACGAAAAGGCGATGGCGCTCGCCATTTCCTTGAACGAGAGCCAGGCCCGCATCGAGGATACGCTGGAAACCCGTTCCGCCGCCCTGCTGAACGCGGTCTCCGGCACCCATGATCGTCTGTCAGAGACCCTGGACGGCAAGGCGGCAGCTTTTGCCACCTCGCTGAGCGAAGGCCAGGCCCGTATCGAGAATACGCTCGAAACCCGCTCCGCCGCCCTGCTGAACGCCGTCTCCGGCACCCATGATCGCCTCTCCGAGACGCTGGACGAAAAGGCGATGGCACTCGCCATCTCGCTCAACGAAACCCAGACGCGTATCGAGGACACGCTGGAAACCCGCTCGGCCGCCCTGCTGAATGCCGTCTCCGGTACCCATGACCGTCTGTCCGAGACGCTTGACGAGAAAGCGATGACGCTCGCCATCTCGCTCAATGAGAGCCAGTCGCGGATCGAAGACACGCTGGAAGCACGCTCCGAAGCCTTCCTCAAGGCCGTGTCCGGCACGCACGACCGTCTCTCGGAGACGCTCGACGAAAAGGCGACGGCGATCGCCGCCTCCCTGAACGAGGGTCAGAGCCGCCTGCAGGATACGTTGGAGAGCCGCTCGGAATCCTTCCTGAATGCGGTCTCCGCCACCCACGACCGCCTGTCCGAGACACTCGACGATCGTGCGATGGCGCTTGCCATCTCGCTGAACGAGAGCCAGAGCCGTCTCGAAGAGACGTTGACGAGCGGCGCCGATGCGATCACCAGTGCGGTCTCCGGAACGCATGACGGCCTGAACGGTGTACTCGACCAGAAGGCCGCCACCCTCGCCGCCTCGCTGAGCGAAGGCCAGGCCCGCCTCGAGGAAGCCTTGGGCCATCGCACCGCCGCGATCATCGGCGCCGTGACGGCAACCCACGACCGGCTCACCGATACGCTCGACGAAAAGACCATGGCGCTCGCCATTTCGCTCGACGATAACCAGAGCCGCTTCGACAGTGTGCTCGAAGCCCGCAGCAACGCCATCATGGAGGCCGTCTCCGGTGCCGAGGCACGAGTCGCCGGCGCCTTCTCCGACAAGACCGATGCGATCCGCACCGCTTATACCGACAATCAGCAGCGGCTCGAAAATGCGCTTTCCGAACATAGCGCCGCCCTCTCGGGCGTTCTCGATGCCGGCGGCAACCGCTTCGAGGATCTCGTCGGCGGCTTGACCGGCCGCATCGAAGGCCGTCTGACCGATGCACATACACGGCTCGGAGGCCTCGCCGACGAGGCCGCGGCGCGCATCGAGGGCGGGCTCGCCTCTGCCCATGAGCGCATCCGCACGACGCTCGAAGATCGCGCCAACGCCATCGACCTATCGCTGAACCAGGCCCATGCGCTGATCAGCGATACGCTGGCCGAACAGGCGACCAGCATCGGCACCTCGGTGGCGACGAGCGTCGGCATGCTCGAATTGTCGCTGGAGCACCGTGAAGCCGCGATCCGCCAGGCGATCGATGCCGGCGCCCAGACATTGGAAGATCGCATGCATGCCGGCGCCGGCCAGATCGCCGGCCGCTTCCAGGAGGCGGCAAACGCGATTTCAAGTTCCACCCAGGATTTCTCCGCTAATCTCGATCGGTCGGTCGAAAGCCTGACGGGCCGTTTTGAAGAAACCGGATCGCGTGTGGAAGCCGGTCTTGCGGCGATCGAGACCCGCATCCGCGACGGCGTCGGTGGCGTTGCCGAAAGGGTCGAAGCGGCCAGCGGTCAGTTGTCCGGCGTGCTTGCCGACGGCGTCTCCCGTATCGGCGCGCTCAGCGACGACGCCACGCATCGCATCTCTGCGACGCTCGAAGGCAGTGCCGCAAATCTCACTCAGGCGATCGACAGCCGCACCGCCAATCTGGCCGAGACGCTGGACAGCCGCGCCACCAGTCTGACGGGCGCCATCGACGGCCGCACCGCGAGCCTCGGCGAAACCCTCGACCGCGGCAGTGAACGCATCGAGGAACGCCTCTCCACCATGGACCGTGCGTTGACTGTCGGCCTCGATGCCGTCAACCGCACCATCGAAGGCAAGGCCGCCGGTCTTGCCTCGACGCTGCGCAGCGCGGTTGCCGACGCGGCTCAGGGAATGGAAGGCGAAGCGACGAGAACCACCGAACTGCTTGGCAAGACCGGTCAGCAATTCGCCGAGGATCTCAATTCGAAAAGCGACGAATTCACCCGTACCATGGATGAGCGCTCGTCGCAGATCGTCACCCGGGTCGCCGAAGCGCAGAACCGGCTGGCTAGCCAGGCCGCTGCCGTCGCCCAGACCTTCTCGGAAGCCGGCAACGCCATCGTCAACAAGGTCGCCGAGGCCGAGACCATCGTCGGCACGCAGGTCAATGCCATCTCCAAGGCGCTGTCGGATGCCGGTCAGTCTCTGGAAACACGCGGCAATGCCATCCGTTCGACGCTGTCGGGCGCCGGCAGCGAGATTTCCGCCACCATGGCGGATGTCGACCGGGCACTCGAAGCCCGCAGCAGCGCCATCCGCTCCAATCTCGAGGAGCGCGCCCGCGAGATCGATACGACGTTCTCGGAAATCGACCGGGCGCTCGAAGCGCGCGGCAACTCGATCCGCTCGACGCTCGAGGAGCGCACCCGCGACCTCAACTTGATGCTATCAGGCCGTTCGGTCGAATTGACGCGCATCCTCGACGAAACGGCCCGCCCGATCATCGACCGCTACACCGATGCCGGTGAGCAGGCCGCCGCCCGCATCACCGCCGCGGCCAACCTCAGCGCCGACCGCCTGCGCGCCGAAAACGAAGCGCTCGCCAGCGCCGTTGCCGCCCGCACCGAGAATGTCGCCAATGCCGTCAGCGCCATCGAGAACAGCCTGGTTGGCAACGTCAATGGCCTCGTCGAGCGCATGTCGGAAAGCAGCGCCGCGATGGCGATGATGATGAACCGCGCCGCCGAGCAACTGGCCAGCGTCGACGGCCGTCTCGGCGATACCACCACGCGCTTTGCCGACTCCGCCACCAAGGCCGCTGAAATGGTCTCCGCCTCGACCAGGCTTCTCGAAGGCAAGGTCGACCGCCTCTCCGACATTTCGGGCCAGACTCTGGCACAGGTCGGCGGCATCATCGGCCGCTTCGACGAACACTCCAAGGTTCTGACCCAGGCCTCGCAGCTTCTCGGCGCCGCCCAGTCCAACCTCGCCTCGACGCTCGAAGAGCGCGAGAGCGCTCTGCAGACGCTCTCGGTCGGCCTCGTCTCGCGCTCCGCAGAGATCGAAAAGACCATGCAAGGCCTCGGCAGCATGATCGAGACCGTGTTCGAGCGGGCAGAGCAGCGCTCCAACCAGGTCACCGGCAATTTGCGCCAGGGCGTGCAATCCTCCTTCGCCGATATCGGCCGCATTCTCACCGAAACCGAGAAGCGCGCCCAGGAAGCGGCAGAGACGATGCGCGAGGCGATCACCCGCGCCGGCGACGAGGCCAACACGACGATCGACGGCACCTTCGCCAATGTCGAGCGCCGCTCTGGCGATCTCTCCAATCGCATTCGCGGCGGGCTCACCGCCTCGCTGTCGGAAGTCGAGCGCATGCTCGGCGAAGCCGGCCGCGCCTCCGACGGTGCCGCCCAGAACATGCGGGAAGCGCTGCGCGAGGCAATCGATGATGCCGTCGGCCGCTTCTCCGGCGCCACCGAGGATATCCGCCGCTCCGCCGCCGACATCCGCAGCGAGCTCGACGCCACCCGCGCCGAATTGAAGCGCGGCGCCTTCGATCTTCCCGAGGAAGCCAAGGAAAGCGCCTCGGCCATGCGCCGGGCCGTCGCCGAGCAGATCAAGGCGCTACAGGATATCTCCCAGCTCGTCGGCCGCTCCAGCCAGCAGCTCGAGATCTCCGAGCCCGTTGCCCGCACGCTTGCCCAGGTGCAGCCGGCCCCGCGTCCCGCCCAGCCGGTCGCAGCCCAGCCGCCGCAGCCCGCAGCGCCGCCGCCGATCGAAGCGACAGGCCTGCGCGGAACGATCGCTCCGTCTGCGCCTGCTGCCCCCCAGCGCGCTGCGCCGCAGCCTGCCCCCGCTCGCCAGGAAACAGGCCGCCCGGAAACAGCTCGCCAAGAGCCGGCTCGTCCGGAAAGCGGCGGCTGGATCAGCGATCTCCTGCGTGGCGCATCGCGTGAGGAGGCCGCCGACGAGGCCGCCGCCGCCCGTGTTCCCGCCCGCCCGGCGGAAACTGCCGCACCGGCCACGCGCAGCAACGACAGCCGCAATCCACGCCACGTCGTCGAATCGCTGAATTCGCTTTCGGTCGATATCGCCCGCGCCATCGACCACGACGCTTCGGTCGATCTCTGGCGCCGTTATCAGCGCGGCGAGCGCGACGTCTTCACCCGTCGCCTCTACACGCTGAAGGGCCAGCAGACCTTCGACGAGATCAAGCGCAAATATGACCGCGAACCGGAGTTCCGCACCGCCGTCGACCGCTACATTGGTGATTTCGAAAAGCTGCTCGCCGACGTCGCCCGCACCGATCCGAACCGGACGGTGACGCAGTCCTACCTCACCTCGGATACGGGCAAGGTCTACACCATGCTCGCCCACGCCGCAGGCAGGCTCGGCTGAGCCTGACTGGTGCCCACAATTGGAAAGCCGCTTGACCACATGTCGGGCGGCTTTCGCTCTTTGAAGCGCGAGTGTTGTCCATTCGCCATCCAGCCGCGGAAACCTCGCCCGAAATGACCAAGGCCCTTCTGATCATCGACGTCCAGAATGCCATCCTCTCCGGCAAAGCCTCGCCGGAGCGGCAACCTGATATTGATGCCGCACTCGACGAGACCGTCGCACGGCTGGCCGTGCTGAAGGAAAAAGCTCGGCAGGCGGGCGCGATGATCGTGCTCGTTCAACATGACGGCGACAGCGGCCACCGATTGGCCGTCGACACGGCGGGGTGGGCGCTACGCGACGAGATCGCGCCGAGGCAGGCCGAGGTCGTGGTGCGCAAGAAAAGCGCCGACTCCTTCTTCGAGACCGATCTTGCAGAGCGCCTGAGCGAACGAACGGTCACTCACCTCGTCGTCGGTGGATGCATGTCCCAATTCTGTGTCGACACGACAGTCAGGCGAGCCGTGTCGCTCGGATATGATGTGACGTTGATTGCCGATGGTCACACGACCGGCGACACGGCGACCTTCACCTTCTCCGAGATTATTGCCCATCATAATGAAACACTCGATGGTTTCGATGCGGGCAAGGCGACGGTAGAAATCCGCCCCGCCGCCGAGATCGACTTTTCATAAATTTTCGGACTGCAGGAAGACCGGGACCGCTTGGCAGTCCCGGTTCCCGATATCTCATCGATCGGCGGCTACGCTCCAGTTATAAATGCACCGATCGAGGCCGATGGCGATCTCAAGCACCAGCACGTCGTGGTCGACCGCCGCTCCCTTCTTCGGCTGCGACCGGTAGCGCTGCGGAAAGTCCGTGCGTCGCGAGATCGAGCAGACCTCCATCCATTTGTCGCCATTGTCGACCTCGATATCGACAGTCACTTCGGAATAGGCCGGCAGCCGGTCGGAGGGGACGATCCGCGTTGGCAGATGGATCAGCGATGCGATCATGCGGCGGACCGGCTCGAGGCAGGCGGCGTGATAGTCGTTGCCGCTATCGGCCGTGAAGGCGCATTGGAATTCGAGCTGCCAGAATTCCTTCAGCCGCATGTGTTTGCTCGGCTGCTCCTGCTCGCGACGATAGGATCTCCCGGCCTGCCAGACGCAGAGCGGCAACCGTGTCTTCGAGTGATTGCCGAGAATATGCTGCATGTAGATGTAGGTCGACGGCGTGGTCTCCGGTCTCAGCACCAGCGCGGTATCGCTGGCGGAGAGCTGTTCCTGATCCCAGATATCGGCGTTCGAATAGGCGCTTGAAACCAGCGACCGCGGCATCAGCGCCGGCGCCTCGACCCTCCTGACATCCCAGGCTGGATTGACGGATCTGAGAAAACTGCGGACCTCTTGCGAGAAGAAGCCGATCATATGATCGCGCAGATGGATCTCGCGCTCCTCCCAATGGACGAGCGAATTGACATGATAAATATTGAGCACGGTGCCTGTCTCCCTGGCAACCTTGATTGACGTGGTGAGGGGCTTTACGTCCAGCAGTGCGCCGGGCGCCTGGCGCCCTGACGTCACAGCAGGACGCGTAGACCTCGCCCGCCAAGAGCGCGCACGATCGCGACCTGCAGGCAGGTGCGATCATGATGAGAGAAAGGCGCGCGCTTCATGCTCATGGCGCGTTTTTTACGTGCAGTGCGCATCATTGTCAAAACCGACGAGGGTGAGACAAAAGGAATCAGCTGTGGATGACCCTTTTTTATTGCCCCCTGTCCTTCATTCCGTCACAAACTTTTCTGATCCGCTCACATTCAAACAAACGGCTCACTCCACCATCCAAACGACAGAGACAGCAACATTGATGACCAAGACGACATCCCGGCTCCTTGCCACCGCGCTCTCTTCCTTTTTTCTGATGGGCGCTTTCACTCAGGTTCAGGCAGGCCAGGCAAGCTTCGTCGTGGATGTGCAGTCCGGCCAGGTCCTCGAAGGTTCCAACCAGGACGATCTGAACTATCCGGCGTCGCTGACCAAGATGATGACGCTCTATCTCGCCTTCGAAGCCTTGCATGACGGACGCCTCAACTGGGACCAGAAGCTCACCATGTCGGAAAATGCCGAGAGCAAGGAGCCCTTCAAGCTCGCTGTCGGGGCCGGCCGCAAGGTGACGCTGCGCGAAGCGGTCGAAGGGATTGTCGTGTTGTCCGCCAACGATGCAGCCGTGGCGATCGCCGAGCAGCTTGGCGGCTCCGAACAGGTTTTCGCCAAGGCAATGACCGACAAGGCACGTCAGCTCGGCATGAAGGATACGGTCTTCAAGAATCCGTCGGGCCTTCCCGATCCTGAGCAGGTCACCACGGCGCGGGACATGGCGACACTCGGCGTTTCGCTGATGCGCGACTTTCCCGAAGAGTTCAAGCTCTTCTCCATGCGCGGCTTCCAGTTCCGCGGCATGAAGCTGCGCGGCCACAACAACCTCATGTATCGCTACGACGGCGTCGACGGCATCAAGACCGGCTACACCGACGCATCGGGCTACAATGTCGTGACGTCGGCGCTGAAGGATGGCCGCCGCGTCGTCGGCGTCGTTATGGGCGAAAAGACCGCGAGCATACGCGACGACAAGATGGCAAGCCTGCTGGACAGCACTCTGCAGTCGTCATCGACCGCCACAGCTTCCACGACACCGGGCAGCCAGCCTGGCGCGACGATGACGGATTCGCAGCCGACCAAATAGGCCCGATGAGCGGAGACCTGCCGAAAGGTTTTCGCTAGCGCATCGGCCCGATGCGAGGATTGAAAGAGTTAGAGCGACCTTTATGCGTCCGAAAGGACGCACGGCGCTCTAACGGGTTAACTGAAAGCCACTTCCAGGTGCTGCCGGTCTTGCGCGATCACCTTGCAATTCGTTTCGAACCCTTCGCCTTTGATGGCCAGGATGAATTCCGAGGGAATACCTGATGTATTGGAGACTGAAATACCGGCGCTCTCCGAGCCTATGGATTTGACGGTGCAGTCGATGGTCGAGCGTCGATCGTTGAACAGGATCGAACCCGCCTTCAGCACCCGCCGTCGAGCCCCAATGGCGTGATCGGCGTGGATGGAACTCCACGACACACAACGATTCCGTCCGCCATGCTTGGCCTGATACATCGCCGCATCCGCCTGAGCCAGCAGGGTCTCGATCTCTTTGGTGACGATCGAGAGTGCCGAAGTTCCGAAGCTGGCTGTGACGGTCAGGGCGCCATGATCACCGCGTATGATCTGAGAGGCGACGGCGGCTCTGAGTTTCTCGGCAACGGCAATGGCACCGTCCCGATCGACATGCGGCAGGATGACGGCAAATTCCTCGCCGCCAAGACGGCCGAACAGATCACCGGCTCGAAGGGTCGCCTTGCAGGTCGATGCCACCACCTTGAGGACCTCGTCTCCGGCGGCATGTCCATGCGTATCGTTCACCTTCTTGAAATGATCGATATCGAAGACGATACATGAGAGGTCGTGCTTGTGCCGCAAAGCGAGCGAAATGAGCTGATCTGCCTCCTGCTTGAAGGCACGGCGCGTCATCGCCTCTGTGAGGCTGTCGATCGCGGCCGACTGCATGAGCTCGATGCGGTCCATCGCCGCGCCCGCCAGTTCCTCGAGAATGCCGAGATCTCTGTTGCCGAACGATCGTGGTCTGCGGTCGATCGCGCATACCGTTCCGATCATGTGCCCGGCTTTGGTTTTCAACGGCACACCGGCATAAAAACGAATATGGTCCTCGCCCGTCACCGAAGGATGCTGTGAAAACCGCGAGTCCTTGGAAGCGTCCTGCACGACAACAGGCCTTTCACAGTCCACGACATAGCGGCAGAACGTGTCTTCGCGCGACACCTCGTCGGCCGAAAGGCCGGAGCAAGCCTTGTACCATTGCCGATGCGCATCGATCAGCGACACGATGCCGATGTCGATGGAAAAGATCTCCTTTATCAGTCGTACGATCCGCTCGAAGCCCTCATCCCTCGGCGTGTCGAGGATATCGAGCTGCTGCAACACAGCCAGGCGATCATTTTCGCGCTGGATCGCCTCCGATGACGATTTTCCGAATACTCGCGCAACCACCATGCAGCATTCCTCCTGAAAGGGACTACATGATGCGTTCCATAAATTCGTGAAGAAATTGAATACGATGACGACCCCTATGCCATGGGATCAAATATTTCTCACAATTGACAACCCCCGATATTCACGGGGCGGCCTCGAAATTCCAGTTCAAATTGAGCGCAGCGTCCAACTGACGATCTCGGAGGCGACCGTAGAGAAGGCGCGGTCGAGGCCTTTGACGAAGCCGTCATTGTCGCCGCCGGACGGCGCCATGGCGCGGAACACCTTCTGGGCGCGCACCGAGCCGTTGCGATCGTTGAGGATCTTGGCGGAAATTTCGACCACCGCCTGGTTGCCGTTCGAAGCATCGATCTCGAAGGAGCGGATGTCGGTGACGATCTGGTAGTCGATCGCCAGCCCCTGCCCCGGCATGCCGACGCCGCCGAGCTTGCCCGAGTTCTCGAAGGCTTCCACCAGCTTCGACTGGACGATGCGCGGCAGCTTGTCGCCCCACTGCGCCTTTGAGAGATACTGGATTTCCGAAGGCGAAACACGGATGACGATCTGCTCGCTGTCGAGCGACCTTAGCGCCGTCGGGCTGGCGATCAGGATCTGGCGGGATTTGGCCGCAGGCCCGCTGCCATCGACAGCGGCGGGCAGGTCATAGGTGTCGTTCTTGGCCGCGGTGCCGCACCCCGAAAGGATCAGCGCCGTCAGCGGCAGCGCGATCACCGTTCCCCTGATCCGTGAACGGCGCGACAACAAATGCGATGCGACCATATTAGGCTACCCCTGACTTCCCAGTTAACGCCGCGTCCGGCCGTCATATTGCTTCACCGTATCCCCGCCGAAGATCAGACGTTGCGGATTGCGGTCAAAGTTGGTGATCGTATCGTTCAGATTGCTCACGGTTCCGCGCATGTCGTTGACGAGAGTCTGCACGTCGCGCAAGCCGCCGCTCGAGAATTTCTGCAGATTGTCGGCAATCGGCCCAATGCGCGAATTCAGGTTGTCGGCGACCTTCTTGAAGGATTCCAGCGTATTGCGCGCTTCAGTGAACAGCGATTGCGTATTGTCCGTTCCAAGCAGCGCATCGACCTTGATGAGAATGCCGTCGATGCGGGTCGAGGCCGAATTCAGCTTGTTTGAAAGCTGCGACACGTCCTGGATCGTCTGGTCGATGTCTTTCTGGCGCGCCGAAACCGTGTTGGCGACATCGCGGATCGAGGCGACCGCAGCGCGCGCATCCTTGGTTGCCTGCGCAATATCGTCGACGGAACCCTTCACCTTCGACGGGTCGATCTGGGCAACGAGCGTATCGACGCGGTCGAGTGTCGCCTGCGCCTGCTTGCCGAAATCGTTGAAGGTTGTGGCCGTCTGGTCGAACTTCTGGATCGCGCCCTTGAGGTCGCCCGAGGCATCGGCGACATTGGCTGTAATCTTCTCGGCATTGGAGACGATGTTGTCGATCTTCTGCGCATCGACTGCCTTGACCAGCGATTCGACCGCTTGAAGCGTCGAATCGACACGACCGGAGACCGCCTTCACCGTATCGGAGAGCTGGCCGACGCTCTGCAGGAAGGCGTCGATATTGCCGGAATTCTTGGCAAGCGCATCGGAGAACGTCTCGGCATTCTTGAAAGTCTCGGTCAGCGGCCCGCGCGAATCTTCGATGAAACCCTGAAGTTCGCCGACCGCGTCGTTGGCGCGATCGAGGATCTTGTCGGCGGTCGCCAGAAGATTGGTGACGCTCGACTGGTCGGCGACGATGACGGCGCGTTTGCCGTTGTCGATCGCATGCTGGAGAATGCTTTCCTCGCCCTTGCGGCCGCCCGAGAGTTCGATATAGGCAGCCCCGGTCAAACCCTGGATTTCAAGGGCGGCCTTGGTGGAGGGGTAGATCGGCGCATCGGTACGCACCTGGGTGAAAGCCAGCGAATATTGCGGATCGTCGGCATCGATCGACAGCGTCTGCACCGAGCCGATCTGAATACCGTTGAAGCGCACCGGCGAGCCGACGCTGAGGCCGTTGGCCGAGCCCGGAATACGAACGATCAGTTCCGTCATCGGGCCGCCGCGGCCATATTCGGCCATCCAGTAAACGAAGCCGAAGGCCGCCGCGATCACCAGCACCGTGAAAAAACCGACAATCGTGTAATTGGCTTTGGTTTCCATCTTATCCGGTCACTTCCCGCTGCTGCCGTGCCGCGCGCTATCGTTCTGCGGCACGATCGAGCGTGCCCGCTTACCTTTGAAATAGGCCTGCACCCACGGATCGTCATAGGCCAGCATGTCGTCGATCGTACCTTCCACCATTACCCGTTTCTTTCCGAGCACGGCAATACGGTCGCAGACCGAAAACAGGCTATCGAGGTCATGCGTCACCATATACACGGTCAGTCCCAGACTATCGCGCAGATTAGCGATCAATTCGTCGAATTCGGCCGCACCGATCGGATCGAGACCGGAGGTCGGCTCGTCCAGGAAGACGAGTTCCGGATCGAGTGACAGCGCGCGGGCAAGGGCTGCGCGCTTGATCATGCCGCCGGACAGTTCGGATGGATATTTGTCGGCGGCATCGGCTGCAAGCCCGACCATGCGAATCTTCAGATGCGCCAGCTCGTCCATCAGCGAGGTCGGCAGGTCGAGATATTCCCGCATCGGAACCTGGATGTTTTCCTTGACCGTCAGCGACGAGAACAGCGCTCCCTGCTGAAACAGCACGCCCAGCCGCATGTCGAGCGCGTTGCGCTGCGGTTCGTCGAGCTCGTCGAAATCCTGGCCGAGGATCTTGATCGTGCCGGAGCGGCGCGGCAGCAGCCGAAGCACCGTGCGCATCAGCACCGATTTACCGGTGCCCGAAGCGCCGACGAATCCGAGGATCTCGCCGCGATAGATGTTAAGATTGAGATTGTCGAGCACCACCTTGGAGCCGAAGCCGACGGTCACGTCGCGCGCCGAAAGCACGATATCCCTGCCCTGTTCTTCGCTTTCGATCGGTTGTTCGTCCACGTGGTCCGCCATCCTAAAAATCGATCGCTGCATAGAACATCGCAAAAAGCCCGTCCATCAGGATGACGACGAAAATCGCCTTCACCACCGCCGCCGTCACATGCTGGCCGAGCGATTCCGCACTACCGCCGACCTTCAGCCCCTCGACGGCGGCGACGATGCCGATGACCAGCGCCATGAACGGCGCCTTGATCATGCCTGAGAGCACCGTCGACAGGGTCACCGCTTCGTGCAGGCGCGACAGGAAGTTGGCGAAGGTGATGCCGGAATAGCCCCAGGCGACAGCGGCAGCGCCGCCCAGCGAGGCGAAATTTGCGAGCACCGTCAAAAGCGGCAGCGCAATGGTCAGCGCCACCAGTCGTGGGAAGATCAGCACGCCGATCGGGTTCAGCCCCATCACCTTCAGCGCGTCGATCTCCTCGCGCATCTTCATCGAGCCGATTTCGGCGGTGATCGCGCTGCCCGAGCGGCCGGCGATCATAATCGAGGTCAGAAGCACGCCGATTTCGCGTAATTGCAGGATGCCGACGAGATCGACGACGAAGACCTCAGCGCCGAAGTAACGCAGCTGGAAGGCGCCCTGCTGGGCGATGATCGCCCCGATCAGGAAAGACATCAGCAAGATGATCGGAACGGCGCGAACGCCCATATGGTCGATCTGGTTGACGATCGAGGCCGGCGAAACGCCGCTGCCGCGGCCGAATTTCATCTGCGCGCCGCGCACCGCCGAGCCGAGGATATACATGGCGGCGGCAAAATTGTCCCAGACCTCATAGGTCATTTTGCCGATCGGCGCGAAAATGCGCGTGGCAAGCGAGACTTTCTCCGTCTGCTCCGGCTCGGCCTTGGCCGGCTCCTCGGAAAACATCTCCAGCATTTCGTCGATATGCGAGTTGGTGCCTTCGAAGCGAAGCGTCCGCCCGCCCGCCTCTTCTTGCTTCTTCAGCCGGCACAGCAGCCAGATGCCGGCTGTGTCGATCTCCGAAATCTCCGAGAGGTCTACCGTCAGGTCGCCATTCTTCTTCTGCAGGAGCTTTTCGAAATCGCGCAGCACCAGATGGATGTAGGCGCTGCGCCAATTGCCCTGAAGACGCACACGCTGTCCCGAGCCATCAGCCTGGTCGTCCACTTGCAGTGAGGCGGCGTTGCGATTCTCGGCGTTCAAGATACTTGTGTCTTTCAAGGCTTACAGCGACATTGCCGAATCGCGAAGCAGATCGTTCGCCCGGCGCGTCAATATACAGAAGCACCGTGCAATTTCCATGCTTGCAGGAGAGCAATAATGCCGCGCACCCTCGATATCCAGATGAATTCCTTTCCGATTGCCGGGACCTTCACCATCTCGCGCGGGGCAAAGACCGAAGCCGAGGTCATCACCTGCACGCTTATCGAAGAAGGTGCGCATGGGCTCGGCGAATGCGTGCCCTACCGCCGCTACGGCGAGACCATGGAGAGTGTTTTCGCCCAGATCGAAGCGGCGCGACCGCTGATCGAGGCCGGCATTTCGCGCCGTGACCTGCTGTCGGCTATGCCGCCGGGCGCTGCCCGCAACGCCGTCGATTGCGCCCTCTGGGACCTCGAGGCGAAGCGGACGGGAGACAGCGTCGCCGGCCGCCTCGGCCTTGCCGATCTGAAGCCGCTCACCACCGCCTACACCATCTCGCTCGGTGAACCGGAGGTGATGGCCGCTCAGGCGCGCGAGCATGCCGGCCGTGCGCTGCTGAAGGTCAAGGTCGGCACCGGCGACGATGAAAGCCGCATCCGCGCTGTCCGCGCCGCCGCGCCCGATGCTGAAATCATCCTCGACGCCAATGAAGGCTGGCCGGAAGCAGTGTTGGAGCGTCATCTCCATATCGCCGCGGAAGCAGGCATCGCCCTCGTCGAGCAGCCATTGCCGGTCGGCCGCGATGGGCTGCTTGCCGATATCCGTCGCCCGCTCCTCGTCTGCGCCGATGAGAGCGTCCACCACACCGGCGATCTCGCAAGCCTTGCCGACCGCTACGATGCGATCAACATCAAGCTCGACAAGACGGGCGGCCTGACGGAAGCGCTGTCGATGAAGGCCGAGGCCGAACGGCTTGGATTCAGCATCATGATCGGCTGCATGGTCGGCACCTCGCTTGCCATGGCGCCCGCCGTTCTGCTCGCCCAGAATGCCGATTTCGTCGATCTCGATGGTCCGCTACTGCTTGCCCGCGACCGCGAACCCAGCCTGCGTTACGCCGCTTCGCTGGTCTTTCCGCCCGAAAGCGCCCTCTGGGGCTGAAGATAATAAGCGAAGATGACGAGCCCGAGGCCGGTGAACGCGACCACGGCCATGACGTAATAGCTGACGACGCCGAGCCAGGCGTAGAGATAACCCGACGCCAGGGTCATCAGCGCCATCGCCATGCCGACATAGAAGAAATAGGCGCCCTGCGCCGAGGATTCCTGCGTCTCCTGCACCGTCGCCACGATCCGCCGCTGCACGCCGGTATGCACGAAGGCGTAGGTGAAGCCGTGGAAACATTGCAGCAAGAAGAAACCGGCAAATCCCGTATTCATCGGAAACAGGATCCAGCGGCAGACGCTGATGGCGCAGCCGAAGCGGATCAGCGTCCAGGCGTCGAAGCGACGGTTGAGGCGCTTCGACAAGAAGAACACCGTCACCTCCGAAGCGACGCCGGCGCTCCAGAGCAGCCCGACCTCAGTGCCGGAGAAGCCGAGTTGATGCCAGTAGATCGAGGAAAAAGCGTTGAGCACCGCATGGCTCGACTGCTGGATGGCGACGCCGATCAGAAGCAGCAGCAGATGCGGCTCGCGCAGGCCGCTGCCGGTAGCGGCTGGAATGTTGATCGGCTGGCCGCGTCGTCTCGTCGGCCCGATGCGCGGGCAGAAGATCGCCATGACAACGGTCATGATAAAGCCGAACGCCATGACATCAAGCACCATCCCGCCGCCCCATCGGCTGATCATCTGGCCACCGACCAGCGTCGAGACGATGAAGGCGATCGAGCCCCACACGCGCATCGATCCGTAATCGAGCCCCCAGCGGCGCACGCCCGAGATGACGATCGATTCGACGACGGGCACATAGGGCGCGAAGGTGGCGCCCTGCAGCGCATAGACGATGGTCACCGGCCAGAAGGTGGTCGTCCAGAAGAGCGCGATCGCCGTCAGCAGCGACAGGCCGCCCGACCAAAGCAGCACATCGGCGCGCTCCTTCAAGCGATCGGCGATCATGGCGACGACAGGCGCCACCAGCACGCGAACCACCATCGGTATGGCAAGGATGATGCCAATCTCATGGTCGCTGAAGCTGTGGGTTGCGAGCCAGACGGGAAAAAACGGCAGGACGATGCCGTTGACGAGCAGCGGCGCACAATAGGAAAGCGCGCTGAGCAGCCGGAAGCGCGGCGGCGCTCCCTCACCCGTCGGGGAATTTTGAGCGGGAATCATGGGTGGACCTGAAGGAAACTCGTCGTTGTCCTAACACACCACCCTGGAAGCGACTATTGCGAGAAATAGCCGTTCTGAAACGTTTTAGAAAATAAATAGGGCCTGTCGCCTTGCGGTAACGGCTAAATTCCTACTGCAAAATTTCAAAGTGCTACGGCGTCCTTCGCGCGTCTGAAAAGACGCCCGGCGCTGTAAAGCGCGGGCGCCAAAATCAGGCGGCCTGCGGGGCCAGCTCACCCCCGTCACGCATTTCGATGGCGGTAAGCGCCGGCACGCTGCTGGCGAGCGAACGCCAGGTGATCAGTTCGAAGGTGCCGTCCTCGTGTTCGGCGACCGCCGTGCAGCTTTCCACCCAATCGCCGGTGTTGATGTAACGGATACCGTCCATGTCCTGGATGATGGCATGATGGATATGTCCGCAGATCACCCCATCGGCGCCGTTTTTGCGGGCTTCCTCAGCCACGACGCGCTCGAATTCGCCGATGAAATTGACGGCATGCTTGACCTGCAGCTTCGCCCAGGCCGAGAACGACCAGTAAGGCATGCCGAGCCGGCGGCGCACCGCCGCCAGGATAATGTTGATGCGGATCGCCGTGTCGTAGGCCCAGTCGCCGAGATAGGCGAGCAGTCGGGCGTTGCGGACCACGACGTCGAACTCGTCGCCGTGCAGAATGAGGTATTTCTTGCCGTCGGCGCCGTCATGCATCATACGCTCGACGACCTCGATGCCGCCGAAATGCATGCCTGGGAAGGCGCGGAGGAATTCGTCGTGATTGCCGGGAATATAGACGACGCGCGTGCCCTTGCGCGCCTTGCGCAACAGTTTCTGGACGACGTCGTTGCAGACCTGTGGCCAGTACCAGCTGCGCTTCAGGCGCCAGCCGTCGACGATGTCGCCGACGAGCACGATCGTATCGGCCTCGTGGTGGCGCAGGAAATCCAGCAGGAAGTCGGCCTTCGCGGCCTTCGAGCCGAGATGGACATCGGAAATGAAGAGCGTGCGGAAATGTCTGGGTTCCATCATGTCTTTCACGAGCTGCCGCTCATGTCCCATCTTTCATCTAACCTTCCAAAACCAGACTCGTGTTTCAGGAAGATGACAAGCTGGGGAAAAGCCCTGCAAACCTGTTCATCCCCGCGCGGGCCGGAGGCCCGTCGCCGCGCTGGCAGAATGCCTGTCGCCGCGCGGGCAGGATGCCCTTCGCCGCCAGGCCCGCCGACAATGTTGCCCTGCGCATTCAGGGCGTTCATGATGGCGGCGATTCATATCCGACAATGCGGGATGGCTGATGCGTCTTTTTCTTGTTCGCCACGGCGAATCCCTCGGCAACATCAACGAACAGGCCTACCGTCAATTCGGCGATCACAACGTGCCGCTGACGCAGTGGGGCCATCGGCAGGCTCTGGAGGCAGGCGGCGTGATCGCGTCCTATCTCAAGGCATTGCCAAGCGCGGGTTTCGGCAAGCTGCATATCTGGTATTCGCCCTTTCTGAGAACCCGGCAGAGCAAGGATGCGCTGCTCGAAGCCCTGCCGGAAAGCTTCGTCGGCGATATCAGGGAGGATTATCTGCTGCGCGAGCAGGATTTCGGTCTCTTCACCGAAATCTACGACCACGCCGAACAGAAGCAGAAGTTTCCCGATGAGTTCGAAAAATGGGCGAGGCTGCGCAGCAACAGCGGCAAGTTCTACGCACGGCCGCCGGATGGAGAAAGCCGGGCGGATGTGGCCCAGCGGGTGCGCCTGTTCCTCCAGACCGTTATGCACGACGCCGAAAATAGCGACCACAACCTGGTGATCGTCGGTCATGGCGTCACCAACCGGGCGGTCGAAATGAATTTCCTGCACCGCCCTGTCGAGTGGTTCGAGCGCTCCGACAATCCCGGAAACGCCGATATCACCCTGATCGAGGGGACGCGCTCGCAAGGATACGAGTCGATCCTGCTGCATCAGGCGGTCGACCGGCAACCCGGACAGGAATGCGAACTGCGCGATGCCTATGGCGCCGACGTGACGATCACGCCGAAGCCGACCGCATAGTTCCTTAAATCGGACCGGTGCAAAGGTGTTGCGGGTTGCGCAAGGCAACCCACCAACTCTTCACCTCAGCTCGGCGACGTCACCGGTGCTGGCTCCTGCCCGACCGGCGCCTCCTCATGCACAGTCTCCGGCCGCTTCGTCCTCAAGAGACGCAGCACGAAGACGAAAAAGACGGGAACGAAGAAGATCGCCAGCACCGTCGCCGAGATCATGCCACCGAGCACGCCCGTGCCGATGGCATTCTGGCTCGCCGCACTTGGCCCCGTGGCGATCGCCAGAGGCACCACGCCCAAAGTGAAAGCGAGCGAGGTCATGATGATCGGCCGGAAGCGCAGACGGGCGCCTTCGATCGCGGCATCCATCAGCGATTTCCCCTCGGCAAAACCGTCCTTGGCGAATTCGACGATCAGGATGGCATTCTTCGCCGACAGCCCAATGATCGCGATCAGGCCGACCTTGAAGTAGATGTCGTTGGACATGTCGCGGCTCATCACCGCGAGCACGCAGCCGATGACGCCAAGCGGCACCACCAGCATCACCGACAACGGGATGGACCAGCTTTCGTAAAGTCCCGACAGCAGCAGGAAGACGAAGAGAATGCTGAGGCCGAACAGGAACGGCGCCTGCGATCCCGATCTCAGCTCCTCCAGCGACTGGCCGGTCCATTCGAAGCCGAAGCCGTCGGGAAGTTCCGAGGCCAGCCGCTCCATTTCGGTAATCGCCGCCCCCGATGAATATCCCGGCGCCGGAGCGCCGGAGATACGCACGGAAGGGTAGCCGTTATAACCGACGATCTGCGCCGGTCCCTTCTGCCATTCGGCGACGGCGAAGGACGATAGGGGCACCATGCCGCCGCTCGCATTGCGGACATTGAGCTTCATCAGGTCTTCCGCCTGAAGTCTGCTCTTGTCCTGCGCCTGCACGATGACTCGCTGCATCCGGCCCGAATTCGGGAAGTCGTTGACATAGCTCGAACCGAGATTGGCGGTGATCGTGCTGTTGATGTCGGCGAAGGCGACGCCGAAGGTATTTGCCTTTTCGCGGTCGATGACGAGCACGAGCTGGGCCGAGTCAGGCATGCCTTCCGGTCGGATACCAGCGATGATGGGGTTCTGCGATGCCTTGCCGATCAGCATTCCCGCCGCCTCGGTCAGGGCCGCCTGCCCTTTCGCCCCGCGATCCTGAAGGCGGAAGGTGAAGCCGTTGGTCGTGCCGAAACCTTCGATCGGCGGCGGCGACAGCGCGAAGGATGTGGCGTCCTTCAGCCCAAACAGCTGCATATTGGCGCGGTTGGAGATCTCCTGCACCGAATTGCCGGCGCCGCGTTCGGCCCAGTCCTTGAGGGTAACGAACACCAGGGCGGCGTTCGGTCCCTGCCCGGAGAAGCTGAAGCCCTGGATCGCGACGACGTTGGCAACGGCCGGCTCCTTCTTGAAGATCGCTTCGATGCTTTCGAGCGAGGCCACCGTGCGGTTGCGGCTCGCCTCCGGCGGTCCCTGCACATCGACGATCAGGAAGCCCTGATCCTCATCCGGCACGAAGCTGCTCGGCAGGTTGACGAAGAGATAGCCAAGGCCGATGAGCAGCGCGAGATAAACAGCCATGACCCGCCAAGAGCGCTTGGCCAGTCCCTCGACGGTGCGGGCATAACGGCCGGTCAACCGGTCGAAATTGCGGTTGAACCAGCCGGCGATACCCTTCTTCTCGTGATGACCCTTGATCGGCTTCAGGAAGGTGGCGCAAAGCGCCGGGGTCAGCGACAGCGCCAGGAAGGCCGAAAACAGGATGGAAACAACCATGGTCAGACTGAACTGGCGATAGATGATGCCGGTTGAACCTGGGAAGAACGCCATCGGCACGAAGACGCAGGAGAGAACCAGCGTGATGCCGAGGATCGCGCCGGTGATCTGCCGCATCGCCTTCTTGGTCGCTTCCTTCGGTGACAGCCCTTCCACCGCCATCAGCCGCTCGACGTTTTCCACCACCACGATGGCGTCGTCGACGAGAATGCCGATTGCAAGCACCATCGCGAACATCGTCAGCACGTTGATCGAGAAGCCGGCGGCATACATGACGGCAAGCGTCCCGAGCAGCGCGACGGGCACGACCAGTGTTGGAATGATGGTGTAGCGGAAGCTCTGCAAGAAGATGAGCATGACGACGAAGACGAGCGCGACGGCTTCTGCGAGCGTATGCGCCACCTTCTCGATCGATGCCGAGACGAACGGGCTGGTATCATAGGGAACGGAATATTCGACGCCATCAGGGAAGAAGCGTGACAGCTCCTCCATCTTCGCCTTGACCAGGTTGGACGTATTGACGGCATTGCCTGTCGACGACAGCTGGATGGCGATGGCAGCGCTCGGCTGCCCGTTCAAGCGGGTGGAAAAGCTGTAGCTCTCGCTACCCTCTTCGATGCGCGCGACGTCGCGCAGCCTGACGTTCGATCCGTCGGCATTGGCGCGCAGCACGATGTCTCCGAACTCCTTGATGTCGGTCAGCTGCCCCTTCACCAGCACCGTCGCCGTCAGGTCCTGCGAGATCGGATTGGGTGCTGCGCCGATCTGGCCAGCTGCGACCTGGGCGTTCTGCGCCGAGATCGCCGCGCTGATATCGGATGCTGTCAGGTTCAGGCCGACCATCTTGTCGGGATCGATCCAGATGCGCATCGCCCGCTGCGACGCAAACAGCTGGGCGCGGCCGACGCCCTCGAGACGGCGCAGTTCGCCGATGACGTTTCGGTTGAGATAGTCGCCGAGCGCCACCTCGTCGGTCTTCCCGTCCGTCGAGGTCAGCGAGATGAACATCAGGAAGCCTGAGGACGCCTCCTCGACGGTGATGCCCTGATCCTTGACGGATTGCGGCAGCCGCGGTTCGACGCGGCGGATGGCATTCTGAACGTCGACGGAAGCCTGGTCGATATCGGTGCCCGCCGCAAAGGTCGCGGTGATCGTCATTGCGCCGGATGTATCGGAGGTCGACTCGAAATAGGAAAGGTGCTCGACCCCGTTCAGCTCTTCCTCGATCTGGCGAGTGACGCCCTGATAGATATCCTGCGGCGATGCGCCGGGATAACTGGTGGTGATGCTGAGCTGCGGCGGTGCGACCTTGGGGTATTGCGCGACCGGCAGGAACGGCAACGCGATCAGGCCGGCGATGGAGATGAAGATCGCAAAGACCCAGGCAAGGATCGGGCGATCGATAAAGAAACGTGCCATCGACTTTACTCCGGCTTCTTGGCGTCACCGGACGCAAGCTGGCCATCCCGCCATTCTTCCGGCGCGACCTTTGCGCCCGGCTGCAGCTTCTGGCCGCCGTCGACGACGAGACGCTCGCCTGCCGACAGGCCGCTTTCGACGACCCACTCATTGCCGGAGGATTGACCGAGCTCCACGTCGCGCGGCTGCGCCACGTCCCCCTCCTGGATGACATAGACCTGCGCCTTGCCGTCGGCCGTGCGGATGACCGCACGCTGCGGGATGAGGATCGCCTTCTCCCGGACGGCCTGCTCGATGCGGACGCGGACGTAAAGGCCCGGCAGCAGGTCGCCCCTGGGATTGGGGAATTCACCGCGAAGGGTGACCTGGCCCGTCGTCGCATCGACGCTGGCGCTGCTGAAGAGAAGCTTACCGGCTTCGCCATAGACCGTGCCGTCGTCGAAAACGAGCTTGATGTCGGCCTTGCCCGGTTCGGTCGATGTGAGGCTGCCGTTCTCGACCGCCCGCTTTAGCGCCAGCAGGTCTCCGGAGGATTGCGTGAAGTCGGCATAGACGGGGTCGATCTGCTGGATCATCGCCAGCGCATCGCCGGCGTCGGCAGTCACCAGCGCGCCTTCCGTCACCAGCGCGCCGCCGATGATGCCTGATATCGGCGCACGAACTTCGGTATAGCCGAGATTGATCTTCGCTTCGTCGAGCGCTGCCTGTGCCAGCGCGACATCGGCATCGGCCTGGGCAAGGGCGACGGCTGCCGCATCGTATTCCATGCCGCTTGCAACATCGCGGTCGCGCAGCGACTTCTGCCGGTCCAGCTGCTGGCGGGCATTCAGCTGCGTCGCCTTGGCGCGCTGGAGGCTGGCCTCGGCACTTGCCACCCGGATCCGGAACAGCGCCGGATCGATCCGGTAGAGCACATCGCCTTGATGAACGAGGCTGCCCTGCTCGAAGACCCGTTCCTGCAGGATGCCGGAAACCCTGGCCCGCACTTCGGAAACGCGCGTCGCTGTAATGCGGCCGGGCAGCTCGCTGATAACGGGAACCGGGCGGGCGTCAAGGGTCAGGACACTGACGGCCGCAGGCGGCATCGCGCCGCCTTCCTGAGCGTAAGCTGGCAGGCCGGCACTGAATATCAGTGCCAGGGCAAGCGTGTAACGCAATGATTTTGTTAGAAAAAACATGTTCATCAGCCTTCCTGCTGGTCCCGCGGGGGTCCAAAAAAGCACAGCCCGCCGAAATGACGTTCGGCGGGCCTCCTCAGCCGACAGATAGTCGATATTTTTTCGCTTTGCAAGATACCTACCGGTCGGTATGATAGCATTATCACCTTCAGAGTTCCCATAGAACCGCGATCCCAGGGGTGATACTGATCCTCCTGGGCGCCTCGGCGCGAAACCTATCTCGAACACAGGTCATGCATTGGTAGATAGCCCCCGCAACAGAAAGAAACAGCCGGATGTCGTGCGACAGGCTCTTCTCGATTGCGCCAGGAAGCTGGCGCTCGAGCATGGTCTGGCCGCCGTCAGCCTCCAGGCGGTCGCGAGCGCAGCCGGCGTGACCAAGGGAGGTCTGTTTCACCACTTCCCCAATAAGCAGGCGCTTATAGAGGCCGTGTTCGACGGCATGATGGAAAGCCTCGACCTCGAGATCGATGAGGAGCTTGAAACGGATAAGGGCGGCCACGGCACATTTACCCGCGCCTATGTCCGCACCCTGTTTGCCGACCGCGCCCTTAACAACAGCCCGTGGTCGGCGCAGACGATGACCGTGCTCGCCGACCCCTACTCCAAGAGCCTCTGGCATAGATGGATGAATGACCGGCTGGTCAGGCACGCCGAAACAGACGTGGGAATGCGGCTCCAGATTGTTCGCCTGGCGGCGGACGGAGCATGGCTTGCCCATGTTCTGAGGCCTGACAACCATGCAGGTTCGGACGACACGGCGCTGTTGCAGGAATTGATCGAACTCACCGAGGGGTGACAGGCGATTGGCCTCATCCCGCGCCCGAGTATATCACCCGAGCGCGGGGATGGTCGGGCTAGGCAGCCCGCACTGCCGCCATCGGTTTCACGTTCTGGTTCATGCGGAACAGATTGTTCGGATCGTAGCGCCGCTTGATTTCGGCAAGACGAGCGTAATTGGCGCCGTAGGCAGTCTCGACGCGATCGCCTTCGTCTTCGGGCATGAAGTTGATGTAGGCGGTGCCGACCGAATGCGGCTTGGTTGCCTCGAACAGCTCCCGCGCCCAACCGATGCAGCTTCCATCCATCCCGGATTCCCGCCAGCGCGCATGCACATTCATGACGAAATGCGAGCTTCGTTGCGGAAATGCGGTGGCCTCGGTGGCCACGCGGCCAGCCGCACCACCGACATGGCCGATGAAGATCTCACATTCCGGCCCGGGCAGCTTGCGCACGGCGTTGAGAAGGACGTCGATCGCCGCATCCGAGAGAGAGGCGAAATCCTGGCTCTTCCAGTAATTGCGCGCACCGGGCGTGAGCAGCGGGTCGAAGGCCTGCTGCCAGCCGGTGAACGGCACCGGGCCGACGACGTCGGCAATCGGATTGCCGATCGCGCGCAATCTGGCTGTCGCCTTTTCTCCCGCCGCGATGTCTCCGCAATAGCACATGGCGAGCACGACGATCTCCTTGCCGTGCCATTCGGCCGGAAGGAACGGCAGCGGCGGCGCCTGACGCATCACCACCCAACAGGTCAGTTCGTCAGGTGCCGCGTCCAGCGCCTGCCGGTATTCCCTCAGCACCTTCTCCGCATCGGCGAAGGGATGCACGACCAGCCCAGCGAGAACCTCTGTGTTGAGAGGGTTGAGCTGGAACTCGAAGGAGGTCACCACCCCGAAATTGCCGCCGCCGCCGCGCAGCGCCCAGAAGAGGTCCGGCATTTCCTTTTCGCTCGCCTTGACCAACTCGCCATCGGCCGTCACCACATCAACCGAAAGCAGATTATCCAACGTCAGCCCGAATTTGCGGGTCAGCCAGCCGAAACCGCCGCCGAGCGTCAGGCCGGCGATGCCGGTCGTGGAATTGATGCCGGTCGGCAGCACCAGCCCGAAGGCCAGCGTTTCCTGGTCGACATCGGCAAGCGTTGCACCCGGCTCGATCCTGGCGCGCCGCGTTTGCGGATCGACCCGCACCGATTTCATCGCCGACAGGTCGATGACGACGCCGCCCTCGCAAACCGCATTGCCGGCAATGCCGTGGCCGCCGCCACGCACCGAAACGAGCAGATTATTGTCGCGTGCAAACCGCACCGCCCGCACAACATCGGCAGCACCGGCGCAACGCGCGATAAGCCCGGGCCGGCGGTCGATCATCGCATTCCAGATCGCCCGCGCTTCGTTGTAATCCATGTCTTTACTGGTCAGGAGACTGCCGCGAAATCCGGCGGCAAAAGCATCGATGGCCACGTCATTGACCATCGTCTGCCCCCTTTGCAGGGTCGTGAGGTTCAAATTGTCCATGATTTCCTCCATGCGCCCGGCGCCCCGCACCGTCGCGGCGGCATTTTGCGCCTGTTGAGGTCGTCAAACAAGTTTTCCAAAAGGATTAGCCATTGGCTTCGGGGTCGAATGGTCGTCCCGGGGGTCCCCGCCCACGTCACGAAAACTTCTCCCATCTCTCATTTCCATACTGTCGCCCGTATTCGATTAATGTATGGAGGGAATTCCCCAAAAGACGTGCACGGAGGCGGCGATGGATCACCCGGAAAAATCGAAGACGGAAAAGAACCTGACGAGCGGCGATCTCGACGAACAGGCGCTTTTCTTCCACCGCTATCCTCGCCCCGGCAAGCTTGAGATCCAGGCGACAAAGCCGCTCGGCAACCAGCGCGACCTGGCGCTCGCCTATTCGCCCGGCGTTGCTGCCCCTTGCCTTGCCATCCGCGACAATCCCGAAATGGCGGCCGAATATACCTCGCGCGCCAATCTCGTCGCCGTCATCTCCAACGGCACCGCAGTGCTTGGCCTCGGCAATATCGGCCCGCTTGCCTCCAAGCCGGTCATGGAGGGCAAGGCCGTGCTCTTCAAGAAATTCGCCGGCATCGACGTCTTCGATATCGAGATCGACGCGGCAGGCGTCGACCAGATGGTCTCGACCATCGCCTCGCTGGAACCGACCTTCGGCGGCATCAACCTCGAGGACATCAAGGCGCCGGAATGTTTCGAGGTCGAGCGGCGCCTGCGCGAGAAGATGAAGATCCCCGTCTTCCACGATGATCAGCATGGCACGGCGATCATCGTCGCCGCCGCGATCCTGAACGGGCTGGAGCTTGCCGGCAAGAACATCGCCGACATCAAGATCGTCGCCTCCGGGGCCGGTGCTGCCGCCCTTGCCTGCCTCAACCTGCTTGTCATTCTCGGGGCAAAACGCGAAAACATCTGGGTCCACGATCTCGAAGGCCTCGTCTATGAGGGCCGCATCGAGCTGATGGATGAATGGAAATCCATCTATGCCCAGAAGAGCGAGACGCGTACGCTGGCCGAAAATATCGGCGGCGCCGACGTCTTCCTCGGCCTGTCGGCCGCCGGCGTGCTGAAGCCGGAACTATTGGCGCAGATGGCCGACAAACCGTTGATCATGGCGCTTGCCAATCCGACACCGGAGATCATGCCGGATCTCGCCCGTGCCGCCCGCCCCGATGCGATGATCTGCACCGGCCGCTCGGATTTCGCCAACCAGGTCAACAACGTCCTCTGCTTCCCCTATATCTTCCGCGGCGCGCTCGATTGCGGTGCCGAGACGATCAATGAGGAAATGAAGATGGCGGCCGTGCGCGCCATCGCAGCCCTTGCCCGCGAAGAGCCTTCGGATGTCGCCGCCCGCGCCTATTCCGGCGAGACCCCGGTTTTCGGCCCCGATTATCTGATCCCCTCGCCCTTCGATCCGCGCCTGATCCTGCGCATCGCGCCTGCGGTCGCCAAGGCCGCCGAACAGAGCGGCGTGGCGCGCCGTCCGATCCAGGATTTCGATGCCTATCTCGACCAGCTGAACCGCTTCGTCTTCCGCTCCGGCTTCGTCATGAAGCCGATCTTCACCGCGGCCAAGGCCGCCGAGCGCAAGCGCGTCATCTTCTCCGAAGGCGAGGACGAACGCGTGCTGCGCGCCGCCCAGGTGCTGCTCGAGGAAGGCCTTGCCGAACCGATCCTGATCGGCCGCCCGCAAGTCATCGAGACACGCCTGAAGCGCTACGGCCTGCGCATCCGGCCGCTGCAGGATTTCGAGGTCATCAACCCGGAAGACGATCCGCGCTTCCGCGAATATGTCGATCTCTATTTCTCCCTCGTCGGCCGCCGCGGCGTCATCCCGGAAGCCGCCCGCACGATCGTACGCACCAACACCACCGTCATCGGCGCGCTGGCGCTGAGGCGCGGCGAGGCCGATGCGCTGATCTGCGGCCTGGAAGGCCGTTACGAGAAGCATCTGCGCGACGTCCGCCTGATTATCGGCAAGCGCAAGGATGTCCGCGATTTCTCAGCCCTCAGCCTGATGATCTCGCAGCGCGGCGCCACCTTCTTCACCGACACCTATGTTACCTTCAATCCGACCGCCGAGGAGGTCGCCGAGGCGACGGTGCTGGCGGCCGAGGAAATCCGCCGTTTCGGCCTCACCCCGCGCGCCGCCCTGGTCTCGCATTCCAATTTCGGCTCGCGTGAATCCGAAAGCGCCACGAAGATGCGCAACGCCCTGCAGCTCGTGCGCGAAGCCGCGCCCGACCTCGAGGTCGACGGTGAGATGCACGGCGAAAGCGCCATCACTGAAGCGTTGCGCAAGCGCGTCATGCCGGACACGACCCTGCACGACGAGGCGAACCTCCTGGTCTTCCCGAACCTCGATGCCGCCAACATCACGCTCGGTGTGGTAAAGTCGATGACCGACGGCCTGCATGTCGGCCCGATCCTGCTCGGCACCGCCCTGCCCGCCCATATCCTCGCCCCCTCGGTCACCTCCCGCGGCGTCGTCAACATGGCGGCACTCGCCGTCGTCGAGGCATCGCAACCGGCCTGAGCCGGCTCAGACTGCTGACAATGTCGGCCACCCTTTCGTCATGCTCGGGCTTGTCCCGAGCATCTGCAGCCGGTTGATATACAGCAGATATCAAGCCGGGGCCTGGGATAAAATCCTCTGGTACGAGCGGCTCTTGAAGCCGCTCCGACACATGTCTTGATGCCGTCTCAGGCACTCCGTATCGACAGGCGCCCTTTCTCCGCGAGCGCATCCGCGCGCTCGTTGCCGGCTATGCCGGAATGGCCCTTGCACCAGGCGATGGTCACCAGACCATTCGGGGATAGTTGAAGGTCGACTGCTTTCCAGAGTTCCGCATTGGCGATTGTTCGGCTTCGGGCATTCCCGTTCGGATTGCTTTTCTTCCAGCCGTTGTTCTTCCAGATATGTCGCCGGCTATTACAGCCTGTGACGGCATAGACGGAATCGGACCAGATGGTAGCGGGCTCGCCGCTTGCTTCGGTGTTGATCCAGATTGCCGCCCTAAGGACGGCGGTCAATTCCATCGAATTATTGGCGGAATCTTCAGCGCCACCGAAGCCGGACGCGATTTCCGCCGCATCGCGGTAAACGACAAATGCCCAGCCTCCGTGCCCAGAACCGGGTTCATAACAACCGTCCACGAAGACATGGAGGCCGTGTTGGGCTTCGGGTATCCCGACTGTCGTTGCAGGGGAGCTGAGTTCGTTGGCAATACCTGTCATTTTCGACGTCCGGATATGAGTACGCTCCCCAAGCGACCCATGAGATTGGAGTGGAGCACGTGGCCTCGTTGATAACCATCGGCAGCCTCTTCATAATCGAACACTGGGTCTCTGGCGGTCCGCTAGATAAAATCGCGAAAATACGCTAGGAATTTATCCCAGCTTATTAAGAGAAACACGTTAAGAGACAACGCGCGGCGATCGAGGCCGCAATCGACCGATCGATTCTTTGCTCATTCCGGGACGACGCCGTGAAACGCCGAAACCTGTCTCTTGCTCTTCTCCTTGCCTTTGCGGCGCCTGCCGCCGCGCAAAACAGCGCCATCTGTGAGGACCTGCGCGGTCGCCTTGCCGACCTGCCGCGATCGATCGGCAATGGCAACGGCCCGGAAGCGCGCCAATATTCCAGCGCCATGGCCGAGCAGAACCTCGAGCTGCGCAAGGTTCGCAACGAGCTGCGCAGCAATGGCTGCACCTCGGGCAGCATGGTCGTGATCGGCGGCGAGAATGCCGACTACTGCGCCGAGCTCTCGCAGTCCGAAGCCCGCATGATCGACAATATCCGCTATCTCCAGGACCGCCGCAACGAACTGGCCGGCCAGAACGGCGCCGCTGACGGCGCCCGCCGCGAACTGGTCGCCGCTCTCGACCGCAATGGCTGCAACAGCGAAAACTTCTATGCCCCGAGCGATCGCAGCGCCAACGAACCGGCCCCGAGCGTCGAGGAACAAGCGATGCGCAGCGATACCTTCATTCCGCTCGGCGGCGGTGAGGAGATCGATCCGCGTTACGGTCTGCCGCGGGCCGAGATGCTCTCGCCGGTCAGCACCATGTGCGTGCGCAGCTGCGACGGCGGCTTCTTCCCGATCAGCTCGAACGCCACGTCGGTCGATTTCGGCCGCGACGCCCAGACCTGCGCCAAGATGTGCCCGGGCATCGAGACTGAACTGTTCTATCGTGACGTGACGAGCACCGAAGCCTCGAACATGATCTCGGTCGCAACGGGCACGCCCTACAGCGCCATGAAAAATGCCTTTGCCTACAAGAATCGCACGCCCGGGGAAAAGTCCTCCTGCGCCTGCAATCTCACCGCCTATTATGAGGAAATGCGCGGCAAGCAGGCGGTGAGCGAGCCGCCGCAGCAGGGCTCGATCACCACCATCCGCACCAATCCCCCGGCAAAGGATGCTGCAGCCGCCGCACAGCAACCATCCGTTCCCGAGCGCCCCTATGATCCGACGCAGAACCGCGTCCGTCAGGTCGGCCCGCAGTTTCTGGCCGGCGATCAGGGCTCGATCGACCTCGCCAATCCGGCAACGCCGGGCCCGCAGCCGCAACAGCAGCAGTGATTGAACAGCTGAAACTGCGGTGGCGGAGCCATAGCGGCGTTGTGCCAGGGTGCATGAGATGACGGAGATGTCACGTAAACGTGCGGCCGGATGGGAATGCGGGTCGCTTGAGTGTGATCAGTAGGTTGTACGACCGCCGCTCAAGTCGAACGTTGATGCGGTCGTGAAGGAGTTCTCTTCGGAGAGCAGCCAGACGACCATGGAAGCGATCTCACCAAGTTCGACGAAACGATCGCGCGGAATGCGAACGCGCATATATTCGATAAACTCGGCTGTCAGCCCGTCCAATATAGGTGTCTTTGCTGTGGTCGGCGTTACCGCGTTCACGGCGATTCCTGTCTTTGCGAGTTCCTTGCCAAGGGACTTGGTGAAGCCCAGCACACCAGCTTTCGCTGCGCTGTAGGCGGCAATGTTCGGATTTCCTTCCTTTCCCGCAACCGAGGAGATGTTCACAATCCGCCCGTAGTCGCGCTTTAACATGACCGGAACGACGTGCCGGCAACAATTGAAGGTTCCCGTGAGGCAGACATCGACGACGCCTTTCCACTCGCTGACATCGTATTCGATCGCGGGCTTTACCGGGCCGGTAATCCCGGCGGAATTGACGAGCCCGTCGATACGGCCAAAAATCTCTTCGGTCGCCGCCGCCGCGTTTTTCACTGATACGGGATCTGCGACGTTGACGCCGAAAGCGACTGTGCCGGATCCGAGAGCGGAAGCGCTGTTCTTCGCCATGTTTTCGTTCAAGTCCCAGATGGCCACCTTGCCACCAGACTGGATGACGCGCTCTGCGATAGCATAGCCGATGCCGCGCGCACCGCCTGTGATCACGATGATGCGTTCCTTCAAGTCGATCATGTTCATTGGGCCGTTATCCTCCGATTGAGCCGATAGCCGAATATCTATTGGAAATTCCGGGATTTCGCCTTCAGCGTAAAGACATGAAGGTTATGAATTTATCCCAAGCCCGATACTATGCCGAGCCCATTCCCTAAGGCCTGAGATTTCCGTTAGTCCTGGATCGAAAGCTCGGCATAATTTATACGCGTTAGAAGTCCGGGTTCGGCCCGAAGCAGACCTCTTTCGTGGCCTTCAGGGAACCTGATGGTTACATCAAAGGCGAGGATGCCGAACGTCATGAGACTTGCTCACATCAACTTGGTTGCCCGCGATGCGGAAGCACTCGCCGCGTTCTACGTGAACGTCATGAAATGCGATGTTCTTCGCGAACCGAAGACGTTGTCAGGCGAAAAGGTCTCGCGAGGGAATGGGCTTTCAAATTCTGAGATTCGTGCAATCTGGCTTAAATTCCCGGAACTGGAACGGCCTTTTCTGGAGATTCACGAACATACGGTCATCCATCATCGTGACCAGCCAAGGGTCAATGAACCCGGCTTCGGACACTTAGCATTCCAGATGGAAGATATTAGCGACACACTTTCAAACATCATCCAAGCTGGAGGGGCGCAGATCGGACAAATTACGGATTTCGGGACGCCAGAGATGCCGTATCTAATTGCTTATGCACGCGACCCAGAGGGAAATGTGCTTGAGCTTGAGCAAAGACCTCATGGCCGTTAATGGGGCTTTCCTGCCTATTCCATCAACTGCTGAGCGTCGTCACAGTGACCCTGCGAGGTGCAAAGCAGGAAGACAGCGATCTTCGGACCTGACCTTTCATACCGCAACCTGCTCTCATTTTTGATCCTTTCACTTGGCAGCGCTTCGCGGTATAATTAGAACAAGCTAAATTAGAAAATTTGACAGCACAGAAAACCTTCCGTCTTTGGGCCGGGGATCAACTATGGGGGTCGAAAATGCTTAGCGGCTTTAGCAGGCCTGCGCGCTAATCCTTTTGTCAGGGAACTTCGCTTTCGCCCAATCGGATCAGATAGAGCCAAACGCTGGAATGTGGAAGACGTGGGTAATCACGTCGGGCAAAGACTTCCGAGTCTCGCCCCCACCGGATACTTCCGCAACTGAGTTGGAGCAGGTTCGCGAACTTGTCGCAAAGAACGATGCGCAGGTCGCCGCCAAGATCACATTCTGGGACGCTGGCTCGCCCGGCTATCGATGGATCGACCTGGTCAACAAACGTCTTCTCGCAAACCAGACGATCCCCAATGCGCATCGCGTCTACACCTATTTGACGATGGCGGTCTACGACGCCACCATCGCGGCTTGGGAGTCGAAATACTTCTACAATCGCCCCCGCCCGAGCGAGGTGGATACGACACTGCCGACTGCGCTACCTACGCCTCGGAGTCCCGATTATCCATCCGAACACGCGGCCGCCGCCGCCGCCGCCGCGACCGTTCTTGCCTATTTCTTTCCCGACGAGGCGTCGTCGTTCCAGGCGATGGCCGAAGAAGCCGCACAGTCGCGTGTCCTTGCCGGTGTCCAGTTCCCAAGCGATTCATCCGCCGGCCTGGAACTGGGGCGACGCGTGGCAGAGCAAGTGATTGCGCGGGCAAAGGCCGACGGCTCCGATGCCGTCTGGACCGGCACCGTGCCGACCGGGCCGTGCATGTGGGTCGGAGACAAACCCGCCAATGCAACCATGCCAAACTGGAAGCCGATCCTGCTCGAGACAGCCGATGAATTCAGGCCACCGACTCCGCCCGACTGCAAGTCTGCGGCCGTGAAGGCCGAGACGGATGCAGTCCGCCAGTTTGAGCGAAAATTCCCCAACAGCTACAAGGCGTTCTACTGGCAAAGCCCATCCGGCCTGTTCACCGACTGGTATGACTATGCCAGCAAGTGGATGTTCGAGGACAAGACGGATTCGAACCCGCCGCGCGCCGCACGGGCTTACGCGATGCTCGCAACGGTCTACTACGACGCCTATATTGCAAGCAACGACGGGAAATACGCTTATTGGTACCTGCGGCCCAACATGCTTGACCCGAGCATCACTCCCCTGTTCGCAGTGCCGGCCCATCCCAGTTATCCGTCGAATCACTCCACGTTGTCGACTGCCCGATGCGAGGTGCTTGCCTATCTGTTCCCCGACCAGGCAGAGTTCATCCGAACGGTCGGCAAGGAAGCGGGCGATTCCCGCATCTGGGCCGGCATCCACTATGAAATGGACAACCGGGCCGGTGCCGCACTTGGCAAAGCAGTCGCCGGGAAATTCATCGAGCGGGCAAAAAAAGACGGGGCAGACTAGCGGAAGGGCCGCTAGCGCCCTTTCTCCTGAAATGTCGCAATCCTAAGCGAGGGGTTCTCGGTGGAACGTTCCGTCCACTCAGCAGCCGACGTGGGAGGCAGCAACGTTTCTCAAACGATGCGGATGCGGCGCGTCACCTGGCCATTGCTTTCCCCAGTAGGTGTGCTTTTTGGCGATCAAGGGATCGTCCATCGCCGGTTGAATTTGCCCTGCGGTACTGATCGCGCGCGAGGTCACCGTGTGTTCTCCAGGCGAGGGATTTGGCCAATCCAGTGACCAAATCTTCCAGGCGTATTCGGCCTCCTCGCTGTGGACGATGACTGCCGGCATCCAGGGCCCTTGATCGATTTTCAGTTCGACCCGGTCGATTGGTGCACCCCAGGCTGCGCCGACGACCCGGTGACCCGAGTCGTTGCGCGTGACCTTCGCGGGCGCGGATTTCAGCAAAGCCCGGCCGACCGAGGTCTCGGCCCACACGGTCTCGCCGTTATGCTCCTCCTCCCGGATGGTGACATAGTCGCGGCCCATCAGCAGGCTCATGAAGCGGGTGTCGCGAACCTCGATGCCCTTCCAGCCACTTGACGTTGGCGATCCCGTACCAGCCCGGAGTTATCAGCCGCAGCGGGAAACCGTTGGGGGCAGGCAGGGTCGCCCCGTTCATTTCGTAGCAGAGCAGATTGTCGGGGTTCATCGCGTCGGCGAGCGACATGCTGCGAGCGAAGTTCTGTTGCATCTTGATGTCGCGAATCGTGACCTCGCCTTTGTCGGTGCCGAAGAAGACGACCTCTAGGTGTTCAGTCCCCATCCATCATGGAAGACGAGTTCATCGAGCGGCAACCGCTGCCGCCAGCCTTTGACGGAGAGTTCCGGCTCGTCATAGAGCCGGTCGACGAAACCGGCACAGAGCCAGGCGACCACTTCGATATGCTCGGGTATGCCGAGAATGCTCTTCAGATCGCCTTCGCGAAAAATGCTGACCCAACCGATGCCGACCCCTTCCGCCCGCGCCGCCAGCCAGAGATTTTGGATGGCGCAGACGGTCGAGTATGAATCCATCTTCGGATTGTGGGTGCGCCCCAGCACCACGCTGCCACTGCGCGTGGGATCGCAGGTCACGCATATGCCGAGCGGCGCCTCCACGATGCCTTCGAGCTTGAGGGCGCGGTAGGCCTGCCGCCGCTCGCCGGCAAACATCTGCGCCGCCTCCTCGTTGGCGCTGGCAAAGGCGTCCCGGACGCGCGCCCGCACAGTTGGGCTTTTCACCAGAATGAAATTCCACGGCTGCATGAAACCAACCGACGGCGCGTGATGCGCTGCCGTGAGCAACCGCTTCACGACATCATCGGGCAAAGAGTCGGGCAGGAACTGGCTGCGAACGTCACGCCGCGTCATGATCGCATGATAGACGGCCTCGCGTTCGGCCAAGGAAAAACCGGATGCCGCCGAAAGGGCATCCTCATCAAAGGGTCGCATCGTCAAATCCCAAACAACGCGACCGCCCCGCCGTCCGCGCGGATCGGTCTATCTTACCAGGCCGGTCTTCTGACTCGGCGTCATCCGTCTGCCGCAGCCTTCCCGGCGAAAAGCCAGTGGCGTGATGAAGCGGCAGGCGTCGGCCTTACAGCGTTGGGCACGTTCCGGTCTTGCACCGGATTCCCGATTCTCCCGCCTTACCGGCGGGCACCTGACGGCGCATCTATTTCAGGAAAGCGCGGCGGCGGCAAGCCGGCCCTCATACCGCCGACACGTTGCATGCGACATCGACTTCATGGACAGAGGCGCATCGCTGCCTTAAAAACAAACCGATCCTGGCCGACGCCCATGGCGCCGCACTTTTTCTCTTTACACTTTGGTTGCCCGTGCCCCGCCTCACACCCATGATCCTTGCGGTCGCCCTGTTCATGGAACAGATGGATTCGACCGTTATCGCCACCAGCCTGCCGGCAATCGCTGCCGATATTGGCACCTCGCCGATCGCGCTGAAGCTTGCCGTCACCAGCTATCTCGTGGCGCTGGCGATCTTCATCCCGATCAGCGGCTGGATGTCCGATCGTTTCGGCGCGCGCAACATTTTCCGCATGGCGATCTTCGTTTTCATGATCGGCTCGATCGCCTGCGCCTTTTCCAACTCGATCACGGCCTTCGTCATCTCACGCCTGATCCAGGGCGCAGGGGGCTCGATGATGACGCCGGTCAGCCGCCTGCTGCTGGTCCGGGGAACGCCGCGCCATGAACTCGTCGATGCCATGGCCTGGCTCACCATTCCCGCTTTGATCGGTCCGATCATGGGTCCGCCGATCGGCGGTTTCCTCACCACCTACCTCACCTGGCACTGGATCTTCTGGATCAATGTCCCGATCGGCGTGCTCGGCATCATCCTCGTCACCCGGTTCCTGCCGGCGGTCGAGCCACGCAGTCCGCGGCCGATGGACTTCCCGGGCTTCTTCCTGTGCGGCCTCGGCTTCTCCGGCTTCGTCTTCGGCGTGTCGGTGATCAGCCTGCCGGCCGTGCCCGTTATCTACGGTTATGCCACAGTTACCATCGGCATCCTTGCCGGCCTCCTCTACCTCCTGCATGCCCGCCGCGTGCCCTATCCGCTTCTCGATCCGAAGATGTTCCGTTACCCGATGTTCCGGGCGGCGATCCTCGGCGCCTCGAATTTCCGCATGGGGCTCGGCGCCCTGCCTTTCCTGATGCCATTGATGCTGCAGCTCGGCTTCGGCCTGACGCCGCTGCAATCGGGCTCGGTCACCTTCGTCAGCGCGCTCGGCTCCATGGGCTCGAAATTCGCCGCATCGCGCACCTTCAATGCCTTCGGCTTTCGCACCGTCATATCAATCACGACTTTGCTGGCGGCGATCTTCCTCGGCATCAACGGTCTGTTCACCGCCGAAACGCCGCTATTCCTCATCATGGCCTGCCTGCTGATCGGCGGCCTGTTCCGCTCCATGGCTTTCTCGGGCGTCAACGCCATGGCCTTCGGCGATGTCGACGACGCCGACAGCAGCCAGGCAACCGCGATCAATGCCGTTGCCCAGCGTATCTCCATGGCGATGGGTGTGGCGATCGCCGGCGGCATCCTCGAAATCTCGAGCAGCTTTCACGGCGGCAGGCTGCTGGTTTCGGATTTCCATATCGCCTTCTTCAGCGTCGCGGCGATTTCGGCACTGGCCTGCATCACCTTCCTGCGCCTGCCGCATGATGCCGGCGCAGAACTGACGGCGCGCGGCCGCAAGCGCCGGCATGCCGAGCCCGAAGAGGCCGTGGCGGAAAATAGCTGATCTCCCTCGCGCCATGGACCCCTCCTGCACCCACCGGTTCGCAAGGCTCGGCAACGGCGGGAGTAGGCGCGAATGGCACGCGTGTGCTCAGCATTCCTTTCTACTTTATGATTTATTCACACATCAAATACACACTGCGTTTGCGCGTTTTGGGTTGCTATCAGGACATGGGCATGAGCGCTCGTGATGTGACCGTCGGCGTCGATGCCCGTATTGATACGCCGGTCGGGAACATGTCCGACTGAGCCGCAATTCTAGGCCGCCGCGGAATGTTCCAATTTTTGAAAACGATGCCTCTGACAGCCAAGCTGGCGGCGATTATCGTTGCCGTCAATCTCTGCGGCATTTCCGCTTTCGCCACCTATACCTGGATGTACGAAACCCGGGCCTTGATCGATGGCGCCAAAGCGAACTGGTCCAAGGATGCGGAGCAGTTTGCATCTCTGGCCGCGGGCGGCGTGAAATGGGGGAAAGCGAATGCCGTTCGCGAGGCTTACTCCCTCTACCGCGACGACCCTTCACTTGATCTTGTACAGTTTGCCGCATTCAACGCGGAACCAGCATCCGTCGATGCGTGGACACGCGACGGCATCAACGGTTTGCCTGCACCCGCCGATCTGGCGAAGCGTCTCAGCGCGAAACCGGAAAAGACGACTGTCGATGATAGCGGAACATCCGCCGGCGTGGTCACGATCATCGCGCCGCTTCCGTTGGATAAGGCAGGCAAGGCCACCGGTTACATCGTCACGAACTGGTCTGTCGAAAAAATCGCTTCCGAAGTCAGGCAGAAGGTTCTCGTTTCGCTGCTCACGCAGTCCGCGATCACCGCCTTGGCCGTCATCGCCTTCCTTCTCGCCATGCGCAGCCTCGTTGGCCGGCCCATCAGGGTAATCAGCGAGAGAATTAGCGCGTTGCAGAAAGGCGATCTGGTCTCTCCCGTCACCTACAGGGAAAATGGCGACGAGATCGGCTTTCTGGCGCGTGCATTGGAAGTTTTCCGTCACGAGGCGATTGCGAAAGTCGAGAGAGAGCAGGCCGCTGCCGAGCAGAGCGCTTCGCTCGACGCCGAACGGGCGCGCAACGCATTGTTGACCGAAGAGGCCAGCAACACGCAACGGCTGGTCATGAACGCTCTCGCAAATGCATTGGAAGGGCTCGCCGCCGGCGACTTCTCGATACACCTGGCCGATCTCGGTCCAGAATTCGATAAATTGCGGCAGGATTTCAACAACATGGTCGATGCGGTCGCGGCCGCGCTGACAGAGATCAAGACCGCTTCCGTGGCGGTTGAAACCGGCTCGAGCGAGCTGGCGACCTCCGCGGATCAACTCGCCAGGCGGACCGAGCAACAGGCAGCAGCATTGGAACAGACCGCTGCGGCACTGGATGAGGTGACCACGACGGTCAGGACATCGTCGCAACGGGCAGAAAATGCCGGGCAGTTGGTCGAGGAGACAAAGCGGAGCGCCCATATCTCGGCGACGGTGGTGCGTGATGCGATCGGGGCCATGGACCGGATTCAAACCTCGTCGAGCCAGATCGGCCGCATTATCGGCGTCATCGACGAAATCGCCTTTCAGACGAACCTGCTGGCGTTGAACGCCGGCGTCGAGGCGGCGCGCGCCGGCGAGGCCGGCAAGGGTTTTGCGGTTGTTGCGCAGGAGGTGCGTGAGCTCGCCCAGCGGTCTGCAAATGCAGCCAAGGAAATCAAGAACCTGATCAATGTGTCCGGTCAGGAAGTTGCCGCGGGCGTCGGGTTGGTGAACGAAACCGGCGACGCCTTGCTGAAGATCGAGGAGCAGATCAACCGCATCAGCGACAGTATCGCTTCCATCGTCCAGTCCTATCGCGAACAGGCGACGGGTCTGCAGGAAATCAACGGCGCGATCAACCAGATGGATCAGACGACACAGCAGAACGCGGCGATGGTCGAGGAAACCAACGCAGCCTGCCACGAACTGCTGTCGCAAGGACGCCTGCTGCAGGACTCTGCCGGCAGGTTCATCGTCGGCGCGTCTGCGGCCAGCCAGCCCAAAGCCGTTCAACCCACCCGCCAATCTCGTCCCGAGCCGAGAGCCTTCGTGCAGCGACATGCAGGAAATGCTGCCGTTGCCGCTGCTCCCGGTGCCTGGGAGGAGTTCTAACGTCATCCTCGTTCAATAAGCCTTATGCCGCAGCAACCCATAATCAGGAAGGAAACACTATGAAGAAAATCGTGCCCGCATTTCTTTTGGCCTGCACCGCATTTGCCATGCCCATGGGCGTATCCACGGCACAGGATGCACAGCTTGCCCCGATCTCCGACTACGTAACAAGCGACGTCAAGCCCTGGCTTAACGACCCCGCCATCATCGAGGCTATCAAGGCGCAGAACACTGCCAACGCCAATCTCAGCGCTGCCGATATCGACGCCCTCGACAAGAAGTGGCGTGCCGAAGTCGATGGCTCCGACCACTCGATGATCGACGGTGTGCTTAACAATGCCCTGTCGAAATTCCTTCAAGGAAAGAAGGAGGCTTCCGGCGGCAAGATCACGGAAATCTTCGTCATGGATGCAAAGGGTCTGGACGTCGGTCAAAGCGACATCACATCCGACTACTGGCAGGGCGATGAGGCCAAGTTCCAGAAGTCCTTCGGCGCCGGCAAGGACGCCGTCTTCGTCGACGAGATCGAAAAGGATGAGTCGACCCAGACGCTGCAGTCGCAGGCAAGCGTGACGATTTCCGACGACAAGGGAACGCCGATCGGCGCCATCACCGTCGGTGTGAACGTCGACGCTCTCTGATCTCAGCAACGACATTCCAAAGCAGTGAAAACGATATCGCCCGGAGCATGCACGGTTCGGGCGATATGCATAAACAGATCGAGTGCGACATGCCTTCCTCAGAGGGTCTGTCCCCGCAAGAGCGTCAGCTTTTCAGGCAGCAAATTCTGCGTGACAATGCCCGAGCGTGACGCTACATACGCCGCATGTCGATCACCTCAACCTACGCCTCGCGATTTTATTGGTACCGCTGCTCACAGCGGACGCGGGTCCATGCGTAACTGAATTCGACGCGACGACAACCCGAACAGCCGCTAGTCTACCTGGCGGCTTTTTTTGTTCCGCGCAGGTATGACCAAACAGGAGCATACCCCGTGTCCGACACCATTGATGATCTGCGTATCCTCGAGATCATACCCCTCACCAAACCCGCCGATATCCTCGCGGAAATCCACCGCGACGCTGTTGTCACCGAGACCGTGACCAGCAATCGTGGCGAGATTCACAGAATTCTTCAGGGCGAGGACGATCGCCTGGTCGTCGTCATCGGCCCCTGCTCCATCCATGACCCCGTTGCGGCTCGGGAATATGCCGCACGGCTGGAGGAACAGCGACGCCGCTTCGCCGACGATCTCGAGATCGTCATGCGCGTTTATTTCGAAAAGCCCCGCACGACGGTCGGCTGGAAGGGCCTGATAAACGACCCACATCTCGACGGTAGCTACCGCATCGAAGAGGGGTTGAGGATTGCCAGACGCCTGCTGCTCGACATCAATGCGATGGGCGTTCCCGCCGGCGTCGAATTCCTCGACACGATCACGCCGCAATATATTGCTGATCTCGTCAGCTGGGGCGCGATCGGCGCGCGCACGACCGAAAGCCAGATCCACCGGCAGCTCGCCTCGGGCCTCTCCTGCCCGATCGGCTTCAAGAACGGCACCGACGGCGGCGTGCGTGTGGCGCTGGATGCCATCCTCGCCGCCTCGCAGCCGCATCACTTCCCGGCGGTGACCAAGGAAGGCCAGGCGGCAATCGCCTCGACGACGGGCAATGAGGACTGCCACATCATCCTGCGCGGCGGCAAGCGGCCGAACTATGAAGCGGCCGACGTCGAAGCGGTGACCGGCGAAGCCGTCAAGCTCGGCGTCGCCCCGCGCATCCTGATTGATGCCAGCCATGCCAACAGCGGCAAGGATCCGATGAACCAGCCGCTCGTGGTCAAATCCGTGGCCGCGCAGATTGCCGCCGGCAACAGCGACATCAAGGGCATGATGATCGAAAGTAACCTCGTTGCCGGCCGCCAGGACCTCGTTCCCGGCAAGCCGCTGGTCTATGGCCAGTCCATCACCGACGGCTGCATCGACTGGGACATGTCGGTCGCGGTACTGGAAGACCTGGCAAAGTCTGCCCGCGAGCGCCGCCAGACCCGCGCTTAAGCCGCCGGGAAATAGCGGACATAGGCGAATTCTTCGCCGTCAGGAGACCAGCAGGGCACGTTGATCGTGCCCTGCCCTCCGAAGAGTTCGAACAGCGTCCTCAGATTGCCGCCATCCATGTCCATCAGCCGCAGCCGCACGTCGAGGTCGCGCGGATGGTCGAACACCGATGGGTCGTAGGATAGGAGCAGCACCGTGTCGTTGTTGGGCGACGGATGGGCGAACCAGTTGCCGTAATCGTCTGATGTCACCTGCTGGAGACCCGTGCCGTCGGGATGGACGCGCCAGATCTGCATCAGCCCGGTACGGCTGGAATTGAAATAGATCCATTGCCCGTCGGCGGAATAATCCGGTCCGTCATTGCGGCCCTCGCCATGCGTCAGCCGCGTCTCGGTGCCGCCGTCGACGGAGATGGTGTAGATATCGAAGAGGTCGTCGCGGATGCCGCAATAGGCGAGCTGGCGCCCGTCCGGCGACCAGCCATGCCAGTAGGATGGCAGGTTCTCGGTGATCAGCCTCGGCGTGCCGCCTTCGATCGGCAGGATATAGATCGCCGACTTGCCGAATTCGGTCTTGTCGGAAATGACGATCTCAGTGCCATCGGGCGAAATGCCGTGATCATTGTTGCAGTTGACGGCAAAGCCGGTATCGACCTTGACCACCTCGCCGCCATCGAGCGGCAACCGGTAAAGCAGCCCGTCGCCGTTCAAGAGCAGGTAGGAACCATCCGGCGAGAAATTCGGCGCCTCCACCAGCTTGTCCGTCTGCCAGACCTCGCGGGCCCTGCCCGTCCTGACATTGTAGATCTCAACCGAGCTGCGCATGATTCCTCCCGAAAAGCTTGATGCCGTCAGCGATCTCGATTGCGTCAGCGATCTCGATTGCGTCAGCGATCTCAATTGCGTCAGCGATCCCTGAAACGATTGGTGATCGGATAGCGCCGGTCGCGGCCGAAATTCTTCTTGGTGATCTTTACCCCAGGCGCCGATTGCCGGCGCTTGTATTCGGCGAGATAGAGCAGGTGCTCGACCCGGTGGACGGTCCCAACATCATGGCCGCGCGCGACGATCTCCTCGACCGCCATTTCCTTTTCCACCAGGCATTCAAGGATATCGTCGAGAACGGGATAGGGCGGCAGCGAATCCTGGTCCTTCTGGTCGGGACGAAGCTCGGCCGAAGGCGCCTTGTCGATGATATTCTGCGGGATCACCTCGCCCGACGGCCCCAGCGCGCCCGGCGGCACGTTTTCATTGCGCCAGCGGGAAAGCGCATAGACCTGCATCTTGTAGAGATCCTTGATCGGGTTGAAGCCGCCATTCATGTCGCCGTAGAGCGTGGCGTAGCCGACCGACATTTCCGACTTGTTGCCGGTCGTCACCACCATCGAGCCGAACTTGTTGGAGATCGCCATCAGGATGACGCCGCGCGCCCGGCTCTGCAGGTTCTCTTCGGTGATGCCGCTGTCCGTGCCTTCGAAAAGGCTGGACAGTGCACTGCTGAAGCCCGTCACCGGCGGTTCGATCGGCACGATATCATAGCGGCAGCCAAGCGCCTTGGCGCAATCGGCCGCATCCTTCAGCGAATCCTCCGAGGTGTAGCGGTAGGGCAGCATGACCGTGCGTACCCGCTCTTCGCCCAGCGCGTCGACGGCGATCGCCGCGCAGATCGCCGAGTCGATGCCGCCGGAAAGGCCGAGCACCACCGTCTTGAAGCCGTTCTTGTTGACGTAGTCGCGGAAGCCGAGCAGGCAGGCGCGATAATCGGCTTCCTCGCGCTCTGGAATACGCGCCATCGGCCCTTCGGCGCAGTGCCAGCCGTTTTCGCCGCGCTTCCATGTCGTTACAGCAAGTGCCGTCTCGAACTGGCTCATCTGGAAGGCGAGTGATTTATCGGCATTGAAAGCGAAACTCGCTCCGTCGAAGACGAGTTCGTCCTGGCCGCCGAGCTGGGCGGCATAGATCAGCGGCAGGCCGGTCTCGATTACCTGCTTCAGCACCACCTGATGGCGAATATCGACCTTGCCGCGATAATAGGGCGAACCATTCGGCGACAGCAGGATCTCGGCCCCGCTTTCGGCCAGCGTCTCGCAGACGCCGAGATCGCCCCAGATATCCTCGCAGATCGGAATGCCGATGCGTACGCCGCGGAAATTCACCGGCCCTGGCATGGCGCCCTGGTCGAAGACGCGCTTCTCGTCGAACTCGCCGTAATTCGGCAGGTCGATCTTGTCGCGCACCGCGATCACTTTGCCGCCGTCGAGCACGGCGACCGAATTGTAGCGCCCGGTCTCGTCCTGCCGGGGAAAGCCGATAATGACGCCCGGCCCGCCATCGGTGGTATCGGCCGCGAGATTCTCGACCGCCTTCCAGCAGGCGCGGATGAAGGCCGGCTTCAGCACCAAATCTTCAGGCGGATAACCGGAGATGAAAAGCTCGGTCAGGACGAGCAGATGCGCGCCCTCCCGGGCAGCATCGGCGCGCGCCTCACGCGCCTTGGCCAGATTGCCGGCGACATCGCCGACCGTCGGGTTGAGCTGACCGATGGCGATGCGGAAGATATCAGAAAGGGCGTTTTCCTGTGTCATGTCATTTATTTAGCCTGCAGCTTTCACGACCGCAACACGTTCGGGCCGAAAGCGGCACCTCGCGACGACGAAATTTTTGTGAACGGATCTCGCGTGCCCCCGCGCGGCACTGATACGCATTGCAATTTGCCTCCGGAGCGGAATACTGGCGCCGAAAGCGACCGCATCGATAACCGGTATCGGAAACAGGCAATGTCTAATCTTTCGGACTTCGTGCACCATCATTTCGACAAACCGGCCGACGAGCTCGGCGACGTCGAAAAGCGAGTGCTGGCGAAAGCGCACCAACGCAAGGTCATCTCGACCGACGTCAACGCCGCCTTATCAGCAGAGTCATCCTTCGGCGAGCGTATTGCCGATGGCATCGCCCGCGTCGGCGGCTCCTGGTCCTTCATACTCGCCTTCCTCGCCTTTCTCGCCGTCTGGACACTGATGAACACCATCGGTCTGGTGGCGAATCCCTTCGACCCATACCCCTTCATTTTTCTGAATCTGATCCTGTCGATGATCGCCGCCATCCAGGCGCCGATCATCATGATGTCGCAGAACCGGCAGGCCGAGCGCGACCGCTTCGAGGCCGCCAAGGATTACGAGGTCAATCTCAAGGCCGAGCTTGAGGTGCTCTCCCTGCACCAGAAGATCGATATGAGCGTGCTGACCGAGCTGACGGCGCTGCGCGAGGACGTGGCCCGCCTCACAGCAGCGCTGGCCGCGAAAAGCTAAACCGGATTCACCGCATATTGCGGCAGGCCGTCCGATATCTCGTAGAAATCGCCCTTGTCGGCGCAGTAGATGTGATGGCCGAAGGCAAGGCCGCTCGGCTCGTCGAAGGCGCCGGCCATCACCGAAATCTCCGCCGATCCGTCCGCCTGCCAGAACAGCGCCGAGCCGCAATTCGAGCAGAAGCCGCGTCGCGCCTCCTCGCTTGACCTGTACCAGCGGACCGCTTCAGCGCCTTCCACCGAAAGAGCCGCGCGCGCCACGTTGACCGCCGCGTAGTAAAGCCCCGTCTGCCGGCGGCATTGCGAGCAATGGCAGCCGACGACAGGCCCGGGCTTTGCCGCACTTGAAAATCGCACGGCGCCGCAAAGGCAGCCGCCTGTATGCTGTTCGGTCATCGTCGCCCCGCTGTTTCCAAGGGAACGTTGCCGCCGATCTGCTCCGGCGTCAAATCCATTTCCCTGAACGAACCATCAGGAATCTTGAAGGCCGGCGGCCCTGTGCCAATCACGCCAACACTTCGGCGCGGAGCAGGAAGTAGCATTTCCTTATGCGCGCATCTCCCCAGCCAACGCGGAAACACACCACAGGTTGCAGCACAAGGAAAATTCCTCAATAAAATGCTATTTTCTAACAAAACAAAAGGAATATAATAATAATCTAATACATCCAAAACGTTTATTAGATAATCCAAAATTAACCTCTGCGGCTCTAGAGTCACAACCGTTGATCGATACTTGCACGGTCAGCTTGCGAGGTGAAAAATGAGAATTTTCCAACGTTTCCCTTCGAACGAACGTGGCGCCGCAGCAATCGAATTCGCCATCGTCGCGCCGCTTTTCCTTCTGGTGGTCCTGACGATGATCGCCTACGGCATCTATCTGAGCGCATCCCATGCGGTGCAGCAGCTGACCGCCGATGCCGCGCGCACCGCCGTTGCCGGCATGACCAGCCAGGAGCGATCGCAGCTGGTCAATGATTTCATCAGCCAGTCGACCATCGACCATCCGCTGCTCGAAAAGAGCAAGCTGCATGTCACAGTTACCACGGACCCCGGCAATGCGAACCAGTTCACCGTGACGGCGGAATATGACACCGTCAATCTGCCGATCTGGAACCTCTACACCTTTCCCCTGCCCGACCACATGATCCGGCGCTTCGCGACCATCCGGATGGGAGGCCTGTGAGATGCCGATGTTCAGGGCCCGCCTGAGCCGCTTCGCCGCCGATGCATCAGGCAATATCGCCATCATGGCAGCGATCTCAGCCCCACTCATCCTCTATTCCCTCGGCCTCGGCGTCGACTACGGCATGATGACGCTGCAGCAGCGCCGCCTGCAGCAGCTGAGCGATATCGGCGCCATCGTCGCCGCCGCCGACATCAGCCACGCCGCCGACAATCTCGTCACCAATTTCGACCAAAACGGCCTCAACATTGCCGTCCGCACCGACACGGGTTATGCGACGAAGAAGGGCGCGCTGCCGGCAACGGCTGATCTCAAGCAATTCGACGCTGTCGCCGAATTCACTCCCGGCACCTATCTCGCCGATGCCTCGGTGCCGCTCGGCAGCCGTTTTGCCGCCGGCGCCCAACCCTACGACGCCGTCAAGGTCGGCATCACCCAGAAGGCGGAGCTGATCTTCGCCACTGCCTTTGCCACCGCTCCCAACCTCAGGGCGGTCGGCACAGCCTCGGCCTCAAAGCTTGCTGCCTTCTCGATCGGCTCACGGCTGGCAAGCCTCAATGGCGGCGTGCTGAACGCGCTGCTCGGCAGTCTGCTCGGCACGAGCCTCTCGCTGAAGGTGGCCGATTACGAGGCGCTAACATCAGCCGATATCAAGCTGCTCCCCTTCCTCGACATGCTGGCGACCGATCTCAACCTCACCGCCGGCACCTATGACGATCTGCTGGCAACCGACATCTCCTATCCCAGGCTCTTGAAGACGCTCGGCAAGACAGGCGGCCTCACGCCCACCGTCACCAATGCGCTCAACACGATCGAAAAGGCGCTCGGCACGACGCAGGTCAAGATCAAGCTCGAGGATCTCTTCAACCTCGGCCCGATCGGCGAGCGCGTCATCGGCAGCGGCTCACAGCTCTCGGCCGAGGCGAGCGTGATGGATATTGTCTCGGCGGCAGCCGTTGCGGCCAACCAGGAGAAGCAGGTCGCCGCCAATCTCGGCGGCTCCGTGCCCGGGCTTGCCACGGTGAAGCTGACGCTTGCGATCGGCGAGATGCCGAAGGGTGCGGCCTCGAACGGGATCGGCGCCGTTGGCGCCACCGTCCGCACGGCGCAGGTGCGCCTGGCGCTCGAAGTGTCGGTGCTCGGGACCAATTCCCTCGCCGGGCTGAAGGTACGCGTGCCTCTCTACCTCGAGGTCGCCCATGCCGAGGCCAGGCTCGCGACCATCACCTGTCTCGGCGGCGGCGCCAAAAACGCGAGCGTTGGCGTCGATGTGGTACCCGGCGTCGCCGAACTGTCGCTCGGCGACGTCGACCCCAAAGCCTTCGTCAATTTCGACAGTCCGCCACGCGTCACCCGTGCCAAGCTGATCGACGCGATTCTGCTCAGTGTCTCGGGCCTCGCCCATGTCAACGTGACTAATCTCAGCAAGAGCAAGCTCACCTTCCAGCCGGCCGACATCGCGGCAAAGACCATCAAGAACGTCTCGACCAAGGACACCCTGACCTCGGCCATGGCGTCGCTGGTCAAGGAGACGGATATCCAGGTCAGCATTCTCGGCCTCGGCATCGGCCTGTCGAAATCGGTGGTGCAGAGCGCCGTCGCCGATACGCTTACGGGGCTGACCAAGCCGCTCGACGAGTTGCTCTTCAACCTCCTGACGCTACTCGGCGTCAAGGTCGGCGAAGCCGACGTGCGCGTCACCGATGTGCGCTGCCAGCAATCGGTGCTGGTGCAATAAAGCCCCTGCTTGGCCCGAAATTGCGCCGGGAAGCTGTTGCCCGTCGACAACACCCGCCGGCCTCCTCCCATCGCTGCATTGAATCCGGCGCGGTTGTCGGCGATACTAACAGCTCAATTCATCCTCGGGAGACTGACATGAGAGCGACCCTGTCCAAACAGAAAGGAAACATCCCCCACAAGGACATTCAGCTTCATGAACATTCCGTTCTCCCGCGCGAGGAAAAACTCGCGACGTCGTAACCCGTCTCCGAACCTCTTCCGCGACCACCCGAATGCCGCCGCCGTCCGCGAGCGGCGCTGGTCGCGCATGCGCAAATTCCTCTCCTACTACCGTCCGCACCTGCCTTTGCTGCTGGCGGATCTGCTGTGCGCCATCCTGGTCGCCGGCACGGCAGTCGCCCTGCCGCTCTGCGCCAACGTCGTCACGAGCCGCCTTCTGGCTCTGCCCGACGCGCCGCAGGCCCTTGCACAGATCCTGGCGATGGGCGGCGTCATGTTGGCCGTTCTGGCGGTCCAGATCGTCGCTATCTTCTTCGTCGATTATCGCGGCCACGTGATGGGCGCCCGCATCGAAGCAACGGTGCGGCAGGAACTCTTCGAGCATTGCCAGAAGCTCTCGTTCAGCTTCTACGACCGCCAGCGCACCGGCCAGCTGATGAGCCGCATCACCAATGACAGCCTGTGGCTGGGCGAGCTCTTTCATCATGGCCCCGAGGATCTTTCCATCGCCGTGCTGAAATATGGTGGCGCCATGCTGGTGCTGTTCTTCATCGATCCGCCACTGGCAGCCCTGATCCTGCTGCTCACCCCGGTGGCGGTGGCCTATGCGCTCTATTTCAACCGGCACATGAACCGCGCGCTCGAAGCCAGCAAACGGCAGATCGCTGCCGTCAACGAGCGCGTCGAGGACGCTATTGCGGGCATCCGCGTCGTCCAGTCCTTCGCCAACGAGGCGCTGGAGAAGGAACGCTTCGCCGAGCAGAACCGGCGCTTCCTGCAAAGCCGCGCCGAGGGTTACCGCAGCGAAGCCTGGTTTTCGGTCGGCACCGAAACCTTCGCCCAGCTCGTCACCATATTGGTGATCATCGTCGGCGGCCTGCGCATCCTGTCAGCGGAGCTGACCGTGCCTGATATGCTGACCTTCCTGCTCTGCGTCGCCGTGCTGGTCGATCCGGTGCAGCGGCTCGCCAACTTCGTGCGCCTCTGGCAGGAGGGCTATACCGGCTTTGTCAGGGCCATGGAGATCCTCGAGATCGCCCCCGATATCACCGATCGGCCGGCGGCGGGTCCGATGCCGGCGCCAAGGGGCGAGATCAGTTTTTCCAACGTCGCCTTCGGTTATGAGGCCGATGGCCCGCGGGTGCTCGAGCAGCTGTCGCTCACCATCGCTCCCGGGGAGTTCGTCGCCCTGGTCGGCCCGTCAGGGGTCGGCAAGAGCACGCTTTGCGCGCTGATACCGCGTTTCTACGATGTCGAGGCCGGGGCGATCCAGATCGATGGCATCGACATCCGCGATGTGACGCTGGCCTCGCTCCGGCGCCATGTCGGGGTGGTGCAGCAGGATGTCTACCTGTTTGCCGGTACGGTGGCGGAAAACCTGCGCTACGGCCGGCCCGACGCCAGCGATCCCGAACTGGAGGCGGCCGCGCGCGCCGCCAATGCGCACGACTTCATCAGCGCCCTGCCCCATGGCTATGACACCGATATCGGCCAACGCGGCGTCAAGCTCTCGGGCGGCCAGCGCCAGCGCATCACCATCGCCCGCGCCTTCCTCAAGAATCCGGAGATCCTGATCTTCGACGAGGCGACCAGCGCGCTCGACAACGAGAGCGAACGGGCTGTGCAGCAGGCACTGCTCAGCCTGGCGAACGGCCGAACCACACTGGTCATCGCCCACCGCCTGTCGACTGTCCGCCATGCCGACCGCATCTTGGTCCTGACGGCTGATGGCATCGTCGAACAGGGCACCCATGATGAGCTCATGGCGCAAGACGGCGTCTACGCCAATCTGCACAGCGTCCAGGCCAGCATATGAGCGCTTGGTCTACCGGCAACAAAAAAGCCCGGCAATCACGCCGGGCTTAGACCGCCGACAAAGTCGGCCAACTCCTCTTTCGTCATGCTCGGGCTTGTCCCGAGCATCTGCAGCCGGCGCAGCAGATCCTCGGCACGAGGCCGAGGATGACGCCGAGTAAAGAGCAAAGCCTGCCAACAAAAAGCCCGGGCGAGCCGGGCTTTTCGTCATCTGTTTCGACCCAGCCTCAGCCGTTGGCGACCATCCGCTTTTCGTCGCGGCCGCCCTTCATGCGTTCGGCAAGCAGGAAAGCGAGTTCGAGCGCCTGGTCGGCGTTGAGGCGCGGATCGCAATGGGTGTGGTAGCGGTCCTGCAGATCTTCTGCGGAGACGGCGCGGGCGCCGCCGGTGCACTCGGTCACGTCCTTGCCGGTCATCTCGATATGGATGCCGCCGGGATGCGAGCCTTCGGCGCGGTGGATCTGAAAGAAGCTTTCGACCTCCGACAGGATCCGCTCGAAGGGACGAGTCTTGTAGTTGTTGAGCGTGATCGTGTTGCCGTGCATCGGATCGCAGGACCAGACGACCTTTCGGCCCTCGCGCTCGACGGCGCGAATGAGCTTCGGCAGGCTTTCGGCGACCTTCTCATGGCCGAAACGGCAGATCAGCGTCAGGCGCCCGGCCTCGTTGGCAGGATTCAGGATGTCGATCAATTGCAGCAAGTCGTCGGCCTGCAGCGACGGGCCACATTTCAGGCCGATCGGGTTCTTGATGCCGCGGCAATATTCGACATGCGCATGGTCGGCCTGGCGCGTGCGGTCGCCGATCCAGATCATGTGGCCCGACGTTGCATACCAGTCGCCCGACGTGGAATCCACGCGAGTCAGCGCCTCCTCGTAGCCGAGCAGCAGCGCCTCGTGGCTGGTGAAGAAATCGGTCTCGCGCAGGCTCGGATGGTTTTCCGAGGTGATGCCGATCGCCTTCATGAAATCCATGGTTTCGCTGATGCGGTCGGCAAGCTTGCGGTAGCGCTCGCCCTGCGGGCTGTCCTTGACGAAGCCGAGCATCCACTGATGCACGTTTTCGAGATTGGCATAACCGCCCATCGCGAAGGCGCGCAGCAGGTTCAGCGTCGCAGCCGACTGGCGATAGGCCATGGCCTGGCGTTCCGGGTTCGGAATGCGCGACTCCTCGGTGAATTCGATGCCGTTGATGATATCGCCACGATAGGCCGGCAGCGTCACGTCGCCCTGCTTCTCGACATTCGACGAACGCGGCTTGGCGAACTGGCCGGCGATGCGGCCGACCTTGACGACCGGCAGCTGCGCGCCGAAGGTCAACACCACGGCCATCTGCAGGAAGGCGCGGAAGAAGTCGCGGATGTTGTCAGCGCCATGTTCGGCGAAGCTCTCGGCGCAATCGCCGCCCTGCAGCAGAAAACCGTTGCCTTCGGCGACATTGGCGAGATGTTTCTTCAGGCGGCGCGCTTCACCTGCAAAGACGAGCGGCGGATAGCTGGCGAGCGTGGCTTCCGTTGCCGCCAAAGCGGCTGCGTCGGGATATTCGGGAACCTGCAGGATCGGTTTTTGCCGCCAGCTGCTCGGGGTCCAATTGTCTGCCATCTCACTCACCTGTTCTCACATCCATACCTCAGGATGCCCTCAATATGCGGCGGCTTATAGACCTTTAGACCCGGCTTGCAAAGACCATTCGCCGACAGTTGTCGCCTCACCGCCGCCGCCCGCCTTATCTGGTTAAACCGCCATATACCATGTCGATTTCCCCATATTTTAGACTTTCAATGTAGAACGGAAAGAGTTTCAATGTCGGGGACATAGCATGGCGATCCTTCCGCCCGGTTTCATATCGGACCGCTCGGGCAATTTCGGCATCATGACGGCGCTGTTGGTGGTGCCTCTCTTCGGTGCGGCCGGCATGGCGGTGGATTTCGCCCACGCGCTCAGCCTGAGGACACAGCTCTACGCCGCTGCCGATGCCGCCGCCGTCGGCGCGATCTCTGAAAAATCCGGCGCCGTCGCCGCCGCGATGAAAATGAGTGGCGACGGCACGATCTCGCTCGGCAAGGACGACGCGCGCAACATTTTTACGTCGCAGATGTCCGGCGAGCTGACCGACGTTCATGTCGATCTTGGCATCGATGTCACCAAGACCGCCAACAAGGTGAATTCGCTGGTCTCCTTCAGCGCCACCATGCCCACCACCTTCATGCGCATCCTCGGCCGGGACACGGTCACGATCTCCGGCACGGCCACGGCCGAATACCAGACCGCCACCTTCATGGATTTCTACATCCTGCTCGACAACACCCCCTCGATGGGTGTCGGCGCAACGGCCAACGACGTCGCGACCATGGAAAAGAACACCAGCGACACCTGCGCCTTTGCCTGCCACGAAACCGAGAACAAAAACAATTACTACAATCTCGCCAAGAAGCTGGGCGTCAGTATGCGCATCGACGTCGTGCGTCAGGCGACCAAAGAATTGACGCAAACCGCCAAGACGACGCGTGTTTCCGACAATCAGTTCCGCATGGGCGTCTACACCTTCGGCACCAAGGCCGAAGACGCAAAGTTGACGACCATATCCAACCCAACGGACGATCTTGATCAGGTGCGTACCTATACCGATGCCGTCGACCTGATGACCATCCCGAGGCAGGGCTACAACAACGACCAGCAGACGAGCTTCGATAGCGCGCTGGATCAGATGAAAACCATCATCACCACCCCCGGCGATGGCAGCACCTCCGCGACACCTCAAAAGATCTTGTTCTTCGTTTCGGACGGTGTCGGCGACAGCGAAAAGCCACAGGGCTGCACGAAGAAACTCACCGGCAAACGCTGCCAGGAGCCGATCGACACGTCTTTCTGCCAGCCGCTGAAGAACAAGGGAATCAGAGTTGCGGTGCTCTACACCACCTATCTGCCGCTGCCGAAGAACAACTGGTACAAAGACTGGATCAGGCCCTTCCAGAACGAGATCCCCACGAAGATGCAGGAATGCGCCTCGCCCGGCCTTTATTTCGAGGTGTCGATGACCCAAGGCATCACCGAAGCGATGAAGGAACTCTTCCTCAAGGTCATCCGCGCGCCCCGCATCACCAGCTAAGTGGGCTTAGAGGCACGGGTTAAATCCGCTTGCCGTCGCGGATCCGATAGCTCGGCGCATACATGGTGACGAGCTCTTCAGCCGCCGTCGGGTGCAGCGCCATCGTCCGGTCGAAATCGTCCTTGGTGCAGCCGGCCTTCAACGTGATGCCGAGCAGTTGCGCCATCTCGCCGGCATCGTGGCCGAGGATATGGGCGCCGACCACCTTGCGGCTCACCGCATCGACGATCAGCTTCATGATCATCCGCTCGGCCCGGCCGGAAAGCGTGGCCTTCAGCGGCCGGAACTGGGCGCGATAGACTTCGAGTTCGGAATAACGCTTGCCGGCCTCCTCTTCCGAAAAGCCGACAGTGCCGATCTCAGGCTGCGAGAACACGGCGGTCGGGATCAGCTCGTAGTCCGGCCGGGTCGGATTGTTCTTGTACTCGGTCTCGATGAAGCACATCGCCTCGTGGATCGCCACCGGTGTCAGCTGTACCCGGTTGGTGACATCGCCGAGCGCATAGATGTTTTCGACATTGGTGCGGGAATATTCATCGACGATAACGGCGCCGCGCTCGTCGACCGCAACGCCGGCCGCCTCGAGGCCGAGGCCTTCGGTGTTCGGATCGCGCCCGAGCGCCAGCATGACGACACCGGCTTGCAGCGTGCCGTTGTTCAGCGTCTCCATAATGAGCCCGTCCGCACCCTTCGAAACCTTCTGCAGCGTGTCGTGGCAGAGGATGCGGATACCCTTGGCGACCATCGCCTCGTGCAGCCCGCGCCTCAGATCCTCGTCGAAGCGCGACAGGATTTCGGCGCCGCGATAGATCAGCGTCGTCTCGACGCCGAGGCCATGGAAGATATTGGCGAACTCGACGGCGATATAGCCGCCGCCTGATATCACGATCGATTTCGGCAACTCCTCGAGATGAAAGGCCTCGTTGGAGGAGATGCAGAGCTCGTGACCGGGAAGGGCTGCATGCGGGTTCGGCCGTCCGCCGGTGGCGATCACGATCGTCTTTGCCGTCACCGTCTGACCGGTCTTCAGCAGCCGGACCGTATGGGCATCGACGAGTTCCGCGCGCGTTTCCAAGATCTCGGCATTGGCGCCGGCGAGACCTTTCTTGTAGAGGCCTTCCAGACGGGCGATTTCAACATCCTTGGCCGCCACCAGCTTCTTCCAGTCGAAGCTGCTTTCGCCGACTGTCCAGCCGAAACCCGCCGCATCCTCGAAATGCTCGTGGAACTGCGAAGCATAGACGAAGAGTTTCTTCGGCACGCAGCCGCGGATGACGCAGGTGCCGCCGTAGCGATACTCCTCGGCGATAGCCACTTTCTTGCCGAGCGAGGCGGCGACACGTGCGCCGCGCACGCCTCCGGAACCGCCGCCGATGACGAAGAGGTCGTAGTCGTAGGAAGACATGAGAAGCTCCGGAAGGGAATCGCAGGAAGGATCTTCCTGATATAGGGGCGATCGTCATGAAAACAAAAGCCCGCTCCAGCGTCATCCCGTTCCCGTCGCCGAATCTTCATTGTAAAGGGCTGACCCCAGTCACCGTCTCCGGTTGACCCAGTCACCGTCTGCGGTTGACCCCAGTCACCGTCTTCGGTGACCCGGTCACCTTCTTCGGTTGACCAGTCACCGTTTACGGTTGACCCGGTCGGCCGAGGCTGGCAGGCAATCCGTGGGATGGAAAAGAATGGCGGAGCAAAAGATGGATCAAACTCTCTTCAGCAACCTGTGCAAGGCTGGCAAATTCAAGGAAGCGCTGGGCCTCGCCATTCAAGGCCATGAGAATGAAAAATACACGCCGAGCCGCTTCTCGATCGACAAAAAGACGAGGCTGCCGATCTTCTATCGTGGCAACAAGCGCGTAGAGCCGGATGAGACGGGTGAATGGCAACTTGCAAAAAACCCGAACCCGTAGGGGCTGAGTTGCGGCGCACATGCGTTGCCAATTGCATATGCTTAGAGATTGGCGCTGTCAGCGGGCAATCCGGAAATCCGTCGGGTTCTTCTCAAGCTGGGTTGCTTCCGTCTCGACGTTTGAAACAGACGCCCCTGAAGGCCCGCGCCCGAAACGCTCGATCATCGTCGAAATGGCGCTGTCCGGCCCTGCGATCACAGCAACGACGGCCCCGTCCTCTTCATTGCGAACCCAGCCCGTCAAACCGAGCCGTACCGCCTCATCGCGCGTCCAATAGCGAAAACCGACACCCTGGACCTTGCCGGATATCCGCACTCGGACGGCCCTACCGTGATCGGACATGTCTGCAGTCACCTGAAGCCTCGCCGGCGGCATTTACCGCATCATAGCAAAAAAGCCCGGACGATGCCGGGCTTTCGCAAATTTGATGGGGCAGGCCTTACTGCTGGGCGGCCGGTGCCGGAGCCGGCGCGGTCGGGCTGTCGGTTGCCGGCGGCGGCGCCTTGATGACCTTGGAAAGCTCGGCGTTGCTCTGCTTTTCCAGGTCGCGGGAAATGCCCTGCGCCCAGATGTCGGCAGCCTTCGCCGTCTCGCGCGAGGCGACCGGACCGTCGCGGAGCAGCTTCTTGCCGACGTCGGAATTATAGAAGTCGGCGATCGCCTTCAGCTCATCGACGGTGAAGGTCTTGGCATAGGTGAGTGCCGCCTCCTTCTCCAGATCGCCGCGGCGCGGCGCCAGCGCCAGCGCCTGCGCGTCGACCGTCGACGAAATGATGTCCTGGTAGTTCGGCGAATCCTGGATCAGGCCGGCCTTCAGACGCTCGGCGAGCCCGGGCAGAATGTTGTCGAACTGGGCAGTGGCGCCAATGGCGTCGATCGCCGCGCGAGACGCCTTCAGCTGGTCCTCGGAGACTTCCTGCGCCTTGACGGCGGAGCCGAAGGCAAGCCCGGAAAGAACGACGGACGCAGCGGCGAGACGGCCAAGACCTGCAATGTTCATCATGAGTATATGCTCCTGTTATCTGTTTGCCTGCAGCGTGCGCGCACCCGCAGGACCGGCAATGATCGCAAGTGCCGCCATATTGATAAAGAGCCCGTGTTCAACGACGCCGGGTATGGAATTCAGCTCGCTCGAAAGCGCCTCTGCATCAGGAATGCGGCCAAAAGATGCATCGATGATGTGATGGCCGCCATCCGTGGTAAACTCTCCGTCACCCGACTGGCGCAGATCGAGTTCACCGGAAAGACCGAGCCGTGCCGCCACCTTTTCGATCGCAATCCGCGTCGAGACGAGCCCGAACGGATTGACCTCGATCGGCAGCGCGAAGGCGCCGAGCGTTTCCACCAGCTTGCTCTCGTCGGCAATGACGATCATTCGCTCGGAGGCGGCCGCAACGATCTTTTCGCGCAACAATGCGCCACCGCCGCCCTTGATCAACCTGAGCGCCTGATCGACCTCGTCGGCGCCATCGATCGTCAGGTCGAGTGCCGGCAGTTCGTCGAGCGACTTCAGCGGCACGCCGAGTTCGACGCAGAGCCGCGCGGTTCGTTCGGACGTCGGTACGCCTTCGACCCTGAAGCCGCCCGCGACCTTCTCCGCCAGCAGGCGAACGAATTCCTCCGCCGTGCTGCCGGTGCCGATCCCGAGACGCATCCCGCTTTCCACATGGGCGAGTGCGGCCTCGGCGGCCTTGATCTTCATTTCGCGGGCATCCATGCGCCGCCAGCTCCTGATATTGCGTTGGATGTGCTGTTTACACGGCTCGCCTGGCAAACGAAAGTCAAAATCATCACGGAAAATGAAAAGCCGAAACAGAGGCCTGCAGCCTTCCCGGCCATTGCCTGACGTTGCTTTCCGCCGCGTGATCGCCTACCTCAGGGACGATCCATCGTTCCCTAGGACGATCCATCGCTCCTCAAGACGACCATCGCTCAAAGAGACATGCCCTTGACCCCTGTTCCCGCTCGCCCGGCGCTCGTCGTCTTCGATCTCGACGGCACCCTTCTCGATACCCACGTAGATCTCGTCGAGAGCTTGAACCATACGATCGCGGCCCTTGACCTCGCACCGGTCAGCTACGACGACCTCACCCACCTCGTCGGCCAGGGTGCGCGCGTCATGATCGAGCGCGCCTGCCGGCTGCGCGGCCATCCGCTCGAAAGCGACGCCCTGCCGTCGCTGGTCGAGCGTTTCGTCGCCCATTATGCCGGCAACATGCCCGGCCGGACTGAACCTTATCCCGGCCTGGTCGCCGCGATGGACCGGCTGAAATCCCGGGGTTACCGCCTCGCCGTCTGCACCAACAAGATGGAGAGCCTGGCGCTCGGCCTGCTCGGCAAGCTCGACCTCACCCGATATTTCGACGCCATCACCGGCGGCGACAGCTTCGAATACCGCAAGCCCGACGCCCGCCACCTCACCGGCACCATCGAACGCGCCGGCGGCGACATCGCCCGCACCGTGATGATCGGCGACAGTGTCAACGACATCGCCGTTGCGAGAAACGCCGGCGTACCATCGATCGCCGTGCCGTTCGGCTATTCTGACGTACCGGTTTCGAGCCTCGATCCGGATGTTATCATTACCCATTTCGATGAGCTGACGCCGCAGCTGGTAGATAGGCTGCTACAGGAATATGCGGAGAAGGTTGCCGTCTGAAGTTTGGCGATCAGCCGTATGTCTTTGCGATCGCGGCCCCCTCATCCGACCCTTCGGGCCACCTTCTCCCCGCTGGGGAGAAGAGGGGAACTAGCGGCACGGCTGCAACCGCACGAAACAGTTTGATCAGAAGCGAGGCGTCTCCGCAACGTCCCTTCTACCCAGCGGGGAGAGCGACTGTCTTGTTTGTCAAGCGGTTTGCCATGGTCGTCCGTCCCTGATGATGGCGTTGAGGATGGTGAGT
>NZ_LXFU01000025.1 GCF_001657485.1 Rhizobium sp. WYCCWR10014
CCGCCGCGAAGACGCCGAAAACAATGCGACGTTCTACATGCCCGCCTAACCTAGCGCATATGAGGGTTAGGGTGAGGGGCACTTATCGGCGATCTCCTGGGCCAAGGTGCGGGATCAATCCCGCACCGCCGGCCGTTCCTTGGCGCCTCAGCATCAGCGCTCTTGATCCCGGCATGAAAAGTTTGAATTTGGTTCTCACCCGTCTTCGGCCTAGAACCGCGCCAGGATCGGGGGCCACATGGACATCAAGAACATCGAGACCGGGACAGACGGCGCAGCCTTGATTGCTGAGCCGGGCGTATCGCCGACTTCTGGCGGCTTGGCGGCCGGTGTTGCGATGTGCCTGATGTCGATGTCTTCGATCCAGTTCGGCGCGGCACTGTCTTCGTCAGCCATTGCGACCTATGGCGTTGCCGGCGCCACCTGGCTGCGGCTTGCTTTCGCGGCGATCATCCTTGCCGTCGTCGTCAGACCTTCTCTGCTGCGTTATAGCGGCGCCCAATGGCGGGCGACATTGCTGCTCGGTACGACGACGGCCGCCATGACGCTCTGCTTCTTCGCTGCGATCCAGCGGCTGCCGCTCGGCCTGGCGATCGCCATCGATTTCCTCGGGCCGCTCTCGGTCGCCGTCTTCGGCTATGGTCTGACCTGGCGGCTCGCCTGGCCGTTGATCGCTGCGGCCGGCATTCTCTTCCTCGCCCATGACGGCGAAGGCTGGGTCGGCAATCTCCCGGGCGTCCTCTTTGCCCTCGGCTCTGCCGTGGGATGGGCGGTCTATATCCTGCTGACGAAGAAGGTCGGCGCTGCCTTCAAGGGGCTGGAAGGTCTCTCGATGTCGCTGATCGTTGCAGGCCTCGTCGCGACACCCTTCGGCCTTGCCGAGACGGGGGGCGCCTTCACGCTGAAGGGACTGGTCGAGGTTCTCGGCCTTGCCATCCTTGTGCCGCTCTTGCCCTATGCGCTGGAGATGGTGGCGCTGCGGCGCATGCCGGCGGCATCATTCGGCATCCTGATGAGCCTCGAACCGGCGCTCGGCGCGCTCGCCGGTTTTCTGATCCTCGCCCAGCCGATGACCGCGTTGCAGATGCTGGGTACGGCGCTCGTGGTGGCGGCCAGCGCCGGCGCCACCGCCTCGGCGGAAAGGGCCTGAGATCAGGCGGGTTTGCGCGCGGGATCGTCGAGCGCTGGATTGTAGAACAGCGACAGTATCAGGCTTTTGGCGATCCGCTCCGCCGTGGCCATGAACCAGGCCTTAGCCTCCGGCGACGGGGCGATATCGTCGAGCGTTGCGGCAAAAAGCGACAGCCACTTCGGAAAGAGATCCGGCGTCAGGTTCTGGACGTGAGTATGCGCCTGCACCGGCTTGCCGCCATAGGCGCCGCTTCGGAAGGCGACTGATGACCAGAAGCTCTTCATTTTCGCCATATGCTCCGGCCAGCGGCCGGACAGCTTGGCGTCGAACACCGGGCCGAGATCGGGATGCGTTAGCACGCGTGCGTAGAAGGTCTCGACCAGCCTGTCGATGAAGGCCGCGTCGACGCCCATCTCCCGCATTTCCGCCTCCGCCTTTTCGCGGATCGCCGCGACATGGGCAGGGCGGCCCTGAATGTCATTGTCCATTCCAAAACCCCGGCACCGCGTGATGCGGCAGCCTCCATATAGGTGTTTATGGCGGCGAGCCAAAGTCACCCGTGTCGCTTGCGTCAATCTGTCAGCTGGCCTGCCCCATCCACTTGACCGTCACCGCCTCCTTCTTTAGATTTAGAATAATTCTAAAAATTGGAGAAAGTCATGCTGGCGCGGTTTTTCAGATCCTCGAAACGATCTTTCGAGTCGCTGTCCGAGCAGGAGATCCTTGCCCTTGGGATCGCCTCCGAGGAAGACGATGCCCGCATCTATCTTGCCTATGCCGACAGGCTGCACCGCGAATTTCCGGCCTCGGCCAAGGTCTTCGAGGACATGGCCGAGGTCGAGGATACGCATCGCAAATCTTTGATCGAGATCCATCGCCAACGTTTCGGTGAGCGCATTCCGTTGATCCGGCGCGAGCATGTGGAGGGCTTCTACGAGCGCAAGCCCGACTGGCTCAGGGCAAACCTTTCGCTGGATGCGATGCGCCGGGAAACCGAGGCGATGGAGGAGCAGGCCTACCGTTTCTATGTCGAGGCGGCAAAACGGACCTCGGATGCCTCGACGCGTGAACTTCTCGGCGATCTCGCCCTCGCCGAACAGGGACATGAGGATATCGCCCGTATGCTGGGCGACAAACATACGCCCGCAGACGTCAAGCACGACGAGGACGCGACGGTGCATCGGCAATTCGTGCTGACCTATGTACAGCCGGGTCTTGCTGGGCTGATGGACGGCTCGGTCTCGACCCTGGCGCCGATCTTCGCCGCCGCCTTCGCCACCCAGGATACATGGCAGACCTTTCTTGTCGGTCTTTCGGCCTCCGTCGGCGCCGGCATTTCGATGGGCTTCACCGAAGCCGCCCATGACGACGGCAAGATCTCCGGCAGAGGCTCGCCGGTCAAGCGCGGCCTTGCCTGCGGCATCATGACCGCGCTCGGCGGCCTCGGCCACGCACTGCCCTATCTGATCCCGCATTTCTGGACGGCGACGATCACCGCCGCCATCGTCGTCTTCTTCGAACTCTGGGCAATCGCCTTCATCCAGAACCGCTACATGGAAACCCCTTTCCTGCGCGCCGCCTTCCAGGTGGTCCTCGGCGGCGGCCTGGTGCTCGGCGCGGGTATATTGATTGGGAATGGGTGAGGAGCGGTCGGCGAAGCCGAGCAATCGATCCAGTGAATCGATTGCAGCGACGAACGCCCTGAGCCCAAAGCGAAGGGCCGGGAGACGTTGCCTCATACTCGGCATCAAGCCGGTCGGGCGCAGCCCGAGCAATCGATCCAGTGAATCGATTGCAACAACGAAGGCCCTGAGCCCAGAGCGAAGGGCCGGGAAACGGTGCGTCATCCCAAACCCGCAAAACGAAAAAGGCCGGCAAACAGCCGGCCCTTTCCACATTCTCTATCGCAACCCTTACCGCAGCGCGCCGACCAGGACGTCGCGGCCGTTCTCGATGGTGACCCAGCGGCCGGCATTGTAGCTCGACTGGCGCTTGACGAAGGAATAGGGGGTCCCGAACCACGGCCTGACGTCGGAGGCGAGGTTGTCGAGTACGAAATCGCCCTCGGCGGTGCGCAGCGTCAGCACGGCATGGCCTTCGCCATCCGGCTTGCGCACGACGGTCATCAGCAGGTCGGCAGCCGAAAAGCCACGCTGGATCAGCATGCGGCGCTTCAAGAGCGCGAAATCCTCGCAGTCGCCGGCAGTGGTCGGATAGGCCCAGACCTCATCCTTGCCGTAGATTTCTTTGTCGGTCATCGGCGTGATCGTGCGATTGACCGTAGCGTTGACCGAACGCACGAGCGACCACTTCCCCGGGTTCATGGCGACCGGGCCTGCGTTGCGGTTTGCGCCGCATTCATTGCGGTGGATCTGACAGAAATCGTAGTGGCCGATCGGCTGTGAGGTGGCGTTGCCCGTTACCATTGAAGCATTTCTGCTTGGGGCCGGTATGGCGGCAGTCGCCATCGCAAACACGGCCATCATGGCCACAAAGATACCCTTGATCCGCACGCCCGCTCTTTCCTTGCATCGCCCCTTATTTATTAACAAAGTGTTAATGGAGAGGGCCCAAAAGAGTCAATCGTTACTTCTTGGGAGGACCTTGCGACTCGCGGACATGGTTAAAATGCAACGGGTTGGGGACCTGCATCAGGCGAATTTATCCGCCTCTGCCATTCAATCGGGCATCTGCCTATTTGTTGATGAACGGATGATGCCTTTGACGGCACTTAGGAGAAGCGCGATGTCGCCGGGGCGGGAAAGGCGATGGTCGCCGTCGCGGATGAAGGTCAGCACCACGTCGTCGGCGGGAAGATGTTCGACCAGTTTCATCGCATGTGCATGCGGCACGTCGGCGTCTTTCATGCCCTGGAGGATATGCACCGGGCAGCCTGTTTCAATGATGCCGTCGAGCACCCGGTTGTCGCGGCCATCCTCGATCAGTGCCCGCGTATAGATGTTCGGTTCCGGACTATATTGCGAGCGCTCTTCGAAATAGCCGCGCTCGGCAAGCGACTTGCGCTCCTTGGCCTTCAGGTTCGGCTCGATCAGCTCGGAGGTGAAATCTGGGGCCGGCGCGATCAGCACCATCCCTGCGAGTTTTGGCCCTGCGAGCTTCGGGCCTTCGCCGCCCTGTCGCGCAAGCTCCTGCGCCAGCCTGAGCGCGATCCAGCCGCCCATCGACGAGCCGACGAGGACTATCCGATCGGGCGCGACATGGCGGATGACGGCAAGCGCCTCCTCCAGCCAGCGCGAGATCGTGCCGTCGCCGAAGCTGCCGCCGGAAAGTCCGTGGCCGGAATAGTCGAGGCGGATGCAGGCGAGCCCAAGTTCCGCCGCCAGCCCGTCGAGTTCCACCGCCTTGGTGCCGCTCATGTCGGAGCGGTAACCGGACAGCCAGACGAGTGCCGGTGCGCCATTGCCCGCCTGCGCCGGCCGGACGAGCATGGCGATCTCACGCGCCGCCTCACCCTCGCCGACCGTCAGGAACTGCGGCTGGGCATTGGACAACTGATCGGACATCGGCGAAACTCCTGTTGTTTTGGCCTATAAAACAGATTCTTGGCAGGCTGACAGCGGGTGATTTTTCCGCTAAAGGATGATATTGACTCCGTTGCAGCGATGACGCGACACGTTTGTGCACCCCTGATTGGGAGCGCGATGCTGCAACGTTCCGAAACAACGCGAGGAGAATACGACCATTCGCAGACCTTTTAAAACCGACGCGCCCGTGAAGGACGGACCGCGCTCGAACCGTGAAATCCGCATTCCCAAAGTTCAGCTGATCGGGGCTGACGGTGAGAATATGGGCGTCGTGCCTACCGACCAGGCCTTGAGAATGGCGGAAGAAGCCGGCCTCGATCTCGTCGAAATTTCCCCCAATGTCGAACCGCCGGTGTGCAAGATCCTCGATCTGGGCAAGCTGAAATATGCCAACCAGAAGAAGGCTGCCGAGGCGCGCAAGAAGCAGAAGATCGTCGAAGTCAAAGAAATCAAGATGCGCCCGAACATCGACACCCATGATTATGAGGTGAAGATGAAGGCGATGGGTCGCTTCTTCGACGAAGGCGACAAGGTCAAGGTGACGCTGAAGTTCCGCGGCCGTGAAATGGCTCACCAGGAACTCGGCATGAAGCTTCTGCAGCAGGTCAAGGCCGATACGATCGAGTTCGCCAAGGTCGAAGCCGAACCCAAGCTCGAAGGCCGCCAGATGATGATGGTGCTGGCGCCGAAATAAGCGTCAGGCAGTTTTTCGCCCAAGGCCGTCCGCAAGGGCGGCTTTTGTGCTTTCTGCCATTCTGCTTTGGGCCGGTGTATTTTGGGATGCGCGAAGATTCCTCCGCGGCCCCGTTGCACTTTCATGACGCTGCGGTTATAAGCGCGCGTCCGAACTGACCGGCAGGGCATGCCGTGGCAGTTTCGAATGCTTGCGGAACGGTTCGTCGCCGATGCCGCAGATCAACAACAAACGCTCCCGCACCTTGTTGCGACGGCCGGAGAACCGGACTTCGCGAGAAGGGCTTTTTCGATAAAGCGCGCAGGGAGGACAGAAGGAGTAGCAAAATGCCCAAGATGAAGACGAAGTCCTCTGCCAAGAAGCGGTTCAAGATCACCGCAACCGGCAAGGTCAAGGCTGCCGCTGCCGGCAAGCGCCATGGCATGATCAAGCGTTCCAACAAGTTCATTCGCGATGCACGCGGCACCATGGTTCTCGCAGAACCGGATGGCCGCAAGGTTATCAAGAATTACCTGCCGAACGGTCTCTGAGACTCGTCCGCGAACGCTAGATTTAAGGAGATCATGATATGGCACGTGTCAAAAGAGGCGTCACCTCTCACGCCAAGCACAAGAAGGTTCTGAAGGCCGCAAAGGGCTTTTACGGCCGTCGCAAGAACACCATCCGTACCGCCAAGGCTGCTGTCGATCGTTCGAAGCAGTACGCCTACCGCGACCGCAAGGTCAACAAGCGCAACTTCCGCGCGCTTTGGATCCAGCGCATCAACGCCGCCGTGCGTGAATTCGGCCTGACCTATGGCCGCTTCATCGACGGCCTGAACAAGGCTGGCATCGAAGTCGACCGCAAGGTTCTCTCCGACATGGCGATCCACGAGCCGGAAGCATTCGGCGCGCTGGTCAGCGCTGCCAAGAAGGCTCTTGAATACCTCAAGGAAGCCGGCACGGCGAACGAGTTTGAAGGCGCGGTCCGTTGAGCCGCGCGCGTTCGTAAGAACGCGCAAAAGCTGGCTCAACTGCTTTAAGTGGCGCATGTACCTTTCGAGCGGGCGCGCCCGCTCGGGACATGCGCTACCAGCGCTTCCCAAGCTTTGAAGTTATGATTTTGGGAAACCCGCGCTGGTTTGGGCTAGCGCGGGTTTTTCTTTCTTTATATTCCTGGCGCCGGCCGGCGCCGCCTGCCTCCCGATCGCCCGCCTGATACTGGACGGAAAGAAGTGACAATGTCAGATATCGACCAGCTCAACACATCGCTGCTCGCCGAAATCGCCGCCGCCGATGACGAGACGGCGCTCGAAGCCGTGCGCGTTTCCGCCCTCGGCAAGAAGGGCTCCGTCTCCGAACTGTTGAAGACGCTCGGCGCCATGACGCCGGAAGAGCGACAGAGCAAGGGTGCTGCGATCAACGTTCTAAAGAACGCGGTGACCGAGGCGCTCACCGCCCGCAAGACGACGCTGCGGCAAGCGGCGATCGATGCGCGGCTGAAGGCCGAGACGGTCGATGTCAGCCTGCCGGTGCGCTCTTCGCCCGCCGAGCGCGGCCGTATCCATCCGATCAGCCAGATCGTCGACGAAATCACCGCGATCTTCGCCGACATGGGTTTCTCGATCGCCGAAGGTCCCGACATCGAGACCGATTATTACAATTTCACCGCGCTGAATTTCCCCGAGGGCCATCCGGCCCGCGAGATGCACGACACCTTCTTCTTCAATCCAGATGAGAATGGCGAGCGCAAGGTCCTGCGCACCCATACCTCGCCGGTGCAGGTGCGCACCATGGAGGCGCAGACACCGCCGATCCGCATCATCATTCCCGGCAAGACCTACCGCCAGGACTCGGACGCCACCCATTCGCCGATGTTCCATCAGGTCGAGGGCCTGGTCGTCGACAAGAAGGCCAATGTCGCCAACCTCCGCTGGGTGCTGGAAGAATTCTGCAAGACCTTCTTCGAGGTCGACAGCGTGACGATGCGTTTTCGCCCGTCCTTCTTCCCCTTCACCGAGCCCTCCTTCGAGGTCGATATCCAGTGCGACCGCTCCGGTCCGATCGTCAAGTTCGGCGAGGGCACCGATTGGATGGAGATCCTCGGCTGCGGCATGGTCCACCCGAACGTGCTGCGTTACGGCGGGCTCGATCCGGACGAATATCAGGGTTTTGCCTGGGGCATGGGCCTCGATCGCATCGCCATGCTGAAATACGGCATGCCCGACCTGCGCGACTTCTTCAACGCCGACGTCCGCTGGATGACGCATTACGGCTTCCGCCCGCTCGACATGCCGACGCTGTTCGGCGGCCTCAGCGCTTGAACGGAGAATTGGGACGATGAAATTCACGCTCTCCTGGCTGAAAGAGCATCTGGAAACGGATGCCGGCCTCGATGAAATCTGCACGCGCCTCACCGAGATCGGGCTGGAGGTCGAGGATGTCGACGACAAGGCGGCATTCAAGCCCTTTGTTATCGCGCGAGTCATCTCGGCCGAAAAACATCCCCAGGCCGATCGCCTGAAGGTGCTGATGGTCGACACCGGTTCCGGCGCACCCGTCCAGGTCGTCTGCGGCGCCCCGAATGCGCGCGCCGGTCTCGTCGGCGCCTTCGCAGCCCCCGGAACCTATGTTCCCGGCATCGACGTGACGCTCGCCGTCGGCAATATCCGCGGCGTCGAAAGCCATGGCATGATGTGCTCCGAAAAGGAGCTGCAGATCTCCGACAGTCACGACGGCATCATCGATCTGCCCGAGGATGCGCCGGTCGGCCAGAGTTATGCCGCCTATGCTCATCTTGACGATCCCCTCATCGAGATCAACCTGACGCCCAACCGGCCGGACTGCACCTCGATCCACGGCATCGCCCGCGATCTCGCCGCCTCCGGCCTCGGCACGCTGAAGACGCGGCCCGCCCCGTCCTTCGCCGTCGAAGGCGAGACGCCGGTGAAGCTGACGCTCGATCTCGACGATCCGAAGCTCTGCCCGGGTTTTGCGCTCCGCCTCGTGCGGGGCGTCAGAAACGGCCCGAGCCCGCGCTGGATGCAGCAGCGGCTGATTGCCATCGGCCTGCGCCCGATCAACGCGCTTGTCGATGTCACCAACTACATGACCTTCGATCAGGGGCGGCCGATCCACGTCTTCGACGCTGCCAAGATCAACGGCAACCTGACCGTCCGCCGTGCCGCCGAAGGCGAGACGGTGCTGGCGCTCGACCAGAGCGAATACAAGCTGTCGCCGAACAACGTCGTCATCTCCGATGACAACGGCATCGAATCGATCGGCGGCATCATGGGCGGCGAACATTCCGGCTGCGACGAGAGCACCGTCGACGTGTTGATCGAATCCGCCCTCTGGGACCCGATGAACATCGCCAAAGCAGGCCGCAGCCTCGGCATCATCACCGATGCCCGCTACCGCTTCGAACGCGGCGTCGATCCGGACTATATGGTCCCCGGTCTCGAACGCACGACGGAACTGGTGCTGGAACTTTGCGGCGGCAGGGCCGCCAAGGCCGAGATCGTCGGTTACCAGGGTCATGAGCCGAAGATCGTCGATTTCCCCTATTCGGAGGTCAAGCGTCTGACGGGCCTCGACGTCTCGAATGAGGAAAGCAACACGATTCTGACGCGCCTCGGCTTCACCGTCTCCGGTTCCGGCGAGCGCGTCTCCGTCGCTGTCCCCTCCTGGCGCCCCGATGTCGACGGCAAGGCCGATCTCGTCGAAGAAGTAATGCGCATTCACGGCGTCGACAATATCAAGCCGTCGCCGCTCGAAAGCCATGCGGCCGTCAACGGCAAGATCCTGACGACGCTGCAGATCCGCAGCCGCCTCGCCAAGCGCGCGCTCGCCGCGCGCGGCATGCTCGAAGCCGTCACCTGGTCTTTCATTCCGGAAGACCAGGCAAAGCTCTTCGGCGGCGGTTCCCCGATGCTCAAGCTTGCCAACCCGATCGCCGCCGAAATGTCGGATATGCGCCCCTCGCTGCTGCCGGGCCTGCTGACTGCAGCGCAACGCAATGCCGACAAGGGTTACGGCGACGTCGCCCTCTTCGAGGTCTCCGGCACTTATGAGAACGACAGGCCTGAGGGTCAGCGCCGCGTGGCCGGCGGCATTCGCCGCGGCACGGCTTCGCTTGCCGGCGCCGGTCGCGCCTGGTCGAACCCCGCCAAGGGTGGCGGCAAGCCGGTCGACGTCTTTGACGCCAAGGCCGACGCGCTCGCCGTCATCGAAGCCTGCGGCCTGCCGATGGGCAATATCCAGATCGAGCAAGGCGGGCCGGAATGGTATCATCCCGGCCGCTCCGGCACGATCAAGATGGGGCCGAAGGTCGTGCTCGGCTATTTCGGTGAATTCCATCCGTTAACGCTGGAAGCGCTAGATGTCTCAGGCGCTCTGTGCGGCTTCGAGGTCTATGTCGACGCCATGCCGGAGGCCAAGCGCAAGGCGACGCGCACCAAGCCGGCGCTCGAGCTGTCGCCTTTCCAGGTGGTGCGGCGCGACTTCGCCTTCGTCGTCGACAAGACGGTGGAAGCCGGCGCCATCGTCAAGGCCGCGACCGGCGCTGACCGCAAGCTGGTGACCGGCGTCAATGTCTTCGATATTTTCGAGGGCGCATCGGTTGGCGACGGCAAGAAGTCGGTGGCGATCGAGGTGCAGATCCAGCCGGTCGAGCGCACGCTGACGGACGAGGATTTCGAGGTGCTGACGCAGAAGATCGTCGCCAGCGTCATGAAATTCACCGGCGGTGTCCTCAGAAGCTGAGCGTCACCCAACGTCGCCAGATAACGGATCGGTCGCGAATGGCGGCCGGTCTTTTCACCGATGCAGATGGAAGAGTTTGCTGACGATCGTCCAGCGGCCGTCGATCTTCAACAGCGAGAGATAGTCGGTAAAGCGCATTCCGGCGAAATCGTCGGTGACCTTGACGCTTGCCGCATCGCCCTCGACGTCGACACTCTGAATGTCCATGTAGGGCTGCGTGCCGGGCGGCGCCGGCTCCTCCTGCAGGATCGCGGCGATGAATTCGTCCCGCGTCAGCCATTCGACGGCATTTTCGTAATGGCCGATGATCGAGCTTTTCGGATGAAAGGCCTTTTTCAAGGCTGCCTCATTGGCGAAGGCCATGCCTTCGACATAGAGATGAACCGTCTGTTCGACTGCCTGCCTGTCCGACATATTTTCATCCCGTTCTCAGAGATGGCGTTAGATAGTTTCGCCAGCGCCGAAGGCAAGCCCGGCCGGTTGTGGCCGACCGGGCTTTCGCTCTCTGCTTCGGTAGGGGTTCAGATGTTCGTCATGGCAAGCGAGGCGTCCGAATAGCGCTTGCCGGCAACCTGTCCGGCGGGGATGATCTCTTCAAGCCTCGCGAGTTCCGCCGGGCTCAGGGCGATATCGGCGGCAGCGGCGTTCTGTTCGAGATGATGAAGCTTGCGGGCGCCGGGGATCGGTACGATGTCGTCACCCTGGTTCAACACCCAGGCGAGCGCCAGCTGTGCTGCCGTCACGCCCTTTTCGGCGGCAAGCCGCTCGAGAGTCACGACGAGGGCGGCATTGGCGTCGAAATTTTCCGCCTGGAACCGCGGCACCTGCCGGCGGAAATCGTCCGCATCGAGATCCTCCGCCTTGCGGATTGCCCCGGTCAGAAAGCCGCGGCCGAGCGGGCTGTAGGGCACGAAACCGATGCCGAGTTCGCGGCATGTCGCAAGCACCTCCTCTTCCGGATCGCGCGTCCAGAGCGAATATTCGCTCTGGAGGGCTGCGATCGGATGGACTGCATGGGCGCGGCGAATGGTGGCGCTGCCGGCTTCCGAAAGCCCGAGCGCCCGGACTTTTCCTTCCTTCACCAGCTCCGCCATGACGCCGACTGTCTCTTCGATCGGCACGTCGGGATCGACCCGGTGCTGGTAGAAGAGGTCGATGGTTTCGATGCCGAGGCGTTTCAGCGAGGCCTCGGCCACGGTTCGCACGTGCTCGGGGCGGCTGTCGACGCCGGCGATGGCGGCAATACCCGGCTTGCTGGCATCGATCTTGAAGCCGAATTTGGTGGCGATCACCACGCGGTCGCGGAACGGCTTCAGCGCTTTGCCGAGCAGAGCCTCGTTGGTGAAGGGACCATAGACTTCGGCGGTGTCGAAGAAAGTGACGCCGAGATCGATGGCGCGATGCAGTGTCTTGATCGATTCCGCATCGTCGCTGGCGCCATAGGCAAAGCTCATGCCCATGCAGCCAAGACCGACGGCAGAGACGGTCAGATCGTTTCCGAGTTTCCGGGTTTTCATGATGCGCTCCTTTGTGAGCAGTTTTGCACCGCTTGATCGGTTGTTGCAGTACGGGCAGACCTTATCGCTGCGCTATCCATCAGAAAATACATGCAGTTTCTAACAGGTTGTTCTATTATTTCGATCAATGAACAGAACCCAGCTCTCGCAACTCGCCGTTCTCGCCGCCGTCTCGGAGCATCGCAGCTTCCGGGCTGCGGCGAAGGAACTCCTCGTCGCGCCCTCGGCCATCAGCCATGCGATCTCCAGCCTCGAAAACAGTCTGGGGGTGCGGCTGCTGGCGCGGACCACCCGCAGCGTCGCGCCGACGGAAGAGGGCCGACTGCTGCTTGAAAGACTTCGTCCCGCACTCGAGGAGATCGATATCGCCTTGGAGGCCGTCCGCGATACGCGCGGCAAGCCGGCCGGAAACCTGCGCATCACGGCACCGCGCTTCGCCTCCGATCTGCTGCTCGCCCCGCGGCTCGGCGACTTTCTCAACCTCTATCCCGATATCACCCTGGAGATCGCCAATGAGGACGGCTTCACCGATATCGTCAAGGAGGGTTTCGATGCCGGCATCCGGCTGGAGGAGAGCCTGGAGGCTGATATGATCGCGGTCAGGATCTCGCCCAATCTGACGACGGTGATCGCCGCTTCGCCCGAATATTTCGAGCATCATCCAAAGCCCGAGCATCCGCGTGATCTCGTCCATCACCGCTGCATCAAGCGGCGCTTCACCAACGGCTCGATCTATCGCTGGGAATTCGAAAAGGACGGGCAGGAACTCGTCGTTTCGGTCGATGGGCCGCTGATCGTCAGCGAGGACCGGCTGGCCCTGCTTGCAGCGCTGAACGGCGCCGGCCTTGCCTATCTTTTCGACATGCGGGTCTATGACGAACTGGCGGGCGGCACACTTGTGCGGGTGCTGGAAGATTGGTGCGCGCCCTATTCCGGGCCGTTTCTCTATTACCCCACCCGGCGGCAGATGCGCCCGGCGCTACGCGCCTTCATCGATTTTTTTAGGTATAGCGAGCAGGATACGGGCGGCCCGTAGGAATGGGGACAGGCCGCCCGTTCGCATTATTTGATCAGGCAGCCTTTGCCTTCTGGTTCGCCGCCGTGGTGGCGAGCTGCGAGAGGGTCTTGTCGGTGGCCGTTTCCTGCTGCAGCGTCTGGTCGAGCAGGCCGACGACTTCCTTGAGGCCGAGCGTTGCGGCCCAGGTCTTCAGCGTGCCGTAACGGGCGATTTCATAATGCTCGACGGCCTGGGCGGCCGAAATCAGGCCGGCATCGAGAGCCGCCGTGCCCTTGAATTCCTCCATGATTTCCTCGCCCTCGGCGATGATGCCCTGGATCGCCTCGCAAGTCTTGCCCTGGGCGCGTTTGCCGATCAGTTCGAAAACCTGCTGCAGGCGTTCGACCTGGCCTTCGGTTTCCTCGCGGTGTTTTTCGAAGCCCTTCTTCAGTTCGGGGGATTGGGCGGCGCGCGCCATCTTCGGCAGCGCGCGCAATATCTGCCGTTCGGCGAAGTAGATGTCCTTCAGCGTATCGTAGAAGAGATCTTCCAACGTCTTTTCCTTGGCCATTTTCTCGATCCTTGTTCTGGGGAAAACCGCGAATGCGGCGACACATTAAGAAGAGAAGATCGCGCTAATTGTTCCCGATCGATTTCGGGTGGACTGTAAATCGGTGCCGGGCGATGATTCCTGCCATCGATGCGCAGGAGAACGACGTCATGCGAAAGCCGAATTCGATGAAGGGTCTGGAGGATCTCGGCCGTGTGCGCCTCTCGCAAAACTTCTTTCTCCGCGATTTCCTGCATTCCGAAATCGCCGATTTCTACCGCATCCCCAATATCCCCGAGGATCCCGATCTGGCGATCGAGACAGGCAAGAGGCTCTGCGAGGAATTGCTGGAGCCGCTAGAGGCGACGTTCGGGCGCCTGCATATCCGTTCCGGCTATCGTTCGCCTGCGGTCAACAGGTTCGGCAATGAGAACAAACTGAACTGCTCGACCAATGCCGCCACATCAGCGCATCACATCTGGGATATGAGAGATTTTGACGGCTGCATGGGTGCAGCCGTCTGCATTGCCGTGCCGTGGATGATCGACCACTACCACAATGAAAGCGACTGGCAGCGGCTCGCCTGGTGGATTCACGACCACCTGCCTTATGCCTCGCTCTGCTTCTTCCCGAAGCTCTGGGCCTTCAATATCCAGTGGCACGAACGGCCGAAGCGGGTGATCCAGAGTTATGTCAGCCCGCGCGGCATCCTGACCAAATCCGGCATGGCCAATTGGGAAGGTGATCATGCCGCCTTTTACGAAGGCTTTCCCCCGCTCAGAAACTGATGCGGTGCTCAGAAGGTGATGCGATAGCGGATATGGCCGTCGCTCTCGACATAGCTGTCGTAGAGCGCCCGCGCCGTTCTGTTCTGCTCGCTCGTATGCCAATAGAGCCGCGACCAGCCCTTGGCTTTGCAGGTTGAAACGAGATCGTCCATCAGTGCCCGCCCGACGCCTTTGCCGCGCGCTTCGGCATCGACGAACAGGTCTTCGAGATAGCAGTCCCTGCCGCGGATCCACGTGCTCTCATGGGTGAGATAAAGCGCAAATCCCATGATCCGGCCGTCGATTTCGGCGACGCGCATCGCGATTGCCGACGCCGGATCGAAGACCCGGCGCCATGTGGAATCGGTGATATCGGCATCGACCGTGACGTCGTAAAAGACCAGATAGGCCGCCCAGAGCTCGCGCCAGCGGGCTTCGTCCTCGGGGCGGGCCTCACGTATCGACGGTCATGGCGTCTCTTTCTTTCAGGCCCCGGCTTCGTCGAGCAGCGCCATCGCATCATCGGAAAGCGCAAGTGTCGCCGATTTCGCCAGGCTTTCAAGCTGCGAAAGACTGGTCGCGCTGGCGATCGGCGCCGTCACGCCCTTCTTGCGCAGCAGCCAGGCGAGCGATATTTCCGCAGGCTTGGCGCCTGTCTCGGCCGAAACCGTGTCGAGCGCGGCCAGGATGCGCAGGCCCTTGTCGTCGAGATATTTCGAAACCCGACCCTCGCGTGCGCGGCCTTCCGTATCGGCCTTGCTGCGGTATTTGCCGGTGAGGAAGCCGGCGGCGAGGCTGAAATAGGTGATGACGCCGATGTCTTCCTTGACGCAGAGATCGGCAAGCGGCCCCTCGAAGCTCGAACGTTCATAGAGATTATATTCCGGCTGCAACACATCGTAACGCGGCAATCCGGCCTTTTCGGCAGCGTCGAAGGATGCCTGAAGCAGTTTCGCATCATAATTCGAGCAGCCGATGGCGCGGATCTTGCCCTGCTGCTTCAGCTTGGCATAGGCGCCGAGCGTTTCCTCGTGCGGCGTATCTTCATCCGGCCAGTGCGACAGATAGACGTCGATATAGTCGGTCTGCAACCGGCGCAGCGAATCCTCGACCGCCTTCAGGATATAGGTCTCCTTCAGCGTCTTTCCCTGTCCCATGTCGGAACCGACCTTGGTGACGATGACGGCCTTATCGCGGGAAACCTTGGCTTGGCTTAGCCACCGCCCGATGATCTCCTCGGAATCGCCGCCCTTGTTGCCCGGAACCCACGAGGAATAGACATCGGCCGTATCGATCGTATTCAGGCCCGCATCGAAGAAGGCGTCGAGAATGGCGAAGGATGTTTTTTCGTCGGCCGTCCAGCCGAAGACATTGCCGCCGATGACGATCGGCGCGACCGAAAGACCTGTTTTTCCAAGCCGGCGCATTTCCATGACGCTCTCCAGAAGTGTGAAGGAATTGAAATTGCGGATACGGCAGAACGCCGCCCTGACCAATTTAGTGCGATCCGCGCATCCGGGAAGGCAAACTTCCGTGATTTCGGGCCGCGCCATTGCGCCACAGTGAAGGCCTGAATATGGTTCGCCGAACTCAATTTGGGGAGGCTTGAATCATGCTGCGTTTCGGTATCATTTCAACGGCGAAGATCGGCCGCGACAATGTCGTTCCGGCGATCCAGGATGCGGAAAATTGTGTCGTCACGGCGATTGCCAGCCGTGATCTGACGCGCGCAAGAGAGATGGCCGACCGCTTCTCGGTGCCGCATGCCTTCGGCTCCTACGAGGAGATGCTGGCCTCCGACCTCATCGACGCCGTCTACATCCCGCTGCCGACCTCGCAACATATCGAATGGTCGATCAAAGCAGCCGATGCCGGCAAGCACGTGCTCTGCGAAAAGCCCTTAGCGCTGAAGGCCGACGATATCGACGACGTGATCGCCGCCCGTGACCGCAACCGGGTGGTGGTCACCGAAGCCTATATGATCACCTATTCCCCGGTCTGGCAGAAGGTGCGCTCGTTGATCGACGAAGGCGCGATCGGTTCGCTCCGGCATGTGCAGGGCGCCTTCACCTATTTCAATCGCGACCCCGCCAATATGCGCAACGTCCCCGAGCTCGGCGGTGGCGGCCTTCCCGATATCGGCGTATATCCCGTCATGGGCACGCGTTTTTCCACCGGCAAGGAGCCGCTGTGGATCCAGGCGATCACCGAGCGCGATGCGGATTTCGGCACGGATATCTATTCGAGCGTCAAGGCCGATTTCGGCGATTTCGAGCTGAGCTTCTATATCTCGACGCAGATGGCCAACCGCCAGGTCATGGTCTTCCACGGCACCGAAGGGTACATCGAGGTCAAGTCGCCGTTCAACGCCAATCGTTGGGGGTCGGAAGAGATCGAGCTTGCCGACCGCAGCCACAATGAATCGCGCATCTTCCGCTTCCAGGACAGCCGCCAGTACAAACGGCAGGTCGAGGCCTTCGCCCGGGCGGTGACGAACGGCAAGGAAGAGATCGTCACGCTCGAAAATTCGAAGCTGAACCAGAAGGTGATCGACGCGATCTATCGCGCCAGCGAGAAGGACGGCTGGGAAGCGGTCTAGCGCATAACCCCGAGGGTTAGAGCGTCCTGAGCGCGTCCCATTGGACGCGCGGCGCTCTCATCATTCCGCGCGGAAGACGAAGCGCGAATAGCCGAAGAAGCTGAAGATCATCGAGGCGATGCTGGCGATCACCATGGCCGCCAGCGGCTGAAGCGCCGGCAGCGACAGCAGAAGCGCGGAATAGAGCCCGTAATTGACGAGCGCTGCCGTCACCCCGACGGAGCCGTAGCGGAAGCCTTCGGCGGCAAGCGAACGGCCGGAGCGATCGAAGGTGAAGCTCCGGTTGAAACCCCAGGTCGCGGCCATCGCGAAGGCGATCGCGATAAGCCGCGCCAGAAACGGCCCGAGCGGCGTCAATGCGAGCAGCGCCGACAGGATGCCGGCATCGACGAGGAAGCCGATGCCGCCGGCAATGGTGAAGCGGACGAGCTTTCTCATGCCGCATCCGCCTTGCCGGGACGCGCGCGAGAGACCGGCCTTGCGTCACTGAGCGGCGCCTGCAACGCGCTCGGCCTTTCCAGGCCGATATAATGGATACGAAGCTGTTCGGCGCGGGCGCGCGCCACGGAATCCAGGATGACGCCGGCGGTGAACAGCATGAAGGAAATCATCATCAGCGCCGTCGACAGCACCCAGGTCGGCATGCGGCTGACGAGACCTGTCTCGAAATATTCCGCCAGCACCGGCGCCATGAAGCCGAGGCTCGCCAGCATGAAGGTGGCGCTGATCGCGCTGAAAAAGGCGAAGGGCCGGGTTTCTTTCATCAGCATCGCGAACATCCAGAGGATCTTGGCGCCGTCGCGGAATGTCGAAAGCTTGGAATGCGAGCCTTCCGGCCGGCGGCCATAGTCGAGTTCCAGCTCGCTGACCGGCAGCTTCAGCCGCGAGGCATGCACGGACATCTCGGTTTCGATCTCGAAGCCGCCTGATACCGCCGGGAAGCTCTTGACGAAGCGGCGCGAAAACGCGCGGTAGCCGGAGAAGATATCGGTGAAATCAGGGCCGAAGATCATCCGGTAGAGCAGGTTGAAAAGCCGGTTGCCGAGCGCATGGCCCTGACGGCCGGCATCGGCGTGCACGCCTCGCCTGGTGCCGACCACCATGTCGGCGCGCTCGGTCAGAAGCGTGCGCACCAGTTCCTCGGCATCCTCAGGCGCATAGGTGCCGTCCCCGTCGGCGATGATGTAGATGTCGGCGTCGATATCGGCGAACATGCGGCGCACGACATGGCCCTTGCCCTGACGCCGCTCGCGCACGACATGCGCGCCGGCCAGCATCGCCTGCAGGGCGGTGCCGTCGGTGGAATTGTTGTCGTAGACGTGGATCGCAGCATCGGGCAGCGTCGCCCGGAAACCCTGCACGACAGCGCCGACCGTCGCGGCCTCATTATAACAGGGGAGCAGGACGGCAATATTCAGATTATCGGTACGCGATCGGGCCATGACTCTACTCGTTACACTTAAAGCCGCGCTTAGCCTAAATCATGCGCCGTTAATAAGACCCTATGACGCAGGCAAAATCGGCTGCTGCCACAAACGGCTTTACACTTTCTTGATCGGCGGCGGCTAAAGTTCGGGTATCGAAACGAACCGCTAACCACGATGAACGCTGTGCAGCCGATCCCCCATGCATCCTCCGCGATCGACGCTCCCAGGGGCGGGTTGCCCGCTCCCAGGGTCGGGGTGCGCGACCTGCTGACGCGTCTCTGGCCAACCGTCATCGCCTATAGCGTCATCCTTGCTGCCGCCATCCTCATCACCAAGCTTTCCGGCGCCACCGATTACGTCGGCCCCGACAATGATGACGGAATGCGTCTCGTCGAGGTTCGCGATTTTCTGGCCGGGCAGGGCTGGTTCGATCTGATGCAATATCGTCTCGGCCTCGACGGCGGCACGCTGATGCATTGGTCGCGGCTGATCGATCTGCCGATCGCCTCGCTGATCTGGTTCTTCGGCCTGTTTGCGCCCCGCGAGACGGCTGAAGCGCTGGCGCTCGCCGTCTGGCCGGTATCGCTCATCCTGCCCGCCATGCTCGCCATGGCGGTTGCCGGCCGGCGCATCGGCGGTGTTGCCGCCATGCATATCAGTCTCGGCTTGACCGGTCTTGCGATCTACACCGGAAACCGCTTCGCGCCGGGCGCCATCGATCATCACAATGCGCAGCTGGCTCTGGTCGCGACGATGATCGCGATGCTGCTGGATCCAGAGCGTCGTGCCTGGAGCTATGTGGTTGCCGGCATCGCGGCTGCCATCGCCATCGCCATCGGCGCCGAGACGACCCCCTTCGTCGCCGCCGTCTGCCTGACCATCGCCCTGCTCTGGGCATGGGAGGGCGAAAATTTCGCCGCCGCCGCCAAGGCCTTCGGGCTGGCGCTGGCGATTGCGATCAGCATCCTTTTCTTCGCAACGGTGCCGCCTCGGCTTTATTCGACGGTCACCTGCGACAATCTCTCGCTCGGCTATTACAGCCTGGCGGCGATCGGCGGCGGGTTGCTGTTGTTTTCGGCGGTTCTTGCCAGCCGTTTGCGCCGGCCCTTGCGCTTTGCCGCACTCGCCGTCGTCGGCGCCGGCGTTCTCGGTTCGGCGATCGTCATCGCACCGCAATGCCTGAGCGATCCGCTGGCCGGTCTCGACCCGATGCTGGTCGAGCTCTGGCTCAGAAATGTTTCGGAAGCGCAGTCGATTTTCGCTCTCGGACGCACCGATCTCTTCTCGATCGGTGGCTTCTATGCGGCCGGTCTGTTCGGTATCGCCGTCTGCATCTTCCGCGTCGTCCAGCGTGACCGCGTGCAAATCCACCTGGTCCTGCTCTTCCTGCTGATGACGAGCTGGGCAATCGCGCTGGTCCAGGTACGCGGTTCGACGTTCTCGAACCTGATCTCCATCCTCCCGCTTGCCCTGTTGATAATAGATGTCCGCCGCATCTCTAACGGCGACAGCGAGAATGTCGCAGCCGCTTTCGTCTATATCGTCACCGTGCTCGCCAGTGCTCCGGCCGCCTGGGCAGTCGGCGGCGGATTTGTCTCGCTGCAGATGCAGAATGCTGCGCAGAAGAAGGCGGCAGAGCCGGCAAAGAAGATTTCCTGCACATCGCAAGCGGCGCTGGCGCCGCTCACCGGGCTACCGGCCGGACTGGTCTCGGCGCCGTCGGAAATGGGCGTACCCATCCTCCGCTTCACCGCGAACCGGGTTCTCTCCGCGCCCTATCATCGCAATCAGGGCGGCATGCTGACGGAGCTGCACATCGGCATGGCCGAGCCGCAGGAGGCGGAAGCCTTCCTGAAGGGGACCGGCGTGACGGTGCTTGCCTTCTGCCCCGGCGACCTGCAGACGCGCGAGATCGCCAAGCTGAAACCAGACGGGCTCTATGCGCAACTCGGCAAGGGGAATATCCCGCCCTATCTGGAACCGCTCCCAAAGGCAGCGGACGTGGGCGTGCAGTTCTTTCGCTATCGGCCGGCGACGAATTGACGCTGGCAGTCTTCAGGATGGGATAAAGCAGATCGCTATAACGACATGCTTAAAAACAACGCAAGCGCGGGAAGCCAATCTAAAAGATCGCGACGCGCTTATCAGTGCGAAACGCGCGTGGCACGACGAAGGCGGTGATTGGCATAGAGCCCGAGCACGAAGAGCATGAGGCCGCCATTAAAGCCGAGCACGGCATAGACGAATGCGAGAATGGACACCGGGCCGGGCGAGGTTATCGCCGCCAACACGAACGTCATTCCGATCAGCGCGGCGACCAACGCGATCACGGCAGCCGAGCGCGTTTGCCCGGCGCTGATGCCTAATGCTGCTGCTGTGAGAATAATCATTTCAGCACCTTCCCAGAGATAACGAGGGGAAGCATAGGAAGCGCCAACTAACAAAGGTTTACCGGCAGGCTTTGCCGAAAAGCCTTTGTATTGCGGTGGTTAGCAATCCCTTTCGTGTGAAACGCATTGTCTAACTATACGTTCCGCAACAAAACAGAATTGCTCGATTTTGTTGTTTGTCTGCCTGGCTGCAACGAATGCATGTGCAGGATACGTTGAGACGAGCGCGCTCGATGGACTGGCGACGAACTTCTCCCACCACCGATTTTAACGGCCGGGAAAACAGGTCCGTCTGCTGAAGCCGAGCTTCCCGTTTGATGGAGATCGACATACAAAGAAGGGATGAGCAACGTCTTCGACGGCGATTCGCCGACCAACCTTGCCGAATATTCGGTTTCGGAACTCTCCGGCTCGATCAAGCGCACTGTCGAAACCGCCTTCGACCAGGTTCGCGTGCGCGGCGAAATCTCCGGCTATCGTGGGCCGCACTCCTCGGGCCATGCCTATTTCGCGCTGAAGGACGACCGCGCCCGCATCGACGCCGTCATCTGGAAGGGCACCTTCTCGCGGCTGAAGTTCCGCCCGGAAGAGGGCATGGAAGTCATCGCCACCGGCAAGGTCACTACCTTTCCGGGCTCCTCGAAATATCAGATCGTCATCGAGACGCTGGAGCCGGCCGGCGCCGGCGCGCTGATGGCGCTGATCGAAGAGCGCAAGCGCAAGCTCGGCGCCGAGGGCCTGTTCGATGCCGCCCGCAAGAAGCGGCTGCCCTTCATGCCCAGCGTAATCGGCGTCGTCACCTCGCCGACCGGTGCCGTGATCCGCGATATCCTTCACCGCATCTCCGATCGTTTTCCCGTGCATGTACTCGTCTGGCCGGTGAAGGTTCAGGGCGAGGGATCCGGCGAGGAGGTGGCGAACGCCATCCGCGGCTTCAACGCGCTTCAGCCGGCAGGCGCCATTCCGCGCCCGGACGTGCTGATCGTCGCGCGCGGTGGCGGCAGCCTGGAAGATCTCTGGAGCTTCAACGACGAAATCGTCGTGCGTGCTGCGGCCGAAAGCCGCATACCGCTGATCTCGGCCGTCGGCCATGAGACCGACTGGACGCTGATCGACTATGCCGCTGATGTCCGCGCGCCGACGCCGACGGGGGCAGCGGAAATGGCGGTGCCGGTCAAGGCGGAGCTCGAGGCGCAGGCCGCCGCTCTTGCGGCACGCCTGCAGGGCTGCATGAACCGGCAGATGGATCAGCGCCGCCAGTCGGTGCGCGCGCTGATGCGGGCATTGCCGTCGCTCGATCAGCTTCTCGCCTTGCCGCGTCGCCGTTTCGACGAGGCGGCGACCGGTCTCGGCCGCGGGCTGGAGCTCAATACCATCAACAAGCGCCGCGGCTTCGAGCGCGTCGGCTCGCATCTGCGCCCGGACCTGCTCGCCGGCCGCATCGCCGAGCGCCGTCAGACGCTGAACGAGCGCATGGCCCGGGCCGAGCGCATGGTCGAGCGGCTGATCGACCGCTCGAAATCACGCGTCGACCGCGCCGAAGCCATCCTCGCCTCACTGCCGGCCCGGCTGAAGACCCAGACCGACCGCGGTCGCGAACGCCTCGGCAATCTTTCGCGCCATGCCGATACGGCGATCCGCCATCAGCTGACCCGCGCGCGCGCCGAGCTTTCCGCGCAGGACCGCGTACTGCAGTCGCTCTCCTATAAGAATGTGCTGAAGCGCGGCTACGCCGTCATTCGCGATGAGGATAACAGGCCGGTCTCGCAGGCTGCTCACCTCTCCGCCGGCATGGGCATCGCCATCGAATTCGCCGACGGCCGTGTCGGCGCCATGACCACGGAAGGTGGCACACCGCCAGCCGGTGCCAAGAAGCGCAGCGTAAGACCCGCAGAACCGCCGAAGCAGGGAAGCCTGTTCTGACGATGCGGATCCTGCTGGTGCTGGCCCATCCGTTGGAGGACAGTTTCGCCGCCGCTGTGGCACGGACCGCGCGTGAGGCGCTGGAAGCGGCAGGCCATACGGTTGATCTGCTTGATCTCTACCGCGAAGATTTCGATCCGCGTCTTTCGAGGGCCGAGCGCAGCGGTTATTTCGACCAGCCCTACGATACCTCAGCCGTTGCCGATATTGTCGCCCGCCTGAAGGCTGCCGACGGCCTGATCTTCGTCTTTCCGCAATGGTGGTTCAATTTCCCCGCCATCCTGAAGGGTTTCTTCGACCGTGTTTTCGCCCCCGGCGTTGCCTTCAGCCATGATGCCGCCGGCGGCCGCATCGTGCCGCAGCTGACCAATATCCGGCTGCTCTATGCGCTGACGACGACAGGCTCACCCTGGTGGCTGGTGCGTCTCTATATGGGCGATCCGGTGCGCCGGCTCTTGAAGCGCGGCATCGCCGCCTTCTGTTCGAAGCGGCTGAATTTTCGCATGCTCAGCCTGCACGACATGGACCGGGCCACGGATGCAAAGCGCAAGGCGCATCTCGATCGCGTGCGCAAGCTGCTATCGGCGATCCGCTAAAGCAATTCCAGCAAAAGTGTGCGGCGGGTTTGCGTTCGGATTGCGTAAAACAAAAGTTAGAGCATGCATGCTGGGGCATGTTGCGTCTCGGACAATGTCGCGTGCTGTGCAGCCACCCGCCCCCGTCCTTCGAGCCTACGGCCTATGGCCTTCGCACCTCAGGATGAGGGCTAGTCATGATGCCGTGGGGCTGGCACGCCCTTGCTCCCGGTCTTATCCTCAGGCGTGATCGGCAGTGAAGGATCACCTGAGGCACGCCCTCCCTCCAGCCTCATCCTGAGGTGCCCCGCAGGGGCCTCGAAGGACGGGGCTGGCCTTGGGCGGCTCATCCGGCTTTGACAGGCCCGCGCTTCGACAAGTCAGGCAGGGCCTCGTAATCCATTGCCATCAACGCTTCCTTCTTTCGGCGCGACCAGCCCTTGATCTGGCGCTCGCGGGCGATGGCGTCGATGATGCGGTCATAGGTTTCGGTGAAGACGAGTTCGACCGGACGTCGCTTGGCGGTATAGCCGTCATAGGTTCCGGCATTATGCTCCCAGACACGCGCCTCGATCTCCTGCTTGGTGAGGCCGGTATAATATGAGTCGTCGCTGCAGCGGAGAATATAGACGGTGACTTCCATAGAGGGAGGCTAGCATGGTGGGTCGGCGGGCGGCAATAATGCTGGAGGTGTCTGCCACCCGCCCTCGTCCTTCGAGGCTCCGGCCTTTGGCCTCCGCACCTCAGGATGAGGGCTGATCGCGGTGGCGTGTGGTGGTGGGCTGATAAAGACTCCAGCCATCCCAGGCTGATGAGCTTGCCGCTATCCTTCTGGCACGGGCTCTTCTCCAGCCTCATCCTGAGGTGCCCCGCCGGGGCCTCGAAGGACGGGGCTGGCCACGGCGCCTCCAGCAATGCGGGCGCTGCGGTGGGCGCGGGGCCACCCGCTCTCGTCCTTCGAGGCTCCGGCCTTTGGCCTCCACACCTCAGGATGAGGGCTGATCCGTGGTGCTTGCCGCCTGGGCTAACATTTCCGGCCTGCGTTGTCGCTGCGCCTCCCTCTTGAGCCGAGCCGCCACGTCTCTCCAGCCTCATCCTGAGGTGCCCCCGGAGGGGCCTCGAAGGACGGGGCTGGCCGCACCACCTCGTTTTATCCACTCAGCGCACGATGCTGCCGCTCAGGCCCATTCGCCCTGCCGCATCACCGGAACCCGCGAGCCATCCGGCTTGATGCCGTCGATATCGACCTTGTCCGAGCCGATCATCCAGTCGATATGGATCAGGCTGGAATTACCGCCCTGCGCCTTGATCTGCTCCTGACTCAGTGTCGCGCCATCGAGGAAGCATTTGGAATAGCACTGGCCGAGCGCGATGTGGCATGAGGCGTTTTCGTCGAACAGCGTGTTGTAGAACAGGATGCCGCTCGCCGAGATCGGTGAGGAATGCGGCACCAGCGCCACTTCGCCGAGCCGGCGCGCGCCCTCGTCGGTATCGAGCACCTTGTTCAAGACCTCTTCGCCGCGCGAGGCCTTTGCTTCGACAATGCGCCCGCCCTCGAAACGCACCTGGATATTGTCGATCAGCGTGCCCTGGTGCGAGAGCGGCTTGGTGCTCGACACATGGCCTTCGATGCGAAGCGCATGCGGCGTCGTGAAGACTTCCTCGGTCGGGATGTTCGGATTGCAGGTAATGCCGTTCTTGGCGGTGGAAGCGCCGCCGTGCCATTCATGTCCGTCGGCAAGTCCGATCGTCAAGTCGGTGCCCGGCCCCTGGAAATGCAGCGAGGCGAAGCGCTCGCCGTTCAGCCAGGCGGAGCGCTTGCCAAGATTGGCATTGTGCTCGGCCCAGGCGGCGACGGGATCGCTGACATCGACGCGCGAGGCGGCAAAGATCGCCTTGGCGAGCTTGGCGATCGCGATCGGTTCCGGATCGTCGGGGAAGACCACCTTGGCCCAGGAGGGGTTCGGGTAGGAGACGATGTTCCAGTTGATGTCGAAGTTCGAGATCTTTTCCAGCGCCGGCTTGTAGGCGGTGGAGTTGGCGCGATTGGCGCGGCCGACCCTGCCGGCATCCTGCTCGGACAGCAGCATCGGATTGTCGCCGGCGACCGCAAGACGCGCCGCCCCGTTGGTATAGGCCTTGGCCATACCCTCGTAGAGCCAGCCGGAGGCGCGGTCGAAGCTCTCGTCGCTGCCATATTGATAGCGCGCCAGCGTCGTTTCCTCGTCGGAATAGAAGGCAGAGACCAGCCCGGCGCCGGCCTGGTAGGCGTGCTTGGTGATCAGGCGAACCAGCGGCAGCGCCACGACAGGCGCGGTGATCACCAGATCCTGACCTTTTTGCAGCTGCAGCCCGACCTTGATGGCGACTTCCGCAAGCTTTTCCAGCTTGACGGGATCAATTGTGTTCTGGCTCTGGGGCATGAAAGTCATGGTTCAACCTGCCTTCTGTCATCGACGGTGGGAGGCTGGAAGACTTAGACCCGTTTGCGGCGAAAATGAAGCGCGCCGCTGCCGAATTGCAGCGGCCGGATATATGTCCGGCCGCCGGCGCGCTTCAGGCGGCGGCAGGCAGCCTGAGCAGGATCGAGTTATGTTTTTCGAGGAATTCCATCAGCCGTTGCGGGTAGTCTTCGCCAACGGCGGCCTTGACGCTCGCCCGCTCGGAGAGCGCCTTGCGCCAGCGCGTCACCCTCTCAAGCCCTTCGAAGATGTCGCTGTCGCCGAGCGTTTCGAACAGATCGAAATACCGAAAGACCGGCGCGAAGACGGCGTCGACGAGGCTGAAGTCGTTGCCGCCGAAATAGGGGCCGTCCGTCAATACGTTCTCGACAGTCGCGAATTTGGAAATGAGCGCCGTGCGCTTGGCCTCCAACTGCGCGGCATCCTCAGCCGTCTCGTAACCCCAGAGATCGGAAAGCACGGAGGATCCGAATTCCATCCAGCCGCGGTGGCGGGCACGCGTCAGCGCGTCTTTCGGATGCAGCGCCACACCTGGCTGCGTTTCCTCCAGATATTCGCAGATGACGCTGCTTTCGAACAGCACCGCCTCGCTGCCGTCCTCCTCCTCGATCCGCAGCAGCGGCACCTTGCCGAGCGGCGAGATCTTCAGGAACCAGTCCGGCTTGTTGGCAAGATCGATATTGATGCGCTCGAAGGGCACGCCCTTTTCGAGAAGCGCGATCGCGGCGCGCTGTACATAGGGGCAGAGATGATGGCTGACGAGGGTAAGCTTGCTCATGGGGGCCTCCTTGGCGATGACAATAGATGTAATTGCATCTAATATCGCTTGCGGCGGAATTCAAGATAGATGTAATTGCATTATGTCCGAAAAAACCTTGAATCCAAGCGAAGCGGTCACCTCCGCCTGGACGAGCATCATGCGCGCCCGCGAGCGGTTGCTGGCTGCCATCGAAGCCGACCTGAAAGCGGCCGGCATGCCGCCGCTTGCCTGGTATGACGTGCTTTGGGAATTGGCGCGCTCGCAAGACGGCATGCTGCGCCCCTACGAGATCGAAGAGCAGACATTGCTGGCGCAGTATAATCTTTCCCGGCTGATCGACCGGCTGGAAAAAGAAGGTCTGGTCCGGCGCGAGGCCTTCGCCAAGGATGGGCGCGGCCGCTGGGTGGTGATCACAGATGCCGGCCGAAAACTTCGCGAGCGCATGTGGTCGGTCTATGCCAGATCGATCGAGACCCATATTGGCTGCAAGCTTGCCGAGAACGAGGCGAAAGCGATCGCCGGCCTGCTTGACCGCTTCCTCTGAATCATGTTCTCAATTGAAGAGTGAGAGCAAGATGTCGTCGTAAAACCGCTCACACTTTTCGGCATCATGCTCCGATCAGGCAATCAGCGGCGCGGCGACAGCCTTCAGTGCCTTCAACGCATGCTTCGGATCGAGCCGCACCTGCAGCCCGCGCTGCCCGCCATTGATATAGACCAGCGATTCGCCAAGCGCGGCTTCCTCGATCGCCGTCGGCACGGTCTTCTTCTGGCCGAACGGGCTGATGCCGCCGACATGATAGCCCGTCAGCCGCTCGGCATCGGCAGGCTTCATCATATTGGCCGATTTGCCGTGAAAGGCGCTCGCAAGCTTCTTCATGCTGACCTCGCGATCCGACGGCACGACGACGCAGACCGGTTTGCCGTCCACCTCCGCCATCAGCGTCTTCAGCACCCGATGCGGCGTCTCGCCGAGCGCTTCGGCCGCCTGCAGCCCGACGCGCTCGGCATTGGGGTCGTAGTCATAGACATGAACGGTGAAGGCGACACCTGCCTGCGAAAGAAGCTGTGTCGCGCGCGTTGTCTTGGACATCTCTTCCCCTCGTGAGTTCAGCGGCGCCTGTCAGCCTCCGAGCATACCGGCGTAAATCTCCGGCTTGAAGCCGATCAGCAGCTTGCCCCTCGCCTCCAGCACCGGCCGCTTGATCATCGACGGCTGGTCGAGCATCAGCTGGATTGCTTTCTCCCGGGTGAGGTTCTCGCGGTCGGCATCGGGCAGTTTGCGGAAGGTGGTGCCGGCGCGGTTGAGCACGGTGTCGAGGCCGGCTTCGTCGATCCAGGCTTCGAGATGGGCGCGGTCGATACCGAGCGCCTTGTAATCGTGAAATTCATAGGCGACGCTGTGTTCCTCCAGCCAGCTGCGGGCCTTCTTCATCGTGTCGCAATTCTTGATGCCATAAATGGTGACGGCCATGCCCGATCGATCTCCCTGTAATAGCAGCGAGATAACATGCACGACGGCCGGCGCAAACGCCGTGCGACGTTTTATCCCCGAGCGCGTCGACAATAGCAGCAAGACAAAACCGGCCCCGTTCAATTCTCCAGCGTGCCGGCCTTGCGCGAAGCCTTGCTGGGTTCGTCGCAGGCGATCTTCATCAGGTCGCCGCGCCGCCGCACCAGTCGGTCGGAGGTTCGGGTCAAGATCAGCCCGTCCTGCGGCGCGGTGAGCTCGATGCTGCCGCCCGGCTGCCCCGGCCGGGTGACGATCGTCACTAGACGGTCGCCTTCCGAAATCCTTTCGCCGATATTGCGATGGAAAAGCACGGCGCCACCTTCCGGAGTGCGGATGATCTCGACATTGTCGAGCGGCACGGCCGGACCGGAAAATGCCGTAGCCGCCAATTTTTCGTCGCCAACGATCCCCCGTGCCGCGAGGAAGTGCCAGAGCCCGTCGGCATCCTTTTTCGCCAGCACCGGATCGACGTCGCGTTTGCCGCGGAGTTCGACGGTGACGGAGAGTTTGCCGGGCAGCCGGGACCGGCGCTCGCCGGGAACTTCATATTTCCATGCAAAGCCGACCGCCTCCTCGAAGGCCGAGCTTTCGCCATCCGAAAGCAGCACGGCCTCCATGTCGAGCGCGGCAGCGAGATCGGCCGCCTCCGGCCAGAAGGCCTCGTCGATATAGGCATATTGCAGGGATTCATCGTCGCAATGCAGGTCGAGCACCAGATCGGCTCCGAGTGCCATGTGCAGCAGCTGTCGCTTCAATCTGTCGGTAGCCGGATAATCATCGAGGTCGTCGATCAGCGTGGCCCGATCGGCAATGGAGATTAGCGGAAAATCCCGGTTGAAATTGGTGCGCGAGCCCAAGTCGAAACGGCCCTGCAATTCGCCGAAATGCGATTGCGCCGCACCGATCGGATTGGCCTGTGGCACGATGGTGATGTCGCCGGCGATCCCGCCTTGGCCTTCCGCCTGCCGCAGCCGCTCGCAAAGGAAATGCAACAGCACCGTTCCCGGCAGCTCGCCGGCATGCAGAGCCGCCTGGATATAGGTCTTCGGCGCCTTCGGATCGCCGCCCTTGAAGCGCAGCACCGGCAGCCGCCACTCCGTTCCCGGCGTATCTCCAGGGATGATGATCTCTGAAACGTCCATGCTGATTTCGCTCCCTGTGCAACACCTGAACGAGCTTTATGCGCAGAAGCTAGGCAAGCGCAAGCCGTGGCCAAGGGCATCAGCCTGCCTCAACCGAGCAGTGGCCAACGATCGATAATCCGATGTTCTGTTTCTCCAATCAGGCTCTCGATGAGCAGGAATTCGGACGCCGTCCACGAAACCGATTTGTTGAGGGCTGTCGATGGTACGATCTTGCGGTCGTAAAGCAGCGTCATGTGTGGCGTGAAATCGCGCTTGATATTGTGCGGCAATCCGAGATTGTGCATGCCGAGGCCGAGTTGGACGTGCAGGCGCGTCAACGCTTTTAGCCCACCTTCGCCGTAAAGTACGAGTGCCTCCGAATGCCTGAAGCTCATGATGTGGTCGAAATCAATTGCGATCGGTGCGCTTTCCGCCATGGCGCCAGCCTGCCGTGCAGCGAAAACTATCTCCTCCGGCAGTTGATCATATTTTCCAACACAAGTGATTGTCACATGCAGCGTCTCAGGCGCGGCTTGCCGCAGAGTGAGAAGGTTTTGCAATAATCGCCGGCAATCAAGGCGGTTTGTTGCTCGACGGCCGGGGGAGGACAAATGGCGAAGAAAAGCCCGTGTTCAGCGCTGTGACGTTTGCTGGGCCGTCGGCGACCATTTTTGTCGTCTCCGAAGTCGAGGGGCATCTGGTTCATAGAATTTCAGGTCGTCATGACCCGCCTCGTCGTTTCCAAAACGCGACGAAGGATACTCCGAAAGGAAGCAACATCAAGAACAAAAAGAGAACATAATCTCCCGATATGCTCGATACCTCACTTACGCGAACCGTTGCCCCAGGACCGGATGAATGGAGATTTGGTCGACAATGCAGGGGCGCATCGCAATATTTCCGGGAAGCCCGGCGCGCGCAAGAAACGGGTTGAAACAGCGGCCGTCCCATACGATTTTGAGGGTTATCGAAAACGCGGAGGCTGTGTCATGGCTGAGACAACGCACCACTATCTCATCTTCGAAACCGCGGGCGGTTTCTGCGGCATCGCCTGGAGCGACGCGGGCATTGCCCGTTTCCAACTGCCGACCAAAACCGCAGAGGCGACCGAACGGCTGCTGCTGCGCCGCCTGCCGGATGCCGAAGCCGGCGCGCCGACGCCTGCCGTGCTGGAAACGGTCGCTGCGGTGAGGCGCTACTTTCAGGGCGAGGAGATGGATTTTTCCGGCGTCGAACTCGACCTTGCCGGTCAGGATAGCTTCTTCCGGGATATTTATGCGGCGGCAAGGCGTGTCGGCTGGGGTCGCACCACCACTTACGGCGCGCTGGCGAAGGAGCTCGGCGTCGGGCCGGAAGCCGCTCGCGACGTCGGCCAGGCAATGGCGAAGAACCCGGTCGCTTTGATCATCCCCTGCCACCGGGTGCTGGCCGCCGGCGGCAAGATCGGCGGCTTCTCCGCGCCCGGCGGGTCGTCATCGAAGGCCCGTATGCTGGAGCTCGAAGGCGTCAGCCTTGCACCGCCGCCGCCTGCCCAGCAGTCGCTGGGTTTTTAGGCGGCGGCTTTTTCGTTTTCCGCAATTCCCGGCAAAATCGCTTCGCGCTTTGCCTGACAAAACCGCTCTACACTTTTGTTGGAATTGCTTCGGCAAAGTCTCGGCCGATCAATGCGGGCTGGCTGTCGGCCGGATGATGATCTCGCTGACATCGACGTCATCAGGCTGGCTGATGGCGTAGAGGATGGAATTGGCGATCGCCTCGGGGCTGATCGTGATCGCCCTGAAAGCCTTCATAGCGTCCCGCGCCGTCGGATCGGTGATCGTGTCGGCCAGTTCCGATGTCGTCGTGCCGGGAGAGATGACGGTCACGCGGATACGATCGGTCTCCTGCCGCAATCCGTCCGAGATCGCCCGCACCGCAAATTTCGTCGCGCAATAGACGGCCGCCGTCGGCGAGACGCTGTGGCCGCCGATCGAAGACAGGTTGATGATCTGCCCCGATCCCTGTGCCTTCATGATCGGAAGGACTGCGGCGATGCCGTAGAGAACACCCTTGATATTGACGTCGACCATCCGGTCCCATTCGTCGACCTTGAGGGCGTCGAGCGGCGAGAGCGGCATGACGCCGGCATTGTTGACGATGACATCCAACCGGCCGAATTCGGAGCGGGCAAAGCCTGCAAAGGCCTCCACTTGGGAACGGTCGGTGACATCAAGCTGTCGCAGGCGCACCGTCCCGCCGTTTGCGGCGATTTCGCCGGCGAGTTCCTCCAGGCGCTCGGTGCGGCGGGCACCGATCACGACATGGGCGCCTGCTGCAGCCAGCACCTTTGCCGCAGCCTCTCCGATGCCGCTGCTGGCTCCGGTGATGGCAATGACTTTTCCTTTGATATCAGACATTTCAAGCTCCATTTGTACGCCGCTCGCCTGGCGATGCGGCTGTGGGTTTTTGGGTGGTCAGGCGGGAAAATCGGCGCTGAGCGTCGTCTCCGCCCAGGCGTCGAAGTTGGCGCGCAGCGCATCCAGCCGTTCGCGGGCGATCTTCAGGGCTGGCGCGCCGAGCAGCAGGCGCAGCGGCGGTGCGTCCGCTTCGAACGCCGATATGATCGCGGTTGCCGCGCGCGTGGGATCGCCCGGCTGGTTGCCGGAGATCGAGCGGGTCGCCCGGCGCCGCTTGCCGGATGTCTCGGCATAGTCGTCGATGATCGTGCTGGACTCGACCATCGACCGGCCGGCCCAATCCGTGCGGAAGGCGCCGGGTTCGAGGATCGTCACATCGATGCCGAGCGGTTTGACCTCGTGGGAAAGCGATTCCGACAAGGCTTCGACCGCGAACTTGGTGGCGTGGTAGTAGCCGGTTGCGGCAAAAGCGACGAGCCCGCCAAGCGAGGAGACGTTGAAGATATGCCCTTGCCGGCGTCGGCGCATGCCCGGCAGAACCTGCTTGGTGACAGCGATCAAACCGAACACATTGGTCTCGAACTGGGCGCGTACCTCAGCTTCGTCACCCTCTTCGATCGCCGAGAGATAGCCGTAGCCGGCATTGTTGACGAGGACGTCGATCGCGCCGAAATGCGCTTCGGCGTCACGAACCGCGCGGGCGATGGAGCGGCTGTCCGTCACATCCAGTGCAAGGGCAAGCGCGCGGTCGCCGTGCTCTGCCGTGATATCTGCCAGTGTCTCGGGTCTGCGCGCCGTCATGGCGGCGCGCCAGCCACGGACCAGAACGGCTTCGGCGAGCGCCCGGCCGAGGCCGGACGATGCGCCGGTGATGAACCAAAGGGGTGTTGGGGAAGACATGATCGTCATCCTTTCCGGCCGGCTAACGCGGCCTTCTCCTGTGTGATGTTGCCTTTCAGGCGGCACATCATTTGCGCCGAAGCACCATGCCGCCATGATGGAGGGTATTGCCGTCGACGAAATCGCCGTCGGCCGTGAAGCCCGTGTCATCCCAGTATTCGATATGGCTTCCGGTGACTTCGTAGCGTCCCCGGTAGGCGCTTTCCCGGTTTCCGCGGGCCTCGTCGTAACGGCCATTCGGCAAAAGTTCGTGGCGGACGCGGCCATCATCCGTAACCCACATGCCGACATAGGGATGTTGCTGCATACTGTTCTCGCTTGTTTGTTGCTGGTGAGATTGGCGGGTCACAGCATCGGTGGCGGACGAACTGATCGCCGTGCCAGCAAGGATGACCGCCGTGAAAAACTGCAGGATGGGGCTTTTGAAAATCCTTCGCATTGCCTTGCCTTTCGACGCCTTCGTTTACCTCGACTGAAAGATAATACGGAGAGCCCGAGTGATTGAGTTGCCAATCCAGGATGCCTTGGTTAGAAGTGCTAACCAATGGTCGATGACCTCGAAGGCATTTCAGTTTTTCTTGCGGTGGCCGAGGCGCGGAACTTCCGCCTTGCCGGCGAGCGGCTTGGCGTCACCCGCTCCGCCGTCAGCCAGGCCCTGCAGCGCCTGGAGGATCGGGTTGGCGTCGCCCTGGTCCAGCGCACGACCCGCAGCGTCAGCCTGACCGAAGCCGGCGAAGTGTTCTTCGACGCGGTTCGTCCCTCGGTCCGTCAGGTCAAGGATGCGATGCAGACGGTGCGGGAAATGCAGGCGCGCCCGAGCGGCCTGCTGAGGATCACCGTTTCCTCGATCGCCGAGAACTTCCTGTCCGGCACCTTGCTGGCCGGCTTCATGGAAGCCTGCCCTGACGTCAAACTCGATATCACCATCACCGATGACGAATTCGATATCGTCGAGGCCGGTTTCGACGCCGGCGTCCGGCTGGGCGAAGTGATCGAACAGGACATGATCGCCATATCAGTCTCCGAAGAGCAGCGACAATGCGCGGCAGCATCCCGCAGCTATCTCGAGCGCCGCGGTCATCCCCGCCACCCCCGCGACCTGCAGGATCATGCCTGCATCGGATGGCGGCCACGCCCGGATACTGCGCCTTATCGCTGGGAATTCACCGAAAACGACCGCGACTTCGACGTCTCCGTCGATCCCACCGTCACGACCAACGATATGGGCATGATGATCCGCATGGCCTGCGCGGGAGCAGGCATCACCTTCGGCATGGTGGAAACCTTCCAGCCCTATATCGAGCGCGGGGAACTCGTGCCGCTGCTGGAGCATTTCTGCCCGCCATTCCCGGGATTCTATCTCTACTACCCCAGGCGCCAGAGGCAGCCGCTGAAGCTGCGTGCGCTGGTCGATTATGTGCGCAGGTTTGAGAGGGGTTAGATGTCGGCGGCGGGGCCATCGGCCAACACGCCGGCTTCCATCTCTTCCAGAGTTTTCGGCTCGCCGCCGAAGGGAAGCATACCGAACACATCGTCAGGCCGCGTCGGCGCAAGGGCAGGGAGCTGCTTCAGAAGCACGCCTTCCGGGGTTTCCTCGACAATGAGACGAGTTCCAGCCTCCCACTCCCGCCGCCGGCAGATCGTTTTTGGGAGAATGACCTGCCCGTTGGTCGAGACGGTTGTAATGAGGTTTTCGGAGTGAGCCATCAGTTGAGTCCCGCAGGTAACACAAAGATAAGATATGCGAGGCAAATAGTTCCGTCACCACACTATCGCGAGGTCCATGGCTTGAGGCGGCGGAGTCCTAAAATACCGTAGATTCGCCGGTGAGGGCCTGAGCCGCGTTAGGCTGAGGACGCAGCAGCAAATAGAATGCAAAGACGTGGGTGATCATCAGCAAGGGCACGTAAAAGATCGGGATCGCGTATGCGGCGCCCAATTCGTCCGCCCGCGCCGGCAGGCCGGCCTGGATCGCGTGATAGTAGTCGAGCACGAGGTCGCCCATTCCCACGAGATTGAAGGCGACGACGAACAGCCAGAAGACCGGACGCATGCTGATCGTGACGAGCGCCAGCATGGCAAGCAGCCCGGCCGCGAGGTCGCCATAGGCAGCGAAAGTGGCGAAGCTGGCGGGCAGGTTGGGACCGACGACGCCGGGCAGAATGAAGACGAGCCCGAAGAAGCGGAAGCTGTGCAGAGTGGCGATGGCGCGGTGCGCCTTGACCCTGTCCATCGACTTGAGCCAGGGCAGAATATACGCGCCGAAGCAAAGCAGCCACGCGACATAGCCTAGGACGAGATGGGTTTGAAAGATGGATTCCGTCGACATCGGGGCACTCCTGATTTGTGGGGTCCAGATGTACGGCCGCTTCCCGCGATCGACTATTGGCGATAATATCGATGCGGTATGAAGCAGAACTTCACACTCAGGCAAGGCGCGCTCGACGGCGTTGAGGCGTTTCTGAGCGTTGCCCATCACCGTAGTTTTCGCAGAGCAGCCGCGGAACTCGGGGTGACCCCATCGGCAATCAGCCAGGCCGTACGCGTTCTTGAGGAGCGTGTCGGTGCAGTACTCTTCATCCGCACGACGCGCAGTGTCGGCCTGACTGAAGCCGGCGAGCGGTTCCTGACGCGCGCAAAGCCCGCTTTCGAGGAACTGGTCGCGGCAAGCTCGGTTGCGCGTGAGCTCGGCCAGAGACCGGCTGGACTGTTGCGGCTCACCGTGCCGCCGTCAGTGGTGCCGATCCTGCTGGAGCCACTGATTGCATCCTTCTGCCAGGCCTTTCCCGAGATCGAGGTGGAGGTCGCCGCGAATGAGGAACTGGTCGATATCGCCGCAGAAGGATTTGACGCCGGTATCCGGCTCGGCCAGTTCATCGCAGCCGACATGGTCGCGGTCCGGCTGACGCCGTCCTTCCCGCTGGTGGTCGTCGGCAGCCCCGAATATCTGCACCGAAGAGGGCGGCCCGAGCGTATCGACGATCTGCGTCAACATGCCTGCATCCGCATGCGCCGCTCGAACGGCTCAATCGCGCCGTGGTCGTTTGTCAGCAGCAAAAAGCCGATCGAGGCTGTCGTCTCCGGGCCGCTGATCGCCCACGACTTTCCCACCATGTTGGGAGCCGCGGTCGAAGATATGGGGCTTGCGCAAGTGCCGGAGCCAATCGCCGCAGGACCGGTGAAGGCGGGAAAACTCGTCCGCGTCCTGGAGGCGTTCGCCCCGATGGTGCCGGGTGTGTTCCTCTACTATCCCAGCCGTCATCAGGTGATGCCGAAGCTGCGGGCCTTCATCGATCACGTGAAAAGCCGGGCCGACGCTGCCGACAAAACCCGAATTCACATCGATGACAAGCAAACACCAGTCACAAAAATGCGCTGAGGTGGGACGCACGGAATTCCATTGAGTTCGAACACCTGAATGACGCTCAAGATTGCCCATGACACGCGGTTTTGCTATTCCCGATCCTCAAGGGATCGGTGGTGGCAAGTCTACCGATGATAGTTCCAATCTCACGGCCTGGCAGCCCGAGCCCCACGATCGTCCATCCTGTTGCCGGAGAACATATGCTCGACGAGGTCCTTCCCATTCCGACCAGGGCCTTGATCCGCCAGGGCGGGCGGGCCTGTTTTTTCGTCTCGTCAATACGAGCCCCCTGTTGATACAGGTGCAATCGGGAACGAAGATCGTCATGGCAGATGACAAGGCTTTGCGCCTTGAGGCCGGCGCCTATGGCTTGCTGCCCGACTATCGACCGTTGACGATGGAGAACATTCCCAAGGCGCCGCAGAAGTATCAGACGCTGGCGCTTCCTGTTCCGCGGCAGCTCTTCGAGGAAGCCTATACCAGGATGGGATCGATCGCCGTTCCATCGAGGCCTGTCCCGACAGGCACCTCGAAGCTGCCGGAGGAAGCCGCGGCATTGTTTGACTATTGCTGTCAGCCCGGCAATCTGACGAGGCTTCCCGGCGCCATTGCCAAGGCTCGTTTGATGGAACTGATCACCTGGTTTGCGCTCTGCGGAGCGGTGCTCGGCCAAAGCCAAAGCCCTCGGCTCGAAGACCGGCTGCGGCAGATGATCGAAAGTGATACGGCCTTTGATTGGACGCTGGGGCACGCGGCGCGCGCGTTCAACATGAGCGAAGCGACGCTGAGGCGTAAGCTGGCCGCCGAGAATACCGGCTTTACTGAGATCTTGAGCGATACAAGGATGAACCGCGCCTTGGGCCTCATTCAAACCACAACCCTCCCAATGGCGCAGGTCGCGCTTGAGGTCGGTTACGACTCCCCGTCGCAATTCGCGGCGCGGTTCAAAGAGCGGTTTGGCGTCAATCCACGCCATGTGCGGGGCGGGGCCGAGCGTTTTGAGCGGATCGGGGCAGAAGTTGAGCATAGCGGGGCAGATGCACTTGCTCCGTGACGATAGTTTTCCTGCATTATCAACCGCAGGAAAACAGCATGCGTTTTATCACAGCAGTACTTCTCGCCACATCCGTCTTCGGCGCGACGGCCGCACAGGCCGAAATGAAGCTCACCTCGAAGGATTTGACAGCCGGTAAGTCCATGGCCGATGCGCAGGTCTTCAACAGCTTCGGCTGCGTCGGCAAGAACATCTCGCCGGAACTGACCTGGTCGGGTGCGCCCGAGGCGACCAAAAGCTTCGCCATCATGGCTTACGATCCGGATGCTCCGACCGGCTCGGGCTGGTGGCACTGGTCGGTGTTCAACATTCCCGCAAATGCCTCGGAGATTGCCACCGGCGCCAGCGGTGACAAAAAGCTTCCGGCAGGCACTGTCGAAGGTCACACGGATTTTGGCATGTCCGGCTATGGTGGCGCATGCCCGCCGGCCGGCGATGCGCCGCACCGCTATCAGTTCACCGTCTACGCGCTCTCGGTCGACAAGCTTCCGCTTCCCGATACTGCGCCGGCCGCCATGGTTGGCTTCTATGTCAGGGCAAACACGCTCGACAAGGCCTCCGTCGAGGTCACCTACGGCCGCTGAAGCCAGTTCGCAGCCATCATCCTTCCATGACAACGGCCGGCCGAGGCGACTGAACCTTGGCCGGCCATTTCCTCTGCGGGCTTCTCCGGCCTGCGGGTGGCGAACATCAGGTCGCGGATTTATGCGCATTTCAAAAACCAATTGCGATATAAAATCAGTTGAGTTAGCTTCAACCGATTGCATAATGCAATCAGCCTGCGCGGATATGCCGTTTAAGGAAAGGAAGTGAGTATGGCTAAGCTTGTGTTCGGAATGAACCAGTCCCTGGATGGCTACGTCGATCATATGGCGTTTGGGCCAAGCCCCACGCTCTTCCGCCACTTCATCGAAGAGGCTCAGCGGCAGGCGGGCAGTGTGTACGGTCGCCGGATGTATGAGGTCATGCGTTACTGGGACGACGAACATCCTGAATGGGATGCAGAGCGACAGGCCTTCGCGGCGGCGTGGCGGAACCAGCCGAAATGGGTCCTCTCGCGCTCGTTGACGTCGGTCGGCCCCAACGCCAGGCTTGTTGGGGAGGATCTTGAGGCCGCGATCCGCGCGCTGAAGGCGGAACGCGACGGGGAGATCGAAGTTGCCGGCCCCAATTTGGCGCAAAGCCTCACCGAACTTGGCCTGATCGATGAGTATCGAATCTACCTGCACCCCGTCGTGCTCGGTCACGGCAAGCCATATTTCGCCGGACCCCGGCCGCCGCTCCGCCTGATGGCTCATGACCGGATTGGCGAGGATGTGATCAGGTTGACTTACGTTCCGGCTTGATCTCGGGACTCACCAGATGAAAATCGCCGCGGAAGTCTGGTCTTGGTGCGGCCATCCCCCATGACGCCGACGGTCTGGACGGCGTCAAACGGATGCTTTTGCCTGGTCCGCCCCGACGAGTTCGGCGATGACGCTTTCGAGTGACGTCGTGCCCTTCACTGCCGATCGGCCGTGCTCGCTGAAGTCGATCCATCCCTCGTTGAAGCCGTCGAGCATCCGGATCCGAGGCAATGGATTTCGCGTTCCCTGAGAGCGGAAAATCTGTTCCCAGCTCGCGCGCGGCACCGTCTCGACCCGGACGGGACGCTTCAGCGCCGTGGCGAAGGCTCTGGCGATATCGTTTGGCGATATACGTGCGGGGCCTTCCAGCTCGACGACCCGTGCCCCGCTCCACTCCTCGCGGAGAAGCGCGGCGGCCAAGTGCCCGACATCCTGCGTCGCGACCATCGGAAACAGCTTTCCGGCCGGCTGCAGGAAGCTGCGCAGCACGCCTTCGTCGCGCGCCGAGGGAATGTCCCAGAGTGCATTCTCCATGAACCAGCCGGGCCTCAGGAAGGTGACCGGAATGCCGATCTCCTGCAGCGACTGCTCCATCAGCGTGCGCTGGGTCAGCAGGTTCTCGTGCAGCGCATCCGCGCCGATGGTCGACAGGCAGACCACCTTGCCAGGACGAGCCTCGACCAAGGCCGACGTTACGGCGGCGATGACGTGTCTGGCCTCGGGAAAGCCGGGTTCCGGATCGAATTCGGAGGGCGGCAGGATGAAGACGCCCGTGGCATCCCTGAAGGCTGAAGTCAGGCTTGCCGCCTCGTCCATCTCGGCCAGGGCGACGTCGCAGCCCCGAGTCCTCCACTCCGCCGCCTTTGCCTCGTCGCGCAACACGGCGCGAACGGGCAGTCCTTCGGCGAGAAGGCTGCGCGCAAGCGCGCCGCCGACCTTGCCGGTGATTCCGGTGATTGCGTACATGATGGTTCTCCAGAAGGTTGATACCAGTCGCGCAGGCTCAGTCGAGCCCGGCATAGAGGTTGCGCTCGAACTCGCCGTAGAGCGCGACGATCCGTTCGTCGTAAGACACCATCCTTCTACACCGCGCTATGACGTGATTCACGCGCATTAGAATCAATGTTATGATGACTCAGATTCACTGCTTATTCGGCCCGGAGTGAGGCTGCGCGGTGACCTGCAGAGGCGAAGGGGGATCGAATGGCTTTCGACACGCGGCTTCTGACCGGCGTCGGCGTCATGGCGGCGGTTGCGGAGGCCGGGAATTTCGCCCGCGCCGCGGAGATGCTCGGCCTGACGCCGTCAGCGGTGAGCCGGGCCGTCGCGCGTCTGGAAGCGCGGATCGGTGTACGGCTTTTCGATCGCAATCCACGCGAAGTCAGCCTCACCGAGGAAGGGCGCCGCTTCCACACACAGGTGATGCCGCTTCTCGCCGGCCTGGATGAGGCCGCCGCCGAGGCCGCAGGGGCGGCGGCGGTCGTGCGCGGCCGGCTGCGCGTATCGGTCGACCCGTGGTTCGCGCGCATGGTGCTCGCGGCGAAGCTCCAGGAGTTCCTGGTCCGCTATCCCCTGCTGTCGGTCGATTTCTCCACCAGCAACTATCGCCAGGAGATGATGACCGGGGTCGACGTCGCAGTGCGCTTCGGGCCTCCCGACGAGTCATCGCTCATCGTGCGCAAGCTGCTGGAGACCCGCATCCTGACGGTCGCCGCTCCGGCCTATCTCGAAAAACACGGCGAACCGCGATCACCCCATGACCTCGTCCATCACGAAGCGCTTCTCTTCCGCGATCCTCAGACCGGGCTGCCCTTTCCCTGGGAGTTCCGGCGTGGCGGAGAGGTCAAGGAGATTAAGGTCTCCAGTCGCCTGGTCATGGACGATCCTTCGGTTGCGATCTCCGCTTGCCTGGCCGGTCAAGGCATTTTCCAGAGCCTCGCGATCGGCTTGGCGCCTTTGCTGTCGCGAGGCGAGCTTGTTCAGGTTCTGCCGGAATGGTCGGAAGAACTCTTTCCGCTCTATGCCTATCATCCCTCGCGCCACCTCCCGCCGGCGAAGGTCAGAGCGCTCCTGGATTTCATCCAGGAGATCGCTGTCCGCGAGTGATGACGCTCTCCTTGTGCGGTACGACCGCGCGACCTGCGGGACGTCAGTCGCGCGATATGGACAGCCCCGCGAGAAGCGGAGCGTACGCGGTGAACCTGCTGGATACGAACTCCGTGAAGAGCCGGACGCGCTTCGTCTTGCGTGTCTCCCCCTGCGTGAGAAGCCAGAGCGTTCCGTACATGTGCAGGTCGGTGCCCGGCACCCTCACCAATAGGGGGTCGGCATCTCCCACGAAGCACGGCAGTGTCGTGATCCCGAGCCCTTGCCGTACCGCAACGATCTGCGCCTCGCCGTCCGTGGTCCTGAACGGAACCCCTGTAGCGCGAACCTCACCCTCGGTGGCCCAATCCGGAATTCCATGCATGCTTATGACGATCCACCGGATGGGATCAGGCGCGCCCGCACGCCATGCGGCCAGTCGATCACAGGAAATGTAGACGCCGCCAAACAGCTCCGGTCCCTTCAGGCCGTGAAGATTGAGCGGCAGGGTTTTGCGGTCGTAGACGACGCGGATCGCCACATCGGCCTCTCGGTTGGTCAGGTTTGCCAGCTCGCCGGACGACACGATTTCCATCTCGATATCAGGATGCAGACGCGCGAAATCGGCGAAGTCCGGCATGAGCAGGTGTGTCGCGAGGGGCGGAGCCAACGTTACCCGCAGAAGGCCGCGCACGCTCTGGTCACGCCCGAAGACGCGCGTCTCCAGCTGGTGCGACGACGCTTCCATCTGGTTCGCGAGCTCGAGGACCTCCTCGCCCGCAGCCGTCAGGCGGTAGCCCGAAGGCAGCTTTTCGAACATCTGCGCCCCGAGGCGTTCCTCAAGCTGTGCGATGCGTCGCAGCACGGTCGAGTGATACACCCCGAGGCCCTCGGCGGCAGCCCGCACCGAGCCGCCGCGCGCCACGGCAAGAAAGTAGCGAATGTCATCCCAGTCGATCATGGTGCAATCCCGCACCGCGCGGTGCGTCTTACAAAGTCCGTATCGAACGCTTTCGTACAGCAGTACGGGCGGTCATCATAGCTAATGTCGACGAGCACGGCCGAATTTGGAACGGTCGACAGCGATCGTCGCGGCTGGCGTCAGTCGTCCACCCGGATCGATTTTGCACCACCGATGTGCGCGCTTCCGCACTCAACGCCTGACTCCGGCGGACCTATTTGGAGGGTCTCGGGGACGTCCCCCAACGACCAAAGGATGCATGACATGAACAGACTGAATGGAAAGACCGCCGTGATCACCGGTGGCGCTACCGGCATCGGCCGCGCCGCAGCAAAGCGCTTCATCGAGGAGGGCGCTTTCGTCTTTATCTTTGGCCGCCGGCAGGAAGCGCTCGACGCCGCAGTGGCCGACCTAGGGTCCAATGCCCGCGCGGTGAAGGGCTCGGTCTCCGATCTGGGCGACCTCGACCGGCTTTACGCGGCGGTGAAGGCCGAGCGCGGAACCCTCGACATCGTCTTCGCCAATGCCGGGGCGGGAAGCCAACTTGTGCTCGGCAAGATCACCGCCGAGCACATTGACGAAACCTTCGACACCAATGTGAAGGGTACGATCTTCACGGTCCAGAAGGCGCTGCCACTGATGGGCCAGGGCGGTTCGATCATCCTGACTGGATCGAGCGCTGGCACTACGGGCGCCCCGGGAATGACCGCCTACAGCGCGAGCAAGGCGGCAGTGCGCAACCTCGCGCGGACCTGGGCGGAGGACCTGAAGGGCACCGGCATCCGGGTAAACGTGCTGTCGCCCGGGGCGACGGCGACCGAACTCGCGAAGGAAGCGCTCGGCGAAGATGGAATGAAGGTCTTCGCCTCGATGACTCCGCTCCAGCGTATGGCCGATCCGGCGGAGATCGGGGTGGCGGCTGCCTTTCTCGCGTCGTCGGACAGCAGCTTCATGACCGCCAGCGAGGTCGCGGTTGACGGCGGCCTTGCGCAACTCTGACGCGCTGCACCCGGCCAGGCGCTCCATTCGATTACCGTTCAAGGCCGGGGAATCAATATCAACACAATATCGGAGAAACATTATGAGCTACGCAATTGTAGGATTCGGCAAGATAGGCCAGGCCCTTGCCCACGCCTTCGCCCGTAAAAACATCGAGGTGGCCGTCGCGAGCCGCCGGCCGCCCGAGGCGTTGGCGCCGCAGGCTCGGGCGATTGGGCCCACGATCGTCGCCAGGTCGCTGCGGGATGCACTCGAGGCCGACACGATCATCCTGGCGGTCCCGTTCGGGGAGCATCGCGAAGTTGCCAACGCCCTGCCGAGCTGGGAAGGCAAGACAGTCATCGACACGACGAACTCGTTTCCCCTCACTCCCGAAGAGCTGGACGGCCTGCCGTCCTCCGCCTTCGTCGCGAAGGCGTTCACCGGCGCCAAGCTCGTGAAAGGGTTCAATCACCTGATTGCCGCCACCCTGGCTTCCGATCCGATCGTCGAGGGCGGCCACCGGGTCGTCTTTCTGTCGAGCGACGACGAGGACGCGATCGCTTCCGTGGCGGACTTGGCCAAACAACTCGGCTTCGCACCCGTCACGCTGGGAAAGCTCAACGAGGGTGGCGCGCTGGTGCACGCACGCGGCCGCACTTGGGGCCAGCTCATCTTCCACGATTTGTTCAAGAAGGAGCAATAATCGATCTACGGCCGTGTGATTTGGCCCAAGAAGTACGATGGCATAGGATTCGCTCGAGTGTCCTCTGCCATCCGATACTACCCCACGGTATTCCCCGTCACTCCCACTCGATCGTGCCGGGCGGCTTCGACGTGACGTCGTAGACCACGCGGTTGATGCCGCGCACTTCGTTGATGATGCGGGTCGCGGCGCGCCCGAGGAATTCCATGTCGTAGTGGTAGAAATCCGCCGTCATGCCGTCGACCGAGGTGACGGCGCGCAGCGCGCAGACGAATTCATAGGTGCGCCCGTCGCCCATGACGCCGACCGTCTGGACGGGAAGCAGCACGGCAAAGGCCTGCCAGATGGCGTCGTAGAGGCCGGCCTTGCGGATTTCGTCGAGATAGATCGCATCGGCCTCGCGCAGGATCTCCAGCTTTTCGCGGGTGATGCCGCCGGGGCAGCGGATCGCAAGGCCGGGGCCTGGGAAGGGGTGGCGGCCGATGAAGCTGTCGGGCAGGCCGAGCTCGCGGCCGAGCGCGCGCACCTCGTCCTTGAAGAGCTCGCGCAGCGGCTCGACGAGCTGCATCTTCATGCGCTCCGGCAGGCCGCCGACATTGTGGTGCGATTTGATCGTCACCGACGGGCCGCCGGTGAAGGAAACGCTCTCGATCACGTCGGGATAGAGCGTGCCCTGACCGAGGAAATCGGCGCCGCCGAGCTTCTTCGCCTCTTCCTCGAAGGTCTCGATGAATAGCCTGCCGATGATCTTGCGCTTGGTTTCCGGGTCGCTGACGCCTTCGAGCTCGCCGATGAAGCGGTCGGCGGCATCGACATGCAGCAGATGCAGATTGTAGTGCTCGCGGAACATGGCGACGACGCCGGCTGCCTCATCCTTGCGCATCAGCCCGTGGTCGACGAGGATGCAGGTCAGCTGGTCGCCGACGGCCTCGTGGATCAAGAGCGCTGCGACGGAACTGTCGACGCCGCCCGAAAGCGCGCAGATGACGCGCTTGTCGCCCACCTGTTCGCGGATCTGCTCGACCGCCTTCTGGCGATAGGCAGACATCGACCAGTCGCCCTTGATGCCGGCGATGTTGTGAATGAAATTGCCGATCAGCTTGGCGCCGTCGGGCGTATGCACGACTTCCGGGTGGAACTGCACGCCGTAATATTTGCGCTTCTCGTCGGCGATGAAGGCATAGGGCGCGTTGGAGGAGGTGGCGACCACCTCGAAACCATCCGGCAGCGCGGTGACGCGGTCGCCATGGCTCATCCAGACCTGGTGGCGCGAGCCCGAGGACCACAGTCCCTCGAACAGCTGGCAGTCCCTGTCGACCTCGAGGAAGGCGCGGCCGAATTCGCGGTGATGGCCGCTCTCGACCTTGCCGCCGAGCTGCATGCACATCGTCTGCTGGCCGTAGCAAATGCCGAAGACCGGCAGGCCGCTGTCGAAGATGATCTGAGGCGCTCGCGGCGATCCCTCGTCCACCGTGGAAGCCGGGCTGCCGGACAGGATCACGGCCTTCGGCTGCAGGCGCCGAAAGGCCTCTTCGGCCGATTGGAAGGGGACGATCTCGCAATAGACGCCAGCCTCGCGCACGCGCCGTGCGATGAGCTGGGTCACCTGGCTGCCGAAATCGACGATGAGAACGGAGTCGGGATGTGCTGTCTGGGTCATGGCGAGGCTTTAATGAAAAGTGCTTCGCCTGGCAATCCGGGAAATCGGCGGCATCGGGTTTTTATTGTTCCAATTGTCCCGCATTCAGGGGCTCAGAACCAGAAAACCCCGTCCTCCAGCGCCGTGAACAGGCTGTCGACGCCGTAGGAGAGCTTGCGGTCGACGATGTGCAGATATTCGGTCCAGCCGGAGATATGCTGCAGCTCGACGGCGCCGTCGGAAATGCCGCGAAGGCCGATCAGCGGCAGCTTGTAGCCCTGGCAGGCCCGCAGCACCGCATAGGTCTCCATATCGACCATGTCGGCGTCGATGCCTGTATAGGCGGCGCCCGAGATGATGTTGCCGCCGGTAGAAAGGCTTGCTTCGGCAATGCCGGGAATGCGCAGCGGCAGCTCGAGCGTTGCGGGCAGGTCGAGAAAGGGTGTCTTGCCCTTTTCGAAACCGAGCGGCGAGGCGTCCATGTCGCGGTAGGAAACCGAGGTCACCTGATAGATTTCGGTCTGCTCCAGTTTCGCGGAGCCGGCCGAGCCGAGGGACACGACGAGATCGGGCAGTTCGTCGACGGCATCCAGCCGCGCCAATGTCTTGCTCAGCGCGATGGCCGCCTCGACCGGGCCGACGCCGGTCATCAAAGGTTCGATGCGCGAACGCAGGAAGGGACCGTATTCGGCCTCCGCCGCCATGACGAAAAGGATGGATTTCCCCGCGACCGATTTCAATTCAAACTTCATCCCGTGATGCCCTCTCTACCGCGGATCACCATCATCGTTCCGGTCATGGAGGCGATGAGCTTCGCCGGCCCGTCGCTGATTGCGTAGCCTCGTCCGTCGGCGACGATGATGGTGGAGCCGGGTTTGGTGATTTCCCCGCGAAACAGGAAACGATCGCCACGCCCCGGCGACATGAGATTGACCTTGAACTCGATCGTCAGGATCGAGGCTTCCGGGTCGATGACGCTATAGGCGGCAAAGCCGCAGGCCGAATCGAGCGCTGCGGAAATGATCCCCGCATGCAGGATGCCATGCTGCTGTGTCAGCTTGACGTCGAAGGGAAGCTCGATCTCGACGACGCCGTGCTCGACGCGCGTCAGCTCCGCGCCGATCGTTTCCATCGCCGCCTGCCGCGCAAAATTACGGCGGATCCGCGCGCGGAAATCGCCCCTGTCAGTCTCGCTCATGTCTGCCCCTCTTGCAGCCGCGAAATTGGCATGGCGCGCCGCATTCGACAAGCTGGACATTGCTGAAATCGGTCTGGCCGGTGATGGAAACCCGGGACCGTGTCGCCGGGGCAACCCTTCACCTTTCCGTCGCCGTGCAAGCCGGTACCGCTGGCCAATACCGCTGGATCGTGGCGATCCGATGCGAAGACGATTGCAGCTTCGCGCGGCACGCGTATTCTCCGCATCGGGTTGCGAAATGACGGAGCGCCAGCATGACGACGATATCGCAATCGGTCCGGAATTTCGAGACCTGGCTGGCCGGCGAACTCGGCGACGATCTCGTCAAGGACGATCTCCGGGAGAAGCATGAGAAGATGCGGAGCGACGATTTCGTCTTCCTGCGCGCCACCTATTGGCGCTGGTGCGAGATCATCCTCGATATCTGCCCGGAACTTAAAGGCGCGCCTGAGGTACTGGCGATCGGCGACACGCATCTGGAGAATTTCGGCACCTGGCGCGATGTCGAGGGCCGGCTCGTCTGGGGCGTCAATGATTTCGACGACGCGGCGATGATGCCCTATGTATTTGATCTCGTACGCCTTGCGACAAGCGCCGTTTTGGCTCGCGGCGGCGACGGTCCCTCGGTTCGCATGATCGGCGAATTGATCTTGAGCGGTTATCGGAGAGGCCTTGAAAATCCGCTGCCCGTCATCCTCGAGCGCGACCACAAATGGCTGCGCAAGGCGCTGCTGCTGCCGAATTCCGAACGCCGGGAATTCTGGGAGAAATACGAAATGCTGCTTCCCGGCAAGAAGCCGCCACCACCAGCCTATGTCAAGGCGCTCGCAGACGCGCTGCCGTTGGGGTCAGGATCCTTCGTGGCGAAGCCGCGCAGCGGCGGTACCGGCAGCCTCGGCCGGCCGCGTTTCGTCGCCTATGCCGAATGGCAAGGTGGACCGGTGCTGCGCGAGGCAAAGGCGCTGGTGCCGTCCGCCTGGTCGCTTCGCCACAACCCGCGAGATGTGGCGATCCATGCAAGCGAGATCGCCAATGGGCGGGCGCGCTCAGTCGATCCTCACTACCGGGTCTCCGGCCGCATCCTCATGCGCCGGCTCTCGCCGAACAGCTGCAAGATCGAAATCGACCAGCATCCCGAGATCCTGCTTTCGCCGACGATGCTCGAACTGATGGGCTTCGAGATCGCCAATTGCCATTCCGACGATGCGGCGGCGGTTACAGCGATCCTGAAGGATTTGGCGGTGCGGGGAAACGAATGGCTGCATGAGGCGGCAAGGGCCGCGGCATCCGGCGTCAGCGCCGAGCAGAAAGCCTATTCCCGCGCCGGCTGAAGCAATTTCAGCAAAAGTGTGCAGCGGTTTTGCGTCCGGAATTGCGCTTCTCTGATTTAGATCCGCACGATGTGCTGATCCCAGGCGACGTCGCTGCGGGTCGACAGGAAATCGCCGTCATAGGAGGAGACGGCAAAGCCGCTTCTTGCCGGCGCAATGCCCGCTGCATCCGGAACGACGGTCTCGGCCAGCACCTTGCCCGACTTTGCGTCAAGGGTCACCGAGGCGCCGCCCTTCGGCGAGGTGATGCCGACAAGACCTTCGCGGCGATTGACGGCGATCGCCCCGACGTAGTTGGCGAGCCTGCGCGTTGTCTCCTCCGGCAGGTCGATGAAGGTAAGATCTTCGCCCTTGGCGAAATGGCCGACAAGCGGCGGCAAATCCTTACGGTGGCCTTCATACTGGCAGGCGAACCAGATGCGGCCCTCGCCGTCGAGATCGACGTGGCGGGTGGAGAGTTCCGCCCATTCCGCCGGCAGCACATGTTTTTCGACCAGCGCACCGGTTGCCGCATCGATCAGCGCCAGCGACGGCTGCATCTCGCCGAGATTGAGTTTGGTGCGGCCGAAATCCGGATGTGTCTCGATGCCGCCATTGGCGACGATGAGCAGGCGTCCGTCATCGGACACCGCCATGTCGTGCGGACCGATGCCGTAGGTCTCGAATTCGCCGATGCGGGCGAAGCGGTCGGTGGCGTCGTAGAGGCCGATCATGCCGCGATTGCCGTCGAAGTCGTTCTCGCTAGCGTAGAGCAGACGGCCGTCGGGAGAGAAGGCGCCATGGCCGTAGAAATGCCGGTCCTCCCTGGAGTTGATGACAACAGGCTCGCTTTTGTTCCAGGGATCGAAGACCATCGCATAGGTGCCGGGCCGGCGTGCAAAGGCGACAGTCTTGCCGGTGCTGGCGCTGAAGGCCATGCCGTGAGCGCGGGCGGGAAGCGCCACTTGATCGACGATCTCGCCACGCTCGGTCACGGTCGCGATGGCAAAGGAGCCGTCGGCTGCCCGAATGCCCGAGGCATAGACGGCATCGGCCCGCTCCAGTGCCATCAGCGACCTCGGCGCCAAGGCAGCAAGGAAGCCAAGGCCGGCCGCCTTGACGAAGTTGCGTCGGTCGATCGCGGCACTTCGCATCATCGTCTCAATCTCCGTCCGAAAAGGAAAAGCCGGCCGAAAGGCCGATAGCCGCGCCATATTCGTCGCTGATCCTGGTGATCAGGTCGCGGCTGTCGGCAAGCAGCGCATCGAGCTTCGCCTTCTCCGCATCGCTGACGGCGATGTCGATGTCGGGATTGAGCTTCGGTACGCTGTCGAGCAGCGATTTGAAGTCCTGGTCGATCGAGGCAGCGATCGGCTGCTTGTCCGGCGGCAGAAGTTCGGCCATGCCGGCCTTCTGCCAGAGCGTGCGCAGCCCCTCCAGATTGGCGGCCATCGATTTCCAGGTATTCTTGGAGCGCCAGTAGATCGCCATGCGTGGCCGTGGCGCGGTGTCCTTGCCCTTGTAGAACTGCTCCAGCCGCTGGTCGCGGACATTCTCCGCCCCATGGACGAGAATGCCGAGCAGCGCCGTCACCGCTTCCTTGTTGTCCATGAAATCGTTGCTCTGCGGGCCTGGATGTTTCCAGCTCGCCTGCACGCCATCGGGCTTTTCCCAGGCGGCGACGACTTCGCCGGCCTCACGCTGGATATTGCCGGCGACCGCCTGGCCGTAAAGGCAGCGGAAACTGCCTTTCTGCCCGACGAGATCGTCGGAGCCATTGCCGTAAAGCACGTATTCCAGCGCCGTCAGGCCTTGCAACGCAACGCTCTTGCCGGCGATCGCATCAACGGTCGCATCGTTCGGATCGGCCTTGGCAATCAGCGCCTGGACCTGCTTGAGGCCGACGCCCTTGCGGTCGGGATAAAACAGGATGTGCTCGAAGAGATTGTCCTGGATAACAGGCCCGGTCTGGACGATCTCGATGATCGACCAATAGCGGATCGTGTCGTCGAAGGTGGACTTCGCCTTGTCGAGCGTCTGCTGCGTGCCGTCGGCGCAAAGATCCTTCATTGCCGTCGTCAGCCGGGCGGCCGATTGCTGCATGTTGCGATAGCCGGGACGGATAACCTCGTCGACGGCGCGCTGCATGACGGCGGGAACGGCATCCTCGTTCAGCCCTGCCGGGGGAGTGGTCGTCTGGGCGGCCGCGGATGTCGCGAGGCCGATCAGAGGAAGGCAGAGCAGGCGGTGCCAAAGGCGCATCAAAGTGACTCCAGGAATGTAATCAGGGCCGCCCTGTCGTCTGTCGGCAGGGAGGAGAAAGCGTTGCGGGCCTTTTCAGCTTCGCCGCCATGCCAGAGGATCGCTTCGGTGAGATCACGCGCACGGCCGTCATGCAGGAAAAAGCTGTGTCCGCTGATAGTCCGGGTCAGTCCTATACCCCATAGCGGCGGCGTGCGCCATTCACGTCCGCTTGCAAGACCGACCTGCTGCCCGTCGGCAAGGCCGTCGCCCATGTCGTGCAGAAGAAAGTCGGAATAGGGCCAGATCAGCTGGAACGACTGCGCCTTGTCCGGCGTATCCCGCCGGGTGACGAATTTCGGCACGTGGCAGGAAATGCAGCCGCTTTCGTAGAAGATCCGCTTGCCCCGCAGCGTCTCGGGGAAACTCGCCTTGCGGCGCGCCGGAACGGCGAGATTTTCGGAATAGAAGGTGACGAGGTCGAGAATGGGACCCGGCGCTTCTTCTGCGCCCAGCCGCTTCTGCACCCCGGTCGGCATATCAAGGCATTTTTCTTCCGCTTTGGTGCAGTCGCCCTGCGCCTTCGGCTGATCGGGCGTCGAGATGCCGATATCATTGGCGAAGGCATCGGCACTCTGATCGCGCACCGTGGCGTTCTGCGCCTTCCAGCCGAAGCGGCCAAGCGCGATCTTGCCGCTGCGGTGGTCGCGCACTATCGCCGCCTTGCCGGAGATGCCGTCGCCGTCGACATCATCAGGATCGGCATGGGCAAGGATATCGGCCTCGGGAATTGCCTCGATCAGTCCGAGGCCGATCATCGCCGAGGCGACACGCGGCGAAATCGTCGTCGCGGGGTCGAGCGGTCCATAGCCAAGGTTCGTCACCGCATAACTCGGCCGGCGCAGCGACACGGTCTCGCCGTCGCCGAGCGTCACTCTTTCTTCGTGATAGTTGATCGCCATCTTCCCTTCGGCAGCAAGGCCGGGAACGGCGAGGTCCTGCAACTGATGGCCGTAGACCGGATCGGGAAAGTTGACGACATCAGCTACCGCGATCGCCTTTTCTTCCTCGGGCGTCGTGGCCGCGCGGGAAAGCCGCAGGAACATCGAGGTGGCGCTCGGGCCTCCCTCCGGCGGTTTGCCGCGGCCGTCATTGACATGGCAGCTCATGCAGGAGCGGGCGTTGAAGAGCGGCCCGAGACCATCGGAGGCCTGCGTCGAGGAGGGAGCGGAAACCCAGAGCTTGCGGAAGAGCGCATTGCCGAGCTTGAAATTCTGCTCTTCCTCGAAGGGGATGTTGGCCGAAATATGTGAGAAGCTGTCCTCGGTGACAGGGTCGATCGAGGTCGTCGCCCCCGCCTGCATCGCTTCGTATTGTTCGGCCTTGGAAAAATCCGCCGTCGGCCGGGTGACGTCGGCGACTCGTTTCAGATCCGCGTCGGAAAGGTCGGTGCGTTTCGTCGGCAGATCGAAACCGGCGGCGATGCTGACGGAAAAACCGGCAAGCGTGGCGCAGAGCGCTGCGCTGGCGAAAAATCGGCGGGCCGGGGCATGCGACATTTCAGGGTCCGGGCCGCTCCGGCTTTCGAAGCGGCCCGCCTTTTTGCTTATTTGAAGACGGCGTTAGGATTATCCAAGCTGTCGGAACCTTCAAGCTGAACCGTGCCGAGATCGAGTGCGGCTATAACGCGCTGCACCGATTTCGTCTGGTCGATCAGCCCATCGATGGCGGCCTGAACGACCGCGTTGCCTTCCTTGTTGCCTTCGCCGATCATCTGGTCGTACTTCTCGACGGCCTCGCCGCGCTTTGCCATGGCATTCATCGCATCGAGCGTCTTGTTGAGCTTGCCTTCAACTTCGGCATCGAGCGCCTTGTCCTTGGCGGCCACCAGATCGTGCAGCGACGGGCCGCTGAGCTTGGTGCCGTCGACGCGGGTATAGTTGCCGGTATAGGCGGCAGCAATGCCGATCGCGTCGTTGAGATGCGAGTTGTAGGTATTGTCCGAGAAGCAATCATGCTCTTCTTCCGGATCGTGCAGCAGCAGGCCGAGCTTCATGCGCTCGCCGGCAAGCTCGCCGTAGGAAAGCGAACCCATGCCCGTCAGGATCGCGACGAGGCCGGCCTTCGGATCGGCTTCGACGTTCTTCGTCGCAGCACCATCCGGCTTCCAGTTGTCGGTCATTTCCTGCAGATCGGAAACGAGCAGGGTGGAGGCGGATTTCAGATATTCGGCACGGCGGTCGCAATTGCCGTGCGTGCAGTTCTTCAGGTCGTAATCGGTTGCCGGGCGGTCGCCGGCGCCAGGGCCGGTGCCGTTCAGATCCTGACCCCAGAGCAGGAATTCGATGGCGTGATAGCCGGTCGCGACATTGGCTTCGATGCCACCGGCCTCGGCCAGCGTGCCAGAGAGGAATTCCGGAGTCAGCTTGGAAGCGTCGACATCCTTGCCCTCGATCTTGATCGTTTTGTTGGCGATGACATTTGCCACATAGAGAGAATTTTCGTCGCTCTCGGTGCCATAGGAGGCATCGACATAGTCGATCAGGCCTTCATCGAGCGGCCATGCGTTGACCTTGCCTTCCCAGTCGTCGACGATCGGATTGCCGAAGCGATAGACTTCCGTCTGCTGGTAGGGGACGCGCGCCTTGATCCAGGCGTCTCTGGCGGCCTTGAGCGTCGCATCGGTCGGCGCCTTCAGGAAGGCATCGATCGCGGCGTCGAGCGCCTTGGCCGTCGTCAGCGAGTCCTCGTATTTCGCATGCGCCACGTCGGCATAGTGTTTCACCACGCTAGCAGCATCGGTCTCGGCATGCGCGGGAAGGGCGAGCAGGGCGGCGGGGGCGATCGCCAGCACGGCTGCGCGGAATTTGCGGTTGAGCTTCATGATCCTCTCCTGTGACGGATTTTCCGTCTAATCGGGCTCCGTCTCTTCGCGCAAAAGCAAACTTGTGTCAAACGCTCTAGTTTGGAATGATTTTAAGGACGCAGAGGCACTGCCAGCGCTGCCTCTTTTAAACGGCATCTGCTTGAAAACCGGCATCTCACGCGTCCAGCGCAGCGTCATTCCGCCACGGCATCACGATGCGCTGTCGACGCCCGCTAAGCCGCGTCAGCCCTTCCGCTGCATGCGGCAGAAGAAGAAGCCGTCCGTGTCGGTGGAGGCCGGCGTCAGCGTCACCGACAAGCCGTCGGAAGAGTGCGGACGCGGGGCGTCCTTTCCGAAGAGCTGATCCCAGGCAGGCAGGGCGCTGACGATCTGAAAATCGGGATTATCCGCCGTGAAACGGCGCGCCTGCTCCTCGTTTTCCTGGGGCAGGACCGAGCAGGTTACATAGATCAGTTCGCCGCTTGGCTTGACGAAGCTGCTCGCCTGCGCCAGCGCGTCCTGCTGCTGGGCGGTGCGCTCGTCGAGGTTCTTGGCCGTCAGGCGCCACTTCGTATCGGGCCGGCGGCGCCACGTGCCGGTGCCGGTGCACGGCGCGTCGACCAGCACCTTGTCGCAGCGTCCGGCAAGGGCGGAGAGTGCCCTGGCGTCGTCATGCACCTGGACATTGCGTGTGCCCGCCCGCTTCAGCCGCTCGATGATCGGCGCTAGCCGTTTGCGGTCGGCGTCATAGGCGTGAACCTGTCCCTTGTTCTGCATGGCCGCGGCCATGGCGAGCGTCTTGCCGCCGCCGCCGGCGCAATAGTCGAGAACCTGTTCGCCATCATGGGCGAGCACCAGGTCGGCGACGATCTGCGATCCCTCATCCTGAACTTCGAACCAGCCTTTTTGGAACGAAAGCTCGGCTGTCACGTTCGGAAGACGCGACGCGCCTTCGCCGGCGGCAATCCGGATGCCTTGGCGGGCGATCTTCGCAGCATGCGCGTTGGCTCTTTCGAGCGCCTTGACGACCTTTTCGCGGGAGGCTTTGAGGCTGTTGGCGCGCAGATCGAGCGTCGGGCGGGCGGCGAGTGCCTGTGCCTCGGCGAGCCATGCGGCGCCGAAGGCCTGTTCGAAGGAGGGTTGGACCCATTCGGGAATATCACCGCGAATATGCGGCGGCGCATCGTCGAGCGAGCGGCTTTGAAAGGCCGAGGCGGCGTCGGCCGAAAGCGGCGCCGGCGCAAACTTGTCATCTGCCAGCTCAGCGGCAAGACTGTCAGGTGTGAAACCCCATTGGCGGAACATGACGGCATGGGCAATGGCGGCGGCACTATCGTCATCCATCAGCCAGGCATGGGAAAGCCGCATGCGCAGTGCGTCATAGACGATGTTGCCGATCGCAGCACGATCGCCGGAACCGGCGAAGCGGTGCGCGAGGCCCCAGTCCTTCAGCGCGTCGGCGACGGGCCGCTTGCGGGCATCGATGTCCGCGAGCACAGAAATCGCCCCTTCGAGGCGGCCGCCCAGACGCATTCACATGTCTCCTGTTGCCGTGGCGTGTGAACGACCAGCGCAAACGCGATGGTCACGCAGTGGATTGTTCACAAGTCTCAACCGGGTGGTAACCGCGATTGACGGCAAGAGCAAGCGCTGCTTCCGGCGCAGTCAGTGGTGGCCTCAGCTGATGACCTCGGCTGTCAGCTTTAGCTGATCACCTGGTAGCAGACCTTCGCAGTGCCGGAGCTCACCATGCCGATATTCTGTGCGGCGGCGCGCGACAGGTCGATTACTCGACCACGGATGAACGGACCACGATCGTTGATGCGAACGACGACGGTGCGGCCATTGTTGCGGTTGGTGACCTTCACCTTGGTGCCGAAAGCAAGCGAGCGATGTGCGGCAGTCAAGATGGCAGGATTCATACGTTCCCCGGAAGCAGTTTTGGAGCGAAGTGCGTACCATGAAGCACCGCCACAGCCATTTGCAGCAAAACCTTCCGCCGGAAGCATGGAAGAACAGGCGGCAATAGTTGCGGCGACGATAATAGAACGACGTATTTTCTTCAAAACAGAGTATCCCTCAACTATTGAACTCACGCCCTTGCAGGCGGCGGGGCTTAAATCTGCGAAAAAGTGGCGAAAAAGTGCCGGGCGTGTTCACGGAATATTACAATCTGTAACATTCGTGAGCGCGGTGATGGAATCTCAGGAATCCATGCCGTCGCCAAATGTGGAAAAAACCTAATAAAATCAGCTAAAATCCGAACGAATATTCCGGAGGGATAGTTAACGCCTCGGCGTTCACGAAAATCGCGAAAATATTTTTCCGATTTCGCCATATTTGCTGCCACATTTGGGCAAATTTAAAGGCCGTTAACCATAAGATGCGGCGAAAATTGTCCGGCCAAAGCGGGAAAGTAGGAATTTCCTACTCATTTTGGGTGAGTGCATCCGTCGCAAACAGGACTGCGTTCTAACCGCGCCAGCGTCCGTCCTGCCACAATTGCGCAAGCGACATCGGATAGTTCGGGAAGGAGAATGCGAAGCCGGCGGCCTTGAGTTTCGCATTCGAGATGCGTTTGTTCTCGCCGTAGAAGGAGCGCGCCATCGGCGTCAGTTCGGCGGTCTCGAACGCCTGCTCCGGCGGCGGTTCGACGCCCATCAGGCGGGCTGCCTCGACGATCACATCCTGCGGCGGGCCGGGCCGGTCGTCACTGACATTATAGATGCCGCCGAGGCCGTGCTCCGACAGGAAGCGTGTCGCCGCGCCAATATCCTCGACGCGGATGCGGTTGAACACCTGGTCCTTCTTGATCAGCCGTCGTGCCGTGCCCTTGTCGAGATTGCAGAAGGCGTTGCGCCCTGGCCCGTAGATGCCGGAAAGGCGAAGCACCGCCGCCGGCACGCCGCGTTCCCGGCCCATCGCCAGCCAGCCCTCTTCCGCCTCGAGCCGCTCGGTCGACCGCCCGGAAACGGGCACACACGGCGTTTCCTCGCTCACCCAGGCGCCCTTGTGATCGCCATAGACGCCGACGGTGGAGAGATAACCGATCCATTCGAGCTTCGGCAGCAGGCTTGCGCCGTCTTTATCAAGCAGCCGCAGCAGCGGGTCGGCCTTTCCAGGGGCGATCGACTGCACCAGATGGGTGACGCCGTCCAAAGCTTGGCGGAGCCCCTCTTCCATGCTCTCGCCGTCGAAAAGGAATGCTTCGATGCCATTCTGGCGGAGCGCATCCATCTTGTCAGGCGAGCGCGTGGTGCCGGAAACGCGCACGCCGTCGCCGGCAAAGGCCTTGGCGATTGCCGTGCCGGAATAACCGCAGCCAAAGATCATCACATGCATCAGCCCACTCCCGCCAATCGCCATTCGTTCAGGACGTCGTCATCTTTCTCGTCTGCCCTTTGTGCGGCAAAGGCCGAGAATTCGCCAGCCTCCATCAGCCGCGAAAGCGCCCAGACCGCCATGCCGCGCACCACCGGCGAGGAATCCTCCGAAAGCCCGCGACATGGCCCGATGAGCACCTTGTCGCCGGAATTGCCGGCGGCGATCAGCACATTGCGGACGAAGCGGTCGCGGCCGATGCGCTTCACCGGCGAACCGCTGAAGAAGGCACGGAAGGCGGCATCGTCAAGCGTCAGCAGAAAGGCGATCGACGGCTCCTTCAGATCTTCCCGCGCCTGTAGCTTCATCTCGGAGGCGGAGCTTGCGAACTTGTTCCAGGGACAGGCGGCAAGACAGTCGTCGCAGCCATAGATGCGATTGCCGATCAGCCCGCGCAAATCGGTGTCGATCGGTCCCTTGTGCTCGATGGTGAGATAGGAGATGCAGCGCCGCGCGTCGATCTGGTAAGGCGCCGGGAAGGCAGCCGTCGGACAGATGTCGAGACAGGCGCGGCAGGAGCCGCAATGATCGCTCTCCGGCGCATCGACCACAAGATCGGCGGTGGTGAACATCGTGCCGAGGAACAGCCAGGAACCGTGCGTGCGGCTGACGAGATTGGTATGTTTGCCCTGCCAGCCGAGCCCGGCTGCCGCCGCTAAGGGCTTTTCCATGACAGGCGCCGTATCGACGAAGACCTTCACATCAGCGCTCGCCCGCGCCGCAAAGCGCGTGGCGATTTCCTTCAGCCGGCCCTTGATGACGTCGTGGTAATCGCGGTTCCGGGCATAGACTGAGATCGCTGCTTTGTCAGGCTTGTCGAGAATGCCGCGGGGATCTTCTTCCGGGGCGTAATTGAGGCCGAAGACGACGACGGAGCGCACCTCGCTCCAGAGTGTGCGCGGATCTCCGCGCCGGTCGCGCGTCTCCGCCATCCAGTCCATCGTCCCGTGGCGCCCGGCATCGATGAACTGGCCGAGACGCTCCTTCGCTTCAGGGATCGCGTCCGGGCGGGTGATGCGGCAGAGATCGAAGCCCTTGGCGGCAGATTCCGCCCGGACGAACTCGGTCAAATTGTCGCGGCGGCGGCGCTCTTTGTCATCATTGTCAGGTTCGGGCATGAAGAGCCCTCGTCAGAAATCCAGATCGGCATAGTGTGAAACCGGTGTCAGGCCGCGCACGCGCTCGGTCAGCATCGGCCGGAAGGAGGGACGCGACTTCAGCCGCTGATACCAGTCCTTGACGACGGGCGAATCCGCCCACTCGATCTCGCCGAGATAATCGAGGATCGAGATCGAGGCCGCGGCGGCAAGGTCGGCATAGCTCATCCGCTCGCCCGCCAGCCACTGACGCGAGCCGGCAAGCCAGGTGAGATAACGCATATGCTGGCGGATATTCGCGCGGGCCGTGCGCAAAACCTTCGAATCCGGCGCTCCGCCGCCCTGATCGGCGGTCATCTGCAACTTATAGACACGCTCGCGGGCGAGCGGCTTGGTCACATCGTTTTCCATCTTCTGCATGAACCATTCGGTCAGCCGGCGGATTTCCGCCCGCTGGAAAGGGTCTTCGGCGAGCAGCCGCCGGTCGCGTTTCAAGACGCCGTGCGTCTCGTCCAGATATTCGGAAATGACGCTTGCGCCGCAGAGCGCGCGCATGCTGTCGTCGACATAGACCGGCAGCGTGCCGGCCGGATTGAGCGCCAGGAAATCCCGGCGCTTCTCCCATGTCTGCTCCTCGATCAGATCCGCCTGATAGCCGTATTCCGCCAGGATCAGCCGGACGAAGCGAGATGCGGATGACATGGGATGATGATAAAGCGTGGGCATCGATACTCGGGCTTTGTGATTGCTGTTACAGGACTGTGTGGCAGCTCGATTATAGCGCCCTAGTCATGACTCATTGGTTGAAGCTATAGGTGCTTGGCCCCGCCAATACAAGCGAATCGGATTTTTCAGGCCATCTGATAATGGCGAAGCACGGTCTAACGAACGAATGGAAGCGGCAGCCTGATCGGCCCAAGCGCTCAGGCCCGACCGAACTTTAAACCGGAGACAATGTATGGATTATATAAATGCTGCAATTCTCGGTGTCATAGAAGGGATCACCGAATTCCTGCCGATCTCGAGCACCGGCCACCTGATCATCGCGGAGCAATGGCTCGGACATCGGTCGGATATGTTCAACATCGTCATTCAGGCGGGCGCCATCCTCGCCGTCACCATCATTTACTGGCGTCGTCTGGTGGATCTGGTACTTGGTTGGCGCGATCCTGCCAACCGCGATTATGCCGCCAAGCTGATCGTCGCCTTTCTGATCACCGCCGTTCTCGGACTGGTCGTCAAGAAGCTCGGCTTTGAACTTCCAGAGACCGCAACACCGATCGCCTGGGCGCTCATCATCGGCGGTATCTGGATGATTTTTGCCGAGTGGGCCGCCGCCCGCAAGCCGCCCCATAAAGAGATCACCTGGCTTGTCGCCATTCTGGTCGGCATCGCCCAGATCGTTGCCGGCGTCTTCCCGGGAACCTCGCGCTCCGGCGCCACCATCTTCGTCGCCATGCTGGCAGGCACGGGCAACCGCGCCGCCGCGACCGAATTTGCCTTTCTCGTCGGCATACCCACAATGTATGCCGCCAGCGGCTATGAATTGCTGAAGACGTTTAGGGATGGCGGAGCTGCAGGCGAAGACTGGACAGCGCTCGGCATCGCCTTCGTCGTCTCCACGGTCGTTGCCTTCATCGCCGTCAAATGGCTGCTGGCCTATATCAGAAGCAACCGGTTTACCCTGTTTGCCATCTACCGCATCATTCTCGGTGTCTTGCTGCTCGGCATGGCCGCGACCGGCCTGATTGCCTGAGACATCCGTCCTTCATTGCATTCGCGCAACTCCTGGCGCGAATGCACATGCCCCGTCGGACTGCACAAACAGGCACCCGATTACCGGCAAGGTGCCGAAATTTTCAGTTGGTCATTGAGGGGATAGACTCCAGCCGCCGCTTTGAGCAGGTGGGACTGAGCGATGATCTTGAAGCGCCCTGTATTAGGCGTTTCGATCGACTGCTTGCTTGGAGCAGGATGCCGGCGCAGGGCCGGGCTTTCGTCAATGGATGATCGAGGCCGTCGAGCAAAGATCGACGCCGTAGGCCGGCGAGCAATCGCCCTTTACCGCCGCGACCGAACCGGGCGCAACGAAAGAGCCTGCAAGGATAACCAGCGCCGCACACGCAAACAGGAGCGCGATTGACTTGCCCATTGAGAATTGCCTTTCACAGTGATTGCCGCGCGCGACCGCAGGCGTTGAGTCCGTTGGAAGACGCGCGGGTTTGGTAGTCAGTGGAATGGCAAATAGCAATAAACGTTCCTGCTAAATTTCGCGTTAATTCCACAAAATTTCCGATGCGTCTTTTATGCAACGCTACTGAATATGCCGAGCACCAGAACACTTCAAACTTGCGCCGGGCTTTGCGGGACACGCCAACGCCAAAACGCCGCCCGCGGTATCGACGGACGGCGCTATCGTTCCTCGAAAAATATGGTCAGGCAGCCTTGCCGGTGCCGGTGTACTGGCCGTGCGGACGATAGTGCACCAGATAGGAGCCGAGCACCGATGCCACCATGGTGGGCGTAATGCCGAGGCCCTTCAACGTGCGGCCTTCCGCCTCGGCTTCGGGGGAGACGATATTGTCGCGCTTCAGCATGCGCACCTGATCCGGCGTGATCGGTGGCGTTATGAAGGGGACCAGCGAGGCGATGCTGCCGATCATCGAAGCGATGCCGAAGGGCAGCGATACCAGTGGGTTCTTGCGGCACGTTACCTTCAGCATCGTCTCGAGACATTCGCGGAAGCTCAGCACCTCAGGCCCGCCAAGCTCGTAGACCTTGCCGCCGGCAACTTTGCCGTCGACGGCGCGGGCGACGGCCTCGGCGATATCTTCGACATAGACAGGCTGGAATTTCGTCTTGCCGCCGCCGATGAGCGGCAGGATCGGCGACATGCGCGCCATCTCGGCAAACTTGTTGAAGAAGCTGTCCTCCGGTCCGAAGACGATCGACGGACGGAAGATCACTGCATCGGGCTTGACCGAGAGGATGGCCGTTTCGGCGCGGCCCTTGGTGCGGCCATAGTCCGAATCGGATCTCGCATCGGCGCCGATCGCTGAAATATGGGTGAGGGTGGCACCTGCGCCACGCGCCGCCTCAGCAATCGCACGACCGCCGAATTCCTGCACGGCGTCGAAAGTGTTGCGGCCGGTCTCGTGCAGAATGCCGACGCAATTGACGACGTGGCTCGCACCATCGACGGCGCGGTCGATCGAGCTGCGATAGCGCAGGTTCGCCTGCACGAAGGAAATCTGGCCGACATTGCCGAGCGGCTGCAGGAAGCCGGCGAGATCGGGACGACGCACGGCGACGCGGATGTTATAGCCGCGCTTGGCCAGCGCCCGAACCACGTGCCTGCCCACGAAGCCGGACCCTCCGAACACGGTGACGAGCGGCGGCAGGTTGGCAAGGGTCATGGCAGGCTCCTCGAAAGGCTTTGCGGGATGCTGAATTGGCTCTCGTCTTAGCCGAATCCCGGCGCGACGGGAAGGCCCATCACGCCGTCAGTTTTTTAGGAAGTGACCGCGCTCTAGACGCCCTCGACGACGACCATTTCCGCATCCGCGACTTCCTGGCGGATTTTCGCGGCGATCTGGTATTCCGGCGAATTATAGCAGTCGACCGCATGTTGCATCGAGGGGAATTCGATCACCACATTGCGGACGCGCGCCCTGCCCTCGAGCTCGGTAAAGGCGCCGCCGCGCGCCAGAAAATTCGCGCCATATTTTTCGAAGGCCGGCTTGGCCGCCGCCACGTAATCCTTGTAGCGCTCGGCATCTCGAACGTCGACGCGGGCGATCCAGTATCCTTTGGCCATGGTCTTCTCCCTTTTTGCCGTTGAATTCCGGTCAGCGATTTGCCGGCCAGAGTGCCGACACCATCTCGCTGAGGATGGCGCGGGCGGCATCTCGGGGATCGGGCGCCTTGACGACAGGCCGGCCGACAACGAGATGCGTCGCTCCCGCCTTCAGCGCGTCGAAAGGCGTCATCACCCGCTTCTGGTCGCCCTTGTCGCTACCATCAGGGCGAATGCCGGGGGTGACGATCGCCATGTCGGGTCCGACGATCTCGCGCACCGCTGTCGCCTCCTCCGCCGAGCAGACGATACCGCCCATGCCGGCCGCGCGCGCCTGTTCGGCGCGGCGCAGCACCAGGCTGTGCGGATCCTGGCTATAGCCGGCATCGGCAAGGTCGTCGGCATCCATCGAGGTCAGCACGGTCACGCCGAGCAGGCAGAGGCCGGAGCCGGCCGCGGCCTCGACCGCCGCCTTCATCGCTTTCGGATAGGCATGCAGCGTCAGCATCGACATGCCCATCTTGGCGATGTTCTCGACGCCGGAGGCAACGGTGTTGTCGATGTCGAGCAGCTTCATGTCGAGAAAGATCTTCTTGCCGCTGGCGGCAAGATCGCGGGCGAATTCCAGGCCGCCGGCAAAGACCAGCTGATAGCCGATCTTGTAGAAGAGAATGTCGTCGCCGAGCGTGGAAACCAGTCTTTCCGCCTCGCCGATCGTTGGAACATCCAGGCCGACGATCAACCGCTCGCGTGCGTCCATCTGAAGTCACCCCTGCCAGTCTTCGATGGGTGTCCAGTCGCATGATAAGCGGCGATCCGCAAGACTGAAAGCATAGAGATTGCCGCCGCCGCCCGGCTGGTCGCGGTCGCGCGCGATCGGGCTGCCCGCCAGATGGCATTTGAGCAGCGTGCCGACGCCGCCATGGCCGACAAAGGCGATCGGCGCCGTCGCATCATGCGTGGCAAGAACGGCGTTAACAGCCTCGACGATGCGGGCCTGCGCGTCGACGGCGCGCTCCCAGCCTTTGAAGCTTTGTTCCGGATGGGCGAAGAACCAGTCGGCCGCCTCTTCGAATTGCGGTGGCGGCAGGAAGCCGGTGGCCGTGCGGTCGTTCTCGTGCATCGCGTGGACGATCTCCACGGTCACACCGGAAGCTTTTGCCAAAATTTCGGCCGTCTCGATCGCCTTCGTCTCGTCGCTGGAGACGATGCGCCGCAACTGCCTGGCCCAGCCGCTCTCTGCCGCTTTGCGGGCGCGCGCCGCGCCAACATCGGAAAGTCCCCATTTCGGCACGGGCACGTTGGGGTCGATCCTGACCTGCGGATGAGTGATGTAGATCCCGAACATCTCAGCCGCGCCTATAGATCCAGAGCTGCGCCGGCGGAATATTGCGCATGACGAAGTCGAAATGCTGGATATGGTAGCGGTCGGGATTGGCGGCGATCGGCGAGATCGCGCCGTAGGAAATCTGCACCATCGGCCGGCCGGCCGGCAGTCGATCGAGCAGGCTTTCAAGCAGCGAGATGCGCTTCGCCATCGGGAAATTCAGAAGCGGAATGCCCGAGACGACGGAATCGAAGGTGAGACCGCTGAAATTGCCAAGCGTGGCCTGAAGATCGAAGGCATCGCCGTTGATGAAGTGCACGCCGGGATAGGTCCGCTGCAGATGTTTATGAAAATCCGTCGAATATTCGATTGCGACGAGATTTTCCGGACGGACGCCGCGGCCGAGGATGGCCTTGGTGATGGCGCCCGTGCCCGGTCCGAGTTCAAGCACCGGCAGCCCGGAATGGATATCGACGACGCTTGCCATGCGCTTGGCCGTGATCGAGGAAGTCGGCACGATCGAGCCCACCGTCTTCGGCCCCTGCATCATGCCCCGGAAGAAGCGGATCTCGTCGTCGAACCTCTTGCCCAACCGTTCCTTCACCTTGACCCGTAAGCTCATTCTCCACCCATCCGCATGTTGATCGAATGCCTTAATATGCCGCTTGTCGCTTAAGGGACAAGGATTTTCGCAACAAGGACATCGGCATCAACAGTTCATGCAGCTACGGGGGCTGAGCGAGGCATGAGATCGGCGAGCCTTTGGCTCAGGTGATCGGCATCGATAGGCGCGCGCAGCTTCACATCGGTATTGTCGAAATATAGATAGACGTCGCGGCCCTTGTTGCGCACCGGCACGGGCGCCAGCACCCGCGTCGCATTCTCAGGTTCTCCGCCCGTTGCCCAGGCGCGGATACGTTGCGCCCAGATGTCGAGTGCTTCTTCCTCGTAGCCGCTGACATAGAGCTTTTCGGAGCCATGCAGGCGGCAATAGATGAAATCGGCGGTGACATCCATCAGCAGCGGCCATTTCACCGTATCGGCGCAGACGAGAGCGACCTTGTGACGCCTCAGCATCTCGATGAAGGCGGGTGAGCGGAAGCTCTCGTGGCGAATCTCCAGCGCATGCCGGATCGGCTGGTGCCCGTCGCATTTAAGCCAGGCCGGTCCTTTGATATGCCAGTCGTGACGCTTCGCAAGCGCTATCGCTGCGTCGCGGTCGTGCGGCAGCAGCGACAAAAAGTTTTCGAAAAGGGATGGGTCGAAGACCATGTTCGGCGGGAATTGCCAGAGGATCGGCCCGAGTTTGGGACCAAGCCGCAAAACGCCGCAGGCGAGGAAATTGGCGAGCGCCGTCTCGATATTCTGCAGCCGCAGCATATGGGTGATGAAGCGCGGTCCCTTGACCGCGAAGACGAAATCATCCGGCGTCTCGTCGCGCCAGCGGCCGAAGCTTTCAGGCCGCTGCAATCCGTAGAAGGTGCCGTTGATTTCGATCGACCGGAAGTGCCGGGCGGCATAGGAAAGTTCCTGCTTCTGCGGCAGGTCCTTCGGGTAGAATTGGCCGCGCCAGGGCGCATAGGTCCAGCCGGATATGCCGATGCGCACCGTCCCCGTCTTTTTGGTCATGGGATCCTCCGTTTTGACAGGAGGAAAAACGGCAAGCGGCAGCCTTCGTTCCGGTCAGACGCGCATCGGCATCAGCACGTAGAGCGCGTCGTCGCCCGCCGTGTCGCGGATCAGCGTCGGCGAGCCGGCATCGGCAAGCAGGAAGATCGCTTCCTCGCCGGAAAGCTGGGCGGTGATGTCGAGCAGGTATTTGGCGTTGAAGCCGATTTCCATCGCATCCGTGTCGTAGCCGACGGCGACTTCTTCCGTCGCGCTGCCGGAATCGGGATTGTTGACGGTCAGCATCAGCTGCCCTTCGGAAAGCGCCAGCTTGACGGCACGGCCACGCTCGGACGAGATGGTCGAGACACGGTCGACGGCCTGTGCGAAGCTCGTGCAGTCGACGCGCATTTCCTTGTCGTTGCCTGTCGGGATGACGCGCTGATAATCCGGGAAGGTGCCGTCGATCAGTTTCGAGGTCATGACGATCGAGCCGATCGTCAGCCGGATCTTGGCGTCGGAGACCTCGACGGTCACCGTCGTTTCGGGATTGTCGACCAGCTTCTGCAACTCGCCGACCGTCTTGCGCGGAATGATGATGCCTGGCATGCCCTCGGAGCCGGAGGGCGCATCGACATCGGCGCGCGCCAGCCGGTGACCGTCGGTCGCAACCGCTCTGAGTTTCAGCTCGCCATTGCTCTCGATCGTGTGGAAGAAGATGCCGTTGAGATAATAACGCGTCTCTTCCGTCGAAATCGCGAACTGGGTGCGGTCGATCAGCATTTTCAGATCGGTCGCCTTCAGCTTGAAGGAATGCGTGAAGGTGCCGGCTGTGAGATCAGGGAAGTCCGATTCCGGCAGGCACTGCAGCGAGAATTTCGAGCGGCCGGACTGCACGGTCATCGCGCCGCCATCGGGGCTGGTGGCAAGCAGCACTTCCGAGCCGTCGGAAAGCTTGCGCACGATATCGTAGAGAAGATGCGCGGGAACCGTAGTGGCGCCGGGCTGCTCGACGCTAGCAGGTGTCGCCTCGGTGATTTCGAGGTCGAGGTCGGTCGCCTTCATGTCGAGCTTCTGGCCGTCGGCCTTGAGCAATACGTTGGACAGGATCGGGATCGTGTTGCGACGTTCGACCACGCGGTGGACGTGGTTCAGCGATTTCAACAGGTTTGACCGCTCAATAGTAATACGCATGGGATGCTACCGCTTTCGACCGTGACTGTCCGGGCGCGTCGAGCACCCGAGGAATGCTGTCCCGGCTTGAGGCCGGGGGAGTGGACGGGCAAAATGGCAGACTTCAGCATTGCTTTGCAAGAGGCATGGACGTCGGCACCCCTGCATTTGCGGTTTTCCGGAGCAATGCTCACAGAAATCCGAACCCTTGCCGAAGCGGTGCGGCTCGCCCATAAAGGCTTCGATGCTGGCGACGAGCCGGCGGGACGAAAGCAAATGGCATGAATGAGGAAACGACAGCGGACGCCGCCAGCCGGCGAAGCTTCCGCCTGCACAATGCAACGGTGCCGGCGCGGCCCCTGGAGCCGGCGCTCTATCTCGTCGCCACCCCCATCGGCAATCTCGGCGACATCACGCTGCGGGCGCTGGAAACGCTGGCCGGCGCCGATGTGCTCGCCTGCGAAGATACGCGCGTCACCCGCGTGCTGCTCGACCGCTACGGCATCCAGAACCGTCCCTTCGCCTATCACGAGCACAATGCCGACGAGGCCGGTCCAAGGTTGCTGCAGGCGCTTGAAGCCGGGCGTTCGGTGGCGCTGGTTTCCGATGCCGGCACGCCGCTTGTCTCCGATCCAGGCTATCGGCTGGCGCAGCAGGCGATAACGGCAGGTTACCGCGTCATTCCCATTCCCGGCGCCTCCGCCCCGCTCGCGGCCCTTGTCGGCTCCGGCCTGCCGAACGATGCCTTCCTATTCGCTGGTTTCCTGCCGGCCAAGGACAAGGCCCGCCGCGACCGTCTCGGGGAACTTGCCGCAGCACCCGCGACGCTGATCTTCTTTGAATCGCCGCACCGCATCGGCGCAACGCTTCTGGCCGCTGCCGATGTGCTCGGGCCCACGCGGCCCGCCTCCGTCTGCCGCGAGCTGACCAAGACCTATGAGGAGTTCCGTCGCGGCACGCTTGCCGACCTCGCGGCGCATTATCAGCAGGTGGAAAACGTCAAGGGCGAGATCGTCCTGGTGATCGGTCCGCCGGAGCCGGTCGAAACTGATGAGGCCGATGTCGAAGCCATGCTGGCCGACCTGTCGAAGTCGATGCCGACGGCCGGCGCCGCGACCGAGGCCGCCCGCCTCACCGGCCTGCCGCGCAAGGTGCTCTACCAGCGCCTGTTGGAGATCAAGAACGCCGATGGGCGATAGCGATCTCACCGCCATCAGAAGGAAGGCGCTGCGCCGGGGCCGCATGTCGGAATATCTCGCGGCCGCCTTCCTGATGCTGAAGGGCTATCGCATCCTGGCTCTGCGCCACCGCACCCGGCTCGGCGAGATCGATATCATCGCCCGCAAGGGCGATCTCGCTGTCTTCGTCGAGGTCAAGGCCCGCCATGGCGAGACAGCGGCGGTCGACGCCGTCTCCATCGCCGCGCAGAAGCGCATACGGGCGGCAAGCGATCTCTGGCTCGCCCGCCAGGCGGATCAGGCCCGCCTTTCCCAGCGCTATGATATCGTGGCGATCATGCCGGGCCGGCTGCCGCGGCATTTTCCGGATGCCTTCTGACATCTTTCGACCCATCGGATTTCCGGATCGTTAAACTTTTAGTTCCCGCGTGAACGAGGTTCTTACGACTTTCTGCTACCCCAAATCTCGGTAGGGATAACAATTGGGGATTGTTTCATGGCCTGGAAGCTGATGCTTGCAAGTGCGGTCGCCATGGCCGCGCGCTCGGTGCCGTATGCCGTGGTGAAGCCGGCCGGGAAATCCTTCATCGCGCATGCGAGCGATCTGCTGCCGCTGAAGTCCACACCGATCAATCCGGACTGGGTTATCAACGGCAATCCGCAGGCCCGCACCGCCGAACATTCGCGCGGCCATGACGAGGCCTCGCTGACGGCGATCTGGGATTGCACGGCGGGCGAGTTCCGCTGGCGCTTCGGTTGGGACGAGACGGTGATGATCCTCGAAGGCGAGGTCCATATCACCGCCGAGGACGGCACCGAACGAACCTTGCGCGCCGGCGACGTCGCCTTTTTCGCCGGTGGAACCTGGGCGAGCTGGCGGGTCGACAATTATGTCCGCAAGGTTGCCTTCCTGCGCAAGCCTTTCCCGAAGCCCTTGGCGATTGCCTACCGTCTCCGCAACATGCTGCGCAACAACGGCAACCAGGGCATCGCCGCCTGAAGATCGCCAATGGCAGCCGCCGAAGCCCTTGATTGACCGTTGCGTTTGATATCTGGCCGACCTACATCTGTCCGGCATTCAGCGAGGGATGGAAATGGCCAAGATCACCAATGTAGCGGTCCAGATGGACCATGTCGCAGGCATCAATATCGCAGGTGATTCCACCTTCGCCATGAGCCTGGAAGCGCAGGCGCGCGGCTACAGGCTCTTCCATTACACCCCCGACCGCCTGAGCTTCCGTGACGGCAAGCTCTATGCCAGCGTCGAGCCGATGGTGCTGCGCGACGTCAAGGGCGATCACTACGAGCTTGGCGCGCCGGAGCGCGTCGATCTTTCGACCATGGATGTCGTGCTGCTGCGCCAGGATCCGCCCTTCGACATGGCCTATATCACCTCGACGCATCTGCTCGAGCGCATCCACCCGAAGACGCTCGTCGTCAACGATCCGGCCTGGGTGCGCAATTCGCCGGAGAAGATCTTCGTCACCGAATTCTCCGATCTGATGCCGAAGACGCTGATCACCAAGGATGCCGCCGAGATCCGCCGCTTCCGCGACGAGATGGGCGACATCATCCTGAAGCCGCTTTACGGCAATGGCGGCGCCGGCGTCTTCCATTCGACCCGCGACGACCGCAACCTCTCTTCGCTGCTGGAAATGTTCGGCCAGCTTTTCCGCGAGCCCTTCATCGCCCAGCAATATTTGCCTGACGTGCGCAAGGGCGACAAACGCATCATCCTGGTCGACGGCGAATTCGCAGGCGCCATCAACCGCGTTCCGGCCGAACACGACAGCCGCTCCAACATGCATGTCGGCGGCCGCGCCGAGGCGACCGAGCTGACGCCGCGCGAACAGGAAATCTGCGCCCGCATCGGCCCGGCGCTCAGGGAGCGCGGTTTCCTGCTCGTCGGTATCGATGTGATCGGCGATTATATGACCGAGATCAACGTCACGTCGCCCACAGGCATTCGCGAGGTGAAGAAGTTCGGCGGCGCTGATATCGCGAGCCTGCTTTGGGATGCGATCGAGCGCAAGCGCGGCTGAGCCAGCCGCCCATGATCGTTCTGGTCCCGCGACCGAGCACAACCAAGGTCACAGCGAATGCCTGACTACGTTCTTTGATTGTTCTTGTTTTATTCCTGCTTCTATGCCAGATTGCAACCGCTGGCCTTAATGCATGTCGCCCAAAAGTGTGCAGCGGTTTTGGGAACACGACATGCATCGAATAAAGGCAGCAGGGCGGTATGGTAGAGTTTGCGGCAAGGGGATGGGTTGATGGTCGCGCGAGTCAGTACGGTTGCCTTTCAGGGTATTGAGGGTGTGCCGGTCGAGGTCCAGGTCATGGTCGCTCCCGGCAAGGTCGGGATGCAAATCGTCGGCCTGCCTGACAAGGCGGTTGCCGAAAGCCGCGAGCGCGTGCAGGCGGCCCTCCACGCCTCCGGCCTGGCGCTGCCGGCCAAGCGCGTCACGGTCAATCTAGCGCCTGCTGACCTGCCGAAAGAGGGCTCGCATTTCGATCTGCCGATCGCCCTTGCCCTGATGGCCGCCCTCGGCGCCATTCCCGCCGATGCACTGTCCGATTTTGTCGTCGTCGGCGAGCTCAACCTCGACGGCACGATCGCCGCCATATCAGGCGCGCTGCCGGCAGCGATCGGCGCTAATGCGCTCGGCAAGGGGCTGATCTGCCCGGCCGAAAGCGGCGCCGAAGCCGCCTGGGCGGGTTCGGACGTCGATATCCTTGCACCCCGCAGCCTGATTGCCCTTGCCAATCATTTCCGTGGCACGCAGGTACTCTCCAGGCCGGAAGCGTCGATCCGTGCTAATGCCGCAAACCTGCCGGATCTCGCCGAAATCAAGGGCCAGGAAAGTGCCAAGCGTGCGCTCGAGGTGGCAGCGGCCGGCGGTCATAATCTGCTGATGGTCGGCCCTCCCGGCTCCGGCAAGTCGATGCTGGCGGCCAGGCTGCCGTCGATCCTGCCGCCGCTTTCCGCTGCCGAGCTGCTGGAGGTGTCGATGGTTCATTCGATCGCCGGCCAGCTCTCCGGCGGCAAGCTTTCCGATCGAAGGCCCTTCCGCACCCCGCATCACTCCGCCACCATGGCGGCCCTCGTCGGCGGCGGTCTGCGCGCCCGTCCGGGCGAAGCCTCGCTTGCCCATCATGGCGTGCTCTTTCTCGACGAGTTTCCCGAATTCACGCCGCAGGCGCTCGATGCGCTGCGCCAGCCGCTCGAAGGCGGCGAATGCGTCATTGCGCGCGCCAATCACCGTGTTTCCTATCCGGCCAAATTCCAGCTGATCGCGGCGATGAACCCCTGCCGCTGCGGCATGGCCGGCGAACCGGGCCATACCTGCGCCCGCGGCCCGCGCTGCATGAGCGATTACCAGGCCCGCATCTCCGGCCCGCTGATGGATCGCATCGATATCCGCATCGATGTGCCGGCCGTCTCCGCTGCCGATCTCATCCGGCCGATGGCGGCCGAAACCAGCGCCGACGTCGCCCGCCGCGTCGCCCGCGCCCGCGCGATCCAGCAAGAGCGCTTCGAAAGCACCGGCGCAAAAGGCATCGGCACCAATGCCCGCTGCTCCACCGCGATGATCGAGAAATTGGCCGAGCCTGACGCTGCTGGCCTGCAGCTGCTGCGCGATGCCGCCGAGAAAATGAAATTCTCCGCCCGCGGTTACCACCGCGTGCTGAAGGTCGCCCGCACGCTGGCCGACCTCGACGGCAAGCCTACAGTCGGCCGCATCCATCTCGCCGAAGCGATCTCCTACAGGATCGCGGGTGAGAGGCTAACGGCTGCGGCGTAGGAAGAACGCGCGCCGAAGCGCCCCGATACTCAGCGAAGATAGAAAACCGGAGACGAAAGCGCTGCGGCAGTTGGGGAAAACGGGCGCCTCCTTCTAACTGAGCATTCAGCTTGCTCGGTATACTGGTATAGATAGAGCTTAGTTTTAAAGATTGTGAGATTCGAACATGACTGGCGAGTATGAAACCGCGCCGAGGCTCTTCATTTCTTATTCATGGAGCAGTGCCGATCATCAGGCCTGGGTCGTTGAGTTTGCCGGTCAACTGCGACATCAGGGAATCGATGTTATCCTTGATAAATGGCATCTTAAGCCCGGACACGACGCAAACGCGTTTATGGAGAAGATGGTGACTGACAAGACGGTCACCAAGGTTATCCTTATATGCGACGAAGTTTATGCGAAAAAATCAGATGGACGAAAAGGCGGTGCTGGGACAGAGGCACAGATCATCACGCCTGAACTCTACGCTGAGCGCGAACAAGACAAGTTTGTGGCGGTGGTCCGTGAGAATGACGAACATGGTAAGGCCTATCTGCCAACGTACTATGGGAGCCGCATCTATATTGATCTCAGCAGCCCAGCTACGTATGCTCAGGAATTCGAGCGCGTGGTTCGCTGGGCCTGGGACGCGCCTTGGGACGTTCCGCCGGAGATCGGCGCCAAGCCCGCTTTTCTTAACTCCAAAAGTTTGGCTGGAAAGCCGGCCGATCTCGGAAGTCGGCGGATTATCGAGGCTATGCGCAACGGCTCCGCACATGCCGCAGCTGCAGCCGGCGAATTTTTAGGGTCCCCCGATACAATTTTCGAAAAGTTTCGTCTAGCCTCCGCACAGGTTATTGGCGAGAATTACGACGATGTCGTAGTCGATAACGTTGATAAATTCGTTCCCTACAGGAACGAATTTATCTCCTTATTCACTGCGATAGCGCAGTATCAGCCAACACCTGAATTGGTGGGAATTGTCCATCGGTTTTTCGAACGTCTGATCCCCTACCTCCATCCACCGACGAACGCTAGTTCATACTCCGATGTTGACCAGGACAACTACCAGTTCATTGTGCATGAGCTGTTTTTGTATTGGATGGCTACGCTCTTGAAATATGAGCGATTTGACGCGGCCTCTACAGTGATCGACGACCAATACTATTGGAATTCGCGCCGTAGACCTGATGAGACCATGCATAATTTTACTATTTTTCGGGAATACGCTAAGAGCTTCGATATAAGAAGTGAGCGCCTTAAGTTGAAGCGAACATCAATTCGGGCCGACATGTTAAAGGAACGGAATGAAGGCACAGGCATCGATTTTGCGTATGTTTTATGTGCCGACTTTATATTCTATTTTAGGGCTACGAAATTCAATGATTACAACAGCTGGTGGCCGGAAACCCTGTTGTATGTCGATCGTCATGGTGGACCATTTGAGATGTTTGCACGAGCGAAGTCGGCCCGTTACTTTGAGCGCATCAAGCATCTAGTGGGTGTGAAGAACGTGCAGGAGCTGTCTGCATATATTTCAGGCCTTCTTGCAGATGCAAACTCAATTCCCCGGTGGCAGTTTGACAGGCTCAACATAAAGCGCCTCATGGCGTCGGATAATATTGCTTCAACCCCCTAGACGAGCACAAGTGCGCCCGTCCCGGCGAGGCCTCGTTTGTCCATCACTGTGCGCTCGTTCGGCGCGGTAACCATCGCGTGCCGAAGTTTGACCGCCCGCTCGCCCATCTTGGCGGCAAGCCGACGGCCGGCCGCATTCATCTCGCCGAAGCGATCTGCTACCCGCATCGCCGGCGAAAGGCTGACGGCTGCTGTGCAAAAAAAGGGGCATCGAAGCGTCCCGAAATCTCCGAAATGAATGACGGGGAAAGCCCCGGCCAAAGCCAGCCTCAGCTCCCAAGCCCCTCGAACAGCGCCGTCGAAAGATAACGCTCCGCGAAGGAGGGGATGATGATGACGATGTTCTTGCCGGCGTTCTCGGGACGGATGCCGACCTTGATTGCGGCGGTCAGTGCAGCACCCGAGGAGATGCCGACCGGCACGCCTTCGAGCCTGGCAACCAGGCGCGCCTGTTCGAAGGCTTCGTCGTTGGTCACGGTGACGACTTCGTCATAGATGCCGGTATCGAGGATCTTCGGCGCAAAGCCGGCGCCGATGCCCTGGATCTTGTGCGGGCCGGGATTTCCGCCGGACAGGATCGGCGAATCGGCGGGCTCGACAGCGATGATCTTGATCTCGGGCTTGCGGCTCTTCAGCACTTGTCCGACGCCGGTGATCGTGCCGCCGGTGCCGATGCCGGAGACGACGATATCGACCGTGCCGTCGGTATCGTTCCAGATTTCTTCGGCCGTCGTCTTGCGGTGGATCTCGGGGTTGGCGGGGTTTTCGAACTGCTGCGGAATGACGGCATCGGGAAGCGACGCCGCCAGTTCCTCGGCCTTGGCGATGGCGCCCTTCATACCCTTTGGTCCCTCGGTCAGCACCAGCTCGGCGCCGAGCAGTGCCAGCATCTTGCGGCGCTCGACCGACATCGTCTCCGGCATGGTGAGGATCAGCCGATAGCCCTTGGCGGCGGCGGCAAAGGCGAGCGCGATGCCGGTATTGCCGGAGGTCGGCTCGATCAGCACCGTCTTGCCGGGGGTGATCTTGCCTTGCGCTTCGAGGCCCTCGATCATCGCGACACCGATACGATCCTTGACGGAGGCGATCGGGTTGAAGAATTCGAGCTTGCCGATCAGGTTCGCCACGACGCCCTTTTCCCGCGCCAGCTTGTCGAAGCGCACGAGCGGCGTGTCGCCGATGGTCTCGGTGATCGAGGAATAGATGCGGCCGCGGCCGGGCTTGTGCGACATGGGTGCTCTCCCTTTGAAATCCTGCTCCTGAAATCGAGGGGGGAGAATAGGGTCAAAGGCCCGTCTAGGCCAGACCGCGTTCGACCTGGAGAGGCGATCAGGAGAGAAAAAAACCTTTGAAAACCGTTTCTTGCCGAATGTTTATTTCAGGCTGCGCGCGTGGCGATGAAGGCGGCCGTGCCGGCGAGGATGCCGGCCGCAACCCGGTTCAGCGCCTGCAAGGCGCGCGGCTGCTTCAGCATCGTGCGGGCCCGCGAGGCAAGCAGCATATAGGGCACGAGCACGACGATCAGCACGACGAAGGTGGTGGTGAGCAGGAGCGCATAGTCGCGTAGCCCGATATTGCCGATATCGATCAGCGTCGGCACCAGGGCGACATAGAACAGCATGGTCTTCGGATTGCCGAGCGTCACCAGCAGGCCGGAGACGAAAGACATGCCGATGTTGGTGGATTTGCGGGCCGCGATATCCTGCGGCAGCAGCCCCGCCGTCCAGAGTTTCCAGGCGATGTAGCCGAGATAGAGGACGCCGGCGATCTTGATTGTTATGAACACCTCGGTAAAGGTCTGCGCCACGAAGGCAAGGCCGAGAATGACCGCTGTGAGATAAGTCATGTCGCCGAGCACCAGGCCGAGGCCCATGAAGAAGGTTTCGCGGAAATTCGAGCCGAGCGCACGCGCGACGATTGCAGTAATCCCGGGTCCCGGAATGGCCGCGGCGATGAACAGCGCTCCGGCATAGGTCAGCAAGGCGGCAAGGCTCATCTTCTTAACCCTCAGGGCTTCCACGGCCCCTCTATAGGCAAGCGCCGCTTCCTCATCAATGCATTGGCGCTGATCGGTCCATAACCATAAGGAATAGGTCTGCTAGACCATGATCCACTTGGAAAGCGACCCGGCCTTGCTATTTCTCTCTCTGCAAATGCGCGATCAGCGCGGCCCGCCGCGGTTGTCCCGGCCGGTGGCGCTAGAGATTTTCATCACCAAGGAGAGATTAAATGTCCCATACGCCAGCCGAAACCCGCAGGCTTTCGCCACTCAAGACGCCGTCCAGCCTGCCGACCAATGCCATTACCGATATTTCGGCGGCGCTGACCGCACTGCTCGCCGATGTCTTTACGCTTTATGTGAAGACCAAGAATTTCCATTGGCACATGTCCGGCCCGCATTTTCGCGACTATCATCTGCTGCTCGACGAACAGGCGGAACAGATCTTCGCGATGACCGACGACATTGCCGAGCGTGCCCGCAAGATCGGCGGCACGACGCTCCGCTCCATCGGCCAGATCGCACGTCAGCAGCGCCTTTCGGACAATGACGCGGATTTCGTCACGCCCGAAGACATGTTGTCGGAACTGCGCGAGGATAACGCTCAACTCGTTTCGCTGCTGCGCGAGGTGCATGGCCTCTGCGACGAGCACAATGATGTCGCAACCGCCAGCCTGATCGAGAACTGGATCGACGAGGGCGAGCGCCGTACCTGGTTCCTGTTCGAAACGACGCGCCCGCAGAGGTAACATTGGCAACCGGGCATGTCTGTCATGCCCGGACTGCCCGGTTCTCAGCTCTCCACCGCCCGCGGCCGCAGCCAGCGCGGCGTCCAGCCGAGATTCATGCCGGCGGCGGCAAGGAGAATGATCGCCGCGCCTGCGATCTGCATCGGCTGCAGCGCATGGCCGAAGGCCAGCCGGTCGACGGCAATCGCCGCGATCGGATAGATGAAGGACAGGGCGCCTGTCAGATGCGTCGGCAGCCTCTGGATCGCGCCGTAGAGCAGCACATACATCAGCCCGGTATGGACGACGCCGACGGTCACCAGGATCGCCCAGGACCCAACATCGCCCGGCGGATGAGAAAAATCGGTCATCGGTGCCAGCATCAGCATGCCGGTTGCGACCTGGATGAGCGCGATCAGATGCGGCGGCGTGCCCTTCAGCCATTTCGCGGCAAGGGCTGCGAGCGCGTAGAAAAAGGCCGCACCGAGCGCCATCAGGATGCCGAGGCCGTAACCGTCGGATGTCGCCCCTCCAGTCTCCGGTTTTGCCTCGACGATGGCAATCATGCCGGCGAAGGCGAGTGTCAGCCAGAACAGCTTGGTGGCGGTGATCTTCTCGCCGAGAAAGAGCGCGCCGAGCACCAGCAGCATGAAAGGCTGGGTGTTGTAGACGGTCGTCGCGATCGAGATCGTCGCATGCGAGTAGGAGGCAAACAGCAGCAGCCAGTTCAAGACGATGGCGACGCCGCCGAAAATAGCGATGCCGAAGGCGCGCAGCGTGATGATGCCTGGCCGCAGCAGCCCGAGAGCGCCGCAGATGACCAGCAAGGTGAGCGCGCCGAACAGGCAGCGCCAGAAGACCACGCCGCTGACCGGTTGTCCCGACATGACGACGAACCAGCCGATCGTCCCCGAGATCAGCATCGCTGCCGTCATTTCCGCCGTGCCCCGTCTGATGTCGCTGCCCATGGTCGCCTCCATTTCGGTGGCATAAGATTATTGCGGCGGAAGGCGGTTTTATATAAGGATAAGAAGGAAAATGATCGATATCGCCTAATCATACGAGGAGAATATCTCGCCGTGGCTAATGATGTGCAATCGCTTGACGAAATCGATCAGGCCATTCTGGAGGCGCTGGCCGGCAATGCGCGGATCTCGCTGAAGGAACTGGCCCAGCAGGTCGGCCTCTCCTCGCCCAGTGCCGCCGAGCGCCTGCGGCGGCTGGAGGAGCGTGGCGTCATCAAGGCCTTCACCATTGATCTCGATCCCGCCGCCGTCGGCTATCCCCTGCAGGCGATCGTGCGCGTGCGTCCGCTGCCAGGGCAGTTGCACATCGTCGAGCGGATCATCCAGGAAATTCCCGAAATCATCGAATGCGATAAGGTGACGGGTGATGATTGCTTCATCGCCCGCCTGGTCATCCGCTCGATGGCGGACCTCGACGGGATCCTCGACCGGGTCGCCGAAAGGGCGGAGACCAACACGGCGATGATCAAAGCCTCGCCCGTCAAGCGCCGCCTGCCGCCGCTTTCACGCCGGAAATAGAGGGATCTAGAATTCCGCCATCGGCGACAACATCGCCGGAAAATCCGGGGTGGCATCGCCGAGCCCGCGCAGCATCAACCTCGTGCCGCTTTCCAAGGGTTGCGGGACACCGTCCCAGCCGAGCTTGTCGGGACGGAATAACACCTCGACGGAAGCTGGCGCGATCTCCAGCCCGCCGAGGATTACTGCAAGCGACGGTATCTCCGCCGCCACGACGTCGAGGAGGCTGAAGCGGCCAGCCTCATCCATCTTCCAGGCGATCACCGCCTGCCGCTCAGCCAGCAAGCTGATCCGGACATCGGGATCGAGCTGGGTGTTGATCAGAAACATCGCCGCATTGACCGTGACCGCCAGCGAGGTCGAAACCGGGCCGCGTCCTTTCAACTGCGATTGCAGCAGGGCAAGATCATCCGCGTTTGTCGGCAAAAGCGGCCGAGCGCGGGCGGCGGAAGACGAAGGGTCGGGAGCCGCTCCCTCATATCGGTGCAGCGGTATCGCGCGGAAACCGTAGGCTTCGTAGAGCGACGGTTTGTCGGTATAGAGGATGACGGCTTCAAAACCCTGTTTCTCGCACCAGTCGAGCGCTTTCACCGTGACGTCGCGATAGAGCCCGCGGCCGCGCCATGCTGGCCGCACGGCACCGGATTGCAGCCCGGCGGCATGGACGATCCTGCCGTTGAGGACGAAAGGCAGCGCAAAGGCCGAGATATTCGCCGCAAGTTCCCCTTCGGCATTAAACCAGCCGAAGGGCATGCTCGTCGGATCGGGTCCGCCGAGCTGTTGCAGCGGTCCGATATCGATGCCGAAAATATCCTGAAGCAGGCAGACTAAGGCCGCCCAGCCGGCGGGGTCGCCGAAATAGTCCTGCCGGAAGGTCAGGCCAGCGCTGTCGAGGCGCTGTGCCATCAGAGGCCGGTGGAGCCGAAGCCGCCTGCGCCGCGCATCGTTTCGCTGGCCTCGGTAATCTCCGCCACCCGCGCCTGGGTCACCGGCGCGATCACCATCTGGGCGATGCGCATGCCGCGCGAAATGACGAAGGCTTCCTCGCCGAGATTGACGAGCAGCACCTTCACCTCGCCGCGATAGTCGCTGTCGACGGTACCAGGCGTATTCAGGCAGGTGATGCCGTTTTTGAAGGCGAGGCCGGAACGCGGCCGCACCTGTCCCTCGAAATGCTCGGGGATCTCGAAGATGAAGCCGGTCGGCACCAGCGCCCGCTTGCCGGGCAGAAGCGTCAGCGGTGCTGCCTCGTCGACGGCGGCACGCAGGTCCATGCCGGCCGCCCCCTTGCTTTCATAGGCGGGCAGATCGAGGCCTTCGCCATTGGCCAAGCGGATGAGGTTCAGCGTCGGGCGCGTATCGTGATGAATGGTCATGGCCCATTACTTTGCGCCCGAAGGCCCGAGGTCAATTGCAATGCCGGGCTTTAATCGCTAGATACGCGGCAATTCCACAGGATTCACAAGCATGGCCGAAAGTCTCGCCGAGGCGGTCTCCCGCCGCCGCACATTCGCTATTATCGCCCACCCGGACGCGGGCAAGACGACGCTCACCGAAAAGCTGCTGCTGTTCGGCGGCGCCATTCAGCTTGCCGGCGAAGTCAAGGCGAAGAAGGATCGCATGCAGACGCGCTCCGACTGGATGAAGATCGAGCGCGAACGCGGCATTTCCGTCGTCACCTCGGTGATGACCTTCGAATATAACGATAATGTCTTCAACATCCTCGATACGCCGGGTCACGAGGACTTCGCCGACGATACCTATCGCACGCTGACGGCCGTCGACGCCGCGGTCATGGTGATCGATGCAGCCAAGGGTATCGAGCCGCGCACGCTGAAGCTTTTCGAAGTCTGCCGCATGCGCGATATCCCGATCATCACCTTCATCAACAAGATGGACCGCGAAAGCCGCGATCCCTTCGAGATCCTCGATGAGGTGGAAGAGAAGCTGGCGCTGGATACCGCGCCGATCACCTGGCCGATCGGCCGCTCCAAGACCTTTTGCGGCTCCTACAATATCGCCGCCAACACGGTGCGCGGTTCGGATACCGAAATCGAGGGGACGCCGGTCAATGGCCCGCAAAGCGTGGCCGGCAGGCTGCCGGAAAACGAGCGCCAGGTCTTCATCGAGGAGACGGAGCTGGCGATCGAGGCCTGCCGTCCGTTCGACCGCGAAGCCTTCCTCGAAGGCCATATGACGCCGGTCTTTTTCGGCTCGGCGCTGCGCAATTACGGCGTTCGCGATCTCATCAACGCGCTCGGCGATTTTGCGCCGCCGCCGCGTGACCAGGTCGCCGATACCAGGACCGTGCATGCGACCGACGACAAGATGACCGCCTTCGTCTTCAAGATCCAGGCGAACATGGATCCCAACCACCGCGACCGCATCGCCTTTGCCCGCATCTGCTCCGGCAAGCTCGAACGCGGCATGAAGGCAAGGCTCGCCCGCACCGGCAAACAGCTTGGCCTGACGGCGCCGCAATTCTTCTTCGCCTCGCAGCGCCAGCTCGCCGACACCGCCTATGCCGGCGACGTCGTCGGCATTCCCAACCACGGGACGCTCCGGATCGGCGATACGCTGACCGAAGGTGAATCGCTGGTCTTCCAGGGCGTGCCGAACTTCTCGCCGGAGATCCTGCGCCGCGTGCGCCTGGAAGACGCGATGAAGGCGAAGAAGCTCAAGGAAGCCCTACAGCAGATGGCCGAAGAAGGCGTCGTCCAGCTGTTCTCGCCGGAAGACGGCTCGCCGGCGATCGTCGGCGTCGTCGGCGCCCTGCAGCTCGACGTCTTGAAGGAGCGGCTGATGGCCGAATACGGCTTGCCGGTCTCCTTCGAAATGTCGCGTTTCTCCGTCTGCCGCTGGATCTCTGCCGAGCAGCCGGCCGATCTCGAGAAATTCCTCACCGTCAAACGCGGCGATATCGCCCGCGATCTCGACGGCGACCCGGTCTTCCTCGCCCAGGACGGTTTCTCGCTGCGTTACGAGTCCGAGCGCCATCCGGCGATCAAGATGGTCGCGATCAAGGAATATCACGCCGCCAAGGCGGCGTGATAGCTAATCGCCAAAGCCGTTCCGCCAGGAAATCGACGACGGCGCGCACTGCCGGCAGTTGGCCACGCCGATGCGGCATCAGGATCGTCGTCTCGATGCTGCCTGCCGTCCATTCCGGCAGCACCCGCACCAGCCGCCCGTCTGCCAGCGCCTTCCGGCACACGGATGTCGGCAGGCAGGTAATGCCGAGCCCTGACATGGCCATTTCCATCAGGACATAGGGCTCATCCGCCGCCATGACGGAATGCAGCGTGACGAGAACCTCGTCGCCGCGCGAATATAGCCGCCACTGATCCTCTGTCAGGCTGGTCATGATCGTCGCATGCTGTGCCAGCTCCTCCGGCCGGCGCGGTTCGCCATGGGCGCAGATATAATCCGGCGAGGCGAGGATGAAGAAAGGGTGGCTGGCGAGCTTCCGCTGTACCAGTGCGGAATCCGGCAGCGGCCCGCGATGGCTGCGCAGCGCGATGTCGAAGCCTTCCTGCACGATGTCGACGAAGCGGTCCGTCACTTGCACGGAAAGCCGGAGCTTCGGATAACGTGCTGCCAGCGCCGGCAGATGCTCAGTCAAGGTAAACTGCGCCGTCGGCACCGAGGCGGTCAGGCGAACGCTGCCGGCGGGTTCAGCCAGATGCCGCCGCACAATGCCTTCGGCCATCTCCGCCTCGATGATCGAGGCCTGGGCATGCTGAAAGAATTCCCGGCCGAGTTCGGTTAGCGCGAAGCTTCGCGACGTGCGCTGGATCAGCCGGACGCCGAGCCGGGCCTCCAGCTCCGCAACCCGTTTGCTCACGGTCGATTTCGGAATGCCGAGATGCCTGGCGGCGGCGGTAAAACTGCCGCTGTCGACGGCCTGCACGAAAAGATGGAGGTCGTTGAGGTTGAAGAGCGTCATCGTCAGCTTCCAGCTATGTAGACATTGCGATGCATTTACAGCCTCTACCGCGGGATCGTCCACATCTGCACATTCAACGTGTCCAAACGGGTTCAATTCTGAAAGGAACGATTGATGTCACCCATATTGTTTTACGGCGTGCCGGAGGGCTGCTCCTTCGGCTCGATCGTCGCGCTGGAATGGTCCGGCCTGCCTTATCGGCTCTGCCGCGTCGAGATGCCGGACATGGTCTCCGGCGAAGAATACCAGCGGATCAACATGGTCGGCGAAACGCCGTCGCTGCTGCTCGAGGATGGCAGGACGATCAGCGAAAGCATGGCGATCCTCCACCATATCGGCGCCCGCACGATCGGCAACGGTCTGGGCTTTGCGCAGGGGTCGGCGGATTTCGATCGGCTGAACCAGATGCTCGCCTTTCTCAACACCAGTTTCTTCCAGGCCTTCGGCCCGCTCTGGTATGCGATCGAGCATCCGCTGGAGCCGCAGCAGAAGCAGGCCCTCACGGCCTATGGCATTGCCGCGGTCGAAAAGGCGCATCAGACGCTGGAGCGTCTGCTCGATGGCCGTGAATGGCTTCTCGGCAATGGGCCAAGCCTGGCGGATGCCTATTTCGTCGGGATCGCCCGCTGGAACGATTTCCACAAGGTCGTCGACCGCCGGCAGTTTCCCGGCCTGCATCGCCTCTATGAGCGCATGCAGCAGGAGCCGGCCGTGCGTTTCGCCCATGCGATCGAGCATCGGCAGGAGGCGAAAAGCAGCGGCGGTTTCCGCGGCGAGGTCGATCTGGCCGAAGCGCTCGGCCTGTTGAAACAGGCGGCCTGATCGCCGCCGCCGTCGCACCCCTGCGGTGCGACGGCCAATGTGGCTTAGCCGGCAGCGATGATCTCGATCTCGACGAGCCAGTCGTCGCGCAGCGTTTCGACAATGATCGCCGTGGTCGGCACGGCGCGGCCGCCAAGTGCCCGAAGGCGGGCATTCTGGTTCGCCTCCATAAAGGCGCCGTCGCTGAGATAGCTCGTCAGCCGCACGATATTGTCCACGGTCATATCAGCAGAAGTGAGGATGGCGCGCAGATTGGACCAGATCAGCTCCAGCTGTCCTTCCAGATCGGCCGCCGCCATTCCCTGTTGATCGAGACCCATGGTGCCGCTGACGAAGAGCAGCCGCGACGGATGCCTGACCTCCAGCGCATGGATGTAATCAGGGCTCGCTGCATAGATCCCGTTTGCTGGATTGTGCGCGATCATCTCCATGAGGTTCCTCCTCTTCCGAATATCCTATTGAAGAACGGCAGTATCGGCGATTATTCTTCGGCAGAAAGGGGAGTTTGCGGAATGGCGAAAAATACAGACGATCTTCGGCAGGGACGCAGGCAGCAGGCTGTCGTCGATGCATTCGACCGAAGAATATTAGCCGCGCTCGCCGCCGACAGCAGCCAGAGCTACGCCAGGCTTGGCGAAGCGGTCGGCCTGTCAGCGCCGGCCGTGCATGAGCGGGTGCGCCGCCTGAGACAATCCGGCGCCATCAAGGGCGTGCATGCCGCGCTGGATGGCGCAGCCCTCGGCAAGCCGCTGCTTGCTTTCGTGCATGTGGAAGCGGCCGGCTGGGGCAAGAGCGAGCGGCTGATGCAGGTCCTGCAGTTTCCCGAGGTCGAGGAGATGCATTCGGTCGCCGGCGACGCCAGCGTTCTCTTCAAGGTCCGCACTGCCAGCCCGCAGGCCTTGGAGGCTTTTCTCGCCCAGATCCATGCCGTTCCCGGTGTCACCGGCACCCGCAGCTATATCGCGCTTTCCACCTATCTAGAGCGCCCGGTCCAGGCCGGCGTCACCGATAGCTGGCCGGACATGCCTCTGCCGGAATAAAGGCGGGATGTTAAGCCGAGGCCAGCCTAATCCTCGCCCTCGAAGCGCGGCAGCGTTTCGATATTCTCCACCCCGGGCAGGGCCGAGCGGCACCATATCTGCTTCTTCGGCGCCAGTTCCCGCCGCTGGTCGATGCTGCCGATGCGGATGCCGAACCCTCCGCCGTCGCCATCCGTGCGGTAAAGCGGCGATCCGCAATTCGGGCAGAAGAATTGCCGGCTGAGACCACCGCTGTCGCCATATTTTGCGTAGCCTCTCGGCTCGCCTGACGTGAGCGTGAAGCTTCCCGGCCGCGCTGGTGCTGTGATGCGATAGGCCGAGCCCGTCAACCGCTGGCAATCGGTGCAATGACAGATCGAGATCCGCTCCGGATCGAGATCCGCCTGATAGCGGATCGCGCCGCAGTGGCATCCTCCGGTAATATGCATCGGCAAGTCCCCAAAGCATGTCGTGCAAAACTGTACAACGGTTTAGCGACAAGACATCACCACGCTTTAGTCCGCCGGCTGAGCGGCCGGGTGTGTGGCGTAGAAGGCCTTTGCATCCGCCGTGAAGACGGCCCGCTGTTCAGCTCTTGTATAGAACATATGGCCGCCGCGATAAAGCTTCAGTCCGACACGGCCACTGGCGAGCGAGGGCGGCAGATGGTCGACCACGTAGCGGCTGACGCCATAAGGCGTCACCAGATCGCTGTAGCCATGTGCGATCAGCAGATGGAAGGCCGGGTTTGAGGCGAGCAGCTGCCTGATGTCGTCGGTGGCACTGGCCTGGAAGCGCGATCCGCCGCCGCGCCCGCCGCCCCATTCCCAGCGCCGGCTGATATCGCGGTCGAGCAGCGAATAGGTCATCTCGGTCCTGAAACCGAGTTCGTTGCGGGCGTAGTCGGCGAAAGCCCCGCCATAGGCGCGGGTGAAACCGTCAAGGATGGCGTCGTCGCCGCGATCGTAATCCGATTCCGGATAGGGATCAGGCGCTGCAAAGGAGGCGTCGTACGAGCTCACCACCTCGCCGCTGCCTCCATCTGAATGTTTGACGAAGGAACTGCCGAGGAAGCCGCGGTTGCGGGTGACGATATCCTCGGGAATGCCGGTCAATGCGGCGATCCTGCCATAGAAGGCGGCGGCGTCGGCACCCGTCGGCGGCGGCCCGGCGAGCGTCGTCAGATAGTCCCCCAGCGCGAAGGTCTCGGCCGCCTTCTGCTTTTCTTCGTCAAAGGCGTTATGCCGGTCGAGTTCGGCGGCGGCCAGCGACGGCAGCTCTAGTGCTGCACCGAGCGGGAACTGGTCGGCATTGAACATCAGCTGACCCTCGAGCAAGGGGGAAAGCATCACCGCTCCGGCGACGATGATGCCCTGGCTCTCCTGAAGCGCCGAGGCGACCTTGGCGGCGCGAAAGCCGCCATAACTTTCGCCGAGAAGATACTTTGGCGAGTTGGAACGGTTGTTGTGCGCGACATAGAGCGCGATCGCCTTGGCGATGCTCTCAGCATCGGCACCGACGTTGTAATAGTTGGAGGCGTCGTCTGCCTTTGCCGTCCGGCTCCAGCCGGTGCCGATCGGATCGATCAGCACGAGATCGGTGAAATCGAGCCAGCTTTGCGGGTTGTCGACGAGTTTCGCATTGGCGCCGTCGCGTCCGTCCGGCCCGAAATCGAGCACCTTCGGCCCGACCAGCCCGAGATGCAGGAAGGCGGAAGCCGCACCCGGCCCGCCGTTAAAGGCAAAGGTCAGAGGCCGGTTCGCCCCGCCATCCCTTGCGACATAGGCGGTGTAGAAGATCGCGCCGGTCTGTGCGCCGTCCTGGCCGAAGAGATCCAGCGTGCCGGCAGTGGCGGTATAGGCGAGCTTCTGGCCACCGATCGTCAGCGCGTGCTCTGTGACGGAATCGGCCGGCAGCAGTTTCAGCATGCCGTCGCGCGCACCCCTCTGGACATTCGCCCTCGGTGGATCGCTTTCCTGCGCATGGGAAAGGGCAGGTGCCAGCGACGCCATAAATGCGGCGAGCAGAAACAGGGTTCGTATGCGCAAGATGTTTCCTCCGGCGGTCGGGATGAGAGGCTGAGATAGCGTAACATCCGCGGCCGACGACCGGCATCAAGAGATGGTGATGGATAGGTGAGCGAAGGGCTCAGCCGTCCTTTTCGACCGCATGGACATTGATCTCCACCGCCCGGCCGGCCTTCCAGCCATTGATTGCCGCGCCCAGTCCGAGCGCGACGAAGAGGGCTGCGCACCAGGAAAAGCTGCCGGTCCAGCCGCGGATGAGGCCGACGATGAGCGGGCCGATGGCGGCGAGCAGATAACCGACGCATTGCGCCATGCCGGAAAGATGGGCGGCGACATCGGGATCGCGCGAGCGCAACACGATCGTCGTCATGGCTGCCGCGATCAGCCCGCCCTGGCCGATGCCCTGCAGCACCGCCCATAGCCAGACCGTCGAAAGCGGCGCGAAGAGCAGGCCGAGCAGGGCGATGACGGCAACGCCGCAGAGGCTCGCATTGATCAGCCGCTGGTCGCGGCCGCGCACGGCGATATGCGGCACGACCAGGCAGGACGCCGCCTGTACCATGACCGACAGGGAAACGATCGCCCCTGATGTGACGCCGTCGAGCCCGCGTTCGCGCAAGATCGGAACCAGCCAGCCGAAGACGCAATAGGCAAGGGCCGATTGCAAACCCATGAATAGCGTCACCTGCCAGGCGAGCCGGTCGCGCCAGAGGCCTTTGACGTGGAAGCCATTTCGTCTTGCCTGCCGGCCGCTGCGAAGAACCTCGGGCAGCCAGAGCAGGCCGACGATCAGGGCGGGCAGGGCCCAGATGGCGAGCGCGCCTTCGAGGGAGCCGCCCAATCCGTGCTCGATCGGCAACGTCAGCCCGGCGGCACTTGCCGCACCGGCGCAAAGCGCCATCGTGTAGAAGCCGGTCATCAGCGCGGCGCGCCCGGCGAAATCCCGCTTCACCAGCCCCGGCAGCAGCACATTGCCGACGGCGATGCAGGCGCCGGCAAGGGCGGTGCCGATGAAGAGCAGCGGCACGGAGGAAAGCCCGCGCAAACCCGTGCCGAGCGCCAGAAGCAGGAGAACGCCGAGCAGCGTACGTTCGGTACCGAAGCGCTGGGCAAGGCGAGGCGCAAGCGGCGAGAAGGCGCCGAGGCAAACAACAGGCAGCGTCGTCAGCAGGCTGGCGCCCAGCGCGCTGAGGCCGAGTTCCGAGCGGATTTCCGGCAGAAGCGCCGAGGCGCTCGAGAAGACCGGGCGCAGGTTGAAGGCGATCAGCACCAGGCTCGCGCCGAGCAGGAAACGCCCCGCAGCTCCCCGCACCGGCATTGCCTGCGGCAGCAGAAGGCTGCCTGCCTCCGCATCGATCAGCAATTCGTCGGCGGAGTCGACCGCGCTGACGGCATTGTTGGAAGGCGTGTTCATGACAGGATCATCCGGTCGAGTGCGGCAAGAACCGGCGCCATGAAACGGCGCACCGCCGCATCCGCCTTGTCGGGATCGCCGGTCTCGATGGCATCGACGATATCGGCATGCGCCTGCATGTCCGGTTCGGGAATATCCTTGCCGAGCGTCGCCGCGATGGTATCGGCGATCGAGGCCGAGAAGAAATCGTAGATCTCGATCATCGCCCGGTTGCCCGAAGCGGCGATGACAGCCTTGTGGAAGGCTAGGTCGCCTTCGACGAAGGCGGCCTGATCGCCGCCGTCGTAATTGCCACGTTCGGCAAGCAGCCTGCGAAGCCCGGCAACAGTCTCCGGCGTCTTGCGGATCGCCGTCAGCCGGGCGGCCTCGACGTCGAGCGCCAAGCGCGCCTCGAACTGGTCGCGCAGGCTGGCGCGGCGCGCCATCGTCAGCGGCCGGCCGGCATCGGTCGTCGAGCGGACATAGGTGCCCGAACCCTGCCTTGTCTCGAGATAACCCTGGGAGACGAGAACGCGAACCGCCTCTCGTACCGTGCCGCGGCTGACGGAAAGCATCGCCGACAGCGAGGCTTCATTCGGCAATTTCTCGCCGACCGCCCAGCGTTTGCCGAGAATGTCGCCGCGGATTGCCTCGATCGCCTCATCCGCGAGATTGGTCTTGTTGAGCGCTCGCATCTCACTACTCATAAAGTCATCAGATGACTTTATGAGTAGTGAGATTTCGATCTTTCGTCAACGCCGGACATCAAGACGATAAAGCCATCAAGACAATAAAAAAGGGCCGCCTCGGCGACCCTTTTCCATGAGTTTGGCCTCAAACTGGCCTGGACTGTCTATGCAGCCCTAGGAAGGCGGGGATTAGAGCGAGGGCTGCCTCGCCTTCGTCACCTCTTCCATGCCCGTTACGAGGTCCGAAATCTCATTAGACATTGGATCACCTTCCTTTCGTTCTGTTGCTGATGGCTTAAAGTTAGGCTGATTCTTCTGAGATGCAAGCAGAAATGCACGCATGCGCTGCTTTGACAGAACCGGGGGTGTTCACAAAAGAACACGGCTTTTCGCCGAATGTGAAGGTGCCAGGCGCCACGAAACTGTCATGTTGCGCTTGCAAACCGGCAACGCGTTAAGCTGTTATTAGCCGTGACATCAGACAATTTAGAGCATTCCCGCCGATGCGGCGGCGGGTTCCGGAGCAAGAAAGCCATGTGTCGCTGGGCAGCCTATCGTGGAGATCCTCTCTATCTCGAGGAGCTGGTATCCTCGCCCGCCCATTCGCTGATCGAGCAGTCCCATTGCGCCACCCGCGCCAAGACGGCGACGAATGGCGATGGCTTCGGCATCGCCTGGTATGGCGACAGGCCCGAGCCCGGCCGCTACCGCGATATCCTGCCGGCCTGGTCGGATTGCAATCTGAAGAGCCTGGCGCGGCAGATCCGTTCGCCGCTCTTCCTCGCCCATGTCCGCGCTGCCACCGGCGGCGGCACGCGCCGCGACAACTGCCACCCGTTCACCCATGGCACCTGGTCCTTCATGCACAATGGCCAGATCTCCGGCTTCGAGCGCCTGCGCCGGCCGATGGAGGCGATGCTCGACGACGAGCTGTTCAATGCCCGCAGCGGCACGACCGATTCCGAGCTGATGTTCCTGCTGGCGCTGCAGTTCGGTCTGCGCGAGGCGCCGGTCGCCGCGATGGCTCACATGATCGGTGTCGTCGAGGATCTGGCCGACAGCGTCATCGGCTCGATCCTGCTGCGCTTTACCGCTGCCTTCTCCGATGGCGACACCCTCTATGCTGTTCGCTATGCGACCGATCGCAAGGCGCCGACGCTCTATGCCTCGCCTGTGGGTGCGGGCTATTGCCTTGTCTCCGAGCCGCTGAACGACGATGGCGATGCCTGGGCGGAAATTCCGGATGGCAGCGCCGTCACCGTCGGTAAAGACGGCATCGACGTCGTCGACTTCCGGCCGGAGAAGCGGAGTGCCTCCAAGCCGCGCGTGGCTATTCCTGCCTGAGCCGCTGGCGATTAGCTGAGCTGCTTGGCGATCAGCGCCGCGAGTCGTTCGGCGACCTCTTCCTTCGCCAGGTCAGGCCATTGCTCGACGCCATCGCGGCGAACGAGTTTGACGCGGTTGCGGCTGCCGCCCATGATGCCGGTCGCAGGAGAAACGTCATTGGCGACGATCATGTCGGCGCCTTTCCTTTCGAGTTTTGCCTTTGCGTTGCTTTCGACATCCTGCGTCTCGGCGGCAAAGCCGATCACCAGCTTCGGCCGCATCGTATGATGGCCGACGGTTTTCAGGATGTCAGGGTTCTCGGTCAGCGCCAGCGTCGGGATGGATTCGCCCGGATGTTTCTTCAGCTTCTGGTCGGCGGCCGAGGCGACGCGCCAGTCCGCCACCGCTGCGACCATCACGGCGATGTCGGCCGGCAGCGCCGCGAGCACGGCATCACGCATTTCTTCCGCCCGCTCGACATGCACAACGGTCACGCCGACGGGGTCGGCGATTGTCACCGGCCCCGATACGAGCGTCACCTCCGCTCCGAGCTTTGCAAGGGCTGCGGCGATCGCATGGCCCTGCCGGCCGGAGGAGCGGTTGGCGATATAGCGCACCGGATCAATCGGCTCATGCGTCGGTCCTGAGGTGACGATCGCCTTGCGTCCCTTGAGCGGCTTTTCTCCGTCGTCGAGCATGGTTTCGGCCGCAGCGACGATCTCCAGCGGCTCCGCCATCCGGCCAAGCCCGGCCTCCCGGCTTTCCGCCATCTCGCCGGCCATCGGCCCGACGAAGCGGATGCCGTCGGCTCTGAGCATCGCCGCATTCCGCCGCGTCGCCGGATGCGCCCACATGGCGGGATTCATCGCCGGTGCGGCAAGCACCGGCCTGTTGGTCGCAAGTAGCACGGTCGAGGCGAGATCGTCGGCAAGCCCGTTCGCCATCTTTGCCATCAGGTCGGCCGTGGCAGGGGCGATCAGCACGAGGTCGCAGTCGCGCGCCAGGCGGATATGGCCGATATCCTGTTCGTCCTGTCGCGAAAACAGATCGAGAAAGACATGGTCCGCCGCCAGTGCACCGACCGCTAGCGGCGTGACGAATTCCTGCGCACCCTTGGTCATCACAGGGCGCACGCTCGCGCCGCGCTCACGCAGCCGGCGGATCAGATCGAGGCTCTTATAGGCCGCGATGCCGCCGGAGATGATGAGGAGGATGCGTTTGCCGCTGAGAGCCATGGCCTTCTACCCGTTGCCTTTTCTGACCGCCCTCGACCCTAAGCCTTTGGTGGAGAACATGCAATCGCGCGGGCGACAGGCATCGGAGCTACTCTGGTCTCCGCCGCGCTCGTGGGGTCAGAGGTTGCTCATCCCGCCGTCGATGATGAGTTCGCTGCCGACGATATAGGCCGCCTCATCGGAGGCGAGGAAGACGATCGTCTTGGCGACTTCGCTGGGATTTCCGAAGCGGCCGACGGGGATCTGAGCCTGGATCTGCGCAGTCATCGCCTTGGAATCGGCTTCCGATGCCCCGAGCTTGCTGTAGAGCGGCGTGGCGATCGGCCCCGGGCTGACGGCGTTGACGCGGATGCCGCGGCCGATGAGTTCGCCCGACAATGTCTTGGCAAGCGTCAGCAGCGCGCCCTTCGTCAGCGAATAGACGCTGGAGTTCGGCATGCCGATATGGGCGTTGATCGAGGTGTTGAGCACGATCGCGGCCTGCTTCGAAAAAATTGGCAGCAGCGACTGAATCAGGAAGAACGGGCCCTTGACGTTGATATCAACCGACTTGTCGAAGGCGGCTTCGCTCCACTGTTCCAGCGGCCCGAATTCGGCGACCCCGGCGTTGATGAAGAGGATGTCGAGCGTGCCGAAAGCCTCCCTCACGCTCTCGGCGACGGCTTTCTGGCCGACCGCATTGCCGGCATCGGCCTGGATGACGGTGGCTTTGCCGCCAAGTTCGGCGCGGGCCGCCTCGACGCTTGCCGCGCTGCTGCCGGTAACGACGACGCGGGCGCCCTCGGCGATGAACTGGCGGGCGGTCTCGAGACCGATGCCGCTGGTGCCGCCGGTGATGAGGGCTGTCTTGTTTTGCAGGCGTGACATGATGACGTTCCTTTGATCGAATTTTGGGCCGCGGCCCGTTGTTATTCAATGGGAGAATGCTCTGAAAAAAGCGGCGCGATAAGCCGGCGTGTTGAAGGATCGTCAACCCGCAGCGGATAATCGTGCCGCGCCATTTCAGGTGCGGGTGATCGAAGCGCCACCGTCGACCAGCGAGGCCGTGCCGGTGACGAAGCTCGCATCGTCGGAGGCGAGATAGAGAACCGAGCGGGCGAGTTCTTCGGGTGTCGCGACACGCTTCAGCGCATGCAGATTGGTGACGAAGGCCTGCTTCTCAGGCGTATCGTTCATGTCCCGATACATGTCGGTATCGACTGCACCCGGCAGGATGGCATTGATGCGCACGCCCTGCTGACCGAATTCGGCGGCAAGCGCCTGTGTCAGGCCGATCAGGCCGGATTTACTGGCGGCATAGGCGGCAACGCCCGGAAAGGCGAAGCTGTAGCCGACAAAGGTTGAGGTGAAGATCACCGAGCCGCCGCCATTCTCCACCATTGCCCCGATCTGGTGCTTGGCGGCGAGGAAGGAGGCCGTCAGATTGATTGCCAGCGCCTCGCTGAAGCCCGCTTCGGAAACGGCGGTGCTCGCACCGGCTTCGCCGAGCGTGCCGGCATTGTTGAAGGCGACGTCGAGCTTGCCGTAATTTCTCACGGCGGCGGCGACCAGCGCCTTGTGATAATCTTCCGAGCGCACGTCGCCGGCAATGGCGATGGCATCGCCGCTCTCTGCCTTGATCTCCGCAACGAGGCTGTCGAGTTCTCCTTGACGGCGGGCGCCGACGACGACCTTGGCGCCTTCGGCGGCGAAGAGTTTTGCCGTGGCGCGGCCGATGCCGGAGCTTGCGCCGGTGACGATCGCGACCTTGTTGTTCAAGCGGTTCATGGTTCCATCTCCTGTGTTGAGGCGAGGCGGCCCTTGCCGTCCCTTCCGTTGAATGGAAGATGGCATTTTCCTTTCGTTCGGATTAGTCTCCAGATCGGGGAACTCGTATTCGGAAAAGCCGAACGATGATCAGGATAGAAGGCATTGCGGCTTTCGTCGCCGTGGTCGAGGCGGGCTCGGTCAGCGAGGCGGCCAGGCGCCTGCGGCTGTCCAAATCCGTCGTCAGCGAAAGGTTGGCCGAGCTGGAGAAATCGCTCGGCGGCATGCTGCTGCACCGAACGACCCGCAAGCTCACATTGACGGAGGATGGCACGGTCTTCCTCGAGCGCGCCGCGCGCATCGTGCGCGAGATCGAGGAAGCCGCGGCCGATATGGCCGAGCGGCGCGGAACACTGTCAGGCCCGATCCGCATCGCCGCCCCCGTCACCTTCGGCCGCATGCATCTCGGCCCGGCGCTCTATCCCTTTCTCGCCGAGCATCCCGAGATCGAATTGACCCTCGATATTGATGACCGGCGGGTCGATGCCGCCTCGGACGGCTATGACGCCATTATCCGCAATGGTCCGATCGCCGATAACAGGCTGGTCGCCTGGAAGCTCACGCGAAGCCGCCGTCTTCTCTGTGCCTCACCGGATTATCTCGCCCGCCAGGGAATTCCGTCGTCGCTGGCTGATCTCAACAGCCATCGCGGAATTTTCTACACCAACCGCGGCGTTGCCGACTGGCGCTTCCAGACGCCGGAGGGTGCGATCGTCGTCCGTGCGAAACTGGCGCTCGGCATCAACAATGGCGACATGCTCCGCGATGCCGCGATTGCCGGGCTCGGCATTGCGCTGCTGCCCGCCTTCATAGCCGGCCCGGCCATCCGCGAGGGCCGGCTTGCCGAAATCGATGTCGGCCATAGGCCGGAGGCCGAATTCATCTATATGGCCCATCCCGAGGGCCGAAATCCCTCCGCCAAGCTCCGCGCCATCGCCGATCATCTGAAGCAGAGTTTTGGTGATCCGCCCTATTGGGATCTGGTGGGCTAAAGCATGTCGCGCAAAAGTGTGCAGCGGTTTTGCGAAAACGACATGTGCAAAAACAAAGACCTAAAGCGCGAAGATCTGAAAGATCGCGACGCGCTTTAGTTCAGCAGGCTGATCAGGTTCTCGGTGACCGGCGAGCGATGTGTTTTCAGGATTGCCAGAGCCAGGCGCGCCACGGCCGGCGGCCCTTCGATCGGCCGGTAGGCCACACCTTCGAGCTTGATCTGCGAAATCGAGGCCGGCACGATCGAGACGCCGAGATCGGCCGCCACCAGATTGACGACCGAGGAAATCTGCGGCGCCTCCTGTGCCACGGTCAGCTCGAATCCCGCCTTGCGGCAGGCAAGCACGACATCGTCGTAAAGGCTCAAGCCCACGAGCCGGGGAAAGAGGATGAAGGGTTCGTCCACGAGCGCCGCAAGCGGTAGCTCGCTGCGCCGTGCCAGGGGATGGCTGGCGGGCAGGGCAATCACCATCGGCTCGTCCGGCAGCCGCCGCAGCCGGATGCCCGTGGGATCGTCGAGGCTGGGGCGCATGAAGGTGGCGTCGAGCTCGCCGCGTTCCAGCTTCTGCATCAGCGCCAGCGTGTTCATTTCCGTCAACGACAGCTGCACCTCCGGCCAGCGCGCGCGAAACCGGCGGATCGTCGTGCTGACCACGGGGTTGAAGGCGGAGGAGGCGGTGAAACCGAGCGACAGCCGGCCGGTCTCGCCGCGATTGGCGCTTTGCGCCGCAAGCTTCGCCTTTTCCGCGGCCGCCAGCGAAGCCTTTGCCTCGCCGAGGAATGCTGCGCCCGCCGCCGTCAATTCGGCGCCGTGCGGCACGCGGTGAAACAGCGCCGCACCCACTTCCCTCTCCAGGTCGCGGATCTGCTGACTGAGCGGCGGCTGCCCGATACCGAGCTTGGCGGCGGCGCGGGTGAAATTGCCTTCTTCCGCCACTGCCAGGAAATACCTGAGATGCCGCAGCTCCATCGCTATCTCCAAAACCTATCGGAATCGACGGTCTCATATATTGGACAAATGGAGGCGCTTTGACTAGATCGGAGGTCGGAAGGATGAAGATATGCCGCCGTCAGTGCATGCAGTGAAGACCTCCGAGACAGCTGCGATCCCAGGGCAGAAGCACTACCTGACCCGTGGCACCGGCGCCTATCGCCGCGCCAGCCTGGCACTCTTCCTATCCGGCTTCTCCACCTTCTCGCTGCTCTATTGCGTGCAGCCGCTGCTGCCGATCTTCTCGCAGGAATTCGCCGTCAGCCCGGCCGAAAGCTCGCTGTCGCTCTCGCTCTCCACCGGTTTCCTGGCGGTCGCGATCGTCTGCGCCGCCGCCGTCTCGGAAGGTCTTGGCCGCCGCAGCCTGATGTCGATATCGCTGGTCGGCGCGGCATTGCTGACCATCGCCACGGCCTTTGCCCCGAACTGGCACCTGCTGCTCGTCATCCGCGCGCTGCAGGGTCTCGTTCTCGGCGGCGTGCCGGCCGTCGCCATGGCCTATCTCGCCGAGGAAATCGACCCACGCGGCCTTGGCGCCACCATGGGCCTCTATGTCGGCGGCACGGCCTTCGGCGGCATGTCCGGCCGCGTGCTGACCGGCATCTTCGCCGAATATCTCACCTGGCGTCCAGCGCTTTTCATCATCGGCGCCATCGGCCTTGCCGCCGCGATCGGCTTCATCGCCCTCTTGCCACCGTCACGCAATTTCGTCCGCCGGCCAGGCTTCGATCCGCGCTTTCATCTCAGGGCTTGGCTCGGCCATCTCAGCAATCCGGCGCTGCCTTTCATCTTCGCCATCGCCTTCCTGGCGATGGGCTCCTTCGTGACGATCTATAACTATGCCGGTTTCCGTCTGGTGGCGCCGCCCTACGGCCTCAACCAGACCGAACTCGGCCTGATCTTCACCGTCTATCTCTTCGGTATCGGCGCCTCTTCGATCGGCGGTCTGCTGGGAGACCGGATCGGGCACTTTTCCGTGCTTCTCTTCGGTCTGGCACTCACCGCCGCCGGTAGCGCGCTGACGCTCGCTGCCTCGCTCCCGGTCATCATCCTCGGCATCATCGTACTCACGACCGGCTTCTTCATGAGCCATTCGATCGCCAGCGGCCTTGTCGGCAAGCTGGCGCATGGCACCAAGGGGCACGCCTCGTCGCTCTATATGCTCGCCTATTATGTCGGCTCCAGCCTCATGGGTTCGGCAGGCGGCTGGTTCTTTGCGGTTGAAGGCTGGGCCGCCGTCGTTATCTTCACACTTGCCATGCTGGGCCTAGCCTTTGTCTCCGCCTGTCTTGCCCAGCACCTCGCGAGGAGAAAAGCATGATCCGCATAGACCGCCTCGACCATCTCGTGCTGACCGTCGCCGATATCGCCATCACCTGCGATTTCTATTCCCGCATCCTCGGCATGTCGGTCGAAACCTTTGCAGCGGGTCGCAAGGCGCTGAAATTCGGCGGCCAGAAGATCAACCTGCACCAGGCCGGCCGCGAATTCGATCCCAAGGCGAGACATCCCACACCCGGCTCCGGTGACCTCTGCTTCATCGCCGAGACACCGCTTGCCGATGTCATCGCTGATCTACAGGCCGCGGGCGTTACGATCGAAGAGGGTCCGGTCGAGCGCACCGGCGCGACCGGGCGTTTGCGCTCGGTCTATTTCAGAGACCCCGACGGCAACCTCCTCGAAGTCTCCAATCTGATTGCCTGACGCGCTGCTCCGGCTCCAGCCGACCCGTCGAAGACTTACGGGTGTTTGCCCTGTTCCGCGACGAGGTGCTCGCTGCCCTTCATCACGGCACTGACGCGGCATTCGCATCGGCCAGACATTTCATTTGAAGAAGGCGAGTTCGGATCGCTCCTGCCCGACAGGCTGTTCTTCCACCGCCGTCGCAAAATCGGGATCGACTGGACTGGTCACGTTGACAAGCCAGTCCCAATTATCGGAAATCGGCTCGAGAATGATCGCACGCCCCTGCCGTCGAATGGTGACGCTATCGCCGTCGAAACGGAATTCCTTGGGCAGCAGGACGGCTTGAGAGCGCCCCGACCAGAAGATCTTTGCTGTTTCCATGTCATGGCTCCCGATGAGATGTGACAATGATACATAGCAATTTTTGATCAACCAAGCCGGATGTAGGGCACGTCCTTCTTCGCCACCTCATCAAGCGCCTCCTCGTAACCGGCATCGGCGTAACGCATGACGCCGAGCGCCGTATCGTTGGTCAGCGCATGGTCGAGCCGTTCGTCGGCGGCGTCCGTGCCGTCGGCGACGACGGTGACGCCACAGCTCGTCATGTAGCCGGCATAGCCGCCGCCGCCGGAATGGATGACGACCAGATCGGCCATCGACGAGCAGAGCATCATCGCATCGATCAGCGGCCAGTCGGCAATCGCGTCGGAGCCGTCTTTCATCCCCTCGGTCATGATATTCGGATGCGCCATGGCGCCGGCGTCGAGATGATCGCGGGAGAAGGCGACCGGGCCTTTGAGTTCGCCGCTCGCAACCAGCGTGTTGACGCGCCTTGCGAGTGCGGTGCGTTCGCCGTGGCCGAGCCAGGCGATGCGGGCCGGCAGTCCCTCGAAGGGCACATGCTCGCGCGCCAGCCGGATCCAGTTGGTGATGATCTTGTTATCGGGAAACATTTCCAGCAGCACGTCGTCGATCCGGGCGATATCGCTCTCCTCGCCCGATAGCGCCATCCAGCGGAACGGGCCGATCGCCCGGGCAAACAGCGGCCTGAGATAGGCTTCGGTGAAGATCGGGATGTCAAAGGCATTGGCGACGCCGCCCTCTTTGGCCTGCGTGCGGATCAGATTGCCGTTGTCGAAGACTTCCGAGCCGCGCTTCTGGAATTCCAGCATCGCCGTCACATGGTCGACGATCGAGGCGCGGCTTGCCGCCATCAATTGCCCCTGGCCGTCGTCACGCAGGCCCTTGACCTGCTCGAGGCTCATGCCCTTCGGCACGTAACCGTAGACGAGGTCATGCGCCGAGGTCTGGTCGGTGACGATGTCGGGCACGATGCCGCGCCGGGCGATCTCGGGATAGACCTCCGCCGCATTGCCGACGAGGCCGACGGACAGCGCCCGCTTGTCCTTCACCGCCGCATCGATCATCTGAAGGGCGGTATCGAGATCGGGCGCGATTTCCTGGAGATAACCGATCTGCTGGCGCTTGCGGGCCCGCTCCGGGTCGATGTCGATGCAGAGGATCGCAGCCCCCGCCATGCGGCCGGCAAGCGGCTGCGCCCCGCCCATGCCGCCGAGGCCGGCCGTCAGCACGAACCGGCCGAGGAGATCGCCGCCGAAGCGCCGCTCGGCAATGCGCATGAAGATCTCGTAGGTACCCTGGATGACGCCCTGGCTGCCGATATATTGCCAGGCGCCGGCCGTCAGCCCGCCCCAGCAGATCAGTCCCTTGCGCTGCAGCTCGTAGAACACTTCGGCCTTTGCCCATTGCCCGACGATATTGCAGTTCGCCATGATGACCAGCGGCGCCTTGGCATGCGTTCGAACGAGGCCGATCGGCTTGCCGGACTGGACGAGCAGCGTCTGGTCCTCTTCCATCTCGGTCAGCGCCTTGACGATGCCTCTATGCGCCGCCCAGTTGCGGGCCGCCTTGCCGAGCGCGGCATAGACGACCAGATTGTCGGGATCCTCGCCGACGGAGAGCACGTTTTCGAGCAGCCGCAGCAGCGCCTCCTGCCGCCAGCCCTTGGCCCGCAGTTCCGGCCCGCCGGGAATCGGAAATTTCGGATGACGTGGATTGGCCTTCGGCATCGTGGGTTCCTCGTTTTGCTCTGCCTTCGTTCGTTATTTCCTGGGCAGCGATTCCACATAGGCGAGCGCCGCATCGAGCAAACGCCGTCTCAGGGTATCGTCGCCATAAACTTCGGCACCGCCTCGCACCCAGCCATGCATCACACGCTCGCCCGACAGCATCTGGATCACGTCCGGCAGTGCCAGCGCCCAGCCGTCATTGCCCTTGCCGAGACGGATCAGCATGCCGTCATGGCGCGCGCAGCAGAGAAGATTGCCGTTCAGCATGAAGGCCCAGCCGCCGAACATGGATTTTTCGGCAAGGCCGGGTCGATCGCCGAGTTCCTCACGCATCAGTTCTTCGAGACCCCGATCGCGCGCCATGGCTCAGGCCTTCGTCGCCAGTGCGTAGCGTGCGATCTCGATCCCCATTGCCTTTTCGACGACGGGATAGACGGTCGGATCGAGCACGCTTGCCGACAGCGGAATGATATCCATCGGTACATGCAGGATGAACACCCGCATCCCCTCCTTGAGCTGGCCGACGCTGAGCGGCTCGCCCTCTGGTGAAAGCGTGGTGATGACGGCAGGAAAGGTGGCAAGCCGCCCGCCATCCGCGTCGTCCACCGCCATATATTCGTTCATCACATGCAGCGTCACCGACTTTTCGCCCGCGCCGACGGTGATCGTGCCGATGTCGAAGGCTTCCTTGGTGTAGACGACGTCCTTGCGGGTAATGACGCCCTCGGCAAGGATATGTCCGCCCGTCGTCTTGCAGATCGCGTCGATGACGGCAGATCCGCCGCGCTTCTCCGCCGCGATGATTGCCTCGCCGAGCGCAAGCGCCATCGAGATGCCGCCGAGTGCTGCATGGCTGCGGACATAGGAGGCTCTCAGCGGATTGCGGCAACTGGCGATGAAGCCGCCGGATTGATCGGCGGCAGCGCGCAGCACCGGCGAGATCTTCGCCGTCGCGCCCTTCACCACCAACTCGATATAACGGTTCTCGGCGCGATTGCCGCCGACGGCGGTCTGGATCATTTGCTCGGGCGAACCGGCCATGCCGATCGAGCCCATGTCGCCTGTGGGATGTGCGCGGATATCCCCGACCGCGTCGACCACCTTGGTACCGAGGATCGCTGACGGCAGCCAGCCGTTCAGCGTCGAGGATTTGCCGTTCTGGCCGATGATCAGCCCGGAAAGCTTTTCGCCCAGCGCCTCCTGCAGCAATTGCACTGATTTCACATAGTCGATGCCCTGCATTTCCCAGGGGGTGGTGGAGGCCGGTGCGCCGATCGCGGCCGCAGTCGCAATCCACTCCTCGTCCTTCAACTCGTCGATCGAGACCAGCTCCGGCTTGCCGACATTGACGGCGGCATAACCGAGCATCCGCCCGTGATCGGCCCAGCCGCCGCCCCCGGCGGCATAGACGGAGCCGCCCTTGACGGCAGCTTCCACGTCCTTCTCAACGAGTATGCGTCCCATCGGTCCTCTCCTGATTCAAGCTCTTGTCCATTTCGCGCACCGCTTCGAAAAGCACGGCGGTGCCGAGCGCGATATCGTCGTTTTCAGCCCACTCGTCGGCCGAATGGCTGCGGCCTTCCCGGCAGGGCACGAAGATCATCGCCGCCGGCGCCACCTTGGCGATCCAGGCCGTGTCGTGTCCTGCGCCAGAGGCCATACGCCGATGTTTTGCGCCGACACGTTCGCAGGCGGCCTCCAAGGTCGACAGCAGCCCGGCATCAGCAGGCGTCGGCAGATTGTCGGAAACCCGGTTCGGGGTCGTGATCGTCACGCTGTAGGCCCCCGCCAGCTTTTCGACATGGCCGTCGAGCCAGCGGCAGAACGCCTCCATGTCGGCACGGATTTCGGCACGGCCGTCGATCAGCAGCACTACTTTCGACGGCACGACATTGGCGGCATTCGGCTCGATGCGGAATTCGCCGACCGTCGCTGCAAAGTGACCCGGCGTTTTGGCAAGCTCGGCAGCGGCATTGCGGATGTCGAGCACCAGCTGCGATGCCGCGACCAGTGCATCCGCCCGCCGGTCCATCGGCGTCGTGCCGGCATGGTCGGCCCGCCCTTCGACGATGATCTCGATGCGGGTGATGCCTGATATCGCAGTGACGATGCCGACATCCTCCTTTTCGGCTTCGAGCACCGGGCCCTGTTCGATATGGAGCTCGAGAAAGCCGGCTATATCGGGTCTGTTCTGCTGCATCAGCACATCAGGTCTGCCGCCGACCTCGGCGATGCCGGCAGCCAGGTCACGCCCGTCGCTGACGCGCGAAAGCCAGGCCTCCGGCAATTGGCCGGTCATGCCGCGGCTGCCGATGCAGGACACGCCGAAGATGCTGACCTCCTCGGCGAGAAAGTCGACGATTTCGAGATCGTGATCGAGCTCGATATTCTGGTCACCAAGCGCGCGCGCCACCTCCAGCGCCGAGATCACGCCGGCAATACCGTCGAAGCGGCCGCCGTCCGGCACCGTGTCGGAATGCGAGCCGACCATGATCGTGCCGAGCCACGGCTTTCGGCCTGTCCGCCGTCCGACCAGATTGCCGGCGGCATCAATCCGCGTTTCCAGTCCTGCTGCCTTCATCCGCGCGTCGATATAGGCTCGGCCGTCGAGAAAGAGCGGCGAGAAGGCCCGCCGCGTCCACGGATGCCCCGGCTCGGTAATCTCGGCCAGCGTCTCGATATCTTCAGCGATCCGGCTGGCATTGACGGGAAGATTGCGGCTCATGCTTCAGCTCCCGCAATGACCTGGCGCGGCAGCGGCCGTACGAAGTGCCCGGTGCCGGGCTTGGCCAGCACCTTCGCGCCCTCGGCGATCTCTTCGCCCCTGAGGTAGGTGGCGGAAACGGTCCAGGGCAGGCGGATGCCGTTATAGGGGCTCCAGCCGACGACATTGTTGCCGCTCGCGGCGGCATCATAGACACTGTCGCGCGGCTCCAGCACGACGATATCGGCGTCCTTGCCCGGCGTCAGCGCGCCCTTGATATGGTCGAGCCGGAAATGCTTCGCCGGGTTCTCCGCCATCAGCCTGGCTGCCCATGTCAGCGGTATGCCGCGTTCGATGGCCCCTTTGACGAAAAGCGGCACCATCACCTCGAGGCCGGGAACGCCGGAGGCGTTGGCGAGCATGTCGGGATTGGTCTTGCGGTTTTCCGACCAGCTGACGTGATCGGTCGAGACCAGCCAGACATCGCCCTCCGCCACCTTCCGCCAGAGCCTCTCCACCTCGGCGCGCGGCCGCACCGGCGGATTGATCTTCGCCTTGCCGCCGAGCCGCTTCACGTCGTTTTCCTCGTCGAGCGTCAGGTAGTGGATGCAGCATTCCACCGTCGCCGCATAACCGTCGCGGCGATAGGCGCGCGCGATATCATAGCCGCGCCCGAGCGAGCAGTGCACCACATGCGCCGGGCAGCCGGTATTGGCGCCGGTCTCGAAGATCGTGTGCATCGCCAGCAGCTCGGTGATCGGCGGCCGTGACAGGCCATGCGCCCGCCAGTCGGTGATGCCGCTCGCCTTCACCTGCTCCATATAGGTGCGCACCGCCTCGTCGTCCTCATTGTGCACGCCGGCTGTCAGCCCCGTCGGAGCGATCGCCGCGAAGCAGGCGTCGAGCAGTGCCGGCGGAATGCGCGGAAAGCGCTTGGGGTCGGTGCCGAAGGTCGAGAATTTGAAGGCTGCAACGCCTGCCTCCACCATCTCGCGGATCCGCGCCGGGCCTTCTTCCGGATCGACGGTGCCGTAAAGCGCGAAATCGACGCGCGCCTGCGGTCCGGCATGGTCGACTTTCCGCTTCACCGCCGCTGCCGAACAGACGAGATTGCCTTCGTCATAGGGCATGTCGACGATTGTAGTCACGCCGCCTGCCGCCGCCGAGCGCGTCGACCAGATGAAATCCTCCTGGTCCTTCTGCGAAAGCGAATGCACCTGCGCATCGATCGCGCCGGGCAGGATCAGCGCTTTTCCGAGCAGATGCCGTTCGCGGCCCGCAGGCGGCACGCCGAGGCCGACCTCGGCGATTTTGCCGTCGCGCACGGCGACATAGCCCTCTTCGACAATGCGATCCGGCAGCACCACCGTGCCCTGCAAAACGAGATCGAAGTCCATGTTGCTTCCTCCCTGCAGCGCCGCGCGTCTTTCTAGATGCGCAAAGGACGCTGTAACACTTTGAATTGCTGCATAATCCCTTAAGTCGATCTCGATTTAAGGAATTATGCAGCAAACTGGAAATCAGACTGCTGCCGGCTCTAGCCGTTCCTCGATGCGCTCCAGCGAGCCGAGGGCGAAGAAATCGTCGAAGGAGGCGATCGGAACCTGTTCGGTCAGCTTCGTAACGAAGTCGTCCGAACCAAGTTCCTCCTCGATCGCCTCCACTTCAGCCGAAAGCGGCCGGTCGACCGTATAGAAATCCGCATGCTTGCGGACGACCGCGTAGAGCATGGCGGCAACACCCTTCGGTTCATCGCCGAGAATGTCGATCGCCTGGGCCGACAGCAGCGCCTCAAGGGCCGCGAGACGCTTCAGCGCCCGCATCTGCCGGTCGAAACGCTCGATGACGAGCGGCAGGAAGGCAGCCTCGTCCTCCAGTCCGGCCGCAACCACCAGCGACTGGGCCGACACGGGATTGGACATCGACAGCACGCGCGAGAAGATCTCGCCGGCAAGTTTGATGATCGGCCCGAAACCGGTGGCTATCCGCCCCGGCGGCACGAGATTGACCGGCAGGTCGCGCCGCTGGCCGTTGCCGAGAATGACGCAGCGGTTGAAGGCGTTGCGCGCCGCATGCGCCATGCAGAGTGCTGCCGATTCGAGCAGGATCGTTACGTCGAGCGGAAGAGAACCGCCCGATGTCATCACCCGGCCTTCGACGACGACGGGATTGTCGTCCGAGCGCCCGGTGGCGGCAAGGATCTTGTGGCCGGTCGATAAAAGGTTTTCGATCACCGCGCCGAACACCTGGGCGATCATGCGCAGGCTGAGCGGATCCTGTACATGCGTTGCGACAGGCCAGTTCCATTCGTCGGAGGCATTGCAGAGCCAGGCGCCGATCAGCGCCTCGCGCGCCGTGCCGACATGCCGGACCGCCTTCCAGGGATCGCGGGAAGCGCCCAGCGCGCCGGCCGCCATCATGGCGGTTGCCAGCAGGACGCGGATCGAGGCCGCGGCGTTGCGCGTCGTTTCCGCTGCCGAGGCAAAGCTCACCGCATTAATGCTGAGCGAAGCGAGGCTGTCGCGCGGCGCCATCCGCATCGGTTCCAGCCCGGCCGCCTGGAAAGCCTCGGCCGCCTGCATCCGGTTTCCGCGATAGATTGCTTCGCCGACGCCGGTCAGCACCGCGCCGATCTGTCCCATCAGGCCGATATCCGCACAGCCGATCGAGCCGGTACGGCGCACGACCGGGATGAGATCGGCCTCGAGCATCCGGATATAGGCCTGGATCAGCTCCGGCGTGCAGCCGACCTGGCCGGTCAGCGCCGTGTTGATACGGATCGCCATGGCATTACGCACGATATTGCAGGAAAAGGGTGTGCCGGTGCCGAAATGATGGGCGCGCACCAGGCCGAGATTGAAGGTGTCGAGTTCGTCGGCCGACCACTCCACATCCTTCATGGCGCCGACGCCTGTCGTCGAGCCGTAGACGGGCATGCCGGAGGCAATGGCATCCTCGACGATCTCGCGGGCGATCGCGATGCGGGCCATGCCTGTCGCCGAAGCCGAAATCTTAGCCTTGCCCGCACCAATCGTCACCATCTCGGCAAAACCGAGCGGTCGTCCGGAAAGTTCGATGCCAAGGCGTTCGTGCTTCATGTGCCTATCTCCCTAGAACAGGATGATTTTAGGCCGGATCGGCCTAAAATCTGAATCCCGTTCTGAATTAAAGAGTCAGAGCATGATGTCGAAAACTGCTCACACTTTCGGCATCATGCTTTGAAGACGAGACTAAGCGAGCCCTCCGTCACATGGGATATCCCAAATGCCGAACACAGCATGTTTTTGGCAGGCGGATCAGCTCAGCATCCAGGCAATATAGACAAGCGTCAATGCGATGATCCACAGCGCAATCTTGGCCGAGCGGTTGTGCCGCGCTTCGGCCTTGCCGATCGCCTCCGCCGTCTCAGCGTCGAAACGTAAGCCGTGCTCGCTCATATGCAGCAGCTGATGGTGGAATTTTTCGGTCTTCGCCGCGATTTCCGGCACGGCTTCCGCGAGCTTGACTGCCGCCTTCAGCCCGTCCTTGAGATCGGTGGCGATCCGCTTCGGACCGAGATTGGTACGGATCCAGTCGCCGACGACAGGCTCGGAGGCCTTCCACATGTTGAAGCGCGGATTGAGCATGCGCGACACACCCTCGACCACGACCATGGTCTTCTGCAGCATCACCAGCTCCGGCCGCGTCGCCATGTCGAAGAGTTCGGTCACTTCGAACAGCAGCGTCAGCAGCTTGCCCATCGAGATCGTCTCGGCCGGCTGCCCATGGATCGGCTCGCCGATCGCCCGGATCGCCTGGGCGAAGCTCTCGACATTGTGGTGGCCGGGCACATAGCCGGCCTCGAAATGCACCTCGGCGACGCGGATATAGTCGCGGGTGATGAAGCCATAGAGGATTTCGGCGAGGAACCGCCGCTCCTTCTTGCCCAGCCGCCCGACGATGCCCATGTCGACGGCGACGATCATCCCGTCAGCGTCGACGAAGAGATTGCCCGGATGCATGTCGGCATGGAAGAAGCCGTCGCGTAGCGTGTGGCGCAGGAAAGACTGGATCAGCGTATCGGCAAGCAGGTTGAGATCGTGGCCCGCCGCGCGCAGGCCGTCGACATCGGACATCCTGGTGCCGTCGATCCACTCCATGGTGATGACGTCGCGCCCGGTGCGTTCCCAGTCGACCTTCGGCACGCGGAAACCCGGGTCCTTTTCGGTATTCTCGGCGATCTCGGAGAGGGCTGCCGCCTCCAGGCGAAGATCCATCTCCACCTTGGTGGTCTGTTCCAGCGTCTTCGTGACCTCGACCGGCCGCAACCGCCGGCTGGACGGCATGAAACGCTCCTGCATATGGGCAACGAGATACATCGCCTCGATGTCATGGGCAAAACGCTGGCGCACACCGGGCCGGACGATCTTGACGGCGACCTTTTTCCGGCCCTCGGCACTATCGACCTCGGCCGGATGCACCTGCGCGATCGAGGCGGCGGCGATCGGATCGCCGAAGCTTGCATAGAGTTCGCCGATCGGCCGCCCGAGCGAGCCTTCGATATTGGCCTTGGCGGCCGCCGAGGGAAAGAAGGCCATGCGGTCCTGAAGCTGCGACAGGTCATTGGCGAATTCGACGCCGACGACATCCGGCCGCGTCGCCAGGAACTGCCCGATCTTCACATAGGAGGGACCGAGCCGCTCGACCGCCTGGGCCAACCGGTCGCTGCGCTTCTGATGCCGCGCCTTGCTTCGCTCGAAAATCGTGACGAAGGATTTGGCGAGTGCGACCGGAGGCGGCAGCCCTTCGGAAGGGAGAGCTGACACGACACCCTCACGCACGAGCACCCAGCCGACGCGCCAAAGGCGGAAATATGCGCCGAAAGTACTCATGTTCTGTTTGATTCTCGCGCGACGCTATTCGAAAACCGCTCTACACTTTTCGGCGTCATGCGTCAGAGCTTCCAGCCGGAATGGAGTGCGGCGATGCCGCCGGTATAATTGGTGAAGGTGACGCGCGAAAAGCCGGCCTGGCGGATCATTGCCGCGAAATTCTCCTGGTTCGGGAACTTGCGGATCGATTCCACCAGATATTGGTAGGGTTCCGCATCGCCGGTAATCGCCTTGCCGAATTGCGGAATGGCGTTGAACGACCAGGCGTCATAGATCTTGTCGAGAAGCGGCATATCGACTTCGGAAAATTCCAGCACCAGCAGCCGTCCGCCGCGCTTCAACACGCGATAGGCCTCCGACAGCGCTACGTCGATCCTCGGCACGTTGCGGATACCGAAGGCGATCGTATAGGCATCGAAGCTGCCTGCCTCGAAAGGCAGTTCCTCGGCATTCGCCTCGACGAAGGTGAGATTGCCGGAAAGCTTCTTCTTTTCCGCCCGCTCGGCACCGACGCCGAGCATCGAGCCGTTGATGTCGAGCACGGTGGCATGGGCCTGTCTGCTTGACGCCTCGACGATGCGGAAGGCGATATCGCCCGTGCCGCCGGCGACGTCGAGCACCTTGTAGCCCGGCTCCTTGCGCGGATTGAGCGCCGAGATCATCGCATCCTTCCAGGCGCGGTGCATGCCCATCGACATGACGTCGTTCATGATGTCGTAGCGCTTGGCGACCTTGTGGAACACCTGGTTGACCAGGCTCTGCTTCTCACCATCAGGCACCTCGCGGAAGCCGTAGGAGGTCTCCATGCCGCCATCGGCGGAAGTGCGGCTTTCTGACATCAGACTGCTCCGTTCCTGAAGATTCGGGCGCGACGGCCATAGCGAAAGACCGCGCGCGACGTTATCTATGGGCCGCGTTTTCCGCGGCACACTGGCGCTATAGCGCACATCGTCGTCGGTTGAAACACGTTACAGATAGATGGGTTAAGATGCCGGAATTGCCAGAAGTCGAAACGGTGAAACGCGGCCTGACGCCGGCGATGGAGGGCACGCGCATCACCAGGCTGGAGCTGCGCCGCGGCGATCTGCGCTTCCCCTTTCCAGACGCTTTCGCGGACAGGGTTTCCGGTCGCACCATCGTCAGCCTTGGCCGCCGCGCCAAATATCTGCTGGTCGATCTCGACGACGGCAACACGCTTATCTCCCATCTCGGCATGTCCGGTTCGTTTCGCATCGAGGAGGGCCGCATCGAGGAGGGTGCCGCCTCCGGCGTGCCGGGCGAATTCCACCATGCCCGCTCGAAGGACGAGAAGCACGATCACGTCGTCTTCCATCTGCAAGCCGCAAGCGGCCCACGCCGCGTCGTCTACAATGATCCGCGCCGTTTCGGCTTCATGGATATGGTGGGACGTGCCGATCTCGCCGCCCATCCCTTCTTCCGCGATCTCGGCCCGGAGCCGACGGGCAACGAGCTTGGCGCCGCCTATCTGGCCGAACGCTTTCGGGACAAGGCGCAGCCGCTGAAGAGCGCGCTGCTCGACCAGAAGAACATTGCCGGCCTTGGCAATATATATGTCTGCGAGGCGCTGTGGCGCGCGCATCTTTCGCCGATCCGCGCCGCCGGTACGCTAGTAACGGCGACTGGCCGGCCGAAAGCGCAGCTCGGTCTGCTCGTCGCCTCGATCCGCGACGTCATCGCCGATGCGATCGCCGCCGGCGGATCGTCGCTGCGCGACCATATCCAGACCGACGGATCGCTCGGCTATTTCCAGCATTCCTTCTCCGTCTATGATCGTGAAAGTCAGGCTTGCCGCACGCCCGGCTGCGGCGGTACGGTCGCCCGCATCGTCCAGGCGGGTCGCTCCACCTTCTATTGTGCCACCTGCCAGAAGTAAGCCTGCCAGAAGTAAGAGTGAGAAACCGGGAGAACAGCATGGCCTATGAGACCTTGATCGTCGAAACCCGAGGCAATGTCGGCCTCGTCACGCTGAACCGCCCGCAGGCACTGAACGCGCTGAACTCCACCGTCCTGAAGGAGCTGAAAGAGGCCTATGCCGCCTTCCACGCCGACGAGACGGTCGGGGCGATCGTGCTGACCGGTTCCGAGCGCGCCTTTGCTGCCGGCGCCGATATCAAGGAGATGCAGCCGCTCCAGTTCGCCGATATCTATAAGAGTGATTTCATCAGCGGCTGGGATGAGGTCGCCAAGGCGCGCAAGCCGGTGATCGCCGCCGTCAGCGGCTTTGCGCTCGGCGGCGGCTGCGAACTCGCCATGATGTGCGATTTCATCATTGCCTCGGAGACGGCGAAGTTCGGCCAGCCGGAAATCACCCTGGGCGTCATTCCCGGCATGGGCGGCTCGCAGCGGCTGACGCGCGCCGTCGGCAAGGCGAAGGCGATGGATCTCATTCTGACCGGCCGCATGATGGATGCGGCGGAAGCCGAACGATCGGGACTCGTTTCGCGTGTGGTGGCGCCCGAACGTCTGCTCGACGAGGCTTTTGCCGCGGCCGAAAAGATCGCTTCGCTTTCGCGTCCCTCGGTGATGATGGCCAAGGAGGCGGTCAACCGCGCATTCGAGACGACGTTGGAGGAGGGCTTGCGTTTCGAGCGCCGCCTGTTTCACAGTCTCTTTGCCACAGACGACCAGAAAGAAGGCATGGCGGCCTTCGTCGAGAAGCGCAAACCGGCTTTTACGCACCGTTGAATGCTTTTAGGCGCTTGCCGGTGGTAAAGCTTGAAAATCCGCGTTGACGTGGGCCGGCTTTAGAGTTATATGCCCGCCCACGGTTCGGAAAGCCGGTTTGGTTTTCCGCGATTGCTCCCGCATTGCTGGATTTTGTGGCCGCAGGGCCCGCGGTAATGGCGGAGTTTGTTCGAATTCTTGAGAGAGGCATCCATGGCCAATACAACTTCGGCGAAAAAAGCGACCCGCAAGATCGCCCGCCGTACCGACGTCAATAAGGCTCGTCGCTCGCGCGTTCGCACTTTCGTTCGCCAGGTCGAAGAGGCCATCGCATCCGGTGACGCCGCCAAGGCGAAGGAAGCTTTCCTGGCTGCTCAGCCCGAGCTTGCCCGCGCCGCCAGCAAGGGCGTGCTGCATTCCAACACGGCATCGCGCAAGGTCTCGCGTCTGGCCGCTCGTGTGAAGGCTCTTTCGGTCACCACGACCGCGTAATCTTCCATTAACGACTTCTTCTTTATGATTAGCCCGGTAATTTTACCGGGCTTTTTCGATTCCATCGATCAGCCCCTGCATGGTTAATCCGACGACTGTTTCGTGTCAGCGCCATGACAGGAAAAATCGTTAAAAAACAATAGCTTGCGCAAGGATGCTTTCACGCCGCGCGACTCTGCCCCGAGCTTCCGGGACCACAGGCGAGTCAAGAGGATTTTATTTTTTTTCTTTCAATGCGTGTCAAAATAGCCCGAACGGGGGAATCTCTTTGATTCAACTGCGATTCTTTTTTGACGCTGGTGTGACGCCCGAAAAGGGCAGGCGGAGTCAATGCCCGCTTCTTAATTTTGCGTAAAATTCATCGTTGATATTGCCTTTTGATCCTGCCTAAATGGCTTTCAACAAAGGGCGCGGACATCACCTGCAGAGGCTCGGTCTTAACTGCCACGTCGGCAGGGCGATAAGTTTGTGCCGTTTGTTACGGAGCATTGCGCTTCCGTTTTTTCAAGCACTCGACGGATTTGAACCGTAACGTGGCTGTTACGGAGCGGGGATGTTTTGTGCCTTCAGTGGCTACACGTTTAAGGCGAGGCCACCGGAGAAGGTAAAGTAATATTGCGTTCGGGCTGGTCGGCCGAAAACGAGGTTCGACCGCCAGCTTGGCACGGAAAGCCGATGAAGGTTGCCGCATGAACACGGCACCGGCAACGGAATTCTGTGCCGGTCCCTTCGGGGGCAGTGTTTGAGTGAACCGGCAGGCGAGCGGCTCATGAGGATCCGTCAGCCCGCCAAAGCGGGGAATGATCGGGCGGCCGTTTTAGCGGATGCCGCCCGGTGGAATTGAAAGGCGGCATTATGCAGATGAATACGATGACGACGGGCGGGCTCGACAATGGGGATGCGGCACCGCAGGCGTTCGGCTCAATTCGCCTGGAATCGGCGGAAGTAAAGGCGGATATGAAGCAGAACGTATTGTTTGAGCGCGTCAGTGCGCGCTTGAAGGCTCAGGTCGGTCAGGATGTCTACGCCAGCTGGTTCGCCAGGCTGAAGCTGCATTCGGTATCGAAGAGCGTCGTTCGCCTTTCGGTCCCCACGACCTTCCTGAAGTCTTGGATCAACAATCGTTATCTCGATCTCATCACCGGTCTGTTCCAGGCCGAAGATCCTGAAATTCTGAAAATCGAAGTCCTGGTGCGTACGGCGACGCGCCACGGCACGAAGGCGCTCGATGAGGCGGTCGCGCCGGAACCAGCCGCCCCCACGCAGATGCGCCGCCCGACAAGCGCGCAGCCGGCCGGTCAGGCCGTCCAGCAGGCGGTTTCGGCTGTTGCCGCCGCAAGGCCCGCCAGCTTTGGCTCGCCGCTCTTCGGTTCGCCGCTTGACTCCCGCTTTACCTTCGACACCTTCGTCGAAGGTAGCTCGAACCGGGTCGCGCTTGCGGCTGCGAAGACGATCGCGGAAGCTGGTCAGGGCGCCGTGCGCTTCAATCCGCTCTTCATTCATTCGACCGTCGGTCTCGGCAAGACCCACCTGCTGCAGGCGGTCGCCAATGCGGCGGTGCAAAATCCACGGGCTCTGCGCGTCGTCTATCTGACGGCCGAATATTTCATGTGGCGCTTCGCCACCGCGATCCGCGACAATGATGCGCTGACGCTGAAGGATTCGCTGCGCAACATCGATCTCTTGATCATCGACGACATGCAGTTCCTGCAGGGCAAGATGATCCAGCATGAATTCTGCCATCTCCTGAACATGCTGCTCGACAGTGCCAAGCAGGTCGTCGTTGCCGCCGACCGTGCGCCTTGGGAGCTGGAGTCGCTCGATCCCCGCGTTCGCTCGCGCCTGCAGGGCGGTGTGGCGATCGAACTCGATGCGCCGGATTACGAGATGCGTCTCGAAATCCTCAAGCGTCGCCTTGCTGTCGCCCGGCTCGAGGATCCGTCGCTTGAAATTCCGGCCGAACTGCTCCAGCACGTTGCTCGCAACGTCACGGCCAGCGGCCGCGAACTCGAGGGCGCCTTCAACCAGCTGGTCTTCCGCCGCTCCTTCGAGCCGAACCTGTCGATCGAACGCGTCGACGAACTGCTCGCCCATCTGGTCGGCTCCGGCGAGCCCCGCCGTGTGCGCATCGAGGATATCCAGCGCATCGTCGCAAGGCACTACAACGTCTCGCGTCAGGAACTTGTGTCGAACCGCCGCACTCGCGTCATCGTCAAGCCGCGCCAGATCGCCATGTATCTGTCGAAGACGCTGACGCCGCGCTCCTTCCCGGAGATCGGCCGCCGTTTCGGCGGGCGCGATCACACGACCGTGCTGCACGCCGTGCGCAAGATCGAGGAGCTGATTTCGGGAGACACCAAGCTTTCGCACGAAGTCGAGCTTCTGAAGCGCCTGATCAACGAATAATCGACTAGTTTTCCCGAAAAATCGACGGCCGGAAGCGATTCCGGCCGTTTTCTTTTATAAGTTTTTTATTCTATACCTCCCGCGCATGACGTGCATGTCAAAGACTGAAGCGCCAAAACGGCGCGTGGGAGGAATGAATGAGTTTCGAAAAGATCGCCGTTCTCGGCCTGGGTAAGGTCGGACGGCTGGCGGCGACGCTGTTGCATGAAGGCGGCTTCGAGGTCATCGGCGTCGACGCGCAATTGCCGCTGAGCGACGTCCCCTTCAAGTGCCGCACCGGCGATATCTCCGACCCCCAGGTGATCGGCGAACTGCTCTCGAATGTCGAGGCTGTGCTCTCCTGCCTGCCCTATCATTTGAACATCGAGCTGGCGCGCGCCGCCCATCTCGCCGGCATCCATTATTTCGATCTGACCGAAGACGTTCCGACCACCAATTTCATCATCGAACTGTCGAAGACGGCCCGCGGCCTGATGGCGCCGCAATGTGGCCTGGCGCCGGGTTTCGTCGGCATCGTCGGCGCAAGCCTGGCCGACGGCTTCGATCGCTGCCGTTCGATCCGCATGCGCGTCGGCGCCCTGCCGCAGCATCCGACCGGACTGCTCGGCTACGCCTTCAACTGGTCGCCCGAGGGCGTCGTCAACGAATATCTGAACGACTGCGAGGTCATCGAGGGCGGTGTGCGCAAGCTCGTCTCCCCGATGGAATGGCACGAGACCGTCTATGTCGGCGGCGTCAAGCTCGAAGCCTTCACGACGTCGGGCGGCCTTGGCACCATGTGCGACACCATGCTCGGCAAGATCGACAATCTCGATTACAAGACCATGCGTTATCCCGGCCATATGGAGCTGATGAACTTCTTCTTCCACGAGCTGTTGATGCGCGACAAGCGCAAGCTCGCCGGCGAGATCCTGACCAATGCCAAGCCGCCGGTTGAAGACGATGTCGTCTATGTCCATGTCGCCGCCGAAGGCACCGAGAATGGCGGCCTGCGCCGCAAGGAGTTCGTGCGCGCCTATTACCCGATCGAGATTGCCGGGGCGCGCCGCACGGCGATCGCCTGGACGACGTCAGCTTCCGTCGTCGCCGTCATCGAGATGGTCCGCGACGGCCTGCTGCCGGCAACCGGCTTCCTGCACCAGGAGCATATTCCGCTGGAGATGTTTTTGAAGACACCGACCGGCAGCCTCTTCAAGGCGGGTGCCACCAGCCACGGCTGAGACATGCCTTCTTGCGCGGCGGTGATGTCAATGCCGCCGCTGCAAATCCACGCACCGTATGGGTGTCAGCAGGCGAGATCGGCGACGACGGAATCGAGAATCAGCATGCCTGATGGCGTGCAGCGCAGGCGTGAATTGCCGATCCGCTCGATGAATTTGTGTTCGAGCAGGAATTCCTCGCGTTTCGGGTCGAGGTCACGGCCCGAAAGCTGCTGCCAGCGGGCGAGATCGACGCCTTCTCTCAGCCGCAGTCCCATCAGCAGCAGTTCGTCGGACTGCTCCTCGAAGCCGAGCCGCTCCTCGTCGAGAATGCCGTGCCCGTCACGCTCGACCATATCGAGCCAGGTTTCCGGCTTGCGCTCGGTCGCCGTCGCGAGCTTCTCCGGGCCACGCGTCAGCCGGCCGTGGGCGCCCGGGCCGATGCCGGCATAATCGCCGTAGCGCCAGTAGGTCAGGTTATGCCGGCTTTCGGCCCCCGGCCGGGCATGATTGGAAACCTCATAGGCCGGCATGCCCTCGCGCGCCGTGATCTCCTGCGTCGCCTCGTAGAGCAATGCCGATTGCTCGCCGTCAGGCACGATCAGCTTGCCGGCCTTGTGCAGGCCGTAGAAGGGCGTGCCTTCTTCGATGGTCAGCTGATAGAGCGAAAGATGGTCGACCGCATAGGAGATCGCCTCCTTCAGTTCCTTTTCCCATTCCTCGACCGTCTGGTCGGGCCGGGCATAGATCAGGTCGAAGGACATGCGCGGAAAGATGTCGCGCGCCAGCCTTATCGCCTTCAGCGCGTCGGCGACATCATGCAGCCGGCCGAGGAATTTCAGATCCCGGTCATTCAGCGCCTGCACGCCGAGCGAGACGCGATTGACGCCGGCCGCGCGGTAGCCGCGGAAGCGTTCGGCCTCGACGCTCGAAGGATTGGCCTCCATGGTGATCTCGATGCCATCAGGCACATGCCAGTGCCGCGCAATGCCATCGAGAATGGCCGAGACCGTTTCCGGCTTCATCAGCGAGGGCGTGCCGCCGCCGAGGAAGATGCTCGTCACCGTCTTCGGCCCGCTCATCGTCCGGACCGTCGCCATCTCCTTCAGGAAGGCCGATGTAAAGCGCTCCTGATCCACCGGCTGGTGGCGCACATGGCTGTTGAAGTCGCAATAGGGACACTTCGCCGCGCAGAAGGGCCAATGCACATAGACGCCGAAGCCCGGCTCGCCGGTATCGGGCAGCAGAGCCGCGTCGCGCGAGGTGCTTGGCGTGTCGAGATTGTCCACGGACCGACCTTATGCCTCCAGGCAGGTTTCGACAAAGAGTTTGAAGGCGCGGGCCCGGTGCGACAGCGCTTGCGGCTTGCCGACGTTCCAGCCGTGTTTTTCCTCGCCGCTCATTTCGCCGAAGGTGATGTCGTAGCCCTCGGGCTGGAAGACCGGATCGTAGCCGAAGCCCTGCGTGCCGCGTGGCGGCCAGACGACGCTGCCTTCGACCTCGCCGCGGAACAGCTCCGTGTGCCCATCCGGCCAGGCAAGGCAGAGCACGCTGATGAACCGCGCCGTGCGCTGCTCCGGCTTTGTCGCGCCCGCATCCTGCAGAGCCTTTTCCACCTTGGCCATCGCCATGTCGAAATCGCGCGTGCCGTCGGCCCTTTCCGCCCAATTGGCGGTGTAGACACCGGGATCGCCACCAAGCGCGTCGACCACCAGCCCGGAATCGTCCGACAGCGCCGGCATGCCGGCGGCATTGGCCGAGGCGATTGCCTTGATCGTCGCATTCTCCTCGAAACTCGTGCCGGTCTCATCCGGTTCGACGAAGTTCAGCTCGGCGGCCGATTTGGCGGTGAAGCCGAGCGGCCCGATCAATTCCTGGATCTCGCGGATCTTGCCGGCATTGTGGCTGGCGACGACGATGGTCTTCGTTTCAAGCTTGCGCATTCAGATGTCCTGTTCGATGCCCCAGATTTTAGCCTCCGCGCATTCCAGGCTGTTGCCATCAGGATCGCGGAAATAGATCGAGCGGCCGCCGTTCGGCCAGCGCACCTCGGATTCGATCGCGACACCCGCCGCCGTCAGCCGTTCGGCCATGGCATCGATATTGCGTCCGGACACCCGGAAACAGGCATGGCCTTGGCCGCTCGTGCCATGCGGCGGCACCTGCAGTGCTTCAGGCGCCGGCGGCTTTACCGTTTCCTCGGGATTGAAGATCAACAGAACGCCCGGCCCGCAGCGGAAGAAGACATGCCGGTTGGCGGCGCGGGCGATCTTTTCAAGTCCGAGAACGTCTTCGTAGAACGTCTCGGCCTTATCGAGATCCCGCGCATAGAGCGCCGTTTCCAACATGCCTTCCAGCATGGGGTTCATCCTTCGACGGCTTGCTTCTGAAGCGCCACGAGTTCGCCGATGCCGTTTCTGGCAAGCTGCATCAGCGAGGTGAATTCGCCTTCGCTGAACGGCGTGCCTTCGGCCGTGCCCTGGATCTCGACGATCCCGCCGGTGCCCGTCATGACGAAGTTTGCATCGGTCTCGGCCGAGGAATCCTCGAGGTAATCGAGATCGATTACCGGCTGGCTGGCGAAGATGCCGCAGGAGATGGCGGCGACATGATCCTTCAGGACCCGGTCGACCTTGATCATGTTGCGGCTTTCCATCCATTTCAGGCAGTCGTAAAGCGCGATCCAACCGCCGGTGATCGAGGCTGTCCGCGTGCCGCCATCGGCCTGGATGACGTCACAATCGAGCGTGATCTGCCGTTCGCCGAGCGCCTGCAGGTCGACGACGGCGCGCAGCGACCGGCCGATCAGCCGTTGGATTTCCTGAGTGCGGCCGCCCTGCTTGCCGGCGGCGGCCTCGCGCTTCATGCGTTCGCCGGTCGCCCGCGGCAGCATGCCGTATTCGGCCGTGACCCAGCCCTTGCCGGTATTGCGCAGCCATGGCGGCGTCTTTTCTTCGAGGCTCGCCGTGCAGAGCACGTGCGTATCGCCGAACTTCACCAGGCAGGAGCCTTCCGCATGCTTGGAAAAATTGCGCTCGAACGAGACCTTGCGCATCTGGTCGATTTTTCTGCCTGAAGGCCGCATTCTTATCTCCTGGGGTTTATTTGACCGCTTCTACGATTGGCGGCGCCCATTTGCAAATTCCCTTTTGCCACGGGGGTTAGTTTGACTTACTTTTCGGGAAGTATCATCAGCGCGGGTTCGAAAGCTTCATGGGCATCAGGTCGACGTCGGTTTCGGATGCCGTAGCTGCGCTGGACGAGCGCTCCAGGGAAATTTTTCGTCGCATCGTCGAAGGTTACCTGGAAAGCGGCGAGCCGCTCGGTTCGCGCAACCTGTCCCGTATCCTGCCGATGTCGCTGTCGCCGGCCTCGGTGCGCAACGTCATGAGCGATCTCGAAGAGCTCGGCCTGATCTATTCGCCGCATGTCAGCGCCGGCAGGCTGCCGACCCAGATCGGCCTGCGCTTCTTCGTCGATGCCTTCATGCAGGTCGGCGATCTCTCCGCCGAGGAGCGCGCCAACATCGATCGCCAGGTGCGGGCCGAAAGCGGCGGCAATCCTGTCGAATCGATGATGAACGAGGCAAGCCGCATGCTCTCCGGCATTTCGCGCGGCGCCGGCCTCGTCATCACCTCGAAAAGCGATCCGGTGCTGAAACATGTCGAATTCATCCGGCTCGAACCGACAAAGGCGCTGGCCGTGCTCGTCGGCGATCATGATCAGGTGGAAAACCGCATCATCGAGCTGCCGGCTGGCGTCACTTCCTCGCAGCTGACCGAGGCGGCAAATTTCCTCAATGCCCATATGTCCGGCCAGACCCTGCCGGAGCTTCGCAAGCAATTAAGCCGGTTGAAGGACGACGTCCGTCACGAACTCGATGCCCTGTCGCGCGATCTGGTCGAGCGCGGCATCGCTGTCTGGGCCGGCAGCCCGGACGAGGGAAAGCCGACGCAGCTGATCATCCGCGGCCGCGCCAACCTGCTCGAGGGCCTGGCCGGCGCCGAGGATCTCGACCGGTTGCGCCTGCTGTTCGACGATCTCGAGAAGAAGGACAGCCTGATCGAGATCCTCAATCTCGCCGAAAGCGGTTCGGGCGTGCGTATATTCATCGGTTCGGAAAACAAGCTCTTCTCGCTATCTGGCTCGTCGCTCATCGTCGCGCCCTATCGTGACGACGACGATCGCATCGTCGGTGCCGTCGGCGTCATCGGCCCGACGCGGCTCAATTATTCCCGCATTGTGCCGATGGTGGACTATACGGCCCAGCTCGTCTCCCGCCTTTCGCGTAATCAGCTTTGACGCAGCAGCTATCAGTCACGCGGAATTTTCGCTTCTTTGTCACGCAGACTTGATTTTTTTCGGTCAAACCTCGATATCGGGCGCATCTGAAGACACCAACCGGAGACCGTCATGACCGATGACACGACGAAAAACGGACCTGACGCAACTGCGGCCGACGCCGCAGCCGACGCTGCCGCCTACGTCGAGAACGAAACTGCGCAGCAAGAGCCCGCCCAGCCGGACCCGATCGAGCTTCTGAAAGCCGAAAACGGCGAACTGCGCGACCGTTATCTGCGCCTTGCTGCCGAGATGGACAATCTGCGCCGACGCACCGAGCGCGAGGTGAAGGATGCCAAATCCTATTCCGTCGCGGGTTTCGCGCGCGACATGCTCGCCGTGTCCGATAATCTGCGCCGCGCGCTTGATGCCATCTCTCCGGAGACCAAGGCTGCGGCCGATGCCGGCCTGAGCACGCTGATCGAGGGTGTCGAAATGACCGAGCGCGCCATGCTGTCGGCTCTCGAGCGCCACGGCGTTCGCAAGCTGGAGCCGGTTGGCCAGAAGTTCGATCCGAATTTCCATCAGGCAATGTTCGAGGTGCCGAACCCGGACGTGCCGAACAACACGGTCGTTCAGGTCGTGCAGGCAGGCTTCACCATTGGCGAGCGCGTGCTGCGCCCGGCCATGGTCGGCGTCGCCAAGGGCGGCCCGAAGCCGGCCGAAGCCGAAACCAACTCCGTCTTCGACGAGAAGGACGCCTGATATCCCTTCCTCCTGCCTGATGCAGAAGGAAAATTAAAGGATCAGATGCGGGCGAAGCGTTCGATCAGTAGATCGAAGAAGCCGTCCGCATCGACATAGCGCATGACCTTGGCATTGCGCCTGCGCTCGGTCACGTGCCACCAGTCGACGACCGTCATGCCGACGGTAAGTTCGGACTCGACCTCGATCTCGACATTACAGTCCCGGCCCTTGAAAAGCTCCGGCTTCAGCAGGTAGGCGACAACGGTCGGGTCATGCAGCGGCCCGCCGTCGGAACCGTATTTCTCGATGTCGAAGCGCTCAAAGAATTCCAGCATCTCGACCATGGCCTTTGCCGGCGCCGAGCCGATCTCGGCCATGCGCTTCACCCGGTCCTTGCGGGTCAGCAACTGGTGCGTCACGTCAAGCGGCATCATCACGATCGGAACGCCCGAGCGAAAGACGATATCGGCGGCCTCGGGATCGACATAGATGTTGAATTCGGCCGCCGGCGTGATGTTGCCGCCCTCGAAGAAGCCGCCGCCCATCATCACCAGTTCGCGGATGCGGGGGATAATGTCGGGCGCCTTCTGGAAGGCCATGCCGATATTGGTAAGCGGCCCGAGCGCACACAGCGTCACCGTGCCTTCCGGCTCGCGGCGCAGCGTCTCGATGATGAAGTCGACGGCATGGCCGGGCTGCAGCGCCATCGTCGGTTCGCTGAGTTCCGGACCGTCGAGCCCGGTTTTGCCATGCACATGTTCGGCGGTTACCAGCTTGCGGGCGATCGGCGCGTCGGCGCCGGCAAAAACCTTCGTCTCCGTCCGGCCGCAGAGCTCGCAGACGATGCGCGCATTGCGGCTGGTGAGCAAAAGCGGCACATTGCCGGCGACCGTGGTGATCCCCAGCACCTCCAGCTCATCAGGGCTGCCGAAGGCAAGCATGATGGCGGCCGCGTCGTCCTGGCCGGGATCCGTGTCGATGATGATCTTTCTTGCGCTTGCCATTCCGATCGTTCCATCCTCGCACTGCGTGTTATCGGGCATGCACCGATTTCTTCACGTCCCGTCACAAATCAGCACAATCCGCGCCGGCACGTTTTGATGCGAGGCAGCCGCCGCTTTGTCAAGGAAAGAGCCGAGTGCCGCCACCTTTAAATTGAAAGGGTGACGCCGCCACGTCGCATCCCATGCCTTGCAGCGCCGGGCTGCTCTCCCCATATTAGCGGCATCCGGATGCTGCCGTTAAGGTCCGGGATGGTCGCTTGCATCAAGGACTTGAAACGAGATGAGCCGCATTACCCCTTTCGCCAGCCCGCTGCTTCTGGGCTTCGATGCCATGGAAAAGACGCTGGAGCGCATTTCCAAGGCGAGCGACGGATACCCGCCTTATAATATCGAACGCATTGCCGCCGACACCGGCGCGCCGGAACGTCTGCGCATCACCCTTGCCGTCGCCGGCTTCAGCGAGGAGGAACTCGATGTCTCCATTGAGGAGAACCAGCTCGTGATCCGCGGCCGCCAGGTCGAACAGGGCGAGCGGGACTATCTTTATCGCGGCATCGCCGCCCGTCAGTTCCAGCGTACTTTCGTTCTTGCCGACGGCATGCAGGTGCTCGGCGCCGGCCTGAAAAACGGTCTGCTCTCCGTGGATCTAATTCGTCCGGAACCCGCGCGCATGGTCAAGAAAATTAACATTTCGGTCTCACAGTAGCACAACGGTTTGTCGAACCGTTGGTCCCTTCTCCCGGAGGAACAGGAATGTTGATGAAAGAAGCCACGTCTCACTTGACCAAATCCGAGCTTGCCCACATCGGCAACGGCGAGGTCGCCTATATCAGAAAAATGCGCACCGATGAGGTCGCCAAGTGCTTTCCCGAGGCGCCGGATATTGATCCGACCGTCGATCTCTGGGCACTCTTCGGCGCCGACGGCACGCCGATCCTGCTGACGGACAACCGTTCCAGCACCTTCTTTAAGGCTGCCGAGGACGAATTGAAGACGGTCAGCCTGCACTGACCGTCAGGACCGTCTGTCGCACTTCACTGCTTGCGGTGTGCGGTCGTTCTATTTGATTTAGCTGCGGTCGGGACGGATGTCGCGACATATGCGCGTCGCCTTCTTTCGACGCCTTATGTGCGATGACGTTGAAAATTCCAGGATTTGGTAGCAACTGCACCAGCCTTATAGAGTTATGGCAACTATGCAGACTTTGCTGCCGTTGCATCCATTCTGCTTACCGCGTCGCCAGCATCGGTAAGATCAAACCCCATCCGGTCTCCTGGGGTGGTCCAGACGGTTCGAAACCCAACTTCTTATAGACGGCTATCGCCCGTTCATTGTCTGGATGCGGATCGGTCGCGATCACAGGTGCTCCCTCATTGAAAAGAGCCTGCATCCTCATTCCGATAAACGCTGAGCCATGTCCAACGCCGACCATTTCGGGATCTCCGATATATTGATCAATTCCCCGCGACCCTTTGGGAAGGCCGGCAAAATGGTGATCTTCCCATCCGTGGACCGTGTAGTCCTGCAAGAACGCAAATGGCCGTTCGTCAATTGAAATGATCCAGCGAGCCACCCGAGGATCGACCAGTTCTGATTCACCATACGGCTCACCAGAACCCCACCATTCCAGGACATGCGGGTTCGACCGCCACGCTTTCAGTAAAGGAAGATCATCCAGGGTTGCTCTGCGAATCTCATACGGATTGGTCGCGAACATTAGATCACTCTAGCAGATTGTGCGGCGGTGAGGATGGGCCGAAAGCCGTCAGGTAGGCCACTCGAAGGCTTGATTGAGATGTCCTGCGCGTGACGGGCTCTCTTACGCGAACCGGACCGCCGTTCTCGCGCGCGCCTTTGCCGCTACCTCTTCGCGATCACGAGGAGGTTGAGACGTTTCCAACGAATCGAGCAGCTCGCGGGCGCATGCTGCGATCGAACTGACCGCGTGCTCGAATGCGAGCTCATTGCGCTTCGACGGTTTGGTCGCTCCGCTCACCTTGCGCACGAACTGGAGCGCGGCATCGTGGATCTCCTCATCCGTCGCTGGCGGATCGAAATTGAACAGGGGTTTTATATTTCGGCACATGACTTGCTCCCGGTCATTGTCTCTCTTCCATTTGAGAGGAGGGCGGCCAGCACAGAAAATAGTCGCGTGAGCGCCAATGGCAACCGGTCAAACGGAGGAACTCTCCGCGCCACAAGTGAGGGCGCAGCTCCTTTGATTCGGTCTGTTGTCGTTGTCAGCTTTAAAGCCGGATGATTCAGATCGAATCGACCTGAAACCTGAATTCGTCTGTTGATCGGAAAGCTGCCGTGGGGCGACGTCTCGCGCCGCCGACAGCGGCCATTTGTTCGAGACGGGTGTCTTTTCATGCTACAGACGAGTGCGTGTATTCCGCGCTGGCTTGGTCATGGCCGGCGACGAAAGGAGCTTGCATTGAACCAGTCGCAGCCAAATCGATTTCCATTTCACACACAGTGCCCGAGAGACGATGGATGCGGGGTCTTTGTCCTGCAGATGCTCACCGGCATGAGCTACGACGATGTGGCAGCCATGATCGATTGGGGCGACAAATCGGCGCATTATACCACCTGGAACGATCTTTGCGGCGTGTTGGCGGAGATCGGATGGTCGATCGAAGTCCCGATCAAAACCAGTCGATGGAGCGATATCCAGGGGGTCGCCATCGTCCACGTTCAGGGGGATCACTTCATGCTTTACGACGCGGAAAACGGTCTGTTCTATGACCCAGCAGAGATGGAAGGCCCAGGGGTGGGCAGCGATCGCGTTCCAACCAGCTATCTGACCGTATACCCATCGGCGCTAACCGCCGCTAAACTTAGCTAGAGCATGTCGCCCAAAAGTGTGCAGCGGTTTTGCGGCAACGAGATGCGAGAAACCAAGGACCTAAAGCGTGGCAAGCGAATCTGAAAGATCGCGCCGCGCTTTAGACCATCCTTCGGCGCGGAAATCCGTCAGGCCAGCGTCCCACGCGATTGCTCGCGCCGAGGAACATCATGGGCGCGTTCGCCGACTTGCCGGCAGCCTCAGATCTTCTTGAATGTCAGATAGGCCGAAGACCGGCCCTCGCGCCGCGCCTTGGCCTCGTAACGTGTGCTCGGCCAGCCCTCATAGGGGGTCAGCCAATCCGTTGCATTGTCGGCTATCCAGTCGAAACCGCCATGGCCGCGGCATTTGATCAGCGTCCAGTTCACATAGGTGTCGATGTCGGAGGCGAAGCAGAACAGGCCGCCGGGCTTCAGCACGCGATGAAAGCGGTCGAGATTGGTTTTCGAGACGAAACGCCGCTTCCAGTGTTTCCGTTTCGGCCAGGGATCGGGATAGAGCAGATCGATCTGATCGAGTGAGCGGTCCGGCAGCCAGTCGAGCAGCTGCGTCGCGTCGTCATTATAGACGCGGATATTGGAGGCACCGGTCTCGCCGATGCGCGACAGCAGCTTCTGCATGGAATTGACGAAGGGTTCGACACCGATGAAGCCGGTCGACGGCGTCTCCAGCGCGCGGTGGATCAGATGCTCGCCGCCGCCGAAACCGATTTCCAGCCGTAATCTTTCGACCGGAACCGGGAGGAGGGAAGTCAGCGGCTCCGGGGGAGCCGCTGTAAGATCGATCAGGAATGCCGGCAGGAGACTGTTCAGCGTTTCGGCCTGCTGTTCGCGCAGGGCCTTGCCCTTGCGACGACCGAAGAAGGCTTCGGTCGCCCGGCCGCGGCGTTCCATATCCGTCATGCTTTATCTCAGGCCTTTACGCTTTCCTTGAGCGCCTTCACGAGGTCGGTGCGCTCCCAGGAGAACGAGCCGTCGCGGCCGGCCTTGCGGCCGAAATGGCCGTAAGCGGAGGTCTTGGCATAGATCGGCTTGTTGAGGTCGAGATGGCGGCGGATACCGGTCGGCGAAAGGTCCATGTTCTTGCGGATAGCCGCTTCGATCTGATCCTCGGTGACCTTGCCGGTTCCGTGCAGGTCGACATAGATCGACAGCGGCTGGGCAACGCCGATCGCGTAGGAGATCTGGATCGTGCAGCGGTCGGCAAGGCCGGCGGCGACGACGTTCTTGGCGAGATAACGGGCGGCATAGGCGGCCGAACGGTCGACCTTCGTCGTGTCCTTGCCGGAGAATGCCCCGCCGCCATGCGGAGCGGCACCGCCGTAGGTGTCGACGATGATCTTGCGGCCGGTGAGGCCCGCATCGCCGTCCGGTCCACCGATGACGAACTTGCCGGTCGGGTTGATGTACCACTTGCAATCGTCAGCGATCTTCAATTCGCCGAGCGCTTCGCGGATATAGGGCTCGACGACGGCGCGAACCTTCTTCGAATCCCAGCTCTCGTCGAGATGCTGGGTCGAAAGCACGATCGAGGTCGCTTCCGACGGCTTGCCGTCGACGTAACGCACGGTCACTTGGCTCTTCGCGTCGGGGCCGAGCTTGGCGACTTCGCCGTCGCCCTTCTTGCGGGCAATTGCGAGCAGCTGCAGGATCTTGTGGGAATAATAGATCGGGGCCGGCATCAGGTCCGGCGTTTCGCGGCAGGCATAACCGAACATGATGCCCTGGTCGCCGGCGCCTTCGTCGCCCTGCTGGTCAGAAGCGCTGTCGACGCCCTGCGCGATGTCGGCCGACTGCGAGTGCAAGAGCACGTCGATCTTGGCCTTCTTCCAGTGGAAGCCGTCCTGCTCGTAGCCGATATCCTTGATGGCGCGGCGGGCGGCGGCCTTGAACTTCGACGGGTTGATGACGTCCTTGCCGTCCTTGTCCTTCTTCATCAGGCTCGGCGGCAGGCGAACTTCGCCGGCGATGACGACCCGGTTGGTCGTCGCCAGCGTTTCGCAGGCAATGCGCACGCCCCATGGATTGACGCCGGTCTTGGCCGCTTCGCGGTAGACCAGATCGACGATCTCGTCGGAGATGCGGTCACAGACCTTGTCCGGATGACCTTCGGCAACAGATTCGCTGGTAAAGAGATAATTCGCGCGCATTTCGGGATTCCCCTCAAAGAATAAAAGCCTGCTAGTAGGTACTCAGTTCGAGGGCCGATGACAAGCGCAGAAGGACATAAATATATCTTTATATCTGCGGCAAAGTGACAAATTTTGCCCCAAAAACGCAAAAAAGGCGGCCTTTCGACCGCCTTTCGAATTCTGTGATGGTCTTGGTTCAGTCGGCGTCGGCTTCAGCGGCGAGCGCCTTCACCAGCTCCACGACCTTGCGGCGAACCTTGGGATCGGAAATCTTGACGAAGGCGCGATTGAGCTGCAGTCCTTCCGAGGAGGAGAGGAAATCGACGACGTAATTCGAGCTGGAGGCTTCCATGCCGCCGCCGGCGGTGGAATGTTCGCCGGGCGCGTCCTCGAAGAAAAACGACACCGGAACATTGAGGATGTTCGAGATGTTCTGCAGGCGGCTTGCGCCGACGCGGTTGGTGCCCTTTTCGTATTTCTGGATCTGCTGGAAGGTGATGCCAAGGCTTTCGCCAAGCTTTTCCTGGCTCATGCCCAGCATCGTACGGCGGAGGCGAATACGGCTGCCAACATGGATGTCGATCGGATTCGGCTTCTTCTTGTTTTCAATCATGGTCGTGCCCTAGCTAAGAATTTCAACCTGTTTCTAACCGGCATGCCCCTGATCCATCCCAAAACGCCACGTTGCAAGCGGTGAGGAACCCACCTTCAAACATACGTTAAGAACGCCGATTGACATCACTATGCAATTTTAGGGGTTTTTGGTCAATTCAACCCGGAAATAAAACCTCTGCGAGAAATTAGCGCAATCAAAATCAGCAGCGCCTCGGTCAACCAGAAGTATGTTTGCCGGGGGAATGTCGTTCCGACTCCATCGCCGTTGCTATCGAGCGTTGCATCGACGAAGCCGGTTTCTCCAAGATCGAGGCCCGCAATAATTTCCCCATGCGCATTCACCAGCGCTGAAATGCCGCTATTGGCGTCGCGAATCAGCGGCAGGCCGGTTTCAACAGCCCGTATCCGCGCCTGTTGGAAATGCTGGTAGGGGCCGGGCGTCGTGCCGAACCAGGCATCATTGGTGATATTGAGGATCGCGTTGGCGTCTTTTATGTCACCGGTCATTTCGCCGGGAAAAATGATCTCGTAGCAGATCAGCGGATAGAGATTGAGCCCGCTGGGCAGCGCCAGCAAGTGCCGGCTTGCCGCGGCCGAAAAGCCGCCCGGAATCTCGACGACGTTCTGGATGCCGAACTCGGTGAGCACGTCCTCGAAGGGCAGATATTCGCCGAAGGGCACCAGATGCACCTTGTCGGACGCGGCGATGATCTGGCCGCGTCCGTCGATCACGTAGATGGAATTATAGTAGCGCGGCGGCGTGCCTGGTCCCATCTCCTCGGCGCGAACGGCGCCGGCGATCAGGATCTGATTGTCGTCGAGCGTATCGGCAATCCGCGTCAGCGCATCCTGATTGTCGGTCAGGATGAAGGGGATCGACGTTTCCGGCCAGACGATGATATCGGGCTTGCGCCCGCCATTCTTCGGCGCTTCAGCCGAGAGTTTCAGATGCGTCTCGAAGATCGCGGCGCGGTCGACGTCGTTATCCATTTTCTCTGTCTGGTCGATCGCCGGCTGCACCAGCCGCACCACCGGCCGCTTGTCCTCAGGTAATGCGTCCGGCCGCGGCGCGAGATGGAGAGCGTAAGCGCCATAGCCGAGATGGGCGGCAAAGAGGAGGGCGGCGAGCGCGATGCCCGTCCGTGCCCCTTGCCGCGTCCCGGCAAGGGCAGGCGCGGAAAAGACGAAGACGGCAAGGGCCGTTACCCCCATCGCCCCGATCACATGCGCCGACTGCATCATCAGCGGAACCGGCATGATGCCGTAGCCGATGGCGTTCCAGGGAAAGCCGGTGAGGATGACGCTTCGAAGCCATTCCATCAGCCCGAAGCTTGCCGCAAGCGCGGCGATCCGCCCCATGCCATCAGACCAGACGATGCGGGCAAGGGCGGCTGCCAGGCCGTAGAAGATCGCAAGACAGGCCGGCAGCCCGAAGATTGCCAGCGGTAGCGCCCAGGCGAATTCCTCCTGATCGACCAGCAGCGCATGGCCGAGCCACCAGAGGCCGGCGACGAAATAGCCGAAGCCGAACAGCCAGCCGGTGGCAAACGCCGGCCACAGCCTGCCGATCAGGCCGCTTTCAGGCGAAGCCGCCGCCCCGTCGATCAGCCAGACGAGCAGCGTGAAGGAAACGAACATCGCCGCGAAAAAGCCGATAGGCGGCAGCGCCAGAACCGCGAATGCCCCGGCGGCGATAGCCAGCAGCGACCGTTTGAAACCCCAGACGAGGATAACCCTGTCCGCAAGCCGCTCCATGCGCACTCCCATCAAACCGCGAATCAACCCATTCGCAGTCTTTCAAAAAAGCGGCTCTTTGTCCCGTCAGTTGGGTCGCCATTGCGCGCATGAGCGCAGGCTTTTGGCGCAAACATCAGCTTCGCGGAAGCCCGCCGACGCATAGCCATGGGCTGTGAGCGAATGCTGACGGCCGAGGGTGACAAGTGCGGGGCACACTTCCCATGTTGGGGTATGGTCTCACTGATGGAAGCTGGATGATGACGGGTGAAGAGAGCCGTGAGCGGCCGCGCAAGATCGTGCATGTGGACATGGACGCCTTCTACGCATCGGTCGAGCAGCGTGACAATCCGGAACTGCGTGGCTTGCCGGTTGCCGTCGGCAGTCCTGCTGCCCGCGGAGTGGTGGCGGCAGCCAGCTATGAGGCCAGAGAGTTCGGTGTGCATTCCGCCATGCCTTCGGTGACTGCGCAGCGGAAATGCCCGGACCTAATCTTCGTCAAGCCGCGCTTCGATGTTTATAAGGCCGTCTCGCTGCAGATAAGGACGGTCTTTGCCGAGTACACGCCGATGATCGAGCCATTGTCGCTCGACGAGGCCTATCTCGACGTCACTGAAAATCTCAAAGGCATGGAGATCGCCACCGAGATAGCCGCGGAAATCCGCGCCAAAATCAAAGCAACCACCGGGCTCACCGCCTCGGCCGGCATTTCCTACAACAAGTTCCTCGCCAAGATGGCATCCGACCAGAACAAGCCGGACGGCCAGTTCGTCATCACGCCGAAGAACGGCCCGGCCTTCGTCGAGCGCCTGCCCGTCAAGAAGTTTCATGGCGTCGGGCCGGCGACTGCCGAGAAGATGCAACGGCTCGGGATCGAGACCGGAGCGGACCTCAAGGCGAGAACGCTCGACTTCCTCGTCGAACATTTCGGGAAGTCAGGACCGTATTTTTATGGCATCGCCCGCGGCATCGACAATCGTCTGGTCAGACCGAACCGGGTGCGGAAATCCGTCGGTGCGGAAGACACTTTCTCTACGGACATCCATTCTTATGAACCCGCGCGCGAAGGGCTTCAGACGCTGATCGAAAAGGTATGGGGCTATTGCGAGGCCAATGAAATTGGCGCCAAGACGGTGACGCTCAAGGTCAAATATGCCGACTTCAGCCAGATCACCCGCAGCAAAACCCTTCCGGCACCTCTGCCGGCACTCACCGATCTTGAGGAGGTGGTCGACCTGCTTCTTGCGCCACTTTTCCCGCCGCGAAAAGGCATACGACTGCTTGGCGTGTCGCTGTCTTCGCTGGAACGGCAAAGGTCTGACACGACGCCGCAGTTGCGGCTGGCGCTCTAGACGCCAAGCATTGGCTGGAAGGGAGCGCTCGACTGCCGCCTGTCCCGCGGGAGGGGCCGCAGGATTTCTTCCTCAGGTACCAACCTGTCGAGCCAGAGCCATGCGTTGCCGAGGCATCGGCGCGAGAGTCCCGGCAAGAGCCCTTTATGCCCTAACCGAAGACAAGGTTCTTGGCTCTTTCTGCTTGTGGCCACTTGCAGCACGGTAGGCCGTCAGTTTCACAACAAGGACCGTAACATGCTTCTACCCGTGGAGAATAATACCGTTGCTGCTCGGGGCACGGACAAACTGGTGCATGGCGCCGAGGTCGCCTCGGCTTCGCCGATTATCGATTGGCTGGCCGGAGACGAATGCCATGCGCTGGATGAAGCAGGGGTCATTTCAGGACTGGGCTGCCGACTTCGAGCAATTGGAGTTCCAGTCGACCGATTGGCACTCTACCTTATAACGCTGCATCCGGAATATTTCGGTAGGAGCATTGCCTGGACGGAGGGAGAACCCGTCGATATCGAGGATCGCCAACACGGGACCATTAGCCTGGCGTTCATGGATAGTGCAATATCTCACGCAATGCGGACGAGAAGAACCGTCGTGGTCGGTCGTAGCGGCGTCGGAGCAAGCTGGCAGTGTCTGAGGACCTTCGCGGATCGCAACCTCGAGCAATTGATCGTCTCACCTCTCTGCAATTCCGACGGCCCGGTTAGCACCGCCTCTTTTGCAACGCAAAAACCGACCGGCTTTACCGACATTGAGCGCCAAATCATTCAGCGCGTTTCGCCGGCGCTTCGTAACGTCTGTGAACTGCTGACGCTTCGAAAAGTGGGGAACACCATGCTTGATACGTACATCGGCCCCTACACGGCGCAACGTGTTCGGGCTGGCCACATACGGCAAGGCGAGGTTGAGTCCATCGACGCGGCGCTGCTGCTTTGCGACCTGCGGGGTTTCACCAAACTTTCCAACCGCCTGCTACCCCAGGAGGTCATGCAATTCGTCAATTGTTACTACGATAGGGTCGTACCGTCGATTACAGGCAACGGTGGTGAAGTCGCCAAGTTCATGGGAGATGCAGTTTTGGCCTTCTTCCCGGCGTATAGCGCCGAATGGGCGGCAGCGTCCGCTTATAACGCCGCGATAGAAATCTCGACCCGAACGGCAGAAGCCACCGGTATCAAGATGGATGTTGGCATCGCGCTGCACTATGGCATCGTCAACTATGGAAACATCGGGTCCGGCGGCCGTCTTGATTTCACGTTGATCGGACCAGACGTCAATCTGGTGAACCGGATACAACATGTTTGCAGCGAGGAAAGTCGCCAGTTGCTGATGTCGCGTTCATTTGTGGAAGCACACACTGGTTGTGAGCGCCTTCCCATCGGGCATCGCCAATTGAAGGGTTTCGAAAGACCCGTTGAGCTCTTTCAAGGCCCAGAGTTGGATCGCAAACTGACGATCGACGTGCCTCATTCCGGAAGGATGCGAATATGCTCGATCCAAACCGGGGTGCGAACCACGCTAATTCCGCTGCTGTCGGTCATCGTGGTATCCTTTCATAAGCCGGCGGTGAGAGACTTCAACGATCAAGTTCCGAAGGTCGAAGCTGATGCAGCAATCAGACCAACGCAGGACCTCCTTCAGTGACCTCGGCGGTATTCGTCGGCACGGACGGCGTGATGCGTTCATGCACGTGAACTGTCGGCGTACGATCGATCAACAGACTGAGCAGTTCGGGCCGGCTATAATGTCCGCGTGAATCCATCAGCTGTTTGCGTTTGTCGATCAGGGTGAAGTCGAGATCAGCAATCACTATGCCTTCGCCTGAGCGCAATGGTTCCCCGATCAAGCTGCCGTCCGGTGCGACAATCGCGGTAAAGCAGCCGCTGGAAATCGGACCAATACTGCAGCCGGTGTCTTCCATGACCTGTGCCTGTTGCTGCGGGTCGAGCCAGGCTGTTGCATTGACGACGAAACAACCGGATTCCAGCGCGTGCTGCCGGATGTTGACAGCCATCTGTTCGGAAAACAGATCTCCCCCAAACGAACCGGGATACATTGCCGAGTGAATTTGCTCGCCATCAGCCATGAGCGCGAAGCGCGCAAGCGGATTGTAATGCTCCCAGCATGCGAGTTGGCCGATACGTCCCACCGCGCTGTCGACAGCCCGAAGGCCAGACCCGTCGCCATATCCCCAGATCATCCTTTCATGGAAGGTCGGTGAAATCTTGCGGCGTCGCTGCAACAAAGTACCATCGGCATCAAACAGCAACTGGGTATTGTAGATCGTGCCCGCGTCACGTTCATTAACCCCTATGGAAACGACCACCCTCGCTCGCTTACAGGCTTCAGCGATGGCGCGTGTGGTGTCAGATGGGATGGTGACCGATTGATCCAGCAATCGCAGGTGCTCTTTTCCTGTCCGCAAATCATAGGCGGACTGGACGAAGGAGAAATACGGGTAATACGGGACGACCGTTTCGGGAAAGGTCGCGAACTGAACCCCCTTGTCACCAAGGTCGGCGATCTTGGCGACGACTTTGTCGACCGTTTCTTCACGGCTGTAAAGCGAGGGACTGATCTGGACCGCGGCGGCCTTTACGATTGTCATTGCCAACCTCAATTCTGTTTCATGATCACACGAGGTGTGATGCTCACGTCGTCACGATTGTCAGATGGTTTCGCCCGTAAAATAAGCGTGAGCTCCTCGGTGCACGGGGATCAGCCCGTCGGGTGCGACGGCAGGTCTCGGCAGTAGGTTTTTGTGCTCGGTCAGTGTTTGCGCGACGGCGTAGGCATGACTGTCCGGAAAATCCGTTCGGCTCACCAGCACGTGGCTGTCGAACGACACGATGAGCCTTAATGGCAGATTGCGGATATCGGCGAAGGGGGGGGCGGCGGCGAAGAGCGCCTCGGCGCTCTCCCTCGTCATGATGGCGATATCCTGCTGACGTGTGCCGATGAGGACCCCGACGCGCCGTGTGTCAGCGGCGCGGATCAGTCTTGCGCGCGAAGCAGGCAGAAAACGCTCCAGCACCTCTACTGCCGATTCCGACAGGTCACTCGCTACTGCGTCGTCTCTCTGGCCGACGAGCAGAAGGCGGTACCGGCGGTAAGTCCGCGTCAAGCCGTCGGGTTCCATATCGACGAACCAAAGTCCGGCGGGCCTGTGGTGTGTCTCGGTGGTCGTAGCCGCCGGACGGAACCCCGTAAGCACTGAAACGGCTAAGCCCGTGCCTAAGGTCAATAGGGTGCGGCGTTGCATGATCATTGCTCCTTGAACACGTCGCGATTCAAGATCGCCGTAACCCCCACATTGGGGTAGTCGACGACCTGCGCTATGTTTAGGTCGACAGCGACACTGGTCAGAACGTACGCCTGCTCACGGGTGAGTCCCTTGGTCTTGACCAGAAAATCGATCATGTTGAGCGTGGCGTTTCGCGCTGCTAGCGTGAGATCCTCCGAGAGGTTTGCGAGCGGAGCAATCTTCTCACCGCCAAGGTAGGTCTCAAAAACAGGCAGTTCGCCTTCACTCTTAACCGGGAGACCTGAGATCGCGTAGAAACTCGATGGCGCAAGCTGCTTGAGCTGTGAACCGCCTTCGAAATGCATTGTGGTCTGAAGCTTGGCGCCACCTCGTCTGACCTGGGCTTCGAGTGTCACCCTACCACCGGTCTCGATGGCGGTTCCGGCCACCTCGCCGCCGCCCATCGCAAAGTGGACGTCACCGGCAAACAGGCCACAACCGTCGATGAAGCATGGCAACAATATCGTCGTACCGACAATTGTTTCCCTGGCGTCAACATTCCCTCCGTTCTCACGCGGTGGAACGGTGCGTAGGCATTCGGACTTTGCTGTGCCATCGACGCCACAGAGATCTGCTGGCAGCGCTTCAACTGGCTGCGGAGTCAGCACCGCACCTCCTGCATCGGCAAGCTCCTGCTCGCGCTTAAGCCATTTTTGAAGTTCTTCCTTGTCTGGAAGCACACCAATGGTACCCATGAAGGAGTTGTTTGGTACCGAGATGCCGGGCATGTCTTTGGAGCGTGCTTCCAGGCGGTTCAGATCCCAGTGAACAATGTATGGATCGGTGAACATATCTCTCAGGAAACCAAATCCCGGAACGACCGTGGTCGTCCCGAATTCGTCAGGCTCGATGTCCACCACTGTCACGGCAATCGAATCGCCCTTCTTGGCCCCTTCAATATAGACGGGGCCCGTCAGGGGGTGGCAGCGGTTCAGGTCGACGGCCGCGACGTCCTCCGCGGTCGACGAAAAATCAAGGTCGGAATCCAGCCCATCACGGGTCTCGAGAATGAATTTCTGGCCGGGCTTCACACGGGCAACCGGCTTAACCGCGTAGTGAATTCGGTTAAAGCAGTTTGGATCATCCTTGCAATGTTCGCCCGACTTCGCGACGATTACCGGCTTTGGCCCCTTGACGTCACTGGTGTCCGCGAAGGCACCGCTGCCAACAAGGAACATCGCAACTGCAGGTGCAGCACATGCAAATTTTGACCTTACGCAGTGTGCTGGGATGCGAGGAACCGCAGCCCACTTGCTGATCTTTTGCGAGGGCTCCTGAAACCCGTTGAAATTTCTGGAAACCGCAGCTGAAGTCTTTCGATAGTCGATACGGCTGTTCATGGCAATTTCCTTCCATTTAGAGACGAGGAACGCAGCACGCAAAAATATATCCCCGCGAATTCGAGGTTTATTTCGCGATAGGTTCGTCGATGCTTTGACATGTTGGCGAAAAGAGCGTGCCGCATATGCAGCGACGATCTTCTTCTGTTTTATTAGCATCGAGATGTTGATAGAAGGACCATGATTAGACTTCATTATTAGTCCATGAGTGCGTTGCGTCACACCAGGGCCATCACGTACTCTTTCGCACGCAGCCTCGGCAGGCCAGGGCATGTCCCGCAACCCACCTGCCAGCTGCGAAAGGCTCAGATAGTCGTTCTGAATGAAGACATTGCCTCCCATGGGCCGCCACCGCCGCGGTTCAAGTTGGGCGTTGGCTGAAGGTCGCTGACGAACGAGTTGTTGTCAGATTTGGCAAGCTTGGCGCGATAACGATCGAAGTCGACAGCGCTGAAAGTTGACCCTGCGAGTTTTAGCCGACCCACCATTGTCGATCAGTAAGTTGGCACCGCGATCAGATCGGGATGGAAAGAGGCAAAATGTTCCCGGACCAATTGATCCGTGTTGCGTCTTATTGAAGCAAGCTCATTGACGTGCGAGCCTGTTCCTTGGACCGAGAATATCGCTACGTTATGTAGGCCGATCATGCCTAGGATTGCTGTTAGGTATGGCGTGAGAAAGTCGGGTTGTTGCGGGTGCTCACCGGAGAATCGACCGCCCGAGGAGATGGCGACGAAGACGGGGCGATCCTGTAGCGTCCCGACCTTTCCGAACTTGGCGATATTGAAGGTCCTCCGCGTTCGAACGATATGATCGATCCACAACTTCAAGGTCGCGGGGAGCGTCAAATTATGCATTGGCGTAGAAATGACCACGACGTCCGCAGTTTCCAGCTCCAATATCAACTCCTCAGACTTGGCCATGGATCCGAGTTGAGACACGTCTTTGGAGGAGCCTTGGGAAACCGCGTAATCCTCGTCGATCGGCGGGATGGCGCCTTGGCCAATCACACGGTCGATTACCGTTGCGTCGGGATCGCTCTGCCGCAACTGGCTGATGATCTGTTGTGAGAGTCGATAGCTCTCGGATGCTTCCCCGCGAGGACTGCAGCTGACATGAAGCACTCTCATTGGATCCACTCCTGATCTTGCGCGGCACCGGCCGCATTAATGAGCGTACAGGCCGGTCAAAGCAGACCCAAGGTCCAAGAACGGTAAACGAATCTGGACCATCAACGCCGTTGCAGGGACCGGCGCTTACGACACTCAAGTCGCAAGATCAGTGACCTTCATGCTGTCGGTTCACTGGACGATATGGTACAGATCTTTGCAGCGAAGCTGAAATGACGACTGGCCCATGACCGTCGCGAAGAGCAACGACTTCCCGCCACTAGATCCGAACGCAGGCGTGCCTTTCTATCGGCAAATCTACGATCGGTTCCGCGCCGCCATTGCGTCGGGCCTTTTGAAACCCGGGGACCGGATACCCTCGGCGCGGGCGCTGACAAAAGAACTCGGTTTGGCAAGAGGTACGATCGAATCGGCATATTCTTTGCTCGCAGCCGAGGGCTACATCGAATCACACGGTCAAGCAGGTACCGTTGTAACACCGGGCCTCAGTACGCTCACGCCTGATCCTGTCCCAGCCCTGCAGCAAATAGGCAATGCAGCGGAGGTTAGTTTTCGTCCTGATTCCATTTTGCCGTTCCAGATGGGCTTGCCAGCCCTCGATGCATTTCCTCGGAAGATCTGGGCGCGGCTGGGCGCGGGATGCGTCCGCGCTATGCAGCCGTCTGATATGGTCCATCCTCCAATATATGGTCTACCCGCACTGCGAACGGAGATCGCAACTTACCTGCAGGTTTCGCGAGGAATTGGCTGCTCGCCTTCTCAGGTATTCATAACATCAGGCTATCGCCACACCATAGAACTGATCGCCGACACTTTGTTGAAGGCAGGAGACCACGTCTGGCTTGAGGATCCGGGGTATCCGCCAACGAGAGAGATATTCAGACACATGCAAATCACGACCGTCCCGGTGCGAGTGGATCAAGACGGGATGGTGATATCCGATGGCTTGAAGGCGGCCCATGGCGCTGTTGCAGCCGTTGTGACGCCCGCACACCAAAGTCCACTGGGCATGTCTTTGATTTTGCCGCGGCGATTAGCGCTCCTGGACTGGGCCGCGAAAAGTAAGTCTTGGATTATCGAGGACGACTATGACGGCGAGTACCGCTACGTTAGTCGTCCGCTGCCCGCGCTAAAGAGCTTGGATCGCAATGGGCGTGTCCTCTATTCCGGCACCTTCAGCAAGGTTCTCTTTCCGGGTCTTCGACTAGCTTATCTTGTCGTCCCGGAAGATCTGGTCGAGCGGTTTGAGCATATCAGCCAAACTTTAGCGGGAGGGAGTCCTGAGCTTACACAAGCCATCGTCACCGCGTTCATCAAAGAGGGGCACGTCGCGCGCCATATCCAACGGATGCGAAAACTTTATGCTCAGCGCAGGAAAGCAACGGCGATAGGCCTCGAGACGGTCCTTGGAAAGCACATGAGCATTGCCTCCCAACCAGGTGGGATGCACTTGATTCTCCAGCTGAAAAACCAGCAATCAGACCGCTTGCTTTCAGCGCGTATGCGAGAAAGCGGACTCTACGCCGAGGCCTTGGCCGATTGGACGATGCTTTCGGAAGCGCCAGCGGCCCTGCTCGTCAACTTTACGAACATTGGGAGCCAAAGCGTGGCGGAGCACCTCGCAAAGCGGATATTGCAACTCATGTGAATAGTGAATTTTCAGAACTATTGTGCGGCAGGGCGCGATCTTGCCGTCAGCGGCAGCTCCAAGGGCCGCTCCTTCAAAAAGAAACGATCGCCTTTTGCCGGTAGTGTCCATCAAGGATTGCATGGCCCAGTGCGCAAGTTGCTTCATGGCCCTTCTCGACTGGTGCGAGATTGGACATGATCCGTCCTACAGTCGCAACATGGATTTCTTCATGGCGGATCGCATTGATTGTGCCAGTGCTTCCCCTGACGGTTTCAACGCCTTCGCGGGCGTTCGCGCCGCTGTTGAGAAGAGCGACCTTCCCAAGCAACTGTTCAATCTGGTTTATCTACGAGTTTCGCAAATGAATCGCAGTGCGCTTTACGTCGACGTACATTCCCGCAGTCTCCTGGAGTTAGGCCTGACCGTTGAAAAGCTCGGGCAAGTGCCCGTATGGCGAAACGCTGGTCACCTATTCAACGCCCGCGAACGAAGCGCGCTGGCGTGGGCGGAAACCGTTACACGTGTCGCCGAAACCGGCGTTCCTGATAGCGATTATGAGGCTGCTGCTGTCGAATTCAGCAACAAGGAACTAGCGGACCTGACATATGCGATTGCCCTGATGAACGCTCTGAATCGAATCGGGATGGCGTTCCGCTCGACGCTCTCTGGAAAAGCTTGAAGCAGCCTCGCCGGTTGTTCAGATTTTGCCAACGCATCCATTGGCCAAATGTGCCTTGGATTTTGCGCGACAGTGTCGCGACAAACAGACGTGACCACAACTAAAGGGTACCCCCGATGACATCGACTTTTCCGCCCGAGCTCCTCGCCTTGCGTGCCTCGATAGACAACATTGACGCCGCGTTGATGCATATGCTGGCTGAACGTTTCCGTTGTACAAAGGCGATTGGGGCGCTCAAGGCTAGGCAAGGCCTCCCCGCCTCTGATCCCGAGCGCGAACAATCACAGATCCAAAGACTGCGCTCACTCGCATCGACATCGGGTTTAGACCCTGACTTTGCCGAGAAATTTCTGACCTTCACGATCAACGAAGTGATCCGACACCATCGGGCAGCCGCGGCAAGGTAGATCGCGACGCAGCGCTCTTAGAAGGTCTCGTTCGGTGTCTGAAAGGACAGTATGCTCCCCACCAAGATGATCTCGATGATGCTGACGGGTTTCGATATTCGATAATTAGTCAGGCTTTTCGCTTGAGGCTCACCGTAAGCCAGACCTGAAGCGGCCGCGTGCAATTTCTCGACCGGCTTCTCGCCGCCGGCTTCAAACCACGCCCAGACACCAAAGGACAAGCCTTGATCACGGCCTCGGGCAGGCCCAGCGCTTCTCCAACATCCCGGATCGCGCCCTTCTGTCAGTTAGCGGTCGATTTCGCCGGCCGGTCGTCGCCGGCCTCGGAGCCGGGAGCAGCGTCGCCATCCGTCTTGGCGCGGCGGCGGATCGCGTGGCGCTTGCGGGTGATGCGCAGCCGCTTGATGCGGCGCGGATCGGCGTCGAGGATGTGGAATTCGAAGCCCGGCAGCGCCTGGACGACCTCGCCGCGCACCGGGATGCGGCCGAGTGCCGAGAAGATCAGGCCGCCCAGCGTATCGACCTCGTCGACTTGCTCGCTGATGTCGAAATCCGGCCCGATCGCTTGGGCGATCTCTTCCAGCTCGACGCGGGCGTCGGCGATGAACATGTCCTCGGCGACGCGCTTGAACATCACCTCTTCGTCATCATGTTCGTCGTCGATGTCGCCGACCACCATTTCGACGATGTCCTCATGCGAGGCAAGCCCGTCGGTTCCGCCATATTCGTCGATGACGAGCGCCATCTGCGTGCGGTTCACCTGCATTCGGCGCAACAGGTCGGACGCCAGCATCGACGGCGGCACGAACAGGATCTTGCGGATGATGCCGGCTTCGGCCAGCGTCTTTTGCAGGTCGACGCGGGCGAGATCGAAATTCTGCTTGGCCGAACGCGTGGTCTTCTGGATGTTTTCGGGCGCAACCTCGATCGCCGGCACGACAGCGGCGGGTTTCGTCGGGCCACGGCGCTTGTTGCGCGCCTGCTTGGCGACATAGGAGAGCAGGTCGCGGATATGCACCATGCCACGCGGATCGTCGAGCGTATCGGCATAGACGGGCATGCGCGAGCGGCCGGATTCCTCGAAGAGGATCATCAGCTCGCCGATGGTGATGTTCTGGTCGACCGCCTCGATATCGGCGCGCGGCACCATCACGTCGGCGACGCGCACCTCGCGAAAGCGCAGGATGTTGTTGAGCATCGCCCGTTCGTCGGGCGAAAAGGCGTCGTCGCCAGCCGCATCGGTCATCAGCGCGTCGGCGAGATCCTCGCGCAGTCGCGAGCCCTGCTGCGGGCGAAGGATGCGCGCGGCGCGCGACCAGAAGGATTGTGATCGGCCGGATGGCCGACTACTACTGCCTGCCTCGTCCGAAGAGGAGGATGGCTCGGAGTCCTTGGCGTCTGCCGCCGGCTTCGTCGTAAAGTCGCTCATGGTTCCATTTTAAGGTCTTGACCCTCGTAGGGATCAGATAGGCCGAGCTGCGCCAAAATGCGAGTCTCCAACCCCTCCATAATTTCGGCTTCGGCACTATTCATATGGTCGTAGCCCAGAAGATGCAAGAAACCGTGCACCAGAAGATGGGTCAGGTGGTCGTCGAAACTCTTTTCGAGCTCGGCCGCTTCCCGCTCCAGCGTCTCCCGGGCGATGATGATGTCGCCGAGCATCGGGCCGGGCATCTTGCCGGGTTGAACCGGAAAGGCCGGAAAGGAGAGCACGTTGGTCGCCTTGTCCTTGCCGCGCCATTCGGCGTTGATGTCCTGGATCGAGGCATCGTCGGTGAAAACAAGCGAAACCTCGGGCGGCATCGTGGGGAAGGGCTGCTTCTCGCTGTCGCGGAGATAGACCACTGCTGCGCCGAGCACACGTTCGCAAAACGACAGCAGCGTCTCCTCGCCGGGCCAGCCGATGTCCTCGACGCTGATCTGGATGTCGAGTTCGGCCATTAGCCCTGCCGGCTGACGTCTTCGGCGACGGCATAGGTGGAATCATAGGCCCTGACGATGCGCCCGACCAGCGGGTGGCGGACGACGTCGGTATCCGTGAAGCGCACGATCGAGATGCCTTCGACACCGTTCAGAAGCTGCAGGGCCTCGACGAGGCCGGATTTGACGCCGCGCGGCAGATCGATCTGGCTCGGGTCGCCGGTGACGATCATCCGTGCATTCTCGCCGAGACGCGTCAGGAACATCTTCATCTGCATCGACGTCGTATTCTGCGCTTCGTCGAGGATGATGGCGGCATTGGCAAGTGTGCGGCCGCGCATGAAGGCGAGCGGCGCGATTTCGATGACGCCGGCGGTGATCGCCCGGTCGACCTTGTCGGCAGGGATCATGTCGTAGAGCGCATCATAAAGCGGGCGAAGATAGGGATCGACCTTTTCCTTCATGTCCCCGGGCAGGAAGCCGAGGCGTTCGCCGGCTTCGACGGCCGGGCGCGACAGGATGATCTTTTCGACCGCGCCGCGCTCCAGCAGCTGGGCGGCATGGGCAACCGCGAGATAGGTCTTGCCGGTGCCGGCCGGGCCGACGCCGAAGACAAGCTCGGCGCGTTCCAGCGCCCTGATATAGGCGTCCTGGGTTGGCGTGCGGGCGATGATCGTCTTCTTGCGGGTGGAAACCTGCGCCATCGTCAGCTTGGCCTTGCGTTCCATGGTCGGCAGGCTGAGCTGATCGTCGGCGGCGACCGCCATGCGGATTGCACCCTCGACGTCGGATCGTTCCACGCTGCCGCCTTTCTGAAGTTTTTCATAGAGATAGTCGAGCGTGCGCCGCGCCTGGTTGGTGGTCACGATATCGCCGGTGATAACGACCGAATTGCCGCGTGCCCGCGCATCGATGTTCAGCCGTTGCTCGAGCAGCTTGAGGTTCTGGTCGAATTGACCGAAGAGCTCGCTGGCGAACCGGTTGTTCTCGAACGTCAGGACGAAGTGATTGGTATCGCTCGGCGTGCGGGGGTGGCGCGGTGAAGAAGAAACCAATTCTTGTCCGTTCAAGCGGTCGGGCTCCTTGGGTTAGACCGCAGCCTCTGCGCGTTCCGCAAACAGGCTGTTTGTTCCGGTCCCTGTGATTCGCACTTTAATAATGTCACCGATTTGCGATGCTTTTGCATCAACATTCACGGATTGAAGCCAGGGAGAGCGTCCGATTAGCTGTTCCGGCATGCGACCGGGCTTTTCGAGCAACAGGTCGATCTCTTTGCCGATGCAGGATTCGGCAAATTCCTGCTGCTGCTTCAGGAGAAGCATTTGCAGGCGTTCCAGCCGTTCTGCCTTGATCTCTTCCGGCACCTGGTCCTTCAGCTCCGCACCGGGCGTGCCCGGCCGTGTCGAGTATTTGAACGAGAAGGCCTGTGCATAACGGACCTCCTCCACAAGTCTCAATGTATCCTTAAAATCCTCATCTGTCTCCCCCGGAAAGCCGGTGATGAAATCGCCCGACAGGGCAATGTCCGGCCGCACCGTGCGAATGCGCTCGATCAGCGCCAGATATTCGGCCGCCGTGTGACGCCGGTTCATCGCTTTCAGGATGCGATCCGAGCCCGATTGCACCGGCAGGTGCAGATAGGGCATCAGTGCGCTCAGGTCGCGATGGGCATTGATCAGGCGGTCGTCCATGTCGCGCGGATGGCTTGTGGTATAGCGCAGCCGTGCCAGGCCGGGGATCTCGGCCAGCCGGTAAAGCAGGTCGCCGAGGCTCCACGCCTCGCCCTGCGGCCCGGCGCCGTGCCAGGCATTGACGTTCTGCCCGAGCAGGGTGATCTCGCGCACTCCGCTGTCGGCGAGCTTTTCGGCTTCCTCGACGATCTGGGAAACCGGCCGCGACACTTCCGAGCCGCGTGTATAGGGCACGACACAGAAGGTGCAGAACTTGTCGCAGCCCTCCTGTACCGTCAGGAAGGCGGTGACGCCGCGGGCGCGGATCCTTCGGCTCTCGGCGATCGGCAGATGCTCGAACTTGTCCTCGATCGCATATTCGGTATCGACGACGCGCTGGCCTTGTTTGGCCCGAAGCAGCGCTTCCGGCAGGCGATGATAGGTCTGCGGGCCGATGACGACGTCGACGGCGGGTGCGCGGCGCAGGATCTCCTCGCCTTCGGCCTGGGCGACGCAGCCGGCAACGCCGATCATCATCTCCCGTCCATCAGCCGCTTTCTTCTTTTTCATCTCGCGCAGCCGCCCGAGCGCCGAATAGACCTTCTCGGCCGCCTTCTCGCGGATATGGCAGGTGTTGAGGAGAACGAGGTCCGCCTCTTCCATATCTTCGGTCGGCTCATAGCCGTCGCGGGCGAGCGCATCGCTCATGCGCATGGAATCGTAGACGTTCATCTGACAGCCATAGGTCTTGATGAAGACCTTGCGGCTGTTGCTGCCGTCGCGGAGGCTGTCGCTGGGAATTGCCTCGGGGGCCTGAAGAAGGGCGCTGTCCTGTGTCATGGCGCGCTATTTAGTGGTTTTTGCCGCCGGAGAAAATCGAAATCTTGTTTTAGGAGATTTCCCGCCCGCGCAGGCGGCTGTTCAGCAGGTTGCGGATGCGCAAGGCGATCGTCGCGCTCACCTCCTTGCGGCTGGTCTCGGCGCGGTAATCCACCGCATCGCCGAAGGAAACTTCGGCGTCGATGGCGCCGCAGCGCACGATGTCGAGGAGGTGCGGCAGCAGCTCGATATCACCCGGCCAGGCGGCGAGCGGCCGGTGATAGCGCCCCATTGCGATGCCGTGCACCCTGGTATAGGCAACCGCCACCGGCTGCACCACGACCGTTCCCGTCGGCGAATAAGGCACGGCCATCGCGGCGGCGCCGAACAGCGAGGACTTGACCTCGAGCAGCCGGTTGCCGTCCGAGGTCGTGCCCTCGGGGAAGAGCACGACGATCTCACCGTCGGCCATGCGCCCGGCGATCTCGTTTGCCTGATGGCCGGTCTTGCGCCGCTCCTCGCGCACGACGAAGACGCTCTTCTGCAGCTTGGCGAGCGTGCCGAAGATCGGCCAGTCGCTGACCTCGATCTTGGCAATGAAGACGACGTCGGCAACGGCCGACATCACCATGATATCAAGCCAGGAGGAATGGTTGGAACAGAGCATCAGCGGTCGGCGATCTTCCAGCTTGCCGCTCACGCGGACGCGGATGCCGAGGCAATAGCAGACGATCCGGTGCCAAGTGCGCGGAAGCCGGCGGCGCAGCCGCCAGTCGAACCGCAGCGCCAGTACCTGCAGCGGCATGAGCACGATGCTGACGGCAAGGATGACGACCGCGGCGAAGGCGATGCGCAGCCAGGCGATCAAATGCGGGTCTCCCGGGCTGCCATTGCTTCAGAGATCTTCTTTCTTCAGCGGAACGCCGTAGAGCTCGAGGCGGTGGTCGACCAGCCGGAAGCCGTGCTCGCGGGCGATGCGCTCCTGCAGCGCCTCGATCTCCGGCGAGCGGAATTCGATGACCGTGCCGGTCTTCAGGTCGATGAGATGGTCGTGATGTTCTTCCGGCACCGTTTCGTAGCGCGAGCGCCCGTCGCGGAAGTCGTGCCGGGCGATGATGCCGGCATCCTCGAACAGTTTCACGGTGCGATAGACGGTCGAGATCGAGATCTTCGCATCGACTTTCACCGAGCGGCGGTAGAGTTCTTCGACATCGGGATGGTCTTCCGAATCTTCCAGGATGCGCGCGATCACGCGGCGCTGCTCGGTCATGCGCATGCCGCGTTCGGTGCAAAGCTCCTCAAGGGTCTTGGCTACATCAGTCATCGCCGGCCTATAGAGATATTCGTGTTTCGACAACGCCGCACGGCATTTGCGCCAGCCTGCATGTTATCTCGCTGCCAGGGAACTACCGAAGAACGCGCTTCATGACAAGCGCCGTGGAGAGGGCGCCGTTTTCTTGTCTGTAGTAACCCTGACGTTCGCCGACCTTTTCGAAGCCGAGCTTGCGGTAGAGGCCAAGCGCTGCCGTATTGCCGTTGTCGACCTCGAGAAACATGCTCTCGCCGCCGCGCGAGCGCGCTTCCCGCATCGCCGCCTGCATCAGCCGCCAGCCAAGTCCGGCCCGGGCGACCTTCGCCTGCACGGCAATGGTCAGGATCTCCGCCTCGCCGGCGACATGGCGGGCGAGAATGAACCCCGGAAGCGGCTTTTTCAGGAAGGCATTTGTCTGGCGCGCGACGAAGCCGAAGACGGTGTCCTGCATCAGCAGGCCGTGAAATTCACCGTCGCCCCAGGGCCGGGCGAAGCGTTCGCCGTGCAGGACGGCGACATCGCGGCAATCCTCGCGCTCCATGGCGATGATCTCGAATTCCGGTTTCAGTGTCAGATAGGCTTCCAGCATCGTCATACTCGTCGGGCAATCGCGTACCCGGCCTGCGGCTTGGCATCGGGTCCGCGCAGATAAAGGGGCTTCGGCTTTCCGGCATCGGGGGAGGCGGCAGCGCCCAGGCGCGCCACGATGGAGATCGGGAATCTGTTGGTGTGATCGCCGCCGGCGTCGGCCTTCAGAAGGGGCGTCGCCGAACCGGTGATCTCGCCGTCGAAGCCGGCAGCAAAAGCCTGCGCTTCCGCAACGCTGACTGCCCGTGGCGCATCGAGGGACGAACCGTCGGCTGCGAAGGACTGGAGATAGATCTCGTCGCGCTTGGCATCCATCGCCGCCAACACAGCGCGATGAGGCGTCTTGTCGCGCTGGGCTGATGCCATGACTTCGAGCGTGGTGATACCGACGGCCGGCACATTAAGGGAGAGCGCAAAACCGCGGGCTGCGGCAACACCGACGCGGATACCGGTAAAGGAGCCGGGACCGATGGTGACGGCAAGGCGGTCGATTTGAGAAAGGGCCAATCCCGCCTGATCGAGTGCGCGATCGACGATACCAATCAGATGTTCAGCATGCCCCTTGCCGATCATGTCCGATGCCTCCCCCAGCACCGTATCCCTGCCGCTGTCATAGACAGCGGCAGCGCAGTCCACACCCGCCGTGTCGAGCGCCAGAATGATCATGCCATCAATTTCCGAATAAACCAGTGTCGCCTATCGATAAATCCGTTCGGCCGAACCTGAGATGAACGGCCGCACGAATTCAGGATTTTTAAGCGGCAATCACTTCCTGCACTTCCGGGACGAAATGGCGCAGCAGGTTCTGGACGCCGTGCTTCAGCGTTGCCGTCGAAGACGGGCAGCCGGCGCAGGAACCCTTCATGTTCAGATAGACCTTACCGTCCTTGAAGCCGCGGAAGGTGATGTCGCCGCCGTCCTGGGCAACGGCGGGGCGCACGCGGGTCTCCAGAAGCTCCTTGATGGTCAGCACGATCGATTCATCGCCTTCGTCGAAGAATTCGTCGCCGGCATCGGCGTCTTCGGAAAGGATCGAGGCATCCCCCATGACCGGCTTGCCGGACATGAAGTGCTCCATGATCGAGCCTAATATAGCCGGCTTAAGATGCTGCCAGTCGGCATTGTCCTTGGAGACGGAAATGAAATCATAGCCGAAATAGACGCCGGTGACGCCTGATATTTCGAACAGTCGGGCGGCGAGCGGCGAAGCTTGAGCCTCTTCGGCGCTGCGGAACTCGGCCGTGCCATTTTCCATCACCACCTTGCCCGGCAGGAACTTCTGCGTGGCGGGGTTCGGCGTGGCTTCGGTCTGAATGAACATCTGATTCTCCATGCGGCCGGCCCATGGTCTCGGCCGTCTTTAGAATTCTTCAAAAGAAGATAAGCCGATTGACGGCTCTAATCAAGAGACTTGTACTCAAGAAAAGCTGGAACAGGATGATTTTGGGCTGGGTCGGCCTTAAATCTGAATCCTGTTCTACATTATGTAGTTAGAGCATGATGCGGTCCGAAAACCGCGCACACTTTTCGGCATCAGGCTCTAGCAGAGGGCGTCAATTTCCTCGTTGGTCAGCGTATCCGGTAGCACGGTGACCGGGATCGGAAACGCCGCCGCTCGGCCGGCGACCGACGAGACCAGCGGCCCTGGACCTTCCTTCGCCGAACCGGCGGCCAGAACCAGGATCGCCACATCGCGGTCTTCCTCGATCACGGCATTGATCTGTTCGGCAGCACCGCCCTCGCGGATGACAACCTCAGGCTCGATGCCGATGGTCTCGCGCACGATCTGGGCGATCTTGGCAACCACCGCCTCGGCTTCCTCGCGCGCTTCGGCCCGCATGATCTCTTCGACGCCGAGCCATTGCTGGAAATCCCCGTCGGGGATTACGTAGAGCAGCACCAGCCCGCCATTGGAATTCTTCGCGCGCCGGCCGGCATAATGAACGGCGCGTTGGCATTCGGGTGTACCGTCGATCACCGCCATGAATTTGCGGCGATGACCTTCGAGCCGTGAGAGTCGCTTCGATACCATGGCGCGGACTCTGACACCTGAAGCGGAAAATTTGCAAGTCCAGTTTTTCCTCTTCCCCGAGGGGAGGATTCTCTTCTCCCCAGGGGAAGGTCCCCTTCTCCCCGCGACGGGGAGAAGAGGAGATCTATCTCAATAGAGGAAGCCGATGACGTCGCGCACCTGGCGCATCGTCACTTCGGCGCGCGCCCTTGCGCGCTCGCCGCCCTTGCGCAGGATCGCGTCTATATGGCTGGTATCGTCCATCAGCCGGCGCATCTCGCCGGTGATCGGCGCGAGCACGTTGATCGCCAGATCGACCAGCGCCGGTTTGAAGACGGAGAATTGCTGGCCGCCGAATTCGGCGAGCACGTCCGCCTTCGACTTGTCGGCAAGTGCGGCATAGATCGCCACCAGATTGTCGGCTTCCGGACGGCCCTGCAGCCCGTCGATCTCGCTCGGCAAGCCGTCAGGATCGGTCTTGGCCTTGCGGATCTTCTTCGAGATCGCGTCCTCGTCATCCATCAGGTTGATGCGCGACAGATCGGAGGGGTCCGATTTCGACATTTTCTTGGTGCCGTCGCGCAACGACATGACGCGCGGCGCCGGCCCGCCGATCAGCGGCTCAACCATCGGGAAATAGGCATGCACCGGCTCGTTGCCGACGGTGATGTCGACGCCGTAGCCGGTCCTGCTGATATGCTCGGCATAATCGAGGTTGAACTTCATCGCGATGTCGCGGGCAAGCTCCAGATGTTGCTTCTGGTCCTCACCAACAGGCACATGGGTGGCGCGATAGACGAGAATGTCGGCGGCCATCAGGCTCGGATAGGCGTAAAGCCCGAGCGAGGCCTGCTCGCGGTCCTTACCGGCCTTGTCCTTGAACTGCGTCATTCGGTTCATCCAGCCGATGCGGGCAACGCAGTTGAAGATCCAGGCGAGTTCGGCATGCTGCGGCACGGCCGACTGATTGAAGACGATATGCTTTTCCGGATCGATGCCGGCGGCGATGAAGGCGGCGGCGATCGAGCGCGTCTGGCTCGGCATGTCCTCATGCACGAGTTGGGCGGTGAGCGCATGCATGTCGACGACGCAGTAGATGCAGTCATTGCCTTCCTGTAGCGCCACGAACCGGCGGATCGCGCCAAGATAATTGCCGAGATGCAGATTGCCGGTCGGCTGTACGCCGGAGAATACGAGTTTCTTGAATTCGCTCATGTCGTCCTCAATAGGCTGGTGGAGGGCCCACGCTGTCACAGTTTAAATTGCTGCAGAATGCAGCAGGGCTTTTCGCCCCATATTGCTAACGCCGCGGCTTATGCACGGGCAACCGGTCGCAATCAAGGGGTTCAGGCAGCCGTGTGCTGGATCAGATCGAAAGTGTTGCCGTAGGGATCCGCAAACACCGCCACCGTGCCGTAAACCTCATGACGCGGCTCTTCCAGAAAGCGCACGCCGGCTGCCAGCATCGCGGCATGGTCGCGGGCGAAATTGTCGGTCTTCAGAAAGAAGCCGACACGCCCGCCGGTCTGATTGCCGATGGCCGCGCGCTGCGTCTCGCCTGCCGCCTGCGCCAGCAGAAAGGCCGCTCCATCCCCGCCCCTCGGCTTCACCACCACCCAGCGCTTGCCCTCCGGCTGCAGCTCGTCTTGAAGGCAATCGAAACCGAGTCCATCGCAATAAAAAGCCTTGGCCCGGTCGTAGTCGTCGACCACGAGGGTGACGAGAAAAAGAGACTGGATCACCATGTGCTGCCTCGCGTTTGAGATGTTTATTCCAGCTTTGAGCCGCAATTCCCCGGATTTTAAGCCGAATTGATCATTCGACTTACCTATAATTGAGTATAAAATTTCACAAAAAAGCTTTTTTTGAACCGAAAATCCTGCGCCTGGTGCCGGCGCCGTTGGGGTCGCTGGGATAGCCGATCGGAGCGACCATGCAGAACGCAATTTTGCTCGCCATGGCAGGCCTTTTCGCCTTTCAATCAGCAACGGGTGCCGTCGGTCAAGACATGAAAAGGCATGGCATTCATCTTCCAAAACATCAGGCACGTCTCGCCTATACGGTCCAGACCGTCAGCGTTCGTGCCGGCTGCTTTCCAGGGCGCCTGCGAGCGGTCCTGTCGCATATTGCTGCGAAGACCGGCCGACGCCCTGTGATAACCTCGGGCCACAGGCCGCATCCCCGCCGCCATGGGTCCCTGCACGGGAAATGTCTGGCGGCCGATATCAGGATGCCCGGCCTGTCGGAGCGCACGATCATTGCCGCGGCAAGAAGCGCGCCGGGCATCGGCGGCATCGGCAGCTATTGCAACGGCATCATTCATGTCGACGTCGGACCGCAAAGGCGATGGGTCGACTGCTGAAGCAATACCAGGAAAAGTGCGACCTCACCCGTCTTTTGCCGGCGCCGGCTTGCGGTTCAGATTGCGTCGGATCATGCCGAGATTTGCCCCGCCGACCAGGAAGGCGGCGGCGAAATAGATCAGCATGGCGATTGCAATCAGCAGCCCGAGGGTGCCGATCTTGGTGAGAAGCGGCGCGCCGGAAGCAAGCCACGGCGCCCAGTAGTGCTTGAGGAAGACGATGGCCGCACCCATGACGGCCGCGGCGACGATCAGCAGCGCGGTGCGCTTTGCCAGCGCCCATTCCCATGTCAGGTGGCCACGGCGCAAAAGCGTGGCAAACAGCAGCACGGTGCTGATCCAGCCGGCCGTGGCTTCGGCAACCGCGATGCCGGGCGCGCCCATATAGGGAAAGAGGGTCAGCGCCGTGGCGCAGTTGGTCGCAACCGCGATGGCTGAAAAACGCATCGGCGTCTTGGTGTCTTCGCGGGCATAGAAGCCGGGCTGCAGCGCCTTGATCAGGACGAAGGCCGGCAGGCCGATGCCATAAATCGCCAGGATCGAGCCGACGACGGCGGTGTTTTCCTGATGAAAGGCGCCGCGCTCGTAGAGAACGCGGATGATCTCGTCGGACAGGATCCAGAGCGCGAAGGCGGCGGGGATCGTCAGAAACAGCACGAATTCGATCGAGCGGTTCTGCAAGTTTCCGGCCTCGCGCAGGTTGCCACCCTTCAGCGCCCGGGCAAGTTCCGGCAGAAGCACCACGCCGACGGCGACGCCGACGACGCCGAGCGGCAGCTGATAGATGCGGTCGGCATATTGCAGTGCTGCGATCGCGCCGTCGCGGGAAGAGGCGATCGCCTGGCCGATCAGCTGGTTGATCTGGGTTATGCCGCCGGTCACCGCAGCCGGCACCGCCAGGATCAGCAGCCGCTTGACGTTCGGCGTCATCTTTGGAAAACGGAAGCCGATGCTCATGCCGGCCGCAAGCACGCCGACATAGACGACGGCAAGCTGCAGGACGCCGGCGGCAAGAACGCCCCAGGAGAGGTACCAGGCTGTCGCCAGCGGATCGGCGCCGGTATAGAGCGCATAAAACAGCGCCCCGATCATCACCACGTTGAGGAAGACGGGCGCGATGGCGGCCGCGAAGAAATGATGCAGCGAATTCAGCATGCCGCTCATCATCGCCGTCAGCGACATGCACATCAGATAGGGAAACATCACCGCCGCCATGCGGATCGTGATCGAGAACTTTTCGGGATCGTCGGCAAAGCCCGGCGCGATGACGAAGCGCACCAGCAGCGGCATGGCAAGCTCCATCACGATGGTGATGAGGAGCAGCACCGAAAACAGCACGCCGAAGACTTCTTCCGAAAAGCGCTTGGCGCCATCCGTGCCATTCGCCTCGATCTCCTTGGCAAAGAGCGGCACGAAGGCGGCGTTGAAGGCGCCCTCGGCAAACAGCCGGCGGAAGAGATTCGGAAAGCGGAAGGCGGCGTAGAAGACGTCGGCCATCGGTCCGGTACCGAGGGCGGCAGCCATCAGCGTTTCACGGGCGAAGCCGAAGATGCGGCTGCCGAGGGTAGCGCCGCCGACGGTCGCGAATTTCTTGACGAGGCTCATGCGTTGGGGCTCATGCGTTCAGGCTCATATGGGGGAACCGGCCTTCTTTTCGCTGGCAGGCGGGGTCCTGGCGGTGGCCGCGGGTGCGATGATGCCGGAGGGCATGCGCTCGCGCAGCTCGTCTTCTTCCTCGGCCATGACGGCCTTCATCCGGGCGGTGATGTTGGCGCGCTTGCTGTCGCCGGAAATTTTCTGGCCGACCAGATCGGTGACGTAGAAGGTGTCGATCACCTTCTCGCCGAAGGTGGTGATGCGGGCCGACTGGATGTCGAGCGACAGATCGGACAGTACGGCGGTGATCTCCGACAGCAGTCCCGGCCGGTCGAGGCATTCGACTTCGATGACCGTGAACTTGTTCGACAGGCTGTTGGTGATGTTGACCGACGGAGGAATGACGAAGGCCTTGCTTTTCTTGCGGTTGCGCGCGCGCGTGGCGATGACCTCGGGCAGCCGCTTGCGGCCGGACAGCACGTCCTCGATCATCCGGCCGATCGTCGCGGCCCGGCGCAGTTCGTCGGCATCGTCGGTAAATTCGCGGCTGACATGGATCGTGTCGAGCGCCCGTCCGTCCGACGTGGTGAAGATCTGCGCGTCGACGATGTTGGCCCCGGCCGCGGCACAGGCGCCGGCAATGACGGCGAGTAGTCGCGGATGGTCGGGCGACAGCACGGTGATCTCGGTGATCGCGTGGAAACTGTCGGTGCGCACCGTGGTGGCGAGCGCCTGGCCTGCCTTATCCGCCTGACGGATGAAATGGGCGTGGCGGATCTGGTCTTCTAGCGGCACGGAGAGCAGATAGGGCTGATAGTGCAGCTTGGTATAGGTATTGCGATCCTTCTGGCTCCAGTCGGCGAGCGCTGAATGCAGCGCCTCGGCGGCGGCATTGGCGCGCTCCTTGCGGGAGACCTCCGAAAAGCCGCCCGCGAGCAGCAGCTCGGTTTCATAATAGAGCGTGCGCAGAAGCTGGCCCTTCCAGCCGTTCCACACACCCGGACCGACGGCGCGGATATCGCAGATCGTCAGGATCAAGAGCATCTTCAGCCGGTCGAGCGATTGCACGCGGTCGGCGAAATCGGTGATGGTCTTACGGTCGGTGAGGTCACGGGTCTGCGCCACCATCGACATGGTCAGATGTTCCTCGATCAGCCAGACGACGATTTCCGTCTGCTTCTGCGACAGGCCGAAGCGGGTGCAGAGCTTGCGGGCGACGCGGGCGCCGGCGATCGAATGATCCTCCTGGCGGCCCTTGGCGATGTCGTGGAGGAGAACGGCGACATAAAGCGCCTCGCGGTCCTCGATGCCGGGCATCAGCTTGTTGGCGAGCGGATGCAGATCCTCGGCGCGCCCCTTGTCGATCTCGGAGAGAATGTCGACGGTGCGGATCAGATGTTCGTCGACCGTATAGTGGTGATACATGTTGAACTGCATCATCGCGACGATCTTGCCGAATTCGGGGATGAAGCGGCCGAGCACGCCGGCCTCGTTCATCCGGCGCAGGATCAACGCCGGATCCCGCTTCGACGTCAGGATCGACATGAACAGCCGGTTCGCCTCGTCGTTTTCCCGCAAGGCATTGTCGATCAAGGCGAGTGAACGGGTGACGCGTTTCAGCGCGTCCGGATGGAATTCCAGCCCGTTGATGTCGGCGACGTGGAAGAGCCGGATGATGTTGACCGGATCGCGCTTGAAGACTTCGGGGTCGGCGAGCGCAATGCGGCCACGGTCTTCGACGAATTCGATGCTGCCGGCGATCTTGCGGTTGCGATGGGTGAAGCGGCTGATGACGCCGGTGAGGCCCGGGATCGACTTCGCCTGCTGGTCTTCAAGCGCAGCACAGAGGATGCGCGTGAGATCGCCGACATCCTTGGCGACGAGGAAATAGTGCTTCATGAAGCGCTCGACGGCCGAAAGGCCCGGGCGAGTGTGATAGCCGAAGGCTTCGGCGATCTCGCGCTGGATATCGAAGGACAGACGTTCCTCGGCCTTGCCGGTCAGGAAGTGCATATGGCAGCGCACCGCCCAGAGAAAATCGTCGGCTTTCTCAAGCAGGCGGTATTCGTGCTTGGAGAGCACCCCGAGCTTGACCAGCTCCGCCTGGTCGCGCACGTGGTAATAATATTTCGAGATCCAGAACAGCGTGTGCAGATCGCGAAGCCCGCCCTTGCCTTCCTTGACGTTCGGTTCGACGAGATAACGCGTGTCGCCCGCCTTGCGGTGGCGCTCGTCGCGCTCGGCAAGCTTGGCGGCGATGAATTCGGGACCGGTGCCGGTGACGATCTCCTTGTCGAAGCGGGTCTCGAGCTCGGTTTCCAGCCGCTGCAGGCCGCAGATGTAGCGCATCTCCAGGATGGCGGTGCGGATCGTCATGTCGGACTTGGAAAGCGCGATGCATTCCTCCACCGTGCGGGTGGCATGACCGACCTTGAAACCCATGTCCCAGAGCACATAGAGCATGAATTCGACCGCCTTGTGCGTCTCTTCCGCCGGCCTCGGCAGGAAGAGGAACAGCAGGTCGATATCGGAGCCCGGCGCCAGCGTGTCGCGGCCGTAGCCGCCGACGGCGGTGACCGCGAACTTGTCCTTCTGCTGCGGAAAGATATGGGCGGTGGCGAAATTGTAGAGGACGGTAGTGATCTGGTCCTGCAGCCAGGAAATCCGGTAGGCGCAATTGAGTCCGCCGCCGTCCGCCATCAGTGCGGCGCGCGCCTTCTGCCGGCCTTCGGTGCTTGCCTTCTTCAGCACCGCAAGAAGATCGGCGCGCAGGACGTCGGGCCGGTTCCTGTTGGCCTCGGCAACGGCGTCACACTGCTTCTGCAAGAGCTCGACGTCGAGGATATTGGAGAAATCGAGGTCGCGCATCGCTGTCGCCGGGGCGGTTTCCTGTTCATGCCGGACTGCCGGTTCACGGCCTGCCGCTTGTTTCGTCTGCATGCGCTATAGCCCCTTTGCCCTGCGATTGACACGGGCTTTCATACTGCAAGAACCTTTAAATTTGGCGAAATGGTGTTGGTTCGTCGCAAGAAGCGAGAGCGCTTCGACGCAAGGCGCCGGCTTTCCCGAATCCTCAGCCGGCGGCCCGCGCATTCAGCAAATGCAGCACCTGCCGTGTCTCGCGCATGATCTCCTCGAGCGCCTGCCTGTCGCATTCGCGGTAGCCGGCCTTGGCGATCGAGGTTCCGAGCTCTGAGATCACAGCGCAGCAGCGGGTGATTTTCAGCATGCCGATCGGCGAAGTCCAGCCGCGGGCATTGCGGTCCTTATCGGCGCGCCGCATCGTATCGAGCATGGAACAGATGAGCGAGAGGCGTTCGGTTTCGCGAACCAGTTTTTCCATGAACATGGCGCGCCGCTCCTATTTCAGCTTCTTCTTGAGGTCGTAAAGCGCATCCATTGCCTCGCGCGGCGTCATGTCGTCAAGGCTCATCGCCTTCAGCGCCTCCTCGACCTTGGAGGCCCCGCGGGCGGTTTCCTCGCGGCGCACCGCCACCTGGAAGAGCGGCAGGTCGTCGATCAGCTGGCTCGCCGGGTTCTTGCGGTCGGCATCTTCCAGACGGGTGAGCACGTCGCGGGCCCGCGCCACGACCGAGGCCGGAAGCCCGGCAAGGCGCGCGACCTGGATGCCATAGGAGCGGTCTGCCGCACCCGGCCCGACCTCATGCAGGAAAATGACGTCGCCGTCCCATTCCTTGACGCGCATCGTCGCGTTCGATAGCCGGCCAAGCTTTTCCGAAAGCACGGTCAGCTCGTGGAAATGCGTGGCGAAGAGGCCGCGGCAGCGGTTGGCCTCATGCAGGTGCTCGACGGCGGCCCAGGCGATCGACAGGCCGTCGAAGGTGGCTGTGCCGCGACCGATCTCGTCGAGGATGACGAGGGAACGGTCGCTCGCCTGGTTGAGGATCGCCGCCGTTTCCACCATCTCGACCATGAAGGTCGAACGTCCGCGCGCCAGGTCGTCGGAGGCGCCGACGCGCGAGAAAAGCCGGTCGACGATGCCGATATGGGCCGATGTCGCCGGCACGAAGGAGCCCATCTGCGCTAGGATTGATATCAGCGCATTTTGGCGCAGGAAGGTCGACTTGCCGCCCATGTTCGGGCCGGTCAGCAGCCAGATCGCGCCGTCCCGCTCGCCGGTCCTCGGCGAGAGATCGCAATGATTGGCGACGAAGGGGCCGCCGGCCTGCCGCCGCAGCGCCTGCTCGACGACTGGATGGCGGCCGCCCTCGATGGCAAACATCTTCGAACCGTCGACCTGCGGGCGGCAATAGGCCTGCTCTTCGGCGAGAAGCGCCAGGCCGGCGGCGACGTCGATGACGGCAAGCGCCCGGGCGCCCGACTTGATCGCCTCGGCTTCCGCAACGACGGCGGCCGTCATCCTGTCGAAGGCTTCGAGTTCGATGGTCAGCGCCTGGTCGGCGGCATTGGCGATGCGGCTTTCGAGGTCGGCAAGTTCGGTCGTGGTGAAGCGCATCGCGTTCGCCATCGTCTGACGGTGGATGAAGCGGGCCTTCGCATCCGCCGTCTCCGTCATCGGCAAGGCATTGCCGGCGGTGACTTCGATGAAATAACCGAGGACGTTGTTGTGCTTGATCTTCAGCGACCGGATGCCGGTCTCCTCGGCATATTGCAATTGGAGGCCGGCGATGACGCGACGCGACTGGTCGCGCAGTGCCCGGACCTCGTCGAGCTCGGCGCTGGCGCCGTCGCGCAGGAAGCCGCCATCGCGTTTCAACAGCGGCAATTCGTCGGCAAGCGTTTCGGCAAGCAGCGTCTCCAGGGCCGTGGGAAGGGCCTGCAGCCCGGACAGTGCCTGGCCGAGCTCTTCGGGCAGCATCGCCTTGCCGAGCATGGCCGCAACTCCGCCCGCCGCTTCCAGGCCTTGGCGGATCGCCCAGAGATCGCGCGGGCCGCCGCGGTCGAGCGCCAGGCGTGACAGCGCGCGCGGCATGTCGGGCACATGTTTCAGCGTGTCGCGCAGATTGCCGCAGAGCAGGGGTTCGTCGATCAGGAAGCCGATCGAATCGAGCCGCGCATTGATGCGGGCGGGGTCGGTCAGCGGCGACATCAGCCGCTCGGCAAGAAGCCTGGCGCCACCGCCGGTGACGGTGCGATCGATCGCCTTCAAGAGCGAACCGTTGCGATCGCCGGAGAGCGTGCGGGCAAGTTCGAGATTGGCGCGGGTGGCGGGGTCGATGAACAGCGTCGAAGCTGCACTTTCCCGTTCCGGCTTTCCAAGCGGCGGACGCTCGGCAATCTGCGTCTTTTCGACATAGGCGACTGCGGCCGCGGCTGCTGCCAGCTCGGCGCGCGAGAATGTGCCGAAGCCGTCGAGCGTCGCGACGCCGAAATACCGCGCGATCCGGCCTTCGGCGCTGGCGCTATCGAAGAGCACGGAAGGCTGCGGCACGGCTGTCCGGCCGAGCACGTCGAAGACCGGCTTGAGTTCGGGATCGTGGAAGATCGTGTCGGGCAGGATGAGTTCGCGCGGATCGATGCGCAGGATATCGGCAAGCAGCCGTGAAGCTTCGGTCTCGGCAAGCCGGAAGACGCCTGTGGAAATATCGATCCAGGCAAGCGCCAGCAAGGCCTCGCCGCTGGCGCGAATGCGGGTCAGCGCCATCAGATAGTTGGATTCCGAGGGCGAAAGCAGCTTTTCCTCGGTGATCGTGCCGGGAGTGACGAGGCGGACGACGTCACGCTTGACGACCGATTTCGCGCCGCGTTTCTTGGCTTCGGCCGGATCCTCGATCTGCTCGCAGACGGCGACGCGGAAGCCGAGCGAAATCAGTTTCTGCAGATAATCGTCGGCCGCATGCACCGGAACGCCGCACATCGGGATATCCTGGCCCATGTGCTGGCCGCGCTTCGTCAGCGTGATGCCGAGCGCGCGTGAAGCCTCCAGCGCATCCTCGAAGAACAGCTCGTAGAAATCGCCCATGCGATAGAACAGAAGCGAACCGGGATTGTTCGCCTTGATCTCGATAAATTGCTCCATCATCGGCGTCGCCGAGGCACGGCTTTCCGCCGTGGCGAGCTCGGCAGCCGAAAAGGCGTCATTCCCTGTGTCTATTCGTGCGTTCACGGAGGTGGAGTTTTTCCCAAAAAAACAGGTGCCAACCCTATCCGCGCGCCGCTATAGATGACAACAGCATTTGAGGAAGAGCAAAGCGTCGCCCACAGGACGTTGGAGGATTTATGCCCGATATCGATAAGAAGGACCGGCCGGTGACCTCGGTTACCGACCAGGAGGCGCTCGAATTTCACGCAATGGGCCGGCCCGGCAAGCTGGAGATCAACCCGACCAAGCCGATGGCGACGCAGCGCGACCTCTCTCTCGCCTATTCGCCGGGTGTTGCCGTACCCGTGAAGGCGATCGCCGCCGATCCGCAGACGGCCTACGATTATACGGCGCGCGGCAATATGGTTGCCGTCATTTCCAACGGCACGGCGATCCTCGGCCTCGGCAATCTCGGCGCACTGGCGTCCAAGCCCGTCATGGAAGGCAAGGCGGTGCTGTTCAAACGCTTCGCCGATGTCGATTCCATCGACCTCGAGATCGATACGGAAAATGTCGACGAGTTCATCAACTGCGTGCGCTTCCTCGGTCCTTCCTTCGGCGGCATCAACCTCGAGGATATCAAGGCGCCGGATTGTTTCGTCATCGAAAGCCGGCTGCGCGAGCTGATGGACATTCCGGTGTTCCACGACGACCAGCATGGAACGGCGATCATCGCCGCCGCCGGCCTGATCAACGCGCTGGAGCTGACCGGCCGCGACCTGAAGACGACGAAACTCGTCTGCAACGGTGCGGGTGCTGCGGCGATCGCCTGCGTCGAACTCATCAAGGCGATGGGTTTTGCGCCTGAGAACGTCATCCTCTGCGACACCAAGGGCGTCATCTACCAGGGCCGCACCGAGGGCATGAACCAGTGGAAATCCGCGCATGCGGCAAAGACCGACACGCGCACGCTGGAAGAGGCGATGAAAGGCGCGGACGTCGTTTTCGGACTGTCGCAGAAGGGCGCGTTTTCGGCCAAGATGATCCGCTCGATGGCGGAGCGGCCGATCATCTTCGCCATGGCCAATCCCGATCCCGAGATTACGCCGGAAGAGGTTGCCCGCATCCGTGACGACGCCATCATGGCGACCGGCCGTTCGGACTATCCGAACCAGGTCAACAACGTCCTCGGCTTTCCCTATATCTTCCGCGGCGCTCTCGATGTGCGTGCCTCCACAATCAACGATGCGATGAAAATCGCCGCTGTCAACGCGCTGGCAAACCTTGCCCGTGAGGACGTGCCGGATGACGTGGCCGCCGCCTATCAGGGCAACCGGCCGCGTTTCGGCGCGCAATACATCATCCCCGTTCCCTTCGATCCCAGGCTGATCTCGGCGATCCCGGTCGCGGTCGCGCAAGCCGCGATCGAAAGCGGCGTCGCCCGCAAGGTGATCACCGACATGGCCGGTTATGCCCGCGAGCTTTCGGCGCGCCGCGATCCGATCGCCTCGACGCTCGCCAGCCTTTACGAGCGCGTCCGCCGCCGTCCGAAGCGCATCGTCTTTGCCGAGGCCGAGGAAGAACAGGTCCTGCGTGCGGCGATGTCCTATGCCAACCAGCAGCTCGGCACCGCCATCCTGCTCGGCCGCGAGGACCTGATTCGGGCGACGGCGGAACGCGCCGGCATCGATCTCAACCGGCCGGGCCTCGAAATCGTCAATGCCCGGCTTTCGACCCGGGTCGAGGCCTATATCGACTATCTCTATGCCCGGCTGCAGCGGCACGGTTATCTCCACCGCGACGCCCAGCGGCTGATCCATAACGACCGCAACCACTTCGCCGCCACCATGGTGGCGCTTGGTGACGCCGACGGCATGGTGACGGGCATCACCCGAAACTATTCGACGGCGCTCGAAGATGTGCGCCGCTGCATCGACGAGAAGCCAGGCCACCGCGTCATCGGCGTGTCGCTGGCGCTCTGCCGCGGTCGCACGGTCTTCGTTGCCGATACGGCGGTGCACGACATGCCGACGGCCGAACAGCTTGCCGATATCGCCGAAGAGGCCGCCGGTCTTGCGCGGCGCATGGGTTATCCGCCGCGTGTCGCCATGCTGGCCTATTCCACCTTCGGCCATCCTTCGGGCGAACGCTCCGAGCGTGTGCGCGAGGCGGTAAAGATCCTCGACAAACGCCGCGTCGATTTCGAATATGACGGCGAGATGGCCGCCGACGTCGCTCTGAACCGTAAGGTGATGGAGCAATATCCCTTCTGCCGCCTCTCCGGCCCGGCCAACGTCCTCGTCATGCCGGCCTTCCACTCGGCCTCGATCTCGACCAAGATGCTGCAGGAGCTCGGCGGCTCCACGGTGATCGGCCCGATCCTTGTCGGCCTCGACAAGCCGGTGCAGATCACCTCGATGGGCGCCAAGGACAGCGACATCGTCAACATGGCGGCGATCGCCGCCTACGGGGCTGGTTAGTAAACTCGCCCGCGCAGATGACATGGCATTCCGTGCCCGGCCGACAGCGTCGGCCGGGCACAGCGTTTTTGTTGATTATCCTTACCCGGCTTCGCATAAGCTGCGATTTACGCTAAGCTGCTGATAATGAACTGATTCGACGGGAATTTTGCTTCTTGCGAAATCCAGATCCATAAACTAAGTTGATTGAACTAAGTTTATGGATGCGAAGCCGAGATGCGAATCATCAACATCCATGAGGCAAAGACCCATCTGTCGCGGCTCGTCGAAAACGCCGCGAACGGTGAGGTCTTCGTGATTGCCAAGGCCGGCAAGCCGCTGGTCAAGGTGGTGCCGCTCGATGCCGGCGGTGTGCAGCAGATCCGCCGCGTCGGTTTCCTGAAGGGGCGTATTTCCGTGCCCGATGATTTCGACAGCATGGATCTGCAGGACGTCGCCAGGTTTTCAAGGCCGCGATGAAGCTCCTGCTCGACACGCTGCTGCTAATCTGGCTCGCCGAGGATTCGCCGAAACTGTCGACTGCTGTGAAGGAATTGGTCGCCGATCCGCTCAACCAGCTGTTCTTCAGCCCTGCAAGCTTTGGCGAACTCAGCGCCAAGCACGCAGTCGGCCGCGACGATTTCAATCTCGATCCGCCGCTCTTCTACCGTGCCCTCATCGACAACGACTATTGCGAATTGCCGATCACCGTCATGCATACGCTGGCAGTGCATCGATTGCCGCCGATCCACTCCGACCCCTTCGACCGGATCCTCATCGCGCAGTCGATCGTCGAAGGCATCCAGTTGCTGACGACGGACGAGACGGTCGCGCTCTATCCCGGACCGATCCGGCTGTTTCGGTGACTGGCTTAGCTGCCCCGATCACACTTTTCGGCATCATGCTCTAGCGGTCAGCTTGCAAAGGCGATGAGATTCCCGTCGGGATCGCGGATGATGAAGGTCTGGGCGCCCCATGGTTCGGCCCTGAGACCCTGATGAAAAGGGACGTCCGATGCCGTGTATTCCAGGAACAGCGCCTTGGCGTCGTCGAGCGTGATGGTCGCCGACAGCGCATCCTCTTCCCGAAGCCGGAAATCCGGATGGAACAAAGGCATGTCGGAGGATCGGAGATTGAGCCGCGCCGCGCCCCGGAAAACCTGCGCGTAAAAAGGCGGCTCGCCATAAATGAAGGCGAGCTCGAAGCCGAGCTTGCCGGTGTAGAAATCGCAGGAAGTGGCGATATCGCGGACGAAGAGCTGCGGCTGCGCATCGATGAAAGTCGGCTTTTCGGGTCTTGTCTGGAGGGGCGTTTCCATTTTTGCCAGTCCTTGTTTCAGCGCCGTCCAGCTTTCGAAACCTTCCTTCGCCGCCACCAGCTCCTGCGCGTCGGCGAGCTTGAAATCCAGCTTGAGGATCTCAAGGTCGTTCAAGCTGGAGTAACGGGGAAGCCATCGCCGGATTTCAGCGGCGACCGGATAATATCTGTCCTGATGCCAGCGTTTATAGAGCTTGGCTCGCTTGCGGAGGTTTTCGAAATTCGGCACGGCGCATGGTTGAAGATTATGGGCGGGCATAGCCCAGCCGGCACGATGCCGATGCGCCCCACGGAAAACGCGATGTCAGAATGAAGGGATGCCCTGAGATCGTCAAGCCTTTGGCTGACGATCCCCGGTGGTCAGCTCGCGAAGCGGCCGGCGTCGGCGCCGTAATAATTCAGATAACGGTCCGAAATGCTGGAGATCGGCAACACGATCAGCACGTCGGTCGTGTTGAAGGCATGATCGACGACCGCGTGGGAGCCGACCATCGCACCGAGGCGCAGATAGCCCTTGATTAGCGGCGGCAGGGCCATCAGCGCCCGCTTCGGGTTGATGGCCTCGACCGGCATCAGGTCCATGTTGCGGGCCAGATGCGGCAGGGCGCCAACGGCCCATTCGTTCTTCGCCAGCACATTGTGGTAGAGGAAGGACAGCGCCAGCGCGTGGCTTTCGAGATAGACGCCGGGGAAAGAGGCGCAGCCGAACATGGCGCTGACGCCGTGCTTCAGCGCGTAGGCCCAGTTGCCCTGCCACAGGAGCTCGACGGTGCGCTTGGTGCGGTATTCCGGCAGCACGCAGGAGCGGCCGAGCTCCATGAAGCGCTTGTCCGGATGTTTGCCGATGAGGGCGTCGATTTCGAATTCGGAAGCCGAGTAAAAACCGCCATTGGCGATGGCGACATCCTGGCGCAACAGCCGGTAGGTGCCGACGATCTGGTCTTCCGGGTCGCCCTCGATCGAGCGGTCGAGAACCAGAAGATGATCGCAGACAGCGTCATAGGCGTCGACATCGCGCTGGCGGCGCATGGCGTCCAGCGGCAGCTGCGCCTTCATTTCGTTGACGAAGACGCGGTAGCGCACGGCCTGGGCGGCATCGATCTCGCGTGCCGTGCGGGCAAGGCGGGTCTCCAGATTGCCGATGCGGCCGAGGATATCGCCGTCCTTCTGTACAGCAGCCGTCGAGGGCCGTGCAGCCTCCGCGGTGGTGTCACGATTCAGGATGTCGATGGCGGACATGACGATTCTCCCGTTGCCGGCTTATCGACGCCATAAAACACTTCTCTACGACAGGAAAGTGACATTTTGAATTTCCAGGCGCCAGAAGTGTGCCGGTTTCTGAGGCGCTCACCGCGCCTCTGCCCGACGGGCGGAAAGGGCGGCGACCGCTTGAACTTCGGTCAGCAGCCGCACCGGATCAACCGGCTTTATCATGACGCGGTTGGCGCCGTTGAGCAAGACTTGGCGGCGCGATTCGTCGCTCTTGTCGGCAGTCAGCACGATCACCGGCACCGAGGCGAGATCGAGCCGCCGCTCGTGGCCGCGCAGGCGTCCCAGCATGTCGATACCGTTGCCGCCAGGCATCGAGAGATCGCTGATGATGATATCGGGCCGGGCATTGGCCTCGCAGAGGGCGCAGTCGAGCAGCGCCTCGAAATCTTCGACATGGCGCACCTTATGCCCGCCCTTTTCCAGAACGACACGCACCAGCATGGCATTGATCGGATCGTCTTCGCCGAGCAGAATGCTGAGCCCGCTGGCGGCAACCAGCGTCTCCGCCACCGAAAGGCCGAAGCCCGGCTGGTTGTCGTTCAGCGCGTCGCGCTTCTCCATGCCGCGCATGCGCCCGCGCAGCACGTCGATCAGCGACTGTTCGCGCAGCGGCCGGATCAGCCACGCATCGAAGAGGTCGAGCGGATGGGCGCTACGCTCTTCCGGATTGACGAGCAGGACCTTGCGCAGGCCAAGGGCGGCGATTTCGGCGCGATCGGCAAGATGGGCGGAAAATTCCGCCGACATGCGATGGTCGATGATGATGTCGGTCGGCCGCCGTCCGCTCTTTGCCAGCTCGAGCAATGTTGCCCTCGCCGTCTCGCCGTCGCCGACGAGATGGCAGAGGCCGCCGAGCGCAGTGATCGTTTCGGCGATGGCAGTGCGCGCCGCACCTGCCGGCGCCAGCAGCACGACGCTGTTGCCTGAAAGCAGCGTGTTTCGCCGGTCGAGGCGCTCGCTGCCGATATCGACAGGGAAGCGGATGGTGAATTCGCTGCCTCTGCCCTTTTCGCTGGCAACCGTCAGCGCGCCGTTGAATTCGCGCATGATACGGGCGGAGATGGCAAGGCCGAGCCCGGTTCCGCTGCTCTTATCGGCAACGCTCCCGCCCTGTTCGAACTCGCCGAAGACGCGCGCCTGCTCCTCCGCCGTCATGCCGGGACCGCTGTCGGTCACGGTGATCGAGAGGTCGTCGCCGTCGAGCGACACGCGGATGAAGACGCCGCCGACCTGGGTGAACTTCACGGCGTTGCCGATAACGTTGAACAGAACCTGGCGCAGCCGCGCCGGGTCGAAGCTCATATTTTCGGGCACATCGGATGACACGGTGGCGCCGATCTCGATACCCTTTTCATGCGCCCGGTGGGCGAGCATCTCGACGACGCTTTCCAGCAGCTTGCGCAGCGATTCCGAGCGCGGATGCAGCGCGAAGCGGCCGACCTCGATGGTGGAGAAATCGAGCAGATCCTCGACGAGCTGTGTCAGCGCGTGGCCGGACTGGCGGATGCTCGCGAGATAGTTCTGCTGTTCCTGCGTCAGCCGCGTCTCGGCGATCAGATGGGTCATGCCGAGGATGCCGGAAAGCGGCGTGCGCACCTCGTGGCTGACGGTGGCAAGCAGCCTCGATTTGGCGGCGCTGTTATATTCGGCCTTCTGGCGGGCCTCCTCGCGGCCCTGCGCGATCAGCCGCTCGTCGGTCACGTCGCGGGCAACGCTCTGCAGCAGCAGGCGGCCGTTCGCTGGGTCGCGGGTAACGACGTCGCGCCAGAGGAAGATGCGCTGGCCTTCCGGCGTCGAGATCTCGACATCGTAGCAGTGTGATATCGGACCGGGGCGGAAGGCCAGGCCGATTTCCTCGCAGGTTTTTCCTTCCGGACGCAGGCGCCCGGTCAGGCGGCGAAAAGTGTCGTTGGCGGAGATGATGCGCCGGTCCATCGTGCGGCTGACCGTGATGTCGCCGAGCACGTCGTGCACGTCGGCAAACAGCTTTGCGCCGGCGTTCCAATCCGGCATGGATTGACCGGGGCGCTGCCCGGCCCTGCGCGAACGAACCATCAGCAGGGCATAACTGGCGATGACGGCAAGACCAAGAACGACGAGACCGCCCGAAAGCAGCAGTGGATCGCCGGCATGGGCAAGCAGCATCAAGATCGTTGCGGCAAGAAGGCCGGCGCCGCCCAGCCAGTAGAACAGCAGGCGCCGTGTCGGTGCAGGCCCGCCCTGGCGGTCGTCGGCGCCCCGGGGTGCCGCCGCGTTCGGTCGTGAGAAAACCGTCTCCATCCGCTTCTCATGCGGCTTGGCGGCGGGTCCACCGAAGGCGGCGGACAATCTTTCCTGCAACTGTCCCAGGTTCTGCATGCTATCTGGATAACATAGGCCCGTTCCGAATGCCTTCAGGATTTCGATAAGATTTTAGTGGCCGGCCTTTTTCGGCAACAGCAGCTCGTCGAGAATGACGCAACCGGCGCCGATGGTGATGAAACTGTCGGCGAGATTGAAGACCGCGAAGGACCAACTCTCGGTGTAGAAAAGAATGTAATCGATCACATGCCCATAGGCGAAGCGGTCGACGAGATTGCCGATCGCGCCTGCGATGATCAGCGCATAACCGAGATGAGCGAGCCAGCGATCCTTCGCCGTGCGGTACCATAGCCAGATGACGAAGGCGACGATGACGAGCCGCATACCGACGATGAACCAGCCATCCATGCCTGATAGCATCGAAAAGGCGACGCCGAGATTGTAGGTGCGGTAGAGCGCCAGCATCGGAATGACCGGCACGACCTCCTGTAGCGGCAGGTAGTGATCGACGGCGATCTTGACGACCTGGTCGATGAGAACGGCGACGACGATGAAGAAGAGGATCGGTGCCGGGCGCGAAAACAGCGCGGGGCGTGCAAGCGTCTGTTCGGTCATTTGCCCTCGGCAAGTGAGAGGAGATGGCGGCGCGCCTCGAAAAGCATGACGGCGGTGGCGACAGCGAGGTTCAAGGAATCGGCACGGCCCTGCTGCGGAATGCGGGCAAGCGCGTCGGCCTCCCTGGCCAGCTGCTCCGGCAAGCCGGATTGTTCGTTGCCCATCAACAGCACGACGGGTTTTTTCCGGTAGTCGATCGTCCGGTAATCGACTGCGCCGGCAAGATGCGTCGCGACGACGGAAACGCCGGCCGATTTCCGCCAGGCGATGAATTCCTCAGGCGTCGCCCGCGCGAGCGGAACGGCAAAGACCGAGCCCATGGTGGCCCGCACCGTTTCGAGCGAGAAGGGATCGGTCGTTTCTCCCAGAAGAATGATGCCGGAAGCCCCTGCCGCATCGGCCGTGCGGATGATGGTGCCGAGATTGCCGGGGTCGCGTACCCGGTCGAGCGCCACCCATGTCTCGCCCTCGCTCAGTCGAATACCTTTGAGCGGCGTCCAGCGCTGTTCGAAGATGCCGACGACCATCTGCGGATTGTCGCGGCGGGTGATCGAGGCGATCACCTTTTCGCTGACCTCGAGCACCAGCCCGCCCGAGGCGACGGTCTTTGCCGCCATCTGCTCGACCAGCGGCTTGCCCTTGGCGGCCTTGGCATAGACCAGCGTGCGGATCGCCCAGCCGAGTTCGATCGCATCGATGACGAGCTTCAGTCCTTCGGCCAGGAAAGTACCGCTTTCCTCGCGCGACTTCTTGTTCGTCAGCGCCTTGATGTCCTTGATGATCGGATTGGCGAGCGAGGTGACTTCCTTCACCTGTCCAACCCTGCGCGGTCCTTGATCGTGGAAGTCCTTGCTCATTTCGGCACCCAGCGGGAAAAGAGGGAGGTGGAAAGCGCGCGGCCCTGCGTCTTGCCGTCAGTGCCGGCTTCGCGAATCACCAGCTCGCCGGATTCGACCACACCGCCGGCGCCCCGCATCGTCTCGCGCATCAGCTCGTGGATCGAATAGAAGCTGGCGCGGATCGAATAGGCCGTCAGCACCAGGCCGACTGCTTTCGGCGACAGGATCTCGCGGCAGACATCGAGCATCAACGGTAGATGCTCGAAGAGATGCCAGACTTCGCCATTGGGACCGCGGCCGAATTTCGGCGGATCGGTGAGGATGATATCGTACTGGCTGCCGCGGCGTTCCTCGCGCAGGATGAATTTCATCGCATCCTCGCAGATCCAGCGGATCGGCAGCTTCTCCATGCGCCCGAGCGCCTGGTTTTCCCGCGCCCAGCCGATCGCCTTCTTCGAGGCGTCGACATGGGTGACCTCGGCGCCGGCTGCGGCGGCAACCAGCGAGGCGACGCCGGTATAACCGAAGAGGTTCAGCACTTTCAGCGGCCGGCCGGCCTTTTCGACCTGCTCTTTCATCCAGCTCCAGTGGACGATCTGTTCGGGGAAGACGCCGACATGGCGGAAGGAGGTGAAGCGGCCGAGGAAATCGACGCCGAGCAGGTTGAGCGGCCAGGTCTCGCCGAGCGCCTCCTTGGGGAAGCGCCAGCGGCCGGTGCCTTCCTCATCGGTGTCGCCGGTGAAGGCGGCATCGACCTTCTCCCAGATATGGGCGGGCAGAGAAGGCCGCCACAGCGCCTGGGCTTCCGGACGGATGATGCGATAGGGGCCGTATTGCTCGAGCTTTTCGCCGTTGCCGCTATCGATCAGATGGAAGTCGCCGGCCCCGAGCGATTCGAGGATGACGGGCACGCGCTCGGTCGGACGCTCGCCGCTGCGTGTCATCAGAGGACGCACGGCGGCGGCAGGCACGGCAGCCTCGCGCACCGCCTCACGGCTTGCCGCGGGCCGCGCGACCGGCTTCGGCGGCCGGCCTGCCCGATCGTCCCTGCGGCTTTCGCTGGAAGGACCTGATGTTTTCTTCTGGCCCGGCCGGCCTTCTCTCTGTTTCAACGTGCTCTTCCGCGTCTCTGTCGGGGTGTCTTATCGGCTTTGCGTCGGCTGCAGCCCCGCGCGTCTTTTGAAACGCGCAAAGCGCACTGCGGCACTTTGAATATGCAGTAGCCCAGAAAAGCGGGGCGGATCAACTGCGCCGCCGGCCAAGCCCGGGCAAGAGGAGAAGGTTTTCCCGGCGCGGCGCCTATTTCAAGCCCTCGGAGGCCTGTGTGCGAAGCCAGCTTTCCGCTGCGTAGAGGGCTGCGACATGCATCGACTGCATGATGACCGCGCCGGACTGCAGCTCGCCGAGGATGGCAGCAAGATCCGCAAACAGCAGCTCGACCTTCTCGCCGGGGTCGAAAGACGGTTCGCCGGCCCGGTTCAGGCCAAGCGCCAGCCAGCTCGTCACCATATTGCTGTGGCTGGCGGCATTCGGATAGGAGGTGAGCAGCTTGACGAAGGTCGAGGCTTCATAGCCGGTCTCTTCCCGGAGTTCGCGTTGGGCCGCCGCCATCGCCGCATCGCCGGTCTTGCTGTCGCCCGGTTCGAGGCTGCCGGCGACCAGACCGAGCACGATCTCGCCGCGGCCGTGCCGATATTCCCGTGTCAGCAGCACGCGCCCGTCAGGCATCACGGGGATGACGTTGATCCAGTCGGGATAGTCGAGCACATGGAAGGGCGCGACGACGATTCCATCGGCGGTGATGCAATCGTCACTCCGGACCCGGATCCAGCGATCCTCATAGGTGATGCGGCTTGCCGTCACGCTCCAGGGCTTCAGTTCGTCGTTCATCGGCCCATCCCTTATGTGTCAGATCGGAACCCGGCAGATAACATTCCGTACCGCCTTGGCAAAGCGCTTTCCCGCTGGGATAAGATGAGCGAATCGAAGATGGGGCCATCGAATGGATTTCACCGGCGAAGAACGCATCGCCGCACCGCGGGACGTCGTCTGGGCAGCACTCAACGATCCCGAGATCATGCGCGGCTGCATTCCGGGCTGCCAGAGCATCGAGCGGCTGTCGCCTGATGTCTTCGAGGCGACGATCAAGGTCAGGTTCAGCCTGCTGTCTGCCACCTTCCACGGGCTGCTGACGCTTTCCAATATCGACGCACCGAAGAGTTACACGCTGTCGGCCGAAGGCAAGGGCGGTCTTGCCGGCTTCGCCAGGGGCAGCGCCGATATCGTGCTTGAGGAAAGGGGCGCCGAGACCATCCTGCACTACCGCTCGAAGGCCGAACTCGGCGGCAGGCTCGCCCAGCTCGGCGCCCGCCTGCTCGATTCGACCTCGCAGAAGCTCGCCGAAGGGTTCTTTTCGGATTTCAATGCCGCGGTCGTCGCGAAGATGGCGGCGGGTTAGGCTTGGCGCGGGCCGAGGGTTTGTTTAAATCGACGTCATGACGTGGACCATCAGGCCGCCGCGGGCGGAAGACCAGGAAATGCTCGCGGAGATTTATCTTTCCGTGCGCCGCGAAACATTCGTCTGGGTCGATCCAGGCAAATTCCATCGCGAGGATTTCGCCGCCCATACCAATGGCGAGACGGTCTTCGTCTGCGCGCATGAAAGCGGCAGCGTCGCCGGCTTTCTGTCGCTCTGGCCGGAGGACGATTTCATCCACATGCTCTACCTAAAACCGGAATTCCAGGGTCAGGGTGCAGGCACGGCACTGCTGCACGCCCTGCCGGAATGGCCGCAACACCGATACCGGCTGAAATGCCTGGTGAAGAACCGGCGGGCAAAGGCGTTTTATCTCGCCCACGGCTTCCAGGTGACCGGCAACGGCGCCTCGCCGGAGGGCGACTATGAGGAACTGAGCTTTTTTCCGGTTTGACGGGCCGCCGAAATACCCAGCCAGTCGAACATGGACCAGTTTTACCGCGCCGGCAACTGCCCGGCGATTTCCTCGGCGCGGTTCTTGTGGCGATCGGCCTCACCCTGCCAGCGGATGGCTTCCTTGGCCTCGGTGCGGGCGCGCTTGCGGTGTTTGCCCTGGCTGAACCAGGTGGCGGCCGCGCCGATCAGCATGCCTGATATCAGCGCTATGATCAGGAAGACGAAGAAGGGCGCAGACACCGCAAGCACCTGATCATCAGGCCGAAACGGATTGAAGGCGAGCGTGACGCTCTGCCGGTTGGCGACGCAGAAGACGATGAGGATGACGCCGAGCGGCAGCAAAATCAACAGGTTGACGATCTTCTTGGCCATTTGAGTTCTCCACGCGGCAGATTGCGCCGGTCTTTTTGAAGGGCGCGTTTCATGCTTGAAGCGCCGCGCGTCTTTGTAAGACGCGGAAAGCACGATGCGTTACCAGAATAGGAAAACGGCCCTCGAGTTCAAGTGCGGTTTCGCCGCAGGCAGCGACAGCTCAATCCTCTTCGTCGGCCTGGCCGGGATTAAGCCGCTCGCGCAGCTCCTTGCCGGTCTTGAAGAAGGGAACCCACTTCTCCTCGACGAAGACGGTATCACCGGTCCGCGGGTTGCGGCCGGAGCGCGAAGGGCGGTTCTTGACCGAAAAGGCTCCAAAGCCGCGCAATTCGACTCGGTTACCCGCAGCCAGTGCATCCGTGATCTCGTCGAGAACCGCGTTGACGATATTCTCGACGTCGCGATGATAGAGATGCGGGTTGCGTGCCGCAACAATCTGCACCAATTCGGACTTGATCACTTTCGCCCCCTTAAATTATTGATTTCTTATCAATCGTGGCCAACCTGCCAAACTGAAAGCAGCCCGTCAAGAAGCAACTTTGGGGGCAGGATTCCATTGATATCCTGGGTTTTCATGAGATCATCATAACCGAAGATCGTAATCAACCGGGAAACAGCCCCAGCGAGCAAAAAGGGCGTATTGCTCTTCTTGTCCCAGTCGACCATCGGCAGATCGCTGTCGACGCCGCGCGATGTCAGATAGGCGCGAATCTCGGCCTCGCCGCCGATCGCATCGACGAGTTTCACCTTCAGCGCCTGGCGGCCGGTATAGATCGTGCCGTCGGCCAGTTTCAGCACCTCGTCGCGCGGCAGCTTGCGCCGGTCGGCGACCAGGTCGACGAACCAGTTATAGCTGTCGACCACCATGTTGCGGATCATCGCCTTGGCGTCTTCGCTCGCCTCGTGGAAGGGCGAGGGCTCGGCCTTCAGCGGCGAGGACTTGATCTCCTGCAGCGAGACGCCGATCTTGTCGAGCAGCGGCTGGATCTGCGGATACTGGAAGATGACGCCGATCGAACCGGTGATCGAGCTGTCGCCGGCAATGATCGTATCGCCGGCGGTGGCGATCATGTAGCCGGCGGAGGCGGCAAGCGTGCGCACGTCGGAGACGACAGGCTTCTTGGCTGATATCGCACGGATCGCCTTGAAGATTTTTTCGCCGCCATAGGTCGTGCCGCCGGGCGAGGAGATCGAAATCACCGCTGCCTTCACCTGGTCGCTGGTCTCGACCTTCTTCAGCCGCTCCAGAAGCTCGTCGTCGTCGACGATCAGCCCGGATATCGTCACATGGGCGATATGCGGGCGCTGCGTCCCGGCATCGCCGAGGGCGAAGCGGTAGAAGGCGAAACCCAGTGCCACGATGAGGGCCACCGCGATGAGGCGCCAGAAGCCCAGCTTGCGGCGCAGTCGCCGGCGATCCGCGATGATCGAACTGTCCATAGAAACCTCCAGCGCTGGCACCGGCTTCGGCATGCCGCCGATCGATCCGGTAAAATAGGGTGGCAGCGGCCCGTACGAATGCCACTTTTCAATGTTTTTCCGTTTTGTTGCTTGTTGCAGAAAAAATTCCATATTGGCAAGCCAATGTAATAATGCGAAACGAACTGTGATTGGCGGCCGGCTTTGTTATGAAGGCGCGGCGATCACCGCACATGGACGAGGCCTATGCTCGATACCCTGAAGAACAACGGACATGCCGCCTATTCAGGGTCCGGCAGGAATGCCTATGGCGATGCGTTGTTCCATTCCGCCCGCGTGCGGCGGTTGAAGATATTGCTGCCGGTGGCGGCCCTCATCGTCGCAGCGAGCCTTACCGCGGTGGCGTTGGTCAGCATCTATCTGCCCGAGAATATCAAGATGGAAGGCGCCAAGATCGAGAACGGCAAGGTCGTGATGGAAAAGCCGGCGATATCAGGTCGCAATTCCGACGGCATCAATTATTCGATGCTGGCCGAAAGGGCGCTGCAGGATATCCGCAATCCCGATCTCATCACGCTTGAGACCATCAAGGCCGCCGTGCCGATGAATGACGGCCTGATCGCCCGCGTCGTCGCCTCGACCGCCGATTACAACCGCGCCACCGACAACCTGCATATGACGGCCCCCTTCACCCTGGTGCTGAGCAGCGGCCTCAATGCGAATTTCCAGTCCGCGCAGCTCGACATCAAGGGCGGAAACATGCGGAGCGACGACCCCGTCACCATCACCAAGGACAATGCCTCCATTGTTGCGAAGACGCTTCAGATAACCGATAAGGGGCGGGTGATCACATTCGAGGGGAATGTTCGCATGAATGTCGATCCATCCGCCATCCATAAACAGGGCACTTAACCAGCCGGGTCATCCATGACAAAAGATTGTCGCATTTCCACTTGCAAGACAGGCATGGCATTCATTGCCGGCGCATTTGCCCTTATTCTGACGGCCACGGGCGCCGGCGCGCAGGCGACGGCGACGATGCCGGGCATGAAGCTGTCTAACGACCAGCCGATCCAGATCGAAAGCGACAAGCTGGAGATCCACGACCAGGAACACACCGCGCTCTTCACCGGCAACGTCAAGGTCGTCCAGGGGACGACGACGATGCAGTCCGGCAAGATGACCGTCTATTACAAGGACAAGGCGGCAAAGCCGGCCGCTGACGGCGCGCAGCCCGCAGCACAGCCGCAGCAGTCGGCCTCGCTTGCATCGGGAAGTGCCGATATCGACAAGATCCTGGTGACGGACAAGGTCTTCCTGACCTCGGGCACACAGACGGCGACCGCCGATGACGGCAATTTCGACATGGCCTCGCAGACATTCATCCTCACGGCGGATCAGGGGAATAAAGTTATTCTGTCGGACGGGCCGAACGTTTTTACCGGCTGCAAATTGACGGTTCACATGCAGACCGGTCAGGCGCAGCTTGAAAGCTGCGGCGGGCGTGTCCAGATTCAGCTCGATCCGAAATCGCAGCCGAATGCGCAGCAGCAGAAGCAGAACTGAGAAGCCGGCCTCCCACGTGAAATTATCATCGCTATCCACCATGTTCGGCAAGCCCGGGCCACAAGCTGCGGGCGCCGCCGACAAGAGTCGCTATCAGGGAACGCTGATCGCACGGGGTCTGACGAAGACCTATGCGACGCGGCGCGTCGTCAACGGCGTCTCGCTGGTGGTGCGCCGTGGCGAGGCCGTCGGCCTGCTCGGCCCGAACGGCGCCGGCAAGACCACCTGTTTTTACATGATCACCGGCCTGGTGCCGGTCGATGAGGGCACGATCGAGATCGACGGCAACGATGTCACGACCATGCCGATGTACCGCCGCTCGCGCCTCGGCGTCGGTTACCTGCCGCAGGAAGCTTCGATCTTCCGCGGCCTGACGGTGGAAGAGAATATCCGCGCCGTCCTCGAAGTGCATGTGAAGGACAAGGCCGAACGCGAGCAGAAGCTGAACGAGCTGCTGGAGGAATTCCATATACAGAAGCTGCGCAAGAGCGCTGCCGTCGCCCTGTCCGGCGGTGAGCGCCGCCGCCTTGAAATCGCGCGTGCGCTTGCGACCGATCCGACCTTCATGCTGCTCGACGAACCCTTTGCCGGCGTCGACCCGATCTCGGTCGCCGACATCCAGAATCTCGTTCACCACCTGACGGCGCGCGGCATCGGCGTTCTCATCACCGACCACAATGTGCGCGAGACGCTGGGTCTGATCGACCGCGCCTACATCATCCATGCCGGTGAGGTGCTGACCCATGGCCGGGCGAACGACATCGTCAACAATCCGGAAGTGCGCCGGCTCTACCTCGGCGACAATTTCAGCCTCTGACGCCGGATCCGGATGATTTTAGGCGGGATCGGCAGAAATTCACCGTGCCGTCATAGTTCCGCTTGACCAAATACAATAAAAAAGCAATTTTTGGGCCAACTTGGATTTCCGTGGCCTGAAGCCTTGATCGGACGCGGTTTCCCGGAGGAATCGAGGGGAGTTTCGCGTCCGTCATGGCACTGTCCGCCAATCTTTTCCTGCGCCAGACCCAGTCCCTGGTGATGACACCGCAACTGATGCAATCCATCCAGTTGCTGCAGATGACTCATTTCGAACTCAACCAGTTCATCGCCCTGGAAGTGGAGAAGAACCCGCTGCTGGAATTTCCGTCGAATGACGGCGAGGCGGGCGGCGAACGCGGCGATGCCGAAGATGGAGAGTATGCTCATCAGCCGGAGGATGCCGGCTCGGACGATGGCTACGACAACCGCACCGAGGCGCTCTCCAGCGACTGGTATGACAATGGCGGCAGCGCCAGCACAAGCCGGCTGAACGACGAACTCGACGCCAATTACACCAATGTCTTTCCTGATGACGGTGCCCCGCAGCGCCTCGATGCGCCGGAACTCGTCAGCCAGTGGAAGTCGATGCCGGGCAGCGGTGAGGGCGCCGACTACGATCTCGACGATTTCGTGGCCGGTCAGGTGTCGCTGCGCGATCATCTCGCCCAGCAGATCCCCTTCGTCTTGCCTGACATGGCCGACCGGCTGATCGCGCAGAATTTCGTCGACCAGCTCGACGACTGCGGTTATCTGCAGGCCGATATCGTCGAGGCGGGCGAGAGGCTGGGCACGAGCCTCGCACAGGCCGAGCGTGTGCTTGCCACCCTCCAGAGCCTTGATCCGCCAGGTGTTTTCGCCCGCAGCCTCGCCGAATGCCTGGCGATCCAGCTCAGGCAGAAGGACCGATACGACCCGGCCATGCAGGCCCTGGTCGAAAACCTCGAACTGCTGGCCCGGCGCGATTTCGCCACCTTGAAGCGGCTCTGCGGCGTCGACGAGGAAGATCTTCTCGACATGCTCGGCGAGATCCGCCAGCTCAATCCGAAGCCCGGCAGCGGCTTCGAAGCGGGCGTTTCCGAAGCGATCACGCCGGATGTAGTCGTCAGGCCCGCCTCGGACGGCAGCTGGCTGGTCGAGCTCAATCCGGATACGCTGCCGCGCGTGCTGGTCAACCAGTCCTATTTTTCCCGTGTGACGAAGAACGGCGAGGACCACGCCTTCCTCTCCGATTGCCTGCAGAGCGCCAACTGGCTGACCCGCAGCCTCGACCAGCGGGCAAAAACCATCATGAAGGTGGCAAGCGAAATCGTCCGCCAGCAGGATGCCTTCCTGCTGCACGGCGTCGATCACCTGCGCCCGCTGAACCTGAAAACGGTCGCCGAGGCGATCAAGATGCATGAATCCACCGTCAGCCGCGTCACGTCGAACAAATATATGCTGACGCCGCGCGGCCTCTTCGAACTCAAATATTTCTTCACCGTCTCGATCAGCGCCGTTGCCGGCGGCGACAGCCACTCGGCCGAGGCCGTGCGTCACAAGATCCGCGCGCTGATCCTGCAGGAGAGCCCGGAGGCGGTGCTTTCCGATGACGATATCGTCGACATGCTGAAGAAGGGCGGCGTCGATCTCGCCCGCCGCACCGTTGCGAAATACAGGGAGGCAATGAACATCGCCTCTTCGGTCCAGCGCCGCCGCGAGAAGCGGGCGCTCGCCAAGGTCGCGGGCTTCTGACGCAGCAATGCTTCGACCTCGATCGAAGCATCCGGCCCGCAAATCCCGCTATTCCTCTCCAGCGCCCTGCGTCTTTCCTGACGCGCAACGGCGCCGCAACCCTTTGAATTGTCTTCAACGAAAATCGAAATACCGACCATGACGGCGCAAAATTCCAACCTTGCCAGGGAGCTTTTCCTGCTGCTGGTGCTGGCGACCCTTTGGGGTTCCTCCTATAGCTTCATCAAGATCGGCGTCGAGACGATCCCGCCGATAACGTTGATCGCCGCCCGCACGCTGATTGCCGGTGGCATTCTGCTGGCCGTCCTGCGCCACCGGCGTGTCCGTCTGCCGCGCGATCGTGCCACCTGGCAGCGGTTTTTCGTTCAGGCCTGTCTGAACAGCGTCGTTCCCTTCACGCTGATCGCCTGGGCGGAACAGTCCGTCGATGCTGGATTGGCGGTGATCCTGAATTCGGCAACGCCGATCTTCACCTTCCTGCTGGCCGTGCTGATCACCCGCCATGAGCAGGTGACGCTGCGAAGGCTTTTCGGCGTCATGGCCGGGCTTGCCGGAATCTGCCTCGTCATCGGCGTCGAAGCGCTCAGTGGTCTCGGTGAAAACCTGATTGCGCAGCTTGCCATCATCCTGGCGACCATCTGCTATGCAGGTGCCGCGATTTTCAGCAAGAACTTCAAGGGGCTCGATCCCGCAGTGCCGGCGGCCGGCTCGCTGATCTCGGGCGCGGTCATTCTCTTGCCGATGAGTCTCGTCGTCGATCGGCCGTGGGAGCTCGATCCTTCGGCGGCATCGATGCTGGCGCTGCTGGCCCTCTCCGCCTTTTCGACGGCGCTCGCTTTTGTGATCTATTTCCGTCTCGTCCAGACGCTGGGCTCGGTCGGGACCACCGCGCAAGCCTATCTCAGAGTGCCGATCGGCGTTGTGATCGGCATCGTCTTCCTCGGCGAAAGGCTGAGCTCGACGGCCTGGATCGGACTCGTCTGCGTCATCGCAGGTGTCGCCGCCATGACGATCCCCGCAAGGACGGGCGCAACGCAAGCGCGAAATGCGTAAAGTGGATCGGGTGGGGATCGGCGGCATGCCTTGCCCAGCAAGGTGTCCGGCACACGCTGCCCGAGTGCCGCTTGTGGTGATTCGTCGCCCTATTGACTTTTCGGTAACCTATGGCTAGAAGCCCGCCGCAATCGATGCCGTGGACGGCATCTGGAGTTATCCCCAGCATCAGAAGGGCACCAAGGACCCGCAGGCCTAAGCCGATCTTGCTTGAGATTGTGCGAAGTGCTTGGATGAACCTGAGGCTTGGCGTAAACTGATACCCGCAAACGACCATAAGAAGGGAAACTCCATGAGTGTGCGTGTATCCGGGAAACATATGGAAATTGGTGAATCCTTCCGTCAAAAGATCGAGGACCAAATTGGTATGGCCATCACGAAATACTTCGACGGGGGATATTCCGGCCAGGTGACCGTGGAAAAGGCGAGTTCTCGTTACTCGGCGGATTGCAAGCTGCATCTCGACAGCGGCGTGGTGCTGCATGCGGCCGGCGAGGCGACCGACCCGCAGTTGGCTTTCGACGCCGCCTCCCAGCGGATCGAAAAACGGCTGCGGCGTTACAAGCGCAAGCTGAAGGACCATCACGCCGGAAACCATCTGAATGGTTTTGCAGAGGTCTCCTACACGGTTATGGATTCCGTTCCTGATCACGATGATGAAATCGCCGACGATTTCGCTCCGGCGATCGTCGCAGAAAGCACGAAGCAGCTGAAGACCATGTCGGTCGCCACCGCAGTGATGGCGCTCGACATGACCGACGAGCCGCTTCTCCTGTTCCGCAGCCCCGGCAAGGAACATCTGAACATCGTTTACCGTCGGCACGACGGAAATATTGGCTGGATCGATTCAGCCAGTATCAAAGGCTGAGATCAGGGTGGTGAGCGGCGGTATTGCCGCCGCTCCTTGCATTTGATCCCGGCGACAGAAGGAAAAAGAAATGGCATTGGCAGATTTGCTCCATCAGGATGCGATCATTCCCGCCCTCAGAGTAAATTCCAAGAAACAGTTGCTTCAGGAATTGGCTGCAAGAGCCTCCAGGATCACCGGGCTTTCCGAACGGGAGATCTTCGACGTCATCCTGCAGCGCGAACGCCTGGGCTCGACCGGAGTCGGCAACGGCATCGCCATTCCCCACGGCAAGCTGGGAAACATCCATTCGATCGTCGGCATCTTCGCCCGGCTGGAGCAGCCGGTCGATTTCGAGGCGCTGGACGACCAGCCTGTCGATCTCGTGTTCCTGCTGCTTGCGCCGGAGGGCGCCGGCGCTGATCATCTCAAGGCTCTGTCGCGTATCGCCCGCGTGCTGCGCGATCACGATCTGGTCGCCAAGCTGCGCGCCACCGATTCCGCCTCGGCGATCTACGCCTTCCTCAATGAAGAGCAGACGTCGAACGCTGCCTGAGCATGTCGTGCGATAACGCATCGGTTCTCGAATACAAAAAGGCGCCTGATCTCTCAGGCGCCTTTCGCATTATGATGCGCTGAACGATCAAGACTCTTGCCAGCTCTCCTATATCCTGTCTGCGACTTCCTCGCTCAAGGGGATCGATGGTTGCGCCCCGGCCTTGAGGCAGGCGAGCGAGCCGGCGACTGCCGCACGGCGCAGCGCCGAGACAAAATCGAGACCGTCGTCGAGGCTGGCGGCGAAATAGCCGCAGAAAGTGTCTCCCGCGCCGACCGTATCGACAGGTTCGATCTTGAGACCCTGCGCCCTTGAAATCGCCCCGTCGCGAATGGCGATGACCCCGTCGGCGCCGAGCGTCACGATCAGCGTCTGGCCCGTCTCCGCATGCAGACGCGCAAGGGCTGCCTCGCGCGCTTGCGCGTCCATGCCCTCCTGCCCGGCGAGCCGCTCGAACTCGGTCTCGTTGGCAATGACGATATCGGCGAGCCGGCCGAGACGCGGCGCATCGGGGATCAGCGGCGCAAGGTTGAGGATGCTGGTGACGCCCTTGGCGCGGGCCGCCGACAGCGCGCCTTCGACGGCGGCAGCCGGCACTTCCAGCTGCAGCATCAGGATATCGCCTTCGTCCATGCGGCCGATCGCCGTCTCGGCATCGGCAGGCGTGACCTGGCCATTGGCGCCGGGAACGACGGCAATCATGTTCTCGCCGTCGCCGCCGACAAGGATCAGCGCCGTGCCTGTGGGACCGTCGACATGTTTGATCAGAGAAAGGTCGGTACCTGCATCATCGAGCAGTGCCAGCGCCTCCGCAGCGAAAGCATCCTTGCCGACGGCGCCGGCCATGTGCACGTAGCGGCCGGCGCGGCGCGCTGCCAGCGCCTGGTTGGCGCCCTTGCCGCCGGCGGCCGTAGCAAAGCCGTTGCCGGCCACCGTCTCGCCGGGCTTCGGCAGGCGCTCGGTCGTGGCGATAAGATCCATGTTGATGGACCCGAAAACTGTGATCATGAATGTGTCCCGTCTTCTAGAGCATGATGCCGAAAAGTGTGAGCGGTTTTCGGACGACATCATGCTCTAACTATATAATGTAGAACAGGATTCAGATTTTAGGCCGACCCGGCCTAAAGTCATCCTGTTCTAGAGCCCGCAAATGAAATCATGCTCCTGCTGTTCATGTGGGCGCGACACTGCCCGAAGCGGTCACTCCTCGTCAACCACCCGGAGCTTCAGAAGACCGGTGCGGCTTTCGACCGATTTGGCAGGGGGTTCGCTGTCGCGGGCGGGCTTGGGATCGCCGCCGCCTGTCTCGAATTCCAGCGCTTCGATCTTGGCGCCGCGCCTGGTGAGCTTGTCGGCTGACGTGACCACCATGTCGATGTCCTTCTGCGCCATGGCGAAATGGCCCTGCAGCTTGCGCACCCGCTCATCGAGGCGGCTGAGGTCGTCCATCAGGATCGCCACTTCGCCCTGGATCAGATGCGCCTGCGCCCGCATGCGCTGGTCCTTGAGCACGGCCTGGATGACCTGGATCGACAGCATCAGCAGCGATGGCGAGACGATGACGATGCGCGCGCGGTGGGCCTTCTGCACCACCGGCTCGAAGTGCTCGTGGATCTCGGCGAAGATCGATTCGGACGGCACGAAGAGAAAGGCCGTATCCTGGGTTTCGCCCTGGATCAGATATTTCTCGGAAATGTCCCTTATATGGACCTCCATGTCGCGGCGGAACTGCTGGCCGGCGATCTTGCCGGCTTCGGGGCTGCCGGCGTCGCGGATCGCGTTCCAGGCTTCGAGTGGAAATTTCGCGTCGATCACCAGCGGCGGCGCGCCGTTCGGCATGCGGATCGTGCAGTCGGGCCGCGACCCGTTGGACAGCGTCTGCTGGAAGGCGTAGGCGCCCATCGGCAGACCGTCGGCGACGATCGTTTCCATTCTGGACTGGCCGAAGGCGCCGCGCGTCTGCTTGTTGGACAGAATGGCCTGCAGCCCGACGACATCCTTGGCGAGCGTCTGGATATTGTTCTGCGCGGCATCGATGACCGCCAGCCGCTCCTGCAGCCGCTGCAGGTTCTCATGCGTCGATTTCGTCTGCTCGGTGATCGTCGAGCTGACGCGCTGCGACATGCCGTCGAGGCGCTGGCTGATCGTCTGGTTGAGTTCGCTCTGCCGCGCGCCGAAGACTTCGGTCATGACAGCGATGCGGCCCTGCATCTCCGACTGGATCTTCAAAAGCTCGGCCATCCGCGCTTCGTTTTCCTCAGCACGAAAGCTCGCTTCCTCGGCCTGCTCGCGGCGAAGGCTGGCGCCGCGCAGCAGAAGCAAGATCACCAGCAGGGCGAGGGCGGCGAGAACGCCGCCGATAAGCGCCAGCATGGCCGGGCTGATCGAGGCAAGGGCAAGGGCGAGCGATTCGGAATGGATGGTCATGTCGCAAGCATAACAGAAGAAATGGTGATATATAGATCAAAACGTGAACGGAATGAGCCGCCCTCACTATCTTTCCAAGCTATCGCTCTTCCTCGCTCGGGGAGAAGAAATCGTCGTCTGATTTAACGATTGCTCAACCATATTGGCCAAAACCTGCGGCGCAGAAATTCCTTCCCGCGCGCGTCGCGCCAAGTACAGAGATCTCCATGACCGCCCAGCAGACCGACAGTGCCCTCAGGCAGCGCCTCGATTTCATCGAACTGGATGAGGCAGCGCGCAAGTCGATGCGGGATCTGCGTCCTGTCATATCGGAGCTGATCGGCGGCGCCCTCGACAAATTCTACGCCAAGATCGCCAAGACCCCGGCTGTCGCAGGCTTCTTCGCCGATAAGAACCATGTCGGCCATGCCAAGAAGCGCCAGCAGGACCATTGGGCCAATCTCGCCGGCGGCGCGTTCGACGAGAGCTATGTCAACGGCGTGACCGCGGTCGGCCGGACGCACGCCCGCATCGGGCTGGAGCCGCGCTGGTATATTGGCGGCTACGCCATCGTCATGTCCGAACTCGTCAAGGGCATCATGGAGAAGCAGTGGCCGTCGATCTTCGCGCGCCGAGAGGGCAAGGCATTGGCAGAGAAGCTGTCGGCGGTCATCAAATCAGGCATGCTCGACATGGATTATTCCATCTCGGTCTATCTTGAGACGCTCGAAGCCAAGCGCCGCGCTTTGGAAGAGCAGCGCGCTGAGGCCGAATCCGATCAGGCGATCGCGCTGGAGCAGCTGCGCCGCGGTCTGGAAGCGCTGTCGAACGGCGATCTCGAAGCCACCCTGCCCTCCGACCTGCCGGGCAATTTCCGGCAGATGGCCGAGGACTACAACCGCGCCGTCAGGGCGCTAAGCCAGTCCTTCGCCTCCGTGCGCGAGACTTCTGGCCATATCATGAGCGGCGCCGACGTCATTTCCAACGCAACCAACGATCTGGCGCTGCGCACTGCCCAGCAGGCGGCAGGCGTCGAGGAGAGCTCGGCCGCCCTGCAGCAGCTGTCCGTCAGCGTCGGCCAGACGGCCGCCAATGCCGAGAAGGCTTCGGACGCTGTGCGCGAGACGCAAGAGAAGGCGAAGAACTCCGGCGAACTTGTCACCAGCGCCGTCTCGGCGATGGCCGGCATCGAGAAATCCTCGACCGGGATCTCCAAGATCATCGGCGTCATCGATGAGATCGCCTTCCAGACCAATCTGCTGGCGCTGAACGCCGGCGTCGAGGCGGCGCGTGCCGGTGATGCCGGCAAGGGTTTTGCCGTCGTTGCTCAGGAGGTCCGCCAGCTCGCCCAGCGCACCGCGGAAGCGGCCAAGGAGATCAAGAACTTGATCTCGCAGAGCTCGACACAGGTCAATCAGGGCGTCAGCATCGTCTCAAGCACCGGTGAGGCGCTGAACGACATGATCAGCCGCATCGACATCATCAACCGTTTTGTCGCCGATATCGCCGCCGCCGCCCGCGATCAGGCGACCGGTGTCAACGAAGTCAGCATCGCCGTCCGCAACATGGGTGCGATCACCCAGCAGAATTCGGACATGGTCGAGCACTCCTCGGCGGAAACCCGCCGCCTCAAGGACGAGGTGGAGACCCTGATCGAGCTGCTGCGGCGCTTCAGCGCTCGGCCGGAAGGCCGTCCAGCCCGCGCGGCCAGCCGGGCTGCCTAAGGCGAATATGGCGAAATTCCAGGGGGGGATGCAAAAAAGCGTATTCCCCGCCTGCCGGATAATTCCATAGTCGGAAAAGATGGGTTATGGGAACGCCATGACCATCAAGCCACTCATCATTCTTCCCGATCCCGTTCTCCGCCAGCTGTCAAAGCCGATCGAGCGGGTGGACTCCGACCTGCAGCGTCTTGCCGACGATATGCTGGAAACCATGTACGACGCGCCGGGCATCGGCCTTGCCGCCATCCAGATCGGCGTGCCGCGCCGGATGCTCGTCATCGACATCGCGCGCGAGGGCGAGGAAAAGCAGCCGCAGGTCTTCATCAACCCGGAGATCGTCAAATCCTCCGACGAGCGCTCCGTCTATGAGGAAGGCTGTCTTTCGATTCCGGATTATTATGCCGAGGTCGAGCGCCCGGCTGTCGTCTCGGTCAGATATCTCGACCGCGACGGCAAGGAACAGACCGTGGAAGCCGACGGCCTGCTCGCCACCTGCCTGCAGCACGAGATCGACCACCTGAACGGTGTGCTCTTCATCGATTATATCTCGCGGCTGAAGCGGGAGATGGTCATCAAGAAATTCACCAAGGCGGCGAAGTCCAAGGCGCTCTGACGCTGCGTTGAAAATTCACCGGCAAGGCACTATGATATCACCGATATCATGATGGAGGTGCCGAATGGGTGACCTACTTATTCGAGATGTTCCGGATGCGATGAAGCGGCAGCTTCAGGAAAGCGCGCAGCGCAACGGCCGCAGCCTTTCAGAAGAGGCGATCGAAATCATGCGCCGGCAGATTGCCGTGGAGCGCTCGGGAGCTTCCGCCGGGCAGCGCCTGCGCTCTCTGATGAGTGACGAAAGATTGAGCGAAGATGAAGTGGAGGCCATTGCCGCATCTCGCCACGAACGCGACCGCGAACCGCCGCACTTCGACACATGATCGTCCTCGATACGAATGTGATTTCCGAAATGCAGGGGAGGACCCACAGCGAGCGAATATTGAACTGGCTGGACGGCTACGACGTCGAGACGCTTTTCCTGACGACGATTGCCGTCGCCGAAATGCGTTACGGTCTTGAACTCCTTGATGATGGCAGGCGAAAGACAGCGCTGGTGTCCGACTTCAATCGGATCGAGTCGGAATTTTCAGGCCGTATCCTCGGTTTTTCCCTGAGTGCGGCGCATCGCTACGGCCTGCTGGCTGCGGAGCGCAGAAAGGCGGGACGACCGATGGAAACGAAGGATGCTATGATTGCCGCCATCTGCCTTGCAAACGGCGCGACGCTTGCGACCCGCAACACCCGAGATTTCGAGGGGCTTGATCTCAAGCTCGTAAACCCGTTTGAAGACGGTTGATCCTCAATTGGCGAGATAAAATGTCTCTTCGCATGATCTTCATGGGAACCCCGGAGTTCTCGGTCCCGACCCTGCGCCTGCTCGTCGATGCCGGTCACAGGATCGTTGCGGTCTATACGCAGCCGCCGCGGCCGGGCGGGCGGCGCGGGCTCGATCTGCAGAAATCGCCGGTGCATCAGGCGGCCGAACTGCTCGGCCTGCCGGTTTTCACCCCGGTCAATTTCAAGGACCCCGAGGAGCGCGAGAGGTTTCGTGGCTTGAATGCCGATGTCGGCGTCGTCGTTGCCTACGGGCTGTTGCTGCCGGAAGCGATTTTGAACGGCACAAGGGATGGCTGCTATAACGGTCATGCCTCGTTGCTGCCGCGCTGGCGGGGTGCTGCTCCCATCCAGCGGGCGATCATGGCCGGAGACGCAAAGACCGGCATGATGGTGATGAAGATGAACAAGGGCCTGGATACCGGCGCCGTGGCACTCACCCGCGAGGTCGAGATCGGCCCGAACATGACGGCTGGCGAGCTGCACGACCGGCTGATGCTCGTGGGCGCCAAGGCGATGGCGGAAGCCATGGTCAAACTCGAAATGAACGACCTGCCGCTGACGCCGCAGCCTGAAGACGGCGTGCTCTATGCTTCCAAGATCGACAAGGCCGAGACGCGCATCGACTTTTCCAGGGATGCCAAGGACGTGCACAATCACATCCGCGGCCTGGCGCCGTTTCCGGGGGCCTGGTTCGAGCTCGAAATCGGCGGCAAGCCGGAGCGGGTGAAAGTGCTGGCGTCCGAACTGGCTGAGGGGCAGGGTGCGGCCGGGTTATTGCTGACGGATGATCTCGTGGTCGCCTGCGGCTCGGGCGCGGTGCGGCTGATCAGGCTGCAGAAGGCCGGCGGCAAACCGCTGGCGGCGGCCGATTTCCTCAGGGGCACGCCGCTTGCGGCGGGCACGAGGCTCACCTGATGCCGCGTTTCCGTATGACCGTCGAATATGACGGCGGCCCCTATGTCGGCTGGCAGCGGCAGGAGAACGGCCCTTCGGTGCAGGGCGCGATCGAGGCCGCGGTGCTGTCGTTGACCGGCGAGACGGTGTCGGTGCGCGGCGCCGGACGTACGGATTCCGGCGTCCATGCCATGGGGCAGGTGATCCATGCCGATCTTTCGAAGGACTGGTCGCCCTACCAGCTGCAGAATGCCTTGAACGCGCATCTGAGGCTTGCCGGCGAGCGCGTCTCCATTCTCGACGTCGAGGCGGCTGCCGAATTCTTCGATGCCCGCTTTTCGGCGCTGCGGCGCCATTACCTCTATCGCATCGTCAGTCGCAAGGCGCCGCTGGCGCTCGAAGCCGGCAAGGCCTGGTGGGTGCCGAAGGTGCTCGATCACGAGGTCATGCATGCAGCCGCCCAGAGGCTGGTCGGCCGGCACGATTTCTCCACCTTCCGCGCCGCCCATTGCCAGGCAAACAGCCCGGTCCGCACGCTCGACCGGCTGGATGTGACGCGCAACGGCGAGCTGATCGAGATCCGCGCCACGGCGCAGAGTTTCCTCCACAACCAGATCCGCTCCTTCGCCGGCACGCTGAAGCTCGCCGGCGAGGGCAAATGGACGCCTGATGATGTCGAGGCGGCGCTTGAAGCGCGCGACCGCAAGGCCTGCGGCCCGGTGGCGCCGCCGGATGGGCTCTATTTCATGCAGGTGGATTATCCCGAGGTGATCCCCGATCGCCGAAGGCCGGTCACCGATACCGATACAGATGATGATCTGTCGTAAGCCTGATCAGGCAGGATAGATGCCGAGGAAGTGCTGCAGATATTCCGAAAGGATCATCGATGGCACGAGCAGCACCAGTGTCAGCGCGCCCACCATCAGCGCGTGACCGTGGCAGATCATCCGGAGGATGCGCGCCAGCACGAAGACCTGCGCCAGCATGAAGGCGAGCAGCAGCAGCGAGACGAGGCCGACGGAGCCGGGCAGGAAGAACACCAGCGCCAGCAGCAGCCCGTTGATATAGGAAAGCGGCACGCCGAGCCAGTTGACGCTGACGACGACAGGCGCGAAACGCTCGCCCATGCGGAAGGCAAGCAGCAGAAACCCGGCAAAGACCAGCGGCACGAACCAGTTGGCGACTTCGACGAGGCCGAGCCTGATATAGAAGGGAAAATCGACATCGGCTTCCGGCGGCATCGCCCGCAGGAAAGCCTGTCGCCACCAGAGCCAGGAAATACCCATCGGCGGCAGGCACCAGAGCATCGCCCAGAACGAACGGTTGACGCCGCGCTCGGAGATGTCGAGGTAGCGGAAGCCGCGCGGATCCAGCCGGATCAGCAGCCAGAGGCCGGCCAGATAGTACTGAACCTCTCTAAAGCCCGGCATTGGCGAACCAGCGGGCGATGAAGGTTTCGTAGATTGCCGTCAGCGTCTCCAGGTCGGCGACAGCGACGCGCTCGTCGACCATGTGCATCGTCTGGCCGACGAGGCCGAATTCGACGACCGGGCAATAATCCTTGATGAAGCGCGCATCCGATGTGCCGCCGGTGGTCGAAAGCCGCGGCGACTGGCCGGAAACGCTTTCGACGGCTGAAGACAGCGAGGCGATCAGCGCATTGTTGCGCGTCAGGAAGACATGGCTCGGCCGGTCGGCCCAGACGATATCATAGGACACTGCTTCGCGGCCCGGCCGCAAGGCGCCGTTGCCTGCGGCGGCATCGAGGCGTCGCAGGATTTCGGCACGCAGCGTTTCGACGGTCCAGCTGTCGTTGAAGCGGATGTTGAAGCTTGCCGATGCCTTGGCCGGAATGACGTTGGTCGCCGGATTGCCGACGTCGACCGTGGTCACTTCGAGGTTCGACGGCTGGAAATCGTCAGTGCCGCCGTCAAACGGCGTGTCCATCAGCGCCTGCGTCAGCTGCAGCATGCCGCGCACCGGATTGTCGGCAAGATGCGGATAGGCGGCATGGCCCTGGACGCCGTGAACGGTGATTTTACCCGACAGCGAGCCGCGCCGGCCAATCTTGATCATATCGCCGAGCCTGTCTGGATTGGTCGGCTCTCCGACCAGGCAGGCATCCCAGCTTTCGCCGCGTTCGGCCGCCCATTGCAGCAGCTTGGTCGTGCCGTTGATCGCCGGCCCTTCCTCATCGCCGGTGATCAGGAAGGAGATCGAGCCGTTGGGCGGCCCGTTTTTCTCGATATGGCGGGCGACGGCGGCGACGAAACAGGCGATGCCGCCCTTCATGTCGACGGCGCCGCGGCCGAAAAGCTCGCCCTTCGAAATCTGGGCTTCAAAGGGTGGATGCGTCCAGGCGGCTTCGTCGCCGACCGGCACGACATCGGTATGGCCGGCAAACATCAGATGCGGGCCGTCCTTGCCGAGGCGGGCATAGAGGTTTTCGATGTCGGGTGTTCCCTCTTCGCTCGCCTTCACTTTGTCGACCGTAAAGCCGAGCGGCGCAAGCATCGCCTCCAGCGCCGACAGCGCGCCGCCTTCGGCGGGCGTCACGGACGGGCAGCGAATCAGCGTCTGAAGATTGGCGACGGGGTCGGTAGCGGTCATGGCGGTCGAACTATCCGGCGGGAATGGCAAAGACATGGCAAGGCGGGGTTGCCTACAGCGCCGCGCGTCTTTTAAGACGCGCAAAGGACACTGTAGCACTTTGAATTGCTGCATAATTTTATCCTTAAATCGATTTCGATTTAAGGAATTATGCAGGTGCGTAAAAAGACGCCGTCTGTTTACCGGATCAACGTCCCGGTGTCATCAATCTCTGAGCAGCTCGTTGATGCCGGTCTTCGAGCGGGTCTTTTCATCGACGCGCTTGACGATGACGGCGCAATAGAGATGCGGCGCCGGCTGACCGTTACCCATCGTCGCATTGCCCGACGGCATCGAGCCGGCGACGACGACGGAATAGGGCGGCACTTCGCCGTATGTCACCTCGCCGGTGGCACGATCGACGATCTTGGTCGACTTGCCGATAAAGACGCCCATGCCGAGCACCGAGCCTTCGCGGATGATGCAGCCTTCGACCACCTCGGAACGGGCGCCGATGAAGCAATTGTCCTCGATGATCGTCGGGCCGGCCTGCATCGGCTCCAACACGCCGCCAATGCCGACGCCGCCGGAGAGATGCACATGCTTGCCGATCTGCGCGCAGGAGCCGACGGTCGCCCAGGTATCGACCATCGTGCCTTCGCCGACATAGGCGCCGAGATTGACGAAGGAGGGCATCAGGATCGCGTTCGGGGCGATATAGGCCGAGCGGCGCACGACGCAGTTCGGCACGGCGCGGAAGCCGGCGGCGCGGAAGTGGTTTTCGCCCCAGTTTTCGAACTTCGAGGGGACCTTGTCCCACCAGGTGGAATTGCCCGAGCCGCCCTTCACCACGTCCATGTCGTTGAGGCGGAAGGACAAGAGCACGGCCTTCTTCAGCCACTGATTGACCGTCCAGGCACCGTCGGCGGAGCGTTCGGCGACGCGGGCCTTGCCGGCATCGAGCAGGTCGAGTGCTGATTCGACCGCATCGCGAACCTCGCCCTTCGTCGACGTGTTCACATTGTCGCGATTGTCGAAGGCGGCTTCGATGATCTTTTCGAGGGATGCGAGGTCGGTGGCGCTCATGAGAATTCCTTAAACTTCGATCTTTATCGTGGAGACGGGGCGTCTCCGGAATTGCGGTTGGCGGGGTTTACCCTGCTCTACAGCATGAAGCCGTAGAACGGAATGATTTTTCCGACAAGATCATACCTGGATTCAAGACGTTATAGCGACATATCCGGCTTCGTAGCCGGCAATACTGAAAGGCATTTCGACATGGCGAAGGGACGAAACGGCGGTTCGCGGCGCAAGGATGGCGTATGGGACCCGCTGAAGAGCAGCTCGACCGACAAGCAGCGTGCCGAGGCCGTGCCGAAGACGCCGCAGACGATGTCGCCTGCCTACCGCCTTGCCTATGTCGACCAGGATTTCCTCTGCCGCGAGGAGTTGCGGCCGATCCGCCTGCAGCTGGAACTGATGAAGCCGGAGATGATGCTGACCGAACGCGGCATCAAATCAACAGTCGTCATGTTCGGCGGCGCCCGCATTCCCGCCCCCGGCCAGAGCGCCTGGGCAGCCCGCAACGATATCCAGCGCGTCAACCTGGAGGCGGCTTCCGTCTATTATGACGAGGCGCGCAAATTCGCCCGGCTCTGCTCGAAATATTCTGCCACCTTCAATTTCCACGAATATGTCATCGTCACCGGCGGCGGCCCCGGCGTGATGGAGGCCGGCAATCGCGGCGCGGCCGACGAGGGCGCCCCTTCGATCGGCCTCAACATCGTGCTGCCGCACGAGCAGGCGCCGAACGCCTATGTGACGCCGGAGCTCAGCTTCAACTTCCACTATTTCGCCATCCGCAAGATGCATTTCATGGTGCGCGCCAAGGCGATCGCCGTCTTTCCCGGCGGCTTCGGCACGCTCGACGAATTCTTCGAATGCCTCACGCTGATCCAGACCGGCCGCATGGAGCGCTTGCCGCTGATCCTTTTCGGGGAGGCGTTCTGGCGGCGCATCATCAATTTCGACGCATTGGCGGAATTCGGGACGATCGCGCCCGACGACGTCAAGCTGATCAGCTTTGTCGATACGGCCGAAGAGGCATGGAAGATCGTTCAGAATTTCTACGAACACCGCGAATAGGCGCTTCGGAGGGGCACGCTGCAGAGCCTCTCCCCGCCGAGGCGGGGAAAGGCAGGGCAATTCGTCATCCTATTCTAAAGCGCGTCGCGATCTTTCAGATTCCCTCCTCGCGCTTTAGGTCTTTGTTTTCACGCATGCCGTTGTCGCAAAAACCGCGGCACCCTTGCGCGACATGCTTTAGAGCAGCGGCCGGTCCGGCATGTCGTCGATTGAGATGACGCCATCCTTGTTGCGGTCCATCCGCGCAAACAGCTTGTCGAAGGCGGCTGTGGCTTCCTGTTTGGAAATCTGGCCGTTCTGGTCGGTGTCGACCCGCTGCATCATGATCGAGGCACGCATGATGTTGCCGCCATGGCGCATCCAGCGATGCCCATCACGACCATCGTGGCCTTCGCGAGGCGGCCGTCCCTGGTCGCTATTGTCTGCCGTCTCGGGTGCCGCGTTCGCATCCTTGTTTTCGCCGGCCTCCTGCTTGCGCTGGTCTCTCATCGCCTGCATCTGCGTTTTCCGGTACTCACGGATTTCGCCCGGGGTCAGCGAGCCATCCTTGTTGGTATCGATCGCGGCGAAGATCTTGTCGAGGCCAGCGGTCGCCTCGTCCTTGGAGACCTGTCCATCCTTGTTCGTATCGAATTGCTTGAGCATGCGGACATAGGTGATTTCGCGGAAGGCGGCCGGTCCCGGACCGTGCACAGGACCGTGCCTGCCGGGGTGCTGACGCGGCCCGTCACCGGGTGCTGCAAAGCCTGCCCCGGCGGCTGCGCCGAAGATGAGGGTGGAGGAAAGCGCTGCCAGTATCAGCTTGTTGCGGTACATCGTGTTTGCCTTTCGTAAGGTGTCCCCTCACGAAAGAAGATATGGCCGCGGACCCGGAAGACCCAGTTAAACATCGGTAAGCTGAGTGAAAACTTCGTAATCCAATGCATGTCGCCCAAAACTGTGCAGCAGTTTTGGGACAACGACATGCATCAAATAAAGACTGGCTGTCAGCCGGTAATCTTGCCTAGGAAGGCGGCGAGATCGTCGGTGACGAAATCGATATGATCCTCCTCGCCGCTGGTCTTTTCCCACCATTCGACCACCGTCTCTTCCAGATTGCGCGGCACGAGCAGCACGGTCTGCATGCCGAGCGCTTTGGGCACCGTCAGGTTGCGCGGCAGATCCTCGAACATGGCCGCCTTACTGGTTTCGACGCGCTTCAGCGCCGCGAACTTGTCGTAGGTCGCCTGCGCCGGCTTCGGCACGTAGTCGGCGGCGACGATATCGAAGATGTCGTCGAAATGTTCGAGAATGCCGAGCGCCTCCGCCGTCATTTCGGCATGCTTGACGCTGCCGTTGGTGAAGATGAACTTGCGCCCCGGCAGCGCCTTGATCGCCTCGCCGAGTTCCGGCTGCGGCGTCAGCGCCGTGTAGTCGATCGCATGTGCCTTTTCGAGGAAGTCGTTCGGGTCGATGCCGTGATGGATCATCAGTCCCTGCAGCGTCGTGCCATGGTCGAGGTAATATTGCTTCTGCAGCTTGCGCGCCTCTTCCCGCTCCATGTGCAGGAGTGCCGCGACATAGGCGGTCATGTTCTTGTCGATCTGCGCGAAGAGATTGACATGATGCGGATAGAGCGTGTTGTCGAGGTCGAAGACCCAGTCTGTGACGTGGTGGAAATCGGCTTTATCAGGCGTGCGGTCGATCTTGGTCATGGCGGTCTTATGGCACGGCTTATCCGCCAAGGAAATCGACAAGAAAGAATAGACGCCCGATTTTCGGCGGACGGCGCAGGCACGGAATGCTAGAAAGCGGTCATGCTTTTCGAACGCCCCGACGATGATACGCTTTATGATGCCTTGATCGCGCGCAGTGCCGATTATGAAGGGCAGGCCTATGTCTGCGTCAAGACGACAGGCATCTTCTGCCGCCTGACCTGCCCGGCGCGCAAGCCGAAGCGGGAAAATACGCTCTTTTTCGATACGATCGCCGCCTGCATGCATTCCGGCTTCCGCCCGTGCCAGCGCTGCAGGCCGCTCGAGCAACCGGGCAGGGAGCCGATCGTCGACGAGCTGCTTGCCGCATTGGACCGCGAGCCGCAACTGCGCTGGAGCGAGGATGAGCTCGTGCGCCGCGGCCACGATCCCTCGACCGTGCGCCGCGCCTTCAAACGCGGGCTCGGCATGACCTTCCACGATATCGTCCGCTATCGCCGGCTGGGTGAAGCGGCCCGGCACCTGGCCGATGGCGCGCGCGTCATCGATGCGCAGCTCGATGCGGGATATGACTCCCCAAGCGGTTTCCGGACGGCTTTTCAGCGGCTGGTCGGCAAGGCGCCGGCGCTGTCGCAGAACCGCGAACTGCTCTTTGCCGACTGGTTCGACACGCCGCTCGGGCCGATGATAGCCGTTGCCGACCAGACGCATCTGCATCTTCTCGAATTCCACGACCGCAAGGCACTGCCGACCGAGCTCGAGGCGCTGCAGAAGCGTGTCCGCTCGTCGGTCGCGATCGGCCGCACACCTGTTATCGACCAGATCGAGGCAGAAATCCGGGATTATTTCGAAGGGCGGCTCACCGTCTTCAGGACGCCATTGGCGCTCGGCGGCACACCCTTCGAAAAACATGTCTGGGCAAAGCTCATGGATATCCCTGCCGGCCAGACGCGCGCCTATGGCGATCTTGCAAGGGAGATGGAAAGGCCGGAAGTGGTGCGGGCCGTCGGCCGCGCCAATGGCGCCAACCAGCTTGCCATCATCGTGCCCTGCCATCGCATCCTCGGCGCGGATGGTTCGCTGACCGGCTATGGCGGCGGGCTCTGGCGCAAGCAATGGCTGCTGCGGCATGAAGAGAAGATCAGCGCACAAGCACCCAACATGGAGGAGACGGCATGAACCAGACTGAAAAGGCCAAGGCATTCGGCGCATTGCACCGCAAGGGCGACCCGGTTGTTCTTTACAATATCTGGGATGCCGGGACGGCCAAGGCCGTCGCCGATGCCGGCGCCAAGGCGCTTGCAACAGGAAGCTGGTCGGTTGCCGCAGCCCATGGTTATGCCGACGGCGAAAAGCTGCCGATGTCGGTGCTGGTCGAGACAGCAAAATCCATCACCGCTGTCGTCGATCTGCCGCTTTCGGTCGATTTCGAAGGCGCCTATTCGGCCGACCCCACGGGAGCGGCCGCCAACGTTGCCAAACTGGTGGAGGTCGGCGCTATCGGCATCAATTTCGAGGATCAGGTGGTCGGCGGTGGCGGGCTTTATCCGGCCGAGAGGCAGGCGGCCCGCATCCGCGCCATTCGCGAGATGGCCGAAGGCAAGGGCATTCCCTTCTTCATCAATGCCCGCACCGACCGTTTCCTGGCCGAGAGCGATCTTTCCAAACATGCCGGCCTGGTGGACGAGGCGATCGAGCGAGGCAAGGCCTATGCGGCCGCCGGCGGCAGCGGCTTCTTCGTGCCTGGCCTGATCGATCCCGCCTTGATCGAGAAGATCTGCGCCGCATCGCCGCTGCCGGTCAACATCATGATGCGGACAGGTGCCCCGGATGTGAAGACGCTCGCCAAGCTCGGTGTCGGCCGCGTCAGTTATGGCCCGGGGCCTTACCGGTCGATGATGGAAAAGCTGAAACAGGAGGCGGCGGCGATTTATAGCCCGCTCTGACGTCGAATGCCCGAGGGCCGCAGATCTGGTGCGAAAGCCTGCGGCCCGCAATGAAATCCCGTTCTGCTCAGGAACGGAAGCGCAGATTCCGCCGGCTGAGCTGGCTGACCGAGGTGCAGCCCATCAGCTTCAAGCCGCGCTCGATCTCGGTGCGCATCGTCTCCAGCGCCCGTTCGACGCCGGGCTGTCCGGCAGCGGCAAGCGGGAAGAGGTAGTAGCGCCCGAGCCCGACGGCCTTCGCCCCCAGCGACAGCGCTTTAAGAACATGCGTTCCCCGCTGCACGCCGCCATCCATCATCACGTCGATCCGGTCACCCACGGCGTCGACGATCTCGGCCAACTGATCGAATGCGCTGCGCGAGCCGTCGAGCTGGCGCCCGCCATGATTGGAAAGCACAATGCCGCTGCAGCCGATCTCGGCGGCGCGCTTGGCGTCTTCGACCGACATGATGCCCTTCAGGCAGAATGGTCCGCCCCATTCGCGCACCATCTCCGCCACGTCGTCCCACGACATCGAGGGGTCCAGCATCTCGGTGAAGTATCGGCTGATCGATAGCGCGCCGCCATCCATCTTGACGTGGTTTTCGAGCTGCGGCAGCCGGAAGCGCTCGTGCGTCAGCCAGTCGATTGCCCAGGAAGGCTTGATCGCGAACTGGGTCATGCCGGCAAGATTGAGCTTGAAGGGAATGGCAAAACCCGTGCGCTTGTCGCGCTCGCGGTTGCCGCCGGTGATGCTGTCGACCGTCAGCATCATCGCCTGTACGCCGGCATTTTTCGCTCGCGCCATCATCTCGCGGTTGAGCCCGCGGTCCTTGTGGAAATAGAACTGATAGACCTGCGGCCCGTTGCTGATCGTTCTGGCTTCCTCCAGGCTGATCGTGCCGAGCGAGGAGACGCCGAACATCGTCCCGTGTTTTGCCGCCGCTGCCGCGACCGCCCGCTCTCCCTGGTGGTGGAAAAGGCGCTGCAACGCGGTCGGTGAGCAATAGACCGGCATTGCGAGCTTCTGCCCCATGACGGTCACCGACATGTCGACATCGGCCACCCCGCGCAAGACGTCAGGCACCAGATCGCAGGCCTCGAAGGCCGCGGTATTGCGCCGGTACGTCACCTCGTCATCGGCACCGCCGTCTATATAATCGAATATCGGCCCGGGAAGACGCCGTTTGGCCATGCGCCGGAAATCGTGAAAATTATAGCAGTCTGTCAGGCGCATTTCGTTCCTCGATACCCTGTTCCCGTGCCAGGAAGATCCGCCCTTCGTGGTGAAGGGCGCAGCCTCGTTCAGGGAACGATCAGCGTTCCGACGCCGTGCTCGGTGAAGATCTCCAGCAGGACGGAATGAGCGGTCTTGCCGTTCAGGATGACGACACCCTGCACGCCGGCCTTGATCGCATCCATGCAGGTCTCGACCTTCGGGATCATGCCGCCGGAGATCGTGCCATCGGCGATCAGCGCATGTGCTTCGGCGACCGAAAGCTCCTTGATGAGCTGGCCGTTCTTGTCGAGTACGCCGGGCACATCGGTCAGGAACAGCAGCCGGGTCGCGTTCAACGCACCGGCAATGGCGCCGGCGAAGGTATCGGCGTTGATATTGTAGGTGGCGCCGTCGCGGCCAGGCGCGACGGGCGCGATGACCGGGATCATCTCGGAGCGGGCGAGCAGATCGAGCAGCGTCCGGTCGACCTCGACCACTTCGCCGACGAAACCGAGATCGAGCACGCGCTCGATGTTCGAATCCGGATCCTTCACGGTCTTGCGCGCCTTTTCGGCGAAGACCATGTTGCCGTCCTTGCCGCAAAGGCCGATCGCCCATTCGCCGGTCTGGTTGATGAGCGCGACGATTTCCTTGTTGATCGAGCCGGCGAGCACCATCTCCACGATCTCGACCGTCTTCTGGTCGGTGACGCGAAGCCCGCCCTCGAATTTCGATTCGATGCCCATCTTGCTGAGCATGGCGCCGATCTGTGGGCCGCCGCCGTGAACGACGATCGGGTTGACGCCGGACTGCTTCAAAAGGGCGATGTCGCTGGCAAAGGCCTTGCCGAGCTCGGGATTGCCCATGGCGTGGCCGCCATATTTCACGACAATCGTCTTGTTCTCGTAACGCTGCATGAAGGGCAGTGCCTTGGCCAGAAGCCGTGCCTGCATTTCGCTTTCGGTTTCGTTCATGGGAACCCCGCAGAATTGTTCGCGGCCTTTTATCGCAAGTTTCTGACAGAGGGAATAATCCAGAGGGCAATAGTTTTTCGTATATGGCGCGAAGCCGGACGCCGTTACCGTCTGGCGCAAGCAAGCTTGAGATGAGGAACGGCATGCAAGGCGATGAGATCGCAGACCTGATCGGCCGCGTCGCACTCAGCGATCGCAGGGCTTTCGTGGCCCTCTACAATCAGACCGGACCGAAACTTTTCTCAATCTGCCTGCGTATCTTGAAGGATCGCACGGAAGCAGAAGAAGCCCTGCAGGAAGTCTATATCAGCATCTGGCAACGCGCGCGCAGCTTCTCCGTCGCCTCGGGTTCATCCTCGGCATGGCTGGCGGCGATTGCCCGCAACCGGTCGATCGATGCGCTGCGGGCGCGCAAGCCCGTCGCCGACGAATTAGACACGGTCTACGATCTTGCCGATGCCGGACCCGACCCGGAAATGCAGACGGTGACGAAGGATGAAGGAAGGCGGATTGACACCTGCATGGAAGAGTTGGAAGCTGATCGTGCGGTCGCGGTGAAACGGGCTTATGTCGAAGGGCTGAGCTATCAGGAACTGGCCGATCAGTTTGGTGTCCCGCTGAACACGATGCGGACCTGGCTCAGGCGCAGCCTCTTGAAACTGAGAGAGTGCATGGAACGATGACATCGCCCGACAAAAGCAAGGGAGACCGCTCCCGCGACGAGGTTCTCGCCGGCGAATATGTGCTTGGCGTCCTATCGTTGCAGGATCGCCGGGTGGTGGAAGAGCGCATGCGCCACGACCGCCCCTTCGCTGCGATCGTCAGCCGCTGGGAAACCAACCTCTCCTCCTTCAACGACGAGTATGAAGGCGTTGCTCCGAACCGGGAAACCTTCAAGCAGATCGAGGCGCGGCTGTTCGGCGATGGCCAAAAGCCGCCCTCCTTTTCGCAGGGACTCTGGAATTCCGCCGTTTTCTGGCGCTCGCTGAGCTTCGCCTGCATCGTCGTCGCCGCCAGCGCCGTCATCTTCGCCTCCGGCGTGGTGCCGGAGTCGCAGGGGCCGGCACCGCTGGTAGCCTCGCTTTCGGGCCAGAACAGCACCATCAATCTTCTTGCATCCTATGAGCTGCAGAGCGGCAGGCTGAAGATCGTGCCGGTCGCCGCCGGCAAGCCGGAGGAGAAGTCGCTGGAACTTTGGCTGGTCCCGGGCAGCGGCATGACGAGATCGCTCGGCGTCTTCCAGCCGGGCGAAAGCGGTGAACTTGTCATTCCGGCCGAACTGCGCAGCATGATAGCCGATGGCGCAACGCTTGCCGTCAGCCTCGAACCCTTCGGCGGTTCGCCGACCGGCCAGGCGACTGGTCCGGTGATCGCAAGCGGTCCGCTGCACCGGCCGTAATCGTGCCGCCATAAATCATGTCTCCCTTCTGAAACTCTTCGGCGCGGCCCTCCGTAGTTCGAAATGTCCGGACGACGCTCAGGCATAAAGCCCGCGGATGGTGTCCGGTGAGGAGAAAATCATGATCAAGTCCGTATTGCGCGGCTTCGCGCTCGCCACTGCCATGTCCGCCGTCGCCTTTGCCGCCGCGAAAAACCCGACGGTTGGCGGTGCTGCGATGTTCGACAGCAAGAACATCATCGAGAATGCCGTGAATTCCAAGGATCACACAACGCTAGTCGCAGCCGTCAAGGCAGCCGGCCTGGTCGGCACGCTCGAGGGCAAGGGCCCCTTCACCGTCTTCGCACCGACCAACGAAGCTTTCGCCGCGCTCCCGAAGGGTACCGTCGATACGCTGCTAAAGCCGGAAAACAAGGCGACGCTGACCAAGGTTCTGACCTGCCACGTCGTGGCCGCCGATGCGATGGCCAAGACCGTTGCCAAGATGATCAAGGATGACGGCGGCGAGCACGACATCAAGACCGTCGGCGGTTGCGTGCTGAAAGCCAAGGAAAACATGGGCAAGATCACGCTGACCGATGAAAACGGCGGTGTCTCGCATGTGACGATTGCCGACGTCAAGCAGTCGAACGGCGTCATCCACGTCGTCGACAAGGTGCTGCTGCCGAAGATGTAAGCCCGCCTGTATCGGCAGATGCATTGGGGCGCTCTATCGGGCGCCCCAAACACAAATTGATGAGTTATGCGCAGATTCAAAGTGATAGAGCGTCCTTAGCGCGTCTGAAAAGACGCGCGGCGCTCTATCGGGCTGCTTCGGCTCTCGGGAAGACGAGGGAGACACTCATGCCGGTGTCTGGGGACGAGCTGACTTCAACCTCGGCGCGGGCATTCTGTTTCAGCGACTGTACGATCATCGCGCTCAGCTTTCCCGGTTGCGGCCAGGTCACATCCTGGGGAAGACCGACCCCGTTATCGGCAACGGTGATCCTGCAGCCGGTATCGCTGACAACACAGCGGAGCGTAATCTCACCGCCATCACGCCCCACGAAGGCATGCTTCAGCGTATTGGTGAGGAGTTCGTTGATGACGAGGCCGGCCGGCATGGCGACATCGACCGAAACCGGCCAGGTATCGACCTTCATGTCCAGCCGGATCCCTTCCACGGCGTGGGCCGCCATTACCGAGGCGGCAATCTGGCTGACATAGGTGCCAAGATCGACTGTGGCGCCTTTCTCTTCGTCTGACAGCGAGCGATAGAGCAGGGCCAAGGCTTCGATCCGCCCGGCTAGCCGTGCAAACCTCTCGCTTTCCTCATTCTGTTGAGCATTGCGCGCCTCCATTCGGATGAGCGCCGTGATCATCTGAAGATTGTTCTTCACGCGATGCTGCAGTTCCCGCAGAAGGACATCTTTCTCCGTCAGCAGTTCGCTGAAGCTCTCAGCGGCCGTCGCCTCATTGCGGGCAGCAAAGGCCACCAATCGGAAAAGCGGCGTGTCATCGTCGTCGACGATCGTATTCGACCAGACATCGATAATGACGGTGCTCTCGGGTTCGGCCACCAGCGAGAAGGCACCAATATATTCCTCCGCAGAGGTTACAGCGGCTGTGAGCGGCTCCTCTCCGGAGACGGCGGTGGACTTCAATTCGATGTCTGCCCAGGGTTTTCCCTGGACCTCGGTTGCCTCAAGCGCCGTCAGCCGTTCGAATTCGAGATTGACGTAAATCAGCGGCTCGTCGCCACCGAGTTCGGAGACAGCCACCGCGAATGGCACATGATCGAGAAAGTGTCGAAACCGGTCGTCATCAAGGGCTTCGGCAAGATGGGGCAAGTTGCCGACGCCTTCCGGCGAAATCGGCTGGTCTTTGCTATCGGTCATCAAATATTACTCGTGGACGCGGCTGCTCCCGCACAGCAGGAGAACTAGGGTTGCTTTAAAAACTGCGGGGACGCAAGCATTGATCGGCGGCACGTCGATCGATTGCCGGCCACTGGGTGATTTAAGCCCGGTCATAGGTAAATGACGTCAGCAGGGTCGTGACGAAATTGCTCGCCCTTTCCTTGACCAGGACCTCCGTCCATTCATCGGTCCCGCGCAGCCGCAAATCCGTGTAAATACTGTCGACGGCCGCTTCTTCGATACGCTTGATATGGGTCCTGAACGACGCTTCGCCGCCGCCGTGATACATGTCTCTGATCACCATGCGCAGGATCTCCTGAATGGCGATCTGCCAGGCCGTATTGATCGATTGAAGTTCGTTCGCAGTCTCTGCCATTGACGCTTCCTTGGTGCGAGTGATTGCCAGCACGCCGTCGGCCATGCTGCAGCGCGCGATCTGCAACCCCGTCCTTTCAGACGCGGTTTAAATCTCGAGCCTTGTCCATCGGGTTGTAATCTCAGCGACCCCTGGCGCGTTTGGCAATGAGGGCAGAGGTTGCCGACACCCGGTCACTCTGTTCCCTGGCAAGCCGGGCTTCCCGAAGCCGCAACGTCTTTGCCTGTTGCGATTGGGCGTCGGATTCGAGCTCTTCGGCCGCCTGGTTCTTCGCGAAGAACTGGGTCTGGACGTTGCCGAAGGCAATCTCCGCCCGCTGGCGAGATTTGCTGTATGTCTCAGTCATATTGGCTCCGATACGGGAGGGCTCGACGCGCGAGCGAAAACAAAAAAGGCCAGGCAAATCGCCTGGCCTTGGATTGATAACGTGCTTCCGGCAGTGCCAGTACATCCGTGGTCAAAGGGAAGCAGATACCGATTTAAGCGTTCTGGAGATTGCAAGCGGACATCTTGCCCGACTTGTTGTCACGCTCGAGGTCGAAGCCGATCTTCTGGCCTTCGACGAGGTCGCGCATTCCGGCGCGCTCGACGGCGGAGATGTGAACGAAGGCGTCGTCGCCGCCATTATCAGGCTGAATAAAGCCGAAGCCTTTGGTGGAATTGAACCATTTAACTGTGCCAGTGGCCATGATCATGAACCCTTTCATAGCAATATTGAAGAACCGCAACGCCAAGGCGATGCGGATGGTGATAGCGATTTTTGAAAGGAAGTTCGTTCAGGGCGCGGTGCCAATCGCGCGATAACCAAGCCAGCAAGCAAAATTCGATGGCCGCTATGTAGCTCATCCGGCTTGCGGCGTCAACCGTTAGTTTTCTGTTGTCGCTATGTTCAACCATGGGATGTCTCTGAGACCTTTACACCAACACGGCTTTGCATCCGGCGTGCGCAGGCCTTCTACTTCCAGCGGGCGATACCGACGGTCTCGGCGATCGCTTGGCGCAGTTCGTCCAGCCCGTCGCCCTTTTCGGACGAGGTGGACAGCACGCCGGGATAGGCAGCCGGGCGTTTACGGATCTTTTCCGCCGTTTCCGCAAGCAGCTTCGGCACACCAGCCGCCTTGATCTTGTCGGTCTTGGTCAGCACGATCTGATAGGAGACGGCGGCCTTGTCGAGCAGATCAAGCACATCATCGTCGTTCTTCTTGATGCCGTGGCGGCTGTCGATCAGCACATAGACGCGCTTCAGCGTCGCGCGGCCGCGCAGATAATCGAAGACGAGCTTGGTCCACTTGTCGACCTGTTCCTTCGGCGCCTGCGCATAACCATAGCCCGGCATGTCGACGATCGCCGTCGGTGGCAGGTCTTGGCCTTCACCGGAATAACCATCCGGCACGAAATAGTTCAGTTCCTGGGTGCGTCCCGGTGTATTCGAGGTGCGCGCCAGGCCCTTCTGGCCGACCAGCGCATTGATCAGCGAGGATTTGCCGACATTCGAGCGACCGGCGAAGGCCACTTCCAACGGCCCTTCCGGCGGCAGGAAATTCAGGGACGGCACGCCGCGGATGAAGATCCATGGGTGGCCGAAGAGCGGCTTTTCGGTTTCGGGCATGCGGGCTCTGCAATCTCTGGGTTGGGTCTTTTACCGGGCTTCGTGGTTTTGCGGGCGGATGTCAAGCTTCGAGGCCGTTTGCAGCCTTTGCTTTGCCTCCTTCTTCCGCTGCCGGAAAAGAAAAGCCCCGCCGGAGCGGGGCTTGGCAAGCGTCATTTCGACGGCGCTTCTTTTCGTCGGAACAGACCCCTCAGATTGTCGAAGAGTTCGACCTTGACGCCGTGACGCTTCATGATCAGCCCCTGCTGCGCCACTGACAGCGTATTATTCCAGGCCCAGTAGATGACCAGGCCGGCCGGGAAGCTTGCCAGCATGAACATGAATACCAGCGGCATCCAGTTGAAGATCATCGCCTGTGTCGGATCGGGCGGCGTCGGGTTCATGCGCATCTGCACGAACATGGTAACGCCCATGATCAGCGGCCAGACGCCGAGGTGCAGCAGCGTCGGCCCCTCGAAAGGCAGCAGGCCGAACAGGTTGACGATCGTCGTCGGATCGGGCGCCGAAAGGTCCTTGATCCAGCCGAAGAACGGTGCGTGCCGCATTTCGATGGTGATGTAGATCACCTTGTACAGCGAGAAAAAGATCGGGATCTGCAGCGCCACCGGCCAGCAGCCGGCGATCGGATTGATCTTCTCTTCCTTGTAGAGCTGCATCGTTGCCTGCTGCAGGCCCATGCGGTCGTCGGCGAATTTCGCCTTCAGCTCTTCCATCTTCGGCTGCATGCGCTTCATGTTCGCCATCGAAGCGTACTGCTTGCTGGCGAGCGGGAAGAACAGAGCCTTGACGACGATGGTCGTGCACAGGATCGCCACGCCGAAATTGCCGAAGTAGCGGAAGAAGAAGTCCATCAGCTTGAACATCGGCTTGGTGATGAAATAGAACCAGCCCCAGTCGATCAGGCGGTCGAATTTCGGGATCGAATAGCTGGCCTCATAGCCGTCGATGACGGGCACTTCCTTGGCCCCGGCGAAGACGAGGTTCTTCAGCTCGATCGATTGGCCCGGCGCGACGGTGAAGGCATCGTCCTTGTAATCGGCCTGATAGCGCGGCTGGCCATCGGCAAAATGCGAGAAGCGCGCCTCATAGGCAGCACTCTGCGGCGGAACGATCGTCGCGGCCCAATATTTGTCGGTGATGCCAAGCCAGCCGCCGGTGGATTTCGCCGGCATCACGGCTTCCTTTTCGGCGGCGCTATATTTGGTTTCGATCAGGCCGTCTTCGCCGATGACGCCGATAAATCCTTCATGCAGCACGTAGACGGAGGGTGTCGTCGGCTTGTTGTAGCGCGTTACGCGGCCGTAAGAAGACAGTGAGGCAGGCGCCTGGCCGGCATTGGTGATCTTGTCGGCAACGGTGAACATGTAGCGTTCGTCGACGGAAATCGTGCGGGTAAAGGTCAGGCCCTTGTCGTTGGTATAGGAAAGCGTCACCGGCGTTTTTTCAGTGAGCTTGGCGCCCTCAGGCGCCGTCCACAGCGTCGAGGCGCCCGGAACGTTGCCCGTCGCGTCGCTGCCGATATAGCCGAGCTCGGTAAAATAACCGTCCTTTGTCTCGGCCGGGCTGAACAGCGTGATGATCGGGCTCGAGTCGTCGACGGTCTCGTGATAGCCCTTGAGTTTCAGATCATCGAGGCGGGCGCCGGCAAGGTTGATCGAGCCGGACAGCGCAGGCGTATCGATGACGACACGCGGGGTCTTTGCCAGCGCCTGCTCGAGCGTCGCCGTCGCGGCTGCCTGGCCGGAAGGGGCCGTACCGCTCGGCTGGGCCGGCGTCTCGCCGCCCGCTGCCGGCTGCTGCACCTGCTCGGTCTGCTGCTGCGCCTTCTGGGCTTCCTGCGCCTTGCGCTGGGCCTCGATGCGCGGATTCATATAGAGAAACTGCCAGCCGAGGACGATCAGCACCGAGAGAGCGATCGCAATGAAGTAATTGCGGTTGTTTTCCATCATACGTTCCTGGGGCGTCCGTCTCCGGAGCGCCGGTGTTTCGGCCTGGTTTCCACGCGGGATTTCAGTTCCGCGGCCAATTCCTGGAAGGACGCGTCAAGCACGTCCCTGCGCGCGACAACCACATAGTCGTGTCCGGGCTGCATTGCAAACCCCGCATGAAGCCGCACCGCCTCTTTCAGGCGGCGGCGCATGCGGTTCCGTTCGACCGCGTTGCCATGTTTTTTGGTGACTGTAAAACCGACGCGTGCCTGGCTGTCGGGTTCCTTCCGGTCGAGGACTTCGAGAAGGAAGAGGCCGCCCCGGCGTTTTTCGCCCTCGCGCGCGGCAAGAAACTGCGGGCGGCTCTTCAGCCGCCCGACAGTGTGTTTCTTCTCACTGATCGTCAATTCGCCCGCCATCTCTTACCGGGCAACCCGGCTTACGCCGACAGACGATTGCGGCCCTGCGCGCGGCGGGCTGCGATGACCTTGCGGCCACCCTTCGTGGACATGCGGGCACGGAAACCGTGGCGACGCTTGCGAACAAGCTTGGATGGTTGGTAGGTACGCTTCATTTATTTTAAACACCGCGGAGTGCGGCCCTTCTTGAATTTGCATAATGCAAGGAGCGTTGTTTTTCGAACGGGCGGGGCCATGAAAGGCTTGAGTGACCGAACGTGCGCGGGCTTATAAGGATGAAGCCTGTAAAAGTCAATTATGCCGGATAATTTCGCCCTGGGCTGCCGGTCCCGAAAGTAATTTCGCACTCTGGTGTTAAGAAATGAGGCCTGCCCTGAGTGGTTGTAGATTTGCGCCGCGGCAGATCGATCGCCCCGGTTTTCAGGCGTTTACGCCGCCCGACCGTATTCGGCATGGATCATTTCCGAAGCCACAATCGTAAATATTAGAAATCTAACTTTAATAAATTTCGCCGATATTCAACGTATCGACTGGGAATTTGCTTTCCAGGCAGTGGCGTAGCTAGGAGCATTGCATTGAAGATCCGGGGCAAAATTAATCTGCTGGTTTGCGTGATGGGCGCGGTCGCACTTCTGATCGGCGCAACGGCATTGTCCGCCATGCACGAATACAGTCGCAACCTGACGGCTTACGAGCATGCCGCCAGCCGCGCCTATGCCGGCGAACGCCTCAACCGTTTCGTCACGGCTGTGGTTATGGAGGCGCGGGGCATCTATGCGGCCAAGACGGTCAAGGATACGCCGAACTTCGCCAAAGGCCTGATGGCCGGTCTCGACGAGATCGACAAGGTCATCTCGGGCTGGGCGCCGCTCGTTCCCGAGAGCCAGAAGGCCGATTTTGCCAAGCTCGTCGCCCGTGCCGCGGAATTCCGCACCTTCCGCACGGAAACGGCCCGCCTCGGCACGGAAGTCGGCCCTGAGGCTGCCGGTCAACAGGGCAACAACGACGCCAATCGCGCCAACCGCAAGGCGTTCCAGGCGGAAATCGACGCCGTCGTCGCCACCGACAAGGCAGCGCTGGAGACCGTCAATGCCGAGATCGAGAGCTTCCGCTCCTGGGTGCTGATGCTCGTGCTCAGCATCACCGGCATCGGCATCGCGGTCGGCGTCGGCATGGGCTTCTATATCGGCACCAGCCATCTGAGCCGCCCGATCAAGCGCGTCACCCATGCGATCAAGGAAGTCGCCGACGGCAATTTCGACGCCGAGGTCCCGTTTGCCGGCCGTCCGGACGAAATCGGCGAGATGGCCGCAGCGGTTGCGGTCTTCAAGGCGAACGGCCTCGCCATCAAGCGCTTGAACGCCCAAGAGGCGGCGATGCGCGCCAAGAGCGACGACCTGCAGTCGAGCATGTCGGTCGTCGTGGCTGCGGCTGCGGCTGGCGATTTCAGCCATCGCATCAGCAAGGACTACGAGGACGATAACCTCAACCAGTTTGCCGGCAACATCAACATGCTTCTGTCGAGCGTCGATGCCGGCATCGGCGAGACCCGCCGCGTCATCGCAAGCCTTGCCGAAGGCGATCTCACCCAGACGATGAGCGGCAGCTTCCAGGGCGCCTTCGCTGAACTGCAGCAGAACGTCAACAATACCTTCGTCACCCTGCAGGCGACGATGCGCGAAGTGCGTGAGACGACGGAGGCGATGAACGGCAACACCGCCGAGCTGCGCAATGCCAGCGACGATCTGTCGAAGCGCACCGAGCAGCAGGCCGCCGCCCTCGAAGAGACCTCGGCAGCGCTCGACGAGATCACCGCCGTCGTCCAGAATTCCACCGAGCGGGCGCATGAAGCCACCATCATGGTGTCCGAAGCCAAGGAGAATGCCGGCCGCTCCGGTGTCGTCGTGCGCAATGCCGTCGAGGCCATGGGCCGAATCGAACAGGCCTCGCGCGAAATCAGCCAGATCATCAACGTCATCGATGAGATCGCCTTCCAGACCAACCTGCTGGCGCTGAATGCCGGCGTCGAGGCGGCACGTGCCGGCGATGCCGGAAAGGGCTTCGCCGTGGTGGCGCAGGAAGTGCGCGAACTCGCCCAGCGTTCGGCAACGGCTGCCAAGGACATCAAGGCGTTGATCACCAAATCGGGCAACGAGGTGCAGGTTGGCGTCAAGCTCGTCCAGGCGACCGGCGAGGCGCTGGCCGAAATCGGCACCCGCGTCATCGCCATCAACGACCATATCCACTCGATCGCCACCGCCGCGACAGAACAGTCGACCGGCCTCAAGGAAGTCAATACCGCCGTCAACCAGATGGACCAGGTGACACAGCAGAATGCTGCGATGGTGGAAGAGACCTCCGCCGCCACGCACAGGCTTTCGGCCGAAGCCGGTGGACTGGTGCGCCTCATTGCCCGCTTCAAGCTGTCGGATGATGCGCCGGCACCTGTGGCGCTTGTCCGCAACGAGCCGCAAAGACCGGTTGCCTCGCCCGCCCGCCGGGCGATCGCCAAGGTCGCCCGCGCCTTCGGCGGCAATGCGGCCGCAGCCGAGCAGAGCTGGGAAGAGTTTTGATCCTTCCTATCACACGCCATTCTAACGCCGCCTCCGGGCGGCGTTAGTTTTTTCTGCCCGGTCCGTGCCGGGCAAAGACCCCGCCCCAACCCCTCCCCACAAGGGGGAGGGGCTTAACCTGTCGCACCGGCGCTTCCCACTTCGTCGTTTCATCCGCGGAATGGCTGATATTTGCTGCGCGGGCGCCGCAAATTGGTCCCTCCCCCTTGTGGGGAGGGGTTGGGGAGGGGCCTTCCTCCTCTCGGGCGGACGTTTCTTTGTGACGACATGACGCTGCTCGCAAAGATTTGAAAGCGGAGCATCTTGGTCTAATATAGAGCTCAACGGTAAGGGTGGCCTGGGTGCTGCCGATCGGGCGAGACCAGAATGCCGATTCAAGATCAGGGCGACAATCCTTCGGCGGAAAACCCGGCGGCCGGCGAGGCCGCCAGGGCGCCGTGCCCGTCTGCCGGCCTGTTCGGCGGTCTTTCCGGCAAGCTGCTTTGGCTCACCGTCTTCTTTATCATGCTCGCCGAAATCCTGATCTTCTTCCCATCGGTCGCCAGCATGCGAGTACGCTGGCTGCAGGACAGGCTGAATACGGCCGCTGCCGCCGCCATCGTCATCGATGGGCTGCAGCCGGTCGAACTGCCGCGCGCGCTGCAGAAGGAGACCTTGGAGGCGACCGGCACCAAGGCGATCGTGCTGCGCAAGGACGGCACCTCGCGGCTCTTGGCGACGACCGATATGCCGACCTCCGTCGACGAGTCCTACGATCTCACCGATGTGCCGCCGGTAACGGCGATACGCGACGCGCTCGACACGCTGGTCTTCGGTGGCGGCCGGATGATCCGCGTCTATGGCCCCGTCGGCGAAACCAACACCGGCGTCGAGGTGGTGATGAAGGACAGGCAGCTGCGCAGGGCGATGTTGGTCTACTCCCGCAATGTCCTGCTGCTGTCGGTGCTTATCTCGCTGTTCACGGCGACGCTGATCTTCTTTGCGATCAACCGCATCCTCATCGGCCCGATCCGTCGGCTGACCGGCAGCATGCAGCAATTCTCCTCCGATCCTGACAACCCGGCCCATATCTATATCGGCGACGGCGGCCGCGATGAACTGGCGGTCGCCGGCCGCAACCTCACCTCGATGCAGATGGAGCTGCAGAAGACGCTGAAGCAGCAGAAGAACCTGGCAGCGCTCGGCCTCGCCGTTTCCAAGATCAATCACGACATGCGCAATATCCTGGCCTCTGCGCAGCTGATGTCGGATCGGCTGGTCGATGTCGATGATCCGATGGTGAAAAGCTTCGCCCCGAAACTGCTGCGCACCATCGATCGCGCCGTCGGTTACACCACCGAGGTGCTGTCCTACGGCAAGGCGAGCGAATCCGCGCCGCGCCGCCGCCATATCCGCCTGTTGGAACTGACCCAGGACGTCAAGGACATGCTGGGGATCGATCCGCAAAGCGGCATCGAATTCGCAGAGCAGATCGGCGCCGAGCTTGAGGTCGATGCCGACGGCGAGCAGCTTTTCCGCGTCATCCACAATCTCTGCCGCAACGCGCTGCAGGCGCTGACGTCGCCGGGCGAGGGCGGCCCGGGCTCCGTCAGGCGGATCACCGTCTCCGCCCAGCGCGTCGGCAGCGTCGTCAGCATCACGGTGGATGATACCGGCCCCGGCATGCCGCTGAAGGCGCGCCAGAACCTTTTTGCCGCCTTCCGCGGCTCCGCCCGTTCCGGCGGCACCGGCCTCGGCCTCACCATCGCCCGCGAGCTGGTGCTCGCCCATGGCGGCACGATCGCGCTGGTGGAAAAACCGACGGTCGGCACACAGTTCCGCATCGAGATCCCCGATCGCCCGGTTTCGCTGGAGGATTACCGCAGCCGGACGCACATCGAAAAGTGACGGGGTTTCCCAAGGCGCGGCTGCTGGCAGACAAAGACGCGATTTTTTCAGAAATGCTCTTGCATTGTCCCGAAGGACGTTTTAGAGGATCGCCACGCAAGCGGCACCGCCGCATTTTGCACGCACCCGTAGCTCAGCTGGATAGAGCACCAGACTACGAATCTGGGGGTCAGGAGTTCGAATCTCTTCGGGTGCGCCATTTTTCCCCACAATTCATCGCCACCGGCGATTTTCCGCATACCGCGAAGCTTGGAGTTCCGTCCCAGGACGCGTGATACCCCCGCCCGCCTGACCCATACTTTTTTGCCGCCCGAATGCCGACCGGTCGCGACTATCGACCCTCTGGGGCTGGCAACGGTAGGATCGCCGCCCGGAAATTTAAAGCACCTACAATGATATAGCGGTGCCCCGTGTCATCTCGTCCGGCGCGCCATTTCCATATAAAGCTGTGCACTCTTGCTGCAGCCGCTCCCCTCATCACCAAACGCTCCAGAACGTCCCGCCTTCCGAGGATGCGGATTCCATCGTCATCGACTTCGACATAATCGATAACGGAGCGAAGTAGGCGGGGCGGAAAGGTATCAGCCCTTGCGTTATGCCGTCGCCATCATCGGTGAGGCGACGGGACGGCTCTGGGCGAAGTCGGGGCCGGCGGATTGCCAACTGACGGACCGTCTCAATATTCACGCATTTATGAGCTGTATTGATTACCGCTTCCCGAACTGCAGGACTAGTCTGAATGATCGCTGCACACCAATTGTTAGCTGTGTCGGCCGTGTGCCAAGCCACTCCGTTGGGAGGCTGAAATGCAACGCAAGCTCGCGGCAATCATGGCCGCTGATATCGTCGGCTATAGCCGGCTGATGGCTGAGGACGAGTCTTCCACCTATGCTGAGCTGCGCACCGTTTTTGACCACCTGATCGCCCCCACTGTCGCGCGCCATGGCGGAACCACCTTCAAAACGACGGGTGACGGCTTCCTTGCGATGTTCCCGAGCGTCAACGAGGCCGTTGATGCGGCACTTGCCATCCAGCAAGGTTTTGACGACGGGCCTTTCAAGCTGCGTATCGGCATCAACCTCGGTGATGTCATCGAGGATAATGGCGATGTCTATGGGGATGGGGTGAACGTCGCGGCCCGGCTTGAGACCATGACCGAGCCCGGCCAGATATTCGTCAGCGGCGCCGTGGTGATGGCCGCCGAGCGCAACCGCGGCGATCTGTTCGCCCGAGTCGGCCGCAGGCGCGCCAAGAATATTCCCGAGCTGCTTGAAGTGTACCGCGTAAAGCGGGCGGGCTCTCCCTTGTCGATCTGGCAGCAAGTGCCACATGTCCTGCGCTGCAGCGCGGCGCGCTGGTCTTATGGCGTTGCAGCCATCGCTCTCATTCTCATCGGCACCCAGATTTCACCTCTTCCGCTGGCAGCGATGGTGAGCGGCATCCCGACTGCACTCTCTCTGGACCAGACCCGTCGCGACCCCAGGCCCTCGATCGCCGTCATGCCGTTCGCAACCATGAGCGGCAGCGGTAACCAGCCTTACTTTGCGGACGGACTGACCGAGGACGTGACCACGGCGCTCGCTCGTAATCCCGAGCTTCAGGTCATCGCCCGCGATTCCACCTATGCCGCGCGCGGTCAGGAGACGGATGTACGTAAGCTCGCGGCAAAGCTTGGCGTTGATTACGTGGTTGAAGGCAGCGCGCGCCGGGAAGGCGACCAGCTCCGCGTTTCGGCGCAGCTCATTGATGTGGGCACGGGCGCGCACTTATGGTCGCGTAGCTTCGACAAGAAGGTTGCTGATGTTTTCACCGTCCAGAGCGAGCTCACCACGGAAATCGTCGCGCAACTCGCGCCCTATATCGGCCGAAGCGAAGCGGCAGCGGCGGCGCTGCGGCCGACGGATAGTCTGCAGGCCTATGATCTCGTCTTGCAGGCCCGCGACCGTTACCGGCACGGCGCCACTGATCGTAGCGCTATTCTCGATGCCCGTGGCCTGTATCAGCGCGCCGTGGAAATGGACCCGGCTTACGCCGCAGCCCGCGCTGGTCTTGCGTTGACCTATATCGGCGAAGTGGCGCAAAGGTCCGGCGGTCAGGCCACCGCGCCCGAGCTGGATTTGGGTCTCAGTGAGGCGCGGCAGGCCGTGCGGCTCGATCCCAATCTCGGTTTTGGATATCAGGTAATCAGTTTCGGACTTGCATTGCAGGCGGACTATTCCGGCGGACTTCAGGCGGCGCAGCGTGCGGTCGAACTGAACCCCAACGATCCCGACAGTATGATTGCGCTGGCCAAAGCGCAGGTCCGGTTCGGAGACTATCCGGACGCTGTCGCCAATGCGGAGCGGGCGCGCCGACTGCACCCCATGGCGCCGGAATACTATGCCTATGTGCATGGTCAGGCGCTTTATGCCGATGGCCGCCGCGAAGAGGCGGCCACGGTCATCAGCGAGTGTCTTGTCAGAGCGCCCCGCGATGCGAATTGCCTTCTCATCCAAGCCGCGTTGCAGGGTGGAAGCGGAGAGCTTGAAAAGGCGCAGGCTACCATGGCGAGCCTTGTTGGAGCCCATCCGACATTCTCGCTGGAAGCGGAAAGGGCTTATCGCCGGTTCGGCGACAAGCCCTTGATGGAAGAGTTCCTGCAGGACCTGGCGAGAGCCAAAGCCCCGGAGACGGCTTGACGTTTCTGTCTGCGTCGCGGTTTTAGAATGATCCGTCCGTGGACTTGGACAGCTCTTTATAGGCATGCAGCTCAGCGAGGCGCTGCTCCAGAACAGAGACCATCGCTGATATGGCATCACCGCTCGCCATCAACTGCTTCGGCGGGTTCGCCACGTCGGCAAGCTTCACAGGGACTTCACCGAGCTTGACCGGGTCGCCGCCAAATAGGCGCCGCATGGGTCGTGGCCTTATTCCTTGATCGGGATTCCGGCTTCGATCGCAGCATCGATGAACGCCTGCCGCGCCTCCTCCCGGTTTCGTTTGCCCGCCATGACATCGGCGCAAACCGCACAGGCCTTGTCCAAGGCAGGCCCCTCTTCGGTCGGCCAGTCTTCGACCAGTGCCCATGTTGCGGCCTGGGTCGTCTGGATCACCACCCACTGATCCGGGCCCTCAAGGGCGATCGTCACCGGCTTCTTCCAAATGGTTTGCATGATCTCAGGATCTCCGCTGCGTGGTCTCTGTAAGGCTGCTCACATAGCGCGGTTGATCCAGTGTGGCGAGGCGAGGGGATGAACGAGATACATTTCTTAAACAGTGAACTGCTGGGATATGCTTTCGAAAGGGGTTTCGTGCCGCCGTTTTGCGCGCTTATGCGGAGCCTCTTAGAATTCCTGCACGAATTCACACGCCAGCAAGGTTTTGCCTGGCAGGGCGTTGCCTTGGCGGGCAATGATAGAGACCTTTCCAGGCCCGGCCATTCCGGGTTCCGGCTGCAGATCTGCCGGCAGCTCGCGCGAATAGCCCTTGGTGGCTGTGCCGAGCAGATCGGAGGTCTCCGGCTTCAAACCGTATTTCGCGGCCAGATCGTCGGCGCGTTCGCCCTCGATCAAGACGCCAACAGCGTTGTTAGCAAAGAAAATCTCGGTCGACTTAAAGCCGTCGCGGCCTATCTGGTTCGGGAGTTTGTAGATCGCCGCGCCCAAAGACGACGTGTCCGGCTTGGCCAGAGCTTCCACGACATCATAGATCTTCATTGCCGATGTCATCGTATAGGGTGGCTTGCATAGGGCTGCGTCAAAGAACTTGTCATTGGCCGAATCGGCAAGAACCTGTCCGGCCTGAAATGCCGCAAAAGCGACGCACGCAGAGAAGGCGGCGTAACGAATGAATTTGGCGTTGTGCATGAAACATTCCCGAGAAAGTGGCTCTAGCGGATTCGTGTGTACGAGTTCGAATGACTAGGGGATTCGAGGTAATTATGCTACCCAAAGTTTAATCTCTCAGATCCACTCTTCTCTTCCGTCTGGCCGTGCTGATGGGTAGGATGAGTGGTATCGGACGCGGAGACGGAGATATCGCAGCGCCGATCCGAAGGCGGGAAAGTCATGATCGCAGCCTATATCGATGAAATCATCATGTTTTGCGCCGGCCTATGGATGACATCAGTCGGCTTTGGTTATCTGCCATACCCAGGCAAGCCGGCCAGCCGGCCGCCGGTGGTTCGCCAGTTCAAGTGGATGGGTCCCTTGCTGCTCGCGATCGCCATCATTCTGGCGGCTGCCTCATAGGCCGCGTGCGCAGGCTGGAGTGAAGCAATGACCAATATGTTGGCCTGCCCGTCCTGCGGATTGGACAAAACAGAATCGATCGTCCACCGCGGTTCCTACATTCTTCGATGCGCCGCCTGCGGCGAAACGATTGTCGCCACATCATTCATGGCGATGCGCGACTCGGATCACCTGTGTTCGGCCTTTATCGATCCGGGTCCCGGAAAACCTCCTCCGCCAGAGACGCTCGTCGCGCGTGGATCGCTCCGGCAGATCGCAACGGCAATCAGCGCTGCGGCGAGTGATGGAACGCTGATACGCCTGATCCCTGAAGCGAAGGGTTGAAGCCCGGAGTCGTTCACCCTTTAATTTTGCCGTCGGCGACCGACCCCAGCGGCTGAGATGAAGGGCAGCTCACCAGGGGAATGCGGACTACACAGCTGGCGCCATCATGGGCGTAAACGGACGAGAATCTTGGCCCCGGGAACCCTCAACTGTTCCGCCATCGCTTCCAGATCTTTCCTATCTGTTCCCGCCAGAACGATACGACCATCCATGATCTGCTCCCTCATCCAGGGTTCCATGACGACCTTGTCGTTGATCAGCATCTGCGTTTGTCGTCCCAACACCGCCTGCGTGAAATCACGGAATGTGGCGGCGCTTTCCGGGGTGAGCACGATATTCAGGCCGTGGTCGTAGGACATGGGGGACAGGGTTACCTCCGCACTCTTCACCTCAAGCGAGACAGGCGCAATCGCCTTGGCCGCGTCATCGTCTGCAGCAACGGCAGCTTCTTGCGATGCCGTGGGTGGAGCAGGCGGTGTGGAAAGCTCATCCAGGATGCCCGGCCCGGCCTTGGCTGATGGCAGCGGCTCGATGTGCAAATCGGGCGTCTGCAAGTCTTTTGCCGTCAGTACGGCGGGAAGCTGCAGGCTGGCCGGCATATCCTCGCGTTGGATGTGGCTATATGTGCGCAATATTGTCCCTCCTGCCTCAACTGTTACGATCTCCGACGCTTCGAGCGTCGAACCATCGTTCAGGGACACCACGAGCTCGACGCTTCGGTTCTTGCTGGCGCGTTTGACGGAAGCCAGCTGATCGCTTGTGAGCCCCTTTGCCCGCTCGGCAAAGCCCGTCATCAAATTTGCGATTGCCGGCTGCTGCGATTGGCTGAACGCTGCGGCGTCGGCTTCCTCCGACAGGGAAAGGGTTGCCGTGCGTGCGGACGGGTCGGTGGATTCCAGGGTCCAGGTCGACGTCACCGGCACGCTGACGCCGCCATAATCTTCGTCCCGCGAGGTCGCCGAGACCTGACCAATCCCCATGGTCTCTGCCTGATAGGATTGTCCCGTGGCAAGCAGTTGCGCCTCCGGCACCAGGGCGGCAACAATCTGAAGAGGGTTTGTCTCCAGCTTGGCGATGATGTCAGAGACCCCGCTTTGTGGTGTCGCGGGAACTCCACCCGGTCCATTGGCTGCCACCTCCCGCATGTGCGCCACGATCTGATCGACACCGGAGAGATCGCGCGGGTTGCCGTTCAGGTCGGTTTCGAGTTCGAGCGTAGCGGTACCATAGGCTGTGAGGGAATTACGATAGAGCAGGTTCATCTGATAGCTGTCGGCAAGGCCCGCAATGCCTTCCGGCAAATCGGCGCTGAGGGACCAGCGGACCCGCATGCCGTCTTCATCCCGCGACAGGACCGTCATAGCCTGGCGAAACGCGCCGCGCGCCGTCACCGGCGGGGTGCCTGATTTGTCGAACCAGAACGACATATCGGTCTCGGTCGCTTTTTGAACGCGGTAGCTGCGCTCGACGCCGGTCGCTGGCGCGTAGCCCGGGATCTCGATGCCGCCGGCGGACCATGCCGGATGGGAGAGTATGAGGCAAACGCAAAACCAGACAATTCTCTTCCAGCACAGTGATGTCATGCGGGCAGGGCCTCTGAACATTGAAGGTTGTAGGGCGCCTTCCGGCTGCCGGCCGCGAGCTTATTGGCTGATGAAGAGAATGGGTAGTGCTGACGCTACGATAATCGTTTTGCGCGAAACTGCTTCAGGTTTTCAAGATCGAGATCGGGAGATCAAGGTTAAGCACTTTTCATCGACCGCCCCAGTCTCTGCCCCAAGGCAGCGAAGCGAAAAACTATTGAGCGGTCGGGTGGTCTCTCTCATAGGCTTCCCTTTCTTCCTTCCCGACCAAAGATGCGTAATAGCCGCTGCAAACCAGATATGAGCACTCATCCGGGTTGCCCGTTTGCCATCCCGGCTGGCAGAGGACGACGCGCTGGAATTTGGCGTTGCAAAGCCCGTGGTTTGCCAAAAGCCGCGGATCATTTCCGAAATACGCGCTTATGGCGTCCTTGCGAGTCCACGCGGGAACGATTTTCCAATCAGCGGCGCCGCCCTCAGCGCTCACATTGCCGGTCGCACAGAAGGACCAATTCGAGATCACGACCGGCTGATCGCAGGAAAAAGCCTGAACGGCGCTTCCCAGCAGGATCGAAATCAATGCCAGCAGCCGCTTGCCGCAAACCACCACGCGCTTTTCCCTCATGCCGATCATTCGCATCGCGCTCCTACCCTCGATATTCAGGCGCTGATCGTAGCAGGCGCAACCGAACAGGTTGCACGTGATTGCAACCATGGAATGCCGGATGTCGAGCAAATTTTTCCCTATCGGCGAGTTGGTCGCCGGGACGAGCCCGGTTCGTCGGCCGCTTTATGAACAGAATTGCCGGTCTCGCAGCACAGGCAGATTGCCGAAGGATCGGCCGGCGACGGGGGCGAGGGGCTGATGGCGGAATTCAACCCTCGCGACAAAAGCCGAACCAGTCAGGGAAAGACGCGGGCGATGGTGCGCAAGCATACCGCTCCGCCGAGCGGGACGGATAACGGTAGCCTCCGCTGGCAATGGTTCACCGTTCAGTTGCTGGAATCCCCGGCCTTCACCACATTGAGTGCGAATGCTTGCCGCGCCTTCTTCCGCATCGTTATCGAGCACACAGCCCACGCCGCCTTGGAAAACGGCAAGCTGATCGTGACGCACCCTCAGTTCGTATCTTACGGCGTGACCGGGGAATATGTGGCCGATGCGATCGATGAACTCGAATATAAGGGGCTGATAAAAGTTCGCCGCGGCCGGGCGGGCAGCGGTGTCGCGCATCCCAACCGGTTCACGCTGACTTTTGTCGGTAACCATGAAGGCGCGCCACCCACCGATGAGTGGAAGCGATGCACGGCGGAAAGGTGCCGGAAATGGTCCGAGACCGACCGCAAGATTGCCGCCGACAAACGCGGTCGCGTCGGCAGGAAGAAAAAAATCCCACTTCGGAATCCCGAAATCCCCCGCTTCGGGATCCCGAAATCCGCCGCGCTTCGTGAGCTGTCGACAGTGAAAAACGCTGAATGATTTCAATGCCGCAACCAATTTCGGGATTCCGAAGTGCTATATAGATTCTGGTGGGGAGTTACTGTCGAAGGCACTTTGCCACTATCAGGAACTCCGTCTCCCGACCTCCGATCTTCCCAGCCGTAGTGGTGCGAAGCAGAAGGCCGAAAGCTTCATAAAGCCAATAAAGCGGGGGAATTCTGTCCTTGAGCGCGTGCACCTGTGTCGACACATATTCGCCGACGAAGACGACATCCATGCCGAGTTCCTTTAATGTCCCCGCAATCTCCGAATGGGATGCCTCCGCGGCATGTTCGACGCGGAAGGGGGCATAGCCCGGCTTTCCGGAGTTTTTCTGCCTGAGCACGTAGCGATAGAACAAGACGTGGGTCCACCAGGGTGTCAGATCGGTAAAGATCCCCTTGGCTGAGTTCAGGATCGGACCCTTGACGAACACCAGACCACCGGGAGACAGGGTGTCATGGGCTCTCAACAAGGCAGAGCGCGGGCTTTCCAAATGCTCGAGAACGTCCCAGAAGACGCAGGCGTCGAAGCGACGATCTCCATAGTCGATGGTTTGAGCATCGCCGAGGATTCGCTCAGCGGCGTCCTTGTTCTTCTCCAGCTGCTCCTTGGAGATATCGACAACGGTATATCTCGCTCCCTTCAAGGGGATATGCGTGCGAGAGCCGCCTCCAACCTCAAGGATATTTGTGTCTGTCTTGCTGGAAAAAGCTGATTGTGCGTGCGACAGCGCGTCGTTTACCCACGGCGAAGCCATAATCTTTCCCTCCCGAAAAGATTAGCGTCTACGACTATAAGTAAGCATTAATATAATATTTAAGCAATATTTAAACTTTCGAGGCGCTGCCGTTCTTAGCCCACATGGCTGACAAGAATGGATATGCTGCTTGCCCGTCCGGCCGCAGTTGGCAGGCAAGCAGCGGCTTTTGCCCCGAAGATCGGTTTGCCTAGTTTCGCGCAACCTTGCGCATGTATCCGCAGGTCTGGTGATTCAGAGGCGCTTCAGCCGGAGGAATGCATGACGGTGGGAATTTTTCGGGCTCTGGCTGCCCTGGCGATGATGACGGCCCTTGCCGGCTGCATCGACCATGCCAATGATCCCGTGCTCCTGGCGGTCGGCGTGCCGGTCAATCCGCCGGTCGTTGCGCACGGCCTTTGTATGACCGACGGCAACGCCATGTATGACGAGGCGAGGAAGCAGTATCAGCTGCGCGCCCAACTGACCGGCTATGCCGGGGCGGATGAGCTGGAAGCCGAAACCAGCGCGCGCGCTGCCGCCCATCGCCAATATGTCGCATGCCTCTCCGGCCAAGGTTACCGGACATTATACGCGAATTGAGAACAGAGAATTCACGTTTCGTCATCAGCGCCGTTCGAGCCCTTTCCTGATCGCGACTTTTCACGTTTTTCGGCGATTCAGTCACGCCGGATCGCCTGCAATCACGAGTTTTGGAATTGCGTGTGAGCCATGGAACTCGGCTCGTCTGAAAGGCATTTTCCCGAGATAAATCCATAAGGAGGGTTTATCATGAAGATGTTCAGACTTGGCCCATCCACCGCCGCGCTCGGCGCCCTTCTCGCCCTCACGTCGATCATCCCCGCGCAGGCAGCACCCGTTCAGCCGGCTCGGCCGCCCGCTGTCTCGGACGTAAAAATGGTGCAATATAAACCACATGCCGGGTCCTGGCATGGCTATCAGGGCTTCCGCACAGAGCGCCCCGGCACCCGCCGCCACTCCGATGGCTACTGGTATCCCCTTGCCGCCTTCGGCGTCGAGGCCGGAACTACGGGCTCCATCGTCCGCCAGCCGGTGAACAGGCCGGCAGCTCCGGAAATGTGCAACCCTACGTTTTCCGGATCGATCGGTCCCGGCAGCATGCCCTGTGACAACGGCTATTGAGCCGGCAAATGAAAGAGGCGGCGATGAGCCGCCTTTTTCTTGATCGAGCCGCTGCTCACATATCCGTGACCTCTGCTTTGGCACCGTAGTTTGTGACAGATCGCCTTCCTAACTCCGGGGCGTAAATTCCATGAATCCTCCCAAGGAGACGATTATGACCACGACATTCAAGCACGGCCTGATGGCCGCTGCCTTCGGCGCAATCCTCGGCCTCTCGGCGGTCTCGGCCACGGCAGCTCCCCTCCAGTCGAGCGCGACAGAGCAGGGTGCAGCCCAGCGTCCGGTTGCCCAACAAGAAACCACGGTGCGGCACGACACGCGCACAACCGGTTCGATTGGCGATCGAGCCTCGGAAACCCCGGGCTCGACGCCTTACATGATGAACCCAAAGAAGCCCCTCAAGAGGGATTGCAAGCTCGGCTTCAACCCGGGGAGCGGCTCCAGCTGCAACTACTGACGAGACGCTCGGCGTTTTCGCGATCATGAGCAGCCCGCGTTGGGCTGAAGGGGCGGCCTCGGGGTCGCCCTTTCGTATGCGGGGTGACTGGTTGCGCTGGATAGATTGTTCAGCTTGGAAAATGTTGCGCTGAATGCAAAAATGCAATAAGTACAAATTTAGGCAAACTGGTGAGTGGGTGTTGCGAAAAGCCGCAGCGTCCAGCGATTGACGCCTCTGCCTTGGAATTGCCATGCTCGCCGCGATGGTCGCTTTTCATAATCAAACGAATTTCAGACAGGTGGGATAGTCATGACTGCAAAGGCCGCATGCTCCGATTTCCTGCATTTTTTCCGCTCCTGGGTCAGCAACCCGCTTCGGGTCGCGGCCATCGCGCCGTCGGGGGATTCGCTTGCCAGGATCATGACCAGTGAAATTGCCGCACTCGACGGGCCGATCATCGAGCTTGGCCCGGGAACCGGCGTCTTCACCCGGGCGCTGCTGGCGCGCGGCGTGAGTGAAGAGGATCTGACCCTGATCGAGTACGGTCCGGAGTTCATCTCATCGCTGCAGGCGCGTTTTCCAACGGCCCGTGTGTTGCAGATGGATGCCGCCCATCTCGCCCATGCCGATATTTTCGAAGGCGAACCGGTCGGCGCGGTTGTCAGTGGGCTGCCGCTGCTCTCCATGTCGCCGCGCAAGATCGCCTCGATCCTGGCCGGTGCCTTCGCCTATATGCGCCCGGGCGGCGCAGTCTATCAGTTTACCTATGGTCCGCGCTGCCCGGTGCCGCGGCCGATCCTTGACCGTCTCGGTCTGAAGGCGGTGCGCATCGGCGGCACGGTGCGCAACTTGCCGCCGGCCTCGGTCTACCGGATTTCGCGCCGCAAGCCGCTGGAGCTGTCACGCGAGCGCTTCAGCTATCGCGAGAGCGTGGCTGACATCGACGATGTCGCCGCCTTTTCCAACGAAACCGGCGGCTGAACGATGATACCGGGCCGGAATGGCTGAGAAGAAGCGGACGGAGACCACGGAAGGCAGGCGGGAACGCAAGCGGCGGCAGACGCGCGCGCGCATCGAAAACGCTGCGATGACCCTCTTTCTGCAGCGCGGTTTCGAGGCCACGACGATCGAGGACATCACCGAAGCGGCAGATGTCTCCAAGCGCAGTTTCTTCGATTATTTCCCCTCCAAGGAAGAGGTGGTTTTCGCCTGGCAGGATGCCTTCGCCGATCGCCTGATGGCGGCAATCGCCGCAAGGCCGACGGACGAATCCTCCGTCACCGCGGTCGAGGCGGCGATCACCGCAACCGTCATCGCGGCCGTCGACGAGCCTGGTCTGGCGCTTGGGGATCTCATCCATCGCACGCCGGCGCTGAAGGCCCGCGACCAGCTGAAATACGCCAAGCTCGAACAGAAGCTCGCCGAGGCGCTGCTTCTGCGCAAGGGAGATGATCCGCTTGAGCGGCCCCGCATGCGCGTCCTTGCGGCCATCGTCATCGGTGCGCTGCGCGTCGGGGCGGAGCTCTGGCAGCAGCGCCCGCCAAGTGCTTCGCCGCAGGATTTCGCCCGGGAGATTTTCGCCGACCTTTGGAAGATGCTGGCGGAATTCGGCGAAGAGGCAAAGACCAGGCGTTGACGCGGCCCCGCCTAAGCCTCCGTGCGCACTTCCGACATCAGCTCGATGTCGATGTTTCCACCCATCCCCGTCAATCAGGCCCTGTTATCGGAACCGGGCCATCCTATATCTGCAAGCGTCGCAGCGGCCACATTCTGATGATCCCCCCGATCGGCGGATCATCATCATGCCGGGCATCGCTTTCGATCAGGCAGACATTCGCGCTCGAAGGCATCTCCGAAAGCCTCGGCATCCGTGCCGCCGCTGTTCAACCGCCTCCGACCGTTCCACCGATTTCAATGATTGATTGATAAGAGAGGAAAGACCATGTCCAGTTACAACGCAGCAAAGTCAGGCACCTTTAAGATCGGCGGCGATATCGAGATCAATCGTCTTGGTTTCGGCGCCATGCGCGTCACCGGCAAGGGCATCTGGGGCGAGCCTTCCGATCATGCCGAATCCATCCGCACGCTGAAGCGCCTGCCGGAACTCGGGGTCAATTTCATCGATACGGCCGATTCCTACGGCCCCGATGTCTCCGAATGGCTGATCAAGGAAGCGCTGCATCCCTATGGCGGCAAGTCTGTCGTTGCCACCAAGGGCGGCCTGACCCGCCACGGCCCCGATATCTGGCTGCCCGTCGGCCGTCCCGAATATCTGATCCAGCAGGCGCATAAGAGCCTGCGCAATCTTGGGCTCGAGCAGATCGATCTCTGGCAGCTGCACAGGATCGATCAGAAGGTGCCGGCCAAGGAGCAGTTCGATGCGATCAAATCGCTGCTCGATACCGGCCTCATCCGCCATGCGGGTCTGAGCGAAGTGTCGGTTGCCGACATCGAGGCCGCTTCGAAGCACTTCAAGGTCGCGACCGTCCAGAACCGCTACAATCTCGTCGACCGCACCAGCGAGGACGTGCTCGACTATTGCGCCAAGCACAATATCGGCTTCATCCCATGGTATCCGCTGGCCGCCGGCGACCTCGCCAAGCCGGGCTCGCTGCTCGATACGATCGCCAAAAAGCACAATGCGGCACCAAGCCAGATCGCGCTCGCCTGGGTGCTGAAGCGCAGCCCGGTCATGCTGCCGATCCCCGGCACCTCCAAGGTCAAGCATCTGGAAGAAAACGTCGCGGCCGTCGACATCACCCTCTCGAACGAGGAATTCTCCGCCCTCGACGCCGAAGGCAGCAAGGTCTTCAAGGCTGCTTGACGAGACAGATCACGAACAACCGGCGCAGTCGGCGTGCGGCTGTCGTTTTGTTGAAAAGCTTCATTCGAAACGCGGCGTCATCCTCGGCCTTGTGCCGAGGATCTGCTACATATCAACCGGCCGCAGATGCTCGGGACAGGCCCGAGCATGACGACGGAGAGGTTATCCGACTTTGTCAGCGGTCTGACGCACGCGTGTCGCGATGAAAGCGCGAAACGCCGTCGGCCTGCCGGCGGCCGGATGCGGGGCGGGTCCCCAAGCCGAGGCTCCAAATTTTCGGCATAATTTTGACCATCCGGTCAAACATGCTGTAAAATGAGGCGGCGACCTGTTATTTTGAGGGCAAGCCTTGCGTCTAGCGCATTGCTGCATTGCGGTATTTTCGCTATTCCGAATCAAAAGAATTGGCTATTATTATCTTCGTAAGCAGCGCACTCCTCCTCCCAGCGCTCTTACATCGGACTGACAACACTCCTCCTCCCAGTTGTCAGTCAGGATCAAGAGCCCGGCGCACCTCCTCCCGCGTCGGGCTTTTTTCTTTACCCAAGTCTCTTTCTCCCAAATCGAAATCGATCAATTGCCGATGCGGGCAACACCGGTCTTGCCGTTGTCCCGGGTCCATTTGACCTTGTTGGCGCCGGCGCGCTCGAGTTCGAAGCACATCGGCTTACCCTTGTTCCAGCTCTGGAATTTCTGGCAGAGGCGGTTGGCATCGATCCACCATTGGCCGGTATCGCTGGGTTTGACATAGCGGCCGAGACCGATCGCCTGGCCGTCGCCGTCGACCTTGCCGGAAGAGCGGAAGATCAGCGGCAGTTCACCGCCGAGCGGTGTGGAGAGATAGACCGTCTTGCCGATGATGTCGCGGCGGATATCGGCCTCGCCAAGCGGCTCCGTCGAGCCGAGAGACGGCATCAGCATCAATGACGACAAGCCTGTGATCGCGAGCAACTTCATCACCCTGATCCATCGATTGAATGTGATCGGGCAAAACGCCGCGGACAGCCGAAAGTTTCAGGAGCAATTCCAGTAAAAGCGCGCAGCGGTTCTCACAGGAAAGCTCTTGTCCACCTCCCGCGGTTTGACTCGGCAAGCCTCGTTGGACTATTTGAACGGGCGCCGCCTGTCCGGTGCGTGAACCGATTGGAGTTTGGTCATGATCGGCAAAAGGCGCGCCTCGCGCGCGGCCCTGACAGGTCTTCTGGTTGCAACGATGGTGCTCGCCGGCTGCGGCGGCAGGCCGGTCGGTGTCATGCAGGCGGCCGGCACCGTCGCTCCGGGCACCTCCAAGGTCGATCTTCTCGTCGCCACGACGCGCGCTGCCGACGACAATCCCGCCGTGCTTTTCTCCGGCGAACGCGGTACTGGCCTCGCCGTCAATGCCGTCGACGTCTCGATCCCGCCGGAAGCCAATCGCAAGGCCGGCCAGGTGCAATGGCCAAGCCGCTTGCCGGCCGATCCGTTGCGCAATTTCGTCACCGTTTCGGTCGATCCCCTGGAAGGCGAGCGGGCCGGCGAGACCTGGCTGAAGACCCATATGCCGAAGAGCCGCCGCGTGCTCGTCTTTGTGCACGGCTTCAACAACCGTTATGAGGACGCCGTTTACCGCTTCGCGCAGATCGTCCACGATTCGCATGCCGACGTCGCCCCCGTCGTCTTCACCTGGCCGTCGCGCGGCAGCATCTTCGATTATAATTACGACAAGGAAAGCACCAATTATTCCCGCGACGCGCTGGAGGAGCTGCTGACCCGCACCGCCGCCAATCCGGCGGTCAGCGACATCACCATCATGGCGCATTCGATGGGCACCTGGCTTACCGTCGAAGCGCTCAGGCAGATGGCGATCCGCAACGGCCACGTCGCACCGAAGATCAACAATGTCATCCTTGCCTCGCCGGATCTCGATGTCGATGTCTTCGGCCGCCAGTTCGCCAGCCTCGGCAAGGAACGACCGCACTTCACCATCTTCGTCTCGCAGGACGACCGGGCTCTGGCGCTGTCGCGGCGCATCTCCGGCAATGTCGACCGGCTCGGCCAGATCGATCCCTCCGTCGAACCCTATCGCAGCAAGCTTGAGGCGGCCGGCATCACCGTGCTCGACCTCACCAAGCTCAAGGGCGGCGACCGGCTGAACCACGGCAAGTTCGCCGAAAGCCCTGAAGTGGTGAAGCTGATCGGCGACCGGCTGATTGCCGGCCAGACGATCACCGATTCCAATGTCGGTCTCGGCGAGGCCGTCGGCGCGGTGGCAATGGGCGCTGCCCAGACTGCCGGAAGTGCGGTCAGTGTTGCCGTCAGCACGCCGATTGCGATCTTCGATCCGCGCACCCGGCGCAATTACGACGCCCAGCTGAAGCGTCTCGGCCAGTCGATGAATAACACCGTCGGTTCGGTCGGCGACAGCGTCGGCGCCGGCCTGCCGGAAAACCAGTAAAAATTCCACAGAGCAATTCCAGCAAAAGTGCACAGCGGTTTTCGTTTCGGAATTACGAAAAACAAAGACATCTCTAGGCATCGCATCTTGATGTGATATATCAGATTCACGACGGCACTTCTGTCTGCCGTGCGATGGGTTGATGGCATGGCGGATGAGATGAAGAAGAGCGTGGCTGTCGTCGGCGCGGGCGTGATCGGCGCTTCGATCGCTTTCGAGCTGCAGCGGCGCGGCCTTGATGTGACGCTGATCGACAAGGGCGAGCCGGGACGCGGCACCTCTTTCGGCAATATGGCGAGCATCGCGCTCGATTTTGCCGCCGGCTCCGGCCCTTCGACCTGGAAGAAGATCCCCGGCTGGCTGCTCGATCCCGAAGGCCCGGTCTGGCTGCGTCCCTCCTATGCAGCCAGAATGCTGCCCTGGTTCCTGCGCTTCCTCGCCGCCGGCCGGCCCTCGCGTCTCCGAGAGATCGAGGATGCCGGCATGAGCCTGTCTAACCGCGCGCTCTGCGATTTCAGGCAGATGCTCGAGGCGATCGGCGCACCCGAATTGATGACCGAGGAAGGATGTCTGGCGATCTACGAGACGGAGGCGGAATTTGCCGCCGATCGCGGCCATCTCGCCATGATGCAGCGCTACGGCCTCGAATTCGAGGTTTTGAGCAACGGCGCCATCCAATATTACGAACCCACGCTGTCGCCGGCGATCGCCAAAGCCGTGCTGCTTCCCGACAACAAGTCGATCCGCGACCCCTACAAGCTCGTGGTGAAACTCGCCGACGCAGCAAAAGCTGCAGGCGCGACCTTCGTCTCCGGCACTGTGCGGAATATCGAGCGCAGGGGCGATGGCACCGCCGTCGTTCTCCTCGAGGATGGCAAGCGGATCGAGGCCGGCTCGGTGGTGCTTGCCGCCGGGGTCCACACCCGTTTTCTTGCCGAAAAGCTCGGCGAGCCGATCCCGCTCGAAACCGAGCGCGGCTATCACACGCAGATCATGAAGCCCGGCATCTCCATGCGCTATTCGGTGATCTGGCCGCATCGCGCCTTCATGGTGACGCCGACGGCGGGCGGCATTCGTGTCGGCGGCAATGTCGAGCTCGCCGGTCTCGATGCCGCGCCCGATTTCCGCCGTCCGCGAGTGCTGGTGCGCCATGCCCAGCGCGCGCTGCCCGGCCTGAAGGTCGAGGAGACGACGGAGTGGATGGGTCATCGTCCGGCGCTGCCCGATACGATCCCGATCATTTCGCCCTCGTCGAAGATGCCGGGCGTCTTCTATGCGACCGGCCACGGCCATCTCGGCCTGACCTTTTCGGCAACGACAGCGCTGGTGATCGCCGATATGGTGACCGGGCTCAAACCATCCCTCGATATGACCCCGTTCCGCATAGACCGCTATTAGGAGGCCCCGATGTCCTATACCACGAAACCCGTAGCGCTGATCACCGGCGGCGGCCGCGGCATGGGCGAGGCGATCGCCCGTGAGCTCTCGGCGCAAGGTTATCAGCTGGCGCTGATGTCGCCGTCCGAAAGTTGTGAGAAGCTGGCGGCCGAACTTGGCGGCGTCGCGTCGCGCGGCGTTGCCGAAAAGGCCGAGGATCTCAAGGCGATCTTCGACCTGACGATGAAGGCCTATGGCCGCATCGATGCCGTCGTCAACTTGAGCGGCCATCCGCCGAAGGGCGACCTGCTCGATATTTCAGATGAGAACTGGACGCTCGGTTCCGACATGATGATCCTGTCGCTGGTGCGCATGGCCCGCCTGGTGACGCCAGTCATGCTGAAACAGGGCAAGGGCGCCTTCGTCAACATCACCACTTTCGCCGCCTACGAGCCGACGCTGGTCTTCCCGGTTTCCTGCACCTATCGCGCCGCTGCCGGCGCCTTCACCAAGCTTTATTCCGATCGTTATGCGGCCGACAATATCCGCATGAACTGCATCCTGCCGGGTTATATCGATAGCCTGAACCACAAGCCGGGGACTGCCGAGACGGTGCCGATGAAGCGCATCGGCCATGTGGAGGAGATCGCCAAGACCGCGGCCTTCCTGCTCTCCGATGGCGCGGGTTATATCACCGGCCAGAATATTCGCGTTGATGGCGGCGTCACCCGTCACGTCTGATCTGGAGTTTTCGACATGAGATGGAAGCGCACCATCCAGCTACTGGATGTCCACGCCGAAGGTGAGATCGGCCGCGTCGCGATCGGCGGCGTGCCGAAGATCCCGGGCGATACCATTGCCGCCCAGCTGCATTGGCTGAACACCGATCCGAAGGGTCACGAGCTTCGCCGCTTCCTTTGCCTTGAGCCGCGCGGCGCGCCGATCGGCTCGGTCAACCTGCTGCTGCCGGCACGGCACCCGGAGGCCGACGCCGCCTTCATCATCCTGCAGCCCGACCAGGCGCATGCGAGCTCCGGCTCCAACTCGATCTGCGTCACCACGGCCTTGCTCGAATCCGGCATCGTCGAGATGAAAGAGCCGGAGACGATAGTCACCCTCGAAACCGCCGCCGGCTTGGTCAAGGCGACGGCGACGTGCCGCGACGGGCGCTGCGAAAAGGTCAGGCTGACCATGGTGCCCTCCTTCGTCCATGAGCTGGATGTCGGGATCGACACGCCGCATTGGGGAAGGATCAAGGCCGATATCTGCTATGGCGGCATCTTCTATGCGCTCGTCGATGTCGGCCAGATCGGTCTGACGATCGAGAAGGCGAATGCCGCCGGCCTCGTCCAGGCCGGCATGATCCTCAAGGAACTGATCAACCGCGACATCAAGGTCGTCCATCCCGAGATCCCGGCGATCTCGGGCGTCGCCTATGTGATGTTCCGCGATACCGAAGCCGATGGCACAGTGCGCACCTGCACCACCATGTGGCCGGGCCGCGCCGATCGCTCGCCCTGCGGCACCGGCAATTCCGCCAATCTCGCCACGCTTTATGCCCGCGGCAAGGCCAAGATCGGCGACGTCTTTACCTCGAAATCGATCATCGGCTCGGAATTCGAGGTCGGACTGCAGGCAGTAACCGAGGTGGCCGGCCGCCCCGCCGTCATCCCCACCATCACCGGCCGCGGCTTCACCTTCGGCCTGACCCAGGTAGCGCTCGATCCTTTCGATCCGCATCCGAACGGTTTTGCGCTGACGGATGTCTGGGGGCCGTCTGCCGGCGAGATTTGACTGCGAGGAGCATGTTGCCGGAAGTGTGAAGCGGTTTCCTGACCGGTTTGCTTCAATGGCCGCCCCTCACCCTAACCCTCTCCCCGTAAACGGGGCGAGGGGACGTGCCCCGCGAGAGGCTGGCGAGGAACGGAGAGGGCGCGGCACATCCCCTTCGCCCCGCAGGCGGGGAGAAGGTGGCGGCAGCCGGATGAGGGGCAGCGGCACGCTTCAACGATCCCGCGAAACTTCCGCGATCGACTGCCTAAAGGTTACGCATGATCGGCGTAAGGCTGCCTGCGCTCAGCACCCCCGGTTCGAGTGTCCCAACCCAGCATGGCCAGCTCGGCCACTGCCTCCAGTTCGCCACGGGTCGCTTCGTCGCGGGCCAGGATCGACATGCCGTTCTGAACGGTCTGCACGAAGCGGGCAAGCGCGTGGATGTCGGTCGAGACTGGAATTTCGCCTGCTGATATCGCCTGGTTCAGGCGCGCCTTCAGGCGGTCGAGCGTGACGGCGCGGGCGGCTCGTACGAGTTCGCCGAGTTCCACATGGCCCTCGCTGCCGACCGAAGAGAGCGCCACCATGCAGCCGCGGGGAATATCCACGACACAGCCGGTCAAGGCGGCGGCCGAATCCATTAGAAACGACCTCACCGCCTCACGGGCCGTGCCTGCGGAAAAGAAGCCGGCCCAGACGAGCGCCTCGTTGTTGTCGCGATAGTGGCGCAGCGCCTCGGCATAGAGCGCCTCCTTCGAACCGAATGCCGCGTAAAGGCTCGGCGATCCGATCCCCATCGCCTCGGTGAGGTCGGCGATCGAAGTCGCCTCGAAGCCCTTGATCCAGAACAGGCGGGTCGCCTGCGCCAAGGCTGCTTCCCGATCGAACGCCCGCGGCCGCCCGCGACTGCGGGCAGGGGTTTCATCGACGTTCGACATCTCATCCGATTTTTGCATCGATCATTATATAAACCCATTGACACCCCATCGCAACGTGCCTAGCTATTTATGTGTCGATCACTACAGAAAGAGAAGATCATGACAGAACTGGCTGGAAAGCGTGCCCTGGTAACAGGTGGCTCGCGTGGCATTGGCGCCGCCATCGCATTGGCGCTTGCCGACAAGGGCGCGGATGTCGCCATCACCTATGAGCGTTCGGCCGATCGCGCCGCGGAAGTCATCCGGACCATCGAGGGCAAGGGCCGCAAAGCGCTTGCCATCCAGGCCGACAGCGCCGATCCGGCAGCCGTGAAGCGCTCGGTCGACGAGGCGGCCCAGGCACTTGGCGGTCTCGACATTCTCGTCAACAATGCTGCAATCGCGCTTTATGGTGCGATCGCCGACGTCAGCGTCGAGCAGATCGATGCGCTGCTGGACGTCAATGTGCGGTCGCCTCTGCTCGCTTCACAGGCCGCCATTCCCTATCTGCAGGCGGGAGGCCGCGTCATCACGATCGGCTCGGTCGGCGCCGAACGCATCGTCGGCGACACCGGCACGGTCTATTTCATGACAAAATCCGCGCTCCACTCGTTTACCCGCGGCCTCGCGCGGGAACTCGGATCTCGCGATATCACCGTAAACCTCGTCCAGCCGGGTTCGACCGACACCGAAATGAATCCCGCCAATGGCGACTTCGCCGACTTCCAGCGTGCCCTGATTCCACTTGGACGTTACGGCGAGCCGGAAGATGTGGCCGCCGCTGTGGCTTTCCTCGCAAGCCCTGCTGCAAGGCACATCACCGGAACCATCCTCACAGTCGATGGCGGCTTGAACACCTGAATTGGGATATGGTGCCGCTGGCCTGCAAAGACATGGAGGTCGACAGAGAGCGGTCCGCTCGAATGCGAGCCGATCGCCTATAAGTGTCTTGCCTGCGTCTCATGCCGGATACCGGCATGAGACGCATTGTTGAGCCGCAGGCCGTGTCAGACTGGCAGCTTCATCTGCTTGCGCAGGCTCTTGTCGAATGCACTGGCGGGAACGAAGCGACGCAGGAAGTGCAGTTGCCGGGCAGCTTTGCTGGCCGGATAGCGCAGTTTCGGCGATTTCGTGGTGGCGGCCTTGACGACCGCTTCGCCGACCACTTCGGGCGCATCGCCTGCTTTGATGGCAGTGTTCCAGACAGCCTCCGTCGTCTTGCGGCTTCCGTCGTAAACACTCACCATGCGGTCAGGCTGCGTCGAGTTATGGTCGAGAGCTGTGCGGGTAAATGCAGGTTCGACGAGCAGAACGCGGATCCCCAGCGAGCGGACTTCATGATCGAGCGATTCGGAATAACCTTCGACGGCATGTTTCGTCGCGGTGTAGAGGGCACTGAATGGGCTCGGAATGAAGCCGACGACCGAGCTGATGTTGATGATGCGGCCGCTGCGCTGGTTCCGCATGATCGGCAAGACCTCGTTCGTGACACGAATGATGCCGAAGACATTCAGGTCGAAAAGTGCCTGAGCCTGTTCGATTGAGGACTCTTCCGCTGCGCCGATCAGTGCGCCACCGGCATTGTTGACGAGGACGTCGATGCGGCCAGCCTGTTTGATGACCTCGGCGATCATGCTCGCAACGGATTGACTGTCCGTCACGTCGCAGGTCAACATCGTGATGCCATTGGCAGACCCGGCCGTCGCCTTGCGGCTGGTTCCGAAGACGCGGTAGCCCGCGGTTACCAGAGCCCTTGCCGTGGCGCGGCCGATGCCGGCCGCTGCCCCTGTGACGACGGCGACGCCGCGGTTGTTGTTGCTCATTTCAATTTTCCTTCAAATCATGCCGCCAACGGCAATGGGTTGTGGGATATTCCGGTCGTCGTTTTGGGTCGGGTGGCCTCGTAGGACCGTCCGGTTGAAACCTGCTTGTTGAAGGGGATTGCTGGTGACTTAGCTCAGCATGCCAGTGCCGGGGCCGAGTTCAAGCACACCATCGGTCGCCGCCGTTCGGACGGGCGCCAGGCCCGCGAGGCCATTTGCTCTTCCTGGCCGATAAGGGCGATTGATGTACTCATGGATGCAAATCCCTGAAGTTTCGGTTATGCGTGGACTGGACAGGGCAGATCTATACACTGCATAAATCCCATGTAAAGAGGAATTTATGCAGTGTATAGATTGGGGCGCAATTTTTGAGGATTTAAGGTGAGCATGACAATCCGGGAAAGCTACCATCACGGCGAACTTCGCTCGGCTTTGATCGCGGCCTCGGATGAGATCATTCGAGAAAGCGGCGTCGAGGGATTTTCGTTGCGGGAGGCAGCCCGCCGAGCCGGCGTGTCACCCGGCGCACCGAAACACCATTTTGGCAGCATCGTCGGCCTGCTTACCGAGGTGGCAATCGCGGCCTACGGGCAACTGGCTCGGTATTTGTCCGACGCTCTCATCGAGGATGAAACTGCTGAGCAGAAGCTCCAATCGCTCGGGGCGGCTTATGTCAGATACGCCCTCGACAATCCCGGTCATTTCCGCCTGATCTGCCGGAAGGATCTCGTCAACCGACATCATCCCGATTTCGAGCCAGCCGTCTATTCCGCCATGGCTGGCTTCGTCCTTGCCGCCGCAGAATATTACGGATCGACTTTTCCACCTGAAACGGACCATGCCGTGCATCCCGGCATCGTCTCGGCTGTGTCAACGATCCACGGGATTGCCCACATGGCAATCGAAGACAAATTCTCGTTCGTACTCAGAAGCGACGAACCGGAAACCGAGCTGCTGGGCACCTTGCTGCCGTCGATGTTGAACTTCAATTGGCCGGTGAAAGATCTGCAATGAGCCGGTCAAAAACTCGCTGAGAAAGAGCTCCCCTCTTGGACCGCTTGCAGAGGACTGGCTCCGCAACACCGACAGGACAGCCCGGTCCAAGGGGTCTCTGGCAACAGCGCCAATGCGACGTCAGACACGCGCCTTCAGATGAAGCATTGGATGATGCTGATAATGGCCGGCGCCGTTCTTCACGATGGGATCTTCCGACGTGATCGCCTGAATGTCTTGATCATCGCCAATCTGGTAGAGCGAGACGCCGTAGCCGCCGGCAGGATCCATCACCGGACCATGCGCGACGATCTTTCCTTCCTGGAGGAGCGTATCGAGGAAAACCCCGTGCTGCTTCATCCATTCCTGCTCGTCGGCAGACATGGTCGCCAGAAAGTCTGGGCGCGGCGGAATGTATTTGCACAGGTAGTATTTCATAAATTGACTCCTGATTTGCCGGGAGGCCTGAAGGCGATAGCGACACCGCCACCGCCTGACCCTGCCTATCTCCAGGCTGCCGTTGCGATGGAACATCCACCCGCATTCAGTTACTATCAATTTAAAACTAAATCACTATCAAAAAGATATCGAATGAAGAATCTTCACGGCTCGAACGACCCGCAGGCAGCCTGCTCGGTGGTGAGCGCGGCGACGGCCAGAAACCGTCGCTTAAGGTTTCAGCCCAAGCATACCCGCCACCTGAAGTCGGTCAGCTCTGAATCAGAGCCGATACAGCGCAGCCCCATCAACCGCGTTGCAAAATCCTGGCGCTGACCTGATCTGTGGCGAGCTCCGCGGCCGGCGCTGGCCTGCCAAGCAGATATCCTTGGCCGATGTCGCAACCCAGATCCTGAAGCCGCTGAAGCTGGCTCTCCTCTTCGATACCTTCGGCGGTTATCGTCACGCCAAGTCCGACGCCGAGAGCGATGATGGCCTTGATCACCTTGTCCTGCTTGTCATTGGTTTCGAACGAAGCGACGAAACTCCTGTCGATCTTGATCTTGTCGAACCGGTAGTTGGAGAGTTGTGAGAGGCTGGAATAACCTGTTCCAAAGTCGTCGAGAGCAATCCTGACCCCTGCATTCACCAGATCATCGAGGACGATTTGTGCCGTGACTGCGTCCTGGATGATGGCGCTCTCCGTCACTTCCATCTCGACCCTGTGCGCGGGCAGACCGACATCACCCAATATCTTGAGAATTCGCAGGCCCAGCAGCCGGTCGCTCAACTGGATCGGAGAAAGGTTGAACGACAGGACGAACTCACTTGGCCAGGAAAGCGCATCGGTGCAGGCACGGCGAAGCAGTTGGTCCGTCAATTCGACGATCAGCCCGGCTTCCTCCGCCACAGGAATGAATTCGTTCGGCGGGATGAATTCGCCGGAGGCCGTCATCCAGCGCGCCAGGGCCTCGAAGCCGATAATCCTATTCGTCTTCAGGTCTACGAGCGGTTGATAGTAGGGAACGATCTCGGCCTTCCTGATGGCGGCTCGTAGATCGGCTTCCACCCGAATCCGTTTCGCCAACTCATCCTGCATCGAAGGCACGAAGCGCTTCACCAGATTTCGCCCCTGCTTTTTCGCGACATACATCGCACAGTCCGAATGTCGAATGACCTGGCTGAGGTCATCGCCGTTCTCCGGATAAAGCGCGAAGCCGACACTGGCGCCGAGGTCGACGGCGACGCCATTGAATGTGAAGGGTTTGCCGATCACGCTCACCATGCGGTTCCCCAGCGCGGCAAGATCGGGATTTCCAGTGCGCCGCGCCAGAACGACAAACTCGTCTCCGCCAAGACGGAAAACATGCTCACGCGGAAAGAGGGAGGAGAGCCGCTGAGCGACGGTCTTCAGCACCGCGTCCCCGTGATCGTGCCCCAGGAGGTCATTGATCTTCTTGAAGCCGTCGAGATCGATGCTGAACACGGCATATGTCTCTTGTGCCCGTTGATCGGTCATCTCCCGAGCGCATACGGAATCCAGAAACCTGTGGTTCGGCAGTTCGGTCAGCGTGTCGTGACAGGCAATCCAGTCTACGTTCTTTTCGGCCTGCAGCCTGCGATGAACCTCCCTCGAAAGATCGCTGATCCTCAGCGCGGAATAAATCAGCCCGAGAAACCCGGAGATATTCAGGGCAAGGAGCGCGTGGTCCAGCGGATAGTCATGATGCTTGTCGATGAATGCATCCAGTTCCTCATGCCAGTCGAAGGACCACGATAGGCAGAAGAGGAGCAGGAAGACCGCGAGCCAGACAACGATCTCCACCTGGGGTCTGGTCGGTTGGAAGCGAGGCATATGAACAGGCTCCTGTTGTGTGAAGAGCCGTCATGGCCAATTGGTACGCTCGTATCACCGAATGCCGACGACAGATGGCGCAACGTCACGGCATCGGCGGTCCTACGCCGTGATCGAACCGCCTCAATTCATTCGGGCGGAATTAAGAGGGCCGGTATCGCAATGGCTGATGAAGCCGCGCAGCACCGACAAATCCCAAAGATCGTGCGCTTGGTAGGTTAATGGTGGGTTGCCTTTACAAACGTACGGGAGTTTCGCTGCGCACAATGGATATCTTTGCCGCAAATCGGATGAGGATTCGGTTCCTGTCCATCGGTCGCCGCACACAGACATTCTTTCGATCGGCTGAAGAATTCGCCGGAGGATCGGCATCAAACCGACCCGCTGCTAGAGCCTTTCCAGATAACAATTGCCAATGCGTTTACAGCGCTGCGCGTCCCTTCCCAGGGGACGCTCCCGCACTTTGAGTAAGCAGGAGAGAAGGAGGAAACTCCCTGGTTAGTACACGAAGGGACCGACCCCGGCCGCCGGATGGGTGCAGGGCGCATCCCGGAGCCGATCAACCTGCCAGCATCGTATCCGCCAGGCTGTAGCAGTGGCTCGCCTGATAGGCGTTCCGACCTCGGTTCATATGCGTCACATTGAAAGTCCGAATGGCGCGCACGATGCGTCGCTCCGCGAGGAATTTACGGATCGAGGCCGAGCCCCGCACAGTGATGCCGAAAATGTCGTCGCCGCGCGGAAAAAAGTAACCGACGTCTTCGGGCGTCGCGACGCAGTCCTCGAGAAAAGCCTCGTCCACGTCGCCCTGCGCGGGGGAATGGTCCATGGTGAAATGCGAAAGATGCACCAGGAATCGTGCACGCAGGCCCTCGCCGTCGGCGTAGAGCGTGAAAAGCTCCATCCAGCTCGCATTGACGCGGATGAGCGGCTTGTCGGAAGTCGAGGGCAGGCACGAAACCGACCAGTAGTGCCGCTCGGTCTTGCGCGGGATGGGGATGCAGGCCTGTCCGTATACCCCGAGAATCTCCAGAACGTCTTGCGCCTGCGGGCGACGAAGCAGCTTCTCGTACCGGGCGACGTATTTGAACCGCTGTTCCAGGGACTCCGAGCGCTCTTCGGCGTCGATCAACTCCGCCTCGCCTTCTATCCACGCCCGCTGCTGCTCAGGATCCAGAAACTTGCGCAGACCGGTGGTGCTGCGACGAGGAGGCGCGTTCAGGTCAGATGCCATGTGAGATCCGTGTCCTCATCGCTTCACCGGCCTGATCCCGCGACATCGGCTCTTGGTGGTCAGGCGCCGTTCGCAGCCGAGCGGTTTTGCGGGCGCGGTAGACCAACGCACCGGCCGCACAATAACATCCATCGAATGAATGGGGAAAGACTGACCCTCAGCCGGTCCGAATACCTAAAAGGTCGTTTTAAAGTTCCGCCTCTTCCAGCAGCTCGTTCAGGCGGCTGGCCCATTCCTTGTTGCCATCTCTGAAAGGACCAAGCGCATCGCCGGCGGCTTCGGGAAGGTCGCTGGCCGCCGCAGCAAAGCGGCGAGCCTGCTCACGATGTCCCACGGCCGTATGGCAGCACGCCTGAATGCGCCGAAGCGCCGGCCAGTCAGGCCGCGCCTTTAACGCCGTATGCCCCGTTTCGAGCGCGCTCTCCACGTCGCCCGAAAAGAACAATGCAAGCATCAAGAGGCTGAACCAAACCCCATTCTGCGGATCATGGGGGTTGAGTTCGAGGCCGCGAGCCAGGGGCTTGCGCGCGCCGGCCGCATCACCCGAAAAAAGACGGGCCATGCCGAGGACGAGATAGCCCAAGGCGAAACTCGAACCGAGTTCGATGGACCGTTCCGCTGCGAGGATCGCCTGGTCAGCCCTGCCTGTATAGGCCGACACAATCGCCAGCGCATAGTGCGAGTATGGGTTTCGCGCATCGAGATAGATCGCTCGCAGCGCCGCATCCAACCCTTCCTTCCCGTCCGCTGCGGGGTTATCACTCCAGCCGTAGGCAATGAGGCCCGCATTGACCCGCGCCCGCCAGATCTGCGCCTCCGGCAGCAGGGGATCGAGCTCCGTGGCCTCGCGGAAAAATCGCCGGGCCATGAGGTGGGTGGACTGCGTGACCTTGTGGAAATGGAATGTGCCTTGCCGGACAAGATCCCAGGCAGTGATGTTGCCGGTGTGCGGAGCCACCTGAAGCCCATGGCGCAACAGCAGCTCGGGCTCGATCGCCGCTGCGATCCGCTCGGCGATGGCATCTTGCACCGCAAATACCTCGGCCACCTGAAGATCGTAATGTTCGGACCAGACGGTGGCGCCTTTCGCTGCATCGGCGAGGTGCACCGATATTCGGATCCGATCGCCGATATACCGAACAGCTCCATCCACGAGAAAATCGACGCCAAGTTCGCGCGCGATAGATTGCGGATCCCTCGAGCCATTCCTCCTTGTGAAACTTGCCCCACGTGATGCGACGCGGAACCATCTGAACCGGACGAGCGCCATGATCAGGTCGTCGGTGATGCCGTCGGCCAGATACTGTCTTTCATCATCGCCGCCGAGATTTTCGAACGGCAGTACAACAATCGCCGGGATGGAACCGGTCTGCGCATGCCATCCGCTATCGGCTGCGTCGGTCCGGCTCTCCACCGGGCCGGAGAATCTGTACCCGACGCGCGGAACCGTGACGATCCATTCGCTGCCGTCTGATGCAGGGCCGAGCAGCTTGCGAAGGGCAGCAATCTGAACGGAAAGATTGCTTTCCTCGACGGCCAATCCCGGCCAAACGGCATCCATCAGGGCCGACTTTGAGACGACACCCCCCTGTGCCGAAAGCAGAACGGCAAGCAGCGAAGCACCTCGGGCGCCGATAGCGACAGGCCTATTGTCGCGAAACAGGCATCCGTTCTCGGCAATGAACTCGAAGTGGCCGAAGGTAAGGTGCTGGGTGTTCATGGCCGGGAATGATACCCGATTTCGCAGCTTTTCGGAATTTTTCGGCCCCGCTTCAGGACTTGCGCCGGCTGAGCGCGCAGTTTCCGCTTCAGTGCAGCGGTTGAAGTGGTGAGAGCGATGAAGAATGAAGCAAAGCAACCGAAAAATCCGCCGAAAAATCCGCGTGCATCAACTGCGAAAGTCGTACGCGGGAGCGGCAGCCATGTCGCCGAGCAGGGGTCTGTCTATCGCTCAGGTGTCTCGGCGGAAAGCGTCGGATCAACCATGCTGTGGCTCGGGACGATTTCGCTACCCGCAGGCAGACGAACCAGGGCCCATCGCCATGAGGGACACGAAACCGCTCTTCTCATGACCGCGGGCCAAGAGATCGAGATCTGGTCGGGGTCGGAGCTCGAACAGTGCGAATTGGTCCACGCCGGCGACTATCTCTTCATTCCGGCCGGCGTTCCCCATGTGGCCGTCAATCGCAGCACCGAAAACGCCGAGTTCCTCGGTGCCCGCAATGACCCCGCCGCCAACGAGAGCGTCGTTCTGATGCCGGAGCTCGACAACATCGTACCTTGATCATGCCGGGAGGTGCACCATGGCCATCATCGAACAACGTTTGGCCGAAATGGGTCTGGATTTGCCCGAGCCTTTGAAAGTCCGCGAAGGGCTGCGAATGCCCTTCGTCTGGGTTCGGGTGCGCGGCAACCGCGCCTACATTTCGGGTCACATCGCGTGCAACCGCGATGGGACATTGGCAACCCCACTTGGCAAGGTCGGAGCGGAGGTCTCGCCAGAGCAGGGTTATGCGTCGGCCCGGCTCGTTGCCCTGGCCCATCTCGCCAGCCTCAAACGTGCTGTCGGAGACCTTGATCGGGTCACGGCTTGGCTGCGCGTCTTCGCCATGGTGAATGTTGCTCCGGGTTTCGATGAGACGCCGCTGGTCACAAACGGCTATTCCGATCTGATACTGGAGCTGTACGGGCCCAATGTTGGCGCCCACGCCCGCTCGTCCATCGGCATGGCCATCCCTTTAAATGCGCCCGTAAACTGTGAAGCGGAGGTCGAAATCGACGGGTGACCGCTAGTAGACGAACGGATCGACCCCGGCCGCAGCATGGGTGCCCGGCTCTTTCGGATAGATCACGCCCTTGCGCAGGATGATGTTGGCATAGAGCCTGGGCTCGCCGGTCTGGATCACCGCATGGGCGGTTTTCACCCTTCCGTAGAAATCCTGGCCGATCAGCGGCACCACCTGCCGGTGCGGCTCGTGGCGGGCGCAGCAGTCGATCATCTCCTCATGCACGGGATCAAGCTTGTCGCGCTCGGCCTTTACGGTCGAGCGGAAGATCGCCTCCGCCACGAAATCGTCGATCGGCAGCACGCTGAGTACGGCGTTGAGGACCGGGATGAGGTGATGGCCGTCGAGCCGGATCAGCCGGCGGGCATGTTCGACGCCCGGATAATTGCCGTCGACGATGGCGATCTCGTCGCCGTGGCCCATGGCGCGAAGCGTAAAAAGCAGCTCCGGGCTCAACAGCGGATCAAGTCCTTTCAGCATGGTCTACCTCCTTGAAGAGTACGTTCTGGTCGGTGAGGTACCGCGCAAAGATCGGCAGGCTGGCGCCGCCGATGGCGCGCGCCTGCGCGCCGACCGCGCCCTCGATGATTTCGGGCATGACGACACCCTGCAGGTCGAGCTTGGCGGCTTCGTCGATCGTCGCCTGCACCACGCGGCTGCGCACCCAATCGGGAAAGCCGCCGTCGATCACAGCCGCGCTGAAATCGACGATCGAGGCGGCCGCAACGATCGCCTGCGCCAGCGCCTTGGCGCTATCCTGGATCCAGGCTTCCATCGGCTCGCCGAAATCCACCCAGCCGTCGGCCGAATACCAGAGCGGCTCGGGATCGATGCCGCGCTCGCGCAGCATGTTTTCGAGCACGAAAATCGATGCGATTTCAAGCAGCTGCATCGTCTCGCCGTTCTTGCCGCGCACCGGCAGTGGCCCGATCGCGCCCGCCGTGCCGGTACGGCCGGAAAAGATCGCCGAATTCAAGACGATGCCGCCGCCGATGAAGGAACCGATGAAGAAATAGACGAAATCCGGATAGGACGGCCCGACGCCGAAGACCAGTTCGGCGCCGCAGGCGCTGGTCGCATCATTCTGCATGAAGACGGGATGGGAGACGCGTGCGGCGATGTCGGCCTGCAGGTCGATCTCCCGCCAGACCTCCATAGCGCCGGCCGGCGCCCCCACCTCTTCGGCCCAATTCCAGAGCTCGAAAGGCGCGGCGATGCCGAGGCCGGCAATGCGGCCGCGCTGCTTGTCGTCGAGCCGCTCTTCGAGTTCCCGGATGCCTGAGGTGACGAAGGCGAGGATTTCATCCGGCAGCGGATAGGCATAGGTCTTATGCAGCTGCATGCGGATGCGGCCGACGAAATCCATCAGCACCAGATCGGCGCTGCGCCGGCCCATCTTCAGGCCGAAGGAATAGACGGCGTCGGGATTGATATGCATCGGGATCGACGGCTGGCCGACACGGCCGCGCACCGGTTCCCCGCGCGACAGCAGCCCTTCCTTTTCCAGCACCCGCATGATGACGGAGACGGTCTGCGCCGACAGCCCGCTGCGGCGTGCGATATCGGCCTTCGATAGCGCGCCGTAGAGACGCACCAGCGACAGCACGAGCCGTTCGTTATAGGCTCGCACCCTGACCTGGTTTGCACCGCCGGCCGGATTTAGAATTGGTGGCGGGACCGGCGTGTGTTCCGGTCCATCCAAGGACGACATGGCCGCTCCTCCCGATTGTTGGCCTATGCCCTAATTCTATTGAGCATGCCACATCGAATTAATAATTCAATTGGATTTATTTATTGACAAGCCAATTTCTTTTCGCTCTTAATTGCCGTCGTCAAGGGCACGGGACCGCTGGGAGGCATTAGCGATCCACGGCGAAGTGTCATATCTTTAAGCTTCCGGCCCCGCAGGGGCGGCGCCGGCAAACTCTGGGAGGAGTTCCATGAAGAAATCTGTTCTCGCTTTCGGCGCGCTCGCGCTGGGTGTCACCTTTTCCGCTCCTGTGATGGCGGCTGACGTTGCTGCCTGCCTCATCACCAAGACCGACACCAACCCCTTCTTCGTCAAGATGAAGGAAGGTGCGACCGCTAAGGCCAAGGAACTCGGCGTCTCGCTGAAGTCCTATGCCGGCAAGGTCGACGGTGACAGCGAAAGCCAGGTTGCCGCGATCGAAAGCTGCATTGCCGACGGCGCAAAGGGCATCCTGATCGCTGCTTCCGACACCAAGGGCATCGTCTCTTCGGTGAAGAAGGCCCGTGATGCCGGCCTGCTGGTCATCGCTCTCGACACACCGCTCGAGCCGGCCGATGCCGCCGACGCCACCTTCGCCACCGACAACCTGCTCGCCGGCAAGCTGATCGGCCAGTGGGCCAAGGAAACGATGGGCGACAAGGCCAAGGATGCCAAGGTCGGCTTCCTCGACCTGACCCCGTCGCAGCCGACGGTCGACGTTCTGCGCGACCAGGGCTTCATGATGGGCTTCGGCATCGATCCGAAGGACCCGAACAAGATCGGCGACGAGGACGATGCTCGTATCGTCGGTCATGACGTGACCAACGGCAATGAAGAAGGCGGCCGCAAGGCCATGGAAAACCTTCTCCAGAAGGATCCGAGCATCAACGTCATCCACACGATCAATGAGCCGGCCGCTGTCGGCGCCTATCAGGCGCTGAAGGCCGTCGGCATGGAAAAGAACGTGCTGATCGTCTCGGTCGACGGCGGTTGCCCGGGCGTGAAGTCGGTTAAGGAAGGCGTCATCGGCGCCACCTCGCAGCAATACCCGCTGATGATGGCAGCCCTTGGCGTCGAAGCGATCAAGAAGTTCGCCGACAGCGGTGAAAAGCCGAAGCCGACCGAAGGCAAGTCCTTCTACGACACCGGCGTCTCGCTCGTCACCGACAAGCCGGTTTCCGGCGTCAAGTCGATCGACACCAAGGAAGGCACGGACAAGTGCTGGGGCTGAGCCCTGATTGCTGAAAGCAGACCGGCCGGGGCTTGATCCCCGGCCGTTTTCGACGGACGATGTGCCGTCGCCTCACGAACCGGCTAATCAAAGACCGGATGGATATCGGTGACGGCCCCCGCGCGAGTTCGGCGCGCGGATGCGGAGGAGGAACCATGACCGGAACACAGGAATTCGAACGTGTCCTCGACGGCAGCGACAAGAGCGTTGCCTCCTTCGAGCACGAGAAAGTCTCGCTGATCAAGCGCGCGCAGCATTTTCTCCACTCGACGCCGGCCGCCGTGCCGCTGATCGTGCTGGTGCTGGCGATCGTCATCTTCGGGATGACGATCGGCGGACGGTTCTTCTCGTCCTATACGCTGACGCTGATCCTGCAGCAGATCGCCATCGTCGGCATTCTCGGCGCCGCCCAGACGCTGGTCATCCTGACCGCCGGCATCGATCTTTCGATCGGCGTCATCATGGTGATCTCGGCGGTTATCATGGGCAATGTCGCCATCACTTACGGCATACCGACGCCGATTGCAGTGGTCGCCGGGCTTGTCGTCGGCGGCCTTTGCGGATTGCTGAACGGCTTCCTCGTCGCCTATATGAAGCTGCCGCCCTTCATCGTCACGCTCGGCACCTGGAACATCGTCATGGCGACGAATTTCATCTATTCCGCCAATGAGACGATCCGCGATACCGACGTCGACGAAAAGGCGCCGCTGCTGCATCTTTTCGCCGTGAGCTTCAAGCTCGGCAGCGCCGTGCTGACCCTCGGCGTCATCGCCATGGTGCTGCTCGTCTTGGTGCTCTGGTATGTCCTCAATCACACCGCCTGGGGCCGGCATGTCTATGCGGTCGGCGACGATCCGGAGGCGGCCAAGCTCTCGGGCATTCAGACCAAGAAGGTGCTGCTGACCGTTTACGCCATCTCGGGTGTCATTGCCGGATTGGCCGCCTGGGTCTCGATCGGCCGCAACGGCTCGATCTCGCCGTCCTCGGCCGTCACCGATTTTAACCTCCAGGCGATCACTGCGACTGTCATCGGCGGCATCTCGCTGTTCGGCGGCCGCGGCTCCATTCTCGGTACGCTGTTCGGCGCCATGATCGTCGGCGTCGTCTCGATGGGCCTCAACATGCTCGGCGCCGACCCGCAATGGAAAGTCCTTTTGACAGGCGTGCTGATCATCGCCGCCGTCGCCATCGATCAGTGGATCAGAAAGGTTTCGGTGTAATCATGGCTCGCGAACCCCTTCTCACCGCCCGCGGTCTCGTCAAGCGTTATGGCCGCGTGACCGCGCTCGACAATGCCGATTTCGACCTCTATCCGGGTGAAATTCTCGCCGTCATCGGCGATAACGGCGCCGGCAAATCTTCGCTGATCAAGGCGATATCGGGCGCTGTCACCCCGGACGAGGGGGTGATTACCCTCGAAGGCCGACAGGTGCAGTTCCGCTCGCCGATGGAAGCGCGCGAGGCCGGTATCGAGACCGTCTATCAGAATCTCGCTTTGTCGCCGGCGCTGTCGATCGCCGACAACATGTTCCTCGGCCGCGAGATCCGCAAACCGGGCGTGCTCGGTTCGATGTTCCGCATGCTCGACCGGCCGGCGATGGAAAAGCTGGCGCGCAACAAGCTGTCCGAACTCGGCCTGATGACCATCCAGAACATCAACCAGGCGGTGGAGACGCTCTCCGGCGGTCAGCGCCAGGGTGTTGCGGTCGCCCGTGCGGCCGCCTTCGGCTCGAAGGTCATCATCATGGACGAACCGACGGCAGCGCTTGGTGTCAAGGAAAGCCGCCGCGTGCTGGAACTGATCCTCGACGTGCGCGCCCGCGGCCTGCCGATCGTGCTGATCTCTCACAACATGCCGCATGTCTTCGAAGTCGCCGACCGGATCCATATCCACCGCCTCGGCCGGCGGCTGACGGTGATCGATCCGAAGGAATACACCATGTCCGACGCCGTCGCCTTCATGACCGGCGCCAAGGCGGTGCCGACGGAGCCTGTTGCCGCATGAATGCACGTATCGATGAAATCGCCGGCGCGGTGCTTGATCGCGCCGGCCATTCCAAGCGTTTCCTGGTCGCCATTGCCGGACCGCCGGGTGCCGGCAAATCGACCATGGCCGACAATCTGGCGGAAGCGCTGAGGGCGAAAGGCGAGAGTGTCGCGGTGCTGCCCATGGATGGGTTCCACATGGACAATGCCATTCTCATTGAACGCGGCCTGCTTGCCCGCAAGGGCATTCCGGAAACCTTCGATGTGCGTGGCTTCCTGGATATCGTCCGCGCGGTTCGCCCCGCAGATCAGGAAGTTCTCGTCCCCGTCTTCGACCGCTCGCGCGAGCTTGCGATTGCCTCTGCCCGCCCGATCGCTCCCGGGGATCGTTTCATCATCATCGAAGGCAACTATCTGCTCTTCACGCAGGGCAAATGGGCTGAACTCGACGGCATCTTCGACTATACGATCATGCTCGCCCCACCAATCGAGGTGCTGGAAGAGCGCCTTTGGGATCGCTGGCGCGGTTACAACCTGACCGAAGAGGCCGCCAACGCCAAGGTCTACGGCAACGACTTGCCGAACGGCCGGCTGATCCTCGAAAACCGCCGCCCGGCCGATGTGACGCTGGAGATCGCGCTGGCGTGATGCCGCAGCGATTGTTTTCATGTAAAAGATAGTGCTATCGAGACGGCAGACGCATCGCTTCGGAGGCCTGCCATGCAATCGATCACCATCCGCCGTCCTGATGACTGGCACCTGCATCTGCGCGACGGCGCTATGCTGGAAGGCGTGATCGCCGATACGAGCCGCACCTTCGCCCGCGCCATCATCATGCCCAATCTCGTGCCGCCCGTCGTCACCACCACTGACGCCAAGGCCTATCGCGAGCGCATCCTCAAGGCCTTGCCGGAGGGCCATCGCTTCCAGCCGCTAATGACGCTTTATCTGACCGAACATACCAGCCCCGATGACGTGGAGGAGGGGAAGAACAGCGGCCTCATCACCGCCGTGAAGCTTTATCCCGCCGGCGCCACGACCAATTCGCATGGCGGCGTCCGCGACATGGAAAAGGCGATGCCGGTGCTGGAGCGCATGGCGAAGATCGGCCTGCCGCTCTGCGTCCATGGCGAGGTGACGACGCCGGAGGTCGATATATTCGACCGCGAGGCGGTCTTCATCGAGACCGTGCTCGATCCGCTGCGGCAGCGCCTGCCGGAGCTGAAGGTGACGATGGAGCATGTGACGACCGCAGATGGCGTCGATTACATCAAGGCGGCCAAGGGCAACCTCGCCGGCTCGATCACCACCCACCATCTGATCATCAACCGCAACGCCATCCTCGTCGGCGGCATCCGCCCGCATTATTATTGCCTGCCGGTCGCCAAGCGCGAAAACCACCGGCTGGCCTTGCGTGCGGCGGCCGTCACCGGTGACGCCCGCTTCTTCCTCGGCACGGATTCCGCCCCGCATGTCGATCCGCTGAAGGAATGCGCCTGCGGCTGCGCCGGCATCTATACCTCGGTCAATACGATGAGTTGTCTCGCCCATGTCTTCGAACAGGAGGGCGCGCTGGAGCGGCTCGAAGCCTTCGTGTCGCTGAACGGGCCGGCCTGGTACGGGCTTCCGCCGAACGAGGAGCGCATCACCCTGTCGAGGCAGGCCGAGCCGGTCGTCTTTCCCGCGAGGATTGAAACCGGCGCCGGTCCAGTGACGGTGTTCGATCCGATGTTTCCCCTGCATTGGCAGGTGGTGCAGCAGGCGTAAGCTTTCAGATTTCAATTTTAAATAGAATATTCATCTTAAATTTCGGCGCGACGTTAAACGCGTAACATTTGTATTGTGCGGTGCATCATTTGTTAACGGATGCATAAGACATTCCTCCTCGCGGACCCACAAGCTGCCATTCGAAGCGACAATAGCTGCGGAGACTGAAAAGCATGATGCTTGACTATAACTCCCTCCTGTTGGCGCTCGGCGTCTCCGCGGCCTGCCTTGCGGTGACGCTGATGGGCAGCTGGCTTGTCCGTCGCTCGGAAACCGTGTTGCTCACCGCCACCGTCGGCCTTGTCCTCGTCGTCAGCGGCATTTTCGTCTACAGCGCCTATGTCAATACGCCGGAGACATGGCTCGGCGTCGCCAATTTCGTACTGTTTCATGCCGGTTTTGCCACCATCTGGGGCGCCGGCAAACAATTCCTCACCGGCCGGGTGTCTCTCCTCGCCATCGCGATCCGCGCGCTTGCGGCGATGGTCCTCTCCATCGTGCCGATGCTGTCGGGCTATGACGGGCTGGCCTTCATCGCCGACAATCTCGCCATCGCCCTTTTGCTCTTTGCCACGGCCCGGCAATATTGGCTCGCCCGTGCCGAAGCACCGGCGCCGCTCCTTGGCATTACCGCGCTCTATACGCTGACGGCGATCTCCTTCGTTCTCTGCGCCGCGGTGCTGATTTCAGACGGCAAGCTGGTGCTCGGCAAAGCCCCCAGCAACTGGGCCGAAGATCTGAGCCTTGCCGTCTGCATCGCCGGCATGACCGGGATCGGTGCGCTGTCGCTGGCGCTGCATCAATGGCGGCTCGCTGCTCGCCATCGTCTCGATGCGATCACCGATCCGCTGACCGGCCTGCTCAACCGCCGCGCACTCTTCGACCAATACGGCGCGCGCCCGATGGGAACGACCACCGCCGTCATCGTCTTCGATATCGATCACTTCAAATCCGTCAACGATCGCTTCGGCCATGCCGCCGGCGACCGCGTGCTCAATGTCTTTGCCGGCGAACTTTCGGCGCATTGCCGCACCGGCGACACCGCTGCCCGGCTCGGCGGCGAGGAATTCGTACTGGTGCTGAAGGAGATCATGCCCGGCCGGGCGGAACTCACGGCCGAGCGCATCCGCCGGGCATTCGAGGCGCGCGAGATCCATATCGATGACGAGGTGCTGACATGCACGGTCAGCGTCGGTGTCGCCCCCGGACGTTCGAAGAGCTTGGATTTCGACACCATGCTGAGTGCCGCCGACAAGGCGCTCTATGTCGCCAAACGCGCCGGCCGCAACCGGGTCGAGCTTGCCAGCTACCTCAAGGCGGTTCCGGTCGAGGCAACGCGCACCGCGTCTTGATTCCTGACCGACCCTCTCATATTATCGCCGTCGGCCGGATGCGGCCAGCCGCCCCGCGACGCTTCTGCGTTATGGTGAATGCATCCAGACAACATCCTTCACATCCCTTGCCGTTTGGCGATCGATGGCGAACGGGTCAGCAGACGCGGGCACTGATCTTCCTGTTTGCCGCCAACGGAAGGATGACATCATGCGCGATTTTCGCGATGCCAAGCTCCTGGCAAAGACATTGCGGCAGGCCCTCGCCGACCGCGACATTTCGCTCACCCACAGCGAGACGCTCGAAATCGTTGCCCGGCAATTCGGGCTCGATCAATGGAATATTCTCTCGGCCAAGATAGAGGAGGCGGGCGCCTCCCGCTCCGTCATCGGCATCGAGCCGCCGATGCCGATCTTCCGCATCTTCTCGGTCGAAAAAGCCATGGAATTCTATTGCGGCTTTCTCGGCTTCCGTCTCGATTGGGAACACCGCTTCGGCGAAAACTTCCCGCTCTATTGCCAGGTCTCGCGTGACGGCATGGCGCTGCACCTCAGCGAACATTCCGGCGATGCCAGCCCCGGCGCCAAGGCCTTCGTTCGCGTCGCCAATGTCCGGGCCTATCACGCCGAACTCTCAGGCAAGGACTATCGCTATATGAAGCCGGGCGTCGAGGAAGCGCCGTGGGGACTGGAGATGACCGTCACCGACCCCTTCAGCAACCGCATCGTCTTTTGCGAGCAGACGTAGACGGTGAACTTCTCTTTCGCCATGCTCCGGCTTGCCCCACAGTCGTCTGGTTCACGCGGATAGCTGTCCCTCACCCTAACCCTCTCCCCGTAAACGGGGCGAGGGGACGTGCCCCTGCGAGAGGTTGGTGGGGGGAACAGAGAGGTTGCGGCATATCCCTTCTAGGCCCCGCTTGCTTCTCAGACGATCATCAACGCCCGGACGAAGGCGACTGAGGCGAGTAGCGAGGCGATGGTCCGCACATGGTTCCACCACGTCCAGTCCCTGACATAGCTGGTCCAGAGCTGAACCGCTTCCGGCCCGTTGCCGGCGACCTTCGCTAGCGCATCGTTCATCGGCACGTTGAAGATGATGGTCGAGACGAAGGAGGCGAAGACATAGAGGGCTGCTCCGGCCAGCATCAGAAAAGATGCCCCGCCGCGCCAGTCGATCAGGGCGAGCACGGCGATGACGAGGCAGAGGATCGCCGTCGGCACGAAGAGGCACATGAAGGGAGAGCGGACGATCGTCACGTTGATCGAGTTCATCGCCGCGATGCCTTGCTCTGCCGGAATCCGCGAGAAGGCGGTCATGATGAAGGTCGAGAAGGCGAAGAAGATGCCGGCGACAAGGCCGCTGCCGATCGCCGCCGCCACGAGGGAGAGGATGAGAATGATCTGCATGGTCAGGCGCTCCATAGTCCGGTTGCCGCGGTCCGGCGGGCATATTCGCTGAAATCGGTGGCGGGACGGCCAAGAATTTCGGCGACACCGCCCATCACGTTGGAATTGCGCCCATCGAGCACCTGGCCGAAGAGCTCCTCCAGAAGATCGATCAGGCCCTGCGGCAGGCCGGCCGCCGCAAGTCCGCCGGTGAAATCCGCCATCGACACCTGCTGATATTCGATCGGCCGCCCGGCGGCCTGAGCGATCTCGGCGACCGCCTGGCGGAATGTCAGCGCCCGCGGGCCGGTCAGTTCGTAGGTCTTGTTGCGGTGGCGCGGGTCGGTCAAGGCGGCGACGGCGGCATCGGCAATGTCGTCGGCATCAATGAAAGGTTCGCCGATCTCGCCCGCCGGCAATTGCAGCCGGCCGCCAATGATCTGCTCGACAAAGGCGCCCTCGCTGAAATTCTGGCAGAACCAGGAGGCGCGCAGGATGGTGGTGTTTATGCCGGAAGCTTTCAGCGCCGCTTCGCTCCGCTGCGCGCCCTCTTCGCCGCGGCCGGAAAGCAGCACGATATGCTCAAGGCCGCATTCCCTGGCGACCTTGGCGAGCGCTTCGATCGCTTCCGCCGCCCAGGCGACGGAAAGGTCCGGCTGGAAGGCGACATAGGCGCTCGATGCGCCGTCAAGCGCCGCGCGCCAGCTCGACCTGTCCTCCCAGTCGAAGGGCCGTGCGCTGGAGCGCGATGCCGCGCGAACGGTGAGGCCGCGCTCTTCCAGACGCTTGATGATGCGCCCGCCGGTCTTTCCCGATCCACCGACGAGGACGATTTCGGAAGTCTGCATGTCAAAACTCCTCCAAACCTACAAACAAGAGAAACTCTCTCATTTGCAAAATGAGATAATCTCTCTTATTTTGTTTGTCAACGTGGAAAAGGAGAGAGCATGTCGGAACAGCCGGCCGCAACGCGCAGGCGCCAGCAGGAGTCTACCGGCCAGCTGCGCCGCATTCCCAGCCAGCAGCGCGGCCGCGAGCGCTTCGAAAAGATCCTCACTGTGGCCGCCGAGCTGATCGAAAGCCATGGCAGCGACGGCTTGAAGATGAGCGAGATCGTCGAAAAGGCCGGTCTCTCCTTCGGGGCCCTCTACCAGTATTTCCCCGACAAGACCTCGATCATTCGGACATTGGCCGAGCGCTTCAACGAAGAGGGCAGGCGGTGTGTCGAAGAGGAACTGGCGAAGGTGAACGACGCTGCGGCCCTGCAGGGCGCGCTCGCCACGATCGTCGACGAATATTACGCCTTCTTCCGCCGCGAGCCCGTCATGCGCGATATCTGGCATGCGACCCATACCGACAAGCTGCTGCAGCAGGTGGATGCCGAGGACATGGAATTTCATGCCCAGGCATTTCTCGCCGTGCTGGTCCGCCTGTGGCCGGATCGCGACCGCAGGGAGCTGCTGGCGATCGCCCGGCTGACGATGCAACTGCTTGCCGCCGGCGTGCGTTATGCCGTTTCGCTGGATGCGGAGGAGGGCGCCCAGACAGTCGCTTTGTTCAAGAAGATGCAGATCGTTGATATCGGCCGTCTGCTGCAATAGCCCCGCCTTTCGTCTGGAAACGTCGGGCTCTTGCTGCTATTCCCGCAAGGATCCAAGCCGAAGGAGAGCCGCATGATCCAGACCACATTTCCCGACCGCGCCGTGATGGCCGAATTGCTGGCCAAGATGCTCTGGGAGATCAAGGCGGTGCATTTCAATGCCGCCCAGCCCTACAAACTCTCCTCCGGCATGGCGAGCCCGGTCTATATCGATTGCCGCAAGCTGCTCTCCTTCCCGCGCATCCGCTCGACGGTGATGGATTTCGCCGCCAGCACCCTCTTGCGCGATGCCGGTTTCGAGCAGTTCGATTGCATCGCCGGTGGCGAGACCGCCGGCATTCCCTTCGCCGCTCTGCTTGCCGATCGTCTCGGCCTGCCGATGATCTATGTCCGCAAACAGCCGAAGGGCCATGGCCGCAACGCCCAGATCGAAGGCAACATGCCGGAAGGGTCGAGGGTGCTCGTCATCGAAGACCTGACGACGGCCGGCGGCAGCATGTTCAAGTTCATCGATGCCGTCCGTGCCGCCGGCGGCGTCGTCGATCATGGCATCGCGCTGTTCTTCTACGGCATATTCGGTGAACAGCGCTTTGCCGATGGAAAGGTCAGGTTGCATCACATCGCCACCTGGCGGAATGTTCTCGCCGTCGCCAAAGAGCAGAAGCTCTTCGACGACAAGACGCTGTCGGAAGTCGAGGCCTTCCTCGATGCGCCGCTGGCCTGGTCGGGCAGGAATGGTGGCGTAAGTGAGCTTTCGCTCTAGCCTGTTGACAAAAGCCCACTTAATCGGTTGATGAACGTATAAATGCTGTTGGGAGGAATTCGATGATTTTGTGCTGCGGCGAAGCCTTGATCGACATGCTGCCGAGGGACACGACGCTGGGCGAAAAGGGCTTTGCTCCCTATGCCGGCGGCGCCATCTTCAACACCGCCATCGCGCTCGGCCGCCTCGGCATTCCCACGGCCTTCTTCACCGGCATCGCCGATGACATGATGGGCGAAATCCTGCTCGAGACGCTGAAGGCGAGCAATGTCGATTACAGCCCATGCGCCATCACGCCGCGTCCCTCGACCATCGCCTTCGTCAAGCTGGTGAACGGCCAGGCGACCTATGCCTTCTACGACGAAGGCACGGCCGGCCGGATGATCACCACGGCCGACCTGCCTGTTCTCGGCGACGATTGCGAAGCCTTGCACTTCGGCGCAATCAGCCTGATCCCCAGCCCCTGCGGCGAAACCTATGAGGCCCTGCTCGACCGCGAAGCCGCAAGCCGCGTCATCTCGCTCGATCCGAACATTCGTCCCGGTTTCATCAAGGACAAGCCGTCGCATATGGCCCGTATCAAGCGCATGGCCGCAAAAGCCGACATCGTCAAATTCTCCGACGAGGATCTCGAATGGTTCGGCCTGCAGGGCGACCATGATGCGCTCGCCGCCCATTGGCTGAACCACGGCGCCAAGCTCGTCGTCATCACCAAGGGCGCGGAGGGTGCTTCCGGTTATACCAAGGATCGCAAAGTCACGGTGCCGAGTGAGCGCGTCACCGTCGTCGACACGGTCGGCGCCGGCGATACCTTCGATGCCGGCATCCTGGCGTCGCTGAAGATGGATAATCTGCTGACCAAACGCCAAGTCGCCTCGCTCGATGAAAAGGCGCTGCGCAACGCCCTGGCGCTGGGTGCGAAGGCGGCGGCCGTCACCGTCTCCCGCGCGGGCGCCAATCCACCCTGGGCGCGCGAGATCGGGCTTTAAAGCTCGATCAAGCCTCCGCCCCTCATCCGCCTGCCGGCACCTTCTCCCCGTAAACACGGGGCGAAGGGGATCTGCCGCGCTCTCTCCGTTCCCCTTGACGTCCCGCATGGCACGTCCCCTCTCCCCGTTCTTCACGGGGAGAGGGTTAGGGTGAGGGGCAAATCTCGAACGCTTATTTCGCGGGCTTCGCCGGCACCAATCTGCCCCGGGTGCGCGCCTGGCTTTCCTTCTTGATCGGCCGACCGACCGGGCAGACCTCCTGCACGAAGCCGTTGAGCGTATTGACGAGATTGTTCTCGATCAGGGAGTAGTGGACGAACTGGCCCTGTTTCTCTCGTCTGATCAGCCCCGCAGCTTCGAGGATGGAAAGATGCTGCGAAACGGCTGGCTTGGACATGCTGAAGCGGTCCGCGATCTCGCCAGCGGTCAGACCCGATGCCGAGAGATAGGCGAGGATCTTCCGGCGCGGCGCACTGGAAAGCGCGTGAAATACCCGCTGGGCGGCGCTGACGGAACGGCCTTCCACGGCGTCATCGAAAGTCTCTTCGTCCAAGTCCGGTCTCCGTGCCAGCGGCATCATCGCATCGATCCGTTAATCAATTAAGGAATTAATGCATTGCTTAATTGATTCCGTTCATGCAAAGTAATTAGGTAATTTCTTAAATAATGAATTGGTAGGCGATGTTCAAGTAGAGAATGCGCCCGATGGGAAGGAGTTTGTCATGAGCAGTATTTCCACTGGACGAATGATCGACAACGGGAGCGATCCGGTGAAGGGCAGAGTGGTCTGGATGCCCGCAAAGTCGATCTGGATCACCGCGATGACCTTGATTGCCATCATTGGTGGCCCACTGACCTTCACCTGGAGCGCCTTTGCCGTCTTTATCCTCTTGACCGCCATCACGATCTGCCTTGGTCATTCGGTCGGCATGCACCGGCTGCTGATCCATCGCTCATTCAGCACTCATATCTGGATCGAGCACTTTCTCGTCTATCTCGGTACGCTGGTCGGCATGGCCGGCCCCTTCGGCATGATCTACGCGCACGACATTCGCGACTGGGCGCAACGGCAGCGAGACTGCCATGACCTCTACGCCCATCGGCGGTCTTTCTTCATCGATGCCTTCTGGCAGATGCATTGCATCGTGGCGCTGGACCATCCGCCGCGTTTCGTCCTCGACGAGCGCGAGCGGCGCGACCGCTTCTATCGCTTCCTGGAGGCGACATGGATGGCGCAGCAGATCCCCTTGGGACTCGCGCTCTTTGCGCTCGGCGGACTGCCATGGGTGGTTTGGGGTATTGTCGTGCGGATATCCGTGTCGCTGACCGGACACTGGCTGGTCGGTCATTTCGCGCATCGAGCCGGCCATCAGGGCTGGAGTGTCGATGGTGTCGCGGTGCAGGGCTATAACCTGCCGCGTTTCGGGCTGGTGACCTTTGGCGAGAGCTTCCATGGCAACCATCACGCCTTTCCGGATTCGGCGCGGCTCGGCATCGAGCCGGGGCAACTGGATCTCGGTTGGTATTTCATCCGGCTGCTGGCAAGGCTCGGTCTGGCTTCGGCGATCAAGCTCCCACACATGATCGTGCCAAGGCGGGGATTGAGACGCATCGACGCAATTGTAACGGCGGGCGACAGTCATCCGCCACATCACGCAGCAGGTCGCGCGGAATCTCGCCCGTAAGTGCCTCCTCCTTGCCGCAACGTCTCGATTCCCTCTACTCTCCAGAGGCCAGGACGGGTCGACGCCGATCGATCAGGAGCCTATCCGGGGTCACGCTCCGGGCGAAGCTCGGGAGCAAGCACCAGATCCCCCAAGAAGTTTTGGCACCAAAGTGAGACGTCGTGGGTTAGCAGATGCTCCATCATCATGCTCCAGCGGTCGCGGCGCTCCTCCAGCGACATGGCAAGGCCCTTGGCGATGGCATTGGCAGTGCCTTCGACATCGTAAGGATTGACCAGCAGCGCACCCTTCAACTCTCGAGCCGCGCCGGCGAAGCGCGATAGCACCAATACGCCCGGGCGATCGGGATCCTGAGCGGCGACATATTCCTTGGCGACGAGGTTCATGCCGTCGCGCAGCGGCGTGACCAGCCCGATCGTCGCCAGCCGGTAGAGGCCGGCAAGCACGTTGCGGCTGATCGATCGGTTGACATAGCGGATCGGCACCCAGTCGACCGTTCCGATGGCGCCGTTCACGCGGCCGGCCTGTTCGGCGACCATCTTCTGCATATGCTCGTATTCGGGAACTTCCGATCGCGATTTTGGCGTGACCTGCAGATAAGTGACCTTGTTCTGGTAGGCAGGATTGCTGGTGAGGAAGGTTTCGAACGCTTCCAGTCGTTGAATGATGCCCTTCGAATAATCGAGGCGGTCGACCCCGATGATCATGTCCCGGCCTTCAACGCTGCGCCGGGTCTTCTGTACCATGATGTGGTTTGCGGCTCTCTCGGCGAACTCGGCGAAACCAGCAGTTTCGATCCCGATCGGATAGGCGCCGGCCTTGAAAATCCGCCCATGGGAATCGAACAATCCATGTCCGAGATCGTCGCCAATTCCCTCCCTTCTGAGATACCCGGCAAAGTTCTGGAGGTCGTAGTCGGTCTGGAAGCCGACGAGATCGTAATGCGAGAGCCCGCGCATGATTTCCTCATGGACGGGCATCGTGACGAGAATGTCGGCCGGCGGCCAGGGAATGTGCAGGAAGAAGCCGATCCGGTTTTTCAACCCCATTTGGCGCAGTTCGGCCGCCAGCGGAATGAGGTGGTAATCATGAACCCAGATGATGTCGTCCGGCTCGATCATCGGCGCCAACCTGTGAGCGAAGAAGCGGTTGACGCGGAAATAGCCGGCCATTTCCTTCCGGCCATATTCGGCGAGGTCCAGTCGATAATGGCAGATGGGCCAGAGAACGCGGTTTGCGAAGCCGCGATAATACTCCTCGACGTCGGTGTCGGTGAGATCGGTCAGCGCATAGGTGATGTTGCCCTTCTGCAGTTGCGACAGAGGGCCAGGTTCCCTGTCCCCGCTCGATTCTCCCGACCATCCCATCCAGATGCCGCCCCGCTCCTGCAGGGCTGCCTGCAGCGCGACGGCCAGGCCGCCGGCAGCGGCGCTCCCATCTTTGGCCGGCATGGGAACACGATTGGAAACGACGATAAGACGGCTCATGAGCTTCCTTTAGTGAAGATGGGAGATGAAACGCTGTGCGACGAGCGTCTTGAGGCATCTCCTGAACTTGGCAGGGACCATGCAGTGAAGGCGCCGACGTCAACAGAGCCGACCCGAACGCGAGCGGCCCGGTGCAGATGCCAACAAGAACAACGAACGGAGCATTTTCCGCACAGATTTTGCTTGAATCTAGGGCGATTCCCGCGGATTGAAAGAATTCATTCTACAATTTTTGATTAGAAGAACGTTCAATCCGGTTTCGCATGACGAAGCCCATCGTGCGGATGCACCGAGCCGGCTGATATCAGTTCATCATTTGCGGCGGCAATGTCGATGTTGGCGCCAATCCGCCCCAGCGCGTGAGATTGGTTTGTAAGGTTAGAGCCAGCGTCAGCCCTCATCCGCCTGCCGGAACCTTCTCCCCGTTCTGACGGGGAGAAGGGAATATGCCGCGACCTCTCCGTTCCTCACTCGCCTCTCGCAGGGCACGTTCCCTCTCCCCGTCAGAACGGAGAGAGGGTTAGGGTGAGGGGCAATCTCGATCGCTTACTTCGCCAACTTCGCCAGTGCCGCAACCAGGCCCTGCGTCGAGGAGTCGTGCGATGCCGCACTTTCCTTGCCTTCGACGACCGGCAGCAGGCCCGTCGCCAGTTCCTTGCCGAGCTCGACGCCCCACTGGTCGAAGGAATTGATGCGGAAGAGCACGCCTTCGACGAAGACGCGGTGTTCGTAAAGCGCGATCAGCCGGCCGAGCGCATAAGGGGTCAATTTGTCGTAGACGAAGGTGATCGACGGACGGTTGCCGGTAAAGACGCGGTGCGGCGCGATGAAATCGGCCTTTTTGTCGTCCATGCCCTTGTCGGTCAGCTGCTTCTTGGCTTCTGCGAAACTGCGTCCCCTCATCAGCGCTTCCGACTGGGCGAGAACGTTGGAGATCAGCAGCTGGTGCTGGTGGCGCAGTTCCGGCTCGAAGGCGTTGGCTGCGATCATGAACTCGGCCGGGATGATGCTCGTGCCCTGATGGATCAGCTGGTAGAAGGCATGCTGGCCGTTGGTACCGGGCTCGCCCCAGACGACCGGGCCGGAATTGCCTTCGACCGGCGTGCCGTCGATGGTGACGCCCTTGCCGTTCGATTCCATGTCGAGCTGCTGCAGATAGGCCGGGAACCGCGACAGGCGCTGGTCGTAGGGCAGGATGGCGCGGGTGGGGTAGCCCAGCACATTGCGATGGTAGAATCCGATCAGGCCGAGCAGCATCGGCAGGTTCTCGGTAATCGGTGCCTTACGGAAATGATTGTCGACGGCATGAGCACCGTCGAGGAACTTGGCGAAATTCTCCGGCCCGACGGCGATCATCAGCGGTAGGCCGATCGCCGACCAGATCGAGTAACGGCCGCCGACCCAGTCCCAGAAGCCGAAGACGCGGGCGCTGTCGATGCCGAAAGCGGCGACCTTGTCGAGCGCCGTCGAGACGGCGGCGAAGTGGTGCTGCACGGCGGCTTCGCCGAGCGCCTTGGCGATGAAATTGCGCGCCGTCTGCGCATTGGTCATCGTCTCGACGGTGGTGAAGGTCTTCGAGGCGACGATGAACAGCGTCGTTTCCGGCTGCACCAGCTTCAGGATATCGGCGATATGGGCGCCGTCGATATTGGAGACGAAATGGGCGCGCGGGCCGTCATGGAATGGGGCAAGCGCCAGCGTTGCCATCACCGGGCCGAGATCCGAGCCGCCGATACCGATATTGATGACATCGGTGATCGCCTTGCCGGTGGCGCCCTTCAGCGTGCCGGAGCGGACGTCGTCGGCAAACTTGCCCATGGCGGCAAGCACGGAATTGACGTCGGGCATGACGTCCTTGCCGTCGACCAGAACCGGCGTGTTGGAACGGTTGCGCAGCGCGGTGTGCAGAACGGCGCGGTCCTCGGTGAAGTTGATCGCCTTGCCGGAGAACATTTCCTCGCGCTTCGTCTCGACGCCGCCTTCTTCGGCGAGCTTCACCAGGAGCTTGAGGATGTCGTCATTCACCGCAGTCTTGGAAAAATCCATCAGCAGGTCGTCAAGCGCGACGGAAAAGCGCGAAAAGCGCTGCGAATCGGCGGCGAAGGCGGCACGGATATCGGTTGCCTTGGTGGCATCAGCGGTGCTTTTCAGCTGTTCGACGATGGCGTTCATGGGAGGCTCCTTTGGAGGCGGAAAGGTTGCGGAAACTATTCGCTTTCTCACCCGCAAATCAAGTTCAGCCACCTGCCGAAATGGAAAAAAGCCACCCGCGGCAAGCGGATGGCTTTATTTTCATCAGATCGTCAAATTCAGCCGCGCAGGTCCTTACGCAGGATCTTACCAACAGGCGACTTCGGCAGCTCGGTGCGGAATTCGATGAAGCGCGGCCGTTTGTAGTTGGTGAGGTTGGCGATGCAATGGGCTTTCACCTCCGCTTCCGTCAGGTTCGGATCCTTCCTGACGACGAAGAGCTTCACTGCCTCGCCCGAATGTCCGTCCGGCACGCCGATGGCTGCGGCCTCGAGGATGCCGGCATGCATGGCGGCGACTTCCTCGATCTCGTTCGGATAGACGTTGAAGCCGGAGACGAGGATCATGTCCTTCTTGCGGTCGACGATCTTGGTATAGCCGCGGTCGTCCATGAAACCCATGTCGCCCGAGCGAAAGTAGCCGTCGTCGGTCATCACCCGCGCCGTTTCCTCAGGCTTCTGCCAGTAGCCGGCCATCACCTGCGGCCCGCGGATGCAGATCTCGCCGACCTCGCCTGATGGCAGCGAATTGCCCGCCTCGTCGCGGATGTCGAGTTCGGTGGAGGGAAGCGGCAGCCCGATCGTGCCGGTGAACTCCGCCGAATCAAAGCGGTTGGCGGTGGCAACGGGCGATGTCTCGGAAAGGCCGTAGCCCTCCGTCACTGACGTGCCTGTCATCTTCAGCCAGCGGTCGGCGACCGGGCGCTGCACAGCCATGCCGCCGCCGAGCGACATGATCAGCGAGGAGAAGTCGAGCTTGGCGAAATCGGCATTGTTCATCAGCGCATTGAACAGCGTGTTGAGGCCGGGGAAAATATGCACCTTCGACTTTTCGAATTCCTTGACGAGACCGGGAATGTCACGCGGATTGGCGATCAGGATATTGTGGGCGCCGAGCGACATGCCCATCAGCGAATTCACCGTCAGCGCGAAGATATGGTAGAGCGGCAGGGCGCAGAGGAAATTCAGCACCTCCGGCTCTTTCTTGCGCTCGAAGGCCGATCGCAGCCAGAGCGACAGCTGCACCTTGTTGGCGAGCAGGTTCTGATGCGTCAGCACCGCGCCCTTGGCAACGCCCGTCGTGCCGCCGGTATATTGCAGGAAGGCGATGTCGCTGCCTGTCAGCGTGACCGGCTGGAGCTTTTTTCCCGCACCTTCGCGGAGCACCTGGCCGAAGCTCTTATGCTGAGGGATCGACCAGGAGGGAACGAGCTTTTTCACCTTGCGCACGACGAAGTTGACGATCAGCCCCTTCGGCCCCAGCATTTCCCCAAGCGAGGTGACGACGACATGGCGCAGATCGGTCTTGTTGAGGACCTGCTCCACCGTGCGGGCGAAATTCTCCAGCACGAAGATCGCCTTGGCGCCGGAATCCTTCAACTGGTGTTCGAGTTCGCGCGGCGTATAGAGCGGGTTGACGTTCACCACCACCAGGCCGGCGCGCAGGATGGCATAGGTGGCAATCGGGTTCTGCAGCACGTTCGGCATCATCACGGCGACGCGGTCGCCCTTCTGAAGGCCGGTGCTTTGCAGCCAGGCGGCGAGTTTGCGCGTCTGGCTCTCCAACTCGCGATAGCGCATCCCTTTTCCCATACTGGAGAAGGCGGTCCGGTCGGCGTAACGGGCGCAGGATTTTTCCAGCAGTTCGGCAAGCGAGGCATATTCCAGCGGCGGAATCTCTGCCGGAACGATATCGGGATAGGCGGCAAGCCAGGGTTTGTCGGGCTTGGCTCCGTTCGGATGGACGGAAATGCTGTTCATCTTTTTCCTCTCTCCCTTGCTGCCACCGCCGGCGCCGAGCCGGCAATCGACTAGAAGGATCCTCCATCTTCCAGTCCGGCAGCTTATGCCATTGCCTGAACGGTTCAAGCCGAATGAAGCTATACTAACCTTGACGTAAACGTCAACAATCGCTCGCTGCCCGATCGTTGGACGGATGGGGAACTTTGAGTCCGCCATGACGTTGATCTTGCATACTCACCATGAGGAAACACCCAAAGGAGGTGCACAATGTTGAACCAGGATACTGACGCCACCCGCCGTGACCCGAATGTCAAGAGCACACACTCGCTGATCGCCAGCGACCGCGTCGAAGGCACTCGTGTGTATGGGGCCGATGGCAAGCATATTGGCTCGATCGAACGCTTGATCATCGGAAAGCTCGACGGCCGTGTTGCCTATGCCGTGCTGAGCTTCGGCGGCTTCCTGGGCATCGGCCACGATCACTATCCGCTTCCCTGGGAAAAGCTGAACTACGACACCCAGCTGGATGGCTATCGCATCGACCTGACCAAGGAGCAGATCGAAGGCGCCCCGAGCTATTCGGACGATGACGACACCTGGTACAACGACAATGGCCGCCGGGTCTATGATTACTACGGCGTGCCGCCCTACTGGATGTAACGTCGTCCGATAGGCCGAGCTGGAAGGGCCCCGCGGATGCGGGGCCTTTTTGGTGTTTGGCGATGAGATCGTTCCTCACGTGGGTTCTTTGGTTGGATCCGCTGCTGTCAGGTTCGTACCGATGGCTGCCCCTCACCCTAACCCTCTCCCCGCCTGCGGGGCGAGGGGACGTGCCCTGCGAGAGGTGAGCGGGGGACGGAGAGGTCGCGGCGTATCCCCTTCTCCCCGCAGGCGGGGAGAAGGTGGCGGCAGCCGGATGAGGGGCTCTTCTAACGTCCGGCAACAAGATCGTTGGCCGACCACAGAACGGTGCCGATGACAATATCGTCTGCTACGATCGTCTTTGCCGTCTTGACCGCAAACACATGGCTCTCGCCCGGCAGCAGCGTCACCAGCATCGAATCGACAACGGCATCCGGATCCAGCCGATCGGCCATCAGGCAGAGATCCTTGAGGAAATTTTGCGCCGTCACCTTGATCGCATACCCGCCGTCGATCCCGACGACATCGACAGTCAGCCGCGGTGCCGGCAGGGCAAGCTCGATATCCTCGACGAAATAATGGAAGGCCCGCCTGTCCAGCATCTGCACGACGATCACCTCGTCCTTCGGTAAGCCAGGAGTGACGATCTCCTCGGGCAGCGGAAATTCCTTTGCTTCGAAACGGTCGCAGAGCAGGCGCCAGAATTCGAATTCGGCCAGCACGGTGCCGTCGAGCTTCACGCGTTTACCGCTGATCTTCGCCCGCCAGAACAGGGTGCGTTCATTGACGGCCACCGCGGCAAGCCCGCCGCCGCGCGGCTGGATCGTCAGCAGGCGCGGATCATAGGCTGCCTTCAGCGCGTACCAGAGCGGCTTGCGGCGTCCGGCCGAATCGAGCGCGGCCCAGGAGGTCACCGGCCAGCAATCGTTGAACTGCCAGACGACAGCACCCTTGCAGATATTCCGATGCGAGCGCATGTGCTCGACGCCGAAGCGGATGGCGCGCGCCTGGTTGAGCTGGGTGGCGAAGTGCCAATCGTCCATTGTCCGCGGCTCCGGCAGATGGCCGGACAGGCCGCGGATCAGCTTGTCATTGCCCTCAGTCGCCTTCTGATGGTGGAAGACGCCGTTCGATTGCGGCGTCAGCGGCGCGTCGTGCACGCTTTCTTCGATCGTCGCCCAGGCAGCCGGCGCCTGCCAGCCAAATTCGGAGCAGAAGCGTGGGATATAATTGCGGTAGACCTCGTAGCCGACATCGTTCCACACGTCCCAGATATGTTTGCAGCCGTGTGCGTCGGCATTGGGTTCGATTTCCATCGAGCCGGAATAGGGGCTGCCAGGATAATAGGGTCGTTCTGGATCGAGTTCGGCGCAGAGGCGCGGCAGCAGGTCGAGATAATAACCGAGGCCCCAGCTTTCGCTTGCCTTGATGATCGGCCGCCAGCCCCATTCGTCGAAGCCCCAGATGTTCTCGTTATTGCCGTTCCAGAGGACCAGCGAGGCATGCGGCATCAGCCGCACGACATTGTCACGCACCTCCGCCTCGACCTCGCTTCTGAGCGGCTCCTCCTCCGGATAGGCGGCGCAGGCAAAGAGGAAATCCTGCCAGACCAGCATGCCGGCACGGTCGCAGGTCTCATAGAACTCGTCGGCCTCGAAGATGCCGCCGCCCCAGACGCGCAGCATGTGAATATTGGCGGCCTTTGCCTCCTCGATCCGCGCGGCATAACGCTCAGCCGTCACCCGCGGGGGGAAACAATCGTCCGGAATCCAGTTCGCCCCGCAGATGAAGAGCGGCACGTCGTTGATGACGAAGGTAAAGGCCGAGCCATGCTCGTCGGCGGAGGTATCGAGCCGCAGCGAGCGGAACCCGAGTTCGCGCTGATAGCTGTCGAGCAGATCGTCGCTGGCGTCGTCGACCAGCCGGAGCATCATCGGATAAAGCGGCTGCGCGCCAAGATGGTGCGGCCACCAGAGCTGCGGCGAGGGGAGGGCAAGCGCGAAGGAACCCTCGTCTTCGTCAGCGGCGATCGCCACCGTCTTGGTCACGCCGCCGATTTCGGCGATGAGCCTCAACGGCGTCGTGTCGCCATGCCGCGCCAGCCTGGCATGCACCTTCACCAGTCCGTCGCCGCCGGCAAGTGTCGCCGACACCCGCGTTTCGGCAAGCCGCGCCCGATCCCAGCTTTCCAGCCGGACGGGCTTCCAGGCACCCGCCGTCACCAGGGTCGGCCCCCAATCCCAGCCGAAGTTGCAGGCCATCTTGCGCATCAGATTGCCCGGCCCCGGATAGTTGTTGGGACGATAGCCGTAATGTTTTTCCATCTCCGCGCCATAGGAGTAGGCGGAGCGGAAGGTGACCGTCAGTTCGTTCACACCGGACTTCAGCAATCCGGAAACATCGAAACGATAGGTGCGGTGCATGTTGAAGGTGCGGCCGATCTCTTCGCCGTTGAGGGATATCACCGCGACCGTATCGAGCCCGTCGAAGACCAGTTCATGCACCCTGCCATCGTCTGGCATCGCCTCGAAGCTGCAGCGATAGGTCCAGTCGGTCTTGCCGACCCAGTCGTTGGTGATCTCGTTGACGTCGATATAGGGATCGGGGATCAGCCGGTTGGCGAGAAGGTCGAGATGAACGCAGCCCGGCACCGTCGCGGGTATCGCAGCCGGCATGCCGGGTCTTGCTGCATCGTTACAGGAGAGCGTCCAGCCGGAATTGAGCGCAGTCTTTTCGATCATGGCGGGCTCCTGATGTATGCCGCTTGAAGCTGTGGGATTATCTGTGGATTGGAACGTCTCGGTGGTTCGGCGTCAGAGAAACCGGCCGTGGCGCTGCAGCACCTCGATCTTGTAGCCATCGGGATCGCTGATGAAGAAGAACAGGCCGAAGAGCTTGCCGTCGCGGTTGAGCTCCACCAGTTCACCGGGCTTGAGCCCGAGCTTCGACAGCCGCTCCCGCTCGACCGCCACCTCCTCGACCGAGACGGCAAGATGGCCATAGGCATTGCCGAGGTCATAGGGCGCGGTCCGGCCCTTGTTGACGGTCAGTTCCAGCTCGAAGCCGGTCTCGGCATTGCTCATATAGATCAGCGTGAAGGTTTCGAAATCGACGCGGTCGGCGACCGAAAGGCCGAAGGCCCTCTCGTAGAATTCGACGGAGCGCGCCTCATCGAGAACGCGGATCATGGAGTGGATCATCTTCGCCAATTCTGCCTCCCATTTTCATCCATTACGGCAGTCTTGGTACTCGTCCTCTTACGCTGGGCGCAAGCCGATTCTTCGGGTGATCGCCGCTTCGACGAGACCCATGGCGTCATAGATCAGCACCGCCATCAGGCCGACGATCAGGCCGCCCTGCAGGATGAAGGCGGTATTGTCGGAGATCAGCCCGGCGATGATGACCTCGCCGAGGCCCTTTGCCGCAACCGTCGAGCCGATCGTCGCCGTGCCGATATTGATCACGGTCGCAACCTTCAGCCCTTCGAGGATCAGCGGCAGGGCAAGCGGCAGCTCGACGCGCCACAGCCGCTGCGTGCCGTTCATGCCCATGCCGTCGGCGGCATCGAGCACTTGCGGCGAAACCTGCTTCAGCCCGGCGACGGTGTTTTCGAAGATCGGCAGCAGGCCGTAGAGAAAGAGCGCGATCAGCGTCGGCATGGCGCCGAAGCCGGTGGCGGGAACGGCGAGCGCCAGCACCGCGACCGGCGGAAAGGTCTGCCCCGCATTGGCGATGGCGCGCGACAGCGGCAGGAAGTCAGCCCCGCTTTCCCGCGTCACGAAGATGCCGCCGACAACGGCAAGCACGGCGCTGCCGACGATCGAGCCGATCACCAGTTGCAGATGCCCGGCAGCCAGCGAAGCAAGGCTGTTTTGCGTATAGACGGCGGGCGCATTATTGCTGGTCAGCGGAACCAGCAGGAAGGAAAGCCACTCCGTCCTGAACAGCAGGATGAGCAACAGGGCCAGCGCCGCCAGGCGGAAGAGATTGGCGACGAGGAGCTTCATGCCTTGCGGCCCAGTTCGAGAAGCCGGGTCATTGAGATCGATCCGACAGGCGCCTTTTCGCCGTCCTGCACCGCTGCCTCGTCGACCCCCTGCCAGATCATTTCGGCGAGCGCATCACGCAGGCTGAGCGACTGCGGCAGGGCATAGGCGAGACCGCTCTTGGCCGGCTCCATGCTTTCCTTCAGCGGCAGCAGCGACATCAGCTTCAGCGCCCGGTCGGAGGTGCCGGTCAATTGCTGCACGAAGGGATCGGCGGGTTCGGTGAGGATCTTTTCCGGCGTCGAGCATTGCAGCAATCTGCCCTCGCTCATCACCGCGATCTGGTTGCCGAGATGGAAGGCCTCGTCCATGTCGTGGGTGACGAGAATAATTGTCGTGCCGAACTGCTTCTGGATCGCCAAGAGATCGTCCTGCGCCTTGCCGCGGATGACGGGATCGAGCGCCCCGAAGGGTTCGTCCATCAACAGCAGCTCCGGTTCGGCCGCCAGCGCCCGGGCCACACCGACGCGCTGCTGCTGGCCGCCGGAGAGCTGGTGCGGGTATTTGTCGGCAAATGTTGCCGGATCGAGATTGAAAAGCCCGAGCAGTTCCTCGACCCGTTTGGCAATACGGGCGGTATCCCAATCGAGAAGCTGCGGCACCGTGGCGATATTCTGCGCCACGGTCCGGTGCGGAAACAGGCCGTGGCCCTGGATCGCATAGCCGATCTTGCGGCGAAGCTCGGTCACCGGAACGTCCATCACATTCTGCCCGCCGACAAAGATTTCGCCTTCGGTGATCGGCACCAGCCGGTTGATCATCCGCATCAGCGTCGATTTGCCCGAGCCCGATGTCCCGACGATGACGGTGATCTCGCCCTTCTCGACACTCATCGAGACATTGTTGACGACGGTGGCGGCGCCGTAGCGCTTGGTGACGTTGCTGATCTCGATCATGGTCATGCGGCGGATCCCCGGATGCTGTCGATGACCGCATCGAGGATGACGGCCGATGAGAAGGCGAAGAAGACGGTCGGCACGGCGCCGAGCAGGACGAGGTCCATGGCCGTCTGGCCGAGCCCCTGGAAGATGAAGATGCCGAAGCCGCCGCCGCCGATCAGCGCGGCGATCGTCACCATGCCGATCGCCTGCACCAGTACGATGCGGATGCCGGTGAGAATGACGGGAAAGGCGAGCGGCATGTCGATTCCAGCAAGGATCTGCAAGCGCGTCAGCCCCATGCCGGCTGCCGCGTCGCGCACCGAGGGGTCGACGCCCTGCAGGCCGACGACGGTGTTGGCAACGATCGGCAGCAGCGAATAGAGCACCAGCGCAATCAAGGCCGGCGCCGTGCCGATGCCGCGAATGCCGATCGCGGCGGCGAGCGGCACGTGGGTGGCGAGGTAGCCGAGCGGCAGCATCAACAGGCCGAAGAGTGCCAGACTCGGGATCGTCTGGATGAGGCTCAGCCCCTGCAGCACGATGGCCCGCAGCTTCGGCACCCAGAAGCAGAGGATGCCGAGCGGCAGGCCGAGAACAATGGCGATGGCAAGCGAGCCGAACGCCAGCAGCAGATGCGAGATCGCTTCGGTCTCGAATTGCGGGGCCCGCGTCGAGAATTCCTTCATGATCGAAAGGCTGTCGAGCAGGCCGGAGGAGAGCGAGATGAAGAGCAGCGCCGTATAGGCTGCAAGGGCTGCGACCCGCATCCAGGGCGCCAGCCGGATTTTGACAAGCGCATCGGATATGACGAGCCCGATCACCGCAAACAGCGCCCAGAAGCCGCCGCCGGGCGTCATGCGCGCCACCGTGCTGCCGGGGGGCGTTGCCGCCGTCGAGACGAGGCCGATCGCAACGATCAGCGCCGCAAGGCAGAGCGTGGCGATGACAAGCCGCGCTATCGCATTAGCGAGGAACAGCGTGGCGAAGGCGGTGAGAAGGAGAAACACGGTCAGGATGACGACGGAAGGCTGGGGAAGAAGCTGCATCAGCAGCATCGGCTTGCCGGCGGCGATGCGGTTCGCCTTCACATAGATGAAGGGCATCAGTACTGTCGCCGCGATGCCGCCGGCCACCAGAACCACGCCGAGCCGGTCCAGCCTGCGGACCGCTAAGGTTTCTTCCATCAAATCAACCCTGTCTGGCCAACATCAGCCCAACCCTATCAGCAAAGGGGGCTCCGCCCGCAATCGGGCGGAGCGAGCGATGATTACTTCAGGAAGCCCTTTTCCTTGAGATAGGCTTCGGCAACGGATTTTGCCGGCTCGCCGTCGACCTGGATCTTGGCGTTGAGCTTGCGCAATTCGTCGGCGGTCAGGCTCTTGAAGATCGGCGAGAGCACTTCCTCGATCTTCGGATTGGCCTTCAGCACCTCTTCGCGGATGATCGGCGTCGGGGCATAGACCTGCTGCACATTCTTGTCGTCTTCGAGAACGGTGAGTTCGGCCGCTTCGATGGCGCCGTCGGTGCCGTAGACCATGGCGGTATTGACGCCGTTCGTCTGGTCGGCGGCCGCCTTGATCGTAGCCGCCGTGTCGCCGCCGGAAAGAACGACCATCTGGTCGGGCTTCAGCTGGAAGCCGTAGGTCGTCTGGAAGGCGGGAAGCGCGCCGGCCGAATTGACGAATTCGGCGGAGGCGGCAAGCTTGGCGGCACCGCCGCCGGCAACCCATTTGCCGAAGTCCGTAAGGCTCTTCAGCTTGTTCGGGCCGGCGACGTCGCTGCGCACGGCGAGCGCCCAGGTGTTGTTGGCAGGCGACGGCGTCAGCCAGACGATCTTGTTGGCGTCGTAATCGAGCTTCTTCGCCAGCTCATAACCCTGGTCGATGTTCTTCCAGGCGGCGTCATCGGCCTTGTTGAAGAAGAAGCCGGCATTGCCGGTATATTCGGGATAGATGTCGATTTCGCCGGCGGTGATCGCCTTGCGCACGACGGGTGTTGCGCCAAGCGCGATGCGGTCCTGCGTCTTGATGCCGTTCGCTTCGAGAGCGAGCGCAATGACGTTGCCGAGCAGCGTGCCTTCGGTGTCGATCTTCGACGAAACGACGACGTCGGCGGCATGGGCCGCACCCACCGCGAAGAAGGCGGAGAGCGAGACGGCAAGTGCGAGTTTCTTCAGCATGGAAAGTCCCCTTTTTCAAAACTATTGAATGTGGCCCAAGCCTCGGGCGGGAGGCCTGCGCATAGGAAATCCGCCGGCGAAGGCGACCAAGCCGCCATCATGCCGGAATTGCGTGCGTCATGGAAATAGCGTTCATGCCCGAAAAATCGATGCAAGCCCCCTCCAGTATTTGCGGTCGCGGCACGATTATGGCGGCGAATGCACCTCCGCGCGCGGAAACGCATTCCCTTTTCCAGGGCCGGCGCGATTTGTTTTTGTCCCCTTGCGTGTTTCCACGATGCTCCGGTGCTCTGTTGCGGATTCCCGCCGCCCGGATTTTTTCTATGATCGAACGATAGCCCGCCTCTCCGGAGGCAGGGATATCTTTTTTCATGAACACATCATATCGTCCGGTTTTTCCAGCGCTTTCCGGAGGTGGCCGATTGCATCTTGGTGCCCTGTTCATCGCAAGCCATGTCCTGACCTCCGGTTCGGTCCGCGAGACGGCGCGGCGCTTCCAGCTGTCGCCCTCCACCGTCTCGACGGCAATCCATAATCTCGAGACCGAACTCGCGATGAAGCTGACGGAACGCGCCTCAGGCGAGCTCGCGACGCTGATTGCGAGCGGCAGGGTGCTGGAAGGCCTGGAGCCGATCATGGCTGCGATCGGCGAGCTCGGCCGATGGGCCGGTCACGACCGTGCCGGCGCCGAGATCGACGAGGCCTGGGCATCCCGCATTCCCGTCAAGATCGTCACGATGGAGCGTTTTCTCGAAGTTGCCGACCAGGGCAGCATCAACCGGGCCGCCCGCCGCCTTCGCCTCGGTCAGCCGCAGCTTTCGCTTCAGCTTGCCAATCTTGAGAAATTTTTAGGCCATCGCCTGTTCGAGCGGCAGGCGCAGGGCTCGGTGCTGACGGAAGAGGGCAGGCGGGCCTACCAGATCTTCATGGTGATCAGCCAGGCGTGGAACGATCTCAAATCATCGGCCGACGAGCGTTATCGGCGTACCGCCCGGTCGCTGCGCATCGGCTCGATTATTCCGACCGGATCGGAAAGCTGGGTGGCCCGCTGCCTGGGCGCGCTGGTCTCGGAATGGAATGTACGCCGCAACAACAATGCGATCTCGCTGGTCTCGATGACCGCCGACGATCTGCGCGAGGCGCTGAAGAGCGGCCGCATCGATGTTGCGATCCTGGATTCGGTCTTCGGACTGGAAAACTTCCGCCATCGCGAATTGCTGCAGACCGACATGGTGGTGATCGCGCCGCCTGATAGCACCGAGACCAGCGTCGCCGATCTCGTTGCCGGCCATCCGATCTGCATGCCGAGCCCGCGCACCGGCCTCGGCCATGCGGCCATGGCCTTCAGCTACGAGCGCGCGCCCAACCGGCGCCTGCGCGGTCAGGATATTACCGCGGCGGATTCGCTGCCCGTGATCGTCGACCTCGTCGCCAATCACGGTTACGTCTCCTTCCTCGGCCGCGTCAGCGCCATGCCGATCGCCGACAAGGTGCGCATCGTCGATCTCGACGAGCACCTGCCGATGTACTATCACGTCGCCTTCAACCATCGAAAAGCCGCCGCCGATGCCTGCGACCTGCTGATCACGACCGCTGCAAAAATTGTCTTGGCACCCGTCGCGGAAAATGCCGCCTTCGCATAATGGGCTGAAGCGGACCGGTATGACGAAAATGGGCAATATGTTTACGCCAGCCCTATCCGATTCTCCGGAATGAGACCGGCCGCTTTTTTGCGAGAATGGATACGTCAGTTCTCACTTCGGCCTCTTCTTTTTGGTCTTCAGCGGCTTGATCTCCACCGCATCATCATTGTCGGGTTCATCCTCGTCGATCAGCCCGTCGTCATAACTCTCGATTTCACCCTCTTCGATTTTGTGGGTCGGGAACGAAATATAATCCAGCACGTCCGGGTTGAAGAACGCCGCGCGATGATAGCCCTCATACGGTAACCGGATCATGTGCGGTTCATCGTCATCATCGCCGCTGTAGGGATAATGGACATCAATAAGAGGTTCGATGCATTCGAAAAGGTTGCAATTGACATAGTCGATTTCTCGGCGCTTCCCGGTCGAGAACTGGACGGTCACTGTGTTAGCTAGGGCCATAATCTCCTCGGTTTCAACTGCTCGCGCGGCCTTCTCAATCGCGAGGTCCTCGGGCTTGATGGCCCCCTTGGCGACCAGCTCATCGAATTGCTCGTCAGTAATCATGATTTGGCGCTGGACACGCTCAACGTCTTCCTTAGCGAAATCCGACGTGTAATTGTCCCCGTCCTCCTCTTCATCTCGAATGGCCTCGACTATGGCCCAGTCGCGAGTGTCAGGCATCTGGATTGGCGTTGCCAGTTTGTAGTCACCATGATCGGGCCCGTAAGTGTCGTAAGCTTCACTCGAAAAATAAAACTCGGAAATTGCCTTGTGTCGGATCGCCACGGTACGGTTACCCAAGTCTTTGACAACGATGAAGCGCTTGCTGCTCTGCAACTCGCGATAGGCTTGCGCGTATGCCGCTTCCGAAATCGAAAGCACCAGTGGCTCGCCGCCACCGCCGAAATGAACCGCACACTCACCATAGTATTGTAGGTCAAGCGGAGCCTCGTCGTTGTAGAACGCTGCCTCTTTCGGCGGGTGCCGACCAAGCAATTCCAGTTCGCTGGTCTTGAAGTGCTTTGCCAACTTGACAAGGTGGCCCCTCGGGATCTCGACCTTGCCAGTTTCCCAGCGCTGATAGGTGGGTTGCGTCACGCCCGCCGCCTTAGCGGCCTGAGTCTGGGTTTCGGCATTCATGACCCGGAAATGTTTCAGCCGATTAATCATCACTTGGCTCTTCTAATGATCGACAAATTTATGCGTATATATGCGCATAAATTCGTCGATCATGCAAGGAAGTTTTCACTCGCAGCTAAACGACACAATCTACAGAAAAATTTATATGAGTTTCACTTCATCTCACGCGACGCGTTCGCTGGCGACCTATCCACAACTCGGCACTGTGCATGTCACGCGATATCGCGCTGTCGCGCGCAGCAATTCTTGTCATCCCCGGTCTTATTGCTGACAGAAGCAAGGGAGCTGAAACCTGGAGTTGGCGGTTTGTGCTACTTGACGGTAATGCCACCATCCGGGCTGATTGGCGGCCATATCGCATTTAGGCAGACAATCGAAGGCCGATGGCGGAAGAAGAAGGATTCGGAATATGACGGTTTTGCTGGAAGTCTGTGTCGATAGCGCTCAGGGCCTTGCGGCGGCAATCGAAGGCGGTGCCGGGCGCATCGAGCTCTGCTCGGCGCTGGAACTCGGCGGCCTGACGCCGCTGCCGAGTCTGATGCGGATCGCCGCTCGGGCTTCCATTCCGGTCTACGCGATGATCCGCCCTCATGCCGGTCCCTTCATCTTCGACGGGGCAGACGAGGAAGCGATGATGATCGATATCGATGCCGTGCGCGCCGCTGGCCTTGCCGGTGTCGTCATCGGCGCCAACCGGCCGGACGGCACGCTCGACATGCCGCTGATCCACCGTTTGAAGGCGCATGCGGCCGGCCTCGGCTCGACGCTGCATCGCGCCTTCGATCTGGTGCCGGATGCCGATCAAGCGTTGGAGCAGGCGGTCGAACTCGGTTGCGAACGCATCCTGACCTCCGGCTGCGCCTTGAAAGCGGCCGACGGCCTCGACACGCTGAAGCGCATTTCGGCAAAGGCGGCCGGCCGGATCGCCATCATGCCCGGCAGCGGCATCCGCCCGGCAAATGTGGGCGAGATCCTGCGGGCGACCGGCGCCCGCGAGGTCCACGGTTCCTGCAGCTCGCCGGTCGAAAGCGCCGATCCACGCGCGGTCGCCTTCGGCTTCGAGGCGAAAAGCACCAACAAGACCGATGCCGCCGTTGTCAGGCAGATGCGCAGGGCGATTGAGGCGGTGGGTTAGCCCGACTGCGGGGAGAAGGGATATGCCGCAACATCTCGATTCCCTCTTCTCCCCAGCGGGGAGAAGGTGCCCGTAGGGCGGATGAGGGGGCCGGCGAAACCGGTCTTTTCAACAACGCCTATGCGAACTTCGACCGCGCCGGTATAGTCTCGACCGTGTTCAGCGCGACTGCCGTCGGCGGGGCGGAGTAGATTTTACGTGAAGGATGTGCCGTGTGGCCCCCTCATCCGCCTGCCGGCACCTTCTCCCCGAGGGGAGAAGAGGGCATGCCGCGACGTCTCCGTTCCCGCTCGCTCTCGCAAGCTGGGGCAGCCATCGGCGCGAACCAGACACCCGGCTCTTGAACAAAGCCCAAGCGGCTCATCACTCGCGGTCGTGCACGACGCCCATGATCTCACCCCTGCGGGAGACACTCACGAGGAGATCGTCCCCGTCACGCCATGCATTGATCAGATATCGTTCACCCACGTCCTTCACATCTCTGACGCGATAACCACGCCGTTCGAGGAGGCGAACCGCATCGTCTGGCCCGAAATTGTCCCGACCCGAGCGCCATCCGCTTCGCTGGTCGTGGTGGCGATTCCATCGCTGCAGAAAGTCCGTTTCCGTCTGGTTATCGTCAGGATCAGCATAGAACTCCGATCCCTGACCTTCCTGGATGACCACCTGCGCACGAGCCGGCACCGCAAGCGGCATTGTCAGCGCAATAGCCATTGCCAAGGAAGCAATTCGCATTTTCATCGGCCGACCCTTTCCATCACTCAATTGATGAACATCTGCCGAGTATCCGGCGGCCCCCACTTATGGACATTTCCGTTTTCGTCTGTGTGCTTTTTGATTGAGAAATGTTGCGCGAAATCGCCGGCGCCGGTCTGAGTCGGAACCGCGTTGTTTCCGGGCGCACCCATCAGAAGGTCTTGTGGAAAGACCAAGGGCCAACGGCTCCCGGCGAGATTTGCCGGAAGCGTTCAAGGCAATCGCTATGCGACTTCGTACCTTGGGATTGCGCTAAGCACCGATGCGGATCACCGCCTTGATCAGCCCATTCTTCTCATGCGCCCAGCGGGCGAGATCGCGTGGCGCATCGGCGAGCGTCGTGCGGTGGGTGATGAGCTTGTCCACCGGCACCAGCCCTTTGGCGATCGAATCCGCCACATGCTCGAAATCGACGCGGGTGGCGTTACGGCTGCCGATCACCATCATCTCGCGCTTGTGGAATTCGGGATCGGAGAAGCGGATATCGTCCTTGACGACGCTGACCAGCACCAGCGCGCCGCCATGGGCGACGAAGGAGAAGGCCTTTTCCATTGAAGGGCCGTACCCCGTCGCGTCGAAGACCACGTCGAAACCGTCGCCATTGGTTTTGTCACGAACGGCGTTAGCCGTTTGCTCGTTGGCAACGATGCCGGAGGTGAAGCCGAAGCGCTCGGATGCCATCTGCAGCCGCTCGGTGCTGGTATCGAGCAGCGTCACCTCATGGCCTGCGATGCGCGAGAAGATCGCCGCCCCGAGGCCGATCGGCCCGGCGCCGATGACGAGCGCCCGCGCTCCGGCGCCGGTCATCGAGCGGCGCACCGCATGGGCGCCGATCGCCAGGAACTCGGTGGTCGCCGCCGCTTCGAGGCTTACACCTTCGGCGGCATAGAGGTTCTCGGCCGGAACCGAAATCTCCTCGCAGAAGGCGCCGTCGGTATGGACGCCGAGCACCTTGATATTGGTGCAGCAATTCGGCTTGCCCTGACGGCAGGCAATACATTGCCCACAGGAGAGATAGGGATTGACGATGACAGGCGTGCCGACGGCGATAGTGACGCCGTCGCCCGCTTCCAGCACCGTTGCCGAGATCTCATGCCCCATCACCCGGGGATATTCGAGGAAGGGATGTTTGCCCTCGAAGATGTGGTAGTCGGTGCCGCAGATGCCGACATGGCTGACGGCAAGCCGCACCCAGCCGGCGGCGGGAGCCGCTGGCGAAGGACGCTCGACGATATCGAGCACGCCGGGCTCCCGGCAAAGAACTGCTTTCATGACGGGTCTCACATTCTTCGTTCTTTACTCTGTGTCGTGCCACTGCTGTTCGTTCGTGCAGGTAGCTGCCCCTCACCCTAGCCCTCTCCCCGTAAACGGGGCGAGGGGACGTGCCCTGCACGACGTCAATGGGGACGGACAGGTTTGCGGCATTTGCCCTTCTCCCCGCGAGCGGGGGTCCGAAGGACGGGTCGAGACCTGTGGCTCGACCCCGGTTGGTGCCGGCAGGCGGATGAGGGGCAGGCGGCGATCTCCCCGAGCGGCGATCTCCTGCTCGCCTCTCAATTGCTCTTGCGGCGGCGCAGCTGGTCGAAGAACACGATCACGATGATCAGCAGACCGGTGATGATACGCTGCCAGAAGGAGTTGACGTTCAGAAGGTTTGCGCCGTTGTTGATGGTGGCGAGGATGAACGCGCCGATCAGCGGGCCGTGCACAGAGCCGACCGCGCCGAAAAGGCTGGTGCCGCCGATAACGGAGGAGGCGATCGCCTGCAGTTCCCAGCCGTCGGCCTGTGTCGCATTGCCGATCGCGATGCGCGAGGCGAGCAGCACGCCGACGAAGGCGGCGAAGGAGGCCGAGAGGATATAGGCAAGGTAGATCATGCCCTTGACGTTGACGCCGGAAAGGCGCGCCGCCTCGGCATTCGAACCGACCGCGAAGAGATAGCGGCCCCAGCGGCTCAGATGCAGGAAGATGAAGGAGGGGACCGCCACCAGGATGACCATCCAGAACAAGCTCGGAATACTGAGCAGATCGGCGCGGGCGAAATTGCTGAAGCCCTCATTGGTGATGTTGATCGTCGAACCGTTGGTGATCAAGAGGCCGATGCCGCGCAGCGATGTCAGGGTTGCCAGCGTGATGATGAATGGCGGCAGGCCCATATGCACGATGCCGAAGCCATGGAAGGCGCCGATCGCCACACCCATGAGCAGCGTCAGCGCGATCGCACCCCAGACCGGTACGCCCGCCTGCAGCAGCCAGGCGATGATCACCGTGCAGAAGCCGACGATGGCGCCGACCGAAAGGTCGATGCCGGCGGTGATGATAACGAAGGTTTGGCCGAGTGCGAGGATCGCCGTCATCGCGCCCTGACGCAGCAGGTTCGAGATGTTGAGCGGCGTCCAGAAGCTCGGGGTGACAACGGCGAGCACGATCCAGAGGAAGATCAGCAGGCCGATCAGCGTCAGGCCGAACAGGATGTTCATTTTCCGGCGCGGCGGCGGTGCGACGATTTCTGTGGGGGTGGCAGTCATGAATTTTCTCCCTCTTATTCTTTTGGCTCAGACGCCGATCGCTTCGCTGAGCACTTGTTCATGCGTCGCCGCGTGGAAATCATGGCTCGCGACGAGCCTGCCGGCGCGGAAGACGTGCAGCCGGTCGGCCAGTTCATAGACCTCGGGCAGGTAGGAGGAGATCAGGATGATGCCCGCGCCGTCCTTCAGAAGCTTGGCGAACAGCCGGTAGATTTCCGCCTTGGTGCCGACGTCGACGCCGACGGTGGGTTCGTCGAAGATGAACAGCTGGGCGCCGTGGCTCAGCCATTTGCCGATGACGATCTTCTGCTGGTTGCCGCCCGACATGCTGGAGGCCGGAACGCGCCGGCTCGGCGTCTTGATGCTGAGATCGCGGATCTGCTTGTCGGCATTGGCCGATTCGCGTGCGTGATTGATGACGGGGCCGTGGCTGAGGCGCCCGAACACCGGCAGGTTGATGTTGAGGCCGATCGGCAGGTTGAGGCAGAGCCCCTGGTCGCGCCGGCTTTCGGGCGCGAGCGCAATGCCGAGTTCCATGGCGGTGCGTTCGTTGCGAATATCGACACGTTTGCCCCTCCAGTGGATTTCGCCGGCGCTGATCGGCTGGCGTCCGTAGAGGCCGAGCGCGAATTCGCTGCGGCCGGCGCCGATCAGCCCGTAGAGGCCGACGATCTGTCCTGCCTTGACGCTGAGCGACACGTCTTCGAAACCAGGGCCGGAGAGGCCCTTGACCTCGACGATCGTCTCGCCGATCGCAATCTCTTCCTTGTGGTAGATCTGCTCGATCGAGCGGTTGATCATCAGCGCGATCAGCTCGGCATCGTTGGTCTCGCCGATCAGGCGCGTCCCGACATGCGTGCCGTCGCGCAGCACCGAGACACGGTCGGCAAGCTCGAACACTTCCTCCATGCGATGGCTGATATAGACGATGGTGACGCCTTCGCCCTGCAGCCGGCGGATCAGCTTGAAGAGCTGTGCCGATTCCTGGCGCGTCAGATAGGCGGTGGGTTCATCGAAGATCAGGAACTGCGTGCCGCGCATCGCCGCGCGCGCCGTCGCCACCAGCTGCTGCTGGCCGATCGTCAGCGAGCTTAAGAGCGCACCGGCCGGCAGGCCGAAGCCGAGATCGTCGAGCACGGCCTGCGCCATCTTCTCCATCTGCTTCTTGCGCATCAGGCCGAAGCGGTTGACCTCGTCGCCGAGAAAGAGATTGGCGGCGACCGTCAGGTGCCGGCATAGCACGACTTCCTGGTGCACGGCGTTGATGCCGCGGGCAATCGTCTCGTTCGGCGTCGCCAGCGCCACCGGCTGGCCGCACCACAACACCTCGCCGGCGGTGCGGGTGATGACGCCTGTCAGCAATTTGATGAGGGTGGATTTGCCGGCGCCGTTCTCTCCGACGATGGCGTGGATTTCACCGGCAAGAAAGGTCAGCGTCGCTGGCTTCAGCGCCTGCACATGACCGTAATTCTTCTGCAGGCCCTTGAGTTCGAGGATAGGCGATCCGGCGGGAATTCGATTGGCTTCTTTCAGCGTCGCGCTGTCATCATGGCGATGACTGACCTCTTCCAGTCCGATCATGGACCTCTCCTCCTTGTGTCGCCTCTGCTCTCCATCCCGCACAAAACATACCACGGATGGAAAAGGCCGCGCCGGTTTTTGAAGCCGGCGCGGCCTGTCTGTTTTTGTTACTTGATCTTCGGGTTCAGCAGCGCGTCGATCTTCGGATCGGCCATGTTCGCCTTGGTGACGAGATTGGCACCGGTGTCGACATTCTCTTCGACCTTCTCGCCCTTGGAGACGGCAAGAGCGGTCTTGATGCCGTCATAGCCCATGCGATAGGGGTCCTGAACGACGAGGCCGGCGATCGCGCCGTCCTTGAGGAAGCCCACCGTCTTGTCGTCGCTGTCGAAGCCGATGACCTTGATCTTGTCGCCAAGCTTGTTTTCGGCGATCGCCTGGCCAACGCCCTGCGCCAGGATGAGGTTCGAGGCGAAGACGCCGACGAGGTTCGGGTTGGCCGTGATCAGGTCGGTCATCATGTTGAGGCCGGTCGTCGCCTGGCCATCGCCGTACTTGTCGGCAATGACCTTAAGACCCGGATACTTGGTCTTCACCTGATCCAGGAAGCCTTCGCGGCGCTGCTCCAGCGAGCCGACGCCGGGAAGATTGGTAAGGATGACGATATCGCCTTCTTCCTTGCCGGTCATCTCCTTGATGGCGGCGGCCAGGCCGTCAGCGGCGATGCGGCCGCCCTGAACGTTGTCGGTCGTCAGGAACGACTTGAACGCCTTGGAGTCGGCGCCTGAGTCGATGCCGATGATCGGAACCGACTTGGCCGCTTCATCGATCGGCTTGCCGAGCGCCTTGAATTCGGTCGGCGAAATGACGACGGCGGCCGGCTTGCCGGCAACGGCGTTCTCCAGAATGCTGATCTGGCCGTTGACGTCGGACTCGGCCTGTGCGCCGAGTTCCGGCACGTTGACGCCGAGATCCTTGCCGGCCTTGCGGGCACCGGCCAGAACGATCTGCCAGTAGAAGGACGTCGTGTCCTTGACGATGATCGGGATCGTCACGTCGGCGGCAAACGACGGTGCCGGCATCGCCGTGGCGATGACTGCGGCACCCGCAAGCGCGGTAAAGGCGCGGCGGGACAGAAGGGATTTCACGATACTCATAAGGGTTCTCCTCTCAGGGTGCGTTCTCCTCCAAATAAATCGGCCGCTGAACGCAGGCGGACGATTTTTATCGATAAAAAACATTTGCCAGGTGAAGCTAGCCGAGGCGCAATCAAATTGCAAGTGCGCAAAACCGGCTTTTTTTCTTTGGTAAACTCCCGCCAAGCAACTGATTTTATTCCAATACCACGATACCCTAAAATAGGGATCAGGCCATGTCGACCTCATCAGGATGGACGACGCCTTTTTTCAAAATCAGGTTGCCGTACAGCCGAAATTCCGTCGTCGCGACGATGTAGGTGGCCTTGCGGGCCATCGCATAAAACGCAAAACGCTCCACCGGCACGATGCGGAAATCGCCGGCATGTTTGGAAACGATCTGCTGGAATTCGGTGCAGACCTCCGGCATCGCATCGGGATCGCCGACCACCTCCATCCGCCACGCCGCTTCCGGCACGAAGGTGTCGAGCGGCATATGGGTCAGGATGGCCTTGGCCATGTCCGTGGCGCCGACGCCGTCGGCGCGGATGACCGGCGGACCCATCGAGCCCGAGGGAAAATTGGCGTCCGATATGACGATATCGTCGCCATGTCCCATGGTCTTCAATGCATGGAGCAGGTCGGGGCCAAGCAGCGGATGAATACCCTTGAGCATAGTCTCTCCTCAGACTCGGACGGCTTCGGCGCCGAGCGGCGGCGCGACCAGCGTATAGGGTTCGAATTCGGCATAGATGTCGTCGGCAAGCCGCGGCTCGACGATCTCCATGTTGCGCGTCAGGCTCGAAGGCTTGGCCGTGCCGATCAGCACCGATGCGACGATCGCCTCGCGCAGCGGAAACTGCAGGGCGGGCGCTGCCAGCGGCACGCCGTGGCTTTTGGCGATCGCCTCCATGGCGCCGACCTTGGCAAGCACGTCGTCATCAGCCGGCATATAGTCGAAATGCGAACCCGGCACCGGGCCGGTGGCGAGGATGCCGGAATTGAAGACGCCGCCGACGACGAGCGAGGTGCCCTTCTGCCGGCAGAGCGGCAGCAGTTCGGCGACGGCCGAGCGGTCGAGCAGCGTGTAGCGGCCGGCGAGCAGGATGCAGTCGAGATCGGAATGGCGCATGACGTCGAGGCAGACGGGCACTTCGTTGACGCCGAGGCCGAAGGCGGAGATCGCGCCAGACGACTTGAGTTCCTCCAGCGCCTTCACGCCGGAATCGAGAAACTGCTTCTGGTGGACCGCATTCTTCGCCGCGCCATGTGTGTAGACGCCGAGATCGTGCACATAGAGAATATCGATGCGGTTGAGGCCGAGACGCGCATAGCTGAACTCGACCGAGCGCATGATGCCGTCATAGGAATAGTCGTAATCGGCATCGAAGGAGAGCGGGTCGACATAGCTGTAATCAGGCACGGTGCCGGTCGGCACCGGCCGAAGCAGCCGGCCGACCTTGGTGGACAGCACGTAAGAGCCGTCCGGCTGGTCGCGCAGGAAATCGCCGACCCGCCGCTCGGCAAGGCCGAGCCCATACCAGGGCGCCACGTCGAAATAGCGAATGCCGCTATCCCAGGCCGCCTGCAGCGTATCGATCGCCTGCTCGCGCGGGCATGCGCGGTAGAGACCGCCGAGAGCGGCTGCGCCGAAACTGATTTCGGTCACTTCCAGCTTGGTCTTGCCGATCCGTCTCGTCTTCATCATTCCTCCTCACGAAGAAGCTGAACTATCTGGAGCAATCCCAGGAAAAGTGTGAAGCGGTTTTCCGTCCGGGATTGCGTAAAATCAAAGATTACAGCGTCGCACCGAGATGCCAGGGCACGAATTCATTGTCGCCGTAGCCGAAGAGCTCGCTCTTGGTCTTCTTGCCCGAGGCCGTATCGACGATGAGGTCGAAGATCTCGCGGCCCTTGCCGCTGATCGTCGCATCGCCGGTGGCGATCGTGCCGCAATCGATGTCCATGTCCTCTTCCATCGAGGCATAGAGCGCCGAATTGCTGGAAAGCTTCAGCGACGGCGCCGGCCGACAGCCAAAGCAGCTGCCGCGACCTGTGGTAAAGGCGATCATGTTCGCCCCGCCCGCCACCTGGCCGGTTGCCGAGACCGGGTCGTAGCCGGGCGTGTCCATGAAGACGAGGCCGGGGGCCGTGACCCGCTCGGCATAACCATAGACCGCCGTCAGCGGCGAGCGCCCGCCCTTGGCGACGGCGCCGAGCGACTTTTCGAGAATGGTCGTCAGCCCGCCGCGCTTGTTGCCGGGCGAGGGGTTGTTGTCGAGCGAGGCGCCGTGGAGAGCGACGTACTCTTCCCACCAGGCGATCTTGTCGTCGAGCTTCTTTGCCACCTCGTCGCTGACGGCGCGGCTGCGCAGCAGATGTTCCGCACCATAGATTTCCGAGGTTTCCGACAGGATCGCCGTGCCGCCGGCGGCCGCCAGCAGGTCGGCCGCGACACCCAGCGCCGGATTGGCGGTGATGCCGGAAAAGCCGTCCGAGCCGCCGCATTGCAGGCCGATGATGATCTCACCGATCGACATCGGTACGCGCTTTTCCTTGCCGACATCGGCGGCGATCTCGCGCAGCATGCCCATGGCGCGCTCGACCGCGCGGCGCGAACCGCCGGCATCCTGGATGTTGAAATGCCGCTTCGAGGCACCCGCACCGCTCTGGCCGTACAGCGTCAGCTGGTTGACCTCGCAGCCGAGGCCGATCATCAGCACGCCGCCGAAATTTACATGCCTTGTATAGCCGGCGAGCGTCCGGTGCAGCACGTTCATGCCGTCGCCGGTCGAGCTCATGCCGCAGCCCTGGTCGTGCACGATCGGCACGAAACCGTCGATGCCTTCATAATGCGGCAGGATCGTCCGGTTTGCCTCGTCGGCGATTGCCCGGCAGACCGTGGTGGAACAGTTCACGCTGGCGATGATGCCGATATAGTTGCGGGTCGCGGCCCGTCCGTCGGCGCGGCGATACCCCATGAAGGTGCGCCCCACGTCGTCGGCCGACGCTGTTTCCGGTGCCGAATTGGCGGTCGCCGCCAGCCGGTCGTTTTCGAAATGCAGGTTGTGGCTGTGCACATGATCGCCGGCCTTGACCTCGGCCGTGGTGCGGCCGATCGCCTGTCCGTATTTCACCACGGGCGACCCAAGCGGAATATCCGCTATCGCCACCTTGTGGCCGGGGTCGATCTTCTCACGGGTCTGAATGCCGGCAACCGTCGAACCCGGCGCGATTGCCGCCGTTGCGACCGCGACATTGTCGCCGGCCGAAAGGATGATCCAAGGCAGTTTGTCCAAGTCTCTATCTCCCTAAAGCATGATGCCGAAAAGTGTCAGCGGTTTTCGGACGACATCAGGCTCTAACTCTTTAATTTAAAACAGGATTCAGATTTTTAGGCCATCCCACCTAAAATCATCCTGTTCTATCGAAAGGCTCGCTACATCGGCGAAAGCGCATTGATTTTGTTTTTTATCTACAATAAACATTTTCAAGTCAACGGGAATATTGATCCTGTGGACGAGGGAGGCAATGAGCCGCAGGCGACCGGAAATAAGCTAAAGGTCGTTTGAACAAGCCCCGGTCCGCTCCGTCCTGCTTTGAAGCGGGGCACGGTCACGAGGGCGGAAAGCGGGGTCTGGTGGCAAGGCAGAATACGGTCTTCAAGGAAGCCTACAATAGGTATGCCGTAGCCCTGCGCACGGATACGGCGCTGCCCTCGGAACCGGAGATCGCCGCCCAACTCGGCGTCAGCCGCTCGACGGCGCGCGCCATCCTGACGCGGTTGAGCGAAGAAGGCATCATCCGCTGGAACAAGCGTCAGAAGATCGTGCTGCGCCAACCGACTGACCACGACCTCTTTCCCTCCGAAGAAACCGACTCCCTGCATGACATCATCGAGCGCAGCTTCATGCAGCGCATCCTTGCCGATGATGCAGCACCTGGCATGCAGATCAATGAATTGGAGCTTGCCCGCGAGATCGGCACCGGCACCACCAGCGTGCGCGAATTCCTGATACGTTTCTCCCGCTTCGGCCTCATCGAGAAACGCCCGAACAGCCACTGGACGCTCAAAGGCTTCACCCGCGAATTTGCCCTCGAACTTGCCGATGTGCGCGAGATGTTCGAGCTGCATTCCGCCGCCGAATTCGGCCGGCTTTCCAGGGATAATCAGAGCTGGGCGGATCTTGCCGCCATTCGCGACGAACATCACGCCATGCTTGCCGACATCAACCAGCGCTTCAAGGATTTCTCCGTCCTCGACGAGCGCTTCCACTTGCTGATCCACCGCGCCTCGAAGAACCGCTTCATCGCCGATTTCTACGACGCCATCGCCATCGTCTTCCACTATCACTACCAGTGGAACAAGGCCGCCGCCCGCCAGCGCAACGAGCGCGCCATCCACGAACATCTGGATTATATCGCAGCCTTGGAATCCGGCGACCAGGCGGCGATCGAAACCGCCTGCCGCGCGCATCTGCACTCCGCCCGCCAGACCCTGCTGCAATCCCTGCCGCAGATCGCCACCGAAACCGCCTGAGCCGGCGAGGGCAACTCCAGGCACCGCCGTGCTCGTCAGCGGCATTTCGGACGAAAGAGACTATACCTTGCCCAGATGCTTCGGCCAGAATTCCTGATGGACTGCGGCGGCTTCGTCTTCGAGGTTCGGGTCCGGGCCAACCACAGTGACGATGCGTGCGCCGGTTTGCAACACCGCCCGGCTCGGCACGTTCAACCCGATCCCGGCGATCTCGCCAAGCCGCGTTTCGGAGCACGCAAACACCATGCGCCCGATGCCCGACCAGTAAATCGCCCCGGAGCACATCGCGCACGGCTCCGTGCTGGTGTAGAGCGTGCAGCCGGCGAGAAAAGCCGTGTCGTAGTGTTGTGCCGCCAGTTTGACCAGGTTCATCTCGGCGTGGTTCGTCATATCGTGGCCGGTGAAGACGCTGTTTTCGGCGCGCAGGATGATTTTGCCGTCCCTCACCAGCACCGAGCCAAACGGTTCGTCGCCGTTTTCCACCGCGGATTTCGAGAGCGCAATCGCCTCGCGCAAAAACGGCTCGTGGTTTTCCATCAGGATTTCCCCAGACACTAGGCCGGATGATCTTCTCTTGAATCGAAGGGATTTCCAAGGGGCGGCAAATCAGATTCAAGATGCTAGCTGGGTGGAGCTTCATCCTGCCGCCGGTCGCCATCGCAATGATCCAGAACGCGGCGAACGACAGCTACGTCAAGAGCTCAGACACGGCGCAATAGCGACAGTGCGGCCACGGTCTTCCCTCATTTTCTCGACAAGCCCTCCGACGCCACGTTCGCTACCGGCCTCATGAAACATTTCGATGTGTAAGCCGTTATCGCGCTTATGACCGACGCTAAACTCAAACCGAAATCGGTCGACGGCACCGAACCGCACGGTGCCGGGAACTCGCCCCAGGAGACGGCATCGACTGTCGAGGTCATGCTGCCGCCAGATGCCATCGAACCCGATCCGGAGTTGACGCCTGAGGAGGCCGAGCAGGCGCGCAGGCGGTATCTGCTTAAGCGTTTCTGGATCAGCGCGCGCCGTTACTGGGGCCGCGGTGGCGACAAATTCGCGTGGCCCTTCTCGATCGGGCTATTGGCGATGATCTGCATGAATGTCGGCTTCCAGTACGGAATCAATCTGTGGAACCGCGGGATCTTCGACGCCATAGAGCGACACGATGCCGGCACCGTCTATTTCCTGAGCGCCGTATTCGTGCCGCTCGTGCTCGGAACTGTCGCCATTGTCACCATACAAGTCGCCGTTCGCATGATGATCCAACGTCGCTGGCGTTCCTGGCTGACAACAGCAGTCATCGCGCGCTGGCTCGCAAACGGCCGTTACTATCAGTTGAATCTTATCGGCGGCGACCACAAGAATCCCGAAGCGCGCATTTCCGAGGATTTGCGGATTGCCACCGAAGCACCCGTCGATTTCATCGCCGGCGTCATTTCCGCATTTCTGGCGGCCTCGACCTTCATCGTGGTGCTCTGGACGATCGGCGGGGCCCTCACTCTGCCGATTGCAGGTTTCACCGTTACCATTCCCGGCTTTCTCGTCGTCACTGCGGTCCTCTACGCCGCGATCACCTCTACTTCGATGGCGGTCATCGGCCGCTATTTCGTCCACGTCTCCGAGGCCAAAAATCAGGCTGAAGCCGAGTTTCGCTACACGCTGACGCATGTCAGGGAAAACGGCGAGAGCATCGCGCTTCTCGGTGGCGAAGAGGAGGAGCGTAACGACCTCGAGAAGACCTTCGCCAATGTGCTGAAGCAATGGGCGCTCCTTGCCCGCCAGCATATGCGCACGACGCTTGTGTCGCATGGATCGATGCTGATTGCGCCTGTCGTGCCGGTCCTGCTTTGCGCACCAAAATTTCTCGAAGGCAGCATGACCCTTGGACAGGTCATGCAGGCCGCCTCTGCTTTTGCCATCGTTCAGGGCGCGTTCGGCTGGCTGGTCGACAACTATCCCCGTCTTGCCGATTGGAATGCCTGTGCACGGCGCGTCGCCTCGCTGATGATGTCGCTCGACGGGTTGGAGCGCGCCGAACAGAGCGACTCGCTCGGGCGCATCAAGCATGGCGAAACCGAAGGCGAGGCGATGCTTAGCCTCAACGATCTCTCCGTGTCGCTTGACGATGGCACCGCAGTGGTCACGGAAACCCGGGTCGAGATCGAACCCGGCGAGCGGGTGCTTGTGTCAGGCGAATCCGGGTCGGGCAAGAGCACGCTGGTAAGGGCCATCGCAGGTCTCTGGCCGTGGGGCGGCGGCAGCGTCAATTTCCATGCCGACAGGCGATTGTTCATGTTGCCGCAACGGCCCTATATCCCTTCGGGCACGCTTCGCCGTGCGGTCGCCTATCCCGGGGCCGCCGATAGTTGGCCGTTGGATGAGATCAAGGCGGCGCTCGACAAGGTGGGACTGGACTATCTGAACGACAAGATCGAGGAAGAGGCGCCCTGGGACCAGACCTTGTCGGGTGGCGAAAAGCAGCGGCTCGCCTTTGCGCGTCTGCTGCTGCACCAACCCGATATCATCGTGCTGGATGAAGCAACGGCAGCACTCGATGAGAAGAGCCAGGATAAGATGATGCAGATGGTGATCGATGAATTGCCTGAAGTCACCATCCTAAGCGTCGCGCATCGCGCTGAGCTGGAAGTCTTCCATAGCCGCAAGATCACGCTCGAGCGGCGCGAAGGCGGCGCAAAGCTCGTCAGCGATATCGATCTGATCAAGCGCAAGAGAAAACGGAACTTGCTGTCACGCGTTTTGGAGAAGCGCCGGTCCCTGCCGAAAGGCAACACGACCGCGAGCAAGGGGCCGCAGCCTCAGACTAGAAATTGAAGGCCGCTCGCGGGTGAGCAACAGTTGCCCATTGCTCATTCTGGGGCAGGTCGTCGGTGATGTCGTAGTAGTCGCCTTTGTCAGCGACAAAGATATGCATTTTCAGTTTGGTTTCGGTCGGTCCATCAAATGCACCCATCGCGACAGCAATCCAGTCGTGGTGGGGTGGATCCCAAAATAGCGATGATCCACATACTCCGCAAAATCCACGCCTCACTTTTTCTGAGGATTGGTACCAGGTGACACTTTCACCTCCCTGAATGGTGATCTGACGCCTTGGCACGTCGGTTGAAGCGAAAAAGTGGCCGGAGTGTTTTCGGCATTTGGAGCAATGGCACGCATCCGGCGCTCGCAGATCGCCTTCGATCTCAAAAGTTACCGCGCCACAGAGGCAGGATCCTTTATGCATAAGCCTTCCTCTCTCTAAAGCTGCGCCGAGGACTCCGAGCTCGCAATCTGATCCAGATTTTCGATCAGCCGCGTCAGCAGATCTGCAAGTTGTCCCGCTTCCGCATCCGTGAACCCGGCCAGTGCCTCACGATTCCCTTGGAATAGGGCCGCAATCGCCTTCGGCATGCATTCCTGTGCGGTTTTCGTCAGCACGATACGGCTGCTGCGACCGTCAGCCGGGTCGCGCGTCCGCTCAATCAAGCCATCCCTCTCCATGCGAGCGAGCATCTGCGCCATCGGCGGCTGCTCTACCCTGGCAAAGCGGGCGAGGTCGCGCTGCGTGCTGGCCTTGCCATTCTGCAGCGCGACCAGGACAGGCAACTGGCCGACACCGAAGCCGAGCGGTTTAAGGCGTGACTCGCTGAGGCGGGCAAAGCCCCGCGCCGCAAGACTGATGAGATGCCCCGGCGTAGAAAGCACGTCTTCATTCATTCCGCTCACCCCTTGCTTGCGCTTGACCGCAAGATATATATGTACGTATGTATCGTGATGCGCGGCATGAGGCAATGCCGTTTTGATGCCGCGCAGCGAAATCTCCATAGAGGAAACGACATGTCTCAAAATGACGTCGAAATGATCAAGCGCATCTATGCCAGCTTCAACGCCAGAGACATCGACGCTGTCCTTGCCGTCCTTTCCGATGATGTCGCCTGGGCCAACGGCATGGATGGCGGGCACGTTCATGGTCGTCAGGCCGTGCGCGATTATTGGACACGCCAGTGGGCTGTCATCAGTCCACACGTCGAGCCGGTGGCATTTCAGGAAACGCAAGATGGCGCCATAGCTGTCGAGGTGATCCAGTCGGTCTTCGACCTCGATGGCCGGCCGCTGGAAGGGCAAAGCCATGGCCTGAAGGACAAGACGGTGACGCATATCTTCCGCATGGAAGGCGACAAGATTGACCGCTTCGATATCCGGGATGCCCTGTAAGCCAAGGCAGGCATTCTTGGTGGGAAGAAATTCAACATTATATTCAGAACATCGAGGTCCTTCGGAAGGTTGCTTTGCTCCGTGGCGGAAGAAAAACAAACAGTTGTTCACCGCTTGATCTCGTTGGTCAAAATCGTCTGGACCGTTTCGGTTGTCATAACGGCTGCAGCCGTGGGTGCCCGTATCGGCTGGCAAAATCACGGCGTTGCCGGAGCGGTGGCGTTGGGTTTTGTCGGCCTTGTCGCCGGAGGCTTCCTCAGCTCACCGTCGATTCTTTTGGAAGTGCTGGTAGGGCTGATTTAAACGCCTTTCGCTCTTGAACTCCAACCGCTGCATGTCGAGAGAATCTCGTCGACAACGATCGTGAGCGGGAGAGTGGCGTCGATGACGATGCCACTCTCCGGAATATCCTCTTTCGTTGCATGCAAGCGCACAATCAGCTCCCGCTCGGCAGGTCTTCCGCCAAACTCGTCTTCCGGTCTCGCGGCAAGCCGCCGGTTCAACGTGTCGAGATCGATGTCGAGAACGAAAACCCCGTCGAACACATCGATAAAGCGGGGGAGATTTCGAGAGCCGCCACAGAAGAAGGAGATCGCGTTGCAGTGATCGGCGACAGCGGCTTTGACTTTGTCGACATCCCAAATGTGATGCTCGTGCACCCATGTGACACTGTCCGTCAGGCTCTTATGGGCAAGCCCATCCAGTGGTTCACCAGTCTCAGGATCGCCGACATAAGACAACGCCCGGTCCCCGTGGATGACGTGGTAACCGCGCCGCTGCAGTTCTTCCGCCACCGTGGTTTTGCCGCTGCCGGAAACGCCTTCGATCAAGTAGTTTCTGACGCCCATTTTCGTTCTCGTTGATCCCCCATCACGCGACGCATTCCAGCCCGAGGCCGATCTTCCGCTATCGGCACGAAGGGCTGCATTCCTCAGGTACTGCGTCGCGCAACATGATCCCGTATTGCCGCGGCACTTTCTGCAGGCGACATGAAAGTCACATCCAACGTCAGCGCGTGTTGGTGCGGGATATCAAGAACCACGGCCTGTTGGCTTCGGCTCCTCGACGTCTCGATGTCGGTGGTTTTCAAATGGTCGCGCCGTGCGGGGGAGGAAACCCGACGCGCCAATTCTTCTTCGGCACACAGCAATCGCACCGGAACGAAGACCGCGGCGCGCTGTCTGGCGGCATCAACGAACTGTTGGTACGTCCGCGTGCTCCGCTCATCGCCTTCGACACCGGCATGGGTGAAGATGAAATTCGCCGACGGGCCGCTATAGGCAGTGATTGCATCCAGAACGGCCTGCCGGATTCTTCCAGTGTACTCCCATATGCCCGTTGGCAAAGGAGCGGTCCCCTCTTCGTCGAGGAGGCGCAAGATCGGGTTGTTGAACCAGTGATTATCGACGATCTTTGCGGATATGAGCGAGCCGAGTTCTTTGGCGATCGTCAGCTTGCCCACGCCCGGAAACCCCAAGAGCAAAACGAAAACACCCATCGTCCGACAACTCTCCCAGCACAATCCACCGGTAACAACGCAGTGCAGAACATTGTCTGGAATCTACCAGAATTTCCACCATGGACGCTTTGGATCGGGAGGCATCGAAGGCTCGGGCGCGAGTATGCCTTTCATCACGATCATCTCGCCATCATGGCCATAATATTCTCCCTCTTCTCCCTGGACTTTGGCTTCGAGAGATTGGGCGATAAGCCACAATTTCCGACGGATTTCTTGATCCGGATTTTTGACAACGATGTTGCCTCCGCTCCACCAAAGCCATGCGGCGTTTTCCCGATTTTCGCCGCGGGAGTATCCTTTCCACACGGATATGCCCGCCTGTTCCACCCGTAAAACACCCCCGTCGGCGGCGGGAGTTTCGGCAAAACCCTCATGCTGAATTTCGGGATCATTGGTAACGTACTCGAGCCATTCGTCGAGAGCGATCGATGGAGACGCATCGAACCAATTTGCCTTGCGAGTAATGTGAAGATCGTAACCCATCAGAGCCTATTACCTAAGTCGCGCCGAACGGTTGAACCGCGTTAATGCGAAGCCGCCTCGCTTGCCACAGCCGCCCCCTCGCGCTTCTGGCTAGGCCCGACCGGGATCAGCCAGGTGGTGAAGAAGGTCAGCACCGCGACGACGACGACGCCCCAGAAGCTCCAGTGCAAGGCCGCATTGAAGACGGCGCGGATCGCCGGATCGGCGGCGAGCGCCGAGAGCCCGGTCGGCTGGTTCAGCGCATCATGCAGGCCCGCCGCTGCCTCGCCGCTCGCATAGTGGTTGATGCCGGCATTGAGGATGGCGCCGAGCACGGTGGCGCCGAGCGTATTGCCGAGGCTGCGGGAAAAGATGATCGACGAAGTGGCGCTGCCGCGCATCGACCATTCGACGCTGTCCTGCACCAGCACGATGCTGGTGAGGCTGATGAGACCCATGCCGAAGCCCATGAAGAAGGAGCCGGCGCCGGCAACAATCGGCGAACTGTCAGGGGTCAGGAACAACAGGAAACAGGCGCCGAAGGGAAACATCAGGCTGCCGACGCGCAAGGTGCGCTGGATGCCGAAGGCCCTGTAGAAACGGCCGGAGAGCATCACCGCCAAGGGCCAGCCGACGACGAGCATGGTGAGCGTGAACCCCGCGACAAGAGGCGAGCGGCCGAGCACGCCTTGCACATAGAGCGGCAGGATTGTCGAAAGCCCGATCAGCGCCATGCCGGCCAGCAGCGTCGCCGCATTGCTGGTCGCGATCAGCCTTCGGCTCCACAGCGGGATCGAGATGATCGGCTCCGGCGCCCGCCTCTCCTGGGCCAGGAAAAGGATGCCCGAGACCACGAAGACGGCGAAAAGCGACAGCAGGATCCAGGCGCTGGCATCGGTTTCCGTCAGCATGACGAGAAGTGCCACGATCGAGATCGAAAACAGCACCGAGCCGAGGTAATCGATCTTTGCCTGCTTGTGCGCCACGTCCTCCTTCAGGAAGAGCATGAAGGCGATGATCGAGATGATGCCGATCGGCAGGTTGATCCAGAAGATCCAGGCCCAGGAGATATTGTCGACGATGATGCCGCCGGCCAGCGGCCCGACGACAGCCGAGGTCGCCCAGACGGTCGCCATGAAGCCCTGGACGCGGCCGCGTTCCTCTAGCTTGAAGAGATCGCCGATGATCGTCGTCGTCACCGGCTGGATGGCCCCGGCGCCCAGCCCCTGCAGCAGCCGGAACAGCACCAGCGACATCATCGACCAGGCAAGCCCGCAGAGCAAAGAGCCGACGAGGAAGATCAGGATGCCGCCGATCAGCACCGGCTTGCGCCCGAAAATGTCGGAGAGCTTGCCGTAGATGACTGTCGTCGTCGACTGTGCCAGCAGGAAGGCTGAAAACACCCAGCTGTAATAGGAAAAGCCGCCGAGCTCCCCGACGATGCGCGGCATCGCGGTCGCCACGATCGTCGCCTCGATCGCCACCATGAAGGTCGCGAGCATGATGGTGGCGACGATAAGCACGCGGTTCGAGCGTTGCGCTGCATTCGACATGACGATCCTCTTCGGGTGCTCCGCAGATGCCGGAAATATCGGCAGGCTGGCTGGGTGTGGGGCGATGCGCCGCTTGCGGAGTGACGGGTAGTTTTACGTCCGTAACCGCGAGTCGTAAAGCCGTTCCCATGACAGCCGCTATTTTCGTCCGATTGGGGAGCGGGCGAAGCGAAGGCCCGGCGCCGCTTCGCCCAGAGCCTTCGCAGTCAGAAAGTCAGGCGGCCATCTGTCCTCATTGCGGGCAGGCCTCGCCACCCGATCCGCTGCTATCCGCGGAACCGGCGGTGCAACCCGGCGTCGGCTGCAGATCGGGATTGACCCCACCGGGATTGATCGTGCTCCGGCCGCTCTTGAGTTCGACCCCGCCATTGCCGCTCGTGCTGCCGGTGGCGCCGGGATCGGTACCGACGGAACCGGTGCCCCGTGAATTGGTGCCGGGTAGATCCGGTTCCAGCCGAGCCGGTGCCGGCGGAACCACCGCCCGAACTCCCCGATCCGCCGATAACAGGCGCCACCGAAAGCCGCCCACTGGAATCCGCCCCACCCGCCGTCTGCGCCAGCGCCGGAACGGCAAGGCCGATGGAAAGCAGCGATATCGCGATGAATTTGCAGGACATAGTTTCTCCATGCTTGTTGTCTCAAGGGAGAAAACCTGCTCGGCGGCGGCATTGTTCCTGTCGGTTGCAGTTTTCAGGTCATTGATGGCATAAACCGGGAGCCGCCGGAAGCCCGGTCTCATACGGTTCAGTTAACCCGGAAATTCAGGATGGTTCCTGGACTGAGGAGGAGTCGGTTCTTCTAGATAAAGCGCAACGCATCGCCTCATTTTCGGCAGAGCGCCAGGTAGGTTTCGAATTGTTGAGATTGCTTATTTTACGATGGGAATTCCCACTGCTTCCCGCGCTCTTTGCGCTGGGAGCCCACTTTGTCTTCGTATTCCAAGAGTTCTATAAGCCCGGCCCTAAAGGCTGGGAAACCTCAATACTTGGCATTCCTATTTTAGCTTATTTTTTCGCGAACGTTTTCTCGATCCTCGTTGATCCGACGCCTGCTTCGACGCTGTTGGCTTCGATGCTGCTGGCTCTACTGGCGACGGCTCTTCCGTGCACATGTTTAGCGATCTATTTCCTTTATTCGCGCCAGATCGCCCGCAAACCTGACCCTGAGATTTCAACCGCCAAGGCGTTAGGGATTGCGTTTTTAAGCTTGGCTCTGGTTGGGTTAGCTGCCTATGGCATGGCTCAAGTTCCCGCATGCACCAACGCGAGGTGCCGAAGTGGAGTCGAGTTGTTTGGTCATTTCAGATTTGCCGCGTTTTACCTGATCTGCCTTGTCGGCGGGTGGATCACTCTGTTTTCCCTTCTGACTCTCCATGAAGTTTTGAGGCGGTTTCTCAAGTCAGCTATCAAACGATGACGGGGTTGTGTCTGCGGCGTCACAAACGCCGCTACGTTGTCGGGAAATGCGAGTCTATGGTGCTGTTACGCAGCCATCTCGTCATTCGTCATCCATCAAAAGAAACTCCCGCGCCGCCTGAGGGCAGAGGAGCTTGAACTGCTCGATCAGCGGCGGCATGCCTGAGGCGCACGACACATCTGCGTCCTCTGGTAATGGGAAAGTGACACGCAGCGGTTCTCCACGAGGAGGAACGAAGGACAGGGTGCCTTCGATGCAATTGGCGGTGGAGCGGTAGGTGTCTTTCCCATTCGCTTTTGTATACGTCGCCACGCACTGCTTTACAGTAAGTTTGCCGCCATGTGCTGTTGTCTCACCTCCTGGGTCTCGCTCGCAGTATTCCCGGAATTGGCTTGAGTGACCTTTCCTTTCATAACTGCGGTGCTTGAATCGATGCCGGTCTTGCTGACAAGCGTTCCGTTCCATCCAGCACATGAGGCGAGAGGGAAGTCTGCTGCCTGCGCAGCGGACAAGCTAAATGTGAAAAGCGCGATACTTAACAGCGATGTCCTCATAGATCCTCCTAATCGCAAACCTGCTCTCGTTCGATCGATATCGGTCGCGCATATGTAGATGAAGGGCAGTCCAGCCGCCATGAGTGAAGAGGCTCTAATTACTGAAATTTTGCCTGCCGAGTGGCCAAAGGCAGCTAAAGGTAAACGAAGGATTTTTAAAAGAGGCTTATAAAGAAATGGTGCCGCTTGCAGGACTCGAACCTGCGACCCCATCATTACGAATGATGTGCTCTACCACCTGAGCTAAAGCGGCATTTCACGGCCGAAGCATGCGGCCCGCGATTTGCATGGCGCTGATACAGCCATTGTCGGAAGATTTCAAGCGCCCTGTCATGGCTTTGGCAAAAAAGAAGGCAGGGGCGGGACGGCGCGCCTCAGAGCGTCAGCCGGGCGCGCGCCGCCCTGTATTCGGCCTCGAGCCGGTCGACGAGTTTGGCCACCGGCTCGACAGCCTTGATGGCGCTGATGCCCTGGCCGCTGCCCCATATGTCCTTCCAGGCCTTGGCGCCGCCGACAGCCTGCTCGAAATCCATCTTCGAGACATCGGCAAGCGGCAGGTTGTCGGGGTCCATGCCGGCAGCGACGATCGAGGGTTTGAGATAGTTGCCGTGCACGCCGGTGAAATAGTTGGAATAGACGATATCGCTGGCCGCCCCTTCGACGATCGCCTGCTTGTAGGCGTCCGCGGCGCGGGCTTCTTGCGTTGCGATGAAGGGCGAGCCGATATAGGCCATGTCGGCGCCCATCGCTTCTGCGGCAAGGATGGCGCCGCCGGTGGCGATCGCGCCGGCCAGCAGCAGCGGCCCTTCGAACCATTCGCGGATTTCCTGGACGAGCGCAAAAGGCGACAGCGTGCCGGCATGGCCGCCGGCGCCGGCAGCGACTGCAATCAGCCCGTCGGCGCCCTTGCGGATGGCCGAATGGGCGTGGCGGTTGTTGATAATGTCATGCAGCACGATGCCGCCGTAGGAATGCACGGCGGCATTGACCTCCGGCACGGCGCCGAGCGAGGAGATGACGATCGGCACCTTGTATTTGACGCAGAGCGAGAGGTCGTGCTCCAGCCGCTTGTTCGACATGTGGACGATCTGGTTGACGGCAAAGGGGGCGGTCGGCCTTTCCGGATGGGCGGCGTCGTGGCGGGCAAGCTCCTCGGTAATCTCCGCCAGCCATTCGTCAAGCTGGCTTTCCGGCCGGGCGTTCAGCGCCGGAAACGCCCCGACGATGCCCGCCTTGCATTGCGCCAGCGTCAGCGCCGGATGCGAGATGATGAACAGTGGCGAGCCGATAACCGGCAGTCTCAATCTGTCCTTGAGGATCGGGGGCAGGGCCATGGTTCGTCGCTTCCATTGACGTTTACGAAAACGTCAATCTCATAACAGAGATGAAAAGGCGATAAAAGAGCGGCTGCCATGCCTTCGTCGATTTCAGCCCGAATATATACGTCCGAGAAAGCTAATAGAATAAGGCCCGTAAGCGGTGAAACCTGCCGATATCTCCGCCGATCAACTGCAGCAGGGCCTGCAAGGCTTGCGGTTTGCCGCACTTGCCGCTACCGAATTTTGATGGAGAACGGCAGGGATTGCAGTCCGATGCCGAATTCAAGGTGAAGGACTGAATGTGAGCGGATTAGAAACGGCCATCAGAACAGCGCTCGAGAATTCCGATCGCGATAATCCGGAGGTTCGAGCGAGGATCTATCAGTCCGCCCGCCAAGCGCTGGAAGCCGGGCTGCGCAAGCAGGACATCACCGACACCGAGGTCGTCTCCCATCACCGCCACCGCCTGGAAAGCACTATCCACGCCATCGAAGGCGAGGAGCGTGACCGTCTTCACCCCCGCCAGAGGCCGCCCGAAGTGCCCGTGCCGCCGGTGGTGGAAATGCCGGCGCCGCCGGTTCACCAAGCCGAAGCCGATGCGTTCGACGGCCCTGTGGTATCGGGTGAGACCCGCGCGCCCGAGGTTATGCATCGCGGCGACGAGTCCAGCCTCGACGACGTGCATGCCGGCAATACCGATCATCTGGCTGCCGCCCCGGTCGGCGAGGAGCGCCTTGGGCGAGGTCAGCGCGCCACCAATATGGATTTCCGCCCGGAGCGGGCGGCAGGCCGCAAGCCGCGCAAATTCTTTTCGAGACTGCTCGTCTGGTGCGTCCTGCTGGCCTTCATCGGCATCGGCGCCTGGTGGGCGCATACGTCGGGCCTGCTGATGACGGCGGCCGAGCGCGACACCAGCGTCGCCAATCCGCCGGCAAGCACGCAGCCCGAGGATTTTACCGGCAATGACGAGGGCGCCGGGAATGCGGGCTCTCACACCGATCAGCCGGTGACCATCGATCCGCAGAACAGTTTCTCGGCCGATTGGATCCCCCTGTTCAAGCCTGAGGACGCCGACAAGATCCAGAGCGGCCCGCGGGCGCGCACCGAAAAAATCGCCGAGAATGACGGCCCCGCCGTCCGGCTGATTTCCGAGAGCGGGACTGCCGATGGCAATATCTCGATCAGCGTTCCGCCCTCGGTGCTGCAGCAGCTGGCCGGCAAATCCTCGACGATCGCGCTGACGCTGCAATCCACCACCGACGAGCCGACGCAGATTACCGTCGAATGCAATTTCCAGACGCTCGGCAATTGCGCCCGCCATCGCTTCAACGTCACCCGGGAAAAGTCGGATGCGCTGCTGCAGGTGAAGTTCGACCGCTCGCTCGCGCCGAATTCGCCGGGCACGTTGACGATCAACAGCGATCTCGACGGCAAGGCGCGCGGCATCAACCTCTTCGCCATCCGCATCCTGCCGGGGCAGTAAGGCCAGTCCCGGCGGAGCCGGTGACCCCGGTCCCGGCGGAGCCGGTGAAACCCCCGCCTTCGATTTCAGGAAGCCAGCCTGTTCCGAAGCTCTATTTCAAAAAGCCTGGCCCTGAGCCGATGATCTCCTCGTCGACCGTGCCGAGTGCTTGTTTGTCCTTGCCGTCATAATCCATCTTGTTCAGCATGTGGCGGATGAGTTCGAGGCGCGTGCGCCGCTTGTCATTGGCGCGGATCACCGTCCAGGGCGCGAAATCCGTATGGGTTTCCTTCAGCATCCGGTTGCGCTTGTCGCTGTAATCGTCCCATTTCGTCAGTGCGGCGATATCCATTGACGACAGTTTCCAGACTTTCAGCGGATCGTGCCGGCGGTCGTGGAAGCGCTTGAGCTGCATCTCGCGGCCGATATCGAGATAGAATTTGAAGAAGAAGATGCCCTCATGGGCAATGATCTTTTCGAGCTGTGGCGCCTGTTTGAGGAAATCCTCATATTGCTTCGGCGTGCAGAAGCCCATGACCGGCTCGACGCCGGCGCGGTTGTACCAGGAGCGGTCGAACAGCACGAATTCGCCGGCTGTCGGAAACTGCGCGACATAACGCTGGAAATACCATTGTCCCTGCTCGCGGTCGGTCGGCTTGGTCAGCGCCACGACCCGCGCAAGGCGTGGGTTCATATTCGCCGAGGAGGCTGAAATCGCGCCGCCCTTGCCGGCAGCGTCGCGCCCTTCGAACAGCGCCATCACCCGCTTGCCTGTCGCCTGCAGCCAGAACTGCACCTTGACGAGTTCGATCTGCAGCTTTTCCAGTTGCTCCAGATAGTCCTCTTCCTTGAGCTTTTTCTTGTGGGGAAAGTCGCCGGATTCCAGCGCGCGTTCGTCCACCCAGGCCGGCAGGGTGGGATCGTCGACATCGAAGATGCGCTTCTTCCCGCGGATATCCAGCTCCACGGCCCTGTTTTCGACGTCCTCGTCCATATCAGCCTCCACCGTCCGATCGCTTCTCTTCCTGCAAGCGAACATATTTACCGTTGAAAATCAAATCTCTCGCGGGCGGCCGGCAATTTTTCGTGGGTTTCGGCTGCGGCTTTTCGCTTGAGACGCGGCAGCCCGAAAACTTCTGTCATGAATTGCCGCTATCAGGCAGAGTTCAATATAAGAAAAACGAATCGACGCCGCGAGGGCACTTGCCAGACGAAACTCCGTGGAGAAAAAGCCTGTTGGCGCGCATAAGGCGCGAGCGACCGGTGCTGCTTGCGGCGATCCTCAGCGCGCTCGCCGCGCTTGCCGCCGGCATGAACAAGTGGGTGGTGCTTGTCCTGCTGCTGGTGATGATCCTCACCGCGCTTTTCAACGAGGCGCCGATCATCGAGGCCGAACCCGCCCCGCCGGTGGAGATCAAGCCGGCTGCGCCGCCAAGCCGGCTGCCTGAAGTCTCCGCCACGCTTGCCGGCCTCGATATCCCCGTCATGGTGCTCTCGGACGATGCCTCGGTGCTCTTCCAGAACCGCGCTGCCGAAAAGGCTTTCGGCGAGGTGGCGCTCGGCGCCCATATATCGGCCCGCCTGCGCTCGCCCGGCGTGCTCGACATGGTGCGCGAAACCATCGCCACCAACGCGCCGAACCAGATCGAGCATTCCGAGCGGCTGCCGTCCGAGCGCGTCTATATCGTGCGCAGCGCGCCCATTGAATTCACGGCCGATGACGGCCCGCATGAGCGCTATTTCATCCTCTCCTTCCGCGATATATCCGAGGTCCGCCGCATCGACCGCATGCGCTCGGATTTCGTCGCCAATGCCAGCCATGAGCTGCGCACGCCGCTTGCCTCGCTGCGCGGCTTCATCGAGACCATCCAGGGGCCGGCGAAGAACGATCTGAAGGCGCAGGCGCGTTTCCTCAATATCATGCTCGATCAGGCGACGCGCATGAGCCGGCTGGTCGATGACCTGCTGTCGCTCTCGCGCCTGGAGCTGAAATCGCACATCGCGCCGGATGAGAAGATCGACCTGGTGCCGCTGCTCGGCCATGTCAGGGATTCACTGGTGCCGTTGGCCAAGGATGTCGGCGTCGACATCAACCTGCATCTGCCGGAGGGTAAGGTCGAGGTGCTGGGCGACCGCGACGAGCTTGTCCAGGTCTTCGAAAACCTGATGGAAAATGCCTGCAAATACGGCCAGGAGGGCGAGGTCGTCGATGTCTGGCTGAAGAACGGCACCGGCCAGCCGGTCGAGGTCAGCATCGTCGACAGAGGCCCGGGCATTCCGGCCGAACATGTGCCGCGCCTGACCGAGCGCTTCTACCGCGTCAGCATCGAGGACAGCCGCTCGAAGAAGGGCACCGGCCTCGGCCTTGCCATCGTCAAACACATCCTCACCCGCCACCGGGCGCGTCTGATCGTCAAGTCGGAAGTCGGCAAGGGCACCGATTTTACCGTCCGTTTTTGACGCGACAGGCAGCCTGAGACGTAGTCCCCTCTCCCCGTTTTTACGGGGAGAGGGTTAGGGTGAGGGGCAAATCACACGGAACGACTTTGATGAGAGGACGCAGGCGGAAAGTGCCGCAACCGAACTACTACCTGCAGCGGTTTTTACAACTCAAGGTGGATTGCCCGTCAGAATTTGCCGTTCGCCGACATGATTAATCGGTCGATTTAAAATATATCGTTATCAATCAGCTACTTAAGCTGTCACAAATGTTTCACGCGTTTGACATAAAAGGACGGTGCTTCAAGCGCTAAGAGAGTCTCGCCGATGAAAAAAGGCAATGCGAGGGCCTCTCTAGGCCGCACTCACACAAGCCCAAATGCCGGGAGATTTACATGAACACCTTCAAGCTCACCGTTGCCGCGCTCGCTGCAACCGCTGCTTTCGCTGGCGCCGCCGTCGCCCGCGACCAGATTCAGATCGCTGGTTCGTCCACCGTCCTGCCTTACGCAAAGATCGTTGCCGAGTCCTTCGGCGAAACCTTCACCAACTTCAAGACGCCGGTCGTCGAATCCGGCGGCTCGGGCGCTGGCCTGAAGGAATTCTGCAAGGGCGTTGGCGAAGACACCATCGATATTGCGAATTCCTCGCGTCCGATCAACAAGAACGAAGTGGAAGCCTGCAAGGCTGCCGGCGTAACCGACATCCAGGAAGTCAAGATCGGTTATGACGGTATCGTCTTCGCAACCGACGCTTCCAATGCTGATGTCGCCTACGTTCCTGCCGACATCTACAAGGCCCTCGCAGCTCAGGTCGTCGTCGACGGTAAGCTCGTCGCCAACCCCTACAAGAAGTGGTCGGAAGTCAATCCTAAGCTTCCGGCTGTTGATATTGCCGCCTATATCCCGGGCGAAAAGCACGGCACCCGCGAAGTCTTCGAACAGAACGTTCTCGCTGCCGGCTGCAAGGCCTCTGGCGCAACCGACGTCATCGCCAAGGAAATCGCCGACAAGGCAGCCCAGGGCAAGGCCTGCGTCGCAGTCCGCAAGGACGGCGCTGCTGTCGACATCGACGGCGACTATCCGGAAACCCTGGCGCGCATCGCCGCGAACAAGACCGGCGTCGGCGTATTCGGGCTTTCCTTCTATGAAAACAACGCCGACAAGCTCAAGGTTGCTTCGATGAGCGGTATCGTTCCGTCCACCGAAACGATCGCTGACGGCACATACCCGGTTTCCCGCCCGCTGTTCTTCTACGTCAAGAAGGCACATCTCGGCGCTGTTCCGGGCCTGAAGGAATACGTCAACTTCTTCGTATCCGACCAGATGATCGGCCCTGACAGCCCGCTCGTCGAATACGGCCTCGTTGCCGCTCCGGATGCCGAGCGCGAAGCGATCCGCAAGGACGTCGAAGCCGGCAAGGCTATGTAATGACCTTAGCCGGCGCGGTGCCTTTTGGCCCGCGCCGGCATTGCTTATGTCCCTGCGCCGGCATGTCCGCTGCAGGGTTGGAATTCCTTCTCCATGATTGGAAGCTGAAGGCAGCTAATGAAGCTGCCGGGCTTTTTTGGGGCTATGGGCCTGGGGACGTAACGAATGAGCACATCCATCATACTTTTGTGCCTTGTGGTGATCGGTGCCGCCGCCTATCTGGTCGCGCGCAACCGCGCCACGGCGCTTGCCGGAGGCAGGTCCTCCGCATTGCATTCACGGCCGGGCTATTACGGCGCCTATGCGGCGATCTGGGCAATTCTTCCCGCCTTGCTCGTCCTCTGCGTCTGGCTCTCCGTCAGCCCCGGCATCATCCAGTCCTCGGTTCGCGGCGCTTTCCCCGAGGACATCAGGGCTCAAGCCTCGGTCGAGCAGGATCTCGGCTATTCGACGGTGGCAACGGTTGCCCGCGGCCTGACGATGCTGACCTCGGATGAAGCTGCCGCGGTCGCCAACGATCCGGCTGCCCTGCAGGCCAAGCTCCTCGAAAAGGGTGTGCCGCTTGCCAGCCAGCCGCTGCCCTACATGCTCGACGCCGCCAAAAAGCTCAACGCCATGAGCATGACGAGCCGCATCGCCATGACGGCGATCGTCTTCGCTCTCGCCGTCGCCGGCGCCTTCTACGCGCTGCGTTCCATCGCGCCGCGCTTCCGCGCCCGCAACCGGGTCGAGCGCGTCATGCTCTGGGGCCTGCTGCTCGCCTCCTCGATCGCCATTCTGACGACGATCGGCATCGTGCTCTCCATGCTGTCAGAAGCCGCGCGCTTCTTTGCGGCCGTTCCCGCCATGGACTTCTTCTTCGGCACCGTCTGGGATCCGCGCTTTGCAGGCGCCGGCAGCTCGTCCTTCGGTCAGTTCGGCCTGATCCCGCTGCTGCTCGGCACGATTTATATCGGCCTGGTGGCCATGCTGGTCGCCGTGCCGGTCGGCCTCTTCGCCGCCATCTACATGGCCGAATACGCCTCGCCGAAGGTGCGTGGGGTCGCCAAGCCGCTCCTCGAAGTGCTCGCCGGCATTCCGACGATCGTCTACGGCTTCTTCGCGCTCGTCACCGTCGGCCCGTTCCTGCGCGATTTCTCCGCGCAGATCAGTGGCCTCCTGTCCGGTAACTACAGCAACTTCATCCAGGCGCAGAGCGTTCTGACGGCCGGCATCGTCATGGGCATCATGCTGATCCCTTACGTGTCCTCGCTGTCGGACGATATCATCACTGCCGTACCGCGGGCACTGCGTGACGGTTCGCTCGGTCTTGGCGCCACACGCTCCGAAACCATCAAGAAAGTGGTCTTGCCCGCAGCCCTTCCCGGCATCGTCGGCGCATTGCTGATGACCGCCTCGCGCGCCATCGGCGAAACCATGATCGTCGTGCTGGCCGCCGGTGTCGCCGCCCGCATCCAGATCAACCCCTTCGAGCCGATGACGACGGTGACCGTCAAGATCGTCAACCAGCTGACCGGCGACCTTGAGTTCACCTCGCCGCAGACCCTGGTTGCCTTTGCCCTTGGCATCACCCTGTTCTGCATCACGCTTTGCCTCAATATCTATGCGCTCTACATCGTGCGCAAATACCGGGAGCAGTACGAATGACGGATATTGTTTCTCCCACATCAGGCGTCACCGTTTCCAAGGCGCCAGCGCGCCGCGATATCGGTATCAAGCGGCGCTACGCTGCCGAGCGCCGGTTCCAGGCCTATGGCATCGCCGCCATCACCTTCGGTCTCGTCTTCCTCTTCATCCTGCTGTGGACGGTGATCGGCAAGGGCTATACCGCCTTCCAGCAGACGGCGATCACCCTGCCGATCGAATTTTCCGAGAAGACAATCGACCCCAACAACAAGCGTGCGACCGACCCTTCGGTGCTGATCGCCGCCAACTACCCGGTTCTCCTGCGCGACGCGATCGTCAAGCAGCTGAACGTCAATGCCGCAAGCCGTCCCGACGTGCGCGATGCATCCGCCATGCTCTCCAAGAGTGCGCCGATCCAGCTGCGCGACATGGTGATCGCCGATCCGTCGATCATCGGCAAGACGGTCAATGTCACGGTGCTCGCCGACGCCAATGTCGACAGCGCCAACAAGGGCCAGATCGATCTCTCCGTCGATGAAAAGAACCGCAAGGTCAACGACAAGCAGGTCGGCTGGATGAACGAGCTGAAGGCGAGCGGCGCTCTCCACAAGCAGTTCAACACCGGCCTCTTCGTCAACGGCAATTCCAGCCGTCCGGAGGCCGCGGGCCTCGGCGTCGCCCTGATCGGCTCGCTCTACCTGATGCTGATCGTGCTTGTGCTGTCTCTGCCGATCGGCGTCGCCGCCTCGATCTATCTCGAGGAGTTCGCGCCGAAGAACAAGCTGACGGACCTGATCGAGGTCAACATCAACAACCTCGCCGCAGTCCCTTCGATCGTCTATGGTCTGCTCGGTCTTTCCGTCTTCATCAACTTCATCGGCCTGCCGCGCTCTGCTTCGCTGGTCGGCGGCCTGGTGCTGACGCTGATGACACTGCCGACGATCATCATCGCGACGCGTGCGGCACTGCGCGCCGTGCCGCCGTCGATCCGCGCCGCAGCGCTCGGCCTCGGCGCTTCGAAAATGCAGATGGTGTTCCACCATGTGCTGCCGCTCGCCATGCCCGGCATCCTCACCGGCACGATCATCGGCCTGGCGCATGCGCTCGGCGAAACCGCGCCGCTGCTCTTGATCGGCATGGTCGCCTTCGTCGCCAGCGCGCCGACGACACCGCTCGATCCCTCGACGGCTCTGCCTGTACAGGTCTATATGTGGGCCAACGAGGCCGAACGTGCCTTCGTTGAGCGTACTTCGGGTGCCATCATCGTCCTGCTCCTGTTCCTGATCGTCATGAACATGGGCGCCATCCTCTTGCGTCGTCGCTTCGAGCGCCGCTGGTAAACGGAGTTACAAGATCATGAACATGTTGACGGAAGCTGCAGTTGAAAAGGCGCTGGATCAGAAGATGAGCAACGTCCCGTATAAGATGATCGGAAAGGATGTCTCAGTATACTACGGCGAGAAGCGCGCGCTTTTCGATGTGAACCTGAACGTCCGCGAAAACACCGTAACCGCCCTGATCGGCCCGTCCGGCTGCGGCAAGTCGACCTTCCTGCGGAGCCTCAACCGCATGAACGACACGATCGACGGCTGCCGCGTCACCGGCAAGATCACGCTTGATACCGACGATATCTATGATCCCGATATTGACGTCGTCGAACTTCGCGCCCGCGTCGGCATGGTCTTCCAGAAGCCGAACCCGTTCCCGAAGACGATCTATGAAAACGTCTCCTACGGACCGCGCATCCATGGCCTTGCCAAGTCGAAGGCCGATCTCGACCAGATCGTCGAGACCAGCCTGCTGCGCGCCGGTCTCTGGAACGAGGTCAAGGACCGCTTGCACGAGTCCGGCACCGGCCTGTCGGGCGGTCAGCAGCAGCGCCTCTGCATTGCGCGTGCCGTCGCCGTCAGCCCTGAAGTCATCCTGATGGACGAACCCTGCTCGGCGCTCGACCCGATCGCCACTGCCAAGGTCGAGGAACTGATCCACGAGCTGCGCGAGAACTACACGATCGTCATCGTCACCCACTCCATGCAGCAGGCCGCGCGTGTCTCGCAGCGCACCGCCATGTTCCACCTCGGCAACCTCGTCGAGGAGAACGACACCGACAAGATGTTCACCAATCCCGACGATCCGCGCACCCAGGACTACATCATGGGTCGCTTCGGTTGATTTTGGCGACATCAAGCCTTCCCGTTATTCGAGGATAAAGCCCCATGGCATCGACACATATTTTTTCTGCCTATGATGATGATTTGAAGTTCCTGTCCAGGCGGATTTCCGAAATGGGCGGCCTGGCCGAGCAGATGGTCGGCGAATCCGTGCGGGCGCTGGTCAACGGCGATACCGCGCTGGCGCAGAAGGTCATCTCGGACGATGTGATCCTCGATCACGCCGAACGCGAAATCGGCGACAAGGCGATCGTGACGATCGCCCGCCGTCAGCCGATGGCCTCGGACCTGCGTGAAATCATGGGTTCGATCCGCATCGCCGCCGATCTCGAACGCGTCGGCGACCTCGGCAAGAACACCGCCAAGCGCGTCATCGCCGTCCAAAGCACCGGCGTTCCCCGCAAGCTCGCCCGCGGCCTCGAGCATCTGTCCGAGCTGGCGCTCGTCCAGCTCAAGGAAGTGCTCGATGTCTACACCAATCGTTCAGCCGACAAGGCGAATGCGATCCGTGAACGCGACAACGAGATCGACGCGATGTACACCTCGCTGTTCCGCGAGCTTCTGACCTACATGATGGAAGATCCGCGCAACATCACCAGCTGCACGCATCTTCTCTTCTGCGCCAAGAATATCGAGCGCATCGGCGACCATGCCACCAACATCGCCGAGACGATCTTTTACATGACGACCGGCGCACAGCCGGAAGGCGATCGTCCGAAGGATGACAGCGCCAACACCGTCGGCGCGGTCACGGAATAACCGCCCGCACAGCTAATTGCGTGCGCGCCCGTCCGGGCGCGCAAAGAGGTCGCAGCCAATTTCTGAATTTGCGCAGGATGGATTGCTTAAATCACCCCTGGTTTAAGGATCATGCGCGAGGAGACCGACACGCATGATCCCGAGAGTTGCAGTTGTTGAAGACGAGGAAGCCCTCAGCGTGCTTCTTCGCTACAATCTCGAAGCGGAAGGCTTCGAGGTCGATACCATCCTTCGTGGCGACGAAGCCGAAATGAGGCTTCAGGAGCGCACGCCCGATCTTCTCATCCTCGATTGGATGCTGCCTGGCGTTTCCGGCATCGAGCTCTGCCGGCGCCTGCGCATGCGGCCGGAAACCGAGCGCCTGCCGATCATCATGCTGACGGCGCGCGGCGAGGAGAGCGAGCGCGTCCGCGGATTGTCGACGGGCGCCGACGATTATGTCGTCAAGCCCTTCTCGACCCCCGAGCTTGTTGCCCGTGTCAAGGCGATGCTGCGCCGCGCCCGTCCCGAAGTGCTGTCGACAGTGCTGAAATGTGGTGACATCGAGCTCGATCGAGAGACCCATCGCGTCCATCGCAAGACCCGCGAAGTCCGCCTCGGCCCCACCGAATTCCGCCTGTTGGAATTCCTGATGTCGTCGCCGGGCCGGGTCTTCTCCCGCTCGCAGCTTCTGGACGGCGTCTGGGGCCACGATATCTATGTCGACGAGCGCACCGTCGACGTCCATGTCGGCCGCTTGCGCAAGGCGCTGAATTTCTCCAACATGCAGGACGTCATCCGCACCGTCCGCGGCGCCGGTTATTCGATGGAAGCCTGAGGGCTTCCGTTCTGGTTGCTGACAAAGTCGCTCGTGCTAACGTCTGCCCCTCACCCTAACCCTCTCCCCGTAAACGGGGCGAGGGGACGTGCCCCGCGAAGGGTTGGCGGGGGAACGCAGAGGTCACGGCATATCCCCTTCTCCCCGCGCGCGGCGAGAAGGTGCCGGCAGGCGGATGAGGGGCACCCTCGCGAACCAATAAGCACAAAAAAACGGGCCACTCGGCCCGTTTTCTGCATTCTGACGATGGTCAGCCCGCTCAGCTGGCCCGCGCTGCCGCCCGGCGGCGTTCGTTGACCGGCTGGTAGGCAAGCTTCTGGTGATAGCTGCAATAAGGCGAATTGTCGGGGGACTCGCAGCCGCAGAAATGGAAGTCGTCCTTCAGCGGATCGCCGACCGGCCATTTGCAGGTGCGCTCGGTCAGTTCCGTCAGGCCGAGGCGGCGCGAAATCGGCACCACCACATTGCCTCTCGGCACGTATTCCATTTCCTCGATCGTTTCGATCTCGATCTCTTCCTTCAGCATCGTCGCGCCCTGCTGGCGGGTAACGGTGCGGGTCGTGATCCGTGAGGCGTAGTTCGGTGCGCGCGGCGCCGATGTATTGCGCTTCGGCGTTCGCGCGGCGGTGCTGGTGCCGCCGGCCTTGGCACGGCCGGGAAGGCACAGCCGGTGCACTTTGCCGATGACCGCGTTTCGGCTGACACCGCCAAGTTGTGCCGCAATCTGGCTGGCGCTCAGTCCTTCGGCCCAGAGCTTCTTGAGTTTCTCGACCCGCTCGTCTGTCCAGTTCATGCCCTGTCTCCACCTTTTGCGTTGGTGATGGCAGAATCCCTCACCGTTGTCCCGGGAGCTCCGAAACAAGAAACGCTTGATCAATTTTGGTGACTAGTTCCGCCGCATGCAGTCTAGTAATTGATCTTTAACCTAGTGTGAGGCTGACTCCGTGACAAGAGTCGCATGAATCCGGATGAATCGAATTCGTAGTTTTCCCCAACTTGCTGCCCCTGCGTGGCATTTCTGCAATAATGCCTGTTGAAGACTGAAAATGCCGCTGTACACCCTTGCTGCATACGCTAAGGGCGCAGTTTTGTTGACATTGCAGCGCGAAAAGGAAATAGTGCCACTCGCCGCCGCAAGGCGGCATTTTTAATTTTTCGGGCCTGGTTTCCTTAGCCGGAGTCATTGCCCGCCAACTTTGATGGAGATCGCGCCATGGCTGAAGCCGCGCCGCTTTATGACACCTATTCTCGTGCCCCACTGCGGTTCGAGCGAGGCGAGGGCGTGTGGCTGATCACCGAAAGCGGCGAGCGATATCTCGATTTCGGCGCCGGCGTTGCCGTCACCTCCGTCGGCCACAGCAATCCGCATGTGGTCGGCGCGCTGAAGGAGCAGGCTGACAAGGTCTGGCACCTGTCGAACATCTATGAGATCCCCGGCCAGGAGCGTCTGGCAAAACGGCTGACGGAAGCCACCTTCGCCGACAAGGTGTTCTTCACCAATTCGGGCGCCGAGGCGCTCGAATGCGCGATCAAGACGGCGCGCCGCTACCAGTTTTCCAAGGGCCATCCCGAGCGCTTCCATATCATCACCTTCGAAGGCGCCTTCCACGGACGGACGCTGGCGACGATCGCCGCCGGCGGCCAGGAGAAATATCTCGAAGGCTTCGGCCCCAAGGCGCCGGGTTTCGATCAGGTGGCTTTCGGCGATATCGAAGCGGTCCGTGCCGCAATCACCGAGGCGACGGCCGGCATCCTCATCGAGCCGGTGCAGGGCGAGGGCGGCGTCCGTCCTGCCACGCCTGAGTTCATGAAGGCGCTTCGCCAGCTCTGCGACGAGAACGGCCTGCTGTTGATCCTCGACGAGGTCCAGACCGGCGTCGGCCGCACCGGCAAGCTCTTCGCTCATGAATGGTCGGGCATCACGCCGGACATCATGGCTGTCGCCAAGGGCATCGGCGGCGGTTTCCCGCTCGGCGCCTGCCTTGCCACATCAGAGGCCGCCTCCGGCATGAAGGCCGGCACGCATGGCTCGACCTATGGCGGCAATCCGCTTGCCATGGCCGTCGGCAGCGCCGTGCTCGACATCATCCTTGCCGATGGCTTCCTCCAGCAGGTGCGCGACGTAGCCCTTGTCTTCCGCCAGGGTCTCGCCTCGCTGAAGGATCGATATCCCGATGTGATCGAGGATATCAGGGGCGAGGGGCTTTTGCTCGGCATCAAGGCTGCGGTTCCCTCAGCCGAACTGCTGCAGGCGATCCGCGCCGCCCATCTGCTCGGCGTGCCCGCCGGCGACAATGTCATCCGCCTTCTTCCGCCGCTCGTGGTCACCGCCGAGGAAGCCCGCGAGGGCCTTGCCCGCGTCGAGCGCGCCGCCGAGAGCATCCGCGCTTCCAAGGTCAAGAAGACGGCTTGAAGAAATTGCCGCCTTCGGGCGCAGCACAGGTAAGAAGACGATATGAGCCCTAAACACTTCCTCGATCTTTCGGCGGTCACATCCGCCGATCTCAGAACGATCATGAACGATGCGCTCGCCCGCAAGCAGGCCTTCAAGGCCGGCACGGGCGACAAGCCGCTCGCCGGCAAGATGCTGGCGATGATCTTCGAGAAGCCCTCGACGCGCACCCGCGTCTCCTTCGACGTCGGCATGCGCCAGCTCGGCGGCGAAACGCTGTTCCTATCCGGCACCGAGATGCAGCTCGGCCGTGCCGAGACGATCGGCGACACCGCCAAGGTGCTGTCGCGCTATGTCGATGCGATCATGATCCGCACCACCGAGCACTCGCGGCTGCTGGAGCTTGCCCAGCATGCGACCGTGCCTGTGATCAATGCGCTGACGGATGATACCCATCCCTGCCAGATCATGGCCGACATCATGACCTTCGAAGAGCACCGCGGCCCGATCAAGGGCAAGACCATCGCCTGGACCGGCGACGGCAACAATGTGCTGCATTCGCTGGTCGAGGGTGCCGCGCGTTTCGGCTACCGCATGAACATGGCCGTACCCCTTGGCTCCGAGCCCAAGGATCACTATCTGAACTGGGCCCGCAATGAGGGCGCCGAAATCATGCTTTGCCATGATGCCGACCGTGCGGTCGCCGGCGTCGATTGCGTGGTGACCGATACCTGGGTCTCCATGAATCAGGAACATCGGGCCCGGGGTCACAATGTCTTCCAGCCTTATCAGGTCAACGCGGCCTTGATGGCGAAAGCCGGCAATGATGCATTGTTCATGCATTGCCTGCCCGCCCATCGCGGTGAGGAAGTGACGGACGAAGTGATCGACGGTCCGCAATCCGTGGTCTTCGATGAGGCGGAAAACCGTCTTCATGCGCAGAAGTCGATTCTTGCTTGGTGCCTGGGCGCGATCTGAACCATAATCGGACGTCGCGAGTCACAAACTCGCGACCGCGTGAGCGAAGGGCACGCTGGCCCATCGCTCTGAAAACTAGGAGTGAAAGCCATGGCAGAAGCTGCAGCCGCCCTCGGCCAGTTTGATTTCGCCGGCGATGACCATGTCGTCCCCTTCCAGGTGGAGGGGCTGGATGTGCGCGGTCGCGCCGTCCAGCTCGGCCCGATGCTCGATGCGATCCTCGAGCGTCATCATTATCCCGCACCCGTTGCCCGGCTGCTTGCCGAAGTCGTCGTGCTGACGGTGCTGCTCGGCACCTCGCTGAAGTTCGACGGCAAGTTCACGGTGCAGACCAAGGGCGATGGCCCGGTCGATCTTCTCGTCGCCGATTTCTCGACGCCGGAAAATGTCCGCGCCTATGCCCGTTTCGATCAGGCGCTGCTCAACAAGGCGATCGAGTCAGGCGAGACCGAGCCGGAGCAACTGCTCGGCAAGGGCGTGCTCGCCTTTACCATCGACCAGGGCAAGTTCAGCCAGCCTTACCAGGGCATCGTCGCGCTTGACGGCACCACGCTGGAAGAAATTGCCGGCGTCTATTTCCGCCAGTCGGAGCAGATCCCGACGCGCGTCCGCCTTGCCGCGGCCGAGCTCTTCGATCGCGACGATGCGGGCAAGCCGCGCCATCGCTGGCGGGCAGGCGGCCTCGTCGCCCAGTTCCTGCCGGAAGCGCCGGAGCGCATGCGCCAGCGGGATCTCCACGGCGGCGACGGCGACACCGGCAGCCGCCCGCATGGCGAGGACGACGCCTGGGTCGAAGCCCGTTCGCTGGTCGAGACCATCGATGCCGATGAACTGACCGACCCGCTTGTCGGCACCGAGCGGCTGCTGTTCCGCCTGTTCCACGAGCGCGGTGTGCGCGTCTACGAACCGCGCGCCGTCTTCGACCGCTGCAGCTGCTCGCGCGACAAGATCAAGGGTGTACTGAAGGGCTTTTCGGCCGAGGAGATCGAAGCCAGCCAGGAAAACGGCGAGATCGCCGTCACCTGCGAATTCTGCTCGACCACCTACCGCTTCGAGCCGGCCGAGCTCCAGCCGGCGGAGTAGGCGCGGTTAAGGACACGTTGAACGAATACAAAAGATTAGCGATGATCCAGCACAGTGACTCGACTTTCGGTAGTCGCTGTGCACCTATTCTCCAACTGGTTCAGGGATGGGGACTTCATGCGCTTTTTTTATTTCGTACTCGCATTCATGGCTGCGATGCCACGAATTGGCTTGGCTGATGATAAGGCAATCCAATGGAAAGAGGTCGGGGGCTGGACCGTGGCTGTCGACCCGACTTTAGACAATGGCTGTTTTGTTCTGACGTCCTTTGATGACGACACCATTTTTCGTCTTGGCTTCAATTTCCGAAAAAAGGACAAACCTCTGTACATTCTGCTCGGAAATCCGAATGGGAATCCTTGGAGAAAGGTAAGCATTATCCCATCGAACTGTCGTTAGACCAGACTCAATGGACGGCTGACGCGAGAGGTCTGGATCTCGACGGCCTCAAATCATTGTGGATCGATACCGACGATACCGACTTGATTGAGGAGTTCTCCGGTAAACTGAGTTTCCGCGCCCGCTTTAACGGAAAAGAGATTGCTGCCCTCGGTCTGAAAGATTCCGAGAGGGCAGCGGATGAGTTGCTCGCCTGCCAAAAGGCGGTAAACAATGCGGTCATGAAACAGCCGGCGCCGCCACAATCAAAAGATCCGTTCGAAGCAAAGCCAGGCACCCAGGCCTCGGATCCTTTTGACCTTTAGCAGATTGATGACTGGGCAAGCCCGAGGATTTACGACCGCGGGCACGGCGTTGGTGTTCGAACTGACAAAGCAACCCGTCAGTTGAGCACGCGCAGCAGCCCCGGTGAATCCAGGGAGAAAGCAGGNAAGCACGGCGTTGGTGTTCGAACTGACAAAGCAACCCGTCAGTTGAGCACGCGCAGCAGCCCCGGTGAATCCAGGGAGAAAGCAGGGATGTCGACATCGAACAGCTCGCCTTCATCCGTTTCCATCTGATAATGGCCGAACATCAGCCCTGAGGGCGTGTCGAGCGGGCAGCCGGATGAATATTCGTAGGTGTCGCCGGGGCTGAGCCGCGGCTGCTCGCCGACGACGCCGGGACCAGTCACCTCGTCCACCTGGCCGTTCTGGTCGGTGATGTTCCAGTAACGGTTGACCAGCCGAACGGCTATGCCGGAATTGTTGCTGATGACAATCCGGTAACCCCAGACATAGCGATCGTCTTCCGGATCGGATTGCTCCTCCAGATAGAACGGCTCGACGACTACTTCGATCTCTCTTGTGAGGGCGCGATACATGCCTTGCACCTTAGTCAAGATATGTTACCCGTATCTTATAAGAGGCCCTGTCCGTCAAGAAACGGAACAATTATCATCGCTGAAATGGCTGCGGTCCGAAGGGTTTTCGATCGTTAAGCCTAATTGTCAGTGTTAATTTCGGTTCGGAACGCCCCGGCGGGCGAACTTGTTCCCCCCCCGGTCTCACCTTGGTGAGGTCCGGCCGAACCCCAGATGAGGTCCGGCCGCCTTTATCCCTAAATCAGGCCGAAACCTTGGCAAGCGCCCGCGCGAAATCCTCGATCAGGTCGTCGGTATCCTCGATGCCGGCCGAAAGGCGGACCGTGCCCGGGGAAATGCCGAGTTCGGCGCGCGCCTCATCCGTCAGGTTCTTGTGCGTCGTCGTCGCCGGATGGGTGATCAGGCTCTTGCTGTCGCCGAGATTGTTGGAGATCTTGACGATATCGAGCGCATTCTGCAGCGCGAAGGCCGCATCCTTGCCGCCCTTCAGCTCGAAGGCGACCAGCGTCGAGCCGCCGGTCATCTGCTTGGCGATGATATCGGCCTGCGGATGGTCCTTGCGGCCGGGATAGATCACCTTGGCGACCTTGCCTTGCTCGGCCAGGAAATCGGCGATCTTCGCCGCATTCTCGGTCTGCTGACGCACGCGCAGCGGCAGCGTTTCGATGCCCTTCAACAGCGTCCAGGCATTGAACGGCGACATCGCCGGGCCGGTATGGCGGAAATAGTCGTGCAGGTTCTCGTCGATCCATTCCTTGTCGGAAAGAACGACGCCGCCGAGGCAGCGGCCCTGTCCGTCAATATGCTTGGTGGCGGAATAAACGACGATATGGGCGCCGAGCTCCAGGGGCTTCTGGAAGAGCGGTGTCGCAAAGACGTTGTCGACGACGACCTTGGCGCCGATCTGGTTGGCGAGCTTGGCGACGCCTGCGATATCGATCACTTCGAGCGTCGGGTTGGTCGGGCTTTCCAGGAAGAACACCTTGGTCTTCGGCGTGATCGCCTTTTCCCAGTTCGCCAGATCCCGGCCGTCGATCAGCGTGCAGTCGATGCCGTATTTCGGCGCCAGCGTCTCGACGACCCAGCGGCAGGAGCCGAACAGGGCGCGCGCGGCGACGATATGATCGCCTGATTTCAGCTGGCAGAGGATCGCCGCGGTGACGGCGGCCATGCCGGAAGCCGTGGCGCGGGCGTCTTCAGCGCCTTCGAGCATGCACATGCGCTTTTCGAACATGTCGTTGGTGGGGCTGCCGTAGCGGGCGTAGATGAAGCCCTCCGTCTCGCCCTTGAAGCGGGCTTCGGCCGCCTCCGACGTCTCATAGACGAAGCCTTGGGTGAGATAGATTGCCTCGGACGTCTCGCCATATTGCGAACGCAGCGTGCCACCGTGGACGAGTTGGGTTGCCGGGCGCCAGGTCTTGCTCATGCCATCACCTTCACATAACAAAAAAACCGGTCGCAAAAGCAGACCGGTTTCAACCCGGTCTTTTTAGCCACTTGTTTAACGTGGCTGCAAGCCGACCGGCCAAATCACCACGGGATAATTCTGCAATACTGCTGTTAGCTGCTTGCGTCAATTCCCCGAGTTTGGTTTTGTCGGCGGCAAATGATGGATGAGGCATGATGGCTCGCGAAACGGGAATTCTGGCGGATCGCGCGATCTCCGCGCTGTTCGAAACGGGGCGTCTGATCTCCGAACGGGAGCTGGACCGCGACCAGATCCAGCCGGCAAGTCTCGACCTGCGCTTGGGCGCCAAGGCGTTTCGCGTGCGCGCCAGCTTCATGCCCGGCCCCTCGCACCTGGTGTCCGACAAGCTCGACCGGCTGAGCCTGCACGTGATCGACCTCTCCGAGGGCGCGGTGCTCGAAACCGGGTGCGTCTATATCGTGCCGCTGATGGAGAGCTTAGCGCTGCCGGCCGACATGTCGGCCTCGGCCAATCCGAAGAGCTCGACCGGGCGCCTCGATATCTTCACCCGCGTCATCACCGATTACGCCCAGGAATTCGACAAGATTCCATCAGGCTATGCCGGCCCCCTCTATCTCGAAATCAGCCCGCGCACCTTCCCGATCGTCGTGCGCCGCGGCTCGCGCCTGTCGCAGATCCGTTTCCGCGTCGGCCAGGCGCTGCTCGGCGAGCCGGAACTCTTGAAGCTGCATGAAAGCGAGACGCTGGTCGCCAGCAAGCTGCCCAACGTATCAGGCGGCGGCATCGCGCTGTCGATCGACCTCGCCGGAGACAAGGACGGCCTGATCGGCTATCGCGGCAAACATCACACCGCCGTCGTCGATGTCGACAAGAAAGACCAGCACGATATCTATGATTTCTGGGAACCGCTCTATAGCCGCGGCCGCAACGAGCTGATCCTCGATCCCGACGAGTTCTATATCCTCGTCTCGCGCGAGGCGGTGCACGTGCCGCCAGATTATGCCGCCGAAATGACCCCCTTCGATCCGCTGGTCGGCGAATTCCGCGTCCATTATGCCGGCTTCTTCGATCCGGGCTTCGGCCATGCGCCTGCCGGCGGCCGCGGCAGCCGCGCCGTGCTTGAAGTGCGCAGCCACGAAGTGCCCTTCATCCTCGAAGACGGCCAGATCGTCGGCCGCCTCGTCTACGAACACATGCAGGAAACGCCCGCCAGCCTCTACGGCTCCGGTCTCGGCTCCAACTACCAGGCCCAGGGCCTGAAGCTCTCGAAACATTTCCGCATCTGAGGCGTTGCATGCGGCGCGACTTGACAGCCGCCCCTATCTGTTGGAAATCTCGTATCGTCGCGGGTGTAGCTCAATGGTAGAGCAGCAGCTTCCCAAGCTGAATACGAGGGTTCGATTCCCTTCACCCGCTCCAGCTGACCCTCAGGCCGTTCGCCGCCTTTTGAAGGCGCTTCGCGATCTTTTATGAAAAGGGTTGCGCGCAGGCATCGGCTCCTACAAGGAAACAGATGGCGCCTCGGCCGCGCGCAACCCCTAGCTTCGCCTTTATTTGGTCTTACTGACGCTCGTCTCAATCCTCCCCAATTGAGAGCTCACGTAGTCGCCGTGGCGAAGCTTAGCGAATTCGTCGGTGGCCTGTGTCTGTGCGCTCTTGAAAACGTACCATTCACCGTCCGGTTCGCGTTTCTGATAGATCAGGCCGCCCTTCTTGCGGTGGCTGAAGCAGGTGATTGCCGTCGCCGTTCCGGTCTTGGCGTGCCAGTCGGCGTTGAAGCAGAGTTTACCCGTCTCCGTGATGAACCAGCGGCCCATGCCGAAGGACGGCGAGCCATTTTCCCGCGACCAGGCGGTAAAGCGACGCGCCTTTGCGGAGAAGTAGCCGGCGCCGGCTTTCCACATCCACGAATTCTGGTTGTAGAGCCGATAGATTTCCGCGCTGCTCATCGGTTTTGCGGTCTCGATCCCCGCAGGCTCATTGGTTCCGGCCGCGGATGCGCCCGTGGCGATACCGCTGGTCAGGGCCACGGCCAGGAGCACTTTTTGAAGCATGAACATGGTCAGGTTCCTTCTTGTTCAATTGATGCTTTGGCGGACGATCCGCCAGTCGGGGCGGCCATAGCCGTCCGGCCACGGATAGACTTCACGGTCGTTGAAGTAGACAACGGCGCTCAGGGCCGGGAACTGGGGATAGCGTTTCGTTACGCTCTCAGCCCAGCTTCGCACGAAGGGTTCGTCGCCCTCGTAGCCGAGTTCGGCAACCATGATGGGCTTGCCGTAACCAGCGACACGCGCGTATCCGGGCGCAAGGTGCTCGGCAAACGTCTGGTCGCGGCCAGTCTTGTCCCTGTCGTATTGCTCCAGGCCAAAGACCGAGAGCCCGATGAGATCGACGACATCGTTACCGGGATAGAAGGCTTGAAGCCCCTCATTGCCCTTCGGTGACCACATGTATTTGGCCGTCTTCAGGTGGACCTTGCAGACATCCACCATCCGGCGATAGGCTTTGACATAATCGGCGCCCTGCCAATGCGACCAGGAGAACTGGCTGTCGGTTTCGTCCATTTCCTGTCCCCAGCGAATGATGACCGGACTTTTCAGCTTGGCAGCAGTCGAGCAGACGGCGGCCATGTTCGCATCGCGCGAACCGTCCAGGATGCTGTGCAGCAGTTCCTGCGAGGTTTGGCGCCAATCCGGTGACCAGGTCCAGGGCTCGACCGAGATCAGCAGGGTGCGGCCACGCGCTTGCGCATAATTGTCGGCGACGGCGAGCGTCTGGAGATCGACATCTTCCCAGGGCAGGAAGAGGTGTTCGATCTTGGAATCGGACGAGGCGCCTAAATCTCCGTGCGGATCATAGGCGCCGAACGTGATCGACTCCTTCGTGATGACCGGCATTTTGGCCGGCGGCGCAATGGACGATGTCGTCATTGCAAGCGGCTGCCCTTCGGCAGAGCTGCCCAGAGCGGTCGGCAGGATCGCGACTCCCGACAGCAACAGGCCGGTTAACGACAACAGGGCTATTTTGGATGGGCTATGCATTGTGTACTTCCTCCACGCTCGGCCGCACATCCGGGTGAGCGGCATCGGTTCTCAGTTGGATCTCCTCCGGATCGGAAATCCATCGTGGTTTGAAAAAGATCGTGCGCAGGGCGGTCCCGCCCCGGCCTGCACCGGCGACGGCATAGCGCTCTTCGAACAGCTGCAGGCGGCCGCTGCCCCAGGCGAGTGCCTCGGTCGCATCCTTTCCGCGCATGACGGTTGCAACCCCCGGCAGCGCGACGAGCGCAACAAGCACGGTCGCCATCGCCGGACGGTAGAAACGCGGGGCCGCCGCAACGGTATTTTCCTTCGAATGGCGCCCGACGATGACCAACAGCAGCGCGCAGTAGATCGCCGCGTTCAGGACGGTAAAGAAGTAACCCCCCTTGGAAGCGCCGGCATCGTCGATTGCCAGGGCGGGCAATACCGCCATGAGCGCCAGCAAAGCGTAGGGCGCCAGGACACGCACCGGCAGCAGATCGACTTCGGACCGCCCTTTCGGCGTGACGCGGAAATCGACGAAGGAGCCTGTCACAAAATCGTGCACCGCAGCCAGCGTGCCAGCGAGCGCCCAGGGCCAGCGCGCGAAGAGAAAGAGCATGCATTCCCAGCTCAGGATCTTGGCGTCGTAGGGGCGGAAAGAGCTGCTGGCGCGCCAGCGATAGGCCATCACCACGAGAGCGATAGAAAGCGGTGCGAAATGCGCCAGGAAATCGGGATAGGTCACCGTCACGAAGTTCTGGCCGCGCACGAGCGCGATGATCGGCAGCGCAAACATGAGCAACATAAAGAACGCAAAAAGCGGATACCAGAGTTGCGAAAAGAGGAACTGGAACTTGAGCCGGGGCGGCAGCCGGCCGACGAGGCTCGGCGAATACCGCAACAGCACCATGACCAGGCTGCGCGACCACTGGAATTCCTGCGTCACGAGGTCGCTGAAGGTTCTGGGGCCGTCACCATGGGCGATAGCATCCAGCGCATGCACCCCCCGCCAGCCATCGGCATTCATCATCAATGTCGTCGAATGGTCTTCAGCCAACTCCGGACCGAGGCCGCCGATCTGTTTGAGGGCGACGGTACGCACCGCGTAATGCGACCCTATGCACATCGGCGCCAGGCCGCCATTGTAACCGGCTTGGAGCGAGCCATGCATGCTGGCCTCGGCATAGAGCCTTCCACGTGCCGACCAGCTTTCGGAAGCGTTCTTGTCGCAAATGCTGGGGGCCGAGACATAGCCGACCTTTGGATCGGCGAACGGACGCAGCATGTGGAAGAGATAGTCGGGCGCGGGAACATGATCCGCATCGAGTTGCGCCACGAAATCGTAGCGGCTGTAGCCGTAGTGGTCGTAGAAGAAGGCGAGGTTGCCTTCCTTGCACCGCGTGCGTCGGGGCCACGACGTCCGATGATAATCGGATCGTCCCTTACGGGTCGAGACGAGGACCCCGTGTCCGGAGCACCAGTTGAGAGTCTCGGGGGAAGGGTCTTCGTCGGCAAGCCAGGTGTCGTGTTCCACCTCCTGGGCAAGCATTGCCAGCAGGGTTTCACTGACGACCGAGAAGGGTTCCGCCGGCGCCTTGGTCACGACCATGGCCACTCGACTGCCTGCCGGCAGGCGCAAGGGACCGTTCGGTCTTGCCGCCCGATAGAAGACGACGATGAAATAGGCCGGCAGAGCGGTAACCCAGGCAAGAACGAGGCTCACCGTAATTGTGCCGAAAGCATCGACGTGATGGCGCGGCTCCAGCCACCAGATCCAGAAATAGGCGAAGGCGCAGGCCCATACGGCCGCCAACAACAGATATTCGGCCCGCCGACGTCCAGTCAGAACCGGGACAAGAAGCGGCTCGTGAGAGGGGTCCGGAGCATGCGTCGCTTGGGTAATCGCAAGTTCGGTCACGCGCGCGCCTCCAGTCCGAAGAACGGAGCCGCCGTTCGCACGATGGTTTCGAGGTCTGAATATCGAGGCTGGAAGTAGAGCGTCTCGCGGGCCAGGCTGGCGTCGGCGTAGAGGCTGGGCGGATCGCCCGGCCGGCGTGGATGGATGACGACCGGGACTTCGCACCCGGTCGTTTCCTGGATCACGCGCAGGACTTCCCTGATGGAAAAACCCCGCCCGGTGCCGAGGTTGACAGCGAGGTTTGCTCCGCCTTTGGCGAGATGGGTGAAGGCCTGAACATGGGCGCGCGCGAGATCTGCGACGTGAATATAGTCCCTTATGCAGGTCCCGTCAGGGGTGTCGTAATCATCGCCGAATATTTCCAGGTGCGGAATCCGGCCGGCCGCGGCAAGTAGCGCCCGCGGAATGAGATGGGTTTCCGGAACGTGCCATTCGCCAAGCTCGCCGTCCGGATCGGCTCCACAGGCATTGAAGTAACGCAGGGCAACATACCGCAGGCCGTAGGCCGCCGAATAATCGGCGAGCATATGCTCGAAGATCAGCTTGGTCTTGCCGTAGGGATTGATCGGAGCCTTCGGCAACGTCTCATCGATCGGCAGCACGGAGGGGACGCCGTAGACGGCACAACTCGACGAGAAGATGACGTTCTGAAGCCCTGTCTGCCGGCAGGCATCGATAAGCGACAATGCACCACAGACATTGTTGTTGTAATATTTCGCTGGGTTTTGCACGGACTCGCCCACATAGGCCGAGGCGGCAAAGTGGATGACGGCATCGGGAGCATATTTCTCGATGACCTCGATCAGGCATGACGTGTCGAGGACGTCACCTTCGACGAAAGGGCCCCAGCGCACGGACGAACGGTTTCCGGTCGTAAGATTGTCGTAGACGACAGGCTCAATCCCCTCCGAGCGGAGGAGCTTGGCGGTGTGGCTGCCGATATAGCCGGCACCGCCCGTGACAAGGACCCGGGGCGTATCCATCAGACCGTTTCCAGTTCGCGTGCCGGACGGGTGAGAAGGCCATCGAAATAGTCGATCGTCTGACGCAGGCCGCTCGACAAGTCGATCTTCGGCCGCCAGTCGAGTTCCTGCATGGCAAGCGAAATATCGGGGCGACGCTGACGGGGATCGTCAACCGGCAGAGCGCGATGGATGATTTGCGACCGGGAGCCGGTCAATCCGATCACCTGCTCGGCCAATTCCCGGATCGTGAATTCGCCCGGATTGCCGAGATTGACGGGCCCCGTCAGCGACGACGGTGAGGCCATCATGCGGACCATGCCGCCGATGAGATCATCGACGAAACAGAACGAGCGGGTCTGCGAACCGTCGCCATATATCGTGATGTCTTGCCCCGTCAGGGCCTGAACGATGAAATTCGAGACAACGCGGCCGTCGTCCGGACGCATCCGCGGGCCGTAGGTGTTGAAGATGCGGATGATCTTGATCTCGACGCCGTGCGTTTTGTGGAAGTCGAAGAACAGCGTCTCCGCGCATCGCTTGCCCTCGTCATAGCAGGAGCGGGGTCCGAACGAATTGACGTTGCCCCAGTAGCTTTCGACTTGCGGGTGGACGTTCGGGTCGCCGTAGACTTCGGAGGTAGATGCCTGAAGGATGCGTGCGCTGGTGCGCGCGGCCAGCTCCAGAAGGTTGAGGGAGCCCAGCACGCAGGTCTTTGTCGTATGGATCGGATCGGCCTGATAATGCGGGGGTGATGCCGGGCAGGCGAGGTTATAGATCTCGTCGACTTCCAGATCGAGCGGGTGGACGACATCGTGGGCGATGACATTGAAGCGATCGACTCGCCTCAGGTGGGCGATATTGCGCCGCATGCCGGTGGAAAAGTTGTCGAGGCAGATCACCTGGTGTCCAGCGGCCAAAAGCGTCTCGCACAGATGTGATCCGAGGAAACCTGCACCGCCGGTGACAAGAACTCTTTTGGGAGCACCAGATATTCCGGATGAATTATTTGCATCACGAGCCGAAGTTTGCAAACAGCGCGCACGAATCCTGCCAAGATAGTTCACAACCACCTCCCGTGTTTTCAGATTTTGCTGTGGGATCTTCGATCTTTACTTCGCTATCCCGCGAAACTAAGTCGTTCGATCATGCGAATATTTTATTCGTCCGGTTTTTCTTTTGGAAAGTACCGATGTTTATTTAGATACAGCTAAAGGAGGCTATTGTCGTTATCCTCGCGTCCTAGAAATTATCGCTCCGTACATTTCAGAGCGAAAAGGAATATGATAAGCAACTTATGGAGGTGACTGTTCGAGCGCTTGCGCTTTTTCAGACGGAGTTCTGCGGAGATTTCAGCCGCAAAAACAATTGCTTTTCTCAATTTCCATGGCTCGGGTCGAGTTATGCGCTGGAGGAATTGGATGGCTACAGGGTCTGAATCCGACGATGATCCTGCCGCGGAACAGGAACGGCCGGCGCATATGGAGCGGCGGCGCTGGCCGCGTGAACCGGCCATGCGCAAGGAACGCCCATCCCATGCCTCCCCTGCACTCGTGCCGCTGCGATTCTCGACGCAGGACCTGCCACCGGCAGAACAATTCCAGGCCTGGCAGGAACATATGGCGCCGCTCGTGGATGTTCATCTGCCGGAGGGGAAGTCACCGGAAGACGGGTTCCTCGCAGAGCAGATCGGCTGGCATCTCGGCGATATCCTCATCGTCCAGCAGCGCGCGCATGCCCACAGATATATCCGCGATCAGGCCATGCTTCGATCGAGCCCCATCGACCATTGGAATGTCGGCCTGCAGCGCAGCGGCCAAGCCTGGACCGAGGTCAACCGTCGTGTCACCGAGACCGCTGCCGGCGAGATACTTTTCATGTCTCTCGGCAGCCCCTATCGCGGACGGATGACCGATACCGAAGCTTTGCTCGTGTTCCTGCCGTATGAGCTGCTGGCTCGCGACGCGAGCCTTCTCCAGAGCGCCGGCAACACGGTTCTTTCGGGCAGCCACGCCGAGTTGCTCACGGGCTATCTCACGGGCCTCGAAACGAACCTCGGCAATCTGACGATAGAGGAAGTGCCCCGGATCATCCAAACCATCGGCGATATGGTCGTTGCGGGCGCCGCGTCGTCCACAAGGACTGACACCGGTCAAAACCAGACCAACATGGGACTGATGGAGCGGGCGCATCGCTACATTCACGTCAATCTCCATTCGGAAAACTTGACACCGGACATGATGTGCCGCGCGTTGGGGATTTCGCGCACGCGGCTTTACCAGCTGTTTGAGGCGAACGGAGGCGTGCTCAATTATATTCGCAAGCGGCGATTGCTGCAGGCCTATGCGGACCTCAGCAATTCGGCCGACCACCGGCCGATTTCAGAAATCGCAGAAGCCGCCGGTTTCGAGGTCGCCGCCAATTTTACGCGCGCCTTCATCCACGAATTCGGGCTGAGCCCGCGTGAAATCCGAAGGACGATGGCAACCCAACAGCGGCCGGCCCCGGCCATCCGCTCGACGCGGCGTTACGGAAAAACGATCGGTGATTGGCTGGCCCTGACTGGTTGATCCGGCTCGGGCTGAAATCCAGACTCGAAGTGCCCGCTCCATCTCCCGCAAACCACGCAGACCAAGCCTAATCCCCGAAGAACCGGATCGGCTTGTATTGCCGATGCGCGATGATCAGGCTCCGGTCGGGCTGGATGATGTAGGTTTCCTCCACCTGCCGGCCGTACTGGTCGATGAAATCATGCGGAAAGGCGGAACCAACGGGCGATTTGGTGAGTTTGGTGCGCGGTTGACCGCTATAGGTAATGCTGCCGGGGATGGGTTCGAGGCCCGGGCCGCTGTAGCTGACGGTATTGCATCCCGCGAGAACGAGCGTGCCGACGAGGCCGATGATTGCAGGTTTCATGTCCATCCCTCCCAATGCCGCGAATAGTGTCACTCTACGCCTTGCCGGAGAGAGTTCACGACACGAATGCCCATGCCGCTCTTCAATCCTTTGGGAAGCATTCCCGGGGCGTCGTGAGCGAGCGGCCGGACACGACATCCACCTATGGATATTAGGGTGAGAATCCCGTTCCTCCAGATGCGCCGACCCATCCATTGCCGAAACCGGCGTCGTCTGCTAGAGTCTGTCAGCGCTAATCGGAATCGTGTGGAGAGATTCCCTTGCCTTTGATTTTGTGATTCAAGATCGTTGCTGGT
>NZ_LXFU01000026.1 GCF_001657485.1 Rhizobium sp. WYCCWR10014
GAAAGGGATGTCGCATCTCAGGGAATCAGCAAAGGGATACAGCCCATTCCGGACACGGCGGTTGCCAAGCCAGTGGAGAAACCGCAGCCACTCGCAGCCCGCACCATCGCCGATAACAGTCCTGCGCACCAAGACCGCAGCCAAGATGAACGCCGCGTGCTCATTGCGGCCGTGAAGACCTATACGATGAGCGTCGAAGAGGTTGGACGGTCAAAGGCAATGCCGGCATTCGAACGAGATTGGGAGGCGGCAAAGCAGCTTGCGCCGCAGGTGTTCAAAGACGCGCCGGCGGCCATGGACGTGTTGCGCGGCCGGATCCTGGATGAGAATGCAGATCCGGTCGCGCTCGCCAACCAACTCAGCACTTTGCCCGAGACGATCGGTGCGCTCGCCGGCAAGGCAGGCCTGTTCGGAGACAACGCCGATCGCAAACACGCGCTCTCCCGGATCGATGCGCTGGCGTCGCATGTTCGCCAATCCGCCAAGACCTGGCAACGTCGCCTCGCGGCCGAATGCGGCTCGGAACGCTGGAAGCGGGAAAAGCAGGACGTGGTCGAGATTCTGGGCCCGAGCCGCCAGAGCGAGGCGCTGCTGCGAAAGCTCGACGATCTCGCCCATACCGACAAGGCAAAGTTCGTCGAGCAACTGGCGGGGACACCGGAGGGGCGTCGAGCGCTTGCCGAGGCAAAGGACATCGCCAGCGCGATCGAAACGCGCTTCGGTCGCGCCGATCCCTCAGATCTCGCGGATCAGCTGAAGCGAGTGGGGCCTGATCAGGCTGGGGACGTCGGGCGTATCCGCCAGGTTGCTCGCCTTGCCGATCGTAGTCATCGTGCCGAGCTCACGCAGCAGATGGAGTTGCAGCGCTCACTGAAGCGCGGCAAGTCCTTGGGGCTTGGGATGTAGACGTCTTGGCTCGGACCAGGAATTTCGAGGAGGCACAGATTGGCGATAGACCGCTTCCGGTGTCTCGGAAAAGTCGCGCCAGACCTTGTCGCGGCGGCGAGCTCCTTGAGGCCTCGACCAAAGGCTCCGATTGTCAGCCACCCGTCGTGGCCGCTCGCGCGTAGCGCCTTGAAGGTCTCCGCCCAGGGAATGTTGCCGCGTCCAGGTACGCCGCGGTCGTTCTCCGAATGTGTGGACATGCACGATGCGGTCACTGTTTCGCGTGAACGCGCCGATTGGATCTGTCTCTTCGATTTTGCTGTGGAACGTGTCGTACATAGCGCGGATATGCGGATGTCCGACCGCGTCGATAAGGGCCGCAAGATCGTCCATCGTGTTGAACAGGTAGCATTCGAAGCGATTCAGCGCCTCAAGCCCGATCGTTACGCCGTGCTTTGCTGCATGATCACCGATCACGTGTTGTGAGGAAACCGAGCGCTTGAGTTCCGCCGCGCTCGGTCCGCTTCCCGAAAATTTGCCGAGCGTCGAATGCCGCAGGCCGCTCAGCATCGTCGCGCCGAGCGCATCGCTGCTGTCGATTGCCCATTTCACGTAGTCGATGCCGCGTCTGCGGTGCGCTCGCTCAGCGCATAGCCGAAGGCTTTGCTCTTGGCGGGCTATGTGGTAGGAGCGGGCCATGACATCATTGATCGATTTCGATTGCCAAGGCTGCGGAGCCTGCTGCTCCTATTCGCCGACCTGGCCCAGATTTTCCACGGAAACCGACGCTGCTCTCGATTTGCTGCCAGCGCATTTCGTAGCCGCGAACCAGCAAGGAATGCGTTGCGACGGTGCGCGCTGCTCCGCATTGGTCGGTCGCGTCGGTTCAGAGACATCCTGTCAAGTGTACGATCTTCGGCCTGACGTCTGCCGCGCCTGCGTCCCAGGGGATGACGCTTGCTTGACCGCGCGCGCGTTCTTCGGGCTCGGTAAGCCAAGTTTGCCGCCCAATCACATCGATGCGGAACTGCCAATCAACTGAGGCGAGGTTCCATCCGGCTCCTCTTCGCCTGTCGACTTTACTCCAGCGATTGTCGTCCGAAAGTCCAGCCGAAGGTAAGGCCCGGTGGAGTCATCCGATGTGGACTATCTGCCTAGTAGCGCGACAAGCGATATCGGCATTTCGACCGCGAAAAAATCCATTGCCGTACCGATAATCATCACCCACACGACTATCAGGAAAATGAGCGCTGCAATCCTGATGTCTACAGGCTGCATTATGTGCGCCGTCCCAGCATATGCGTCCCCCCGAGACAAAATCCTGTTATCCTCGTGCAAATTCCCTATGGCGACGGATGATGCGCAACGGTCGAGAGCGTGGCCGCGTGCGGCGCCGAACTCTTGGCTATATCGAAACTGATGTCACTTTGACCGATTAAGTCGCCGGACATACCTCTGTCGCTGCGTTCGAGATGATGGCCGTCAAGGAAGGAGCGGTAGGCATCTGCGATGCCCACTTTCAGACCTATCTTGGGAGACCAGCCGAGAGTGCGAAGCTTGTCGACGCTCAAGAGTTTACGTGGCGTGCCATCTGGCTTGGTGAGGTCGCGCGTGATCTTGCCTTTGAAACCAACGATCTTGGAGACGAGGTGTGTCAATTCGAGGATGGTAATATCTTCGCCGCAACCTACGTTCACATGACTTTCGGCGGAGTAGGTCTTCATGAGATGGAGGCAGGCGTCGGCGCAATCGTCAACATGCAGGAATTCGCGCCGCGGCGTGCCACTTCCCCAGATGCATATCGCTTGTTGCTGGTTGATCTTGGCCTCATGCGCCTTGCGTATGAGCGCCGGCATGACATGGCTTGACCCGAGGTCAAAATTGTCGCCTGGACCATAAAGATTGGTAGGCATGGCCGAGATGAAATCTCTACCGTGCTGTTTGCGATAGGCTTGGCAGAGCTTTAATCCGGCAATTTTGGCGATTGCATACCATTCATTCGTGGGTTCAAGCGATCCAGCCAGAAGTGAGTCCTCAACGATCGGCTGATCGGCGAATTTTGGATAGATGCAAGACGAGCCCAGAAACATCAGTTTTTCGACGTCAGCTCTATGGGCTGCGTGTATGACGTTCGCTTCGAGAATCAAGTTGTCGTAGAGGAAGTCGGCCGGATAGGTAGCGTTCGCGAGAATACCGCCGACCCTCGCAGCAGCCAGGAAGACCGCGTCGGGACGATACTTACTCATCCAGGCCTCCACTTGGTCCTGTCGTCTGAGATCGACCTCGGCGCGGGTGGCCGTCAAAATGTCGCAGCCCTCGGAAGCGAGACGCCGCACGATCGCAGAGCCCACCATGCCGCGGTGGCCCGCGACATAGACCCTCTTTCCAGCAAGGCTGTAGATCATCTCAGGCATAGGCTAAACCTTTGGTTACACCGACCGACGGAACATTTCGTGCCATGAGTTTCAGATCTTCGCGGACCATCTCCGCAATCAGCTGATCAAGACTGGTCTCATGTTTCCAGCCAAGCTTCGTGTGCGCCTTCGTCGCATCGCCAATCAGAAGATCAACTTCAGTCGGACGGAAGTAAGCTGGATCGATCTCCACCACACACCGACCGGATGTCTTATCGTATCCCTTTTCCTCAACCCCGTTTCCACGCCAATCAATCGGCATGCCCACCTTGGCAAAGGCCTTGTCAACAAAGGAGCGAACCGAGTGCGTTTCGCCGGTTGCAAGGACATAGTCCTCCGGTTCGTCCTGTTGCAGCATCAGCCACATGCCGCGGACATATTCTCGTGCATGTCCCCAGTCGCGCTTGGCATCCAAGTTGCCAAGATAGAGCTTTTCCTGCAATCCAAGATGAATTGCAGCCGCCGCCCGGGTGATTTTACGCGTCACGAATGTTTCGCCGCGGATCGGGCTTTCATGATTGAACAAAATGCCGTTCGAGGCGTGCATGCCATATGCCTCGCGATAATTGACGACAATCCAATAGGCGTAGAGCTTGGCCGCCGCGTAGGGTGATCGAGGGTAGAAAGGCGTCGTTTCGCTCTGCGGGACTTCCTGGACTTTGCCGTAGAGCTCTGAGGTGGACGCTTGATAGAAGCGGGTCTTCTTGGTCAGCCCCAGCAGCCGAATTGCTTCAAGTAGCCGAAGGGTGCCGGTTCCATCGGCGTTAGCCGTATATTCTGGCGTCTCGAAAGAGACCTGAACGTGGCTCTGTGCGGCGAGATTATAGATCTCGTCCGGCTGCGTTTCCTGAACGACGCGGATGAGGTTCGTTGAATCGGTCATGTCCCCGTAATGCAGAATAAAACGAGGATTTTCGACATGGGGATCCTCGTACAGATGCTCGATGCGACTGGTGTTGAAAGACGATGAGCGTCGCTTGAGGCCGTGAACAATATAGCCTTTCTCCAGGAGCAATTCGGCCAAATACGCACCGTCTTGACCTGTTATACCCGTAATCAGCGCAACCTTATTTTCGTTTTTCACTGCGGTCTCCGTAATTTATTTCGACGGAATCAGGCCGGCACGCTGTCGAACTCATGTGAACTCGTGGTACTTCCTCAGTGAGCTCGCAAACAGTTCTGAATCGCTGAAGTTGTACCTGGCGTGTTTGTTCGGATCGACGTTATTTATGGCAACGGCAATCTCTACATTGCGCGCGGTCTTCAGCTGATGCAGGCAAAACTCTACGGCGCGACGGCTCGTCTTTCCCCATTTTACGACCACTAGCGTTCGTTCTGCTAACGCTGTCAGATGCATGGTATCGGTCGAGGCGAGCACGGGCGCGCTGTCGAAGATGACGATTTGGCCCTGTGAGGCGGCCATTGCGACGATGTCAGCCACATCGGTGAAATGAACGCGCCGATGGAGACTGGCATTGCCAGCCGGGATGAAGTCGATACCGCTTGGATGGTGATGGATAATGTCTTGTAATCCGGCCAGTCCACTTAGGAATTCATTCAACCCCTGCTTTAGCTCTGATTTGAAAAACGAGTCGAGATTTCCGAGTCTGAGGTCGCCATCGACCAGCAGCACCGGAATTCCGTTGGCGGCGAGATCGATTGCCAGGGATCTGGCAACAAGCGACTTGCCTTCTCCGCTGTGCGCCGACGTCACGACAATAGTGTTTGGCAGTTTTCCGCCGTTGGATTGTTTGAGCGTTGTCATGACGGAGCGAATTGCTTCGTCAAACATCCCTCCTTGCATGCTCCCAAAGAGCATCGACGGATCTCTCTGGTCTTTCCGTTTCAGGTGCGGGATGAACCCGGCGGGTACGATGCGCGACATTCCGGCCATCTGGTCGAAGCTGCGGACTGAGTTGTCCAACATCTCGACCACGAAAGCGGCCGTTACCGCGATCGATATCGAAGCCAAAAGGGCGCCGATCAAATAGAAAAGCCGCCCGCGTCCCTGCGGCGCCAGCGGCACCGCGGCCGGTGACAAAACTTCCAGTTCCGCGCCCGGCAGCATGGCTTGCGCAGCCAGGCCACGGCGCTGCTCCTCGAGCTTGTCCAGCGCTGTCTGCTCCTTGTCAGCCATGTGCTGGAGTCGGGCCAACTCCGTTTGCGCCAGGGCGGAGCGAGCGCGTTTCTCATGAGCAGCGGCTAATGCCGACCGGACCGCGTCGTCCTCGTGATCGAGCGCCGCAAGTTTGGTGCGTATCGATTGGAGATATCGATCGGTCGCAAGGCTGAGATCGGTGCGAGATTTAAGGATCTTGGCCCGCGTGTCGACCACGGCTTCGGCCGTGTTGCCATATGTCTCGAGAAGGCGCTCGAGATCTTGCTCCTGCGCACGAAGCTCGCGTTGCATTGCGCCAATGCTGTCGGGAATGACCATATTCTGCAGGACAAGCGAGGGGTCGTCGGTCGCTTCGAGCGCAGATATCGTTGCTCTCGCTTCAGCGCGGCTTTGCTCGATTTTTGTCCGCCGCTCGCCCAGCTCCATTATCGACTTGATCTGTTCAACCTGAGCGTCGTCATTTGAGACGACGTCCGTGGTTTCCTGATATTCGTCGGCGGCATCGCGTGCTGCCTTGGCCCGCCCCATCTGTTCGTCGATGCGCAGCAGAATCCATTCTTCTGCTGCATCCACTCGACCACGCAGACTGTCTTTCCGCTCTTCGAGGTAGATGCTGATGAGCCGGTTCGGGACCGAAGCGGCCAGTTCGGGGTCGCTCGCATCGAAACCGATCTGAATGACGTCACCTTGGCCATCGCGCCAAACCCGTAGGGCCTTGTAGTACTTTGGGATTATCGGCTCGATGCTGTCCCGTATCGGTAAGGAGGGTTTTTCACTATCGACCCAACCGCGCAGCATTGATCGGATCTTGTCGATAGGCGAGACTTCTTGCAGCGCCGGATTGAATTCCGGCCATTCATCGAGCCGCAGGTCGCGGATTACCCGCTCTGCGATGCTTCTGGAAAGAAGCCGTTCGGTCTCAGATGTGGCGTCCAGCGGATCGGCGCGGCCGGACTCGTCGGTGCCGAGCTTTGTCGCCAGAGGCGTGTGGATGATCAGCCGGGACTCGGCATGATAAGTCGGCTTCAATCCAGAAATCACGGTTGCGGCAACGGTCATAAGCAGCATGATGATGGCCATTATCATGACCACCCGTCGCCGGATAAGGCGCAGGCCTGAAGTCAGATCAAGGTCGTCCGAACGAGTCTCTACCTGAAGCCGGGGATCGTAGCGCATCGACGAGAGCGAGGTGTTGCGGTCTGGCGGCACAGTTGAAATAGTCATCGTTCACCAGCCGTCGTTTGAGGTTGCGCGGAGATCGTGTCGTAGAGTTTGACCAGCGATCGCATGTAGGCCTTCATACTGAAATTGTTGAGATAATGAGCGCGGGCCTTGGCCGATAGATGGTTGCGGACTTCCGGATCGGTGACGAGTTTGGCCAGCGCCGCAGCCAAGGCATCCTTGTCTCCGACGGGTACGAAGACGCCGGTTTCACCGTCGGAGATGACTTCGCCATGCGCGCCGACGCGCGTGGTGACGACGGCGAGACCATGGGAAAGCCCTTCGACCACAGCCATTGCCAAGCCCTCGGCATGCGAAGGTAGGACCAGGATATCTGCCCGTGTACACAAGGCTTGCGCCTCGTCGGCGCCTAGCCAGCCCGGCATTTTCACCAGATCTGAAAGCCCCATGGCGGCAGCCTGGCGCCGGTAGTCTTCGACTGGTCCGTCACCCGCCAGCACGGCTCGCCACCGGAGCTCTTTCATGACCGGATGACTTAAGGCAAGCAAAAGCTCCTGAACGCCTTTGCGTTCGCTAAGCCGGCCGAGAAATATGATCAACGGCATCTCGCCGACATGAACATTACGCGGCCCGGGGTCGGGAACACAATTGCCGATGACGACGACGCGGCGCTCTTCCACGCCGAGAAGCGTCGTTAGCGTCATGCGGTCGCGCTGGCCCAGTGCCACAACCTGGTCAGCATTTTGGAACATCCTGCGTATAAGCTTTTGTAGACGTGGCGAGCGTGAGGCAAAGTCGCTCGCGTAGTCGTAGTCGTGCAGGTGCAATATGTGAGAGCATCCGAGGAGACGGGCAGCCTCGGTCAGGATCAGTTTTCTTGCAGTGCTGCCGCGACCCGCGACATGAATATGGTGAATGCGTGCCGGAGCAATTATCCGGTCCTTCGCCATCATCAAGACAGAGCCGAGCAGGCGCACAGGCGACGCAACAGAGGACCACCGAGGCCCTCTGGTGTCGGTGACAAGGTGTGTTTCGCCGGCGTCCTTCGCGGCGTTCGATATATAGCCGACGAGCCTGCCAATTCCGCCACCGTTTTCGCAACCACCAGGGACGTAGTGGCGGACGGTTGCTGCTGCGTTCCGCGTCGCTACCCGATTCCCATCCGTGAGCGTGTTCATCAGCATGCCCCGATCACCTTATCATAAACGGCCGCAGCCTGTGCTCCGACCTGTTGAGGCGAATTCGGACCTGTAGCCCATGCGAGCGCGTTGATCCCGAAGCTACTTCTGAGCTCGCTGTTTTCCGCCAGTGTCCGTATGGCTATCGCGAGCTGTTCCACATTCCCGGGTGGAACCACCATTCCCAGTCCGTTTGGCAGAACGGTGGCTCGCAACTCGCCGACATCAGTCACGATAACCGGTTTGCCAAACGCCGCGGCAAGATTGAGGACGCCGCTTTGAGAGGCTTCCGTATAGGGAAGGACAACGATGTCGGCATCCAGAAAGAGCTGGGCGACCTCCATATCCTCGATAAAGCGGTTGCGAATATCATAGCGGACGGCGTCCCCCATAAGGGGCTGGAAGATCCACGGATCATCGCCGCGGCCTGCCACCGTGATGCGTAGATTGGGGAGCAGGTCCTTGAGCATCGCCTCGGCACGGATCAGATGCTCCAATCCCTTGTAAGCAAAAATCCGTCCGAAAAGCAGAACGCGCAAAGTTCCATCTGCGCCGCGCCGCGCCATATTGTGCCGCCGAGCGAGCTCCGCGTAGCGATGAATGGCGGGATGCGACAGGACATGGACACAATCAGGCGATTTTGAATATCGCTCGAGGACCATTTGTTTCAGCCCTTCGCCATGGACGACGACATGACCCGATTGCCGCACCATCAATTGGGGAGCCCAGGCGGGCAGCGTGCGGGTGTCGGAATCGCCGGGATGCACTTCCACGTCATGGACGGTGGTCACGATCGGGATCGGGCGCCAGAACGGCGCGGCAAGGTTCAACCAGAGCGTCGAGTTGCTCAGAAGGTGAATGACGTTCGGCCGCTCCTGCCGGATAAGACGTGTGAGTTGATGCAGGAACCAGGGATTGGAGAGCGAGCGGTGCCTTGGCCAGTCCATGAGGTGCAGATCGACAGCCGGATCGATCCATGAAGCAAGGTGTGCGTAGCGCCGGCGCGGAACCGCTAGGACGACGTGCGCATGTCGCGCAACGCCGCTAGCGAAGGAGATGGTGTAGTCTTCCAGTTCGGAAACCAGCAGCAGCGCCTTCATCCCGCTGACTCCGACACGCCGACGTCCTGACCAAGTCGAGGCAAGTCGTAGGCTGTGCGCAATGCATCGCGCGTCCGCCTCAGCAAGTTTGGTTCTCCGGCGAAAAAGAGCCCTTCCACAGCGAGGCTGAACCGGGTGCGTGTATCGGCGCCCTGCAGCCTGGCTGAGGCCACCCGGTACGGATAGTGATCAGTCAGACGCAGCCTTCCCGCCAGATCATGCGCGGAAAGAAACCGGTTCGTCGCTTCAACGGTCGCCTGCCAATGGGCCATCCGCTTTCGCAGCATGGCGGCGTCATCGACTGGCCGATACCAATTATTGTTGTGAATCCGATAGAACCCGAGTGGATCCGACAAGGCGACAACGCTCCCCAGAAATGGATAGATGCCTGTGAGCCAGGCATCGGCAGACATGCGGAACTGCTCGGGAATATCCCCTGCAGCATTCCACGCGCTACGTCTTACAGCGATGGCTGATGTCATCGGGAAGGGCCACCAACCAGCCGATCTGGCGAGCCGTGGCGGCAAATTTCCTGAACACAGGGTCCGAGGGATTGGCCTGAAGGCTGGTGAGCCATCGGTCTGCGTTGGCTGAAGTCGGTGATAAACAAGCGATGCCTGAGGATTGCAGTGGAAAGCAGCGGCTGTTGCCGACAGCTTGCCTGGCGCCCACCAGTCATCGGCATCGAGAAAACAGAGGATGTCGCCACTGCTTAACTTCACAGCAGCATTTATGGCGGCGGCCTGTCCCTGGTTCTCCTGGAAGAGCACCTTCACCCGCTTGTCATAGCCGTCGAGAACAGAGCGCGATTGGTCGCTTGAGCCGTCGTCGACGACGATTATCTCGACATTGGACGCCCGTTGGCTCAGGGCGCTGTCAATTGCCCGGGCAACGAAGCGACCGTAGTTGTAGTTATTGATGAGGACGCTGATTGTAGGCCGCTCCATGACATCCCTCAAGCGCGTCGCTGGGCGACACGTCGGTGCGCCGGAGTTGCGAACGCTCGCGCAGTTGGCAGCGCGAATTGATGGAAGGAGTTCTGCTCGATCAGGATTTCGCCTTGAGCCGGTAGGATCACCGCCGACAACGCCGCAACGCGTGACGCTCCTCTTATATAATGTACAAAACCAGGACCATGACGCAGAACCATTGCAATCCCAACCCTTCTAAGCGTCACCTGCCAACAGCCGGCTGCGCCAGAATTATTGCCTCACTTCACCGGAAACTGCGGCTCAGTGCGACGTGCTTCGCGGTATGCTTTCATCGTCAAGCTATCGGTGATTGGTCACGGGTGACATCTCCTCTTATGGGCAATGTCGTAGGTTCCAGCACCAACTTTTGGGGGAGGGGTAGACCGTAAGCATAATCCAAACAACGTCCTTGGATGATGGGTATGGACGTTAGGCTTAGCCCCGCCTTCGTTTGCGTTGGTTGACCGGGGATGTGGCGGGATGATTGTTGGTCAGCAGGCAGCGCTGCTATGAAAGGGGACCCATGTCTTTCCAGATTGCCGCGATCAACAGCCTCTCATCAGTCCAAGCAAGTCGGGACGGGTAATGAGAGCGTATACGCTTAGAATAGCGAATGGGCCGACTGTCAGTTGGCGGGCAATAGAGTGCTGGGGCGCAGGCCTATGCGTTTTTCTTCAGACAGGCGCGCTTTTCCCGCTCATGTTGGCGGATGCCGACGGAGGCCTTAGCGGTCATGCCAGGTCTATATTGCGTCTGCTTTGTCTACCCGTATACGGGTTTACGTTGCTGATCCTGGCACGAAATTTTCCGCAATTCATCACAGCACTTAAGCGAAATTGGTTTGTCCCGCTGATGGTCGCCATGCCCTTCGTGTCTGTCTTCTGGTCGGTTGGCCCGTCGACGACTTTCAGGCGTGCCATCGGCCTGCTCTTCACTGTACTTCTGGCTTATGTGTTGGCGATACGCTTTACGCCGAGGCAGTTGCTTCTCATCGCATTTGCCACGTTCGGAACATGTATCGTCCTCAGCCTGTTGCTTCTTGTGGTGTCGCCTGGGCTCGCTCGCATGCCCACGGACAGCGCGGTGCGCGGCATATTCATCCACAAGAACAGCCTTGGTTGGTACGCCGGCATGATGATACTCGTGTCGACCGCCGTATTAATGGACGGCAATCGAGGCTTGCGGCGAACCGCTTTGATCTTGCTGATCGCGGGCGGGGCTTGTCTCTTCCTTTCCGGTTCGATGACCGCGACAATTGCAACGGTGTCCGCATATTGTCTGATCGGGTTCTACTCCATGTTGCAGCGGATCCGTGGCATCGGTCGCATCGTCTTCATCCTGTTTTTTGTTCAAATGTTCGTCGGGATCCTCCTTTTGCTTCACGAATTCCTGGTCCCATTCCTTGAGGCGCTTGGCAAGGATGCCACTTTGACGGGCCGAGTGCCTTTGTGGGAGTTGGTCGATGGGCAGATCGCCGATCATCTGCTGCTCGGCTTCGGCTACCAAGCGTTTTGGACAGAGGCGAATCCCGAAGCCTGGATTATCTGGTCAAAGATCCAATGGATGGCTCCCCACGCCCATAATGGATTCCGAGATACGCTGCTGAGTTTCGGAATAAGCGGAATGACTTTGTTCGTTCTGATGCTTTTGCAGGCACTCCGCCAAGGGGCGGCCCTCCAATGCGCGGACCCGCCTTATGGCTGGCTCTGGCTGAACGTCTTCACGGTTGTGGTTTTGGTGATGAACCTGACCGAGACGATCTTCCTGATCCAGAATGACGCGATTTTCATTCTGTTCACAACAGCCATCCTCATGTTCTCTCTTTACAAGCCTGTTGTTGTTTCGACGGCTCCCAGCCGCCAACTGCGAGCACCGGCCCGCGGCCCAACGGCGGAGCTGCAAATCTCATGAGGCACCGCTTCGCACCGATCTTGGGCATTTTGCTTGCGATGCTCTTTCCGCAGCCGAGCAAGCTGGCCTCGGTGAGCCCGGATGCAGACTCTCCCGACAGATTGCGGACGGCGGTCAGGGAGGCAACCTGCGCCGAAGCTTCGCCGGCGACCTTTTCGGACAAGCTGAAGGGGACTTCACTGAGCAACATATTGACCGGAGCATCCGCGGCCCGGGCAGTATTCTATGTCTCTCCTGATGGCAAAGACACCTGGAGTGGCCAGCTTCCTAAAGCAAATTCTCGGCGTACAGACGGTCCTTTTGCCAGTATTGAAAGAGCGCGGGATGCTGCGCGCCAGAAGGGCGGCCAGAATACGATCGCAATGGGCAATGGGGATTACTATCTTGCTGAACCGATAGTCTTCGATGCTCGCGATGCCGGCCTGATCATCGCGGCGAGATGCAACGAGGCGCCGGTTCTGCACGGCGGCCCGATTGTGCGCAATTGGACGGCGCAGGCCGATGGCCGCTGGAAGGCGTCACTAAAGCTGCCTGCGGGCCGGGATGTGGGCGATCTTTTCGTCAGCGGCGCGCGCCAGACGCAGGCTCGCTTTCCCAACGCTCCACTCGATGGAGACCCACGCAAAGGATGGCTTTTCGCGGCCAAGTGCACGCAGGACGACGATCTATGGCATGGTAACACTCGCTTTTGTTTCCATGCCGGCGATCTTCCGATCTCAAAAAATGCAGCAGGCCTTGTCGCCCACATCGTCGGTGGTTTTCATCCCGGCAGCCAGTGGGGCAGTGACACCCTCCCAGTGGTTTCAATCGACACCGCGAACCGGGCGATAAATACCCAAGGCACCGGCTATTTCTTCACCGCAGAAGGCAGCCGCTATTTTTTGACCGGGGCGGCGGCGCTGCTCGATGCGCCCGGGGAGTGGTGGTACGACCGCACCAAAGGTCAACTCGATTATATCCCGACCGATGGACTACCAACAAGTTCTACGGCTGTGGTCGGCATTCTGCCGACCTTCCTCAGGCTGGATGGAGCCGACGGGATGGTTGTATCGGGGCTCCAGTTTCGGGATGGGGATCCGCGGGGCAGCGGCAAGTTCGGTACCGATACCAGAAGCTTTGGGGCCATACGGCTCGATCACTCGGACGGTGTTCGGCTGCTCGGCAACTCCATCGACAATGTCGGCGTCGGCATCCATGTTTCCGAGAGCAAAGATGTCTTGATTGCCGGCAACGTAATTGGAGATGTGGCTGGCAACGGGATTTACGTTGGAACGACCTATGGCAGCTTCGGCAAATCCGACGGTGCCATAATCCTGTCGAACCATATTCATGACATCGGAAGGGTTTACTTTGAAACCGCGGGGATATGGTTCCAGGCGACCGACAGTATCAGGATCGCTCATAACCTGGTCGAGAATACTGCGCAGTTCGGTATTGCCGGCGGCTCACTGTGGGGTGCACAAGACGCAGTTCATGACGCAGTCATCGAACATAACGAGATCCGCAATGCCAATCAGCAGACGGCAGATGGCGGTGCCATCAAGCTAATGGGCGAGCAGGCAGACCTCCTGAACAGCAGCATCCGCTACAATCTGGTCACCGGGACAGGTCAACTTATGAATAGGGTCGATGGGACGTTTTGGCCTTTCGGATATGAAAATATCAATGAATGGCCCACTCCTATCAGTTGGGCGATCTACACCGATGGCAAGGCCAGTGGTGTGCGCATCGAAGGAAATACGCTCTCGGACAACATATCGGCGATCGGCATCAACGGCGGCTGGAGCAACTTGGTGACGGGAAACGTCATCACGCACGGATCGGGAGCGGCTTTTCGCATTGATGACGGTACGGGCAGGGGTTGGCGTCCGCCATGGGCACGTCCTAATCGTGTCGAGAGCAATATCGTGTCGATCGACAGCAGCAACGGGATTGCAGCGTATGTCTACGCTCCAGACCATGGGCCTGGATACGTGCAGTTCGCGAATAATCGCTACACCGGCAATTTGAACGACAAGAGCTTCCGAATACATCCTAGAATCATGCCTTCGGGAGAATTTGGCAGTTTACAGGATCTTCAGAAGGCTGGGGCGGACACCGAAAGCGTCGTCGCGCGGCCCGAGTAACAAAAGGGCGCGGCGACGAGCAGTGTTCCTGCGGCGACAACGCCCACTAGACTAGATAACGACCTCTACAAGTATGTGCGTCAAAATCAGGACCTGGGGCGTGGTGAAGATTGGTGGTTGGGGATTCCCGGCTGGAGCAACTGAGATTGAACACTGACTTTTGGAGATGGAGCGTATCAGGGGCTTTGTGCCGGGTGGGACCAAAGGCAAACGCGGGTCCCCCGGCGATTTAGACGATCCAGGGCAAAGGCATCTCCTGACCTGCACGGGTGGCATCACCGTGCAATGTGGCCGGGAATGTCACGCCGGCAAGAGGAGCCTGGAAAAGCGCGTAGTGCGGCAGCCCGCCGCCAGAAGGCGACGGGCCGGCCAAGTCAGACTAGCAGGAAGTCTTTGAAGTGAAGTGCTGCGGAATTATCGAGATCCGCAACATGGACGGCCGCGCCCGCTGCGCTTCCATCCGCGTCATAGGATAGAATGCCGCTCTTCTGATCGTAGATCAGCTTGTCATCAGCCTCGAGCGCTTTTGTTCCGAGAACGAAATTCTCGTCCGAAAATTGGGACAGGCTGAGCGAGGCGAAAATCGAATGATCGAGCATCAGCTTGTCGCCAGCCGCGGAGGAGAAATCCCGGATATGGTCGATGCTGATATTGTCGGGCTTCACATTGAAGACGAAGGTATCGCCGCCGCCGCCACCGGTCAGAATGTCTGCGCCGGCCTTTCCGAGCAGCTTGTCGTTGCCGAGTCCGCCGTTCAGCTTGTCCGCACCAGCGCCACCATCGAGAACGTTGCTGCCGCTATTTCCGGTCAGCACGTCGTTGTAGCTGGAGCCAGTCAAGTTTTCGATGCTGACGAACTTGTCACCGGCGGCATGGCCGCCCGTTGCGGCTCCAGTCGCCAAGTTGACGTTGACCCCGCCGGAGCCCGCATAGCCGGCCGTGTCGTTGTCGGCACCACCATTGAGGATGTCCCCGCCGGCGCCGCCGGTGAGCTTGTCCGCGCCAGCTCCGCCATTGAGAACGTTACTGCCGCCATTGCCGCCGGTCAGCACGTCGTTGTAGCTGGAGCCAGTCAAGTTTTCGACGCTGGCGATCTTGTCACCGGTGGCCTGCCCGCCCGATGCGGCCTTGGTCGCCAAATTGACGCTGACCGCGCCGGAGCCTGCATAGCTGGCCGTGTCGTTGCCACTACCACCGTCGAGCACGTCTGCGCCGGCGCCGCCCTTCAACACGTCGCTACCGCCGAGACCCTTGAAGGTTTCGTTGCCGCCGTTGGACTGACCGGTGTGTGGCAGGATGTCGTTGCCGCTGGTGCCGATGAACGCCTTCGTCGGCGTGGTTGGCGTTCCCGGTTGTGTCGGTGTGGTTGGCGTCCCCGGTTGCGTCGGCGTGGTTGGCGTCCCCGGATTCGTCGGCGTAGTTGGCGTTCCCGGTGCTGCGCTGGAGCTCGATTCGTAGGCACCGACATCGACAGTTCCAACGACGCGGGCGTGGCCGTCTAGATCGACCGAGCTGACGCCGTACTTGCTGGTTCCGTGGTCGATCGCCGCCGAGCCGGAGCCGAGGTGGAAGTTGTCGCTCGCTGCACCCGAGAATTTCGGGTCGACGCCGAGCTGGTTGCCGTTCGCCGCGCTCGGCATCGCGTTGCCGCCGTCGGTCTTGACCGAAGCCTGGCCGGCCGTGCCGTTGTAGGTGATGTTGTTGGCCCAGACGACGTTAGTGTTCTTGTAGCTGTCGGTCGACGTGTTATCGATCGCGGTGTTGTTCTTGTTCAGCGATGGGTCCGCCACGGCGATGTTGTTGACCCAGGTGTTGTTGCTCGACGCCGAATTGCTGAGCTCGCCGCGCCAGGTGCCGCTGTTCTGTGGGTCCTGATTGTTGTGGTATGCGGTGTTGTTTTTCACCGTGACGGAGTCGCTCCAGGTAACCTGGATGCCTTTGCCGCCGTTCTCGTAGACAAGGTTGTTCTCGACCAGGGTCTTGAAAGTGTAGTTCGGATGACCGCTCGTCTGCGTGCTCTGGAAATCGTCGATGATGATGCCGTTGCCATCGGTGTGCGCACCCGACTTCGTGACGTTGTCATGCGAGATGTTGTTGCGCACGATCGTCCGGTAGCCGTCCGTCGAAGTATCGCCAGTGATGTTCCGGTTCTGGTAGATCGAGATACCGGAGAACCAGCCCGTCGATGCGTTATTGTAGGTCTCGTTCCCTTCGATTTTGATGAAGTCCGACTGGTTGAACTGGATGCCGGACTCGCCGCTACCGTGGACCTTGTTGTTGAGAACTGAGATGTGGTGGGCGTTGTTCGCTTCAATGCCGTCGCCTTTGGCGCCGCCGATGTCAAAGCCGTCGATTGTCACGTAGTTGGCGTTGACACTGATCGCGTTCCACGAGCCCGCGGGCGGCCGGATCAGGGCCCCGCCGGGCACTTCCGAGCGCAGCGTGATGTCGGCTGCCGCCGAGCCGTCTTTGTCGATGTTGATAGCTTCGTTGTAAGTCCCTGCCTTCACCACGACCTCGTCGCCGGGTCTAAGGTTCGCCGACATCGCCTCGCCGATCGTGCGGAATGGAGAGGAGGCACTGCCGTTACCCCCGTTGCTGCCAGTCGTTGCTACGTAGTATGTTGTCATGGTCTTGTTCCTCAACCCCCGCCCGTTAATATCTGTGGTTAATCCTGCGTTACGGCGGCAGGTTATAGGGCGACATTTTGGAGGGTGCAACAGCAACGCAACAGTAAGTGCTTGAGAAGCATAGCCTTATTGCTGCCACAATATCCGAATCGATCCAAAGTTACGTTTTGAAATATTTGGTGAATTTAGAGTCGCCCAAAATGTGGCAGTATTAATATCTCGCTCTCCGCGAGTTATTCTTTCTGCAACCAGAGCGTCATGCATCCATTGAAAACTTTAGAAAAACCTGATGGGCTTGGCTGGATTGCTCCCGCCAAATGCGGAATCGACATTTTTTTCAGAATTCGACAATTTTGGGCAGTATCGCCTTACGATTGGTGCTGATCGAGATGGCAATGTGAGGTCGACCGAAGCGATTCGACCAACCCATCGCCCAGCATTTCAAGCGCCACCGCTTTCCCGCCGAGATCATCGGGCATGTGCATGACTACACTTTCCGTTTCCGCTGGGCCTGCCTTATGTCGACGATCTGCTTGGCGAGCGCGGTATCGATGTCTCGTTCCAGGCCGTGTCTGAGTGGGCGACCAAGTTAGGCCGCTGGGCGAGACCTCGGATCGGTGGCGCTTAGATCGGTAGTCGAGAAAGTCGCTCTCTATGGAATCCAACTTGCTCCGTCGGCTGACCCGGCTTGGATCGATCCGGTGGGCAAGATGCATGCACCATATTCATCTCATAAGCGGGCCGCCCCGCAGGGTCCCTGGTTTTTCTCGCCGCGTTGTAAAGAAGCATATCGATGGTTGCCGTAGACTATGAGTTGCCCTGGTCGCAGTGAACGGATGGGGACAACTGTTTAACTCGGATGGCAACGGTGATGGCCGCCGCTTCGATCTTGCTCTGCATCCGGCAGTCAAGGTGGAAGATCCAAGGTAGCGGACGCTCCGCCTTCCTAGATGTTTGATCCCGGATTTGATGGTGCAATCTTCTCGCGAGCCTGGAGAGATTCGCTATGGGACAAATTCTACATGGGAGCGCCCGCACGACAGAGGCGGTCCGACGAGCGATACCGCATAGTCAAGAGAGCTTGAGAGCACTTTCGAAGCGCTACGGGACCAATCAGAAGACGGTCGCCAAGTGGAAGAAACGGACTTCGATCGCCGATCTTCCGACTGGGCCGAAAGAGCTGAAGTCCACCGTTCTGTCGACCGAAGATGAAGCGATCATCATCGCCTTCCGCCGGCATACGCTGTTGCCGCTAGACGACTGCCTCTACAGTCTGCAGGCGACGATTCCTCACCTTACACGATCGTCGTTGCATCGATGCCTTCAGCGACATGGCATCAGTCGCCTGATTGATATCGACGGTGACAAGCCGGCGAAGAAGGAATTCAAGGCCTACCCTATCGGCTACTTTCACATCGTGCCCAGGTCCAGACTGCCGAAGGCAAGCTCCAACTCTTCGTTGCCAGTGATCGGACATCCAAATTCGCTTTCGCCCACCTCGAGGAAAGCGCCAACATCCATACCGCTGCAGCTTTCCTGAAGGCCCTGGTCGAGGCCGTACCCTACAAAATTCATACCGTCCTGACGGGCAACGGCATCCAGTTTTGCGATCTGCCTTCTCGCCGCAATGGACCCACGGCAAGGCTGCGCATCCATATGTTCGATCGTACATGCCGAACACATGGCATCGAACACCGACTTACCAAACCCAATCACCCCTGGACCAACGGTCAGGTCGAAAGAATGAACCGGACAATCAAGGAAGCCACCGTCAAACGCTATCATTACGACAGTCACGACCAACTCACCCGGCATCTCACCGACTTCCTCGCCGCCTACAATTTCGGCCGCCGCTTGAAGACCCTCAAAGGCCTCACGCCATACGAATTCATCTGTAGACGATGGACTTCAGAGCCGAAAAACTTCAGCCTCAACCCAATCCATCAATTCCGGGGACTAAACACCTAGAGCGTGGGGACGATTTAACTATTTGAGCTTGCGGCGAGCCTGACGAACCCCATGAAGTTCACGCGCAGTTTGTCGTATCGGGTTGCGACGCTCCAAACTGCTTGAGCTTGCCGAAGGAGCGCTCCATGCGATTGCGCTCCCTGTAGAGGTCTGCGTCGTAGGCGCACGGGGCTTTTCGGTTGCGGTCTGGCGGGCTGACGAGCTGCGTTCGGCTTTGCCGAGGTCAAACCGCTCTTTCCGGACAGCACTCATCAAAAAGAGCAACCTGGCAAGCAGTGGGGGTACATAGCCTTACTTCGAATATGTAATCTATCTCGGCGTAAGACGTAGAAACTGAAGTCTCTTCTACGTCCAATAGTTAGAGCCGCAAGTATGGAGGCAATCGTCTTGGCAGCATATTCTAATGACAGGTTAGATCGCGAAAGCGTAGGTCATGAGAAAGCAATCAGCAGACAGAAGCCAAGATTCAGTTCTCAATCAAACGAGTTCTTTGGAATGGATCAATGTCCTTGGCGTTCGTATTTCGGCAGTTAATCTCAAAAGTGCGACTGGCTTTATTCAAAAAGCGATCGAAGACGGCAGGAAGGAATATGTGTGCGTTCGCGACGCGCACGGTGTCGTCCGATGTCAAGATGATCCCCAACTCCGGTCGATACATAACCGTGCGTTTCTCGTGACACCCGACGGCATGCCGTTGGTATGGGCATTGAAACATGCCGGTCATGCCGAAAGCGACAGGGTCTATGGACCGGATCTTATGTTATCCGTTTTCGATTCCGGCAGCTCCAAGGGCTTGCGCCATTTCCTCTATGGCGCAACGGCCGAAACGCTCGAACAACTGCAGGCGCGCCTTCTTGCCAAATTTCCCCAAGCACGGATCGTCGGCTCCTATGCGCCACCTTTTCGCAAACTGTCGACGCGGGAGGAAACGGAGATTGCTGATCGGCTCAATCGGTCGGGCGCGGATGTCATCTGGGTCGGGCTGAGCAGTCCCAAGCAGGAACTCTGGATGGCGCGCATGCGCGATCGTCTGGAAGCATCGATGCTCATCGGTGTCGGAGCCGCATTCGATTTCCACGCCGGCCTCAAGCGGCAGGCTCCAAGGTTCATTCAAAGAAGCGGCTTCGAATGGGCGTTTCGTCTTTTATGCGAGCCGCGACGGCTGTGGCGGCGCTATGCGCTCGTCGTACCGACCTTCATCTCACTGACGGCATTCCAGAGACTGGGGCTTCGGAAGTTTCCGATCGAAGACGCGGTTTTTGGACCAAGTGCGCCAAAAGAAGCAGCTGCAAAGGTGTAAAGCCATCATGTCCTTATTTGCGTCGCCAGCAATGACACCGCGTCCGTCGAAGGCAGCCACATCAAGTGACATGACGTCGCGGGCGATTGCGGCAGGTTCCGTGCCGCCTATAGCAGCTAAGACCGCCGATCCCTTTGACCGGGCAGGGCTGAATATGCCTGTCGCAATACGGCGTCGGGTCCCTCGGCTTGCAACTTCGTCCTTCCTGGTCGCCGGCGACATTGCAAGCTATCTGGTCGCCTATTTTGTTGTCCTGTCCTTTTTCCCCAGTGGTTTGGAGGGCACGATGGCGGAGCGTACGCTCACGATCGCAGCACTCGCCGCCATTATTCTTTACGCATCGGCCGGCCTCTATCCTGGATATCGGCTGCATGACCACGAACATCTGCGGCGGCGCACTGTAGCTGCCGTCAAGGTGGCTGTCCTGGCGGCGTTTGGAGCAATTGTCCTGCCGGAGGGGGAACGACTGCTGCTCGCCGTCATTGGGTTCCTCGCTCTTGGGCTGATTGTTCAGCCATCTGTGCATTGGCTTGCACGGGGCCTGTGCTGGAAAATTGGAGTCTGGGGGGAGCACGCGGTTGTTATAGGGCGGGGCAACCTCACTCCCGCTCTCGTGGCCCATTTCAAGAACCACTGGCAGTATGGCATCAGGCCGGAGGCCATTTCCCCTGATAGCTTGGAGGCATTGCCCGATGGCGGGCCATCCATTGCCGTGATTGCGGGCGACACAGGCGCATTTGCACCCGATTTGGCGGCGATGCGTCGGAAGTTCGCCGAAGTCATTTTGCTGTCCGACACGCCGAGCCTCAAGGTAAGCGGATTGCGACCTGCGGATGTCGGCGGAGAAATCGGTATTCGCCTTACCAACAGTGGGAGTTCACTGAACTCGGACCTGGTTCGCCGGATCCTCGATCTCGCAATCGCCATCCCTGCATCGATCGTGGTCGCCCCATTCATCGCGTTTGCAGCGGCCGCAATCTATGCCATCGATCCAGGCCCCGTCTTCTTCCGACACACCAGGGAGGGGCGGTTCGGCAAGCCGGTACACGTCCTGAAATTGAGGACGATGTATCAGGATGCAGAACAGCGCCTTGAAACAGTCTTCCGAGATGACCCTAACATGCGCGCCGAGTGGATGAGCCACTTCAAGCTCAAGGACGATCCGCGCGTCCTTCCGGTTATAGGACATATGCTGCGCTCTTCGAGCATCGACGAGTTGCCGCAATTGGCAAACATCATTGCGGGGCAGATGGCCATCGTCGGACCACGTCCGTTTCCAGAATATCACCTTTCAGCGATGGATAGCGAATTTCGTGACAAGCGGCGTTCGGTAACACCGGGGCTGACGGGCCTCTGGCAGATATCCGAACGAAGCAATGCCGATATCGAACTGCAGCAGCAACTCGACGAGTTCTACATCGACAACCGGTCCCTGTGGCTCGACTGCCAAATTATTCTCAGCACAATCCCTGCGGTCTTCAAACGCAGGGGAGCCTACTAACCATCCTCGCTTCCGCGAGGCAACCGTCAACAACGGAGCACACTAATGCACGGACAAAAGCGAGTTATGGTAACCGGCGGCACCGGATTTCTGGGATCATTCCTGTGTGAAAGGCTTTTGCGAGAGGGCAATGACGTTCTTTGCGTGGACAATTACTACACCGGTTCGCGCGACAATGTACTGCACCTTCTCGACGATCCCCGCTTTGAGATTCTTCGTCACGACATCACCTTCCCGCTTTATGTGGAGGTCGACGAGATCTACAATCTCGCTTGCCCGGCATCTCCGGTCCACTATCAATTCGATCCCGTGCAGACCGTGAAGACCAATGTGCACGGCGCCATCAATATGCTCGGCCTGGCCAAACGCACCAAGGCGAAGATCTTCCAGGCATCCACGAGCGAAGTTTATGGCGATCCGGCAGTCCACCCGCAACCGGAGGAGTATCGGGGCAGTGTCAATCCAATAGGCCCGCGGGCATGCTATGACGAAGGCAAGCGGTGTGCCGAAACGTTGTTCTTCGACTATCATCGTCAGTATGGTGTGGAAATCCGGGTGGCGCGGATCTTCAACACCTATGGGCCGCGCATGCAGACTAATGACGGCCGCGTCGTCTCCAATTTCATCGTTCAGGCGCTTCGAAACGAGCCGATCACCATCTTCGGCAATGGCACGCAAACGCGCTCCTTCTGCTATGTGGACGACCTGATCGACGGCTTTATCCGTTTGATGGGGGCGCCCGCTGGGGTTACGGGCCCCATCAATCTCGGCAACCCCGGAGAGTTCCAGGTCCGTGAATTGGCAGAAATGGTGGTCGAAATGACCGGATCGAAGTCCGGCATCGTCTTCAAGGATCTGCCAGTTGACGATCCGACACAGCGCAAGCCGGATATCAGCCGCGCAACGCAACAACTGGGCTGGCAGCCGAAGGTGAACCTTCGTGAGGGGCTTGAGAGGACGATCGCTTATTTCGAGTGGAAGCTTTCCGGCGGCGTAAGGAACAGGCTTAGCGCAAAGTCCTCGCAAGAGGCTTATCCGCATCTAGCGTCTGCGAACGTCGAACTCACTGCTCCTGAAGCCATTCGATAGGGACATGAATAGCAACTTTAATGATCGAAAACCACGGCTCGTTTTTTTTCAATGGGACCATCAGCCCAATGCGAACGCGGCCGGTTACCTGCTGCTGCACATGCAGCAGCAGGTCAAATGCCTCGCAACACATTTCGATGTCGTCGTCATTAACCGCGACTGCGATTATGCAGAGATGTGCGACAGGTACGAACCGGATCTGACGCTGTTTGAAAGCGGTTATCGGTCGCATGGCTCACGTCGAATAAAAATCACCAACACCAATACCCATATCGCCGTTCCGAAGCTTGGCCTGCATAACGCCGACGCATGGTGTGATCGACGCGCGGGCTTCCTTTCCGATATGGAGCAGTGGGGCATCGAGACGTATTTCGCGATCGCAACGATGACTCCGGAATATATGCCGGCGGTGAAGGAGAATCTGTTCGTCTGGCCAAATTTCATCGATCCCGAAGTCTACCACGACTATGGCCAGCAAAAGGTCATCCCGGCCATGCTCACAGGTCAGGCCTATGGCCTTTATCCTTGGCGACAGACGGTCTTTCCGATGATTCGCGACCGTTACCCCTGCCTGGTCTCGCCACAACACGCCTATGAGAGCAAGCTGGCTTCCCAGCTCCTGTCTGGAGAGGCTTATGCGCGCGCGCTCAACGCGAGCCTCATCGTCCCCACATGCGGCACTATGGGCGGCGAGGTCGTACGCAAGCACTTCGAGATTCCCGGGGCAAATGCCTGTCTCGTGACCGAACGCACGGCAGCAGTGGAGGCAGCCGGCTTTGTCGACATGGAAAACTGTGTCTTTGTTGACGGCCAAAACGTCGTCGAGCGACTAGATTACCTTTTTGCCCATCCAGACGAAATACGGCGTATCACGACGGCCGGTTACGGTTTGATCCATTCGTGTCATACACTGAGCCACAGGCCGCAAATATATCAGTGGTTCATGCTGAACAAGGGCCTGCAGTTCGGCGAAAAGATCATCCAGTCCGGCCCCTTCGGCGATCTTACAAAGATCCAGCGGATCTCCAAGCAAGAGAGCGCCCATATCGTGGGGGAAGCGAGCGATCGCTCTTTGCTGAAGCAGGGCGACTTGCTTCTCGAGCAGGGCAGGGTGGAGGAAGCCAAGCAGTGCTACGCGCGCTGCTTGGACTATGTATCCTACCTGCCCGAGGCCAAATTCCGCCTTGCCGTCTGTGCATTGCAGGAGGGCGACGCCGAGCGCGCCTATGACCTTCTGATGGACCTGGTCAAGGTGACCATGTCCGAATATGGCGCACTCAACCCCGATCCGGTCGAGTGGGCGTACTTCCTTCTGGCTTTGATTTGCAGAGGCCAGTTTGAGCGGGCGCGGAGGCTGCAAGATTTCTATCCATCTTCATCCCACGACGAATTCATGCGCGCGCGCCTCCTCATCGCGCAACTCGGTCGCTCAGGCGATGGGGTCGTCTCGAGACGGGATGGCAGCGATCGAAAAAGTATTCACCAGATTCCTGATCGGAGCGATTCCGAGTGGCTTGCATGGTTTTCCGATATTCTTGAGCGCTGTCAGCAGCCAGATCTCGCAAATGTTCTTCGTCACGCTCCCGTCGGTGGAAGCGGCGCCGGCGAGAAAGTAACATTTCCACATTTCAAACGTGATGCTGGTTGGCGTCTGCGACTATATTCGGGCGTCGATGGCCTGATGGTCAGACTGCGCCTGAATGGCCTGCGGCCGAATGTACCGCCGCTGCCTGAATTCCGATATTTCTGGCATCTTGCGCGCGCTCTGGTCCCCCATTCGCAGAGAGGCCCGTTGCGCAGGATCCGGACAGCGCTTTCCAGGCTTCCTATGGGCACCGGCAATTAAGAGCAATTCCAGGAAAAGTGCGAAGCGGTTTTCCGTCCGGAATTGCGTAAAAACAAAAGGCTAGAGCGGTCCTGCGCTTCCGTTAAAAGCTGAACCGCTCTAGCCGTGGGAAAACTGCACATGCAGACAGCCTCACCTGGAGAGTCGTACATGACAGACTTTCCAGGTGAGGCTGAAGATGCAATCGCGGACTCGGTGGCCTATTTGCCGCGCAGCCACCGAGGATGTTTAGAGCGAGAATGCGCTCCTGATGCGATCCAAGATCTGATCGGCCGACCGCATCAGCACAGGCTGTTTGTCGCAGAGCCGCCCGAAAGAAACAGATCGTTGAGCTTGAACACGACTTCCGTTCTATTCGTCGCTTTGACCTTTTTCATAATATTGCGAACATGCACCTTTACGGTGCTTTCTCGCAGGTTGAGTTCATAAGCAATAATTTTGTTCGCCTTTCCGCGTCGGAGCGCCTCCACGACTTCGACCTGACGATCCGTGAATATGCCGGCTAGCGGGCGTGCGGTCGAATTGCTCGAGTCCAGCAAGTGACGCATCGCGAATAGGGCGCTTGCAGGCACAAAAATTCCTCCTGCCACTGACAGCGCGATCAGCTCCATACAGACACTGACGCTGACTGAGGCGGGGATGAACCCTTTGGCTCCGTACTCAAGTGCCCTAACGATTTGACCGAAATCGTCGCTATCGGCCAATACGATGAGTGGCGTTGATACGAATTCCGACGAAAGCTTCCGAATTTGCTCCGAGACGGCCGGTTCATCGATCTTTTTGCCGCCGACGTTCAAGAGGATTGCCGAAAGCGGAGGATATTCGTCGCGCTTCTGCTTCCACTCCTCAATTGATCCAAATGCCAGAATCTGCAAATCCGCCTTTTGGGCAGCCATGCATTGCGCCAGGCATTGGCGATCAAGCTCACGATTATCGAGAATGACAAGCGAATGCGTGTGTCTTCCCGGCACGACAGCTGTGTTCGGATTATCTATCCTGAGGGGAAGAGCTACGTTCTCCTGCCTGAGGTCCAAATTCGGTATAAGCGCTGAATTCACAGCTTCACCCTCCCTAACACGTTACGCTCAACTAAGGCTCCGAGTACCAACCCCTCTCAATTCGGGGGTTTAGGAAACTCTAAAGTAGGAATCGAATACCACAATTCGCGGAACGTTACAGTAGCTAATATAGGCTAAGTAGCGCACAACTTTCATAACAAGTCGGAAATATAAAGTAAATCTGAAGTAGTCTTGCGCGTTACTAGATAGTTTTCAGGATAAACTTCATAGTTACACAGTAATTTGCGACGAGGCACTAAATGCATGGAAACAATCGCAGTCTCCGGCGTAGGACCGGCAACGGATGCGGCAGGTGAGCCCGCCACCAACGTTGGTCGCTGTATGATTAAAGGCGTAAGTCGTCATAAGTAGATACGCCTTTAGGTGAATAACCTTAAACGTTTTGTTTCTTTACTCAGATGCAGAAAACAATTCTCTTTGGACTGTAGAAAAATATTAGTCCTGTCGGTGTGAAACCTTGGGCGCAATCAAGCGATTGCTTGTTTCAACTGAAAGTCTGGACCTGTTCAAGAGTAGGGGGTTTTGCAGGGATGATTGCATCAAACGTCAAGCTGGATGACGGCACCATTATCCACCATCCGGACCTTGTGAATCTTTACGGCTGCACGATCGGCGCGGGAACGCGCATCGGCACCTTCGTCGAGATTCAGAAAAACGTCCTAGTCGGAAAAAGCTGCAAGATCTCCAGCCATTCCTTCCTTTGTGAGGGCGTGACGCTGGAAGACGGCGTGTTCATAGGCCACGGGGTCATGTTTACGAACGACACATACCCGCGCGCCGTCAATCCGGATGGCACCCTTCAAACGGAGGCCGACTGGATTGTCGTCCCGACCCTGGTCAAGCGTCATGCGTCGATCGGCAGCAACGCCACCATTCTGCCTGGCGTGACGATCGGAGAGGCTGCGCAGGTCGGCGCCGGAGCGGTTGTAACAAAGGATGTGCCCGCTGGCGCCATTGTCGCTGGCGTTCCGGCCAGGATGATCGGTCGCGTCAATGACGGGGCAGTCGACACGTACGCGTTGGAGGGAATGTGATGATCGGCATCGCTGTTGTTGGGTATGGATATTGGGGGCCGAATCTGGTTCGCAACATCTCGGAGGCAGCTGGAGCGCACCTCGTTTCCGTCTGTGATCTCAATGTTGAGCGGTTGGCGGCTGTCAAAAGCCGCTACCCCGCAGTGACGATCACCGATGATTTCGAGGAAGTGCTGCGTGATCCAAGAGTGGATGCCATCGCTATCGCGACGCCGGTCTTCACCCATTTCAAGCTCGCAATGCAGGCTATGATGGCCGGAAAGCATGTCTTCGTCGAAAAGCCGATGGCATCGACGACGGAGGAAGCCTCGCGGATGGTTGAAGAGGCTACACGCCGACGCCTCGTGCTGGCGGTGGATCACACCTTCGTCCACACCGGCGCCGTCCGCAAGATGCGTGAACTGGTCGAGAACGGCTTGGGCGACATGTATTATTATGACTCGGTCCGGGTCAATTTGGGGCTCTTTCAGCATGATGTCAGCGTCATCTGGGACCTCGCGGTGCATGATCTCTCCATCCTGGACCATGTCGTGCAGGAAAGGCCGGTGGCTGTTTCAGCGACAGGCATGAGCCATGTCCTCGGCGAGCCGGAAAACATCGCCTATCTGACACTCTTCTTCGAAAGCAAGCTCATCGCACACATCCACGTCAATTGGCTGGCGCCGGTCAAGGTGCGCCGCACGCTGATCGGTGGCAGCAACAAGATGATCGTCTACGACGATCTGGAGCCCAGCGAAAAAATCAAGGTCTACGACAAGGGCATCACGCTGAACCCCAATTCTCAGGCTTACGGCGAGAAAGTGCATCAGATGATGGTCGGCTACCGCAGCGGCGACATGTGGGCGCCCAAGCTCGATATGACCGAAGCACTGAAACGCGAACTGGATCAGTTCGTCGAGTGCATCGAGCAGAATTCGCGGCCCATTACGGACGGCCATGCCGGCCTGCGCGTCGTTCGCATTCTAGAAGCAGCAAGCCGGTCGTTAGCCCAGCGCGGTCGCATCATCGAGCTCGAAGAGGCAAGGCGCATCGCATGATCCCGTTCCTGGACATTAAGGCACAATATCAATCAATCAAGGGCGAGATTGACGCCGCCGTGCTCGGCGTCCTTGCCTCGGGACAGTACGTACTGGGCGACGAGGTCGCGCGTTTCGAGCAGGAATTCGCCGACTATTGCAACGTCAAGCATGCGATTGCCGTCAACACCGGAACGAGCGCCTTGCATCTTGCCCTCCTTGCGGCCGGCGTTGGCCCCGGCGATGAGGTCATTACCGTGCCATTCACGTTCGTCGCAACCGTGTCGGCGATCTGCTACACGGGCGCACAACCCGTATTCGTCGATGTTGAGCCCGTGACACTCACGATGGATCCGGCCGAGGTCGAGGCAAAGATTACTCCCCGGACCAAGGCCATTGTTCCCGTCCATCTCTACGGTCAAATGGCCGATATGGACGCGATCAAGGCAATTGCCGAGCGCCACGGGATACCCGTCATCGAAGACGCCTGCCAGGCGCACGGAGCCCAATACAAAGGCTACCGCGCCGGCAGCATCGGCCTATCCGGCTGCTTCAGCTTCTATCCGGGCAAAAACCTCGGCGCCTGCGGCGAGGGGGGTATGGTCGTTACCAATGACGATGATCAGGCCAAGACGATGCGCATGCTGCGAGACTGGGGTCAGGAGCAACGCTATCACCATCTGCTGAAAGGCTTTAACTATCGCATGGACGCCATTCAAGGCGCGATCCTGCGTGTCAAGCTCCGGCATCTTGAAGCCTGGACCGAGGCGCGTCGCGCTCATGCGCGCCGCTACTCTTCGCTGCTTGCCGGATCGACGGTTTTGACGACCCCTGTCGAAGCAGCCGACCGGCGTCACGTCTATCATGTCTATGCCATAAGAAGCCGTGATCGCGATGGGCTTCAACGCCTGCTCAGCGCGGAAGGCATTCCGTCCGGGCTCCATTATCCCATCCCTGTTCATCTGCAGAAAGCCCATGCCGACCTTGGTTACCAGGCCGGGGATTTCCCGGTCTCGGAAGCCGCGGCACGGGAGGTCCTCTCGCTGCCGATCTATCCAGAGATGCCTGTACGACACGTTGACCAGGTGGTCGCCGCGCTGGAGTACGCCTATGTCAGTTAACCGCGCCGGCGAGGCTCGACTGGTGCAGGCGGTCCATGGTCGCCATGAAAGGCCGGCAGATCCTAGCTACCAAACTGGGTTGGTCGAAGAGCTCAAGCAATCATACGGGCGCGCTGGCCTGATAGACCTGTATGGTCGTTTCGCCACGGGCGACGGTGTTGTCGACACACTGATGCGGAAAGCCATCTGGCAAGCGATCGCGCGGAGCTGCGGCACGGGACTGCAGGTTGCGGGCGGCGCCGGTTTCAAACATCCGGAAACGTTTGAAATCGGCAATGGCGTGTTCATCGGCGCCCAGGCCTATATCCAGGGACGCTTCGACGGCACCTGCGTGATCGGCGACAATGTCTGGATCGGCCCGATGGCCTATTTCGACGCACGCGACCTGGTTATCGAGGATTGTGTCGGCTGGGGTCCTGGCGCCAAAGTGCTTGGGTCGACCCACACGGCACTACCGGTGGATGTGCCGATCATTCGCACGGATCTCGAAATCAAGCCGGTCCGCATCGGCGCATGGGCCGATATTGGAACGAACGCAACAATTCTTCCCGGCGTGAGCATCGGGAAGGGGGCGATCGTCGGAGCGGGCGCAGTCGTTGTTTCCGATGTCGAACCGTTTTCAGTCGTCGCGGGTGTGCCGGCGAAGTTCATACGCTGGCGCACGGAAGCCGATGCTGTGCTCGATATATCGCATGGAGGAAGATCGTGAGAGATCAACGGGTACTCATTACCGGCGGAGCCGGCCTGATCGGGTCGCATATCGCCGATCTCGTCGCATTGGAGAAGCCGCGCGAGATCATCATCCTCGACAACTTCGTGCGCGGACGCCGGGACAATCTCAGCACGGCAATAGGTGGCGGATCCGTCAACATCATCGAGGGAGATATCCGTGACAGAGCGTTGCTGGCGAAAACCTTCGAGGGCGTGGACATCGTCTTTCACCAGGCGGCCATCCGCATCACGCAATGCGCCGAAGACCCACGGCTTGCCTTCGATGTGCTGGCCGAGGGCACGTTCAACGTTCTCGAAGCTGCCGTAAAGGCAGGCGTGTCGAAGGTCGTCGCTGCCTCTTCAGCCTCTGTTCTGGGTTTGGCCGAGAGCTTTCCGACCACCGAAGCGCATCATCCCTATAATAACAGGACGATCTACGGCGCAGCCAAGACGTTCAACGAGGGGCTGCTTCGCAGCTTTGCGGAGATGTACGGCCTGCGCTATGTGGCGCTGCGCTATTTCAACGTCTATGGGCCGCGGATGGACGTTTACGGCGCCTATACCGAAGTGTTGATCCGCTGGATGGAGCGTCTGGCGACCGGAATGCCACCCCTCATCTATGGAGACGGCAGCCAGACGATGGACTTCGTCGATGCACGTGACATCGCCCGGGCAAACCTGCTGGCTGCGAAGAGCGATGTCACGGATGAAGTGTTCAATGTCGCGAGCGGCGAGGAAATAAGCCTCCTGCAACTTGCGCAGATGCTGAGCAGCATCATGGGGGTCTCACTCGAACCGCAGCATAAAGAAGCCCGCACGGTCAACGGCGTAACCCGTCGTCTTGCCGATATCAGCAAGGCCGAGAAGCTTCTGGGCTTCAAGGCGGAAATATCGATGGAGCAAGGGCTTCGCGACCTTGTCGCATGGTGGCAGATGAAAACCGTTGCGGCAGGAGGGCAAGCTGCATGAGCCCGTCTCTATCAACGATTCCGGTCGCCAAGCCCGTCCTCGGCGAAGAGGAGGCTGAGGCCGCGCGCCGCGTTATTATGTCAGGATGGGTAACGCAGGGGCCGGAAGTAGCGGCCTTCGAGGGCGAATTTGCAGCCTTTGTCGGCGCCTCACATGCCTGCGCCGTTTCAAACTGCACGACCGCACTGCATCTCGCCTTGATGGCTGTCGATGTCGGTGCCGGCGATGAAGTCATCACGGTCAGCCATTCGTTCATCGCCACCGCGAACGCTGTTCGCTACTGCAATGCGGTGCCTGTTTTCGTCGACGTCGAAGCAGATGGTTACAACATCGACCCCAGCCTGATCGAAGCAGCCATCACGCCCCGCACCAAGGCAATCCTATGTGTGCATCAGCTTGGCATGCCTTGCGATCTCCGCTCGATCGTGGAGATCGGCAAGCGCCATCAGCTGCCGGTCATCGAAGATGCGGCATGCGCGACGGGAAGCGAAATCCTGTGGGACGGTCGTTGGGAAAAGATCGGCAAGCCGCATGGCGACATTGCCTGTTTCTCCTTCCATCCCCGAAAGGTCGTCACGACAGGTGATGGTGGCATGTTGACCACCGCCAATCCCGAATATGATCGAAAATTCCGGCTGTGGCGTCAGCATGGCATGAGCGTCACCGATGCTGTTCGCCATGGCTCGAAACAGGTGATCTTCGAAGACTATGACGAATTGGGCTACAACTACCGGATGACCGACCTTCAGGCTGCAGTCGGAAGGGAACAGTTGCGGCGACTGCCGGGGCTGATTGCGCAGCGCAGGCGACTCGCCGAGCAATATCGTGAGCGCCTGTCTACGATCCCTGGGCTCTCACCGGTCGAGCCGCATTGGGCTCGTAGCAACTGGCAGAGCTTTTGCGTGAGACTGCCTGATGGCGTCGACCAGCGGACGGTCATGCAAACACTGCTCGACCAAGGGATCTCGACCCGGCGCGGTGTGATGAACATTCATCTGGAAGGTGCCTATTCCGACCAGAGTTCTCATCGTGCTGCCACGAGCCTGAAGCGAAGCGTGGCAGCGCAGCGGCAAACGATAGTCCTGCCGCTTTATGCTCAGATGACGGATCTCGACATCGTCAGGGTTGTTGAAGCACTTCGAAGCTCATTGGCTGAGGCAGGCAGCATACCCGCCGCCGTACAGCGCGATCGGGACATCGCTCTTGTGTGATTTCCTGATTGCGTGATGCAATCTTCGTTGTGCCGCAGGGCCTGATGCGCATCGCTTCGATGCGCATTTTTTGTTAGGCGAATTTCGCGATCCATCCTCTGATCACTGCGGGCATCACCTCGGGTGGAAGAAGCTGGATCAGCATGCGGAGCGAATAGATCCCCGTCAGAGCTACGGCCAAGGCGCCGATCCCTATCGCCGGCCATAGCGGCAAGACCCAAAACGCCGAGAATACCAACCCCGATGCAGGCAGGAAAAGCAGCACGTGCCTGCGGTTGGCCGCGGATCCGCGGAAGCCGGTAAGCCGCCGCACGATCACGTAAATGAGGATGCTATGCCAGACGTAGAGGCCGAAAAACGCCATGCCGGCTCCTGGCGTACCGAACTTCGATACGAAGTGCCATGCCAGCCCTACATGCACGAGCGTGGCCGCTACCTCCGTCCAGAAGAATATGATCTGGGCACGCTTCGCCAAGATGATGAAACCCATCGGCCACGCGATGATCCTGAGCATCATGCCAAGGCAGATCCAGCGCAAGAGATCCACCGCCCCATGAAACTCCGAAGAATAGAACAGGCTCATCATGAGCGGCGCCAGCGTCAGCGTGGCGAGCAAACCGGGGCCTGCAAGAAGGATGCTGATTTCCATCTGTTCATTGACCAGGCGGTTGCATTCGGCATGATTGTCCGCGGTCGTGGTCAGGCGCGGATAGAAGTCGGTTCCCATTGCCTGCAAAATGAAGCCGGCATAGAGACCGCCCAACCCCCAGGCCGCCTGATACAATCCTGCGGCCATCACGCCCCCGTCCTTCAGTATGATGAGGCGGATAGCATAGGCCGCGCCGAAGGTCAGAAGTCCGCTCGCCATGAACACGGCGCCGAATCTCAGCAGAGGTGCCCACTCTTGACCGAGTTGGTGAACTGACATTCGAGGCGGGTGTGCGCCTATCCGTCTGCTGTACCACCAGGTGGAGAGTGTTGTGACGGCCGCGATCGCTACGACCGAGGGTGCGATCGCCTGCGTGCCGAACAGGTAAATCAGCGGGACGGTGATCACCGTGCCGAACAGGCCCGTGAGCACATTGATGCGGGCAAGATTTGCAATGCCACGTAAGCCCTGGATCAACGCCGTCTGCCCGGACGACACTATCCGGAAGAATACGGCGAGCGAGAGCAGCGCGATGCCACCGGCGTGCTGGTGGTCGCCGAAGGTGAAATCCGAGACCGGAAATGCCAGCGCCGCAAGAAGGAGCGCGCCAAGCAGGCCGAGTATCATCGATATGCGTCTCAGCGCTTTCGCCGACTGTGCGATCCTCGCTTCGTCGCCGGTACCGGCAGTCTCGGCGACCTGGCGCACTCCGCTGCCGCCCAGTCCCAGACCAGCGGCCGTTTGCGCGATATCGACAATTGACTGGTAGAGGCCCATGAGCCCCACGCCTTCTGGCCCAACCAGAACAGCCAGGGCCTTGTTGCGAATGATGCTGAGAGCGACGTTCACAAGCGAGGAACCGCCCATCAGCATCGTCGACTTGAGGATCTGGGTATAAGTCTGCCCACTGGCTGGGATCATGCGCAAAGTCATCAATTATCCCTAGCCGCTATCCTGTGGGGCAGGATCCCCGGCGCACTTTCGCCGGCATGTTGCCCAGCGCTGCTTCGGAGATACGCGGCACAGGCAGTCCTGTCGGGGAAGGAAGCGCACTTCAAGATCCGGTCGGGTTCACGCCAGCCTGTAGCAAGAGCGATTTCTCTCGCGATAGTGGTCTGAGCGCCTCGGCGCTGCTCAGTCGCCCACTGGGAGTTTGTTTGCAATACATGCTTTTCGCAGGTCACTGGCTTGCCTGACTGGCGTGTGTCTCTGTTTCACGCGGCCGGTCGACAGGGGCGGCCTGAGACACCCCATCCGCAATGCGGGTTCGGACGACCCTCACGACATCACCCGGTATCAGCGCCGTTGTTTCGGAGGCCTGGAACTGCCTGATTTGCCCTTCGCTTCGCCGGCTCACTGTAAAGGTCAGCGGGAGCTCCTCGCTGTTGGTATTCGAGCTTCCCCCTGCCACCAGATCATCGAGAAGCAGTCTTTGCGTCATCTCGTGCTTCAATTTGAGCTGGTCGAGACTTGCCTGTTCCAACTGCAATTCGGAAGCGACTTCGCTTCGCCGCGTATCATAAAGCCCTTCGAGATTTCGCGTTGTCTCACTGATCGCCTGGCGGCCCCGCATGATGGCGGTGACAAGGTCGAGCCGATCGGAGCGGTAGGTGGTGAGCAACCGTTCCAGATCCAATTGACGCGACGAAACGGTGAGGCCTTTCGAAACCAGCGTTTTGACGCTGGTCAGCTGGTCCTCGATCGATTTGATATTGTCCTCCGAGCCCTGCACCTTCTCGCCTAGCATGCCGACTTCACTGTTCAAAAGATCACGCAATTCCGTGAGCGCCTTCGACTGCCTGTCCAGCGCATTTGCGCGAGCCTGAAAAATAACCCGTTCCTCGTTGTATATTCCCGCAGCGTATTGCTGATCGACGCCGAGCGTTTGATCGAACGTGATCTCCTTTGCCCCGGTCATCTCTGCTTGGAGCCGTGCTAATTTGGCGGTGCTGCGCAGCAGCGAGTGGTCGATTTCCCGCAGTTCGCCTGCGAGTTTGATCGTCTGCGATTGCTGCAGACTTGTGGCGCGGAATGGGCCACCGCTCATTGCCAGGGATTGCAGGACGGTAAGTCCGGAACGGAATTTGTACTCCCCAGGTGTGGTTACATCTCCGACGACATAGATTGGCGGGTATTCAAGAATTTCGATGGTGACCGCGGGTGGCTGAACCAGTCCGATTTTTTCTTGCAGACGCTTGGCAATCTCGGTTGTGAGGCTGGTGCTATCGAGATTGCCGACGGAAAGGGATCCAAGAAAGGGCAAAAAGACAGCGCCATCATCCGAGACGGTGTATTCGCCGCCAAGCGCATCCCATCGTTCATATTGGCCTTTGGACTGCATCCATTGGACAATCGTCACACGGATTTTCGTTTGCGGAGCAAAAGGAGTGTCATCGGCGAGAACCGACGGCACAGCTCCGGCAAGAAAGACGAGTGTACTGATGACAAGCGTCGCCGGAAAAAACACGTTGAGAACGCGATACGATAGCTTCATTTACATGTCCAGCCTGCAAGAGCATCCTTAAACGGACACCGGTTCAACGCCTTACGCGCTACGCGAGCGTCGGGCACCAGGCCCGAAGCCATAATGCCAGTGTGCAATCTGGCGAAGCCTTGAGGAAGGTGGCGGTTGTTTGCTTCGCCTAATCACTATTGATGAGGTGGGGGAGGGTGCTTAACCTAAACCGGGCAGGAACATATACCTTCGTTTGCGGCACAGAGGCATCGGCTCGGGAAATCAGGTGGTCATGCGCAGGAAGAGGCGCGCTCGCCGCGAAGGACAGGGATCCCTTGCGGCAGAGCCATTGTTTGGATCGTCGATTTTCGAGACGTTGATATTGACCGGCGGCGTCGCCTTAACGGTCGGCGCAAAGAAAAAAGGCCTCGAAACTAACACCTTGCGTGTCCCGCCCATCACGTGGTCCATGCCAAGACTGCCGTTTGCCCAAAGGATGCCGCCTGTAGAGCGAAAGGCGTAGGACCTACTCGATTATTTTTGGGCTATCATTCAGGGCTTCGTAGCAAACGATCCCCGTAGATTCGATCCTGATAATCTCGCGAGAGAGGGGCCTGCCATGTATCGAAACGCTCGCCGGTGGACATCACGCTCACTCTTGCTGGATTCGTTGGTTCCCCGATGGCTGACCGTCGGCGGCAAGGGAAGGCCGCACAAGACTGCCGAGAAGCGCGGGGACAGTGCTCAACTTGCGACATCCGTGCAGACGGCGGATGGAAACAAGCATGATGGTTCGCTTGTCGACAATCCCGACAACAACGCGGCGCTCAATGAGCATGATGTGATCGGCGACGCAGATGGTCGGGCCGATAGCAACCACCCAGCGCCGCCCTTGCCTGCCCTGCCTGACGCTTTCGCAGCAAATCGCGAGACAGGGGTTCGAAGCGGGGACACTGCCGCGTCTCGGTTGTTCGCCCACACGCCTGGTTTTGCGGGTTTCGAGCGGGATGCGCACGGAGTTGCATTCGGGGCTCAAGCGTCCCTTTATCGCACCTATGCAGGAATGAGCCTCATAGGCGATGATCCTTTGGCTCCGTATCTGTCGCAAAGCCCTGCACCGATAGTTTCGGGACAAGGTTCTGCTACGGTGACGGGCGAGCGTGCTCACTCGGGCAACGTCGTCATTCTCGAATCGAGCCCGTCAGCGCAGACGACTGCGCAGCATGATGGAGTTAACTCGCTGGCGTTTGGCATGCCCTTTGGTGTGTGCGGATGCGGCTACTTTACCTCCCCCACAAGAATTCTCGATTGGGCCCATGGCGGCGCCGTTCTTAAAGAGGACGGTCAATTACCGGGAACAAGGCTAATCGAGGGGCCGGACTATGTATCGACGATCAAGCGCGCCATCGGCGCCTCGACCAGCGACCCGCTTCTCGATCGTAACCTATCGCCTCTCTCGGGCTGGCGCGGAACCGCGACGTGGACGGAGCCGACGATCTCCAACGGATCGTTGCCAGGCGGCGGAGAAATCGGAACGGGCACCGCCACATCCAAGGGTATCGGCACCCTTTCCGGCTCGGTGACGACGCCACCTCCCACGCAGCGATCGTTGACGACGCAAAACCTGGCGGCCGTAGCTGCGGCAAGCAACCTGATCGTCCTGGAAAACCAGAAGCAGGGTAACCCAGAGAGCGAGTGGGGCATCGACGGTGCCGGTAGCTCCAACATCGAGGGATTTGCGACCGACATCAGCGTCGACAATGGCAAGACGATCAGCTTCAAGATCAATACGAATTCCACCAACTATCGGATCGATATATACCGGCTCGGCTATTATGGCGGCATGGGCGCGCGCAAGGTTGACACCATTCAGCATACGGGATTGCAGAATCAACCTAATCCGTTGCGCAATGCCACGACCGGCACGGTCGATGCTGGAAACTGGGCCGTGTCGGCCTCGTGGACCGCACCCGAGGACGCCGTATCAGGCGTCTATATCGCCAAACTGGTGCGTCAGGATGGCACCTCCGGCGAAAATCACATCCCGTTCATCGTGCGCGACGACGACAGCCATAGCGACATCGTCTTCCAGACGGCAGACCAAACCTGGCAAGCTTACAACGGTTGGGGTGGCGCAAACCTCTATGGCGGCAACGGTCCGGCGACGGGGCAGGGTGCGGGTCGCGCCTATGCGGTCAGCTACAATAGACCGATCGCGACCCGCGGCGGAGTTGGCACTTTTGCTGGTCCGCAGGATTATCTGTTCGGCGCCGAATATGCGGGTATCTACTGGCTGGAACAGAACGGCTATGACGTCTCTTACCTGTCGGGTGTCGACGCCGACCGCTATGGGAGCCTTTTGCTCAATCACAAGACCTATGTTGATGCTGGGCACGACGAATACTGGTCTGGACAGCAGCGCACCAATGTCGAAGCCGCGCGCGATGCGGGCGTCAACCTGATGTTCTGGAGCGGTAACGAGGTCTATTGGCGCACCCGTTGGGGCAATGCCTATAGCGCCGACGGAACGCCCTATCGTACACTGATCTCCTATAAGGAGACATTTTCGCCCGGCGCGAGCATCGACCCTTCCAATGAATGGACAGGCACATTTCGTGATCCGCGCCTCAGCCCACCCGCCGTCGGCGGTGGAAACCCGGAAAACTCACTGACCGGACAGTTGTTCAAGGTCGATGATGTCGGCAGCAATCTCCAGGCGATCACGATCGGCTATGACGACGCTAACCTGCGCTTCTGGCGCAATACGAGCGTTGCCAATCTTCAGCCTGGCCAGACGGCAACGCTCACCAAGAACTATCTTGGTTACGAATGGGACGAGGCGGTCGATAACGGCTTCGATCCGGCTGGCCTTGTCAAGCTGTCGTCGACGACGCTTCCGGTCAGCACCTACTTGCTCGACTACGGAAATACGACCGGCAATGCGACCTCGACCCACAATCTGACGCTATATCGTGCGCCGAGCGGTGCACTGGTGTTCGGCGCCGGTACCGTCTACTGGACATGGGGCTTGAGCGACAATCACGATAATCAGGCGACCCCCACTGATCCCCGCGTGCAGCAGGCGATGGTCAATCTGCTGGCCGACATGGGCATTCAGCCGGGAACACTGCAATCCGGACTCGTCGCCACAACCGGTTCCACGGACAATGTTGCACCGACCTCCGTCATCACCGTACCCGCGACGGCGGCCGTTGGATCCAACGTGACGATTACAGGCACCGCTGCCGACACGGGCGGCGGGGTCGTCGCCGGTGTCGAAGTTTCCACCGACAACGGGGCGAGCTGGCATCCGGCGACGGGCGATGAGAACTGGACTTATTCCTGGTCGCCGCAGGTCACCGGTAGCTACACCATCCGGTCCCGCGCCGTTGACGATAATATCAACCTCGAAACGCCCTCGTCCGGGCGCACGGTCACCGTCAGCGGACCGAGTTACACGTCTCTCTTCGGTTCGGCAACGCCAGCGGTCGTCAACACCGACGATACCTCGGCTGTAGAACTCGGGGTCAAATTCCAGACCTCTGCGGCCGGCACCATCGCCGGCATTCGTTTCTACAAGGGCAGTCAGGATACGGGCACGCATACCGGTTCATTATGGTCGAGCACCGGTACACGGCTTGCGACCCTCACCTTCACCAACGAGACCGCCAGCGGCTGGCAGACCGCCTATTTCACCAGCCCGGTAGCACTGACGGCCGGACAAACCTACACCGCGTCTTACCACACGAATACCGGTCACTACTCGACAACCGCCGACTATTTCATCTCCAATGTGACGAGCGGGCCGCTGACGGCGCCGGCCAGCGGCAACGGCGTGTACACTTATGGCAGCGCCAGCCTGTACCCCACAAGCACCTTCCGGTCGACGAACTACTGGGTCGATGTGATGTTCAATCCGTCGGCCTCCAACACGACGCCGACGGCGGTTGCCGATGCGGGGGATGCGACCGAGAAGGGTGGTGTGGCCAATGGTTCGGGCGGCGTGGTT
>NZ_LXFU01000027.1 GCF_001657485.1 Rhizobium sp. WYCCWR10014
TTACTTCTCTCGCGCAGGACGGGAGGGACTGGACTTTGACGTCTCGGCTGGACACATGCTTGTGACCCGAACGCACTGAACCTTCTCCGTCCAAGAAGAAATTTTTGGTGTCCAAGAGGGCGTGCGCCGGTTTGTCACCTGGTAGTGCCGCAAGACGGGCAACTAGGTCGCCCATACCTAGCCCTAAATCAGCCCCCTAATCCTTGCGAAAATTCACGAGGCGCATAAATTCAATCTATCAGATGGCTTTTGCTGGTGACCACGGATGTACTGGCACCCTGCTGATGCAATCAATGAAGGGTCGGCGCGAGCATTCGCCCGACCCTTTCTTTTTATCCAAGACCATCCCTGCCCGGGTCGCCATCCGCGCGCGCATCGCCGTCAAGCCGGCAGCCTAGTCATGCGCTTTTACGATGGGTAGGCAACTGCTGGCCAACCAACCGCCGGCGGTGTAAAGCAAACGCCATGGCGCTAGATCCTGAAAAAGCATTTTTAGATTACAGTGCGGCGGACTGCAGCGTGCAGTTTTGGACCGCCAAAGCACCGGCCGTGCAGTTCACGTCTTTGGAAGCCGCCGTCAGGTTCGCAAAAGACCATGGCGGTAGGTGGGAAGAGATTGAGATAACAGTCCATCTGCCGCGCGAGGACATCGTATTCGCCACCGGAAAAGTGCATCAACTCATTGATGCTTTGCCAGGTGACCTCCGGAAAAAACGGTAAACAGGACTGGCAGTCAATAGGACCGGCGGGCGCGCCTAGAAACGACGCTCCTCCCGGCGCGGTCGGTTGGAGATATGGGCAAGGCGAAGCCAAAGCTACCGTCGATTGCGATCGCAACACATACTATCGCCACAGCTGTATAAGATCACGGCCATGGCTCTGGGTACGGCGATAGGAATCGGAATGGGCGCCGCAGTCGGCCCGATGCTGTTCGATGACGCCGCGATCGGCATCACGTTCGGTGTCGCGATCGGCGCTGCCGTCGGGGCTGTCATCAACAGGAAATGACCGCCCGCCTGACGCTCCGGACGATCCCGTTTATTGTACGTGCAAAGAGACGGCCCCCTCTAATAGCTGCACGAACGGCCGTCACCGGGTCGGAATCCATCGGCGCAGGCCGGGTTCATTGAATCTCCCGGCTGATATCCCGATGCCGAGCCGTATGAATTCGGCGGCGTCGAGCATGCCGAGGTCATTGCGGCAAGACTGATTGCTCCGGCTGCTACAAATGCCCGAAATTTGTTCATCGATTCCTCTCCAGTTTAGGCTGCGACCGAGTGACGAGAGCTTCTGCTCTCTCCTGCCAAGATCACCTTGTCCCTCAAGATATGGCGCTCTCTTCGCCGGACGTCAGCTGCGAAGGCGTAAGATTCTTATCGATCTCGATCAGCTCCGCACGAAGATCGTCGATGGCCAAGCCGGCCGGGAACAAAGACCGTGGTTCAAAGTTGAGTGGCATCAACCACGTAACGTCAGTTTCTGACAGGAGGTCTTTCATGGGTCGCGGTATTCTGCTTTGGCTGCTTGGTGTTCCACTGCCGATCATCATCCTTCTTGCTCTGTTTATGCGATAGGGACAGATCATGTCGGTTTCAATGACTGGTTCCGGAGAGATTGCTACTCCGGTCGAATCCTCCAAATCCGCCATGACATGGGGGCCTATCTTCGGAGGCGCCGCCGCTGCCATCGGAGTGACCCTCATTCTTTTGCTGCTTGGATCCGGGGTTGGGTTGACGATGGTGTCGCCCTGGGCGGGGCAAAGCAGCTCGCTCGGCACGGTCGGGGTGACGGCAGCGATCTGGCTCGTCGTCGTGCAATGGCTCTCCTCCGGGCTTGGAGGTTATATCACCGGCCGGCTGCGCACGAAGTGGGCGGCCGTCCACACCGACGAGGTATTCTTCCGCGACACCGCACATGGCTTCATCAGCTGGGCGCTGGCGACGATTTTCGTTGCCGGATTTCTAGCCTCGTCGCTGACCTCTCTTGCCGGTGCGGGCGCACAAGCCGTCGGCTCGGCCGCCACCGCCGCAGGCACGGCGGCGTCATCGACGGCATCGGCCGCGGATCTGCCCACCGCCTATTTTACCGACGCTTTGCTGCGTCCTGAACAGGCCCGTGCAGGAGCAACAACCGATGATGCTGCTGCAACGGCGGAGGTCTCCCGCATCCTCCTCAACGGTGCGGCGGCCGGCCAGATCCCGGATGACGACAAGGCTTATCTAGCCACCATCGTCTCTGCTCGCACCGGCCTTTCCGAGGCGGATGCACGCACCCGCGTCGACACTGTGCTGAAGCGCATCGACGACGCCAAGGTCGCCGCCCAGAAAGCCGCCGATGAGGCACGCAAGGCTGCCTCCACCACGGCATTGCTCGGCGCGTTGTCACTTCTGATCGGGGCATTCATCGCTGCTGCCGCCGCGGCGTTCGGCGGGTCGCAACGCGACGAAGAGGAAGATCTCATCGTTACCTCCCGGATCTAAGATCGACGGAAATGGGGGCGCAGGGTCGACAGGCCACGCGCCCCTTTTTGTTGGGCCTCAGGTCTCCTGTCGTCGACTTTCGGCCTCATCCAGGCGGCCTCTCGCCGAGCGTCGGTTTATTTCGCATCGAGCGGAACATGTGGCCGTTGGGGAGCTTCGGTTAGGTGAAACCCTTTCCGGAGAATATAGATGGCCAAAAAGACCTCCCAAACCTCGCCCTCGGACAACGCAACGATCCATGATCAGAAACTGCACCGGGGTGCAGGCGGCGAGCTTCATCAGTTTGCCGAAGACGGGATGCCGGTGCTGACCACAGCGCAAGGTGGCCCCGTTTCCGACGATCAGAATACGCTTCGCGTTGGCGCCCGTGGCCCTGCTCTCATCGACGACTTCCACTTCCGTGAGAAAATCTTTCATTTCGACCACGAGCGCATCCCTGAGCGGGTCGTGCATGCGCGTGGCTATGGAGCCCATGGCTACTTCGAAACATATGAATCCCTGGCCGCCTATACCCGGGCCGATCTTTTCCAGCGGCCCGGCGAAAAGACGCCGGCCTTCGTCCGGTTTTCGACCGTCGCCGGCAGCAAGGGTTCCTTCGATCTGGCGCGCGACGTGCGTGGTTTCGCAGTGAAGATCTACACCCAGCAGGGAAATTGGGATCTGGTCGGCAACAACATCCCCGTTTTCTTCATTCAGGACGCGATCAAGTTTCCAGACGTCATTCATTCCGTAAAGCCGGAGCCCGACAGGCAATTTCCGCAGGCGCAGTCGGCGCATGACAATTTCTGGGATTTCATCACGCTGACGCCCGAAAGCATGCACATGGTCATGTGGGTGATGTCGGACCGCGCTATCCCGCGTTCGTTCCGCTTCATGGAGGGTTTCGGCGTTCACACCTTCCGCTTCGTCAATGCAGCGGATGAATCGACCTTCGTCAAATTCCACTGGAAACCCAAGCTCGGCCTGCAGTCCGTCGCCTGGAACGAGGCGGTCAAGATCAATGGTGCGGATCCGGATTTCCATCGCCGCGACCTCTGGCAGGCGATCCAGTCGGGAAACTTTCCGGAATGGGAACTTTGCGTACAGCTTTTCGACCAGGACTTCGCCGACACGTTCGACTTCGATATCCTCGATCCGACGAAGATCATTCCCGAAGAGATCCTTCCGGTCAAACCGATCGGCCGTCTCGTGCTCGACCGAATGCCCGAGAACTTTTTTGCGGAGACCGAGCAGGTCGCGTTCATGACGCAGAACGTTCCCCCCGGCATCGACTTCAGCAACGACCCGCTGCTGCAGGGACGAAATTTCTCCTATCTCGACACGCAGTTGAAACGTCTGGGCGGTCCAAATTTCACCCATCTGCCGATCAACGCGCCGAAGTGTCCCTTCCACAATTTCCAGCAGGATGGCCATATGGCCATGCGCAATCCTGTCGGACGCGTCAATTACCAGCCGAATTCCTGGAATCAGGGGCCGCGGGAATCGCCGGTCCAGGGCTATCGCCACTTCCCGGCCGAGGAGCAGGGCCCCAAGGTTCGGCTGCGGCCGGAAAGCTTTGCCGATCATTACAGCCAGGCCCGGCAATTCTACATCAGCCAGACTCCGCCGGAGCAACGCCATATCGCCGCGGCGCTGATCTTCGAACTGAGCAAGGTCGAAACGCCGGTCATTCGTGAGCGTATGGTCTCGCATCTCTTGAACATCGATGAGACGCTGGCCAGCAAGGTCGGCCACGCCCTCGGCTTCAAATCGATGCCGAACCCTGCCGATGCGGCCATGCCGACGCGGCAGGATCTCGAGCCGTCGCCGGCGCTCAGCATCATCGAGCGCGGTCCGAAGCGGTTCGAAGGACGCAAGCTCGGCATTCTTGTCAGCGATGCTACCGATGCCGCTATCTTCAAGGCGCTGCTAGCCGAGATCACCGCGCAGAAGGCAACGTTCGAAGTGATCGCGCCGAAGATCGGCGGCGTGACACTCTCGGACGGCAACTGGATCGAAGCACATCAGATGATCGACGGCGGACCTTCGGTGCTTTACGACGCGGTCGCCCTCCTCCCCTCAGCCGAGGGAACCAGCGATCTGCTGAAGGAGGCCACGGCCCGCGATTTCGTGGCGGACGCCTTCGTACACTGCAAGTTCATCGGCTATGTGGAAACAGCGCTGCCGCTGATGCAGAAGGCCGGAATTGCCGATTCCCTGGATGAGGGCGTGATTACGCTCGGAGCGGCGAAGGATGTCACGGCCTTTATCAAGGCGCTTGGCAAACTGCGGGTCTGGGGTCGGGAGCCATCGGTCAAATTGAATTGACCGGCTCGTCGTCATGAAAGCATGAGAATGGCTTATGGCAATAATGAAACCCGCGGAAACGCGGGTTTCATACGGTTGCCAGCAGGTTTGCTTCCCTTATGTCGAAAATAAAATAATATATTTCAATAGCTTACCTAGTTCCCCACGAGAAAGATCGCCTCTGCCGCAGAAATGCGGTAATTCCCGAAATATTGTGCAGTGCAGCAACTTTTGGCCGTCTGACGCGTTTAGTCAGGCATCACCGCCATCCCGGCTGCTGATTGGCGGAGACTTTCATGAGATCTATGTCAGACACCCTCGCACGCCTTGCTGCGCTGCGAGGAACCCTTGGCGCCCAACCGACGCAGAACAACCCCGATCTCATCGCCTTGGATGCGTTTGGCTCAAACCCGGGTGCCTTAGGGGGCTACACCTATTTGCCGTCGAAGCGCGGAAAAAACATGCCCCTGGTCGTCGTCCTGCACGGCTGCACCCAGACTGCCGCCGGGTACGATATCGGGTCCGGTTGGTCGCGATTGGCCGAGGACTACGGCTTCGCGCTGCTGTTTCCCGAGCAACGACGTGCAAACAATCCAAACCTCTGCTTCAATTGGTTTAACCCGGAGGACATCCGCCGGGATCACGGCGAGGTATGTTCCATTCGTCAGATGATCGCAAAGGTCGTTGCGGAACACGGTATCGACGGCAGGCGCGTGTTCGTGACCGGGCTTTCGGCTGGCGGCGCCATGGCCGCAGCCATGCTCGCCACCTATCCCGAGGTTTTCGCGGGCGGCGCGATCATCGCGGGCCTGCCATATGCAAGTGCCGCGACTATTCCCGAGGCGTTCGATCGAATGCGCGGTCACGGCGGTCCGACCGGCAAGGAGCTTGAACTGCGGTTGAGAAACGCTTCAGGGCACAAAGGCCCGTGGCCGACATTATCACTCTGGCAGGGGAGCGCAGATAGAACCGTCGTGCCATCCAATGCGAATGCGATCGTGGAGCAATGGAGAAATATCCACGGCGTCGACGCATTGCCGGGGCGTGCCGAAGATATCGGACGACACCAGCGAAAGGTCTGGACCGATGCTCACGGTGTCGAAGTGATCGAGCTCTATACGATTGCCGGGATGGATCACGGCACGCCGCTCGATGTCGGCACCGGCTACGGGGCAAGCGGCCCCTTTATGCTTGACGTCGGAATTTCCTCGACCGTCGAAACTGCCAGGTCCTGGGGTCTGGTCCCCTCATTTGAAAAACGGCGCGACGCAAAACCCTCTGCTGCGCAACCGGAAAACGCTGCAGATCGATTCGGCACAGGTAGCGATCGTGGCGGCATTCAGAAGGTCATTGAAGATGCCCTCCGGTCCGCTGGGCTGATGAAGTAGTCATGTCGCTAATTAAAGTGGAGATTTGTAGACAAGAATAAATACGCGGAATAGGAATGGCGCTCATCGTCATACGGGGAGACACCATGGTTCCGCTTTCGCTTTTTATCACAGCTGCTTCGCGCCGCCGCATGGCGGCTGCACTTGCCGCCATGCTGTTTGCACCGGCAGCTTTTGCCGAGGAGATCGTCTTCAAGGATCAAGGGAACCGCGAGGTGCGGCTGGCAAAGGCTGCCGAACGTGTCGTCTCGATCGTTATCCCTATGGCTTCCACCGTCATTGCGCTGGATGGCAGCACCCGGAAGCTCATTGGCATGAACCCGACGGCAAAGAGCGCCGTGGTCGAAGGGATTCTCGGAAAGATCTTCCCCGAGGCGAAGGATATTCCATCGGACGTGACGGCGCCGAATTTCGTGCCGAACGTCGAGGCGCTCACCGCCGCCAATCCCGATCTCGTCATCCAATGGGGTGATCGCGGCGCCGATATCGTCGCGCCCATCACCAATGCCGGGCTCACCACGATGCTGATCCTTTACGGCACGGAAGAGCTGACCCGCGATTATATGACCATGGCCGCGAAGGCGATCGGCAAGCCGGAGCGGATCGGCGAACTGGTGGAATGGCGCGACCGCGTCCAGAAGGATATCCAGGCCAAGGCGACGGCGATCCCCGACGACAAGAAGCCGAACGTTCTCTATCTCGGCCGCGCGCTCTCCGATATCAGCGCCTCCGGCACCAAGGGCAATTACAATGCCTGGTCCATCGGGCTTGCCGGCGGGAAAAACGCCTCGGACGAACTTAACGGTACCGTCTCGGTGAACAAGGAACAGATCGCAGCCTGGAACCCCGACGTCATCTTCCTCAATGCTTTCGAGGCGAAGCTGAACGTCGACTGGGTCTATAACGATCCGATCCTGTCTCTGACCAATGCCGCCAAATCCAAGCGGGTCTACAAGATGCCGCTCGGCGGCTATCGCTGGGATCCGCCGAGCCAGGAATCGCCGTTGTCCTGGATGTGGACGGCCAACCTGCTCCATCCCGAGATCTTCAAATACGATCTGCGCACGAAAATGAAGACGGCCTACAAGACGCTTTACAACTACGACCTGGCCGATAGCGATATCGACAATATCCTTTGGCTGAAGGAACAGGGCGCTGCCGCCGACTACGCGCAGTTCGAGGCAAAGTGACGTCATGGCGACGATAACGCAGGAGGAGATGGCGCCCGCTGCTCGCCGGATTCACCTCGCCAGGCAGACACTGGTCTTCACGTTGCTGCTGGTGCTGCTGGTGGTCGCCGTCACCGTCAGCCTCTGCGTCGGACGGTTCTCCGTGCCGGCTGGACGTGCGCTCGAACTGATCTGGCAAGGGATCAGCGACCCGTCGCGGGAGCTTGCCGGGATCGACGAACGCATCGTGCTGCTGGTGCGTGCGCCGCGCGTCGTGCTTGCCGCACTTGCCGGCGCCGGACTCGCCATCTCAGGCGCCGGCCTTCAGGGCGTGTTTCGAAATCCGCTGGTTTCGCCAGACATACTGGGCATTTCCCAGGGTGCCGCCTTCGGCGGCGCGCTGGCGATCATGCTCGGCATCTGGGGATTTCCGCTGATCGCCATGGTGTTCCTCTGCGGCATGGCGGCCGTTATCCTGGTGGGGCTGCTGTCGCGCATCAACGGCCGGTCGGAAACGGTCACCGTGATCCTGTCGGGACTGGTCATCAGCTCGATGTTCTCGGCGGTCGTCTCGCTGCTGCAATTCATCGCCGATCCCAACACGTCCCTTCCCGCCATCGTCTACTGGTTGATGGGATCCTTCGCGACAGCCACGTGGGAACGCACGCTGGTGGCAGCACCGGGCCTCATTCTGGGAAGTTGCTTCCTGTGGATGCTCCGCTTCCGGCTCAACATCCTGTCGCTCGACGAAGCCGAAGCCCGCAGCCTCGGCGCCAATACCACACGCGAGAGGTGGCTGGTTTTCTGCCTCATCGCCGTCATCGTCGGCAGCCAGGTCGCGGTTTCGGGCATCATCGGCTGGATCGGCATCGTCATTCCCCACGCCGCTCGTCTGCTGGTCGGCCATGATCACCGCGCGCTGCTGCCGGCAGCCGCCGTGCTCGGCGCAGGATTCATGGTCTGCATCGACACCCTCGCCCGCACCGCGACGGCCGCGGAAATCCCGCTCGGCGTCATCACCGCCCTTGTCGGCGCGCCGATCTTTGCGGCTCTCCTGCGCCATCACTATCGCGAAAGGACCGGATCATGATCGGATTGACGGATGCGATCGTCAGGTTCGGGGCGCGCACCATCCTCGACCGCCTGAGTTTCTCAGTGCCCGTCGGGCGCTCGCTCGCCATTCTCGGCCCCAACGGCCGCGGCAAGACGACGACGCTGAAAGCCATGCTCGGCTTTCAGCGGCTGGACGCGGGCAGCCGCGTGGCGCCTGCTATCGTCGGGTATGTCCCGCAGACCGGAAGCAGCAACCAGCGCTACCGCGCCATCGATGTCGCCGTCATGGGACGGGCAGCGCATCTCGGCCTGTTCGGCCAACCAGGACCTTCCGATTTCGAGATTGCCCATGCGGCACTCGAGCGGTCGGGAGCTGCCCGCTTCGCCGATCATTTCTTCGATCGGCTCTCCGGCGGCGAACGGCAGCTCGTGCTTCTCGCGCGAGCGCTCGCCACCGGGTCGGAGGCGATCGTCCTCGACGAGCCGGCGGCGGCACTCGACCTTCGCAACCAGGAGCGGCTGCTGAACCTGCTCAAAAGCCTGCGCGAACCGCGCGACAAGGCAATCGCCTTCACGACGCATGATCCGAACCATGCGCTTGCCGCCGCCGACGATGCGCTGCTGATGATGCCGGATGGTCAATCGCTGTTCGGTCCGGTCGCGGAGACGATTACGCCGGAACATCTCGAACGGCTTTACGGTGTCCCCATGCGGGTGGTCGAGCTTTTCGGCCCGACAGGCGACAGGCATCAGGCGGTTCTGCCCGCCTTTGCAGGAATTTGCGCCGCATGAGCATCCTTTTGATCCAGTCGCATTATCAAGACCCTTTCAGCATGAACCCGCCGGCTTTTGCCGAGGCGACCGCGCAGGGCAAGCTGGTCACCGTACGCGAGATGGAGCTGACCGAGGCGCATTTCGCCACCGTAAGTGGCCTCATCACCACGACCCATCTCGATCAGGTCGGCTTCCTCAGATACGCGCCGGCGGTAGCATCTTTCCTCGACCGAGGCGGCCGGTGGATCTTCAGCGGCCACATGCTTCGGCCGATCCTGCCGGAGCTCGGCGCCTATATCCCGATGCCGCAGCCGAAAAGAGCCGACTTCGTACAGGTCAGGCAATTCGATCATCCTGTTTTTGCCGGCATCGACCAGAGGATGCTGGAAACGAACCGCGGCGTCGCCGGTTTCTACGGCCGCGGACACAACCCGATGCCATCAGGCGCCGTTGCGATCAATACGTTGGGACCGGCTGCGGTTCCCGTCGACTGGATCTGGGCGCGGCCGGCGGGCGGAGAGATATTGTCGCATGCCGGAAACGAGTTCTGGGGTTGCGGAGACGATCCCGACATCAAAAAGCAACTGGCCGGCCGTGTTATCGCCTGGCTGGCGGGGGAGCTGAACCGATGAGCGTGCTCGCGATCCATCCCGGCGCCTACTACCACATCGAGACGCTGGAAGCGCCGCGCTACCAGCATCATTTCGACCGCCTGGTGCGGCCGGAGGAGCTGCCCTCGGTCGAGCTTAGCGAACACCAGGTGCTGTTCATTCCCTGCCGGACGCCGGCGGACCGGATGGCGCCGCATGCAGCGCAACTGCGCACCTATCTCGACCAGGGCGGCACGATCGTTGCGACCGGCGAGACCGCATGGGAAGCGTTCCTGCCAGCGATCCATTTCACGCCGCAACCGACAAACTGGTGGTGGTGGCTGACCCAGGGCGCCGATCTCGGCGTCAGGATCTCAGCACCCGGCCATTCGCTGTTCGAACATCTCGGTCAGGACGACCTGACCTGGCATCTCCATGGCTGGTTCGACCCGCCTGAGGGCGTCGAGGTTCTGGCCGTGAATGAGGAAGGCAAGCCGATCCTCTATGTGGACGAGGTCACGACGGCGGGACGCATGGTGATCACCAGCCTCGATCCCTGCTTCCACCACGGATCGCATTTCATGCCGGCAACGACGCACTTCCTGGATGGTTTCTTTCCGTGGATGCGCAAGGAACTGGATAAGGGAAAATCGGAATGAACGAAACAAAGATCGAAGTGCTCGAAGACGGCAAGCCGCTTGCCTACGGCTTCGCCGACATCATGCATTATCACGGCTATGGTTTTCCCGGCGGGGTCGCCCATGCCTTCAAGGTGATGGAGCGCGCCTTTCCGCTGCTCAGCGCCGACGGACCGCCGGAGCGCCGCGAAATATCGATCCGCACGGCCTTTCGCGGTCCGGGCGGGCGTGACGCTTTCGAAATGGTCACACGCGCATTGACGGAAGGACGCTATAGCGTCGACCCCTTGCTCGATCGGCCGGAGCGCGGCGACATCCTCGCCCGCTACGTCTTCGAGCTCAGCTATCGCGGCCGCACCGTCACCCTGCAACTGCGCGACGGCCATGTCCGCGAGGAATTCATCATGCTCGGCCGCAAGCCCGACCGGACACCCCAGGAAGAGGAGCGTCTCGCCTGGCTAAAGCAGGAGATGGCGGATCGCCTGCTGGCGCTACCGCCGGAGGCGGTTTACGAAGGGGGATAGGGACGCCCCACTCTCACAGGAGAAACTGCAGATCGACCACGATCGGAAAAGCGAGTTCGATAGCGCGGTTTCGGTCCAGATCCGGCAGACCTCCCCGAAGATCGCCACTATCGGTTTTGAGACTTGGGCAGTGGCCCGTTTTGATGGCTGAAGACCAGTTCGCTCTGGACGTCTTGCTGAAACTGCAGCACCCGCTGACCGACATCGCTCTCCGGCATCCCGGCCGCCAGAAGCTGATCGGCAAGCCTGCGGCATTCGGCCTTCCAGAATTCTATCGCATCTGCGCCATGCCGCCGGCCGAGTTCGCGAGCGCAGCGCTCAATATTCGCAGTTCCGGTTCCAGCGGGAAAGGCAATAATTCTGCCTTCATTGGCGCCGGCAGGCCGGCGGGTCATTTCAGTAGCCATCGAACACAGGTTCCTTTGATCCTGTTCGTTGTCTACGGGACTATGGTTAATGCTTTCTATTTGCTGCAGTAAGAAGATCAATCAGGTGGAAATTTAGCGGACCGCGATGTCACCAGACGATCGGATGGGTTTTGCCGGTGAGCACGTTCACGAACCCCTCCGGCGCCAGCTCCGACGGCGCGACCAGGACCCAGCGCCAGGGCGAGCAGGTCAGCGTCGCAAATGACAGGCGTTCGGGAAAGCCCGGCCACCATCGAGGCGAAAAGGTCGGCTCATACATCCAGTCGATCCCGGCGCCGGCCGCATAAAGGGCCTGCATCTCCGCATCGAGCGCTTCGGCCGAACGCGCCGTCATCAGGCCGCCGACCTCGTAGCGGACGCGGGCCAGAATCTTGCCGCCGGAGACCAGCACCCAGCCGCCCTGCTGCTCATTCAGGGCATTGACTGATATCGCCATCGCCTCATCCGATGAGCCGACCGTCCAGATATTGTGCTTGTCGTGCCCGAGCGTGGAGGCGAGCGCCGTCTCCGGCGTGCGTGGTCCGGTGCCCAGCCAGAACATCCTGGAGACCTTGGCCTCTCCGGAAAACCGGTCGACAATCGCGAATTTGGTGACATTGCGCGCGGAATCCCGCTGCACGGCGCCCTCTTCCACCGGCAATTCCATGGTGATGAAATCGTCGTGCCAGTGAAACGGCCGCAAAAGTGCTGCGTTAGCCGTGGTCCGGTTCGTCGGCGCCTCGATGCGGAAATCGTCAGCCGTGACCGTCCTGTCTATTTTCACGGTGCGCGTCGCCCATTGCGGCCAATCGATTTCAGGACGCACGCCGATGAAGTTCGCACCCTCGGACACGGGACGCCCGTCCGCCCACACTTTTTCGATCGACAGGCTGGCGACGTCGTTGAGAAGAACGAAATCGGCGAAACGGCCCGGCGCGATCGATCCGACCCAAGGTGTCAGCCGCATATGGCGTGCCGGATTGAGGGTGACGCACTGGATGGCGATCTCCGGCGCAAGGCCGTTTTCAATGGCGAGGCGGACATTGTGGTCGGTCGCACCGATTTTCAGCGTGTCCGAGGCGCTGCGGTCGTCGGTCACCAGGGCGATCTGCGACCAGTCCGTCAGCCCCTTGTCGATCAGCCCGCGGATGACCTCCGGCAGGGAATGCGGCCTGAGCTCGATGAAAAGACCGTGGAGAAGCTTCTGCCAGATCTCGTCGAGAAACCAGCCTTCGTGATCCGAAGCGAGACCCGCTGCCGCGAAGGCATTGATCGAGGCCATGTCGCGCAGTCCGGCGCCGTGGCCTTCGACCACGCCGCGCTGCTCGAAGGTCGCGCCGATCATGCCCCATAGCCGATCGTAGGAAGGATTGCCGGGGTCGGAGATCGACGGCCAGTCCATGACCTCGTCGAGCCCGGCAACCATCAGGCTCTCGGAGAGAAAGGCCTTCTGTTCGTCATAACCGAACCAGCCGCCGCCCCACTCGTAGGCGGTCGGTGGCACGGCGGAGCCAGGCAGGGGAAAGATTTTCATCGGCGATCCGCGCCGGCGCGTTTCCAGCCAGAATTCCAGATTGCGGGGGCCGTTGACGTTGGAAAATTCGTGGCTCGCCTCGCATGTCCAGGTCACACCATGCGGCATCACCAAAGCCGCCTCCCATTCGGGCGTCAGATGGGAGCTTTCGATATGTTTGTGCGCTTCGCCGAAGCCCGGCACGGCTGCAAGATCGGGCTCCGAGAACCGCTCGCTCACCTCGCCTTCGTAACTGCCGGCGGGGCCGACATAGGCGATACGGCGGCCCTTGATGACGATCTCCTGATCGTCAAGCCATGTCCTCGAATGGACATCAAGTAACCTTCCCACGCGCAACAGCTTGTCGGCGGGCCGGCGTCCGAGCGCCGTCAGCACAAGATCCTGGCGCGTCAGAACCTCGTCGGACGCGTTGATCAGCAGATCGTCGGGAAGAGCGGTGCGTGAAGTGGCCATGAATGAAATGCCCGTGAGATGCTGGAACCGCCGGACCGTAGAGACCATACCCAGATGTGTAAAGCGCTGATGAACCACACGTTTTGTGAGCGATGACCAGACGTCATCAACCGGGAGTTAACTGATCGGCCGACCCCGGAAAATTCCCGACAGAAGAGCGCATTTGCCCAATTATTGAGCTTGCGGCCTGACAGATCAAAAAATAGTATCCCTCAAATCCTGGGGTATGATCCCGATTGCCAACCCCGCTTTTCACAGAAGGACTATGCTCATGAAGGCCAGACGTTTTGCCCAAATCCTGTCTCTTGGGCTGCTTGCCGCCGTCGGCAGCACCGTTGCGGCACATGCGCAATCGAAGACGCTGACCATCTCCTGGTGGGGCTATAACGGCGAGAAGATGAATGCGAACATCATCACGCCGTTCAAGAAGATCTGCGGCTGCGAGATCGTGTTCGAGACCGGCAACAATGCCGACCGGCTCAACAAGCTGAAATTGCGCGATGGCAAGGGTGTCGATGTCATCTATCTCACCGACAGCTTCTCGCAGCTCGGCATCGAACAGGGACTGTTCCAGGAGATCGATGCGTCGAAGATCTCCAACCTCGCGGATATCTACGAACTGGGCAAGGCGCCTCAGGGTAAATACGGCCCCGCCTATACGATCGGTCGCGTCGGCATCGTCTATGATTCCGCCAAGGTCAATCCGCCGATCACTGCCTGGGGCGACCTGTGGCGCGACGATCTGAAAAGCTCCGTCTCCCTGCCCGGTATCACCACCACTGCCGGCCCGCTGGTCGTTCTGGAAGCCGGCAAACATGGCGGCGCAGATGCCTATGAAGACACCGACAAGGCCTTTTCGGAAGTCGAGGCGCTACAGCCCAATGTCGTCAAGAACTACAACACCGGCTCGGAGCTGGTGAACCTGATATCAACAGGCGAAGTGCGCGTTGCGCTGGCCCAGGACTTCACCCTGGCATCGATGCAGGCGGCCGTTCCGACGATGACATGGGCCAAGCTCAAGGACGGCGACATCGCCACGCTGAATACCGTGAACATCCCGAAGGGTTCGGAAAATGTCGAACTCGCACATCAATTCATCAACTTCATCCTGTCAAAGGAAGTCCAGCAGGCTGAAGCCGAACAAGGCGTCGATGCGCCGATCTCGACCAAGGTCAGTCTGACGCCGGACCAGGCGAAGATCTGGACCTATGGCCCGGATATGGTCGCGAGCCTCACCCGCATCGACTATGCCAAGATGAATGCCGCGAAGGCAGACTGGATCGATCGCTGGAACGAAGTCTTCGGTCAGTAAGCTGCGCGATATTCTCGGCCTGAGGCCGGTTTATTGCCGGACCTGGGCCAGTCATGGAAGCGCCGCATATCCGAATTCGAGATGCGGCGCCCGTGATATCAGGACATGCCACGAGTTTTAAGATGAAACATTTTGCCAGATGGGGATTGACGATGCCGGCGACGATTGCCGTCGTTGTGCTTCTCATCGTTCCCGTCGCCATCACCATCGCCGCGACGTTTGCGGAACCGAAGGGCGTGTTTGCGCCCTATGTGACATTCTTCAGCAGCAGTTTTCGGCGGGCGGTTCTTTATCGGACGTTGGAGGTCGCCCTAGTCACGACGGCGATCTCCCTCACCGTCGGTTTCATCACCGCCTATGTGATTGCGCAGATGCCCGGTCGCGCAAAGAGCATCATGATCGTCGCGGCGGTTTTTCCGTTGCTGACCGGTGTTGTCGTTCGCTCCTTCGCATGGCTGATCATTCTCGGGAAGAACGGCATCCTGAACGCCATGCTGATCTCGACCGGCATCGCCAGTGAGCCGCTTTCGATGCTCTACACCGAAGGCTCGGTGATCGTCGCCATGGTCTATCTCTTCGTTCCCCTGATGATCCTGACGCTGGTCGGAGTGCTTGAAGGTATCCCGCGCGATCTGATCGATGCCTCCGCCTCGCTCGGCGCGAGACCGCTGATGACATTCTTTCAGGTGATCCTGCCGCTCGCGACACCCGGCCTCATCGTCGGCGCGGTCCTGGTCTTCACCGGCAGCTTCACCTCCTATGCGACACCGCAACTGCTCGGCGGAGAAAAGCAGATGATGATGGGGACCTTCCTCTACCAGCGCGCCATGGTGACCTTCGATTGGGTGGGGGCATCGACGATCGCCGCCATCATGGTGGTGCTGACCCTCGGCGTCGTCCTCATCATGAGCCGCATCGCACGCCGGCTCAATCCGATGGCGGTGTGATGGACAGGCGCATTCACCCGATCCTCGCCGCCTTCGCGGCCTGCGTTTTCTTCTTCCTGCTGGCGCCGCTGGTCATCATCGTGGGTGCGGCCTTCAGCGACACGACCTATCTGACCTTCCCGCCGCAGGGCCTGACATTGCGCTGGTTCGTCAATATCTTCCAGATCGAGGCCTTCCGCACGACCGCGTTGACCAGCCTGCAGGTCGCCTTTTTCGGCACGGCGCTCTCTCTGCTGATCGGCGTGCCCGCGGCCTATGCGATCAACCGCTACCGGGTGGAATTGCCGCGCTGGCTTTCCACCATTTTCGTCCTGCCGATCCTGGTGCCGGAGATCGTCTTCGGCTTCTCGCTGATGAAATCGGTGACGATAGGCCTCGGACTGCCGATCTTCATCAGCCTGCTGGTCGGCCATGCGCTGCTGATCCTGCCCTATTCGGTGCGTGTCGTCGGCGCCAGCCTGGCGGCCTTCGATTTTTCCGTCGAGGAGGCGGCGATCAGCCTGGGTTGCCCGCCGCTGAAAACCTTCCTGACCGTGGTCCTGCCGAATATCCGCTCCGGGGTCATCGCCGCCTTCATCCTCGCCTTCATCACCTCGATCAACGACGTGTCGGTTTCGGTCTTCCTGACCGGGCCGGGCATCTCGACGCTGCCGATCCAGATCCTTGCGCATATGGAACAGTTCTTCGATCCGACGATCGCATCGGTATCGGTGCTGCTGATGTTCGTGACAGTCGGCGTCATGGCCGTCGTCGAGGCCACGCTCGGTCTCACCTTCCTGACAAAGTAGAACGCTCTTGACCGTATCCCTCACCATCGATTCCATCTCCGCCCATTACGGCAGCACGCAAGTGCTCAAGGATCTGTCGATCTCGGTCATGGCCGGGGAACTGGTGTCCCTGCTCGGCTCCAGCGGCTGCGGCAAGACGACGACATTGCGCCTAGTGGCCGGTTTCCTCCAGCCAACCGGCGGCAGCATCAAGCTCGGCGAGCGCGACCTGACCGGCCTTCCCGCGCATGCGCGCGACATCGGCCTGGTGTTTCAGAACTACGCGCTTTTTCCGCATCTGAGCGTCCAGGACAATGTTGCCTTCGGCCTGAGGCAACGTCGCATTCCCCAGCCGGAACGGGCGAAAAGAACGATGGCCATGCTGGACCGCGTCGGCCTTTCGGCCTTCGCCGACCGGCTGCCGTCGGCTCTGTCAGGCGGCCAGAAACAGCGCGTGGCTCTCGCCCGGGCACTGGTCATCGAGCCGCCGCTTCTGATGTTCGACGAGCCGCTTTCCAATCTGGATGCAAAGCTCAGGATCGACATGCGCGTCGAAATCAGGCAGCTCCAGCGCGCCAACGGCACCACGTCACTTTACGTCACCCACGATCAAGAGGAAGCATTCTCGATCTCCGACAGGGTGGCGATCATGAATGCCGGGCGCATCATGCAACTCGACGCGCCGGAGGTGCTGTATCGCCAGCCGGCCAACGCCTTCGTCGCCCGTTTCGTCGGCTTCGAGAACCTGATCCGCATGAAGGTGACCGCGCGCAACGGCGCGCTTGTGACCGCCGAGACGACCGGCGGAGCCCGGCTGCAGCTGTCTCAGGAAACATTCGGACCGATCAAGGACGACTTCGTGCTGGCCTGCCGTGCAGACGGTCTTGCCGTCAGCCGTGACGGTGATGGCATCGCCGCCGTGCTCGGCACGCGCACCTATCTCGGCCGAGCCTATCAGTACAAATGCACGACGGCCGCGGGAGAGATCACCGCCAATGGGGCGCTATCCGACCCGCTGGAAACAGGGGGGTCGGCGGTGCTGACGCCTGTAGCAGAGCAATGCTGCATTCTCGATCCGGAAGATTGAAACGCTGAGGAGAGACGATGACTAGTGCCATGGACCAAGATATCGATGCCGTTCTTGCCCATGTGGACCAAAGCCTCGATGGCAGCCTGGCGCGGCTTTTCGAGCTGATCCGCATTCCGAGCGTCTCGACCGACCCAGCCTATCGCGATCAATGCCGGGCTGCTGCCGAATGGCTGAGCCGGGATCTGGCTGCCATCGGCTTCGAAGCATCGGTGCGCAAAACCATCGGCCATCCGATGGTCGTCGCCCACGAAAAGGCGGCGTCCGGACCGCATCTGCTGTTTTACGGCCATTACGATGTCCAGCCGGTCGATCCGCTGGCGCTGTGGACGAGCGATCCGTTCGAGCCGCGCATGGAAGCCTTGCCGAATGGCGATACGGCGATCGTGGCGCGCGGCGCGTCCGACGACAAGGGGCAGTTGATGACCTTCGTCGAAGCCTGCCGCGCCTGGAAGAGCGTCACCGGAAAACTGCCGGTGCAGGTGAGTATGCTGTTCGAAGGCGAGGAAGAGGCCGGCAGTCCGAGCCTGGCGCCCTTTCTGGATGCCACGGCGGACGAGTTGAAGGCCGATGCGGTTTTCGTCTGCGACACGGATATGTGGGATCGCGAAACGCCTGCCGTTACGACGATGCTGCGCGGTATCTTTAGTACGGAAATCGAGGTCACCTGCGCCGATCAAGACCTGCATTCCGGCATGTTCGGCAATGCCGCGCGCAATCCGCTGCAGGTGCTGTCAGACGTGGTTTCGAGCCTGAGGCGAGCCGATGGCGGCGTCGCGGTCGAGGGTTTTTATGATGGCGTGAAAGAGCTCCCCGACGCCATCAAGGCGCTGTGGAAAAGGCTGCCCTTCGACGAGGAGGCCTTTCTCGGCGATATCGGCCTGAGAGATCCGGCCGGCGAGGCAGGCCGTTCCGTCCTCGAACAGATCTGGGCGCGGCCGAGCTGCGAGATCAATGGCATGAGCGGCGGTTATACAGGCGAAGGCTTCAAGACGGTCATTCCGGCGAAGGCAAGCGCCAAGATTTCGTTTCGCCTGGTGGAAGGACAAGATCCCCAGGCGATCCGCGACGCCTTCCAGCGGCACGTGCGCGCACGTATCCCTCGGGATTGTTCGGTCAGCTTCAGGGATTACGGGCTTTCGCCGGCAACCGTGATGCCGATCGACAGTCCGTTTCTCACCAGGACGCTTCAGGCGCTTTCGACAGAATGGCAATGCGAAGCGGCCCTTGCCGGTACGGGAGGCTCGATCCCGATCATCGGCGAATTCAAACAGCGGCTCGGATGCGATGCCCTGCTGGTCGGCTTCGCCCGCTTCGACAACCGCGTCCATAGCCCGAACGAAAAATATGACCTCTCCAGCTTCCATAAAGGCATACGATCCTGGGTTCGCATCCTGGCGGCCCTCGCCGACTGACGCGGGCGTATCGCGCCCCGCGGCTTTTCGAGAGCGGCAAAGGACGCTGTAACACTTTGAATTGCTGCAGTATGCAGTAGGCTATGGTGCAGCAAGCGCCCGACATCACCATCGACACCGAGGCAGCAGAGACCACCGATGACGATATCAGCTCCCCGCGATTTCCTGAAAAGTCTGTTCGACGCGGCGGTTCGCGCCGCCGATCCGCTGACCGGCATCAAGGCGCATCTGCCCGATGGGCCGAAGGGAAAGACCGTGGTGATCGGCGCCGGCAAGGGCGCGGCGCAGATGGCGCAGGCGCTTGAAAGCGTCTGGGACGGAGCGCTCGAAGGTGTAGTGGTCACCCGCTATGGCTATGGCTGCGAGACACGCAGCATCGAGATTATCGAGGCCGCCCATCCGGTGCCCGATGCCGCGGGACTGGCCGGAGCAAAACGGCTGATGGAGACGGTGAACGGGCTGACGGAAGACGATCTGGTGATCGCGCTGATCTGCGGCGGCGGCTCGGCGCTGCTGCCCGCCCCGCCGGACGGGCTGACCCTCGAAGACGAGATTGCACTCAACGAAATGCTGCTTGCCTCGGGCGCACCGATTTCGGCGATGAATGTCGTGCGCAAGCATCTCTCCACCATCAAGGGCGGAAGACTTGCAGCAGCGACCAAAGCAAGGGTCGTCAGTCTGATCGTCTCCGACATTCCCGGCGACAACCCGGCCCATGTCGCCTCCGGGCCGACGGTCCCTGATGGTTCGACACGGCACGATGCGCTCGAGATCATCAGACAATACGGTTTGCAGCTGCCGCAGGCCGCACTCGACCATCTGAACTCGCCTAGGGCCGATGCACCGCGGCCGGACGATCCGATCTTCTTACGGCACGCGCATCACATCATCGCCTCGGCCGGCGTGTCGCTGGAGGCAGCCGCCGCCCTGGCAAAATCGCAGGGGATCGAGCCGGCGATCCTTTCGGATGCGATCGAAGGGGAATCGCGCGACGTGGCGCTGGTGCATGCGGCGATTGCCCGCGAGGTATCGGGCCGCAACAGGCCGTTTTCCAAGCCGGTCGTCATCCTTTCCGGCGGCGAGACGACGGTGACGCTGAGAGCCAAAGGCGGCAAGGGCGGACGCAACGGCGAATTCGCGCTCGCCATGGCGCTTGCGATCGACGGACAGGAGGGCATTCATATCCTCGCCGCCGACACGGACGGGATCGACGGCTCGGAGGATAATGCCGGCGCTTTTGCCGATGGCGGCACGGCAAGGCGCCTTCGCGCCGCCGGGCTCGATCCGCGCCGGCTGCTCGACGGCAATGACAGCTATTCTGGCTTTGCGACCACCAGCGATCTCTTTGAAACCGGCCCGACCGGAACCAATGTCAATGATTTCAGGGCTATTCTGATCCGTTAGGATCCGCCGGCGATAGCGGATCAGGTCTCGATCCGCCCCTGCCCGACCAGCCAACCCACTGATTCCTGCACTGCCTGCAGGGACGTGTATCTCGGGGTGTAACCGAGCAGGCGTTTGGCTTTGGCGATCGAGCAATTCGGGCTGCGGGCGATATGTTCCCAGGTCGCCTTCGCATCCTCAGCCGTCTGACTTTCCGCCCAGGCGTCGAATGGGGCGAAGCTGAGCTTCGGCTCGTGCCCGAACCAGCGAGACATGGATTCGGCATAGCCGCGAAGGGTCAATGCCTGCTCCGAAACCGCGTGAAAACTTTCGCCGGTCGACGCATTCCAGTTGGCGATCGCATCCATGAACATCGCCGCCACGTCATCGGCATGGACGTGATGAACGGTCTCCAAGCCGAAATTGGGCAGCGCCAGGGTCTCCCCGCGGGCAAGGGTCGAAAAGACCTGCAGGTTGAAATTGCCAGCCGGATTGAGCGGCGCCCAGCCGGGACCGACAATGTGCCCGGGATGGATGATGGTTGCCGGAAATCCGCGCAGCCTTGCCTGCTGCAGCAGATAGGTTTCGATCGCCGCCTTCTGCGTGCCGTAATCGCCGAAGGGAGATTTCGGCGCCTCTTCCAGTGTCGGCACGGCACTGGGGTGGCCATGTGTCCAGATCGTGCCGGTATGCAGGAAATGACCGACATGCCCCGACAGCGCAGTCACCAGGTGCTCGGCACTTTCCAGCGTGAAGCAGATCATGTCGATGACGATATCGGCTTTCACACCACGCACGGCCGAGCCGAAATCACCCGTCCGCTCCATGGCGGCCCGATCCATCTGACGCTGATCGACGGAAGCCCAGGCGTGGTTTGCCGTATAAGGCTTTGCCGTGCCGCGGCTGATCGTGACGACGTCGTGGCCTGCCTCTACCAAACGGGGAACGAGATAGGTTCCGACATGGCCCGTTGCCCCGATTATCAAAACCCGCATCATCGTTCCTCCCTTTGCATTTCCGTGTCGAATATGCTGCGCTTAGGTGATCCTGCAAGCAGACTTTTCGTGATCAAGTCGGCTCAACCAGGCCCGCTATTTTTGAAAACAAGGCAGGTGCCGCCCTGTTTGCGGATCTGGTTGCAGAGGTCGTTGGCTTCCAAGCGTGTCTGCCGGCCGATGCGGGCAGCATAACGCGGGCGAAAACCAAAGCTGCGATCGCGCTGGCGGAGGATCAGCGGCTGCTCCGCATTCAGGGGCGCGGGCAGTTCTTGAACGGCATCGAGAAACATGCGCCTGACTACCGCGACATTCGCATTCGCCGCAAGCTGGACGCCCCAGGGCGCCCATTCACCCTCCTGACGCCAGGGCGTGTCCTTCAACGTCCGTCTCTCCGCAAGCGCCACGCAAGCATCGAGGAAGGACTTGTCCTTGTCGAGCGGGGCGGCCGCATCATCCGGAGGATTATCCTTCCATTCCTCGATCGTATGCGCGGTGATTGCCAAGACGTAACCGCGTGTCTCGTAAGGTAATCTCCCTGACGCAAGGTAAGAGGAAAGTCCGTTTTCGCCGGCATTATAGGCGGCGGCGGCAAGGCCGAGATTGCCGAAACGATTGCGCAATTCGTCGAGATATTGCGCCGATTTCCGCAGGGCTTCCAACACCTGGTAGCTGTCTTCAAGACCGCGCAGTTTCGCCGTTCCGGGCATGAATTGCGCAATCCCCTGTGCTCCCTTGAAGCTGACAGCATCGGGGCGAAAGGTGCTTTCCCGCCAGATGAGACGGGCGAAATAATCCGGCGGCAATTGATTGGCGCTGGCGAAATGCTCGATCGCGACGCAAAGGTCTCGATTGAAACTGTCCTTACGGATGCAAAGCGTCTCACCCGATTCCGACGCCGAAGGCCCCGAATAGAGACAGGCCGGCGCCCCAGCGCTTCCTTCCGGCTGGGCCTTTACCGTGTCCAGTTGGGAAAACACAAGGCAGAGCGAAAGCATGGCTTTCGCCGATCTCCTCCCCATGTCGGACTGACGTTTCCGGCCTATCATCGGATCTCGGCGGGTTCGAACTTCCATCGCAACGCGGAATTCTCCATACCATCGATACGGGTAGGAAGCTTCCCCCATTTCCTTCTCTGCACCAGGTTTCTAATTTCGCCATCAATTTTGGAACAGATATATTCGACCAGTCACGGTCGCAGCGTCATCCTCTTCGCCAGGACTATCTAAGCGAACGAGGATAAGCAGATGATTGATCTCCACTACTGGCCGACGCCGAACGGCAAGAAGGTTTCGATCTTCCTGGAGGAAACCGGCACGCCCTACCGGCTGGTGCCGGTCAATATCGGCCGGGGCGACCAATTCAAACCTGATTATCTCAAACTCAACCCCAATCACCGCATGCCTGCCATCGTCGATCACGAGCCTGCCGATGGCGGCGGTCCGTTGAGCGTGTTCGAATCCGGCGCCATCCTCTTCTACCTCGCCGAGAAGACCGGCAAATTCTGGCCGCAGGATCCGCGCGGCAAATACGAGGTCACGCAATGGGTGATCTGGCAGATGGCGAACCAGGGGCCGAAACTCGGCGAAGCCGGTCATTTCCGTCGTCTTGGCGACCGCGAAGGCGACCAGTCCTATGCGGTGCGGCGCTTCACGGACGAAGCCAACCGCCTCTACGGCGTTCTCAACATGCGGCTTCGCGACCGGCGCTATCTGGCCGGTGAGGAATTCACCATCGCCGATATCGTCAGCTATCCCTGGACCGTCAACTGGCAGGCACAGGGTCAGGACATCGACGAGTTCAAGCATTTCAAGCGATGGTTCGAGGAGGTCGGCGCAAGGCCCGGCGTCCAGCGCGGCCTGGCGGTCGGCGCCGATCTTGGCACCGACAACAGCAAGCTCTCAGAAGAGGAACAGGCGCGCATCCGCAAGATCCTCTACAACCAGCGCGCCCTGCCCGTTCCGGATTGAGCTTCGGCCCGGCTAGAGATAACCATAGCGACAACCGAGCCGCCAGCCAGCAGCGGCCGGCCCCGGTTTCCAGGCGTTTTAAATCACCTGCCCGGGGAGCCAGGGGGCTTGGGCAGCAGTTGGCGTTGCGACTTGGGGTGTGAGCAGCAATGGCAAGACCTGTAATCGGCATCATCGGGAATGCCCGCATCATCGAAAGCCGATTTCCGGCTCAGCTTGTCGGAGAAAACAATCTGAGGGCCGTGGCCGATGTCGCCGAAGCCTTGCCGCTGATGTTTGCCGGCAACCCCAAACTGGCCGATATCGCGGATCTGCTGGCTGTCGTCGACGGCATTCTGCTGACGGGCGCCAGAGCCAATGTCCATCCCAGCCGTTTCAACACGGTGCCAGATCCCAAGCATGAACCTTATGACGAGGATCGTGACGGGCTGGCGCTGCCATTGATCGAAGCCTGTGTTGCGCGCGGCGTTCCTATTTTCGGTATATGCCGCGGTTTTCAGGAAATGAACGTCGCGGCCGGCGGCTCGTTGCATCCTGAAATCCGGGAATTGCCCGGACGCATGAATCACCGAATGCCCCGCCTGGAAACCGGCGAGATCCATCCCGACCTCGCCATCGTTTTCGGCGATCGTCACGATGTTCGACTTACCCAGGACGGGATGTTTGCGCGTATCCTCGGCCGGGAGACGATCCGGGTGAACTCCCTGCATGGACAGGGCATTCTCGAGCTTGGCGGGCGGGTCGTTGCCGAAGGCATAGCGGAGGATGGGACGATCGAGGCGATACGGTTCAAGGACGCGCCGGGGTTTGCTCTCGGTGTGCAATGGCATGCCGAATACGATCCGCAAACCAACCCTGTGAACCGTGCTCTGTTTCAGGCATTCGGCGATGCGGTGAGAGCCCATAAAGCTATCGCTTAGTCTGATCAGTAAAAAGCCGCCGCGAAGTGCTTTCGCGGCGGCTTGGGGAATGGCTTGAAAGCAGCAATCAGACCGTCGGCTGCTTGGTCTTCCTGAGATAGGGCAGAACCGTATCGAAGGAGCCGAAACGCGTAATCGCGTCTTCGTTGGAAACCGCGGCGGTGATGATGACGTCGTCACCCTGGTTCCAGTTCGCTGGCGTCGCCACCTGGTGCTTGGCCGTCAGCTGGATGGAGTCGATGGCGCGCAGGATCTCATTGAAATTGCGGCCCGTCGTCATCGGATAAGTCAGGATCAGCTTGATCTTCTTATCGGGACCGATGATGAAGACCGAACGCACCGTGGCGTTGTCGGCAGGCGTGCGGCCTTCCGAGCTCTCGCCGGCGCCGGCCGGCAGCATGTCGTAAAGCTTGGCGACCTTGAGGTCCTTGTCGCCGATCAGCGGATATTCGACATCGAAACCGGTAGCGGTCTTGATGTCGCTCTTCCACTTGGCATGGCTTTCCACAGGATCGACGGAGATGCCGATGATCTTGGCGCCACGCTTGGAAAATTCCCCGGCCAAGCCGGCCATGGCGCCGAGTTCGGTCGTGCAAACCGGCGTGAAATTCTTCGGATGCGAGAACAGGACGGCCCAGCCGCTGCCGATCCAATCATGAAAGCTGATCGGTCCCTGCGTGGTGTCGGCGGTGAAATCGGGGGCAATATCGTTGATACGTAAGCTCATGGTCGGCCCTCCAAAGCCTTGTGTTCAATGTTGTTTATTTCAAATCGAGTCCATGGGATCCGTCCGCCGGAAGCGGTCGCGAGATTGCGGTCAACGGGATCGCACCGGCCGAAGGTAAAAACTTCCCATTCCAGGATTTTAAGTAAGTTATATATCACGATCACCGAAGGCATGCTCTTTCGATTTCCGGCCTGCTCCGGCATTATTTTTCCGGCAAGTGCGCGCGCGATGAAGAGACTGATGGTTTTCCATCGGTCCCGTCAAAAGCTGCAGGAGAACCGCCGCCCCTCGCTCAGGCCGCCTGAACGGATTTGATCCTGTCGATGCCGCCGACAACAGGCGCGAAATCGTCCCACACGCCTTGGGCGCCCTTCTGCCATTCGTCGAAGGCTTCCGGCTTCAGGAGCTTTCCGCCGTTGGCAAGTGCGGTCTCGACGGATTTGGATTCGTCGTCGACGATCAGCTGGTTGAAATAGGCAGCCCCTTCGCTGGAAGCCTGCTGGAACACCGCCTTCTGCTCGTCATTGAGGCCGGCCCAGAAGGTCGAGGCATAATAGATGACGCCGGATGCCCAGATGTGACCCGTCTCGGTCATGTCAGGCACGACCTCATAGAGCTTGAAGCCGGCATAGGCCGATTTGGTCAGGTCCATCGCGTCGGCGACACCGGTTGCGAGCGCATTATAGGTTTCGGTGATCGGAATGCCGATCGGCGTCGTGCCGAATGCGCTCCAGAGCTTGGTGTGCAGCGGGCTCTGGATGACACGAATGCGCTTGCCCTTAAGCTGCTCCGGCCGCGTCACCGGCTCCTTGGTCAGGAGATGGCGGGCGCCGTAATTGATGAAATCGCCGACGACGAAATTCTGCGCCTGCAGTTTCTGCTTGAGATCGGCGCCGACATCGCCGGCGACGGTCCGGCGCACATGGTCGGCATCGCGGAAGAGGAAGGGCAGATCGAGGATCTGCAGTTCCGGCACCCAACCGGAGAGCGACGAGACCGTCGAAAGGCTGGCCTGGATGGAGCCGAGGCGCACGCCTTCGGCCACTTCCTTCTCGCCGCCGAGCGCACCGTTCCTGACGATGTTGAACTTGAACTGGCCGGGGAGTTTCGCTTCGACCAGTTCGCTAATCTTCACCCAGATCTTCGTTTCCGGTTTGTCGTCGCCGAGCAGCGAGGCGATCGTGATCGTCGTCGTGCGGGCCGCGGCGGTGCGGACGAAGGCGGGCGCTGCAAGCGCCGTTCCAGCGAGAGCTGCGGTCTTCAGGAAGTTGCGTCGGTTGAAATTGTCCATGGGGTTGTCCTGTTTACGAGAAGATGATGGCCCAGGCGCAAAGGATTGCGAGCGAGACCAGGAGAGCGAGCAGATAGGGAACCACCGCCCGGAAGAGCTCCGAAGCGGGAATGCGCGTGACGCCGCTGACGACGAAGATCAGCATGCCGAGCGGCGGTGTCAGTCCGTGGATCATCAGGTTGACGACGATGATCACGCCGAACTGGATGGGATCGATGCCGGCGGCGACCGCTGCCGGCAGCAGGATCGGGCCGAAGAGCAGGATCGCGGCGCCGATATCGAGAACGAGGCCGACAACCAGCAGGATGACGTTCGACAGCAGGATGACCGCAAGCGCGCTGCCGCCGAGTGCCGTCGTCAGATGCGAGATCAGGCCGGACACGTCGTCGACAGCCAGCAGGAAGGCAAAGGGGCCGGCCGTGCCGATGAGGAGACCGATCGCCGCCGCTTCGACTGCTGCCTGGCGCAAGGCGGCATAGAGCGAGAGAATGCCGAGGCGCGCACCGATGCCGAGCAGCAGCGTGTAGAAAGCGGCAAGCGCGGCCGCTTCCGTGGTCGTGACGATGCCGATGCGGATGCCGACGACGACGATGATGCCGAGCCCGAAGGCCGGAATAGCCTGAACCGCGGACTGCCAGCGCTGCCTGGCGTTTGCGCGCGGCAAAGGCGCCTGCTCCCGCACGGTCAGATGGATTGCGACCGCCAGGCATATGGCCATCAGCCCGCCGGCAAAGAAACCGCCGACGAGCAGCGAGCCGACGGAAAGATTGGTTGCGGTCGCAAGGATGAGGAAGGCGATCGACGGCGGGATGACGTTGTCGAGAACCGATGTCGAGGCGATGATCGCCGCCGCCTGCGCCGGCCGATAGCCGTGTTTGACCAGCTCGGGCTGGAAGGTCGATGCGCCGAAGGCGGCATTTGCGACCGACGAGCCGGAGGCGCCGGAAAAGAGAACGCTGGTCAACAGCGTCGTCTGCGCCAGTCCAGCCCTGCGATGGCCGACCATGGCGGCGGCGAAGCGCACGAGCTGGTTGGCGACGCCGGAGGTCGTCAGCAGGCCGCCGGCGAGCAAGAAGAAGGGAATGGCGAGCAGCAGGAATTTCGAGATGCCGGTGACGGTGGCGGAAACGATTGCCGGCTCCGGCAGGCTACTGCCGAAGGCGATGACGACATAGGCTGCGGCAAGAAAGGCGTGCGGCAGCGGCGCAGCAAGCACGAGGCCGACCGCGGCGATCAGTCCGAGAAAAATGCTCGGCGGCCAGTCGAGATCGAGCGAGACATGCGGGATGCCGGCATAGAGCGCGACACCGACGGCAAGCGAGAGCAAAACCGGTAGGATCTTGCCTTCGGCGATGCGCTGCAAAAGCAGCACGACAAGGATCAGCGCGCCGCCGGCGCCGAGGAAACCGAAGCGGATCCATTCCGGCACGCCGAGCGTCGGCGACACGCCGCCAAGCATCGTCATGATCTCGCTGCCGCCGAAGCTCAGAATCAGCGCTGAAAGCACGGTGAAGACGTCGGCGCCGATCGGCGTGACCTTCTGCAGGCTTTCCGGCAGCATCTTGACGAAGACGTCGAGGCGCATGGCAAGCGCGCTGTTGAGGCTGAGCGGCGCGCCGAGCGCGATAAGGCCGACATGCAGCCAGATACCAAGATCCTCGGCGCCAATGAAGCCGGCGCTAAAGAAATAGCGCAGGCAGACTGTGACGAGCACCATCAAGAGCAGCACGGCGAGAACGAGTGCCGCCGCAATGCCGAGAACCGCTTCGATCACCCGCAGCAGGCGCGCTGCCACCCCGCTGTCCGGAGCGGTCTGTTCGATCGGATGAAATTCACTCGTGGCCACAACACTTACCTTCTGGCGAGAGGATTAGGCATTCTTGACGGTCGAAAGATCGCGATCGAATAGCGTCGACCAGGTGTAGTTCCGCGCCTTCGAGACCTCCCTGCTGACATCGAGCCGCGGCAGCACCTTTTCGCCGAAACGATAGGCTTCCTCAAGCAGCGGCATGCCAGAAAGAATGAAAGTATCGACACCAGCCTTTTGATAGGCTTCGAGCGTGCGCAGAACCGTATCCGGCGAACCGACGATCGCCGTGCCGGGGCCGGGCCTCACCAGGCCGATGCCGGCCCAGAGGTTCGGTGCAACTTCGAGATCGCGCAGATTTTCCGGCTTGAGGCCGCCGTGCAAGGCTGTCATGCGCTGCTGGCCGACGGAATCGCTTCTTGCGACGAAACGCTGGTTAGCGGTGATCGCCGCATCGTCCATGCGGCCATAGAGATCGGCCGCCGCTTCCCAGGCCTTTTCGTCGGTGTCGCGAACGATGACATAGAGGCGGATGCCATATTCCAGTTCACGTCCGTAGTGGGCGGCCCGCGCCTTCACCGCCTCGACCTTCTCGCCGATCTGAGCGGGCGTCTCGCCCCAGGAGAGATAGGTATCCACATGTTTTGCCGCGACATCCAACGCCTTGTCCGAGGAGCCGCCGAACCAGAGCGGCGGCGGCGCGATGCTCTCGCCGACCGGCAAGGCCAGCTTGGCGCCGTCCGTCGAGAAATACTTGCCCTGATAGGTAACGCTCTCACCGGCAAAGAGCCGGTGCCAAAGCTGAAGATACTCCTCCGCCATGTCGTAGCGCTCGTCATGCGGTAACATCATCCCATAGGCGCCGAGCATCTTGGCGTCGCCGGAGACGACATTGATCAGCAGCCGGCCGCGGGCGAACTCCTGAAAGGTCGCCGCCATCTTGGCAAGCAATGTCGGCGCGACGAGGCCAGGATGGATGGCAACCAGAAAACGCAGCCGCTCGGTATGAGCAAGCAGTGCGCTCGCCAGCACCCAGACGTCATGGGCGCCGGTCGCAAACAGGGCGCCGGTATAACCCAGATGGTCATAGGCCTGGGCAAGCTGCTTGTAATAGCCGTAATCGACCTGACGTGAGCCTTCCGGCTGCCAGGGATAGGCGCCGTCGGGCGCGCACATGTACCAGAAAACGTTCATCTCCCGATTCCTTGTTATTTCGTCATTTCCGGGCGTTTCAGCACGATGGGCTTGGCGAAATGGCCGTGACGCAGCAGCGTGTCGGCCTCTTCCTGTTGTTCGGCAATGATCTCCTCGTCGATCGGAAACACCGTGAAGTCTCGCGAGCGCACCACCTTTTCCCAGGCATCGATATCCGTTCCGCCGCGGTCGCCCGATCCGCCGCGGTCGCCAGATGCAAGAAGTCCGGCGGCGGCGCGCGGATCGGCGGCGATCTCGGTGCCGATCCGGCTGAGTTCGGAGACGATCGCCCGGGTCTCCGTCGCCGAAAGACCGTTCCGCTGCAGCGTCCAGAAAAGCGAACGGTTGGGAATGGCCGCGCCGCAGCGGACAATCGGCCTGACGTCATTACGCTCCAGCGCCTTTTCGAGACGCGGCGACATGGCGACCCAAGCATCGACGCGCCCTTCGAGCAGATCGGCGAGCGAATCGCGCGCGCCGCTTTCGACCCGCTCGACATCAGGCAAGCTCAACCCCTCACCTTCGAGACTGCGGGCCAGGAGATAGGTGTGAAACGAACCGTCGATCAGCGAGATCCGGCGGCCCTTCAACTCAGCGACGGAGCCGATCGAACTGTCGCGCCTGACGAAGATGGCGCCATTGGCCGGACGCGGCGCGGAGGCGGCGATATATTCGACGCCGAGGCCGCGCGTATCAGCCTCGATTGGCGGCGTCGAGCCGGTGCCGCCGAGATCGATGTCACCACTTTGCAGCAGGGCCGCGGTATCGCGACCTTCGGCATAGGAGACGAAAATCGGCTGCAGATCGGCAAAGGCGCCAGGCCAGAGCCGCGCGAGGCGAAGATGCAGATTGTTGGGATGAACGCCAATTCTCATTTTGCTCCGACCGTCGTCATGATTGCCGCAATCAATTTACTTTTTTATAAATTGATTGCGAGGAAGCGATTGTCGTCAGCAGGAGAAAATCGCCTTTGAAATCCCATAAAATCGATAGGCAATGAAATCTTTTACCAGATCGAGCGAAGTGAGCGAGCCGGAGTTGAAAATTCAGCGCCGTCACTTTACTTTTTTATAGAACCTTCAAGGACGACACCGTTGACGAAGCCCGTTTCTTCCAGAGTCTGCCGCGATGTCGGCGCAGCAAGCGAATTGCTGAAGCTGATCGCCAACGCCAACCGCCTGGCGATTGTCTGCTATCTCATGGAGACGGAAGCCTCGGTCTCGGCGATGGAGGACGAACTCGGTATCCGCCAGCCGACGCTTTCCCAGCAATTAAGCGAGCTTCGCGAGGCCGGCGTGATCGAAGGGCGCCGCGATGGTAAGGCGATCGTCTATCGCGTCATTGACCCCCGCGTCGAGACGATTGTGCAAACTCTGCGGGACATGTTCTCTGGCCTCGACGATGTCACCGGGCGCTTCGGAATGACGAAGCTGCCGGTCGACGAAATGATGTTCGATTGAGCCCCCGATGATCGACCTCTATACCTGGACCACGCCGAACGGGCTCAAAGTATCCATCGCGCTCGAAGAGTTCGGGCTCCACTATCGTCCCCACACGGTCGACATCACCAAGGGCGATCAATTCCAGCAGGACTATCTCGCCATCAATCCGGGCGGCAAGATTCCTGTTATCATCGATCACGAGACCGGCATCACGCTTGCCGAATCCGGCGCCATCCTGCTCTACCTCGCCGAGAAGACCGGCCGCTTCCTGCCCTTGCAGGGTGCCGCCCGGCATCACACGATCGAATGGCTGATGTGGCAGATGGGCGGCTTCGGGCCGACGCTCGGCAACGCCCATTATTTCCTGACCTATAATGCAGGCCAAGCGCCGTTCGCAGAGGATCTCTTTCGCAGGGACACTCGCCGCCTCTATGAAACGCTGAACGTGCGGCTCGCAGACCGCGACTATCTCGTCGACGACTATTCCATCGCCGACATGGCGGTCTGGCCCTGGGTTTCCCGTTTTAAGCGCCACGAGATCGACCTGAATGCATTCCCGAACGTCAAGCGATGGTATCTTAGGCTTGCGGCGCGGTCACAGATCAAGCGCGGCTATGACGTTCCCCATTTCACATCCGAAATACCGCAGCCCTGAAGACCTTGGCGACGTGGTATATTGATCCCGCCCGAAATTTCGGCAATTTGATTATTTTTTGCGCACACCTATTTTTGCACATTTTTCAGGCGGACACCTTGCTAAATTTGCTGCACTGCGTCATGAATATAGCAATGACGCATCTCGATCTGACAATTCTGGTGATCGACGAAAATGCCATTCGCGCCTCCATCATCGAAGAAGGACTGCGCGAGGCAGGGCATGTGCGCGTCACCGTGGTCCACGAGGTCAACGGCATCGCGCGAATCATCGAAACGCTGATGCCCGACGTGATCATCATCGATATCGAAAATCCCAACCGCGACATGATGGAGCACTTGTTCCAGCTGACGCGCACCGTCAGCCGCCCGATCGCCATGTTCGTCGATCGCTCCGACACGGCCTCGATCGAGGCTGCCGTCGATGCCGGCGTCTCGGCCTATATCGTCGACGGATTGAAGAAGGAACGCGTCAAACCGATCCTCGACATGGCCGTCAGCCGCTTCAATGCCTTCAACCGGCTGCGGCGGGAACTTGCCGATGCCCGCTCCGCGCTAGAGGAACGCAAGCTGGTCGAGCGCGCCAAGGGCATATTGATGAAGATGCGCGGCCTCTCCGAGGAAGAGGCTTTCGCCCTACTGCGTCAGACAGCGATGAACGAAAAGAAGAAGATGTCGGAAATCGCCCAGAGCGTCGTCACTGCCGCGGGGCTGTTGATGTAATGGCCGACCTGATGAATTTCCGGAGGAAACCGGAGTGGATATGATGACGAAGACCTCCAACTCCGGCGGCGAGCTGCCCTCGCCCGTGCGGGTGAACAACGAAGGACCGAAAGTGCTGCGGGCCGGTTTCATTCCGCTCGTCGATGCATCGGTGCTGATTGCGGCGGCGGAATTCGGCTTCGCGCGGAAGGAAGGCCTGACGCTCGATCTCGTCAAGGACGTCTCCTGGGCGAATGTGCGCGACCGCCTGGCATTCCGCCAGTTCGACATCGCCCACATGCTGTCGCCGATGCCGGTCGCCTCCATGCTCGGTCTCGGCTCCAATCCCTCACCGACGATCACACCATTTTCGCTGGGGCGCGGCGGCAACGCGATCACGCTGTCGACGCGGTTCTTCGACAGGATGCGGAATGACGCGGGATTGCCGGAAACGGCAAGCGCGCTCGACAATGCCCGCGCCCTGGCAAAAACTTTGGCGGCAATGAAGGCCCGCGGCGAGCCGCTGCCGACCTTCGGGGTCACCTATCCCTTCTCCTCGCACAATTACGAATTCCGCTACTGGCTGGCAGCCGGCGGCATCGATCCCGACAAGGACGTCAAACTCGTGGTCGTGCCGCCGCCCATGACTTCGGATGCGCTGGCAGCCGGTGCGATTGACGGTTTCTGCGTCGGTGCACCGTGGAACATGGTCGCTTCGGAACGCGGCGTCGGCCGCATCGTCGCCGCCAAACAGGATATCTGGCCGTCGGCACCTGAAAAGGTGATCGGCATGCGGCCGGACTGGGCGGAAAGCCATCCGGAAACCGTTTCCCGGCTGATCGTGGCACTCGACGCGGCAGCCCGGTGGTGCGACCGGCCGGACAATCACGATGCGCTGGCGGCAGCTCTTGCCGACCCGCGCTATATCGCTGCCCCCGTCGAAATCATTCGCCGTGTGCTCGCCGGCGAATTCAGCCTCGACGCAAAGGGTAACCGCCGCATTATCGCCGACTATTTCATGTTCCATTCCGGCTTCGCCAATTATCCCCGACCAAGCCATGCGCTGTGGATCTACAGCCAGATGATCCGCTGGGGACAGGCCGAGATCAGCCTTAACATGGCAAGGGCCGCAGCATCCGCCTACCGCCCGGATCTCTATCGCGCTGCTCTGGGTGACGACAACGCACCCGAAGATGCCGATATCCGCATCGAAGGCAGTGACGAGGGCGACCGTTTTATGGACGGCCACGTCTTCGACCCGGCGAGGCTGCCGGACTATGTCACAGGTTTTACCGTCAAAAGCGCCCTCGCCTTCGTTTCCGGCGACGAGGTCTAACCGATGCCGGCCTGCACAAAACGCCAGCACGCATCTGCCCACCTCACGACAAGCGCACAAAATATTTGCATGAGTGGGTGGCGGCCCGAAAAACAAGCAGGCGGCGCGTTTGGTAAAATATCATGTGTATTCAGTGGATTGAACACAGATCACAAAACTGGCACGCAGTTTGCATAGTCTTTGTAGCACCGGTCAATGACGATCAGCGCAAAGTGAGCGCGCGATAGACGCTCACGGAAGACACAGAGATTGCTCTTCGGATTGAAGAGCTAGGTTTTAGCTTGAGCAATCTGGCCAACGGATTGCCTCCAGGCAAATGGGCCAGAAGGCCCAAGAATTCGGCGTCCAACGGCGGGCGCCACCAGCAAAGCCGCTGATCAGGATATTTCGCGCGCCTCGGGTATGCGCGTCCTGACCAGCGGCTTTTTGTTTTAACCCTCAGCGATGGATCGGCACGACCTTGTCGGGCCTCGGAGAAGTTATGTCTGTCATCGAGAAATCACAGTCCATGTCCGCCGGCGAACCAGCCAAGGCATTGTGGATCTCCACTGTAGCCTTCACCCTCTGTTTTGCCGTCTGGACGATCTTCGCGATCATCGGCATTCGCATCAAGCAGGATCTCGGCCTGAACGAGGCCGAGTTCGGATTGCTGGTCGGCACCCCCGTGCTCACCGGTTCGCTGGTGCGCATCGTTCTTGGCATCTGGACGGGGCGTTACGGCGGCCGTCTCGTCTACACGCTCACCATGCTGGCCGCCGCATTGGCGACCTTTCTGCTCTCTTACGCCCAGACCTATACGCAGATGTTGATCGCCGGTCTCGGCGTCGGCCTGGCCGGCGGCTCCTTCGCAGTCGGTGTCGCCTATGTCTCGCCTTTCTTCCCGGCGGAGAAGCAGGGAACCGCGCTCGGCATCTTCGGTGCCGGCAATGTCGGCGCGGCTGTGACCAAATTCGCCGCGCCTTTCGTGCTGATCGCATGGGGCTGGCAGGCGGTTGCGGAAATCTGGGCCGTCGGTCTGGCGCTGATGGCAATCGTCTTCTGGTTCACCACGACCGATGATCCGGCCTTCCGTCTCCGCCGCGAACGTCGCGCTGCCTCCAAGAGTTTCGCGCAGGAATTCGCGCCGCTGCAGAACGTTCAGGTCTGGCGCTTCTCGCTCTACTATTTCTTCGCCTTCGGCGGCTTCGTCGCCCTGTCGTTGTGGCTGCCGCGCTATCTGGTCGGCGTCTACGGCTTCAACCTGGAAACCGCCGGCATGGTCGCGGCCGCCTATTCCATCCCGGGCAGCATTTTCCGCGCTTTCGGCGGCGTGCTGTCGGATAAAAAGGGCGCGCGCAGCGTCATGTATACGATGCTTGCCGTTTCGGCCGTGGCCACCCTCATCCTTTCGCTGCCGGCTGCTTCCGGTAGCGGGACGGGTCCGGCGTTCGGCATCACCCCCGTCATCTTCATCGTCGTCATCTTCGTGCTCGGCTTCTTCATGAGCCTCGGCAAGGCTGCCGTTTACAAGCACATTCCGGCCTACTACCCCGAAAACGTCGGCGCAGTCGGCGGCGTCGTCGGGATGATGGGCGGCCTCGGCGGCTTCATCCTTCCGATTGCCTTTGGCCTCCTCAAGGACATGACCGGCCTTTGGTCCAGCTGTTTCCTGCTGCTTTTTGCGATCGTCGTGATTTCTCTCATCTGGATGCACCTGTCCGTAAAGCAACTGTCGCGCCAAGGGCACTCGGCGCCCGTGGCTGCAACCTGATCTAAGGACCTGGAAATATGACCGAAAAACTTGTCATCATCGGCAATGGCATGGCGCCCGGGCGCATGCTGGAGCACCTCTTCGAGCAGGCGCCGGGTCGCTATGAAGTTACGATCTTCAATGCCGAGCCGCGCGTCAATTACGACCGCATCATGCTGTCGCCGGTTCTCTCCGGAGAAAAGGACTACGAACAGATCATCATTCACGGTGACGGCTGGTATATCAAGCACGGCATCATGCTCTACAAAGGCCACAAGATCGTCAATATCGATCGCGCCGCCAAGACCGTCACCTCCGACCACGGCGTCACCGAAAGCTATGACAAGCTGGTGATCGCAACCGGTTCCGTGCCTTTCATCATCCCCGTTCCCGGCAAGGATCTGCCCGGCGTCATCACCTATCGCGATCTCGACGACGTGCAGGCGATGTTGCTTGCCGCCCAGTCGCGCGAAAAGGCCGTCGTCATCGGCGGCGGCCTGCTTGGCCTCGAAGCAGCGGCCGGTCTTGCCCAGCGTGGCATGGACGTCACCGTGCTGCACGTCATGCCGACGCTGATGGAGCGCCAGCTCGACCCGGCCGCCGGCTACCTGCTGCAGAAGGCAGTCGAGGAACGCGGCATCAAGGTCATCTGCAAGGCCAATACCAAGGCGATCGTCGGCAATGGCAAGGTCGAGGGCATCGAGCTAGACGACGGTCGTATCATCCCGGCAACGCTGGTCGTCATGGCCGTCGGCATTCGCCCCAGTGTCGGCCTGGCGAAGGACGCCGGCCTTGCGGTCAATCGCGGCATCGTCGTCGATGCCGGCATGCAGACCTCGGACGGCAACATTCTCGCGCTCGGCGAATGCGCCGAGGTGGGCGGCATGGTCTATGGCCTCGTTGCGCCGCTCTATGAAATGGCCCGTATCGCCGCCTCGCATCTCTCCGGCGATCGCTCGCCCGCCTTCGTTCATGCGGATACGCCGACCAAGCTCAAGGTCACCGGCATCGAGCTTTATTCACTCGGCGACTTCGCCGATGGCGACGACCGCGAGGAGATCGTGCTGCGCGATGCCAGCGCCGGCGTCTACAAGCGCCTGGTGCTCAAGGACAACAAGATCATCGGCACCGTACTTTACGGTGAGACCGCCGATGGTGCCTGGTTCAACGACCTGAAGAAGAAGGCAACCGATATTACGGAGATGCGCGAGACGCTGATCTTCGGACAAGCCTATCAGGGAGGGTCGCCGCTGGACCCTATGGCGGCCGTTGCAGCCTTGCCGGATGACGCGGAGATTTGTGGCTGCAACGGCGTATGCAAGGGCAAGATCACTTCGACGATTTCAGGCAAGGGGCTGACGTCACTCGACGACGTACGCGCCCACACGAAGGCATCCGCCTCGTGCGGTTCCTGCACCGGCCTCGTCGAACAACTCATGGCGCTGACGCTCGGCGACAGCTACAATCCGACTGCCGTACAGCCGATGTGCACCTGCACCGAACTCGGCCATGACGACGTTCGCCGGCTGATCAAGGCCAAGGGGCTGAAAAGCATCCCTGCCGTCATGCAGGAGCTCGAGTGGAAGACGTCCTGCGGCTGCGCCAAATGTCGGCCAGCGCTCAACTATTACCTCGTCTGCGACTGGCCGGATGAATATGCCGACGACTACCAGTCGCGTTTCATCAATGAGCGCGTGCACGCCAACATCCAGAAGGACGGCACCTACTCCGTCGTTCCGCGCATGTGGGGCGGCGTCACCAATGCGAACGAGCTGCGCGCCATCGCCGATGTCGTCGACAAGTTCGAAATCCCGATGGTGAAGGTCACCGGCGGCCAGCGCATCGACCTGCTCGGTATCGAGAAGGAAGACCTGCCCGCCGTCTGGGCCGATCTCGGCAAAGCCGGCTTCGTCTCGGGCCAGGCTTATGCCAAGGGTCTGCGCACGGTGAAGACCTGCGTCGGCTCCGACTGGTGTCGCTTCGGCACGCAGGATTCCACCGGTCTCGGCATCCGGATCGAAAGGTTCATGTGGGGCTCCTGGACGCCGGCCAAGCTGAAGATGGCCGTGTCCGGCTGCCCGCGCAACTGTGCGGAAGCAACCTGCAAGGACATCGGCGTGATCTGCGTGGATTCCGGTTTCGAGATCCATTTCGCCGGTGCAGCCGGTCTCGACATCAAGGGCACGGAGGTCCTCGGGCTTGTCCGGACCGAGGACGAGGCTCTGGAGCATATCGTGGCACTGACGCAGATGTACCGCGAGCAGGCCCGCTATCTGGAGCGCATCTACAAGTGGGCCAAGCGCGTCGGCCTGGAGGAAATCCGCCGCCAGATCATGGGCGATGCCGAAAAGCGCAAGGCCTATTACGAACGCTTCGTCTTCAGCCAAAAATTTGCCCAGGTCGACCCCTGGTCGGAGCGTGTTTCCGGCAAGGACAAGCACGAGTTCAAGCCGATGGCGACGATCGGCTATCCGCAGGCTGCAGAATAAGGAGATGGACATGAACTGGATCGCAATCGGTGACATCTCCGACATCCCGCTGCGCGGCGCGCGCTGCGTGAAGACGCCGCAGGGCAAGATCGCCGTCTTCCGCACGGCCGAAAACGAGGTCTTCGCCATCGAGGATCACTGCCCGCACAAGGGCGGCCCGCTTTCCCAGGGCATCGTCCACGCCAAGTCGGTCACCTGCCCGCTGCACAACTGGGTCATCTCGCTGGAAACAGGCAAGGCGCTCGGCGCCGACGAGGGCGAGGTCCGGACGATACCGGTGCTGAACGAAGACGGCAGGCTGTTCATCGCCCTGGAAAGCCTGATGATGGCGGCGGAATAGATGGCGGCTGAGGTCAAGACCACCTGTCCCTATTGCGGCGTCGGCTGCGGCGTTGTCGCCACGATCGACGAGGCCGGCGCAGTCAGCGTCAAAGGAGATCCCGAGCATCCGTCGAATTTCGGCCGGCTCTGCTCGAAGGGGTCTGCCCTTGCCGAAACCATCGATCTCGATGGCCGGCTTCTCTATCCCGAGATTGAAGGCGAACGGAGCGGCTGGGACGAGGCGCTTGATCTGGTCGCCCGCCGATTTTCTGAAACGATCGCCGAACACGGGCCTGACGCGGTTGCCTTCTACGTCTCGGGCCAGTTGCTGACCGAGGATTACTATGTCGCCAACAAGCTGATGAAGGGCTTCATTGGCTCCGGCAATATCGACACCAATTCAAGGCTCTGCATGTCCTCTTCCGTGGCGGGGCATCGCCGCGCCTTCGGTGCCGATACGGTGCCCGGGACCTATGAGGATATCGAGCTTGCGGATCTGGTGATCCTGACCGGTTCCAACCTTGCCTGGTGTCATCCCGTCATCTACCAGCGGCTTGCCGCCGCAAAGACGGCGCGGCCAAACATGCGGATCGTCGTCATCGATCCGCGCCGGACGATGACCTGCGACATCGCCGACCTGCATCTCGCCATCCGTCCTGATGGCGACGTTGCGCTGTTCATGGGACTGCTTGCCCATCTCGCGACCAGTCCGGCAATCGACCAGAATTATATCGGCGCCCATACCGAAGGTTTCGGCGACGCTTTTGCGGCTGCCGCCGCGCTCGATATCAACGATCTTCTGGAACGGACCGGCCTGCCCGCCATGCAGATCAGGGAGTTCTTCCGCCTGTTCGAGACGACGTCTAAGGTCGTGACCTGCTACAGCCAGGGCGTCAACCAATCCTCCTCCGGCACCGACAAGGTCAATGCCATCCTCAACTGCCATCTGGCGACCGGCCGCATCGGCCGCCCCGGCATGGGACCGTTTTCGCTGACCGGCCAGCCGAACGCCATGGGTGGGCGCGAGGTCGGCGGTCTCGCCAATATGCTTGCCGCCCATATGGCGATCGAGAATGCCGAAGACCGAGACCGTGTACAGCGCTTCTGGAACTCGCCCGTCATCGCCGCCAAGCCCGGTCTGAAGGCTGTCGACATGTTCCAAGCCGTGGCCGATGGGCGCATCAAGGCGCTCTGGATCATGGCGACCAATCCCGTCGTCTCGATGCCGGATGCCGACAACGTCGAAAATGCCATCGCCGCCTGTCCCTTCGTCGTCGTGTCGGACATCCTGAAAGAGACGGATACGACCCGGCACGCAAATGTACTTTTACCCTCGCTCGGCTGGGGCGAGAAGGATGGCACCGTCACCAATTCCGAACGGCGCATTTCAAGGCAACGGCCGTTTCTCGACATCCCCGGCGATGCAAGGGCCGACTGGTGGCAGCTTGCGGAGGTGGGACGCCGCATGGGATTTGCCGCCGCCTTTGATTTTGATGCGCCGGCGGCAATCTTCGACGAGCACGCCGCGCTTTCCGCCTTCGAAAATAACGGCAGCCGCGACTTCGACATCGGCGCGCGCGCCGGCATCAGCGGCGGCGCCTATGATGAACTGTCGCCCTTCCAGTGGCCGCAGGCGGCAGGAACCGAACCCAGCATCACCCGCTTCTTCTCCGAGGGCGGTTTCTTCCATCCCGATCGCAAGGCGCGCTTCATCGCGGTCAAACCGCCCGCAACCGATCGCACCAATGCCGAGTACCCCTTCACGCTGAATACCGGGCGCATCCGCGACCAGTGGCACACGATGACGCGAACCGGAAAGAGCGCACGGCTTTCTGCCCATATTGCCGAACCTTTTGCGGAAATCCATCCGCGCGACGCGATCGAGACCGGTATATCAAGTGCGGGCCTCGTCGAGATCGACAGCCCCCACGGCAAGGCAATCGTGCGGGCGCTGGTCACCGATCGCCAGGCGCGCGGCGGCATCTTTGCGCCGATGCATTGGAACGACCAGTTTGCCGCCAGAGCACGGATCGACGCCGTGGTCGCGCCGATCACCGATCCCATTTCAGGTCAGCCGGCGTCTAAGAACGTTGCCGTCTCCGTCCGGCCCTTCCGCGCCACCCATTACGGTTTCGCCGTCTCCGCCACAAAACCCGCCACGCCTGACGCCGCCTATTGGGCGCTGGCAAAAGCCGCCGGCGGCTGGCGGCTGGAGCTTGCCTTCGCCGAAACCGTCGAAGACTGGACGGCCTGGTGCCGGGCGGTTTTCGCCATTCCGGCCGAGATCGAACCGCTCGGTTATGCCGACCGGCAATCCGGCGACCTCAGGCTCGCCTTCTTCGATGGCGAGGTCCTGCTTGCCGCGCTGTTTCTCGCCCGCGAGCCCGTCGCCGTTGCGCGCAACTGGGCGATCTCGCAGCTCTCAGCCTCGCATGGCGATCTCAGGAAACGCTTCGCGCTCGTGGCGGGTCGTCCCGGCGCCGGCAGGCCGGATCCGGGCGCAACCGTCTGCTCCTGCTTCAGTGTCGGGGTCAACCAGATTGCTGCTGCCGTGCGCGGCGGATGTCAGAGCGTCGAGGCGGTCGGCAAGGAAACGAGCGCTGGAACCAATTGCGGCTCCTGCCGCAGCGAAATCGGCCGGATCATCGATCGCTGTCTTGCCGCAGCCGCGGAGTGAACCGCGTTAAAGGCAAGCAGGACGCATCCGGAGCACAGTCAGCCCCTGTTCGGGACGATCAGCATCCTGTGATCGGGGGAGATGCGGACCGATATCTCATCATAGGATGAGAGGGTCGGGTGCGGCGTCACCATCTTGTGGTGATGTGTTGCCGTGATGACCATGACATCGGCACCCGCCGCCTCGCCGGCGGTGATGCCGGCTGCGACATCCTCGAACACCAGGCAATCCTGGGTGCTGACGCCGAGGCGTTCGGCGCCCAGAATATAACATTGCGGATCGGGTTTTCCGACCTTCACGTCCTCGGCCGTCACCATGAATCTCGGCACCGGCAAGCCTGCGGCCTCCAGCCGCCGGTGAGCAAGGCGCAACGGCGAGGAGGTGACGATCGCCCAGCGATCCGGAGGCAATGAACTCAGAAAGGTCGCGGCGCCGGGAATGGCAACGACATCGCTGACATCGGCGATTTCGGCCTCGGTCACCAGCTTCGATTCATGTTCGGGATCGACTCCAGGCAGGTTCAGCCGGGTGATCGTGTCAATGCCGCGCGATCCATGCATCTTCGGTAAAAAGGTGGCGACATCGAGCCCGTGACGCCTTGCCCAGTCGCTCCATACACGCTCGGCCGCGCGAATCGAATTGAGGATGGTGCCGTCCATATCGAACAGGAAGGCGGCATAGGGCTTCTCGAAGCCGCGGGGCATCGGCATAGACAAAAGGCTGATCCTTCAGGGAAAGAGTCGAACGGTGGTCGCTATCGCGATGAAACTGCAAATCATTGGATTTTGCAAGCTTTCGGGAATGGCGGTGACGCCTCCCGACCGCCTTCACCTAAAAAGCCGCAGTACCAGAGGTGACGATCAAGTCGCAGGAAAGCCGGAGGCCGATCGGGTCGAGGCAGAGGTCATCGGCACCATCGGCGAGTTCCAGTGCGGCCGGAGCGTCGGCGCGCAGGCAGGCCTGCGTAGCCGGATCGATGCGCATCGGAGCGGCGGTCCAGAGTGAGGGACGGCTGACGTCGATTGCGGAAATTTTAGCCTTGTCATTCCTGACGGCGTAGGAGGCGACGGCCATGCCACTCATCGTCAAGGTGAGTGCAAGTGCGATCTGGAGACCGAGATCTGCGGCTTCGCGAAAGGAGATGAACATAGCGGCCTCATGCCACGGTTTTTTAGTATCTCCGCATGCAAGTAGGACATGCGCCGGCGCCGATCCAGCGACATCGCCCGTTAAGGTTTACGCATAACCATGCCGGGCACGCCGTAGAGCTTGAATGCAGGTTTTCTGCAAATTTCGGAACAATGCCTGCCGCGAATACGACAACTAAGCGACAGACTGCCGCTCTCAGAAAAGGCCGGTTCACGCCGGCCTTTTTCATGTCGCCGACAGCCGTGAAAACTTTTTCCGCCGGATGAAACTTTTGATCCGGGCGTTCCGTACATCCGTAGCGGGTTGAAAACAACACAGGCGGGGAACGGCTTTATTGGCAAAGGACGCGACAAAACCTGTTATCCTCTGGTTTCGCAAGGACCTGCGCCTTGACGACAATCAGGCACTCACCGCCGCCCATCGTTCCGGGCGGCCGATCATCCCGCTCTATATTAGAGAACCGGCGGCAGCAGGCACCGGCCCCCTGGGTGCTGCGCAGGCCTGGTGGCTGCATCATTCGTTGGAAGCGCTCGACAGGTCGCTGCGCAAGCGGCATGGACGGCTTGTGCTTGCAAGCGGCGAGGCGCTCGAAGTGCTCTGCGCCCTTATCAAGGAAAGCGGCGCCGAAGCCGTCTTCTGGAACCGCCGCTACGATCCATCAGGGACGTCGATCGACATCCGTATCAAGCACCAATTTGAAAAGCAGGCGATCGAGGCGAAAAGCTTCGGCGGCCAATTGCTGCACGAACCTTCCCGGCTGATGACCGGCAACGGCACGCCCTACCGCGTCTACACGCCATTCTGGCGCGCACTGGAGGGCGCTGGCGAACCGGAGCCACCGCTGGAGGCGCCGGCGAAACTGCGGCTGACATCGCAACTTCCGAAATCGGAAAGGCTGGAGAGCTGGAAGCTGCTTCCGACGAAGCCGGACTGGGCGGGCGACTTCACCGATCTGTGGACACCCGGCGAAGATGGCGCGCACGAAAAGCTACGTGCCTTCGTTGAAGACGCGCTGGAGGGCTACAAAGAAAACCGAGACTATCCAGCGAGACCGGCGACGTCGATGCTGTCGCCGCATCTGGCGCTGGGCGAGATATCCCCTGCCCGCATCTGGGATGCGACGCGCGGCCTGTCGCAACGCGTGCCGGCGGCCGACATCGTGCATTTTCGCAAGGAGATCGCCTGGCGCGAATTCTCCTATCACCTGCTTTTCCATTTCCCGCGTCTTGCCTCTGCCAACTGGAACGATCGTTTCGACGGCTTCGAATGGCGCAACGACAGCGGAGATTTCGAGGCGTGGCGCCGCGGCATGACCGGATATCCGATCGTCGATGCCGGCATGCGCCAGCTTTGGCGCCATGGCTGGATGCACAATCGCGTGCGCATGATCGTCGCCTCCTTCCTCATCAAGGATCTGATGGTGGATTGGCGCCGAGGCGAAGCCTGGTTCCGAGATACGCTTGTTGATGCCGATCCTGCCAACAATGCCGCAAGCTGGCAATGGGTAGCGGGCTCGGGAGCCGATGCCTCGCCGTTCTTCCGCATCTTCAATCCGGTGCTGCAGGGCGAAAAGTTCGATCCCGACGGCGGCTATGTCAGGACCTACGTGCCGGAGCTTCGAGAGCTTGGGGCAAAATACATCCACCGGCCATTCGGGGCACCGAAGAGCATGCTCGACGAAGCTGGCATCACGCTTGGCCAAACCTATCCGAAACCGATCGTCGATCACGCGAACGCCCGCAACAGAGCGCTCGCCGCCTACAACGCAACAAGGGATGCCGCATGAACGCGCACTTCCGTCCCGCTCCACGCCGACTGAGGATCGCCGTCATCGGCTCCGGCATCTCGGGCGCCTCCGCAGCCTGGGCGCTGTGTCAGGTGCATGACGTTACGCTGTATGAAAGCCAGGCGCGGGCCGGAGGCCATACGGCGACGGTCGACGTGGATTACGACGGGGTACAAATTGCGGTCGATACCGGCTTCATCGTCTATAACGAGCAGAATTATCCCAATCTGACGGCGCTGTTTGCCGAGCTCGGCGTCGCGACGCATGCAAGCGATATGAGCTTTTCGCTCTCGCTCGACCGCGGCAGACTGGAATGGAGCGGCGGCGGACTGTCCTCGATCTTCGCGCAGAAGCGCAACCTGCTGCGGCCCTCGTTCTTGTGGATGATCCGCGAGATTCTCCGCTTCAACCGCACCTGCCTCGAAGATCGCACCGCCGGTCATCTCGCCTCGCGCTCCATCGGCGACTATCTCGACTGGCGCGGCTTCTCGCCCGGTTTCACCAACAACTATCTCGTGCCGATGGCGGCGGCGATCTGGTCGACACCATCAGCCCGCATGCTGCAGTTTCCCGCTGAGCAGTTCGTCAATTTCTTCGACAATCACCGGCTGATCTATCGCCGGCAGCACCAGTGGCGCACGGTGACCGGCGGCAGCCGCACCTATCTCGACCGGCTGCTTCGGCCGCTCGGCGAACGCGTGAAACTCTCCTGCGGCGTGCGCGGGGTCATCCGCTCCGAGCGCGGCGTCACGATCATCGACGAGACGGGAATCGAACACCCGTTCGACAAGGTGATCTTCGCCTGCCACAGCGATCAGACAGCCCGCCTGCTCGCCGATGCCACCGATCGGGAAAGCAGGCTGCTTGCCGCTATCCCCTACCAGCCGAACCGCGTCGTCCTGCATCGCGACCAATCGCTGATGCCGAAGCGGCGCAAGGTTTGGGCCTCATGGAATTATCTGCGCTCCAGCCGTGAAGACGGAAACGCGGACGTCGCCGTGACTTACTGGATGAACCGGCTGCAGGGCATCGACGAGAAACTCCCGCTATTCGTGACCCTCAATCCCGACCGCGAGCCGGACCCCCGTAAAGTGTTTGCCGAATTCACCTATGAACATCCGCAATTTTCGGCGGAAGCCATGAGCGCTCAACAAGCGCTCACGACCATTCAAGGACAGAATAATTGCCATTTCGCGGGTGCCTGGACGGGCTACGGATTCCACGAGGATGGTCTCGATTCCGGTCTGGCGGCGGCGGAGGCTCTGGGCGGGATCATACCCTGGCGGACTGTCCGAACCTCGTGGGAACCCCAACCGGATGCGGCGGCATGACACGGCGCGGCGAAAAAAGTGGCATGAACGCGGTAGCCAACGGTGCCCCACCGGATGCTGCAGCCGCGCTCTATGTCGGCGAGATCATGCATCAACGGATAAAACCGTTCGGCCATCGCTTCCGCTACCGTGTCTTCTCGCTGCTTGTCGATCTCGACAGGCTGGACGAGGCCGGCGGGCTATCGATGCTGTTTTCCGTCAACAAACGCAATCTCGTCTCGTTTCACGAGAAGGACCATGCAAAACCCGGGGACACGTCGCTGCGCGCCTATGCCGACCGGCTGCTCGCCGAGGCGGGGCTCGACCGCGCGGACAGGATCTTGCTCGTCTGCTATCCTCGAATTCTCGGCTATGTCTTCAATCCGCTTTCCGTCTATCACGCCTATGATGCCGGTGGCGCAGTCGTCGCGATGATCTACGAAGTGCGCAATACTTTCGGCGAGCGGCACAGCTATATCTGTCCCGTCGGCCATGGGGAGATGTCGGAAAGCGGGCTTCGCCAGAGCTGCGACAAGCTCTTCCATGTCTCGCCCTTCATCGGTATGGCGGCGCGTTATCATTTCCGCATGCTGCCGCCGGGTGCCGAAATCCGCTGGCGCATCCTGGAAAACGACAACGAAGGCCCGCTTCTCTCGGCGACATTTTCCGGACGGCAGGTGCCTTTGACAAGCGCGTCGCTGCTGGGCTTGACGGCGTGCATCCCCTTCCTCACCTTGAAGATCATCGCCGGCATCCATTGGGAAGCGTTGAAATTGTGGCTGAAGGGCGCGCGCTACGTCAGGCGTCCTGCGCCCCCGCCTGAAGTCAGCGTCCGCCAAACCCGCCCGCTTGCGGAAGCGGCGGAATGACATTAGCGTTCGATGCAATGGCCGGGGGGCGGCCGCGCGTATCATTAAGGGTGCTTCGTCCCTAACCGGCAGAAAAATGCTGGAGGAGGAGAGATGAGCAAGGCGCAGGACTGGAATCTGTTGGCCCGTGACGCGGTGACGCTGACGGGGGAAAACATATCTCGTCTGGTGAAGGGGCTGCCCTTCAAGGCGAAGCTGGCGCTGCGCGGACTTCTGCGCATGCAACACGGTTCGCTTGCCGTCACCCTCCCCGACGGCCGCAGACTGCTGATCGAGGGCAAGCAACCCGGGCCGAAGGCGGCGCTCAGCCTCCACAACTGGAATCTTGCCTATCGGGCGCTGACGAGCGGCACGATCGGGGTCGCAGAAACCTATATGGACGGCGATTGGGATAGCCCCGATATCACCGCCTTTCTCGAACTCTTCCTCGTCAACGGCGAGGCCGCGTACAGCTATGCGCATGGCAAGGGCGGTCTTGGCCGCCTGTTCGAGCGCGTCCGCCATTGGATGAACACCAATTCCAAAACGGGCTCGAAGCGCAACATTTCCGCCCACTACGATCTCGGCAACGATTTCTACAGGGAATGGCTCGATCCGAGCATGACCTATTCCTCGGCACTCTATTCGACCGGCGCCAACGATCTGCAATCGGCCCAGAATGCCAAATACCGGGCGCTTGCCGAGGCGACCGGCATCGGGCCTGGCGATCATGTGCTGGAGATCGGCTGCGGCTGGGGCGGTTTTGCCGAATTCGCGGCAAGCGAGCTGAACTGCAAGGTGACGGGGCTGACGATCAGTCGTGAGCAGCTCGCCTTTGCCGAGGAGCGCATTCGCAAGGCCGGCCTCGACGACCGCGTGGAATTCCGCTTCCAGGATTATCGCGATGAAGCAGGGCTCTACGACCGGATCGTCTCGATCGAGATGTTCGAAGCGGTCGGCGAGAAATACTGGCCGTCCTATTTCTCCAAGCTCAGGCAATGTCTGAAGCCGGGTGGCAAGGCCGGCCTGCAGATCATCACGATCAAGGACGAGTCCTTCGACCAGTATCGCAGCAACCCTGACTTCATCCAGAAATATGTATTTCCCGGCGGCATGCTGCCGACGCGCAACCATCTGGCCGAACTTGCCGGCAAGGTCGATCTGTCGCTGGTCAAGGATTTCGGCTTCGGGCTCGACTACGCCCGTACGCTCGCCGAATGGCGCGAGCGTTTCTGGTCAGTCTGGGAACGCATCCGCCCGATGGGCTTCGACGAGCGTTTCAAGCGGCTCTGGGAATTCTATCTGTTCTATTGCGAGGCCGGCTTCCGTGCCCGCAATATTGATGTGCGACAGGTCGTGTTCTCGCGCCGTTGATCATTCCGCCGCGTGCGGTGTCATCGGGTGGCGACCAGCCGATGGCGGCCGCTCCCGCCAGCCCGTCACGCGGTTCACCAGCGTGAAATAAAGGCTATAGGGGAGCAGGCGCGCGAGCTTCAGCATGGTGGTGAAGCGCTTCGGAAATGTGATCTCGAAGGCCTGCGATTTCAACCCGGCGGCAATCTCCCGGGCGGCCTCTTCAACCGACACCAGAGCCGGCATCGGAAAGGCATTCTTCCTCGTTGCCGGCGTATCGACAAAGCCCGGGCTGACGAGCTGGATGCGGATGCCCATCTTGTCGAGATCGAATTTCAGGCTTTCAGCCATATTGATCAGCGCCGCCTTGGTGGCGCCATAGGCAGCCCCTGTCGGCAAGCCGCCATAGCCGGTGACGGAGGAAACAATAGCGATCTGTCCCTGCCCCTTCGCCTTCATATGGCGGATCGCCGGCAGCAGACAGTTCACGACGCCGGAAAGATTGACGGCAAAGCTCTTCTCGAAATCGGTGCGGTTCAGATCCTCGGCATAAACAGGCAGATAGACGCCGGCATTGAGGATCGCCATGCCAAGCGTCCCGTGCTCATATTCGATGGAGGCCATGACATGTTCCATGTCCTCGGCATCGGTGACGTCGCCGTCGAGCACAATGATACTGCCCGAGAGGCCATTGGCTTCGGCTTGCAGTTCGACCAGCTTTTCGTGGCTTCTGGCCGTGACTGCGACCTTGTATCCTTCGCCGGCGAGCCTCAGTGCAAGCGCCCTACCGATGCCTGAACTCGCACCCGAAATCCAGACGATTCCATGTTCGGGATGGGCAATGAAATCACGCATGACATGTTCCTCCGGGCTGCCTGATAAAATGCGAAAACAGGTCCAGAAGTTCCTCAACCCCTCCGGATTTACGGCTCTATCACACTATTGTGGCTGCTTTCAGCCGATCAGGTCGCCGATCATCTGGCGGAAGGATCCGGTGAGCTTGACCGGCCCGTCCGAGACGGCAAAGGCGATGCAAGGCCTGTCCTTCTCGGCGACCGGCCGGTGTTCGACCGTCTCGTCGGCAATGGAGATGTCGCCGGGGCCGAAACGGCCGCGTTCGTCGTTGAAGGCGCCGTCGAGAATGAGGATCAGTTCCATGCCTTTATGGGTGTGCGCCGGCAAGGCGCGGCCAGGCCGGATCCACATCAGGCTGACCTCGCAGCCGTCCATGTCGAGCGAATATTCCTTGAAACCGGGCAACCGCCGGCGCCAGGGGACATCCTCGGCTTCGAAGCCCAAGAGGGCACGCAACGCTTGCGGAAACAGCGCGTTTTCCGGTCGCGCGACCGTCCGTGTCGCCGGGACGGGAGATGCAGAGGAAAAGATCGCCGCAAGCCGCCCGTCGCGATCGGTAATGGCGGCTCCAGGCGCGTTTTCCAGAGCTTCGCCTGCCAGCAGCTCGAGGCTGTTCACCAGGCTGCGATTGTCCGGTTTCATTTCGAGATGAGACTGCACCAGCACACGCGCCGGCTCGGGCAAGGAGCCGGCAACATAATGCGCCATCAATGCATCGATCGTGTCGATCTGCTCGTGAACCATGTCGGTTTCGGTCACGCCCTGTTGCCGCGCTCCGTTTTCGCTTTGTCGTCATCCGTACGGGGAAAGTCAATCTTCGGATCACCCCTCACACGGCGGGATTTCGGGCCATGCGTCATTTCAGGGAGAGGAAAGCAAATTTTATCGTGTCCGACTGAGGCGTGGAATAGCATTTCTTGCCAACTCAGCCTTGTGAAGGGAAAAGACCGTTCCTAAAGTAAGAGTTCGAATAGAGGCAGATTCCATGACCTTCCACCCCTCCGTCCTCGAAGCCATCGGCAACACGCCCCTGATCAAACTCAAGGGCGCCTCAGAGATGACCGGCTGCACCATTCTCGGCAAGGCGGAGTTCCTGAACCCCGGCCAGTCGGTCAAGGATCGCGCTGCGCTCTACATCATCCGCGACGCAGAGCGGAAGGGATTGCTTCGTCCGGGCGGCGTCATCGTCGAGGGCACGGCCGGCAATACCGGCATCGGGCTGACGCTGGTCGCCAAGGCGCTCGGTTACCGCACCGTCATCGTCATTCCGGAAACGCAGAGCCAGGAAAAGAAAGACGCGCTGAAGCTGCTCGGCGCCGAACTCGTCGAAGTGCCCGCCGTTCCCTACAAGAACCCGAACAACTACGTGAAGGTATCCGGGCGGCTGGCAGAGCAGCTGGCGAAGACCGAGCCGAACGGGGCGATCTGGGCAAACCAGTTCGACAACGTCGCCAACCGTCAGGCGCATGTCGAAACGACCGCCAGGGAAATCTGGAAAGACACCGACGGTAAAGTCGATGGCTTCATTTGCTCCGTCGGCTCCGGCGGCACGCTGGCAGGTGTCGCCGCCGGCCTCAAGGCTTTCAAGTCTGACGTCAAGATCGGCATCGCCGATCCCGACGGCGCCGCACTCTATGAATTCTACCAGAACGGCGCGCTGAAATCCGAGGGATCCTCGATCACCGAGGGCATCGGACAGGGCCGCATCACCGCCAATCTCGAAGGTTTCACGCCTGACTATGCCTATCGGATCCCGGATGCCGAAGCGCTTCCTTATCTCTTCGACCTCGTCGAGAACGAGGGCCTCTGCCTCGGCGGCTCGACGGCGATCAATATTGCCGGCGCGGTCAATCTCGCCCGGGATCTCGGACCTGGTCACACGGTGGTGACGATCCTCTGCGATTACGGCAACCGCTATCAGTCAAAACTCTTCAACCCGGATTTCCTGACGTCGAAGGGGCTGCCCGTTCCGGGCTGGATGGCCAAGTCGCCCGATATCCACGTTCCCTACGAGCCGGTGTGAGACGCCATGCCTGTCAATGCCCTTTATCGTGACGACTTCTATCTCTCGACGTGCGAGGCGGTCGTCACCGCCGTTCACGAAGACGGGGGCATCGAACTGGACCAGACCTGCTTCTATGCCACATCAGGCGGTCAGCCCGGCGACACTGGAGAGCTCGAGCGCGCCGACGGCAGTAAGATCACGCTCGGCCAGACGAAACATGGTCCCAGCAAGGATATCATCATCCACGTGCCGCTCGAAGGTGCGCAGCGGCCCGTGGTCGGCGAGACGCTGGTGCTACATGTCGACTGGCCGCGCCGCTACAGGCTGATGCGCATGCACACGGCCTGCCACCTGCTTTCCGTCGTCTGCTCCTATCCGATCACCGGGGCTGCCGTCGGCGAGGAGGAAAGCCGCGTCGACTTCGACATGATCGAGACGATCGACAAGGACGCGGTGACGGCCAAGCTGATGGAACTGGTCGAGCAGAACCATCCGGTCACTCTGCAATGGATCACCGACGAGGAGCTTGTGGCCAATCCCGATATCGTCAAATCGAAGAACGTCCGCCCGCCGATGGGGCTCGGGCGCGTCAGCCTCGTCTGCATCGGCGAGAACTCCTCGATTGACAGCCAGCCCTGCGGCGGCACACATGTCTCCGAGACTCAGGAAGTCGGGCAGATCCATATCGCCAAGATCGAGAAGAAGGGCAAGGAAAACCGCCGCTTCCGCATCCGCTTCGGCACGCCTGGCGACGAAGCCTGACCATCAAGGGAGACCATCATGAGTGAGACCAAGAGCCGTTTCGTCGTTTCGGCCGACTGGCTGCAGTCCGAGCTCGGGAAAGCTGATCTGCGGGTGCTGGACGCCTCCTTCTATCTGCCGGCGCAGAAGCGCGATGCCGATGCCGAATATGCGGCCGGCCATATTCCCGGCGCCATCCGTTTCGACCAGGACAAGATCGCCGATCATTCGACATCGCTGCCGCACACGATCCCCTCGCCCGACTATTTCGCCGCCGAAGTCGGCCGGCTTGGCATCAGCGAGAATGATAGGATCGTCGTCTATGACGGCATCGGCCTGTTCGCCTCGCCGCGCGTCTGGTGGCTGTTCCGGGTGATGGGCGCGAAAAATGTCTTCGTGCTCGATGGCGGTCTCGACGGCTGGAAGGCCGAGGGCCGTCCGCTTGAAACGACGGCGCCCAATCCTGCGCCGGCGACCTTCACGCCTGACTTCGACGAGAGCCGCGTGGTGACGCTCGATACGATGCGCGATATCGTCTCCAGCGGCGCGATGCAGATCGCCGATGCCCGCAGCGCCGGCCGCTTCGCCGCTGCCGAACCCGAACCGCGTGCCGGCATGCGCTCCGGCCATATGCCTGGCGCCCGCAGCCTGCCCTCCGGCGTCTTCGCCAGCCAGGGCCGATTCAAGTCGCTGCCGGAACTCAGGCAGACGATCGAGGATGCCGGCATTGATCTTTCAAAGCCTGTCGTCACCTCCTGCGGCTCGGGAATCACCGCCGCGATCATCACGCTGGCGCTGGAATCGCTCGGCCATCACGACAACAAGCTTTATGACGGCTCGTGGAGCGAATGGGGCAGCCGTGACGATACACCCATCGTCACCGGTCCGCCCACGCCGGTCAAAGTCTGATCGCCATGGGAAAGGCACCCGCTTCGCTGAAAGCTCACATCACCCGGCTCGAAATGACGGCGCCGCCAAAGGCAAGCATGCCGGTGCCCGTCAATATCCAGACGGCGATCATGCGCGCTCCCGAGATCCCATTGCCCTTCTACCGCTATCTCTACCGGCAGGTGGGCGCGCGTTGGCAATGGGTGGACCGGTTGCGCATGAGCGACGAGCAGCTTACCGAGACGCTGAACGACAAGCGCAACAATATCAGCGTTCTCTATGTGAACGGCGCGCCCGCCGGCTTCTACGAATATTTCTGCGAAGACGAGGATATGATCGAGCTCAGCCATTTCGGCCTGATCGAACATGCGCTCGGTCTTGGCATCGGCAAATGGTTCCTGCTGCAGGCGCTCTATGCCATTTGGTCGCTCAATCCGAAGCGGGTCACCACCACCACCAACAATCTCGACCATCCGCGTGCGCTGCAGCTCTACCAAATGTACGGCTTCTCTCCGGTTTCGACCGGCACCGGCATCGTCCGGCCGCTCAGCGACAAGGAGCTTCTGGAGCTTGCGCGGAAAAGCTGACGGATGCCTTCCTGACGTAGGCAGAGCTGGTTAACGCCGCGTCAGGCTGTTCGGGCGGCGCGGGTCGTTGCGGCGCTCGAAATCGAGCGTGCGGCCCGACTGCTCCTTCAGTTCCGCCACCTCCCGCCGCAGAGCCCTGAGCTCTTCCAGTATTTCCGCATTTTGTTGCGCCAGCAGCGCGAGATCGATGTCGGGCATGGACTTTATCCTTTTCGTCATGCAGTTTTGCGGAATCCGATAGCAAATGCCAGCCATGTCGGCTTGGCCCAGAGCCGACATTCACGCTGAGCGGAAATCACCAATAACGCACGGCGGACTGTCGCCGCACCGGCGGCCGGTGATCAGCCATGCGCGCGAATCGAATTGAATTCCGTGGGGTGTCTGGTGCGCCTCCAGCATGTCGAGCAACCGCGCCCGTATTTCGGCTGTCGTGGCGGGATGATCGAGGGCGTTCTTCACATTTTCAAATGTCTGAATCGTCGCCAATGCAGTCTCGGGATCCGGACCGTAGAACACAGGCTCGTTGATTTCACGAAACTCGATGGCAGTGAACCCTGCCGTTTCGAGCAGGCCAGACGTTACCGAGGGTTCGCTCAGCGAAAAGGCTTTGCTGGCCGCAACCGGACCGGTTGAATCCGGATCAAGCGCCTTATGTATAGCGCTCGCCCACTCATTGTGGTCTCTGCCCTTCCAGACCATGAAAGTGAAACGCCCACCCGGGCGTACGGCGTTGGCGATATTGGCGAAAGCCACCGCCGGATCGGCGAAGAACATGACGCCAAATCGACTGATGCAAAGGTCGAATTCCGCATCTCCGAAGACATGGTTCTGTGCATCCGCCAGTTCGAACGTCGCATTGGGTAATCCCTCCTCGGCGCTGCGTCGGCGGGCAATCTCCAGCATCGTGACGGACAGGTCTATTCCGTGCGCCCGTCCTGTTTCCGCAGCGCGAGCGGCGTCACGTGTGGTTTGTCCGGCGCCGCAACCGATATCGAGCACACGATCAGACCGCCCGACCGCGGCGGCGACCCGAAAATGCGCGTTATGGAGAGCAAGCTCGGCATCATAGAAGTCCGCGAAGTTCAATGCTGCTTCTTCAGCCATCATCTGTCCCTCCAAACCGAAATTCGTGAGGCCGCTAGCCAGCGCACCCTCTCAAAACCGAGCAGCGGCCCGGCCATGTGCCAACCAATCGTGTACCACGGTATGAAGACGCCAAACATACCCGGCGCGGCGACGAGAGACACGATCGAGCCGACGAGCAGCGAGAAGAAAGCTGGTCCATGACAGGCGTCGACCCGCTTGGGGGCGACCCGTGGTGACCCGCTTTTGGCGCACTCCCGCAGTGTCTGAGGTTACGCGGAGGGTGGAAGCGTGCGCTTTGAGGACAAAGTATATTCCGCGTTTCACTCGATCGCCCAATGCCTGCGGCGCGCAAGAATCGGGTGGCTTGCGCGCTCGTCCAAGTGCATTTCATGGCAATACAAAGGAGATCTATCATGACCGCCATTCGTTTTTCTGCCATGCCGACGACCGACGCCGAACACCTCTGGAACGGAGGCCGCGACGCCTATGACAGGCTGCCCGAGACGATCGTTTCCGATGGTCCCGGTCATCCCTGCCGCCATTGCCTCGAAAATATCGATGCGGGCGAGGCGTTGCTGGTCTTTGCTTACCGGCCCTTCCCCGACCTGCAGCCCTATGCCGAAACCGGCCCGGTCTTCCTGCACAAGCGACCTTGTGCACGCTATGCCGCCGAAGAGATCATGCCGCCGGTGCTGACGACAAGCCGTGACTTCATCGTCCGCGGCTATAACGAGAACGACCGCATCGTCTACGGCACCGGCGCGGTGACTGCTATCGGCGATATTCCAGCCTATGGCGAAGAGCTGCTGGGACGGCCTGATATCGCCTATGTGCATGTGCGCTCAGCGCGCAACAACTGCTTCCAATGCCGGATCGACAAGGTAAAGGCGCCGGACCTGGTGGAGGCCGGCGCCTGATAGGCACATAGGAAGTCGTCAATCTGTCGGGATCGCGCGCCTTCTAATGTTCTTAAACGCCGCGCAAGGCAATGATCCGCGAACCTGCGGCAGTCTGCCGTTGGCGGGCGAGCGGCGCATATTCGGCCGATGCGAAGAGACCACGGATGGCATCCATATCGAGAAACTCGATGATCAGCATATTCGTCGCCTGCCAGCCTTCGAGTTCGAGCGGCGCGTCATCGAGAGCGATGAGGCGGTCGCCGGCCTTTGCCACCAGAGGTAGGGCCTTGGAGCGGTAATCGGCAATGGCTTCGGGGTCGTGGATATCGAGATCGACAACGAGATAGGCGGACATGTTCATATCCTTTCAATCAATGTGAAGTTTAGGGATGGGTTTTTTGCGTGCAGCGGCGCGCCTTATGGCAAGTGCCGCCACTTGACCATGCGCTTTCGGAGATCGAGTGTGCCGCCATCCACGGTGAAGCTGCCGTCACCGCGATGATGCATGGTCCGTCGTTCCTTGCGGCCCGCGTCGATCCAGATCCTCTTCGCTTCGAGGATGAAGAGATTGTATCGATCGACGAGGCTCGGATCGGCAACACGGCATTCGATATTGGCAAGGCAGTCCACCAGCAATGGCGCCGCAACATCCTTTGCCGGACGCGTCCTCAAGCCGAACCGCTCGAATTTGTCCACCGTGTCACCGGAGCAGTTGCCGATGTCCACCACGGTTTCGGCAAGGTCGACAGCTGGAATAGCAATCACGCATTCGCCGGTCTTTTTCAGGGTGTGGTGGCTGAAGTCCCAGGGGCCGATGACGCAACCGATCAGCGGCGGAGCATGCTGGATCATCATGTGAAAGCCCATCGTCATCACATTCCGCGTGCCCTCAAGACTCGTCGTCACAAGAACGATCGGGCCGGATTCGAGCAGGCGATAGGCCTGGGAAGCGGAAATCTCTTTCATCGTGCGCTCCTTAGCGGGTCTCTTCCCCGCACTCACGCGGGGAAGCTGACAGACGTTCTGGCGTGGTTACCAGCCCTGTTCGACCGGCAGAACGAAGAGTTCCGCGACATTCACATGCGCAGGCGCCTGCGCCGCGAAGACGATGGTATCGGCGATGTCCGCGCCCTGCAGAAATGTCATCTGCTTGGCAAGGTCGTCCATCTGCTTGATATAGCCAGGCTCCGTAATGTGATCGTACAGCTCGGTCGCCACGGCGCCCGGCTGGATGCAGGTCACCCGAATATTGTGCTTCTGGCCCACTTCCATGCGCAGGCCGTCGGAGAATGCGGCGACCGCGTGCTTGGTGGCGCAATAGACCGACAGCCCCTTGAAGACCTTGCGGCCCGCAATCGACGACATGTTGAATATGTGGCCGGAATGCTGATTGATCATCTGCGGCAGAACGGCAGCCGTGGTGTTCAGCAGGCCTTTCACATTAACATCGACCATCCGATGCCATTCGTCGACTTTGAACTGATCGACATCCGAAAGCGGCATCAGGCCAGCATTGTTGACGAGAATGTCGATCGAACCATAGGCACCCACCAGTTTTTTGACTCCGGCTTCGACGGAGGCTGGATCGACCACGTCCATTTCGATCACGAGGGCTTCACCGCCCTTCGAGACGATTTCCTTTTTGAGGTCTTCAAGCTTGTCGGTGCGACGGGCGGCGATACCGACCTTTGCGCCGGCCTCGGCGAGCTTCAATGCGGTTGCGGCGCCGATGCCGCTCGAGGCGCCGGTGACCAGCGCGACTTTTCCATTGATATTCGTCATGGCTTATCTCCGTCTCTTGGCGTCCTTCCGACTGAAAGGGCGGTCGTGTTCGACAAGGAGGAACATAAGGAGGAGGGCCTGATCCCTCTCTCGGGACCTTGCGAGACCTGTCGGGATCTTGCTCAAATCAGCAACTTTAGCGCATGTCGCGCAAAAGTGTGCAGCGTTTCGCGAATAACGACATGCTTAAAAACAAAGATCCAAAGCGCGAGCAGCGAGTTTGAAGATAGCGACGCGCCTTAGCTGCGACGATAGTCGCTGGGGGAGACGCCAGCCTCCCGGCGGAAAATCTGAGCAAAATGGCTGGGGCTCGAATACCCCACGGACATGCCGATCTCGATGATGCTGGTACTGGTTTCCTGCAGAAGTTGCTGGGCCTTGGCTATGCGTTGGCGAATGAAATAATGGGATGGAGAAAGGCCGGTGGCCTTCTTGAAGAGGCGGCTGAAGTGAAAAGCGCTCATGCCGGCCGTTTGCGCCAGACGTGCGAGATCAAACGGCTCCTGAAGGTTGGCTTCCATGAATGCAATGGCCCGCCGTAGCTTGGCGCCCGGGAGGGCATTTGACGGCCGTGCCTCCGCGTCAAACGTTGCGTATTGCCGGATAAGATGAACGGCGAGCGTCTGTGCCAATCCCTGCACGAAGAGCCGGCTTCCCTGCCCTTCTGCCGTCAGTTCAGCATGGATCAGTTCCAGCATGCTGGAAAGATGTTGGTCGCGGCCGCCCGATATGTCGCGCAGGCGCATGGCGCTCGCAGCTTTGCCGAGAACCGCTTCCGCCACCCGCTCAAACAATGGAACGGAGAGATAGAGATGCATCACCTGGAACGGTTCGTCTCCCTCGGCACGCCAGCGCATTTCATATGGCGTGGGCGACCGCGTCAGAAAAAAGTCTCCGACGCTGACTGTGTTGGCTTCCCACTCCCCACCCAGATCGCGTTCTTCTACGCATGCCTGACCTGAGATCACCCAAACAACGAGAGGTTCGGCGACCGCCGGAACAAGAAAGGGGTGTTGCACCGTCAGGCGGGAAAACACCTGAACGAATATATCCGTCCAGGCCGGTCCATCCCCGCTGACGAGTGTTCTGCCGGCAATATATGTTTCGAGGCCGGCAGGTGACGTTCGAAGCGGGACCGGCGATATTTCTTCTCGACTATCAACCGTCATTGCTGCTCCGTTAGAGGCGACTGCCCATCGGCATGATACGATAGACATTGATCGGCGGGACACAACTCGTCGCGCTCCCTGACAACGAAAAGCACACCTGCAACGCCGCCGACGGTCGCGGTTCGATTACAGCTACGCCGTCATACAAAGAAGGCGGCATCTCCTCGGATACCGCCCTCCGGCCGAAAAATAGAGCTGTAAGTCGTCACCTCGAGTAAGCTAGCTTACGCTACGTTCAGCACGCTTTCCGGCGCGAAGGCCTCGTAGCCAAGTGCTTCGGCGACCGGTTTGCTGGTGATGCGGCCCTTGTGGACGTTGAGGCCGTTCCTCAGATGCTTGTCTTCGGCGATGGCGCGCAGACCGCGATCGGCAAGCGCCAGGCCATGCACCAATGTGGCATTGTTCAGCGCGTGCGCCGAAGTGACCGGTACGGCGCCCGGCATGTTGGCAACGCAATAATGCACGACGCCGTCGACTTCATAGGTCGGATCGGAATGGGTGGTCGCATGCGAGGTCTCGAAGCAGCCGCCCTGGTCGATGGCGACGTCGACGATGACAGAGCCCTTCTTCATGCCGGACAGCATCTCGCGGGTAACGAGCTTCGGAGCAGCAGCGCCCGGGATCAGCACGGCGCCGATAATGAGATCGGCCGAGAAGACTTCCTCCTCCAACGCCTGGATGCTGGAATAACGGGTGTGGATGCGGCCTGCGAAGATATCGTCAAGCTGGCGCAGGCGCGGCAGCGACTTGTCGAGGATGCTGACATCGGCGCCAAGGCCGACGGCCATCCTGGCCGCATGCAGGCCGACGACGCCGCCGCCGATGACCGCGACCTTGGCCGGCAACACGCCGGGTACACCGCCGAGCAGGACGCCGAGGCCACCATTGGCCTTCTGCAGCGCGGTCGCTCCCGCCTGGATCGACAGGCGTCCGGCGACCTCCGACATCGGCGCCAGCAGCGGCAGGCCGCCGCGCTCGTCGGTCACCGTCTCATAGGCGATCGCGGTGACGCCCGAGGCGATGAGACCCTTGGTCTGTTCGGGATCCGGCGCCAGATGCAGATAGGTGTAGAGAAGCTGACCGTCGCGGAGCTGCGCCCATTCGGCGGGCTGAGGCTCCTTCACCTTGACGATCATGTCGCACTTTTCGAAGATATCCTTGGCGGAGGCGGCGATCTTGGCGCCAGCCGCGGCATAGGCGGCATCATCAGCGCCGATACCGACGCCCGCTTTGGTCTCCACCCAGACCTCGTGGCCGTGGGCAACATATTCGCGCACCGAAGCCGGCGTCAGGCCGACGCGATATTCATGATTCTTGATTTCCTTCGGGCAACCGACACGCATGCGCGTTCCTCTCATTTTATCTCCGCGGCCGCGGATTTTTTCAGATGAGGAATCCAACCATCAAGGCCGCGAAATGTCCTTGCAAAGACGATTTGCGAAGACGCGATTTTTCGGTGATTATTGCGCCTCGCCTATCTTTCTTCGAAAGTTCTTCGAATGGCCGATCTTGATACCATCGATCTTGCGATTCTCCGGGCATTGCAGGCAAACGCCCGCATCACCAATGCCGAGCTTGCCGAAAGGATCGGATTGTCGCCTTCGGCCTGTTCGCGCCGGCTCGACATCCTGGAAAGAAGCGGCGTCATCGGCGGCTACCATGCGCGGCTTTCACACAAGGCGCTCGACTACAAGATGATCGCCATCGTGCATATCTCGCTCTCCGGCCAGTTCGCCAAGACGCTGGCGGAATTCGAGGCAGCGGTGAAGCTCTGCCCGAACGTGCTCGTCTGCTACCTGATGTCGGGCGAATACGACTATATCCTCAGGGTCGCCGCCCGCGACCTCGAGGACTATGAGCGCATCCACCGCGACTGGCTGTCGGCCCTGCCCCACGTCGTCAAGATCAATTCGAGCTTCGCGCTCAGAGAAATCATCGACAAGCCGAATGTCGGCCTTTGAGGCCTTGCATCTTTGCCGAAAGCCTGCCCAGACTTTCGATGCGCGCAGGCGTTCCCCACTACAGCGCCGCGCGTCTTTTCAGACGCGCCGAGGACGCTGTAACACTTTGGACTTCTGCATAATTTCACCCTTAAATCGCAATCGATTTAAGGGTGAAATTATGCAGTAATGGCAAATCATGACATCGAAGACCCAAGGCTATATTTTCGCGCTGCTGGCGATCACCATCTTCTCCCTGCAGGATGCCATCTCGAAACATCTGGCGACGGCCTATCCGCCAATCTTCGTGACGATGATCCGCTACTGGGCCTTTGCGCTTTTCACGATCATCCTCGCCTCGAAGATGCGCGGCGGCATCAAGGCGACGGCCCGCACAAAACGCCCTCTCCTGCAGGTGACCCGCGGCGTGCTGCTTGCCGTCCAGGTGGTACTGGCCATCACCTGCTTTGCGATGATCGGCCTTGCCCGTTCACAGGCGATCTTTTCCGCGACGCCGATCCTGATCGCACTGCTGGCGATGCCGATCCTCGGCGAGCGGGTCGGCTGGCGGCGGTGGGCAGCGATCGGCGCCGGACTTTTCGGGGTGCTGCTGATCCTGAAGCCGGAAGGCGAATTTTTCGACCTGAAGCTGCTTCTCGCCGTCATTTCCTGCTTCAATTTCGCCTTCTACGTCATCGCCACCCGTCTGGTCAGCCGCGACGATTCGTCGATGACCAGCTTTTTCTATACCGGCGTCGTCGGCGGCGTCACGATGACGCTCATCGGACCGTTCTACTGGAGCTGGATGTCGCCGGGTGACTGGGGTTGGATGGCGCTTGTCTGCGTCACCAGCATTTCCAGCCATTATTTCCTGATCCGCGCCTATGATATTCTCGATGCCGCCGCCGTGCAGCCGCTGACCTATCTGTCACTTGTCTACGCCTCGGTCATCGGCATGGCGGTTTATGACGAAACGCTCAGTCTCAACACGATCATCGGCTCGATCATCGTGGTTGCCGCCGGGATCTTCACGGTCTGGCGCGAGCATGTGGTCGGAAGCAGGGCCACTGCCGCCAATTGATGTTTCACTGCAATTTTAGCCAAGCCCCTAAAACCATTTCAATTTTCCGGCGCTATGCTCCCTCGCTATACCAAGGGAGACAGTATGACCCGCAACTTGAAAATCACGGCCCGGAAGACTGATCGGAAAAACTGCCGCGTTTTCGGCCATGTCAAATATCTGAACAGCCAGGTGGATGCCCGCATCCTCGATCTATCGCCGACTGGTGCCGCCCTGGAGATGAAGGGGCCGCTCCATGCCGCCTCAGGCAGCAAGGTGCGCATCGAGGCCGAAAACCTCGGGCTGCTCGAAGGCATCATCCGCTGGAAGCATAATGGCCGCGTCGGCATCCAGTTCGACGTGAATTCGAATGCGCGGGCGCAGATCTCCTCCTATTTCCGCTTTTTCCATAAGGAGGTGCGGCCGGTGCTGGCGGTACGCCAGCTGGCCAAAGCCAGCGCCAATAGCGACCAGATGCCTCATTTGCCAACGTCGACGCTGAAATCGTAAGGCTGCACGGCCTTGGCGCCGAATGACCGGCTGAGATCGTTCCAGTAGCTGCGGTTGACATTGACGTCGAGGGTGACCGAGCCTTGTGTCTGCGGCAGGCGAGCGCCGAGGTTTCTGACATCGATGGCAGCGCTATTGGCGTTGGCGCCAGACAGCAGGATCGTCTCCGTGCCGAGGGGAACGTTGACCGCACCGGGTGCTGGGCTCGCCGAAAGCGGCTCGCTTGATATGATCTGGCCATCGCCGCCGAGGAACTTGATATCGCAGGTCTGGCATTCGCCCTGCGTCCAGCCTGGATTGACCTTCAGTTCGACACGGGGCGGCAGCGAGCGATCGCCATCCTGGGCATAAGCGACGCCGACGATGGAAAACAGGCTGGCTGACGGCCTGACCTCGATCGGCTTCGGGCTGCCCGAACTGCCTTGCGCGGCGGCCATGATCAGAGCCGGGGCGCCGATGCCGAGAAGAAGCGCCTTCTGCAACTGCTGCTCCCGGTAGATCAGGGCGATCGCGGCGCCGATGACGAAGAAAACCACGATGGCGGCAATCGCGCAGGCAACGGAGATCCACGGATTTGCCGTCGTCGTCAGCCATTTCTCCACGTCGCCGCTGTAAAGCGCCTGCGCCTTGTCGACCAAGCTCGGTGCAGTGCCTCCGAAACCTCCCACGATAGCGATAACGACCCTGCTCATGATCCTGTCCCCCGATGGATTTCAGCCGGATGACTGTACCATAAATTGCATTTCGGAGCCATGACGCTTTTCCGGCGGATTGTTTTGACGTGCTGTCATTTTCGCAGTGTACTGCTCGTCAAATCGTCCTAATTCTGACGGGCCGGACGATGCATGATCTTTGAAGGAGAGTTTCCATGTCTTCCATTTTCGATGTTGGTGTAATGAGCCGCCGTTCCCTGCTCGGCGGCCTCGCCGCCACTTCCGCCCTGGTGCTGCTGCACCCTTTCAGCGCCCGCGCCAGCGCCAACCAGGCGCATTTGAGGCTGATGGAAACGACCGACATTCATGTCAATGTCTTCCCCTATGACTATTATGCCGACAAGCCGAACGACACGATGGGCCTGTCGCGTACCGGGACGATCATCGACGCGATCCGCGCCGAGGCTATCAACTCACTGCTGATCGACAATGGTGACGTGCTGCAGGGCAATCCGATGGGCGATTACATGGCCTATCAGCACGGCATGAAGGACGGCGACGTCCATCCGGTGATCAAGGCGATGAACACGCTCGGCTATACGGTCGGCACGCTCGGCAATCACGAGTTCAACTACGGCCTCGACTTCATGTTCAAGGTCCTGTCAGGCGCGAACTTCCCCTTCGTCTGCGCCAACCTGACCAAGGGCCAGCTCGCCTCGGACCCGAAGCAGGACGATCTCTTCTTCAAGCCCTACATCATCGTCGAAAAGCAGATCAAGGATGGCGCCGGCAATGAGAGCCCCGTCAAGATCGGCTTCATCGGCTTCGTACCGCCGCAGATCATGCTCTGGGACATCAAGAACCTCGAAGGCAAGGCGCAGACGCGCGACATCGTCGAGGCCGCCAAGGCCTGGGTTCCCGCCATGAAGGAAGCCGGCGCCGATATCGTCATTGCGCTCTCGCATTCCGGCATCGACGGCAGCGCACCGTCCGAAAAGATGGAGAACGCCTCGCTGCATCTCGCCGCCGTCGACGGGATCGACGCGATCTTCACCGGCCACCAGCACCTCGTCTTCCCCGGCCCGAAGAGCTGGGACGGTGTGGCCAATGCCGACCCCGTCAAGGGCACGCTGCACGGCAAGCCCGCCGTGATGGCCGGCTTCTGGGGCTCGCATCTCGGCCTTATCGACCTGCTGCTCGAAAAGGACGGCAATAGCTGGAAGATCGTCGATTTCACCTCGGAAGCACGGCCGATCTTCCATCGCGACGACAAGAAGAAGGTGGTTGCCGACTACGCCGACAAGAAGGACGTGGTCGAGGCCGCCAAAGCCGAGCATGAGGCAACGCTTGCCTATGTCCGCACCCCGGTCGGCAAGACCTCCGCACCGCTCTATTCCTACTTCGCACTGGTCGCCGACGATCCCTCCGTTCAGGTCGTCAGCCAAGCTCAGACCTGGTACATCAAGCAGATGCTCGCCGACACCGAGTTCAAGGACCTGCCGGTTCTTTCGGCGGCGGCCCCCTTCAAGGCCGGCGGTCGCGGCGGCGCCGATTACTACACCGATGTTCCGGCCGGCGATATCGCCATCAAGAACGTCGCCGACCTCTATCTCTATCCGAACACGGTGCAGGCTGTGGCTATCACCGGCGCCCAGGTGAAGAATTGGCTCGAAATGTCAGCCGGCATGTTCAATCACATCGAGGCCGGCTCGAAGGATGCAGCGTTGCTCAACAACGACTTCCCGTCCTACAATTTCGACGTCATCGACGGTGTCACCTACCAGATCGACCTGTCGCAGCCGCCGAAATATGATTCGTCCGGCAAGCCGGTCAATCCGGACGCCAACCGCATCCAGAACCTCGCCTTCAACGGCAAGCCGATCGATCCGGCTCAAAAGTTCGTCGTCGTCTCGAACAACTACCGCGCCGGCGGCGGCGGCAATTTCCCTGAGATCACTGCGGACAAGGTGATCTTCCAGGCGCCGGATACCAACCGTGACGTCATCGTGCGCTATATCCATGATCAGGGTACGATCAATCCGTCGGCCGACGCAAACTGGAGCTTCAAGCCGCTCCCGGGCACGACCGCGACCTTCGAAAGCGGCCCGAAGGCGAAACAGTTCCTCGCCGAGGTCAAGAGCGTCAAGATCGAGGATGCCGGCGAAGGGGCCGACGGTTTCTCGAAATTCAGGCTGGTTCTTTAGGCGGAAGACAATACCAGCGAAGGCGCGGCACCCGCGCCTTCGTCATTCGGCTGCGAGCGGTGTACCAGCTTCTTGGAGTTCCGCTATCTGAGCATGGAAATCGGCTTGGCTCGGGCAGGCGGAAAGCCGCGAGCGGAACGCGTCGATCATCCAGGTGGCGGCAGGTCCGGGCGGGTTGGCGAGCTGACGCACCGAATATATCGGATACTCCCCCTGTTCGTAGGCATCCAGATCGAGATGAACGAGCCTGCCGCTCGTCAGATCGTCATGAATCACGGAAGCCGGGAGGCCGCCCCAGCCAAGGCCGGCCTTGAGGAGCTGGTGCTTCGTCGCAATATCGCTGACACGCCATGTCTTGTAGGAGAGAACGTTGAAATCGCGCCCCTTCGTTCGTCCCGACGCATCGGTGACGACGAGTTGCACTTCCTCGCGCACGTCGCCGAGCGTCAGCGGCCGGCCGATTCCGGCAAGCGGGTGGTTATGCGCGGCAACCGGCAACATGAAGGAATGACCGATACGCTCCGTGACAATCGAATCGTCCTGCTTGACGACTGCGCCGCCAATCCCGATCGTCGCCTTGCCGCTGAGGACGAGATCCATGACCATTCCGAGCTCACCGACATTGAGGCTTAACGAAACGGATGGAAACATCTCCCGGAATTCGCGGAGGACGTCCACCAGGGCTCGCGAAGGCACCATGACACTGATGGCGACGGAAACCTCCGCTTCGAGCCCTTCCCTCAGGCTCTTGACGCGCGCCCGCATGACTTGCAGATCGCCCAGAATGCGCCGCGCATCCTCCAGCATCGCCTTGCCCGCCTCCGTCAGCTTCGGCTGACGTGCGCCGGAACGCTCGAAAAGCGGCACTTCGAGCTGCGCCTCCAGATTGGCGATCGTATAGCTGACGACCGACTGTGCACGGTTCAACACCCGCGAAGCGGCCGAAAAGCTGCCGGTCTCGGCAACGGTCAGAAACACCTGCAATTGGTCCAGAGTCGGGTTCGGCAGCATCTTCTATCCATTCCATCGATAGTTTCGATCGACATTATCACCGTTTTTTCGATAGCAGGCCAGACCTATTTTCCTCATCGAGACTGCGGCTCACCTCCCAGCAACGGGCCGTCAATTCCCATTCGAAAGGAAATGCACCATGTCGTCCATCCTTCTTCTGACGTCCAGCCCGCGTGCCGAATCGCTGTCGACGCCGATCGCCGTCGATCTCGCCGAAAAGCTGAAGAGCCAGAACCCGGGCAGCGTCATCGTTCGCCGCGACCTTGCCGCCAAGCCGCTGCCGCATATCGATGACCTCTTCACCGGCGCGATCCGCAAGCCGGCCGAGGCCCGCACCGCTGAGGAAGCCGCAGCTGTCGAGACTTCCGACGAACTCGTCAACGAACTGCTCGCTGCCGATACGATCGTCATCAGCACCGGCCTCATCAACTTCAATATCTATTCGTCGCTGAAGACCTGGATCGACAACGTTGCCCGTGCCGGCCTGACCTTCAAGTACACGGAAAGCGGCCCGGTCGGCCTCGCAACCGGCAAGAAGGTCTACGTGGTGCTCGCCTCGGGTGGCGTCTACTCGCAGGGCCCGGCCGCCCCCTTGAACCATGCCGTGCCGTACCTGAAGTCGGTTCTCGGCTTCCTCGGCATCAGCGACATCGAGACCATCTATGTCGAAGGCCTGGCCTTCGGTCCGGAAGCTGCCGAAAAGGCGATCGACGCCGCCAAGTCGCGCGTCCAGGAAATCGCACTGGCCGCCTGATCGGCTCTTCAACGCTCCCATGGAACGGTCGGCCTTTGCCGGCCGTTTTTCATTTGTCGATATCGGCGACAAAATCCCGGACCGTCGCCAGGATTTCAGCCGAGAGCTTTTCATCGGACGAAATCCGGGCAAGGCCGACGCCACCGGCCATCATCGCGAAGGCCATGATTGCCTTGCGCCGTCTTTCTCCTTCGTCCGCTCCCGCAGCCTTGCTCGCCAGTGACGCGAAATTCCGCCTGAGCCCGTCCGTCGCAATCCCCCGCGCCTTCTCGCCGCTGCGTGATATATCGGAGATCAGCGCGGCAAAAGGGCAGCCCTCACCGGGATTGTCGCGATGATAGGCGCTCACATAACGATCGGCGACATCGGCGGCCGTCATCTCCGCCGGGTTCACCCCCTCGGCCTCCAGCTTGCGTCCCCATGAATCGAAAGCGGACTGGATCGCCTCGGCGACCAGATCGTCGCGGGAGGCGAAATGCTTGTAGAAGCCGCCGACGGTCAATCCGGCTTCCTTCATCAGGTCGGCGACGCCAATACCTTCGAGCCCCTCCTCGCGCAGCCGCTTCGACGCGGTCTCGACAATCTTCTCGTGCGTCTTCTGTTTTTCCATCTGCGAACGGCCCATCGGAAATCTCCCCGGCACTGCCTCTTGACTCATGTAGATTATAATCATAATCCTTATAGATAACGATCATAATCTAGATCGTTGCCAATTCCAAGAGGAGCATGAATCATGCGTCTAAGAAACAAGGTCGCCCTGATTACGGGCGGAAACAGCGGCATCGGTCTTGCGACCGCCAGGGTCTTCATCGACGAAGGTGCCAAGGTGGTGATCACCGGCCGCAACCCGGAAACGCTAGCGGCTGCCGAAAAGGCGCTTGGCGCCGGCGTGCTGGCGCTGAAGGTCGATGTCACCGATGCCGCTGCCACCGAGAGGGCGTTTGCGGAAGCCGCCGGAAAGGTCGGCAAGTTCGACATCGTCTTCGCCAATGCCGGCATCGGCGGCGCGACGCCGCTCGGCGAGACATCACCGGCGCAGTTCAACCAGATCATCAGCACCAATCTCACGGCGGTTTTCTTCACGGTGCAATCAGCCCTGCCGCATCTCAATGACGGCGCTTCGGTGATCCTCAACGGTTCGGTGCATGCCGTGCTCGGCGCTCCCGGCTGGTCGGCCTATGCGGCGACCAAGGCGGCAGTCCGGGCAATGACGCGCAATATGGCATCCGAACTCGCGCCGCGCGGCATCCGCGTCAATCAGGTAACGCCCGGCGGCACCAGGACGCCGATCTGGTCGCCGATGGCCCAGACGGAAGACGCCATGTCGGCGCTTGAGGCCCGCATCGGCGGGATGAGCCCGCTCGGCCGCATGAGCGAAGCCGACGAAATCGCCAAGGCGGCGCTCTATCTGGCCTCGGATGATTCGGCCAATGTCACCGGCATCGAGATCACCGTCGACGGCGGCATGACGAGCGCGCCATCCGGCGCCAAGATCTTCCGCGCTGCCTGAATGAGTTTCAGCTGAGCTTGACCACGCCGGAGCGGCCGACGACGCAGTTGCGGCCGCTCTTCTTTGCCGCGTAGAGCCTGCCGTCGGCAGCCGTCAGCACGGCAGTGAAATCGACGCCGTCCTCATCGGCAGTCGCAACGCCGATGCTGACCGTGATCGGCCTGTCATCCGGCGTCTTGACGCTGGTTGCGATCGTCCAGCGCAGGCGCTCGGCAAGCAGCAGACCTTCCTCGTGGTCGGTGCCCGGACAGACGGCAACGAATTCCTCGCCGCCGAAGCGGAAGACGCGGTCGCTGGAACGCAGCGTTGTACCGAGCCGAGCGGCGATCGCTTTCAGCACCTCGTCGCCCTGGAGATGACCGTAGCCGTCATTGACATCCTTGAAGTGATCGGCGTCGATAATGAGGACGGTGGCGAATGACCCCTGCTTCATTGCCTCGAGCAGCATCAGCGGCGCTTCCATTTCCATGCGCGTCCGATCGTAGACACCGGTGAGCATGTCGCGGCCGGTGCGCTCCAGCAGATCGTTGTAGCGCTCGCGGAACGTCAGGTCACCGAATACGTCGCTGATCGAACGTGCGGACCCGGCTGCGCCGATACGGCGAATACGATATTCATAGAATGCGAACATCGCCGCGTAGAGGCAGACGGCAAGCATTTTCGCCTTCCATCCACCCCAGAATGCGGCGATCGGCACATCCAGGAAGTAATGCAGCGCGGCGAAGAAGCCGATCTGGTCGAAGGTCAGCAGCACGAAGCCCGAAATCAGGAAACGCAGGACGACGCGGCGGCGGAAGAAATCGCCGAGTTTTTCATAAAGCAGGATGATGCCGAGCGAATCGACATAGAGCAGCGCCGTGCCCCAGACCATCAGCCAGCCCATCTCCTTGAGGAAATCAACGTCGGGTGTGTGGTTGGTCGATATCTGCAGTGGCTGGTGCAACTGCAGGACCCAGGCAATACCGACGGTGAGCAGGTTGCCGAGGAAGAGGCCATAGATCGGCTGGCGAACCGTAGCGGCATCTTCCTGCAGGTAAAGCATCAGGATCATCATCAGCTTGCCGGAGAAGAAGACGGATGAGCCCGGCGACACATCCCCGAACGGCAGCGAGACATAGAAGACCGCCGCCAGATAGGTCTCCATGAAATGCATGACGCCGAGCGCCGTCAGGAAAACCCCGAGACCGAGCCGGTGACGGAAATGCAGAAGCGTCACCATCAGCACGAAATAGGCGATGGCTTCGACGACGAAGAGAGCGAGGTTGAGTGTCTCCATCATGAGACCTCAGCTCCGGACGTTCGACCTCCTGCTAGCGCGGCGATCGCGACAGCGAATCCTTTGATCAATCGTCCGAAACAGTCAAACACGAGGGTTTCCTGCAAATCCTGCAGGCGATACCTTTCACCGCAATCCTTTAAGATTGCGTGAGTGAGATTGCGCCCGTCGGAGGGCAACCGGGTCACACACAGGAATGGTTGCAGCCGGCATCAAGGACCTATGCCCGGATCCCGATTCAAACCTGACGGAGCTTCTCGCCGTCGCCAAAGAGCGACGAACCATGCTGATCGATGATCTGCTGCGCCTTGCGTACCGTGCATTCGAGCGCGTCATCGGAGGAGGAAAACAGATCGGCGCGGATGAAATTGCGCACCAGCACCTCGTCGCCGACCTTCTTTTCGATGCGGCCGGCAAGGCGATACTGACCGCCTTCCTTGCGTGGCTCGGCATAGATCGTGCAATCGCCGTAAAGCTGCGGCTCGCCGGAAGGGCCTGCCGCCTCCGAAGCCGGTTTGCCGCCGCCGGAGAACATCGAAAAGATATTTGAAATGAACGAAGCCATGCTCCGCCTTTAGCACGACCGTATCGCTGTCGCCAAGTCAAATGATCAGATTGGCGAGGATCTCGTTTTCGGTGATATCCTCGTAACCCATGCCGGCTGCTTCGAAATTTCCGATCAGCCGGGCGAAATTCTCCGGCGCCTTGGTTTCGATGCCAATCAGGATCGAGCCGAAGTTGCGCGCCGATTTCTTCAGATATTCGAAGCGGGCGATATCGTCGTCAGGGCCGAGCAGATTGAGGAAATCCCGGAGCGCACCGGGGCGCTGGGCGAGCCGCAGGATGAAGTATTTCTTCAGCCCTGCGTAACGCATGGCTCTTTCCTTTACGTCAGGCAGACGCTCGAAATCGAAATTTCCGCCGGAGACGACGGCGACGATGGTCTTGCCGCGGATCGCCTGGCGATCCATCGCGGCGATCGCCGTCAGCGACAATGCGCCGGCCGGCTCCAGCACGACGCCCTCGACATTCAGCATCTCCTGAATGGTGACGCAGATGGCGTTCTCCGGCATCAATTGCACTTGGCTTGCCGGGAACTCACGAAGAGCGGCGAAATTGAGGTCGCCGATCCGGGCGACTGCAGCGCCATCGACGAAATTGTCGACCTTGGGAAGCGTCGTCACCTTGCCCGCCTCGATGCTGCGCTTAAGGCTCGGCGCGCCGGCTGGCTCAGTGAAGACGAAAGCCGATTTCGGCACGGTGCCGTTGAGATAACCGGTGATGCCGGCGGCAAGTCCGCCGCCGCCAACCGGCAGGACGACCATGTCCGGCACTGTTCCTTCCGGCAGTTGTTGCATGATTTCGGCGGCGACGGTTGCCTGGCCTTCGATGATGTCGGCATGGTCGAAGGGCGGCACCATGACGCCGCCGACCGCCTCCACATGTTCGCGCGCGGCCTGGTAGCACTGGTCGAAGAAGTCGCCGAACAGCCGGATGGTGATGAATTCAGCGCCGAACATGCGGGTCTTGTCGATCTTCTGCTGCGGTGTCGTTACCGGCATGAAGACGACGCCCGGCACGCCGAAATGACGGCAGACGAAGGCAAAGCCCTGGGCGTGATTACCGGCCGAGGCGCAGACGAAGGTCTTGCCGGCAGCACCCTGCCCGATCGCCTTGCGGAAGAAATTGAAGGCGCCGCGGATCTTGTAGGAGCGCACCGGCGACAGATCCTCGCGCTTCAGCCAGATATCGGCACCGTAGCGGGCCGACAAATGATCGTTGAGCTGCAACGGCGTTGCCGGAAACAGGCTGCGCATTGCCTCTTCGGCGCTTTCGACATCAAGTCTCGTCACGGGCGTGGTCCATTCTCACGTTAGCCACCGCCGCTATGGCATAGGCCGACCGGCAAAAGAAAGCCCGTTTCGGCCATTTCCAGTTCGCTCCCGCATCGGTTTCACTCCGCGGGGGCCGGGTTCGCCGCTGGGGACCGGTTTTGCTCCCGGGGAAGGCCTTTCTTAAGCCAATCGCCAAATTGGCGGCACATGAACTGATTTTAACTGTCAATAAAAAGGACGGCCACTAATATGAAGCTATGATGACATTCAAATTCGCAAGACCGCTCGCCTGGCTACTGCTGGCCTTCATCATCTTCGTCACCGTTTCGCCGATCGGAGAGAGGCCGAATACGGTCACGATGGTCGATGTCGACCGCGCGGTCGCCTATCTTCTCCTTGGCTTCGCCTTTGCGCTGGCCTATCCGAAACAGTGGAAGATGGTCGCCATGCTGCTGATCGTCGGCGCATTCGCCATCGAATGGCTGCAATACTTCTCACCGACCCGCCATCCGCGCCTCCATGACGCAGGCGTCAAGGCAATAGGCACCGCCCTCGGGCTGCTGGCCGGCTGGGTGATCAACAGGTGGCGCGAGACCAAGGCGCCAAACCCGATTCCTTTCACAGAACGCTGATTATCCCCGATTAGAAGCCGCGCAACTGCACTGCCCAAATGAACAGTGGTATCGCAGCTATCGCAGTTCCCAGAACAAGCGCGACACTGGTCTTGAAGACTCGGATGCGCCGAGTCCTTGCCCCACTCCAATCGTAAACCATCGTCTTACTCCCACAAGACAACACTTACTCAACCGCCGCGGCGCAATCCTTGCACCGAAAAAGCCCTATGCAAGCAATAGCGCGCTTTTATCCACAATATACAGGCATAATACAAGCATATTCGAACGAGATTATGAAGGTGGTGCAGGCGACGGGGATCGAACCCGTATAGCCAAAGCCGAGGCATTGCCGATGAGACCCGGTACACTTGACCGGCACCGGAACGGCTATGATCACGGTCAATGCAACGCCTGCTCGACGGCGAGCAGGTCAGCTCCCCACTCGCCGTCGTCGCGCAACAGCATCAAAATTATCCGCGTTTAGCCATCATAATGGCCCGAGAGCGCCGCCTCCACAGACTTAACTGTCACAGCCAAATTCACGCCCTTCGTCACCGTCGAGCCGGTCGCTCGAAGATCGGTCACCACTTTCAGCCCGCCCGACTTGGGAAGCGGGAGCGGCACTACAGTGCCGGCGGTCAGATCAGCAACCCAGAGTCCATCTTCACCTTCAACACTAATAATAACAACTGTAGCCATGTCTTCTTTCCCTCTTCTAATGATTGGTGTTTAAAATCCAGCTTTCTTCAGGCCCTCACGATAAAGGTCTTTATGCCATTGCTCTTTACTTGGAACCGCGGACAACCATTTGTCCACGTCGAAGTCGGGGTTGCCTTCGCGAAATCTCCGTACGAAGACCCGCGCCTTGTCCTGACGATCCAGCATCGCCCAGCTCGCGGCTGATAACCTGTCCGCCAGACTAGGGTCGGCCATCTGCCCAATGCAGTCCAGCGAAGCCTCGAATTCGCCGAGGGCATAGTTTGCTCCCGCGGCGGTCCAAAAATAGGTATCAGGACCGAGCGGATTCAACTCGATAGCCCGCTCGATCTTTCGCAAGGCCATGGCGGGGAGCGAACAATGAACCAACGTGTCCGCGTAGTCGGCAATCACGTCGGCGTAGTGCGGAGCAAGGCTCTCCGCCACTTCCATTGCCTCGGCGCTTTCGTCAAACGCCCCCTGCAACAGTTTGGCGACTCCGAACTCGCGATACCCATCGGCGAAGTCCGGACGCGTCTCGGTGGCCTGCTTTGCTAAGGTCTCCGCCGTTTGCAAAAGCTCGATATCACCTCGGGCTGTTAGCAACCATTCCTTCGAGTAGGTCCGCGCCATCGAACTCTGCGCCGGTGCGAAATCGGGGCTTACGCTGAGGGCGGCTTTCATTTCCTTGCGCGCACGCCGCAGGTTCGGAAGCGTCAACCGCGCCAGGTGCCGCCTGCCGACAAGATATCGATGGTAAGCGACCGGGTTCAGATCTTCGCGCAACGCCTCGTGGCGCTCGATTTCACCGGATACGGACAGCGCGATCCGTCGGGCGACGGTTCTCCGGTCTTTGACGAGATCCATATGATCAAGGCTGAATCTTTCGGCCCAAACAATTTGATTTTGGTCGAAAAAGATCAGTTGGGCGAACAGGGTGACTTCATCGCCCGTATTGCTGATCCGGGTATCGAGGATGTAATTGACGCGATGCCGTTCAAAGAAGGCCTTCTGCGTCTCCGTGTGATGGCCGATCTGAACCGCTGAATACGGGGCTATGACCTCCAGGCTGTTGAAAGCACAAAATCCGATCGTGATATCTTCGACCAAAGATGCGGCGAGAAAACCGGCTTGAGGGCGGACGGATTGGTTCTTGGGCGGAAGCAGCACCAGGCGGGGAATTGCAATGCGGATATCCTGGGGCTCAAGGGGAAGAGCGGTCTCGAGTTTCGCCTGTGAAGGCGCTGATGTCGGACGGAGGGATATGGCGTCACTGTCGGATCTGGTGTGCGCTGCGATCCCTCGCAAAATCGCATTCCGCCGCTGTTCAAAATGGTTGCGAAGGGACGCAACCTCTTCTTCCGCCTGGAATATCTCTATGAGCATTTGCAGCGTATCGGGATCCTTCGGCTCCGCGCGAAAGAGGATAACTGCAGCCTTCCTCAGGAGTTCGGATTCTTTCGGCGACTGCGCCAGTCGGGACGCCGTTCTCAATGTATTTCCGAGAAGCGCGATATGGCAAATTTCGCGCTCGGCGAGCCACCGTTGAAACGGACGGCTATGACTGTGAACCGACCCCAGAAAAGGCTGGTCCATCAGCTTCACGAGCTGCTTAAGCCGGGAGAACGGTTCAAGCTCTTCCTCCGTCTCTGATAGCAGGATGTCGGAAGACAGAGAGTCGCGGTCGAGAGTGACCATGTTGCCGCGGGACGAAAGCATGTTTATCCCGAGTTCAATTTGACGGGCCTTCATTCTCGAAATCAACTTACGCAAGGTCGCAAGCGAATCGTCCCTGTCGGCGTCGCCCCAGAGAAAGCTCGCCAACGTCGTTCGATCCGCGGAACCCCGATCGGCCGTAAACAAATATGCGAGAAGCAGCAGGCCCTTCTCGGGAAACGCGACAAGGCTCCCATCCCCATCAATGAGCTGCAACCTACCAAAGGTCTTCAGAACAAAAGCCATTTGCCCTTTAGCCACCAGACGTCCCGGCGTTCACAATGAAAAGTGACGTGCGCGTATTGCAACAGTATAAGTCGCAAACTCTCCCCTACCGGCACTTTGTCCCAATGTCCGGCGAAATTCAATAAGCTTTCTGTCGCAAGAGTTGTGTTATGTATCCTATGCCAACTGGCATGATTTTTCGCAATCGACTGTCCCCAACCTTGCAGCAATCAGCATGCCGGATTGCCGCTTTGAATTCAGCTGGACGTTCGAAGCGACCCTTTGGAACGCCATGTTCCCGACGCCTGATATCCGGCACTGGGCTCTCCAGCCGATATCAGATTGTTGTGGAGGGTGATAGGCTTCCAAACTTCGAAACGGAATCGTTTCCCAGCCATTGAATATCGGTTGAGAATACCGCCTCTCTTTGTTAGCAGGGAGAACCACGCGGACGTGGTGGAATCGGTAGACACAAGGGACTTAAGGTAAAATTGAGTGCACTGGCGGAAACGCCGGCTGTAGAACTGCTCAAAGTCGGGGAAACCTGTCAGATGGCAATCCCGAGCCAAGCCCCGCCAGGGGAAGGTGTAGAGACTAGACGGGCAGCACCTAAGGCAAAGCTAGGGTGAAGGTATAGTCCAGACCACAAACGCCGAAAGGCGGCGGTGAAAGCCGTAGCGGTAAGAAAATCCCTCGGCCTAGGCTATGCGGGTTCGACCCCCGCCGTCCGCACCAGCCTTCGCTCTGTGAGCTTCGGCTCGGCGAGCCAAAGCTCACAGAGCGAAGGCTGTCGCGCCGTAGTTCCGTCAGGAACGAAGGCGGACTGGCTCGACAATGTTCGGGTTAGCTGCACCGTTTTTCGAATGTACTAAAAGGCGCGGCGAGCCTCACGCCCGCCGCACCTCTTCATTCCGGCGTCAAAGATCAGGCGAGCTTGGCAGCAAGCTTGGCGACATAAGCGCCCTGGTATTTTGCGCCTTCCAGCTCGATCTCGGAAGGCTGGCGCGAGCCGTCGCCGTTGGTGATGGTGGAAGCGCCGTAAGGCGAGCCGCCCTTGACTTCCTCGGTGCCCATCTGGCCCTGGAAGGCATAAGGCAGGCCGGCCACGACCATGCCCTGGTGCAGGAAGGTCGGGATGAAGCCAAGGATGGTCGATTCCTGGCCGCCGTGCTGGGTGGCCGAAGAGGTGAAGACCGAACCGAGCTTGCCGACGAGCTTGCCGGCGAACCAGAGGCCGCCCGTCTGATCCCAGAAATTGCGCATCTGCGAGGCGACCGTGCCGAAGCGGGTGCCGGCGCCGACGATGATCGCGTCATAGTCCGCCAGTTCGTCGACGGTGGCGATCGGAGCCGCCTGATCGACCTTGTAATAGGAAGCCTTGGCGACGTCTTCGGGAACCAGTTCCGGAACGCGCTTGACGGTGACCTCGGCACCGGCCGACTTCGCGCCTTCGGCGACGGCATAGGCCATGGTTTCGATATGGCCGTAAGCCGAATAATAAAGGACGAGAACCTTCGCCATCTTCTATCTTCCTTGAAACATCGGGTTGAATTTCGTGCCCGACGCGATTTCTATCAGCGCGCATAGTTGAACAAAGCCCCGCTATGAAGAACTCAGTGTTCACCACCCGGAGACGAAAATTCGCTTGCGGTTTTCATTTCGGCAAAAATGACGCATCGCCCGAATTAAAGAGTTAGCGCATGATGTCGTCCGAAAACCGCCTGCACTTTTCGGCATCATGCTCTGGGTTTGCAAAGCGACCGAACGGCGCTACCTATTTCCCAGCCTCACATCACGGAACATCCCATGAGCCAAGACATCGTCGTCACCGCCGCCATGCTCGCCATTGGCGACGAACTTCTCTCCGGCCGTACCAAGGATAAAAATATCGGCCATCTCGCCGATTTGCTGACACTTTCCGGCATCGACCTCAAGGAAGTGCGCATCGTCGCCGACGACGAGGAGGCGATCGTCGAGGCGCTCAACGCGCTTCGCGGCAAATATGATTATGTCTTCACCTCGGGCGGCATCGGGCCGACGCATGACGACATCACCGCCGATGCCATCTCCAAGGCTTTCGGCGTGCCCTGCGAATACGACGAAACAGCAATGACACTGCTTGCCGAGATGTACCGGCGCCGAGAGATGGAATTCACCGAGGCGCGCCAGCGCATGGCGCGCATGCCGCGCGGGGCTGTGCATATCGCCAATCCGGTCTCGACGGCGCCCGGCTTCATCATCGGCAACGTCCATGTCATGGCCGGCGTGCCGCAGGTCTTTCAGGCGATGGTCGACAATGTGCTGCCGACGCTTCGAACCGGCACGCCGGTGCTCTCGCTCGCCATCGCCTGCCCTTACGGCGAAGGCGAGATCGGCACACCCTTGACCGCGATCCAGAAAGCACATCCGGAAACCAGCATCGGTTCCTACCCGCGTTATATCGGCCAGAAATTTTCGACCGAGATTGTCGTGCGTGGCCGCTCGCAGACGGCAATCGATGCGGCCGGCGCCGAGGTGCGTGCGATGATCGACGCCATCCGCCAAAGGAAGGACATCGCCGAAAACCATTCCGCCGAGGCTTGAGGGCAAAGCCGGACCTGGAGGCCATCCTTGATCCCTATCAAGGAACAGGAGAACGGTCCGAAGCATTCCTTCCCTCGCGCAAGCCATTTCAGCGCAAGGAGAATTGATATGTCTTACAAAACCATTCTCGCCATTCTCGATACATCAGACAATAGTACCGCGGTTGCCGATTTCGCCTTTGCCATCGCTGCTGAAAGCGGCGCCCATGTGATCGGCCTGCATGCCGAAATCATCTCTGCCGTGCCGCTGGTGGCGCCGATGGAAATCCCCGATCCCGTTGCCGTGCAGGCGCTGCAGGATATGGCGCATAGCGAAACGATTGCCGTCGAGCGCATTTTTCGCGCGAAGGCGGAGGCATCAGGCGCCTCCTCCGAATGGCGCAGCTTTGCCACATCCACTGGCTATGGCTCCGCACCGCTGATCGAAAGTGCCCGCAGCGCCGACCTCCTGATCGCATCGCAGGCTGACCCGGCCAGACCTTCCGACAGCCACGTCGACGTCGACAGTTTCCTTTTCGAAACCGGTCGGCCGGTACTGATGATCCCCTATATCATTCGCCAGCCGAAGCCGATCAAGCGCGTGCTGATCGCCTGGAACGGCTCGAAGGAGGCGGCGCGCGCGACCTTCGACGCGCTGCCGATCCTCAAAGCCGCCGACGAGGTGGAGATCTTTTCGGTCGATCCGGCCGACACGGCGCTGCAATCGCCGCTGACCGCTGGTGCCGACATCGCCGCGACGCTTGCACGTCATGGCGTGAAGACGACGCTTTCGACGGCGCAAAGTGTGGACAAGAGCGCATCGCATGTCATCGAAAACCGGCTTTCGGACAGCAGCATCGATCTTCTCGTCATGGGCGCCTATACGCATTCCTGGCTCTGGCAGATGATCTTCGGCGGCACGACGAAGACCTTGCTGCAATCGATGACGGCGCTGACCCTGTTATCGCGTTGATTGGCTGCTCTTGCCTTTTGCCGGCAAATCCCGCTAATTGCGGCGACCGATGACAGCTTCGAGCCTCGGCCCCATCTCGCGCAGTTCCGGCTGCGCGATTTGCGTTTTGCCAGTCGCCGCTTCAAGCCCGTCCGGTCGCCGGCAAACGGCGTGTCGTTTTTTATGCCGCGGAGCAGCCCTATGTCCCTTCCCGATAAAGCCTTTCCCGTTTCCTGGGATCAGTTCCACCGCGACGCACGCGCCCTTGCCTGGCGGCTTGCCGGCCTTGATCAGACGTTCAAGGCGATCGTCTGCATCACCCGCGGCGGCCTCGTTCCGGCTGCGATCATTTCGCGCGAACTGAACATCCGGCTGATCGAGACCGTCTGCGTCGCTTCCTATCATGACTATGTGAACCAGGGCGACATGGTGCTGCTCAAGGGAATAGCGCCCGAACTTCAAGAAAATGGCGGCGAAGGCGTGCTCGTCGTCGACGATCTGACGGATACCGGCAAGACCGCCGCACAGGTGCGCACCATGCTGCCGAAGGCACATTTCGCCTGCGTCTATGCCAAGCCGAAGGGTGTGCCGACCGTCGACACTTTCATCACCGAGGTGAGCCAGGATACCTGGATCTACTTCCCCTGGGACATGGGCTTCACCTATCAGGAGCCGATCGCCAAGGGCGCGCGTTGATCGCCACCGATCTCAACGCGCAACCACCGTATTTACCACTTGAAATTGTTCCAGATTTTGTCAGCGAGGCTTCCTGAATCCGCTATCGGGATCTGCACATCTATTTTATCTTTCGCTCATAAACTCGACAGATGCGAATCGTGTCAGGTTGCGCCTAAAGCGTGCAGCGAACAATGCGGGTATAGGGAACAAGATGGCGCGGTGGGGGCATATAGGAGCGGTTGTGACCGTCGGGCTGGCAACCTTTCTGTTTCCGCTGATGCCCGTCCACGCTGAGCCTGCCTATATTCCCCTCGTGCGCGACTACGTCGAGAAACAGGTCCGGCCAATCGTGGAAACGCGATTGGTGCTGAACGCCATTGCCGAACAGAACGCGAAATTCGGCAACGTCAGCGAAATGGATATGCGGGTGCTCGACGAGACCTACCGGTCGGAACTTGATCAGCACCACCTGCATATGGTCAAGCTGCTGCTCGACAAATCCGTGTCGCACTACCTGAAAGCCAGGCAGGACGCCTCGCAAGGGGTCATCCTCGAATTTTTCGTCACCGACAGCCACGGGCTGAATGTCGGGCAGAGCACCATCACCGCCGACTATTGGCAGGGCGACGAGGAGAAATATCTCAGAACCTTCGCCAACAGCTCCCGGGAGATCTTCATCGACCGGGCCGAACGCAACGAATCCACCCAGAATCTCGAAACGCAGGCCAGCTTCGTCGTCATGGACGAAGAGAACAGACCGATTGGCGTCGCCATCGTCACCATCGCCATCGATGCGCTCTGACAGGCACTTGCACCCGTGCGAATCGCCATGCCCATTTGCGCCGGAAATGCCATCACAAGATTTGCCATAGGACGCTTTTTTGCCGTTCCGACGTTTTCCTTAGCCGGCAACACCTGCAAGCCATTGTAATTTCAGCGCTCCCCGGCTTTCCCCAATCTCCACAGGCGCATCCACAACATGTTGTGGTTAGCAATCAATTAAAAGCCAGCCCTTGACGGAATCAGCTGTTTCAAACTTTACTACTTCTGATGTTGCGGCGGCGACAGGACCGGAGGTAACGAGCCCGGTTCCCTTTTGAAAATTAGGACGCGGAATCAGGGCAATGGACCGGGAACGGGTCAAGCCTGAGGGTTTTTGCGCGGTTTTCAGCCTCCAAAAAAAGTGACATTGGGACTGGCGATAATAAGCTGTTAATACTATATTTAGTGTTTGCAGCCACCATCACCACAAGATACAGGAAGGTCATCTCCGGATGACACCCCTGTCACGATACGGAAACGAGACTGGCTGCACGACGACAAAGTGCCGCCGGATAGGAATTTTGCGCCTCGGTCGCGGGGACCGGGCGCCAACACGAGGTCAAGACCATGCGCATCGAACGTCGTTTCACAAAGGCCGGCCAAGGCGCCTATGCGGATATCGAATTCCGCAAGGCGACGAGCGAGATCAAGAACCCCGATGGTTCGGTCGTGTTCCGCCTTGAGAACATCGACGTTCCCGCGCAGTTCTCCCAGGTCGCGACCGACGTTCTGGCGCAGAAGTATTTCCGTAAGGCCGGCGTTCCCACCCGGTTGAAGAAGGTCGAGGAAAACGACGTTCCTTCCTTCCTGTGGCGCTCCGTTCCCGACGATGCTGCGCTGAAGACCCTGTCCAAGGACGAGCAGACCGGCTCCGAAATCGATGCGCGCCAGGTCTTCGACCGTCTTGCCGGCACCTGGACCTATTGGGGCTGGAAGGGCGGCTATTTCTCCTCCGAGGAAGATGCCTCGGCCTTCAAGGACGAGCTTGCCTATATGCTCGCCACCCAGCGCGTCGCCCCGAACTCGCCGCAGTGGTTCAACACCGGGCTGCATTGGGCCTACGGCATCGACGGCCCCGGCCAGGGCCATTTCTATGTCGATCCCTTCACCGGCAAGCTGACCAAGTCCAAGTCGGCCTATGAACACCCGCAGCCGCATGCCTGCTTCATTCAGTCTGTCGAGGACGATCTCGTCAACGAAGGCGGCATCATGGACCTCTGGGTGCGTGAGGCGCGCCTGTTCAAATACGGCTCCGGTACCGGCTCGAACTTCTCGATGCTGCGCGGCGAAGGCGAAAAGCTTTCCGGCGGCGGCCGCTCCTCCGGCTTGATGAGCTTCCTGAAGATCGGCGACCGCGCCGCCGGCGCCATCAAATCGGGCGGCACGACGCGCCGCGCCGCCAAGATGGTGGTCGTCGACATCGACCATCCGGATATCGAGGAATACATCAACTGGAAGGTCAAGGAAGAGCAGAAGGTCGCAGCTCTTGTGACCGGGTCGAAGGTCGTCGCCAAGCATCTGAAGGCGATCATGAAGGCCTGCTTCAACTGCGAAGGCGGTGACAACGGCGACTGCTACGATCCCAACAAGAACCCTGCCCTGAAGCGCGAAATCCGCGCCGCCAAGAAGGACCAGGTTCCTGAGAACTACGTCCAGCGCGTCATCCAGTTCGCCCGCCAGGGCTATAAGGATCTCCAATTCAAGACCTACGACACGGATTGGGACTCGGAAGCCTACCTCACGGTATCCGGCCAGAACTCCAACAACTCCGTCTCGATCAAGGACGACTTCCTGCGTGCCGTCGAGAATGATGGCGACTGGAACCTGACCGCCCGCAAGGATGGCCGGGTGATGAAGACGCTGAAGGCCCGCGATCTCTGGGAAACCATTTCCTACGCTGCCTGGGCCTCGGCCGATCCGGGCATCCACTTCAATACGACGATGAACGACTGGCACACCTCGCCGGCCGGCGGCCCGATCCGCGGCTCGAACCCGTGCTCGGAATACATGTTCCTCGACGACACGGCCTGCAACCTTGCCTCGCTGAACCTGCTGCAGTTCAAGGACAAGGCCACCAAGCGCATCAACATCGCCGATTACGAACACGCGGTTCGCCTGTGGACCGTCGTGCTCGAAGTTTCGGTGATGATGGCGCAGTTCCCGTCGAAGCGCATTGCCGAACTCTCCTACGAATACCGCACGCTCGGCCTTGGATACGCCAATATCGGCGGCCTGCTGATGTCGTCGGGCATTCCCTATGACTCCACTGAGGCCCGCGCCATCGCTGGCTCGCTGACCGCGATCATGACTGGCATCTGCTATGCGACCTCGGCCGAAATGGCCGCCGAGCTCGGCCCGTTCCCGAATTTTGCGCCAAACCGCGAGAGCATGCTCAAGGTCATTCGCAACCATCGCCGTGCCGCCCATGGCGAGAGCTCCGGCTATGAAGCCCTGTCGATCAACCCGGTCGCGCTGATCCATTCGGAAAACCCGGATCAGGATCTCGTCGCCCACGCCAAATCGGCCTGGGACAAGGCGCTCGAGCTCGGTGAACAGCATGGCTACCGCAATGCCCAGGTCTCGGTCATTGCCCCCACAGGCACGATCGGTCTCGTCATGGATTGCGATACCACCGGCATCGAGCCCGACTTTGCCCTCGTCAAGTTCAAGAAGCTCGCCGGCGGCGGCTACTTCAAGATCATCAACCGCGCCGTTCCCGACGCACTGCGCACGCTCGGCTATTCGGAAAGCCAGATCGCCGAGATCGAGGCCTATGCCGTCGGCCACGGCAACCTGAACCAGGCGCCGGCGGTCAATCCGTCGACGCTGAAGACCAAGGGTTTCACCGACGAGAAGGTGGAAGCCGTCAACGCCGCGCTGAAGAGCGCCTTCGACATCAAGTTCGTCTTCAACCAGTGGACGCTCGGCGCCGACTTCCTGAAGGACACGCTGAAGGTTTCCGACGAACAGCTCGCCGACATGAGCTTCAGCCTGCTCGACCATATCGGCTTCTCGAAGAAGGACATCGAAGCCGCCAACATCCATGTCTGCGGTGCGATGACGCTGGAAGGCGCGCCCTTCCTCAAGAATGAACATCTGCCGGTCTTCGATTGCGCCAATCCCTGCGGCAAGATCGGCAAGCGTTACCTCTCGGTGGAAAGCCATATCCGCATGATGGCGGCTGCCCAGCCGTTCATCTCGGGCGCGATTTCCAAGACGATCAACATGCCGAACGAGGCGACCGTCGAGGATTGCAAGAACGCCTACATGCTCTCCTGGAAGCTTGGCCTCAAGGCCAACGCGCTCTATCGCGACGGCTCGAAGCTGTCGCAGCCGCTCAACTCCTCGCTGATCGAGGACGAGGACGACGAGGATGCGCTGGAGGAACTGCTGCAGTCGCCCCTCGCCGCCCAGGCCGTCACCGTCACCGAGAAGATCATCGAGCGGGTGGTCGAACGAGTTTCGCGCGAACGCGAGAAGCTTCCGAACCGCCGCCAGGGCTATACCCAGAAGGCCGCCGTCGGCGGACATAAGGTCTATCTCCGGACCGGCGAATTCGGCGACGGCCGCATCGGCGAGATCTTCATCGACATGCACAAGGAAGGTGCTGCCTTCCGTGCGATGATGAACAATTTCGCCATCGCCATCTCGCTCGGCCTGCAATATGGCGTGCCGCTCGAGGAATATGTCGAGGCCTTCACCTTCACCAAGTTCGAGCCGGCCGGCATGGTCATCGGCAATGATGCGATCAAGAACGCCACCTCGATCCTCGACTATGTCTTCCGTGAGCTTGCCGTCTCCTATCTCGGCCGCCACGACCTGGCCCATGTCGATACCTCGGACTTCTCGAACACGGCACTCGGCAAGGGCATCCAGGAAGGCAAGACCAACCTGCTCTCCACCGGCTGGACCCGCGGCTACAAGCCGACGCTGGTGTCCGGCACCGGCGGCGAACGCCAGGCAGGCGAACCCAAGGGTGCGGCCACCGCCGCCCCTGCCCGCGCCACTTCCACCGGCACAGTGACCGCCTTTGCCGGCGCCGCTGCCCGCAAGCTGGAGACGACGATTGCCGTCTCCACCTCCGAAATCGTTGCCTTCAAGCGCGACTACGAGGAGCGCGCCAAGGAGTTGGCGGAAGAGATCGCCGAAGAGGTGACCGAGGAAATCACCAGCGACGCGACAGCCCTCTTCTCCGACAAGGCGGCGGCCGACGCGGCAACGGCGAAATCCGAAGCCAAGAAGCGGGAAGCAGAACGCCGCCAGCGCTCGATCATGCAGGGCTATACCGGCAACATGTGCTCGGAGTGCCAGAATTTTACGATGGTGCGGAATGGCACCTGCGAGAAGTGCGATACGTGTGGTGCTACGAGCGGGTGCAGCTGAGTAGGCTCTTCCTACTCTTCGCTTCGGTTCTAAAAATATCGTGGGAGGTCCGGGCAACCGGGCCTCTCATACTTTCATAAACAATATTGAAGTTGGAACTCTGAGGCCCCTTCAAATTTGCGGCCGAAGGGAGCCAGAAACAACCGATCATCGTACCGGTCGATACGTTCGTTCTTCCTCAGGCTTAATGTAGGGGCAATCTCGCCGGATCCCGCTGGCCCCGCTTTAACCGGCCCCCGGCTTTCGTTTAAAAGGGATGAAGTCGAACAGCCGCTTGCTGGCCCTCGCCGCCAAAGCCGGCTTCACGGTTCCGGCAACCAATGGCGGGCCGGACGATGGAGCCAAGGGCGATTGATAGAACCGGTTGAGCATCGCGTCGCACACGTAGTGCCCCCAGTTCGTCAGATACTCCGTCTCCTTCGCGCCCAGAAAATGGAGATAGGTGCCGACCTCCGAGGGAACGACCGACGACGGCGGCAGCGTGTAGGACGCGTAGGGCTTGAGCTCGACGTCCTTGCTGTCGATCGACCAATAGACGCCGCGGGTTCTCGCGCGCAGAGCCGATTTCGCGAGATCGTCGAGGCCAAGCCTATCAGCCTGTTTTGCGGCCTTGAAGCCACCGATCAGGTCTCGGCGCCTCAACGACCGCACCTGATTGTCGGTCGTATCGAGAACGCGCTTGAGCTGGGAGAGATAGTTCCAGTATCCGCGGGTAGAGGATCGCCAAGGCGCTCCGGCATCGCTGACAAACAAGCAATCGCAGCGTTTCAGCGCCGGCTCGATGCCGTGATTGTCATAGATGCCACCGTCGCTCAATATTGCCCTGCCCGGAGCAACCGGTTCACCAACACTGTCGTCGAGCTTTTCCCTTTTCCAGGAAAACTGGGACAGGTCCAATCGCAGCGGCGACAGCACGGGCGGGAATGCCGCCGAAGCGGCAACCGCGGTGGCGAGCGAAAGTGTCGGATGGAACGATACCCCGATCCTGTAATCCGCGAGATAGCGGTTCGACATCCGGAAGAGTGAACCGGTGCTGAGATTGCTGGAGCAAAATACGAACCAGGGCGATTTCGGAAGATCGCACAGGCTTTGTGATTTTCCGTCGAAGAGATGCCGCTCGTAGAGTTTCGCGGCTTCCTCCGCCGCACTCGAGAAGGGGTTGAACACGCCCTTCAAGAAGCTCGGCCCATCCGCGAACACCTGACTGAAGGCCAGAATGCGATTGAGGTATTCAGTCTTGAAGTTGACGGCGACCTCGTTCTCGAAGATCAGCCGTGGCCACACATAGGCCAGCAGGCCGGATGCGATAGATCCGCCCGAGACCGACGAGATCATATCGAGTTTCGCCAGAAGACCGGCCCCGTTGAGTCTCGCAAGCGATCCCGCATGGAAAAGCATGGCCCGATAGCCGCCGCCCGAAAGGCAAAGTCCGAGTTGATAGCGCTCCGCAGGCTTCTCGGGTTCGCCGGGTCCCGACAAGACCGTGTTTTCGACGGGTTGATCGTCTTCTGACATGCTCGGCCTCACTCATAAATATGAATTTCCCACCGATCCCTTCCTTCAGACTGCCGCATCTCGCCGGTGGATCGGCGATGCTTAATCTCCATACCTACGGGAATTGGCATCGCATTTGTGCCATTGCATATCCATTCCGGCTTCATCCTCATGGCCATAGCACCAGTCGACGCGATTGAGCAGTGGACCGATCTGATCGCGCCGTTTGCAGGCCCGCTCCGTCTCGATGCCGTAGCGATCGGTGCTGCCGCGGCAGATGTCGTCCAGTCCTATCCACTGATGGATCAACCGATCCGGCGCTTTGGCTCCTTTGTCCGTGGCGATCACCTTTCCGATCTCGGACTCGATCTGCAGGGAGGCCGTGTTCCAGACGAAAGAGAATTCCGCCATCCCGGAGGAAGTCCTACCCGTATCCCGGCTTTGGGCAAACCACTCGACAATTCCTGACATTTCGCATTTTCCGGCGCAGCCGGCAGTCAGGGAGCCGGGTTTGACGCTGTATATGCGCTCCGGCCAGCGTTGGGCGAAGGCCGCCTTGTCCTTCAAGATGACGTCTTTGTCGACCAAAGTCCCGAAGAAGGAGACCTGGTCGGCATAGACGCTTTTCATGAAGGCCAGCGCCGAGGCGCTGTCTTTCGACCATTCGTCATTGTATCGGTTGGCGAAATCAAGCGCCTCCGTGGTCAGGTCGCCCGGTGCGGATGCGGTGGCCTCCTCTGAAGCGTTTGGGTCTGATGGCATGACGGCAGGTGTTGCGCTCAGTTCTGGCGCGGCCTCCGGCGGTGGCGGCGCGCTTGCCGGTGGCGAGGGCATGTTCTCGGGCGTGATGATGTTCCAGTCTCGCATTTCCGCAGAGGTCAGATACCTTATATCGTCGCTGTCGATCGACAGGCTGAGCTGCAGCAGATTGGGGCTTACCCCCATGTCGGTGAGATATCCGATAATCTCGCCGGTCAGCGATTGAACCGACGAGACTGCCGTTTTGTTGTCCATGCCGGCATCGTCGGATAGGGAAACCCGATGCACGCCGATGGACCCCGGCTCGGCAAACCTATGAACGCCACCGGCGAAGGCGAAGGCGCAAGCCGACGCGCATTCCATGGCTCTGATCTGGATCGTTCTTGCATTCAGCGCGCGAATGGTGCGGCCGAACTCGATCGCGACGATCACGTTTCCGCCGGGCGAGTCAAACGTAATATAGGCCGGCTGGAACTGCGTGTATTCGTCGACAAGCATCTTCGGATCGTCGGAGATTTCGAACGCACCCTTTATCGCAAGGCCGCGCTTCCCCGGCGCGCCGTCCAGACGTTGGTAGGAAATTGCCGCATGCACCTCTCCGGCCAGGGCGACGAACGGCAACAGCATCGATATGAACGAGACGGATTTCCGCATTCTTCTCCAGCCTTCGAGCACGTGTACTTCTCCTGTCGTCACTCTCAGCATATCTTGCGCACCTATTGCCGGGCGATCATCGAATCCTGGCGATGAGACCGTCAGCTTTCAATGCGACCAAGCCCGTGGCAATCACGGGTGCGACGATCGACAGCTTTGACGAGAACATTTCACCCGTACCCCGGCAGCATCCAATCAATGCACAAGGGACAATCTTCTGACAAGCGGCACAATCAGAAGTGTTGATACAAGGTAAACGCGGGTTCCTCACCGCGATCGGGAGATCCCAGTCCACGCGATCCGGTGTGTGCCGGCCATTGATGCGAGAGCCGCAGGAAGAAGGGGGCGCTTCTTCGAATTTCGTCCCGGGCCTCGCTCTGCCGTTACGGTTTCACACGGTCGGGATGCGCCGCCTGGAAGGCCGGCAGGGCTGCGCATCTGGCGTCGATGGCGACGATGCGCTTGAAAGCGGTCATATCCACGCCCCAGCGGCTGGCGTTGTAGACCTGGGGAACGAGACAGAGGTCCGCCATCGTCGGCGCATCCCCAACGCTGAACGCGCCATCGCCTTCGCCGATCATCGCTTCCAGTTTGCCCAGCCCGTCGCTGATGAAATGCTTCATCCATTCCTCGCGGCCATCGGGCTTATCCGTCATGGTCATCAGATGCGACACGACATGCAAGTTGCAGATCGGATGGATGTCCATGGCGACCGCATAGGCAAGGGCGCGGACTTTCTGGCGATCGGCAATGTCCGATGGCAGTAATCCGCATTCCGGCCGAAGCTCAGCCAGATATTCGATGATTGCCAGCGACTGGGTCAGCGTTTTCCCGTTGATCACCAATGTCGGCACCAGTCCCTGCGGGTTGAGGGCCAGATATTCCGGGGTCTTGTGCGCTCCTTCCAACAGGTTGATGGACACTGTCTGATAATCGACGCCCAAGAGATTGAGCGCGATGCGGACGCGATAGCTCGCCGATGATCTCCAGTAGTCGTAGAGAACGACCTCGTTCATCGCGGGTCGGCCCGTTGGTATTTTTCGACCGTCTGCTCGATCGCACCGAAGATCGAATGGCCAGCCCGATCCTTCATCTCGATGCGGACCTGATCGCCGAACTGCATGAAGGGGGTCTTCGGCGATCCGGTCTCGATCGTCTCGATCATTCTGATTTCGGCGATGCAGGAGTAACCGCTTCCGCCGCCTTCCACTGGTCTGCCCGGGCCGCCGTCCAGCTTGTTGGACACCGTGCCCGAGCCGATGATCGTTCCGGCCAGGAGGTTACGAGTCTTGGCGGCATGGGCGATCAGTTGGCCAAAATCGAAGGTCATGTCGATACCGGCGTTGGCTTTGCCGAATGGCTTGCCGTTCAAGCTCACCAGCAGCGGAAGATGCAGCTTGCCGCCGTCCCAGGCATCTCCGAGCTCGTCCGGCGTCACCGCGACCGGAGAAAATGCCGATGCCGGCTTCGACTGGAAGAAACCGAAACCCTTTGCCAGTTCGCCCGGGATCAGACCGCGCAGCGACACATCGTTGACGAGCATCAGCAGACGGATGGCGCCGCGTGCGGCCTCCGGGCTGGAACCCATGGCAACGTCGCCGGTGATGACGGCGACCTCGCCTTCCATGTCGATCCCGTAGGCCTCGTCGGCCATCACGATCGGATCGCGCGGTGCGAGGAACGCGTCCGAACCGCCTTGATAGATCAGCGGATCGGCCCAGAAGCTTGCCGGCATCTCGGCGCCGCGCGCCTTGCGCACCAGTTCGACATGGTTGACGTAAGCGGAACCGTCGGCCCATTGGTAGGCTCGCGGCAAAGGTGACGTAGCGTCATGTTCGTGAAACCGGATCGTCGGCTGGGCGCCAGTCTCGACGCCTTCAGCAATGAGCGCGAGCCTCGGAGCCACATGCTCCCAGTCATCGAGTGCTGCCTGCAATGTGCGGGCGATGTGACCGACTTCGGAACAGCGGGTCAGGTCGCGGGAAACAACGACCAGCCGGCCGTCCCGCGTGGAGTCTTTTAACGTCGCAAGTTTCATGTCCGAATTCCGTGCAGGAGGATGACTTCACTTGATGCATCACTTGATGCATCATTTGATACCAGGGGTTCCGTCGAACTTGCGTTCCAGGCCATCCCAGCATTCCAGGTAATTATCCTGCAGCGTTTCAAGCTCGGCTGCGTATTTCGTCAGTTGCTGCGGGTACCGGGTCTCGAACATGAAGGCCATGGTATGATCGAGCTTCACCGGTTTGAGCTCGGTATTGGATGCCTTTTCGAAGGCGACCGCGTCCGGCCCGTGGGGAAGCATCATATTGTGCAGGCTCATGCCGCCCGGCACGAAGCCCTCCTCCTTGGCGTCATACTGGCCATGGATCAGCCCCATGAACTCGCTCATGATGTTGCGGTGGTACCAGGGCGGTCGGAACGTGTGTTCGGCGACCAGCCAGCGCGGCGGAAAGATCACGAAATCGACATTCGCGGTGCCCGCATCTTCGGTGGGCGCGGTCAGCACCGAAAAGATCGACGGATCGGGATGATCGAAGCGGATCGCACCGACCGGAGAAAACGTCCGCAGATCGTATTTGAACGGGGCGTAATTGCCGTGCCAGGCCACCACATCCAGCGGCGAATGGCCGATGTCGGTGACATAGAATTTTCCGCACCACTTCACATGGACGCGGCACGGTGTTTCCTTGTCCTCGAAAGCGGCCACCGGCGTTTTGAAGTCGCGCGGATTTGCCAGGCAGTTGGCCCCGATCGGTCCGCGGTCCGGCAGGGTGAATTTCGCGCCGTAGTTCTCGCAGATATATCCACGCCAGACGGTCTGCTCACCGCCCCTGAGAACCTTGAACATCATGCCGCGCGGGATGAGGCATATTTCCAGGGGCTCGACATCCATGATGCCCATTTCGGTGAACACTCTGATGGCGCCGAGCTGCGGCACGATCAGCAATTCACCATCGGCATTGAAGAAGTAGTCGTCGACCATGTCCTCATTGAAGACGTAGGCATGGGCTGACATCCCCACCTGGGTGGTGGCATCGCCCGCCGTGGTGATGGTCCGCACCCCTTCAAGGAATGTCAGCCTCTCCGCGGGCGCGGGGATGGGGTCCCAGCGAAGCTGGCCGAGAGGAAGCGAATGTTCGTCGAGGCACGGCGCGGTTTTCCAGAGCGGATAGGACGCGTTGGAGAAGCGGCGGGTGTGGCGCACGCTCGGGCGGATGCGGTAAAGCCAGGACCTTTCGTTGGTCCCGCGCGGCGCGGTGAACGGCGAGCCGGAAAGCTGCTCCGCATAGAGACCATAGTTGCACTTCTGCGGGCTGTTCTGGCCCTGCGGCAAGGCACCGGGGAGCGACTCGGTTTCGAAGTCATTGCCGAACCCCGGCATATATTTCAGCGTGTTTGCCGTCGCGGCTTCACCATCCGACGTCTGGATCGATGTCTGGTCCATGCTCACTCCTCCCCGAACACTCCAGCGCCGCGCGTCTGGAAGATGCGCGGCGCTATAGAGTTTACTCCGCTGCAGTCCCGATGACACCACGCTTGATCTGATCGGCCTCGATCGACTCGAAAAGAGCCCGGAAGTTGCCTTCGCCGAAGCCTTCGTCGCCCTTGCGCTGGATGAATTCGAAGAAGATCGGGCCGATGACGGTTTTGGAGAAGATCTGCAGCAGGATTTTCGTCATGCCGCCATTCACCACTCCTTCGCCATCGATGAGGATGCCGTGCTTCTTCATGCGCTCGATCGGTTCGCTATGGCCGTTCACGCGTTCATAGGACATGTCGTAATAGGTCTCCGGCGGACCCGGCATGAAGCGCAGGCCGTTGTCGGCCAACCTGTCGGTGGCGTCGTAAATATCCTCCGTTCCAACGGCGATGTGCTGAATGCCCTCGCCCTTGTACTTCTTCAGATATTCCTCGATCTGGCTGGTGTCGTCCTTCGATTCATTCAGCGGTATGCGGATTTTGCCGCAGGGCGAGGTGATGGCGCGGCTCACCAGACCGGTGATGCGCCCATCGATATCGAAGAAGTGGATCTGCTTGAAATTGAACAGGTTGCGGTAAAAATCCCACCATTTGTCCATGCTGCCTCGAAAGACGTTGTGGGTGAGATGGTCGAGATAATAGAAGCCGATCCCCTGGGGATGCGGGTCGCGCTCGCCGAGCCAGTCGAACTCGGCTTCGTAGGCCGATCCCTTTGCCCCATAGGTCTCGACGAAATAGAGCAGCGAGCCACCGATGCCGACAATCGCCGGGACATCGAGCATCTTGTCGTTCCCTTCATAGGGAACAGCGCCTTTCGACACCGCGTGGTCAAAGGCGTGCCTGGCGTCGACGACGCGCCATGCCATCGATGGCGCACAGGGGCCATGGTTTGCGACGAAACGCGCGGCATGGCTGCCGGGCTCGGCGTTGAGCACATAGTTGATGTCACCCTGGCGCCAGACGGTGATGTCTTTCGTCTTGTGCCTGGCGACCGCAACATAGCCCATGCGTGTGAAGAGCTCGCGCAGCGTCTCGGGCTCAGGGTGGGCGAATTCGACGAATTCGAAGCCGTCGGTGCCGGCCGGATTGTCGGCGGTGATTTCCGAGGGCGGCGCGTCATGTGGGAAGGGACCCATTTTCTTTCCTCCAGAGGAGACTGCATTTGATATGCAAAGTGTGGCCCAAAACACGCGCAAAGTTCTTGCATTCTTTATGCTCCAGGAAGAGAATATGCACGATCCGTGAGTGTTTTGGAGATTTCGCGCAATGGATGAACCCCTCGACAAATTGGATCTGCGCCTGCTTCAGGAACTTCAAAAGGACGGCAGGTTGACGAACAACGAGTTGGGGGAGCGGATCGCGCTTTCACCGTCGCAATGCTCTCGCCGGCGGACGAGACTGGAGGCTGAAGGATATATCCGCAGCTACCGCGCGTACCTCGATCGGCAGAAGCTGGGTCTGGATATGCTGGTGGTCATTTCCGTGACGCTTGCCACGCACAACAGAGACAATGCCCGGCGATTTTCGCAACTGATCAACGGGTTGCCGGAAGTTCTCGAGGCCTATGCCTTGACCGGTGAAATGGACTACCACCTGACGGTCGCGACCCGCGGACTCGCCGACCTTTCGAAATTCGTCAACGACGTTCTGCTGCCCCACGAGTCGGTGCAGCACGTGAAGACATCAATTGTCCTCGACACGCTGAAGACATTCGAGGGCTTTCCGGTGCTCATGCCTGGCCATTGACATGGCGACAGCACGACAATGATGCCGACGGCATCGCCCTGCGCAGATATCTTAATCAGATCGGCAGTTCGGTCGAGAATTTCAGCTCGCGCAGCACAAAGCTCGAGACCACCGTGCGCACATGTGGGTTGCGCATGAGATAGCGGGTCATGAAGGCCTCGTAGCTTTCCACGTCGCTTGCCCTTATCTTCAGCATGTAGTCGAAGGCGCCTGACAGGGCGTAGCACTCCATGATCTCAGGCCGCTCCAGCACCATCGAAGCGAACGACGCGACCGCCTCTTCGTGGTGATCTTCCAGTGTCACATGCGCGATGACGCAGAGCTTGAGATCGAGTTTTCCAGGATCGAGCAATGTCACACGCTTGCGGATGACGCCATCGGCTTCCAACTCCTGGATCTTCCGCCAGGCCGAACTCTGCGACATGCCGGCCTTTTCCGCCAGATCTGCCAGCGAAAGGCTGCCGTCGGCCTGGACGAGTTGCAGAAGCTTGCGGCGAAAATTCCCAGGTTCTTTCATTTCTCGCATCACATTCGGGAATATTTGCCACCATTATGGCAATAGCCAGCATGAAAGAAAAGAAAATCCTCCAAACCCGGATCATAATGGCAGGAATAGCGCCGTGCCTGGGAGGATCAGCCTATGACCAAGGAAAGCAGCTACACCGCCAAACTGCCCGGCCCGGACGGTTTGTATGACTACGCCCCTGACGAAGATGCGATATGGGGTGAACTCTACCGGCGTCAGATGAAGCTGCTCGCCGATACGGCCTGCCGCGAATATCTGGACGGCGTCAAAATGCTGGGGCTGAAGCCCGATAAGGTGCCTCAGCTTCTCGACGTCAACAGGCGCCTGAACGAGACCACCGGCTTCGGCGTCGAAGGCGTGCCGGCGCTCATTCCGCCGTCGCGCTTTTATGAACTTCTGTCGCAAGGCAAATTCCCGCTCGCAACCTTCCTGCGCCGTCGCGAGCATATCGACTACATCGAGGAACCGGATCTGTTCCACGAGGTGTTCGGCCACTGCCCCATGCTCACCAACCAGAGCTATGCCAATTTCGTCCGGCATTTCGGCGAAACGGCTGTCCGCCTCGGCAAAGGCTATTCATGGCACCTGTTTCGTATCTTCTGGTTCACCGTGGAATTCGGCCTGATCAATACGCCGCAGGGACGCCGCTGCTTCGGCGCGGGCATCGTCTCATCGCCAAGCGAAGCGAAGGCGGCAATGGAAGGCAAGGCGTGCGAATTCCGGCCGTTCGATTTACTGAGCGTGCTCCGGACACCCTACCGGATCGATATCCTTCAGCCGATCTACTATGTCATCGACAGCTTCGCCGATCTTGAAGCGATCGTGGAGCAGGATATCGAGGCCACGATCCTCAAGGCAAAATCACTGGGTGATTTCGCCCCCGCTTTCGAAGCCAAGGCTTCGTGAATCGCGGATGACAGGGCGGCTTGCCTCGCCGCGGTGCGGCGAGGCAACAGTCTTACGAACACTACTGCATGACCGCCGCGAACCGCATCCACTTGGCGATCGAGTCGATCGGCGAGTTGTCCGGCATCTTGAGAGGGCTCTGATTGGGCGTGAACCCACGCGAAAGAGCCGAGTCCGGATCCGCAAGCAGCACGCCCACGAAGGTCGACGCCACGAGACAGCTCCCGACTTCGCCCAATCGATTTCCGCCTGCCGCCTCGGCTTCAGCCAGAACGTAGAACCAGAGCGGTGTACGTTCGTGGAAACGCGATGCGGTGCCGGCGAGGAAGTTCTTCAGATCGGGCTTCGCGGCGAACAATGCTGAGACATCCTGGATCGGCGAGGACTGCACCGCGCCGATTTGCTTGAGATGCTTGTGTAGAGCCTGCCCCGTCGGGAGCCTGAGATTGTAGCCCCGACGAAGGTTCCTTCTTGCCAGGTTCTTGAACAACGCCTTGAGCTGTTGGTCGGCCTGGTCTTCACCCTCCTTGAACAGCGTATGCAAGGGCGGAGCAAGTTCCGTATCGATCCTCCTGGCAAGACGGGCGGGCTCTCCATCGAGCGCATCATGGGGATCGGCTCCCGTAAAGCGTGTCCAGTCGATTATCCAGTTCTTGGGCAGCTTCTTGTCGTCATCCAGCCTGCCGCCGCCGCCGGTGAATTCGAAAAGCAACTGCAAGGTGGCGCGCGGTAGAAAACCAGTGCCCGGCCGCCCAAAGTTCTTGTTGTAGTCATAGAAGGCTCTGACCATGGAATGACCGAACCGATAAGCCGCCGTGGAGAACTCCAACGGCAGAGCATTGCCGAGCCGGGTATTCTGTCTCCGGGCATCGAACTCGGCTCTGAATTTGAAGAAATGAGATGCCCGATCGTTGACGACGCGGTCCACCACAACCGGATCACAAACGCCCTTGAGATATCCTTCGACAATCAACCACTGGTAATGAAGTCTTGTCAGAGCCTGCGCTGAGCTGAAATCGGCGATCCAGCCCGTGTCATGCGATGCAAGATAGTCGACTGCCTTGTTATGAAACCGGAGAAAGCTCAGATGGAACTGCGCGACGACGAGATTTTCATCGTTGCGATTATCCCCGATTATCGCGCGCTGGGGCAAGGTATCGGAGAATTTCTGAAAGGCCTCGGGAGTCATCGCGGCCTGAGCCAGACGTAAAGCCGCCTCGCGGACAGAAGACTGGACCTGGCCATAGCGAGGAAGGTCACGATGTTCGTCGAGGTTATCTGGAAGTGGTCCTGGATCGACGGCTGTCCCGACACGCATTTTGTTTGTCAGTGTGGGGTGACGGAGGCCGGAGATCACTTTGACAACATCTGCATCGATCCCCTCGCCGACGGCAGATCCGCCGTAGACACTATCCAGATCGAAACGGGGCGAGCGAGCATTCCTGAACTGGCTCTCCACTGTCGACGAGGCGACAGGTGGGTGGGCGTTGACCATGCTCGAGATCGCCCCTTCGCGATCGGTTCTGGCCGTCAGCTCGTGATCCAGGAATTGTCCCCAATATGTGAACACAGGCGGGAGCGTGGAATCTTCCGTCGGATCCTCGCTCGTCGGCGTCGCGACAACATCGATCATCATTTCGCCGAGCTCATCGAGCTCCCCAAGCGTTTCCGCCGTGTTGGGAAGGTAATTCTCTGGCGCATCTAATGGCGGTACGAAATAACCGAAGTCAGCTTCTTCATCGACCGCGACGTCGCCCGTCGCTGGCCGCCCGGCCCGAACGCTCGGGCCTGGAACTGCGCGCTCTTTCTCCGCACCCCCGTGCGATTGAAAAACGATTGCCATTGGCAACACCCTCCGTTTTCCAGCCCGCGGGATAATTCATACACCTAGAACGCGAAGTCAACTAATCATATTGGGCTATTATTCATCTTAAAGTTGGTAAATTACCGGTAAAGCTCAGTCGATGTCTGTGCGGATTTAGCGCACTCGTTTTGTGCGCATCGTACCGCCTGCCCCGCGGTTGGCCCCTCGCTGTAAGCAGTGCCACAGCCGGCATCGCTGGCGCTTTTCGCGGCAAGTCCGTTATTGCACGGCAGTATGGATAATCGGAGAGAGCCTCCTCAGGCACAAAAATAACGAGGAAATCCAATGGGAAGGAGATGTTGAAGTATAGGTTACCTGAAAAGCAATGAAACGCCGGCGAACGACCGCTAGAATTTTCATTTGCCAACTCAACAATAAGATGTATATTTGCCGCCGAGATTTCGGCCAGGGGAAGTACATCCCGAAATCGACCTACAAGGTACAATTTATTATGCTTGCTTGCCGAACGCTCCAATTTTCGGTTGGCGAAGCTTTGTGTTCTCGCGGCAAGTCAGCGGAAAAAACATCCAATCAATCCGCGTCGATCTACCTTCAGGTCCGCCGCTGTCCCGAACGCGAGGTTCGGCTCGATTAACGGGTATGCCGCGCCTAGCTTGCGGCTTCTGTATTGCTTTGAAACCGTGAAAGATGGGGGAGTTGGTATCATGGCGAAATCAACACGAGGCAGGGTCAACGCACCGGGCGACGGCACATCGGGTCTTGGCATGGTGGTGCGATTTACACCCAAAGCAAGGAGCGAGGGTGTACAGCAACTCGAAAAAGGCGGCTTCCGTGTCGCGTCGTCCAAAGATTTTCGCAGCGCCGTGGCGGTGCCAAATGATTTCGATGGCGCTGATGTTCAGTACTTCGAACGTTTCGGAATCGCAATTGTGCGCCGGGATGGCGAGAGACTGAAACCCATGTTGCAAAATGCCATGCAGCGGAAGGTCATCAGCGCGGCGCGGCCGGAGCGATCCTATCGTGCTCTCGGCGGCCCGCTGACGAAGCGGCTCGACCTCGCACAGGGAACGGTGGGCGGCGTTGCAACCTCTTTGGACCGTGACTACCTGCTCGGCTATCGTGACGCTGTGAACGAACTGGTCGATCGCTTATTGGGCAAAAAAGGGCCAGAGGGGCTTGTGGCCCGGGCTGCCTTTGACGAGACCAGCAACACTTGGGGACTGCAGGCTATCAGGGCAATCGAAGGTGACCTGACCGGGGTCGGCATCAAGGTAGCAATACTGGATACCGGATTTGACGAAACTCATCAGGATTTTGTCGGCCGTTCCGTCACCAAGAAGCTCTTTGCAACACGCAGTTCCGAAGGCGATGTTCACGGTCACGGAACGCATTGCATCGGTACGGCATGCGGTCCATTGCGACCGACCAGCGGCCCACGTTACGGCATCGCCTATGAGGCGGAAATCTATGCTGGAAAGGTGCTGGGCGACGATGGCTTCGGCACCGACCGGTCGATCATTGCCGGCATGGAATGGGCGCTGGATGAAGGTTGTCATGTTATTTCGATGTCGCTAGGCGCTGCAACGCAAATTGGAGATGCGCCGAGTGACGACTACGAACAAATTGGGCAGGTATGTTTAGACGCGGGAACTTTAGTTGTTGCCGCCGCCGGGAACGAAAGTTCTCGGCCTCAACAGATTGCGCCAGTTGGTTCTCCGGCGAATGCGTCCACGATCCTGGGAGTTGGCGCCGTGGATCGCTCCTTCGTGCCGGCGTCGTTCTCATGCGGCGGTTTGAATCCTGGTCAGGAAGTGGACATTGCCGCTCCTGGCGTCGACATATTTTCGAGCTTGCCCGATGACAAGTATGACCGGTGGGATGGCACCAGCATGGCGACCCCACATGTTGCGGGCGTTGCGGCTCTTATTGCTCAGTCTGATCCGAAGTTTCGCGGATGGGCGCTATGGGCGCGCTTGATTCAGCTTACAAAGCCTCTATCTTCCTCTGCTAGGGATGTTGGCAAGGGCCTGCTCCAAGCCAGAGGAAGCGGCGAGGTATGACGACCGATAAGATTGAAGTTACCATTCGGATCGACAAAAACGAGGCCCGCAGTTTGGCAGAGGTCGTCGGCGACCTGAAATCGCAAGGCCTCGAACAGGTGCAAAGCCACGAGCGCCTCATGATTGTCAACGGTAGTGTCAATCCTGACGCGCTCGATGCGCTTCGCGCGGTAAAGGGCGTCGCTTCGGTTCGGAAAGATGTCGAATACAAGACTCAATCGAACTGATCATGCGGGCGGCACGGCGCAGGCGCTGAGCCGGAGGACGTCAGTGACAAGCCGAGAAGCTTGGGATTTTCAATATACTCCCCTCACTTCCGCGTGGCGGAACTGCCTTTGACGAAGTCCACCACGACCCCTGGTTTGACCATGGCCGCCAACTCTTCGGCATCCCAGTTCGTCAGCCGCACGCAGCCATGCGATCCCACCTTGTCGATGAGCTTCGGTTCCGGTGTCCCATGTATCCCATAGGTCGGCTCGGTCAGGTCGATCCAGACCGTACCAACAGGACCGTTCGGCCCCTTCGGGATTGTCAGGACCTTGTCGTTCTTTCCCTGCTTGAAGTTGCGCTTCGGGTCATATCTGTAGACCGGCATCCTCGCGACGCCCTTGACCTTGTGTTTTCCTGATGGCGCTGGATTGTCTTCGCTTCCGATCGTTGCGGGATAGACTGCAAGCAGCGATCCATCCGCCGCATAGGCGAGCACCTGCCCCGTCTTCCTGTCAGCCTCGATCCTCTTGACCTTTCCTTCCCTTGGAGGACCCGGGTTCACGACCCACACCGTATCGCCAGCAGCAAACTGCGAAGCCGGGTTGAGCGCATGCACGAGATCGATACCCATGTGGAACCGCTCGGACAGTTTCTCGGCAACGCTCGTATATCCCAAGCTCTGCATCTTTGCCTTCTCGCCATAGTCTTCAGGGATCTTGTCAACGAGACCCACGGCATCCTCTGCCGAGACGACATAACTCTCGACGAGAGGGGCATTGCTTTCCAGGCGGGAGGCGACTTCTGGATCCAGCCTCCCATCGACAGGTAAATTGTTCATCGCCTCGAAGCCGGCCACGGCCTTGTCGACGTTTTCGCCGGAGAGGCCATCGATCACGCCTGGAGATGAGCCTGCACGGTCGAGCAGGACCTGAAGGCGGACGATCGCCGGGTCTGGATCTCCCGGCGCCGGCTTGTCAGTCCCAATGGACGCAATCGACGCAGTATTGATTTCTTCAGGTCGGAGTTCCCGCGCGGCGGCGCCGCCAACGGAGAAGGCCAGAGCGAGCAGCGACATCGGCAGGGCTGTTTTCATAAACGACAAATGGCCAGCGCCGCAACTTGTTCCAGTGCGAACCCCGCCAGGCAGGTGTTCACGATGATTTCAATGTCCAGTCTCTGCAAATTCAGTACAACCGCCATTTGATCCGATGGAGGTCGTGAATGCCGCGCGAGAGCGTCAATGACCTGAAGGCCTTTCTGGCGGTTGCCCGAGAGAAGAGTTTTACGCGGGCGGCTGCGAAGCTGGGCGTGTCTCAATCGGCGCTCAGCCACATTGTCCGCCAACTCGAGATGCGGCTTGGCATCCGGCTTCTGACCCGTACCACGCGGGCCGTTTCGCTCACCGACGCTGGAGAGCGGTTGTTGCGAGGCGTGGGACCTCATTTCGACGAGATCGACGCGCAACTCGAGGTCCTCACCGCGTTCAGGGAAAAACCGGCCGGGAACATCCGCATCACAGCATCCGACCATGCGATCAACTGGATCATCTGGCCGAAGCTCCAGCACTTCCTGCCCAACAACCCTGACATCAAGGTGGAGCTGATACGCGAAAACGGGCTGTCTGACATCGTGACCGAGCGCTTCGACGGCGGCGTCCGGATGGGTGAGCAGGTGGCGAAAGACATGATCTCGACACGCATCGGGCCTGATTTCCCTTTTGCCGTCGTGGGAGCGCCGTCATATTTCGACGGCAAGGGGGTTCCCGAGCATCCGCAGGACCTCGTTCGCCACAACTGCATCAACGAGCGCCTGCCCACATATGGCGGCTTCTGGGCATGGGAATTCGAAGACAACGGGAAAGAGATCAGGATGAGGGTCGAGGGACAGCTTGCCTTCAATAACTCCTATCAGAGTGTGGAAGCGGCGCTGGAAGGGCTTGGCCTGGCATACGTACCGGAAGATGTCGCTCTTCCTCATATCGCGGAGGGCCGTCTGAGACGCGTACTGGAGGCCTTTTCGCCACACTGGGATGGCTACCATCTCTACTATCCCAGCAGAAGGCAGTCCTCTCCGGCTTTCGTGGCGCTCGTCGACGCCCTGCGCCATCGAGCCTGACGATAGTCATCCTCTTTTTTACGCCGCCCTTTGAATGGCTGCATATTCGATTTGACGCATCATGGAAGGAAAACGCTGATGCGCAGGGATCGCTTCCCGTGAGGCGCTAATTTGGCCGCCCGCAGGTGACCCTCTCAGTGAATTGTCTTCGACCGCTTCTGGGCATGCGAAATGTCATCGAGCGTCGCCATAAGCTTTTCGAATTCGTTCAAGACGCGATTGAACTCGGCGTCCTGCATGTTGGCGATTTCGGATATCGTCGAGGACACGGACGCGATCAGCTTGTCGATCCAAACGCAGCGCTCGGCCGGCACATCTCCGAGAACCTCCCGCCGATGCGTCTTCAGTTCGCGGAGGATGCGAACGATAAGGGCTCCCCGGTCCGCCCGGCTCAAGAGCGGAAGCCTTGTCTGTGCCTGCTGGATTTCCGTTATCAGCGTCGTCGCCATCCCCGATCTCCAACCCTCATGCAACCAGGTATCACAACCGTAGCGTTTGCAACACGGACTTTAGTCCGGTTGGCCAGGCCGTGCAATCGGGTACGCACCGCGCGACCACGTCAGTTGCTCGCCGCTACGAGATCCGACACGTCGCAGCTGCGCCGCGGTCCGTCCCATGGTTGATAGGTATTGTCCTGCGGTCGATACGACTTGTAGCGAGCGGCGCACCGGGCTGCCGCCTGCGCAGTTACTTTCGTGCCAACGCCTTCATCGGCCTCGGCGACGATCCGCTGGAACGGCGAAGCGCACTCGCGGGTCTCGCCGCTATAGGATCGATAGCTGTTGGTCGCGGGATCGAAAGAGCGGTAGCGGTCCGCACACCAGGCAAGATGCTCGACCGAAAATTCTGGCTGGGGTGTCTGACGTTCGGCCGTCGGGCGAGCGGAATCCTGCCTCGCCCTTGCGGTGATGACGGCCGATGCCTCGGTGACATAGCTGGAATAGAGAGGCGGAATTCGTTCATAGCGCTGCTGCCGAGGATCGACTTTCACCGGCGTCGTCGTCCAGAGATCGCGCGCTGCAAGGTCATTGAATGTGTGGGGCTCGGAATCCGCCACGACGTGGGACGCAACAGATGCAGCAGCCATGCAAGCCCCGACCGAGCTTAAGATTCCAAAGGCAACGGATGCGATGGCTTTCATTGCCCGGCCCCCCGCTGGTGGGCCTGTGGAACCCAGACACGGCCGGTGGTGCTGCTATCTCGGCCGCCGGTGGCGACAAGCACGGCGAGAATACCGGCCATTGCCAGCAGGATGACGATCAGCGGCAAGGCAAGACCACCAGATTTCTCTTCGGAATAGATCATGTTCCTCTCCTCGCTGGCGCTCCGGCGGCGGAGGTCGCCGCCGGAGGCATGGGCTGTTTTTAGCCGCACTACGACGCTTCCGTCGGTCGTGTGGCGGTCCCGGACTTTGAGCGATGATTTCCGGATAGAGGACACGGCGGAGGCCGCGTGTAGGATCAGATCACTTGATAACCTGGATCACCTTGCGGGACGACGGCTCGACGATGACACGTTCATCGTTGACCACTGCATAAGCATAGGTCGGGTCATCCGGAATAGGCGTCACCACGACCGTCTCCGGCAGGGGCTGGCCGACGACGACCTTCTCCTTGACGACTACGCGCGCCGATGGTGCCGGAGCCTCTTGGACATAGGTGATGACCTTTTGCGGCGGCGGATCGATCGCCGTGCCGACAACTGCACCGGCAACGCCGCCGACGGCAGCGCCGACGGGGCCGCCGACGATCGCGCCGGTGACGGCGCCACCGGCGGCACCGTTGACGGTCGAGGACTGGGCGAATGCGACGCCCGACATGAGGGTCGCGGCAGTTGCCGCACCGACGATAAGCCTGGAGAGCATTTTCTCCTCCTTCTGTTCGAGGCGGCCTTCGTGACCGCTGGCAGACAAACTAGTTGGAGGCAGGGTCGTTCCACGGCCCGGACCTCAGTCCGGTAGACCCCGGCCTTTGGTCCTAAAACCCATTTCAATATCAGCCGCCGGCGCTAATTGCGGATCGGAAGGCCCTGCTGTGGCGGGCCTGCAGGAGACTGAAGGAGATGGCACGATCCAACCGCCGGGAAGCGGGACGCAGGCGCCTGGCGATGCGTTTGCCGCAGATGCGCAAGCTGATCATGGCAGCCTGCGACCCGTTGCAGCTCGAGCTCTTCGAAGCCTACCAGATGGCTGTCGAAGCCCGCGACGCAGTGCAACGGCAACGGTGCAATCCGAATCTGGTGCGGGAATACGACGAGACCTGCTTCGAGATCGAGCAGCACGTCATCCGCGCAATACGAGAACCTGCCTTCGCGTAGCGCACTCGCTGAGGTCCGGTGAGCCGTCATAGTCGATGTACAACTTTTGGGAATCGGATCGTTAGGGAGCCCGGCCGGCGACGATGAGCGCGCTCATGCCGCCGCAAGATCTCCGTTGCCGGATCAAGCGTCGCCCGCAGAGCGCGGGTCAAGGCGCCGGTCCCCGCAGCGACCTCGAGAACGCTGCCTGGTTTCGACCGGTCGGCGACGACTGCCATCTCCGAGGCATAGGGTTCGAAAAGGATCGGCACGAGAAGGGTCTCGTAAAGGTCGGCGACGCCTTCCTCGAAAGGCGCGATAGAAGAGGCCGATGCGGCGCGGGTGCCGCCTTCGATATCCATGGAAATCGCCACTCACAAGCCTCCGAACCTCAGCTTCGTCAGTCAGGAAATATGCTTGAATACGCTGATGTCTACGGGGTCAGACCTTAGTCCCAACCCTGTCGGACCGAAGTCCCTGGGGTGGAACGCGCGTCGGACTCGCGCCGTTTCGAACGATACTGAAGGAGATCCGAACATGAACCAGAGTCATAGATCCCGAGTGAATGACGCCTGTAACGCGTCCGTCTTCGCACTTGTTATCGTTCTGGCCGCCCTTCTCTACATCTTCGGTGCAGCCATGTCCGGCGATACCGCAGCGTTGACCCAGAGCGTAACGGGCGCCGAGGTGTTCGATACCAGGAATGTGCCCTGATGCTGTTTGGAAAACTCTAAAGACGCGTTAGGTTAATCGGGCAGTCTCTTACCGGTATCAAAATGAATTGGCTTCGCCGCTGGAATGCCCGCTCACTCGCCTCCCAGTTCTTCATCGCGGGTGGGCTCATCTCGATCGCCGCCATGTTCGTGGTGGGCTTTTTTGTGAGCCACCTGATAGAGGAGACCGTCATCCACAATTCGGGGGCGGCGACGGCGCTCTATGTGGACAGCGTGATCGCGCCGCTACTTCCCAATATGCAAACAGAGTCGCTGCTGGACGACGTAAGTGCTCAGGCTCTGGACGAAACACTCGGTCAAGGTGCCCTCGGCAAGCGTCTTGTTTCTTTCAAGTTGTGGCGAAGCGACGGCACCATCCTCTATTCCAACGAGAAGGAGCTGGTGGGCAAAACGTTTGCGGTCAGCGACAAGCTGCAGAGGGCATTCGCAGGATCTCTTGTCGCCCGCTACGAAATCGCCAGCGATCCGGAAAGCGACAAGGAGCGCGCGCTCGGCAAGCCGCTGATGGAAATCTATAACCCGGTGCTCCAGCCATGGTCCGGACAGGCGGTCGCCGTCCTTGAGTTCTACGAGACAGCAGAAGGACTGGGCGATAGTCTGGCGCATGCCAGGCTCCGGAGCTGGGGTGCCGTCGCCGCCCTCACGGCGACCTTTTTCCTTGTTCTCTCCGTTCTCGTGTTCCGGGGTAGCCGCACGATAGAGGCGCAACGCAAGGATCTCAAAGAACGAGTCACCGAACTGTCTGCGCTGCTGGCGGAAAACCGCGGACTCCAGCGGCGCTTGCAGCGCGCCTCCCAGCGGGCGGCGGCGCTGAACGAAACATATTTGCGCGGCATCGGTGCCGATCTGCACGACGGTCCGGCCCAGCACATTGCCTATGCCTCATTGCGCCTGGACAGCGACGTGTTGATCAATGCGTCCACCCAGCCAGAAGCGCGCGAAAAGGAACTTGCCTGGATACGCTCGAGCCTTGCAGAAGCGATGACAGAGATCCGCAGTATCTGCAGCGGACTGGTGCTTCCGCAGATCGAGAAATCCTCAATCACCGAGATCGTCACGCGGGTCATCGACGCGCATCAACACAAGACCGAAAGCCATGTCGAAACGATTGTCGACGAGGATGGGCCGGAACTTCCCCCCGCCGTGAAGATCTGTATCTATCGCTTCGTTCAAGAAGCCTTGAACAACGCCTATCGCCACGGCGGCGGCGTTCAGCAGACGGTCAGGGCCGTCTCGCATAAGGGTCATGTCCGTGTCGAGGTCAGCGATCGCGGCGACGGCTTCGATCCGACCGAGGTGAGGCCAACGAGCCTCGGCCTCGTGGGGTTGCGGGAGCGCATCGACAGTCTGGGAGGATCTTTCGACATCAGGACAGGCGAAGGAGGAACGACCGTGACCATGATCTTCGAGCCAATGGAAGTGGGAGAGTAAGGATGACAGCAATCACCATCGGCGTCGTGGACGATCATCCGCTTTTTCGCGAGGGTGTAACGCGTAGCCTCTCTGAGATCAGCGGCTTTATCGTCGTTGGCGAGGGGGCCAGCAGCGATGACGCCGCGATGATCGCTTCGGACAACCACCCCGACATCATGCTCCTTGACGTCTCGATGCCCGGCGGCGGACTGTCGGCGATCAGTGACGTCCTGGCGCGGAGCCCGACAACGAAAGTGCTGATGTTGACGGTATCCGAGGAGGTGGACACTTTACTAGGAGCTCTGCAACGGGGCGCGATGGGTTATGTTCTGAAAGGTGTCGGTTCGCGTGGCCTCGCCGAAGCAATCCAAACCGTCCTGCGTGGCTCGCGATATATCTCGCCGACGATGTCGGCGAAAGTCATGGAAAATTCCTTGAATGGCGGAGCCTCCGACAAAAGCAGCCTGACGCCACGGGAACGCGAGGTGATGGATCTTGTCGCTCAAGGCCTGTCAAACAAGCATATCGGCTTGCGTCTCAGCCTGCAGGAAAAGACTGTGAAGCACCATATGACCCAGATTCTGAGCAAGCTCGGCGCCTCAAACAGGACTGAAGCGGCTCTACAATGGCGCGAACGCCGCTGAAAAGGACATCGCCCGATTATCACGCTTCAGCGAAGAAAGCGGCTCAGCCGGCGGGCATCGTTGGCCGTTGCCTGTCTATTTATGATCGTCCGGCCCTTCGAGTCCTTCATAATGTAGCGGCCGCGCTGCAGGACTTCCGTGATGCCATTCGAATGACGGACGTCGATCGAGCCATCGGACGCTGCCGTCGCTTTCGCTTCCGATCCTGCTGACGATCCCGTGCTAGAGGTAGAAGATCCCCTACCGGAGGAATTTCCGCCGGAAGAATTGCCACCATTGCCATTCCCGGAACCGCTGTTGCCATTCCCTCCCCCGTTGCCATTGCCGTTACCGCCGCCGTTGCCATTCCCTCCACCATTGCCGTTGCCATTCCCGTTGTTGCCGTCCTTTGCCTGCGCAAAGTCCACCGCCAGAACAGGAAGGGAACCGCCGAAATTCAAACTGGCTGGTGATGCGGCAGCGACGAGGGCGACCGCGGCGCCGCCGCCCAATCTTAGAAAATCGCGTTTCCGGATATTCATGCCATAGCCTCGTTCGTCCGTTCCTCGCGGTTTCCCATAAAATATATGACGTATGCTTTCTCGCTGTTCCGAATAAATAATGCAACCGACCTAGGTAGTAGCGTCGGCAAGACTTTGGTCCGGCTTGCCCCCCGATTGCAATGCTCGTCATCGGAAAAGGGCCGTGCGATGTCATCGTAAGCGCGAGTTTGCTGACCTCTGTTCAATCCTTTCGGTGTTAAACGCGGAAGCATTTCTATGGAACTTCTTTCCCTGTCGTCGCTTTGATTATCGAAGTGCAACAGAGGAAAAATCCCAATGGCAAATCCGAACGACTCCCCGGCAGTGCAGTCGATGCAAAAAGAGCAGGCAGAGCAGCGGAAGCTGGCGCGAAAAGGCGAACTCGACAAAGCAATCGAGGATACCTTTCCGGCGTCCGACCCGGTGTCAGCCACCCACACCTCCATTCCCGCCGGCCGCAGCGACGTCGAGGCGGCTGAGCGTGTGAAGCGGGAGCCAGATCCCACCAGGCTGGACGAGGAGTTTCCACTCGTGGATCAAGCCCTACGTTCAAGCGGTGAAACCGCCCGCTCCTCCGAAGGATCTCATGTGGATCGCGAAGAAATGCGCGCGCTTCAGAAGGAAGCCGGTCGGATGGCGGAATCTGCTTCGGAGCTGGCTTCTGGAACAGCCCGCCTGGCAAAGGCGGAAGCACGCACATTCGTCCATGACCTCGAGGATCGCATACGCCGGCAGCCGCTGACAGCCGCAGCGATCGTCGCCGGCATCGCCTTCGTCTTCGGCGCGACGCGTTGAGGAGCCAAGTGACAGTCGGCTCGCTCGATCACCCCGAGGGGAATCGACCCGCGGGACATTACGGTGTGGAGAGCCGCCACCATTAGGACGATTGCGGGCGGTCTCCTGAGGACGAAACTCAGGAGCTCTTCTAGAGTCCCGTGCGTGCTTCGACTTCCGAGGGCATCGTGAAAATCGCAACCTACAATGTCAACGGGATCAATGGGCGGCTAGACATCCTGCTTCGCTGGCTCAAGGAGGACGCCCCTGATGTGGTTTGCCTCCAGGAACTGAAGACAGACGATGCCAGGTTTCCGCGAAAGGAGATCGAACGAGCCGGGTACGGCGCCATCTGGCATGGGCAGAGATCCTGGAACGGGGTTGCGATCCTGGCAAAAGGCAAGATACCGATCCTGACGCGGCGCGGTCTCCCCGGTGATCCTGACGACACTCACAGCCGGTATATCGAAGCTGCCGTCGACGGCATGCTGATCGGATGCCTGTATCTTCCCAACGGCAATCCGTTTCCAGGAGTAAAATTCGATTACAAGCTGCGCTGGTTCCGCCGCCTACAGGTGTACGCCGCCGAACTCCTCGAGCTCGAGGTGCCTTCGATCCTGGCCGGTGATTTCAACGTCATGCCGACGGAGATCGACGTCTACAAGCCGGAACGCTGGCTGGACGACGCCCTCTTCAGGCCGGAAGTGCGCAGGGTCTATGCTGATCTTGTCGCTGAGGGCTGGACCGATGCCGTCAGACATCTGCATCCAGAGGAGCGCATCTACACCTTCTGGAAATACTGGCGGAACAGCTTCGAACGTGATGCAGGGCTCCGGATCGACCACTTCCTGCTCAGTCCGGCAGTCGCCCCGCTGCTTCGATCGGCAACAGTCAGGAGAAAGCCGCGCAGCTGGGAGCATACGAGCGACCACGCGCCCGTCATGATCGAGCTCGACGTTTCCGAAGCTGGAGCCGATCTATAAGCCGCGATGTCGATCGCGAGCGAGGGAACCTGTGACGCCGCCGAGAGTTAGCCCAAAGCGCGGGATGGCATTCCTGCCCCGCATTTTCCAACCGGAAGTAACCGCTATGGACGAAAGCAAGAACTACCTGAACACCGACGAGATCCAGGCCGACGACCAATTGTCGCCGAAGCCGGTCGAAGGCAAGGATCCACCAAGGCGGGTGCGCAGAAGCGAGGAAGCTATCGCCGAAGGCTCTGACGACACCGAGCGCGTCCGGGTTCCGCCCCCCGTTCCGAATCCCGATTGATCTGTCGCAGGGCTCCATCTCGAAGTGGCTCCGATTACCGGCATAACCTCATTTGTCGGCACCAAGATCATAGATGCGGCCTGTCAGCCAGGCTGGCCAGTCTCGCTCGAAGAAGGACCTGGCGCTTTCATCGAATGTGCGGTTCGCACGCGTTGAAAGCCTGATCTCATCCCCATCAAGACGAACAATAATCTGCTCTTTGCGATGCGCTTCGCGTTCCTTCCGGAAGCGATAATCCTGCAACGGCCCTGAGCGCGCCAGCGGAAGCGATTCGCCCTCCGCATCGCATATCGCCCGCGCACCACGGCTGCCGCCTCCATTGCGAATGAAGAAATCAAGCGCGCTGAGCACGGCTTCCGACGCAAGTGCCATATGCCGCCATTGCACGCATCGAACCGCCTCCGCTGCGCGACCGTAGGCAATGCCGTCGGCGCGAATTTCAGCGTTCAGTTTCCGCGCTTCGACCAAGGCTCTGCCTACGCTCTCCTGATCGCAGATGATGCCAGCCTTCTCGCTCATTCGTGCCTGCACTGCCAAGCGGATTGATTTGACGGTGAGCGGGCTGTCCTTGCGAAGGCCGGCAAGGAGGTCGGCGATGCCCGCCTCTGCGATATCGGTTATATCCCCCGTGGGGTGCCGCTTTGCCCTGCCGCTGGCGCTGATGTGCTCTGCCGCGCGCGTACCGAAGACTTGCCCGGCATTGAGCGCTGCTCCACCCGGCCTCGTCACGCCGTGTGTGCCCGCTGCTTCTCCGACAGCGTAACAGCCGCCGAGACTGCTGCGGCCCCAGGTATCGACCATGATGCCGCCGTTCATGTGCTGATTGTTGACCGCAAATTCCAGCGGCTCCTCGGCGATATCGATCTTGTAGCGGCGGTAGAGCTCGATCGCGAGCGGGTTCATATGCTTCAAGCGATCGATCGGCATGTCCTGGTCGGCGCCGGCCTTGCCGAGATAGTCGCGGACGTCTTCGTCCAGTCTTTCCAGGCTGAACGGCAGGTCGCCCGGCATGGATAGGGGATTGCGATTGAAATCCATAAAGACGCGCCGCCCTGCGGCGGTTTCTCGGGAGATGGCAAGGTCTACCAGGCTCGAGCCGAAATCGAGCATGCGCGTCGCGTGAAATGGCCACTGATAGCCCTTGCGAAAGACGTTCGAAGCCAGCTCCTGCGTGCTGCGGTAGTATTCTGCCAGGAAATGGTGTTCGGCGCCGTCTGAATCGAGCGAGTAGATATGCGGGATCGCCTGGACGTAGGTGCCCGACAGATTCCACGGGAATCCTTCCCTGCGCGTTCCGATGCCGAACTGGCTTTCGGTCAGGTTGACGAATTCGGCGCCTGCCTCGAGCGCCAATCCGAAAGAGCCGAAGCAGCCGTTGGGATAAACGCTGTCGCGATAGAGTTCGCCCGGCCCGCCGGCGGCGAGCACGATCAAGCCACTGACGAACAGCGCTATGCCCAGCGGGTTCTCCTCCCTGCGGTCGCTGGCGCGCATGGCGACTATCCCGACCACATGGCGGTCATCGCCATCGCCCCCGATGAGGATCCTTACCGCGGTGGTCTGGTTATAGAACGGCACTCCGAGCCGGAGCGCCTCCTCGGCCAGCACCTTGACCATCAGGCGCGAGGTGCGTGGACCGCAACTGGTAGCGCGGCCGACTTCGTCATGGTCGGTCTGATATCTGAGCGTTCCGCCCAGCGGATCCTGCGGCAGCGGCAGGCCTAAGAACTGGAGCGATGCCATCATTCTGGACGAGCCCACAGCCTCGACATAGGCCGTGTCCTCGTCCATTGCGCCGCCGCTGCGGATGGCGCGGGCCATCGCCTTGTAATTGTCGCCTTGATCCGCCGTATTTGCAGTGTGAAGGGTCTGCTTGTCGGATCCCGAACAAGCCGAGGTTCCCCCCCATGCGCTTTGGCTGATAATGACGACGTCATCGCCGCGCCGCTTCATTTCCATCGCGGCTCGCAGACCTGCCGCGCCGGATCCGACGACGACGCAACCGGCCCGATAGATCGGCACCTCGAGGCCGGCGAGCCGGATCACTTCCGAAGGGGCGGGCTCGGTTGGGAGCCGCGGCATGTCGACATCGGTCAGTGCGTCAAGAATGTCCTGCGGAACGTCTATGGTCATCCGCGTTCAGCCAACGGGATGTCGACCCAGCGCCTCTCGCGGGAGGACTCCATGCATGCGTCGACGATCTGGCAGATGTGATGGCCGGTATCGAATGTCGGCCACATCGGCCGGTTTGCAACGATCGAGCGGATCACCTCGGCCACCTCGATGATCTTGCTTTCATTGTAGCCTAGGCCGAAATTGGGCAGAGGAAGGAAAGCCCTGAAGGTGGGGTTCTCCGGACCCACGTCGATCTCCCTGAAGCCGCGCCGTCCCGTCCGGTCGTCGTTGGAATAGAAGCGCAGCCGGTTTATCTCGTCGTAGCTATAGGCGATGCTGCCCTTCGTTCCATAGATTTCGTAGGTCTGCATGAACTTGCGGCCGGTCGCGACTCGGCTGAAATCGACGATCCCGCCGGCGCCGTTCTCGAACCGACACAGCAGGTTCGTTGCATCGGGATTGGTGATATCAGCCCAGGATTCGTTACCTGACAGTTTCACCTCTTCGCCATAGGCAAGGCCCTCGACGACAGGCCGGCGCGTCGTCACGATGAGATTGTCGGCAATCAGCGAACTGACGCGGCCGACCAGGAAATCCATGAAGCTGAAGATGTGCGAACCGGTATCACCGACGATCCCGGTCGGCGCAAGCTTTCCATCGGCGCGCCACATGAAGGGCGCGCTCGGATCGCCATACATGTCGACGTGCTGGCAGCCGCGGAACAGCTTGATCTCGCCGATTTCGCCGGATTGAATAATGTCTTTCGCCAGATCATGGACGGGATTGCGAGGAAAAGCATGTCCAACGCGGGTAATGACGCCCTTCGCCCGGGCGATGTCGGCCAGTTCCCGCGCTTCAGCGGCGGTGTTTGCCAACGGCTTCTCGCAATAGACATGTTTGCCGGCCAGCAAGGCCGCCTTGGCCACCGGGTAGTGAAGGTGGTCGGGCAGGCAGATATCGATCAGATCGACATCAGGATCAGCGACCGCGAGATTCCAATCCTGAAGAATTCTTGCACCCGGCGCCCTGTGGGAGAGATCCCCGGCTGCCTTCGAGGGACCTTCGACGAGAGCCACGATCCGTGCCGTTCCCTCCGACACTCCGAAGAAATGCGGAAAGGTCTGATAGGCCATCGTATGGACCTTTCCCATCCAGCCCGAGGCGCCAAGCACTGCAACTCTGACTTCAGACATTGTCGTCTCTCCTCTCGAGATGGCTTTAACGGATTTCGGCACGGGACCGAGGCCGCGCATCGTTGCGTTCGTAGGCGAAGATGGTGGGGGAAAGTGCCGGCAAGCCCCGGATGAGGTCCGATCCCTTTTCGCCGACCATGATCGTCGGCGCGTTGGTATTGCATGACGGCACGCGCGGCATGACGGATGAATCGCAGACCCTGAGGCCTTCCAGGCCATGGACCTTGAGATCAAGCCCGACAACCGCTTCAGGCCCTGTCCCCATCTTGCAGGTACCGACCGGATGATGGTCGGTCTTTGCGTTGGCGCAGCCGTAGTCGAAAAGCTGCTCGTCGGTCATCACCTTCGGCCCAGGAAGCCTTTCGGCCATGACATAGGGCTTCAGCGCCGCCTGTTGCATGATCTCGCGCGCGATCTTGAGCCCCTCCAGGGACATCGTCCTGTCGTGGGAATCGGACCAGTAGTTGGGATCGATCAATGGAGAGGCGGCCGGGTCGGATGATGACAGACGCACCGTCCCCCGCGAGCGCGGATGCAGATAGGCGGAATTAAGTGTCACGCCCGCATTCTTGAGCCGCTCGACACCGGCTTCGATGCCCGAACCCAGGCCGAGATGGAACTGGATATCAGGAGAACGGGCTTGCGGATCGGCATACCAGAAGCCGCCGGTCTCGAAGAGCGACGAGGCGACCGGACCGGTGCGGAACAGGACGTATTGAATACCGGCCCAAAGTGTCCGGTGGAGTTTTGCAACGCCATCATAGGTGTGATCGCCCGTGCATTCAGCAATGACGAAAAGATCCAGGTGATCCTGCAGGTTTTCGCCGACACCCGGCAGATCGTGGAGCACCTTGACGCCCACCGACCGCAGGTGGTCGGCCGGTCCTATGCCAGACTGCAAAAGCAGCTTCGGCGATCCGATCGCGCCCGATGACACCAGCACTTCGCGTTCGGCGCGCACGATCTCCAAGCCGCGCGAGGTCACGATCTCGACGCCCGTCGCGCGACCTCCCTCCACGATAATACGCGCGACACGCGCGCCCGTCCGGACCGTCAGGTTCTTCCGATCCTTGATCGGGGAGAGATAAGCGAGCGAAGCCGACGACCGGCGGCGGTTGCGCTGCGTGAGCTGATAAAATCCCACTCCCGCCTGCTGGCGTCCGTTGAAGTCGTGATTATAGGGAATGCCGAGCTCCTGGCCTGCACGGATATAGGCGTCGCAGATCGGCAACGGCGCAGCCGGCATCGAGACGCCCAGCGGACCGCCATAGGAGTGATAATCGTCAGCGAAGCGCTGATTGTCCTCCGCGCGTTTGAAATAGGGAAGGATCGAGCGGTAGTCCCAGCCCTCGCAACCGTCTTCACGAGCCCAGAGATCATAATCCGCCGCGTTTCCGCGTGTATAGAGCTGGGCGTTGATGGACGAGCCGCCGCCGATGACTTTCGCCTGCGTATAGCGAAGCACCCGGCCTTTCATGTGCTTCTGGGGAACGGTTTCCCATCCCCAGCTTGCGACACCTTTGGTCATCTTGGCGAAGCCCGCCGGCATGTGAAAGAGCGGATTCCAGTCGCCTCCGCCCGCTTCGAGCAGGAGGACGCTGACATCGGGATCTTCGCTCAGCCGGCTTGCAAGAACGCATCCTGCCGGACCGGCGCCAGTGATGATGTAATCGAATCCCATTTTACTGTCCTGTTGCATCCGGCCTGGTGACCGCCAGCGCCTGTGTCATGCCTGCAAAGTCCTTCGACGCGATGTGATCTGCCACTCTCAGCGCCTGAGCGGCGATGGTGAGCGCGGGATTCACCGCAGCCGATGTGGGGAGGAAACTGGCGTCGACGACGAAGAGATTTTCGTGATCATACGAACGGCAATAGGTGTTCAGCGGCGCAGTCGCGGGATCGTTTCCGATGCGGATCGTTCCGCACTGATGGGAGGGCGTGCGCTTGTCGAAGGGTCTCGACAGGACAATCGGAAATCCGATCGATTTCAGGATCGTTTTCAACTTGGCGACAAGGGCAAGGTGAGCGTCCCAGTTGGTTCGCTGCCATTGGAGAATAATCCGATCTCCATCCACCATCACGCGGCTTTCGGGATTGGGAACGTCCTCGCTCATCGCATAGAAGTCGATGGCATGGCCTGTTATGAAGCGCAGAAGCCATTCCGGTGCCTGCGGCAGAGAGCCCTTGAGAACCTTTTCAGAGATGCGACCGAGGAGCTGCACGTTGCCGAGGGGCGGCCCTCCCTCCCCGTCGGAAAGATAGAAGTCGTTGAAGGCAAATGTCTTCTGGTAGATGGAGGTATTCCTAAACCGCGGCGAGACCCCGATGACGGCGGACGCGTTGTGATTCATGAAGTTGCGGCCGACCTGGTCGGAAGAGTTCGCCAGACCCTTTGGGAAGCGGTCGTTTTTCGAACGCAGCAAAAGCACTGATGATTGGACCGCCCCGGCGGAGAGGATCACGATCTTCGCCGAAACCGTTACCGTCTGCCTGTTCTTGACATACGTCACCCGGTCGATCCGGCTCCCCGCTTCCGTGTCGAGCCGCGTCACACGCGCATTGGTTTCGAGCCGCACGTTCTCGTGTCTCAGCGCCACTGTGAGGGCTGCGGTCTCGGCATCCATCTTGCCGTCGCGTGCGTTTGGATGCGCATCCCATGGCGTGCGTGCTTTGGAGAGCCAGGCGTCAAGATCCAGGCCGAGCGGTAGGGAAAACGGATGCAAGCCTTTCTGCTTGAGGCGCGCCCTGATATCGGCGATCGGCGCCTCGTCCGGGACGGGCGAGTACTCGTAGGCCGTCGAGTGGTGCGGTTCTGTGGGATCTTCGCCCAGACTGCCGCGGACCTGGTACATGCGTTCGGCCTGGCAATACCACGGCTCCAGCGCTTCATACGGAAACGGCCAGGCCGGCGACACACCCTCGCGGTGCTCGATGACGTCGAAATCTTGCTCGCGATAGCGCGACAGCACGGCGCCGTAGAACTTCGAATTCCCGCCGACATTGTAATAATTGCCGGGATTGAAACCCTTGCCGTTCGCCTCGTACCAGGTTTCCTTCGGTCGAAAATGTCCCCGCTGGAAGATCGCGCGTTGGTCGCGGTTAACAGGAAGGTCGGCGATATGATCGCCGGCTTCGAGGATCAATATCTGCGCGCCGGTCGCGGCCAGGCCGGCCGCGACCGTGGCGCCGCCGACGCCTGAACCGATGATGACGATATCAGGTGAACTGCTCATGTTAACACCTGGCCATCACCCGATCCGCGCCTGTGTTTCCGGATCGAAGAACACGGCCTTGTCGAGATTGAATGCCAGGCGGGTGTTTTGTCCTGGAGCGATGCCGGTATCGGCGCGCAGGCGGGCGACGACGGATTTGCCGCCGAGCTTGGTGACGGCGAAGGTGTCGGAGCCGGCCGGTTCGACCACCTCGATCAGGCAATCACCCTCGGTCAGCGAGCGCGCCTTGCGGTCGGCGCCATCGGGATCGGTCAAGGCCTCCGGCCGGATGCCGAAGATCACCTGTCTGCCGGTATAGGCGGTCAGGCCATTGTTGCCTGCGATGACGGGGAGCTTCAGCGGGGCGGCATTCGGCCGCTCCAGCGAGACTTCGAGCCCGCCGGCGCCGTTCTCGACGGTGGCGTTGAGCAGGTTCATCGCCGGCGAGCCCATGAAGTCGGCGACGAAGATATTGGACGGGCTGTTATAGATCTCGGCCGGTGTGCCGAACTGCTGCAGCACGCCGTCCTTCAGCACGGCGATCTTGGTCGCCAGCGTCATCGCCTCGATCTGGTCATGGGTGACATAGACGAAGGTGGTGCCCATGCGCTGATGCAGCCGCTTGATCTCGGTGCGCATGTCGACCCGCAGCTTGGCGTCGAGATTGGACAGCGGCTCGTCGAACAGGAAGACCTGCGGATTGCGCACCAGTGCCCGCCCCATGGCGACACGCTGGCGCTGGCCGCCGGAGAGCTGGCTCGGCTTGCGGTCGAGCAGATGGCCGATCTGCAGCATGTCGGAGACTTGGGCGATCGCCTTGACACGCTCCTCCTTCGGCACGCCGCGGATCTCCATGCCGAAGGCGATGTTGCCCGCCACCGTCATGTTCGGATAGAGCGCATAGGACTGGAACACCATGGCGATGTCGCGCTTGGAGGGATGCAGGCCGCTGATGTCGCGCCCGTCGATCTTGATATCGCCAGAGGTGATCGTCTCCAGCCCGGCAATGGTGTTGAGCAGCGTCGACTTGCCGCAGCCGGACGGGCCGACCAGCACGAGAAAGCCGCCCTTTTCGAGTTCGAGGTCGATCCCCTTGAGAATGTCGACGGCGCCGAAGCGTTTTCTGAGACCGGAGATTTCGAGGAAGGCCATGGATTACCCTTTGACAGCGCCCGCCATCAGACCGCGCACGAAGTAGCGGCCGGCGAGGATATAGACGATGAGCGTCGGCACGGCGGCGATCATCGCCGCCGCCATGTTGACATTGTATTCGACGACGCCCGTCGAGGTGTTGACGACATTGTTCAGCGCCACCGTCATCGGCATGGATTCACCAGTGCCGGCATAGGCAGACGCAAACAGGAAGTCGTTCCAGATATTGGTGAACTGGTAGATCACCGTGACGACGATGATCGGCAGCGAGTTCGGCAGCATGATGCGGCGGAAGATCTGGAAGAAGCTGGCGCCATCGACCTGGGCGGCCCGCACCAGTTCGGTCGGAAAGGCCTCATAGAAATTGCGGAAGAACAGCGTCGTGAAGCCGAGGCCATAGACGACATGCACGAAGACCAGATTGACGGTCGGATTGCCGAAGCCGAAGTTCCAGCCCGTGGTATTCTGCAGCGTCATGCCGAAGCGGCCGAGCGAGCCGAGGATCGTTGCCATCGGCAACAGCACCGACTGGAACGGGATGAAGCAGGCAAACAGCATCAGCCCGAACACCAGCGTGTGGCCGGGGAAACGCCATTTGGTGAGCACATAGCCGTTCAGCGCCCCCATGATGGTGGAGATTGCCACAGCCGGCACGACCATCTTGATCGAGTTCCAGAAGTAGCCCTTGATGCCGGCGCAGGTGAGCCCGACGCAGGTCTCGCCCCAGGCCTTGACCCAGGGGTCGAAGGTCGGCGATTGCGGCAGCGCCAGCATGTTGCCGTTCTGGATCTCGTCCATGGTCTTGAATGAGGTGGTCAGCATGACGAAGAGCGGCATCAGATAGAGGACGGCAAAGATCAGCAGCAGGCCGTAGATGACAGTGCGGCCGATCCAGCGGGTGTTGTTGCTGTTCTTGCTGTCGTTCCTGTGATCGCTGCCCTGCGGCAGCGTTGCGGTCGAGGTTGCTATCGGAGAGGTCACGCTGCTCATCGCGCCTTCTCCTTCAGTTCGGAATAGAGATAGGGCACGATGATTGCCGAGATGGTCATCAGCATGATGATGGCGCTGGCCGAGCCGACGGCCATCTCGTTGCGCTTGAAGGTGTATTCATACATGAAGTTCGACGGCAGCCAGGCCGAGCCGCCGGGGCCGCCCGAGGTCAGCGCCACCACCAGGTCGTAGGACTTGATCGCCATATGGGCGAGCACGATGAAGGCCGACAGGAAGATCGGCCGCAGCAGCGGAATGACGATGCGCCGATAGAGCTGGAAGGCGGAAGCGCCATCGATCTGCGCTGCCTTCATGATCTCGCCGTCGATGCCGCGCAAGCCGGCCAGGAACATCGCCATGACGAAGCCCGACGCCTGCCAGACGCCGGCGATGACGACGGTGTAGATGACGAAGTCCTTGTTCTTGATCCAGTCGAAGTGGAAGCTCGTCCAGCCAAAATGGTGCAGCGTCTGTTCCAGCCCGAGGCCGGGATCGAGGAACCATTTCCAGGCAACGCCTGTCACAATGAAGGAGAGCGCCATCGGATAGAGGAAGATCGGCCGCAACACGCTCTCGCCGCGGATCTTCTGGTCGAGCAGGATGGCGAGGAAGAGACCGAGCGCCAGGCAGATGCCGACATAGAGGAAGCCGAAGATCGCCATGTTGGTGATCGAGGTGTACCAGGAGGACGGCGGATCGCTCTCGAAGGTCCAGCGCCACAGCCGCTGATAGGCGCGTGGCCCCGTCAGCGCATAGGAGGGGAATGTCTTGGAATTGGTAAAGGACAGATAGGCCGTCCAGACGATGAAGCCATAGACGAAGATGATGGTGATGACGAAGCTCGGCGCCAGCACGATCTTCGGCAGCGCATCCTGCAGCCGGCCCCTCAACGAGATCCCCGTCGATTGCCTCGGCGTCAAAACCGGATCGGTGGTCGCAACGGTGCTCATGGAATGTCATCTCCTGCCTGCATGATCGTCCGGGCAATCGGCCCCGCATGATCATCCCGTATGATCGGCGCGGAGCCTGAAGCTTCCCCGCCAGCAGGCGGGGAAGCATTTGTCATCACACGTGGCCTCAGCGGGCGTCGTCGATCGCCTGGACGAGCTGCTTGACGGCTTCGTCGGAGGTCTTGATCTGGCCGTGGACGAACTTCGAGACGACATCCTTATAGGCATTGGCGATCGCCGGCGGAGCGCCGTAGCCTTGCGCCAGCGAGCCGAACAGCGTGCCGCCTTCGTTGGCTGCCTTCAGGTCGGCGATGCCCTTCTTGCCGCAAGCGTCGAAGTCGGTATCGGGAACGTCGGTACGAGCCGGCACCGAACCCTTGACGACGTTGAAGGCCGACTGGAAGCTCTTCGACAGCGTTGCCGTTGCCAGCGCCACCTGGGCCGCCTTGCGGTCGTCTGGAACGTTGAACATGCCGAACATGTCGGAGTTGTAGACCACGCTGCCGTCGGTGCCGGGGAAGCGGTAGCACAGGAAGTCGGTATCCGGCGTCTTCTTGGCGGCAACGAATTCGCCCTTGGCCCAGTCGCCCATCACCTGCACCAGCGCGTCACCCTTGATGACCATGGCGGTCGCCAGGTTCCAGTCGCGGCCCGAGAAGTTCGGGTCGACATATTTGATGATCGTCGCCAGATTGTCGAAGGACTTCTTCATCGTGTCGGACTTCAGCGATTCCTCGTCGAGGTCGTTGAAGGCCTTCTTGTAGAATTCCGGCCCACCGGTCGACAGCACGATGGAATCGAACATCGTCGCTTCCTGCCAGTTCTGACCGCCAAGGGCGAGCGGGATGACACCTGCGGCCTTGGCCTTGTCGAGCAGCGCGATCAGCTCGTCGAAGGTCTTCGGCTGGGTGCCGCCGATCTTGTCCATCACAGCCTTGTTGATCCACAGCCAGTTGACCGAGTGGACGTTAACAGGGGCAGCAACCCACTTGCCGTCATAGACCGAGAACTTCTGCAGTGCGGCCGGAACCGACTTGTCCCAGCCTTCCTTCTTCGCCGTCTCCGTCAGGTCGCCCATGACGCCGGCCTCGGCATAATCGAGCACGGTATAACCCAGCATCTGCGAGGCTGTCGGATAGGTGCCGGCCGCCACCATCGCCTTCAGCGCCGTCATCGCCGCATCGCCGCCACCGCCGGCAACCGGAACGTCCTTCCAGGCAAAACCTTCCTTCGAAAGATCCTGCTTCAATACGTTCAGTGCCGCCGCCTCGCCGCCAGACGTCCACCAGTGCAGCATCTGCACTTCCTTGACGTCGGCGGCGCGTACGGACACGCTAGCGCTGGCCAGAGCCAATGCGATCATTGCGGTCGTGGTCAAAAACCTGTTCATCGAAGAACCTCCCAGTTCCAGTTTGGAAGATGCGGGACCCATTCCCGCACCAATCACCCGCCCTCCCCGGGCGTAGTTTGGCCGCCGGCTAAGCCAGCTTTTCCGTCTGCGGCATCCACCAGCTGGTGCGTTTGCCGATATGCATGTTGAGCGTCTTGGTCTCGGTGTAATCTTCGACCGCATGGCGGCCGAGCTCACGGCCGAGGCCGCTTTGCTTGTAACCGCCGAAGGGAAGTTCCGAGGCGCCGTCCATGAAGGTGTTCATCCAGATCGTCCCTGCCCGCACCGACCGGCCGATCGTCAGGCACGTGTCGAAATCGCGGCTCCAGACACCGGCCGACAGGCCGTAGTCGATGGAATTCGCAATCCTGATGGCTTCGGCGGATGTCTCGAATGTCAGGACCGAAAGCACCGGACCAAAGACTTCCTCGCGCGCCACGGCCATATCGGGGGTGACCTCTTCGAGGATCGTTGGCGACATGAACTGCCCCATGCCGAGATCAAGTGTCTCGCCGCCATGCGCGACCCGGGCACCGCTGCTCCTCGCGCCGGCGACGTATCCTGATATCTTCTCCAGATGCTCAGGCGTGATGATGGCGCCGACCTGCGTCGAAGGATCGAGCGGGTCGCCGACCTTCACCGCCTTCGACAGCTCGGCGATCCGCTTGACGACATCGGAAGCGATTGATTTGTGAAGGATCAGCCGCGAGCCGGCATTGCAGCACTCGCCGGCATTGAAGTAGGCGCCGAAGACCGCGGCATCGATGAAGGCATCGAGATCGGCATCCGGAGAGACGATCTGCGGGTTCTTCCCGCCCAGTTCCAACGAGACCTTCTTCAACGTCTGCGCGGCATTCGACATGGTCAGCTTTCCGACGCCGGTCGAGCCGGTGAAGGACACCATGTCGACGTCTGGATGGGACGTCATGACCGCTCCGACCTCGGGTCCCGTACCGGTGACAATGTTCACCACGCCATCCGGAACGCCTGCCTCCTGCAGGATTTCTCCCAGCACCAGCGTCGATCCTGAGGTCAATTCCGAGGGCTTGACGACGGTCGTGCAGCCAGCGGCCAAGGCGAACGGCAGCTTCTGGCCGACGATCAGGAACGGAAAGTTCCAAGGCGTGATGATCGACACCACGCCGATCGCTTCGCGCAAGACGACGCCGAGCGTGCCGTCGCCGAGCGTGTTGTAGCTCTCTCCATGGAGGTCGCGGGCAAGCGCCGCCGCGTAGCGCCATATGTCAACGGAGCCTGCAATTTCTCCACGCACCTGGCTGATCGGCTTTCCTGCCTCGATAGCATCGAGAAATGCCAGCTCCTCCGCACGCGCGGCGATCAGATCGGCAGCCTTGAGCAGGATGGCGGAACGTTCGGAAGCGGTCATCCGAGGCCACGGTCCGAGGTCGAAGGCCTTGCGTGCCGCGGCGATAGCACGTTCGGCGTCCTTCCTGCTGCCGGTCGGAAACCGGCTGACCACGACGCCATGGCTCGGCGCGACACGCTCGATCGGATCGAAGGCACCAGCCTCCCATTTGCCATCGATGAGCATCTTGAAATCACGCGCTTTGTGGTCGCTGAGCGCGGTGGGGTTGACGAGAACCGTCATTACCATTCTCCCTTGAACGTTGCCGGGCGCTTCTCGCTGAATGATGCGACGCCCTCCTTCAGATCGCCGGTCTTCGCAGCGAGGATCGAGCCCAGGGCTTCGACCGCGGTTCCGTTGTCTTCGCCGTTTGCCGATGCGATCATCAACTTCGCGATCTCGGTCGCAGCCGGCCCCCTTGCGGCGATCCGCTGCGCATATTCCCGGGCGGCCGCGAGCGCGTTTCCTGTGGGAACAACCGCGTCTACGATCCCGAGCAGGCGTGCCTCCTCGGCGGTGAATATCTCGCCGCCCAAGGCCATACGCCGGACGGCCTGCGCCCCGAACCGGCGCACCAGACGCTGGGTCCCGGACCAGCCCGGCACCATGCCAAGGCCGGTCTCGGGCAGGCCGATCTTGATCTGTTCCTCGGCGAGGCGAATGTCGGCAACCCCTGCAAGTTCAAGCCCTCCCCCGAGGGCGTGGCCATTTAGAGCCGCGACCAGCGGTATCCTGAGCGTCGCCAGTCTTTCGAAGATGCGATGGCCGTGCCGAACCCAGAGATGACCGAACTCCTGAGGCAACATTCCGCCCCAGGCCTTGATATCGCCTCCGGCGGAAAAGCCCTTTCCTTCGCCCGTGAGAATGGCAGCGCGCACATTGGCGTTAGCCTCCACCTCGTCGGCCGCATCCGCCAACGCCTTGAGCATGTCGAGGTCGAGCGCGTTCAGCTTCTCCGGACGAGAAATCGTCAGTGTCGCAACATGTCCATCGACATCAATTCTGACTGTTCCGCTAGCCATGGAAGCTGCCCTTCAGCGTCCGTGCCCCTTTGACCGGAAGCGACAGGCCGATGTTCGCTTCCCTAAAGAGCTCGGCATCCATCACTTTCAGGTCGGGCGCGACGATCAGCGGAAATTCCGACTGATCGAGGATCTGAGACTGGAGATCGACGCCGGGCGCAATCTCGGTGAGGACGATACCACCAGGCGTCAGCTTCATCACGCACCGCTCGGTGACATAGGTGATATCCTGCCCCTGCTCGATCGCGCGCCTGCCGCTGAAAGTGACATGTTCGACCTCGTTCACGAGCTTCTTCAACTTGCCTTCCTTCTCGATGAGAAGAGCCCCATCGGCGATCGAAAGTTTCGCTCCGGCATTGAACATGCCGGAGAAGACGATCTTCTTTGCCCGCGCGGTAATGTCGACGAAGCCTCCGGCGCCAGCCGTCACATGCGGCCGGAACGAGAGCTTCGAGACGTTGACCGAACCGTCTTTGCCGATCTCGAGGAAGGACAGCAGCGAGGCATCGAAGCCTGCGCCCTGGAAATAGGTGAACTGATAGGGAGACGGCATGTAGGCGTCGGCATTGGAGGCGCAGCCAAAGGCAAAGTCGAGCAACGGCACCCCACCGACCGCGCCTTGCTCGATGACCCAGGTGACGGCGCCGTGGAGCCCTTCCTCCAGCAGGATGCGCGGCACGTTGGCCGAGATGCCGAAGCCGAGATTGACGCAGCTCCCCGCCTGAAGTTCCTGCGCGACGCGACGCGCGATGACTTTCTGAACATTGAACTCCGGAACGCTGAAGCTATCGAGCGGGCGGAAGATCTCCCCGGAAATTGCCGGATCGTATTGCGTCTGCGTCGTCTGCTTCTGCTCCGGATCGACGATCACATAGTCGACCAGCATTCCAGGCACCCGAACGTCATGGGGTTTCAGCGAGCCTTCCTTGGTGATCCGCTTGACCTGCGCGATGACGATGCCGCCGTTGTTGCGTGCGGCAAGCGCCTGATCGAGGCCGCCGAGATAGGCGCCTTCATGTTCATATGTCAGGTTGCCGCGCTCGTCGGCGGTGGTGGCGCGGATGATCGCGACCTCAGGGACGATCGAGGGAAAGAACAACCAGTCGTCGCCCTCGAAGCGCACACGCTTGACCACCGGATGCTCCGAAGCCAGGCCGTTCATCGCGCAACCCTGCCGCTCTGGATCGACGAATGTATCGATGCCGATCTTGGTCAGGACACCCGGCCGCTTCGCGGCGGCCTCGCGATGGATGTCGAAGAGGATACCCGAGGGAATGTTGTAGGCGGGGATTTCGTTGTTGGTGATCATTTGCCAGATCAGCGGCGGCTCGGATGACGACGGGCCGGACGGATAGGAGCCACCGATGATGCGCTTGAGCAGCCCCTTCTTGGCGATATGGTCGACGCCCTTGATGCCGCTCATGTCGCCGGCAGCGATGGGGTGAATGGTCGTGATATCACGGGGATGACCGGTCGCATCGAAACGTTCGCCAATCGCCTTCAGCATGAGGTCCGGGCAACCGAGACCGCTTGAGGAAGACACCGTTACAACAGCGCCATCCGGGATAAGCGCGGCCGCTTCGGTCGGGGTGAGATACTTCTTCATGGGCGTTACTCAGAGTCCTGTTTCGATTTTTACGCTCTTGCGGGCTCCGCAGCTCTCGCGAACAACCAGCCGAACCGCTGTTGTCACCGTCTCCGCCTCGGCCTTGCCCGCATTGATCTGCTTGAGAAGCAGTTGCGCGCCGCGGCGCCCAATGCCCTGCGGATGGACCGAGACCGTCGTGAGCGCGGGAACTGCCGCCTGAGCCTCGATGACGTCGTCGAAACCCACGACCGCGAAGTCGGAGCCGGGCTCCAGACGGCGCGCACGCAATCCGTCGCAAACACCGAAGGCTACGGCATCGTTGAAGCAGACGGCTGCTGTGGGTTTGTCGGCAAGAACGATTGCTTTTCCGATCGCCTCCACCCCGCCAGCTCGCGAAGGCGCCGACGAGATGACAAGGTCTTGGTGATAGTCGAGCCCGGCGGCTTCCATGCCGCTTCGGTAACCGGCAAGGCGGTCGTCGAAGACAGCGGTGTCGGTAAAGCCGCCGAGAAAAGCGATGCGCTTGTGACCAAGCTCTGCCAAGTGCTTGACCGCAGACACCATGCCAGCCCGGTTGTCGGAGACGACGGACGAGACCTTGGCACCAGGCAGGTTTCTGACGACGACCACCACCGGAATCCCTGCGGCGACGAGCGGCTTGAAGTCTGCGGCATCGGTGGCGCGAGCCGGCGACACGATGAGCCCCGAAATGCCATGTTCCCGCATCGATGCGACAACCTCACGCTGCCTGTCGATGCTCTCGCTGGTGTTCGACAGGAATTGCACAAACCCGGCCGACTGAACGACCATATCGACGCCGACCGCCAGCTCAGCGAAGAAGCTGTTCGTCAGGTCGTTCACGACGACCCCGATGATCCTCGATTTGGCGCCGGCCTGCCGAAGATTGGCTGCGCCGCGATTGTAGACGTAGCCCAGCTCGCGCATCACCGCATTGACCTTGGCACGCGTCCCCTCGTTGACCAGGGAGGAGCCCTGAAGCACCAGCGAAACCGTCGATTTCGAGACGCCTGCGGCTTTCGCAATGTCGATGACGGTTACCCGCGCCTTTGTCACATTTTCCTCCCGGCGCCAACGTCAACCGATCGCCTTAAATATTTGGAACGTTCCAATTCTGTCAAGTAAAATTTATACCCGCCGTTATCCATGGAGAGCATATGCGGCAAATTTCCGGCTCCTCGATTGCCGGAATCTCATCCAAAAAATTGGAACGATCTAATAGATGACCATGACTGAGAGGCATATGTCGATATTTTTCGACCTGCAAAATCGTACGTGGCGCACTACCGCCCGATGCGTTGGCGGCAAAAATGTGGAAGATTCAGGCTCGCCCGGTATTTCCGTCGAAGCGATCAATGCGGCGCAATCGGCGGACCTTCCGGTAAAAGCAGGAAGGGCTTCCATTAGCGAAACTTTATCGTTTCTGACCAATGCTACGGATACGTGCAACGCGCCAGATCTGAAGCAGGGCCGGATGATGTCACACTCGTTTGAATCCATTCTGGAGAGCCTGCCTCAGGGCATTGTTCTGCTTGATCCTGCCGGTATGGTGACGGCTTTCAATTCACGCACGCTTGATATTCTCGGCCTTCCGCAAGGAGCCATTCGCAAAGGTATGAATATCGACGGATTGCCGGGCACTGCAGACTGCCGTGCGGTGGCATCCCGGCGATCGATGGCCGGTGGACCGCCGACGTCTCAGTTTGCCCTTTCCGACGGAGGGATGGTCTCATTGACCTGCGCCCCATCGCGGGATGGAGGTTGGATCCTCAGTTACGAAGACATCTCGACTCTCATTCGCGTCGAAGACAGCCTGACCGAACAACATCGCCGTTTCGACGCAGCCCTCAGCAACATGCCGCATGGGCTGTGCATGTTCGATTCGACCAAGAATCTGATATTGTGCAACGCCTCCTACGCACGGATGTACAATCTACCGGACCTGCTGACGAAACCGGGGACGCCACTTGTGGATATCCTGGCCTATCGCAGCCGGGAGGGAAATGGCCCGGCCGATACCACGACCTATTTCGACGTGGTCTTTGAAGCAACAGCCCGCGGTGCGCCGGCCAGCCAGAACATCGTCCTGGCCGATGGGCGCATTATCAAGATCACCCATAATCCGATGCAAAGCGGTGGATACGTGGCCACCCATGAGGACGTCACCAAGACCGTTCGACTTGCGGAAGAACTGCGCCGGCATCACGATCAACTCGAAGCGACAGTGCAGAGCCGCACGGCGGAAGTCGAGCGGCAGGCGCGGGAACTCGAGCGCATGCTGGCGCAGGAGCGGAACATCAACGAATTGCAGCGGCAGTTCGTGGCGATGGCATCCCATGAATTCAGGACCCCGCTGGCCATCATCGACGCTGCTGCCCAGCGGCTGCTGCGAAAAAGGGGGACGGTCGAGCCCGAATTTCTCAGCGACAAGGTCGATCAAATCCGCGCATCGGTGACCCGGATTGTCGATCTCATGGAGAGCATCCTGTCAGCCGGACGCCTTGATACCGGCAAGATCGATATCAATTACGACGCCTGCGCATTGAAATCATTGATAAAAACCTGTTGCGAGCGGCAGTCGACGATCGCAAAGTCGCACAGCTTCGTGCTGGATATCGATGGGCTGCCGGAGTTCATAGATGCCGATCCCCGCACTTTGGCACAGGTCTTTACCAACCTGCTTTCCAATGCCGTCAAATACGCGCCTGGAACCTCCGAAATTCGCGTCACCGCATGGGCGGAGACAGGAAACATCAAAGTTTCGGTTAGCGATGACGGGGTGGGCATCGACCCGGAAGACGTGCCCCGGCTGTTCCAGCGCTATTTTCGGGCCCGGACGTCGACCGGGATTGCCGGAACCGGTATCGGCCTCAATCTGGTGAAGCAGATCATCGAACTGCACAACGGCTCGATAGAGGTTCGAAGCGCAAGAGGATGCGGATCGACATTCACCGTAACTCTTCCCATCAAGAGAAACGGCAAAGCTTCCGCGGCCAATAACGCTGCCTGACAGGATTGCTGTCCTGCATATCTACCCTATCCTTCTCACAATAGAGGAGGATCATGCCATGGCTTTCATTCACACCCCCAATGCATCCGCCAGCGAGAAGACGACGTCGATGTATGCGTCGGCCGAGGCGAATTATGGTTATCTGCCGAACATGTATCGGGCCTTCGGCCATCGGCCGGAGGTGATGGAGAGCTGGGCGGCGCTGCTTTCGAGCATTCGCGGCCATATGAGCTTGCGGCGCTACGAACTGGTGACGCTGGCGGCGGCCAAGGAGCTCAAATCCTCGTATTGCATGCTGGCGCACGGCTCGGTGCTGCTGCGCGAGGGTTTCACCAGCGACGGGCTGACGGCTGTTGTCAACGAGACGGAGAAGGCGCCGATCGATGCCGGCGAACGCGCGATCATGGCCTTTGCCGCCAAGGTGGCACGCGATGCAACGTCGGTGACGCAGCAGGACATCGACGGGCTGAAGAAACACGGGCTGAGCGATGCCGATGTCTTCGACGTCACGGCTGCGGCAGCGGCCCGGTGTTTCTTCTCGAAAATGTTGGATGCGCTGGGCGCTGCACCCGACCATGCCTATATCGAGCGGCTGGAGCCGAATGTGCGAAAGACGCTCAGCGTCGGCCGAGAGGTCGAGCGGCCTCTGGCGCCGTCACCGTCTCGCGCGCAATGATGCGAGGACGGAGGTGCCAGGACGCCTGGTCCTGCGGCCCCTACTCCTGCGGCTTGTCCGCAAAATGCCGGATCGCGAACTCGGCGATATTCTGGCTCGACCGATCGGCATCGTCGAGCAGCGAGGGAAACAGCTGCCACTGATGCGGCATGCCGGGCCAGACCTCGGTGGTGACGTCCACTCCCGCCTGGCGCGCCTTGTCGGCGAGCCGCAGCGTATCGTCCAGCAGAACTTCGCCGGAGCCGACCTGCAGCAGTAGCGGTGGAAAGCCGGTCATGTCGGCGTAAAGCGGCGATGCCTGGGGATCGGTCGGAGACCGGCTGCGGAGATAGGTCTTGCGCAAGGTCTCGATCCAGTCCTTGCCGACCAGCGGATCGCTTCCGGCATTTGATGTCATAGATCCGCCCGTCGCGGCAAGATCGGTGATGGGGCTGAGCGCAATCACAGCCGCCGGCAACGGCTTTGCCGCCTGCATCTGCCTCAGCACCGTCTCGATCGCGATATTGCCGCCGGCGCCGTCTCCGGCGACGATGACATTCTCGCTCCGATAGCCGTTGTCGAGAAGCCAGCGATAGGCGGTCAGCGCGTCGTTGATCTGCGCGGGATAGGCATATTCGGGCATCAGCCGATAATCAATGAGAAGGATGTCGCTGGATGCGGCTTTGGCGAGCGAGCCGGCAAGCAGGCTATGCGTGCGAATGGAGCCGCTGGAAAAGCCGCCGCCGTGAACATAGAGGATCACCCTTTGGCCGATCGGGTGATGAAGACGGGCAGGCCACATCAGCTCGGCGTCGACGCCGTCGGCATCGACCTGCCGAACCTGGATGCGCGTCGGCCCCGGCGTCGTCTCCATCAGCGTCCTGAAGGCTGTCCGCCGCTGCTGCAGGCTATCGGCGCCGGCAAAGTGATCTTTCCAGAGGCCGACGAGCTTTTCGACCTGTTCGCGCGAGGCCGGGCTTTGCGGCCCAATGTCCCGCCCGACCGCCGCCGAGGCGAGCAGCATCAGCGCAGCCAAAGTGGGGAACAGACATTTGAGCCGCTTGGGGGCTCTTCGAATACCAGCTGGCAAAATCCGACCGTTCATCAACCTCTCCTGACGATGCTGGCCATGGCGGCATCTTTGGCCGGTTCGTCCACCGGAGTCAAAAGGGTGACAGGCGCGAACCCCAAGCTTTTTCATTCCGCCTGCATCGCCTCGCCGCCTGAAGCCCGCCGGTATCAGGCGGCGACTCGATGATGGAGATAGGGCGGCTCCTCCGGACGTCGCTCCGCTGTGTCGGGAATGAAGTCGACCGTTGCCCGTCCACTGCCGGCGAATCAGGCTGCTAGTAAAATAAATTGGACAATGCCTGCCGGCATGGCTTGCCATTTGCCGCGCTTCCGTCGGAAAAAGACGACGTGCTTGGCAGTCCCCTAACCCCGGCGCCTCATCCTGCGTGTGCGTGAAGGATACCGATGACCACCATTTACCTTGCCGGCCCGGAAGTCTTTCTTCTGGATGCCATGCCCATCATGGCCGAAAAGCGCCGAATGGCGCGCCAGTTCGGCTTCGAGCCGACCGGTCCCGGCAGCGACGAAAACCAGACGCCGGTGAAGCGGACGGCCGCAGAGATCTACGCACGCAACGACGATGCCATGCGTCGAGCCGAGATCTGCCTTGCCAACATCACTCCCTTTCGAGGCGTCAGCGCCGATCCGGGTACGGTCTACGAGATCGGCTTTATGATTGCGCTGGGAAAAGCGGTCTTCGCCTATACCAATCACCCCGACGACTACGGTCTGCGTGTTCGCTCGATCTGGTATGCGGGACTCGATATCGATGAGACGAGCGGGCGCCCACGCGGACCGGATGGCATTGCGATCGAAAATCACGGCATGGCCGACAACCTGATGATCGACGGAGGGGTCGAGGCGACGGGAGGCAAGGTGTTTCGTGCGGCGGCGCTCCCGGCGGATCCTGCCCGCGACCTTACGGTTTACTTCGAGGCGCTTCAGACCATCGCCGGCATTCTGGCCTCTTCTACTCCGCCTTCATCGCGTCGATGAGCGCCCTGAAGCCCGCCGACATGTGGCGGCGGCTCGGATAGTAGAGATAGAGCGGTTCCTCCGGCTGGCACCAATCGTCCAGCACCTGGATCAACTCGCCGCTGGCGATCGCCTTCTCCACGCGCGGCTCCCAGACATAGGCAAGGCCGACGCCGCCGAGCGCTGCCTGCATCATCAACTCGTGATCGTCGAGCGACAGCGGTCCGGTCGGCTGAAAGCTCACCGCCTGGCCGTCCTTCTCGAATTCCCAGGCGTAACGCGCGCCTGAAGGAAACATGTTCTGGATGCAGAGATGGCGCTTGAGTTCGTGCGGCGTCGCCGGTTTCGGCCGAGTCTCGAAATAGGCGGGCGAGCCGACGACGACCAAGCGGATGCGCGGCTTGATACGCAACGCGATCATGCCCTCGGTGACGCGTTCGCCGAAGCGGATGCCGGCATCGAAGCCCTCTTCGACGATATCGACCAGCCTGTCCGTGGCGTTGATCTCCAGCTGCAAATTGGGATTCTTTCTGAGCAACGGGCCGATGACACGACCGATGACGAAGGGGCCGATCGAGTTCGGAACGTTGATCCGCACCTTGCCGAATGGCGTGTCGCGGTAGCGGTTCAGCGCATCCAGCGCTGCAGCCATTTCGCCGAAGGCCGGGTCGAGATGCGAGATCAACAGTTCGCCGGCCTCGGTCAGCGAAACGCTGCGCGTCGTGCGGTTGAGCAGGCGGATGCCGATCCGATCTTCGAGATTGAGCACGGCGTGGCTGACCGCGGAGGCGGTGACACCCCTCTCTTCGCCCGCCTTGCGGAAGCTTTTGTGCCGGGCGACGGCCGCGAAGGCTGCGAGTTCGGAAAGTTCAGTGGCGCGCATTCCTGAATGTCACTCATCATAGTTTCAAGAATAACAAATCTTATACAGCAACGGATTTTCGGTCAAATTCAACCGGTCAGCACAGAGATGCGACGCCAACCGAATAGCTCTCGAAAGGAATTCGTCATGAAAGTATGGTTCATCACTGGTGCATCCCGCGGCTTCGGCGCGCTGATGACCAAGGAAGCCCTTGCGTCAGGCGATGCCGTTATCGCCACTGCCCGCAACCCGAAGACCATCACCGAGCAGTTCGGCGAGCATCCGAACCTGCTGGCCGTTGCCCTCGACGTCACCAACGAGGCGCAGGCCAAGGAGGCAGCGGCTGCCGGCATCGCCCGCTTCGGCCGCATCGACGTCCTCGCCAACAATGCCGGCTACGGCTTGCTCGGCGCTGTCGAGGAAGCCACGGCCGAAGAGGTCGAAAAGCTCTATGCCACGAACGTCTTCGGCCTCTTGAAAGTGACGCGCGCCGTGCTGCCCTATATGCGCCGCCAGCGCTCCGGCCACATCCTGAACTTCTCGTCGATCGGCGGTTATTTCGGCTATCCCGGCTGGGGCGTCTACGGCTCGACGAAGTTCGCCGTCGAGGGCCTGTCCGAATCGATGGCCGCCGAACTCGAACCTTTCGGCATCAAGGTGACGATCGTCGAGCCGGGCTTCTTCCGCACCGACTTCCTCGCTGACACGTCGCTAGCGATCAGCCCGGCCTCCATCGCGGACTACGAGGGTACGCCGGCCGGCAAGATGCGCAGTTTCGCCGCCGACGCAAACCATGCCCAGCCCGGCAATCCCGCCAAGCTTGCCGCCGGCATCATGACGATGGTCAACTCGGCCAATCCGCCGCTGCGCATGCCGTTCGGCAGCGACACGGTGGCCGTGATCGAGGAGCAGCATGCCAGCGTCGAACAGGAACTTGCCGTCTGGCGCCCGCTCGCGCTGTCCACGGATTTTCCAAGCGATGCAACGGCCTTGGCCTGAAGGGCACTGCCAGCAGGAAAACGCATGATGCGGCAAATTAGCATTCGCCTCACTTCTGGAATGACCTAGATCTAGGTTCGATCACCACCATGAAGAGGCGAGCATGTCCATCAAGTCCATCTGCATCTATGGCGCCGGCGCACTCGGCGGCGCTATCGCCGTCAAGCTTGCAAGCCAAGCCGGAAACGACGCCATCATCTCCGTCGTCGCGCGTGGGGCCCATCTCGACGCCATCCGCGACAACGGTCTCAGCCTGCACGAAGCCGATGCGGAAAGGCCGCTCAATATCCGGCTTGCCGCGACCGACGATCCCGGGACATTGCCGCCGCAGGATCTCGTCGTCACCGGCCTGAAGGGGCATCAGCTGGCACCCGCTGCCGAAGGCATTGCCGGCCTCCTCAAGGAGGGCACCCGCGTCGTCATGATCCTCAACGGCATCCCGTGGTGGTATTTTCACCGCGATACCCAGAGCGGGCATGCCGAGCTGCAGTTCGACGAACTCGATCCCGGCGGCAGGCTGTGGCGGCTGATCGGACCGGAACGCGTCATCGGCTGCGTCGCTTATCAAGGTGCCGAGGTGATCAACCCCGGCGAGATCCAGCTCTCCCACAACGGCCGCTTCGTGCTCGGCGAGCCCTCCGGCGACATCTCGCCCAATCTCGAAGCGATCGCCGCCGTACTGACCGGCGCCGGCCTCAACATTACGACGACACCTGATATCCGCGGCGAGATCTGGAGCAAGTTGATGGGCAACGCCGCCTTCAACCCGATCAGCGCGCTGACCAAGGCGCTGATGACCGACATCATGGCGGATCCCGCCCTTTCGGCTACGGTCGGCAAGGTGATGAGTGAGGTCCGCGCCGTCGGCGAGGCCCTGGGTGCGCGGTTCAGCATGACCGTCGAGCAGCGGCTGGAACAATCGCGCCATATAGGCGGCGTGCGCACATCGATGCTGCAGGATCTGATCGGCGGCAAGGCGCTCGAAATAACGCCGCTGGTCGGCATGGTGGTGGCGCTCGGACGCCTGAGCGCCGTGCCGACGCCGGTATCGGAAACGATCCTGGCGCTGGTGACCCAATTGGATCGGGAAAACCAGCGCGGCGGCTGATTGCGGAGGAAGGGCGGCGGCGAAAATCCGGCCGTCTTCGCTTACTTTCCAACCTGCTCGGCCCAGTTCGGCGCCTTGCCGCCGCCATCGAGAAAGGTCATCGCCATATTCGCCATGAGGGGCGAGGCGAAGGTCTCGTAGTGGGTGAGATCGGGCAGGATCGCCAGCCGGTTCTTCGACATGTTTTCCCGCATCCAGCCCGCATCGCGCAGACCGCCGCCGAGCTTGTGGTAGAAGTCGATCATATGCTCGGGCCGGATCATGTCGGCATCGCCATAGATCAGCATAACCGGCATGGTGAGCTTGGCGACGGCATCACTATAGTCGATGGGTTCGCGCATCAGCGCGCCCATGGCGTCGAGCAGCTTCGGAAATTCTGAAACGTCAGGCGCCACCGCCTTGTAGGAGAGGAACATCGGCGTGTCCTTCATCATATCAGCCATACCGGCGCCGACGGCCGCCTGCTGCGGCAGCATCTCCGGGAAGAAGCCGTTCTGCGCATAGGGTGCCGAGAGGATCACCAGCCGGCGCACTTGGTCGGGCGCGTTCGCCGCCATGTTCAACGCCACCCCGCCGCCGAAGGAATAGCCGAAGACATCGAGCTTGTCGTAACCGAGCTGCTTCATCAGCATTGCGAGATCGGCGCCGATGGCCGGAAGCTCGATCGGCCGCTTGCCGAGGGGCGTGCGGCCATGGCCCTGCAGATCGACGGCGATCACCTGCCGGTGGTCGGTGAAAACAGGCATGACCGGCGCGAACATCTCGATCTGCCCGAGGCCGCCGTGAAGCAGCAGCAGCGGCTCGCCCTCGCCGCGGATCTCGTAATAATAATCGATGCCGTTGACCGGCAGACTTCCCTTCCTGACGATCGGCGCTGCAGCCTTCTTCTCCTCGATAACAGGCGCGGCACTTTCGGCGCTAGCCATGTTGGGCGCAGCAACGAATGCAGCAGCCGTTGCGATCATCGAAATCACCGTCATTTTCGACATTTCCATGCTCCTTTTCGGTATCGATACCGCAAGGACGGTGGCGGTTATCCCTTTCCGACACCACGCGCCGAAATTTCTCGCATCGGCCTTTATGTCATTCCTATATTTTCGCCCCTCGGCTCGAATGGATTTCCTATCGCAGGCGGCAGTAGGTTTTCGCCATCACTGCAAAGGTCAAATGCCATGCGAGATGTCATGTCCTCCGATTTCCGGCCCCTTCGCCCGCACAGGATCACGCGCGGCAGCCGGCAGATGCGCGAGAAGCGCACCGCCCGGGCGCTGATGGTTTTTGGCGTCGTGCTCGCCTGCGTCGAACTCTATGTCGTTCTCGGCGTGCTCTGAGGTCACTATGGAAACGGCGAGAATGCCGCGCCTTGCCGGCGCGATCACCGCCCTCGTGACGCCGTTCTTGAATGGCGACCCCGACAGGGCGGCGCTTCGGGCGCTTGTGGAATGGCAGATCCTCAGTGGCGTCGAGGGGCTTGCCATCTGCTCGACGACGGGGGAAGGCCCGACGCTTTCGCCGCAGGAGCGCGCCGAGGTGATCGACCTCAGCATCCGGTCTGCGGCGGGCCGCGTGCCCGTCATCGCCGCCACCGGCACCAATTCCACCGAAAGCACGATCGTGCTCACCCGAGAGGCGCAAGCGCTCGGCGCCGCCGCCGCACTCGTGACCGTGCCCTATTATTCCAAGCCCGGGCAGAAGGGCATCATCCACCACTTCGAGGAGTTGGCGGCGGCAAGCGGCCTGCCTCTTATCATCGACAACGCGCCGGCGCAGACGGCGAGTGATCTTTCGACCGAAACGCTCGGCAGGCTGGCGGCCATACCAGGGATTTTTGGCATCCGCGACGCCACGGGCGATATCGCCCGCTTTGCCGGCCTCTCGCCGTCCCTGCGGCAGCGCTTCCGCTTCTTTTCCGGGCATGATCCTTCTGCACTCGCTTTCACCATCGCCGGTGGCGACGGCATGATCTCGTCGGGCGCCAATGTGCTGCCGCGGCTCTTCACTTCGATGCAGCAGGCGGCTCGGGCCGGAAACCTTTCAGCGGCACTCTCGTTGCAGGATCGGCTGCTGCCACTGATTACAGCGCTTGGGCCGGAAGGCGATCCCGCTAAGATCAAGCACGCGCTCCGGCTGATCCGCGGGCTGGAGACCGAGCTTCGCCTTCCGCTTGTCGTCGCCGAGCCGGAGATGCGTTTCGCAATCGGCAAGGCGCTTGCGCCCTTCCTCGACGAAATCAGCCCCAGGTTGGCGCTATCCCTATGAGATTTTTATATTTTTGTCTCCGGCGCCAAATGGAAAGCCTATCCACCCGAGCCTATCTTTGAAGCGTGACACCGCCGCACCATCAAGCGGCGGTTGAGTGAGACTTCGAAAGGACAAACCGATGTCACGCCTGACTGAACCGAGTGCCGAAATCGACCCGCTGCAACGCAGCCACATCAGAGCACTCGCCGCCGACCCTTTCCATCCGATGCTCTCCGGTCTTGCCGCCATTGCACCCCGCCTTTTAGTGGCGATGGCCTCTGCCGGACTGGTGCAGATGACCTTCAACCTCATCTCCCGCTGAAGCATCAGGACCGAAGGATCACCAAAATGGCAAACGCACAGCAACGCCGCATTCTTCCCACTGCAACGCCCTCGCCTTCCGCCCGCTTCACCGTCGGCCGCGACAGAAGCGGCCGCTGGATCGTCCACGACCGCGAGGGCCTCGTCGGCGGGCTCTTCATCAATGAGGCGGCCGCCCTTCACTTCGCCGCAGGGGAATGCAACTGCCCCTCCGCCGACATCCACAGGGCCGCCGCGGGCATGGTGCTCGAATTCGCGCCCTTTGCGCGCGGCAATGCAAACATCCACTAAATGCAGCCGTGCTCTCGCCGCTTTCACGCGGCGGGAGCACGAAGACATGGGTTGAAGGCCAATTTCCAACTTTTCCTTAACCGGCATGCTGGTAAAATCCTGGCGCACAGACTTCAGACGCCGCGAGACCGATGCCGAAACCGAATTTCCGCTTCACCCATTACGATCTTAGGGAACAACGCGCCGGAACGATCATCGAGGTGTCGTTGAATGCGGTGAACAATGTCCGCCTGATGACGGCCCCGAATTTCCAGCGATTCACCGAGGTTCTCGATTTCAAATATATCGGTGGCGTGGCGCGCAAATCGCCGATCAAGATCGCCGTTCCGGAAAGCGGTCACTGGCATGTCATCGTCGATATGGAAGGTCATCACGGTCTTGCGGAATCGTCCGTCAAGGTGATCGCCGCGCCGGCAAAACAGAAGACGCCGCGCGCCTCCTGACGTTCGACAGGTTTCAGCGCGGATTGCGCTCCTTGCGAAGCTTCGCCCACCATTCCAGCCGCTTGCGGATATCGCGCTCGAAGCCGCGTTCCGGCGGATCGTAGAAGATCTGGCGGCCCATCTTCTCCGGGAAATAATCCTGGCCGGAAAAGGCATCCGGCTCGTCGTGGTCGTAGCGATAGCCGTCGCCGTAACCCTCGCCCTTCATCAGCTTGGTCGGCGCATTGAGGATATGCTTCGGCGGCAGCAACGAGCCGTTCTGCTTTGCCGCCTGGCTTGCCGCCTTGAAGGCGGTGTAGACGGCATTCGATTTCGGGGCGGTGGCGAGATAGACGCAGGCCTGTGCCAGCGCCAGTTCGCCTTCCGGCGAGCCGAGATACTCATAGGCATCCTTGGCCGCGTTGCAGATCACCAGCGCCTGCGGATCGGCAAGACCGATATCCTCCACCGCCATGCGCACCAGCCGCCGGCCGAGATAAAGCGGATCCTCGCCGGCATCGAACATGCGGGCGAGATAGTAGAGCGCGGCATCGGGATCCGAACCCCTTACGGATTTATGCAGCGCCGAGATCAGATTGTAGTGGCCATCCTGCGCCTTATCGTAGACCGGGGCACGGCGCTGGACGATGCGCGTCAGGCCTTCCGTGTCGAAGCTCTCGCCTTCGCGCGCCGCGCGCCAGACTTCTTCGGCGAGCGTCAGCACCGCGCGGCCGTCGCCGTCGGCCATGCGGATCAGGCTGACGCGGGCATCCTCCGTCAACGGCAGCGGCTTCTGCTCGATCGCCTCGGCGCGCTTCAGCAGCTCCTCGAGGCTCTCCTCGTCATGCGACTTGAAGGTGAGCACACGGGCCCGCGACAGCAGAGCGGCGTTGAGCTCGAAGGATGGGTTTTCGGTGGTGGCGCCGACGAGGATGACGGTGCCATCCTCCATGACGGGCAGGAAACTGTCCTGCTGGGCGCGGTTGAAACGATGGATCTCATCGACGAAGAGCAGCGTCTGACGGCCGTCCATACGCCGCAAACGAGCTGTTTCGAACACCTTCTTCAGGTCGGCCACGCCGGAGAAGATCGCCGATATCTGCTCGAAGGCCAGGCCCGCCTCGCCCGAAAGCAGCCGTGCCACAGTCGTCTTGCCGGTGCCGGGCGGACCCCAGAAGATCATCGAGCCGAGCGAGCCGCTTTCGATCATCCTTTTCAGCACGCCATCCTCACCGGTCAGGTGTTCCTGACCGGTGACATCGGCAAGCGTCTTCGGCCGCAGCCGGTCGGCAAGCGGCCGCCTGGCGGCGACCTCCTCCGGAACGCGCGGCGCGAAGAGATCGTTGCTCATCGGAAAAATTGCCGGATGCGCTGGCCGTCGCGCTCGATCTCGACCCGCCAGAGGCCGGGGTCGCTATCGGCGATCTCGGACAGTTCGCTGGTCGACTTCACATCCGTGCCGTTGATCGAGACGATGATATCCTTCGGTTCGAAACCGAGACGGGCAGCAGGCGAATCCTCTTTCACCTCGGAGACGACGACGCCTGCCGATTCCGGCGGCATGCGCAACTCGTCGGCGACCCGCGGCGACAGGTTCTCGACGACGGCACCGGTAAATGGCGTGTGTCCGCCGATGGTGCGCTGGTCGCGCGGCGAGGTTTCCGGGGCGCGGGCAAGCGTCAGCGGCAGTTGCTCCTCGCGGCCGTTCTCGATGACGGTGAGCTTGACCGAATTACCGAGACCCGCCGTCGTCAGCCGGTAGAGCAGCGCATCCGGATGCTCGACGGAAATTCCGTCGACGGCGGTGACGATTTCGCCGGCCTTCAGCCCGGCCTTGGCGGCTGGCCCACCTTCCGAAACCTTGACGACGAGCGCGCCGCGGGCCTTGTTAAGCCCCAGCGCCTCGGCCACTTCCGAGGTTACGGCATCGAAGCTTGCGCCGACATAGGGCCGCTCGAAGGATTTGACGCCGGCATCGGCCGACGCGAGGAAGACCTTGACTAGGTTGGCGGGAATGGCAAAGCCAATGCCGTTCGAGCCGCCGCCGCGCGAGAAGATCGCCGTGTTGATGCCGATCAGTTCGCCCTTCATGTTCATCAAGGCGCCGCCGGAATTGCCGGGATTGATCGAGGCATCGGTCTGGATGAAGAAGCCGAACTCGTTCTTGATCACCTGGTTGCGGGCAAGGGCCGAGACGATACCGCTCGTCACCGTCTGGCCGACACCGAAGGGATTGCCGATCGCCAGGACGAGATCACCGACCTCGACCGTATCGGAATTGGCGATCGGCAATGTCGGAAAGCTTTCCTTAGTCTCGATCTTCAGCACGGCAAGATCGACACGGTCGTCGCGCAGCACCACCTTGCAGGGAAATTCGCGGCCGTCCGAGAGCGCCACCTTTATATCGTCGGCGCCCTCGATGACGTGATTGTTGGTCACGACAGTGCCGTTCGCCTCGACGATGACGCCGGAGCCGAGCGAAGACTGCTTCTCCGAACGGTTCGGCATCTGCTGGCCGAAAAATTGCTCGAAGAAAGGGTCGCCGGCAAAAGGCGACTGCCGCTGGACGGTCTTTTCCGCGTAAACGTTGACGACGGCGCCTGACGTCTGTTTGACGAGCGGCGCGAAGGAGAGCTGCATCTGCATCTGGCTCTCGGGTACGGTCTTTGCCGTCTGCGCATGGGCTGCGGCCGGCAGAACGAGCATGAGAGCGAATAGTGAGACGGAGGCGCGCTTGAACATGCCTTGCATGGGTATCCCTTGTGAATCCTCTTGAGGAACGTTTTAGAGCATGACGCCGAAAAGTGTGAGCGGTTTTCGGACGACATCATGCTCTAACTATCTAATGGCGAACAGGATTCAGATTTTAGGCCGACCCGGCCTAAAATCATCCTGTTCTGCTGCCCGACGCTAGAAAGGAAAGAGGGCGGAAGCATGGAGGAATAAGCCAAGAGGGCATCTTGGAAACCGGTTGAAGCCTATGCGAATTTGATTCAGAAAGATCGGCCATGCAACTGATATCAAAAGCCAAAATCTGGGCGAAGTCACTGAAGCGTGACATCGTGGCCCTATGGCTTGCCGCCCGTGACGCCCGCGTGCCTTGGCATGCCAAAGCGGTGGCCGGCGCCGTTGCCGCCTATGCGCTTTCGCCCATCGACCTGATCCCCGATTTCATCCCCATCCTGGGCTATCTCGACGATCTCCTGATCGTGCCGCTCGGTATCATGCTGGCGATCCGGCTCGTGCCGGTGGAGGTGATGAACGAGCTTCGTACGGAGGCGACAAGGCGCATCGAGCGTCCCTCCAGTCGGGCCGGACTGATCTTCATCCTTGCCGTCTGGCTCATCTGCATCATCTTCCTGGCTCTGGCACTGCGGAAGCTAGCCTGATCGGCAGCAATAGGAACATATGAATGATCACGACAAGAACGACGACAGCGGCCCTCGGCTTTGCGATCCTGCTCCTTGCATCGAACCTGGCACAGGCAGCAAGCTTCGATTGCGATGCGAAAGAATTGAAGGCGGATGAAAAAGCGATCTGCGACAACCGCGCGCTCAACGACGCCGACGTGAAGATGGCAACCACGTTCGAACTGCTCTCCGGCCTGCTGGCGATGGGCTCGCGCGGAACATTGCAGGACGAGCAGACGGCCTGGCTGAAGAAACGGCAGGAATGCGGGGCGGATGTGGCCTGTATCAAGGCTGTCTATGACGAGCGGCTGAAGCAGCTCGGCGAGACCTATAAAAACATCAACCGGCCGCTTTGAAAGCGACCGGTCGGTAGCGCAGCTGACTCTTAGTCAGCGGGTCTTAGGTGCGATGACCTACCGCGCGTTCAGATCCCGCACGGCGCCGCGGTCCGCACTCGTTGCGAAGGCGGCGTAGGCCTTCAGCGCGGTCGTGACGTTGCGCTTGCGCACTTCTGTGGGATACCAGCCCTTGGCGTCCTGCTCGGTGCGGCGGGCGGCTAGTTCGGCTTCGCTGACACGCAGGCTGATCGTGCGGTTCGGGATGTCGATGTCGATCATGTCACCTTCGCACACCAGGCCGATCGTGCCGCCATTTGCCGCTTCCGGCGAGGCATGGCCGATCGAGAGGCCGGAGGTGCCACCGGAGAAGCGGCCGTCGGTGATCAGCGCGCAGGCCTTGCCGAGGCCCTTCGACTTCAGATAGCTCGTCGGATAGAGCATTTCCTGCATGCCCGGGCCGCCCTTCGGGCCTTCGTAGCGGATGACGACGACGTCGCCGGCCTTGACCTCGTTGGCAAGGATCGCCTTGACGGAGGCATCCTGGCTTTCGAAGACGCGGGCGGGGCCGGAGAATTTCAGGATCGATTCATCGACGCCGGCGGTCTTGACGATGCAGCCGTCGACCGCGAGGTTGCCCTTGAGCACGGCAAGGCCACCATCCTTGGAGAAGGGATGTTCGACCGAGCGGATGACGCCGTTTTCGCGGTCGGTGTCGAGTTCGTCCCAGCGGGCCTCCTGGCTGAAGGCGACCTGGGTGGGAATGCCACCCGGAGCGGCACGATAGAATTTACGGACAGTTTCGCTGTTGGTGCGGGTGATATCCCAACGATCAATCGCGTCGCCCAGCGTCTCGGCATGCACGGTCGGGCAATCGCGGTTCAAGAGACCGCCCTTGTCGAGTTCGCCGAGGATCGACATGATGCCGCCGGCGCGGTGGACATCCTCCATGTGAACATCGCTCTTGGCGGGGGCGACCTTCGACAGGCACGGCACCCGGCGCGACAGCGCATCGATATCGGCCATGGTGAAATCGACCTCGCCTTCATGGGCGGCAGCAAGGATGTGCAGCACCGTATTGGTCGAGCCGCCCATGGCGATATCGAGCGTCATGGCATTCTCAAACGCCTGTTTGGAAGCGATGATGCGCGGCAGCGCCTTGACGTCGTCCTGCTCGTAATAGCGGCGGGCGAGATCGACGATCAGGTGGCCGGCCTCGACGAAGAGGCGCTTGCGGTCGGCGTGGGTGGCAAGCGTCGAGCCATTGCCGGGCAGCGACAGGCCGAGCGCTTCGGTCAGGCAGTTCATCGAATTGGCGGTGAACATGCCGGAGCACGAGCCGCAGGTCGGACAGGCCGAGCGTTCGATGGTCTGGACGTCCTCGTCGCTGATCTTGTCATCGGCTGCGGCGACCATGGCATCGACGAGGTCGAGCGCATGCGTCTTGCCGTGCAGCACGACCTTGCCGGCTTCCATTGGACCGCCCGAGACGAAGACGGTCGGGATATTGAGCCGCAGCGACGCCATCAGCATGCCGGGGGTGATCTTGTCGCAGTTGGAAATGCAGACCATGGCGTCAGCGCAATGGGCATTGACCATGTATTCGACGCTGTCGGCGATGAGTTCGCGTGAGGGCAGCGAATAGAGCATGCCGTCATGGCCCATGGCGATGCCGTCATCGACGGCGATCGTGTTGAATTCCTTGGCGACACCGCCAGCCGCCTCGATCTCGCGGGCAACGAGCTGGCCAAGGTCCTTCAGGTGTACGTGGCCGGGCACGAACTGGGTGAAGGAATTCACCACCGCGATGATCGGCTTGCCGAAATCCGAATCCTTCATGCCCGTGGCGCGCCAAAGGCCGCGGGCGCCCGCCATGTTGCGGCCATGGGTCGTGGTTCTGGAACGGTAAACTGGCATCGGTGTCTTCCTCAACGTGGCGGAATTATCAGGCGAAGCTGGGCGGCATGGAGCCTGCGGGCCGGGCAAACGCTGCTTTTTGGAATTGTCCTAATCCAATCGACGGGGGCTGTCACTACCGTCAAGGCCAAATCCGGTACGCCATGGGCCGAGCGCCATAAGGCCCATCGATCATATACGGTACGGCGCGACGTTTCGTTACAGCCTATTCCATCACGGCCGAACACAAAAAATTGGCTTCCCGTCGGTAATATTCAAGGCTTAGACACTCATCCGAATATGCGGGCGGTTCGTTTAAGGACTATATTGCAGAAATCCGCCAAGGAGATTTCGACATGCCAACCTATCGCCCGCCGAAGATCGCGTCATCGGAGATCACGCCGCGTCAGGTCTATGTGCGCCGCCGCGAATTCCTCGGCGCGGCAGCGCTTGGCGCCATGGCGCTCTACAGCGGCGGCAAGGCGAGTGCTGCGGCCCTCTCCGCCGTCGAGAGCAAGTACAAGGTCGACGAGAAACCGACGCCGATCAAGGATGTCACGACCTACAATAATTTCTATGAGTTCGGCCTCGATAAGGGCGATCCTGCAGCTCTTTCCGGCGATTTCAAGCCGCTGCCCTGGACGATCAAGGTCGACGGCATGGTCAACAAGCCAGGCACCTTCGACCTCGAGGCGCTGATGAAGGAATTCCCGATCGAGGAGCGCACCTATCGGATGCGCTGCGTCGAGGCCTGGTCGATGGTCATCCCCTGGGACGGCTTTCCGCTGGCTTCGCTGCTCGACAAGGTGGAGCCGCTCGGCAGCGCCAAATACGTCGCCTTCGAAACCGTCGTGCGGCCAGAGGAGATGCCTGGGCAGAAGGGTTTCTTCCAGTCGCTCGACTGGCCCTATGTCGAGGGTCTGCGCCTGGATGAGGCGCGCCATCCGCTGACGCTGCTGGCCGTCGGGCTCTATGGCGAAACGCTACCGAACCAGAACGGTGCGCCGATCCGCCTCGTCGTGCCGTGGAAATACGGCTTCAAGGGCATCAAGTCGATCGTCAGGATCACGCTCACCGACCAGCAACCTAAGAACACCTGGCAGGTCACCAACTCGCAGGAGTATGGCTTCTACGCCAACGTCAATCCAGCGGTCGACCATCCGCGCTGGAGCCAGGCCAGCGAACGGCGCATCGGTGAGAGCGGCTTCTTCGGCGCGAGCCGCCATCCCACCCTGCCCTTCAACGGCTATGCCGACGAAGTGGCAAGCCTTTATGCCGGCATGGACCTGAAGGCGAATTTCTGATGGCGGAACTGTCGCTCGCCATCCCGAAGCGCTGGCAGCCCGCCTCCGTCTGGCTGCTTTATGTCGTCGGGCTCGTGCCTGCGGCCTGGACTTTCTATCTCGGCGCGACCGATCAGCTCGGCGCCGATCCGGTCAAGACCTTCGAGCTTTTCCTCGGCATCTGGACGATCCGTTTTCTGATCCTGACCCTTGCCGTTTCCCCTGCCCGCGAGCTCTTCGGCTGGAACTATCTGCGCTATCGCCGCGCCCTCGGCCTGTTGACCTTCTATTACGCGCTGATGCATTTCACCGTCTACATGGTGCTCGACCAGGCGATGGATATTGCCGCCGTCATCAACGACGTGCTGAAGCGCCCCTTCATCATGTTCGGCATGGCCGGGCTTGCGATGCTCATTCCGCTGGCGCTGACATCCAACAATCTCTCGATCCGCCGCCTCGGCAAGAACTGGATCTGGCTGCATCGCCTCGTCTATATCATCGCCGCCTGCGGGGCGTTGCACTTCGCGCTCTCGACCAAGATCCTCGACCTCGAGCAATATATCTATGTCGGGCTGATCATCGCGCTGATCCTCTACCGCTCCTACCGGCCGATCGCACGCAACAGGCAGAAGGGCAAAGGGCGGACGCGCAATCGCGCCGTGGCGTCTGTTTCGTGAGACGGCAGGTTTAGCGGCGAGGACGCAACTCAGTCCGGTGTGCCGGATCGAGGGCGCAGGCCGCGGCTATGCCGATTGCATAAGCCAGCATGTTCCAAAGCGAAAATACGCGGCCAAGCAGCAGCGCGCCTGTCGTGGTCAGCCGAAACGCGTCGAGCCAAGGCGTGTGATAGAGCCGGAACAATTCCACTGAGATCGCTATGAACAGCGCTGTGACAGCAATTGCTGCCGGCCGTGACCTTGCGACAAAGAGCGCCACGAGGAGATAGACCATCGCTCCCCAGAGTGCCGATCCACCATATTTGACGACGGTGAAAGGCGGATCGGCCGCATAACCAAACCGTCTGAGCGTCAGCCCGAGCGCAATAACCGCAAGCAGGGCTGCGAGACGGAGGAACTGCGCTCGAGAGCGAGTTTCAAAGATTTCACGCAAATGACCCTGCCCTATCTGCACCTCAGCCAGTTGAACGGCTGATCTGAAACGACGCGCGGCGCTGTCGTGTACAAACAAAAACAGCCGGGCTTCGCAGCCCGGCTGTTCTGTTTCCGCCGGAGCGGAAGACCTAAGCGGCGACGGCCTGCTCTTCGGCAGCGACGCGGGCCTTGTCGGCTGCACCCTTTGCATAGGCATCGCGATCCACAAATTCGATCACAGCCATGGCGGCATTGTCGCCCTGGCGGAAGCCGGCCTTCATGATGCGCAGGTAGCCGCCGTTGCGGGTGGCGTAGCGCGTTGCGATCGTGTCGAACAGCTTCGAGACGACAGCCGCATCGCGGATCTGCGAGATCGCCTGACGGCGAGCATGCAGGTCGCCGCGCTTGCCGAGCGTGACGAGCTTCTCGACGATCGGACGGATTTCCTTGGCCTTCGGCAGGGTCGTGACGATCTGCTCGTGGGTAATCAGCGAAGCCGCCATGTTGGCGAACATCGCCTTGCGGTGGCTTGCAGTTCTATTCAGCTTGCGGCCGGCTTTACCATGGCGCATTGCTATTCTCCTTTAATGCAGGTGCCCTTACGCTAAGTGGGCCTGCCGTTTCCTGGCACATGCAGGCGATCGGCCTGCTGTTTGACGGGGAAAGGCAGCCGAAAGAGCCTGCCTTTTGTTTTTTCAGTATTGGTCTTCGTAACGCTTGGCGAGATCTTCGATGTTCTCGGGCGGCCATGCCGGCACTTCCATGCCGAGGTGCAGGCCCATGGAAGCGAGAACTTCCTTGATTTCGTTCAGCGACTTGCGACCAAAATTCGGTGTGCGGAGCATTTCTGCTTCGGTCTTCTGAATGAGGTCGCCGATGTAGACGATGTTGTCGTTCTTCAGGCAGTTTGCCGAACGGACCGACAGTTCGAGTTCGTCCACCTTCTTCAGGAGAGCCGGGTTGAAAGCGAGTTCGGTGACTGCTTCCTCTTCGGTTTCCTTCTGCGGCTCGTCGAAGTTGACGAAGACGCCAAGCTGATCCTGGAGGATGCGCGCCGCAAAAGCGACGGCGTCTTCGCCGGTGATCGAGCCATCGGTTTCGATGGTCATGTTCAGCTTGTCGTAGTCGAGAACCTGTCCTTCGCGGGTATTTTCAACCTTGTAGGACACCTTCTTGACCGGCGAATAGAGGCTGTCGACCGGGATAAGACCGATCGGAGCATCTTCCGCACGATTGCGTTCGGCCGGAACGTACCCCTTGCCGTTGTTGACGGTGAATTCCATGCGGATCTCGGCGCCCTCGTCGAGCGTGCAGATGACATGCTCGGGGTTGAGGATTTCGATATCGCCGACCGTCTGAATGTCGCCAGCCGTGACAACGCCCGGGCCCTGCTTACGCACGACCATGCGCTTTGCATCATCGCCATCCATCTTGATGGCGATTTCCTTGATATTGAGCACGATGTCCGTCACGTCTTCGCGGACGCCCGGAATCGAGGAGAATTCATGCAGCACGCCATCGATCTGCACCGCCGTGACGGCAGCACCGCGCAGCGAGGAGAGCAGAACGCGGCGAAGCGCGTTGCCGAGGGTGAGGCCGAAGCCGCGCTCCAGCGGTTCGGCAACAAGCGTCGCCCTGGTGCGCGAGCTCGAAGAGAACTCCACCTTGTTCGGCTTGATCAGTTCCTGCCAGTTCTTCTGAATCATGAGTTTGCCTTCCGTTCGTTGCCACCATCCAATCGTGGCAACCGAGCTTGAAAACCACCGGGAGCGCGCAGGCGCTCACCGGTGACGAGAGCGATGATCAGACGCGGCGCTTCTTGCGCGGACGGCAGCCATTGTGCGGGATCGGGGTCACGTCGCGGATGGACGTGATCATGAAACCTGCAGCCTGGAGCGCGCGCAGAGCCGATTCACGACCCGAACCCGGACCGCAAACTTCGACTTCCAGCGACTTCATGCCGTGCTCCTGGGCCTTCTTGGCGCAGTCTTCGGCAGCGATCTGGGCAGCGAACGGGGTCGACTTGCGCGAGCCCTTGAAGCCCTTGGCGCCAGCCGACGACCAGGCGATCGCATTGCCCTGCGCATCGGTGATGGTGATCATCGTGTTGTTGAAGGTCGAGTTGACGTGAGCGACACCCGACGAGATGTTCTTGCGCTCGCGACGGCGAACGCGGACGGCTTCCTTAGCCATGGTATTCCTTTCGTTGATCTCTTCACCGCCGTAATGCCAGCGGCTACACCGGAACGGCGCCTATATGGTCCCGCTCCAAACTCAAAAGAGGCCGGCGCAGACCGCCAGCCTCCCCACCCCGGTTTCCCGGAAATTACTTCTTCTTGCCAGCGATTGCCTTTGCCGGACCCTTGCGGGTGCGGGCATTGGTGTGCGTGCGCTGACCGCGAACCGGAAGGCCGCGGCGATGACGCAGGCCGCGGTAGCAGCCGAGGTCCATCAGCCGCTTGATGTTCATCGCGGTATCGCGACGAAGATCGCCTTCGACCTGATAGTCACGGTCGATGGCTTCGCGGATCTGAAGGACTTCTGCGTCCGTCAGCTGATGCACACGACGTTCGGCCGGGATACCGACCTTTTCGACGATTTCCCGTGCGAATTTCGGACCGATCCCGTGAATGTAGGTCAACGCGATAACAACGCGCTTCGCAGTCGGGATGTTGACGCCAGCGATACGTGCCACGCCTGTTCTCCTTGCATTCCAGTTGCCATCCGGCAAGTGGGCTTCGTTATGCGGCTCTTGAGAACCGCCCGTTCAGATTTACGTCCGTAACATGTCAAAACGACCGCACCCGGACTTCCCTGGGAAATCCGCGCCGATCGCATGGAATGTCGCGAGTTGGCGCGGTGTTTAGCGGAATCACTGCTGAAAAGCAACCGTTCCGCCAAGTTTATTTTCAAAGCCTTAAAGCTTGGAAAGAATGCTTTCGACCTCGGCCGTCACCTGATCGATTTCTGCCATGCCGTCCACGGACTTGAGTTTGCCCTTGGCATGGTAATAGCCGATCAGCGGCGAGGTTTCCTTGTAGTAGACCTGCAGCCGAGCCGTCATGGTCTCCGGGGTGTCATCGGGCCGGCGCTTGAAGTGCGTCGAACCGCACTTGTCGCACACGCCCTCTGCAGCCGGAACCTTGTCGGTATCGTGATAGACGCTGCCACACTGTGCACAGGAGTAGCGACCGGCAACACGTCGGATCAATTCGTCATCATCGACACGGAATTCAATGACGACGGAGAGGCCGAGACCCTTTGCCTTGAGCATTGCCTCGGTGGCATCAGCCTGGACGAGCGTCCTGGGGAAGCCGTCGAGAATGAAGCCATTGGCGCAATCGGGTTGATCGATGCGCTCGGAAACGATGGCGATAACGATCTCATCCGAGACGAGCTTGCCGGCGTCCATGACCGCCTTCGCGCGCTTGCCGACATCGGTGCCGGCGTTAACCGCTGCACGCAGCATGTCCCCCGTGGAAAGCTGCGGAATGCCGTGCTTTTCCACGATCCGCTGGGCCTGGGTTCCCTTACCCGCGCCCGGCGGCCCCAAAAGGATAAGTCTCATCGCCCCCTCTTTCCTCCACGCAACTTCGATTTCTTGATCAGGCCTTCGTATTGCTGCGCGATCAGGTGACCCTGGATCTGTGCAACCGTATCAAGAGTTACGCTAACCACGATCAAAAGCGAAGTCCCACCAAGGGCTAATGGAATGCCGGTTTGCGACACCAATATCTCCGGAAGGATGCAGACGAAGACGAGATAGAGCGCGCCGATCACCGTGATTCGGGTCAGCACGTAGTCGATATATTCGGCGGTGCGCTCGCCCGGACGGATGCCGGGAATGAAGCCGCCATGCTTCTTCAGATTGTCGGCCGTGTCCTTCGGATTGAAGACGATGGCCGTATAGAAGAAGGCGAAGAAGGCGATCAGCGCGCCGTACAGCACCATGTAGAGCGGCTGGCCATGGCCGAGGGCCGCGACGATCGATGTCGCCCAGGAAGGCATTGCCGTGGTGTTGGCGAAACCCGCGACCGTTGCCGGCAGCAGCAGCAGCGACGACGCGAAGATTGCCGGAATGACACCTGAAGTGTTGAGCTTCAGCGGCAGGTGCGAGGTATCGCCCTGGAACATCCGATTACCAACCTGACGCTTCGGATACTGAATCAGCAGCCGGCGCTGGGCTCGCTCGACGAAGACGATGATGCCGATGACGGCGATCGCGACGATGATGACGAGCAGGATGAGGAAGGTCGACAGCGCACCGGTGCGGCCGAGTTCGAGCGTGCCGGCAAGAGCTGTAGGAAGGCCGGCGGCGATGCCGGCGAAAATGATCAGCGAGATGCCGTTGCCGATGCCGCGCGAGGTAATCTGCTCGCCGAGCCACATCAGGAACATCGTGCCGCCCAGCAGCGTCAGAACGGTGGAAACACGGAAGAACCAGCCTGGCTCGACGACGAGGCCTTGGCCGCTTTCAAGGCCGGCGGCAATGCCATAGGCCTGAAGAGCACCGAGGATGACGGTACCATAGCGGGTATACTGATTGATAATCTTACGGCCCTGCTCGCCTTCCTTCTTGAGGTTTTCGAGCGCCGGCACGACCGAGGTCATCAGCTGCACGATGATCGAGGCGGAGATATAGGGCATGATGCCGAGCGCGAAGATCGCCATGCGCTGAACAGCGCCGCCCGAGAACATGTTGAAAAGGCCGAGAATGCCGCCTGACTGGCCGCGGAAAGCCTGGGCATAGGCTTCGGGATTGAGACCCGGAAGCGGAATATGCGTGCCGAGTCGGTAGACGAGGAGAGCTGCCAGTGTGAACCACAAGCGCTTCTTCAAATCCTCGGCTTTGGCGAAGGTCGAAAAATTGAGGTTGGATGCCAATTGTTCCGCTGCAGAAGCCATGCGTTTCTCCGCGCTACCAATTCCGGCGTCTCTGGGGGACAGACCGGACCCGGAATCAGTATGAAATTATTCAAAACCGGGCTCAGGACGGATTGCAACGCAACCCCATGCCTCACCCTTGTTTTCGAGTCTTACCGGCCTGACGCGGGCGCGCCAGCCAAGTTTTTGTGAGGCCCACATATGGGAGCAAAATCGCCCGGTGTGAAGCACCCCGGGCGATATATCATCAGATTATTATTCGGCTGCAGCAGGAGCCGAAAGCAGCGTCACGGTGCCGCCGGCCTTTTCGATCTTCTCGACGGCAGGCTTGGAGGCGCCAGCAACGACGATGGTGATCTTGGCCTTGATCTCGCCGTCGGCGAGAACGCGAACGCCGTCCTTGACGCGGCGGATGACACCAGCAGCCTTGAGGGCAGCTGCATCAACGGTCGTCTTGGCGTCGAGCTTGCCGGCGTCGATCGCCGTCTGGATACGGGCCAGCGACACGACAACAAAATCGGAAGCGAAAATGTTGTTGAAGCCGCGCTTCGGCAAGCGACGATAGATCGGCATCTGGCCGCCTTCGAAGCCGTTGATGGCGACGCCCGAACGGGACTTCTGACCCTTTACGCCGCGACCACCTGTCTTGCCCGAGCCCGAACCGATACCGCGGCCGAGGCGCTTGCGGCTGTGGGTCGAGCCTTCGTTGTCCTTAATTTCATTGAGTTTCATGAGCGTTTCCTCCGTCTCACTTCTCGTCGACGACGCGAACGAGATGCTGGACAGCACGGATCATGCCACGAACCGAAGGAGTATCCTCCAGCGTGCGGCGACGGTGCATCTTGTTCAGTCCGAGACCGATCAGCGTGCGCTGCTGGACGTCCGGACGGCGGATCGGGCTGCCGATCTGTTCGATCGTGACAGTCTTCGCTTCAGCCTTCTTGGTAGCCTTGGCCATCTGTCAAACTCCTCTTATTCTTCAGAGGCGTTGCCGGAGGCGCCACGACGAGCCTGCAGCGTTGCATACTTGATGCCGCGCTGAGCTGCGATGTCCTTCGGGTGAACCTGGTGCTTCAGAGCGTCGAAGGTGGCGCGAACCATGTTGTAGGGGTTCGACGAACCGGTCGACTTGGCGACGACGTCGTGCATGCCGAGTGTTTCGAATACGGCGCGCATCGGACCACCGGCGATGATGCCGGTACCGACCTTGGCCGAGCGCAGCAGAACCTTGCCGGCGCCATGGCGGCCATGAACGTCGTGATGCAGCGTACGGCCGTCACGCAGCGGTACGAAGATCAGCTCGCGCTTGGCGGCTTCGGTTGCCTTGCGGATGGCTTCCGGCACTTCACGTGCCTTGCCATGGCCGAAGCCGACGCGGCCCTTCTGGTCGCCGACGACGACGAGTGCTGCGAAACCGAAACGACGGCCGCCCTTGACGACCTTGGCGACGCGGTTGATCGCGACAAGCTTGTCGACGAATTCGCTATCGCGCTCTTCACGGCTCTGGCGGTCGTCCCGCTGCGGCCTTCTTTCCTGTGCCATTGTCCTCTTCCTTTTTCTTTTCCGGGTGCAATCGGCAAACAAATGTGGACCGCATCAGCCTCCCCTTTCGGAGAGTGCCTGCGGTCCGGCGAAAATCCGGCCGGCGCTTGAGGCGTCCGGCCGGAAACTGATCAGAAGGTGAGACCGCCTTCGCGGGCCGCTTCGGCGAGAGCCTTGATGCGGCCGTGATAGATGAAGGCGCCACGGTCGAACACGACTTCCGTAACACCAGCCTTGGAGGCGCGCTCTGCGAGGAGCTTGCCCACAACGGTTGCGGCGGCGGTATCGGCACCGGTCTTCAGAGAACCGCGCAGATCCTTCTCGAGGGTGGAGGCAGACGCAAGCGTCTTGCCGGCCACGTCATCGATGACCTGGGCGTAGATGTTCTTCGAGGAGCGATGAACCGACAGGCGCGGACGGCCANATGACGGCGCACGCGGTTGGCACGACGTGCAAGTGCTTCTTTCCTGCTAGCCATTTCGCGTGATCCTTACTTCTTCTTGCCTTCTTTGCGGACGATCCGCTCGTCAGCGTACTTGACGCCCTTGCCCTTGTAGGGCTCGGGACCGCGATATTCGCGGATTTCGGCGGCAACCTGACCGACCTGCTGCTTGTTAATGCCGCTGACGACGATTTCCGTCGGCTTCGGAACAACGATCGAGATACCGACCGGCGGCTCGTAGATCACGTCATGGCTGAAACCGAGGGCCAGCTGCAGGTTCTTGCCCTGCATGGCGGCGCGGTAACCAACGCCGTTGATTTCAAGCTTGCGCTCGAAACCGTCCTTGACGCCCTTGAAGATGCCTTCGATCATCGTGCGGGACATGCCCCACTTTGCGCGCGCATCCTTGGTCTGGTTCACCGGCGTCACGACGACGGCGTTATTTTCAAGCTTGAGGCTGATTTCGTCGTTAGCAACGAAAAACAGCTCGCCCTTCGGGCCCTTTGCAGTCACCTTCTGGCCATCGACCGTAGCCGTGATCCCAGCAGGCACCTGAACGGGCTTTTTACCGATACGAGACATGTTTCAATCCTGTCTGTTCGCTATGGAGATCCCTGCCCGATCTTAGAAGACCGAGCAAAGAACCTCGCCACCAACGTTCTGTTCGCGAGCCTGGTGATCGGCCATCACACCCTTCGGAGTCGAAAGGATGGTGATGCCGAGACCGTTCGCGACCTGCGGAATGGACTTGACCGAGACATAGACCCGGCGGCCCGGCTTGGACACACGGCCGATCTCACGGATCACCGACGCGCCTTCATAATATTTCAGCTCGATGCTGAGTTCCGACTTGCCATTGCCGAAATCGACAACGGAATAGCCACGGATGTAGCCTTCGGACTGCAGAACATCGAGAACACGTGCACGGAGCTTCGAAGCAGGCGTCGAGACCGACGACTTGCGGCGGGAAGCGCCGTTACGGATGCGAGTGAGCATATCGCCCAACGGATCAGTCATTGTCATGTAACCTGCTCCTTACCAGCTCGACTTGACGATACCCGGCACCTTGCCGAGATTGCCGAGTTCACGCAGCGCAATACGCGACATGCGCAGTTTGCGGTAATATGCGCGCGGACGCCCCGAAACTTCGCAACGGTTGCGAATACGGGTCTTGGATCCATCACGCGGCAGGGATGCCAGCTTGATCGAGGCCTTGAACCGCTCTTCGATCGGAAGAGCCTGGTTCATGATGATCGCCTTCAACCCAGCCCGCTTAGCGGCCTGGTTAGCGACCGTAGTACGGCGGCGCTTGTTCTTTTCAACTGCGCTTGTCTTCGCCATGTCAGGTTCCTTTTCTACGCTCGTCGTTACGGTTATTGACGGAACGGGAAGCTGAACTCTTTCAGAAGAGCCCGTGCTTCATCGTCGGTCGTCGCCGTCGTGCAAACGATGATGTCCATGCCCCACATCTGATCAACCTTGTCGTAGTTGATCTCAGGGAACACAATGTGCTCCTTGATGCCCATGGCGAAGTTGCCACGGCCGTCAAAGCTTTTCGGGTTCAGGCCGCGGAAGTCACGAACGCGCGGGAGCGCGATGTTCACGAGACGGTCCATGAACTCGTACATGCGGGCGCCGCGCAGGGTGACCTTCGCGCCGATCGGCATCTGTTCGCGGACCTTGAAGCCTGCGATAGAGTTACGTGCGCGGGTGATGACCGGCTTCTGGCCGGCAATCGCTGCGAGGTCGGCGGCAGCTACCGTCGGCTTCTTCGAGTCAGCGGTCGCTTCGCCGACACCCATGTTGATCACGATCTTGTCGAGCTTCGGGATCATCATCTCGTTGGCGTAGGAGAACTGCTCCTGCAACGCCTTGCGGATGCGCTCGACATATTCCTTCTTGAGCCGCGGCTCATATTTTGCCTCAGCCATCGATCACTTCTCCAGAACGCTTGGCCACACGGACCTTCTTGCCGTCAACAACCTTGAAACCGACGCGGGTCGGCTTGCCGTCCTTGTCGATGATTGCAACGTTGGACAGGTGAACCGGGGCTTCCTTGTTGATGATGCCGGCTTCCTGGGTCTGCGTCTGGCGCTGGTGGCGCTTGACGACGTTGACGCCACGAACAACGGCACGATCTTCCTTCGGCATGACCTGGACAACTTCGCCGGTACGGCCCTTGTCCTTGCCAGCGAGCATGACGACCTTGTCGCCCTTACGAATCTTCTGCATCGCTTCGCTCCTTACAGTACTTCGGGAGCCAGCGAGATGATCTTCATGTGGTTCTTGGCGCGAAGTTCGCGCGGAACCGGTCCGAAGATACGGGTGCCGATCGGCTCTTTCTTGTTGTCGATGAGGACTGCTGCGTTGGTGTCGAAGCGGATGACGGAGCCATCCGGACGACGGATGTCCTTGGCGGTGCGAACGACTACCGCCTTCATCACGTCACCCTTCTTCACACGGCCGCGCGGGATCGCTTCCTTGATCGAAACGACGATGACGTCGCCGATCGAGGCATACTTGCGCTTCGAGCCGCCCAGCACCTTGATGCACATGACACGACGTGCGCCGGAATTATCCGCGACGTCGAGGTTTGTTTGCATCTGAATCATATCAGGTCGCCTTCTTGGTTTACCGGAATGGTTGGGCTAGCCCCCTACTCCGGCTTATGAAAATTTTCGCCGGCCGAGCTGCCATGACGGCAGCACAGACGCGGCAATAGCTGAATAGCGCGGGATCGATCGTGCCAGGGTGGTTTCCCGAACGGGACCTTCCGTGCGCTCAAAGCAAAAGAACGCCCGGCATTCGAGCGTTCTGACGCTGCTTCATACAGATATTTCGGCGAGACGCAAGGCCTCGCGCAAAAATCTGTTACTTGCCCTGGGCGGAAATCACCGTCCAGCGCTTGTCCTTGGAGATCGGCGCGCATTCCTCGATGGATACGGTATCGCCAATCTTGTACTGGTTGTTCTCGTCGTGGGCCTTGTACTTCTTGGAACGACGAACGGTCTTCTGGAGCAGCGGGTGAGCGAAACGACGCTCGACACGAACCACTACCGTCTTCTCGTTCTTGTCGCCAACGACGACGCCCTGCAGGATGCGCTTCGGCATATTTTTCTTCCTTTAGGCCTTAACTTCTGCCGCCTTCTGGCGGGCAATGGTTTTCACGCGGGCGATGTCCTTGCGGACTTCGTTGATGCGCGAGGACTTTTCGAGCTGGCCGGTCGCCTTCTGAAAGCGCAGGTTGAACTGCTCCTTCTTCAGCTTGGCAAGCTCGTCCTTGAGTTGGTCGGCGGTAAACGCGCGAACGTCTGAGGCTTTCATGAGCTCAATCCCTTACTCTGCAATGCGCTGAACGAAGCGCGTCTTGACCGAGAGCTTGGCAGAGCCGAGGCGAAGCGCCTCACGGGCGATTTCTTCGCTGACACCGTCGATCTCGAACATCATACGGCCGGGCTTGACCTTGCATGCCCAGTATTCAACGGAGCCCTTACCCTTACCCATACGGACTTCGGTCGGCTTTTTGGTTACCGGAACATCCGGGAACACACGGATCCATACACGGCCGGCGCGCTTCATATAACGCGTGATCGCGCGGCGGGCCGCTTCGATCTCGCGCGCGTTGACGCGATTGGGTTCCTGTGCCTTCAGGCCGAATTCGCCGAATGCCAGGTCAGAACCGCCCTTGGCGACGCCCTTGATGCGGCCCTTGAACTGCTTGCGGTACTTGGTACGCTTTGGCTGCAACATTTTCTTATTCTCCGAACTTCTCTGCCACGCGCGCTATCAAGCGTTGTCGCGGCGACGGTCTCTGTCGCGGTCACGATCACGGCTTGCCGGACCCTGGGCGTCACCTTCCATCGCGCGGCGCTCGGAAGCCATCGGATCATGCTCAAGGATTTCGCCCTTGAAGATCCAGACCTTGATGCCGCAGATGCCGAACGCGGTTTCTGCTTCAGCCGTGCCGTAGTCGATGTCGGCGCGCAGCGTGTGCAACGGCACACGACCTTCGCGGTACCATTCCGTACGGGCGATTTCAGCGCCGCCGAGACGGCCAGCGCAGGTGATCTTGATGCCTTCGGCGCCAAGACGCATCGCGGACTGAACGGCGCGCTTCATTGCGCGGCGGAAAGCCACGCGACGCTCGAGCTGCTGGGCGATCGACTGAGCGACCAGCGTCGCATCTACTTCGGGCTTGCGCACTTCGACGATGTTGAGGTGCGTTTCCGAATTGGTCATCTCCGACAGCTTCTTGCGGAGCTTGTCGATGTCTGCGCCCTTGCGGCCGATGATCAGGCCCGGACGTGCCGAGTGGATCGTGACGCGGCACTTCTTGTGCGGACGCTCGATGACCACCTTGGAGATCCCGGCCTGCTTCAGTTCGCTCATGACGAACTTGCGCATCTTCAGGTCTTCGTGCAGCAGCTGGCCGTACTCGGCATTGTCCGCAAACCAGCGGCTATCCCAGGTACGGTTGATGCCGAGGCGGAAACCGATTGGATTGATTTTCTGACCCATTATGCGGCCTCCTCTGCTGCCTGCACTTCACGAACGACGATCGTCAGGTGCGCGAAGGGCTTTTCAATGCGCGACGCGCGACCGCGGCCACGAGCGTGAAAACGCTTCATGACGATCGACTTGCCGACATAGGCCTCGGCGACGACCAGCGAGTCGACGTCGAGATCGTGGTTGTTCTCAGCGTTGGCGATCGCAGATTCGAGCGTCTTCTTGACGGCGCCTGCGATGCGCTTGCGGGAGAACTCCAGCTCAGCGAGTGCGCGCTCGACCTTCTTGCCGCGGATAGCCGCAGCAACCAGGTTGAGTTTCTGGGGGCTGACGCGGAGCGTGCGGGCGACTGCTTGCGCCTCGTTGTCCTTCAGCCGGCGTTCGGCTTTTGCCTTGCCCATTGTTACTTCCTCTTCGCCTTCTTGTCCGCGCCGTGACCGTAGTAGGTGCGGGTCGGAGAGAATTCACCGAATTTGTGACCGACCATGTCTTCATTGACGCTGACCGGGATATGCTTGCTGCCGTTGTAGACGCCGAAGGTGAGACCGACGAACTGCGGCAGGATCGTGGAGCGACGGCTCCAGATCTTGATCACTTCACTGCGACCGCCTTCACGAACCTTCTCAGCCTTCTTGAGAAGATAGCCGTCAACGAACGGACCTTTCCATACTGAACGAGCCATTGGAGACTTCCTCTCTTACTTCTTACGCTGATGACGCGAGCGCATGATCATCTTGTCGGTCGACTTGTTCGACCGGGTGCGCTTGCCCTTGGTCGGCTTGCCCCACGGTGTCACCGGATGGCGACCACCGGAGGTGCGGCCTTCACCACCGCCGTGCGGATGGTCGACCGGGTTCATGACAACACCGCGGTTATGCGGACGCTTGCCGCGCCAAACGGTACGACCGGCTTTGCCGTCATTGATGTTGGCGTGGTCAGGGTTGGAGACGGCGCCGATCGAAGCAAGGCAGGAGCCATGAACGAGACGCTGTTCACCGGAGTTCAGGCGAAGGATCGCCATGCCCTGGTCGCGGCCGACGAGCTGTGCGTAGCCACCGGCGGAGCGAGCGATCTGGCCACCCTTGCCCGGCTTCATTTCCACGTTGTGGATGATGGAGCCGACCGGGATGAACTGCAGCGGCATGGTGTTGCCGGGCTTGACGTCGACAGCCTTCTCGGAAGCGATAACCTTGTCACCGGCAGCGAGGCGCTGAGGAGCGAGGATATAAGCCTTTTCGCCGTCGGCATAGTTCACCAGCGCGATGAAAGCCGTGCGGTTCGGATCGTATTCGATACGCTCGACAGTGCCTTCGACGTCGAACTTGCGACGCTTGAAGTCGATCAGACGATAGGTGCGCTTGTGACCACCGCCGATGAAGCGGGCAGTGATGCGACCGAGGTTGTTACGACCGCCGCTCTTGGTCAGACCTTCCGTCAGCGCCTTGACCGGCTTGCCCTTGTAGAGGGCCGAACGGTCGACGATGACCAGCTGGCGCTGGCTCGGGGTGATCGGATTGAATGTTTTCAATGCCATTTTCTTATACCTCAGAGACCGGTGGAGACGTCGATCGTCTGGCCTTCAGCCAGCGTCACAACAGCCTTCTTCACGTCCTTCTGCTTGCCGACGAAACCGCGGAACCGCTTGGTCTTGCCCTTGCGCAGCAGAGTGTTGACAGCCGTGACCTTGACGCCGAACAGCGCCTCGACCGCAGCCTTGATTTCCGGCTTAGTCGCCTGCTTGGCGACATTGAAAACAACCTGGTTGTTTTCGGATACCAGCGTGGACTTTTCGGTGATCGCCGGAGAGACGATCACATCGTAGTGGCGAAGATCGGTCACTTGAATCGCTCCTCTAGCGCTTCAACCGCAGCCTTGGAAAGCACGAGCTTGCCGCGGCGCACGATGTCGTAAACGTTGATGCCCTGGATCGGCAGAACATCGATGTTGGGGATGTTCTGAGCTGCGAGCTTGAAGTTGCCGTCAAGCTCTGCGCCGCCGATGAAGAGGGCGTTGGTCAGGCCGAGCGTCTCGAAAACGGACGCGAGCGACTTAGTCTTTGCTTCAGCGGCAACCAGGTTGTCGATGACGATGACGTCATCGGCCTTGATCTTGGCCGAAAGGGCGTGGCGAAGGCCGAGCGCGCGAACCTTCTTGGGAAGGTCATGCTCATGGCTGCGCACGACCGGGCCGTGAGCCTTGCCGCCGCCGCGGAACTGCGGAGCGCGAGCCGAATGGTGGCGGGCGCGGCCCGTACCCTTCTGCTTGTACATCTTGGCGCCGGTGCGCGAAACTTCAGCGCGGCCTTTTGCCTTGTGAGTGCCCTGCTGCTTCTTGGCAAGCTGCCAGCGGATGACGCGGGCGAGAATGTCTTCGCGGGGCTCGAGGCCGAAAATCGCGTCCGAAAGGGAAACCTTCCCGGCGTCTTTTCCCTCGAGGGTCTTGACGTTGAATTCCATTGATCTGGCTCCCTTACTTCGCGGCCGACTTGACGGCGTCGCGCACGATGATCCAGGCACCCTTGGAACCAGGGACAGCACCCTTGATCAGGATCAGACCGCGATCTTCATCGGTCGAAACCACTTCCAGGTTCTGCGTCGTGACGCGCGTCTGGCCCATGTGACCAGCCATCTTCTTGTTCTTGAAAACCTTGCCCGGATCCTGGCGCGAGCCAGTCGAACCGTGCGAGCGGTGCGAAACCGACACACCGTGCGTAGCGCGCAAACCGCCGAAGCCGTGACGCTTCATGGCGCCGGCAAAACCCTTGCCGATCGTCGTACCCGTCACGTCGACCAACTGGCCAGCTGCGAAGTGACCCGCCTTGATCTCCGTGCCGATCTCCAGCAGGTTGTCTTCCGAAACGCGGAATTCCGTGACCTTGGCCTTCGGCTCGACGTTGGCAATGGCAAAGTTGCCGCGCATCGCCTTCGACGTGTTCTTTACCTTCGCCTGGCCGGCACCGAGCTGAACTGCGGTATAGCCATTCTTTTCGACAGTGCGCGTGGCAACGACCTGGACGGCCTCCATACGCAGTACCGTTACCGGGACATGCTCGCCGGCGTCGTTATAGACGCGGGTCATTCCCACCTTCTGTGCAATCACACCTGAACGCATCGGTTCAATCCTTCTCACTCAGCCCGAAGACCCGAGGTCTCAGAGCTTGATCTCAACATCGACACCGGCGGCGAGATCGAGCTTCATCAGCGCGTCTACCGTCTGCGGGGTCGGGTCAACGATATCGAGAAGGCGCTTATGCGTGCGCATCTCGAACTGTTCGCGGCTCTTCTTGTCGATATGCGGGGACCGGTTGACCGTAAACTTCTCGATGCGGGTCGGAAGCGGAACGGGGCCCCGGACGCTTGCACCGGTGCGCTTAGCCGTCGATACGATCTCACGCGTGGAGGCGTCGAGAATCCGGTGATCGAACGCCTTCAGGCGGATGCGGATATTCTGGCCGTTCATTCGACTTTATCCTTGTGTCTGTTATCCGCGTGTCACCATTCAGGGACACGGCTTACCTTCAGTTACGTTAGCGGGCCACCGGTTTCAAAGATCGAGAGGGACACCGAGATCGATGTCCCTATCCTTTCCTTGGGCCTGGTGGCCCAGCCGCTAATTACTCGACGATCGACGCGACGATACCGGCACCGACGGTGCGGCCGCCTTCGCGGATCGCGAAGCGCAGCTTTTCTTCCATCGCGATCGGAACGATCAGCTCGACCGATACCGTGACGTTGTCGCCCGGCATGACCATCTCGGTGCCCTCAGGCAGCGTTACGATGCCGGTCACGTCGGTCGTGCGGAAGTAGAACTGCGGACGGTAGTTTGTGAAGAACGGCGTATGACGGCCACCCTCTTCCTTCGTCAGGATGTAGGCTTCTGCCATGAACTTCTTGTGCGGCTTGACCGAACCCGGCTTGCACAGAATCTGGCCACGCTCAACGCCGTCACGGGTGACGCCGCGGATCAGCGCGCCGATGTTGTCGCCAGCCTGGCCCTGATCGAGCAGCTTGCGGAACATTTCAACGCCGGTCACCGTCGTCTTCGTCGTCGGGCGGATGCCGACGATCTCGACTTCTTCGCCAACCTTGACAATGCCACGCTCGACACGGCCGGTCACAACCGTGCCGCGGCCCGAGATCGAGAACACGTCTTCGATCGGCAGCAAGAACGGCAGGTTGATCGGACGCTCAGGCGTCGGGATGTAGGCGTCGACAGCAGCCATCAGCTCGCGGATCGAATCCTCGCCGATCTTCTTGTCCGAATCTTCAAGGGCAGCAAGTGCGGAACCCTTGATGATCGGGATATCGTCGCCCGGGAAGTCGTAGGACGACAGCAGTTCACGTACTTCGAGCTCGACCAGTTCGAGAAGCTCGGCGTCGTCAACCTGGTCGACCTTGTTCAGGAACACCACGATTGCCGGAACGCCAACCTGGCGGGCCAGCAGGATGTGTTCGCGCGTCTGCGGCATCGGGCCGTCAGCGGCCGAGCACACCAGGATCGCGCCGTCCATCTGGGCAGCACCGGTGATCATGTTCTTGACGTAGTCGGCGTGGCCGGGGCAGTCGACGTGGGCATAGTGGCGGGCCGGCGTCTCATACTCAACGTGGGCCGTCGAAATCGTGATGCCACGCGCCTTTTCTTCCGGAGCCGCGTCGATCTGATCGTACGCCTTGTACTCACCGAAGTACTTCGTGATCGCTGCCGTCAGAGACGTCTTACCGTGGTCAACGTGGCCAATCGTGCCAATGTTGACGTGCGGCTTGTTGCGCTCAAACTTACTCTTTCCCATTTTCGGGTCTCCGTTTTGCTAGTCCCCGAAGGGATCTAATTCTTGTTATCGGTCAATTGGTATTCCGGTCACTTCTGACCGGAATACTTTGCCTGGATTTCAGTTGCGACGTTCGACGGGACCGGCGAATAGTGATCGAAGGTCATCGTGTACTGGGCGCGGCCCTGGGACATAGAGCGCAGGTTGTCGACGTACTTGAACATGTTCGCGAGCGGGACGTTCGCGTTGATGACGACGGCGATACCACGGCTTTCCTGGCCCTGGATCTGACCGCGACGGGAGTTCAGGTCGCCGATAACGTCGCCGACGTAATCTTCCGGGGTGACGACTTCGACCTTCATCATCGGCTCGAGCAGCTGAGCGCCGGCCTTCTTGGCTGCTTCACGGAAGCAGGCACGCGATGCGATTTCGAAGGCGAGAACCGAAGAGTCGACGTCGTGGAAAGCGCCGTCGATGAGGGTCGCCTTGACGCCGAGCATCGGGAAGCCTGCGAGCGGACCCGAAGACAGAACGCTTTCGATGCCCTTCTGGACGCCGGGGATGTATTCCTTCGGAACGGAACCGCCGACGATCTTCGATTCGAACTTGAATTCGTCGCCTTCCGGGTTCGGTTCGAAGACGATCTTGACGCGCGCGAACTGGCCGGTACCACCGGACTGCTTCTTGTGCGTGTAGTCTTCTTCATGCGTCCGGGTGATGGTTTCGCGGTAGGCAACCTGCGGCGCGCCGACGGTTGCTTCAACCTTGAACTCACGACGCATGCGGTCGACGATGATGTCAAGATGCAGTTCGCCCATGCCGGCGATGATGGTCTGGCCGGATTCCTGGTCGGTCTTGACGCGGAAGGACGGATCTTCAGCAGCCAGGCGGTTAAGCGCGAGGCCCATCTTTTCCTGGTCGCCCTTGGTCTTCGGCTCGATGGCGATCTGGATGACCGGCTCCGGGAATTCCATGCGCTCGAGGATAACCGGCTTCAGCGGATCGCAGAGCGTGTCGCCCGTCGTGGTTTCCTTGAGGCCGGCGAGAGCGACGATGTCACCTGCGAAGGCTTCTTCGATGTCTTCACGCGAGTTGGAGTGCATCTGCAGCATACGGCCGACGCGTTCGCGCTTGTCCTTGACCGTGTTGATGACCGACGCGCCCTTTTCGAGCTTGCCGGAGTAGATGCGGGCGAAGGTCAGCGAACCGACGAAGGGGTCGTTCATGATCTTGAAGGCGAGCATGGAAAGCGGCTCGCTGTCATCGGCATGACGCTCGATTTCGGCTTCCGTCTTGAAGTCGATGCCCTTGATCGCCGGGATGTCCATCGGCGACGGGAGGTAGTCGACAACGGCGTCGAGCAGCGGCTGCACGCCCTTGTTCTTGAAGGCGGTGCCGCAGAACATCGGGTGGAACTTGACGTCGATCGTGCCGCGGCGAACCAGTGCACGGATCTGCTCGTTGTCGGGCAGAATGCCTTCGAGGTAAGCTTCGGTGGCGGCTTCGTCGATGTCGACGACCGTCTCGATCAGCTTTTCGCGATATTCTTCAGCCTTGGCCTTCATGTCCTCGGGGATCTCGACGACATCCCACTGGGCGCCGAGCGACTCGTCGCGCCAGATGAGTGCGTTCATCTCGACCAGGTCGATGACGCCCTTGAATTCTGTTTCCGCACCGATCGGCAGCTGCATGACGACAGCCGTTGCACCGAGACGGGTCTTGATCATCTCGACGGAGCGGTAGAAGTCGGCACCGGTCTTGTCCATCTTGTTGCAGAAGATCATCCGCGGGACATTGTACTTCTCAGCCTGACGCCAGACGGTTTCCGTCTGCGGCTCAACACCGGCGTTGGCGTCGAGCAGCGCGATGGCGCCGTCGAGAACGCGCAGCGAACGCTCGACTTCGATGGTGAAGTCGACGTGGCCGGGGGTGTCGATGATGTTGAAGCGGCGCATTTTGCCGTCACGGCCCTTCCAGAAGGTCGTGGTGGCAGCGGAGGTGATCGTGATGCCACGCTCCTGCTCCTGCTCCATCCAGTCCATCGTGGCTGCGCCGTCGTGGACTTCGCCGATCTTGTGCGACTTGCCGGTGTAATAAAGAATACGCTCGGTGGTCGTGGTCTTGCCGGCGTCGATATGCGCCATGATACCGAAATTGCGGTAGTCTTCGATCTTATATTCGCGAGCCATTGTGGACTGCCTTTCGATACCGTTCGGAATTACCAGCGATAGTGCGAGAACGCGCGGTTGGCATCAGCCATCTTGTGCGTGTCTTCGCGCTTCTTGACGGCGGAGCCGCGGTTGTTGGACGCATCGAGCAGTTCGCCGGAAAGGCGGTCAACCATTGTCGTTTCATTGCGCTTGCGGGCAGCAGCGATCAGCCAGCGAATAGCAAGAGCCTGGCGGCGCTCCGGACGAACATCGACGGGAACCTGATAGGTCGCACCACCGACACGACGCGAGCGGACTTCAACGTGCGGGGCAATGTTCTCAAGCGCAGAATGGAAAACCGTGAGCGGCTCCTGCTTGGACTTGCCGTGAACTACGTCGAACGCACCGTAGACGATGTTTTCAGCAACGGACTTCTTGCCGTCGAGCATGATGGCATTCATGAACTTGGTGACAACGAGATCGCCGAACTTCGGGTCCGGATTGATCTCGCGCTTTTCTGCTTTATGACGTCTGGACATACTTTTGTCTCTTCAACCGTTAAGGCGCTTCATGACGCGGAGGACCTCGCGCAGCGCCGGATTATTCAAAACCCGAATTACTTCGGACGCTTCGCGCCGTACTTGGAGCGGCGCTGCTTGCGGTTCTTGACACCCTGGGTATCGAGAACGCCGCGGATGATGTGATAACGGACACCCGGAAGGTCCTTGACGCGGCCGCCACGGATCATGACGACGGAGTGTTCCTGAAGGTTGTGACCTTCGCCGGGGATGTAACCAATGACTTCGAAGCCGTTGGTCAGGCGGATCTTTGCGACCTTACGCAGCGCCGAGTTCGGCTTCTTCGGCGTCGTCGTGTAGACGCGCGTGCAAACGCCGCGCTTCTGCGGGTTCTCCTGGAGTGCAGGAACCTTGTTACGCTTTACGTTCGCCTGGCGAGGCTTGCGGATCAGCTGGTTTACGGTAGGCATTCAACCATCCCTTACGTTTTATCTCAGTACCCTTGCGGGCTTGAACTCGCGCCGTCTCCGGCAGTGACGTACGCTTTCCGTCAATGCGCAAAATATGGCCCGATCCGCTTCCGCAGATGGACCACAAGGAGCAGAGGACGCATAAAACATGCGTCGTGCGTGCAGCATCATGACTTCAACGTGCGTTTAGAACCTTGTTTGAGGTGAACTTCAGGGCGCGTCGCCCCGAACAGCCAAGCCTCACATGGGATCTGATGGCCGGGGTACTACTGGTTTCCACCCGACTCGTCAAGGCCGGTTAAGAAATAAACTCGCCGTATCGCCTTGATATGCCGGCCGAACGCCCTGTTTCATTCTTCTAGACGAATTCACGGCTGTGCACCAAGATAAAAACTTGGGCATTGCAGCAAAAGCAGTTAAGGAATCAGCAATTGCGGCGTTCGGCCCTCACAGCAGGATTCGAGCGACCGAATCGTCAAAGAGCCGAAGGACAGGCGATGATCACGACACCTGATAACGACAATAATTTCGACGGCCCGATGATCTTCATCATCATCGGCAAGGGCTACGAGTCCGACGCCAGCGAAGGCATCGACCTGCACATCATGCTGAAGGCACCTGACGACGATACTGCCGTACGCGAGGCCTTGAACGCCCTTGCCGAGGAAGGCTTCATCGAGGCAGATCTCGACCAGATCGGCATGCTGACCGAGGTCCCGGCTGACGAGCCACACGCATCTGCCTACCAGGGCGCCGTCGAAGGCGAAGTCGCGATCATCCGGTTCAACTGAAGGGAGCTGCCGTTCACGCTGCCAACGCAGCATAAGCGGAAGCAGCCTCCCTCCCCGCCCGCCCAATCAGAGCAACCTAAATATGAAAAACCGCCCGGATCGCTCCGGGCGGTTTTTCAATTCGTCGACTTCAACCGCGGATTATTCCGCAGCCGGAGCCTTTTCGGCCATGTCCTGCAGCATCGGTGTGGCGACGGCAGCACCCGTGCCCTTGCGGCGCTCTTCGAGGATCATCTCGTCGCGCGACGTGGCGATGCGGCGGATCTGGGTCATGGTGCCGCCGGTACCGGCCGGGATGAGGCGGCCGACGATGACGTTTTCCTTCAGACCCTGCAGGCCGTCGGTCTTGCCGGCGATCGCAGCTTCCGTCAGCACCTTGGTCGTTTCCTGGAAGGACGCGGCCGAGATGAAGGACGGGGTCTGCAGCGACGCCTTGGTGATGCCGAGAAGAACCGGATCGCCGTAGGCTGGCTTCTTGCCCTGCTCGATCAGGTGATCGTTGACGTCTTCGAGCTCGATCCGGTCGACATTGTCGCCGACGATATAGGTCGAGTCGCCCGCATCGGTGATTTCCACCTTCTGCAGCATCTGACGGACAATCACCTCGATGTGCTTGTCGTTGATAACGACGCCCTGCAGGCGGTAGACTTCCTGGATCTCGTTGACGAGGTAGGAGGCCAGAGCCTCCACGCCCTTGATTGCCAGGATGTCGTGCGGAGCCGGGTTACCGTCGAGGATGTAGTCACCCTTTTCGATATAGTCGCCTTCCTGAAGGTGGAAGGGCTTGCCCTTCGGGATCAGGTATTCGACAGGCTCGACACCGTCTTCCGCCGGCTCGATGATGACGCGACGCTTGTTCTTGTAGTCGCGGCCGAGGCGGATCGTACCATCGATCTCTGCGATGATGGCGTGGTCCTTCGGACGGCGGGCTTCGAACAGCTCGGCAACACGCGGCAGACCGCCGGTGATGTCCTTGGTCTTGGCGCTTTCGAGCGGCGAACGGGCGAGAACGTCACCCTGGGAGACCTTCGTGCCCGGCTCGACCGACAGGATCGCATCGACCGAGAGGAAGAAACGGGCGTCACCACCACGGGAGAGCTTCGCGATATTGCCGCTGGCATCCTTGATGACGATCGCCGGCTTGAGGTCCGAGCCGCGCGGGGTCGAACGCCAGTCGATAACCTGACGCTTGGTGATGCCAGTCGATTCGTCGGTCGCTTCCAGAACGGAGAGACCGTCGACCAGATCTTCAAACTGAACGGTACCGGCCACTTCCGTCATCATCGGACGGGTGTAGGGGTCCCACTCTGCCAGGCGCTGGCCGCGCTTGACCTTGTCGCCTTCGTCGACATGCAGCTTCGAACCGTAGGCCACACGCTGCGACGACCGCTCGACACCACGTTCGTCCAGGATCTGGACGGTCATGTTGCGGCCCATGGCAACGAGGTTGCCATCGGAGTTGCGCAGGATGTTGCGGTTCTTGATCTGCACCGTACCTTCGTACGAGGCTTCGAGGAACGACTGGTCGACCACGGTTGCCGTACCGCCAAGGTGGAAGGTACGCATGGTGAGCTGGGTGCCCGGCTCGCCGATCGACTGAGCAGCGATGACGCCGACGGCTTCGCCCATATTGACCGGCGTACCGCGCGCGAGGTCGCGGCCGTAGCAGACCGAGCAGACGCCCGTCTGGATTTCGCAGGTCAGTGCCGAGCGGATGCGGATCGACTGGATGCCGGCCTTCTCGATTTCGACGACGTCGGGCTCGAGAATCATCTTGCCGGCATCGACGATGCGCTCACCCGTGACCGGATGATCGATGTCGTCGAGCGCCGTGCGGCCGAGGATACGGGCGCCGATCGAAGCAACCACCTGACCGGCATCGACGATGGCGGTCATGGTGAGGCCCGTCTGCGTTCCGCAATCGACATGCGTGACGATGCAATCCTGCGCGACGTCGACGAGACGGCGGGTCAGGTAGCCGGAGTTGGCGGTCTTCAGGGCGGTGTCTGCCAGACCCTTACGGGCGCCGTGCGTCGAGTTGAAGTACTCGTTGACGGTCAGGCCTTCCTTGAAGTTCGAGATGATCGGGGTCTCGATGATTTCGCCCGACGGCTTGGCCATGAGGCCACGCATGCCGCCCAGCTGGCGCATCTGGTTCGGAGAACCGCGGGCACCGGAGTGGCTCATCATGTAGATCGAGTTCATCGGCTTCTGGCGACCGGTCTTCTCGTCGAATTCGACCGCCTTAATGCGGGCCATCATCTCTTCGGCGACCTTTTCGGTCGCCTTGCCCCAGGCGTCGACAACCTTGTTGTACTTCTCGCCCTGGGTGATGAGGCCGTCATTGTACTGCTGCTCGTATTCCTTCACCAGGTTTTCGGTGTCGGCAACGATCTTGGCCTTGGCATCCGGAATGACCATGTCGTCCTTGCCGAACGAAATGCCGGCGCGGCAGGCGTGGGCGAAGCCGAGCTGCATGATGCGGTCGCAGAAAATGACCGTGTCCTTCTGGCCGCAATGGCGATAGACCGTGTCGATCATCTTCGAGATGTTCTTCTTGGTCATTTCCTGGTTGCAGATATCGAAGGGCACCTTGCCGTTCTTCGGCAGCAGTTCGCCGATGAGCAGACGGCCAGGCGTCGTCTCATAGATCTTCGAGTAAGGCTTGCCATCCTCGTCGACCGACTTGAAGCGGCCGCGGATCTTGGTGTGCAGCGTCACGACCTTGCTTTCGAGGGCGTGATGCAGCTCGCCGAGATCGGAGAAGGCCATGCCTTCGCCCGGCTCGTTCTGGTTGAGGATCGACAGATAGTAGAGGCCGAGAACCATGTCCTGCGAGGGAACGATGATCGGCGCGCCGTTGGCCGGATGCAGGATGTTGTTGGTCGACATCATCAGCACGCGGGCTTCGAGCTGAGCTTCGAGCGACAGCGGCACGTGAACGGCCATCTGGTCACCGTCGAAGTCGGCGTTGAAGGCCGTGCAGACGAGCGGATGCAGCTGGATCGCCTTGCCTTCGACCAGGATAGGTTCAAAGGCCTGGATGCCCAGGCGGTGCAACGTCGGTGCGCGGTTCAAGAGAACCGGGTGCTCGCGGATGACCTCGTCGAGGATATCCCAGACTTCCGGCTTTTCCTTCTCGACCAGCTTCTTGGCCTGCTTGACGGTCGAGGAGTAACCCTTGGCGTCGAGGCGAGCATAGATGAACGGCTTGAAGAGCTCGAGCGCCATCTTCTTCGGCAGGCCGCACTGGTGCAGCTTCAGTTCCGGACCGGTGACGATGACCGAACGGCCGGAATAGTCGACGCGCTTGCCGAGCAGGTTCTGGCGGAAGCGGCCCTGCTTGCCCTTCAGCATGTCGGAGAGCGACTTCAGCGGACGCTTGTTGGCGCCGGTGATGACGCGGCCGCGACGGCCGTTGTCGAACAACGCGTCAACAGATTCCTGCAGCATGCGCTTTTCGTTGCGAATGATGATGCCAGGCGCACGAAGCTCGATCAGGCGCTTCAGACGGTTGTTACGGTTGATGACGCGGCGGTAGAGATCGTTCAGATCCGACGTCGCGAAACGGCCGCCGTCGAGCGGAACCAGTGGACGCAGATCCGGCGGAATGACCGGAACGACCTTCATGATCATCCATTCCGGACGGTTGCCCGACTCCATGAAGTTCTCGACGATCTTCAGGCGCTTCATCAGCTTCTTCTGCTTGAGATCCGACGTGGTGTCGGCAAGCTCTGCGCGCAGGTCGCCAGCGATCTTTTCGAGGTTCATCGAGGCCAGCATCTCGTAGATCGCCTCGGCGCCGATCATCGCGGTAAACTGGTCTTCGCCGTATTCGTCGACGGCGAGCATGTACTCTTCTTCCGAGAGGAGCTGGTGCTCCTTCAGGGCAGTCAGGCCCGGCTCGGTGACGATATAGTTTTCAAAGTAGAGGACGCGCTCGACATCCTTCAGCGTCATGTCGAGCAGCGTCGAAATGCGTGATGGCAGCGACTTCAGGAACCAGATGTGGGCAACGGGAGCGGCGAGCTCGATATGGCCCATGCGCTCACGGCGAACGCGCGACAGCGTGACTTCGACGCCGCACTTTTCGCAGATGATGCCCTTGTACTTCATGCGCTTGTACTTGCCGCACAGGCATTCGTAGTCCTTGATCGGCCCGAAGATGCGCGCGCAGAACAGACCGTCACGTTCCGGCTTGAACGTACGGTAGTTGATGGTTTCCGGCTTCTTGATCTCACCGTAAGACCAGGAGAGGATCTTCTCCGGAGACGCGATCGAAATCCGAATGGAATCGAAATTCTGTGCAGGCACCTGCGGATTGAAAAGATTCATGACCTCTTGGTTCATGCCTGTCTCCTTCATGGGCTAAAGCGCCCTCAAAATGCGATGGTCGGCGGCAAATTCCCGGGAGCCGCCTCCCTCGCTTAAACGAGAATAACCGCTGGATGCGGCGAAACTTCCCTTCCGGGCCGACACGGATACGGCGCCCGGCGGGACCGGCGTGCGCCGCATTGGCAGCGCACGCCCTATCAAGTGCTTACTCGGCCGCGTCGGGCAGCTGAGCTGCCTGCGCCTCGTCAAGCTTGGTGTTCTCGAGCTCGACGCTGAGGCCCAGTGAGCGCATTTCCTTGACGAGAACGTTGAAGCTTTCCGGAATACCGGCTTCGAACGTGTCGTCTCCGCGGACGATGGCTTCGTAGACCTTGGTGCGGCCGGCGACGTCGTCCGACTTCACCGTTAGCATTTCCTGCAGCGTGTAGGCAGCGCCGTATGCTTCGAGCGCCCAGACTTCCATTTCGCCGAAGCGCTGGCCGCCGAACTGCGCCTTGCCGCCCAGCGGCTGCTGGGTCACGAGCGAGTAAGGTCCGATCGAACGAGCATGGATCTTGTCGTCGACCAGGTGGTTGAGCTTCAGCATGTAGATGTAGCCCACGGTCACCTGGCGGTCGAACTGCTCACCGGTACGGCCGTCATAGAGCGTCGACTGACCGCTATCCTTGAGACCTGCCAGACGCAGCATGTCGTTGACGTCGGCTTCGTTCGCGCCGTCGAAAACAGGCGTCGCGATCGAAACGCCGCGCTTCCACTGGTCAGCGAGACGCAGAACCGAGTCGTCATCGAACTCATGGACCTGTTCGGCCTTCGGGCCGTCTCCGACGACATCGCCGATGGTCTTGCGCAGCGGCTCAATGTTGCCATTGGCCTTGTACGCTTCGATCAGTTCGCCGATCTGGCGACCCATGCCGGCGCAAGCCCAACCCAGATGGGTTTCCAGGATCTGGCCGACGTTCATGCGCGAAGGCACGCCGAGCGGGTTCAGAACGACGTCGACATGCGTGCCGTCTTCGAGGAACGGCATGTCCTCCACCGGCACAATGCGCGAAACGACGCCCTTGTTCCCGTGACGGCCGGCCATCTTGTCGCCCGGCTGGATCTTGCGCTTTACGGCGACGAAGACCTTGACCATCTTCATGACGCCAGGAGGCATTTCATCGCCGCGCTGGACCTTTTCGACCTTGTCCATGAAGCGCTGTTCGAGGCGCGACTTGGATTCGTCGTACTGGCCGCGGAGCGCTTCGAGCTCGCTCTGGACCTTTTCGTCTTCGACCGCGAACATCCACCACTGCGAGCGGGGATATTCGGAGACGACGGCGTTCGAAAGCTCGCTGCCCTTCTTGAAGCCCTTCGGGCCGGCAATGGAGGCCTGGCCGCGCAGCATCTCGATCAGACGGCCGTAGACGTTACGGTCGAGGATCGCCTGCTCGTCGTCACGGTCCTTTGCCAGACGCTCGATCTCTTCGCGCTCGATCGCCATCGCACGCTCGTCCTTTTCAACGCCGTGGCGGTTGAAGACGCGGACTTCGACGATCGTGCCGTAGGTGCCGGGCGGCATACGCATGGAGGTGTCGCGCACGTCGGAGGCCTTTTCGCCGAAGATGGCGCGCAGAAGCTTTTCTTCCGGCGTCATCGGGCTTTCGCCCTTCGGCGTGATCTTGCCGACGAGGATATCGCCCGGCTGAACTTCGGCGCCGATATAGACGATTCCGGCTTCGTCGAGGTTCTTCAGCGCTTCTTCCGAAACGTTCGGAATATCGCGGGTGATTTCCTCAGGACCAAGCTTGGTGTCGCGCGCCATCACTTCGAATTCTTCGATGTGAATGGAGGTGAACACGTCGTCTGCCACGATGCGCTCGGAGAGCAGGATCGAGTCTTCGTAGTTGTAGCCGTTCCAGGGCATGAACGCGACGAGCGCGTTGCGGCCGAGCGCCAGGTCGCCGAGATCGGTCGACGGGCCGTCGGCGAGGATGTCGCCGCGGTTGACCTCGTCACCAACGGTGACCAGCGGGCGCTGGTTGACGCAGGTGTTCTGGTTCGAACGCTGGAACTTCTGCAGGCGGTAGATATCGACGCCGGACTTGCCGGCTTCGAGGTCTTCCGTGGCGCGGATAACGATACGCGTCGCGTCGACCTGGTCGACCACGCCGCCGCGGCGGGCGCCGATGGCGGCGCCAGAGTCACGGGCAACGACCGGCTCCATGCCGGTACCGACGAACGGAGCTTCGGCACGCAGCAGCGGCACTGCCTGACGCTGCATGTTCGAGCCCATGAGCGCGCGGTTGGCGTCGTCGTTTTCCAGGAACGGGATGAGCGCGGCTGCGACCGAAACGACCTGCTTCGGCGAGACGTCCATCAGGTTCATGCTGTCGCGCGGGGCGAGCATGACTTCGCCGGCATGACGGCAGACGACGAATTCGTCGACGAAGGAACCGTCAGCGTTCATCTCGGCGTTGGCCTGGGCGACGTAGTACTTCGCCTCTTCCATGGCGGAGAGGTAGAGCACGTCGCTCGTCACCTTGCCGTCGACGATGCGGCGGTACGGGCTTTCGATGAAGCCGTACTTGTTGACGCGGGCAAAGGTCGCAAGCGAGTTGATCAGACCGATGTTCGGGCCTTCCGGCGTTTCGATCGGGCAGATGCGGCCATAGTGGGTCGGATGCACGTCGCGGACTTCGAAGCCGGCGCGCTCACGGGTCAGACCGCCCGGGCCAAGAGCCGAAAGACGGCGCTTGTGGGTGATTTCCGAGAGCGGGTTGACCTGGTCCATGAACTGCGAGAGCTGCGAGGAACCGAAGAATTCGCGCACGGCAGCAGCTGCCGGCTTGGCATTGATCAGATCCTGCGGCATGACCGTGTCGATCTCGATCGAGGACATGCGTTCCTTGATCGCGCGCTCCATGCGCAGCAGGCCGAGACGGTACTGGTTTTCCATCAGCTCGCCGACCGAACGGACGCGGCGGTTGCCGAGGTTGTCGATGTCGTCGATCTCGCCCTTGCCGTCGCGCAGTTCGACCAGCATCCTGACCACGGCCAGGATGTCGTCCTTGCGCAGGATGCGGACGGTGTCTTCGACGGTCAAGTCGAGGCGCATGTTCATCTTGACGCGGCCGACGGCGGAGAGGTCGTAACGCTCCGCATCGAAGAACAGCGAGTTGAACATGGCTTCGGCCGATTCCATCGTCGGCGGCTCACCCGGGCGCATGACGCGGTAGATGTCGAACAGAGCGTCCTGACGGTTCTCGTTCTTGTCGGCTGTCAGCGTGTTGCGGATATAGGCGCCGACATTGATGTGGTCGATGCCGAGAACCGGGATCTCGTCGAAGCCGTTCGCCAGGATGATGCCAAGCGTCTTCTCGTCGATTTCGTCGCCGGCCTCAAGGTAAATTTCACCCGTCGAGTAGTTGACGATATCGCCGGCAAGGTAATTGCCATACAGATCGTCGTCGGCGGCCTTGAGGGCCTTCAGACCCTTGTCGGACAGCGTGCGCAGCAAGCGCGGGGTCAGCTTCTTGCCGGCCTCGACGACGACTTCGCCGGTATCGGCGTCGACCATCTCGGTGATCGCCTTGGCACCCTTCAGCGTTTCCGGCTTGAAGGGAATGCGCCAGCCTTCGCCGTCGCGCTTGTAGAGCGACTTCGTGTAGAAGGTGTCGAGGATTTCCTCGCCGTCCATGCCGAGCGCCATCAGCAGCGACGTGACAGGGATCTTACGGCGGCGGTCGATACGAGCATAGACGATGTCCTTGGCGTCGAATTCGATATCGAGCCAGGAACCGCGATAGGGGATGACGCGTGCAGCAAAGAGCAGCTTGCCGGACGAATGGCTCTTGCCCTTGTCGTGGTCGAAGAAGACGCCCGGCGAACGGTGCATCTGGGAGACGATGACGCGCTCGGTGCCGTTGACAATGAACGTACCGTTGTTGGTCATGAGCGGCATGTCGCCCATGTAAACGGACTGTTCCTTGATGTCCTTGATCGACTTCGCGCCGGTATCCTCGTCAATATCGAACACGATGAGGCGCAGCGTCACCTTCAGGGGTGCAGCATAGGTCAGGTCGCGCTGACGGCATTCGTCAACGTCGAACTTCGGCGGTTCGAACTCGTAGGACACGAACTCCAGCATCGATGCGCCGGAGAAATCGGTGATCGGGAAAACCGACTTGAAAACGGCCTGAAGACCTTCGTCGGGTCGGCCGCCCTTCGGCTCTTCAACCATTAGAAACTGGTCGTAGGACGCCTTCTGAACCTCGATGAGGTTCGGCATTTCTGCGACTTCGGGGATCTTACCAAAAAACTTGCGTACGCGCCTGCGACCGTTGAACGAAAGGGTCTGAGCCATCGTCGCTCCTTCAAAATCTTGCACCCGGGCCTGCAACGGACGGGAACCGATGGCCAGTCGATCCCGTCAATCAATGAGTAGTTCAATCTCGTCCGACCCCAGAAAACGCTCAGCTCGGATTGCTGTGCTGCCCTCGGTGCGAGACCATCCTTTTGAAGAACCCATTACCCAAAAGCCGTTTCGACGCGGCTTTTGGGTAATTCGTTCAGAAAAACGGCAAATGGGAGGCAGTAGAAATACTGCCTCCCAAAAGCAGTTCAAGATTACTTGACGTCGGCCTTGGCGCCAGCGTCTTCAAGCTTCTTCTTGATGTCAGCGGCTTCAGCCTTGTTGACGCCTTCCTTGACAGCCTTCGGAGCGGCTTCAACGAGATCCTTGGCTTCCTTGAGGCCCAGACCAGTGATGGCGCGGACTTCCTTGATGACGTTGATCTTATTGGCACCAGCTTCGACGAGGATGACGTCGAATTCGGTCTTTTCTTCTTCAACGACAGCAGCAGCAGCACCGCCGGCAGCGGCAGCAACAGCTACCGGAGCAGCAGCGGAAACGCCCCACTTTTCTTCGAGAAGCTTCGACAGTTCTGCAGCTTCCAGAACGGTCAGCGAGGAGAGGTCGTCAACGATCTTTGCGAGATCAGCCATTTTACTAGTTCCTTTTGTTCGGTTCGAACCGGTTGATTATAAACAGCGAAAAACCGCCTTACGCGGCTTCGTCCTTCTTGGCGTAGGCCGCAAACACGCGGACAAGCTGGCTTGCCGGTGCTGCAACAACCCCAGCGATGCGGGTAGCCGGTGTCTGGATCATGCCCAGCAGCTTCGCGCGCAGCTCATCGAGCGAAGGCAGGGTCGCAAGCGACTTGACTGCATCGGCGTTGAGCGTGGTTGTTCCCATGGCGCCGCCCAGAACAATGATCTTGTCATTGGTCTTGGCGAAATCCATGACGACCTTCGGAGCGGTGATCGGATCGGTGCTGTATGCAATCAGCGTCTGACCCTTGAAGAGATTGGACATCCCTTCCGCTTCCGTACCCTGAAGGGCAATCTTGGCCAGGCGGTTCTTCGCGACTTTGACGGTGCCGCCAGCTGCGCGCATCTTCGAACGAAAATCGTTCATCTGCGCGACTGTGGCACCAGCATAGTGGGCCACGACAACTGAGCCCGAAGCCTTGAAGACTTCGTTCAGTTCCGTGACGAATTCGCGTTTTTCCGCTCTTTCCACTGCTTATCTCCAGTTGGCGGGACCGAAAATGGGCCCGCCGGTTGCCTTTTGCCTCCTGGGATCATGAGAGATCCCAAGCGACGCTTGAGGATCCTGTCCCCCCGCGCTCTCGCGCCAATCAAGGCTAAAGAGGCACAAGGCATCCAAGGCTCGAACCGAGTTCCTAGAAGCGAACTTCTTGCAATTCGGGTCTTACCCGTCTCATGCAGGCTAAGTGATTAAGGGAAAACCACCTGCAATCTCGGACAGGATTCCGGATTTCTCCGGAATATTCCGGCCCCTTGCGAGGCCGGAAATTCAGTCACCGGACTTAAAGCCCGGCCATAAACTTACGCAGCCGGAGCACCGGTGACCGAGCCGGGCTCGATCTTGACGCCCGGGCCCATGGTCGAGGAAATCGCCACGCGCTTGACGTAGTTGCCCTTGGCGCCAGCCGGCTTCGCCTTGATGACGGCGTCAGCAAAGGCGCGGATGTTTTCTTCCAGAGCCTTGGCGTCGAACGAGGCCTTGCCGATACCGGCATGGACGATGCCTGCCTTCTCGACGCGGAACTCGACAGCGCCGCCCTTGGAAGCCTTGACGGCTCCGGCGACATCCATGGTGACGGTGCCGACCTTCGGGTTCGGCATCATGCCGCGCGGACCGAGAACCTTACCGAGACGGCCGACGAGCGGCATCATGTCGGGGGTGGCGATGCAGCGATCGAATTCGATCTTGCCGCCCTGGACGATTTCGACGAGGTCTTCGGCGCCGACGATATCGGCACCGGCGGCCTTGGCTTCGTCAGCCTTGGCGCCACGAGCGAAGACGGCGACGCGAACCGTGCGGCCCGTGCCGTTCGGCAGGTTGACGACGCCGCGAACCATCTGGTCCGCATGGCGCGGGTCGACGCCGAGGTTCATCGAGACTTCGATGGTTTCGTCGAACTTGGCGACAGCCCGTTCCTTGACCATGCCGATGGCCAGGGTCAGAGCGTAGAGCTTGGTGGGATCAACACCTTCGTTGATCTTCTGCGTGCGCTTACCAGCCATGATCTTAACCCACCACTTCCAGACCCATGGCGCGGGCAGAGCCCTCGATCATCGCCATTGCACCTTCGATATCCGCTGCGTTCAGATCCTTCATCTTGGCTTCTGCGATCGACTTGATCTGAGCCTTGGTGAGGGAGCCGGCCTTGGCGCCCTTGCCGGGCGTCTTGGAACCGGACGCGATCTTCGCTTCCTTCTTCAGCCAGTAGCTGACCGGCGGCTGCTTCATCGCGAAGGTGAAGGACTTGTCCTGGTAATAGGTGATGACGACCGGAATCGGCATGCCCTTTTCCATTTCCTGCGTGGCGGCATTGAACGCCTTGCAGAATTCCATGATGTTAATGCCACGCTGACCAAGCGCCGGACCAATCGGCGGGGACGGGTTTGCCGATCCTGCCTTGACCTGAAGCTTGAGCTGGCCTGCAACTTTCTTAGCCATATCTCTCTGCCTTTCATGAACGGCCGGTCGCCCGGCCCGTGATGCCGGATCTCTCCGGCGGCTGCGGTTGCGTGGTGCGGATCCTTAGGGTCCGGCTAAGACCCCTCACCTTCCACGCGGGTGCGGACAAGGTCCGCAGGAAACAGGCCGCAAGGGCCAGCTTCCAGTTTCTGCAATCAGACCTTCTCGACCTGAGCGTATTCCAGCTCGACCGGCGTTGCGCGGCCGAAGATCGACACTTCCACTTTCAGGCGCGAACGTTCCTCGTCCACATCCTGAACCGTGCCGTTGAACGACGCGAACGGGCCGTCGGAAACGCGGACCTGCTCGCCGATCTCGAAGGTAATGGAGGCCTTCGGCCGCTCGACACCTTCCTGGACCTGACCGAGAATGCGCTCGGCTTCATAATCCGGAATCGGAACGGGCTTATTGTCGGAGCCGAGGAAACCTGTGACCTTCGGCGTATTCTTGATCAGGTGGTAGGCTTCGTCCGTCAGATTGGCACGAACCATGACATAGCCCGGGAAAAACTTGCGCTCGGAATCGACCTTGCGGCCGCGACGCACTTCCACCACCTTTTCAGTCGGCACGAGGATCTTCTCGAACAGGTGCTCAAGCCCCTTCTGGCGAGCCTTGTTCTCGATGTCTTCAGCCACCTTCTTTTCAAAATTTGAATATGCGTGGACGATGTACCAACGTGCCGCCATTTTCATCTCCACCCGTATCAGTTGCCGGTATTCAGCACGAAGCTCAGAGCCCAGCCAATCAGCTGGTCAGCGGCAAAGAAAAACAGCGCGGCGAAAACCACCATCACCAGCACCATGACCGTCGAGATCATGGTCTCGCGGCGCGACGGCCATGTAACTTTCGACGTCTCGGAGCGAACCTGCTGCAGAAACGCAAACGGATTGGATTTGGATGCCATCGACTGCCCACGCAATTACGGCGCGTAAAGCTGAAACTATCAGCCCCACGCACCGCGTGTCTGTTGAACCCTAAATAAACACCGATTTCCGAATACACAAGGGGGAAACCGAAGTTTAACGAAATTACTTACCACCAATCAATCCCCGACCGGAAATGCCGCGAGCATGTCCGCGCTGTCCCGCATCCAGGAAAATGGCAGGGGCAGTAGGGCTCGAACCTACGACCTGCGGTTTTGGAGACCGCCGCTCTACCAACTGAGCTATACCCCTTCATACCGATCATTCAGCGCCAGAGCCAAGGCCCGCAAATCGCTGCTGAAAAGCATGGCGCTCCCTTTAAGACGACGGCACGGGATTGGCAAGCACGATTTTCGATTTTCAAAGCCATTCTCCTGATATGCGAGCGATCGGCCTTTCAATCGCGGAACCACGGTCCGTTCACACCTTCACATATTTCCGCCAATCGTGTTCTTCTTTAAAACCCAGCACTTCGCGGATCTTGCGGTTGGAGAGCAGGCCCTCATATTCGCCGATCTCGCGGGTGAAGGGCACGTTCGGAAAGAATCGCTTCGCAAGCTCTTTCGACGGCGTATTCGCCGAGACCGTGTCATTGGCGGCGTTGAAGACCTGGTAGCCGAGGCCGTCCTTCTCGATGCAGAGGTGGCAGATCTGCCCGAGGTCGCGGGCGTCGATATAGCTCCAGGCGATGCGCTTGCGCATCTCGGGATTGGCGAAAAAGGTCGGAAACTTCTCGTATTCGTCAGGCTCGATGACGTTGCCGATGCGCAGCGCATAGATGTCGAAGCCCGAACGTTCGGCAAAGGCGCGCGCCGTCTTTTCGTTGACCACCTTGGAAAGGCCGTAGGAATCCATCGGATTGACGTCGTAGTCCTCCTCCAGCGGGAACTGGTGGAAATCGCGATGGCCTTCGGCGAAGCAGACGCCGTAGGTCGTCTCGCTCGATGCGACGATGATCTTCCGGATGCCGAGCTTCACCGCCGCCTCGATGACATTATAGGTGCCCATCGTGTTGATGCGGAAGGTTTCGTTGTCGGGCTTGATCAGGATGCGCGGGATGGCCGCGAAATGCACGACGGCATCGAACGGCTGCACGCCCCTGCCCGCGTCGAGATCGGGAAAATCGCGATGCATCGAAAGCGCGTTGAACACCTGACCGCTATCGGTGATGTCGGCGATGAGATTGGTGACGCCGGGGCTATCCAGCGGCACGAGATCGAGGTTGTGAACCTCGTAGCCGGCATTGACGAGCCATGGCACAGCATGGCGACCTGCCTTGCCCGAACCGCCCGTGAACAGAATACGTCTTTTCATGGAATATCCTCCGCGTCATGAAATCGGAGGCATAGATAGACGCTTCCGCGCGAAGAGCAAGCGAGCGTCATGCAAGGGTTCACCCCCGCGTCGCCAGGAGCATCCTATCCGGGAGCACCTGGCCGATCATTTCCGATCATCGCAGAACCCTGCGATACTCGGCAAAGGTCGTCACTTGACGACACTTACCTCGCCAATCTGCACGACGGCAGACTGAACAACTTCTTGCGGTATTGCAGCGATGAAAAACATCGTGAAAACATACATCGCGAATATCGTCGCAGCGAATGTGGCCTTTGGAATCATCCGGGCTCTCCTCTTTGCAAGAAGGAGTCTGGACCACAATGGTCCAATCACAAACCGGTTTCTGAACGTGAGATGAACAAAATACTGTGACAGGCCAATTTAACGATATTTTTACAACACCTGTTAAACCTACAGGAAGCCATGAAAATGAAAAACCCCGCTGTTTCCAGCGGGGTCTTCATAATTGCGGATAACTCGAAAGTTACTCGACGATCGACGCGACGATACCGGCGCCGACGGTGCGGCCGCCTTCGCGGATCGCGAAGCGCAGCTTTTCTTCCATCGCGATCGGAACGATCAACTCGACGGCAACCGTGACGTTGTCGCCCGGCATAACCATCTCCGTGCCTTCCGGCAGCGTCACAATGCCCGTCACGTCGGTCGTGCGGAAGTAGAACTGCGGACGGTAGTTGGTGAAGAACGGCGTATGACGGCCACCCTCTTCCTTCGTCAGGATGTAGGCTTCTGCCATGAACTTCTTGTGCGGCTTGACAGAGCCGGGCTTCGCCAGGATCTGGCCACGCTCGACGCCGTCACGGTTCACACCGCGGATCAGCGCACCGATGTTGTCGCCAGCCTGGCCCTGATCGAGCAGCTTGCGGAACATTTCAACGCCGGTCACCGTCGTCTTCGTCGTCGGGCGGATGCCGACGATCTCGACTTCTTCGCCAACCTTGACAATGCCACGCTCGACGCGGCCGGTCACAACCGTGCCGCGGCCCGAGATCGAGAACACGTCTTCGATCGGCATCAGGAACGGCTGGTCGATCGGACGCTCAGGCGTCGGGATGTAGGCGTCGACAGCGGCCATCAGTTCGCGGATCGCGTCTTCGCCGATCTTCTTGTCCGAATCTTCGAGAGCAGCAAGTGCCGAACCCTTGACGACCGGGATATCGTCGCCCGGGAAGTCGTAGGACGACAGCAGTTCGCGAACTTCGAGCTCGACCAGTTCGAGAAGCTCGGCGTCGTCAACCTGGTCGACCTTGTTCAGGAACACAACGATTGCCGGAACGCCGACCTGGCGGGCGAGCAGAATGTGTTCGCGCGTCTGCGGCATCGGGCCGTCAGCGGCCGAGCACACCAGGATCGCGCCGTCCATCTGGGCAGCACCGGTGATCATGTTCTTGACGTAGTCGGCGTGGCCGGGGCAGTCGACGTGGGCATAGTGGCGGGCCGGCGTCTCATACTCAACGTGGGCCGTCGAAATCGTGATGCCACGCGCCTTTTCTTCCGGAGCCGCGTCGATCTGATCGTACGCCTTGTACTCACCGAAGTACTTCGTGATCGCTGCCGTCAGAGACGTCTTGCCGTGGTCAACGTGGCCAATCGTGCCAATGTTGACGTGCGGCTTGTTGCGCTCAAACTTACTCTTTCCCATTTGAATGCTTCCTGTGAACGAAAATGGTGGCCCCGGCGAACCGGTTTAGTGCCGCCGTTTAAGGCTTTCGGCGGCATTGCGCAAGACTTAATTGCAGACGCCAAACTTGGCCTGACAGCGCATATGGGAGACAATTCGCCGCCTGCAAGGCAATTCGCCAAAGCCCCCTCGAAAATCGCTGAAATCTTAGAGAAAATCGCATTGACCGCCGGAGAGGCGCCATAGACGTTCGGCGTCGAGCGCCCTTCCCTGCCAGCCGATAACCGCAATCGTCAGCTTCTCCGGCAGCGCCGGAAACATTTCGGGACGACCGATGCCGCGGTCATATGAACTAGCGTAACGGAAACTGGAGCGGGTAGCGGGAATCGAACCCGCGTATTCAGCTTGGAAGGCTGCTGCTCTACCATTGAGCTATACCCGCGGGGTGGTCCGATCCGATGACGAATGGTGGAGAGAGTTGGATTTGAACCAACGTAGGCTGAGCCAACGGATTTACAGTCCGTCCCCTTTAACCACTCGGGCATCTCTCCAGTTTCGTCCGGATCGCAAGACCAAGTTCGTCAGACTTCGAAGCGTTGCCGCCCGTCGTCTGCGCCGCGTATATGACCGGAGCATTTCAGTCTGTCAACACGATGACAACGGAAAAAACACGAAAAATTTCATTCGCCGCCGAAAGCCGGCATATGAAAGAAAGCCTATGCGGCAGCGAGCGCCATAGCTATAAAGCTGCATGAGCAAAGACAACAAATCCGGCGGTAAGACCGCGACAGACCCATCCGCCAAGGATACGCATTACGCCACTCTGCGGCGCGCCCACCGTGACGCCAAGCGCGAACGCGGCGAGATTCCGACGCCTCAGCCGCAGAAACGAAAGCGCGGTGGCGACGATTGGAAGCCGCCGGCGCTTGCGCCCGACCAGGTGCATCTCTATGGCCTGCATACGGTGCGCGCAGCGCTCGACAATCCCGAGCGCAAGAAGATCAAGCTGTTCGCGACTCAGAACGCACTTGCGCGCCTCGAAGTCGACGTCGAGGCGCTCGGCATTCCTTTCGAGATCGTTTCGCCGCAGGAGATCGACAAGGTGCTCGGCCCGGAGGCGATCCATCAGGGCGTCATGCTGGAAACACGGCCGCTTCCGGTACGCCGGCTCGAAGCGCTGAAGGAAAGCCCTCTCCTGCTCGTCCTCGATCAGGTGACCGACCCGCACAATGTCGGCGCGATCATGCGCTCGGCCGTCGCCTTCAATGCCGGCGCTGTGATCACCACGCAGCGACACAGCCCGACCGAATCGGGCGTGCTCGCCAAGTCCGCCTCCGGCGCGCTGGAACTGATACCTTATATACAGGTCACCAATCTCGCCGATGCGCTCGGTGAATTGCACAAGCTCGGCTTCTCCACCATCGGCCTCGATTCGGAAGGGCCAGCGCCACTCGAAGGCACCTTGTCGGGCGAGAAGGTGGCGCTCGTGCTCGGCTCCGAGGGCAAGGGACTTCGGCAGAAGACACGGGAAACCGTAAACGCACTTGCCCGTCTCGACATGCCGGGTGCGATCAAATCGCTCAACGTCTCGAATGCAGCGGCGATCGCACTTTACGCGGCGCGGCTTCACCTGAAGGCATAGGCCGGCCGTGGCAAGGGCAGCCGGTCGATCCGTCCATCTGCCTGCGCGCCGTATCGCCTGCATAGGCCACTTCGACGGGATAGACGATCATCCGTGACATACAGCGCGGCGTGTCTTTTCAGACGCGCAATCGATTCGGATCTAAGGAATTATGCGGGAGTTCGATCCGGCGCGATAAATGGAAACGGACACGGACAACGCTCGTGCAACGCCCCACCGATGCCGGAAAAATCCACTTTTACCTTGGAATGACGCCCTGGAGCATTATGATCGGGCGATGACCGGTTGTTGCGACCGGCTCAGAAGCAAGAAGGAACGATCCCTATCATGGCCATTCGACCGCTGATTTTCGGTATCCTCTTCATCGCGGTCTTCGTCGTGATTATCATCAGCATCATTTGGGTGGACACGTCGCACCCCATCCACCAGCCCGATCCTCTGTCGCCGACGGCGCCAGGCCCCGCGACGCCGGGCCAGGTTCAATAATACTGGCAGGAACGCGGACGGAGATCATGCGTTAATCCCGGAATCGAACGAGGATTGAACGCTTATGCGCATAATGATCGCCGTCGTCGCCTTTATGGTCGCCTCCGTGCTTAGCATCGCAATGATGTCGCCCTCCGGCGCCGGACCGACCGGCAATGGCGACAGGATCGAAGCCAGCGTCAACGAACCCGTCACTCATTAAAGTAACGGCCCGGATGATCCGGGCCGTTATCATCAGCTGCGGTAGAGCCAGAACGGCATGCCGCGATCGCGATGGCGCCAGTCGCGGCGTTCCTGCCAACGCTCGGCACGCCACCGCCGCCCGTGACGGCGATCATCGCGCCAATCGGACCGGCGCCAATCGCGCCCATCGCGCCAGCCACGGTCGTCACGGTCGCCATCACCTCGCCAGCCACGGTCGTCGCGGTCGCGATCACGTCGCCAGCCATCACGAATTTGAACGATATCGCCCTGCGCCGTTACCGCCGGCCGCTCGGCCGGCATGGCGGCCGCCGGTGCGACGGACGCGAAAGCCGCACCGACGGAAATGGTTGCGGCGAGAAAGAGATGTGCGAGCTTCATGGCTGTTTCCTCATTGATGATGAGGTGAAGATAGGCGGACGCGGCTGAATTGGCGGTGAAGCAGCCCTTCACGCGCGGTTCATCAAGCGATAGTGCTCTTTGAAAATCGACTGGGCGAGATTGATCGAAGCCAGGCTATGAGTTGGCAGGCCGTATCGCGCGGAAAAGAATGGTGCCCCCGCCAGGGTTCGAACCCGGGACCCCCTGATTACAAATCAGGTGCTCTACCAACTGAGCTACAAGGGCGATAATTGCCCCAACTAACAGATTCTGTGATTCTGTAAAGGGAAAATCCGTGGCTGCGTCGACAGGTCGGCTGCAGCTCAAAACGCTTCGCGACAGAAAACGTCCTTGTCGCACAAGCCCTTTATCCTTTAGCTAGGGCAGCATCATAAAGGGCATTGCATGGGCCGTTCATTTCAGACGCTTTCCTTTCTCGCCTCACCAACGACGGAGGCGCTTGCCGCGCGCGAGGAGTTGATTGGCCTCTATGGTGACGTACCGGCTGACGAAGCCGACGTCATCGTTGCGCTCGGCGGCGACGGTTTCATGCTGCAGACGCTGCACAACACCATGAACTCCGGCAAGCTGGTTTACGGCATGAATCGCGGCTCGGTCGGCTTCCTGATGAACGATTATCGTACCGACCGGCTTCAAGAGCGCATCTGCGTCGCCGTCGAAAACGTCTTCCGGCCATTGCAGATGACAACGGCCAACGCCGACGGCACCAACTCGACGGCGCTCGCCATCAACGAGGTCTATCTTTTCCGCCAGTCCTATCAAGCCGCGAATCTGAGGGTCATGGTGGACGGGCGCGTCCGTCTGGAGGAGTTGATCTGCGACGGGCTGATGGTCGCGACACCTGCCGGATCGACGGCTTATAATCTTTCCGCCCATGGCCCGATCCTGCCGCTCGAGGCGCCGCTGCTCGCCATGACGCCGGTCAGCGCTTTCAGGCCGCGGCGCTGGAGGGGCGCTCTGCTGCCGAACAAGGTGACCGTCGATATCGACATTCTCGAGCCGGAGAAGCGGCCGGTGAACGCTGTGGCCGACAATACCGAGGTCAAGTCGGTGCTGCATATCCGCATCGCCCAGTCGGAGCATGTGACGGCGCGAATTCTTTCTGATCCCGACCGCTCCTGGTCCGACCGTATTCTCGCCGAGCAGTTCAAGGATTGAGACGATGGTAATGCGACGGATATTGATGACCAGCCTCCTGCTTGCGGGATGGAGCATGGCAGCGGAGGCCGCGCCGGCGCAGGATGCCCTCCTGCCGGCATCGGTGATTTTCGCGACCAGCACCGGCTATTGGGAGGACGACGGCAACGCACCTGATGTCGAGCGGGCGCCGACGGGCGCCGATAGCGTTGCCAACTCCGAAGAAGAAGGGACGCAGCGTCACGGCTACTACAAGCTCTTTGCCGTGCGCCAGTCGGACAGGACTTCAAAGGTCTATTTGCAGCAGATTGCCCAGACCGAGGCCGGTCCGGCGATCGCCTCGACCATCGAGCTGCAGGAGTTCAGTGACCTGAAGCCTTACGTGACCGATATCCGCCCCGAGAATTCGAACGGCATCATCAAGCAGCCGGGGCTCTTCGCCACGGTCTATCTGAAGACCGACCCTGCTGCGGAGCCGGATGGCTGGACCGTGCTGATCGACGAATTGGGTGACATCACCGTCGAGAAGGCGACGAATTGAACGGCTCGGAATTGTTCAAAGGGCATTCAAGAGATGAATCTGGGCTTTCGCGACGGCGTCCTCTACGACGAGAAAAGGTCGAACTGGGACGCCGCCGGCCCCAGACCGATCAGTTGGTCCCTCTGGTACCCCGCCGCCGATGACGCGCAAAGCGACGTCCCGGAAAGAAGCTGGTTCCAGAGGGCGGCCGTCGCCCGCGATGCACCGATCCGGCCGGAGGCCGGGCCCTATCCCCTCGTGCTGTTGTCGCATGGCACCGGCGGATCCGCGGCCGGACTGGAGTGGCTGGCGCGACGCCTGGTCGATCGCGGGTTTGCAGCGCTCGGCGTCAGCCACCACGGCAATACCGGCGTCGAGCCCTATCGCGCTGAAGGCTTTGCCTGCCTTTGGGAGCGGGCGCCCGACCTAAGCTACATGCTCGACCACCGCGACGAGTGGCTCAGCGATCTCTCTGGCCATATCGATACGAACAGTGTCTTCGCAGCCGGATTTTCGGCCGGAGCCTATAGCGTGATGCTGCTTCTTGGCGCTGTCGCCCAGTTCTCGCAGTTCGAACCATCGAGGATGAAGCCGGGTGGCGCGCGCGGACCAAGGGAGTTTCCCGACCTTGCCGACCATATCCCGGCATTGCTGCGCACCAGCGAGGTGTTTCGCGATTCGTGGTCCCGGATGTCGAACTCCTACCGAGACGACAGAATCAAGGCCGCACTCATCTGCGCGCCGGGCCGGTCGGTTCTCGGCTTCAGCGAGGAAAGCCTGAAAGCTGTCGATGCGCCTGCCCTTATCCTGGTCGGTGACGCCGACAGGGCGGCACCGGCCGAAGAATGTTCGTCGTGGCTACATGCGCGGCTCCGGCGCAGCGCTCTTAAAATCTTCGGCGGCGGCCTTGGGCATTATGTCTTCGTGCCAGAGGGTACGGCGCTCGGCCTCGCCTTTGCGGCAGAACTCTTTACCGATCCCCCGGGCATCGAGCGCGCAGCCGTTCATGACGAGATTGCCGATCTGTCGGCAGCGCTGTTTCAAGACAGCGGCATCATCGCGGAAAGCGCCACGAATTGAGGATGCCCTCGGGGAGCGAAGACGCATTTGCTCCGCGCAGGTGACCTGCGTGCGAATTCTGCCGCCGCTCCTACTCTTTCACCCTGTCGCCGGCGAAGGTTTCCTTCATCGCGCGCAAGATGATGACTGCCGAGGCCGCGCCTGGATCGATGTGTCCGAGCGACCTCTCGCCGAGCCGGGCCGCTCTTCCCCGGGTTGCGACCATGGAACGGGTCGAATTCGCGCCGGTTTCGGCCGCCTCCAGTATGCTGGTCCACATTTCGAGGCTCCCGGCCGCCCGCGCCTGTGCAGTGACGGCGGCTTCGGTCGCGGGAATCCAGGCATCGAGCATCGTCTTGTCGCCGCGCTGGCCCTTTCCGCGCTCCCTGATGCCGGCTGTCATCGCCTCAACAATCGCCGCCTGATCGGCAGTTGAAAGGTGTTCGTCCTGTTTCAGGACCTGGGCGGCCCTGCGAAATGCCGTGGCGTAGAGCGGTCCGGTGGACGCACCGACGGCATTCAGAAAGGCTGCCGCCGCCGACGTGAACACCTCCGACGGAAGCATGTGGTCGAGGTCGAGTTTCGCGAGTTCCCCGTTCACCGCCGTGAAGCCGAGCACCATGGTGATTCCATGATCGGCGTCGCCGATAGCCCCGTCCAAATCCGAGAGACGGTCCTTCTCCGCCGCGATGGCAACGGAGATGCGATGAAACATCCGGCTAAGGTGGCGCGCCGCGCTTTCCGACATCATGATCCTCCCAGTTCGAGCAGGATGCGGCCCGTGTCAGCCGGGCGCATCTCTTATACCTTCAGTTCGCGACCCGCAGGAACGCGGTATCGCAAGGATGATGCAACAATTCCGTCAATTCCTGATCGAGGTGCAAGATGGATATGGATGCACCGACCATGTCGAGCGAGGTGCAATAGTGTCCCACCCAATTCGCCTCTATCGCGATACCTTTCGCACTCAGCCGCTGCTCGACACGCCGGAAGAGAATATAGAGCTCCATCAGTGGCGTTGCGCCGAAGGAATTGACCAATACTGCGACGCGGTCGCCCGATGCCGGCTTCATTTCCGCGAATATGCGATCCATCACCCGATCGGTGATTTCATCGGCGGTCATCATCTTTTCGCGAATGACGCCGGGTTCACCATGGATACCCATGCCGATCTCAATGTCATCGGGGCCAATTTCAAAGTTGTGGCGACGGGTCTGGGGCAGCGAGCACGGTTCCAATGCAACGCCCATCGTAAATGTCCTTGCATTGGCCTTGCGCGTCGCCGTTTCGCAGGCAGCAAGCGACAAGCCGCGGTCGCAGGCCGCTCCGGCGACCTTGAAGATGAAGAAATTGCCGGCGACGCCGCGCCGACCCTCTCTGTCTTCCAGCGGCGATGAGGCGATGTCGTCCGTCGTCACGACCGTGCGGACCGCGATGTTTTCCTCCGCCGCCATCTCGGCTGCCATCTCGAAATTCATGACGTCGCCGGCATAGTTGCCGTAGACGAAAAGCACACCCTCTCCGCCGGACGCCGCCCTGGTGCATTGAAGGATCGGGCCGGGAGGCGGCGACGAGAAGATATTTCCGACAGCAACGGCATCGGCAAGACCCTTCCCGACATAGCCGAAGAACGCAGGCTCGTGTCCCGTGCCGCCGCCGATCACAAGACCGACCTTGCCGGCGCGCGGTCCCGTCCGGGCAACGAGCGCACGGCGAGAACTGTCGACCGGCTCGAGATAGGCAGCATGTGCCTTCACTGCCCCATAGAGCATTTCCTCGACGACCTCGTCGGGATTGTTCAGAAATTTCTTGATGTGAGTGCGGAAACCGGTCGCTGGCGGCGGCGTGCCAATTTCGACCCTCGGGCGCTGCAAAAGCTTCTGGTCGACCTCCGTCACACCGTCCGCATGCAGGATGCCACGGCCCGTCGCGGCGTCGGTGATTAGCACGTTGACGTAGCCGCCACGAAGGGCTGCGAGGATTGCCGGCACCTTGTCGAAACCGCCGGCGACAGCGATACGCAGACCGATCTTCTTCAGCATATCGAGTGATATTCCGATCGTGCGGTCGTCAAGCGGCCCCGCGACCGGGCGTCCCTGCCCGTCGATGAAACGTCCGGCGACGATGCCTGCGGCATCCTTCGCCAGATATTGCTGCAACGATACCGACTCGAAGAATCCGCTGGTATGGATGGTCGAATTCGGGCGCATGGAGGCGATGCCGAAAATCACCTTGTTGGCGTGTGAAAGCGCCTCGAACTGACTTTCGATCAATGGCTCGCGCAACAGGATATTACGGACATCAGGAGCGGATACGATCGCCGGAGCTGCGATATTGATTAGCCGCGCGTCCACGGCATCGGCAAAGGCGGCGGCGCAAAGTTCGGGTGTATAGGCGAATGTCGCACTGGTTCCGCCGGTTGCCTGGACCACGGTGACGTCCTGCAGGCCGGTTATCGAGGTCTGCTCACCGACCGCCATGACCGTGCGGCCCCACACTACGGCCAGCGTATCACCGGATTTCACAAGCCTCTGCAGCGCCTGAGCGCCTGCGCGCCCGAGACGGTCGATGAGCGGGCGGGTATTGTCGTCGCTCGGAACGACGAGACAGTCCTGCAGACCGAAATGCCGTTTCAACTCCTGAGCAATTGTCAGCGAACTCAGGCGCGACGGCTCGATGGAGATATTGACGATACCGCGGGCGCGCGCATCGGCGAGATAACTGTTCACCGTTGCCCGCGAAATTCCCATGGTTTCGGCAATGTCGCCCTGCGTCATGCCGTCCTCATAATAGAGCCAGCAGGCCCAGACATAGGGATCATCACCAAACCGCAGCGGGATGGGTTCCGACGCATCGTCAGCGCTGTTCCGCACGCTACCGTTCTTCCGCGCTGATGATGTCTTGACGGTCATGCTTCCTGGTTTCCCTGCGAGGTTCAAATCGCCCGCGAAGATGAGCGTAAAGGCTCCGGTTTTCAACATTCTCCCGCACAATGATTTCCGGCCGCCAAAGCGGCCGGAAAGGTGATGCTCGGGAGGATCGCTGGCTCTCGCCAAAGGCCGCTGTTTTTCATGCGGATGGCCGAAGCTTTGCCTCGACGCCAAGTGCGAGCGACTGGAGGATCAGCGCGCAGGAAGTGGCGCCGGCATCCAGAACGCCAAGCGAACGTTCGCCGAGCCTGCTTGCCCGGCCGATCCTGGCCACCAGATCGCGGGTGCTGTCCCGGCCGGCCTCCGCGGCCGAAACGAGGATATTCAGCGATTCCGCAAACGACTTTCCATCACTATTGGCCAGATCGAACGCCTCTATGGCAGGCACGAGCGTATCGAGAAGGGTCTTGTCGCCGACTTTTGCGGATCCGATCGCCTGAATGCCTTCAAGACCATTGTGCAGCATTGCGCTGAACATCCCCGCATCGATCTGCGCAGCCTTTTCGATCGTTTCCGCGAACTGAATGAACATGACGCCATAGAGCGGTCCCATGGACCCGCCGATTTCCGTCATCAGCACCGTGCCGAGCGTGTCGAGAGCTTCTGCGAGCGACATGTCTGCGCCCTTGATCCGTTCGGCTGCCATGCCAAATCCCTTGGCCATGTTAACCCCGTGATCGCCATCGCCGATCTTGCCGTCGATCTCGCTGAGATAGGCGCGATTCTCGATGATCCGGTCCGCGAGCGAGAAAACGATGTCACCCGAGGAAGCGTTGTCAAATTGCTGCATTCGCCTGTCTCCCATCAAGGCATTGCCGGGCAGTGGACATCGACGTCGAGTAGCGTCTTCAACTCGTCGTCAAGCGCCATGACGGTCAGCGTCGCCCCGACCATTTCCAACGAAGTGAAGTAATTTCCGATATAGGTCTTGTAGATCTTCAGTCCGCGCCCGGTAATCTCGGTTTCGATCGTGTCGTGAAGGATATAAAGCTCGTTCAAAGGCGTCGCGCCGAGGCCGGAGACGATGACGGCCACCTCGGTTCCGGATGCCAGGCCGTGATCGTCCAGAACGATCTTGGCCATTTCGCGTGCGACCTCGGCGGCAGGCTGCAACGGCTCGACCCGAACCCCCGGCTCGCCATGATGGCCAATGCCGACCTCCATCGTGCCCGGCGCAATCTGGAAGTTGGGATGCCCGACGGCGGGCAGCGTGCAGGGACCGAGGCCGATGCCGATGGAGCGGCAGTTGTCGATCGCCCTTTGCGCTGTCGCCTGCACTTCCTCGAGGCTCGCCCCCTGCTCCGCTTTGGCGCCTGCGCATTTCCACATGAATATCTCGCCGGCGACGCCACGTCGCTTCTCGCGTTCGTCCGGCCCGGCCGAACATACATCGTCATTGGCGACGACGGTCGCGATCGTGATGCCTTCCTTGGCGGCGAGCTTGATCGCCATTTTCACGTTCATATTGTCACCGGCATAATTGCCGTAAAGGCAGACGACGCCGTTGCCGCCATTGGCTTCGCGCGCGGCATCGAGAAAACTCTTGGCCGTCGGCGACGAAAACAGCTCACCCACCGCGACGGCATCCAGCATGTTGCGTCCGGTATAGCCGATAAAGGCGGGCTCATGGCCGGAACCGCCACCGGTGATGACGCCGACCTTGCCCGCGACGGGCGCACGGCGCGCAACGATGACGCGCGGATTGCCGTTGCCGAGCCTGACCATATCGGCATGCGCCTTGACGAAGCCCTTGACCGTATCCTCGACGACCTCGTCCGGATTGTTGATAAACCGCTGCATGCTTCCTCCTGTTTTCCGCGTGTCAGACAATGGTATAGCCGCCATCGACCAGAAGATCCGCGCCGTTGATCATCTCGGCGCCGCTCGATGCCAGAAACACCGCCGCCGCAGCAATCTCCTCGGGATAGGCGAAGCGTCCCGTCGGGATGCGCTTCTTCAGCTCCTCTCCGCGCGGGTTATCCCAGGCCTTTCTTCCGAGCTCGGTCAGAACCACTGTCGGCGAAATCGTATTGACGGTTATGCCGTGTTTGCCCCACTCGGCGGCGAGCGTCTTGGAAAGGCCGATGACGCCGAATTTGGAGGCGCAATAAGCCACGTGCTGATCGATAGCGACCGTGCCGGCCTGCGAGGCGATATTGATGATCCTGCCGCCCTTGCCGGCCTTGAGCATGACCCGGCCTACAGCCTGAGAGACGAGGAACGTTCCCTTGAGATTGATGTCGATGGTTCTGTCCCAGGCCTCCAGGGTGAGATCCTCGGCAGGGGCGAGCATGGCGACACCGGCGCTGTTGACGACGATGTCGATATGGGCGAAGGCCGCCTGCGCCGCAGCGATGACGGCTTCCACCGATTGCGGGTTAGAAACGTCGCAGACGAAGGATTTCGCGCCATTTCCGAGGGCGTCGGCCTTGGATTTCGCGACCGTTTCATTGATGTCGATCACGCCGACGACCGCACCCTTGGCGGCAAATGCCGATGCGATGGCATCGCCGATGCCGGAGGCGCCGCCCGTTACCAGGGCGACCTTGCCGCCCAGCGAAAAATTCAGATCAATCTGTTTTGAATCGGTCATAGATCTTTTCCCGGCTTGTCTGAGAAATGGGGCGGGCGAACCCGCCCCACACAATGGATTATTTACGTGTCGCGAGCAGCTTGTCGACGTTGTCGGCCGTCACCGGCGTCCACGGCACATTGTAGTTCTTGTCCTTGCCGTCGTTCCACGGCATGTCCTTGTAGGTCGCCGCCCAGATATCGGACTGCGGCTTGTAGTTGCCCTTCCTGGCGTGGAAGATGGCAAGGTCGAGAGCGCCCTGAGCCTGTGCACGTGCGTCCTGCAGGATCGACGTCATCTCGCCGGCCTTGACGGCGCGAAGAGCGTCGGTGATGCCGTCGATGCCGGCGATCGCAAAACTCTTCTCGTCGAGCCCCGCAGCCTTGATCGCCTCGATGGCGCCGAGCGCCATCTCGTCGTTCTGGCCGATCACGCCGTTGATCTGCTTCGGATGCGCGGTCAGCCAGTTCTCCATCAGCGTCTGCGCTTCGGCCCGTGACCAGTTCGCCGTCTGGTCTTCGAGGACCTTCACATCAGGGCATTCGGCGAGCGCCTTCTTATTGCCTTCCAGGCGCGAGATCTGTGCGGACTGACCGACCGGGCCTTCGAGAATGACGACATTGCCCTTGCAGCCGAGCTTGTCGAGGACGGTCTTGGCTTCCATGTAGCCCGAGATGGTGTCGTCGGATCCGACATAGGAGGTCAGCAGGTCGGAATTGACGCGGGTGTTCGAACCGATCACCGGAATGCCGGCATCCACCGCCGACTGTACGGCTGCTGCGCCTGCATCGACGTCGATTGGTGCAAAGATGATCGCATTGTATTTCTGCGTGACCATCGTCTTGAACTGATCCTGCTGAACCAGCGCGTCATAGCGACCGTCGAAAACAGTCAGCTCGACCTCGCCGCTCTTGACGGCCGGGTGCTCCTGCATCGCCGCCGCCCAGATCTGCATGAACTCCGCATTGAGGCCGTAAGGGGCTGCCCCGATCTTGATCTTTTCCTGGGCCACGGCCGACGAGGCCAGCAAGGCAGTTGCCGAAGCAAGCGCAATCATAAGCTTTCTCATTTCAATCTCCTCCACTTTAAGTTTTAGCGGCCGGCATGGCTCGCCTCTGCAACGGGCCGGCAAGGGCCGGCACGGTTTCCGATGGGGCTCAGGCCCCGTAAGTTCGCTTCTGGTCGAGCATCACGGCGCCGACGATCAGGGCACCTTTCAGGACCTGCTGGTAGTAGGATTGGATCCCCATCAGATCGAGGCCGTTGTTCATGACGCCGATGATGAGCGCGCCAATCAGCGTGCCCGTCACCCGGCCGACACCGCCCGACAGACTTGTGCCGCCGATGACGACCGCCGCAATCGCGTCCAGCTCATAGGCAATGCCCGCCTGCGGCAAGGCCGATCCCGTACGGGCGCTGAGCAGCATGCCGGCAAGACCGGCAAGACCGCCGGAAATGACATAGACAATGAAACGGATGCGGCCGATGTCGATACCGGAGGTCTTCGCCGCATGCGGGTTACCTCCGACGGCATAGATGTAGCGGCCGAAGCGCGTCCGGCTGAGGATCCACCACGAAGCCGCGAAAACGACGGCGAGAATGATGACGGGGGCCGGAATGCCGAAGACGTCGCCGGTGCCGATCCACCGGAAGGCCGGCGTCAGCGCGGGAACCGGGCGACCGCCGCCATATATCAGCGTCAAGCCGCGCGCGGCCGAAAGCATGCCAAGAGTGGCGACGAAGGCCGGAACGGAAAATCGCGAGACGATCGCCCCCGATATCGCGCCGCAGGCAACGCCGACCAGAATGCCGACCGCAAGTCCGATGGCCACCGGATAGGGCGCACCGGCGATCGCCGCCGTGGCGGAGGTCGTCGAGAAGCTGGCGCTGACAATGCCGGCGAGCGCCACGACGGAACCGACCGAAAGATCGATGCCGCGGGTCAGGATCACGAAAGTCATGCCGATGGCAAGCACGCCGTTGATCGAAGTCTGCAGCAGCACATTGGAAATATTGCCGCCGGTCAGGAAGAACTCGTTCGAGAACGAAAGGACCACGACCAGAAGCAGAAAGGCGAGAAAGATACCGTATTCCTGAATCAACAGCCGCCGCCGATCCGAACTGAACCAGCCGCCGGCATTGCTATCGTCGCTCTCTGACACTCTTGCTCGCTCCTCTGGCGCCGTACGGATGACCTGATCCTGATCAGGTCGATAGGTGGACGAGTGATTGGGCATCCGTTTCCTCCCGGCTGTATATTCCCGCGCTCCTGCCGGCGCGCATCACCATGATACGGTCCGACATGCCCAGAACTTCGTCGATCTCCGATGAGATCATCACGACCGTTCCGCCGGCCGCGGCAAAGTCACAGATGATGCGGTAGATTTCGCGCTTGGCGCCAACATCGACGCCACGTGTCGGCTCATCGAGAAGCAGCACCTTCGGATTGCGCAGAAACCATTTTCCGAGCACCACCTTCTGCTGATTGCCGCCTGACAGGCCCGAGACCGGCATGGTGTCACGGGCGGCCTTGATCTGAAATTGCGCCTGTATCCGGCGGCTGGCCTCGGCCTCGCGACGGCGGCTCATGGCAAAGGAAGGGCTCATCTCCGGTAAGCTTGCCATACAGATGTTGGCACGAACGGAGTCGGAGAGATTGAGCCCCGTGAGCTTGCGATCCTCCGTCACCAGAGCCAGGCCACTTGCCATAGCATCCGCCGGCTTCGACACGGAGATGCGGGCACCGTCGACGACGATCCTGCCGTCGGAAGATTTTTCCAGGCCAAAAAGGCAATTGAAGATCTCGGTTCGCCCCGAGCCCATCAGCCCGTAGATGCCGAAGATCTCGCCCTTGCGGGCGGAGAAGGAAATGTCCTCGATCTTGTTCGGGCAACTCAGCGCCGTAACCTCGAGGCCGGTTTCGGATGTCGGCGTGTTGGTCTTGACATATTCCTCGGCCAGTTCCCGGCCAACGATCATCCGGATGAGATCAGGACGGCTGATCTGCTTGAGATCTCCGCTGCCGACATAGGCGCCGTCGCGAAACACGGTATAGGAATCGGCGATCTGGAAGATTTCCGAAAGCCGGTGCGAGACATAGACGATGCCGCGTCCCTGCGCCTTTAGGCGCCGGATGGCCGCGAAGAGCTGCTGAGCCTCTTTCTCACCGATTGCAGAGGTTGGCTCATCCATGAAGATGACCTCGGCATCGTGGCTTAGAGCCTTGGCGATCTCGACGAGCTGCATCTGCGCAACGGAGAGGTTCATCATGTATTGGGTGGCGCGGATATCGAATTCGAGATCGTCGAGAAGCCCTTGGGCGGAGCGGTTCATCGTCCGGAAATCGATACCGCCGAAACGTGTCGAAGGCTCGCGGCCGAGATAGATGTTTTCCGCCACCGTCATGTGCGGAACCGGGCTCAGCTCCTGCTCGATGATGGCAATGCCGGAGGCGAGCGCGTCGGCGGGACCGGCAAAGTCTACGTCCTTGCCACGACGGCGGATCGAGCCAGCATCGCGATTATGGATACCCATGAGGATCTTGAGAAAGGTCGACTTGCCTGCGCCGTTACCGCCGCAAAGCGCGTGGACCGAGCCGGCGCGAAGCTCGAAGCGGCCGTCACGCAATGCCGCGACACCACCAAAGGACTTCTTCAGCCCTTCCACATCCAGCAAAAGCTCCACCCTCTTCTCCTCCACACAGGCACCGGCAACCGATTGGCGGGAGCCGATCGATATCGGTGACCTCCAGCCCCGATATCAATGGTGACATTATTCGCCACTGACTCGACAAATGTCAAGTCAGTGTCGAATATATAAATGCGAGGGCGTCTCAGCGGACCTTCCGCCGAAAACGTCAAGGCGGTCGATCGTCCCGATGAAGCGGGCCGGACTGCCAGCCTTCCAAAACAAAAAAAGCCCCGTCTCCGGGGCTTTGTTACTTCAATCCATCGTCAATCCGCTCAGTCGACATCCTCGACGACCGCGTCGGCGGCGCCGCTGATGCGGTGAGCAAGTGCTGCTTCCATGAACTCGTTCAGGTCGCCGTCGAGTACGTCGTCCGGCGCGCTGCTGGCAACGCCGGTGCGCAGGTCTTTGACCATCTGATAGGGCTGCAGCACGTAGGAGCGGATCTGGTGGCCCCAGCCGATCTCGGTCTTGGAAGCGGCTTCGGCGCTGGCGGCGTCCTCACGCTTCTTCAGTTCGGCTTCATACATGCGGGCACGGAGCATGTCCCAGGCCTTGGCGCGGTTCTTGTGCTGCGAACGCTCCTGCTGGCACTGCACGACGATACCGGTCGGGATATGCGTGATGCGTACGGCCGAGTCGGTGGTGTTGACGTGCTGGCCACCGGCGCCTGACGAACGATAGGTATCGATGCGGCAGTCGCTTTCATTGATCTCGATCTGGATCGAGTCGTCGACAACCGGATAGACCCAGATCGACGAGAAGGAGGTGTGGCGACGCGCATTGCTGTCGTAAGGCGAGATGCGCACCAGCCGGTGCACGCCCGATTCCGTCTTCAGCCAGCCATAGGCATTGTGGCCTTTGACGAGCAGGGTCGCGGACTTGATGCCCGCCTCTTCGCCATCATGGACTTCGAGAAGCTCGACCTTGAAGCGCTGGCGTTCGGCCCAGCGGGTGTACATGCGCAAAAGCATGTTCGCCCAGTCCTGGCTTTCGGTGCCGCCGGCGCCGGAATGGACTTCGAGATAGGTGTCGTTGCCATCGGCTTCGCCGGAGAGCATGGCTTCCACCTGGCGGCGCCCGGCCTCGGCCTTCAAGGCCTTCAGCGCGTCTTCGGCTTCCTTGACGACGCTCTGGTCGCCCTCTTCCTCGCCAAGCTCGATCAGCTCGATATTGTCGTTCAGCTGCTGTTCGAGCTGTTTGACGCCGTTGATGCCGTCATCGAGCTGCTGGCGTTCGCGCATCAGCTTCTGCGCTTCGGAAGCGTCGTTCCAGAGGTTCGGATCCTCTGCCTTGTTGTTCAACCAGTCCAGCCGTCTTATCGCCTGGTCCCAGTCAAAGATGCCTCCTCAGCAGGGTGATAGCCTGCTTGGTTTCATCGACCACGTTTTCGATTTCCGCTCGCATTTTCCTGCTTCTCTGTCTCGGTCTTCTTCAGGTGCTGGTGACATAGAGACGCCCGCCGCGGATGTAAAGGGCCGCGGCGGGCGTGCTAAATTCAGGCCTCGGTCAGAACAGGCCGGGCGTGCCGGTCTGGACGGCCTGGTTCGCCTGCGGCGAGGTCTTCAGTATCTCTTCCGGCGCCATGGTGCTGTCCATGCCGATGACGGAGAAGCTGTCGGCCGGGCCGGTGCCGGGCTTGAAGGCCTCGACGATGGTGTTGGGATTGCCGTCGGCAGCTGCCATGCCGGTTTTGCGGTCGATCGAAATCAGGTTCATGCCTGATGGAATGACGAACTTCGATTCCGGCATGTCCTTGACGGCAGCCTGCATGAATTCGTTGAAGATCGGGGCGGACAAGACGCCACCGGTGCCGCCGCGGCCGAGCGGGGCCGGCGTATCGAAGCCCAGATAGAGGCCGGCGACCAGATCCGGCGTGAAGCCGACGAACCAGGCATCCTTCTCGTCATTGGTGGTGCCGGTCTTTCCGGCAACGTCGCGGCCGCCGAGATCGATCTTGCCGGCAGCGGTGCCGCGCTGGATGACGCCCTGCATCATCGAGGTGATCTGGTAGGCCGTCATCGGGTCGAGAACGGTTTCGCGATTGTCGACGACATTCGGCTCTTCCTGGTTCTGCCAGTCGCCGGCATTGCAGCCCTCGCACAGACGCTCCTCATGCTTGAAGATCGTCTTGCCGTAGCGGTCCTGGATGCGGTCGATCAATGTCGGCTTGATCTGCTTGCCGCCATTGGCGATGACCGAATAGGCCGAGACCATGCGCAATACCGTCGTGTCGCCGGCGCCGAGCGACATGGAGAGAACTGGCAGCATGTGATCATAGATGCCGAAGCGCTCGGCATATTCGGCGACGATGTTCATGCCGAGATCGTTGGCGAGGCGCACCGTCATCAGATTGCGCGAATGCTCGATGCCCGAACGCAGCGTCGACGGGCCGCCGGATTCGCCGCCGTAGTTTTCCGGCCTCCAGACCTGGCCGCCCGAGACGATTTCGATCGGCGCGTCCATGATGACCGAAGCCGGCGTATAACCATTGTCCATCGCCGCCGCGTAGACGAAAGGCTTGAACGAGGACCCCGGCTGGCGCATCGCCTGGGTGGCGCGGTTGAATTCGGACTGGGCGTAGGAGAAGCCACCGACCATGGCGAGCACGCGGCCGGTCTTCGGATCCATGGCGACCAGGCCACCTTGTACCTTCGGCGGCTGTTGCAGGCGATAGGAGGTCGACGCGTCGTCACCGAGCTTTGCGACATAGACAACGTCACCGGGGGACACGGCGCCGACCGGCGATTTCGTGGTCTTGCGGGCGCCATCGGCCGAACGGAAGGCCCACTGCATGTCCTTGGCGTCGATCGTACCGCGTTGACGATCGGCCGCAACCTTGCCGCTGCCATCCTTGGCCGGCTGCAGGCCGATGTCGACGGTGCTGTCTGACACGGCGAGTACCACGGCAAGTCGCCATTCCGGCACGTCGGACAGTGTGGGAATATCGGCAAGCGCTTTGCCCCAATCACCGCTCGCATCGATCTGCTTGATCGGGCCGTGGAAACCGCGGCGCTCGTCGTAAGTGACCAGACCGTCCTGCAGCGCCTTGCGGGCAGCGAGCTGCATCTGCGGATCGAGCGACGTGCGCACCGAAAGGCCGCCCTCATAGAGGACCTTTTCGCCGTACTGGTCGATCAGTTGGCGGCGCACGGCTTCGGCGAAATAATCCGAAGCAAAGAGCGAGGGGCCAGTGGTGCGGGCGGTGACGCCGAGCGGCTGCTTCTTGGCTTCCTCGCCGTCAGGCTGGCTGACATAGCCGTTCTCGACCATGCGGTCGATCACCCAGTTGCGACGCTCGAGTGCAGCTTCCGGATGGCGGAACGGATGATAATTGGCAGGACCCTTCGGCAGCGATGCCAGATAGGCGGCCTCGGCGACGGTCAGTTCGGTGACGGATTTGTTGAAATAAGTGAGTGCTGCGCCGGCGATGCCATAGGAATTCAGACCGAAGAAGATCTCGTTCAGGTAGAGTTCGAGGATCTTGTCCTTGCTGTAGGCCTGCTCGATACGGAAGGAGAGGATCGCTTCCTTGATCTTGCGGTCGATCGTCTGGTCCGAGCTCAAAAGGAAGTTCTTGGCCACCTGCTGGGTGATTGTGGAGGCACCGACCGGGCGGCGGCCGGAACCGAAATTCTGCAGGTTGACGAGGATTGCGCGGCCAAGGCCGGTCAGATCGACGCCCGGATGATTGTAGAAATTCTTATCTTCGGCCGACAGGAAAGCGGCCTTCACGCGGTCGGGAATGGCCTGGATCGGCAGGAAGAGGCGCTTTTCCTTGGCGTATTCGGCCATCAAGGCGCCGTTGCCGGCATGGACGCGGGTCGTCACCGGCGGCGCATAGCTGTTCAGAACGGCATAGTCCGGGAGATCCTTCGCGACATTGGCGAGATAGATGGCAATACCCGCCGCCGCGACCAGAAACAGGACGCAGGCCATTCCGAAGAAATATCCAAAAAGTCTAACCATATTTCAGCTACCGGTCTTTTCGATCTTCAATCGCCGCAGCCGCAACGATTGCACAGATCAAGGCAATTTGCACGTTGCGCGACTTACTCTATGAGCGCTACCGCCACAAGCCGATTCCGCGCCTCAGGCTGCGAAACATAAGCCGGAGTAACGGCGCGAATGTGAGCAAAATAGGGCTGTCTGCGCCGCATTCACCGCTGCGGCTGCGTTTCATTAGAACTGTCACATCCAAGCAACGCCGGTCGTCGCCGCCAAACTGAGGTATCTTCCTCAGAATTTGATTCATGCGGCGCACTTAAATCTTTGTTTTTATGAATCTTAGTTTTTATGCAGGCCGCCGTGCCGCAACCGCTACAGATTTTTGGGCGGCACCCGTCAGCCGCCATTCGCCATGACGGCGGCGCGGTATCGCTTGACTGCGTCGGTCAAGAGGCCGGCGATCTTGCCGCGCCAGGCCTCGTCGAGCAGCAGTTTCTCGTCCTCGGCGTTCGAGAGGAACCCGATCTCGAGAAGGATCGACGGTACGTCGGGGGCCTGCAGCACGCGGAAGCCGGCATGACGGTGCGGATTGTTGATAGTGCCGACCTGATCCTTGAAAGAATTCAGCACGCTCTCGGCCAGCGAGATCGAGAAGGCCTGGGTCTCGCGCCGCGTCAGATCTAGCAGGATGTCGGCAACCTCGGGCGGCTCGGCGACCGTCTCCTTGCCGGCGATCTGGTCAGAGAGGTTTTCACGTTCGGCAAGGTCGGCGGCGAGCTTGTCGGATGCCTTGTCGGAGATCGTGTAGACTGTCGCGCCGCGGATATCCTTCTGCTTCAGCGTATCGGCATGCAGCGAAATGAAGAGGCCGGCATGGTTCTGGCGGGCGATCAGCACACGCTGCGAAAGCGACAGGAACTCGTCGTCCTCACGCGTCAGGAAAGCCTTGATGCCCGGCTCCTTGTTCAAGCGGTCGGTCAAGGCCTTCGCGAAGGCAAGCGTCACCTGCTTTTCCTCGGTCTTGGTGTCGACGCCGATCGCGCCGGTGTCGATGCCGCCATGGCCGGCGTCGACGGCGATGACGAAATCGCCGGGCGCAGCCTTTTGCGGTGCCGGAATGGCGTTCGTCGTCTGAGCCGCCTCAGTCCGATCGCTCCAGGATTGCGTCTTCACCAGTTCGGCAAAGGCCTTCTTGTCGATCATCTCCGCATCGAGCACGAGGCGATGGCCGTTGCCCGTCTCATCGGCCTGCACCTTGGCAAGCGCCAGCTTCACCGGCCCTGCCGTCGTCAGCACGATGCGGGCGCTCTCTTCGTCCATCTTGCCGTAGCGGATATCCTTGAACAGGCCCCGGGCGGCAAGATCCTTCGCCGGAAAACCGAAGGCGGTCGCCGGCAAGTCAACGACGATGCGTTCCGGATTGGCGATATAGTGGACGGAGAAATGCGGCTCGCGATCGAAATCGATGACGATGCGGGTCCTTGCGTCGTCACCGACGATGCGCGCGCCATAGGCAAGCAGCGGATCCCTGGCCTCGACAGAGCTGGCAACGGCCGGCAGCAGACTAGCGGCCAAAAGCGCCGCCAGAACCCGCCTTGCGAATGTCGATCGCCGCGCTGCGGATTTCGCCGCGATCCGAGCCCTCTTAAACAATAAACCGCCACACCCTATCTGTATTGCGATGGACCCGACGCGGCTACGGCCAACGTCCTGTGACGAAACACCCGCTGCAGCCTGCCGAATCGCGATCACTTTATCCCCAGCTTGTATGCGTTGCGAAATCCATCAATATTATGGCACATTTGGCTTTTCCCTTGCTATTGTGACACAGAAAACATACAACGAATTTCAGGGTAAAGTGTTGACGGGATAGAGTCGCCGCGAAGGCTGCCAGCCAGATCAGGACCTGGCGCCACACCGGTCATCGTCCGCCGTCTCATGCGCTTAATCCCTAGAACTGGATCCTGATTTTCCGGCTTATTGTCGGAATTCATTGGTGGATCAGCCACCACGCTCTCAGGGAGCAAACTCATCGGACCCGAACGGGTCTTCGTATTTGTCGATCACGCTTGGTTGTTGATGGTTTCGCAGCAGGTTTTATCTGAAGTGTACAGGCCCCGGACCGAAATGGTTCCGGCTGCGGTCTGGCTGCTGCCCTCCCCCTCGCATCAGGCGCGACTTTCATTATCCGGCGCGGCCACAGTGGACCGCATTCTTTCTGTCTCAACAGCAGTCGGGAATGCGCTCTCGCGGCCACGCCGAGGAGCACAGCTTACATGGCAGACAAAATGCTTATCGATGCGTCTCACGAGGAAGAGACGCGCGTCGTTGTCGTTCGCGGGAACCGCATAGAAGAATTTGACTTCGAGTCCCAGCACAAGAAGCAGATCCGCGGCAACATCTATCTTGCAAAGGTAACGAGGGTCGAACCCTCGCTGCAGGCCGCCTTCGTCGATTACGGCGGCAACCGGCACGGCTTCCTGGCCTTCGCCGAAATTCATCCCGACTATTATCAGATACCGCTTGCCGACCGTCAGGCACTGCTTCGGGCCGAAGCCGAGGAGCATCGCCGCGACGAAGATGTCGAGCATGTCGAAACCGCGCCGATGGTCGATCTTTCCAAGCAGGATCAGCCGGATGTCGGCATCGTTCAGGCAGAGGCGCCGGAAACGGCTGCCGTAACGGAAGAGACCGCAGCGGTAGAGACCGCGGCATCGCCCGAGGCCGCCGAGGAAGCGCCGGCCAAGAAGGCAAGGCCGCGCCGCAGCCGCAAGAAGGTCGTCGAACCGGTTGCCGAAACGACCGCGACCGAGGACGCCGTTCCCACAGACGTCGAAGCCGAAGGCGCTTCGAACGTCGACAATGAGGATGACGGTTCGACCGGCGGCGCGATGGCCGCGATGGTGGAAACCGACTCGATCTCCGAGGACGTCGATACCAGCAAGCGTCGCCACGATGACGACGACGACGATGACGATCACGGTGAAGAGGAAGTCATCGAATCCGTCGGCGCCGAAGACGCGATGGAAGAAGTACCGGACCGAGTGCAGCGCAAGCCGCGCAAGCAGTACCGCATCCAGGAAGTCATCAAGCGCCGCCAGATCCTGCTCGTGCAGGTCGCCAAGGAAGAGCGCGGCAACAAGGGTGCAGCCCTTACAACCTATCTTTCGCTCGCCGGCCGCTATTCGGTGCTGATGCCGAACACGGCGCGTGGCGGCGGCATTTCCCGCAAGATCACCAATCCTGCCGACCGCAAGCGCCTGAAGGAAATTGCGCGCCTGCTCGAGGTGCCGCAGGGTATGGGCGTCATCCTTCGCACCGCCGGTGCCAACCGTACCAAGGTCGAGGTCAAGCGCGACTTCGAATATCTGATGCGCCTCTGGGAAAATGTGCGCACGCTGACGCTGGCGTCCACCGCTCCCTGCCTCGTCTATGAGGAGGGCTCGCTGATCAAGCGTTCGATCCGCGACCTCTATAACAAGGATATCAGCGAAGTCATCGTTTCCGGCGAAGAAGGCTATCGTGAAGCGAAAGACTTCATGAAGATGCTGATGCCGAGCCATGCCAAGGTGGTTCAGCCCTACCGCGACATCCATCCGATCTTTTCGCGTTCCGGCATCGAGGCTCAGCTCGACCGCATGCTGCAGCCGCAGGTGACGCTGAAGTCCGGCGGCTACCTGATCATGAACCAGACCGAAGCGCTGGTCTCGATCGACGTCAACTCCGGCCGCTCGACCCGCGAACATTCGATCGAGGACACTGCGCTGCAGACGAATCTCGAGGCTGCAGACGAAGTCGCCCGTCAGCTTCGCCTTCGCGACCTTGCCGGCCTGATCGTCATCGACTTCATCGACATGGAAGAGAAGCGCAACAACCGCGCCGTCGAGAAGAAGCTGAAGGAATGCCTGAAGAACGACCGCGCCCGCATCCAGGTCGGCCGGATCTCGCATTTCGGCCTGCTCGAAATGTCGCGCCAGCGCATCCGCGCTTCGGTTCTCGAATCGACCACGCAGGTGTGCTCGCATTGCGGCGGCAGCGGCCATGTGCGTTCGCAGTCCTCCGTCGCTCTGCATGTCCTGCGCGGCATCGAGGAATATCTGCTCAAGAACACCACGCACAACATCACCGTGCGCACCACGCCTGACATCGCGCTCTACCTGCTCAACCACAAGCGCCAGACGATTGTCGATTATGAGAGCCGCTTCGGCGTTGCGATCATCATCGATGCGGACGGCTCGGTCGGCGCGCAACATTTCGCGATCGACCGCGGCGAGCCGGTGGAAAACCCGGTCAAGATCGAAACGCTCTTCAACTTCGCAGCCATTCCTGAGGATGACGACGACGATATCGTCATCGAAGTGGATGAGGACGAAGACGAGGAACTCGAGGAAAAGCCGGCCGTTGCCGAACGGCCCGTCGCAGCACGCTCGGAAGGCGAAGCTGACGGCAACCGTAAGCGCAAGCGCCGCAGGCGCCGCCGCGGCCGCAACGGCAATGCCGAGCAGCCGGTATCGGCTGGCGAAGCCGGCGACGAGGATGAGGACGGCGACGACGAGGGCAGCGAAGGTGATGAAAACACCGAGGCCACGCCCGAGACACGCGCCGAAAGCGAGGAATCGCAGCGCCGCAAGCGCCGCCGCCGCGGCAAGCGTGGCGGCCGTCGCAATCGCGCCGAGGATGGTTCCGAACTGACGGCTGGCGAAGCCGGTGAAGACAATGGCGGCGACGAGGACGAAGGCGACGACGTTTCGAACGACGGCGCTCCGGGCGAAGCCGTAGCGGTCGAAGCGATTGCCGAACAGGCCGACGAAGGCCAGGCCGCGATGGCAGCCGTCGAGAGCGCGCCTGTCATAACCGAAGAGGTGAAGCCCGCCCGTGCCCGCGGCCGCCGCAAACCGGCCGCAGCGCCGGTCGAGGAACCGGTTGCAGAGACGGCCCCTGCGGTCGAGGCCGAACCGGAATTGGTGGAAGCCTCCGCCGATCTCGAAACATCCGTTCAGGAAGAGGCAAAGCCGGTTCGCGCCAACCGCGAATCCAACATCTCCTCGTCCGAGCCGACGGTGAAATCCACCACCCGCGTCGAGAATGGCGAAGGCGATGACGGCAAGCCGAAGAAAGCTGGCTGGTGGCAGCGCCGTGGCTTCTTCTGAACGCTGATTTTTGGACGTAAACACTGAAATCCGGCCGCGGCAACGCGGCCGGATTTTCGTTTATGGCGATGATATCGTCGCCGAGCTTGAACCGCCGTGACGTGGATCTGCATCTTGATGACAATCGATGATGCCTTGCTCGACGCGGCAATGACCGCCGCGGGATTGGCGACGAAAAAGGCCACTGTCGAGCAGGCTTTTCGAAACCTTGTCGAGAAGCACCGGCGGAAAAATGCGATCGCAGATCTCGCGGGGATAGGCTGGGAAGGCGACATCGACGCGATACGTCGCGACCGGTCGGACGATACAAGGTGATCAGGGTCGGCAGTTCGATCCGATAGCCGAGCGTCTCGGCCTCAGGATCGCCTGACCCTGCGTGCGATCAGGCGGCCGGGGGATAGAGCAGGTCGACGATGTAGCTGGCGTCGAACCGGGAATCGAGCATGCCGTAGGTGGAGCGCCAGCCGCCGGCAAGACGCGTCTCGATGAAGGCATCGGCGATGCGCCCTGCCCCCAGCCGATAGAGCTCGGCGGCACCGGCGGCGAGCGCCAGTTGCTCGACGAGCAGGCGCGCGGCGCCCTCGTCCTGTTCGCACAGCGCGATTGCGGCGCGCAGCACGTCGATCGTCTTCTTACCGGCAGGGCCGAGATCGCGGGCAAGGCCGGCAAAGACCGTTTCGAACAGATCCTTGCCGCGGTTGAGCACGCGCAGCACGTCGAGCGCCATGACGTTGCCGGAGCCTTCCCAGATGGCGTTGACCGGAGCCTCGCGGTAATGGCGGGCGATCGGGCGCTCTTCGATGTAGCCGTTGCCGCCGATGCATTCCATCGCCTCGTAGATCAGCGCGGGCGCGATCTTGCAGCACCAGTACTTGGCGACCGGCGTCATGACACGGGCATAGGCCGCTTCCTCGGCATTGCCGCGCGCCTTGTCGAAGGCGTCGGCAAGACGGAAGGACAGTGCCGTTGCGGCGGCGACATCGAGCGCCATGTCGGCGAGCACGCGCGTCATGATCGGCTGGTTGACGAGCATCTTGCCGAAGACGCTGCGGCCGCGGGTGTGATGCACGGCTTCGGCGAGAGAGGCGCGCATCATGCCTGACGAGGCCAGCGCGCAATCGAGCCGGGTCAGCGTCACCATGTCGAGGATGGTGCGGATGCCGGCGTCCGGCCCACCGAGCAGGAAACCGAACGTGTCTGTAAATTCGACCTCGGAAGAGGCGTTGGAGCGGTTGCCGACCTTGTCCTTCAGCCGCTGGAATTGCAGCCCGTTGGCGGAACCATCCTCCAGAAGGCGCGGCACCAGAAAGCAGCCCATGCCCTCCTTCGTCTGCGCCAGCATAATGAAGGCATCGCTCATCGGCGCAGACATGAACCATTTATGGCCGGACAGCCGGTAGATGCCCTCGCTGACCTTTTCGGCAGCGCTCCTGTTGGCGCGCACATCCGTGCCGCCCTGCTTTTCCGTCATGCCCATGCCGATGGTCACGGCGGATTTCTGCATGGCGGGCTTGTTCGACGAATCATATTTGCGCGAGAGGATTTTCGGCGCCCAGTCCTTCTGGACCGCGGGCGAGGCCGAGAGCGCCGCAACGGAGGCGCTCGTCATCGTCAGCGGGCAGAGATGGCCGGATTCCAACTGCGACGTCAGATAAAACCGCGCGGCACGAACCTTGTGGGCCTCGTCCTTGGCTTCGGTATCGGCCTGGGGATCCCAGACGGAGGAATGCAGGCCGACCGACATGGAGCGGCGCATCAATGCATGCCAGGCAGGATGGAATTCGACGACGTCGAGGCGCTCGCCACGCGGGCCGTGGGTGCGCAGCTGCGGCGCGCCCTGGTTTGCCATGCGCGCCATCTCCTGCGCCTCCGGCGAGGTGACGTAGCGGCCCATGTTTTCCAGGTCTTCGCGGATGCCGCGCGGCAAAGCCGCTGTCAGATCGACGATCAGCGGATCGGATCGATACGCATTGATGCCGGACCACAGGCTCGGCTGGTTGAGTTCTGCGAGTTTGTCGTCAGTCCGGTTGGCGGAGGTCATAATTCGCTTCTAGTGTAAGAACCCGGCAAAGGGAAACCGGAAGTTATGATTCGGTTCATTCTGCTCTATCGGAATTCGGGCGAAAATGCATGGGGACATAAGCCTTTGCCCACAGCGCATGCTTGCCCCGGCGGGCAGCACTCTTTATAGACCCGCCAGAGACAGCAAGAGGCAGGTTCATGGTCTTTTTCCCCCACCGCCACCTCATCGGCATCAAGGGCCTCACCGAGCAGGATATCACCTATCTTCTCGACAAGGCCGATGAGGCCGTCAAGATCAGCCGCCAGAGAGAAAAGAAAACGTCGACGCTGCGCGGGCTGACGCAGATCAACCTCTTCTTCGAGGCATCGACCCGTACGCAGGCCTCCTTCGAGCTTGCCGGCAAGCGGCTCGGCGCCGACGTCATGAACATGTCTGTCGGCAATTCCTCGGTGAAGAAAGGCGAAACGCTGATCGATACGGCGATGACGCTGAATGCGATGCGCCCGGACGTGCTGGTGATCCGCCATTCGAGCGCCGGTGCGGCCGCCCTTCTCGCCCAGAAGGTTTCCTGCTCGGTCGTTAATGCCGGTGATGGGCAGCATGAACATCCGACCCAGGCGCTGCTCGACGCGCTGACGATCCGCCGCGCCAAGGGCAAGCTGTCGCGCATCATCGTAGCGATCTGCGGCGACGTGCTGCATTCGCGGGTGGCGCGCTCCAATATCCTGCTGCTCAACGCGATGGGCGCCCGCGTCCGTGTCGTTGCGCCTGCAACCCTCCTGCCCGCCGGCATCGCCGAGATGGGCGTCGAGGTCTTCCATTCGATGCAGGAAGGGCTGAAGGACGCCGACGTGGTGATGATGCTGCGGCTGCAGCGCGAGCGCATGTCCGGCGCCTTCGTACCTTCGGTGCGCGAATACTATCACTTCTACGGGCTCGACGCCGAAACGCTGAAAGCGGCGAAGGACGACGCGCTGGTCATGCATCCCGGCCCGATGAACCGCGGCGTCGAGATCGCTTCGGAAGTAGCGGACGGGCCGCAAAGCGTGATCGCCGAACAGGTGGAGATGGGGGTCGCGGTGCGCATGGCCGTCATGGAGACGCTGCTCGTCTCACAGAACCAGGGTCCCCGAAGCGATGGAATGATGGCATGAGCAACCCGATCGTCCTCAAGAACGTCCGCATCATCGACCCGTCGCGCAATCTCGACGAGGTCGGGACGATCATTGCCGAAAACGGCGTGATTCTCGCGGCCAGCCACAAGGCGCAGAACCAGGGGGCCCCGGAAGGCGCCGTCATCCGCGACTGCACGGGCCTCGTCGCGACGCCGGGCCTCGTCGATGCGCGCGTCCATGTCGGCGAACCCGGCGGCGAACACCGCGAGACGATTGCCTCGGCGAGCCGGGCGGCAGCCGCCGGCGGCGTCACCTCGATCATCATGATGCCGGACACCGATCCTATCATCGACGACATCGCGCTCGTCGAATTCGTCAAGAAGACGGCGCGGGATACGGCCGCCGTCAACGTCTATCCGGCAGCCGCCATCACCAAGGGCCTTGCCGGCGAGGAGATGACGGAGATCGGCCTGTTGATGCAGGCGGGCGCCGTTGCCTTCACCGATGCCCATTCCAGCGTCCATGACACACAGGTGCTGCGCCGGATCATGACCTATGCGCGCGAATTCGGCGCCGTCGTCTCCTGCGAGACGCGCGACAAATATCTCGGCGCCAACGGCGTCATGCATGAGGGGCTTTTTGCCAGCTGGCTCGGGCTTTCCGGCATTCCAAAAGAAGCCGAGCTCATCCCGCTCGAACGCGATCTGAGGATCGCGCAGCTGACGCGCGGTCGTTATCACGCCGCGATGATCTCGGTGCCGGAATCGGTCGAGGCAATCGAGCGCGCCCGCAGCCGCGGCGCCAAGGTGACCTGCGGCATCTCAATCAACAATCTGGCGCTCAACGAAAACGACATCGGCGAATACCGCACGTTCTTCAAGCTTTATCCGCCGCTGCGCCCGGAAGACGACCGGGTGGCGATGGCCGACGCCGTTGCGGGCGGCGCGATCGATATCATCGTGTCCTCGCACGACCCACAGGACGTCGATACGAAGCGCCTGCCCTTCGGCGAGGCCGAGGATGGCGCGATCGGCCTCGAAACCATGTTGGCGGCAGCGCTCAGGCTTCACCATGGCGGCCAAGTGAGCCTGATGCGCCTGATCGACGCCATGTCGACCCGCCCCGCTCAGATTTTCGGCCTGAATGCCGGCACGCTGAAGCCGGGCGCTGCGGCCGATATCGCGCTGATCGATCTCGATGAGCCTTGGCTTGTCGCCAAAGACATGCTTCTCTCCCGCTCGAAGAATACGCCGTTCGAGGATGCGCGCTTCAGTGGGCGGGCGGTCGCGACATACGTCTCGGGAAAGCTTGTCCACGCAATTTAGAACCGACACTATCGCCGTCCATCCCCCAGCGGGAGAAGGCTGACTCGAGGATAGGCCACGGAGAGGCTGAGGGGCATATGTTATCCAATCTCATGTCATGGCAGATCACGCTGCCGATCGCGCTTGCCGCCGCCATTATCGGTTATCTCTTCGGCTCGATCCCGTTCGGCCTGATCCTGACGCGCGCCGCCGGCCTCGGCGACGTCCGCAGCATCGGCTCCGGCAATATCGGCGCGACCAATGTGCTGAGAACAGGAAACCGGACGCTCGCCGCGGCGACGCTGTTGCTCGATGCGCTGAAGGCATCGGCCGCGGCCTGGGTCGTCGGCTATTTCCTCGGTGAGGAGGCGGCGATCATCGCCGGCTTCTTCGCCTTCATCGGCCATCTCTTCCCGGTCTGGATCGGCTTCAAGGGTGGCAAGGGAGTCGCCACCTATATCGGCACCCTGCTCGGCGTCGCGCCGATCATGATCGTGCTCTTCGCGGCCGTCTGGCTGGCGGTCGCCTTCACCACCCGCTACTCCTCACTGTCGGCGCTGGTTGCCATGCTTGCCATTCCAGTTGCGCTATGGATATTGGGCAACGAAAAGGTTGCTGCTGTCATGGCGATCATGACCCTCATCTCCTACTGGAAGCACAAGGCGAATATTTCTCGCCTGATGAGCGGGACGGAAAGCAAGATCGGGGCAAAGGGATAATGGATGCGCTGAGCGCCGGACCAAAAGGCGTCGTGCTGACCGAACGGCAAAGAATTGCCTGGCTGCGTCTCATCCGTTCCGACAATATCGGCCCTGCCACCTTTCGCGACCTCATCAATCATTTCGGTTCGGCCGAGGCAGCACTTGCCGCACTGCCGGAGCTTTCGGCGCGTGGCGGTGCCACACGGGCAATCCGCATCGCCAGCGAGGCCGACGCGCATCGGGAGCTGGAGGCGGCGCGTCGCTTCGGCGCCCGCTTCGTCGGCATCGGTGAGCCGGACTATCCGCAAGCGCTGAAGCAGATCGACGGTGCGCCGCCGCTTCTGGCCGTCAAGGGCGCGCTTGCCGCTGCAAAACGACCGGCCGTCGGCATCGTCGGCTCACGCAACGCCTCGATCGCAGGCGCGAAATTCGCAGCGATGGTGGCGCGTGACTGCGGCCGGGCGGGTTACACCGCGGTCTCCGGCCTGGCACGCGGCATCGACACATCGGCCCACCGGGCAAGCCTCGACACAGGCACGATCGCAGCACTCGCCGGCGGCCTCGACCAGCCCTACCCGCCGGAGAATATCGGCCTGCTCGAAGAGATAACCGGTGGCAATGGCCTGGCGGTGAGCGAGATGCCCTTCGGCTGGGAGCCGCGCGCCCGCGACTTCCCACGCCGCAACCGGCTGATCGCCGGCATCGGGCTCGGCCTCGTCGTCATCGAAGCGGCGGCGCGTTCGGGCTCGTTGATCACGGCGCGGCTTGCCGGCGAGTTCGGCCGCCTGGTTTTTGCCGTGCCCGGCTCACCGCTCGATCCGCGCTGCCATGGCACCAACGGCCTGCTGAAGGACGGTGCTTCGATCGTCACCGCTCCCGCCGATGTCATCGAGGCCCTGGCACCGCTTGCGCAATTCGACCTGTTCCCGTCATCGATGGCGGAGGAACCCGCGCCTGACGGCAAGGCCATGTCGGTGCCACCAGGCGATTCCGATCGAAACCGCATCATCGATGCGCTCGGGCCGACGCCGGTCGAGATTGACGACGTCATCCGCCATACCGGCCTGTCGGCATCTGCGGTCTATCTCATCCTTCTGGAACTCGATATATCAGGCAGGCTGCACCGGCATCAGGGTGGCCTCGTCTCGCTTTCCGATTGAACCTGGTACGACATCAGGCGGCGGCTTCGCGAATTGCCGAACGCTCGGTCGAAAACCCTGAATAACATATCTGTAGTTGTATTTTGTCGATATTCCCCCAATGGCTGCAGCAGGCGCAAGAGGTAAAATTGTAGCAAACCCCTTGACCGCGGCGATTTCCCTGTCCATGTCGGAGGGCCGATATCCATGTTGCGGTGTGTGTCGCGCTGGCTTCAACGCTGGCGTCGTTTCCTTTTTAGAGAATCATCATGAATGTTGTAGTGGTGGAATCGCCTGCCAAGGCCAAGACGATCAATAAGTATCTGGGTCCGGGATACAAAGTGCTCGCCTCCTTCGGCCATGTGCGCGATCTGCCTGCCAAGGACGGCTCAGTTCTTCCTGATCAGGATTTCGAAATGCTTTGGGAGGTCGATAGCGCCTCCGCCAAGCGGATGAAGGACATTGCCGACGCGGTGAAGTCCGCCGATGGCCTGTTTCTCGCAACCGACCCGGATCGCGAAGGCGAAGCGATTTCCTGGCACGTTCTCGACATGCTGAACAAGAAGCGCGTGCTGAACGGTAAACCGGTCAAGCGCGTCGTCTTCAATGCGATCACCAAGAAGGCGGTGCTCGACGCCATGGCCGATCCGCGCGACATCGACGTGCCGCTGGTCGATGCCTATCTTGCGCGTCGCGCGCTCGATTATCTCGTCGGCTTCAATCTTTCGCCGGTGCTGTGGCGCAAGCTGCCCGGCGCACGTTCGGCCGGCCGCGTCCAGTCGGTGGCGCTTCGCCTGGTCTGCGACCGCGAATCCGAGATCGAGCGCTTCATTTCCGAAGAATACTGGAACATCTCGGCGCTGCTGAAGACGCCGCGCGGCGACGAGTTCGAGGCAAGACTGGTTTCGGCGAACGGCAAACGGCTGCAGCCGCGCGCAATCGGCAATGGCGAGGATGCCGGCCGGCTGAAGGCCTTGCTCGAAGGCGCGAGCTATGTCGTCGACACGGTCGAGGCGAAACCGGTCAAGCGCAACCCGGGACCGCCGTTTACGACCTCGACGCTGCAGCAGGCCGCCTCCTCCAATCTCGGCTTCTCCGCCTCGCGCACGATGCAGATCGCCCAGCGGCTCTATGAGGGTGTCGATATCGGCGGCGAGACGGTCGGTCTCATCACCTATATGCGAACCGACGGCGTGCAGATGGCGCCCGAGGCGATCGACGCGGCGCGCAGCGCCATCGTCGACCAGTTCGGCGAGCGCTACATGCCGGAAAAACCGCGCTTCTACTCGACCAAGGCGAAGAACGCCCAGGAGGCGCACGAGGCGATCCGTCCGACCGATTTCTACCGGTCGCCCGACCGTGTGCGCAAATTCCTCGATGCCGACCAGATCCGGCTCTACGAGCTGATCTGGAAGCGCGGCATCGCCAGCCAGATGGCGTCGGCCGAGATCGAGCGCACGACGGCTGAAATCACCGCCGACAACAAGGGCGAGAAAGCCGGTCTGCGCGCCGTCGGTTCGGTCATCCGCTTCGATGGTTTCATCGCCGCCTATACCGACCAGAAGGAAGATGGCGAGCAGAGCGACGACGGCGACGAGGATGGCCGCCTGCCGGAGATCAATGCGCGCGAGGCGCTCGCCAAGCAGAAGATCAATTCGACGCAGCATTTCACCGAACCGCCGCCGCGCTATTCGGAAGCCTCGCTGATCAAGAAGATGGAAGAGCTCGGCATCGGCCGCCCCTCCACCTATGCCGCGACGCTCGCGACACTGCGCGACCGCGACTATGTGACGATCGACAAGCGCAAGCTGATCCCGCAGGCTAAAGGCCGGCTGGTGACCGCTTTCCTCGAGAGCTTCTTCACCAAATATGTCGAATACGACTTCACCGCCGATCTCGAAGAGAAGCTTGACCGGATTTCCGCCGGCGAACTGAACTGGAAGCAGGTGCTGCGCGATTTCTGGAAGGATTTCTTCGCCCAGATCGAGGACACCAAGGAACTGCGCGTCACCAACGTGCTCGATTCGTTGAACGAGGCGCTGGCACCCCTCGTCTTCCCGAAACGGGAGGACGGTAGCGATCCGCGCATCTGTCAGGTCTGCGGCACCGGCAACCTGTCGCTGAAGCTCGGCAAATACGGCGCCTTCGTCGGGTGCTCGAACTATCCGGAGTGTAACTACACCCGCCAGCTCTCCTCCGAAAACGGCGGAGAAGCGGACGGTGCTGCGCTCAACGAGCCGAAGAACCTCGGTACCGATCCGACGACCGGCGAGGAGCTAACGCTGCGTTCCGGTCGCTTCGGCCCCTATATCCAGCGCGGCGACGGCAAGGAAGCCAAACGCGCTTCGCTGCCGAAAGGCTGGAAGCCCGAGGACATCGATTATGAAAAGGCGATGGCGCTGATCTCGCTGCCGCGCGATATCGGCAAACACCCTGAAACGGGCAAGATGATCTCGTCAGGCATCGGCCGCTACGGGCCGTTCCTCCTGCATGACGGTTCCTACGCCAATCTGGAAACCATCGAGGACGTGTTCTCGGTCGGCCTCAACCGCGCCGTGACTGTCATCGCCGAAAAGGCGAACCAGGCACCCGGCCGGGGTTCGCGCGGTACGCCGGCAGCGCTGAAAGCGCTTGGCGATCATCCCGATGGCGGCGCCATCACCGTTCGTGACGGCAAGTACGGCCCTTACGTCAACTGGGGCAAGGTCAATGCGACATTGCCGAAGGGCAAGGATCCGCAGGCGATCACCGTCGAGGAGGCACTTGCGCTGATCGTCGAAAAGGCTGGCAAGGCACCGGTCGGCAAGGCGGCCAAGGCGAAAGCCAAGCCGAAGGCGGCAGCCGCCGAAGCCAAGGCCACCAAAACGGCCGCCAAGCCGAAGGCAACGAAGGCGAAAGCGCCCGCGAAATCGAAAAAGAGCTGACGTGAGCAGGATACCGCGCGACAGAACGAACCCTGCGGGCAAGCGTCCGGGCAAGATCGGCCGTGCCGGCAAGGATGCTCCCGCCGTCGAGCCGCTGAACATCGTCCACGGCGCGCTGCCTTCGCGCGAGGTGATCCTGCGCTTCATCGCCGATCATCCGCAAAAAGCGTCCAAACGCGAACTCGCCAAGGCTTTCGGCCTGAAGGGCGACAACCGCGTCGAACTCAAGCACATGCTGCAAGAGCTCGAGCAGGAAGGCATGCTGCAGAAGAACCGCAAGTCGCTGATCCGTCCCGGTGCGCTGCCGCCTGTCACCGTTCTCGATATCACCACGCGCGACAAGGATGGTGATTTGATCGGCCGGCCGGCGGAATGGCCGGAGGACCAAGGCGTAGCACCCGCCGTCGCCATCCGCCAGCAATCGCCGGCAGGCCGCCAGGGCAAAGGCAGGGCGCCTGTCGCCGGGCTCGGCGACCGCATCCTGGCGAAGATCTTCCCGGCTGTCGATCGCGGCGGGCCGGCCTATACGGCGCGGATCATCAAGGTGATCGACAGACGCCGCGGCGCCTCGATGGGCGTTTTCCGCACAGCACCCGGCGGCGGCGGCCGGCTGCTGCCGATCGAGCGGCGCGGCGAGGAGATGGTGATCGATCCCGACTTCACCGGCGGCGCCACGGACGGCGATCTGGTCGAAGTCGAAATCGCCCGTCTCGGCCGTTTCGGCCTGCCGCGCGCCAAGGTGCTTTCCGTCGTCGGTTCCGTCGGTTCGGAAAAGGCGATCTCGATGATCGCGATCCATGCGCACGGCATTCCGCATGTCTTCCCGCCGGCCGTCATCACCGAGGCGGAGGCCGCAAGGCCCGCCAGCATGTCGCATCGCGAGGATTGGCGCGACGTGCCGCTGATCACCATCGACCCGGCCGACGCCAAGGACCATGACGACGCCGTCTATGCCGAGCTCGACCCCTCGCCCGACAATCCCGGCGGCGTCCTCGTCACCGTCGCGATCGCCGACGTCTCCTGGTATGTCCGACCCAATTCGCCGCTCGACCGCGAGGCGCTGAAGCGCGGCAACTCGGTCTATTTCCCTGATCGTGTCGTGCCGATGCTGCCGGAGCGCATCTCAAACGATCTCTGCTCGCTGAAAGAAGGCGTCGACCGCCCGGCGCTTGCCGTGCGCATGAGCTTTTCCGGCGAAGGCCGCAAGATCGGCCACACTTTCCATCGCATCATGATGAAGAGTGCCGCCAAGCTCTCCTACCAGCAGGCGCAGGCGGCGGTCGACGGAAAGCCCGACGATCAGACCGGACCGATGCTCGAGCCGATCCTGAAGCCGCTCTGGCACGCCTATGAGGTGATGAAGCGCGGACGCGACCGGCGCCAGCCGCTGGAACTCGATATGCCGGAGCGCAAGATCCTGCTGAAGCCCGACGGCACGGTCGACCGGGTCGTCGTGCCGCCACGGCTCGATGCGCATAAACTGATCGAAGAGATGATGATCCAGGCGAACGTCTGCGCCGCCGAGACGCTAGAAAAGAAACGACAGCCGCTGATCTACCGCATCCATGACGGCCCGACGCTTGCCAAGCAGGAGATCCTGCGCGAGTTCCTGGCCACGCTCGGCATCTCGCTTGCCAAGGGCGGCAACATGCGCGCCAACAACTTCAACGGCATCCTGGCGAAGGCGGACGGCACGCCGCATCAGACCATGGTGAGCGAAATGGTGCTGCGTTCGCAGAGCCAGGCGATCTACGGCCCGGAGAATATCGGCCATTTCGGCCTCAACCTGATGAAATACGCCCACTTCACCTCGCCGATCCGTCGCTATGCCGACCTCATCGTGCATCGCGCCCTCGTCGGCTCGCTCGGCTTCGGCGAAGGCGGCATCACGCCCGAAGAAGAGGCGGCGCTCGACGATATCGCCGCCGAAATCTCGACCTTCGAGCGCCGGGCCATGGCAGCCGAGCGCGAGACTGTCGACCGGCTGATCGCGCATCACCTCAGCGGCCGTGTCGGCGAGGAATTTGCCGGGCGGGTCTCGGGCGTGACAAAATCGGGACTTTTTGTTTCCCTGCCGGACTATGGCGCCGACGGTTTCGTCCCTATATCTACGCTCGGCAGCGATTATTTCATCTATGACGAGGCGCATCAGGCACTCTCAGGTGAACGAACAGGGCTCGGTTATCGCCTGGGTGACAGTGTCACCGTGAAACTTGCCGAAGCGATACCGCTTGCCGGCGCGTTGCGTTTCGAGATGATCAGCGAGGGCCGCGAAATGCCGGCGGCGGTGCGTTCCTTCCACAAGGCGGGGCGCCGCGACAGGGGCCAGGTTCGCAAGAAGCCCGGAACGAGGCCGCCGCGCGGACGGCACTAAAGCGCGTCGCAATTTTTCAGATTGGCTCCCCGCGCTGTAGGTCCTTGTTTTCGTGTCGTTATCGCGAAACCGCTGCACAGTTTCGCGCGACGTGTTTTAGATCCGAAGAGGAACATGCGATGAGCACACCGACCGATCCGGCCGTCCGCTACGGCGATACGCCCGAGGTCGAGCGCCCGCTTGGGCGCTCCATCATGCGCGGGCTGATGAACCGCTGCCCGGCCTGCGGCAACGGTAAGCTCTTTCGCGCGTTCCTGAAGCCGGTCGATCATTGCGCGGCCTGCGGCGAGGCTATGCATCACCAACGCGCCGACGACCTGCCGCCCTATATCGTTATCCTCGTCCTCGGTCACGTCGTGGTCGGCGGCTATATGCTGACCGACCTGACTTTCGTGCTGCCGGTCTGGGTGCATCTCGCCATCTGGGCGCCGATCACCGTCATCACCGCGCTTGCCTCGATCCAGCCGATCAAGGGCGGGGTCATCGGCCTGCAATGGGCGCTGCGCATGCACGGCTTCGGTGGCGAGAGTGACGGTCCTGATGATTATGACATCCCCGGCCGGCCGAATTAGAGCATGTCGCGCAAAAGTGTGCAGCGGTTTTGCGAAAACGACATGCGTAAAAACAAAGACCTAAAGCGCGAAGAGCGAATCTGAAAGATCGCGGCGCGCTTTGGCGCCTTCACCTTCCAGACATATTTCACGTGTAGTGCCACCCCTCCACCGACCACCACCCCAAATGCGGGAGCCAAAGATCCTCAAGACCTGACATGGTAAGCATTTCTTGCCCCAACGGGCTTTACATTCCGCAGATGGTCACTCACATCGGAAATACTGCGAAGCGGCATCCGTCACCTGGATTTGGCACGTCCGTGTCTATCTATCTGACGGGATCGGCCGATTCGTTCGCGCACCTCTCTAAGGATGGATAAATGTCTCAGCCGAGAACCGGCACACCGGGCGATGTCGAAGAAATCCATTGGCCTTCTCTGGTGGCAGCCATCTCGTCCATATCAGCCGTTGGCATAGCAATCGGCCTCGGTCTGCCCCTCCTCAGTATCATCCTCGAAAAACGCGGTATCTCGTCCACCCTGATCGGGCTCAACACGGCGATGGCCGGGGTCGCGGCGATGGCCGCCGCACCTGTTACCACCAAGCTCGCCCATAAATACGGCGTGGCGCCGACAATGATCTGGGCCGTGGTGATTTCGGCGCTGAGCGCGCTCGGTTTCTATTACGCCCAGGATTTCTGGATGTGGTTTCCGCTGCGTTTCGCCTTCCACGGCGCGACGACGACGCTGTTCATCCTCTCCGAATTCTGGATCAACGCCGCGTCGCCGCCTTCCAAGCGCGGCTTCGTGCTCGGCATCTATGCGACGGTGCTTTCCCTTGGCTTCGCGGCCGGACCGCTGCTGTTTTCGATCCTCGGCAGCGACGGCATCTTCCCCTTCCTGATCGGCGCCGGCGCCATCCTGCTTGCCGCCATCCCGATCTTCATCGCCCGCGACGAAAGCCCGGTGCTCGAGGAAAAACCGGAGCTGCATTTCATGCGCTACGTTTTCCTGGTGCCGACGGCGACGGCAGCGGTCTTCATTTTCGGCGCGGTCGAAGCGGGCGGGCTGTCGCTTTTCCCGATTTTTGCGGTGCGCGCCCATTTCACCGAATCGCAGGCCGCACTGCTGCTCACCATGATGGGCGTCGGCAACGTCATCTTTCAGATCCCGCTCGGCCTGCTTTCCGACCGCATCGCCGACAAGCGGCCGCTTCTGGCCGGCATGGCGCTGATGGGCTTCATCGGCTCGATGATGTTGCCGCTGTTGCTCAACAACTGGCTGCTGATGGCCGGGCTCCTGCTTTTCTGGGGCGGCTGCGTCTCAGGCCTCTATACGGTCGGCCTCAGCCATCTCGGCTCGCGGCTGACGGGCTCCGATCTTGCTGCGGCCAATGCTGCCTTTGTCTTCTGTTATGCGATGGGAACCGTGGCCGGACCGCAGGCGATAGGCGCGGCGATCGATGTCGCGGGAAATAACGGGTTTGCCTGGGCGATTGCCGCTTTCTTCGGTCTTTACGCCCTACTTTCCGGCATCAGACTGATGTTCATTCGAAAACGGGCTTGACTTTTCGGGCGGGATTCGTAGTTTCGCGCCAGGATTTGCCGTGGAGCCCATCCGGCTTCCACGGCTTTCATTTTCTTAAAGGCAGGACGACCATGGCCAAGGCTACAACAATCAAGATCAAGCTGCTGTCGACAGCCGACACCGGTTTCTTCTACGTCACCACGAAGAACAGCCGTACGATGACGGACAAGATGACGAAGACGAAGTACGACCCGGTTGCGAAGAAGCATGTCGAGTTCAAGGAAACCAAGATCAAGTAATCACTTGGCCTGACGGATTTCACAAAAGCGCGCGCCTTCGGGTTGCGCGTTTTTTGTTGTCCGGCGTTGTGGTTGTCAAGATGATAGCGCAAACAGACAAAACGCCGCCCTTCCATCTTCGGGAAGTGGCGGCGTTTTCTTGAAAGGGGGTCGGCCAGCATGCAAAACGGCACGAGGAACCGCTATAACTTGCCTACTAGCCGACCGACCCCACGACCCAGGAGATGCGGCGGACCTGAGCATCATGGGGTATCGACAACTCCTCAACGGGAGCGCTTCTCTTATGAGCGATAATTTGCGCAAAAATGAAAGAAAATCAACAAATTCTTAATGATGAATTTTCTCATCTTGATTCTATGGTTAAAAGTCCAGATTTGGGACATACAAAGATTTGTCGCCTCTGCTTTGGATCGAAGCGTAGCGCCTGCTCTTTTCAAGAAATTCGACAATATAACTTAATAACTTACGCCACCCCTCCCCTTACGTGAGGTGACGCCGCCGCAATCTATTTGACCCTGTCGGCGATAGGCATTTTTTATAGTCTTCATTTCATTTTGAGCTATGGCCTGACACTCTCAAGACTATCGCGCGGCAACACATCCGCGGCAACGCGGCGAGTCCATTTTTGGGCTATTGGGCTGCAATTTTTTCGCCCCGCAGTGCACAAGCGGAGATTAAAAATCGGTAACAATTCGCTTACGGCAGTGGAAAACCCGCAAATGGCGCCTAACGGCGGCAAATGATTCGTCACGCCGCCGCGGCGACCACGCGGTTGCGGCCGGTATTCTTGGCCTCGTAAAGGGCCAGATCCGCCTGTTTCATCAGTTGGTCCGGGGTCAGCACCGACGTAATGCGCGATGCGATGCCGAAGGAAGCAGTGACGTTCAGCGCTTCCCCGGCGTGTTTCAGCATGAAGGGAGCGTTTTCGATCGCCGCACGCAGGCGCTCGGCGACGGCGGCGGCAATTTCCGGCGAGGTGTCGGGCATCACGACAACGAATTCCTCTCCGCCGTAGCGGCAGGCGAGATCGGCACCGCGGATGGTCGAACGGACGCGATTTGAAAATTCCCGCAGCACTTCGTCGCCCCCGTCATGGCCGTAGGTGTCGTTCACATGCTTGAAGCGGTCGATATCGGTGATCAGCACAGAAAGTGGTCGGCCGCGCGCCATCGAACGGTTGAAGAGCACGTTCAGGTGATTGTCGAGATAGCGCCGGTTATAAAGGCCGGTCAGCGGATCGGTTACGGCAAGCTCGATCGTCTGCTTGACGCTGGCGCGCAGGCGGTCGTTATAGCGCTTGCGGCGGATCTGCGTCAGGCTGCGGGCAACCAGTTCGTTGGGATCGACCGGACGGATGATGTAGTCGTTGACGCCGAGATCGAGCGCGCGCACGACCATTTCGTCAGCGCCCTGCTCGGTGATGATCAGGATCGGCAGGAAGCGGGTGCGCTCCAGCGAGCGCAGCTGCGAGCAGAGGCGAAGCGGATCGTAATCGTCGAAGTTGGCGTTGACGATGACGAGATCGAACGCGCTTTCGGCCGCCTCGAAGAGGGCGGCCTGCGGATCGGAGAGGGCAAGCACATCGGCGACGGGCTTCAGCGCCTTGATGATGCGCTCCTGCGAATTGGCGCGGCCGTCGACGAGCAGGACTTGAGCGGTCTCGTCGGCGCGGCCCTCGCCTGCCCGTGTGAGGTCATCGATGCCCATCGTATGAGCGGTGTCGGCGCGGATGCGCAGCTCATCGCTCAACGTCTTCAGCCGCAGCAGGCTCTTCACCCGGGAGATCAGCTGCAGATCGTTGACCGGCTTGGTGAGAAAATCGTCAGCGCCAGCCTTCAGGCCGCGTACGCGGTCGGTCGGCTGGTCGAGCGCGGTGACCATGATGACTGGAATATGGGCAGTCTTCTGGCTGGCCTTCAGCCGCTCGCAGACCTCGAAACCGTCTATGCCGGGCATCATGATGTCGAGCAGGATGAGATCGACCTGGTTGCGCTCGCAGATCGCCAGTGCCGTGTAGCCGTCGGCTGCGGTCATTACGTCGAAATACTCCGCAAGCAGCCGCGCTTCGAGCAGCTTCACGTTGGCCGGAATATCGTCAACCACCAGTATTCGCGCAGTCATAAGCGTCTTTCCGATGCGTCAGGCATCGCCCAGATAGGTCTTGATCGTCTCGATGAATTTCGGAACCGAGATCGGCTTGGAAACATAGGCCTCGCAACCGCCCTGGCGGATCCGCTCCTCGTCGCCCTTCATCGCGAAAGCCGTAACGGCGATGACGGGAATCACGTGCAGCTCGTCGTCTTCCTTCAGCCATTTGGTGACTTCGAGGCCGGAGACCTCGGGAAGCTGAATATCCATCAGGATGAGGTCGGGGCGATGCTTGCGTGCCAGATCGAGCGCCTCCATACCGTTTCTGGTCTGGATCGTCGTATAACCGGACGCCTCGATGAGGTCGCGAAAGAGCTTCATGTTGAGCTCGTTATCTTCTACAATCATCACCTGTTTGGGCATGACAAGCTGTCCCTACGTCCGTTCGCGCAGCGGTTCGTCCCATGAGAAAGGCACATGCGGACAAAAGCTGCGTGAAACCGATAGTGCACGCTACCGGTATTTGGTTGAAGAAAAGGTAACTTACCCAGCGAAATGCAAAGCAACTTCAAGACTTCGAAACAACTGGCTGCCGACCCGCACGAGACGGCGATCGCCGTGCTCGGCTGGCTTGCCGACGATCCCGACATGTTCGGCCGCTTTCTCGCCCTGACGGGTGTGGCGCCCGGCCAGGTGCGCAACGCCGTCAACGATCCCGGCTTCCTCGCCGGCCTGATGGATTTCCTGATGAACCACGAACCGACGGCGATGGCCTTCTGCGCGGCGAGCGGGATCCGCCCAGAGACGGTGACGGCGGCCTGGCAGCATTTCTCTTCGCCCGGCCTCGATTCCGGAGAATACTGATCGTGGCCTCCGAAGAATTCGATATCTCGCATATCCGCCTCGGCGAACGGCCGTTGATCGTCTGTGACGTCGACGACGTCGTGTTGCAGTTCATCGGTCCCTTCCAGCTTTTCCTTCAGAGCCAGGGGCACGCGTTTCTGCCGCGATCGTTCCGGCTTCATGGCAATATCGTCTCGCAAGCGGATGGCGTGGAGATCGAGGATCAAGAGGTCAGCCGGCTGATCGAGGAATTCTTCGAGGCCCAAGAGCTGTGGCAGACGCCGCTCGACCACGTCGTCGAAACGCTCGACCGGCTTTCGGAAGAGGCCGATGTGCTTTTCCTCACAGCCATGAGGCCGCGGTTCCAGGACCAGCGCCGACGCCTGCTGGACAGGATGGGCCTGCTCTTTCCACTGCTTGCCACCGAACAACCCAAGGGGCCGATCGTTCACGCATTGCATGCCAGCCGCTCCCTTCCCGTCGTCTTCATTGATGATATGGCGCGCAATCTGCATTCCGTTAGGGAACACGTCGCCGATTGCCTGCTGATTCACCTGATGCCGAACTCGCCCGTCCATCGTTTCGCACCGGCGGCGGCCGACGACATCACCCGCGCCACCGACTGGACGCATGCGGCCGAGCTCATCGAGGCGCATTTTGTTTCCAGCAGCTTCACGCACGCAGTTCCAGCCGCATGAGCGGACGGCCGTCCTTGCGCCGTGCTACCGTCTCAAAACCGGCAGCATCGAAGATCGCCGTCGCACCGATGCAGAGCGTCACTGATTTCGACTGCTTCACATGATCGATCGGACAGGCTTCGAGCAACCGCGCTCCCTGGCGCCGCGCATGGTCGATCGCGCCGGCGAGCAGGCGATGGCTCATTCCCTTGCCGCGCAGCTTGGGCAGCAGGAAGAAGCAACTGACGGCCCAGATGGATGGATCATGCGCATCGCCTTCCTCCAGCGGCCGCGAGACGGTGCGCGGCGAATTGAACTGCGGCACGTCATGGCGCGGCCCGACCTGCACCCAGGCGACCGGCGCATCCTCGGCATAACAGAGGATGCCAGGCGGCGGACCTGCGTTGATCCGTCCGCGCATATGGGCTTTGCGTTCGTCGGCCGCCATCTTCGTCCTCACCCATGCGGCAAGCGCAGCGCGACGCACCAGCAGTTATAGAAGGCACCCTGCGGCCCGAACACGATTTCGAAATCGTCCCAGCGTTCTGGCGTTACCGGCTCGAAACGAAGATCGTTATCCAAAGGCAAAGCTCCCGCCCTCTCTTGAGACTCGGAAGCTTAAGGCGTAACCTCGCCACGTTCAATCTTTGTTCTCATCATGACACCCGCCCCTGACAAGACACCCGGCTTCTGTCGCGACTGCCTTGCCGAGCAGAAGGGCGAGGTGCGCCGTTGTATTTCCTGCGGCAGCCCCCGTCTCGTGCGCCACCGAGAACTCTACGCATTGACGCTTGCGCATATCGATTGCGACGCTTTCTATGCGGCCGTCGAGAAACGCGACAATCCGGAGCTTACCGACAAGCCTGTCATCATCGGCGGCGGCAAACGCGGTGTGGTTTCCACCGCCTGCTATATCGCCCGTATCCACGGCGTGCGTTCGGCCATGCCGATGTTCAAGGCGCTGGAGGCCTGCCCTCAAGCGATCGTCATCCGCCCCGACATGGAGAAATATGTCCGGGTCGGACGGCAGGTGCGCGCCATGATGCAGGATCTGACGCCACTGGTGCAGCCGCTATCGATCGACGAGGCCTTCCTGGAGCTTGGCGGCACCGAGAGGCTGCATCACGATCCGCCGGCGCGCACGCTGGCCAAATTCGCCCGTCGCATCGAAAGGGAGATCGGCATCACCGTTTCGGTCGGGCTTTCCTATTGCAAGTTCCTCGCCAAGGTCGCTTCCGACCTGCAGAAGCCGCGCGGCTTTTCGGTCATCGGCCGCGAGGAAGCGGTCGAGTTTCTGGCGCCGCGTCCCGTCACCACCATCTGGGGCGTCGGCAAGGCCTTTGCGGCGACGCTGGAGGCGGACGGCATCCGCACCATCAGCCAATTGCAGCAGATGGAGGAAAACGACCTGATGCGCCGCTACGGCAGCATCGGCCAGCGGCTCGCACGGCTGTCGCGCGGCATCGACGACCGCGAAGTGCATCTCAATGATGCCGCCAAGAGCGTTTCGTCAGAGACCACCTTCTTCGATGACATCTCGCGCTATGACGATCTGGTGCCGATCCTGCGCAACCTCTCCGAAAAGGTCTCCTGGCGGCTGAAAAAAAACGGCATTGCCGGCCAGACCGTGGTTCTGAAGATGAAGAGCGCCGATTTCAAATCGCGCACCCGCAACCGTAGGCTCGAGGACCCGACCCAGCTTGCCGACAAGATCTTCCGCACCGGGCTCGAGCTTCTCGAAAAAGAGACCGACGGTACGAAGTTCCGCCTGATCGGCATCGGCGTCACCGATCTTGGCGATGCCGCCCGCGCCGACCCGCCGGATCTCATCGACCAGCAATCGGGCCGGCGAGCGGCGGCCGAAGCGGCGATGGACAAGCTGCGTGACAAGTTCGGCAAGAAGACGGTCGAGACCGGCTACACCTTCGGCAGCAAGCGTGATCACTAAGGCGTGAAGCTCACCGGCGATCCGGCCTATAAAATCTTCGTTAAACTTCGTCCCATAATGTGCCGGGCAAGTATTGCGTATGGTTGGGTATCATGTTCTCGCGTCTCGTCTTCGGCCTCGGCTTGCTGTCGGCCACCGCACTCGTGCACCCCGCTCTTGCCGCGGATGCGCGCACGCTGCAGATCTTCGTCTCGAAGGATAAGCAGTCGCTTGCGGTTTATGACGGCACCGAGGTCGTCGCGACCTCGAAGGTCTCGACCGGCAAGGACGGCCACACGACGCCGAGCGGCATCTTCTCGGTGCTCGAAAAGCAGAAATACCACGAATCCAATCTCTACTCGGCAGCGCCGATGCCGTTCATGCAAAGGCTGACCTGGTCCGGCATAGCGCTCCATGAATCCAATTCCGTGCCGCGTTATCCAGCCTCGCATGGCTGCGTGCGCATGCCCGGCGCCTTCGCAAAAATGCTCTATGGCATGACCGACCTCAGTGTCCCCGTCATCATCAGCGACGGTGAGCTGGTGCCGCGGCCAATCGACCATCCGACCCTTTTCCGTCCAGATACGCCGACGCCGATGCAGCTGCTTTCGGATGTCGAACTGCGGCCCTCGATGCCCGACAGCCCCGAGAAACCGGTGCAGGTGGCGATGAACGACACGGCTGCGATGCCGATGCCGACCGTGACGCCGATTGCAGCGCCCGAACCCGAGCCGCCGTCGGAGCCGATCAGTATGCTCGTCACGCGCCGGACGTTGCGCGAGACGGTGATCGACATCCAGACCCTGCTCAACCAGCTCGGCTTTTCCGCCGGCAATCCGGACGGCTTGCTCGGTCCGTCGACTGTGCAGGCGATCAAGACTTTCAAGACGCTGCGGCCGGCGGAATTTGCCGGCGACAGGAGCCTGGTCTCCGACACGCTCCTCAGAGAAGTCTATGCCGCGGCTGGCAAGGGCGAGCCGCCGAACGGCGTCATCATGGTGCGGCAGGCCTTCAAGCCGATCTTCGAAGCGCCGGTGACGATCGCCGATCCGGGACTGGCGCTCGGCACACATTTCTTCACGCTGCACGCGGTCGATGAAAGGGCCGGCACGGCGGACTGGCTCGGCATCACGCTCGAGAACAATCTCTCCCGCGAAACGATGAAGCGGCTCGGCATCACCAATCAGGAAAGCTCAATCATCACAGGCAAGCCGATCGCCCGTTCGCTCAGCCGGATTACCATCCCTGACGAGACCCGCCGCAAGATCGACGCCCTCATCGCGCCGGGCTCGACGCTGACGATCTCCGATACCGGCCTCGGCACGGAAACGGGCCAAGGCACGGATTTCATCACAATCACGCGTAGCTGACGGCCGTCACACGCCGTGGATCAGACGAGCTCCACGTCGACGACACCGGGGGCAGCGCGAAGAGCAGCGGCAATCTCCGGCGTGATGCGGTATTTCTCAGACAGCGCCACTTCCACCTCGCGTTTGCCATCCTCCTTGATGACGATGAAGGAGACAAGGCCGTCGCCCTTGGCGTTCAGATGGCCGGCGACCATCCGCAACGGTCCGGAATCGCGGACATAGACACGCAACGCCTTCTGCATCTGCAGTGACTTCTCCTCCAGCGACTGGATCGTCTGGATGCGCAGGCCGATGCCCTCCGGCCGCTCCTCGCCCGTCGCAGTCAGCACGAAGGATTTTCCCGACTCGAGCACATCGCGATACTGGTTCAGCATTTCCGAAAACAGCACCGCTTCGAACTGACCCGAAGAATCCGAAAAGACGATAATGCCCATCTTGTTGCCGGTGCGGGTCTTGCGCTCCTGCTTCGAGATGACGGTACCGGCAAGCCGCGCATTGGCCGCGCCCTGTTTGATGGCGGCGGAAAACTCGGCAAAGGTCTGCACCCGCATCTTCTGCAGGATGTTGTTGTAGGAATCGAGCGGGTGGGCTGTCAGATAAAAGCCCAGCACCTGGAATTCCTTGAGCAGCCGCTCGGAGGGCAGCCAGGGCGAGAACGGCGGCAGGGAGATCTTCTCGGGCCCCGACGTCATCGTGCTGCCGAAAATGTCCGACTGGCCGCTCAGCTTGTTCTCCTGGGCGCGCTGGGCATAACCGAGAACACGGTCGAGGCCTGCTGCCAGTTGGGCGCGGTCCATGTCGAAACAATCGAAGGCGCCGGCATAGATCAGGCTTTCGAGCACGCGACGATTGACCTGACGCGGATCGATGCGCAGGCAGAAATCCTCAATGCTGGCAAAGGGCTTGTCGCCGCGCACCTCGACGATATGGTCGACGGCGGATTCGCCGACACCCTTGAGGGCGGCGAGCGCGTAATAGATGCGGTTGTCGCCGGTCTCGAAATGGCGGAAGGATGTCTGCACCGAGGGTGCGATCACCTCGATGCCGAGGCGCTTGGCATCCTGGCGGAAATCATTGACCTTTTCCGTGTTGGACATGTCGAGCGTCATCGAAGCGGCGAGGAATTCCACCGGGTAATGCGCCTTCATGTAGGCCGTCTGGTAGGAGACGATGGCATAGGCGGCCGCATGCGACTTGTTGAAGCCGTAATTGGCGAACTTCGCCAGCAATTCGAAGATATTGTCGGCCTGCGGTTTCGAAACGCCGTTCTTGACCGCGCCAACGACGAAGCGTTCGCGCTGCTGGTCCATCTCGGCCTTGATCTTCTTACCCATGGCGCGGCGCAGAAGGTCGGCTTCGCCCAGCGAATAGCCTGATAGTACCTGGGCGATCTGCATCACCTGTTCCTGATAGACGATGACGCCTTGCGTTTCCTTGAGCAGGTGGTCGATCATCGGATGGATCGATTCCAGCTCTTCGTCGCCGTGCTTGCGGGCATTGTAGGTCGGGATATTCTCCATAGGGCCCGGACGATAGAGCGCCACCAGCGCGATGATGTCCTCGATGCAGTCCGGCTTCATGCCGATCAGCGCCTTGCGCATGCCGGCACTTTCCACCTGGAACACGCCGACCGTCTCGCCGCGCGACAGCATCTCGTAGGTCTTCTTATCGTCGAGAGGAATGGCTGCCAGATCGACCTTGATACCGAGCTTAGCGACGAAATCGACCGCAACCTTCAGCACGGTCAGCGTCTTCAGGCCGAGGAAGTCGAACTTGACCAAGCCCGCCTGCTCGACCCATTTCATGTTGAACTGGGTGACCGGCATATCGGAGCGCGGATCGCGATACATCGGCACCAGCTTGGAAAGCGGCCGGTCGCCGATGACGATGCCGGCGGCGTGAGTCGAGGCGTGGCGGTAAAGCCCCTCGATCTTCTGGGCGATATCGAGCAGGCGCGCGACAACCGGTTCCTTTGCCGCCTCCTCCTGCAGCTTCGGCTCCTCCTCGATCGCCTTGGACAGCGGCGTCGGATTGGCCGGGTTGTTCGGCACGAGTTTGCAGATCTTGTCGACCTGACCGTAGGGCATTTCCAGCACGCGGCCGACATCGCGAAGGGCGGCGCGTGCCTGCAGCGAACCGAAGGTGATGATCTGCGCCACCTGCTCGCGGCCATACTTGGCCTGGACATAGCGGATCACCTCTTCGCGGCGGTCCTGGCAGAAGTCGATGTCGAAGTCCGGCATCGAGACGCGTTCCGGATTGAGGAAGCGCTCGAAGAGCAGCGAAAAACGCAAGGGATCGACGTCGGTGATCGTCAAGGCATAGGCGACCAGCGAACCGGCGCCCGAACCACGGCCGGGACCTACCGGAATGTCATGCTGCTTGGCCCATTTGATGAAGTCGGCAACGATCAGAAAGTAGCCGGGGAAACGCATGCGCTCGATGACGCTGAGCTCGAAATCCAGCCGTTCGCGATAATCCTTTTCCTCGTAACCCGGCGACATGCCGAGCGTTGCAAGCCGCATGTCCAGCCCCTCGACCGCCTGGCGGCGCAGCTCGCTCGCCTCGGCGCGTTCGGCCTCCTCGGCATCGTCCGTCGCACCGGTGAAGCGCGGCAGGATCGGCTTTCGCGTCTTCAGCACGAAGGAGCAGCGCGTGGCGATCTCGATCGTATTTTCCAGCGCTTCCGGCAGGTCGGCGAAGAGCTTGACCATCTCGGCCCGGCTCTTCAGATAGTGATCCGGCGTCAGGCGAAAGCGGCTGTCGTCCGAGACGATGGCGTTGTGCGCGACCGCCATTAGCGCATCATGGGCGTCGTAATCGTCGCGGGTCGGAAAGAAGGCCTCGTTGGTCGCAACCAGCGGTAGGTCGTGGGCATAGGCAAGCCCGATAATCTTCTGCTCGTGCCGCTTGTCGTAGGTGCCGTGCCGCTGCAGTTCGACATAGAGCCTGTCGCCGAAGAGGCCCTTCAGCGTGAGCAGCCGGGCTTCCGCCTGAGCGGGATGGCCTTCCTTGATGGCCACGTCGACCGGCCCGGTCAAGGCACCGCTCAATGCGATCAGCCCTTCCGTGCCTGCCTCCTCCAGCCAGGAGGCGCTGATATGAACGGCCTGGTTGCTTTCGCCGCCGAGATAGGCCCGGCTGACGAGATCGACCAGCCGTTCGTAACCGGCATCCGTCGCGGCGAGAAGAACGATCGACGGCAGCTTGACCAGGGCCTGCTGGCCACCGCGCTTTTCCGTTTCCAACCCGTCTCCCATATCGATCGAGACCTGACAGCCGATGATCGGCTGCAGGCCGTCTTCCATCGCTTTCTGGGAGAATTCGAGGGCGACGAACAGATTGTTGGTGTCGGTAATCGCAATCGCCGGCTGGCTGTCGCCGGTCGCCTTGTAGAGGATCTTCTTCAGCGGCAGTGCGCCCTCGAGAAGCGAATAGGCGGAATGGACCCTCAGGTGGATGAAGCCTGGCGTGCCGCCGGTCGCCTCACCCGTTGAACCCTTTGCCGTATCCGCCATGACATGCCTTCCCAATCACCCGAATGAATCGGACGCATTGTCGGCATAGAGGGCGATGATGTCCAGAAGAAGTCCCGCGTCCGGACCGTATGATTGCCATGCGGTCCCCTGAAAACTTTAGAGCGCCATGACGATGAGCGAAAAGCTGGCAACGAACATTGCGATGGAGGTGAATGCTGCGATATCACGGATCATGTCAGTCATCGGGCTCTCCTTTACTCGTTATGTTTTCAATTTGTTCCATGTATGTTCTGTTGTCAACAGGAATCTTTTCCTTCTTTGTTGTGTTCAAAAAATGCCGGGATGTGCCCCTGCGAATCGCTGGGAGCCAGCACCTGATGAGATGGGCGGCAGCTTTCCCTTCTGGCCTGCCACAGATCGGTCATGGCGCCTAGACGGCCAGCCTCCTCGAGGCGACCCGTTTATTTCAGATCTTTGTTCCTCTTTTGTTCTTTACATATCGCAGCATATTTGCCAGCGTAGGGCTGAGAGGAGAACGAGATGTTCGATATTGCGATGCTGAACGAATTCGTCGTGGAAGCGAAGGCTGCGACCTATGTCGGCGGCGGCCTGGTGCGCACGCCCTGCCGGCCGAGCTCCCACGATATCGGTTACGAACGCGGCAACTGGCGCTATCTCGACAGCTATTTCGGCGGGACCGATTTCGCCGGCCAGGAAGTGGTGTGGCTTGCCGACGAGCCCATCTGGGCGATGAATTATTTCGGCTGCATCATTGCGCCTGAGCTCATCGACGGCACAGCAGCGGGAACGGTGATCAAGACGGCACTTTCTGCGATGTATCGCGAGGACCGGTTTCTTGGCGGGATGGAATTCGACCATCCGTTCGGCCGCTATATCGACAGCAGCGAAGGCGGCTGCGAGCGGTTCATCGGCCACGAATGCATCATGGTCGATGGCCAGAAGGCCTATATGCTCGACTATCGAGGCGGGCTGATCGTTCCCTGATCGCGGCATCAAAGCGCATCGCGTCAATCTGGATTCATGCGACGCGCTTTAGGTCTTTGATTTATACATGTCGTTATCCCAAAACCGCTGCACACTTTTGGGCGATATGCATTCAGAAATCGACGATCTTGCCGTCGGAGATCGTCACGCGTCGATCCATGCGGCGGGCGAGTTCGTGATTGTGGGTGGCGATGAGGGCAGCGAGGCCGGACTGGCGCACCAGCGCTTCCAGCGCGTCGAAGACGTAGCTTGCCGTTTCGGGATCGAGATTGCCGGTCGGCTCGTCGGCAAGAAGCAGCGTCGGGGCATTGGCGACGGCGCGGGCAATTGCAACACGCTGCTGCTCGCCGCCGGAAAGCTCGCCCGGGCGATGCGAGCCACGATGGCCGATGCGCATATAATCGAGAAGCTGGCCTGCCCGTTCGCCGGCTTCTTTCCAGGAAAGCCCGGCGATCAGCTGCGGCATCATGATATTTTCGAGCGCCGAGAATTCCGGCAGCAGGTGGTGGAACTGGTAGACGAAGCCGATTTCGCTGCGGCGAATAGCGGTGCGTTTCTCGTCGCTGAGGCCGTCACAGGCATGGCCGTTGATGTTGACTTCACCGCCGTCAGGATGCTCCAGCAAGCCGGCGATATGCAGCAGTGTCGACTTGCCGGTGCCGGAAGGGGCGACGAGAGCGACAGTCTCCCCCTTCGATATCGAAAAGTCTGCGCCCTTCAGGATCGAGAGCAGCGTATCGCCCTGCCCGTAATGGCGCTCGACGCCGGTAAGCTTGAGAACGACGTTGCGTTTCATGAAGGCGGCATTCCTTATTCGTAGCGCAGGGCCTGCACCGGATCGAGCTTTGAGGCACGCCAGGCGGGGAAAATGGTCGCAATGAAGGAGAGCGTCAGCGCCATGACGACGATCGAGATCGTTTCGCTGAGATCCATTTCGGCCGGCAGCTGGCTGAGGAAATAGACCTGCGGATTGAAGAGCACGGTGCCCGATATCCAGGAAAAGAACTGGCGGACGGATTCGATGTTGACGCAGACGAGAACGCCGAGCAGAACGCCGGCAACGGTGCCGACAATGCCGATCGCTGCCCCGGTCATGAAGAAGATGCGCATGATTGCGCCGGCGCTGGCACCCATGGTGCGCAGAATGGCGATATCGCTGCCCTTGTCCTTCACCAGCATGATGAGGCCGGAGATGATGTTCAGCGCCGCGACAAGCACGATCAGCGTCAGGATCATGAACATGACGTTGCGCTCGACCTGCAGCGCCGAGAAGAAGGTCTGGTTGCGCTGGCGCCAGTCTGTGATGGCGATCTGGCGGCCGGCCGCTTCCTCCACCTTGGGCCTCAGATCGTCGATATCGTCGGGATTATCGACGAAGAGTTCGATCGACTGCACCAGTCCCTCGGCATTGAAATAGAGCTGCGCTTCCTCCAGCGGCATGAAGATGATCGAGGAGTCATATTCAGACATGCCGATCTCGAAGAGGCCGGAAATCTTGTAGGACTTGATACGCGGGCTGACGCCCATAGGCGTAATGTCACCATCCGGTGATGTCAGCGTAATGAGGTCGCCGACACGCAGACCGAGTTGGTCGGCCATGCGGGTGCCGATCAGCACGCCGTCGCCGGAGGCATACCCCACCATATCGCCTGATTTGATGTTGTCGGAGACCGTCTTGAGCTTGGTCAGATCCTCGGCGCGGGCGCCGCGCACCAGAGCGCCGGTGCTGCCGCCGGCCTGAGCGGAGGCGAGCACCTGGCCTTCCACGAGCGGTAGCGCCATCTTAACGCCAGGTACGGCGGCGAGTTTGCTGCTGAGGACAGGATAATCGGTGAAGGGGCCGTCGACCGGCTGGACGATCATGTGGCCGTTGATGCCGAGGATGCGCGAGACGAGCTCGGTGCGAAAGCCGTTCATCACGGCCATGACGATGATCAGCGTTGCAACGCCAAGCATGATGCCGACAAAGGAGAAGCCGGCGATGACCGATATGAAGGCTTCCTTGCGGCGGGCGCGTAGATAACGCCACGCCACGAGGCGTTCAAAGGTGGAAAATGGCTTGCCAGCCGGACCCAAGCCGGATTTCGAACTCCGGTCCACTGCTGCTTCTGCCATTTCGCCTCCGTTTCCTTAAGCCACGAACCGATTGATCGCCGCTTCGATGGTCATCGTTTCGCGGGCGCCGGTCTTGCGGTCCTTCACTTCCACTTCGCCGTTTGCGACCGCGCGCGGGCCGGCGATGATCTGGACGGGTACACCGATCAGGTCGGCGGTCGCGAATTTCGTGCCCGCCCGGTCGTCGGTATCGTCATAGAGCACATCTTTGCCGGCCTTGCTCAGCGCGGCATAGATCAGCTCGCAGGTATCGTCACAGGCCTGATCGCCCGCCTTCATGTTGATCACAACGATATCGAAGGGCGCGACCGATGCCGGCCAGATGATTCCGTTATCATCATGCGATGCTTCGATGATGGCGGGAACAAGGCGTGTCGGGCCGATACCGTAGGAACCCATATGAACGAAATGTTCCTTGCCGTCAGGTCCCTGCACTTTCGCGCCCATCGGCTCGGAATATTTCGTGCCGAAATAGAAGATGTGGCCGACCTCGATGCCGCGCGCCGACAGGCGGTCGCCTTCGGGAACGGCGTTGAAAGCCGCCTCGTCGTGCATTTCCGAGGTCGCCGCATAGAGCGATGTCCACTTGTCGAAGATCGCCTGCAGGCCCTCGACACTGTCGAAATCGGTGTGTTCGCCAGGAATATCGAAGTCGACGAAATCCTTGTGGCAGAAGACTTCGGATTCGCCGGTATCGGCGAGGATGATGAATTCATGGCTGAGCTTGCCGCCGATCGGGCCGGTGTCGGCGCGCATCGGAATGGCGCGCAGGCCGAGCCGATCGAAGGTGCGCAGGTAGGCGGCGAACATCTTGTTATAGGAATGCTCCGCCCCTTCGCGCGTCAGGTCGAAGGAATAGGCATCCTTCATCATGAATTCGCGCGAACGCATGGTGCCGAAGCGCGGACGGATCTCATCACGGAACTTCAGCTGGATATGATAGAGATTGAGCGGCAGGTCCTTGTAGGACTTGACGGAGGAGCGGAAAATATCCGTCACCATCTCTTCGTTGGTGGGGCCGTAGAGCATCGGCCGATCCTGACGGTCCTTGATGCGCAGCATCTCCTTGCCGTAGGCGTCGTAGCGGCCGCTTTCCTGCCAGAGTTCGGCCGATTGCAGGGTCGGCATCGACAGCTCGATGGCGCCGGCGCGGTTCTGCTCGTCGCGAATAATGGCGTTGACCTTGTCGAGCACGCGCTTGCCGAGCGGCAGCCACGAATAGATGCCCTGCGACTGCTGGCGGATCATGCCGGCGCGCAGCATCAGCCGGTGGGAGACGATTTCCGCCTCTTTGGGGTTTTCCTTGAGGATGGGCATGAAATAGCGGGACAGACGCATGGCGGATTCCGGAGCAGTTGAGATCCCGCTGCAGGCGGAATCGAAGGCAATTGTTGATGTGGGAGCGTTCATAGCCGCTTCGCGGCAGGAAGGAAACCCGCAACGGATGCCGGCAACCTCCCGGAAGCGCATGTTCGCACCCGCAAAATGGAACGGCGTGAAAAAGCGCGTGTTTATAAGGACTTGAACGAAAATCTTGTCAACAGAAAAATTTTGCTAGAGTGTAGCAAAAATGCAAAAAAAGCTGATGACAAAGCCCAATGTTTGAGCTAGTTTTAGCTCACAAAACAGGCAGGAAGTTAAATTCTTGCCGAATTCGCGGTCAAGTCTTGGGAGGATCAGATCTTAGGCGCGCTCGTCGCAGCCCCGGCAACGGTTACAGATCACGCGATACTTAAAACAAGGCTTTTAGCCTTGTTTTTTTTTGGCTTTTCAGCCTCCACCCATCCAAAGAACCAGCCGACTTGCGTAAGGGAATGACCGTCATTCCGTTACGAGAGCTGTTTGCCGCAACAGTATGACGCTGGTATGACGAAGTTCGCTCTCAATAAGCTTACATCTGCTCAAAGTTTGAGCAAAAGCCACACTTAGTAGAAGCTGGGGCCGAGTTGCGGCAGGGCGTCGAAGCCCCAGCCGAAATAGGTGTCGCAGAGGTACCAGAGGCCGTAGACCAGAGCCGAAATCAGCGTCGTCAGCGAAAACACGAAGACGGCGCGAAACCGGGTGGGCGCGCTCGGAACCGTGCCGAGCACGACGTCGTTGTCGTCTGCCTGGGTGCGCAGGCCGATCGGCAGGACGGCGAAAAGCGTCATCCACCAGATGATGAAGTAGACGGCAAATCCCTGAAGAAAGATCTGGAGCATTCTGGTTCCCGTTGGTGTCGCGCTACTGCATTCCTTAAATCGGAATCGATTTAAGGAATGCAGTAATTTAAATTGTTACAGCGTCCTTTGCGCGTCTTAGACGACGCGCGGCGCTGTAATATCGCGTCCTTATACGGTGGAATGGCGACCAACTCAAAGCGGACGAAAAGGTTTAGCGGTCCTCGGGTCACTCTGCCGCAGCAGGGCTCAGGCTTGTTCGAGTTCGATCAGTGTGCCGAAGAAATCCTTGGGGTGCAGAAAGAGCACCGGCTTGCCGTGCGCGCCGGTCTTCGGCTGGCCATCGCCAAGTACCCTTGCGCCCGCCTCGACCAGCCGGTCGCGGGCGAGAAGGATATCGTCCACCTCGTAGCAGATATGGTGCATGCCGCCGGACGGGTTCTTTTCGAGGAAGGCTGCGATCGGTGAGGTAGTTCCGAGCGGCTGCAGCAATTCGACCTTGGTGTTCGGCAATTCGACGAAAACGACGGTGACGCCATGCTCCGGCAGAGCCTGCGGCTGCGATACGGCAGCACCCAGCCTATCGCGATAGGCCGCCGTCGCCGCGGCCAGATCCGGCACGGCGATGGCGATATGGTTGACCCGGCCGAGCATGGTCAGACCTTGGTGACGAAGGCGGTGACAAGAGGTTTCTTGCCCCAGGTGTTGTTCGCGGCCGAGCGGATGGCGCGGCGCACGGCCTCCTGCAGCATGTCGATATCCTTGCGGCGGGCGCGCGGAATGCTCTCGATGGCGCTGACCGCCGCATCGAAGAGCGTGTCTTCCATATCCTCGCCCTCATCATCGTAGGTCGGCAGGCCGATCGAAACGAGGTCGGGTTCGCCAACGATGTCATAGCGGGCGTCGAGCACGACGTTGACCGCGACATGGCCGACATAGGAAAGCTTCTTGCGCTCGCCGATACCCATCTCGTCGAAATCGCCGATCAGCGTGCCGTCCTTATAAATCCGGCCATGCGGCGCCTCGCCGATCACCTCGACGGGACCCGGCGCCAGCCGCAGGATATCGCCGTTGCGCACCCGCGGCACCAGTGCGATGCCGGATTGCTCGGCAAGTTCCTTATGCGCCGTCAGATGTGTCGCCTCGCCATGCACCGGCACGACGATCTTAGGCCGTGTCCACTCATACATCCGCTGCAACTCGTTGCGGCGCGGATGGCCGGAAACGTGGACCAGCGCCTCGGTATCCGTGATGATGTGCACACCCTGTTCGACGAGGCCGTTCTTGATGTCCTGGATCGCCTTCTCGTTGCCGGGAATGGCGCGCGAGGAAAAGACGACGATATCGCCGGCCGCAAACGCTACATTGCGCATCTCGTCGCGGGAAAGCTTGGCAAGGGCTGCCCGCGCCTCGCCCTGGCTGCCGGTCAGGATGACGACGACCTTGTCGCGCGGGATATAACCGTATTCGTCCTCGGAGATGAAGGGCTTCACGCCTTCCATCAGGCCGATATCCTGGGCGACGTCGACGACGCGCTTCAGCGAACTGCCGAGCAGCAGCACTTCGCGGCCTGCCGCCTCGGCAGCTTCGGCAACGGTGCGGATACGCCCGACATTCGACGAGAAGGTGGTGATCGCCACCCTGCCCTCGGCATTCTCGATGATCTTGCGCAGGCTTTCGGACACATCCTTCTCGGAGGGCGAAACACCGTCGCGCAGCGCATTGGTGGAATCGCACATCAGCGCCAGCACGCCCTCGTCGCCGAGCTGGCGGAAACGTGTCTCGTCGGTCAGGGGCCCGAGCGAAGGCTCGTGGTCGATCTTCCAGTCGCCGGTATGGATGACATTGCCGACCGGCGTGCGGATCATCAGCGACATCGGCTCGGGGATCGAATGGTTGACGGCGACGCCTTCGATGCTGAAGGGGCCGACATTGATCGTATCGCCGGCCTTGAACGGCGTCACCGGCACTTCGCCGATCTTAGCCTTCTCGTAATTTCGCTTGGCTTCGAGCAGACCTGATGTAAAGCCCGAGGCATAGACCGGCACGTTGAGGCCTGGCCAGAGATCGGCGAGCGCACCATAATGGTCTTCATGCGCATGGGTGATGATGATCGCCTTGAGGTTCTTTCGTTCGCTGGCGAGGAAGCGGATATCGGGCAATACGAGATCGACACCCGGCAGGTCAGGCCCCGGAAAAGTGACGCCACAATCGACCATGATCCACTGGCGATGCTCGGGCGGGCCGTAGCCGTAGAGAGCGAGATTCATGCCAATCTCACCGACACCGCCCAGAGGCAGGAATACCAGTTCGTCCTGTTTCGCCATAATTTTCGTTTTTTCCGCTATCCAAAAAACACATCACCGGCAGCAATGGGCATTATCCTGCCAGCGCCAGTATCGAGCATCAACAAGCCATTATCATCAATTCCGGCGAATTGTCCGGAAATCGATCGGTCCGGCAAATTGACCGTAATCTTTTCGCCGATGCCGCAGGCAATCCCGCGCCAGAGCGCCGTGATCTCGCTGATGCCGTGGCCCTGGTCCCATATTTCAAGCACTTCCGCCGTGGCGGCGAAGAGATGCGCGAAGAGTTCCTCCGGCGACGCCGCACTTCCCTGCTGACGCAGGCAGGTGACGGGGTAGAGCGGATTGTCCGGCATGACAGAGATATTGATGCCGATGCCGACGATCAGCGCGTAACGTCCGTCCGGCAGCCCCTCGCCTTCGACGAGAATGCCACAGGTCTTCTTTCGACCGATGAGGATATCGTTCGGCCATTTGACCTCGAGCGGTTCGGCGCCCAGTGGCAGCACCCTGCGGATTGCCTGGTGCACGGCAACGGCGATCGCCAGCGGCAGAGAACCAAGGCGCTCCATCGGCGCCGGGTCGATCAAGAGTAGAGAAGCGTAGAGATTGCCGCGCTCGGAAACCCAGAGCCTGCCGCGGCGGCCACGGCCGCCGGTCTGCCTCTCGGCGGTCACCCAGAGATTGCCGCCATCGCCCGCCCGAGCCCGGGCGAGGCATTCGCTGTTGGTAGACGATGTTTCCGACAGAGCCTCGTGCCTGAAATCGCCGAGCGATATCCGGCGCCGTCCGTCGGAAGACATCAAAAGAGCGTCGCGGCGGCAAGCTCTGCAGCGCCCCCGATCGGGCCGCCGATGAGGACATAGGCGGTGACGAAGAGACCGGAGAGACCGAAGACCAGACGCAGCGCTCCGGAGACACGGGCGAATTCGCCGGTCGCCTCATCGAACCACATCAGCTTGATGACACGCAGATAGTAGTAGGCGCCGACGACCGAGGCGAGAACGCCGATGATGGCGAGCGCATAGAGCTTGGCTTCGATGGCGGCAACGAAGACGAAGTACTTCGCGAAGAAGCCGGCGAGCGGCGGGATGCCGGCAAGCGAGAACATCAGCGCCGTCAGCACCACGGCCATGAACGGGTTCGTTGTGGAGAGGCCGGCGAGATCGTTGACCTCCTCGACGACGGTGCCGTCCTTGCGGCGCATCGACATGATGATCGCAAAGCTGCCGAGCGTCATGACCATGTAGATGACCATGTAAAGCATGACGCCGGTGACGCCGGTCTGGTTGCCGGCGGCAAGGCCGACCAGCGCATAACCCATGTGACCGATCGAGGAATAGGCCATCAGCCGCTTGATGTTCTTCTGGCCGATCGCGGCAAACGAGCCGAGCAGCATCGAGGCGATGGAGATGAAGACGACGACCTGCTGCCAGTCCGCCAGAACCGGCTGGAAAGCGGTGATGACGATGCGGGTCATCATCGCCATGGCAGCAACCTTGGGTGCTGCGGCAAGGAATGCGGTGACCGGTGTCGGCGCACCTTCGTAAACATCAGGCGTCCACATGTGGAAGGGAACGGCGGAGATCTTGAAGGCGATGCCGGCGAGGATGAAGACCAGGCCGAAGATCAGGCCGAGCGAACGTGCACCCTCAACGGACAGCGCCTGGGCGATCTCGGAGAAGTGGGTGTGGCCGGTGAAGCCGTAGACCAGCGACATGCCATAGAGCAGCATGCCGGAGGAAAGCGCGCCGAGGACGAAATATTTCAGGCCGGCTTCGGTCGATTTCAGGCTGTCACGGTTGATCGCGGCGACGACGTAGAGCGCCAGCGACTGCAGTTCCAGCGCCAGATACAGCGAGATCAGGTCGTTGGCCGAGATCATCAGCAGGATGCCGAGGGTCGCGAGCACCAGGAGAACCGGGAACTCGAACTTGTCGAGCTGGTTTTCGCGGGCGTGGCCGATCGACATGAATATGGCGACCAGCGAACCGATCAGCGCCACCAGCTTCATGAAGCGCGAGAAGCCGTCCGCCATGTAGACCCCGCCATAGGCAAGGCCTTCTGCCGGCACGAAGAGCAGCCACAGGCCGGAGGCCAGGAGCAGGACGATGGCGAGGCCGGTGACGAGAAGGCCCGACCGCTCGCCGGAGAAGACGCCGACCATCAACAGGACAAGGGCGCCGACCGCGAGGATGAGCTCCGGCGCGGAAAGATGCAGACTGAGGAGAATTGTTTCAGCGGTCATGTCCAATAAGTCCCGTCATCATTTCATAGACAGCGCAACATTCTGCGCTGCGTGCACGGCGGCCGTGTAGTTGTTGACCAACAGATCCACCGAGGCGGCTGTCGCATCGAAGACCGGAGCCGGATAAACGCCGAAGAAGATAGTCAGCGCGACCAGCGGGTAGAGGATCAGCTGCTCGCGTCTGGAAAGATCGAGCAGTGCCTTCAGCTTTTCCTTTTCCAGCGCACCGAAGATCACCCGGCGATAAAGCCAGAGCGCGTAGGCTGCCGAGAGGATGACGCCGGTGGCGGCAAAAAGCGCTACCCAGGTGTTGACCCGGAAGACACCGATCAGCGTCAGGAATTCGCCGACGAAGCCCGACGTGCCGGGAAGCCCGACATTGGCCATGGTGAAGACCATCATCGCCACGGCATATTTCGGCATGTTGTTGACGAGCCCGCCATAGGCGTTGATCTCGCGGGTGTGGGTGCGATCGTAGACGACGCCGACGCAGAGGAAGAGCGCGCCGGAGACGATGCCGTGCGAGAGCATCTGGAAGATCGAGCCCTGAACGCCCTGCATGTTGGCGGCAAAGATGCCCATGGTCACGTAGCCCATGTGCGCCACGGAGGAATAGGCGATCAGCTTCTTGATATCGTCCTGCATCATCGCCACCAGAGAGGTGTAGATGATGGCAATAACGGACATGGCAAAGACGAGCGGCGCGAAATAATCGGACGCGACCGGGAACATGCCGAGCGAGAAACGGATGAGACCGTAGCCGCCGAGCTTCAGCAGCACGCCGGCCAGGATCACCGAGCCAGCCGTCGGCGCCTGAACGTGGGCATCGGGAAGCCAGGTGTGGACCGGCCACATCGGCATCTTCACCGCGAACGAGGCGAAGAAGGCAAGCCATAACCAGGTCTGCAGCGCCGGCGGGAACTTGTATGCGAGCAGCGCGGTGATGTCGGTCGTGCCGGCCTGCCAGTACATCGCCATGATGGCGAGCAGCATCAGCACCGAGCCGAGCAGCGTATAGAGGAAGAACTTGTAGCTCGCATAGACGCGGTCCTTGCCGCCCCAGACACCGATGATCAGGAACATCGGAATGAGGCCCGCCTCGAAGAAGACGTAGAAGAGCACGATATCGAGCGAGACGAAAACGCCGATCATCATCGTTTCGAGGATGAGGAAGGCGATCATGTATTCCTTCAGGCGCTTCTCGATCGAGAGCCAGCTCGCCAGCACACAGAAGGGCATGAGGAAGGTCGACAGGATGACGAACAGCATCGAGATGCCGTCGACGCCGACGTGGTAGCCGATGCCGGTGCCGAGCCAGTTATGCTTCTCGATCATCTGGAAGCCCGGATTGGCATTGTCGAAGCCGATCCAGATGAAGAGCGAGACGACGAAGGTGAAGACGGTGGTGATCAGCGAGATCCACAGCACGTTCTTCCGGCCGGTTTCGCTTTCGCCGTTCATCAATAGCAGGAGCACCACGCCAACGAGCGGCAGGAAGGTGACCGTTGAAAGAATAGGCCAATCGGTCATCAGAAGGAACTCCCGAGCATCATCCAGGTAACGAGCGCCGCAATGCCGATCAGCATGGCGAAGGCGTAGTGATAGAGGTAACCGGTCTGCAGGCGCACCACCCGATCGGTGACGGCGACGACGCGAGCGGCGACACCGTTCGGGCCGTAGGTGTCGATGACGCCGACATCACCCTTCTTCCACAGGAAGCGGCCGAGCGCCTTGGCGGAGCGAACGAAGAGGAAGTCGTAAAGTTCGTCGAAATACCACTTGTTCAACAAGAACTGATAGAGCACGCGGTGCTGCTGCGCCAGGATGCGCGGCGTCTGCGGCGAGCGGATATACATGTACCAGGCGGTAACGAAGCCGAGCACCATGGCGATGAAGGGGCTCAAAGCCACGAGCGCCGGCACGTGGTGGAACTCTTCGACCAGTTCGTTTTCGGCGCCGGTGAAGAGCGCACCCTTCCAGAACTCGGCATATTCCTCGCCATAGAACCGGCCTTCGAAGAAGTAGCCGGCAAGCACCGCGCCGATCGCCAGCAGATAGAGCGGCACCAGCATGACCTGCGGCGACTCGTGGACATGGTGCATCACCTCGTGCGAAGCGCGCGGCTTGCCGAAGAAGGTCATGAAGATAAGGCGCCAGGAATAGAAGCTGGTGAACAGAGCCGCGATGACCAGCAGCGCGAAGGCGAAGCCGGAGACCGGCGAATGCGAGGCATAGGTCGCCTCGATGATTACGTCCTTGGAGAAGAAGCCGGCAAAGCCGATCGGCGTGAAGGGAATGCCGACGCCGGTGATCGCCAGCGTGCCGACAATCATCATACGGAACGTCCATTTAATATGCGGTCGCAGGCCGCCCATGTAGCGCATGTCCTGCTCGCCATCGACGGCATGAATGACCGAGCCGGCGCAGAGGAAGAGCAGCGCCTTGAAGAAGGCGTGGGTGAAGAGATGGAAGATCGCCGCACCATAGGCTCCGACCCCGAGCGCCACGAACATGTAGCCGAGCTGCGAACAGGTGGAATAGGCGATGACCCGCTTGATGTCGTTCTGCACCAGGCCGACGGTTGCCGCGAAGAAGGCAGTGATCGCGCCGATCACGGTGACGACGACAAGCGCATCGTGCGACAGTTCGAAGAGCGGCGACATGCGGGCGACGAGGAAGACGCCGGCGGTGACCATGGTGGCGGCGTGGATCAGGGCCGAGACCGGGGTCGGGCCTTCCATGGCGTCCGGCAGCCAGGTGTGCAGCAGGAACTGTGCCGACTTGCCCATCGCGCCCATGAACAGCAGCAGGCAGATGCCGGTCAGCGCATGCGCCTTGTCGAGCTGCATGCCGAAGAGGTTGAGGATCACTTCGCTCGCCTCGCCGCCGCCTTCATGCGGGGCGAAATTCGAGGCATTGGCGAAGATCGTGTCGAAGTTGATCGAGCCGAACAGCACGAAGACGCCGGCAATGCCGAGCACGAAGCCGAAGTCGCCGACGCGGTTGACGATGAAGGCCTTCATCGCCGCGGCCGTCGCCGACGGCTTCTTGAACCAGAAGCCGATCAGCAGATAGGAAGCGAGACCGACACCTTCCCAGCCGAAGAACATCTGGGCAAGGTTGTCTGCCGTCACCAGCATCAGCATGGCGAAAGTGAAGAGCGAGAGATAGGCGAAGAAGCGCGGACGATGCGGATCGGTGTGCATGTAGCCGATCGAATAGACATGCACCAGCGTCGAGACCGTGTTGACGACGATCAGCATCACTGATGTCAGCGTATCCACACGCAGCGACCAGGAGACGTCGATGCCGCCGGACTGGATCCAGCGCAGCACCTCGACCTTGATCGGGCCACCTTCGGTATGGCCCATGCCGACGGTGAAGAAGACGACCCAGGACAGGATGGCGGCGATGATCATCAGGCCGCTGGTGACATATTCCGAAGCCTTGGCGCCGATGGCGCGGCCGAAAAGGCCGGCGGCGATCGCACCGATCAAGGGAAGAAAGACGATAGCCTTATAGAGGAACATGAGCCACTCAGCCCTTCATCATATTGACGTCTTCGACCGCGATCGAGCCGCGGTTGCGGTAGAAGACAACGAGAATTGCAAGACCGATCGCCGCTTCGGCAGCCGCGACAGTCAGGATGAACAGCGCGAAGACCTGGCCGACGATGTCGTTCAGGAAGGAGGAGAAGGCGACCATGTTGATGTTGACGGCAAGCAGGATCAGTTCGATCGACATCAGGATGACGATGACGTTCTTCCGGTTCAGGAAGATGCCGAAGACGCCGAGCGTGAAGAGGATGGCGCTGACCGTCAGGTAGTGGGAAAGTCCGATGACCATGTTCTTTGTTCCTTGACCTGCCTTTAGACGCCCTGCCCGGGCTTGACCGAAACCACCTCGACGGCGGTGGCGGGCGTGCGGGCAACTTGCCTCGGAATATTCTGCCGCTTGATGTTGGTGCGATGCCGCAGCGTCAGCACGATCGCGCCGATCATGGCGACCAGCAGCACCAGACCGGCGATCTGGAAGAAATAGACGTAGTTGGTGTAGAGCACGTCGCCGAGAGCGGCGGTATTGGTGCGCTCGCTCAGCGCCGGGATCGGCATGGCGACTGATTTGGCGATCTCCGGCGAGATGACGCTGCCGCCGATGACGACGATCAGTTCGGCTGCGAGGATCACCCCGATCAGCCCGCCGATCGGCGCATATTCTAGAACGCCGGCCCTCAGTTCGGTGAAGTCGATATCGAGCATCATCACCACGAAGAGGAAGAGGACGGCGACGGCGCCGACATAGACGACAAGCAGGATCATCGCCAGGAATTCGGCACCGAGCAGCAGGAAGAGGCCGGCCGCATTGAAGAACACCAGGATCAGAAACAGAACCGAGTGAACCGGGTTCTTCGCCCAGATGACCATGAACGCCGACGCCACCGCGACAAAGGCGAAAAGATAGAAAAATAGAGCCTGCAGACCCATGTTGGTGCCTTTTTCATCTTCCCCCGGGCAGCCGGGAGTTTCCCTGCCCGATGGAGCTCTCCCTGGCGTTAACCGGAAAAGCTCCTGTGCATATTGACCGCGACAGGAGCAACTGCGCTCCACCGCGGCATTTCAAAATCTCAATCAGCGGTACGGCGAGTCGATCGCGATGTTGCGGGCGATTTCGCGCTCCCACCGGTCTCCGTTATCCAGAAGCCGCGCCTTGTCGAAGTAGAGCTCTTCGCGGGTTTCCGTCGCAAATTCGAAATTCGGGCCTTCGACGATCGCGTCGACCGGGCAGGCTTCCTGGCAGAAGCCGCAATAGATGCACTTCACCATGTCGATGTCGTAGCGCACCGTGCGGCGCGTGCCGTCGTTGCGGCGCGGGCCGGCCTCGATGGTGATCGCCTGAGCAGGACAGATCGCCTCGCAGAGCTTGCAGGCGATGCAGCGTTCCTCGCCATTCGGATAACGGCGCAAAGCATGCTCGCCGCGGAAACGCGGGGAGACCGGACCCTTTTCGAAGGGATAGTTGATCGTCGCCTTCTGGCGGAAGAAATAGCGCATCGACAGAAAGAACGCGCCGACGAATTCCTTGAGAAACAGCGAGCTGATGGAGCCGGATAAGCTTGCCATCTTCAACCTCCAATTTTGCCGAAAACGAGAGTGGGCACCATCATGCCCAACCCATCAGTTTCAGCACGAATGCAACGATGACGACCATGGCGAGCGACAGCGGCAGGAAGACCTTCCAGCCGAGGCGCATGAGCTGGTCGTAGCGGTAGCGCGGAACGAAGGCCTTGACCATCGCGAACATGAAGAACACCAGGCAGGCCTTCAGTGTAAACCAGATGATGCCTGGGACCCAGCTGAGGATCCAGATATCGACCGGGGGCAGCCAGCCGCCGAGGAAGAGGATCGTCGTCAGCGCGCACATCAGGCAGACGGCCGCATATTCGCCGAGCATGAACATCATGTATGGCGACGAGCCGTATTCGACCATGAAGCCGGCGACGAGTTCCGATTCGGCTTCCGGAAGGTCGAAGGGCGGGCGGTTCGTTTCGGCGAGCGCCGAAATGAAGAAGATGATGAACATCGGGAACAGCGACAGCCAGTGCCAGTCGAGGAACGACGCCGGCAGGCCGAGCATGGTGCCGAGGCCGGTATGCTGCGCATTGACGATATCGGTCAGATTCAGCGAGCCGACGCAGAGAAGCACGGTGACGATGACAAAGCCGATCGAGACTTCATAGGACACCATCTGCGCCGCCGAGCGCAGCGCGCCGAGGAACGGATACTTCGAGTTCGAAGCCCAGCCGCCCATGATGATGCCGTAAACCTCGAGCGAGGAAATCGCGAAAATATAAAGGATGCCGACATTGATGTTGGCGATCACCCATCCGTCGGCCAGCGGCACGACCGCCCAGGTCGACAGCGCAAGAAGCACCGTCACCAGCGGGGCAAGCAGGAACACCGCCTTGTTGGCGCCGGCCGGAATAATCGGCTCCTTGAAGACGAACTTCAAAAGATCGGCGAAGGACTGGAACAGGCCGAAGGGACCGACGACGTTCGGGCCGCGGCGCAGCTGCACGGCCGCCCAGATCTTGCGGTCGGCCAGCAGCACGTAGGCGATGAAGACGAGCAGGCAGACGAGAAGCAGCAGCGACTGACCGATCATGATGATCGCCGGCCAGACATAGGTCGAAAAGAAAGAATCCATAGTCCCCTGCCCTTACTCTGCCGCGACTTTGAAGTTGTTGCGGGCCAATGCCGAGCACTCCGCCATGACAGCCGAGGCACGCGCTATCGGGTTCGTCAAATAGAAGTCTTTCACCGGCGACGCAAACCCGGATTTGTTCATCTTGCCGGCTTTTTTCGCAACTGCGGCAATTTGGGCGCTATCGCTTTCGGCGATCTCGTCGATGGCAGCGAAATGCGGGAAAGCGGCATAGAGCCGGACACGCAATTCGCTGAGCGAATCGAAGGGAAGCTTCTTGCCGAGCACGTCGGAAAGGGCGCGGATGATCGCCCAGTCCTCGCGGGCATCACCCGGCGCAAAGCCTGCGCGGTTGCCCATCTGAACGCGGCCTTCGGTGTTGACCCAGGTGCCGGACTTTTCGGTATAGGCTGCGGCCGGCAGGATGACGTCGGCATGGTGCGCGCCGTTATCGCCATGCGAGCCGATATAGACGGTGAGCTTGGCCTTCTTGGTGGTGAAGTCGAGTTCGTCTGCACCGAGCAGGAAGAGCACGTCCATCGCCGTCAGCATCTCGGCAGCATTGACGCCCTTGGCGCCCGGCACGAAGCCGAGGTCGAGGCCGCCGACGCGCGACGCTGCGGTATGGAGGACGGCGAAGCCGTTCCAGCCTTCGGCGACAGCACCAACCGAACCGGCGAGCTTTGCAGCACTGGCGAGAACGCCGGCGCCGTCGGTGCGCGACAGGGCGCCCTGGCCAATGATGATCATCGGCTTGGCGGCATTCTTCAGCACGTCCGCAAAGGCGTGGGTGCCGTCGACCAGATCCTTCAGTGTGTCGGGACCGCCGCCGAGATAGTCATAGCTGTAGCGCAGTTCACCCGGCTCGCCGATCACGCCGATCGGGAACTTGCCGCGGCGCCAGCGCTTGCGGATGCGGGCGTTGAGGATGGCTGCCTCGAAGCGCGGATTGGCGCCGATGATCAGCAGCGCGTCGGCCTGGTCGATGCCCGCAATGGTCGGGTTGAAGAGATAGCTTGCACGGCCCAGCGACGGATCGAGTGCCGCCCCATCCTGGCGACAGTCGAGATTGGTTGAGCCCAACGACTTCACCAGTTCGGAGAGCGCATACATTTCCTCGACGGAAGCGAGGTCGCCAGCGATCGCGCCGATCTTGTCGCCCGAGGTGGCGCCGACGGCGGCCTTGATGGCGCCAAAGGCTTCGGCCCAGGTAGCGGGCTGCAGGCGGCCGTCGCGGCGAACATAAGGCCGGTCGAGGCGCTGGGTCTTCAGACCGTCCCAGATGAAGCGGCTCTTGTCGGAAATCCACTCCTCATTGATCGTCTCATTGACGCGCGGCAGGATGCGCATGACTTCGCGGCCGCGGGTGTCGACGCGGATCGCCGAACCGACGGCATCCATGACGTCGATCGATTCGGTCTTGTTCAGCTCCCATGGGCGCGCGGTGAAGGCGAAGGGCTTCGAGGTGAGCGCACCGACCGGGCAAAGGTCGACGACGTTGCCCTGCAGCTCGGAGGTCATCGCCTGCTCGAGATAGGTGGTGATCTCGGCATCCTCACCGCGGCCGATCAGGCCGAGTTCGGAAATGCCGGCGACCTCGGTGGTGAAGCGGACGCAGCGCGTGCAGTGGATGCAGCGGTTCATCACCGTCTTGACGAGCGGGCCAATATACTTGTCCTCGACGGCGCGCTTGTCTTCCTGATAGCGCGAGGTGTCGATGCCGAAGGCCATCGCCTGGTCCTGCAGGTCGCATTCGCCGCCCTGGTCGCAGATCGGGCAATCGAGCGGATGGTTGATCAGCAGGAATTCCATCACGCCTTCGCGGGCCTTCTTGACCATCGGCGTGTTGGTGAAGACCTCAGGCAGTTCGCCGTTCGGGCCGCCGCGGATGTCGCGCACGCTCATGGCGCAGGAAGCCTGCGGCTTCGGCGGGCCGCCCTTCACCTCGACGAGGCACATGCGGCAATTGCCGGCAACCGACAGGCGCTCGTGGAAGCAGAAGCGCGGAACCTCGGCACCGGCATCCTCGCACGCCTGCAATAGCGTGAAATGATCCGGAACTTCGATCTCGTTGCCGTCAATCCTCAGTTTTGCCATCGTCGCTCAGTCCTGTTTCCCGTTTGCCTGATGACGGCAAACAAACCTATTTTTTGCAGCACTCTCATTGCCAAGCCGGATCTTTCGTCCTGCCGACATCTGATGTCGCCCAAATTCTCTATCGCGCGTCCCAGACCCGGAACCCGCACCGGCATCTCGAGGCCCCCGCCCGTCCGCCGATCTGCCCATCTTTCCGGCCGATTGACACAGCCGGACAGTTCATTTCCTTCTGCGGCCCCGCCCTGCCAGAACTTTGGCCTGACCGGTCCAGTCGTCACGGCCGATGCGGCCGCTGAAGCCGAGCTCGGCGTCGAACCGGGCGATCTCCTCGTCGGTCCAGGCGGCGATCTCGGCGAAGCTGCGAATGCCCTTGGCATTCAGCACCTGCTCCAGCTTCGGGCCGATGCCGGTGATCAGCTTGAGATCGTCGGTCTTCCCCCGCGCAACCGATTTTGCCTTCACGGTCGGTTTTGGCAGGCTGGCCTTCGTTTGGCTGGCTAGCGTCGGCTCGCTGACCGGCTTGACGACCGTCAGTCTCGGTCCTGCCTTCTTTTCGGCCGGCGGCTTGGTGAACGCCTTCACGATCGGGCCAATATTCTCCGGCCGGATATCGACATCGGGCTTCAGTTCGTCCGGCGGCGTGTCATCGAGGGCGGCAGCGACCTTGCCGGTCGTTTCCAGGGCGCTCTGCCAGGCGCCGAAGAAAGCACCAGCCATTTGAGTCGAGAAACCGAAGCCAATCGCCGTTGCGGCGGCAAAGGCTGCAGCGGGATGCGCCATCAGCGGATGCACGGGCATCGCCTGTGCATTTTCAAGCATCTCGGCAGCAAGACGGCCGAAACCAGCCGCGAAATCGGCGACTTCTTCGTTTTTCCTACCCTTGGATGCATTGTTCGCCATGATTATTCAGCCGCCTCCAGAACCGCGCCGTGATCAAGCGCGCTCGCCGTATACTGGTCGATGCGCTTTTCGATCTCCGGACGGAAATTACGGATCAGACCCTGCACCGGCCATGCGGCGGCGTCGCCGAGCGCGCAGATGGTGTGGCCTTCGATCTGCTTCGTCACCTGGAACAGCATGTCGATTTCGCGCTTCTGGGCATTGCCCTTTGCCATGCGCTCCATCACGCGCCACATCCAGCCCGTGCCTTCGCGGCAGGGCGTGCACTGGCCGCAGCTCTCATGCTTGAAGAAGGCGGAGATACGGGCGATCGCCTTGATGACGTCGGTGGACTTGTCCATGACGATCGCGGCAGCCGTGCCGAAGGACGAGCCGACGCCGCGAAGGCCGTCGAAATCCATCGGGCAGTCGATGATGTCCTTGGCCGGAACGATCGGGCAGGATGCGCCGCCCGGAATGACGGCAAGCAGGTTGTCCCAGCCGCCGCGAATGCCGCCGGCATGGCGGTCGACCAGTTCGCGGAAGGTGATGCCCATTTCCTCTTCGACCGTGCACGGCTTGTTGACGTGGCCGGAGAGCATGAACAGCTTGGTGCCAACATTGTTCGGACGGCCGATGGCCGAGAACCAGCCGGCGCCGCGGCGCAGGATCGTCGGCGCCACAGCGATCGATTCAACATTGTTGACCGTCGTCGGGCAGCCATAGAGGCCCATGTTGGCCGGGAATGGCGGCTTCAGGCGCGGCTGGCCCTTCTTGCCTTCGAGGCTTTCGAGCAGCGCGGTTTCTTCACCGCAAATATAGGCGCCGGCGCCGTGATGGACGAAGATGTCCATGTCCCAGCCGAGCTTGTTGTTCTTGCCGAGCAGGCCATAATCATAGCATTCGTCGATCGCCGCCTGCAGCGCTTCGCGCTCGCGAATATATTCGCCGCGCACATAAATGTAGGCCGCATTGGCGCCCATCGCGAAGCTCGCAACGACGCAGCCTTCAATCAGCGTATGCGGATCGTGGCGCATGATGTCGCGGTCTTTGCAGGTGCCCGGCTCCGATTCGTCGGCGTTGACGACGAGGTAGTGCGGACGGCCGTCGCTTTCCTTCGGCATGAAGGACCATTTGAGGCCCGTGGGGAAGCCGGCGCCGCCGCGACCACGGAGGCCAGACGCCTTCATCTCGTTGATGATCCAGTCGCGGCCCTTTTCGAGGATCTGCTTGGTGCCGTCCCAGTGGCCGCGGCTCATCGCGCCCTTCAGGGACTTGTCCTTGAGGCCGTAGATGTTGGTAAAGATGCGGTCTTTATCTTGTAACATGCTTCACCTCTTACCGCGGCTTCTTGCCGAAGACCTTGATATATTCCGCTTCCCCGCCCTTGGCGAGCGCCTTGGCCTGCTTGACCCAGTCATCGCGCTCGATGCGGCCGCGGAAGTTCAGATAGCCGTCGACCCATTCGCGTTCGGCCTTCTTCCAGCCTGCGACCTGCGCGAAGGTGAAGATGCCGATTTCGTTCAATGTCGCCTCGATCTTCGGGCCGACACCCGAGATCATCTTCAGATCATCCGGTGCGGCGGGCTTTTCGACGCCGGCCGGACGGTTCTTGTCGGTCAGGGCAGGCTTTGCCGCCGGGGCAGCTTCAGCCTTGACGGCAGCCTTCGGCGCCGGTTCGGCGGCCGCAGTGCCTGATATCGGCTGCTGCTCGGCAGCCTTGGCGTTTTTCGCAGCCGCCTTCGGCGCCGTTGCCGGCGTCTTCAGGGCAGCATTGGTCTCGGCATCGGTGCTCTTCGGGCGGGCGGCCTCGGAGGGCGGAACCGGCGCGGCGTCGACTGGAGCCGACACGGCTTCGGCATCGGCCTTCTTGGCGCGCGTCCTTGCCTTCGGCTCTTCGGTCGTGAGCGAGGTCGGGCCGCCTTCAGGCGCCGAAAACACCCGGTCGATCTGGGTGCCGGGCTTGATGCTGGCGCCATTGCCGGCGGCAAAAACGTCGATAATCTCTTCGAGACGCTGGGGCGTCAGATCCTCATAGGTGTCCTTGCCGATCATCACCATCGGCGCATTGACGCAGGCCCCGAGACATTCGACCTCTTCCCAGGACAGCGTGCCTTCGGCATTGCGCTCGAGGGCATGGGCATGGATCTTGCTCTTGCAGACCGACATCAGCGCTTCCGAGCCGCGCAGCATGCAGGGCGTCGTGCCGCAGACCTGGACATGGGCGCGGGTACCAACCGGATGCAGCTGGAACTGCGTATAGAAGGTCGCGACCTCGAGCACGCGGATATAGGCCATATCAAGCATGTCGGCGATCTTTTCGATCGCCGCGCGCGTGACCCAGCCGTCCTGCTCCTGCGCCCGCATCAACAGCGGGATGACCGCCGATTGCTGGCGGCCGGCGGGGTATTTCTGGATCGTCTTGTCCGCCCAGATCGCATTGTCATCGCTGAAGGCGAATGCGGCAGGCTGGAATTGATCTTCGGCTAATCGACGAACGGACATTCTTTCTCACGCCTTGTCAGTTTAGGGTTCCACACCGCGAAGCGGTCAAAGACTGCATTTCGCAGGCATAGGCCGACTGGTCTTTTTGCATAAACACTACGAATTTGCTGCCGTTCGGAATGGCAGCCTTGATCTGATAGCCCTTGGACAAAAGCTCGCCCATGGACGATTGCTGCGTCGGCGGCGTCTCTTCCTTATGGCCCAGCGGCGTGCCGAGGCTATCGGACTCCTGAGCCAAAACCCCGGATGCCGAAAGAAGGATTGCAACGGCCAGCGGCAGAAGCTGCATCAGCGGTCCACCTCGCCGAAGACGATGTCGAGCGAGCCGAGCACTGCCGCGACGTCGGCAAGCTGGTGGCCGCGGCACATGAAGTCCATCGCCTGCAGATGGGCATAACCCGGGGCGCGGATCTTACAGCGATAGGGCTTGTTGGTGCCGTCGGAGACCAGATAGACGCCGAACTCACCCTTCGGCGCCTCGACGGCGGCGTAAACCTCGCCGGCCGGCACGTGGTAGCCTTCGGTATAGAGCTTGAAGTGGTGGATCAGCGCTTCCATCGAGCGCTTCATTTCGCCGCGCTTCGGCGGCACGACCTTGCCGTCGATCGACGAGAAGGGACCGGTCTTCGCATCCGAGAGCAGGCGGTTGACGCATTGCTTCATGATGCGGACCGACTCGCGCATCTCGATCATGCGGATCAGATAGCGGTCGTAGTTGTCGCCATTCTTGCCGATCGGAATGTCGAATTCTAGATCGGAATAACATTCATAGGGCTGGGCGCGACGCAAATCCCAGGCCGCACCCGAACCGCGCACCATGACGCCGGAGAAGCCCCAAGCCCAGCATTCCTCCAGCGAGACGACGCCGATATCGACGTTGCGCTGCTTGAAGATACGGTTGCCGGTCAACAGGTTGTCGATGTCGTCCAGCGCCTTCAGGAACGGGTCGCACCAGGCGCCGATATCCTGCACGAGCTGTTCGGGCAGGTCCTGGTGGACGCCACCCGGACGGAAATAGGCGGCGTGCATGCGTGAGCCGCTGGCGCGCTCGTAGAACACCATCAGCTTTTCACGCTCTTCGAAGCCCCAGAGCGGCGGCGTCAGCGCGCCGACGTCCATGGCCTGCGTCGTGACGTTCAGAAGGTGCGAGAGGATACGGCCGATTTCCGAATAGAGAACGCGGATCAGCTGGCCGCGAATCGGGATCTCGATACCGAGCAGCCTTTCGACGGCCATCGCATAGGCATGTTCCTGGTTCATCGGCGCGACGTAGTCGAGACGATCGAAATAGGGCACGGCCTGAAGATAGGTCTTGGTCTCGATCAGCTTCTCGGTGCCGCGATGCAAAAGGCCGATATGCGGATCGACCCGCTCCACAATTTCGCCGTCAAGCTCCAGGACAAGACGAAGAACGCCGTGCGCCGCCGGATGCTGCGGTCCGAAGTTGATGTTGAAGTTGCGGACGTTATGTTCGGTCATTTGCAACGCGCTCCGCTATTGCAGGCATAAGCCAATGGGCAATAGGCAATAGTGTAGTTTTCAGTTCTCATGTTCGTTCCGTCCATCTTGCAGGCGACGAATGAGCGACCACAGCATCTTTCCCACTTCTGCGATCAAGGAAAGCGCCAACTGGGTTTGTGACACCGTGACAATTCCTACTCGTGCCGAGAGTATCAGATGCGTTTCCAACTCCTTCAGAGACCCTTGGGCAATTTTCAAGTGGTGCACGTAGGCACCCGTTGACTCGCGTCCGTAACCTTCCGCGATGTTTGCTGCAATGGATGCTGCCGAACGTCTTACCTGGGAGGCAAGGCCATAAATTTCCTCTTTTGGAAATTCCTTTGTGAGGCCGTAACATTCAACCGCAAGATCCATGGAGCGCTGCCACACCTTAAGATCCTGATAGGAATTAATCGCCGTTGCCATTCTCCCTTGTCACTACTGCCTGCTGGCTTCTGCCTGATGCCTAAGACTACTGCTTCGCCTTCTCATCCCCAGGCAGAACATATTCAGTCCCCTCCCAGGGCGACATAAAGTCGAAGTTGCGGAATTCCTGCTTCAGCTCGACCGGCTCGTAGACGACTCGCTTTGCCGCGTCGTCGTAACGCACTTCGACAAAACCGGTGGTCGGGAAGTCCTTGCGCAGCGGATGGCCTTCGAAGCCGTAGTCGGTCAGGATGCGGCGCAGGTCCGGATGGCCGGTGAAGAGCACGCCGTACATGTCCCAGGTCTCGCGCTCGAACCAGTCGGCGCCGGGATAGACGGGGCAGGCCGACGGGACCGGCGTATCTTCATCCGTTGCGACCTTGACGCGGATGCGCAGGTTCTTCTTCGGCGACAGCAGGTGGTAGACGACGTCGAAACGCAGCTCACGCTGCGGCCAGTCGACCCCGCAAATATCGATCAGGTTGACGAAAACGCATTTGGCGTCGTCGCGCAGGAAGGTCAGAAGCGCGACCAGGTTTTCACCCGTCGTCGTCAGCGTCAGCTCGCCATACTTCATCTGCGATGCGGCGATCAGGTTGCCGCGCGCTTCGCCAAGGTAGGACGCAAGCTCAGTCAGGGCTTCACTCATATGCCTTGTCCTTAACCCTTAGCGTTCGATCGTGCCGGTACGCCGGATCTTCTTCTGCAGCAAAAGCACGCCGTAAAGCAGCGCCTCTGCCGTGGGGGGACAGCCCGGCACGTAGATGTCGATCGGCACGATGCGGTCACAGCCGCGCACTACCGAATAGGAATAGTGATAATAGCCGCCGCCATTGGCGCAGGAGCCCATCGAGATGACATAACGCGGCTCGGGCATCTGGTCGTAGACCTTGCGCAGCGCCGGCGCCATCTTGTTGGTCAGCGTGCCGGCGACGATCATCACGTCGGACTGGCGCGGCGAGGCGCGTGGCGCAAAGCCGAAGCGCTCGACGTCATAACGCGGCATGGACAGCTGCATCATTTCGACAGCGCAGCAGGCAAGACCGAAGGTCATCCACATCAGTGAGCCGGTGCGGGCCCAGTTGATCAGTTCGTCGGTCGAGGTAACGAGGAAACCCTTGTCGGCAAGCTCATTGTTGATCTCGCCGAAAAATGGGTCGTTGCTGCCGATGGGCTTGCCGGTCGAGGGATCGATAATCCCCTTCGGCTGCTGGGCAACAAGCGGCTGATTGCTCACAGGGGCTACTCCCATTCCAGGGCTCCCTTCTTCCATTCATAGATAAAGCCGATGGTCAGCACGAGAAGGAAGACCATCATGGACCAGAAGCCGAACCAGCCGATGGCGCCGAAGGAGACGGCCCAGGGGAAGAGGAAGGCGACTTCGAGGTCGAAGATGATGAAGAGGATCGACACGAGGTAGAAACGGATGTCGAACTTCATGCGGGCGTCGTCGAAAGCGTTGAAGCCGCATTCGTAAGCCGAGAGCTTTTCCGAATCAGGCGCTTTGAAAGCCACGGCGAACGGCGCAATGAGCAGCGCCAAGCCGATAACGAGCGCAATAGCAATGAAGATAGCGATCGGAATATAAGAACTGAGTAGTTCAGTCATCATGTTCATCCCTGCTTGCCGGAGACGCCAGGCGGCGCATTTGGGCAAATGCCCGGCAAGCGAACGTGCGTTGCAACAAGCCGTGGTTAGCGCAGCCGAGGCCCCGGCGCAAGACTTTTACAGAGGCAATTCGACGCGTGTCGGGCGGACATTATCAAGCAGATGCAACGATGTCGCGACAAATCCGTGCAAGCCGTTTGAACCTGCATGGCTGACCACTGGAAACTGCATGGCTTTTGGAAGAAATGGCGCGAGTGACGGGGCTCGAACCCGCGACCTCCGGCGTGACAGGCCGGCACTCTAACCGACTGAGCTACACCCGCGCATTGATCGGCCACTTTGCGGCCGCGAGGATGAAAAGAACCGGACAAACGACAAATCGCATTTGCGTTTTACAAAGACTTGAAATGGCGCGAGTGACGGGGCTCGAACCCGCGACCTCCGGCGTGACAGGCCGGCACTCTAACCAACTGAGCTACACCCGCAATTCATTTCAAGCAGTCCGGATGCCTTCGCACCCTCTCCAAAACGGCTGCCCGTTTCGATGAGCGGCTAACTACGGGGTTCGCCTTTTAGTGTCAAGCAGGTTTGGAGACAAAACCATGACAGTCTGCGAATTGTTTCGGCGGGTTGGGCGCCATACGAACAAAAGCCGCCACTTCCGTCTTCCGCAGCCATGGTCAGGCCCAGACACAGCGCCTTCAAAACGGAGATGCTCGCCGCCCTCCCCCTTACTTTTCCACAGCCGAACCGAGCCTGAGCGGCATTGCAAGACAGGGGACCACCAACAAAAAAATCAAAAAATCTTCACAAACACTCTTGCGGTTTTGCCGCGATCCGCATAGATCACGGCCACCAACGCGGCAGGCCGATCCGGCTTCGTTTGCGATGGGCGATTAGCTCAGTTGGTAGAGCGCCTCGTTTACACCGAGGATGTCGGGAGTTCGAGTCTCTCATCGCCCACCATTTGCAACTTTCCTGCAACATGTTCATCAGAGTTAGACTCCCGAATTAGCTCGCTAATCCGGTCAGGATCTGCGCAAGATGTTTTGTCAGGAGACACCTCATGAAAACCGTTGCCATCATCTCTACGCTGCTTCTCGCCAGCGTGGCTGCGCCGCCGTGCATTGCCAGAGAGCCGGCGCAAGAGGTGTTCCTATCTGCCGGGGATCAGACGATCACGACATCGGGAGAAACCCCCGCGCGAGAAGCCAGAACATATCTCCTGCGAATGCGGTCCGATCTGCCGATTAATTTTTCGGTCGATGCAGACAATTCAGCCTGCAGCTTGGAAATCAGCAAAGCCAGCCAGCGCGGCGTCTTAAGCACCATCAGCCGATTCCCCGCGTCTTTCAGAGACAGCGGTCAAAGTGGCGATAAATATACGTTTTCGTTTTTCCAAAACCGCGTTTCATTTATGAGTGGCGCCCGGTGCGCCTTCTCATTTTCTCTTACGCAGATGTGACTGTGTGATTGGGGTGATGGGCATCCCTCGCCGTTTGGAGGACGCTCACCGTCTGCCATTTCACGGCGATTACATCCTGCCCATCGGTTCGTCACGACTCTCCGTATCCGGTGAACCGGCGGACGGATTCCCCGTGCGGCGGCACACCACGGTCCGAGTTCTGGGCAGGACTGCGTTCTCGAGGCAGCATGCGGCAAGACGTTCCGGCGCAGCAAGGCGTACATCCCGGCAGCTTCAGATGCGCGCCGTCCCGCCAGCGCTCCATAAAGCGGACCACTCCCAGCCGGCGCGCCACCTCCTATTGGGCGAATGGATAGGGGTCGGCAAAAGTGGGAGAATTCGCCGCCCGGAAAGTCTCCGCGTTTGAAGGTTCATCACGCCTGGAGGTGTGCCATGACGACCCTGCGCTCAGTATTGACGCTGTGCATCGCGATTGCCCTCGGCGCGCCAAGTGCCACATACGTCACCCTGCCCGGATATGCATTCAAGACGAATCCGACATGCCAGCGCCACGAACCAAAGACGAAATTCGACAAGAGGTGCGACTGGCCGAGAGTGGGCTTCAAGGACTTTACGCCCCCGCTTGTGACCGTGCTTGGGATCTGAGGACCTTGGAATGGCGCCGGATGCGCTTTCTTATTTTCTCCGACTAAGATGTGAGAGCGTGATCGGGGTAATGAGCATCCCGCTGTCTGGTCGGTGCTCATCGCCCACCGTTCATCCCTTCGCCAGTTCTTTATCCACAGCGGAAACAAGTCGCGAATCGTCGGCCGTCACATCGGGGGCGAATCGGGCAGCGACTTTGCCGTCGCGGCCGATCAGGAATTTTTCGAAGTTCCAGAGGATGTCGTCCTCGTCGCCGCCTGTCATGCCGTGGGATTTCAGGCGTTCGCGCATCGGGCCGTCGCCCGTCGTCGCGACACCCGACTTGGTCAGTTGCCGGTAAAGCGGGTGCTGGGCTTCGCCCTTGACCGAGATCTTCGAGAAGATCGGAAAGGTGACGTCATAGGTGCTGGTGCAAAAATCGAGGATCTCGGCGTCGGTGCCCGGCTCCTGGCCCTTGAAATCGTTGGCGGGAAACGCGGCGATGACGAAGCCGCGCTCGCGCTTTTCCCCATAAAGCTTTTCCAACCCCTCATATTGGACCGTCAGCCCACATTTCGAGGCGACATTGACGACCAGGAGCACCCTGCCCTTGTATTCGTTGAGCGTGGTCTCACGACCATCCACAGTCTTGACCGGGATATCCAGCACGTTGCCCGTCACGGGAACCTCCAATTTCGTAAGGATATGGTTCGCCCAAGCTTAGCGATATCGCCGCCGTTGTCATCAGCGTCGAGATCAACTCGGCTTCCACAGGACGCCGGTGCGGCTTCCTGCCGCACCGGGCCCTCAGCACCTCAGGCGGGAGACGTTTCCTTCACGTCGTCGAGCAGGAAGTGCACGACGAGATAATCCGTCTTGTAGTGGCGGCCACTGTCCGACACGGAATCGACGCTGCCGCCGTCCTTCGGGTGCCAGGCGTGGTAATGGGGATTGGTGGTGATCAGCGTGATGGCCTTGCCATCTCTTTCGCCAAGCCGGAAGCGCATCTCGGCGAGCGGCCAGATCCGCTCGTAATCCTGCATGGTGATTCGCGCCTTCAGCGCCTTGCGCTGCAGCGGCGCTTCGCCGGCCTCGGCTGGTGTTTCCAACATCACCTCCTCAGCTCCGCTGATGATGGCGTTGAATTCTTCAGGCCACATGCGTCTCATGAAATCGCTCCTCCCGAGGCTTTTTCGTCAGTTCACAGATGGAACTTAGCGGTTTGTTCGAAAGAAGCAAATTCCTGTCATGCGGTTGTCATCGGTGTCGGCTGCTCCTACCTTCCCCTCGAACCGCATCAGGGCCGTCAGTCGCCCGCAATCCCGAGATCAGAGATGAAGACACGTGAAGACAGGCAGGCGCTCCGGGCGAGCATGCCGCGCACTCCGCTCAGCGCCCATCATATGGAAAACGCCCGGCTACTGCCGGATCGCGGCGAATTGCTTTATCGGATTCCGAACGGCGGCATAGGCGTCGAGGTCGGGGCAGCCTTCGGCCAATATACGGCTGAGATCCTGGAAAAGAATCGCCCGGCGCAGCTCTACCTCATCGATCCCTGGTCGATGGATCGCTACAGCTCCGGGCTCGACTCGATCCACACGAATTTCGCCGCCGAGATCGAGGCTGGCCGGCTGCACCTGATGCAGGGCACATCGCTCGAGAAGCTTGCCGAATTCGAGGACGATTTCCTCGACTGGGCCTATATCGATACCGATCATTCCTTCGAGCTCACCTGGCAGGAGCTCCTGCTCTGCGAAAAGAAGGTCAAGCGGACGGGGCGTATTGCCGGGCATGATTTCTGCACGGGCAATACGGTCAAGCCGATCGTCTATGGTGTCGTCGAGGCGGTCACCAAGTTCTGCAAGGATTACGGCTGGCAATTCGAGTTCCTGACGGTCGAATCGCACGCGCATTTTTCCTATTGCCTGAAGCGGCTCTGATCAGGCCTTGCCGGAATATTGCTCGTCGCTGACCTTTTCCATCCAGTCGACGTGATTGCCGTCCAGCGCCTCATGAATGGCGATGTGCGTCATCGCCGTATCCGGGGCAGCTCCGTGCCAATGTTTTTCGCCCGGCGCGAACCAGACGGTATCGCCGGCGCGGATCTCGCGGATGTCCTCTCCCCAGCTCTGGGCGAGACCCTTGCCTGATGTCACGATCAGCGTCTGGCCGAGCGGATGCGTATGCCAGGCCGTGCGGGCGCCGGGTTCGAAGGTCACGGAGACCGCCCTCGCCCGTGCCGGCGCCGGCGTTTCCATCAGCGGATCCTGGCGAACGGCGCCGGTGAAATAGTCGGCCGGTGGCTTCGTCGAGGGGCGAGAGCCGACGGGTTTGATCTCCATGATCTTTCCTTTTCCATCCATGCGGTTGAAGCCGTGTAGCAGAACGATATTTCATCGGGGCGACCAATCAAAGCCGGATCGACAATTGCCGCAAAGTCACCCGGCTGATAGTGCCAGTGTCTTTCATCAGCGCGTCGCATCTTGCTTGAATCATGCGACGCGCTTTGGCTCTTTGTTTTTATGCATGTCGTTGTCCCCACACACATCCGGGCGACATACAGTAGGGAGGATTTTTCATGAAACACCACGCTTTTGGCCGCATGCCCTTCACCGCCACCAATGTCGGCTTCGGCGCCTGGCAGATCGGCGGCTCCTGGGGTGATATCAGCGAGGCGGACGGACGCGCGGCGTTGAATGCCGCGCTCGATGCCGGCATGACATTCATCGATACGGCGGATGTCTATGGCGACGGCCGCTCCGAAAAGATCATCGCCGACGTGCTGAAGACGCGTGGCGGCGAACGGCCGATGGTTGCCACCAAGGCCGGCCGCCGCCTCAACCCGCATCTCGCCGAAGGCTACACAAAGGCTAATCTCGAAGGCTTCATCGACCGCAGCCTGACGAATCTTGCCGTCGACAGCCTCGACCTCGTGCAGCTCCACTGCCCGCCGCGCGACGTGCTTTACCAGCCTGAGGTCTTCGAGGGCCTGAACGCGCTACAGGAGGCCGGCAAGATCAAGGGTTACGGCGTCAGCGTCGAGAAGGTCGAAGACGGGCTGAAGGCGATCGAATATCCCGGCGTCGTCAGCATCCAGATCATCTACAACATCTTCCGCCAGCGCCCCGACCATCTGTTCTTCCAGGAAGCGCGCCGGAGGAATGTGGCGATCATCGCCCGGGTGCCGCTCGCCAGCGGCCTTCTCTCCGGCAAGATCACCCGGGACACACATTTTGCCAGCGACGACCACCGCAATTTCAACCGCAACGGCGAAGCCTTCGATGTCGGCGAGACCTTTGCCGGCGTGCCCTTCGAGGTCGGTCTGCAGGCGGTGGAAGAGGTGCGCAAGCTGGTGCCCGAGGGCGCCACCATGGCTGCCTTCGCGCTCCGCTGGATCCTGATGAGCGATGCCATCACCGTCGTCATCCCCGGTGCACGCAATGCCGAGCAGGCCAAGGCCAACGCGGCCGCCTCCGAACTTGCGCCGCTTTCGGGCGATGTCATGGCGGCAACGCGCGAGATCTACGAGCGGCTGATCGCGCCGCATGTGCATCAGCGCTGGTAGGCCGTCCGACACTCCAAAATGCAAATGGCCGGGTTTTCGCCCGGCCATTTGCATATCGTCGATCCGTCAAGTCAGTTGGTGGGCTCAGTTGGTGCCAACCAGGTCAACGGGGAAGAACAGGGTCTCGCCGGAGGAGTCGCTGACGCCGTCATTGTCGGTAACCGCGTAGGGCTTGCCCGACGCGTCGAAGGTGAAGCCTTCGAGCTTGTCCAGCACATAGCCATTGGTCGCGGTCTTCAGTTCACCGAGGAAGTCATGGGCTTCGGTCTTCTTGACGACCGGCAGCTCGGCCCCGAGCTTGGCGGGCTTCAGGTCTGATATCGCGACCTTGTAGAGCTTCTTCAGCCTGGCGGCATCGCCGACGAGGTTGTCGCGCTCGATGATGTAGACGCTATCGCCCTGAGCGGAAATTTCCGACAGGCCGACCCAGCCGCTTTCCGTCTTGTCGAGCGGATAGCGAACGGCACCCCATTCCTTCTTCTTCGGATTGTAGGAGACGAGCTTGACGAAGCCCTTCTCGTCGTCGCTCCACTCGCGCTGGACCGCCATCCAGAGCGTGGTGTCGTCGCCGGTGCCGACAATGGTCACGCCTTCGAAGCCGTAGCGGATTTCGTTGGCGACGAGTTCCTTCGGCAGGGCGATCTCGGCCTTGATGTCGCCCTTGGCATTGACGTTGTAGAGCGCGTGCGGAACGAGACGCTCACTGTAGCCTTCCGAGGCGAGCCAGAAGGAACCATCGGCGGCAGCCGCGATGCCTTCGATGTCGAGCTTCTGGGCCGGGGTGCCGTCACGCTTGACGACGAGGGCGTCGGTGATGACGGCCGGCTTCTTGCTGGCATCGATCGTGTAGATCGTCGGCTGCGAGCCCAGAACGCTGTCGCTGACGGCGTAGAGCATGCCCGGCTTGCCCGGAACGGCGGCGAGACCCGAAAGGGCTGCGAAGCCGATCGGATTGCCGTCCTTCTCGGCGGAGACGATCTGCGGATAGGCCTTCTCGCCTTCCGAGCGCTCGTAGATCATCACATGCGAGCGCGTGCCGCCGTCCTTGCCGAGATCGACCTCGTTGGCGGTCGCAAAGAGGTTGCGGGCGGGAATGGCGATCGCGCCTTCCGGCGAAATGCCTGATGGCAGCAGCTGGACGAGTTCGGGATCGGCGCCGGTATCCTTATAGACGCCGACGACCGAGGCACGTTCGGCGAGCAGGAAGAAATATTGATCGTCGCCGAACTTGGCGGCTTCGAGGCCTTCCGGCTCGACGCCCTTCGATCCCGAGCGGCTTTCCGGATAGTGGCCGATATGAGCGACGGCGCGTTCGAAGGATGCGCCCGATTCGTAGAGAAGCTTGCCCGTCTTGTCGAAGATGGTGAAGCCGCGCGAGCCGCCCTGGTAGTCTCCTTCATTGGCGACGACTAGGCGGTTGTCGTCCAGCCACTTGACGGCGTCCGGTTCGCGCAGCACGCCTTTGGCTTCGCCTGAGAATTTCAGGGCGCCGTCACGCTTGGTATCGATACCCGTGAGATCGACGCTGCCGGCGGAGAAATGCGTCTTCACTTCAGCCGTGTTGGCGTCGATGATGACGATCTCGTTATTTTCCTGCAGCGTCAGGGCAATCTGGTTCAGGCTGTTGAAGGCGACGAATTCCGGCTCCGGATCCTCCGGCGCGACGCCGGTAAGCCCGGTCAGCGCCACGTGCTTGATAGTGCCGCAATCGACAGTGCCGTTCTTGACCTGGAAGACGACGAGGTCGCCGGCCGGCATCTGCGGGATCTTGCCGTCATTGACGTCTTCGTCGCGCTCGTTTTCGATTGCGATGGTGCCGAGCGTCTTGTCCTTGTTGAGGGCAATCGAATCCGGCTGGCCGCCGAGATCACACGTGTTTTCGATCTTTTTGGTCGCCACGTCGACGATCGCGAGACGGCCCGAGGGCTTCGCCTTGCTTTCGGAGGTGTTGACGGCAACCAACGCCTTGCCGGCGCTCGAGGTGACCGAAGTCGGCTCGCCGTCCATCATCAGCGCGCCGCCGGCCTTTGGGGCCTTGGCATCGGTAATGTCGATGAAGCCGATCGCGCCGAGCGGGCTGTCGCTATAGATCAGCGTGTTGCCGTCGTCAGTCGCGGTGATGATCTCGGCGGAGCTCACCGAAAGCTTGTCCTTGTCGGCCGGCAGGTTCTCTGCGACCGGGAAGGACGCGATGCGGTTGAAAACCGGCTCGGCCGCGGCCGGAAAGGCGACGGATGCGAGAAGCATGGCAGCAAGTGCTGCCTTGCGCGATGAAATTGTCATGAAATCCCCCATGTGTCGAACATTCGAAACATGAGTTTTCTGCGGGAGCGGCATGACAGAGGCATGACAGACGCGGCATTTTGCGTCAGATCATGTCAGGCTGATTTGCGCACCCGGCGCATCTCGTTTCGCATGATGAACAGCGAAGCGGAGAGAATAAGAGCCGCTCCCAGCCAGAGGTAGCCCGCCGGCGCATAGCCGAAGAACAGCCAACCGGCCAGCACATTCAACGGCAGTTTCAGATCGTCGAACGGCTGGACGTAGGCGGCATCGGCTGCAGCATAGGCAAGCGTCAGGAAATACTGCGCTACGGCAGTCAGCAGCCCCGCCAGCAGGAACAGGGCAAGGGTTGCGCCCGTCGGCACTACAAAGCCGGCCGCGAACGCCAGCCCGCCATTTATCGGCGTCAGCAGAACGAGCAGCCAGACGGTGATCGTCTCCGGCCGCTCGATGCCCGTCAGGCTCTTGGTGATCAGAGACGAGGCGCCCCACAGCAGCGCCGAAAGCACAGGCAAGAGAGCCGCCCAGCCAAAGCCGTCCGACCACGGCTGCAGGATGATCATCGCTCCGGTGAAACCCGCCGCCGTCGCAGCCCAGCGGGCCGGGCCGACGCGCTCACCGAGAAAAAGCCGGGCGCCCAGAATGATGAAGAAGGGCGAGGTCATCACCAGCGCGATCGCCTGCCAGATCGGCACGGTGGCAAGGCCGGCGACCCAAGCCTCGACGCCGAGCGCGGCAAGCGCGACGCGTGCGAGGTGACGCCAGGGATAGCGCGTCCGCATCGCCGCAAGGCCGAGCCTCTTCAGGAACGGCAGCGAAAACAGGAAGGCGAAGCCATATTGCCAGAAGGCTGCCGAGGCCGAGGGGAAGGCAAGCTTCATCGTCAGCCATTGGGTGACGACGTTGAGAAGCGAAAAAGCAATGCCGGCAAGGACCATCCAGAGTGCACCGACAACGGCGCGGGACGGCGAGACTGCAAGGGAAGTCTGATTCATGTCTTTCATCCAGAACAGGGACCAACATAAATCAGGACGCATGAACCCCGACCAAGCGACGCAGGGCAACCCCTGCCTTTCGCATGGGCGCGGAAGGAGGCGCTCGCGGGCTCAGGCCGAAACCCTTACCGCCGGTGGGGAGTTTCACCCCGCCCTGAGAACAGAAATGTCGTAGTTCAAAGCCCGCGCGGCGGCAATACCTGCCAAACGCAAAAGGGGTCCGGCAAAGCCGAACCCCTCTCAAATCCTGCGCAACCGGTCTCGTTTCCGGCTGACGGATAATATCAGATCAGCCGTTGACGGCGTCCTTCAGGCCCTTGCCGGGCGTGAATTTCGGCACGTTGCGAGCCGGAATGTCTACTTCAGCGCCCGTCGACGGGTTACGGCCCTTCGTTGCGGCACGATGAGAAACGGTGAAGCTGCCGAAACCCGCGAGGCGAATGTCGCCCTTGTTCTTGAGTTCAGCCTGGACAACGTCGAAAACCGCGTCAACAGCGGAAGCCGCGTCAGACTTCGTCAGTCCTGCCTTTTCGGCTACTGCGGACACGAGTTCATTCTTGTTCATGTTTCCACCCCTTTCTAAATGGTATGAAACGACTCAAAAGTAAGCTAGGCGCAGAATAGGTTTCATCAGGCCCGCCGAAAACCCAAAAGCCCTGCAAATCAAGGAAAAGCAAGCGTCTACATGACGTTTTCACAAAAAAGGCTGGCGTTTCCGCCAGCCTTTTTCCGTGTTTTGCCCCAATGGGGCATAAATGTGGCAAAGGCCACTCAATGCGCTATGGTTGCGCCTGTCTCATCGAGGCCTTCGACCGTTGCGATGACGGGCGTTTCTACCGTGCCGTCCCATTCGATCGGCTCCGGTCGCCGGATCAGCGCATGCTTGATCACCTCGCCCATGCGGGATACCGGGATGATCTCCATGTTGTTCTTCACGTTGTCAGGAATCTCCGCCAAGTCCTTGGCGTTTTCCTCCGGAATCAGCACCTTCTTGATGCCGCCGCGAAGCGCTGCGAGCAGCTTTTCCTTGAGACCGCCGATCGGCAGCACACGGCCGCGAAGGGTGATTTCACCGGTCATGGCCACATGCCTGTCCACCGGGATGCCGGTCATGATCGAGACGATCGCGGTTGCCATGGCGACGCCGGCCGAGGGGCCATCCTTCGGCGTCGCGCCTTCCGGCACGTGCACGTGGATGTCGCTCTTGTCGAAGCGCGGCGGCTCGATGCCGAAATCGACGGCGCGCGAGCGGACATAGGAGGCCGCTGCCGAAATCGATTCCTTCATGACTTCCTTCAGATTGCCGGTGACCGTCATGCGGCCCTTGCCCGGCATCATCACGCCTTCGATGGTCAGCAGCTCGCCACCGACTTCCGTCCAGGCAAGACCGGTCACGACGCCGACCTGATCCTCGCCCTCGGCTTCGCCATGGCGGAAGCGCGGGACGCCCAGATAGTCGGAGATGTTGGCCGCCGTCACATGAACGGCCTTCGTCTTGCCCTTGATGATCTCGGTGACCGCCTTGCGGGCGAGTTTCATCAATTCGCGTTCGAAGTTGCGGACGCCGGCTTCGCGGGTGTACTGCTGGCTGATCGCCATCAGGGCGTCGTCGCTGACCGAGAATTCTTCCGGCTGCAACGCATGTTCCTTGATGGCCTTCGGCAGCAGGTGCCGCTTGGCGATTTCGCGCTTTTCATCCTCGGTGTAGCCGGCGATACGGATGATCTCCATGCGGTCCATCAGAGGCGCAGGAATATTCAGCGTATTCGCCGTCGTAATGAACATCACATCCGACAGGTCGTATTCGACTTCCAGATAGTGGTCCATGAAGGTCATGTTCTGGGCCGGATCGAGCACTTCGAGCAGGGCCGAGGACGGATCGCCGCGATAGTCCTGGCCTAGCTTGTCGATCTCGTCGAGCAGGAAGAGCGGGTTGGACTTCTTCGCCTTCTTCATCGACTGAATGACCTTGCCGGGCATCGAGCCGATATAAGTGCGGCGGTGACCGCGGATTTCGGCTTCGTCACGAACGCCGCCAAGCGCCATACGGACATACTCACGGCCGGTCGCCTTGGCGATCGACTGGGCGAGCGAGGTCTTGCCGACGCCCGGAGGACCGACGAGGCAGAGGATCGGGCCCTTGATCTTGGTGGCACGGGCCTGCACGGCCAGATATTCGACGATGCGCTCCTTGACCTTGTCGAGACCGAAGTGATCGGCTTCGAGGATCTTCTCGGCATTGTTGAGATCGGCCTTGATCTTCGACTTCTTGCCCCAGGGAATGCCGAGCAGCCAGTCCAGATAATTGCGCACAACGGTGGCTTCCGCCGACATCGGGCTCATCTGGCGCAGCTTCTTCAGTTCCGCATCGGCCTTTTCACGGGCTTCCTTGGACAGCTTGGTCTTGGAGATGCGCTCTTCCAGTTCGCTCATCTCGTCGCGGCCTTCCTCGCCGTCGCCGAGTTCCTTCTGGATCGCCTTCATCTGTTCATTGAGGTAATACTCGCGCTGGGTCTTCTCCATCTGGCGCTTGACGCGCGAGCGGATGCGCTTTTCGACCTGCAGAACCGAGATCTCGCCTTCCATGAAGCCGAGGGCCTTTTCGAGGCGCTGCTTGACGCTGGTGGTCTCCAGCATCTCCTGCTTCTCGGTGATCTTGATCGACAGATGCGAAGCGACCGTATCGGCGAGCTTGGAATAGTCGTCGATCTGGCTGGCGGCGCCGACCACTTCGGGCGAAATCTTCTTGTTGAGCTTTACGTAGCTCTCGAATTCGGAGACGACCGAACGCGACAGCGCTTCCAGTTCGACCGGATCGTCATGCGGCTCCTCGAGCACATGGCCGAGCGCCTCATAGAAATCCTCGCGGCTGGTATAGGTGTCGATCTCGGCGCGGGCGCGGCCTTCGACCAGAACCTTCACGGTGCCGTCGGGCAGCTTCAAGAGCTGCAGCACGTTCGCCACGGTGCCGACATTGTGGATCGCGGAAGGATCCGGATCGTCGTCGCTGGCGTTGATCTGCGTCACCAGCATGATCTGCTTGTCGGAACCCATGACCTCTTCGAGCGCACGGATCGACTTTTCCCGTCCGACGAACAGCGGCACGATCATATGCGGGAAAACCACGATGTCGCGCAGGGGCAGAACAGGGTAGGCAGTGCTGCTCGCTACAGACGTTTTCTTCGTCATTTTATGTCCTTTCCATCGTCCCGTTGCCGGGCTCTCTGCACGGCCGCTTGGGACCGGCCGGCACTCACTTGTTGCTACAAGTGGAGGTTCTAACTACGCTTTTCAAGCCACGCTAACGCCCGCGTCCCTCGGATGTGACAGCTTTATTACAACGGAACGCCAACACTATGAAACGCGTGGCTGGACCGGCGCTGACCACTTCCGACCCGGCTAAAATACAAACGCCAGCAATAGGCTTACGGAATCACGGCATCATTGCCAAGCACTACCCCTTGCGCAACATCGGCAAAGGCAACTCCGGTTCCCACGGGCAAATACTAACAGCGCTTGGCATGGTTTTTCAAATAGAAAGGGGCCTGCCTATGGCAAGCCCCCAAAATAATCACACGAAAGCCCAAGCTCACGCCGAAGCGTTGGCCTTTTCTTCCTGCCGGTCGGCATAGATGTAAAGCGGACGGGCCGAACCGCGCACCACTTCCTCGGAGATGACGACCTCGCGCACGCCTTCCAGCGTCGGCAGTTCGAACATGGTGTCGAGCAGGATCTTCTCCATGATCGAGCGAAGGCCGCGAGCGCCGGTCTTGCGTACGATCGCCTTGCGGGCGATTTCGCGCAGAGCGTCCTCGTGGAAGTTCAGTTCCACGTCTTCCATCTCGAACAGCCGCTGATACTGCTTGATCAGCGCGTTCTTCGGCTCGGACAGGATCTGGATCAGCGCGTCCTCATCGAGGTCCTCGAGCGTCGCCAGAACCGGCAGACGGCCGATGAACTCGGGGATAAGGCCGAACTTGACCAGGTCTTCCGGCTCCAGTTCCCGCAGGACCTCGCCGACGCGGCGGTCATCCTGCGATTTGACAGAGGCGCCGAAGCCGATCGAGGTCTTCTCGCCACGAGCAGAGATGATCTTGTCGAGGCCGGCAAAAGCGCCGCCGCAGATGAACAGGATGTTCGTCGTGTCGACCTGCAGGAATTCCTGCTGCGGGTGCTTGCGGCCGCCCTGCGGCGGAACGGAAGCGACCGTGCCTTCCATGATCTTCAGCAGCGCCTGCTGCACGCCCTCGCCCGAGACGTCGCGAGTGATCGACGGATTGTCGGACTTGCGCGAAATCTTGTCGACTTCGTCGATGTAGACGATGCCGCGCTGCGCACGCTCGACGTTGTAGTCGGCCGACTGCAGCAGCTTCAGGATGATGTTTTCGACATCCTCGCCGACATAACCGGCCTCTGTCAGCGTCGTCGCATCAGCCATGGTGAAGGGAACGTCGATGATGCGGGCGAGGGTCTGGGCAAGATAGGTCTTGCCGCAGCCGGTCGGGCCGACGAGCATGATGTTCGACTTCGCCAGCTCGACTTCGCCGTTTTTGGAGGCGTGCGCCAGGCGCTTGTAATGGTTGTGAACGGCAACCGACAGGATCTTCTTCGCCTGCCGCTGGCCGATGACATATTCGTCGAGGACCTTGATGATGTCCTGGGGCGTCGGAACGCCGTCGCGGGACTTGACCATCGAGGACTTGTTCTCCTCGCGGATGATGTCCATGCACAATTCGACGCATTCATCGCAGATGAAGACGGTCGGTCCGGCAATCAGTTTCCGGACTTCGTGCTGGCTCTTTCCGCAGAACGAACAATAGAGAGTGTTCTTGGAGTCGCCGCCGTTGCTGCCGCTGACCTTGCTCATATCATTTTCCTTCCAGCACGCCGCATTTCAAGGCGAAATCGCGGTCCACTCTATCAGCTCCTGGCGGCACTCCGTTTCCGGAGCCTTTGCCGAGAAGGGCTTCAGGGGCTACGAACCGGGGCCAACCAATCATGTCCTGGTCCCGGCGGCAACGAATTCCCCTTCGAATGCCAATGCTATGTCATAAAAATTCAACATAGCATTAATAGCTACTATTAGCGTCTTCGTCGCCGTATGAAAGCCCTTGTTCAATCACAATTGGGATAGAACTGTGGCGACAAAAACACCATCCCTATTAATTACTAGGCCTGTTCGCCTTCCATTTCGAGGCGCGACGTCAGAACCTTGTCGATCACGCCCCAGCTCTGGGCTTCGTCCGCATCCATGAAATGGTCACGATCGAGCGTCTTTTCAACTTCCTCGTAGGTGCGGCCGGTGTGCTTGACATAGACCTCGTTCAGGCGGCGCTTCATTTTGAGGATGTCACGGGCGTGCCGCTCGATGTCCGAAGCCTGGCCCTGGAAGCCGCCCGAGGGCTGGTGCACCATGATGCGGGAATTCGGCGTGGCAAAGCGCATGTCCTTGTGGCCGGCAGCCAGCAGCAGCGAGCCCATGGATGCGGCCTGGCCGATGCAGAGCGTCGAAACCGCAGGCTTGATGAACTGCATCGTATCGTAGATCGCCATGCCGGCGGTGACGACGCCACCGGGCGAATTAATATAGAGGGCGATTTCCTTCTTCGGGTTTTCGGCCTCGAGGAAAAGCAGCTGGGCGCAGACGAGCGTCGCCATATGGTCCTCGACGGCACCTGTCAGGAAGATGATGCGTTCTTTCAACAGGCGCGAATAGATGTCGTAGGAGCGTTCACCGCGGTTGGTCTGTTCCACGACCATCGGAATGAGGGCCATTGCGGTATCGACTGGGTTTCTCATGTGCGTCCTTTGTCAACGTCTCGCCGGCAGGCGCCGGGAATCAAAGAAAAATGTCTTACCCCTACATAGAGTGTCCCGGCCCTCCTCTTCAAGACACGCATGAGGATAACGTTAAGAAGGCGGGCCAAGGCAGCAAAGCCCCTTCTTTTCATGCATGTCGTTATCCCGGAACCGCTGCATTGAGCCTCTTTCCCCCAAACGCCTGTTAACGGCGAGCCCTTGGTACGGTCTCCCCCGGCTTTTCTCCATGACAGGATGAAGGAAGGCTTACTCTATTCGACTGTTCTCATACACGTTTACCCGACGGAAAGCCTACCGGCAGATATCGGCCTAAAACAATACCGCAGCGCAGCGACATTAAGGAAGTGGCGAGCTTCCTCGGCAAGGATGCGAACTGACAGACAAGGGGTTGCTGCCGTGTTCAATTTCGCTACAGGTCTCGCCATCTGGTGTTCCGAGGCCATGACGCTCGCTTTGGTGCTGTTCGTCGCCTGGCGCCACAACGTCAGGAACGAGGCCTATCTCTATTGGGGCTTGGGCTTCCTCCTGACCGGCATCGGCTTTGCAATGGTCGCGCTGCGCGGCGAAATCCCCAGCGTGCTTTCCATAGAGGCGGGCAATGCCATCGCCCTGCTCGGCCAGAGCGCCTGGGTGGCTGGTTTTCTGGCACTCGACCGCAAGAGGATCGAATGGTGGGCACTGCTGCCGCCGGCAATCTGGCTCGCCGGTGTCTTCCTGCCCTGGGTCAACAGCGATTATTCAAACCGGGTGGTGCTCTACAACCTTGCTTCAGCGACGGGTGCGACGGCACTCGCCATGGCGGTCGCCGCCGGCGACATGCGCCGTGAGCGTACCCGCATCAGGCTGATGGGCGTGTTCATCATCCAGGGCTGCCTGTGCTTCGGCTCGGCGCTGACGATGGCGCTGACGATGCCAAGCGATATCGAGGCGACCAATCTCGGCGGCGCCTCCGCCATGGCCAGCGCCTTCCTGCTGACCATCGCCTTCGCGTTCACCTGCCGGCTGATCATGGAGCGCTCCGAACGGCACCTGCGTGCCCTCACCCTGACCGACTCGCTGACCGGCGTGCTCAACCGCCGCGGCCTGCTCGGCTATTTCGACGGCATCCAGGAAAGAGCTCATGACGAGCAGCGCCAGGTTGCGGTGATCCTTTTCGATCTCGACCATTTCAAGCGTGTCAACGACCGTTTCGGCCACCAGTCCGGCGATGCCGTGCTGACCGCCTTCGCGCGCATGGCCCGCCAGTATATTCCGAACAACATCTTCGGCCGCATGGGCGGCGAGGAATTCGCCGCATTCGCCGCCGTCGCGGACCAGACGGAAGCCGAGGCGATCGCCGAAGCGATCCGCACCGAATTCTGCCGCCTTCCCGTCAGCACCGGCGAAGCGATCGTTCCGGTCACCGTCAGCATCGGCATCGCGCTCGCCTCCTCTATCGAAGCCAATATCGACAAGCTGATCTCGGCCGCCGACCGGGCGCTCTATGCAGCGAAGGCCGCCGGCCGCAACTGCACGGTGACCTTCGGCGAAGCGGAGGCCGCAGCCCCTGCACCAGCCACGCCGAGCAGCACTGCCGGCGAACTCGTGCCAACGGTCGACGACCAGGTCGAAGCGCTGCGACGCATGGGTACCCTGTCACGGGCCGGGTAGTCCGGGATCCTCTCCCTACATCTTTCCGAGGTCCGGCAAATCCGCTAAGGCTCGGGTCATGATGATCCCATCCTTTCTCTCGATCGACCGCACCAACCGTCATGTCTCGCTGGACGGCCGCAACCCGGCCTTCTACGGCGACCCGAATGCCGTCTATGCCGCACTTCACGCCCATTGCCCGACCTTCTACTGGAGCGAGCAAAAGCAGTGGTTCTTTACGGGTTACGACTATGTGAACGGACTGCTGCGCGACCGGCGCTTCGGTCGGCAGATCCTGCATATCGCCAGCCGCGAGGAGCTCGGCCTTGCCGAGCCGATGCCGCATCTTGCCAGTTTCGATCTCTCTGAACGTTATTCGCTGCTCGAACTCGAGCCGCCGGAGCACACGCGGCTGCGCACGCTCGTCAACCGCGCCTTCGTCTCCCGCCATGTCGAGAAGATGAAGCCGGAACTTGCCGAACTCGCCAACCGGCTGATCGACGGTTTCGCGGAGAAGCGCGAGGTCGAGTTGCTCTCGGCCTTTGCCGACATCATCCCGGTGACGATGATTGCCCGGATGATCGGCATTCCCGAAGAGATGGGACCGCAACTGCTTGCCTGGTCGCACGCCTATGTCCGCATGTACATGTTCGGCCGCACGCGCGAGCAGGAGGAAGAGGCCGAACAAGCGGCGAAGGAATTTTCCGACTACGTCAAAACGGTCATCAGAGAACGTCGCGCCGAACCACGCGACGACCTGCTGACCCACATGATCCATACCGAGCACAAGGGCCAGTATCTGACCGAGGAGGAGCTCGTGTCGACGACGATCGTGCTGCTCAATGCCGGGCACGAGGCGACCGTGCACCAGATCGGTAATTCCGTGCGCACCATCCTCGACAGCGGCTGCGATCCGGCGGAACTCTTCGGGGACGAGGCGACGACAGAGCGCACCGTCGAGGAAACCCTGCGCATCTGCGCGCCGGTCCACATCTTCCAGCGCTGGGCCCTGGAGCCTGCCGAAATCGACGGCGTCTCCTTCAAGCGCGGCGACAAGGTCAGCCTCATCCTTGCTGCCGCCAATCTAGACCCTGCAAAATTCACCGATCCCCTCACCTTCAAGCCCGACCGCAACGAGGCGGCAAACCTCTCCTTCGGCGCCGGCATCCATTTCTGCATCGGCGCGCCGCTGGCGCGGCTGGAGCTCAACGTCGTGCTGCCGATCCTGTTCGAGCGGCTGGCCGGCCTGAGGCTGGCGAAGACGCCGGTGGTCAAGGATGTCTACCATTTCCACGGGCTGGACCGGCTGGATCTGCAATGGTGATCCACCCCTAAAGCGCGTTGCGCTTCAGGTTTTATGTCAACGCGTGTCGTTATCGCAAAACCGCTGCACACTTTTGCGCGACATGCTTTGGCGGATCAACCGTAACGGCCGGTGATGTAGTCTTCCGTGCGCTTGACCTTCGGCGACTGGAAAATCTCAGCGGTCGGGCCGTATTCCACCAGTTCGCCCAGATACATGAACGCCGTGTTGTCGGAGATGCGACTTGCCTGCTGCATGTTGTGGGTGACGATGACGATGGTGAAATCCGTCTTCAGCCGGGCGACCAGCTCTTCCACCTTGGCAGTCGAGATCGGGTCGAGGGCGGAGGTCGGCTCGTCGAGCAGAAGCACCTCGGGACGAAGTGCTACGGCACGCGCGATGCAGAGACGCTGCTGCTGACCGCCGGAAAGGCCGAGGCCACTGCCCTTCAGCTTGTCCTTGACCTCGTCCCAGAGCGCTGCCGCGCGCAGCGCCTGCTCGACGCGGAGGTCCATCTCGGCCTTGGAGATGCGCTCGTGGTGACGGATACCGTAGGCGATATTGTCGTAGATCGACATCGGGAACGGCACCGGCTTTTGGAAGACCATGCCGACGCGGGCGCGCAGTTCGTTCATCGAATAGCCGGGGTCGAGGATGTTCTGGCCGTCGAGCGTGACGGAGCCGGTGGCACGCATCTTCGGGTAGAGCATGTAGATGCGGTTCAGGATGCGCAGCAGCGTGGACTTGCCGCAGCCGGACGGGCCGATGAGGGCCGAGACCTGACGCTCGGGAAAGCTCAGAGTGACGTCGCGGATCGCGTGGGCATCGCCGTAGTAGAAGTTGACGCCGGTCAGCGCCATCTTGTCGACTCTTGTGGCCAGGTGGGCGGGACGAGGTTCGAAGGCTTTGTTCTCAAGCATCATTTCGCATTCCTGCGGTTGAGGATGGCGCGGGAGCCCACGCTGAGGAGAAGCACGATCGCCGTCATGACGAAGGCGCCGGCCCAGGCAAGATTCTGCCATTGCTCATAGGGGCTCATAGCGAACTGGAAGATGACGACGGGAATATTCGCCATCGGCTGCGACATCTTCAAGCTCCAATACTGGTTGTTCAGAGCCGTAAAAAGGAGTGGCGCGGTTTCGCCCGAAATGCGGGCGATCGCAAGGAGGATACCGGTCAGGATGCCTGTGGAGGCCGCCCGGTAGAGTACGTTGACCGTTACCTTCCAGCGCGGGATGCCGAGCGAAAGTGCTGCCTCACGCATGACGTCTGGAACCAGCCGCAACATTTCGTCGGTCGTGCGCACCACGACCGGCAGGAAGATGAAGGCGAGCGCGATGCCGCCGGCAAAGCCGGAGAAGCGTGACGTCGGGCGGACGACCAGTTCATAGACAAACAAGCCGATGATGATCGACGGCGCCGAAAGCAGGATATCGTTGACGAAGCGGATTGCCTCGCCGATCTTCTTGCCGCGGCTGAACTCCGACAGGAAGGTGCCGGCCAGCACGCCGATCGGCGTTCCGATGATGACCGCCAGAGCGACCATCAGCAGGCTCCCCATGAAGGCGTTGGCGAGACCGCCACCATCTTCGCCGGGCGGCGGCGTCATTTCCGTGATGAGACTGGGGCTGAGCGCAGACAGGCCGTGTATCAGCGTCGTCCAGAGTATCCAAACCAGAAAGACCAGGCCGACCACGGTCGCGATGCCGCAGAGCGAAAGCGCGATCATGCTGCTGATCTGGCGGCGGCGGTAAATGGAACCCGAATAGGTGGCCATGACTACTCTCCCCTCTGTCTTGCCATGCGCACCAGCATGAGCTTGGCGGCCGCCAGAACGATGAAGGTGACGACGAAGAGGATGAGACCGAGCGCCGAGAGCGACGACCTGTAGAGGTCATCCGAAGCTTCGGCGAACTCGTTGGCGAGCGTCGCAGCGATCGACGTGCCGGGCTCCATCAGCGATACCGCGATGTTATGGGTGTTGCCGAGTACGAAGGTGACCGCCATGGTCTCTCCGAGCGCGCGGCCGAGACCAAGGAAGATGCCGCCGACGACAGCGGTGCGGGTGTGCGGGATGACGATATCGCGCACCACTTCCCACTTGGTCGAACCAAGCGCATAGGCCGATTCCTTCAGCGGTGCGGGGACGACCAGGAAGACGTCGCGCATGACCGAGGAGACGAAGGGGATGATCATGATCGCCAGCACGATGCCTGACGTCAGCATTCCGATGCCGAGCGGAGCGCCGGAGAACAATGCGCCGATTACCGGGATCGGGCCCAGCCAGTCGATCAGCATCGGCTGGACATAGTCCGACATGAAGGGAGCAAAAGTGAAGAGACCCCACATGCCGTAAATGATGCTGGGGATACCGGCAAGAAGCTCGATGGCGCCGCCGATCGGGCCGCGAATGGAGCGCGGCGCAACTTCGGTAATGAAAACGGCGATACCGAGGCTCACGGGAACGCCGATGATCATGGCGAGCGCCGAGGTGACCAGCGTGCCGTAAATCGGTACCAGGCCCGAGAACCGCTGGGCAACCGGATCCCATTCCATGCCGGTCAGGAAGCCAAAGCCGAAGGTCCGCAACGCGAAAAACCCGTCCCAGACCATGGAGAACGCCGCTGCGAACAGGGCGACCAAAACAAACAGGCCGCAGCCCAAAACTAGCCAATAAAAAATACGATCGCCTGCCGCGCCGTCGCGGCGCTTCACGCCCGCGGTTGTGGCGGGCAGCGATGCCATTGCTTCGCTCATATCCGTACGCTCTGCTGCTTTGAGGGGGTGTCAAGGCATTCTGGGCGGAAAGCCAAGCTTCCCGCCCCGACCGCAGTTTCGTCAGGATCAGCCCTTGAAGGAGGCTGTCCAGTAATCTTCGATCTGCTTCACCAGGGTCTGCGGAAGCGGAACGTAGTCGAGGGCAGAGGCTTCCTTCTGGCCGTTTTCGAGCGCCCATTTGAAGAAGGCGAAGGCAGCCTTGGAGCGAGCCGCATCCTTCGGCTCCTTATACATGATCGCCCAGGTCGTGGCGGTCACCGGCCAGGCCTTTTCGCCCGGAGCATTGGTCATGATCAGGTAGAAGTCCTGAGCCTTGGTCCATTCGGCACTGGCGGCAGCAGCCGAGAAGCTTTCCGCATTCGGCTTCGGATACTGGCCTGCGGCGTTCTGGATCAGAACATAGGGCAGCTTGTTCTGCAGGGCGTAGGCGTATTCGACGTAGCCAATCGAATCCTTGACGCGGGTGACGTAAGCGGCAACGCCTTCATTGCCCTTGCCGCCGATGCCGACCGGCCAGTTGACGGCGGTCCCTTCGCCGACCTTGCTCTTCCAGTCTTCGTTGACCTTGGAGAAGTAGTTGGTCCAGTTGAAGGAGGTGCCCGAACCGTCCGAACGATGGACGACGGCGATCTGGCTGTCGGGCAGCTTCAGGCCGGGATTCAGATCGGTGATGGCCTTGTCGTTCCACTTGGTGACATTGCCGAGGTAGATGTCGGCGAGAACCTTGCCCGTGAGCTTCAGTTCGCCCGACTTGATGCCCTTGACGTTGATCACGGGCACGATGCCGCCGACGACGAGCGGGAACTGACCGAAGCCGCCCGTCGTCAGGTCTTCCGGCTTCATCGGGGCGTCGGACGCGCCGAAGTCAACCGTTGCAGCCTTGATCTGAGCGATGCCGCCGCCCGAACCGATCGACTGGTAGTTCAGCTTGTCGCCGGTCTGCTTGTTGTAGTCTGCAGACCACTTGGACAGGACGGGATAGACGAAGGTGGAGCCGGCACCGGTGATATCGGCGGCGGACGCCGAGACCGCCAGAGCGGCAACCAGGCCGGCGCCGAGGCAGGCCGAAAGAAGTTTCTTGGTGAGCATATGAAGCGCTTCCCTAATGGATTTGAAAAACAACGAGACCAGCGCCATGGAGGGGGGGTCCATTGTCTGGGGCGCTGAAATTCCCGTTACATCAGGCGGGCTAGGCGCGTTTTATTACAGTTTGATGACGGAATTTGACGGTCGCAGCCGACCACGAGGCCGTGCCGCAAATGCTGCAGTTGCGGTCTTTTGATTGAATCGCGGACTTAACAAAGCCTTAGCAAAAACATTGGGATAGATTGACGCATGGCTGTGGTGGATTGCCGCAGCGATGCCTGGAAATGTCGTTTTCAGGATTTCGAAATACCGTGCGCGACACCGAATTCGTGCGATGGCCTTACGAGATCACGCGGCCGACTCTTCTCGCAGCCTGCTGGATATGTCGCATGCCGACATGGGTTTTCCGAGCATATAGCCTTGAAGCTGGTCGCAGCCGGCGTCTCGCAAGATCGCCGCCTGACGGCTATTCTCAATACCTTCGGCGGTCACGGGAATCTGCAGAGCAGTCGCCAAGGAGATGGTTGCCCGAAGAATATCGGCGCCATTTGCGGTTACATCGAGAGCGGACACGAGCGAGCGGTCGATCTTCATGCGATCAAACCCAAACTGCCGCAATGCACCGATGCTGGCGTAGCCGCAGCCAAAATCATCAAGTGCAAACTTTATGCCGACGCGCTTGAGTTGGTCTATCGACCGACGGGCCTGATCCGGATTTGTCATCAGAACGCCTTCGGTGATTTCCAGTGTCAGGCGGTTTGGATCGAAATCCAACTCCTGCAGGATCGCGATCACCTGGGCAGCAAATTCCGGATTGCAGAGCTGGATCGGCGAAACGTTCACCGACAAAGTCAGACCGGGCCAGCTCTTGGCATGCCCGATCGACGTTCTCAGCATATGGACGCCAAGGGCATCGATGAGGCCGCACCTTTCAGCAAGAGGGATGAATATTTCCGGGCTGACGTTTCCCGTTGGAGTTTTCCAGCGCGCTAATGCTTCAAGACCGGTGACAACGCCGGTCGAAGCAGAGACGAGAGGCTGGAAAACAGCTTCGATTGCCCCGCTGCCGATGGCGTTTTTCAAGAGACCTTCCAGCTCGGCGACCCGTATGCGTTCCCGGTCCAGTTCGGGGTCGTATTCAACCGCCTGACCTTTGCCATTTGCCTTGGCACGATAGAGGGCCATGTCGGCTCTGCGAAGAAGCTCCAAAGGCGATATGTCTCCATCGCGCGCCGCGGCTCCGATGCTTGCGCCAACTTCGATCGTTCGCCCGTCAATTTTAAAGGGCTCGGCAAACAGCGCCAGAATCGCCTCTTCCATCTCTTCGCATGCAGTGGATCCGACGTGCACCAGCGCGAATTCGTCGCCTCCCAGCCGGGCCGCGCCCAGGACTTCGGGATGACTGGTCATCAGCGCGTTCGAGACGATCCGGATCAAATCATCGCCAACCGCATGCCCCCAAGCATCGTTGACCGCCTTGAAGCCGTCGAGATCCACCAAGTAAAGCCGTGGCGACGAAGAATCCGGGCTCTCCAGATCCTCCAGCAGACGGAGAAGACCCTGTCTGTTCAACAAGCCGCTCAAGCTGTCATGGCTCGCTTCGAAGCGAGCTGTTTGCGCCAGCTGGCGCAGGCGCCGCGCCTCGGATGCGCCAACCAACAGCACGCCGATCAAGAACAGCGAAAGGATGACGGTAGAAGCTGCAAGATAAGGATAGACCTGCTGAAACACGGCGCTTCCGGGCGCTTTGCTGGGCCAAACGAGGTAGCCGATCACAGCTCCCTTCATGTCGGTGATCGGCGTGTTCAGGAATCCCGGCTTGGGCGTCGTCTCGAGGCTCAGCCCCTCGAGTTCATGTTCGTTGGAGAGAGCGTCGAGAACCTCCGACGTGAACTCCTTGTAGAAACTCAGCACGCTGAACTGCGGAACCTCGGCGGCCGCCTCGAACGGCTGGATCGCCTGGGAGGCAATCAGCGCTATACCGCTTTCGGTCTTGATGAAATTGACCACCGGCGCCTTGGCCGGAGCTGCAGCCGCATTGATCTGCTGATAAAAGGCTTCTCCAAAAAACGTGCCCGGCTGGAAGGGCTTGCCTTTGGCATAGGCCGAGACGATCGAAGACCCATCAGGGCCGGTCACGATCGCGCCGTCATAAAGCGCATAATCCTCGCTGGTTTTTCCCCAATTCTCATAAGCCCAATCCGCGGCGGCCGGAGATGAGACAGCACTATAGGCATCGTCCCATATGGCATTGTCCGTCGTTGTCCCGCTCAAGCGAGCCACAAAGGCTGCGACCGCCGCGCGGGCGGCGCGACTGGCCCTGGCATCGTCGATCTCGTTCACTGAGCGGGTCATGGTGACGACGACATGCGCCATAAGGCCGGTCAATACGAGGGCGACGACAAGGAAGCAGACGGTTGTCGCAATGATGGAAGACGTCTGGGTCCGAACGTGCCTGGCTGCAAGATTCGACGACATGCAAATTCCGCAAAGATTAATTGCAAGGCCATGTCTGTGAGACGGCAGGAGACATCATGTCCGCAATGCGCTGCAGATAAGGTTTAGCATTTGCCAATGTAGGCACGATTAATGGGAATGGTTAAAAGCATTCAATCCGGGATAAGAGGCCATAAGCACCGTCTTTGCCCGCTTGCCGTTTCGGATCATCGCTGGGCCGCGACGACAAAAGGCAAAACCGAAAACGGGAAGGCCGGTTTCGTCGTGCCCATTTGCTGGCCCGCTCAAACCTTGATCACATAATCCTTGCGAGTCGTTTCAACCACTTCCCACGTTCCCTTGAAGCCGGGTCTGAGGATCATCCGGTCGCCCGCTTTCAGATGAACCGGCTCACCGCCGTCCTCCGTCACGATCGAATGGCCGGCCAGCAGACTGAAATATTCCCATTCCTCGTAAACGATCCGCCACTTGCCCGGCGTCGCCTCCCAGATGCCGGAATAAAGGCCGCCCTCGCCCTCCTCTAGGTTCCAGGTGCGGAAATGCGGATCGCCGGAGATGATCCGGCCGGGATCCGGAGCGCCCAACTCGGGTTCAACGCCGTCGATGCTAAAGGTGATGAAATTTGCCGTGGTCATCATCGATCCTTCTGATCTCAGATCTTCGAGAGCGCCTGTTCGAGATCGGCGATGATGTCCTTGACGTCCTCGATGCCGACGGAAAGGCGCACCACGTCAGGCCCAGCGCCGGCGGCGATCCGCTGCTCGTCGGTCAACTGCCGGTGTGTCGTCGAGGCCGGGTGGATGACGAGCGAACGGGTGTCGCCGATATTGGCAAGATGGGAGAAGAGCTCCAGCCCCTCGACCAGTGTCTTGCCCGCCTCATAGCCGCCCTTGACGCCGAAGGTGAAGACGGAGCCGGCGCCCTTCGGCGAGTAGCGCTGCTGCAGGGCGTGGTTCGGGTCGTCGTCGAGGCCGGCATAGTTCACCCAGGCGATCTTGCTGTGCGCCTTCAGCCACTTCGCGACGGCGATCGCATTGTCGCTGTGGCGCTGCATCCTAAGCGGCAGCGTCTCGATGCCGGTCAGGATCAGGAAGGCGTTGAAGGGCGAGATCGCCGGCCCGAGGTCGCGCAGGCCGAGCACACGGGCAGCGATCGCAAAGGCGAAATTGCCGAAAGTCGCATGCAACACCATGCCGTTATATTCCGGCCGCGGGCTCGACAGCATCGGGTAATTGCCGGATTTCGACCAGTCGAAGGTGCCGCCGTCGACGATGAGGCCGCCCATGGAATTGCCGTGGCCGCCGAGAAACTTCGTCAGTGAATGCACGACGATGTCGGCGCCGTGTTCGATCGGACGGATGAAATAAGGCGTTGCCATCGTATTGTCGACGATCAGCGGCAGGCCGTTGCGATGCGCGACGTCGGCAATGGCGGCGATATCGACGAAGGTGCCGCCGGGATTGGCGAGACTCTCGATGAAGATGCCGCGCGTCTTGTCATCGATCTGGCTTTCGAAGCTTGCCGGATCGGCGGCATCGGCCCAGCGCACCTGCCAGCCGAAATTCTCGAAGGCATGGCCGAATTGGTTGATCGAGCCGCCGTAGAGCTGGCGGGCAGCGATGAAATTCTCGCCAGGACGCATGATATTGTGGAAGACGATCACCTGCGCCGCATGGCCGGAGGCGACGGCAAGGGCTGCGGTGCCGCCCTCGAGCGCTGCGACGCGCTCCTCGAGCACGGCCTGCGTCGGGTTCATGATGCGGGTGTAGATGTTGCCGAAGGCCTGCAGACCGAAGAGGGCGGCAGCATGATCGGAATCATTGAAGACGAAAGCGGTCGTCTGGTAGATCGGTGTTACCCGCGCGCCCGTCGTCGGGTCGGGCTGCGCACCGGCATGGATCGCCAACGTGTTGAATCCCGGATCGTTCTTGGCCATGTCGTCCTCCAGTTGTTGCTAACCTGCAGGATCATAGCCGGTCGCTTGCGAAAGTTAATCGCGATCCATTTCAACCCACGGGCGTTCGGTGGAAAATCCGTCTCAGCGGAGCGCAGCTCAGGCAATAAGACGAGGATACTCGATCGCCGGGCAGCGGTTCATCACCACCTGGATGCCGGCGGCCTCCGCCTTTGCCGCAGCCGCATCGTCGCGCACACCCAGTTGAGACCAGATGATTTTCGGCAGCGGTCTCAGCGCCAGCGCCTCCTCGACGACCCCGTCCAGATATTCGGAGGCGCGGAATACGTCGACCATGTCGATCGGCACGGGAATGTCGGCAAGCCGGGCATAAACGGTGCGGCCCTGGATCAGTTTGCCCGCCTGCCCCGGATTGACAGGAATGACCTCGTAGCCGCGCGACAGCAGATAACCCATGACGCCGTTGCTCGGCCGGGCCGGATTGGGCGAAGCGCCGGTCAGCGCGATGGTCTTTACCGAATGCAGGATGCCGGCGAGGTAATCATCCGTATAGGCGTCGTGATTCATGTCCACTTCTCCACTCCGGCATGCTTTTTTTTGCGTTTCCGTGAAACCGGCTGCGTGTCTTCCCGTATATATGAACTGGCCCGTATATATGAATTGGATACTCCTTGAGGATGATTCGATGAAAAAAATCGCTCTTGCCCTCATGCTCGTGCTCGCCGCATCGCCGGCGCTCGCGATCTCGCGCTACAATCCGCTCACCATGAGCTGTGCCAGCGTGCGCGCCGCCATCCACAATCAAGGCGCCGTCATCTTCCGCTACCAGTCTCCCCGTGGCTTGCCGCTTTACGATCGCTATGTCCGCAATAGCAATTATTGCGACGCGACCGATTATGCGGAATGGACGCATATCCCCTCAAAAGACAATCCGCGCTGCCAGGTGCTGAACTGCCAGAGCATTGACAACCTTGACGGGATGCTCTTCGTTCCGCATCATCAGCTTTGATGTTTTCGCCGTCGTGACCGCCGCCGAAACTGTACGTCTTTCGCGCTTGCGAAAGGTTTGGGCTCAATTCCGCGCTGCGATTTCCTGAACATTACACAATCAGAAGCTTTAATTTTCCCCTATGTCAAAGCTATAGAATAATATCTATATTTCAGCAGCATAGAATAGTCAGCTCTCGAATTCATGAAGCTGCTTTCTCTTTTTGTTCGCGATAGCGCCGCGCTTTGTTCTCGCATCCATTAGAAGCATCTCATAGTTGAAAGCATCGCATGGATTGAACGCATGTCGCGCGCACGTAAAAATTGCTCCAGTGGACCGCCATTGTTCACATACTGAAAGGATGCTATTCGACATATGACCGCATAAGCGACCGCTGCCTTGCAATTTCGTGCAAATCCCAGTTGTCTTTTCGGGAATTTGAAATGCCGAAGGCGAGGCGTGTTCCGCTTCGCCTCATCCCTTCCGGATTACTCCCTTGCCTCTCGACGTTATCCTCCTCGTTCTCTTCGGTGCACTGCTGCACGCGACATGGAACGCCATCATCAAGGCGGGGAGCGATAAGTCCCTCGATGCGGCGCTGATCTCGGCCGGCGGCGCGGTTTCGGCACTGCCGTTCCTGCCATTCCTGCCGTTGCCGCACGCCTCGGCCTGGCCATTCATCGGCGCCTCTGCCATCCTGCAGTTTGCCTATTTCCAACTGGTCGCCGCCGCCTACCGGGCCGGCGATATCGGCCTCGTTTATCCGCTGATGCGTGGCTGCGCGCCACTCTTGATCGCCGCGACAAGCGGTTTCATCCTGAAGGAAAATCTTTCCGCCGGCGCCCTTGCCGGCACGATGACGATTTGCGCCGGCGTCCTCACGCTCGCCCTGGAGGCACGGCGTGGCAGCAGCCGCGCGGTTGTCCTCTCGCTTGTCAATGCCTGCGTCATCGCCAGCTACACCTATGTCGACGGAATCGGCGCGCGCATCTCCGGCAATGCGGTTTCCTACACTTTGTGGATGTCGCTGCTGCCGCCGGTGCTGCTGTTTTCCTGGGCAGCGTCCCAGCGCGGCGCTTTCGCAGTAGTGCGTCACGTTCGCCGCAACTGGTGGCGCGGCCTCATCGGCGGCGCCGGCTCGATCGCGTCCTACGGACTGGCGCTCTGGGCGATGACGAAAGCCCCGGTCGCGACAGTCGCAGCCTTGCGCGAAACCGCGATCCTCTTTGCGCTGGTGATCTCGATCACCGTCTTCAAGGAGAAAGCCAGCATCTGGCGCTACGTCGCCGGCGTCGTCATCGCGATCGGCGGGCTGCTTCTGAGACTGGCGTGATCGCTAGAAGCCTTTCCTGGTCAGCTTGCTGCAATCTGACCAGGAAAGGCTTAACGTGTCCATTCCGGCTTGCGCTTGCCGAGGAAGGCGCCGATTCCTTCCTGCGCATCCTCAGTCAGCATGTTCTCGACCATCACCCTGACGGTATGATCATATGCTGCCTCCATCGGCAGTTCGAGCTGCCGGTTGAAGGCTTCTTTGCCGATCTTCAGCGTCAGCGGCGACTTGCTGGCGATCACAGCCGCATATTTGGAAACCACCTGCGCCAGATACTGCTTCGGCACGATGCGGTTGACGAGGCCGAAATCCTTGGCGGTCGAGGCGTCGATTGTCTCACCGGTCAGCAGCATCTCCATCGCCTGTTTGCGGTGCGCGGCACGGGAAACGGCCACCATCGGCGTCGAACAGAACAAGCCGATGTTAACGCCCGGGGTGCAGAATGTCGAACTGTCCGTGCAGATCGCCAGATCGCAGGAAGCTACGAGCTGGCAGCCCGCAGCCGTTGCAAGCCCGTCGATCTCGGCGATGACAGGCTTCGGCAGATGCGTGATCTTCAGCATCAGATCGGCAGCGAGCCGAAAGGTCTTTTCGAAGAAACCGGCACCCTGATCTTCATCGGCGCGATGGGTCGTCAGTTCCTTGAGATCATGTCCGGCGGAAAAGACATTGCCGGTCGAGGCGATAACGACGACGCGCACATCCGGCTCCGCCTCGGCCGTCTCGAGCTCGCCCATCAGCGCTTCGAGAAGTGCGATCGAAAGCACATTGGCGGGCGGATTGTTGAGCACGAGCCGCAGCACGCCGTCGCGCAGCGCGCGGGTCAGGAAGCCGCCCTCTTCCGCTCCGGCGTCCTTCCGGAAGGATACGATTTCGGCCATGATGCTGCTCCCTGCGCTCGATTCCAGGCAGACGTTTTGCCACAAGGCGCCGGCAATTTCGAGCAGGATCCGCACTCCCGGCAGAGACCGCTGCCGTCAGGACCAGAACCAGGACTTCGATGTCTCGGCGCTTGCCTGCGCACGGGTCAGACCGACATCGCAAAGCTCGTCGTCGGTGAGTTCTAAAAGCGTGCGGCGGCTGCGGCGCTTTTCGAAGTGATGTTCGATCCTCATCAGCAGCCGCAGGCTCCAACGCGCCATCCCGCGAAGTCTCGACCGAACGATATCGCGAGGTGTGTCAAGGATCCCGCTTAATTCCAGAGCCATCTCTTTCTTCCTTTCTTCAACGGATGAAAGATGCGCTGGAAGATGCCGCGAAAGAAGCTTATGGATATTATGATTTGCATAAGGATTTCTTTTGTATGCCTCTCCACCTCGATCAGCTTGCCACCTTCGTCAACGTTGCCGATCTCGGAAGCTTTACGGCTGCGGCCGACAAGGAAGGCCTGACCCAACCGGCCGTCAGTCTGCAGGTGAAGGGGCTCGAACAGCGGCTTGGCGTCCGGCTGATCGAACGTGTCGGGCGGCGGGCGCAGCCGACCGCGGCAGGCCTCGACCTGCTCGTGCATGCAAGGCGGCTGCTTCAGGAATCGGCCGCCGCGGAAGAAGCGATGATGCCGTATAGAGACGGCGCCAGCGGCCGCGTGCGCATCGGCAGCGGCGGCACGGCGTCGATCCATCTGCTGCCTCGCGCCATCGCCGTCGCCAGAAAATCCATGCCCGGCCTCGAAATCACCGTGCGCATCGGCGATGCCGACGACATTTTGCGCGATCTGGAGGCCAACAGCCTCGACATCGCCGTCGTCGCCCTGCCGGCATCCGGACGCAACTTCGAGATCGAGCCGTTCTACGAGGAGGAATTGCTGGCCGTCGCGCCTGCGGGCAGCCTGATGCCCGAAGGCGGACCGGACGCCGCCTTCATGCGCGACAGGACGCTGCTGCTTTATGAGGGCGGCAATACCAGGCGCGCAATCGACGCGTGGCTGGCTGCACCGGATACCAGGATCCGACCTGCGATGGAGTTCGGCAGCATCGAGGCGATCAAGGAGCTGGTAGCCGTGGGACTCGGCTGGTCGATCCTGCCGGGGCTGGCGCTGAAGCGCGACCACGCCGGCCTCGTAACGACATCATCGCTGAACCCGCGACTCACGCGCCGCCTCGGCATGGTTCTGCGCCGGGACAAACATCTGACACGCGGCCTCCGCGAAATGATGAAATGCCTGCGCGCGTTCAAAGGCTGAGAGCTGCTTTCGACCGTCGTAAGCGATTTCAAATCGGCAGAGACGACGTGAAAAACGTCAGGCGCAGCAGTTCGTGACCGCGGAAATATGAGGTATCACAATACCACATATCTAAGTGTTTGTTTTTGCTGAGATTTTTTTCCAAACCTTCGGGAAGTCGATATTGACCCAATGTCATATTCCCTTTATACACCGCGCCAGAACGCAGCCTATCCGGGCTGCTTTCTTTTTGGCATGCCTTGAGCCTGCCAATCCAAGCAACAAGAAACGCCCTTCAAGCCCTCGGGCCAAGGGTCCCAAAAGAGAGTATTCACTATGGCAACCTTCTCCCAGAAGCCTGCAGAGGTGGAGAAGAAGTGGGTGATCATCGACGCCGAAGGGCTGGTCGTTGGCCGTCTCGCTTCCATCATCGCTATGCGCCTGCGCGGCAAGCACAAGGCAACCTTCACGCCACACGTTGACGACGGCGACAACGTCATCGTCATCAATGCCGAAAAGGTCGTTTTCACCGGCAAGAAGTATTCCGACAAGGTCTACTACTGGCACACCGGTTATGCCGGCGGCATCAAGGAACGCAGCGCACGCCAAATCATCGAAGGCCGCTTCCCGGAGCGCGTCCTCGAAAAGGCCGTCGAACGCATGGTTCCGCGTGGCCCGCTCGGCCGTCGCCAGATGAAGAACCTGCGCGTTTACGCCGGCTCCAACCATCCCCATGAAGCCCAGCAGCCGGTCGCCCTCGACGTTGCCGCGCTCAACAAAAAGAATGTAAGGAGCGCCTGATATGGCTGACCTCTCCTCCCTGAAGGATCTCGGCACGGCTTCCGAAGCTGCTGCTCCGGCCCACGTCCGCAAGGTCGATTCGCTTGGCCGCTCCTACGCGACCGGCAAGCGCAAGAACGCTGTCGCCCGCGTCTGGGTCAAGCCGGGCTCCGGCAAGATCATCGTCAACGGCAAGGAATTCGCGGAATATTTCGCTCGTCCGGTGCTGCAGATGATTCTGCGCCAGCCGATCGTTGCCGCTGCCCGTGACGGCCAGTTCGACATCATCGCAACCGTCGCCGGCGGCGGCCTCTCCGGCCAGGCCGGCGCCGTTCGCCACGGCGTGTCCAAGGCGCTCACCTACTTCGAACCGGGCCTTCGCGCGGTGCTGAAGAAGGGCGGCTTCCTGACCCGCGACAGCCGCGTCGTCGAACGCAAGAAGTACGGCAAGGCAAAGGCCCGCCGCTCGTTCCAGTTCTCCAAGCGTTAATCGCTTCGGACAGACGGAATTTTACGAAGGCCGGGGCAACCCGGCCTTTTTGTTTTGCGCTGTTTCAAACCAATCGGAAGCGTGCCGGCACACCATTGTCGCATTCCAGCTCTGCTGGTAGAAACTTGGCAAAGCGCTTCGGAAATGAGCGAAGCCGCAGTCAGGGTCGCATGATGGGAACAACCAAGTCCGCAGACAAATAAGCCGCGACAACTCTGCCCTGTTGTTGCGGCGTCTGTCCGGTCAATCCCGATACTGATGAAGAGACAGATCGCCGCCGAATGAAATCATTTGAGCGGGTTCTTTCCCATGTCTTATCCAAAAATCCAGCACTGGACCTATTCCCTGCCGGCAGCGTTGCTGCTGATGGCACCTTTCGACATCCTGGCCTCGCTCGCCATGGATATCTATCTGCCGATCGTGCCGGTCATGCCGGAGGCGCTCGGCACTTCGCCGGCGGTCATCCAACTGACCCTCAGCCTCTACATGCTCGTGCTCGGTGTCGGCCAGATCGTCTTCGGCCCGGCTTCCGATATTATCGGACGACGGCCTGTCCTGCTTGGAGGTGCTGCACTCTTTGCCGCTTCATCCTTCCTGCTTGCCGGCTCCTCGTCAGCGCCGATCTTCGTGGTCTTGCGATTGCTGCAGGCAGTCGGCGCGTCGGCGACCCTCGTCGCAACTTTCGCAACGGTGCGTGACGTCTACGCCGGGCGTCCCGAAAGCAGTACGATCTACAGCCTTCTCGGCTCCATCCTCTCCTTCGTGCCCGCACTCGGCCCGATCATCGGAGCCTTGATCGCGGATTGCTTCTGCTGGCGCGCCATCTTCCTGGTCATCGGCCTCCTTTCGATTGTCGCCCTTTTCAACGCCGGCATGCGGTGGCACGAAACCCGCCCTGCCGTCACCGCGAAGATTGCTCTCCGCCCGATCCTTACAAGCCTTCCCTTCTGGGTTTATACCGGCGGCTTCAGCACGGCGATGGGCGCCTTCTTCGTCTTCTTCTCGACGGCACCCCGTATCCTAATCGACAAAGCCGGTTTTTCCGGCACCGCCTTCAGCTTCATCTTTGCCACGGTGGCGCTGGTGATGATCGTGACGGCGCGTTTCGCCAAGCGTTTCGTCAGGCGTTGGGGCATTGCAGGCAGCCTTGCCAGAGGCATGGCAATGCTGCTTCTCGGCGCCGTGCTGCTTGCCTTTGGACAGCTGTTTCTGCAGCCTTCCCTCGTCAGCTTCGTCGTGCCGATGTGGATCATCGCGATCGGCATCGTCGTTGCGACGGCGGTCACCGCCAACGGCGCGCTCGACGCCTTTGGCGACACGGCGGGAACGGCGGTCGCGCTCTATTCCTGCATCGCAAGCATCATCGTCGGCTTTGCCGGAACCGTCTTCGTGATTCTACTCGGCGGCGATAGTGCCTGGCCGCTTGTGGGCTATATCTCAGCGACCGCGCTGACGACGCTGGCTGGATTGCGGTGCCTGCCGCAGCCGGCCCGATAGGCAGCGGACAAATGACGGTCGCTCGACGATAACGAGCGGCCGTCGTCCGAACGATTGCTTGAAATCCGTCCGCACCTCGCCTACCCCTTTCTGCGCGCAGGGGATCGGCCAATTCCTTTGCGAGAGAACCGCCGCCCGACACCTCACGTCAACGGCGATCATGCAATGCAGCGTCCGCATCGAACGCGACTATGGTTTGCGACCGAAAAAAGGAGCCTGACTTGGCGAACAGATCGATTGACCACGCCTTCACAGCGACCAGCCTCACCTCCGCCGCCAGCGATCCGACCTTCGCCGGCGCACTGTCTTTCATGCGCCGCCGCTTCACCAAGGAGCTCGCCGGCGTCGACGTCGCCGTCTGGGGCATTCCCTTCGATGCTGCGACATCAAACAGGCCGGGCACACGTTTCGGGCCGCAGGCGATCCGGCGCGCCTCGGCGATCTTCGACAATGATGCGCAATATCCGTTCAACCGCGATCTCTTCGCCGAAATGGCCGTGATCGATTACGGCGATTGCCTGCTCGACTATGGCAATCATCAGGACACGCCAGCCGCTATCGAACGCCAGGCGAATGTCATTCTCGACAGCGGCGCCTTCCTGCTGACGCTCGGCGGCGATCATTACGTCACCTGGCCGCTGCTGAAAGCCCATGTGGCAAAACATGGCCCTCTCGCGCTCGTGCAGTTCGACGCGCACCAGGATACCTGGTTCGACGAGGAACGCCGCATCGACCACGGTTCTTTCGTGGCGCGGGCCGCTCGCGAGGGCATCATCGATCCCGACCGCTCGATCCAGATCGGCATCCGCACCCATGCGCCGGAGGATTGCGGCGTCAACATTCTCTACGGTCATCAGGTCGAGGAGATGAGCGCCAGCGATATCGCCTCGGCAATCATCTCCCACACGCGCGGGGCGCCGGCCTATCTCACTTTCGATATCGATTGCCTCGATCCGGCCTTTGCGCCGGGCACCGGCACGCCGGTTGCCGGCGGGCCGTCGAGCGCCAAGATCCTCTCGGTGCTGCAGCGTCTGCACCAGCTCGATATCCGCGGCGCCGATGTCGTCGAGGTGTCGCCGCCCTACGACCATGCCGATATCACCGCCATTGCGGGGGCAACGGTGGCGATGTATATGCTGGGTCTTCATGCCGAGCGACGCGCCATCGCCGTGTCACAAGGCTGACCTACCATCCTCAAACTGAATCCGGAAACCTTCAGAACCTATTGAAAGCGCAGGTTTAACATGGCACCGAAAATCTTCATCGACGGCGAACACGGCACGACGGGTCTGCAGATCCGCACGCGCATGGCCGGCCGCCGCGATGTCGAGCTTCTGTCCATACCCGAAGCCGAGCGGCGCAACGCCGCGATGCGCGAGGACATGCTGAACAGCGCCGATATCGCCATCCTCTGCCTGCCCGACGATGCGTCGAAGGAAGCGGTGCAGATGGTTTCGGCCAACAACAATGTGCGCGTCATCGACACCTCGACCGCCTTCCGCGTCAATCCTGGCTGGGCCTATGGCTTTGCCGAAATGGACGGTGCGCAGGCCGACAGGATCAAGGCCGCCCGTTTCGTCGCCAACCCCGGCTGCTATCCCACCGGAGCGATCGGCCTCATCCGGCCACTGCGTGCCGCCGGCATCCTGCCGGACGGCTATCCGGTGACAGTCAACGCGGTCTCCGGTTATACCGGCGGCGGCAAACAGATGATCGCGCAGATGGAAAACCCGGATCACCCGGATGCGATCGCCGCGCCGCATTTCCTCTACGGCCTGCCGCTCACCCACAAACACGTGCCCGAGATGACCGTGCACGGCCTGCTCGACCGCGCGCCGATCTTCTCGCCGTCGGTCGGCAAGTTCGCGCAGGGCATGATCGTGCAGGTGCCGCTGCATCTCGACGATCTCGCCGAGGGCACGACGATGGAAAGCATTCATGCCACACTCGTCGCCCATTATGCCGGCCAGGATATCGTCAGTGTCGTGCCGCTGGCCGAAAGCAAGGCCCTGCCCCGCGTCAACGCCGTCGAGCTCGAAGGCAAGGACACGATGAAGCTCTTCGTCTTCGGCACACCAGGCGCTTCGCAGGTCAATTTGGTGGCGCTGCTCGACAATCTCGGCAAGGGCGCATCGGGCGCCGCCGTCCAGAACATGGACCTGATGCTCGCCTCGTAAGGCTCAGCCGGCGGCATCGACGTGGATGCCGCTCGAGCTTTGTATCGATGTCTTCATCGTGAACTTTCCGCGGCCGCTTGCATCGGCGGCCGCAGCATCGCTTTCGCGCTCGATCATCGATGACGATTGGGCTATGAAACCGCATCCTTCCTCGCTGCCCATCCCGAATCACGGAGCCGATGTCATGACGCTGGATGCGCTTATCGCTAGCGTCGGCGCATGGTTTACCGCCGCCCTGCCCGACCATGGCATCTATGCGCTGATGGCCTTTGCTTTCATCGCCGGGCTTGCCCGCGGCTTTTCTGGCTTTGGCGCCGCGCTGATCTTCGTTCCGCTCGGCGGCGCGATCGTCGGCCCGAAGCTGATCTCACCGATCCTGCTCGTCATCGACGGCATTGCGTCACTCGGGATGATCCCGCCGGCCTGGCGCGGCGCCAACCGGCGCGAGGTTTTCGTCATGGCGGCCGGTGCTGCGCTCGGCATCCCAGCCGGCACGGCGATACTGGCGCTGCTCGATCCGCTGCTCTTGCGCTGGAGCATCACGATCATCGCTGTCTGCCTGCTTGCGCTGCTGGTATCGGGATGGCGCTATCACGGGGAGGCTTCCGCACCGCTGACCAGCGGAGTCGGGTTGATCGCCGGGCTTTTCAGCGGCGCTGCGCAGCTCGGCGGGCCGCCGGTTGTCGCCTATTGGCTCGGCGGCAAGAGCAATTTCACCCGCGTCCGGGCGAATGTGGTGCTCTATTTCTCGATTTCGTCCGTCTTCAGCGCCATCAGCTATTATTTCGGCGGACTGTTCGTGCCTGCAGTCTTCGCGCTCACCGTCGTCACTCTGCCGAGTTATGCCGTCGGGCTCTATGGCGGCTCGAGATTGTTCGGGCTTGCCGAAGAACGGACCTTCCGCATCGCCTGCTACGTCCTGATCGCCGCCGCGGCGATTATCGGCATGCCGCTGCTCGATGGGGTGTTGCGGTAGATCCGCTCCCGAGAAGGCAGCTCGCTTCAGTCGCGCTCGGCGATCATCGTCCCGTGTGGATATTCGCCGTAAAAGCCGCGCCAGTTGGCGACGGCGAAACCGAAAACCACAAGCGCGCCGGCCTGATGCAGCAGGCCCCAGTGAAGCGGCACCTGCATCAGCAGCGTCGCGATGCCGATTGCCGCCTGCAGCGTCACCAGCGCGAAAAGCAGGATGGCGCGGCGTGCATGGGTGGTCCAAGGCGCTGCGCGAAGGGCGATCACCATGTTGATCAGCGTCAATGCGAAGAGCGTATAGGCGCCGATCCGGTGGATGAACTGCACCGTCTTGGGGTTCTCGAAGGCATTGATCCAGAAGGGCTGCTGGATCAGCAGATCGGAAGGGATGACGGCGCCATCCATCAGCGGCCAGGTATTGTAGGAAAAACCAGCGTCGAGCCCCGCCACCAGCGCGCCGAGATAGATCTGGAACAGTGAGAAAATGGCGATCGCGGCGGCAAAACCGCGCGAGCTTCTTGTCGGCGCCGGGTCATCGGAATGGTTGGAGAGACCGCGCATGATCCACATGCAGCCGGCAAAGATCAGACAGGCCATGACGAGATGCGTCGCCAGCCTGTACTGGCTGACGTCGGTGCGGACGGAAAGGCCCGAGGACACCATCCACCAACCAATAAACCCCTGCAGGCCGCCCAGCGCCAAGATGCCGACGAGCGGCCAGCGCAGACGCTTCTCGATCCGCCCGGTCAGCCAGAAATAGATGAGCGGCAGCGCGAAGATCACGCCGATGGCACGCGCGATCAGTCGGTGCGCCCATTCCCACCAGAAGATGCCCTTGAACTCATCGACGGTCATGGAACTGTTCAGCTGCTGAAATTCGGGAATGCGCTGGTAGAGGCGGAATTCCTCCTCCCATTCGGCAGCCGACAGCGGTGGGATGACGCCGTGGATCGGCTTCCACTCGGTGATCGACAGGCCGGAATTGGTCAGCCGCGTGGCGCCGCCGACGAGCACGAGACAGAAGAGCGCCAAAAGCACGAAGCCCAGCCAGAAGCGCAAGGCGCGGCGGTCGCGATTCTGCTTGTGCATTTCGCTCAGGATCGCCTGTTCCGTGGTCGGGTTTGCGACGGCCATGATGTCTCCTTCTATCCGGCAGTTGATTTGCCCCACCGGCTCATGCAAAACAAGCCCCGAACCTTTGCGGCATGCCGTCGCGCCGGTTCGACCCATCCATGCCGAGAGATAACCGATGCCCGTCCGCCTCCGCAAATTCATCGGCACGATCCTCATCATCGTGCTCGTGGTCGTCTATGCGCTGGTGGCCAATACGATCGCGGTGGCGACACTCGGCAACGCGCCCTGGTGGGGACATCTACTCTATTTCCTGCTCACCGGCCTGCTCTGGGTATTGCCGGCGATGGTGATCATCAAATGGATGGCCGGCCCACCGCAGAGCTAAAGCGCGTCGCGATCTTTCAGATTCGCTTGTCGCGCTTTAGGTCTTTGTTTTTACGCATGTCGCAAAAACCGCAGCACACTTTTGCGCGACATGCTTTAGGGCCATTAACGGCCGAATAACCGTGATCCGCGGAAAACCTCGCCCATCGCCTGCGGTTAAACCAAATATACGTCTGGCATACCTACCCTCCCGTTCAGCATTCTTGACCGGAGAAGACCGTGCAGACGCAACAGCTCGATGTCCATGAACAGCCGTCCGACGACGTGGCGCTGGCCGATACGGCCATTTCGCGCTTGCGCCAGCTGAGCATGAAACTTGCCATGGCCCAACTCGACATCGAAGTCTTCGACGCGATGCAGCCGCTGGAGGATGACTGGCGGGCGCTGGAGCGCGATAACCTCCAGTCCCTGCATCAGAGCTACGACTGGTGCGCCGCCTGGGTGAGCGCTTTCCAACGGCCGCTTGCGATCCTCAAAGCCACTCATGCGGGTCAGACCGCCTTCATTCTCCCGGTCGAGATCGTCAAGTCCCGCGGCCTCAGGACGGCGAAATTCATTGCTGCCGATCACAGCAATATCAATACCGGCCTGTTCGCAGAGAGCTTTGCCGAAGCCGGCAGGACCATCGACCCCCATGAGTTCGCCGGCCAGCTCCGGCATGCGCTGAAGGGCCGCGCCGATCTGGTGCTGCTGCAGAACATTCCGCTGGAATGGCGCGGGCGAGAGAGCCCACTCGCCGGGCTGCCGATGGTGCAGAACCAGAATCATGCCTATCAGCTGCCTCTCCTTCCCGCTTTCGAGGACACGTTGAAGCAGCTCAACGCCAAGAACCGGCGCAAAAAATTCCGTGTTCAGTCGAAGCGTCTCGAGGCGGCTGGCGGCTTCGACTACGTCATTCCCGAGACATCGGCAGAACAGCACGGCCTGCTCGATATCTTCTTCCGCCTGAAAAGCGCCCGCTTCGCCAGCCTCTGCCTGCCCGACGTCTTTGCCGACAAGGAAACGCAGACCTTCCTGCATGGTCTCATCGACAAGCAGGACGACAGCAGGCAGTACTTCGGGCTGCAGATGCATATGCTCCGGCTCAAGGGCGAGCATGAGGGTAAGGTCGCCGCGATTTCAGGGATTTCGCGCAAGGGCGACCATATCATCTGCCAGTTCGGCGCGATCGATGAAGAGCTCGTGCCGGATACCAGCCCCGGCGAATTTCTCTATTGGCAGACCATCTCGGGATTGCATGGCAAGGGTGTCGCGCTGTTCGATTTCGGCCTCGGCGACCAGACCTACAAGCGTTCCTGGGCGCCGGTCGAGACCGCGCATTACGACGTGGTGCTGCCGGTATCGCCGTTCGGCGTCGCCGCCGGCGCCGCACACCGGATCGTCACCCGCGGCAAGGCACATATAAAGGCGCGCCCGACGCTCTATAAATTCGCTCAGGGCATCCGGGCACGGATCGGCTGACTCCGATCAAGCGGCCCGGCCGAGCGTCTGTTCGGCCCCTTCGCCGCCCGACATCAGCACGACGCGCTCATAACCTGCGGCCTGGAATTCCGTCATCAGTGCAATGAAAATGGTCTCCTCGACCTCCGGCAGCGAGAGGATGATCTCGACGTCCCGGCTGCGCGTCAGCCGCGAGACGCCGGCGACATCGGCAGAACCGCATTCGACCACCACGAGGTCGTATGCGGCGGCGAGCGCATCGAGTAGCAACGACAGCCGGTCGACACCGCGCATGGCGCGGCGCACGTCGCTCTGGCCCTGGGGAATGAGATGGGCATCGGAGAGGCGGTCCCCGTGGATCGTGTCGCCGAAGGCGGCCTCGCCGCAAAGCAAATCGGTGACGCCAAGGGCAGCCGGATCCTCGGCCATCAGTTCCGTGGGGTAGCCGGAGCCGGTCATATCAATCAGGATGACGCGGTGGCCGGCATCGGCGAGCATGCGGGTCAGCGAAACCGTCGCCGCCGAGCCATTGTCACCAGTCGGGGATATGGCGATTGCCAGCGGCGCGCGGCTGCCTGTGAGATAGTCCGCAACGGAGGCGACGGAGAATTCATTGTCATCCTCCGGCTCGTCCTCTGGCGCCTCATCGGCAGTCTTCACGTCCTCGATCGTGTCCTCTTCGTCCGCGACAACGGCGAGCATGCTCGGCTGAACGGGTTTTCCGGCGGCGGCGGCGATCGGCGCGGCCTGCGGCACATGTTTCTCTTCGACGACTGCTTCTGCCTCGATTGCCTCCGAAGCCGCATCTGTCGGGCGCAGTGCCCGGCCACTGAAGAGTTCGGCCAGCATGATGACGATGGCGCTCATGATCAGCGTCGCGACGGCAGCGACGACGACGATCGGCACCACCTTCGGGAAATAAGGATCGACCGGCTCGACGGCCCTGGAAACGATCCGGGCATCTGCCGGGCTCGAATTGCTGTCGGCGCGGGAGGCGGCCTCGCGGTAGCGCACCAGATAGGTTTCGAGCAGTTGGCGCTGGGCGTTCGCCTCGCGCTCCAGCGCATTGAGACCGACCTCGTCCTCGCCGGCGCGGGCGCTGTTAGCTTGCGCAGTGTCCGACTGGCGCTCGAGCTCGCTCGCGCGGAGATCCGCGACCTTGGACTCGTTCTCGATGCTCGCCAGGATCTTCTGCGTCTCCTGGCGGATCTGGGTACGGATGTCGGAGAGCTGGGCGCGCAGGCTTTTCAGCCGCGGATGATTGTTGAGAAGGCTGGTCTGCAGGTCCGAGATCTGCGACTGCAGACCGGATTCCGTCCCCTTCAGCCGCTGGATCGCCTGGGAGGACATGATGTCAGGCAGCGTATCGGAGGCTTCGCCCGAAGACAGTGCATTGCGCACCGCCTGCGCCCTCGCCTCGGCATTGGCCTTGTCGCCCCGCACGCGGGTCAGCTCGGCGGAAATATCGTTCAGTTGCTGGGCCGGAAAAGTGGTCGTGCCGTTCGTCTGCAACAGCCCGTGCGACGTGCGGTATTCGGCGACCTTCTTCTCGGCTTCGCTGACCTTCTGGCGCAGGCCTTCGATCTCCGGCTCCAGCCAGCGGGTCGCCTCGGAATTGGAATCGAGCTTGGCGCCGCTCTGGGTCGAAAGATAGACGCTCGCCATGGCGTTCGGGATGGCGGCGGCGAGCTTCGGGTCCTTGGAGGTGAAAGTGATGCCGATGACGCGTGAACCCGGCACCTGATAGACCTGCAGGCGTTCGACAAAGGCATCGATGACGCGCTCTTCCGGCGGATTTTCCAGCGGGTTTTTCTTCAGGTGCAGCTTCACCAGAATGCTGCTCATGGCCGAGCCGCTGGCGGCATCGTCGAATTCCGGCAGGTTATAGAGCTTCAGATCGTTGATGACCTTCTTGAGGAGATCGGCCGATTGCAGAAGCTGCACCTGGCTGGCGATGTTCAGTTCGTCCATCAGCGGACCGGCACTGGCGTCATTGGCCTGCTGCGTGCTGGCGAAGGCCGGCGCCCGGGGTTCGATGAGGATGCGCGTTTCGCTGCGATATTGCGGCGACATGATTTTGGCGCCGGCAAAGGCGACGCCCGCCCCTAGGAGGGTGATTGTCAAAATCCGCAGACGGCGCGCCCAGACCGCACGGACCAACTGGCCGAGGTCGATGTCCACATCCTGATCACGAGCTACGCCGGACATGCTCTTACTCCACAACAAAGGTGCCGTAAGCGTAAACGACCATGGTAACTCAACGGTTAATGGTGAGCTTGCCGAGTAATAAGCGATGATCGATGAAGGAAACCGGGAAATTGCACCGCGCCCTTTACCGGGCATTAACCCTAACGGATCGATAACGACTGCACCGAGTTCATTTTTGTGAGCACAAGCGGATGTCTGTCGTCCAGCCCAAGATCCTTTTGGCCCTAAGCCTTGCAGCCATGACGGCAGCATTGGGCGGCTGCACGACGTACAGGCCGGCGCCGAAGGCCTTCAACGAGGCCACCATCCAGCCCTATACGCTGGACAGCGGCGATCGGCTGCGCATTACCGTCTTCGACCAGCAGAGCCTGACCAATACCTATACGGTGGACCAGGCCGGCTATGTCGCCTTCCCGCTCATCGGCCAGGTCCCTGCCCGCGGCCGAACCCTGCAGCAACTCTCGGGACAGATCGCCCAGAAACTGCAGCAGGGCTATCTTCGCGATCCCGACGTCACCATCGATGTCGATCGCTACCGTTCGGTCTTCATCATGGGTGAAGTCGGCCAGCCCGGCCAGTATGCCTATGTTCCCGGCATGACGGTGCAGAATGCCATCGCGGTTGCCGGCGGTTTCACCAGCCGCGCCAACCAGCGCATGGTCGATGTCACCCGCAAGATCAACGGACAGGTGCTGACCGGCCGCATCAACATATCGGGACCGATCATCGCAGGTGACACGATCTACGTTCGCGAACGGCTTTTCTGAGCGATGGCACAACAGCAGCCGCTCCGCATCCTTCATTGCTTCAGGTCGCCGGTCGGCGGAATTTTCCGCCATGTCCGCGATCTCGTCGAGGAGCACAGCAAGGCCGGCCATGAAGTCGGCATCCTCTGCGACAGCTCGACCGGCGGAGAGTACGAGGACAGCCTGTTCGACGATATCCGTCCCTATCTCTCGCTCGGCCTGACACGCGTGCCGATCCGGCGCTCGATCAGCCCGTCCGATATTGCGACGATGTGGGATACATACAAGAAAATCAAAAGTTTGCGGCCGGATGTGCTGCACGGACACGGCGCCAAGGGCGGCGTGCTCGCGCGACTTGCCGGCTCAGCGTTGCGGGTGAACAGGTATCGCGTAGCCCGCCTCTATACCGCGCATGGCGGAAGCCTGCATTATTCGCGCTCCTCGCTCAGCGGACAGTTCGTCCTCAGGATGGAGCGCCTGCAGGAATATTTCACCGATGCGCTGGTCTTCATCTGCGAATATGAGCGCGACACCTATGCGCGCAAGGTGGGTAAGCCGCGGACGAAGACGAGACTGATCTACAACGGCATCGGCGAGCGCGATTTCGAGCCGATCCCGACCCGCTCGGATGCCGTGCATTTCATCTATGTGGGAATGCTGCGGGACCTCAAGGGTCCCGATCTGTTTGTCGATGCCTTCGCCAAGACCGAACGGCTGCTCGGCAGGCCGTTGTCGGCGCTGATGATCGGCGACGGGCCGGATCGCGACCGCTACCGTGAAATGATGGTCGAACGCGGCCTTGGCAAACGCATCGGCATGCTGCCGGCAATGCGGGTCCACGAAGCCTTCTCCATGGCGCAGAACCTCGTCGTTCCCTCGCGAGCCGAAGCCATGCCCTATATCGTGCTCGAGGGGCTCGGCGCCGGCAAGACGATCATCGCAAGCCGTGTCGGCGGCATTCCCGAGGTACTCGGCGCCGACAGCGCAGCCCTGGTGGAGCCCGGCAATTCCGACGATCTCGCCCGCGTCATGGCGGAAACGCTGAGCACGCCCGGCTGGCACGCGAGAACGATGCCGAAGCCCGAGGCGGTGAAGGCGGTGTTTTCCTCCGCCGTCATGGCACGTGATGTCCTGAAGCTGTACCATGAGCTCGTCAATCCCGCTGCCGGCCAAGCAATGCCCGTCGCCTCGTAAATATTTCTTAGGGGCTTTCTGGTATTTCGCTTGGTGACAACGAGCGACAATGCCCCATGAACAAGCTGGGCCCCCATGAACAAGCTGGAAAAAGGCGATCAATTCGACGTGGAAGCGCTGCGCAAGCAGGTCTCCGACATCGAGGCGCGCGGCGACGCGGGTCAGGAGAAGCCTTCCGACCCGACAGAAATCAACCCCTACGCCCGGCAGATCGCCGAACAGTTCCGCGACGGAACCAATTCGCCTGTGATCATCATCGGGCAATTGCGGCTGCTGGAATTCCTGGCGCTCTTCGCGATCGCCCTGATCGTATACTATTTCTGGCCCGGTGACGGCAGCGATTCCACCTGGGTGCGGACGGGCATGGCAGCGATCGCTTCGGCCCTGACCGTCATCGGCCTGCAGCTTGCCGACACCTATACCATTCCCGCCCTTCGGGCGAAGCTGCGGCTGATACCGCGCATCGTCGCCGCGTCGACGATCGCGCTTCTCCTGACCATCGGTCTGTTCGCGCTCATTCGCGGCACCACATGGGCGATGATCGATGCCTATATCCCGTGGTTCGTCGCAGGCGCGCTCTTCCTTGCGGGCGAGCGTTTCCTCGTCGCCTACGGCATCCGCAACTGGGCGCGCAACGGCATCATGGAACGTCGCGCCGTCATCGTCGGCGGCGGCGATCCGGCCAAGGACCTGATCCGCATCCTCGAACAGCAGGCCGACAACGACATCCGCATCTGCGGCATCTTCGACGACCGCGGCGAGAAACGCTCGCCGATCATGGTCGCCGGCTATCCGAAGCTCGGCACAGTGGCCGAACTCGTCGAATTCGTGCGGCTGACGCGCATCGACATGCTGATCATCGCCCTGCCGCTATCGGCTGAGGCCCGTATCTACGACCTTTTGAAGAAGCTCTGGGTTCTCCCGGTCGATATCCGCCTTGCCGCGCATGCCAACCGGCTTCGCTTCCGGCCGCGCGCCTATTCGCATGTCGGCTCGGTGCCGATGCTCGATATTTTCAAGAAGCCGATCCGAGATTGGGATTCCGTCGCCAAGCGCGGCTTCGACATCTTCTTCACTTCGGTTGCGCTCGCGCTGCTCTGGCCGCTGATGATCGCGACCGCGATCGCCATCAAGGCCACCTCCGAAGGCCCGGTCTTCTTCATGCAGAAGCGCCACGGCTTCAACAACGAAATCATCAACGTCTTCAAGTTCCGTTCGATGTACACCAACATGGCCGACCCTACAGGCAAGGCCGCGGTGACCAAGGGCGATCCGCGCGTCACCCGCGTCGGCCGTTTCATCCGCAAGACCTCGATCGACGAATTGCCGCAGCTTTTCAACGTTTTAAGGGGCGAACTCTCGCTGGTCGGCCCACGCCCGCATGCCGTTCTCGCCCAGGCGCGCGATCGCGCCTTCGCCGATGTCGTCGAGGGTTATTTCGCCCGCCACCGCGTCAAGCCCGGAGTCACCGGCTGGGCGCAGATCAACGGCTGGCGCGGCGAGGTGGACAATGACGAGAAGATCAAGTTCCGCACGGCCTACGACCTCTACTACATCGAGAACTGGTCGCTCTGGTTCGATCTCAAGATCCTGTTCCTGACGCCAATCCGACTGCTCAACACGGAAAACGCCTATTGAGCGCGATCGAGGCGACATATCCCCGTGTCGCCCAACCGCAGCGGATGACGCTGCGCCTGATCGGCTCGGCCTTCGTCGCCTTCGGCGTCTTTCTTTCCGGTTTCGTGATCGACGAGCCGGCACCCTATGAACTCTGGATGGCGGGGCTGATCGGCCTCTGGTTCATCCTGGGCCTCAGGATTTCGCGCAGCGTGGCGCCGCTGCTTGCCCTGCTGCTGACCTTCAATATCGGCGGCATGCTGTCGCTGACGCAGATGAAGGACCTGGCAACGGCGCCGATGTATATCGCGGTGTCGACCTTCCTGGCGCTGACGGCGGTCTTCTACGCGGCAATCATCGAGGACAGCCACAAGCGGCTGCCGCTGATCTTCAATGCCTGGACCTTTGCTGCCGTCGCCACCTCCGCGCTCGGCATACTCGGCTATTTCCACGCCTTTCCGGGCGCGGAAATCTTCACGCTCTACGACCGTGCCAAAGGCGCCTTCCAGGATCCGAATGTTTTCGGCCCCTTCCTGGTGCCGCCATCGCTCTATCTCGTCCACGGTATCCTGGTCGGCGACCTGAAGAAATCGCCGCTGAAGGCCGCCGCCCTGCTCGTGCTTGCGCTCGGCATTTTCCTCTCCTTTTCCCGCGCCGCCTGGGGGCTCTTCGCGCTCGGCGTGGTGCTGCTGATCTTCATCATGCTGCTGAAGGAGCGCAGCGGCGCCTTTCGCTTGCGTGTGCTGGTCCTGTCGCTGGCGGCGATCATCATGCTGATCGCGTCGCTGCTGGTGGCGCTGCAGATCCCGAAGGTCGCCGAACTGTTTTCGGCGCGCGCCCAGCTGGTGCAGCAATATGACGGCGAACATCTCGGCCGCTTCGAGCGCCACCGGATCGGCTTCACCATGATGATGGAGCGTCCGCTCGGCATCGGCCCGCTGGTGTTCGGCACGATGTTTCCCGAGGACGAGCACAATATCTGGCTGAAATCGCTCACCTCCTATGGCTGGCTCGGCTTCGTTAGCTATGTCGGCATGCTTGTCTGGACGCTGGCTCTCGGTTTCCGAAACCTGCTGCTCGACCGGCCGTGGCAGCCCTTCCTGATGATCGCCTGGATCTCGGTTCTCGGCCATGCGACAATCGGCAACGTCATCGATATCGACCACTGGCGCCATGTCTATCTGCTGCTCGGCACGGTCTGGGGCTGCGCGGCGCTGGAAGTGCGCCACAAGCGCGAACGAAGACGCCACGAGGCGGCGTGAGGTCTTGCCGGCAATGGACGGCTGTCTATTTCGTCGCTCCTGCCGTCAAGCCGGCAATAAACCGCCGCTGGAAAATGAGATAAGTCACGATGAGCGGGAAAATGACAATCACCGCACCGGCGGTCAAAACCGGCGTGTTGACGGTATAGCGCCCTTGGAAAAACAGCATGCCGAGGGGCAGCGTCCGATAGTCGTCGTCGTTGACCAGAATGAACGGAATCAGAAACTCGTTCCAGGTCCATATGAACAGGAACAGCGCCAGTGTCGACATTGCCGGCACCATGAGTGGGATAACGATCTTGCGCAGGATATAGAAGCGTCCGGCGCCATCGAGAACCGCCGCTTCCAGAACTTCTTCCGGCAGTTGCTGCATCGCGCTGGCGAGGAAGATCGTCGAGAACGGTATCGACATCGCGATCTGCGGCAGAATGAGAGCCGCATAGGTGTTGATCAACCCCAGATACCGCATTTCATAATAAAGCGGGATGATGAAGGCTTCCGCCGGCACCATCATGCCGAGCGTCAGGATAGCGAACAGCGTGCGCCGGAACGGAAACGACAGGTAGGCGAAGGCAAAACCGGTCAGCAGGCCTAAAAAGACGCTTGCAGCAACGACGGGTATGACAACGATGATCGAATTCCAAAAGTAGATATTGAAATGTCCGGCATTCCAAGCATCGACATAATTTTCGAAATGTGGATATGCCGGCAACGCAAATGCACCCTGCAGAACGTCGGCCTTGCTCTTTATCGAGGTCAGAAGCAGAAGCAGGAACGGCGTGATCGTTACGAAAGCAAGAAGCCACAGGACAATGCGAAGGAATAGCGTACCGGCGGAGATGTTAAACCAACGGCTCATCAAGCCCGTCCTTTGTTCTGCGATCCCACAAATCGGTGAATTGCATAGTTGATGACGAATGTGAGTATCGCGCCGACAATGGCGATGGCGGCTGCTGCGCCGAACCGATTAAGCTCGAAGCCGAGCTGATACATGTAGATGTTCGGCACGAGCGTCGCGTTGGCGGGTCCGCCCCTGGTCATTGTAAAAATCAGGTCGAAGCTTTTGATTGACGCTATGACCGTCAGGAGCAAAACCACCCTTATTTCAGGCAAGAGAAGCGGCAGCGTTATCCAGAAAAAGGTTTTTCGCGCCGAAGCGCCATCGACCTTGGCAGCGTCGAAAAGAGACGGGTCGATGCGCTGAATTCCGGTCAGGAAGATGACCATGCAAAAACCAAAGAAATACCAGGTGGCAACGATCCCGACCGCGGGAAGCACAAAATTGAAATCTCCCAGCCACGGGAGTGCGAAGGCGCCCAACCCCACTGCTCTCAGAAACTGATTGAACGGGCCAAATGCAGGATTGTAGAGCCATGCCCAGATGATGCCCAGCACGGCAGTCGGCATGATATAAGGCAGGAACAGGAAGGTGCGCAGGGCGAGTTGTTCGCGTTGCTTCAGATTCCAGACGCACGCAGCAAGAGTTATGCCGAGCACGAGCGGCAGGACGCAGTAGAAGATCATAAGCTCGGCATTGTTACGCAAGGCAATATAAAAACGGCTGTCAGAAAAGAGATCGACGTAATTGCCGAGACCAACCCACTTGGGCATGCTCAGGCCGTCCCAGTTGGTCAGGCTCAAACCCAAAGCCGCGATGATCGGTCCAAAGACAAAAGCCGCGTAGAACAGCAATCCAGGCAATAAATAGATAAAATTGGTCTGTTGCGAGCCATCAAGTGCGGAGCGTTTCATCCATTACTCCATAAAGCCAAACCGTGTCATCGCACGGCAAGCCGATCGCAGTGCTCATTTATTTGGATCGACAAGACTGAGGTCACGACCGCAGGGGACGGCCGTGACCAGCGCCTGCGATCTTTATTTCTTATCCTTCAGGTACGCCTGATAATCCTTGTCCATGGCATCGACGAAGGCTTCGGGCGTGATATTGCCGGACAGAAGAAGCGGCGTGTTGTCGTCTATTGTCTTCAGCATCGTCGGGCTCGACCAATCGGGGTAATGGCCGAGAGCGTCGTTTGCGTTGAGTGTCTTCCACATTTCGATGCCCGAGCTGAGGAGCGGCGTGAGCTTTGGCTTTGCGTCAGCTGCGAGCGAAGTTGCCGGAAGATAGCCGGCATTGGCCCAGGTTTCAGCAGCCTTTTCCGAGACCATATAATCGATATATGCGCCGGCTAAGTCCTGTGTCGGCTTCGTTTTGGCAAGGCTCGTTATCGCCCAGGCAAGATCCACGCCCCCGACACTCATGGGCTTGGAAATACCTTTCGGGGCGGGAATTGCCATGAAGCCGATATCCGGATTGTGTTGCATGTCACCGAAATACCAAGTCCCGGAGATCAGGAACGCGCCCTGCCCGGAAATGAAAAGCTGGACGGCGTCGTCACCCGAGATGCCTTCGAAACCGGGGAAAAAATAACCGCCCTGTGCCCATTGCTGCACGAGTTTGGCGGATTCGATGTTCCCCTTGGTATTCCAGGAGCCGCCCCGGCCGTAAATCAGATCGTCGAGCTCGGCGCGATTGCTCGCGTCGATATGCGCCTGCTCGATGGCGCCGATCATGTGCAGGGCAAGATGCTGCTTTGCCGAGCCCATCATGAAGGGCGCAACGCCCTTTTCCTTCAGCTGATCAAGACCGGCCAACAGCTCCTCGAAGGTTTGCGGCAGCGCTACTCCCGCATCGCCGAGGATCTTTTTATTGTAGTAGAGGCCAACGATCTCGCCGAGGCCTGATATGCCGTAGGTCTTACCGACCCCAAATTTTCCATCTTCCCAGCGGTCTCGAGCAAGCACCGAATCCGACTGGCGCTTATCCCAGCCATATTGTTTGATGTAGTCGTCGACCGGCAAGAGCAATCCTTCCTTGACCATCGCCCCCATATCACCGGCACCTTGGTTGACCTTCGTGATGACAGGGCCATCACCTGCCGAAACCGCAAGCTTCAGCGTCAACTTCATGTCATCAAAGGTGCGGGCGGTGCGTTTGATCGTGACGCCGGGATGGGCAGCTTCGAACTCCTTGTTGAGCTGCTCTATGACCGCACTCTGGCCTTCATAGGTTTGGTCATCCCACACAGCCAGGTCGTCAGCGCGCGCGGCTGCCGAAAGGCCAAAACTTAAAAGCGCCGCGCCAGCAAGCGCGACAGCTGCTTTCAATCCGTATGCCGGTAGTATGCTGATCGATTTCACGGTTCTTGTCATCTGCTCCACCTCATCTGGTTTATTCTCCACTTCCCGCTCAGGCCTTGCGCCAAGCACCGGCCCAACGTTTTCTTCCCCCAAAGCTTTGCCTGGCTGGCGAATCTGAGGTAATCGTCAATGCATCCGCTCCTCTCGCGACCTAAAAAGACAAAGCGCCACGCTGGAGGTGGCAAAGTGATGGACACCAGCTGCTTCATCCGCCCCGCGATTGAAGCGGATATCGACGCCCTTTTTGACATCTGCCTGAAAACCGCGAATGGCGGTCATGATGCCAGCGCGCTTTATAGCGACCCGCATCTGCCCGGCTACATCTGGTCGGTACCCTACCTCAAATTCGCCAAAGACTTTGCCTTTGTTCTCGTTCAGGACGACCGGCCAGTCGGCTACGTTGTAGGGGTGCCGGACACGGGCAGGTTCGACAGAGACTTGCAGACAAACTGGTGGCCGTTCGTCCGCCAGCAGATTGCAGGACTGGCACCCAGCCGCCCGCGCGACGCCGACGTGATGGAACGAATTCAAAATCCGCGCAGCGGAACGGGGTGGCTTCAAGACCAGTACCCGGCGCATCTTCACATCAACATCCTTCCCGGACTTCAGGCAAGCGGTTGGGGACGCAGGATGATCGGCACGGAGCTTCAGGCGCTTCGAAATCACGGGGTCGGCGGCGTGCATCTCGGGGTCGACCCAAACAACGAACGCGCCAAGGGTTTCTACCGTCACCTTGGCTTTTCCGAATTCGAGCAGGATGGCTCCGTCGCCTTCGCAATGCGGATCGACGCGGGATTGGGTTGAAGCATTTCCTGGTTTCTCCGAGGCAGGGAAAGGCCTTGTCTCATCGGTATAAGAACCGTTGATTGGAGAAAATCTCACACGCCTAGAGCTGCCTGCTCCCCACGAGGCGAGATCAGCGTGCCCATCCGGATGAACGTCCGCCTGAAGGCGTTGTGCTATTGTCAGCAGTAAAACAGGTTGGTCGGCGGAAAGCTGTCCATCAATCGAGGGCTTTATCATGAGCAAATCCTCGGCGGCCAGGTTCAAGGGATCGGCGGGACGCAAAAAGGGAAATGGCCAGGGAAGCCTAGGCCGGTTCCTCTTTGGGCGATCTTGGCGAGCGCACGGCTAACCAGACGATACGTATGGCGCATACTTCTACTCGACCCTCTTTATTCATCGCGCATTTTCATCGCGCGTTGATCCAAAGCCTACAGCTGGCCTCCCATTTGTCAAGGACATAGACAAATTGCGTGCTTCAATGTATTGAATTCCGGTTAGTCGCGATAGTTGTGAACCCAAAATCGCCCAATTAAGTATGCGCTCCGAACTAATTGGACTGAGCTAGCCGGATGGCAATGACATCTTCTGTCGCACAGACTCCGATCGCACGAAAAATTTCAACCAATGCCGTCATTCGAACCGTGTTCGCGAATGGATCGATCTCTCGCGCCGATATTGCCAAGCTAACCGGCTTGTCAAAGCAGACGATTTCCGATGTCGTGCGCGACCTTGAGGATGACGGATGGCTGAAACCAGTCGGGCAGACTGATGGTCGCCCGGGCCGGAATGCGATCACCTATGAAATCAATGCCAAGGCGGGACTGGCCGTCTCCATCGATCTCGGGAGCACCAAGATTGTTGCCGCTATCTGCGATCTGTTAGGGAACGTGGTTGCTGAAACCAAAGTATCCACCGATCCGCGCGGCGGAATGCATCTCGTCAATCAGTTCAGTGATCTTATCGTGGAACTCGCATTAGCGGCCGGGACGACTGCCGACAAACTCCGTCTCATCGTTCTGGGCAGTCCCGGTGTGCTCGATCCGGCCACCGGACATATCAATGTAGCGCCAAGCATCCCCGGCATCGACGCAATAAATCTGCGGCAAGTCTTCAGCGACAGAATGGGGATACCCGTGATCGTTGAAAATGACGTCAACCTGGCCGCCCAAGGGGAGAGATGGAGGGGACACGGTGTCGAAACCAGCAATTTTGCTTTCGTTGCTCTCGGCACGGGCGTCGGCATGGGCATCATCGCCAACGGAACTCTGTTGCGCGGCGCGCGTGGGGCGGCCGGCGAAATCGCCTATCTTCCGATCGGCGGAGATGCTTTTGATCCTGGCGGATTTAAGCTTGGAACCTTTGAGAGTGCGGTCGGCAGCGTCGCGATGTTGCGCCGCTACGTCGGCTTCGGCGGGCGTAACGCATCCACCGTGGCCGATCTCTTCGCCGCCTTTAATGCAGGAGAAACGAGCGCCGCGGCGGCCATCGAAGAGACGGCAAGGCTGGTCGCAGTCGCCATCGCTGCAATCGGAGCGGCTCTCGATCCTGAACTCGTGATCACCGGCGGCAGCATCGGCGCAAGACCGGAACTCGTAAACGCCATACGCGGTTTCCTGCCGCGTTGTACGCCTTATCCGCCGCGCATCGAGATCAGTCGCTTTGGGAACCGCGCCGCCCTGATGGGAGGAATGGGGATCGCGGTCGAGCGCATGCATGACGATCTATTTGGTGTCAAATTGAGGGAAGTTTGAAGAGCGCATGCCGTGCGGCCAACGTGCAGTGTCGCCACTTGAGAAGCGCTGGAAATGCGCTAGATTTTCCATCATGATAACAGCAACGCAGATCCGCGGCGCGCGCGCCATGATTGGAATGAGCATCGAGGAGCTCGCCGCCGCCAGCGGCCTGCCGGTCGAGACTGTGATGGCGTTGGAAAATGGCGAATTCGCCGGCGAGCCACACGCGCTGTTCGATGTGCGCAGTACGCTCGAGGCGAACGGCATTATCTTCCTGTCGAGCGGCAATCAGGATGAAGGCGGCCCCGGCATCCGGTTGCGGGCACGCACGTCCAGCGATGACGGCATCCGACCGGAAAATCTCAACGCCGCCAACGACGACTGACGGAACCAATCGGTCGCCCAGGCGTTTCGCTGTCCCATAACATATCGGGGCCCATAACATATCGGGGCCCATAACATATCGGGGCCCATAACATATCGGGGGCAGTTTCTTGAACCGCAGCAATGGTCTCTACCTCATCATCGGCGTTCTTGTCGTCGCCGTCATCGGCCTCGGCGCCTATATTTTCCACGAGGAAAACAAGCCGCAAGGCATCGAGATGAGCATCGGTAAGAACGGTGTCTCGATCGAGCAGAACTGATCTTTAGAGATAGGTTTTTGCAAGGTCGGCGAGTTTGCCGCCGTCTTTCACGCCCTGCCTGTAGAGCTGGATGATGACCGCACCGATCCGCTCGGCCTCCGGCGTCGTCCTGACGAGACCGCGTTCGTCGCAGACCTTATCGAGCACTTGCGAAAGCAGATCGAGATCTTCCGAAAACAGCGGCAAATCATGCGGATGAATTGATGATCGTAACATCACGCCGCATCTCCTCCGAGGGCAAACGCATCCACGCTTGCATCGCCGGCCGCCCTCCGCAACCGACCATAAAGACATTATGCGCGAGGGTCTGAACTTTAGCAACTACGCAAATTTCCATGGAAGAAAATTATGGAACGAAATTTTATTCCGCGCGTTTTGGCCGCGTTTGGTAGCAGGAATCAGTGAGTGCAGACGTGAGTGAAAAACGCTTTCCCTCCCCCGTCCGGGTCGTTTCTCCAAACAGTAGCCTGATCGTTTCCACCGTCTGGGAGGCCGTCGAATATCTGAAGCGGTGGCCGAGCAAGCGTGGGCGCGATTATCGCGTTGCGCGCCAGCACTGCCTGGATGCGCTCGACGGACTGCGCAGCCCGCGCGCAGCACAGGCTTCCTTCATCACGGCAGCGAAAACGGCGGGATTGCTGGTGTAAGATCGTTACCTGTTGCGTCCACCGCCAGCAGCGATGAGCCGAGGATGGACGAAGCCTTCCATGATCACCTTGGCGGTAACCTCAATAACCCGCTCCTCGGCAAGTTCAGCAAGCGCGAGGGCTACATCGCCTTCCGACCAGCCGGCTTTGACGGCCTCGTCCGACAGAGCCTGGAACGCGCTGGCGAGGCTCTGCCTGCAAGTTAGATTGTGCTTCATATCCGCCATGCTCGACTAGGCAATCTGTGACAGGGATAATGTTAATCTACACATATTCACGAGAATGCGAAGAGGCTTCAGTTTTTTTTCAATCCGAAATTGGGCTGTTAACTCCAAAACTGGGTATAACCTTAACAAAATGCAACAAATACCGCCTCTCCCAACTGAGGCAGTACCAAAAAGAACTAAATGATTTATTTACGATGCACCTTCAAAGGGTATTTCATCGCGTTATTTAGTTTAAATAATCGAAGCGGGAGCCAGCGGCGCGTTGAACCACCAGGATGCGGCAAATCTGAACGCGGGCCGTTTTCAGCATCTTCAGGGCACCCTCTCAATCAGCTTCGGGATCCGGCGGGCGAGCGTCGGGCGTGCAGGAGAATGTCTCGCGCTGTCGGTGCTGCCAATCGGCGGTGACGCTTAGTTGCCACGAACGCCTTCGGCGTTAATCACCGTAATACCACAACGACACCACACTCCCGTCAAAGTCCGCCGTACCATTGGCAGCTCACTTCTTCAGATATTCAGGAGGTAAAATGTCTATCGAACTGGACGCTACTACCTATATACACGCCAAACCGGCGACCGCCCATTCCTATATTTTGCCGGCCGTGGTCGATGTTCTCGAGAACAGTTTCCAGGAGGCAAATGAAACCGCAGTCTTCGACCTCGGTTGCGGCACCGGCGGTGCTGCAGCCGTGCTTGCGGAAAAGGGATATGACGTCGTCGGCGTCGATCCCTCGAAGGACGGCATCGCCAAAGCGAGAACGGCCCACCCCGGTCTTCCGCTGGAAATCGGTTCCGGCTACGAGGATCTTTCCAGCCGGTATGGGACCTTCGATGCGGTGATAAGCCTTGAAGTGGTGGAACATGTCTATGATCCCAAGGCCTTCTCGACGACTATTTTCGACCTGGTGAAGCCTGGCGGCATCGCGGTGGTATCGACGCCTTTCCACGGCTACTGGAAAAATCTGGCTCTGGCCGTGAGCGGAAAGCTGGACGACCATTTTATGCCTCTGAAGGACCATGGCCATATAAAATTCTGGTCTCCCGAAACGCTCAGCACGCTCCTGGTCGAAACAGGATTCGAAGACGTCGACTTCGAATATGTCGGGAGAATTCCGCTGCTGGCGAAATCGATGATCGCAATCGCTCAGAAACCGCACTGAGGGCGGTCGAGGGCCTACCACTCTTTGCAGGAACGACGCTACTGCCGGCTTACACCATGAACAAATGACATTTTCGTTCGGTACGTCGGTTCCCGTTTCAGCATTTCTGCCTATGTCTCGTTCCGTCTTCCGCCGCCAGCGGGACGAAGAAAGTGACATTCTGACTGGGATTTCAAGGGGATAAATGGTCGGGGCGACTGGACTCGAACCAGCGACCCCTTGACCCCCAGTCAAGTGCGCTACCGGGCTGCGCTACGCCCCGACCTGCCGAAACGGCTTGCTTCGTTTAGTTTTTCAGCGCGTGCAATGCAAGCGGAAAAACCTTGCCTCCAACAAAAAGGCGGCGGTTTGAGCCAATGGTCAGATCGCCGCGAGCTTCAGCCGGCCTTCGGCGGTCCGGCGGGGCTGCCATGTCTGGTAGTTGGCGATTGAAAAATGCGGTGTTTCGAAGGGCGTGGCGTGGGTTTCGGTGATGACGGTGACGTCGGCGCCGGCTGCCTCGCCGGCGAGGATGCCGGCGACCGCATCTTCGAAAACCAGGCATTTTTTCGGATCGACACCGAGACGGCTTGCGCCAAGCAGATATCCTTCGGGGCTGGGCTTGCCTGATTTGACCTCCTGGCCGCTGACGATGACCCTCGGCATCGGGATGCCGGCAGCGGCCATGCGGCGCCTGGCGAGCTCGATCGGCGCCGAAGTGACGATTGCCCATCGCCCCTCAGCGATGGCGGAGAGGAAGCGGACGGCGCCGGGGATCTCGACAATGCCGGAGACATCCTCCATTTCCTCGGCGAGCAGCAGATCCGCCTCATGGGCAGGATCGACGCCGGGCAGGCCAAGCCCGCGGATGACGTCGGAGGCGCGGATGCCGTGGATCGTCTTCAGGAAGACCTCCGGCTCGAAGCCGTGGCGTCTTGCCCATTCACTCCAGACGCGTTCGACAACGGCAATGGAATTCAAGAGCGTTCCGTCCATGTCGAAAAGGAAGGCGTCATAAGATCTGTCGAGGATTTCATGGAGAGCGGGCACGGGCGTTTCCTTGCGTGTCCACAGCGCCGCTCGTCTTTAAAGACGCGCAAAGGGATGCTGTGGCATTTAATGCTACGCAGGCGACTAGCGGAGAGTGAAAGCGACGTCAACGTCAGTTGCTGGTGTCTGGGTGGGTGACGTTACGGACGTCGGCAAGACCGCGGGCGCCGTCGCGGCTGCCGGTCGCGGCAGCGGCTTCGAAGATACGGGTCGCATCGCCGTACATTTTGAGATTGAGGTAGCAATAGCCGCGCAGAACCATCAGGTCGATGCGCTCCTGCTGCAGCTGGGCGCGCTGATCGAGATAGATGAGGGTTTCGCGGTAACGTCCGGCGTCGAAGGCTGATAGCGCACGGTCTGCGAGGATCGCCACCTGGAGCTCGGCGGCGCGCTGGCGGTTCTGCGGCGCCTTGGTGGCGGCGACAGCGGCATTGCCGGAGAGGCCCGCGCGCAGATAGGCAAGGCTTTGGCCATAGGCTGCGTCTTCGCGGACCTTGCGGGCCGGACTCTGCAATGCCGCCTCGAAGGCCGAGATCGCCTCCATCGGCCGGTTGATATCCATCAGACACCAGCCGCGCGACAGCGCGTCGGCCGGCTTAAGCTGCCCCGCATCGATTGTCGTCGAGCAGCCGCGCGTCTGGCGTGGACCGCGCGGAACGGTCACCGTGTCCATCGCCGGTCTCGCCGCACGAACGACCACTTCCGAACCCGGCTGCAGGGTGACGCGGCGCTCTGCCGGAAGCGGCTCGGCCGGCGGACGCTGCGTCGGTTGAGCCGGTTGCTGTGCGGCAAGCGCCCCCTTCGCCGGCGGCGGCATGACGGCGTTCGGCGTCAGGGAGGACGTGTCTTCGAGATTGGTGATCCGGCTCGACCGGCCGGCCCAGGCGCGCTGGAGGTCGAGCACGGCCTTGAGGTCGCTCAGTTGCTCGCGGGTGATGACAAGGCCATAGGCGGACGGTTCGTCATCGGGTTTCCAGGCAAGCGCCGTCTCGAACCAGCGCGCGGCGGTCTGGAACTGGTTGAGGGAGCGGGCATACCAGCCGAATTGCTGCGCCGTCGGCACATATTTCCGGGCGATGACCTCGGTGGCGATGCGGTGCAGCACGTCTTCGGCCAGATCGGCCGGCGGCTGCAACGCCATCAGGTTGGCGGTGGCGGCGAGATAGGTTGATGTCGCATCATCGGAATCGGCGCGCCAGCGGAACATCACGTCCTCGGCTTCCTCAGGCGCCTTGCGGGCGATCAGCGCCAGCGCCAACCCCTGGGAAGCGGCCACCGAATCTTCCTTGGCTCGGGCGGCGCGGAACCATTTTTCGGCATCCGCATCATTGTTGCGGCGAAGCTGGTACCAGCCGAGCAGCAGCGCATCCGAGGCAAGACCTTGGGTCGCGGCGAGCTTTTCGAGGCGGGCGACATAATCGGGCGCGATGGCGAGATTCGGATCGTCATTGCCTTCGGCCATGAAGCGCCGGGCGAGGTTATCACGGATCGTATCGAATTCCCTACTGCCGTCGGCGGCAGGCCTCTCCAGCGCGAGCAGCGCCTGCATCGGCTGGTAGGAAAGCAGCGTCGAGGCCTTTTCGACCGTCGCCTGCCGCTCGGCGGGATTGGTGCAGTTCTTCAGGATATAGGCATAAGCATCCTGGCCGCGCTGCGCCCTCTCCGTCTGGATGAAGGCGTCGGCGACGCGCCAGAGAATATCGATCTCACTGCAGGTGAGCAGGCTCGGTGTTGCGGCAGCGGTATCGACCACCGTCGCATATTGCTTGAGGTCCGAAGCATTGACGAGCCGGGCGCGGGCCTCGGCGACGTCGAGCCGGTCGAGCAGATCGGCCGGCGGCTGCCATCGGGCATCGGCTGCCTGGCGGTCGGCGACCGCCTTGCGCAGCTCCGCATAGCGGCCATCGGAATAGAGCTGCCACATGGCCTCGAGCTGCTTGTCGCCATTCTGCGGCACGGCGAGCGGATCGGCTGGTGGAACCCAGTTCGGATAGAGCGCCTGAAGGCGGGAGATTTCGGCCTGCAGGCGCACCTTGTCGCCGCGGCTGGCGAAATAACGAAGCGCACTTTCATCGACGGCAGGCTGCGGCGCCGCGGCCGCCTGCTGTGGTGCCGGCGGCTCGGAAACGATGGGGGGTGTGACTGGTGCCGGCTCGGCGACCGTCTGAGCCGGCGGAGCAGCCGTCTGAGGTGCCGCAGGCTGCGATGCAGCGGCATCCGGTTCGGACGTGTCCGGTGTTGGCGGCGGCGAAGTGATCGCCTCTATCTTCTCGGCGACGAGTTGCGCATTGAATTCCGGATTGCCGGCAGGACCATCCGGCTTGATGCGGCCCATCATCATCAGCTCCGGCGCCGGCTTGCCGGCGGCCCCAAGGCCGAACTTTTCCTGCAGAGCGGCACGATCTTTCAGCCCGGTGACGAGGGACGCCACCACGACTGCCGCTGAAATCGCCACGAGAGAAGACTTCACAGACACTCCGGATGCTTCTCCCCGATATAGGCCAGCCCCAGCAGTTGAAGCGTGGACGGATAATAGAGTGCGGGCGCAAATTGCAGGGCCGAGACCGGCAACTTGGTCCCATCGACTACACAGGCCACAACATCGTTAACAATTCGATAACCGGGATCCGACAGCACAGCCTTCGGCCGGCCGGTGGTCAGATCGATGGTGGCGGGAACGCCGTCTTGCGACATCCCTTGTTGCAAGCGGGTCAGCAGCGCCTTGTCGGTGACGCCGCCACGAGCCAGATAGAGCGGGATGCGGATGGCATTGTAGGCAAACTCGGCGTCGAAACCCTGCGCCGGCTGCGGCTGGCCGCTGAGACTGACCCATTCGGCGGGAAGCTTGCGCGGACCGAACTGCATCGTCTTCAACAGCGTTAGGCCATCGTCGGACAGTTTTTGCCAGGCATCCGACGGAGCGAGCGCCGCCATCACCGGAATCGCCTCGTAAATCCAATAGGACGGGTTGACGACGGGACCGTCCTCACGGTCGGCAGCGGCAAAACCCTGGCTTCCCGGCAACAGGAGTGTGTGGCCGGACGAGTACACGACGGTTTCGGCAAGCAGCGCCTGCGCCATCCGGGAGGCGGCGAGGATATAGTCGTTGCGTTTCCACGCCGTGCCGGCAAGCGCCAGCGCATAAGCGATCAGCATGTCGCCATCCGAGGCGTTGTTGGTGTCGGTGACGTGCGGCTTGACGTTCGGATCCCATTTCCAGACCGCCAGGCCATCGTCGCGCAACAGCAGCTCGGTGCGGGTAAAATACCAGATCTGTTCGAAGTCGGCGGGGCTGGCTGCGAGATAGGCGAGCAGCATGCCATAGCCCTGCCCTTCGCTGTGGCTGATATTGCCGTTGCCGTTATCGACGATGCGGCCGGTCGCATCGAGAAACTTCGCCTTGTAGGCAGCCCATGCGCCGGCATTGATCATCGCCTGCTGGGCGACGGCGGGCGGGGCCGCCGGGGCGAGCGCGACCGTTGCCGCCAGCAGGAGCGCGCGCCACCGCCTCATTTGGACCGGCCCAGCTTTTTGAGCATGCTTGAGGTGGTGACGCCGATCAGCAACAGGAAGACGACCAGCAGAAAGGCATAGGAGAGGATATTGGTCGACAGCCAATTGGCGGCGATGAGGCGGTAATTGGCGATCGACCACGGGGTGGACGGCACGAAATCAAAGCGGGTGACGGGTACCGTGTCGATCTTACCTGTTTTGCTTGAATAGGTGGTGATGTGGCCTGATATCTGCGGCCAGTTCAACTGCTCGGTCACGACCTCTAGCCCCGCGCGCAAATCCTTCGCCGACGGTGCCGTCACCACGGTCCATGAGCCGGCTCCCGCGGGGCTGGAGCCCTGGGCAACCATGAGCGTGGCGGCGTTGGGCGGGGTAAAGATCTCGTCGGCGCCAGGGATGAATTGCAGCGAACTGCGGGAGATATCGAAATTGCGCGACAGCCACTCGCGGAAAGCGGTGATCCGGTTGCGCAGGACACCGCCGCTGACCTTGGAGTTCCACTCCTCGAAGGCCGTACCGGTATCGACGACGCCTACCTGCGTTTCGACGACGGGGCGCCACGAGGCCTGGCTCGCCGTCGAAATATTGGTCTGCGTCAGCGCAGTTGCCGGCATCTGCGAGATGGAACCGATGAAGATGGCGTCGCGATCGCCGATCATGTTCGGCGAGGCGACGGTTTCGACGGCGATCGGATGGCCGGCCGTAATCGCCATCTGGCCGAGCAACGTGGCGGCGGCCGAAAGCGTGTCGGCATCGACGCGGTCGATGAAGAGCGGCGTCGGTTCCGTAGCCCGACCATAGGGATAGGCGGTGCCGGCCATCGCGGCCAGGTTCGGACGCTGACCGACGCGGGCAAAATCCGGAATCTGCAGCTCGGACGTATCGAACAGGGCAAAGCGCGGGGTGGCGCCGGCGGTCGAGCCCGGCGCGCAAGCCGCATCGTCCTTGGTCATCAGGATCGCCTCGATCGCCACCGAATTGAGACCGGGCTTGAAGTGCCGCATCGTCACGCGGATCGGCAGGTGACGGAGAATGCCGCCTGATGTCGTGGTGATCGGCACGGTGGAGGCGATGTTGTCGTTGACGTAGATATCGATGTGGCTGCCGGGCAGCACGTTATCGGTATAGGCGGCGTCGAGCAGCACCTTCGCCTCGCCATAGGCATTGGCATAAAAATCGGCCGGCACAGCGATATTGAAGCTGGTCCGCAACCGCCGGCCGGAGAATTCGGTGGTCTTCACACCGAGCTGAGACAGGGCGATGTTCGTATCGGAAAAGACCAGCGGCGCGTTCGGCGCGCTCCAGCGCTCGGTGGTCAACACGTCGCGGCGAACATCCGAAGACCGGTCTGTCGGCGAGACAATGGTATCGATCGCCGAGGAGACCGCCTGCCAGGAGGGGCCGCTGATCAGAAGTACCGGCAAGCCGCTGCGCGGATCGGTGACGAAAGCGGCGAGTGCTGCACTTTCGGCGCCGGGCGGCAGGCCGGGAAAAAGCGGCCGCAGTTCCGCCGCAGTACCGACGAGCACGCTGAGCTTGCCAGGCCCGCCGGCCGGAAGCGAAGCGGTACTGAAGGCGAAGATCTGGTTCGGCATGCTGCTCAGCACCGACAGGCCCTGCGCCAGCCGCAGCAGCGGCTTAGTGGTTCCCGGCTGCTCAAGCGCCGGGACAACGATGTCGAACTCCGTCTTGCCGGCACCGTCGACGCCGATGGCCCTGATTGCGTCGGCGCTCGATAGCTGGGCGGCGTCCCTGCCGGCAAAGCTCAGATAGGTTCCGGCCGGATCGATATTCGACCACAGTTCATAGGTGGATTGAATACTGCAATCGGTGCGGTGGCGCTGATCGGCTTCGAAGGTGACGAGATTGGCGCCCGGCTGCAGCAGACCGGGCGGAACCTCGAACGTGACGGTCGACGGACCATCCGGCGAGCCGACCCGCTGCTGGCCGATCGGGCGATTGTTGAGATAGACGGTCAGCGCCGAGGCCTCCGGCGCGACGACGATCGAATTCTGGTAGGCGAAGGTGAAGCTTGCCTTGGCCGCCGCCTGTTCCGGCGTCAGATAGACCGACCATGACCGGCGGTCGTATTCGCCGCCGAGGCCGAGTTTGGAAAAGGGCACGACAAAGCGACGGACATCACCGGGGCGCGGCGGCGCAACGGGGTTTGCCACCGCGGCTGGCTGGGGCTCGGGCACCGCCGGCTGCGGTTGGGCGGCGATCGGCGGAGGAACGGGAGCAGGAGCAGCCGGGGTCGCAGGTGCGGGTATGACGGAAACCGGAGGCGTGACGGGAACCGGCGCTGTGGCTGCGGGCGGAGCAGGCGGCGTGGGCGGCGTCAATCTTGGGGTAACGGACGCACCGGGCGGCCGCTCGCCGGACATGTCGAAGGGTGCCGTCTGCGCCTGGGCGAAGGCGGAGGCATTCAGCAGGAGAAGCGAAGCGGCAACGATCCTTCTCATCCGGCGTTGACCTTTGCCGCCTGCTGCTGGGCTTCTCGCTCCGGCCGCATGCTGCGGAAGAAGTAAACGAGGCCGCGGCTCGTCTGGTAGAACGACATGCCGAGAAACCAGATGGTGCCGCGGATCAGGCCCGGATTGTGGCGGCGCGAGGCCTGGAACTGGGTCCATTGATCGGAATTGGCAAACATCAGGTCGGCGATCAGGCGATGGTCGAGCGCGCTTTTCGGCACGTACTGACAGCCGACATTGCTGATATCGCCCGACGGCTCGATGTTGCGGACGATGAGCGGCAGGGTTTCCAGATCCGCGCCGCTATAGGGCCGGAAGCGGATTTCGCCGACGGCGCCGACCAGCATCTCGTCGAGATGCTTGTTGAAGATGTGAAGCCTTGCGCCGTGGACGGAGACGTCTTCGATCGAGGCCGTGTACCACTTGCCGTTGGCGCCGAATTCGCAGCGCCGGTTGACGCGGACGCGGCGGGACGAGGCGCGCTCGCCGCGCTCCGACACGACACCCAGCGCGCAGCCGGCCATGATCAGGTTGATGACATTCCATCCACCGACGACGAGCGTGACGTCGGCCTTATAGGGCTCGGCATAAATCTTGTAGATGGTGATGATGAGCGCGACGATCTGCACCGCAAAGATGACGAAGAACGGACGGCTGATTTCCGACAGTCGGCTGACGGCGATCGATTCGTCCTTGGCAGTGACCTTGAAGGTCGGCTTCCGTGGATTGAGCATGACGGAGACGACCGCCGGCAGCAGATGCACGGTCTGGACATATTCGTAGAGCTCGGAAATCCAGGGCCAGCGGAACGACCCGTAGAGGTAGTTCTGCATCATCAGATTCACGAGCATATAGGCAAGCGTATAGGCAAGGAACTCACCGCCCGAGGCTGTGAAGATTTCCAGATCGAAGAACAGGTAGAAGAGCGGCGCAAACAGAAAGATCGTGCGCGGGAACGGGAAGAGCCAGAAAAGCGTGGAGGACATGTAGCAGAAGCGCTGCGGGATCGTCAGGCCGCGCTTCAGAAGCGGAAAGCGGAAGCGCAGGATCTGCATCATGCCCTGCGCCCAGCGGCTGCGCTGGCCGATGAAGCTTGCAAAGGTGGCTGGCTGCAGGCCCGCGATCAGCGGCTTGTCGACATAGATACTGTTCCAGCCACTGCCGTGGAGCGCCAACGCCGTCTCGCAATCCTCGGTGATGCTGATGCCGCTGAAACCGTTCTGCGATTCGAGCGCCTTGCGGCTCAAAACTGCGGCCGAGCCGCAGAAGAAGGCGGCGTTCCATTTATCGAGGCCGCGCTGGATGATGCCGTAGAACATCTCGTTCTCGCTTGGCATCTTGTCGAAGGTGCGCAGGTTGCGTTCCAGCGGATCGGGATTGATGAAGAAGTGCGGGGTCTGGACGAGGAAGAGCTTCGGATCGTCTTTGAAGTAACCGACAGTCTCCAGCAGGAAATCGCGGGCCGGCGCGTGGTCGGCATCGAAGACGGCGATGAGTTCGCCGGTGGAATGTTTCATGCCGTTGTTGAGATTACCGGCCTTGGCGTGCTCGTTGCGGTCGCGCGTGAGGTAGTGGACATCGAGATCGTCGCAGAGCTGCTTCAGCTCGATATGGCGGGCAGCCGCCGCCTGGGCTTCGAGCAGCTTGCCGGAATTGCGCTTCTGCAAGGTGGCGCCGTCGTCGAGCAGCCAGACATGCAGCTTCTCCGCCGGATAATCCATGGCCTTGGCGGCGGCCAGCGTGTTTCCCAGCAGGCCGGCATCCTCGTTGTAGGATGGCACGAAGACGTCGACATGAGGGAAACGCTCATTCTTGGCGGCACGCGAGGGGCGCGACGGCAGCGGTGTCGCGACGATGAAGAGGCTGAGCGCCAGCATCGCGACGCTATACATTTCGGCCAGATAGAGCAGCAGGCCGGGAATGAAATTTTCCAGCTGATTCACAGGCGGCAGCGTATTGGTGGTGCGCCAGTAGACATAACGCAGCACGATCGATGTGCCGAAGGCGAGCGCCACCAGGCGCCACGTCCCCTCGCCCTTCAGCACCTTGATCAGCGCCATGACGGTCACGACCGTGATGCTGGTGATGAGCTGTGTCTGCAGGTTGACCGGCAGCGTGATCAGCACGATCATGCAGAGCGAAACCACGGCCCATATGATGACACTGCGGGCTTTGCGCATCGACGTTCCTTCGAAATTGCTTAACCGGGGCACCATTTGGCGCCCGCGGGCATGCTCATTATCGTCGGCAGGCGGCCGTCATGGCCGCGTCGCCTATGCAGTCAGGCGAAGGCACGGTGACGCCGATCGCCCTTACCGATTGTTCGATTGGCGCAGCGGCCGCAGCCGGCCTTGCGCTCGTCTGTGGCGCCTCGCCCGGCAGCGGCACGCGCGGGCCGATGGGTGCCGGCACCGCTGCGACGCCTTGAGCCGGTTGCGCGGCCGAGGCGCTGCGAACGGCGGCGCGCGGCCGGGTGACAATGGCAGGCGCCGGCTCGTAGCCGATCGGCATCGGGCTGGCGCGATAACCGCCCTCGTCGGGATAGATCGGCGCGCCGGTGCGCCCGAGTGCAGCATCGGCGGGCGGCGGATTGCCGTAAGGATTCCAGACCTCGCCGTCGAAGGTGCCGGTGACGGTGTAGCCATAGACGATGCCGAGCAGCTGGCGCTCGCTCGCCCTCGCATCGCAAAGGCGCAGGCGCAGCTGGATCATGCCGAAATTACGCGCCTGGGTATTGGCGTTGGTGCTCGAGCGGATCTGCTGCCAGGCATAGACGCAGGTGTCGCCGGCACGGCTTCGGCCGGAGGCATAGCCGAAAGGGCCATAGGCGTTCTGCAGAAAGGTCGCTGACGTCGCCATCGGCACGCCGGGGGCCGAACGGGCCACCTCGCGGGCAATGCCGCTCTCATTGATCTTGCTGAAGCCGGCATTGCCGGCGCCGGGATTGGCCCCCGACGCGCCGAAGAACTGGATCTTCAGGGAATTCTGACCGGGCACGGAGGATGACGTAAACAGCGAGATCGTCTGCTCGACGCCGTTGCCGCGCTTGCGCTCGACGACGCTGACGATCGACGGGCCGCCCGGCGGCGGCAGCACCAGCGCCTTTTCAGGCGCCACGGTTTCCGGCGCGGAAGGCTGGCGCACACTGCCCGTCGATGAGCAGCCGGCCATCATGCCCGCCACGGCCACCAGCAATATCGTCTTTAGCAAGCGCATATGTCGAGCCGCCGCAATCGTCTTTCTAGAGATCCATTCGCAAGCCGAAACGCGAGGGATCGTCGAATCAACGACCGGTTGGTCGTCCGTTCAGAATAAACGTCCAACATGGTTAGCGAAAAGTAAACAAGCGAGCTCTAACATCCCCATCTGCACTCTTTTCCAACGCTGTTCAGACGGCTCAACCGTATGATGTAAAAATTAATTTAGTAACAACTTAAATGCTCTCATTGCGTCTGTTACCGCTGTCGCGAAAAGCCCGCGGGGAACTATGCCGCATGGCCCGCGTTGCCTTGGTGTCTCAGGTAGGAAAAGGAGAAATCCCATGCGCAAGACCATGCTGGCTGCGGCCGCCATGCTGACCATCAGCTCTGCCGCCTTCGCGCAGAGCACCGTCATCGTCACAGATCCCGCACCGACCGGCTCCGTCGTATTGCCCGGCGAGGTGCGCACCTATGTGATGGAGCAAAACACACCTTCTGTCGTCTATGATGGCGATATCGCGGTCGGCGCGACGCTGCCCGATACCGTCGAAGTGCACACCGTGCCTGACGTCGACGGCTATGGCTATACAGTCGTCAATGAGCGGCGCGTGATCGTCGAGCCGAAAACCCACCGCGTCATCCAGGTCCTGGAATAACGCGGGTCAAAAATTGCGGACGTGCGGCCGTATTCCGGCTTCACGTCCGCTCGTCTCCCACCCTCACCGCGACATTCAGAAGTTCGCGGATCTTATGAGCGAGCTGTTCCAGGCTGAAGGGCTTGGCGAGCAGGGAAACGCCGTGATCGAGCACGCCATTATGGACAATGGCATTGCGGGTGTAGCCCGTCGTGTAGAGGATCCGGATTGCCGGCCACTTTTCCTGGACGATATCGGCAAGCTGGCGGCCGCTCATCTGCGGCATGACGATATCGGTGAAGATCAGGTCGACTGCCGAATTCTGCTCGAGAAGCATAAGAGCCTCCATACCGCTAGCCGCCTGCAATACGGTGTAACCGAGTTCATGCAGGCTTTCGGCAGTCATGGTGCGGACGTTCTCATCGTCCTCCACCACCAGGATCGTATCTTTGACGCTGCCCTGAGGAAGCGGCTGGGCGCCGGCGACATTCAACCGGGCATCCGCCGTGCCGACATGACGGGGAAGATAGATCTTCAACGTCGTGCCCCTGTCTATCTCTGAATAGATCTTGATGTGGCCGCCGCTCTGCTTGATGTAGCCATAGACTTGGCTGAGGCCGAGACCGGTGCCTTTGCCGGGTCCCTTGGTCGTATAGAACGGGTCGAAGGCGCGTTCGACCACCTCCGGCGACATGCCGGTGCCGGTGTCAGTCATGCTGACCATCACATATTGACCTGCCTCGACCTCCGAATGCATGCGCGAATATCGCTCGTCGAGTTCGGTATTGGCGGTCTCGATCGTCAGATTTCCGCCGCCTGGCATGGCATCGCGAGCATTGACGGCAAGGTTCAGGATGGCATTCTCGAGCTGGCTCAAATCGGCAAAGCTCGGCCAGAGACCGCCGGCAAGCACGGTCTCGATCCGGATGTGCTCGCCCAGCGTGCGCCGCAGCAGCTCCGACATGCCGCCGACCAGCTTATTGAGGTCGATCACCTCCGGGGCGAGCGGCTGCTGGCGCGAGAAGGCGAGAAGACGCGCGGTCAGCACCGCCGCTCTCTGCGCACCATCTCTGGCGTTCTGGATGGAGTGTAGCAGGCGGGGATCCTCGCTGCCGCTCAGGCGCCGCTGGGCGAGATCGAGATTGCCGATGATGATCGCCAGCATATTGTTGAAATCATGGGCGACGCCGCCGGTCAGCTGGCCGATCGTTTCCATCTTCTGCAGCTGGCGGACCTGCGCCTGAGCGGCGGCATTCTCTTCCATCTCATGCCTGAGCTCGGCAGTGCGCTGGGCCACTGTCTGTTCGAGGCGCGTGTTGAAGCTGGCGAGCTCGCTGCGAAGGCGGCTCTGCCTGCCATGGGCGATGATGATCATCTCCATCAGGCCGACGATGATCACGGCATTGATGAGATAGGTGGAAAGGCCGACCCATTGGCCGGCGCTGGCCGGCCAGAAAACATTGTGCGGCTCGACGAAAAACTGCTGGACAATGAAACCGGCAACCAATGTCGCGACAAAGCCCGGCCCGGCGCCGCCTATGAAACTCGCGAGCAATATCGCCGGAAGGAAGCTCAGGAAGGGAAATCCGGAGAGAGTGTCGCTGGCCGCAAGCCTCAGAAGAAACGTCAGGCCCACGAAGGCAATGGCCAGCGGATATGTATAACCCGGCCTGTGACGCAGCCAATCCGTGGCACTCAGCAAATCCATTCGACACCCCTTCTTGCATCTTTTCGAGAGCCGAAAAAGACGCTGCAACACTTTGAATTGCTGCATAATTTTTTCGATAAATCGATTCCGATTTATGGAGTTATGCAGGAGCCGTTGCGGAGACGGCATTCCAGCTTTTGCACATCGAATTTCAACCGGCAATATGCTGTTTCTCGCACTGCCGGCCATGACGTCTTGACGAGCCGTGCAAGCAGTCCACATAAACCTCCATGCCTAAAGCGTGTCGCAATCTTTCAGATTCGCTCCTTGCGCTTTAGGTCTTTGTTTTTACGCATGTCGTTATCGCAAAACCGCGGCACACTTTTGCGCGACATGTTTTAGCAAGGGGGCAATGGGTGGACCGGATCATGAAAGACATATTCATCGTCGAAGACGACGCGCTGATTGCCATGCTGCTCGAGGACATGCTCGCCGATCTGGGCTACCGGGTCTGCGCCAGCGCGCCCGACCTGGAACGGGCGCTGACAGCCGCCAGGGATACGGAGTTCGATGCTGCCATACTCGATGTCTCGCTTGCCGGGCAGAGTTCGCTGCCGGTCGCAAAGCTGCTCGACGAACGCGGAAAACCCTATCTCTATGCGACGGGATACGGCACGCCGCCTGATGGCAGCAGCCCAAGCACGCTGCCCGTGCTGCAAAAACCCTTCCAGCTCAGCGAACTCGAACAGGCAATGAAGCGGCTTACCGAAGCCTGACTTTCCTGTTCAGCGTACCTGATCGAGCAGGCGCTTGCATTCCAGGAGGTCGTAAAGCGCCTCCTGCAGCAACGCCCTGTCTTCCTTGCCAACGCTCGATTTGCCGATCGAGACTTCCTGCTCGTCGTCTCCGGCGACAAAATTGAAGAACCGGCGGGTGATCGGCGGCTTGGCGCGGCCGACGATCTGGTCTTCATCGGCCATGCCGACGCGCGGCTCCCCTGCACCCATGTCCTGCACGCCCGACGCGAGCGCCTCGACGCTGGCGAGATCGCCATGACCGACCGATATGACGAACTTGTTGCCGTTGGTCTTCAGAAGCTTCTGCACACCCTTGATCGTATAGCCATGATCATAGAGCAAATGCCGGATTCCCTTGAGGAGATCGACGTCCTCCGGCCGATAGTAGCGACGGCCGCCGCCGCGCTTCATCGGCTTTATCTGGGGAAAACGGGTCTCCCAGAAGCGCAGCACATGCTGCGGCAGATCAAGATCGTCTGCGACTTCGCTGATGGTGCGAAAGGCATCGGGGCTCTTGTCCAACGTCATGCTGCTACGCGACCTCGCGGCTCGATCCTACGGCGACTCATCATATTTCAACGGTTTGGCGCCGACAATTCAAGTCATGTCTTGACGTTGCGCACAAGGATGGAGAGCGCGAGAGAGAAAAAAAGCCGTTTCCGAAACGGGAAGCCGATTATCAGGGAGCCGGATTCACCGGCTTCAGCTTGATCTTGCGAGCGACATGCGATTTGAGGATGCGAGTCTTCAACACGTTCGACGCCTTGAAGGTCATGACCCGGCGGGGGGAAATCGGAACCTCCTCGCCGGTCTTCGGGTTGCGGCCGATCCGCTCGTTCTTGTCGCGCACCTGGAAGGTGGCGAAGGAGGAAAGCTTGACGGTTTCGCCACGGACGATGGCGTTGCAGATCTCGTCGATGACGGTTTCCACAAGTTCGGCAGATTCGGTGCGGGAAAGCCCAACCTTTCGGAAAACGGATTCCGCCAGGTCTGCTCGCGTCACTGTTTTTCCGGTCATGGTTTCCCCGCCCATACAAATATTTTGTGAAATCGCACGAAGAGTATTTGTCTTGCGCCTTACGGTCAAGCTCTTGTTCGCCGCCAGTTTTTTAGGATTCGTGCCTACCAGCGCAGCAGAACCGCACCCCAGGTAAAGCCGCCACCCATCGCTTCGAGCATCACCAGGTCGCCCTTCTTGATGCGGCCGTCGCCGGCAGCGGTCGCAAGTGCCAACGGGATCGAGGCAGCCGACGTATTGCCGTGCAGGTCGACGGTGATGACGACCTTCGCGGCATCGATGTTCAGCTTCTTCGCCGAACCGTCGATGATGCGGCGATTGGCCTGGTGCGGCACCAGCCAGTCGAGGTCATCGGCGGTGGTGCCGGTCGAATCGAATGCCGCCTGGATAACGTCGGTGATCATGCCAACGGCGTATTTGAAGACCTCGCGGCCTTCCATGCGCAGCTTGCCGACAGTGCCCGTCGTCGACGGTCCGCCGTCAACATAGAGCTTTTCCTTGTGCGAGCCGTCGGAACGCAGATGTGCGGTCAGCACGCCGCGATCGGCAACGGTGCCCTCGCCTTCGGTCGCTTCGAGTATGATCGCGCCGGCGCCGTCGCCGAAAAGCACGCAGGTGGTGCGGTCGTTCCAGTCGAGAATGCGCGAAAAAGTTTCGGCGCCGATGACGAGAACGCGCTTGGCAAGCCCGCCGCGGATATAGGCATCCGCGGTCGTCACCGCATAGACGAAGCCGGTGCAGACGGCCTGGACGTCGAAGGCGAAGCCGTGGTTCATGCCGAGGCGGTTCTGGATGTTGACCGACGTGGCCGGAAACGTGTTGTCCGGCGTCGAGGTGGCACAGATGACCAGATCGATATCGGCAGGCGTCAGGCCGCCATTGGCAAGCGCGGCGCGCGCGGCGGCCTCGCCCAACGACGCCGTCGTTTCGTCATCGCCGGCGACATAACGCTGGCGGATGCCGGTGCGCTGGACGATCCATTCGTCCGATGTGTCGACGATGGCCTCCATGTCACGATTGGTCATCACGCGCTTCGGAAGTGCGGCTCCGAACCCGCGAACCACTGAACGGATCATCTTTGATTGAACCCCATCGCTCATGCCGCTTCCGGGCCCATCGGGGGCAGCCGCTTGGCATGATATTTCTTAAGATCGTTTTCTATTTTCTGATTGAGGCCGTTCTTGGCCATGTCGTAGCCGACTTCGATGGCGGCTGCGATGCCTTCGGCATTCGCCCCGCCATGGCTCTTGATGACGATGCCGTTCAGGCCGAGAAACACGCCGCCATTGACCTTGCTCGGATCGAGCTTCTCGCGAAGCATGTCGAAGGCGCTTTTGGCGAAGAGGTAGCCGATGCGGGCAAGCAGCGTGCGCGACATGGCGGCACGCAGATATTCGCCGATCTGCTTTGCGGTGCCTTCGGCGGTCTTAAGCGCAATGTTGCCGGAAAATCCTTCGGTGACGACGACGTCGACCGTGCCCTTGCCAAGGTCGTTGCCCTCGACGAAGCCGGAATATTCGAGCGAATCAATGTTCGCCTCGCGCAACAGCCGGCCGGCCTCCTTGACCTCCTCCTGGCCTTTCATCTCCTCGACGCCGACGTTGAGAAGGCCGACCGTCGGACGTTCGACCTCGAAAAGCGCGCGCGCCATGGCGCCGCCCATCAGGGCAAAATCCATCAGCTGCTGCGCGTCGGCGCCGATCGTCGCGCCGACATCGAGCACGATGCTCTCACCCTTCAACGTCGGCCAGATCGCGGCAATCGCCGGACGCTCGATATTGGCCATGGTCCGCAGACAGAACTTCGCCATCGCCATCAGTGCGCCGGTATTGCCGGCCGAGACCGCGACATCAGCGTCACCCGTCTTCACTGCCTCGATCGAGCGCCACATGGTGGAGATGTAGCGGCCACGGCGCAGCGCCTGGCTCGGCTTCTCATCCATGGCGACGGCAAGCTCGCAGTCGTGAAAGATCGATTTTTCCTTGAGTTTCGGAAACTTGGCTAGAACCGGATCGCACTGTTCCTTGAGACCATAGAAGACGAAGGAAATATCCGGATGCCGATCCAACGCCTTGGCGGCGCCGGGAATGACAACCTGGGGACCAAAGTCGCCACCCATGAGGTCGAGAGATATTCTGATCACGCGTCCCTGATCCTTCTTTTCGCCGAGGGCGAAATTTCGGCCAAAATACCGGTTTTCGCGTCGCTTACAACTGAATTGTGTCAAATGCCAGAGGGGCTTCAGTCCTTTTTCCAGTCCTTGAGGGCTGCGAAAGCCGAGGGCTTTTTATCGTCCTCGCCGCTGTCTTCGACATGGCCGGCGAATTCGATACCCTGCTTGCGCGGATAGGGATCGATTGCCAGAGCGGCGAATTCTGCAACCACCTCGCCGGCGTCGATCGTATCGCCGACAAAGGTCTCGGGCAGATCAGGACCGTCGGGATCGAGCAGCATCTCGCCGGCGTCATTGCCGGCCTGACGGGCAAGCTTGGAACCCTCCGGCACGAAGATCTGCTCGAAGCTCTCGTCGATGGCGGATTCGACGGGTTCCAGCGTCACGACGCAGGACTGGACGATCCTCGCCTGCACGCGGCCCTTGATGCGCACGCCGTCGCGCTTCCAGCGGGCAATCTGCAGATCGGCGCTGAGATCGTCGACGGAGACGACGTTCCAGGTCTCGGCAAGCGCCTTCAGTTCGCTGGTGTCGGCTTCGACATGGACCTCGACGGGGTTGGCCGAGATGTGGCCGACCTTGACTTGATAGGAGAAGGGAACATCGTCCCGAGCGTTCTTCATCATTTCCTCCTTCAAGCGACCGGTGGGCAGGCGACCGCCGGGAGCGTTGCCGAACCGGTGGTGATCACCTCTTCGGGGACGGCGGACAGATGCGATTCTGCGGCCATCATCCATCCGGCGAGGCCGGTCATATCGGCAGGCGCCGAGGTTTCGGGGTAGATATTGCGCTGAAGGGCGACAGCGAGGGCTTCGGCATCGCCTGTGTCCATTGCCTTCGAATAGGCTTCAAGCCGGCCGTAAAACATACCGGCAAGCTTCTTCATGCGCTTCGGCACGCTGTTGTCGCCGATGCCGAGTTCGCGGATCGAATAGTCGATATCCTGGAAGAAAGCGTCGACGATCTCCTGGGCGATCTCCTGGCCACTGGTGGCGGAAGCACGGGTGCGGCGAAAAAACAGAATCATGGCGATCGACAGCATCTCGAAACGGCCCATGACCGTATCCGGCACATTGAGCCGCTCGTAGAGTTCCGGCATGCGCGCGGCGGCCGCTAACGCCGCATATTGCCTGTCGACGATCGCCTGATTGTTGTTTTTCTTGCGGAAGAGCCCGAAGATCATTGTTTTTTCCGGAAATGACTCATTCTTCATGCCGCCTGGCGTCTGGCCTTGTTGCATGATTTCGAAAGCTGGTTTACCGAAGCAGGCGCGAATTGCAATGCCGATCATGGCCAGTTTCGGGACGACGCCTTCGATGCGTCAGCGAAGCGAATTCGGGAAATTCGACCCGGAATGGCCACAATGGTTTTGCAGGAGGTAAAGCGTGCAAGGCCCCAAATGGCTGCTATCGACACTCAAGGGAGTAGATGTCGTTGAATAAACGGTATTTCAAGTCTGATGTGAAATTCTTCAGCAGTGCGGCCATTGCCTTCATAATCGCCTCCACCACCGCTCTTTCGGGTTGCCAGACCAGCACCGTGCTCAATGGTGGCTACGTCGCCGACCAGCAGTCGCTGAACCTCGTTCCGGAAGGTTCCAGCCGCGAGCAGGTGCTGCTTTCGCTCGGCACCCCGTCGACGACGGCGACCTTCGACGGCGAAGTCTTCTATTACATCTCGCAGCGGCGCACGCGTGCGGTCGCCTTCCAGAAACTGAAGGTCGTCGATCAGAGCGTTCTGGCGATCTATTTTGACAAGGACGGCATCGTCAGCCGCCGCGCCAACTATGCGCTGCAGGACGGCAAGGTGTTCGATACGATCGGACGCGTCACGCCGACCGGCGGCAAGGAACTCACCTTCCTGCAACAGATGCTTTCCGGCGGCAGCGCCGCGAGTGCCGCCCGCAGCCTGTTCGGCGGTGGCGCCGGCGGCACGCCGCAGAACCCAAGCAGCCTGCGCTGATCGGACACGCCCCACACGAAAAACCCGCCGGATCTGAACTGACCCCAATAAGTTGGACGGTTTAAAGGCTGGTTAGATTTAAGGGCTGAGTTCTGTATTGCACAGGGCTCAGCCC
>NZ_LXFU01000028.1 GCF_001657485.1 Rhizobium sp. WYCCWR10014
ACGGGCGATCGATCCGCAGTCGGTCAACGCGATCATCAAGCAGCGGGTGGAACTGGCTGGATTAGACCGTGGGGAGTTTTCGGCGCACGGGCTGCGGTCGGGCTACCTCACCGAAGCTGCCAATCGCGGCATCCCCCTTCCAGAGGCGATGGAACAGTCGCGACATCGGTCGGTGCAGCAGGCATCGAGCTACTACAATGACGCCACGCGTCGGAGCGGACGGGCTGCACGTATGCTTTGATTGCGGGAGGGGATTTTCTCAGATTACCGATAGTCACTTATGTGACATTCCCGACTCATCGCTACTCTATCGAAGAACGCCCGACCCGGGTCGTTTGCCCAGCAGTGCAAACCCGTGCAGCCATGCATCGCGCTGCATCCTCGCAGCGGCGGTTTTATGGCCTCTCCGGCGGTGATGATTCTCAATCATCGGTACGCCCGGATGCTAATCTGAGTTGCCAGATGGGTGGTCGCCACCGCAAAATGGCTCCCCTCCGCCTTTTTTTCAAAGATTCCAGTGTACGGTTGAAAACCGGATCTTGAGTTGCGGTGCTTATAACCGTTTGTTGTTGCTTAATAATGTTGAGATCTCTTGGCCTGAGCAACCGTCGTCATTAAGGTTCTGTTAACCCTAAATAGCTTGCCAGCCCGTTAGAATCGATGCTTATTGCAAGCAGCGGATTGAATAAGAAATTCCGCTGAAAAGCGCTATTTCAAGAAATCAGGTCCGGGGATGCCAAAAATCGCTGCAAAATTACCGCCAAAAGATGAAGACTTGATGGGGTTGATTGAGCGCCATTCTCGTTCCTTGTCGGCGCAACTGCAAGAGCATCAGCTCGCGACTTTTCCCCCTACGGCGGAAAAGGGCATCCGCACGTTTCAGCCAGCCGAGGCGGCCAAACTGGTCGGCGTGAAAGAGGTATATCTTCGTCAACTCGCAAACGAGCTGGAAGGTCTCCAGGTCAGCACCAGTCCGACCGGCCGCCGGTCATATTCTGTCGAGGACATGCACAAGATACGCAAGCATCTCGATCAGGTGGGCCGTGGCAATCGCCGCTATCTTCCACACCGCCGCGACGATGAAGCGTTGCAGGTTATCTCGGTCATGAATTTCAAGGGCGGGTCCGGCAAAACCACGACCGCTGCTCATCTGGCCCAATATCTCGCGCTTCGCGGCTACCGGGTGCTTGCCATCGATCTTGACCCGCAGGCGAGCCTGTCCACACTCTTTGGCAACCAGCCAGAAACCGACGTCGGCGCAAACGAGACGCTTTATGGTGCCATTCGATACGACGACGCCCGCCCAATGGCCGAAATTGTTCGGGCGACCTACATTCCCGATCTTCATCTGATCCCAGGCAATCTCGAACTTATGGAGTTCGAACATGATACGCCCCGGGCGCTGATGAAGCGGAAGATCGGCGATACCATGTTCTTCCACCGGATCAGCGAAGTGCTTGACCAGGTGGCCCCCAATTACGACGTTGTGGTAATCGACTGCCCGCCACAGCTCGGCTACCTGACCCTATCTGCGCTGACCGCAGCAACGTCTGTTTTGATCACCGTGCATCCGCAGATGCTCGACGTCATGTCGATGAACCAGTTTTTGTCGATGACATCGGACCTGCTTCGGGAGATCTCCTCCCACGGCGCGCGCTTCGACTATAACTGGATGCGCTATCTCGTCACTCGTTTCGAGCCGAGTGACGGGCCACAGAACCAGATGGTCGGATATCTCAGGGCGATTTTCGGAGAAAATGTTCTGAACTTCCCAATGCTGAAGACAACGGCCGTTTCCGATGCCGGTCTCACGAACCAGACCCTTTTCGAGGTGGAGAGAGGCCAATTCACGCGGGCCACCTACGATCGCGCGTTGGAGGCGATGAACAACGTCAACAATGAGATCGAGTCACTGATCAAGAAAGCATGGGGAAGAAAATCATGAGCAGAAAGGACATCCTCCGCACCCCCCAGCCGACTGGTGCCGTCGCGGTGGCGGCTGATAGACCGGTCAAGAGCCGAAGTATCCTTCCGCTCCTGGGCTCCCCGCCAGCGGAAGGGGCGACAGCGGCATCTTCGCGTCTCACCAGCCAGGTTGGCGGCGCTTTTGCAGAGGGCAAGGCTAGGTTCGAGCGCGCCGAAGAGATCGAAAAGCGCCTGGCAGAAGGCCAGACCATCATTGAGCTCGATTCGGGTACGATCGATCCATCTTTCGTTCAGGACCGCATGCCCGGTGAAATTGACGGTCTTGTCGAAGCGATCCGCGAACAAGGCCAGCAGATCCCTATTCTGGTGCGCCCTCACCCCGAGGCACCGGGGCGCTATCAAGTCGCATTTGGGCACCGTCGTTTGCGCGCAGTCGCGAAACTTAACCGGCCCGTCAAGGCGGTTGTCAGGGAACTGACCGACGAGCAGCTGGTAATTGCGCAAGGTCAGGAGAACAATGAAAGAAAGGACCTGACATTCATCGAAAAGGCGCGATTTGCCTCCCGGCTGACCGAACAGTTTTCACGAGATGTGGTGATGGCAGCGTTGTCAGTCTACAAAAGCGATCTCTCGAACATGCTGTCGGTGGTGACGCGCATCCCGACCGAAATTGTCGACGCAATCGGCTCGGCGCCCGGAATTGGCTTGAAAAGTTGGGTGGCTCTTGCCGAGCTTCTCACGCGCGACAGCGACCTTGAGCAGGCTTCAACTTTCCTGCGATCGCCCGAGGCGAAAGCCCTGCCCTCGCCCGACCGGTTCAAATCGCTCGTCGCCAGCCTCAAACCTGCACCCACCAAGCGCGGACTACCGGATCTCCTGACAACGGCAACGGGGCTCCGTCTGGCCCAGGTGACCAAAAGCAAAACCAAGTTGGACCTGTCAATCGATCGGCGCGAGATGCCAGAATTCGCAGCCTTCGTCTTGGAGCGCTTGCCAGCGCTCTTCGAGGAGCATCGCTCCAGAAACAGCGCTCAAGACCATTTGAACAACGGAGATTAGCGGAAAAAGAAAAAGGCCCCCAAAACGTCGCCGTCGTGGAAACCTCTTTCAGATCTAAGCAACCTGAGAATCGCACTTCCACGGATATTCGTCAAGAGTCTTTGGCACCGACTTGGTGAGCCGATTTCTTTTGCCTTTTGAAAGGTGAAAGACGATGCAAACAGGAAGTGTGACGACGCCCTTCGGGCGGCGATCGATGACGCTTGCCCTCGTGAAGCGCCAAGTCGCTACAAGAGAGATCAAGGCGGGAAAATCTGTCGAAAAATGGAAGGTCTTTCGGGACGCTTCTGAGGCCAGGGAAGCGCTCGGCCTGCAGTCGAGCAGCCTTGCTGTGCTCGACGCGCTGCTGAGTTTCTACCCGGAGAACGAATTGCGCCAGGAAGCACAGTTGGTGGTGTTTCCGTCGAACGCACAATTGATCCTGCGTGCCCATGGCATGGCTGGAGCAACACTTCGCCGTCACATTGCATTGCTGGTGGAATCCGGGTTGATCGTTCGGAAGGACAGCGCGAACGGCAAACGCTTCGCGCGTAAGAATAATGCTGGAGAAATCGAGAATGCCTTCGGTTTTGATCTCTCGCCAATGCTCGCCCGATCCGAAGAACTGGCTCTCATCGCTCAGAATGTCGTTGCCGCGCGGTCCGCTTTCAGGAAAGCCAAGGAGAACCTGACGATCTGCCGCCGTGACGTTCGCAAGCTAATTTTGGCAGCAATGGAGGAGGGAGCCGAAGGCGATTGGGCAGCCATTGAAGCAATATATGTCGAACTCGTTGCCCGCATCCCCCGTTCCCCGGCCATGATCGACGTAGCGGGGATTCTGGATGAAATGGAGCTTCTTCGCGACGAGATCATCAATCAGTTGGACAACCAGCAGAATTCACAATTTAATAGCACCAATGACGCTCAATTTGAGCAGCACATACAGAATTCAAATCCCGAATCTACCTATGAACTTGAACCAAGCTCTGAAAAAGAGCAGGGCGCAAAGCCGCGCAAACCCGACAAGCGAATGGTCGAGCCGCTGAAGGCTTTCCCTCTTGGTGTGGTGCTGAAGGCCTGCCGGCAGATTGCTGACTATGGGCCGGGCGGGGCGGTTGGAAGCTGGCGCGACCTCATGTCGGCCGCAGTGGTGGTGAGATCGATGCTGGGGATCAGTCCGTCTGCTTTCCAAGATGCGTGCGAGACTATGGGGCCGGAAAATGCCGCAGTGGCGGTCGGTTGCATCCTTGAGCGCGCAAATCTGATCAATTCGCCAGGCGGATATCTGCGGGATCTGACGCGGCGCGCCGAGCGGGGTGAGTTTTCTCTCGGTCCGGTAATCATGGCTCTGCTCCGCAACAGTGTTGGCAGGCTGCCTCAAGCAGTGTAGATCGCGGTTAGTTGCGACTAACCGCGCTAAAGGACTGAAATAGCAGGTATTTCTGGATTGCGTTTCCCTCGGTAGAACGAACTTTGCTGCCCGACCGCGAAATTCGCAGGGTTAGACGCGCAATACACGCATCGCGATATTGGATGCCCGGACGGGGGAAGTTTAGTGCTGGCTGTAGAGTTGCTGGTGTGAATCTTTGGTAATTTCTTTACCTACCATGGTCTGAAACACTCGAACGGGTCTGGCTTTCAGTTCTCAGACAATCGGGTGGAAGAGAGGCGCCTGCGTTCGCTGGAATAGTTCAACAGGCGTTGCTGACGGGAGCGCATTGGCCGGTTAGTCGTGACTAACCGCCTCAAGCGACTGAAATCACATCGGATTCACAGATGTTGACCAACGGTCTTCGTCGCCGCCAGGTTCTTCGAGTTGAGCGGCGCGCCGGCAATGAGCGCGCGGGCTTTTGAAAAGTCGACCCCGCGGTGCTTAAGCGTCCATCGTCGATAACTCGTGCATGAATACCCGCCTGTTCAATCGCGCCGAGCGTCTCTCTCAGGCGAGACACGGGGTTTCGAGCCTCGACAGTCGTGGCAAGCGCGAACCGCAATGCTCGGAACCCAAGGATTTCCGGATGGAAATTATTGGCGGAACCATGATGTGGCAACGTCATGACCGCAATTCGGTCATCAAAGCCTTCGAAAAACGTCCGCCATTGGCTGGCGCCATTTATCATGCCGAAGCGCGGCGTCGCCCGTGCCCAGCCAGCCGATGCCATCATGTGACCAGAAGAAGCGACCGTAGGGCGGTCCTTCGAGCGAGGAGCGCCATTGCCGGGATGGCTCGGTGTGGCTTGAGCTTGCGACGGCGCGTTGAGATAACGGCCCAGAGTAAAGTGACATCGAAATCGCATTGTGTCCTCCGGCAAAATGCCGGGTGTAGATTTCGACCAGCCGCTTGGCACTTTCCATAGAGCGTATGTGCTTAAGCAGCGATTTGGCGAGCTTTGCCTCGTCATTTCCCCGGAAATCAAGCACCTTTTTAATGTCCCTTAGAAACCGCCTTCGGGCGGGATCATTGACCGGATGGACATAGGGCAGGAGAACCCAATCGCCCCTGCGCCACGCGTCACCTGTAAAGGATTGCCACTCAAGCTGGAGATACGAGCCGGATGCAGCCACATAGGCGCCGTTTTGCGTCTCTCGCGCTGTCGGATCCGCAGGAGTGAGCTTTTCAGCGATCGGCCGGTGTGGGGCACGCAAGTAAGACGCCAGTCTGTTTGCCGACGAGCCTTTGGACGGAGCGTCATCAAATTGTATCCGGCGTCCAGCGGACGGGCCGTCGATCGGACCGTCCGGTTCCGCGCCACGCGGAGGAGGGATATCGTCAGGCCCGCCCGGTTGAAGGAAGATGACCCGCTCCGCACCTCTCCCAACCCACCAGGCTACGGGGCTCTCAAAGTAGTCGAGCGACGACGGGATACCGTACCGCGCTCAAAATCGGAAAGCACGAAAAGCAGCGCTCTACAGCATCCAGGTAGGGAACGATGACCGTCTTCGCTGGCTCCATTGCCTGCAGACGATCGATGCCGTTGATGTGATCAGCATGAAGATGTGAAACAAAAAGCACGTCCGTCTTTCCGTCGCATGCTGCCGGGTAGAGCGACATTTCACTGTTGAAAGCGTCGCTTCGTTCCGAGCCGCAGTCATAGACATAGGAAAAGCTTGTGACGGGGCGCTCATTGGCAGAGCGCACGCCGTCGGGCGACCCCTCGACAGTCGAGATCAATCCGGAGTGAAAGCCGCCATGGCCGACCGGGTGCTGGGTACGTGTAATTTTTGCGTGTTGCATCTATGTCCGGATTTTTAGGGGTGAAGATCCTCGTTGGCAGTCGAGGGTCTATCGTTTGAGAAGCGATTGGGGTGGTGGTCGACGTCGGCTCAAGAGGAGATGGACGAGGTGTGCTGCATTTTTCTGCGGCCGAGAAGGCTCGCATGTATCTGCTCTGATTTTGTCGCGCCTGGCGTCGAGGAAGGGGAGGATGAAGACGCTCTGTTCGCTCACCGCCGGTTGCCTTTTTGCTTCAAACCTAGAAACGGTTCTGCGCCGTCATGCAATCATCCTCGCTCAGGGCTTCCAGCGGCCTACCGTCCAGACCATGGCGAACGGAATTGGGCCGGGCGCTCGCGAAATAATATCGCTTGGAGTGGACAAAGGCAGCAAGCGCGCGGCGCAACGTCGTGATGCCAACACCGGGTTTCAAAAGCGGGCGAATTTCCTCAAAGAGCCCGATAGCAAAGGGTCGGATAGGATCGCCTTGCCTTCCCGGTAGGATCCCGACCTGGCATACCAGCAAGGCGTTTATGGCGTCTGCTTTCCGGATGTCGATCTGCGAAGCTACGATCGGGCCGCGGCTGACTATCCAAGGTTTTGTCATAGGTTCCAACCCAATCTTTTCTTCCCCTGCGAGGCTGGGATCTACATCGTCTAAGCTGTTCTTGTTGCAGAATTGCATATTGCGGCAGCCGATCTCAAGGCACGACTGCGCTTCATCCGTCTGTTTGGTACAGACCAGTCTGCGCATGAGCTATGAAATGCTCGCCCTCGTCTCTGCGGGAGTGGCGGTCCTTGGCAGAATCCTCTATATTGCAAACATGAGCGACGAACAGACCATATCGAAATCCACCAAGTCGGCCGTTGAGAAAGTCCTCCGTGATCGCCTCGGCCAGGCAGGGTTTTCTGGCGCCGACATTCGGGCCGATCGAGACAGCGATGGCGATCCCATCCTGCTCGTTGACGTGAATTATGCCTATTCGGACAAGCCGATCAGTTCGAAACTCACTTACGGTCTTTCGACTGAGGTGCGAAAGGCTTTGAGCGCCCTTGGAGAGACGCGGTTTCCGCATATTCGGCATCATTTCGACGAACAGCAGAAGATCGCAAGCTAAGTGTCGAATGATTTAATCGCCACCGCTCGGCGGCTTGCCAAGGCCAGCCCCAAGCGTCCACGCCAGTCCGACCTCAAACGTGGTGTCAGTACAGCTTACTATGCGCTGTTTCATGCGCTGGCTCGCGATTGTGCCGATCTACTGGTGGGGACAGGCGATACGCGCAGTGAACCGGCATGGGCGCAAGTCTATCGGACTCTCGAGCACGGTGTCGCGAAAAATTCCTGCAAAGCAGCGGCAGCCCGCGGCTTTCCGGGCAGTATTGTCTCATTCGCCGATACGTTTGTCATCCTGCAGGAAGAACGTCATCGCGCCGATTACGACCCGCTTGCGCGTTATGTGCGGGCAGAAGTCCTCGTTCTAATCGACAACTGTGAGCAGGCAATCAGAGATCTTGCATCGGCGCCACGATCGGATCGCAAGGCATTCGCAGTATGGGTTCTGCTCCAGAGAAAAAGATAGCGCCGTTTTCCTGGAACTGGTCAGGACGACGAACAGAACAAGAACATCGATGGATTGCGGACATAGGTCCTGTCTGGAAACGGTAACCTGAGTAGGTCTGGGGACGATGTCGCGCGCCCACCCTCGGGTGATAGGGAAGTGGCGAGAGCGGATTTCGCACACTGAGAGGCAGCCCGGGCCGCAAGGCCGTGGTGCTGCCGTTCGGCGTTGCTCCAATGGATGTCACAGACTGCCTAGCGGAGGTCTCGCATTCAGTGCGCTGCATGAGGGGTCAGGTGGAGGCGCGGGCACGGTTGACGGTGCGGCAGTGTTGGCAAAGCTGAAGCCAGGATGCGCCAGTCTTTATCCGAGGGGCTTCGATCCCCGACGCAGCATTACCGGGTCTTGACCGCAAGGGAAGCTTCGCTTGTCGAAGAGACGGTGGGACATGGTGGGGAGGCGATAGAGGGAGAGGAGGGAAGGGGAAAGCTGTGACGGATTGAGAGGGTTGGAGAGAGGCTCCGCCCGGTCCGTCATGGAGAAACCGACATGGCCCAGGCCATTCAGAAAATCACCCTCAGTGCAGCCCGGGATATTCCCTTCAACAAGCTGGTGCTCAGCCAGCAGAACGTCCGCAAGATCAAGGCAGGCGTCTCGATCGAGGACCTGGCGGAGGACATCGCCCATCGCGGGCTGCTCACCAGCCTCAACGTCCGCCCCGAACTCGACGACGATGGCAACGAGACGGGAAGTTATCGGATTCCGGCCGGCGGACGCCGTTATCGCGCCCTCGAGCGCCTTGTCGCGCAGAAGCGATTGGCCAAAACCGCCGGCGTTCCCTGCATCGTCAGCCAAGGCGAAACCCTCGAAGTCGAGGACTCGCTCGCCGAAAACGTCCAACGCGTCAGCCTTCATCCGCTCGATCAGTTCCGCGCCTTCCAGACCTTGCGCGAGCAGGGGCTTGGCGAAGAGGAGATCGCCGCGCGCTTCTTCGTTTCGGTCGCGACGGTCAGGCAGCGGCTTCGGTTGGCATCCGTCTCACCGCGGCTTCTCGATCTTTATGCCGAGGATGAGATGACGCTCGAACAGATCATGGCGTTCTCAATCACCAACGACCACGTTCGCCAGGAGCAAGTCTGGGACACGATCTCGCGTTCGCATAGCCGCGAGCCCTATTACGTCCGTCGGCTGCTGACCGAAACCGCAATCCGTGCCAGCGACCGCCGCGCCGTCTATGTCGGCATCGAAGCCTACGAGGCCGCAGGCGGTGTGACCATGCGCGATCTGTTCGAGCAGGACCAGGGCGGCTGGCTGCAGGATCCGGCGCTGCTGGAGCAGCTTGTGATGGAAAAGCTCAAGGCTGACGCCGAGGCAATTCGGATAAGCGGGGGCTGGAAATGGGTCGAAGCCGCCTTCGACTTCCCTTACGGCCACACGTCCGGCCTGCGCCGCGTCTATGGCGAGCAGGCCGAAATGACTGAAGATGAACTGGCCCGCTATGACGCGACCCGCGCCGAATACGACAAGCTCGATGCAGAGTATGCGGAGGCAAACGAATACTCGGAAGCGACCGAACAGGAGCTCGAGGAACTCGGCAGCGAACTCGACCGGCTCAACGACCGGCCATTCGTCTTCGATCCTCAGGATATTGCTCGCGGCGGCGTCTTCGTGTCGCTCGGCGCCAGTGGCGAGATCAAGATCGAACGAGGCTTCGTGCGTCCCGAGGACGAGCCGCAGGCTGAGGTCGATCCGTCGACTGATGGCGGCGACGGTCGTGCCGATCATGGCAGTGCTCTTGCGGTAACCGGCGCGGCCGGCGGCGAGGACACCCAACCGGACGACGAGGACGAAGCGATCAAGCCGCTTCCGGACCGTCTGGTTCTCGATCTGACGGCGGCGCGCACCGTCGCGCTACGCAATGCGTTGGCAAACAATCCTGTCATCGCCTTTATCGGCGTGCTGCATGCCCTCGTCCTGAAGACCTTCTACGTCTATGGTTCCGATTCGTGCCTGGAGGTGACGCTGCAAAGCGCTCGCTTCAGCCAGACGCCCGGCCTCGGCGATACAGTCTGGGCGAAGGAGATCGATCAGCGGCACGATGGCTGGGGCCAGGATCTTCCCAAAGATCCAAACGATCTCTGGGATTTCCTGATCAAGCTCGACGAGGTCAGCCGCCAGGCATTGTTCGCGCATTGCACCTCCTTGTCGGTCAACGCGGTGATCGAACCCTGGAACAAGCGGGCTCGGGCGATTGCCCACGCTGAGCAGCTGGCCCGCTCGATCGGTTTCGACATGGTGGAAGCCGGTTGGACGTCGACCGCCGACAACTATCTCGGCCGCGTCACCAAGGCCCGCATCCTGCAGGCAGTTCGAGAAGCCAAGGGTGACCAGGCGGCGGAGCTGATTGGCCATCTCAAGAAGACCGACATGGCCCGCGAGGCCGAACGGCTGATGACAGGCAGCAGTTGGTTGCCTGAACCCCTTCGCATGATGGTCGAGGGAGGCACCATCGAACACAACGCTGTCGGAGACACCATCGGGTCCGACGAGGGCGAGACAATCTTCGAAGCTCAGGACCTACCGGTCTTCCTGCTCGATGAGCCGGAAACGTCGGACGACGACACCGGCGATACGGAGAGGGAGATCGGCGGCGAGCATCTCGCCGCCGCCGAATAGTGACCCGACTCAGCCTGACCCGATCGTCATTGCGGTCGGGTCCTTTTCCCAATAGCCCGGCCATCGCGCCGGGCTTTTCCGTTTCAGGAGGCACCTATGCCTGACTTCACCATCGAGACCACCTATCACCTGCCGGTCTTCCGGCATCGCACCCATTCCGCTGACACGCTGGACGCGGCCTGCCGTGCCGCTATCGAGGACGACACTTGGGATATCGCCGAGACGGACTTCGATTCCTCGGGCGCAATTCATGTCACCGGCATCTGGGACGGTGCACATGCGGCCTATGCGGGTCCGCCGATCCAGATCCCCCAGCAATTCAACGAACCTGTTCAGCGCCGGGCGCGTCACTTCGAGATCCTGCTCGGATTGCTGAAGATCCTGTTCGATGATGTCGGTGCTGCCCGGCCACGTCGCTCGATTGGCTCGCTCGATCTGCCTGGGCGATTACACGAGGAGAAGCCATTCTCGCCGGAGACCCGGATCCTGAAGAAGCCGGTCAATCCGCCAAAGCCTTCCCACGTCCTGGTCAGGCTGCAGGAGGGTGGTGTGCGCGACGCAATCACCGCGGTGCTCGAAGTCGACCCGAGCTTTAAGGGTTTAACATCCGAGGCGGTGACCGACGACGAGATCCATGCTGCATGCCTCTCTGTCGCCACCACGATGGATTTTTCCGACATGGTCGGGAACGCCGAATTCCAGGCGGCGCTCTTGGCAATCCGGTCGGCGCACCGCCGGCTGGCTTCCGATTGATTCCTCTTCCCAGCATCCTTCTCAACCTCGCCCGGCCATCGCGCCGGGTTTCTGCTTATAAGGAGACAGCTTATGACCACTCTCACCTCCAACAACCTGTCCGCCCGATCCGCCTTCAAGGTCGATATCTCCCGCGGCGAACGGATCGGCCGCGTTTCGTCCGAATGGTTTTCCCGTCCTGACGATGAACGCTTCCTGTCGCTGAGCGATCTCTACGACACCGTCCGGTCCCGCGCCGAACGCGCCCATGCCCGAACGATCGAAAGCGCTGCGATCCGCGTCGAAGCAACGCGCGACAATGCCGAGCGGCTTGAGCTTCTCGTTCCAGGTCAGCGCCAAACGATCGCACCGACCCACTGGAGCTACGGCCAGCTTTGCAGCCTCGTGGGTGCTCCCGCCACCTATATGCGGCAACTGCCGGCGCCGCTTGCGGCGATCAACCTGCAGCATGGCCTGCTCAATCACCGCGCCGAGCTCGTCAAGACGCTTGAGATGGATGACGGCCGGCTGGAACTGCGCGCGGTGACCGGACCGGAATACGGTCGCATCTGGGACCACGAACTGGTCTCAGCGGTGATGAAGATCGCCGGTAACGGGACCGGCGATACGATGTGGAAAGTACCGGGCGTTCTCGACTGGGCGACGATGTCCCACAATCCTTTCGTCGACATCACCAAGGACACGACGACGCTTTATGGCAGCGACCGCGACGTCTTCCTGTTTCTGGTTGACGACACCCATCCGATCGAAGCCGGACGCCTGCCGAACGGCGAGCCCGACCTCTATTTCCGCGGCTTCTACGCCTGGAACTCGGAAGTTGGATCGAAGACGCTCGGCATCGCCTCCTTCTATTTGCGAGCGGTCTGCGCCAACCGCAATCTCTGGGGCACGGAGAATTTCGAGGAAATCACCATCCGGCATTCGAAATTTGCTGCTCAGCGGTTCGCGCATGAAGCAGCACCCGCGCTGACCACCTTCGCCAATTCGTCGCCTGCGCCCTTCATCGCCGGCATCAGGGCGGCGCGCGAGCGGATCGTCGCGCGCGAGGACGACGACCGCGAAAACTTCCTGCGCCGGCGCGGATTTTCGAAAGGCGAGACCGGCAAGGTGATCGAGATGGTGCTGTCGGAGGAGGGACGGCCACCGGAGTCAGTCTTCGATTTCGTGCAGGGCATCACCGCGCTGGCGCGCACCAAGACCAATCAGGACACGCGTCTCGAACTCGAAGGCAAAGCGAAGAAGCTGCTCGAGAGCGCTGCCTGACATGTTCATGCGCCCCTGGCTCAGGCCCGGCCGCGTCTGCAAATCCCATCGTCGTCATCCCAGAGCCCGGTCAAGCGCCGGGCCTCATTTTGTCTGGAGCACCCAATGGCTATCCCCGATCATGCCCGCACAAACTTCGACACGCTGCTGCGCGCCGCAGCCGATGGCAATCTCGCTCTGTTGGAATGCCTCGATGCCGCTACACGCGAGCCGCGTTACGTGCTCTGCGCTGTCGGCCGCACCAATGGCGAATACGTCTTTACGCCATTCGGCCATCTCGCCGACGGCAATCCTTACGACGCCTATCTGCCACCTAATCCTGACGATTCGACGGGCTTCATCGTAAGCGCGACGACCTAATCCTGACGATCGCCAGCAGTTCAAGCTGGCGATCCCAATCCCTCCCTGGCTGCCCGATTTCGTTCCTCCGACCTTCGGCAGGACGCTGGGCTCCGCTGTTCTTTCCTCACTCTTGGAGCATCCTTCGATGAATATCATCTCGCATCCTCAGAACATTTCCACCACTCCACGATCTCACGTCGCAAGCAGCGCTGAAGGCCTCATGGACGCTGCTGCCCAAGTCATGTTTCTTTTGGAACGGGGCAAAACTGTCGCCACCACAGACTTGCGGCAAATCATGAACAAGATTTTCGGCGGCAGCGACGCCGAGGGCGCCTGGCTCTGGAAGGAGGCCTATGAGGCGACTGAAATCGCCCAGGTGCTGTTCCTCCGCAAATTCCGCGCGATCGTATCCGGAACCCAGTCGCCCCAAGCGACGCTAGCAATGCTGACGAAAGTGGCAAACCTCATACCGACCCATACACGCCGATCCGAGGAGAGCCAGGCACGACAGCAATTCTCGACCCCGATCCCGCTTGCCTACGTCGTATCTCGTGCTGCCGGCGTCATAGCCGCTGACGTGGTGCTCGAGCCGTCGGCTGGGACCGGCATGATGGCGATCTTTGCGGAGCTTGCAGGCGCACGCTTGGCGCTCAACGAATATGCGGTGGTCCGGTACTCGCTGCTACAGCGGCTTTTCCCTGGCGTTCCGGTATCGCAGCACGATGCCGCGCATATCGACGATTACCTCGATCGTTCCATTCGACCGACCGTGGTGCTGATGAACCCGCCTTTCTCAGCCGGCGTTCACGTCGAAGGTCGCGTGGCAGATGCCGCCTGGCGGCATCTGGCCTCCGCATTCGCGCGCCTTGCTCCCGGTGGCCGACTTGTCGCGATCACCGGCGCGAGCCTCTCTCCCGACAATCCCGCATGGCGGGACGTTTTCGTGCGGCTGCAGGAGAAGGGTACGGTCCTGTTCACCGCAGCGATCGACGGGAGCATCTATGCCCGGCATGGAACGACGAAGGAAACGCGCCTGATCGTGATCGACAAGATCCAGGCGGGCGATCCTTCGAAGCTGGTGACGTCGAAGGGTACCGCGCACGATCTCGAAACACTGCTCACCTGGATCACCGGCCTTCCGCCCCGCGCGCCCGCGGCGGCGTCGAACTCCATCGGTGCGCTCTCCAACGGTAGCCTGCGCGCGGACACGATGCGTCCAGCAGCGGTTGCCGCCCCGGCGTATCGCCCCGCGGTCGGAGGACAGGCGCAGCCTGCAGCAACGGTCCGTCCGATACCCGTCGATGACGAGATCATCGAACTCTCCTACGAACTGCGGGACGCTCGGCCGAAGGATGAGGCAAACGCTGCTGACGGTATCTACGAGACCTACCGGCTGCAGTCGATCCACGTTCCCGACGCAAAACCTCATCCTGACACGCTGGTCGAATCGGTTGCGATGGCCTCGGTCGCACCGCCGAAGCCGAGCTATCGCCCGCACCTGCCGAAGCGCATCGTCACCAACGGTGATCTCTCCGACGCCCAGCTCGAAAGCGTCATCTATGCCGGCGAAGCCCATTCCCGTTACCTCGCTGGCCATTGGAGCGCCGATGCCTCCTTCGACAATCTCAAGGCTGTGGCGCCCGACGTTGAGGATGCCGTTCGTTTTCGCCGTGGGTGGTTTCTCGGCGACGGAACCGGGGCCGGCAAGGGCCGCCAGGCTGCCGGCATCATTCTCGACAACTGGCTGAAGGGCCGCCGTCGCCACGTCTGGATTTCCAAGTCAGACAAGCTGATCGAGGACGCGCAGCGCGACTGGAGCGCGTTGGGCCAAGAAAAGCTGCTGGTCACACCTCTGTCCCGTTTCCGGCAGGGCAAGCCGATCAAGCTGGAGGAAGGCATCCTCTTCACCACCTTTGCGACGCTGCGCAGCGATGAGCGCGAGGGCAAGCGATCACGGGTTCAGCAGATCGTCGACTGGTTAGGTCAAGAGGCGGGGAGCGGCAAAGACGGGACTGGAAATGCAAAGAGCTTCGATGGTGTTGTCGTCTTTGACGAAGGCCACGCCATGGCCAATGCCGCCGGCGGCAAGACTGAGCGCGGCGACAAGGCGGCATCGCAACAGGGCAGGGCGGGACTTCGCCTGCAACGTGCCGTTCCGGACGCCCGCGTCGTCTACGTCTCGGCAACCGGCGCAACAGACGTTGAATCCCTTGCTTATGCCGAACGACTCGGTCTCTGGGGCAGCAGCGACTTTCCCTTCCCGAGCCGCTCCGAGTTCATCGCGGCTATCGAGGATGGCGGTGTTGCGGCGATGGAAGTGCTGGCCCGAGACTTGAAGGCAATGGGTCTCTACGCATCGCGGTCGCTCTCCTTCGAGGGCGTCGAATATGAGATCCTCGAGCACGAGCTCACCGAGGAACAGATCCGCATCTACGACGCCTATGCCGAGGTGTTCCAGGTCATCCACAACCATCTCGATGCTGCCATGGAGGCGTCCGGCATAATCGGCAAAACCGGGACGTTGAACAGACAAGCCAAGGCGGCCGCACGTTCGGCCTTCGAGAGCTCGAAGCAGCGCTTCTTCAATCATCTCCTCACCAGCATGAAGACGCCGGCATTGCTCGCGGTGACCGCCGGGGATTTGGAGGACGGCCATGCCGCCATCATCCAGATCGTCTCGACGGGCGCGGCTTTGACCGAGCGCCGGCTGGCACAGATCCCGACCGAGGAATGGGGCGATCTGCAGGTCGACGTGACGCCGCGGGAATATGTCATCGACTACCTCATGCACTCCTTTCCCGTGCAGCTCTTCGAGGAATTCTCCGACGCTGAGGGCAATCTCAGCTCCCGGCCTGTTCATGACGCAAACGGCAACCCAGTGATCTGCCGGGAGGCCGAACGCCGCCGCGACGAACTGGTCGAAACCTTGGGCAGCCTGGCGGCGATCCCGACGGCTCTCGACCAGATCGTCCAGCACTTCGGCACCAGCCAGGTCGCCGAGATCACCGGCCGCTCGCGCCGCATCGTTCGCCGCGAAGACGGCAGCACGATCGCCCGCTATGCCGTGCAGAACCGGCCGGGCAGCGCCAATCTCGACGAGGCCCGCGCCTTCATGGACGACGAGAAAGGCATTCTCGTCTTCAGCGACGCCGGCGGGACCGGCAGATCCTATCACGCCGATCTCACGGCAAAAAATCAGCGCCTGCGTCTCCACAACCTTCTGGAAGCCGGGTGGCGCGCCGACGTGGCGATCCAAGGCCTCGGGCGCAGCCATCGCACCAACCAGAAACAGCCGCCGCGCTTCCGGATGATTGCTACCAACGTCAAGGCGGAGAGGCGGTTCTTGTCGACCATCGCCCGGCGTCTCGACACGCTTGGCGCCATCACCCGTGGCCAGCGTCAGACCGGCGGGCAGGGCATGTTTCGCAGCGAAGACAATCTTGAATCCCAATATGCCCGCGACGCGCTGCGGCAATTCTACGGACTGCTGCATGCTGGCAGGATCGAAGGCTGCTCGCTGGAAACGTTCGAAAGCATCACCGGCCTGTCGCTGACATCAGAGGAGGGCGGATTGAAGGATGAGCTGCCACCCATCCAGACCTTCCTCAATCGCATGCTGGCGCTGACCATCACCATGCAGAACGTGCTGTTCGAGGCCTTCGAGCAGCTGCTCGCCGCCCGCATCGAGGGGGCGATTGCTGCCGGCATTTACGACAAGGGCCTGGAGACGATCACCGCAGACAGCATGACGGTCACCGACCGCCGGCTGATCTACACGCATCCGGTCACCGGCGCGCGGTCGCATCTCTTGACCATCGAGCGCAGGGATCGCAATGCGCCGATGCAGCTCGAGGACGTTCAGACCCTTGTGAGCCAGGATCCGCGCGCGAAGCTGATGATCAACGGCAAGTCGGGCCGGGCAGCCGTGACGGTCCCGACCCGCTCCATCATGCTGGAAGACGGCTCCATTCAGCCGCGCGTCTCGCTAATCCGGCCGACGGATGAGCTCCGCTTCGAAGTCCGGCAGCTCGAAGAGACCAGCTGGCAGGAAATAGACGAGCAGGCTTTCGCAAATGCCTGGGATGCCGAGGTTGCCGCCGTGCCCGAATTCTCGACGTCCACGGTGCACATCGTCAGCGGATTGCTGCTGCCGATCTGGAAACTGCTGCCACAGGATTTCTGCCGGGTGCGGCGTCTGCAGACCGATGACGGCGAGCGGATCGTCGGCCGCGTCATTGCTCCGGATCGGCTCGCTGGCCTTTGCCGCAACTTCGGGATCGATCAGACGCAAGTGCTGAGCGGCGACCAAGCGTGGGCGGCGCTGGTCGACGGATCCTCGATTGTCGGTCTTGCCGGTGACATGACGCTCCGCCGCGTGCGTGTGATGAACGAGTACCGCGTCGAACTGACCGGCTTTACCGACGGCATGCGCGACTGGCTGCGGTCTATCGGCCTGTTCTCCGAGATGATCAATTGGAAGCTGCGCTTCTTCGTGCCGCTGACAGATGAGGGTGCGGAGATACTGTCGAAGCTGATGCAGCGTCATCGCCTCATCGACATTGCGCGCCGGTCGTGACGGAGGTCTGCCATGCTTTCCGCTTCCGATCTGGCGGGCCGTCTCGCGCAAAACGCGGAGGCGGTCTGCCGCCACTATCTTTCCGCGGGCCGCCGGGCCGGTAATTACTGGCTCATCGGCGATGTCGACAACAACAAGGGCCGGTCGCTCTACGTGCATCTGGTCGGTCCGCGCGCCGGCAGGTGGACGGATGCCGCGACCGGTCAGTTCGGTGACCTGCTCGATCTCCTCCGCGAGACCTGTGGCCTCGTGGACTTCCGTGACGTTGCCGAGGAGGCGCGTCATTTTCTCAGTCTGCCCCAACCCGAACCGGTGTCAGACGTCAGGGGCGACGTCGGTGATGCCTCTCCGGTCGAGCGGCCGGCGACGGAGCAGGCACGACGGCTGTTTCGAATGACGCAGCCGTTGGCGGGTACGCTCGCCGATATCTATCTGCGCGAGCGTGGCATCTTGCGGGCGTCGACCCACGCGGCCCTGCGCTTCCACCCGTCATGCTACTATCGCAATTTCATGACTGGCCGGACGACGAGCTATCCGGCCCTGATCGCAGCCGTCACCGACGACGCCGGAGTGATCACCGGCGTGCACCGCACCTATTTGTCCCCGGGGCTCGACCCGAACGGAGTCGGCAAGGCCAAGCTGGACGATCCCCGCCGCGCGCTCGGCGGACTGCTCGGTAATGGCGTCCGTTTCCGCTTTCCGGTCAACGCGTCCGCGCCTGTCCTGGTGGCAGGTGAGGGCCTCGAAACCATGCTGTCCCTCTCACACGTGATGCCCGGCATGCCGATGGTTGCGGCCCTGACTGCTAATCATCTCGCGACTTTCAACGTCCCGCCCGAATGCCGGCGCCTCTACATCGCCGCCGACGCGGATGCGGCCGGCCGGCATGGGATCGAGGGATTGAGCCGCAGGGCGCAGGATCGAGGCATCCTGCCGTTGGTGCTGTCGCCGGAACTCGGCGACTTCAACGAGGATCTGCGCTGGCTGGGTCCGGACCAGATGACCGCAAGTCTGCGGCTTCAACTCACTCCGGAAGATGCGGTGACCTTCCTGCCCCGATGAGCCTTGCCGGAAGGCGCAGGAGAGCGGGACGCAGGCGGCGTGGGCGAGAGGACGGTCCGTGGTGCGGGCTCCTCGTGTGGATTCGCGCCCGCGGGCCTGCCGAGAGGCGACCCTTACCACGCGGGCCTCCGGGCCTTCAGCGGGTCGGTCGGGTTTCTTCCCCTGCCGGGCCATTTCCGCGCATCGGCTCCCCGAAAACCGGTTCCCACTTTTCGGCCGAATGCGATGGCCCGTCATTCCTCGCGGATCAAGAAACCCTTCCTCCGCCGCCCGGCGCTTCGCTGGGCCGCTGCGCTTCGCTCGCGGTTCCGGCCTCGGCCCGCGTGACCGGGTTCGCCGTCAGGCCGCGAGAGGCGCGGCCCACGAAACGGAGACCACTATGGACCTGATCCTTCCCCCCGACGACGGCTTCGAGCCCCATCACGCGTCCTCTCCGACCGACCGCTTCATCTACGAGATGCAGGTCTTCGGCTATCGCCCCTTCCAGGACGAGCCCGACCCACGGCCATTGCCGGAGGAACCGCAGGTCCAGTCATCGATCACCGCGATCTTCGACGCCTTCGCCGAGATGCTCGGCGACACCCGGCTGGAGCCCGATCTCGAAGACCTGTTCTGGTCGGTCCCCAATCTCTTCCATCGCGCCGGCGAGCGCATCCAGCGCGAACTCGACCGCAACGAGGAAGCGCAGCGCACCGGCCAGCGCGAGCAGGACGGCTCGGAGGTGAAAAGTGTCGAGCTCGAACGCCTGGTCGCCGAGGGCATCACGCTCTTGGAACGCAGGAATAGCTTCGAGTTCATGCGCGACTATGCCGCCGACCTGTTCGAGGCGCAGACCGGATCCTCCTGGCGACCGCGCACCGGATCCAAGGTAAATCATGCGAACATGACGGCGGCGATGATCGACAGCCGTGACTTCCTCTCGGCCAGACGCCGCGCCGAGACCGAGGTGCTAATCCCGGCCGGCACCAAGATCGCTTTCGCCGGTGGCATGGACTATAACGATCATGAGCGGATCTGGGCCAAGCTCGATCAGGCGCATGCGAAGTATCCTGACATGGTATTGCTGCACGGTGGCGCGCCGAAGGGTGCAGAACGTATCGCCGCCTGCTGGGCTGAAGCCCGCCGGGTGACGCAGATCACCTTCAAGCCCAACTGGACGAAGCATGCCAAGGCAGCACCCTTCCGCCGCAATGACGATATGCTGTCGGTCATACCCGCCGGATTGATCGTCTTTCCCGGAAACGGCATCACAGGCAATCTCGCCGACAAGACACGCCGGCTCGGTATTCCGGTCTGGCAGGCATCAGGAGACGGCGCGTGAGCGCCGGTTTCCTGAATATATGGAAAACATGGAGAAGATGGATTATATGGAAACTGAAGTGGACACGATAGCGATGAAGCAATTCACGACAGGTGACTTGAATAAACAAATCGGCGATATCACCGACGCGGCGAGCCGCGAGCCGGTGATGCTCACCCGGCACAAGAAGCCGCGTTTCGTGCTGATGAGCTACGAGCACTATGAGCGCATGCGCACCGGCGGCGATCCGCGCCGGGCCTATCATATCTCGGAGATGCCCGCCGAGCATGCAGAACTGTTCGACGAGGCGCTCGATAAGTTGGCGCGCGGCGAAGGCTACGACGATGAGCCGTGAATTCCGCCCCGGCGAGGTCATCTCCTATCCGTACCTACGGGCCTGGCAGCAGCAGCGCGGGGAAACCGAGGGCCGTAAGCAGCGCCCCGTCTGCGTCGTGATCGCCATCCGCAATGCCGCCGACGGAAACACGCACCTTGCCCTTCTCGCCATCACCACCCAACCGCCGCAGACGGGCCGGATCGCTCTGGAGATCCCGGAGATCGAGCGCAAGCGTGCGGGCTTAAGCGATCTGAAGCAGTGCTGGATCATGGTCGACGAATACAACTACGATATCGTCGAGCGCTCCTGGTACATTGAGCCCGATCAGGACATCCTCGGCCGCTTCAGCAAACCCTTCATGGTGAAGATCGCCAGACTGTTTGCCGAGGCGCGCGGCCGAACCGGCCGGGTCAACCGCCTCGACTGAGACTTCCCGCATCCCCGCCGCCCTCCGAAGCGACATCCCTTGAAATCACCTCCGTCAGGCGGTCCGGCTCCGCAGAACTGCAGTTGCGACAGGAGAGGCGGATAATTCGAGTGTCGCGCCGACCGAAGCCGCTCTGATGACGAGGATGGGATCAGAACGGTGCCAATCTCTCGCGATGTGCCCGACTGGTTGACGGCCAGGGTCCATTGATCCGAACACCACGACGCATGTCACGAGCGCGGCACTCCGCGCGGCAGCAAACGGCCGCCACGGCGAGGTCTCCTGACGACGTCGCAATCAAGGACCATTCCCGTTCTTTATGTCGCCTTTCTAAGGGACCGGCCGCGATCAGCGTCAACCCCGCAAGGGGGTTTCCCTTCGCTACGCTGCGGTGACGCCTGCGGCGCGGCCCCTTCTTCGGGCGCCATCGGGAATGGTCCCGATGCAACGAAGGAGACAATCCCATGGCTACCACGATCGCAACCCTCACCGAAAAGACCGACGGCACTCTCGAAGGCGTCTTCGCCACCATCCGGGTCAATGCCCCGATCGCCCTTATCCCGAACGCCAACAAGGCGAGCGAAGAAGCCCCGGACTACCGCATCATCCACCGCAAGACCGGCTTTGAGATCGGCGCGGCCTGGAACCGCATCTCCCGCCAGACCGGCGAGGAATACATCTCTACGAAGCTCGAAGCGCCCGAGATCGGCGTGATCTTCGGCAACGTCGCCCCGGCGCCCGGCGGCGAGCCCGGGAAGAAGGTCATCCTCTGGAACAGCCCTGCCTGAACCGGACCGCCGGCCCCGCAATCGGGGTCGGCTCCCCCCAATTGAAAGGAGGCCGCCATGAGCCGCTACACAATTACCGTCACCAGAACCGCATCCCGCCACTCGGACCCTGATGCCGTTATCGGCTACGACCGCCCGCTTCAGACGTTCTTCCTCCAGGCATTTCCGGACGCAGGTGCCGAGGATCTTGGACTCTGGCTTGGCACTGACCTCAGGGAGTTCGAAACACTGTCGCAACTGCGGTCCGCAGCAATCGCACGCGGTTTCGACTTCATACCCTTGGCATCGGGCATCCTTCACAAGCTGCTGGACGACCGTGCCCGCGAAGCGCATCACGCGGTCAGCGACACGATTATCCAGGATCTTCTCAACGGAACATCCGCTCGCTGACGCAAACGCAAAACGAAAATAGCCCGGCACGGCGCCGGGCTATTTTTTGCTTGGCTGACAAGATTACTTGTTCAGCGCATCCTTCAATGCCTTCGCCGGCGTAAAGGCCAACTTTTTGGCCGCGGCAACCTTGATCGTCGCGCCGGTCGACGGGTTGCGAGCCTCGCGCTCCGGTGTCGCCTTCACCTTGAACTTCCCGAAGCCGGGGAGGGACGTCTCGTTGCCGGCAACGGCTGCCTCGGTGATCGATGCAATCACTGCTTCGACGATCGCCTTTCCCTGGGCCTTCGTGAGGCTGTGTTCGCCGGCGATCTTGTCGGCGATTTCATTGGTCGTAGTCATTTTCCTCTCCGCATCAATGTTAATGCGAGAATCCCTGACAGGGGATCCAAGCGCTGTCATCGACGCACCGCACCAACTTCAGCGATTTGCCCGTTTTTCCACAACTACGAAGGGTCTTTGGGGCATCGCCGTAGGTCTGCATGGTGGATCCGCAAGCGGGCATCGAGCCCGCTCGCGGATCTCTGGTGCCATACGGAGAGGGAATGTCTGCTCAGTCCGGCCGAGTATGCCATGGCGGCATGAAGGCCTCAAGGACGAGCGGTTCCCCCAAATTTCAGGCCCGGTCCTGCGGCCCGAACCAGAAATTCGGCTCCCCCACTCGCCGGCTCCGCCGGTCGCTACCGCGATCCTTGACCCCTCCATCCCGCCATGACCGCGGGCGTCGTCTTTCACAAACGTCAAGGAGACGATGACAATGACAAACGAACTGGATCGGACCATCGTGGAACTGCAGGCCGAGTTGCGGAACGCGCACCCGGACGAACGTCGCCAGATCGAGGCGGAACTCGACCTGGCACTGGCCGAGCGCGAGGTTCTGGTGGCAGAACAGGAAGGGCGCCTCAGTGCCGAGCCACCCTTTTGAGGGTGGCTTTCGCCATGTCACCTGGACCGACGCGCCGGATCGACCGGCGCTTCAGGCGCGCTTCGCTCGCCGCCGGTATGTGTCAGAACCTGCGGAGGTTCTTGCGGGAAGGGCGGAAGCGGTGGGATACCCCCACTCCTGTTTCGCTCCCATGCCATCGACATCAGGATGGCATCTGCCTCCGCGGCACTCCCTTCGCTATCGATCACCCGATGCATCTTCCCGGATATGCGGTTTCGGCCTGTATCCGCGCGACCGCCTCTTTCGCAAAAGCTGAAGGAACAGCCTGACCGCCTCTTCCTCCCGCGCGAAATGATGCTCCCGCCTTTGACCTCTTGCGCCGATACGACCCCATCGACGGATGAGACAGGCCTCGCCGAACAGGTTGGGCTCGATCGACATGGCATAGTAGCGGGCCATGTTTTTCGAAGCGTCGGTGCGTTCGACATAGAGCTGGTAGCGTTGCGCAATCATGGCACGGAGAATCGAGCAAGGCGGTCTCGGCGTCCAACGACATATTTGAATCGGTCGGTATCAATTGATTCATGCTGATGATGGCTTGTCGGCGGATGATCCGGGCGAGCCGCCTGCGGCGGACGGTGCTATTCGCCGTCGCTCACGGAGCCCGCAAAACGGTCTCCGCCCATTCGGGTCACGCCCCTCTCGCGGTTGTCGCATCGGCGGCGGGAATGTTTCACGACTACGGCCGATGATAAGGCTGCATGGCCGGCTGGACGCCGGATACGGACACGGCGCCTGGCGGCGCCGTGGTCTATCTCTCTCTGACGTCCCATTGTGCACCCGCCGCTCCGGCGTCAAGCACTGCGCGGCCCCTCCAATTTTCAGTCGCCGTCCCTTCGGGCCATCACCAGAAAATCGGTTCCTCCGCTTGCCGCCGCTGGCGGTCGCGTCCGCGATCCCTGACCCCTCGCGGCTACGGTGCGGCCTCCTTTCGTCAGAGACGGAAAGGAGACACTACAATGTCCAATGACTGGTACTACGTCCATCAGCTCGCAGTGCTTGCGGGCTTCAGGCTCACCGTCCTCGCAAATCGCTTGGGTTGCGAAGATGAATTCCTATTGGAACTGCATGACAAGCTCAGCGAGGGACTGGCATGTGCAATTGCGCGGGTGCAATCCATCACGGCACTGGAGCGCCAGCTTGCCAACGAGCCGGACGAGGGAGGCCTCGCCGCTTTCCAGCTTCACGGCGAAGAGGAATGGCTTGCCCGTTTCCGGATCACGCTGCTTGATCATCTCGAAATCGACGTCGACACTCACGAGTACCGTGTGAACGGCGGCGACTGGCACTATGCGCTCGCGGCCGATTGCGACGGCATCGAGATCAGTTATCCGAGCCTTGTCGCCCTCACCGACGCCGAGTTGGGCACGCTCGCCCCGATCATGCGCGCCATCCGCAGCGAGGCGGGCATTGCTATCAGCATCGCCCGTGTCATCTACGGTTGATGCGCCGGCGAGGGGCGGCTACGGCCGTCTCTCGCCTTTTCTGCTGGCTTGACCGCTCGCGGGCGTCGAGCCTGCGCGCGGTCTTGAGGGGAGAGACTTGCCGCCTCTCCCCTCAACTCCTCTCTCCCTGTGGTGCGGGTTGAGACCCGCCCGGCCTGTCGGGCCGGTAGGCGGACGCTGCCGCGACTTCCCCAAACAAGACGGAGAGGACGAGTACCTTGCGCTGCGCCCTCCTGCTTCGGGCATCCGCTCCAGGTGCGCGTCCACTCCTGCGGTGCGCTCGCCGTCTCATCGTTCGCATGTCGTCGAGGCCGTTCCCTCCGGTCACGGTCCTCTCGACTGCTTACGACGACGGCTTGCTTCAGCATCTCTCAAGAAATCTGTCCGGCCCACTGTGCTGTTCCTCCGGCGCGGATCACAGGCAATGAGCCCGTGATCGCTGTTGCTTTGTCTGGCGACTCGCAACAGCATCGGCGCCTCGGGCACGGTGGGCCAGACAGATTTCTTGAGAGATGGCAGGATAGGCTAACGGTATACCATTAGCCGTTTTCGCCCGAGGGGGGATTGCCGAGAGGCGTGATCAGTGCCGGAATCTGTCACCGCTTATTCGCAGGCGTAGGGTCTGCCCGGACATGGACTTGGTCCTGGTAGAGTTCGTTCGGCGGCAGAAAGAGGCACCTCCTCACGGCGCCACCTTGAATCGTTAGTCGGTGAATCGGCGGGCGGGCAATTCCCCCGTTTCGCCAATCGGTAGAAGAGAGATCCGGCGTTCTCGCGTTTCGGCGGTTGGGCTGGTCGGTGGAGCAGCGAATAGGTTCGTCCGCGATTGTGCGGCTGGGATAATGGGCGATGGGGTGCTTCGCTAACTCCGCGCATCGGCGAACCGGCGATCGCGTTTATTACTCATCGACGATTTCGGCGAATAGGTGGTTGAGCAAAGCGGCGTTTTGCGGATTGCGCGTATGAGCCGGTAGGTGATTTCGCGAATCCGCGGTTCGGCGATTGCGCTGATGAGCGATCTTGCGAATGATGTCTCGGCTACTTTTAGCGGGGAGGCTCTTACCTGCCATTTGCCAACGTAAGCCGCCAGTTCATCGGGCATTTCGTTGGGAACCGTCTGCTTGAGAAATTGCAGGAAAGCTGCCAGGCGTGCGCTGAGCAGACGTCGCGACGGATAGATCGCCGACAGTGCGAACTCAGATCATCAGCAGGTGCGGGTTCAAGACGTCGTTTGTGCGTGGCTGCGGGTGAGGCAAACGACCTTACGGCGAGCCTCGGTCTTCAACACGAGTCTTTCAGATGGTATGCCGCCCGATCAGAGGAGTCCCTGTCCGAGCGATGGAGGTTGATGATCCGAGCGGCATCTTTGAGGCTTATCCCGTGCTTCTTGGCGGAGTAGTCGACGTCATATGGATCGGAAATCTTCTTGCGTGTCTCCTGCTCGATTTGTTGACGTCGCTGCATAGAATCTCCTGAAATGATTGAGGGAAGGGTTCATGCAACGATGGCTGCTTCGTCGTTGTTTGACGATAGTGAATGCTATTCAGCAATCATCTTGGAGGCAGTTCCTGGCTGGCTGTGGCAGCGAAGACTCTGCCGCGTCAGCGGGAGGGACCGCTTCATCGGGTTTTGGTGCTTCCATTGATGTGGGCGGCGCCCCTTGCTCAATATAAACCTCATGCGTCGGATGTTGCGGCAGGTCGTCTCCGCAGCATTTGAAGCCCTCAGGCGGCCTCATCTGGTTGATAAAATATTACACTGGAGTATAAGTATAGCTCGCTGCGCGAGGGGTAAGGTCGGAGATCAGAACACCACCTGCGCGCCCTCTACGCTGTTAACAACCGGGTCTGCATCTGACACACAATCGATCCCTACTGACGAAGGAATGGTACAAAGTTCCGATATCCATCGATTGCCCGGGCTGCGGCGCACAGACCCGGTCCGCCGGCATTGTCGTCGGACCATCGAGCCTCGTCAACGCTGCCGACAGCTCTGAGAACGATGTTCTGAAGCGGCCATGGACACCGCTTGATGCCTTCGCATTCGTCGAGTCGCTCGGTGGTCGAACGAAGAATGTCGAGCAGTTCATTGTCAACCGCTTTCACAACGCGTTCGAATTCAGGAACGATCACTTGCTGGCGATCTGCCAGCACTGCGGGGAGAGTCTTTCACCTGCCGCTACCCGCTCTGTCGCCATGAACGGCTTTGTCCGCCTTGGGCAGAGACGTCTGCTGGTCAACGAACGGATGCTGCTCTTCGCATCGCACGTTGTGTTGACGGAATTCCATGGCGGCACGTCAATCGAGGAAAGCGGCCTGCTGCATCCAGATTACGCGCTCATGCTGATCTGCGATGCGGAAAGTACAGGCGGCGAAACCGGTACCGTCGAACTGTGGCACAGCATCGCGCGTAATGACTACGCCATCACTGTGAAAGGTCACGAAGGTCGGGAGATTTGCCGTGACACCCTCCATGATGACCTCGCCGTCGTAGTGGCCACTGTTTCCAATCTCGGACTGGTCCTGACGCAGCTCCACCTGGCACAGCCATCATCACCCTACTGCCGGCTTGCCCGTGATCTCTTCCTCGAAACCCTTGCCCATGCCGGATATCGGCAGGAAAATTAGAAAGCAACACGATGCGGATTTCCAAAACGCGATCGGGATCTTTGGCTATATTGATCCTGTTGTCCGGATGTGGCGACCTGACACACCCAACGCGACCGCTGCCCCCAGTCCCATTTGCTTACCTCAGCCTCACCGCTTGCAGAGCCTATGCCAGCAATATCGTCGAGTGCCAGCTTGAGTATGGTACACGGTTTGGACGCCAACGCCTCGGTCCTGTCCAGCAGACGGGTCTTAATATCAGTGGCGGTGACAGCCGCTATCAGGTCGCGTCCTGCTATCCGGTCTCGAGGATCCAGAGGGAATTGCCCAATTTCGTCTGCCGAATCTATGAGCCTCGATCAGGAACGGATGTCAGTCCGGTGTTGATCAAAGGAGGCACTGCGGTGCGCTTAGCGCGTGTTCTGGGCGATCGCGAACAGATCCAATATCGCTGGATGCCAGATAAATGGTCGCGGCTAGACGACTGAATTTGCTCAGGAAAAGAGCGCCCCGCCATCGCTATCGCTGCCGATAATTATACCGGAGTGAAATTTTAAGCTTGATTTCCGTAACGGAATGCAGTTCAAAATCTTATACCGCAGTATAATTATGAACTGGTTCGGCCATGGAACGAATCCCACTTCCGCCTGTGAAAACACCGCAAAAGGCATGGTCGCGAAGCACGCTGTGGGTTGCTGGAATGTCGACAATTCTGCTCACCGGTTTCGCTTCCAACTCCGGCGACAGCGATCTGCCCTTCTATCCAGGAACGCCTGCTCACGCTGTTGGGCCTGGCGGTATCACGACTGAGAAGGTGGGGAGAGTGGCAGCCCGGTTGAACCCAATCGCCGGGTCAAGTCTGGCCGCTGCAGCCAAGCAGCCGCCACAGCCGACAATCGATTGGGTCAGCTTCAGCCAGCGCTTTGACGCGCCGAACGATGAACGTCCGATTGGTGCCAGTGCTCTCCCATTGGAAAAGGTTGAAGAGTTTGATAACCGGCGTGCGGGTTTACCAGGAGAAGCGGCTGATACTGCGAATGCACGGCGCGATCGCACCGTGCATTCGCCAATCGGCGTCTTCTCTTTCGACCAGAGGCCAGCCACACCGGTCATTGATCCGGCGGCCGAACCAAACTTGGATGCCAAACAGTCGTTGGCGCCGCCTCGAGCTGATCTGCTTTCCGGCATTCCCGAAGAATATGCAAAACTGGCAGTGACGATCGCCGCTGCGGAAGAGGTTGACCCGAACTGGGTGCTCTCGATCATGCGCGCCGAAAATGCGAGCTACGATCCACGCCTCGTCAGTCCTGCCGGTGCCGTCGGTTTGATGCAGGTGATGCCGCGGATCGGCGCAGCCTTTGGTGCGAATGATCTCACCGATCCCGAACAGAATATCCGCGCCGGCACTCGATTCCTCCGTGTTCTCATCGACAAGTATCGCAATCCTGTGCTTGTCGCCTCTGCTTATAATGCCGGTGAGCCTCGTGTCGATCTTCGCCACTCCTTGCCGCAGATCCGGGAAACCGCGGACTATGTCACGCGTGTCGTCGGGTTCTACGTTGGCGCGGTGGCGACCGCTACGGGCATGCATGGCGGCCTGTTAGTTCCGTCGGAGTCCGGCTCGAAGCGCCGGGCAGGAACTGCCGACCGCGCGAAGTCGCCGATGCTTGTTTTTTCTGTTGCAGATCCGCTCACAGCGGCGAACCGCTCCCCCCAGGAAGACGGACCGACCCACGTTGGCGGTGCGGTTAAAATCGTCAAGGAAGAGGTGCATTGATGAATGTAATCGCAATGGCAGTCCTTTATGCCGGCGTCGCCTGGCGTTCGAGGGCAAAGCGCAAGTGGCTCGGCAATGCCGCGATGGTGTTGGCGACCACCCTGATCCTGCTTGTCAGCCAGTTCGAACCAGCGGCGGCGCAGAACCTTGATGCGCTGCAAAATGCCGCTGACCGGCTGGTGCAGTTCTTTACCGGCCCCTTCGGCCGCTCGGTCGGAGCGATCGCCTTCATCGGCATGTTTCTGGCCGCAGCCTTCGGATACTGGTCCTGGGGCGCCCTGCTTCGGGTCGGGGGAAGCCTTGCCGGCATGTTTGCTGCCGCCGAACTGGTCGACTTCCTCGCTGGCAGTGGGTCGTAATCATGGCGGCATTCAGCGGCAACACCGACGGCGGGGACGACTACATCGAATGCCATCCGGTCATCCTCGCTCTGACACGGCCGCCGACGGTCATGGGGATCCCTTACACATACTTTCTGGCGGAATGCTTCATCTCGCTGATGGTGTTCATGATCTTAGGCTCGATCCTTTGGTTCCCGGTCTCCTTCGTGATCCTTCACAGCATTCTCTATGTGCTGACGGTGAAGCTCGACCTGTGGTTTTTCGAGATCGTCGGACGCCTCAGCATGTGCGGCGTCAATCCTCTGGGTCGAAGGCTCGGCGGTGGCATCAGGACCTATGGGGCGTGATCGATGGGCACCATGGCGAGATCGTTGAAAGGGAGCTTGTCGAAAGGTTGGGAGATATTCGCCGACCGCAGCATATCGACACACGTCCCGTTCTATGTGCCGATCGAAAACGGCATTATCCGACTGAAGAACGACTGCCTGGTCTCCACAGTGCAATTGACCGGCTTTTCCTTCGAGACCGCCGATATCGAGACGATCAACATGCTGCAGCGGCAGCGGAACGCCGCTTTTCGCGCGATTTCGTCGATCGGCAATTTTGCTCTCTACACCCATGTCATCAGGCGCAAGGTAGCGCCGTCGCTGCCATCGGCGTTCGCCGATCCCTTCATGCGGCGTCTCGATGACGTCTATCAGTCGAGCATCTCCAGGAACGAGATGTTCGTCAACGACACCTATGTGTCCCTTGTTGTACGGCCCTTGTTCAAGAAGGGTTCGGCGCTCTCCCGTGTCATGGGCATCGGCGGCGATGTCGTGCGCAGGGAGCAGTTTCGTGCGATGCGCGACAAGCTTGTCGAAGCAACAAGGGCACTGGAAAAATCGCTTGCCGCCTACGGTCCGAAAGTCTTGCGAGACGTGCGGCGCGCCGAGGTCGATCTTCGCGACGGAAAGACGATCTACCGGACCATCTCCGACGACACGATGCTTGAGGAAGGCACGCGAACAATCTGGTTCTCGGAGCAATGCGAGTTCTTCTACACGCTGCTGAACGGCGGCCGTGTCCGGCCGATCCGTCTCGGCAACATACCGATCGACGAGATGCTGCCGGCGCGGCGCACGTCGATCGGCAACCGGATCATCCATCTCCAAGGCGAAACATCAGGCGATGATCGCTATGCCGCGATGGTATCGCTGAAGGAATATCCGCCCGAGACCGGCGCCGGCATGCTCGACTACATCCTCAAGCTGCCCTTCGAGATGGTGCTGACCCAGTCGATGTCGTTCATCGACGACATGGCTGCGCGCAGCCGCATCGAAAGGCTCGATCGGCAGATGTCGAAGGCCGACGAGGGCGGCTCCAGCGTGCAGGCCAATCTCGACATCGCCCGCGACGAGCTTGCGCGCAAACGCGTTGCCTTCACCGAGCATCACCTCACCATCATGCCGGTCGCAAGGACGACCGCTCAACTCGACGATGCGGTGGCGCTGACCGGAAACGAGCTTGGGGCGCTTGGCGCCTCCTATGTTCGCGAAGATCTGAACGCCGAGCCGGCTTACTGGGCGCAACTGCCTGGCAACCAGGCCTATATTGCGCGGCGCGCGCTCATCTCGACGCTCAATTGCGCGGGCTTGAGTAGTTTTCACGCCTATCCCTATGGCAAGCCGGACGGAAACCACTGGGGACCGGCGATCACCATTTTTGAGACGACCTCCGGCACGCCGTTCTTTTTCAACTTCCACCAGGGAGACGTCGGGCACACGACGGTGTTCGGACCGACGGGTTCAGGCAAGACCGTTATCATGGCTTTCTTGATTCTGCAGGCCTACCGCGTCAGCCCGCGACTGAAGACGATCGTCTTCGACAAGGATCGTGGTCTCGACATCATGGTTCGTGCGGCAGGCGGGCGATACATGACACTCGAACCCGGCGAACCGGCGGGCTGGAATCCCTTGCTTCTCGACGACACCGAGGAGAACCGCGTTTTCCTGTACCGGCTTTTGAGCTTCATGCTGAAGCCATCGAAGGAAGGCGAGAGCCTGACGCCACAGGAAGAAGCGATCATCCGTAGCGCGATCAAATCCGTCCTTAAGACGAAGGACAAGTCGTATCGTCGTCTATCCTCGCTGCGGGCGCTGCTCGCTGGAAGCGAGAGGACCGAAGGCAGTCTGATCGCACGACTCGACAAATGGATCGATCGCGGCCCCTATGCCTGGCTCTTCGACAATGCCGATGACAATTTGGATATTTCGAGGCCGATGATTGGCTTCGACATGACATCGATCCTCGACGATCCGACGGTGCGTACCGCGGCCCTCCTCTACATGTTCCATCGGTTGGACGAGGTTTATGACGGGAAGGCGCCGATCATCAACCTGATGGACGAAGCCTGGAAGCTGCTCGACGACGACGAGTTCAAGCGCACCATGAAGGACTACTTCAAGACCATCCGGAAACGGAACGGTCTGGTGATATTTGGCACGCAGTCGGCCGACGACGTCGTGCAGTCCAGCGTCAGCCGCACGATCATCGAGCAAACGTCGACCAATATCTTCTTTGCCAATCCGAAGGCCGACGAGCACTCCTACATGGAGAATTTCGGACTCTCGAGGGCCGAATTCGAATGGGTCAAGAACGGCGACCCGAGCTCGCGTTTCATGCTGATCAAGCAGGCGAAGAGCAGCGTGATCGCGCGTGTCGACATGTCCCACATGCCGGAATTCATCAAGGTCTTGTCCGGCCGGGAGGAGACCGTTCGCGAGGTCGAGATGCTGCTCGACGAATACGGAGACGATCCGAAGAACTGGCTGTCGAGATTTTGCGACTGGGAGGGAGAAGCGTCCGATGACCAACGCAAGACTTCCTGAGCTGGCGACGGCCGCCGTGCTGGCGCTGGCGACAGTGGTGGCCCCCGCCGCCACCCGCGCCCAGGTTCCGGTCATCGACAATGCCCGCCAGAAGATCCAGCAGGCGACCTTGAACTGGTACCAGGGCTATCAGGCAGATACCCGGAAACTGAAAGGCGCCTCGGGCGGAACGACGGACAGCGTGGCGCCCGGCCAAGGCTCCGGCGCACCCGCCGATTGCTCGGCAGATGACATGAGTGGCGATACCGCACCGGCGGCATCATCGCAGCGGACGCCGAGTCAGCAGGAAGTCGCTCGCATGGTCGAGGACGAGGCGATCCGCCAGGGCGTCGATCCGAATTTCGCGCTCGCTATCGCCGAACAGGAATCGCGTTTCCGACAGTCCGCGCGCTCGGCGGTCGGCGCCACTGGTGTCATGCAGCTGATGCCAGGAACCGCAGCTCAGGTGGGCGTCAATCCCTACGATACGCGCGATAATATCCGCGGGGGCGTCAAATACATCAAGCAACTCCAGGGAATGTTCGGCAGTCGCTACGACCTGATCTCCGCCGGCTACAATGCCGGGCCATATCGCCAGTCGCTGCAGAATGGTCAGATCCCGGACATTCCTGAAACCCAGGATTATGTCAAAAAGGTCTCCGCCTACTACGGCCGCAACAAGGCGCAGAATGGCGACCGAACCCCACCAGCTGGCGACAACACCGAGCCCGAAAGCGCGAGCTACGGGAACGGTTGCGGTGAGCAGCTGAAAAAGGCTGTCGATCGCAACACGCAGGCGCAGGTCGAGCACGGATCGGTCTGGAATGATCTGCTTGGGAAATCGATTGAAGCGAACCAGCAATATCTGCAGCGCCTGCAGGCCGGGCTGCAATCGTCATCGGCGAACTTGCGCGGCTCCGGTGGCGGCAATTCCAAAGATTTCGACGGCTCGCTCGTCATGGCGCAAATCCAATGCCCTTCGACGATCGTCGACACCGGCAGCACCCGCTGCTTTGCCGTGCCGTCGAGTGCCACGACCGAGCAGATCCAGCGCTGGCTCGATGACCTGCAGGAACAGGCACGCGCCGATGGCACCATCGCGACCTTTTCGGCGATGCAGGATCCCGTATTGGGCCTGGTGACGGTCGTCGATGCCAGACCGACAGCAAACTGAACGGACAAGAGAGGTTAGGCACATGAAGACATTTGTCATCGCGGCAGCCCTTGGCATCGTTGCCGTCTCGCATGCTTACGCGCAGGTCCCGGTCAAGGATTCGGAAAACATCTCGCTCAGTGAGGACATCAAGAAACTGTCGTCTGAGATCCAGCAGGACACCTCGGTCGTCAAGGACAACACGACGAAGACCTTGCAGGCGATCACCGGCGATCGCAGTCAAGATGCCAGCCAGTTTGCCAAGCTTGCGACCGGCAATGGCTTCAGCATGGGGCAAGCGCCGGATTTCGGGAGGATCCTGTCGGGAAACCAAGCCGTGTTCGGCGGCATCAGCGGTGAGTTTCAGAATACGGCCGCCAAACTTATCAACGGCCTCAACCTGGTGAAGATGGTGGTCGATACCGTCAAGGGTGGAGAGCTCTCCGGCGCCAACCAGGCCTATTCGCAAGGGGTCAATGCCTTGACGACGATGACGGCGCTGACGGATGCGATGAACAGCGCCACCAAGGATCGGCAGAACTCGTTCATGCAGGCAACCGAGAAGATCGGCACGGCTCAGGATCTGAAGGGTGCGCTCGAACAAAACACCCAGATGGTGCTGCAGGGCAATCAGACCGCCAATGAGGCCGTTGGTTCCCTCAACAACCAGGTCATGCTTTTAAACCAGCAGTACAAGGCGGCGCTCGCCACCTCGTCGCAGAACCTCAAGACCTTCGCACCCCTTCCCGACAGCGTGATGCGTGATGGGGGCGGGGAGCAGCAGGGGGCCTCGGTTCGAGATCAGTTGAAGGCGTTCCAGGAGCAGGAGCAGTGAGGCTGACCCTCATCCTGGCATTTTGTTGCGCGGCCCTCACTGGCTGCGGCGGCAAATACGAACAACTGGCGAAATGCTCGGCCGACGAAAACCCGGTGCCGGCGCTCGGCTACGATAGAGCGCCGCAACCAGCGCGGCCGGAACAGGCGCTGGCGAGAGCCGTCACGGATGATTGCGGCCCGATGCGGCCTGTCAATTAGGATGCGACATGGATCCAGTCAGCTACGCGATCAATTTCTATGGCGATGCGCTCAGATATTTCGACAAGATCAACGAAGCCTCCCTTGAACGGGCCTGGGGCCTGTTTGCTCAACACAGCAATCTTGTCTCAGCCATCCTGGCGATCTTCCTGATCCTCTACTTCCTCTGGGGCGCACTCGGACTGTCTGCTGTCTCCCTCCAGGATATGGCGGTGACAGGTTTCAAGATCGCGCTGGCTTACGCCTTGGTCATGTCCTGGGCTACCTTCTACGACAATATCGGCCAGTTCGTGCTGTCGACGCCACAGGATCTCGGTTCGGCTATTTCCTCGGCAATGGGCGGCCAGTCGGCCGGTTCCGATCTGGCCCAGCAGGTCGCCAGCATGGCACGCAAGGTCTACGACTTCGCCATGCAGCTTTTCAATTCTTACGAGTCGGGATGGCTGCCGAATGTTACTGGCGCCGTGGTCGTGTTCATTGTGCTGGTGTTCGGTCTGCTGCCGATGCTGCTCATCCTCACCGGCGTCACGCTGTTTGCCAAGATGATCACCGCCGTCATGCTGGCGATCGGGCCGATCGCGATCCTCTGCCACTTCTTCGGCACCACGCGATTTGTCTTCGACGCGTGGGTGAGGGGCGTCGCCTACGGCATGTTCATGCTGCTCTTCACCTACATCATGGCCGGCCTGTCCTTCGGTTTTCTAATCGGCATGATGGACACCATCAACGGTGACATGGCGACCAAGGAAAATGCGCTGGCGATCGTGCTCGCCATGGTGCTTTACCTGGCGCTGATCTCCTATTTCATTTTTCAGGTGCCGGATTTCGCCAGAACCTTTTCCTACGGGACGGCAATTTCGGGCGTGCCGGGTGGAGGCGGTTTCGATACCGGTTACAGCGCCGCGCGCAGAACACTCGCATCCAGCAATTCGAGGGCCGGGCAGGCGGGAGCCGTCGCGCTTGGCATGCTGGCTGGACCGAGAGGCGCCGTGACGGCGGCCGCACTTGCCGGCCGCGGTAGTGTGGCAGGTGTCGGTGCGCTTGGCCGGATGCTGACCAATCGCCGCCGCAACAGCGAGTGAACGAGACACCGTTATTCGAGGGCAACACTTGGCATTGTTCAGAAGACAGACAACACCTGCGCCGACCGATCATGTCCCCGGGCCGCAGGAAATCTATGACCGGCACTTGTCCTGGGGCGAAAAGAACCGCTCGCTTCGGACCTTGATCGGTCTGATCCTGCTTGTGTTCGCGGTGGCCGGCTGGGCTATCGCCGGGATACTCTCATTTTCGGTGGCACAACTCTTCCCGCTTGTCCGCACCGAGGTCGTACCCCTGATCGTGGACAAGAACACCGGCTACATGGAGACGGTGACGACGCTCGACAAGGATCGGTCGAGCGTCTCGGAAATCCAGGCCGTTCGAGCCTCCTTCGTCGGCAACTACGTCATCCGCCGCGAGACCTACGACCCCCGCTATCTCTCGGATAACTTCGACATGATCGCGCTCTGGTCGGAACCGAACTCGGACGCCTTCAAGGAGTATGAGGCGTGGATGAACCCAAGCAATCCACGAGGGCCCGTGAAGACGCTTGGTGCCACCGGCGACATCCAGCCGGAAATCCTCTCGGTCAATCCTCTCAATGCCTCGACCATGGCGGTCCGATTTGAGACGCGGGAGCGCCAGCGCGGTGGCGACGTCGTCAATCGTTGGTCTGCCACGGTGCGCTACCGGCAGATCAATCTTCCCGCCAGCAACCGGGTTCGTCTGTACAATCCGCTGGGCTTTGTCGTCACTGAATACGCGAGGGTTCCGGAAACCATGCCGTCGGGGCCCGCCCAATGATGAAATGGATGGCGGCGCTCTCATTCTTACTGCTGCTGGGAACCACGGTCGGTCATGCCGAACTGGTTGCACGTCCGGGAAGGGTCGATCCTCGGGTGCGCTCGCTACCCTATTCGGCTGAACAGGTTTTCCTGGTGACCGGCACCTACGGGATGGTGACGACGATCCTCTTCGGCACGGACGAAGAGATCACCCAGGTCGTTGCCGGCGACACTGTCTCCTGGCAGATCCTCACCTCGGCCGACCGGCGTTCCCTGACCTTGAAGCCAATGGAAAAGGACGCTTCGACCAATCTCTCCGTTGTGACCACCAGGCGGACCTACTCCTTTGATCTGCGGGTCAACGACAGCAAGGCGATCCAGAACCAGACCTTCAAGCTGCAGTTCACCTATCCCGAAGATGCCGGGCTGAAGGGGACTGCCGAGCTTTGGAAACAGGCGCAGGATGCTGCGCGCAATCCGAACCTCAAGAACATCCGTCGCGACAAGGTCAACTACGACTATGGCTTCAAGGGAAGCGATGCGGCAAAGCCGCTCTGGGTGTTTGACGACGGATTGAAGACCTTCATGAAATTCACCGGCGACATTCCGGCGATCTTCATCGTCGACCGGAAACGCCGCGAGAGCCTCGTGAACTACCGCCGCGAGGCCGATTACATCGTCATCGATACCGTCTCGCGGCAGTGGTCGCTGCGCTATGGCACCGAGGACGAGACCTGCCTGTTCAATCTGCGAACTGTTCCCGCCGATATTCCGGCGCCGATCGAAGGTGCGGTTGCGCCGAAGCGGATCGGTGCCGGCGGTCCCCCGCAACAAGCTCAACACTAGGAAAGCGCGCCATGTCGGATCCAAATTATCATTCGCTCGACACCGACAGCGCCATTGGCGGTCCGGTCCGGAGGAGCAGCGTTGGTCTCATGCGGCCGATCGCGGTTATCGCGGCCATCGCCGGCGTCGGCGTCGTCCTTTATTTTCTGCTTGCCGGCGGCGAGCAGCAGCCGGCGATCGACACGACGCCGCGCGAGGAGTTCCGTCCGGTCCAGACACCCAGGAACGAAGGGTTCAGAACGCCGGCCCCGCCTCCTTTGCCGACGGTCGTCGTTCCGGAAGCGCCGCCGCCACCCCCTCCGCCGCCGCCAGCGCCCGTCGTTCCGGCGGCTGCTCCCGTTTTGCCACCGGCCGAGGTCGACTGCACCAGAGGCAAGAACCCGGACAATCCCCGCTGCATCGAGCTCGCACGGCAAGCCAAGCTGCTGGAGCGTGTTCGCTCTTCCGCCATGGTCTTCGATCAATCGGATCAGAGGAACGGCGCGGCACGGGCCTCGACCGACGTCACGGGTGCGGGACTGTTCGGCGCCAGTGATTCGTCCGGGGCGCAAACGGCAGCAGCGTCAAACGGCGGCGGCGCGGTCGACAATGATCGTGCTTTCCTGAAGGCGATGGGCGGGCAGGGTGTGGACGTTTCAGTGGCAACCGAGAACCGCCGCACGGACGCCTGGATCCCGCAGGGCACGATGATCCGCGGCACGCTGGAGACGGCGATCAATTCAGACCTCGCCGGCATGGTGAAGGGGATTGTACGGGAAGACGTCTATTCGTTCGACGGCCGGCGCATCCTCATACCGGCAGGCTCGTCCCTAATCGGCGATTATAAATCCGGGGTCGAGCGGGGGCAGGAGCGGATCCTGATTGTCTGGACACGGATGATCCGCGGAGACGGCGTTTCGGTGCAGCTCGGCTCCTATGGCACCGATCGGCTTGGGCGCTCGGGCATGACGGGTGTCGTCGACCGCAAGTATTGGGAACGGTTCGGGCCGCCGGCGATGATGACGTTGATTGGTGGCGCCACTCAGTACATCGCCCAGCTCGGCCAGAAGCAGGACCGCAATATCACGATCGTCAACACGGATGGAACGGTGACCAGCATTCCTCAGGATAATGGAAGCACGTCACAGGATCGTGCCCGCGAAATTGCTGCCGAGACGATTGCGTCCGGCATCCAGCAGCTGGCGTCAGAAGCTTTCCAGGACAGCCGCAACATCCGGCCGACGATCCACATTCCTCAGGGCTCCGACATCAATGTCTTCGTCACACGCGATCTCGACTTCGCCGGGCTTTATCCGGATCCGGTCCGCGAAGAGTTTGAGAGACTGCGCAGAAGGAAGCTTGGCAAATGAACGCGCGCCCGTCGATTTCTGCTGAGCAGCATTTTCTGTCTGAGGCCATCGAGCCGATCCGACCGTTCCTCGACGATCCCGGCGTGGTTGAGATTTCCTGCCAGCGCAGCAATGAGATCTGGCTCGAGCGTATCGGCCAGCTCAGCATGATGAGGCAGCAAGTCGACGGCCTCGACCAGGAATCAATCCGCCATATGGCATCGCGCGCCGCCTCGTTCACCAAGCAGACGGTCAACGCTGAACATCCGCTCCTATCGGCGACGCTCGTCAATGGCGAGCGCGTGCAGTTCGTGCTGAACCCGACTTCCGCGACGGGCCACGCCTTCTCCATCCGCAAGCAATTCATCCGCCGGTTCGATTTGAACGACTATGAGAAGGCTGGCGCGTTCCGCTTCACCAAGGTGACGGGAGACGACTATATCGACGACGTCGATATCGAGCTGTCGCGGCTGCTGCGGGCCGGCAAGGTTCGCGCCTTCCTGGAGCTCGCGGCAATCAATCACCGCAGCATGCTGATTTCGGGCGGCACCTCCACCGGCAAGACGACGTTTCTGAATACGATGCTCACCGCCATTCCGAACCATGAGCGGTTCATCCTCATGCAGGACACGGCTGAGCTGGAGCCGCTACAGGAAAACGTCGTCTCGCTGCTGGTCTCGAAGGGTGGCCAGGGCGAGGCAAGGGTGACGATGGGCGATCTGCTGGCCACGGCGCTCCGTCTCAGACCGGATCGGATCTTCATGGGCGAGCTGCGCGGCGACGAGGCCTTCGACTTCCTGAATGCGATCAATACCGGGCATCCCGGTTCAATGTCGACGATCCATGCAAACTCGCCGCACCACGCCTTCAACCGGCTGTCGACGCTGGTACTCAACAGCAATGTGCGCATGGAGCGCGACGACATCATTCGATACATCCGCTCGATCATCCCGATCGTGGTCCAGTTGAAGAAGAGTGATGCCGCCGGCGGCCGCGGCGTCAGCGAGATCTACTTTGCCGACGAGGTGGACGAAAATGGCAAGCGTATCCACGCACACCGAGACTGACCGCCCGAAATGGACGGGCCTGCAGCGGGCATCGTTGTTCACCTTGCCGATCGCACTGCTCGGAATCGTTCTCCTGTGGCTCGCCTTCTTCACGCTGATCTACGACGCCTACATCACCTCGTTCGGATCTTCGTCCTACTTCGACTATGTCGCACAAGCGCGCTGGATCGACGCCGTGCGCTATACCTGGTCTATCATCCATGTCCGCAACACGGTCGGAATTTCGCTGCTGGCCTTCGTGGTTGCCTTGCCGTTCCTGTTTTTCTTGGCTTGCCTCTGGATGCTGAAAGGCGGCAGGGCGTTGTCGCGCAAGATCCTCTACCTGCTGCATGTCCGGTCGATGTTCAGCCTGATCGCCCATACGGCTCTCATCTTCGCCGCCGCCTATGCCGGCGTCATCGTCTACGGCGTGGCCTTTTATCTCGTTGCCACAAAGGCCGGTGAGCATGCCGAGATTGCCAGCTACTACGGCAATCATCTGGCCGCGATGTATCAGGCTCCTTTCGGCGCAATCGATGCAGCCGGCGCCTATCAAAAACCCTCCCGGCAGACGGTGCTCGCCGCGCTCGCCGGTCTCGCTGCCGCCGGTGCCATCGTCGGATTTCCGATCGGCGCGGCAATTCAGAAACGCCAGCGGATGATCATGGGAAAGGCACGCCTCGCAACCTTGAAGGACGCAGCCGATTTTCGGCTGCGCGACAAGCACGGCATCGTTCTCGGACTGAAGCAGGGATTGCTGCTGCGCAACGACGGCGATCAGCACGTCATGGTCATCGGTTCGCCGGGACAGGGCAAATCGCGCGGCTTCGTCATCCCGACGATGATGAGTTTTCAGGGATCGCAGGTCGTCCTCGACATGAGCGGCGAGCTCTTCGAGGAGACCTCCGGTTATCTCAAGGACAAGGGGTACGAGGTCTTCCTGCTCGCTCCGGGCTCGAAGTTCACCGACGGCTACAATCCCCTCGACCTGATCAGTGACGAGCCGAACCAGCGGATTACCGACCTGCAGAAGCTTACGCAAATGCTTCTGCCGGAACGTCTGCGATCGGATTCCTCCGACTTCTGGGAGGAAAGCGCCAGGATCCTGTTGACGGCCATGCTCGGCTTCGTGCTCGAATGCCCCGACACCCGCAAGTCGCTCAGCGAGCTCTATCGCATTCTCAATTCGATGTCGGACGAGCGCAAGGCGATCATCCAGCTATTGGAAAACTATGAGCCGGTTCTCTCCGACCAGACCCGGATGCAGCTCACCAAATTCGCCGGGCGCCATGAAAAGCTCGGGGAGGGGATCGCCGCGGAGATCGTCGCCAAGCTCAATTTCCTGCAGAACCCGCTGGTGGAAGCGCTGACCTCGATCACCACAATCCCGATCGGCACCATCAGAAAGCGGAAGATGGTGATCTACATCCAGGCCGACTGGAACGCCATGCAGATCTATGAGCGGCTGATCTCGATGTTCATCCAGCAGATGGCCGACAAGCTCGTGCAGATGGGACCGTTGCGCAACCGTGAGCATGAAGTGCTGATGATGCTCGACGAATTCGGCAATGGCGGCCGGATCGATACGGTGCTGACGCTCGCCCCGCTGATCCGCAAGAATGGCGTGCGGTTCGTCTTCATCCTCCAGGACGGCGCCCAATTGGAGCGGCTGTACCAGCGCTCCGGCCAAAAGATCCTGATGGGCGCTTCGACGATCAAGCTGTTCATGAATTTCCAGAACCAGGAAGATGCGACCGCTGTCTCGATGGCTGCTGGCAAAACGACGGAGTGGGTCGAACAATCGTCTTATTCGCATCGCCACGGCCGAAGACAGCGATCGATCTCGAAGGTGCCGGTCTCGGTCGATCTTCTTCCCGTCAACACGCTGATGATGATGAAGCCGGAAGAGGCGATCCTGCAGGTCACCGGTATGCCGCTGATGCGCATCATGAAGCTCGATTCCGGCGGCGAGCGGATGTTTTCGAAAGTGCGGAAGTTCAAGCCGGCGAAAAGGCCTTGCATTGAGCCGGTTGAATGGACGATCGACGACAGCAAGTCCGCTGCGGCGGCCCCGGCCTCGACAGGCACTGACAACGACGCCGTGCGCTTCGTCGTCAAGGATGGTGTCCGCCACGTCTACATTTCCTCGCTCGACGAGCTGCGTCATCGCCTGGATCTCGACGAGACGCGCGAGGCCGGTGTGGCGGAGGAGGAGGTACAGGCGGAAAAGAAGAAGCAGTCGGGAGACAAGCAAAAGGGGGATTCGGCGAGCGGGCAACGAAAGTGCGGCATACCCAAAACGCCTGGAGCCGCTCGCGAGAGTGACATCGGTCTCGATATCGACGAGGAGAAGCTCAGCCGCAATGTCTATTCGGGCTCACCGGCACATCGGAGCGTTCGAGCCAAACAGGCCAATGGTCCGTCGGATCAAAGCGGCCCTCGGCCTGCTGCAACTGTTCTTCGGCGGCAGGAGGTCAGAGACGTATTCGGGGCAGATCTTACCGCGTTGAACGAGGTGATCTTCCAGCAGGCCGAAGAGAACGCGCTTGAGCCGGTCGAGCTGAACGCGGATGTCGAGCTCTTGATAGAGAGCCTGTCGGATCGGCTCACGGAGGACAGCTCGAGAGCCTACCTGCGCCAGTTCGCTAGCTTAGTGCGGGATCCGCTGGGCGAGGATCGGGAGCAATCTGAGTCCGAGGCGCATGCTGAGTAGATGCGACGTCGCCCGCAACGACGCAACACTGCGTCCCCATCCGCCAGGGAAAACGATACATGGGTGAGATCCGACATTTCTTACACGGCGATATTTCAAATAATGGTCATCTCGAACGAATTGTCGCTGCCGCCAAGGCTGACGCCGGCTTTTGGCTGATGGTGAAGGAGCGCGAGATGGAAAGGCAAACGATCGGAGCCGAAGTTGACCTGGAGGGCGATGGTGAGGATGCGATCGACAAGTCGGCGCCGGCGAGGTTGACGCCCACGATCACAGAGCTGGCTGACGACCTCGTCTCGCGCATGTTCGGAACTTGCCCACCCGAGGTACTGGTGATCATCCAACAGGCGCTCCTCGATGCCGCGAGAGTCGAACTGAGCGCTGTCCGGTGAAGGCCAATCAAACGCTGAGGAAAACGGCGATCATAAATTGATCTTCAGGTCAGGATGTCGTCATCGGATGTCGGGGAAGTGTCGTATCCAGGCCGACGAACCTGATCGATCACCCAGTCTTGTAGCCGCCTGGCGGTGTCTGCGGCCTTCGCCTCAGTGAGATCCTTGGGAGAAATCCCAAAGATCGGCCCGAGATGCTTCATGCGCGGCAAAGTCCTTTCCTTCGCCTCTCGATATTCGTCGGTCTCCATCCCAAAGGCTTCGATAATGAGGGTCACCGAGATGGATCCTCCATATGTTGCCTCTAACATGAAGTCCGGCCTGCACAGACCGGCGGGAGTCTCTGATGCGAACAGCGGCTTGGTGATCTTGATGCGAAGGTCCGGTACCGCGTCGAAAAGAGCTTGCTGCAGCCAGAACAACAGATGCGAAACGTCTCTTTCGAATCCCGATTCCACCGGAAAGAGCGTGTCGCCGTTATAAACCGGCTGCGCATAGGCCTGGATCGCCCGCACGGGTCCCTCGTCATCGTCCTGAAAATCGACGTTCAGCAAGGTCAGGAACGGACCTCTGAGTGTGGGATCGCCACGCAATGGCTGGCGGACTGTACCGAGCACATCGATCTTTCTCAAGGACGATGCCGGCATGATCGCCTGCGCCGACACGGTTTTGACAAACAGCAACATAAAGCCGGTTCGCCGAAGGCTCTCCGGCCAGTCGGGACGAGAGGTCCAGAGCAATCGCTGCCAACGACTATCTGGATCCCAGTAATCCGCGGCCCATGTCGACATCAGCGCGTTGAGCGTCCAGGTCCGCAGCACCCTGAGCTCCCGCGCGGCGGAACGTATCCCTGAGAGCTGACCTCCTAGTGCAAGTTCGAGATTGTCCTGCAGCGCAGGGATAACATTCGTGCCTGCCTTGTCCAGCATCCGCCACAGGATGCTCGCAAGTCTGGAAGGACGGTCGTTTCGTTCCCTCGATCGGGTGGGATCATCCTCCGAGATATCAGCAAGACGGTTGGGAATGGCCGGAAGGGCGTCGATATAGCTGCGCTCGGATTTTGGCAGCGGGCGAATCTGATAGCGACGGTCGAACAGAGGCGGAGCAGCGTCCTTGTCCACATGGAACGGGCATGTCTGCGCATGGTTTGGACGCTCTTCATTTTGTTGGGGGTCCGCCTCCTTCGAGGTCAGTCGTCGCAGCGTAAATGTACGCTCCTGTTGGATCGGTGCGAGCAATGGCTGCAAGCCAGCGGCGAGGCAATCGCATTCAATCCAGCCGTCCATCACTTTGGCGCGTTTGATGACCGAAAGCGCAATAGCCTCATCTTCCTTGGATGCAGCGTTGCCATACCAGGCACGCAACGCGGTTGCCTCTCGGTCGGACAGGTCGGCAACTGGATGCGCTGGACTGTTGCGAACGACGATCCGCATGCCAGACCTTCAATAGCCGAGGAGCCAGAGCCGATAGCCGAGGTATCCCACACCGGCGGCGGCGCTTGCGGCGATGATCGTCTCTCCCCAAGCTCGGATGTTCCAAGCCCTGCCTTTGTCGATGCGCGAACCTTCGAGCACAGCCGAAAGGAAGGCATAGATCGGGATCATCATCGCGTAGCCCACCGTGAGACTGTCTCGGATTACGATGCAGGCGAGGAGGAAAACAAATCCGAAAACCAGGGTCGCCAAACATAGCCGCTGCAAGTCAAATCGGTAGCCACGCTTTTTAAGCGACGTCATCGAGTGCCTCCTTCGAACCCAGTCTCGAAAAATATAACTGCAGTATAAGTGGCGGGCAAGCTACGGCAAGGGGTTCGGATCTATGGAGGGAACTATCCATGAGGATTCGTGCCAATTGAAGACGGTGCCCCAACTACGGGGCTCAGTGACCCGAGGAGGCTCTGCCATCCTCTTGCAGGGCGTGATCGTCGCGGTGTAAGACGTGTAACAAAGTTGTGAATGCTTGGATGCAAGAGATAGGCAACAAAGGGTTTACGCTTGGTCATCATGGTCTCTAGCCGGCGTCAGGCATTGGATGAGCAGTAGAATACCAAACAAATCCCCGGCCAGCAGCTGTGGCAGTACCCTCTGTAGGCGGGATAATACGTTTGCTGGTCCCGTATCGAGCACATCTTCCGCCAGGGAAGGCGTTTCATGTCGCGTGTGAAAGACGATCAGTCCGGCAACGCAGTGGGCGTCTCGATGTTGAAGGCACTATCGTTTCAAGAAAGGCTGGCAATCGGCCTGCGCCGATTGAAGGCCGAGCGCGGCCTAACGAACAAGGATCTGGCCGAACAACTCGGCGTATCAGAGGCCTATATGTCGCAAGTGACCCGCTGCATGCGTGACGTCAAGCTGTCGACGCTCGACAAGATGCAGCGGGAGTGGAATGTCATTATCGAGGATTTGCTCAGAGTCACCGAAGACGATCTCTCTCTGATAGAAGCGTTGAAAGCCCGCCGTGGGAAGAAAAAAGCTCCCGAGACCGCGACCTGATTTTCTCCTTCATAGCGTGGGATCGGCCCGGACTAGTGATCGAGGTTAAACCAGAACCTTTCCTTCATGCCTTGGTCATTCGGGATATCAAAGAAATAGGGATCAGCGCGCCGCGGTCGCGGGGTGGCAACTTGCTGGATGCAGCCATCATGGCCGTTGCCGAAACTGCGCTCTATCGTCATACCTGACTGTCTCGTGTGGGCATTGCGCTCCATCGGTGATCGGCAGACATCGACTGTTTTGATGCACTGGTCGGGCTCGCCGCGCCAGCCACCGTCGCCTTGCGAGCTATAGCCGACCGTCGTTCCGGCCGGGCAATCCTCGTAGTTTTCCCGCCCCGGCTTGCCGGCCTTAGCCTCATGGCAAATCGGCCAGGAAAATCCCGGGTCCTTCATCGCGGCAATGAGCCTTGTCATAGGTGGAACGCAATAGGCAACGCCGTGCCATGACGGATTTTTTGATGCCGAACACAACAGAACCTGGCATCCCCACGAGGCGTCCTCGGCTTTTGCGCCGCCGACCGGGGTTCCAAGGGCTGTACCTATCAATGTTGCGACGAGAATCACCAACGGTCTCATAATTCGCCTCCGTTATCGACTACTGGATTTGCGCCCAGGCACCGTCGATCCTCCCAAAGGAAAGCACGCCCGGTTGCGCCGAGCCGGCAAAGGTGCCTGACGTTGTTGTGATGATGCCGGTACAGGTGACGCCAGGTATTGCCTCGCGCGGCTTGCACTCCGAGATCCTGATTGAAGGGCCTGACTTCGCGATTGCAGCACTTGCCTCTTCGTCACTCGGAGCGTCCACGGGCAACGGTTGCTGGGCCGACTCCTTCAGTCGGACGATCTCTTTTTCCAGGCCTGCGATATGACCGGTTCGCGCCAGCTCACTGATCGCATATCCTCCCGCTGTTCCAGCAAGGAGGGCGATGGCGGCAGCAATCACCCTGGTATCGGGACGCTTGGCCATCGGGAACCTCAATACCCCTCGATGCCCAGTCGCTTGAGGACAGCAACCGGATCGGTCTCGCAGACCTTCTTCCAGTCCGCATGCTTGGCGCAGGCGTAAGCGTATTGGCTAAGGTCTGCCGATGACAGGTCGGCAAGCCTGTTGCCAATTGCTTTCCATTGCTGCACGTCCGTCGGATCGCAGCCGGCGCCGCCCGCGCCGCAAAAGTCCGGATCACGCTGATCGGTCAGATTAGGAGTGGCGCTATCTTGCGCGCCGCTCGCGACCGGAGCGAGGACGAGCAGGATTGCCGCGGCAACGACGGAACAATAGATGCGGTTCATTCAATCTCCTTACACGTTTTTGAGTTTACCGAGCCGCTTGGGTAACAGGCAAAGGCAGGGGCAGGCCCGTCTCGGCTTCTGGTGATTGGCCGTCCGGCTTCTCTGCGGCCACAGTCGATGCGGTGTAAAGCCAAGGGGGAAGCAGGTCCGGTGACGACCAGACTCCAAAGCCCAGCCCCCTGGCTTTCCGCTCAATATCGAAATATGCAGGGACTTGTGGCTCGTTGCGGTAGTTGAATGCGTAACCGATACCCTCCGCAATTGCCGTTGCTGCCAGATTTATTTCGCCGACAAAGCAATGAGCGATCAGGATCTTGTTGGTGTCGCGGCCAATTGGCGCGCAGTTGACGTTCTGCCCAAGTGTCCGGAGGATCATCCAGGCACGCGAAACCTGACCGGCGGGCCACTCCACGCCATCGCTCGTTGCGGTCTGCTCAAGGCGAGGGGCTTCATACCCAGCCAGGCGGACGATCTGTCGGCTCTTGACGAATTCGAACGTGGTCGCGTCAACGACCTGAACCTTGCCGTAGATCTGACGCGGCACATCGGACGGGCGGCTTTGCGCAAGCAACGCCGTCGGGACCATTACGAGCCATAGTATCGAGGCAGCCGCAACTCTCATTGTTGTGCCCCCGCCTGTTGTTGGAGAACGGAAACCGGATGCGGTAGGTCCGAATAGGCCCAGAGTCCGGCGCGCGCCGAACGTGCAGATTCCTCCGCAGCCCGGTAACCTGGAACAATCAGTCGCCCCGCGCTGTCGACGGCGGCAAATCCCCAACCTTGGGCAATCATATAGGTTGCCAGGTCGTACCGATGCCGGCCTGTCGTCGTTTGGCATGCGACGACCGCGTTGTTCTGGTCGAGATTTTTGATGGTCGCGCAGACGGGCCTCGTGTCTCGGATCAACGCCTGCGCCATGACCAGATCGAGCTCTCCGCAATCCCGGACAACGCCGGCAGAGACGGTGACGTTGGTTCCCCGGAGACAGGCCTGCAGACCATAGAGGCGATAGCGTCGGCCGCCGGAGATCCAGGTGTCGCCCGTCTCGAATTGTGCCTCCGTCGGAAACGGAACGAATTCGGGTTGGACGCGACCAGCGTCAACGGCCGAGGGAATGTCGGTTTGCGATGCCTGAACAGGGACGACCGATGGCGAGAAATGCGGTTCGCGCGCGACATTGCCGTCGGCGAGCATCGGCATGATTGTCGTGGCAGCACAGACACCGGAAGCTGTGATCGTCGAAATGAACATAAGAAGCCCGATCCGCATCAATTGGTCGACGGATTGACCGGGTGGTAAGGATGGGTGAACTGGCCGTTTGCCCAGATTCCGGCCTGCTCACCGCGTGCGGTTTCCTCGGCTTGCAGGTATTCCGGGAAGACAGGCCGACCGGCGCGGTCACGGGCAGCGAACGCCAAGCCCTTGCGGATGAGCGCTTCGGAGAGCGATCGAACCGCGCCATTCTCGACGAAAAAACATTCAGCAAAACGCACGGTCGGTCTGCCGGGATTTTGCGCGAAAACGTGGCAAGGAAATGCGTCGCCGGCACCTGCCTTTGCCTCATCGAGCGTCGCAGTCATGCCGGCAAGCGAAATCATCGCACAGGTCGTCGGCATTCCGGCAAACTCCAGTGGCTCGGCCGAGAGGCAACCCTGGACGCCGGCTAGTTTGATCACGTCACCATCGGCGCCGAGAAAGGCGCTGCCGCTCAGCGCGGCCTTTGGGCTAACAGTTTGCAGATCAAGTCGGGACGCGATCGATGAGATGTCCAGCGGTATTTGTGGGCCAGGAATCAAATCCCGGCCCTCTGCGTAGGCGTTCTGATAATAGCCGACAAAATCCGAGACCGTGTCGGCCCGCGCGGCAGAGGGCAGGGCGATCAAGGCATTGAGAAGGGTGCAAAAGAGGAGGCGGTCGAACCGCCGAGCGCCATTGTTCATCCTCGCATCCGTCACCTGTTGACTGTTTCGAGCATGCACGAAATTATACTGCAGTGCAAGTCTGGAAAATGGCCTTGGATTGCAGTATGTGTTGTTGGACACTGGAAACGTGCAGATGGAGAAGGGTAATGTCCGCGGCAAGAAAGGCGCTCAGGGTTGTTGTCTTCCCGTTTCGGGCGGCATGGTTCTTAATATTGATCGCGAACTTTTTGGTCGTCTCGGCCGTCTGCCTTCTTGTCGCGTCCCTTCTTGCATACGGCGTTGCCCTGGCCTTTTCGTATGCCTTTCTGCCGGCAGAATGGACGCAAACGCTGTGGCGATGGGTGGTCGATCTTTATGTTCAGTCTTCCTGGTTCAAAGCTGCCACGATCGCTTTCTTCATATTCTTGCTCTTGCCCGTCCTCCGATTTTGGCTGGCGAGGGATCCGGTTGCGGATGTAGCCCGAGAACGCGAGATCACCAGGCTGAATGATGATCTGATTGCCGCGCGGCGGCAGGAACAGTTGCGAGCCAAATTTCGGGCCTAAAGGAGAGGCAGCTGGCACGTTTGCAGGGCGCCGGAGCCCACAACGTCCTTGTCTCCAAATTCTGAGGCTGTCGGCCGCCACTGCGATGGAAGATAGTTTGCAGCGGCGGTGACTTTTGTTGCAAAGGGCGAGGAATTCAATGGCAGCCAAACCACTTTCGCTTGCTATCTCGACGTTCAAAGGCGGTGCGGGAAAGTCGACGCTGAATGTCAATCTTGCAGCGGAATTCGCGCAACAGGGACACAGAACGCTGCTCATCGATTGCGATGAGCAGGAGTCGTCGACACGCTGGTACAATGTCTCGATGAAGCGCGGCTTGCTTCCGACCGACGGCACGTTGCTGCACCTGCGAGTGGCGCCCGGAGATCAGTTTCGGGACCGGTTGGCCGACGCGCCCGAGGCGGATATTCGGATCTATGACGTTGGCGGCTATGTCCATCAACGCGCGATCGAGGTCTATCACGAGTGCGACGCCGTTCTCATTCCGATTATTCCGGAACCGACCGCCGCGACGTCAGCGATCAAGGTCGCAACCATTTTGAAAGAGATATCCAAAAAACGGCCCCAGGGACCGATCCCTTACGCGGCGATCTGGAATTATGTCGACATGATCGCTCTCAAACATAACAGGTCGCTTCCGGAAGTCCATGCGATCCTGACGAGCGGCAGGATTCCCATGGTGGAGACCGTCATCCGCAAGAGCAATCATTTCAGCGATGTCGGGGCAGGCTTCGGCTCGCTCTATTCCAAGCTGGCCAGCATTGAGAACAACCCATCGTTGACCCCATCGGCCAAGCGCCGGGCAAGCGAGAGCGTGCTCGATGCGATCGATCTCGTCAAGAAGATCAACAACGAATTCATCGGCCTCCTGCAGGCGGAGGCGGCTTAGAGAGATGGCGGGGGAAAGAACACCGGCCGGCAACATTCTAGCCCTTGCCCGATCGAGAGAGGATCAGGCCAAGGAGGTGGAGGAAACTGCAACCTCCTATATGCCGACCAATATCGACCTTGAAATGCTAATGCCCGATGAGGCTCCTGAAGAGCAGGATGAGCGCGTCACGCCGAGCGTCAGTTCACCGGAAATACGCACTCCGGACAAAAAACGACGCCGTGAGCGACTGGCCTCCAAGGGCGCCACAGCGGCAGGCGAAGCCACGAAACGCAAGCGTATCTCGCTATATCTCGATGACGACGTGCTGACGAAGATCTTCCAAGTTTCGTTGGAGCGTCACGAGCAACTGTCCTCCGCGACGCACCGGCTGATTGTCGAGGCTCTGAAGGCGAGGGGGCTGTAGTCGATGCGCGAACCGGCCATCATGTTCCGGCTGCCTGCTCAGGTCTTAATCAACCTCGACGCCCTTGCCCGCAGGCTCGATGTCTCCGTCAACATCGTCGCCAAGCTCATTGTCACCAGGGAGATCATGCACATTCCGGCGATGCTCGAGGAGCACGACCGGCAGCTGGCAAACATGCACCAGTTTTTACGAGATCTCGCCTTCCGGAACGAGGAGTTCCTCTCGGAGGAGAGTGTGCATGCCGAAAGTACCAAAGCGATCGCGCATCAGCTCGAAGAAGTCATGAGCGCTCTTGATGCCATCCGCGACGCTGGCTTCATCCGGCCGTCCACATTTATCGCCGATCTGATCAGGAGCCACGATGAACGACCTGTCCAGAAGTCGCTCCGCATCTAAACCCGGAAGTCGTCGGCTGCCGAGCTATTTCGATCTCATCGAAGACGAGCTGCGGCGCCGCGGGGGCGGTGGCGGTGGATCGGCGAAGCGGTCGACGTTTACGAATTCCGGCTTGCCCTCCGCCAAGCATCCCGGAGCTGCTTCGGCGTTCAGCCGTGCGGCCGGCAACAATGCGGTCGTCGTCAAGGTCTTGTCTTACGGGGCCGGCGCGAGTTCGGCCCGCAACGTCCTCGCCTACCAAAGCAAGGAAGAGAAAGCGCGCGACCAGGACGGTCGCGAGGTCACCGATCTCAGTGCCGCCGTCCGGTCCTGGGAGAGGGAGTTTGGCAACCGGAAAGGCAGCCAGGACATTCTCCGTCTGACCTACGAGCTTGAAAAAGCCAACCGCGAGCACTTAGGGCGCGCTCTCGCTTCGCTGGCGGAGGATGGATTCCGTCAGCCGGGCGACGGCGATCGAACCTATGCCTTCAGCGTCAGCGAGGGTGTGAAGGGGCAGACCCGTCTGCAATTTGCTCTGGTAATTGCACACGAGAAGAAGGACAGGTCGGATCGAAGCAGCGCCAATCGTATTCCTGCAGAAATCGATGATGTCCGCGCGATCGATGAGCGACTCGACAAGGTATTGCGCGGCGCCGGTATTACTCCGGTTTCGCGCTATCCCGCTGAATTCTCCTCCGGGCCCAAAGGCCTGACCGCCACCCTACATGCGATGCAACGGGCAGGGGCGGAGGTAACGCTGTCGACGAAAACACACCTTAGAGACCGCCCTGGCAAGAGCGGCCGTTACGAGCGCGGCGGAGAACGGCGCGAAGTCACGACCAAAGACCACAAGGAATTGACGGCCGAGGGCAAGGTCGTCGGTGCTCTCATGCAGACCCGCCAGCCGCGGGACTTCATGCACCTGTTGCTCTCGGGGCCGGCCAACGTTGATCGCGACCGGTTCATCCTGGCAGGCCGAGATTTCCTGAGGGAGCAGTTTGAGGGCCACCGCTACTCCTATGCCGTCCATAATCGCAATGATCTTGAACAGCATCCGCACCTGCATGTCATCGTTGCGCTGCGCAACGCGAGCGGAAAGATGCTCAACCCCAATATCCGCGACTTCGCCGAATGGCGGGTCCGTTTTGCTGACAAGGCGCGGGAGCGCGGCATCCCGATCGATCGGCAGAAGCGCCTCGAACGTGCTGGCCCGCCGCCCGTCAAACGATGGGAGTGGGAAATGTTTCGCCGGATGGGAGCAACGGCGCCGTCGAACGTCGTCGAAAAGGTAATGTCCAAGCTCCGCGACACGCCGACGGCGCCGAAGCGTGAGGAGGCCAGGACGCGGTTCGACCAGAGCCGGCGTTCGGTCGGGCACGTCATTCGCATGCTGGATGGTATTGCCAAGGACCGCGGTGCACCGAGCACCGCACGAGAACTCAGCCAGGATCTGTCCATCGGGCTTCGGCGCGAATATGGGCGGCTTAAAACAGCGGTCCGCGAAGGCCGTGATCCCACACGAGAGAAAGGCGAGGACCACATGCTGCGATCCACACCCATTAGTGCCGCGCAAGCAAAGGCGGCGAAGGAAACGCTGGCGAACACCGCGCTCACGGTTGCCGCGAAGATTGCCAATCCATCTGATCGGCTAATCTTCGAGCAGGCGACGAAGATCATCGGCAAAGTCGTCGGGCTGCAGCTCGACTCACGCGTTGACAAGAATCGAGACCGAACGGAGTCTGGCAGGGATAAGCGGAGTTCGGACAGCCTCGAAACCAAGTCGGGTGCCGGTCGCGATCATATTGCGGAGCAGGGCGTGGTTAATAGGAGTTCGAACAACCGTTCTCTCGACGCATCGCGCATCGCCCGGTCTAATGCGGAGCATGACGCGCCGGAAACAGATCGTTCGAATCGGGAGCGCCCGAAACCCCGGCAGCAGGATCGCGACATACCAAAATCGATCAAGCTTCGCCCGCCTCAGGAGAAGGACAGGGACCGCACCCGCTAACCCTGCGAACCGCGCTGTTGGACACAGTTAAGCTCTCCAGCGATGGACCAGCCCAACGTCGCCTGGATCTCGGCGCGGAGTCGCTGGACCTCCGTGGCTTCAGGCGAAGACAAATTGGGGGCATGCTTTCGGGCCCAACTCTGAGCGGTTCCCTCGCTTCGGTTGCTGAAGTAGTCGATTACCGAGACACCCGCATCGTTGGCAGCGAGGCTACCAGCGGTCGAGCTGCCGATGAATACGGTTTCCTTCTTGCCGATCCCATACCGCTCCATAACTTGGAAGATCGCTCCGGCGCCAGCCTCCTGTTGCCGATCCGCCTCGCGCTGAAGGCCGGTTCCGCTTGCATGTGGGACATCACTCCATGTCACCCAGAAATCCGGCAGGGCACATCTGATGCTCAGTAATGCGTCAAGCAGTTCGGTCAGGGTTGCGAATTCTGATCCTCCATAGGCATCCGCGTCCATTCCACGCTCGTCCGAAATAAAGCCGAAACGAGCATCGAGGTGTCGCAGATGCCTTAACATTTCAACGAATTCTTCGTTGATATCTCCGAGCATGTAATCCCCGGAGGGACTAGTCTTTCTCAGGAGGGTGCCATCTCTCTCGAAAATGACGAGGCCGTTTGAACCGATACTCCTAAAGATCCTGTCTGCATATTTTGCATGATTATTCATTGGCTAAATTCCAAACCTTGAAGCCAGCTTCGCCATCACACGACTTCGAAATGATGCGCAGCTTCCTCTTGGGACAAGTCGGTCGCGATTGTCGTCATTACCCGGTTATGGGATGGGAAACGGTGAGGTATCTCCGGCGTTCGTACAAGCGAGCGGCAAAATGGCTTCCTCCTCTCACTCGCCGCTCATCTGTTCTGAAATCAACATCCCAACTTCAAAGTTTTGCTCCTGATAGTAGAATCGCTATGGAGTTGCGTGTAGTTGCGATACCCGTTAATCGGGCACAGACGCACGAAATATACCGAAACCAAACGAAACCAGAGCCGGTAAGCCATTGCCAAAGAATGGAAAGTTATTTCTCTCTCCGCCGAAGGACGGAAGTGATTTCAAAGAACTCTTCAAACAATTGACCGCGGCGGGAGCGGGCCGGCCGTTGGGAAGTGATGGCTTTCCCGCAGGCCCATGGACGCCCGAACTTCTCGCTGAGGCGATTTCACAGATCGATTCCAACCGGACTGGGGTCGATCTGCGAACGGTCCAGCTTTGGTTTCAAGAAAATGAGAAGGGTATCAGCACGACCAATATTCGTTGGCTGGCGAGAGTCTTCGGGTGTGATGATCCGGTAGCAACAAGCGAATGGCAAATGGAGCTAAGTGCGGCGCAATCTCGCTTGACGGCGAAGAGGCGAGGTTTGAAGAAAGCGGGAAGCAGCCCTGCGGCAGAGGTTCCAAATCTGGCATTGAATGTCGTCGATGAGGAGATGGAGTCGCCGGGGAAGCTGGAAAGGGATACTGAGGCTAATCAGCCGAGCCGACGTTTTAATTTGGCGAGGAGGTCGGAGGCGCTATTTAGCCGCGGATCTACCTTAGATCTACCTGCGTCGGTGTTTGCGGGTGCCACCGCCCTTGGGTTTCTCTCGTATATTGTGGGGATCCACAACGCGACTTACAATCGGGCGGATGGTCTCGTCAAACAGGTAGGTTTCCTCTGGGCACCCAATTGGACGTTCCTCTTTATGGTGTTCTTGCCACTGTTTTTTGCGTTCGTCATAGAGTTGCTGTTGTTTTGGAAGAATGAAGGGCGCTTACGGATTGTCGCGGCGGGCAATCGTGTGGAAAGCGACGACGCTTGGGCCCGCAACGTAGATGCTTCTTCGTATACATATTGGGCGGTCTTTATAGTCTGCGTGTTGTTCGCCGGTCTGTTTCAGTGGATCGGTGTGTGCTTGATCCCGTTGGTAAAAGGCGGTGGCAACTATGCGATAGATTGGGGCAAGTTAGCGCTCGTGCGGCCCGAAGTCATATCGGTGCCGATGGAGATTGTATTCACGGCGTTCGCTTATCTCTACATGTGCTTGTGCTTCTATCTCTTCTTCGTAGGTCTCATTTTGCTTCATACGATGATTAATGACCTTTGGAAAATCGGAGGAGCATCGAGGAGCCAGCCGCGAATTGATTATCAATACCATGTCCATGAAATCGGCTTACGGGTGATGCGCGGAATTTTTCGGTGCACTGTTTTAGGTCTTCTGATCGCCGTATGCATGAAGGCCCAAAGCTCCTACTTGGCGTCGAATGGAAAGAACATCGTGGCTTGGCTGCTTGCCGATATGTCGTCAGCTTTGTATGAGGGCAAAGACATGGGCAAAGGATTCAGCTACAGGATGCCGACCCACTACAGCAGCCTTCTTATCGCTATCTCGACGATTATCGTTTTTCTTTACGGTTCTATCCGTCTAGGTGCCGGAAGCCGATTTCATTTTCCCATGTGGAAGATGTCAGCGGCAGTAGGGTTACTTTTTACCAGCTACCTGCTGATCGACGCATTTACAGGCTTTTCGATCCTTCTGTGCCTTGCAGTGCTGCTCGCGATGTACGGCCTCATTGATCCAGAGCTTGGGCGATGGAGAGCGAGCGACTGGGGAAGCAATCAGAATGTATCATAGTTGGCTTGATCGTTGGGATGAGCGGCGGGCAAGGCGCGGTGAGGAATCCAAGGAAATAACCGATTTCGTCCTTGATGCCAACCTCGCCTTCCCACGCGCCAAGAACATAGGAAGTATCGGCGAGTTTTGTGTCCTCGCGGACCAGGCCGCGGCTGATCCAGCCTTTTTCGATGAACCGAGCGGGGACGATCAGCATTTTCAACGGCAAGACGGGTGGATCAAATTTCCGTCGGACATGTCCACTGACATCGAAGAGAACAATGTAGTCTGGGCAAAAATCACAGAAAGCGGGTCCTTCGAGCAGGCGTTGATGATTTTTCATCACTGGAATGCAAGTGCACGCAATCGTCAGATCGCCAACTTTTTCTCACAGCGTGGAATCACGGTTGTCGAGATCGCTATGCCTTATCATTTCGAGCGCAGCCGCTCCGGGTCCGTGCACGCCGATTTTATGCTTAGCCCTAATCTCGGTCGAACCATCCAGTCTGTACGGCAGGCGGTATGGGACGGGCGAAAACTCATTCGTTGGTTGAAAAGCGAAGGCTATCGAGAGATTTCTGTTCTTGGTATGAGCTTAGGTTCCTGGGTCGCAGGCTTAATCGCTGCGCACGACTTGGCTGTGTCAAAAGCCTCGTTGTTTCTTACAGCGGGAAGTCTCGCGGATATGGTTTGGACAGGGCGCGCGACACGGTCGATACGTGAAAGCCTTGAACCCGTTATTGAGCTGATCGATCTCAGAAGGGCGTGGGGTCCGCTTAATCTAGAGAATTACGCGCACAATTTGGCAAGACCCGATCTCGAACTTCACGTTGTGTTGGCTAAGAGGGACAAGGTTGTTCTGCCAGAGATATCACAGGGGTTCATGCAGATGCTGAAGGCCGCCGGAGCTCGGCCAAACATTTTGGAATTAAACTGTGGTCACTATTCGCTCGGTATGCCGCCTTACATTTTGTTGGCTGGTTTGAGCCTGAAACGGTTTCTGTCGTTCCGCCAGGCTCAGGGCTCAGTGAACAAACCCAGAAGATGACCGTTGTTGCGATCCAGATTTCCGAGAAGAGGATTTCCACACGATACTGACCTCGCTCGGTTCCATGCGGAAATCAACAATGTTGGGGGGCCGGCGCTCTTTCCTATCAACAAGGGGTACCGGTGGGGACGGTGCGGTGTTCGTTCCGACAGTCGGCTCGCGGGAGAGGCATGACTATGGCGTGATGGTATAACGTATCGCATAGGCATATTTGTGGAACTTTGCTGAGGATCGCAACTCATCAGAGCGGGCACATCGCCACTTTGACATCTCGTGAAAGTTCCGCGGACTTAGGACAGTTCTGATGGTTCCAATCTGGATGGAAAGCGTCATCGGTGATGTGGAGTTTTGCGATCTGGGCATTGGAGACCTTGACCCCTTTGTGGTAGGTGCGGGTGTCAGGCCTATTCGGCCTTGAGGCCGGTCTTTGCCGTGGTGGCACCGATCAGTTCGACCGCGGCCAAGCGATTTCGAGCCGGCGACACCGCCGGTTCTGAGTAATATGGCCGAACAGACGGTGCTCGATCTTGTTTCACTTCGAGGTACGGGCGGATAATGGGTGGACGTGAAGGATCAAGGCGGTCTCGTCTCACACTTTCGGCAATTCCAACTTCGGGAGCCTGACGCGCGCGCGGTTTGAGCCGCCGCAATCGGCCGTGACGGTCTGTTCACGTACCTTGGGATAGAGCGCTCTCGTCCCATGCGATTGAGCCAGCACCGGATCGACTGAACGGCGAACATCTTGACGCGGGTCGGCGTACATTTCGGGCGATAGTCGTTGCCGACATTCTTGTAGTTGCCCACCAGTTCCTTGTTCTTGGTGTCGGCGAACGTCACCGTCCTTGGTCAGATCGCCGAAGCCCAACTGTTGACCCGGCCAAGCTTATGACGAAATCACGATATCCGGCAAGTCCCGACACAACGTCAATTGGGTTCGGACCGCACCAGCTACGCGTACCGAGTTGTCAACGGAAACCAGCTAGAGAATATAAGGCGACCCAGCTGAAGGAACCCGAAATGCCTTTCGACCTCAAACGTTCGCCGTTGCGAGCGACCATCGTGCAATTTGGAAAATGCTCGTGCGCAAAGACGTCCACGGCCTCGCGTCGAGGCAGCCGCTTCCAACAAGCCATGGCAGGGAAACTTTGATCTGGATCAAAGCGCGGTCCCGGCGAAATTGATAATCATCAAGCCGTGCCGGAGAAACAGGATAGCCGAACCCTCAATCGCGGCGTAATCGTCTAGGGTATGGCCAGCATGCCCGGCATGCGCAGCTACGCCCGGCACATGTGGGTTTCGAAGGGATCAGGATATGGACGTCGCACATAGTGGGGTTCTCGAGGTTGGCATCCCCGTCGCCTGCCGTTCCTGCCAGGCGCGGCACGGCGTCGTCTGCGGCGTACTGTCGAGCGGTCAGTTGAAGGACCTTGGCCGCCACTCACTGCGCCGCAAGGTCGATGCTGGCTGCGAGATCATCGCACAAGGGTCGGAAAGCTCTTTCTATTCGAACATCATGCGCGGGGTCGTGAAGCTCTGCAAGGTGATGCCGGACGGGCGCCAGCAGATCGTCGGTCTGCAATTCGCTCCCGATTTCGTCGGCAGGCCTTACGTGCGCGAAAGCACGCTGTCGGCCGAGGCTGCGACCGATGCCGAAATCTGCGTCTTCCCGCGCAACCTAATCGACCGCATGATATCGGAGACGCCGGAACTGCAGCGCAGCCTGCACGATCAGGCGCTGAAGGAGCTGGATGCCGCGCGCGAATGGATGCTGACGCTCGGCCGGCGCACCGCCGAGGAGAAGGTCGCAAGCCTGCTCGACCTCATCGCCACCCATGCCGAACCGCAAACGGCAACAAGCACCGCCTTCGACCTGCCGCTATCCCGCGCCGAGATCGCCGATTTCCTCGGGCTGACGATCGAAACCGTCAGCCGTCAGATGACCAGACTGCGCAAGAGCCGCATCATCCGCATCGAGAACTTCCGACATATTGTCGTTCCCGACATGGATGAGCTGGAGCGAATGATTGGCGCATAAATGGGATCTGCCAACATCGGGGCGCTGAGCCGAGATCAGCGCGTGATCACGACGCGAGTCTTAGCGAGGCCAGCCCGTGGCGCCAGAGAGAAGAACTGGGTGACATTCTCGAAGTGCAGGCGAACGCACCATGCAAGGCCGGCCGGCCCAAGCGCTTCAGGCTATAGCGCTCCTCATCACATCACCCACTCGGGACGCCGGTCCCCATTGAAGCTCGAACGAGGCAGATACATGAAGAAGATCAAGGTCGCCAATCCCGTCGCCGATCTCGACGGCGATGAAATGACGCGCATTATCTGGCAGCTTATCAAGGACAAGCTGATCCATCCGTATCTCGACCTCGACATCGATTATTTCGACCTCTCCGTCGAAAACCGCGACGCCACCAACGACCAGGTCACCGTCGACGCCGCCAACGCCATCAAGAAATACGGCGTCGGCATCAAGTGCGCGACGATCACGCCAGACGAAGACCGCGTCAAGGAATTCAATCTCAAGCAGATGTGGAAGAGCCCGAACGGCACGATCCGCAACATTCTCGGCGGCGTCATCTTCCGCGAACCGATCATCTGCAAGAATGTGCCGCGCCTGGTTCCCGGCTGGACCAAGCCGATCGTTGTCGGCCGCCATGCCTTCGGCGACCAGTACCGTGCCACCGACTTCCGCTTCCCCGGCAAGGGCAAGCTGACGATCAAGTTCGTCGGCGAAGACGGCACGGTTATCGAGAAGGACGTCTTCGACGCCCCCGGCTCCGGCGTTGCCATGGCGATGTACAATCTCGACGAGTCGATCCGCGAATTCGCCCGCGCTTCGATGATGTACGGCCTGATGCGCAAATGGCCAGTTTACCTGTCGACCAAGAACACCATTCTCAAGGCCTATGACGGTCGCTTCAAGGATATCTTCGAAGAGGTGTACCAGACCGAATTCAAGGATCAGTTCAAGGAAGCCGGCATCACCTACGAACACCGCCTGATCGACGACATGGTCGCATCGGCGCTTAAATGGTCTGGCGGCTACGTCTGGGCATGCAAGAACTATGACGGCGACGTCCAGTCCGATACCGTTGCCCAGGGCTTCGGCTCTCTCGGCCTGATGACCTCGGTACTGCTCACGCCGGACGGTAAGACGGTCGAAGCCGAAGCTGCCCACGGCACGGTGACGCGCCACTATCGCCAGCACCAGAAGGGCCAGGAAACCTCGACGAACTCGATCGCCTCGATCTTCGCCTGGACGCGTGGCCTGGCGCACCGCGCCAAGCTCGACGACAATGCCGAGCTCGCCAAATTCGCTTCGACTCTGGAAAAGGTCTGCGCCGACACCGTCGAATCCGGCTTCATGACCAAGGACTTGGCGCGGCTCATCGGCCACGACCAGCCGTGGCTCTCGACCACCGTCTTCCTCGAGAAGATCGACCAGAACCTGCAGAAGGCCATGGCGTAGGCCGGCTTATCCAATATAACATGGAAGCGGCGGGAGATTCCACACATTCAGAGTGCTGACAAAACCCCTGGCCTTGGCTGGGGGTTTATTATTTCAGTGGGACATGTTTAAGAAACTCCCGCCGCAGCAGACGGCTCTCGAGGCACGTGGCTGAAACGTCACTAGAGCGGGATTGTTTTAGGTCTGTTCATATCCGGCTTCCTTGAAGTAGTTTTGGCACTCTTTCGGCGAGACGGTTTGAAGGGTTTCTGCCAGCGCGTCGTCGATGGCCTGTCGGGTTCGGGCCTGCGCCTTGCGCAACCCATGCTTGATCTTGGAAAAAAGAGCTTTTCGATCGGATTGAGATCAGGGGAATACTGCGGCAGGAGGAACAATCGAGCGTCGACCTTGCGGATGGCGACGCGGATCGTTCTGGCCTTATGCGAGCCGAGATTGTCCATGACGACGATGTCGCCGGGGTTGAGCTCCGGTACCAGCACCTTCTCGACATAGATCAGGAAGCGTTTGCCATTGATCGAGCCGTCAATGATCCACGGTGCGCTGACGCGGTCGGCTCGCAAGGCAGCGACAAAGGTCATGGTATTCCAGTGACCGAAGGGCGCATGGCCCAACAGCCGTTCGCCACGCGGCGCCCAGCCCCTGAGCGGCGTCATATTCGTCTTCGTCCCGTTCGGCGGGTACATGACTTCATCGAGGTGTCAGACAGAGAGGCCGCGCAAGCTTGACTTGTGGTTGATGGCATACCATAATACGAGAAGATAAGGTGTACCGGCGGTCAAGTCCGCGGTTATCCAGTGGAGACAGTTCTCATTGAAGGCGTCACATTCGCCTCCACACTCGTTAGGAGGGAGATCGTGCCCCGATATTGATGGGACCATCAAGGTGTGGTGGAATGCGTTTTAAGGGCCTGGACCTAAATCTTCTCGTCGCTCTCAATGCTTTGATGACCGAGCGGAAGCTCACGGCAGCAGCGCGCAGCATCAACCTTAGTCAGCCAGCCATGAGCGCAGCCATCGCTAGGTTGCGCGCCTACTTCAATGACGAGCTGTTTGTGATGCAGCAGCGTAGACTTGTCCCGACCCCGCGAGCCGAGGCGCTCGCCCCTGCAGTTCGCGAAGCTCTACTGCAGATTCAGCTCTCTGTCATTGCGTGGGATCCATTAGTCCCAGCGGAATCTAACCGGCGCTTCAGAATCGTACTGTCCGATTTCATGACGCTCGTATTCTTCGAAAAGGTGATAAAGCGCGTAGCGCGCGAGGCACCCGGCGTCAGTTTTGAATTGCTTCACATCAATGATGATCCGGACGAGCGTCTGCGCAGTGGAGATTTGGATTTTTTGATTTTTCCAGATCAGTTCATGTCAGCCGCTCATCCCAGTGCGAAGCTATTTGAGGAGAAGCTCGTATGCGTCGGCTGCCCTAACAATCAGCAGCTGCGCGGGAAGCTTTCCCTCGAGCGATTCATGTCGCTGGGACACGTCGCGGCCATGTTTGGACGTACTTTGAAGCCATCCATTGAACAATGGCTGTTGCTAGAGCACGGTTTTAAGCGGCGTATCGAAATCGTGGTCCAGGGCTTTAACGCGATCCCGATGCTACTTCAGGGGACGAATCGGATAGCAACCCTTCCCTTGCGGCTCGTCAGACATTTCGAACCCACCATCCGCCTCCAGATCGTCGATCATCCGCTGCCTTCCCTCTGGTTCACGGAGGCTGTGCAGTGGCCCTTGCTTCACAATTCCGACCCCGGAAGCATCTGGATGCGCGAGATAATGTTCCAGGAGGCTTCGCGCATGGAGGCCCCGGCGGAAAGCTCGGCAGACATCGACACGCCTATGTTTGACAGCGTCGCTGCCGAATGGTGTGCGGCTTGAGCCTGAAGATGCGGATACGCAGTTTTGTTAGCGGTGCTCGAAACCCGGGACGTTACTATGTTCCAGCTGGGTGAAGATCTGCTTATCTGCTGATCCGTTCGTGGATGGAAACGAAAACGCTGAAGCTGTCGCGATACTTTGTAGCGCTTCATGATCCTCTCCCGTCGTCGGATGGGTTGATGAGGATTCTCCGCAATATTATTCAGTCGGTTGTGAGAACGATGATTGAGGCCTAGTATGCTCTCTCGTTTCGCCGCACCATAGGACGTAGCTTGTCGGTGATCACTACACGGGGCGGACGGTCTTGTGATTTCAGGAGCTTGCGCATCAAGCGCTTTGCCGCCCGGTTCTTCCGAAGTGGTGGGCCCTTGTCCTAAGAGACAGTATGCTAGCATTCAGAGGTCCGCTACTTCAACCGAAATGCTGGCGAAAACTCGTCGGTCACTCTGCCCCACACCGACCCCGTTTAAGGATCGCCAGGACTCCTCACGGAGTAATGGCGGTAGCCATTGGCGCACCGCCACCGATTACCTGAAGATGGGGCAATTTGCGAGCCAGCCTATTGTGTCTTTGAGAATTTGAAGCACTATTGTTCGAGATTTTCGTCGTTGTCCGCGAAATGAGCAGTCAATGGCGCCCGCATCTGGTCACAATATGATGTCATCTGCAGCCTCCGAAAGGATGGTTTATCACTCAATGCTTTCAAAACTGATCCAGATTGCCATCGTGTTCCCTGCGCTGGTGCTTACCGCTTGCTCAAACACCGAACCGCTCCAGACGTCCACAGGTGCTCCGGTTGCTGCGGCGGCAGTTCCGATCACTGACCAAACGGTGATCGCCGAAACCGTGGGACGGGCGACGATCGGTTCTGATCCGCTAGCGTGGGCCAACCCGTCAACTGGCAGCGCCGGGGTGATCGAGCAGGTCCGGCCGGGTACAAACAATCCAAATGGATGCCGCGACTTCGTCACAAGCAAGCAAAGTCTCGAGGGCGTGACTCGGTTCAATGGTGTCGCTTGTCCATCAGATGGATCTTGGAAGATAAACGGCTCGTCTGGCTTGCATTAGGAACCAAGTTCGGGGATCAGCGATTGCTCTTGAACTTAATCTCCTTCGCGGAACTCAATCAGAATTTGGGCCTGTCGCAAATTTTCTGGTTAACCGCATGTCGCCCATCGGTAGAGATTTTCGGCTGCGAATGTTGGGGAGCACAGACTGCCCTGTGCTCGCTCGAGAAGGCGGCGAATGCGAAAGCCGAGAAACTTGTAACCAAGGGCAAGCCACTCGATCTCGAAGAGCTGATCCGCACCGGGGCCGCGGTAAGACCAACATGCCAGAACTCAATTTTCCGCACAGCCTAATTGAGCGACTGAGCTGAGAGCTTGATCGTCTCGGAACGAGAAAGCCTGCCGCGGGAGGAGGTGCGGCAGGCTTTTCTAATTGAACAGCGGCTGGGGGAGGAGTCCGCTGTTCCGTCAAGCGCCCCTTGGGAGGAGGAATAGGTTCACCTGGGACACGAAGCTTGGCGAGGAAGAGGCGCATCGCTTCAATGGTCAGAAGATAGCAGGACGCCGCCCCAACGCCAGCGCTCAGATCGCAGTGCAGGCATGCGGTTGCTGCAATGCAATATAATCACTTTATAAGTGACCTTGGTGACCTGTTCGGTTTTGGCTGGATCTGCGCCAGCGAGCCCGCCTCTTTGGAAAACTGCTCGGAGACCTTCCGTGCGCGAACGAAGGGTTTTGTCGCAAAATTTTAAAAAGGCCGCAGAAGCGGCCATCGCTGGACACAGTTATGCAGCGAGTGCGGCGAATTGCTGAAATGCCGATCGGCCACTGGTTGAAATTGGCGCTTGCGGATCATGTGAGCCACCTCGATACCATCCAGTGTTGCTGACGCAGACTGAAGGATTTGAAGCCCTTCAGGGGGCGGGTAAGCTTCTTGATAAACCGGTGGTCCTGCTCAATCGTGTTGTTGAGGTTTTTGACCTGCCGGATCTCGATCAGCCAGAACCATCCATACAACAACAGGAGCAGCCTGTTGATGTTTTGCAATCCTGCCAGGTTCGCGCCGCTCTTGTCGATACGACCTTTTCGGGCCAGCCATTGTTCTTAATCGTGCGGGCGAAGAAAGCGCTGGCCGCGGCCTCATCGCAGTACTCGGACAAGCATGAAATCAAGGGTTTTGCAGAATTTGTCGACAGCCCGATAGAAATAGGTCCACTTGCCTTTGACCTGGATATAGGTCTCGTCCATCCGCCAGGAGCTGCTGGTTGCGGATTTGCGCCCGCTGGGCCTGGCAGGCAATCAGGGGCGAATATTTCACGACCCATCTGTTCAGCGTCGCGTGGTCAACGGTAACGCCGCGCTCGGCCATAATCTCTTCCAGATCAGGATAGAAGACCGTATACCTCACGTAGAAATACCGCGCATAAAATCACGTCTTTCGGGTAATGACTGCCTTTGAAATCAACCATGATCGGCAAACTCAATCTGCCTGCTCATCTTCAACCCGGATCTACGCCTACCATACTGGTTGCAAACTCGGTGAAAAGTTTTGCGACAGAGCCGCGGTCACGGCTTTCCACTGCGCCATGGCGCGGATGCGATGAATATGGGTGGCTAGGGCTGAGTGTCGCCGGTGCGGCGCGACGAAAAGATTTCGGACTGCTGAAAAGACCGAGATGAAACGCTGCAAACCTCCGACGGATCGAAAGCCCTGCATCATTCGCTCTCGTTTTCGAAGCGGCACGTGAGAATTCTCTGCGCGATTGTTAAGGCCCTTGTGCGATCGATGTTCGACGGCGGGCATCACGTCCCGTTTTGCCGCTCCGTATGAGCGCAGTTTGTCGGTGATGATGCGCTTCGGTGACAGGCCTGCTTCTTCAGCAGCCTGACCAGCAATCTCTTGGCAGCCTTGGTATCGCGGCGGGTCTGGACGATCTCATCGAGAACGCAAACGTTCTGGTCAACGGCGCGCCACAGCCAATGTTTTTGACCGCCGATGGAAATCACCAAGCGAGTGGCGCGGGGGAGTTTCACCCCACGCTCTCTCAGAACCGGACGTGATACTCTCGCATCATCCGGCTCCCATTGTTCGGCCGTATACGGCTTTGCTCTATCCACGAGGATCTCCCCCTTGTAAACCAGTGTCCGCCCCTGCGCCGGCTGGTCGGGGTTGCAGGGCGCTGGGGCGGACAAGCCGCTTGGTCTTCTTGTCGATGATGCCGAGCGGATGGGCATGGAAGCGTAGCGTCCAGATGCCCGCTTCACTCTCCTCGATCACCACGATCTCGCCGGCCAGCGCTGCTGCGACATAGACGAGGTCGCCGTTCCATTTGATCTCGCCATTGGAGCGCACCCGGCGCACCGCCGCCTCGGCCGGATAGGTCCGGTTCAGGCAGGCGGTCGGGCGGGGGCCGCAGTGACGATCGGTAATGATCAGCAGGCACGTCCATAGCGAGTGCCTCGTGTGGACGCTCGGCGTTGTAATTCTGGCGAAATGCGTCAAAGACCGCCTGCTGCGCGGCATGGTCGACCTCCGGCGCCATGGCCAGCGGCAGCATCGTCGGATGGAAGCGTTCGTGGCGGCCGTTCTGCTGCGGTTTGCCCGGCTGGATGCGCTCCAGGCCGATGCCGAGCTTGATGAACCGCACAGCAAGCGTCGTCAGCCCGGTGACGCCGATCGCCGAAGGGTCAGAACCAACCAAGGAGCGGCTGGTGTTGATGGCCAGACGCATCTGGAACCGACGGTGGAGCCTGAATTCCATCCGGATTCCTATGGGTATCGGCCCGGCAAATCGGCACTCGATGCGATCAGCGTGGCACGGCAGCGATGCTGGCGTTACAACTGGGTTCTTGATCTCGATATCAAGACTTTCTTTGATAGCATCGAACCGGACCTGCTGATGCGGGCTGTGCGCAAGCACACCGATTGCCCGCGGGTGCTTTTATACATCGAATGATGGCTGAAAGCGCCGGTGCAGATGCCGGACGGAGATCTCGTCGCCAGAGAACGAGGAACGCCACAGGGCGGAGTAATCAGCCCCTCTTGGCAAACCTCTTTCTTCACTATGCGTTTGATATGTGGATGTGTCGGAATTTCCCGGACATTCCGTTTGAGCGGTATGCTGACGACGCGATCTGTCATTGTCGGACCGAGGACCAGGCGATGGCTCTTCAGGGAACTCTGGACGCGCGTTTTACTGACTGCGGGCTGACGCTTCCTCCCGACAAGGCTAAAATCGTCTACTGCAGGAATGAAAGTCGGCGAGGTACTCACCCGGTCTATAAGTTCGACTTTCTCGACTACACTTTCCGGCCGAGACTTGTGAGCAAGAAGGCCGGGGGCATGGGTATTTATTCGGTCATGCGGCCAGTCCGACATCGCTCAAGGCGATACGGGGCACGATCCGTAGTTGGTCCTTGCACCTTCGCAATGACAAGGCTCTCGATGATCTGGCAGGGATGTTCAACTCGTACATCCGCGGCTGGATCAATTACTATGGTCGGTTCTGTCCTTCAGCTCTCCAATCTACGCTCTGGAGTGTCGAGCAATACCTGGCTCGATGGGCTTCGGGGAAGTACAAGTCCTTGCGTAGGCATAAACGGCGACCCCGACATTGGCTTTTGCGCATCGCGCAACGCCAACCTCGACCGTTCGCCCATTGGCCCCTGCTTCATGGATACGGCCGAACAATGGGAGCCGGATGATGCGAGAGTATCACGTCCGGTTCTGGGAGAGCGTGGGAGTGAAACTCCCCGCGCCACTCGCCTCGTGGTGCGCATCGACGGTCAGAAATGCTGGTTGCTGACGCGACTTCTGAAGAAGCAGCGCATGCCGCCAAAGCGTATGATCACCGACAAATTGCGCTCCTACGGGGCGGCCACACGCCAGGTCATGCCGAACGTTGAACACCGCTCGCATAAAGGCTTGAACAACCGGGCGGAGAACTCTCACTTGCCGTTGAGAAAACGGGAGCAAACGCGACAGGGTTTCCGGTCGGTTGGCTCATTGCAAGATTTCGTGTCGATCTTCTCCGCCGTCCGAAACTCTATCGACGCCAGGCAATGGCCGCGTGGCAAGCCGAGAGTGCCCGGCCTGCCTGAAAAGCGCAGGCTCGGTCTCACGTGACCACATTCAAACAACGTGACAACGCCGTCCGCACGGGCCTTGACTCGCCTGCCATTCAAAAAATGTGACAGCGCCGGCACCGCACCTCGCGCCGCTCAATCATCTTCGACCGTGGGACCGCCGCGGAGATTGGCTTGCGGCGTGGCCGCCAGTTGATCTGCATCAACGCCGCAACGGCAAACCAGACATAGGATCTCGCCGTCGCAACGGAGCAAGAGTCTATGCCCGCAAACACCGTCATTCCTATCGGCGACGACGCCCTTTCCACTGCAGTTAGAATGCGCTTGGAACTGGAACTCGGACTGACGTACGATGTCGTGAAGGTGACGGTTCTCAATGGCGAGGTGACCTTGCGCGGAAGAATGGCGTGTCCGTCGAAAAGGGAAGCAGCGAAGGTCACCGCGGAGAGCGTGCGCGGCGTGCGCAGAGTACTCAGCGACATTTCGACGGCATATTACATGGCCGGAAGCCCAGCTGATCGTTCCAAGGAAGGCTGCGCATGGGCCTGTCGCAAATTTTGGCGCTCAACGGTATGTTGACCATGGGAAGAGAGATGCCGCTCCGAAAGTTGAGGGGCGAGCCTATGATTCTGAATGCTATTGACGAAAAGTTGAAGCGGCAATCGAAGGATGATTTCAATGGCCGGCATTTCGAGGCATGGCCGATGTGCAGGCGGTTGCCTGGTATTTGGGTTATCCACTCAGCTATCGGGATCTTAAGGAGATGTTCCGGGAACGTGGCTTCGAGGTCGATCATAGCAACGTCAACCGTTGGGTTCTGGCCTAGGCGCCGATGATCGAAAAGCGGCTTCGCCAGTTCCGGCGGCCGCATTTCGGCTCTGTCCGGATTGACGAGACCTACGTCAAGATCCGCGGCAACTGGCCGCCGCAGACAACGCTCTGCTTTCCTCCGACGACGGCAATATCGTCGTTTTCGCCGGACTCGGCCTCGCCAACATCAAGGCCCAGGAATTTGTCTATGAAGACAACGCAAGCTCAGCCAGCTGAATTGGGAAAGCAAGGGGATGAGCCTTTTCACTTTGGTGTTGACGCCCAGATTGACAACGACTGGAGCTTGAAGGGTCGGCACCGGCGGCAACGGTCACCTGGTTGACTACGACTGGGATAGTTGCGAGTCATCATGACTGGAGCGACCGCTCAATCCATCCCTTACCGAACTCGATCACTATGTCGCCGGAGTGACCCAGTTGAACCGGATCATCTACGGAAACGAGACCAGCAGTATCGCGGTCGGCGCCCGGTGTCCACTATGCCGACATCAAGTGGACCGCCTATGTCGGGTCCGGCATCTATTCGTCCGCGGGTTGCTTTCGAAACAACCCCTGGAAGGATCCAGAATGGGAAAGAGGCACCAGCTATCAGCGACAGATTCCGATTGACTTCCTCAGCCTGAGGCGACGAACACGTCCTCGGCGATCTTACGATCAGCGGCGGCCTTTCGCAAGGCCAAAACTGCACCGACGCGTTGGGCCGCCGAGCTTCTGGTGAAGAAGCCGTACAATGTCGTCGCTGTTGCTTTGGCGAACAAGATGGCGCGGATCGTCTGTGCATCGGCAAGGCGCCTTCGCTGTCATCGCCGCTGGCCGTCGCATCCCAAGGCGCGGCCAGCAACTCGGCCACATCCAGTTCAGTAGGTGTGGCTATCGATCAGACGCCGGCGTGGACTTTCTCATCCAGCTTGGCTTGCCAATGATATCCTTCGGTGCGTCGATTATGGATGCCGGGTTGTAGTGTGCATCGATCGGAAAAGAGTAGTCCGCATGATTGCCTTCGGTGATAAAGCCAGCGGCATAGAGCGTCTCCAGATAAGGATTGTCGGCCACCAGCACGTCGGCGTAGGGCTCAAGCGCGCCGAAAGTGGCACGGAAATCCATGTCGGGACGTCCGGGCAGGGTGATCGGCACGCCCTGATGGCTGTAGTAAAACTTCTGACCGTTCACGGAGAAGGCTTCGGAGATATAGGACATCGTGAGAGGCGTGTTGGCGAATGTTTCACCCGCTGCCCGGAATGTCTTGGTCACCTGGTTCATCTCGTCGAAGGTAGCGGTTCCCTTGAGGCGGGAGATTTGCACCATGGTCAGGTCGCCCAGCTTGTCGAAGGAGGTCAGCCAATCGCTAGCCTGGGTCACTGAATCGCCTTCGATGTGAGAAGACTGGACCTCTTCGACTGTGCCGAGAACCGGGATCAGGTTGAGCTTGTTGTCCGGTTGGACGGCGACATTGGCCTGCTCCAGCGCATCAAGTACATTGGTGGTCTTCTTGTCCCATTTGGCAATGACGCGATCGGTAGTGGGCACATAGGTCGAATAGATCTTGATGCCGAGGCGGCTCCGTACGTCAGCATTCTCAGGCGCCGAGAGCATCTTGATTGCTGCGATCGTCGACCCTTCGTCCTTGGGGTCAATGAGGACGTTGAACTCGTCGCCGTTTCTTTTTTTCTCACGAATGTAATCGATGATACTCTGCAGGTCCTCCATTTTTTGCGGATTGCCGTTGTGGTCAAGTGCCAGCGTGCGGTTACTAGTGATGGGATTCCATATCGAGAGGTTCATGTTCTTGATTTCCTCGGTAGAGACATCCGAAATCAGGCAATTGTTCGGATCGCCGGTAACCCGCCCGAGTGTTGTGTCGTGCATCATCCAGGCATGGCCGTTCTTATCAGCGCGAAGATCGAGTTCGACACCATGGAAACCGTACTTGAACGCATTGGCGGCGGCTGAAATGGTGTTTTCGAGAATGCCCTCGGAATTATCGAACATGCCGCGGTGGGGTAGTATTTGCTTTCGATGTGGATCGATGCCGCGGGTCTTGGTCTCGAGTCCGGTCAGGAAGAGATCCTTGCCGTAGCCGGCGCTTTCAATTTCGTCTTCTGCGTCGCCGAGAGCGGGGCCGTCCAGACCGAAGTCGGATTTCCAATCGGCCTTGTTGCCGGCCGCCAACCACTCGGTGATGGTCTGGTTGACGGTGCCGTCGACTGGATCATCCGGATCATTGGAGCCAAATTTTGCCGTCGTCTCGCAGCGGGTGGAAATCGATAATGCGACGGGCTCGTCGCCCGGCTGCACCGGGCCGTTTTGGGTTTGCAGGCCAGCCTTCGCCCCTTCCCATGCGATGGCATTGGTGGCACTGTCAACAATGATTGAACTCTCGCTTTGCGCGCCAACCAACGTTGAGGCGAGAACCATGCTCATAATGGACGCTATTAGATCTGTCATGTTGTCTGACTTTCCTTCATTTCATCCGTTGCGTTTCGTGCCACACGAAGCCGGAGGTGCGGTCGGGAAATCTCTGCACCTTATCGTGAGCAATGACATCAGCCGCGCGCCGGCCCCGATGGGGCGCAAAGGGAGATTAAAGCGCTTAGAAGCGTTCGCCGATTGTGTGGAAGGTGCCATCTTGTGTCCTTCGCCGCTCCTTTTTTGCTTAGGCTTTTTGGGCTTCCACTTGGACTTGCCGATATCCTCGATGGCGACCTCCCTCTTGCCGTAATCCGCCTTGGCGAACCCCTTCGTGCCATCCCTGACCCGCTTGACGAAGAAGGCCCTCTTCCGCTTTGTCATCTTGATTGCTCATCGATTGAACCGTTTCGACCTCCTGGGCGATGCGGAATGCCTCCCTGACCGCCGTCGGGCTCATCTGCATTGCTGCTGTGAATTCCTTGGTGGTCGCATGTGTCATAGCTTGTATTCCTTCACGTGTTCGGTGCGGTTATGCCGCACTGTGGATGGCGCCGGTCGCTCCCGCTGCCTTGCAATAGCTCTCAAGATTCATGCCAAGCCGCCGATTGAGCTGACGACAATTATTTGCTGCTATTTCAGCGATGTGGGCGGAAAATACGGGATTGGGGGAGGAAGAATGCATGTCGCGGAGCCGACAAGGTGACGACGATGTCGTAAGTTGATTGTCATCAACAACCGACCCTACCGGAAAACACCGGTGGGCCAGTGCTATGGCGTTAAACTCCTTGGGATAGGATCCTGCTTGCCTCACAGCGCTGTCTCCGGTGGGATCATTTGACGACGGTCAAGCGCCGCGGCGAGCGATCCCATTCACAGGACGAGGTAACCTCGTGCCGCATCTGGTGCCCTGAATAACGTTGCCGTCCTGCTGCGTCATCGGCTAAAAAATGTTTGGGCGGCCTCACCCGTGCAAGGGACCGCGACGTCGCAAATGACGCTTGCCGTTTCATAAATGTATCCGGCCCTGCTCGCGTGGATTGCTGTTGCAGCAGGTCATGATGACAGATCCGCACACGCCGTTCCCAATAGATAGTTCGGGCACGAAGCCGTTTTTTCACAAGATTTACGGAATGTTGATCGACTGTTTTGTCCATCATTATGCCGGTGCGTTGTAGTTGGGCGAAAGCAGGATCTCCGAAGGACGATTGTGCGGCATGCATAAATGTCCCAACATAACGATTCCCTGCTTGCTGATGCCGAGGGCTTGCGCGGGGGAGGCGGACCATCCCGTTGGTGGTGGTGACCTCACGAGGCCCGCGCCTGGCACCTGGATAACCATGACGCTTGCACGAACGAAGGAGACACCCCTGCAGCAAGGTCTTGTTCAGCGATAGCTCGGCGACGTTCTCCTGCTTGACGTACGCCCTTCCAAACTGGCATAGACGCTTCACTTGCGAGAGCATCAGACCGGTATATTTTGCGCGAATTTAGAAGTTCGCGAGTCTGCTGACCCGGCAGCGCCTGGCCCGCAGACGCCGCCCGATGATGGACTTGTATCGCCCGATTGCCGTCACAACCTCTCAACCAGCGAGCGTTTGCCGTAGCCGTTAGAGACCTGCCATTTCATCCGGCCGTCACTGTTGATTGCGGCGATATGCCGGTTCCGTTGGCCGGGAGGTCTATCGTCGCTTGGCTCGACCGCGTTGGCGCGAGGCGGAATGACGATAGCCGCCGCCGCGCTATGATCGATGACCGCGTCGTATGTAGGGTTTCCATCATAGGCACCGTCGGCTGTGAACTGTCCGATCGGACCGCCAATCTGGTCGAGGAGTGGCGCAACTTGAGAGACATCGCCAGCATTCTTGATCCGTCAGGGTATGGGCAACGATCTCGCCGCTATCGGCATCCAGTGCCAGATGCAGCTTTCGCCAACCTCGGCGCGATCTGGCGCCATGCTTCTCGTCCAGCCACTGGCCCGCGCCGTAAACCTGCCGGCCGCTGCTGTCCACCAGAGCATGCAACGGTCCGGCAGGTGGAACCTGATTTCCGGGCCGCTTCCCGGCAGATCGCCGTGCGCGCGGCCGACGGCTCAGCGTGGTGTGCTCGGGACGGCAAGCGCTAAGCCCATCAACCGCAGCACCGATTCCAACAAGCCTTCTGCCTGGCGAAGCCGCAAGCCAAACACCATGGCCCAGCGTCAAGGTGGTCTCGATTGCCAGATCTGAATAACGGTGCTGGCCGCCGCGGGTCTTGCGTCTTGGAGCATACCATTTGGACAGGGCTTCCGGTGTCAGCCACAAGGTCAGGCTGCCACGCCGAGGAAGTCCTGCTTCATATTCCGGCCGTCACCCTGAGCTTCGTCTTCTCATGCGATCATCTCCGCTTGCCCGGTGACAGCTGCCTGTTCGGCACTGTGGGGAATCTCGTAGGTGGGGCTGCTGTACTTACCGGGATGCCCCGGCAGGGGATTGCGGATCAGTTCAACGATTATATTACGGAATTCGAACATGATCGGAACGGTTTCCAGCAGCAAGCTCGGCTGGCCATTATAGGCACGCGTCAAAAGCTCCAGAAACTCGCCATAACATGTATTGAAGTCGGTCGCCGCCTCCCGCAATTCCGAGCCTTCGGATATTTCCGCCACCTTGAGGTTCGGTTTGATGGGATAAGCGCCTTCCCAGTCGACCTGCAAATGCGGACCCGTGGGGTGGTCGGGCTGATCACCTTTCCGGTAATAGCGGCCTTTGACCAGTTCATCGAAACGATAGTAATGGGCCAGTTCGTGCTCGTCATCGTCGTAGATACCGCTACCGTCACCTTCGCCCTGTTCCATGATGAGCTCTATGGCTTCGAGGGCGCTTTTCAGATCGGTCACGGGAAACAACGCACCGCCGCCGGAATAATAATATTCCGAGGTAATCTGGCGAGACGTGTCGCCGATAAAAATCGTTGTGCCCGCCCGGCGCGCTTCGGCTTCTAAGTATTTCACGCCGTCTGCGATTGCCGAATAGAACTCGCCAATACTGTAAAAATGGAGATCTTCATGCCTCGGATCACTGCCAAGCGCTGTGATATGCGGGGAGTTCTTGCGTTGTATCCGGCCCTTGCCAGCGAGATGTTCGGGGCGCCGGGCCGGCCGCTCGATTTTCAAGAATGTCGCCAGGGCTTCACGGCTGAAAGCCTGTATGCTGACCTTAAAGTCGGTCTCGCCGTCAGGGAGCGAGGCGGGATAGTTAACCGCGAAATCTGGCCTAGTAAGATCCGGCGTGCCACCGATGGCATTGAGGATATTGGCCGCAATGGTCAAATGCAGCATTTCTTCCACGACGATCACGCGGAGAACTTGCGCCGCATCCCGGTTCACACCGGGCTTAATCGAGTAAAGTGCCGTCAGATACGGCGGAATCGTCGCATGTTCGAGCTGCATCGCACGGTGGAGAAACTCTTTCAGCTCATCGAGCGTCTTAATGCCATAAGGATCCATCCTCAAGCTCCCTGGAATATAGTTAGGTGCACAGTCCGGCGTCGTGTCGCTTGCGTCGAGTTCCGCAGTTCGTTCCGCGTACCGGATATTGGTCTTTGTTCAGTGCAGACATTTCAGAATGTCGCGACTGCTTCGGAGGCACATGGCGGCCAGCGTCAAGGTGACATTGGCTGTACCGATGATCGGCATACTGCCGCCACCCACGAGGTAGAGGTTTTCTTGGTCCCAGCCGCGCTGGTTCTTGTCCACGACGGAATTGGCCTTCGTCGCTCCCACGATGTGGGTGCCAGCCAAATGATTGCCGCCGCGGATGGCATAGCCTCGCCCCTCATAGGATACGTAGCCGAAATCGCTGAGGTCGTAATGTGTGTGATCCTGCGCATCCAAACGCGCAAATACGGTACCCGCAAACTGGCGGCTATAGTCCGCTCCCTGCATGGTATATTCCGGCATAGCGGTCACGCCGTGTCGGAATTCGCTCGGACCGTTTCCAGTGCTGGACAATGATCCCCTGCCGCTGGCGACATACATGGCAAAGTTTCCTAATCTCATTTCAACGATGGACAACGCATAAAATGCCGTCCTCGCCCGGTAGAGGATGCTTCCGGGCCCATTTAACAATGGCGACACGGACCGGCTCACAGCAGACAACGTCCCAGGGGGCCGATGTATTCCGTCGTGAGGCCGTGACGTCGAACACTTCTCAGAAAATCGTTCGCGGCGATCAGGTTGAGATAAAGCTCGTCCTCGCCAGAGCCCACGTTCATGGATTTCATCCAATATAACGCTTGCTGGGAAATGACCCGAAGCCGCCACTTGCCACCCTCCAGCCGACGTAGTTCGAAATCAACACGCTGATGCACCGATGCTGAGATACGGGCCGCAGTCCGGGCCGAACTTTGGTCGACATGCTTTTCGGGTTCTGAAGACATACCTATCCACCACTCAGACCAGATCAGAATGCGGAAACGGTCGGACGGCGCAAGGCAAGAGCCAATCGTTTCCAATGCGGAGTCCCAGGCCTGAGATAGCCAGAACCGCCAACCCCACGCCAGATGGTGCAAGGTCAACGGTTAACGACGACAACGACGGAGGCAAGAGGGAAGGAATGATCCATGATGTCGCGATAGCAAGCACACCGGGGAAAAGGGCCGTCTGCGTCCACCAACGTTGTTCCCTCATCATAACCTCCATTTGAAGCAACAGCAGGAGGCCAAGGCCGTTCGCCGCGTGTGACGATCACCGACAAGCTGCAGTCCTACGCGGCGCAGCAAAGCGAGAGATCGTGCCGGGCGTCGAGCATCGTTCGCACAAGGGCCTGAACAATCGGGCGGAGAACTCTCATAAACCCGTCCGACGACGAGAGAGGATCATGAAGCGCTTCTGGTCAGCGCGACAGCGTCAGCGTTTCGTTTCCGTACACGCCCCGATCGCCAACCTCTTTACCGTTCCCTGCAACGATATTCCATCCGCCCACCATCGAGAATTGCGAGCAACTGCCATGCAAGCATGGCGCCAAATCGCGCGCCTTCACACCAAACGAACCAAAGCCTCACTCCGAGATCTTGTCTTCGCAGCGTTAAGTTTACGGTGCCTCCATTCGTTTGGACCGCTTCTTGGCCCAGCTCCAACTGAGGCGAGTGTTATTGAAGACACCAATTCAGTTATAATCATTTCTGGGCGAGGTAAATGAGTAGATTTACTGTAAGCGCTCATTTCCATGCACATTGACGCTGATCTGAACCTTGATCTGAACCCTTCAAACTGGACCGTTTTTGGTTAGAGTTTTCCGGTGCATTTTCCAAACTGGGAAAGGAACGGAAGACGATGAAAGCATCGCAGTTTTCGGACGCACAGAAGGCGTTCATTTTGAAGCAGGGTGATGAAGGAGTGTCGGTGGCGGAGATCTGCCGCAAGGCGGGAATTAGCCAGGCGACCTATTTCAACTGGAAGAAAAAATACGCGGGCATGCTGCCGCTGGAGATGAAGAAGCTGAAGCAGCTCGAGGACGAGAATGCGCGGTTGAAGAAGATCGTCGCGGACCTGACGCTGGACCGCGAGATGTTGCAGGACGTCATCCGGCGAAAGCTCTAAGGCCTGCTCGGAAACGCGAGATGGTGAAAGGCATGTGCCGGGATTGGATGATCTCGATCCGGCGTGCCTGTGGGGCACTGAACTTCGATCGGTCGACCCACCATTACACCTCTCGCCGTGCCGATCAGGCCGGTCTGGAACGTCGAATTCGTGAGATCTGCGAGAGCCGTGTGCGCTATGGTTATCGTCGTGTACATGTACTCCTGGAACGCGAGGGTTGGGGGACCAACATCAAGCGAACCTATCGCATTTACAGGGACTTGGGCCTGCAACAGCGCAACAAGACGCCGAAGCGACGGGTCAAAGCCAAGCTGCGGGAAGATCGGCAAATGGCCGTTGGACCGAACGATGTCTGGGCGATGGACTTCGTGCACGACCAACTCGCGACCGGCAAGAAGCTGTGGGTGCTCACGGTGGTCGACACCTTCTCGCGCTATGTGCCGGTGCTTGATCCACGTCACAGCTATCGAGGTGAAGATGTCGTGCAAACCTTGGAACGGGTATGCCGGAAAGTTGGCTATCCGAAGACGATCCGTGTCGATCAGGGGACTGAGTTCGTGTCTCGCGATCTTGACCTTTGGGCCTATGCCAAAGGCGTCACCTTGGACTTCTCACGCCCCGGCAAACCGACCGACAATGCGTTCATTGAAGCGTTCAATGGCCGCTTCCGCGCCGAATGTCTGAACCAGCACTGGTTCCTGACCCTTGCGGATGCCCGCGAAAAGATGGAGGATTGGCGTAGAGAGTATAATGAGTTTCGGCCACATGGTGCGATCGGCAATAAGGTGCCGATCTCGCTGATGAAATCAGGAGGCGCAACCAGCCCGCCTCCCTGAATGAAGCCGGAAAACTCTAGCCTCAGCTGGTCCAGAGTTTGGGGGTGGTTCAAAGCCGCCGAGGCTCTAACCGCCGCTGGATGTAAGTTCAGTGGCAGGTCGGCATTGACTAAACGACAAGAGCTGTTGCGGTTCCCTGCCTAACTCATACCGCTAAACGTTCCGTGTACCAACGCCAATTTCGTCGATCGGCTGCGGTCCGGGATCGGAAGGTAACTTGGCGCCCCTGGCAAGCGCACGCCGCTTGAGTTCGGAAGCTTGTTCTCGCAGGAACCCAAGATACCGTTCCCGAACCTCTTGCATTTCAATTTCGCCGGCAATCCATTGTTCGATCCATACGAGGAAACGCGGATCCTCCTCCGTCGGCAATCCCGCGCGACGGAGACGGTCAAAGGCTTTTTGCGCGGCAAGGCGTCGTTGTTCGCTCTTCATAACCTTTGCTAATATCCGATTCGGCAAAAGAAAACGTGGTCGACATTTCAGGCGAACCGTAAGCGAAAATCCGCCTACGCCGAAGACATTCTGATCTGCATCCGTTGCACCCCCTTCCGTAAAGACCTCGTCTGTTGGTCGAAAAGAGCTGGGATCATTGCGCAGTCAATTCGATCGCCGCCAAAATGAAAACCAGGTATTCCACTTTGGGCAGATCACCAGGCCGCCGGTGTCGTCCGTTTAGTATAGGAGCTTGATCGGACCCGGGCCTGCTACCGTAACCAATATCTCCGATCCAGAACACGATCAGGCTTTTTGGATCATGCTTTCGCTGTGGGCATGTCGCAGACTTCCAGAGCTACCGCAGGTCGCATCGCCGCGTGTCTTCCAAGCAAAAACGCGTCGCGCGTCCGTGAAGACGTCTCATAATATGACCTCTGGATTTGGCGCTTATGCGCCACCAAAACGGCGAAGCATGGGATTGAGCCTATCGTTCTCCCCACGGAACTTCACGAGCATGAGCCGTTTCAGATTGCGATTTTCAGCTTCAAGAGCAGCCAGCTCTGAATTCGACTCACGGGCTTCCCAAAATGCGATGAATTTGAATCTTTGGTGCAAATCGGAGGTGATGGGTTCAGCGGTTTCGTTACGAGAGGATTTCGACGCAGAGCGTTTGCGTCGTCTGGCGCGCCAGACCACGGATGCCGCGCAGGCACGCCGTCTCCTGGCGCTAGCCTCGATCTATGACGGCGGCTCGCGCTCGAATGCGGCGCGGCTGGGCAGTGTCACGCTTCAGATCGTGCGGGATTGGGTCTTGCGGTTCAATGCGCATGGCCGGGCTGATCAACGACAAGGCTCCTGGGCCCAAATCACGGTTGGACGATACTCAGCGGGCGGCGCGCCTCCATTGGAGTTCCGATCTTTTAACGGGAGCTTCCCGTTTAAGCGACGGCAAGCCGTCTGGTGACTAGCGATGAGCGAAGTTTCATGGCCCGCTTTTCGATCAGCGCCCATGATAGAGCGGCTAATTCCACGGTTCCGACCGGCTCGACGATCCAAAGCCACCAGTGGCCGACCCATCCGATGCCGATCAGCGTGTGCATGACGAGCATATGGTAGAGGTAGTTGTAGGGTATATTTCAAAGTATATCGTTTCAAATTTGGCAGATCTTACTTTCTGTTGTGACAAGCCCGTGAGCTATGGAATATATTACTTTATATTTATATATATATCGCACTTCATGTCTTTGGCGGCCGCATGACATGGCAACTCTCTAACGGCTACGGCCAACGCTCGCTGGTCGAAACGCCAATCGGGCGATAAAAGTCCATCATCGGGCGGCGTCTGCGGGCGAGGTCGCGGCCTGGTCAGCAGACCGAAGGCGTCATCAGCTGCGCCGTTCACAATCGCATGCTTGACTGTGCACGCCCGAAATCCGCCGCAAGGCAGCCACGGCATGATCAACCGTTTCAAAGATCCCACACCCGTTCAATTCCAGATCCGTCCACCAGCGCCCGGCACGGCTTGAATCCGGTCGTCGCCGATCGCATTTGCAGAGTTTACTGTCTCAATGCATCACTTCTTCTTGGAGCTTAACGCGGCCGCAGAGAGGCACGCGCGGGATTCGACCGCCGTTCAAGAAGTCCGAAGCTGACGCTGACAGAGTCGCCATGGCAGGTGCACGACGGTCAGCTTTCGGTCGAGAATTCGGACCACGATCGTTTTTACGCCTTGTGTATTTGTACAATTTATCGCCAGCGATTGGACATGGTCATGAAATAAGATTGCATCGACAAGTGCAGATAACATGTCGTCGCCAACGACGTATCCGGAGAGGTCTGCGCCGGAGCCAGGAGCTCTGCGAGGGTGAGTGTAGACTTGCCGCCTCGACCGGTCTGAAAATATCCGGGGACTGATAGGGTTCTCTCATTCACGGCGACGATTCTTTCAAGAATGAGAGGATTTACAAACAAAGATGAATGGACCGCAAAACGAAATAGATAGAAGCTGCCAAAACTGCGCCACGTTGCCTCGCGATCACGCGGCAGCTGGCGAAGAGATTGGACAATATGGCATGTGTCGGCTTTGGATTATTGTGGTGTCTTCGATGAAAGACCCTCGACATTGGCGCTGTTGAAGACTGCGGACTTAAATCATCAAATTGGCACCAAAAAATTTCGGTTCGCGCGAGTCAACGTAGCGGCGAAGGAGGGCTAGTCGTCAGCATCGAGATTGTCTTGATACCTATGATGATGTTCGGCCTTTTTCTGGCAGCCCTGATAATTGTTTTCGGCCAGTGTGCTGGAAACCCGGCGTGAGGAGGGTGCAGCCGGGCACCGCTTTGTGGAGGAAGTAAAATGAAAAAGTTTATCCTGGGCACTGCGATGGCGCTCGTCATGTCGACGGCCGCTCACGCGGAAACTGTCGGCGTCTCGATGGCGAAATTCGACGACAATTTCCTGACGGTTCTGCGCAACGGCATGACCGATTATGCAAAGACCCTCAGCGGTGTGACGCTGCAGGTCGAAGACGCACAGAACGACGTTTCCAAGCAGCAGAGCCAGATCCAGAATTTCATCGCCTCCAAGGTCGATGCAATCATCGTCAACCCTGTCGATACCGATGCGACCACGGCGATGTCGAAGCTCGCGGCCGATGCCGGCATTCCGCTGGTTTACGTCAACCGTCAGCCAGTCAACGTCGACACGCTGCCGGACAATCAGGCCTTCGTCGCTTCCAACGAGCAGGAATCCGGCACGCTGGAAACCAAGGAAATCTGCCGCATTCTCGGCGGCAAGGGCAAGGCCGTCGTCATCATGGGCGAGCTTTCCAACCAGGCTGCGCGCATGCGGACCCAGGACGTTCATGACGTCATCAAGACGGATGAGTGCAAGGGTCTAGAGATCGTCGAAGAGCAGACGGCCAACTGGGACCGCACCCAGGGCGCCGACCTGATGACCAACTGGCTCTCCAGCGGCATTGAATTCGACGCCGTGATCTCCAACAACGACGAAATGGCGATCGGCGCCATCCAGGCGCTGAAGGCAGCCGGCAAGGATATGACCAAGGTTGTCGTCGGCGGTGTCGACGCCACCCAGGACGCGCTTGCCGCCATGCAGGCGGGCGATCTTGACGTCACCGTGTTCCAGGATGCCGCCGGCCAGGGCAAGGGTTCGCTCGATGCAGCGCTCAAGCTCGCCAAGGGCGAGAAGATCGACAAGAAGGTCTACATTCCCTTCCAGCTCGTGACGCCTGCCAACGTCAAGGACTTCGTCGCCAAGAACTGAGGGCGAACGCCACACAGGATGCGGGCTTTGCCCGCATCCTGTTTTCGGCGCTCGAAGGTCCACAAATCCTTAAGTGCCAAGATTATGAAAGGACCCTTGAGCTCAGGCTGCTTGAGGATGAGACTGGCATCCACAACCTCGTGGGCTAGTGAAGACCGAGAAACATCGCCCGATCGCGTTCCGCGCTGGTATGTTGGGTGTCTATGTGACCGCTATTTTCTCCGCTTCGGCACGAACGCGGTGTGGAGCTTCACCATGGATCGCCGGCACCCGATCGGTGTGGACTGCCGAGAAGGCACTCGAAGCTGCTCGTCTTCGGTCTAAGTCATTACTTGAGCGCGGCGATCAATGTCGATTGCAGCAAGGCGTCATTCTACTAGCGGGCGCCCATGACGATCGCAGGAAGGATTGGCTTCTCCGGAGGCAAGGGTCGTCCATTCTGACCTTGCCCCCAAGTTTTATCCAGTTTTGAGTTCGCTCCGGCGGTTTTGGGTTGCTGTATTCGGGGCGGTAGCGGCGAGTTGCGGTGCGGAGCCATTCGGCTGCGCAGCACCGCATCACGTCGCGGATTGATGGTCTGAGCGAACTCGGCGGGCGTCAGCCAGCCAAGGCCGGAGTGCGGTCGATGATCGTTGTAATCGCTGCGCCAGTTTGAAAGCGCTGATCGAGCGTGGGTCAATGACGAGACGAGCGTTTCATTCAAGAGCTCGTCGCGCAGCCGACCATTGAAGCTTTCGATGAAGGCGTTCTGGATCGGTTTGCCTGGTGCGATGTAGTGCCAATCGACTTTGGTCCGGGCGGCCCATTGCAGAATCGCGTTGCTGGTGAACTCGCTGCCATTGTCACTGACGATCATCCTGGGTTTGCCACGTTCCTCAATAATCCGATCAAGCTCGCGGGCAACCCGAAGGCCGAAAAGCGAGGTATCCGCGACGAGGCCAAGGCATTCTCTGGTGCAATCGTCGACGACCGTCAAAACCCGGAACCTGCGACCATCGGTGAACTGATCCGACACGAAGTCCAACGACCAACGGTCGTTGGACGCCATCGGAACCAGCATCGGTGCTCGTGTGCCTATCGCTCGCTTTCGGCCGCCACGCTTGCGCACCGTCAGCTTCTCCTCGCGATAGAGCCGCAAGAGCTTCTTGTGGTTCACAAGGTGTCCCTCGCGCCTGAGCAGCACATGAAGGCGTCGATAGCCGAAGCGGCGGCGTTCGTGCGCCAACGCCTTCATGCGCTCGCGGAGGCCCTGATCGTCGCTGCGTTTAGTGTCATAACGGATCGTCATCCGGCAAAAAACGATGGCTTTACATGCCCGCCGTTCGCTCATCCCACGTTGGTTCATGAGATGTGCGACAGCTTTCCGCTGGGCTGCGGGCGTCACCACTTCTTTCCCAAAAGGTCTTTCAAAGCGGCATTGTCGAGCATGGCATCCGCCAGAAGCCGCTTCAGCTTCATGTTCTCGTCCTCCAGCGTCTTCAGCCGCTTGGCCTCGGACACCTCCATGCCGCCAAACTTGGCTTTCCATTTATAGATGCTGGCATCGCTGACACCGTGCTTGCGGCAAAGCTCCGCGACCGGCGTGCCCGCCTCGTGCTCCTTCAGAATGCCGATGATCTGTTCGTCTGTGAAACGGTTGCGCTTCATTCTCTGGTCCTCTCAATGGGCCAGAGCTTACTTCAAAATGGATTATTTCAACGGGGCAAGGTCAAAGCGCATCGAGACACCCGCTCTCGCAAAGCTGACAAAGCTGCCGCACTGTGGAGCCCCTCGCGAAAGCGGACTGGTCCGAAATCCCCAGGTTAATCAGGACGCCATCGGCCTGGCACGACGAGTGCTAGGACCAACCGAAACACAAAAATACATTCGGTTGGAGCCAGGGGACGTCTGGCCGCTGACATGTAAGTCTCCCAACCTGTGAAGGAGGGGCTATGGCCTCGGTGCTTGAAAATACCCTAAGCCGCGTTTTGGAAGCAGCCGAGCTCCTGGCTCTTAATCCTGGTGTACGGCTGAAGAGGATTACCATGGTAGCGATCCGTGAGACCGGTTCACAGGAAAGGCATCCATGTCTCAAACGCCCGTCTCAAAGGCTCTGAGCCGACCTTCAAGAGCAATGCTAGGTCGGCATTACGCAAAAAGACCTCGCTTCACAGGAGAACACTATGCCGGACTCATTCGTAAGCCGCGACGGATCTAGATGGCTCCCGGAATATCTGAGCCAGATAGACGCAAGTTGCATTGGCTGCGGCCGCTGTTTCAAAGTCTGTTCGCGTGACGTCATGCACCTTTGCGGCATTACCGACTCGGGCGAAATTTTAGGTGACGGTGATGGAGAAGACGATGATGAGGTCGATCGATTGCTGATGATTGTCGATCACCCCGGCCGATGTATCGGTTGCGGCGCCTGCGCCCGCGTCTGCCCGAAGAATTGTCAGACTCACATCATGTCCCACTAACGGACCGAGGAGATTTCCCCATGACCTCTGCCAATCTTTTCCTCCGTCAGACGCACTCTTTGGTGCTGACACCGCGACTGATGCAAGCCATCCAGTTGCTGCAGATGACGCGTTTCGAACTCAAGCAGTTCATCACCCTGAAAGTTGAGAAGAACCCGCCGCTCGAATTTCAATCGAACGACGGGGAGACAGGCGACGATGAGAAGTTCGGCCGCTTGCCGGAGGACGCCGGCGCAGACGATCGTTACGACAACCGGACCGGCGCGCTCTCCAGCGAATGGTCTGACAATGCCAGCACCAGTCGGCTGAGTGAGGAAGTCGACGCCGATTACACCATTTTTCCCAACCGACAAGGTCTGCCGAGTGGCCCTGTCGCGTCTCCGACGAAAACCTGCAGCAAAGATGTCTAGAGCGGACAACCAACAGCATGCCCAGTTGGAAAGGTGAGGATTCTCAAACTGGCATCGCTCTTGCTCGCGGAACTGAGCTTTCAAGCGTTATTGGAGTTCGGAATGTCCCGAGGGATAAGTTGTAATCGTATAGCCACCAACACCGCGCCTGAGAGTAAGCGCTTGCCTACCCGCAGACACGCCATGCCGATGATCCAGTGTTCACCGAAAATGGGGGATCCTTCGATGAAAGTAATCGCTCTTGTGGGCACACTGCTCTTCTCCGTCTCCCTTGCCGCCTGTGGCGAGGCATTCGGTAGTCCGAACCTTGACCTGACAACATTTTCCTAACGACCAGGAGGTTCCCATGGCCTTGTCGGCAAACCTTTTCCTGCGTCAGACCCAGTCCCTGGTAATGACACCGCAATTGATGCAGTCCATCCAGTTGCTGCAGATGACGCATTTCGAACTCAACCAGTTCATCGCCCTGGAAGTGGAGAAGAACCCGCTGCTCGAATTTGCGAACGACGGCGAGACGGGCGACGAGTACACGGCAGGCGATGACGAGCGGTTCAGCCACTCAACGGAAGATGCCGGCGCGGATGATGGCACCGACAATCGTGAGGATGCGCTTTCCAGCGACTGGTATGACTATGGCGGCAGCGCCGGCACCAGCCGGCTGAACGACGAACTCGACGCCAATTACAGCAATGTCTTTCCTGATGACGGTGCCCCGCAGCGCCTCGATGCGCCGGAGCTCGTCAGCCAGTGGAAATCGATGCCGGGCAGCGGCGAGGGCGCCGATTACGATCTCGACGATTTCGTCGCCGGCCAGGTGTCGCTGCGCGATCATCTCGCCCAGCAGATCCCCTTCGTTCTGCCTGACATGGCCGACCGGCTCATCGCGCAGAATTTCGTCGACCAGCTCGACGACTGCGGTTATCTGCAGGCCGATATCGTCGAAGCGGGCGAGATGCTGGGCACGAGCCTCGCACAGGCCGAGCGCGTGCTCGCCACCCTCCAGAGCCTCGATCCGCCGGGTGTTTTCGCCCGCAGCCCTGCCGAATGCCTGGCGATCCAGCTCAGGCAGAAGGACCGATACGACCCGGCCATGCAGGCTATGGTCGAAAACCTCGAACTCCTGGCGAGCCGCGATTTCGCCACGCTGAAGCGGCTTTGCGGCGTCGACGAGGAAGATCTTCTCGACATGCTCGGCGAGATCCGCCAGCTCAATCCGAAGCCCGGCAGCGGTTTCGGGGCGGGCGTTTCCGAAGCGATCATGCCCGATGTGGTCGTCAGAGCCTCCTCGGATGGCGGCTGGCGGGTCGAACTCAATCCGGATGCGCTGCCGCGCGTGCTGGTCAACCAGTCTTATTTTTCCCGGGTGACAAAGAACGGCGAGGATCACGCCTTCCTCTCCGATTGCCTGCAGACCGCCAACTGGCTGACCCGCAGCCTCGATCAGCGGGCTAAAACCATCATGAAGGTGGCAAGCGAAATCGTCCGCCAGCAGGACGCCTTCTTGCTGCACGGCGTCGGCTATCTGCGCCCGCTGAACCTGAAGACGGTCGCCGAAGCGATCAAGATGCATGAATCCACCGTCAGCCGCGTCACGTCGAACAAATATATGCTGACGCCGCGCGGCCTCTTCGAACTCAAATATTTCTTCACCGTCTCGATCAGCGCCGTCGCCGGCGGCGACAGCCATTCGGCCGAAGCCGTGCGTCACAAGATCCGGGCGCTGATCCTGGAGGAGAGCCCGGAGGCGGTGCTTTCCGACGGCGATATCGTCGACATGCTGAAGAAGGGCGGCGTCGATCTCGCCCGCCGCACGGTTGCGAAATACCGGAAGGCGATGAACATCGCCTCTTCGGTTCAGCGCCGCCGCGAAAAGCGGGCGCTTGCCAAGGTCGCTGGTTCGTGAAGAGACGCCAAGGGTGCCTTCTTCGAAGGCACCAATCAGACGGTAGTTGTAGAAGGAGAAAACACAGTGAAGAGCTATACCATCCCAGATCACGTTCCCTCCGTGAAGGACTTCATGGTGCCAACGGCAAACGGAGAACCACACGCAGCCGGTGCTCGCATCGATGGAGAGCCCGAGATTTTATCCTATCTGCAAAATGGCACCGGTTGGCGTCTTGGCTGTTCGCCCGGCGTGCGCCCGGCGCAAGGTGCTAGAGAATGTGGAATCCTTTTCGGCCATGAACATCTTCTCCTCCGCACTCGGCGAAGATTGCCCAATGATCCAGCTCGAACTCCCGTCACCTGGCGTTCTCTTTTTAATGCCAGGCCGGACCGCAGTGTCCTTCTACCGGTAAGCAAAGTTGCCAACTGCGGCTATGATCGAGCTGCGTCCAGTAACCCATTTCCCACGTCGATGGCCGGTTTGAACCGATTGCGAACAATGCCGCCGATCTATTTCACGTACTCGCCGCCCCCTCCTCAGCCAGCTCAGGATCATGCACCGTACCCGGACCCTTCGCAATAATGCCCGCCGCTCCTCCGAGATCCGAGGAGCGAAGTCGACAGGAACGAAGTCAATGTCCCCACGACCTAACGATCCCTATTTCTCGAACGGTGTTCATATACTGCCTTTGCATTCGCTTGGTGAGCGCATCGCGATTCTTGGCCCCTCAAACGCAGGCAAGTCGACGTTGGCGGTCGCCCTGAGTAAGAAGCGCGGTATTCCAGCCGTGCATCTCGACCAACTTCATTATCTGCCCGGTACGGATTGGCAACCGCGCCCGGAAGCAGAGTTTGCCGCGCTTCATGATTTGGCGATTCAGGAAGAGCGGTGGATTATCGAAGGCAGCTACTCGCGCCTGATGCCGCGGCGATTAGTCCGTTCCACTGGTGTTATTGTCATCACGTCAAATCCCTGGTTACGTTTTTTCCGTTATCTCAAGCGCACTCTTGCCGATCAACCGGATCGCGCAGGATATCTCCAAGGGGCCAAAGACAGAATAAAATGGCGGATGGTATATTGGATTCTGTTCAAGTCCCGTAATAGCAATCTGGAATATGCGAAAGTTCTTCAGGAGTTCGGCTTGCCGACAGTCGAATGCCAAACTGCGGCTGCCCTTAATAACCTCTATCGAACATGGGGTCTGCCGGTCCCGCGTTAGCGAACGATGGACCCAACTCAGGGGCGATTCGCGTGACCAATTTTTCGTGCGGCCACGCTAGGCTTTAATATGGCCTATCTCGCACGACAGCTCGAAGATTAGGTATCGCTGCGGAGAAAGCCAGATTGGAGTTGAAGATATGTTTAATGCCATCAGATTATCCGTGTGGCCACGAAAGTCTCGGCTGGATCTATGGACGCGTTCAGCGCTCAAAGCGCTGCAGCATCCTCTTTAATTGTGTATTCTGTATTTGGAGCTTGCGCGCTAGCTTATCCCGGAGCAGCCTGATCTCTTCATTAAGATTGATTGCATCTTCAGAAGCGGCGGAAACAGTTTGAGACGGTGGAAGAACAACCGCAATCGCTTCCACTTTGGTGCGCCGCATGCTGCGCTTTCGCGTTTGACCACCGCCAACTCGAGAGATCTTCTGTGCGGCACGCGCGGCTGTATTGGCCAAATCGGGCAAAGCCGGATCAGCCGCTTCCGCCGACTTTGCGTCTTCGATATCTGCGCGATCATCAACAGCGCTTGCCGTTTCTTCGGATTGATCCGGATCGACTGACACCGCGGCGGAAGGATTGTCAAGAACTGGCTTTTCGTCGGCCGAACGGTCTGTGGCGCCCAACTCGTTTTTGGTTGCCGTTTCAGTCGGCTCGGCGATGGCTGATACGTCCGGCTTCACATCATCGGTCGAGCCGTGTTCTTGCTTCTGCTGGCGTCGCCGTGACACTAGCCCGGCAAGAAGTTTCCATGGAGACGCCATTTTATTCGACCTCGAATTCTACTGCGTATGCAAACTGCGAGCAAAAACGTTGGCGGCAGAACGAACCGCCGCCAAAATCTAAACTTCAATAAGCATGAGAATGCGGCCAGCGCTTGACCGTCTGCTGCCGATCAACCGAGGTTGAGGCGCTTTCGCAGATCGGCATTTTCAGCGCGGAGCTTCTCCGCCAGCAGCTTGCGCAGTTTCTGGTTTTCCTCTTCGAGATGCAGAAGATCCGAAATCTCATCAACTGCCGCCACCGACGGTGCAGCCGCTATCGACAAAGCCTTCGGAGCACGTTTGACAGGCGCACGCTTGGCACTCGTCGTCCCTTCGTCAGGCTTTGCTTTGCGTCCTCTCGTCTGCTTTCCAGCTTTGGCATCCGAAGCCGCTGCCGGTTGCAAAGAAACGGCTGCTGGTGCCGTTTCAGGCACTGCCTTCTTGGCGCGAGGTTTGCGCACCTTCTTCGGCACATCGGGCGCCGCGGCGGCCGGCGTGTCAGCACTGATCATCGTAGCGTTTTCGTCGGCCATTATGGTCTCCTGTAAAGCCGATGCATTTGTCTCCCGCCCAATCGGCAGTGTCAATAACGGCCCGGCCCGTTCTTCTCCGGATACAAGCATCTCGCTGCTTCTTGCCTGCGGAGTTAAAGCCATAAATGGCGCTGCCTCATCCTGCAGATCTTGAGCAACGGACTTCAGATCGGTCTCTCCCCAAATCGAGTTCGCTTTGGAATTGAGTTTTCGCCGACCTGATTTGTACTCGACGGCAAAGCTGCGCTGGACTTTTTTCACTTTAAGGAAACCTTGTATCTGCGATGATGTCTCGTGGCGCTCCAATGAAGAACCTGGCCCATAGCGCATCCTTTGATTCGGAAGACAAGGATGCTCCATCAAAGCCTGGGATCAAACATCTAGAGCGGTCTTGTTTTAGATCCGTTCATATCCGGCTTCCTTGAAGTAAATCGTGCCTGAAGACGATCCAGCTTGGCACGCCCATACATTTGCCTTTTAACGAGCTTCAGCTTGTTGATCTGGCCTTCGACCTGGCCGTTCGACCAAGGTTCTGCGATGGCGGCGGACGCCGCTGCCTTGTCTTTTAGTATCCCGTTGGTGAAGGGGGCGAACAGACTGTCGCGCGCATCAGCGATCCATGGGTCAAGTTCTGTTGGAACAGTCGAATGACAGTCAAAATTGCTATCGACCCAAAAGTGGACGAACGACGATTTTCCCGATCTGGGCGCGTCCAATGTGGCAGCTTCGATTGCGTTCCGATCTTTTACAGGAGCTTTCCGTTTAAGCAACCGAAAGCCTTCTGGCGACTAACGATGTGCGAAGGTTCATGGCCGGCTTTTCAATCAGCGCCCATGATAGAGCGGCTAATGCCACGGTCCCGACCGGCTCGACGATCCAAAGCCACCAGTGGCCGACCCATCCGATGCCGATCAGCGTGTGCATGACGAGCATATGGTAGAGGTAGATCCCGTAAGAGAGATCCTGCCCGCGCAAAAGGTTAGGGCGCGGAAATGAGTACGCTGCCGACAGGACTAGACCGGCAAGAATAGCGATTCGGAATGCATCGACAGGCGCCGCATTGTTGATAGAGATGAATGCAGCGGACGTCCCTGCTACCCACCACGTTATCGTGAGATGAATTGCCAGCCACCACAAGAGCTTCCCCTCAAAGATCCTGCTTACGCGATGCCAGTAAAGCCGTGCAAGAACTCCCATCGAAAAAATCCAGAAAGTCGGGCCCACTGTCACCGACAGGAACGGATTGTACCTATCAGTTATGTTGAAGTGCTGCGCCATGACCCAAGACCCGAGAGCGGCGACGGCAACGACTAGCGCCCCTGCTCGTTTCCATCGCCGCCAAAATTCCAACAGCGTTGGCAGGGTGAGGTAGAATGTCAGCTCCACCGTCAGCGTCCACAGCACTCCACTTGGGTCCGAGACGCCGTAAAAGCCGCTCATCGTGTAGGGCTCGTAGGTGAAGTAGACGGCCCAGATTCGTGCAGCGGTCAGGATGTAGACCGTGAAGTAAGACAGATACTGCAAGATGCCAGTGACATTTAATCCCCCCGTCACAAACAGGGCAAGTTCCATCACGGCGATGTTGACGAACAGTGCAGGAAAGATTCGGAGCGACCGCTTGACGAAAAAAGAGGCCGCCGACGATGAGCGGATGTAAGAATCTGTTACTAGAAAGCCGCTGATTACAAAGAAGATCGCAACACCCGGCGTCGAAAACAACAGATTGAAGGCCGTTGTGCCGTTCAAAGAATCGCCCAGGTGAAGCCAATTCCACGCGTGGCTGAACATCACTTGGCAGGCGGCAAAGAGCCTTAACAGGTCGAAGTTGTTCCGGTGGCCGGATGAGTGTTCATTGGATGGTCCCATGAATGTCCATTAGCCGGCAGATGCCGCGCAACCTTTCGGCGGTGTATTGAGAACAGAAGTCAGGTGTGGTGGTGGACGGGTTAGTTGTCTGCAGCCAAGACGGTGTAATTGCCGCTTCTCAAGGCTCAGACAGCCTGTCGTCGAGGTAAAGAGCCGTTTGCGCCTTGGCGACTGTTTTCGCCCCGGTGCCGCCTGCGGATGCAAACCCGAGCGGCATTGGCATCCCCCGTCAGATCGTTTGCCTTCGTTGGTTAACAACATCGATGGATAATACCTATAACTAGGATCAACTATGAGACGTCTTTGGCCGATCTTTTGGATCAAACTGAACAATCGTGATCCAATTGGCAGTGAGTGCGGGCCGGTTCTCGTTTTCGATCTCGACCGTCACCTCGTAGGTCGTCACCAGCATGCTTGAGCCCCGAAAACGGCAGTCGGACAATACGAAGCGGCCGCGTACGCGACTCCCAGTCTTAACGGGCGACATGAAGCGCACGTTGTCGAAGCCGTAGTTGAGGCCCATTGTCTGCTCGCGAATTTTTGGCATCCCGCTGAAATTCATCACCGACAAAAGTGAAAGAGTCAGGAAACCATGAGCGATCGTGCCGCCAAATGGGCTTTCCACCGCAGCGCGTTCCGGATTCACGTGAATGAACTGATGGTCATGCGTTGCATCCGCGAATAGATCGACTGTTGATTGATCGATCATGATCCATTCGGATCTTCCAACTTCCTGGCCAACTCGCCCAAAGACATCCACGAGCGAAATTTCATTCATACGACCTCACTTATTCTAAATTCCAATGAGAAGGTTTCGGTATTTGTCCGAAATCGTGCTAGCTACGGGAGCTATGCAATTTATTCGACGGTGACCGATTTCGCGAGATTGCGCGGCTGGTCGACATCGGTTCCTTTGGTGACCGCCACGTAGTAGGCAAGCAACTGTAGAGGTAGAGAGAAGATGATGGGCGCGATTATTTCCTCGACATCCGGCAGCACGACCGTGTGAATGGTATCGAGTTTGGAACGCGCAGCTCCGCTCTCATCGGTGAGAAGAATGACGCGGCCGCCGCGTGCGGCCACCTCCTGCATGTTGGAGACGGTCTTGTCGAAGAATCGATCATGTGGCGCGATAATGATGACGGGCATGTTTTTATCGACGAGCGCGATCGGGCCGTGTTTCAGTTCACCGGCGGCATAGCCTTCAGCGTGGATATAGGAAATTTCCTTGAGCTTCAGCGCGCCTTCCATCGCCAAAGGGAAACTGGTGCCGCGGCCAAGAAAGAGCGCATGAGAGTATCCCGAAAGTTCCTTCGACAGGAGTTCGATCTTTGGCCGAATGTTCCGCAGCACCCGCCTCATGATGCGCGGCATTTCAATCAAGCTCATGACCAGTTGTCGCTCCTCGTCCTCGGTTATAGTACCTCGCGCCTTGCCTGCACCGATGGCGAGAGCAGCGAGAACTGCGAGCTGGCAAGTGAACGCCTTGGTCGAGGCGACCCCGATTTCAGGACCTGCGAGGATCGGGAAGATGACATCGGCTTCTCGGGCAATGGTCGATTCGCTTGTATTGACGACGGCGCCGACCTTCAGCCCTTGTGCCTTGCAATATCGCATTGATGCTAGCGTGTCGGCGGTTTCACCGGACTGCGAGATAAAAAGCGCCGCCGCATGTGGCGACAGGGGGATATCGCGATAGCGGAACTCTGAAGCGACATCGATTTCCACTGAAAGGCGTGCGTAGCGTTCGAACCAGTACTTGCCGATCAGGCCTGCCAAATAGGCAGTGCCGCATGCGGAGATCACGAGGCTACTGACGTTTGCAAAATTCAGTTCCGTTGATACTTGAACTGCCCGATTGCTGGCTATATCGATGTGGCGGGCGAGAGCACCGGCTATGACCTCGGGCTGTTCGTAGATTTCCTTCTGCATGAAGTGGTCATAGTCGCCCTTGGTCACTCGGTCGACAGAGGCCATCGAGGTGTGTCGAGGCCGTGCGACGACATTGCCCTCACTATCGAAGATCCTGAAGTCTGTTTTCTCGATCACGGCCCAGTCGCCGTCAACCAGGTAGGTAACTTCGTTGGTTAAGGGAGCAAGCGTGATAGGGTCGGAGCCTAGAAACATTTCCCCGTCGCCATGACCAATCACCAGCGGAGGTCCATTGCGCGCCGCCATAATGGTGGCTGGCTCATCCTGGAAAAGAATTGCAAGGCTGAAGGCTCCCTTCAGCCGCTTTAGCATCGCGTGCATGGCCTCTCGGCCGCTCATACCGCCGCGACGGGATTTTGCGAGGAGATGCGCGACGACCTCGCTATCGGTGCTCGTCTCGAAATCCGCACCAGTCGCTTCCAGTTCGGCCTTCAGCTCCGCGAAATTTTCGATGATACCGTTATGAACGACGGCAATACCGTCGACGATATGTGGATGAGCGTTGCGTTCAGTCGGAGCCCCATGAGTAGCCCAGCGGGTGTGGCCAATGCCGATCATTCCGTTCAGTGGCTGTTGCTCCAGCCTCATTTCAAGATTGACGAGCTTACCCTGCGCGCGGCAGCGCTCCAACCTGCCTCCGGAGATCGTCGCAATTCCAGCGGAGTCGTATCCGCGGTACTCCAGACGCTTTAGCGCTTCGAGCAGTCGCTGCGACACCGAGTGCCGCCCTACGATCCCGACAATCCCACACATTTATCTGTCTCCGTTGTAGTGTGCCAAAGGACGCAGGTGCCACGAGGTTTTGTACCGCGACCCATTTGCGGAACCTTCTAATCGCATCCGGTAAGATGTTTAAAATCGATTGTTGTGATTGCGCACATCCAAATCATGGATGCAGCTTGCCCCATTGTACCGAGACCCGCTCAATGCAGGTGGAGATGTCGCATCAACCCTTCATTGAATTGATCGCGAAACACCTCGCCTTCTCAACTGAGTTCAGTTTCCACTGGTTCGACGAGACGTGCAAAGCCCACATATGTGCATCCGTCAGAAAGCCGTCGTGGTTGCCGTTGGCCGGTCTGATATCCAAGATTTAAGCATCAACCACCCCGCATCGGCTTGGTGGCAAGTGGGAGTTTTGGTTCACAAGCACCGCCTTGACTATGGCGTTCTCAGCGGCTTGCCTCAGCGCTTCAACCGAGCCGGATTTCCCATGGCCTTTTCCCCCGCGGGTATATCGCGGGTGACTACGCTTCCGGCGCCGATGACGGCGTTGTCGCCGATCGTCACCCCTGGGAGAATAATTGCTCCACCACCAATCCAGACATCTTTACCAATCCGGACAGGCCGACCTAGCTGCAGACCAGCCTGCCGCTGCTCGGGATCATGCGGGTGGTCGGCGGTGTAAATCTGCACAGCCGGCCCGACTGCCGTCCCAGCACCGATCGTCACTTCTGCTACGTCAAGGATCACGCAGTTGAAATTGATGTAAACGTAGGCACCAAGCCTGATGTTAAAGCCGTAGTCGCAATGAAATGGCGGACGAATGACGGCTCCAGTTCCGACCTCTCCTAGTCGCTCCAGAAGAAGTGCGTTCCAATGCTCGGCCGTACTTCCCAGAGTATCATTATATCTCTTCAGCCAAGCTCCCGTGGCCAACAGGTCCGTCTGAATCTCCTCGTCCGCCGGGTTGTACATCTCGCCCGCCAGCATCTTTTCTTTTTGAGTGCGTGTCATTGTCTGTTCTCAGATCGCGTTCATCGATGAAGTTGTTAGTCCTCTGACGCCCGGCTTGAACGAGGTTCAGATAAGCTCCTCTTCTCGACGCTCAACATCGCATGGCGCAGAAGAGAAGTCCCGGCAGGAATCGGTCGACAACGCGGCGTTTGCGTGGTCCAGAGGGTCGTCCGACAGCAGTGGATTGAAAGTGGCAGTGACCAGCCCGGCCGGCAAGCGGAATCGACAGCAGGTGTAGTTGAAGAGCCGCTCCGAGACCCGGAGCGGGCGCTCTTTCCAGCCGGTTTTTTGGATGATCATAACTCCGGAACGCAACCATATTTTCCTCGCCCCGCCTTGTGAGCAATCCCCGGCGAGCCGTTGTGGGCTAACCATTGGTGCGAATTGACCTGCATTAGTAACAGCACCCCAGTTAGCTTCTCTCCATCGGCCCTCGCGGTTGCGGCTGGAGCCATTCACGGCCACATCGTCCGCCCCTTCACACCTGTCTGAATGCCAGGACGGCGTTGGTGCCTCCCATAGCGAACGCATTGCTCATCGCTACGCGCACCTTGCGCTCACGCGGGACATTGGGCGTGACATCGAGATCGCACTGCGGGTCAGGCTCACGATAGTTGGCGGTGGGCGGTATGACACCTTCTTGGATCGCCATTATACAGGCAATCATTTCAAGTGCACTGGCGGCACCCAGGCAATGGGCGTGCATGGACTTGGTGGAGGAGACGGACATCTGAAAAGCGTGGTCTCCGAAGACGCGCTTGATCGCTGCCGTCTCCATCTCGTCATTCGCAACGGTGCCGGTGCCGTGTGCGTTCAGGTAGTCTACATCGTCCGGGTTTAGCTCGGCATCGGCGAGGCAGCTGCGCATTGCGGCCTCCGGTCCCTCGATGGAGGGCATGACAATGTCGTAGGCATCGCCGGAGAGTCCGATTCCGGCAACCTCGGCAAGCATAGTCGCACCGCGGGCAGTGGCGTGCTCGTAGCTTTCCAGGACAGCCATTCCGGCACCCTCGCCAAGGACAACACCTTTTCTGTCGGCGGAGAACGGGCGACAGGTATCAGGGGCAAGCACGCGCAGTGCCTCCCATGATTTCAGGACGCCCCATGTGAGCGGCGCATCGCTTCCCCCGGCAAGCATGACGTCTGCACGGCCCAGCCTGATCTGATCTACCGCGGAAGCGATGGCATGATTGCCCGCCGCGCAAGCGGAGGTGACGCCGAAGACGGGGCCGCGCAGGCCGAGATAAATGCTGACCTGGCCGGCAGCCGCGCTTGGCATTCCCTTGGGTGCTGTGAAAATGCGCGCGCGGGTCACTCCGTCTAGAAGGATACTGCGGTATGTTTCTTCAATCGTTCCCCAGCCGGGCCCGCCGACGCCCATCGCGGCGCCGTAGCGGTGGGCATTTTGTTCATTGGTGGAAAGCCCGGCCTGTCGCATGGCTTCGGTTGCAGCAATCACTGCAAGCAGGCTGAAGCGGTCCATAGAGACAAGCTGTTTGCGAGGGATGTCGTGTCCCGGTATCGCCCTGATTTCGGCACCAACGGTGCCTTCCATATCATAGAGATCTGTGGTGATGATCGGGCTGATTGCGGAGCGGCCTTCGCGCATTTCTTTCCAAATAGATGAAGCGTTTGTTCCTAATCCGCATAGTCCGCCAATCCCCGTGATTACGACGCGCCTATCCATCACGCCTCCTTCGCGATCAAGCCGCGAACAGCTTCGACGACATCGCCGATATTTTTCAGATTAGACCAGGCATCGGTCGTGTTCATCTCGATCCTGATGCCGTAGGCCTGCTCCAGGTCCCAGAGCACATCGGCCAAAGCCAGGGAATCGATGCCAAGGGAAGTCAATTCGCTATCAGCGGTGATTTCTCCGATTGCTACAGGAATCCTCCCACCGTTTTCAGATTGGGCGAGATTTTTGATTGCGGCAATAATTTCTACTGTGAGCTGATCGGCCATCTTAGTCCTTTCAATCATTTCAAACTGGCGCGGCTGATTATCCCGGCCTAGCAACCCTTGAGCACGCTCGATGCTCTCACGGAGGGACCGGCCCTACGTCTGGCTCTGTGCTATGGGGCACGCAGAAGAATTGGTAAAATTGATTGATTGGATCGAATTCATCCAGAATATGGATGATGTGAGCCCTTTTTTGTAGAATTTCCGGCCTCTCGGACGGCCAGAACTGCGTGCGAGATATCTGGGGGTCGGATGTCAAGCGCCAGATATCAGATGTTGAGAGGCAGGCGGGATCAGGACTGGCCTGCCGACCTAGGTCTATGACAATCGCCCGGGATAGCACGAGTAGAAACGCAGCAATGGACCAATGGCCACTTTGATTACGTCACGGGTTGACCACCCAGAGGAACCAAGACTGCGAAATTGGCAGAGTCGCCAGAGCGTGGGACGACAAATTTGACTGAAGCTCGACCGGGACTACATCGCTCTGGCCTTTTGAAAGTCACCTTCGGCAGATGTCTCAATCCGGGAAGCCTCCTCCAATATTATGTTGCGCATCCAGATGCTTCCGGGGTCGGAATTGTGAAGCAAGGGCCACTGTATAGCCTCCGTGAATGAGAGAGGAGGCAGCGGATGATCTACGATCTGAAGGGGAATCGTCGGTTCGAAATGTTTGACAAGAAGCAAGGGAAGGGTTGCTATCCGATTCGTCCCCTGAAGTAACATCGGGATCGAGTTGAAACCGGGGACCGCGATTTCGATACGCCGCTTAAAACCGTGCTCCAGCAACAGCCATTGTTCAATGGATGGCTTCAAAGTACGTCCAAACATGGCCGCGACGTGTCCCAGCGACATGAATCGCTCGAGGGAAAGCTTCCCGCGCAGCTGCTGATTGTTAGGGCAACCGACACATACGAGTTTCTCCTCAAACAGTTTCGCACTGGGATGACCGGCTGACATGAACTGATCTGGAAAAATCAAAAAATCCAAATCTCCACTGCGCAGACGCTCGTCCGAATCATCATTGATGTGAAGCAATTCAAAGCTGACGCCGGGTGCCTCGCGCGCTACGCGCTTTATCACCTTTTCGAAGAATACGAGCGTCATGAAATCGGACAGTACGATTCTGAAGCGCCGGTCAGATTCCGCTGGGACCAATGGATCCCACGCAATGACAGAGAGCTGAATCTGCAGTAGAGCTTCGCGAACTGCAGGGGCGAGCGCCTCGGCTCGCGGGGTCGGGACAAGTCTACGCTGCTGCATCACAAACAGCTCGTCATTGAAGTAGGCGCGCAACCTAGCGATGGCTGCGCTCATGGCTGGCTGACTAAGGTTGATGCTGCGCGCTGCTGCCGTGAGCTTCCGCTCGGTCATCAAAGCATTGAGAGCGACGAGAAGATTTAGGTCCAGGCCCTTAAAACGCATATTCGATCCATGATGTAGATGATTGTGATCCAAACAATCAATTTTACCAATCTTTCGGAGTGCTTATTAGAAAGGCCGGAACTTATCAAGGCGCCAAAGCAAACTAGCGAGCGGAGGCGGATCGTATCTGTCGCAAATTGACGACGAGCGGTCCCATCTGTCCCATCAGCGTGTGCGAATGCACCAATCTTTGCTGCTTTGGACTTGTGGCTGAGAAACGAATTGGAGCTTTGCATGTCTGCTGGAGTGCGGTGGAAAATAACTTGGGAAAATGATCTCGAACCGTCGGATCATGCGGAACTGTCTCAATTTTTCCGAGCAACCTATGGTCCGACCGGCGAATTCAATGCCAAACCTTTTGAGACTGGCCGCAGTTGGGCAGGTGCGAGGCCGGAACGCCGGGCAATTGCTTATGATTCAAAAGGCATAGCCAGCCACATGGGTTTGCTGCGTCGCTTCATAAGGGTCGGCGACACGGATTTGCTGGTCGCCGAACTTGGCTTGTATGGAGTGCGCCCGGATCTGGAGGGGCTTGGCATCGCTCACTCGATCCGCGCTTTGGCTCCGGCTTTGCAGGAGCTGGCGGTGCCGTTCGCGTTCGGTACCGTCCGACATGCTATGCGGAACCACGTGGAGAGATTCTGCCGAGACGGTATTTCCAATATCGTCACTGGGATTCGTGTACGCTCGACCCTTCCAGATGTGCTGCCCAATATGCCCTCTACGCGCACCGAAGACGTGCTCGTCCTGGTATTTCCGATAGGACGACCGATGAGCGAGTGGCCTTCCGGATCATTGATCGAACGAAACGGGTGCGAGCTATGAAGCGGCGCTCTTATATAAGCGAAGTGCCGTTGGATGACGGCGGGAGCGACGATCGTAGCATCTACCTGACGTTCGACGACGGTCCCAATCCGGAATGTACTGGCCAGATCCTGGATGTGCTCGCCGAACACCGCGTACCAGCCACCTTTTTCGTCCTCGGCGCGTATGTCAAAGACCATCCCGATCTCGTCCGCCGTGTTGCGGCAGAAGGTCACTTGGTCGCCAATCACACGATGACCCACCCCGATCTTACGGCCTGTGACTCGGAGGCGATCGAACGAGAGATAAAGGAGACAAACGAAGCCATTGTCTCGGCGTGTCCCCAAGTTGCGGTTCAACATATACGAGCGCCATACGGCGCTTGGAACGCGGATGTCCTTTCAAGATCCATGAACGCCGGACTTCGACCTGTTCACTGGTCGATAGACCCGAGAGACTGGTCCCGTCCCGGAGTCGATTCTATCGTTGACGCGGTACTCGCTGCTGCTCGGCCAGGTGCAATCGTGCTTTTGCACGACGGTTGCCCACCTGATGAGGTCGGGAACTGCAAGCTCACCAGACTGCGCGATCAAACACTTTCGGCGCTCTTGGCAATTATCCCGGCACTGCATAGCCGTGGATTTTCCCTTCGTTCACTTCCCCAGTAAAACTAAATCGACGAGAAACCATGACCTTGCTTGAAACAACCAGCATCGCCGCCGTCTCGCTTTATGGACTGCTTTCCTCCGCCTATAGGAGTGTACAGGTCCTTCATGCTCGGCGAACTCTCAAGTCGGAAACAGCGGAAAACACCGTCGAAGAGAGCTCGTTGCCAAGTGTGGACATCATTGTGCCTTCATTTAACGAGAGCCCGCGCGTCCTGTCCGATTGCCTGGCATCCCTCGCCAACCAGGACTATCCGGGGGTATTGCGCGTTGTTGTGGTTGACGACGGTTCCAGAAACCGTGACGCGGTGGTAGCCGAGCAGATCGTCTATGCGGGTGACGCGAGATTTGAATTCATCATGCTGCCCAGGAATGTCGGAAAGCGCAAAGCGCAAATCGCCGCCATTTCCCGATCATCCGGGGACCTCATCCTGAATGTGGATTCAGACACCACTCTCGCCAGCGATGTTGTTTCCAAACTCAGTCAGAAAATGCGCGATCCGGCGGTCGGTGCGGTGATGGGGCAGCTTGTAGCAAGCAATCAGAACGACTCGTGGCTGACCCGATTGATCGACATGGAGTACTGGCTGGCCTGCAATGAGGAGCGCGCCGCGCAGGGACGCTTCGGTGCCGTGATGTGTTGCTGTGGACCCTGTGCCATGTACCGCCGGTCCGCCTTCGTCTTGCTTCTTGATCAATACGAGACGCAGCTTTATAGGGGAAAGCCGAGTGACTTTGGCGAGGACCGTCATCTGACCATTCTAATGCTAAGCGCCGGCTTCCGTACCGAATATGTCCCAAGCGCCATCGCCGCAACCGTCGTTCCTGACGGTTTGGCTGCCTATCTGCGCCAGCAACTGCGTTGGGCACGGAGTACATTCCGAGATACCCTGCTCGGACTTCACCTCCTCCGTGGCATGAACTGGTATCTGACTTTGGACGTCGTCGGGCAGAATGCCGGCCCTCTTCTGCTCGCATTGTCCGTACTGGCGGGTCTAGCACAGTTCGCCCTGACCGGTTCACTGCCCTGGTGGACGATAGGAACGATTGGATCGTTGACACTGATACGATGCGGCGTAGCTGCTTATCGTGCCAGGCAGCTTAGATTTCTTGGTTTCTCGCTGCACACGCTCGTGAACGTCTTTCTATTACTGCCGGTGAAGGCTTATGCCCTCTGCACGTTGTCCAACAGTGACTGGCTGTCACGCGGCTCAGGAGTCAACGCTTCAGGCGCCGTTCGGACGCAGAAAGCCTCCGAAACTCCAATGCTTTCCGCCCCCGAAGCTACTTTCAGCGGCGAATAATCGCTGTGTCGCCGCATCTTGCCAACCTTAGGAACCACATGAACGGTCAATCGGATCTACAGGCAGCTGTGGCTGAGACGCTCCGCCGCCAGAGCAACCTTCCAGGGCGACAGTGCCTTTCGGTTTCAGACGGATTCGGCTCCCCTTTAGGCTCGATGTCTTCCATGGCGGTCGAGCTCGCTGGCGTTACAAAGTCATACCAGGGCAAGGCTGTAGTCGACGGGTTGTCTTTCAAGATTGCTCCAGGAGAGTGTTTTGGCCTGTTAGGTCCGAACGGCGCCGGAAAAAGCACGATTACCCGTATGATTCTGGGAATGACGTTGCCTGATGCGGGAAACATCTCGGTGCTCGGAATGCAGGTGCCGGGGCAGGCTCGTTCGGCACGCGCGCGTATCGGTGTCGTTTCACAGTTCGACAATCTCGATATGGAGTTCACGGTTCGGGAAAATCTTTTTGTCTACGGCCGCTACTTCCGCATGAAGGCCCGCGAGATCGAAGCAGTCGTGCCCTCCTTGCTGGAATTTGCGCGGCTTGAAACCAAGGCAGATACGCGGGTGGCGGATCTTTCGGGAGGCATGAAGCGGCGCCTCACATTGGCGCGCGCGCTGATCAATGACCCTCAGATCCTCATACTGGATGAACCGACAACCGGCCTCGATCCGCACGCGCGCCACCTGATCTGGGAACGGTTGCGATCGCTCTTGGCACGAGGAAAGACGATCCTCCTGACGACCCACATCATGGAAGAGGCCGAACGCTTATGTGATCGGCTGTGCGTGCTCGAAGGTGGAGTTAAAATAGCCGAAGGCCGCCCCTTTGACCTGATAGAGGAGCAGATCGGCTGCCCCGTTATCGAGATTTATGGCGGAAACCCACAGGAGCTTAGGCTTTTGATCAAGCCAAACGCACGGCGCATCGAAATCAGTGGCGAGACCCTGTTCTGCTACACCCCCGACCCAGAACAGGTTCGGGCGCAACTGCGCGGACACAGGGGTCTGCGCCTTCTCGAGCGTCCGCCGAACTTGGAGGACGTCTTCTTGCGGTTAACCGGACGTGAGATGGAGAAGTAGCAATGAGTGGAGATAGCGTAACGGCATTGCCAGGCGGCAGCTTGAACTGGATTGCGGTCTGGCGTCGAAATTATCTTGCATGGAAGAAGGCGGCGCTGGCGTCGCTTCTGGGGCATTTGGCCGAACCTCTGATCTACCTTTTTGGCCTTGGCGCTGGCTTGGGCGTGATGGTGGGCCGCGTCGGTGGCGTTTCCTATACTGCTTTCCTGGCAGCTGGAATGGTCGCGACAAGTGCGATGACGGCTGCAACGTTTGAGACGATTTACGCAGCTTTCGGCCGGATGGAGGGTCAGCGCACTTGGGAAGCGATGCTCTACACACAGCTGAGACTAGGCGATATCGTTCTCGGTGAGATGGCCTGGGCGGCAACGAAGGCCGCTCTGGCGGGTGCCGGTATAGGCATGGTCGCGGCCGTTCTAGGGTACACTCAGTGGCTGTCGCTGCTATATGCCCTTCCGGTTATCGCGCTGACGGGTTTGGCCTTTGCAAGCCTTGGGATGGTCGTCACAGCCCTTGCTCCGAGCTATGATTATTTCATCTTTTATCAGACGCTTGTTATCACACCTATATTGTTCCTCTCGGGTGCCGTCTTTCCAGTCGATCAACTGCCAATTGTCTTTCAGACGGCTGCGCGATTTCTTCCTCTGTCGCATTCGATCGACCTCATACGTCCGATAATGCTCGGTCACCCCGTGGTGGATGTCTGCCTGCACGTCGGCGCACTTTGCATATACATCGTCATCCCATTCTTTTTATCGACAGCCTTGCTGCGACGCCGCCTTTTGCGCTGACGCTCATTAATGCGCGCAGGCCGACTGGGATCCGTCGTTTTGGCTTTTCTGCCAGGCAAGCCCCTTGCTTCTAATCCGGGAGGTGCTCACTAGGCTCAGGACCTATCAAATCGCCTGCATCGGCCTCCCTTCCTTTACTGATTAGAATGAAAAGGAGACGCTGCGAGCCTATTGTAAGCGCGATTTTCCATGCGCATTGACGGCTGCGGCACCGCTGAAGCGCACTCGTACCGGGAGAGATACGCGGCTCTGTCGGGCCGCAGAGGTTTTGGAGAAGTTGAACGGTAGCAAGTCGCCGACGTCGGCCTCTTCGCCTCGCTGTGGCAACCCGGTGAGCACATCGCGCAGCCAAGTGAGTGGATCGACGCCACAGGCGCGGCAAGTCGGCATCAAACTATAGATCACTGGCTCGCCTTGGCTCCGTCAGCGGTGTCGGGCACACATATTACTGACCGGCGAATATCTCTGGCTGAAGGGAGCAAAGGCTTAGAGTGTCATTTCCGCCCCCAGCCGGAACCAACCCCTTTTATCGGATCGACATGCGGTAGCAGTGCTCTATCATCCGTCCCCTAAGGTTAAGATCGGTCATGCCAAATCTATCGACGTAGCCCAGCCCCAGGGCGAGTATTCCCTGCCCGGCGACGTTGCCCGGGTTATGGCTGTAGTGAGCTACGGCCATTTCCTCTTCCTTCGTATAAGTGGCAGGGCCTTGCAGCAGAGAGACAATCGACTGGCCTCGGGCATTCAGCAATCCGGCTTCGCTTGCCAATCCGAGTTCAACCAATTTGGCTTTTGTCTCTTTGAAGGTTGACGGCGTCGTCTTTTGAAAATGTTCAAGCACGGCCTTAACTTCTTCGTCGGTGAAATTGGCATGCTCCATGGAATGATCCTCTCAAAACAGGAAATCCGTAAAACCCTGTATATACCCGTGTCTCCTCCGAAAGCCAGACCCTGGCTGCCCAGCTCGAGGCACTCCAACAACGTGACCTGTTGGCTTAGGCCGCAGAGGTTTTGGAGAGGTTGAACGGCAGCAGGTCGCCGATGTCGGCCGCTTCTTCGCGCTGCGGCAACTCAGTGAGCACGTGGCGCAGCCAGGTGAGCGGGTCGACGCCACAGGCGCGGCAGGTCAGCATCAAACTGTAGATCACGGCGCTGGCCTTGGCTCCGTCAGCGGTGTCGCTGAACAGCCACGATTTCCTGCCGGTGGCAAAAACTCTGATCTCGCGTTCCAGAATGTTGTTATCGATCGGCATCCTGCCGTCGCTGGTATAGCGCGTTAGATAATCCCATTGGTTCAGGGTGTAGGACACTGCATCACCGAGCTTGGTATCCGGCACGACCTTCGGCGCGATATTGCCGAGCCAAGTCTTCAGAGCGTTCAGGACAGGCAAGCTGTGTTGTTGCCGGAAGCGGCGAATGCAGTCTGCTTTCGTCTCGCCGGCATCTGGGGTTTTGTCTCTTGCCTGCTTTTCGATCCGGTAGAGCTGCTCGAAGAACCGGAGTGCCTGTTCCGGCGGTCCGCCTCCGTTCTTCCTGGTTTTGAGAGCCTCGACGAAGCGCCGCCGTGAATGGGCGATGCATCCGACATGGGTTGCGCCATGTAATGTGCGCCAGGCGGTGTAGCCATCGGTCACCAATATGCCGCGGTAGTCACCGAGAAAGGCCTGCGGGTGGACCTGGCCGCGGCCCGGTTGATAATCGAGAAGCACGATTGGCTCCTCACTATTCTCGCCGCTGCGATATGCCCACATGTACGACGTGCTGGTGGCTTCCTTGTCCTTTTCCTTCAGCACTTGAACTGTCGTCTCGTCACCATGAATGAGAGGCTGCGACTGAAGCCGCAATCTCAGCGCATCGTAGATGCGATGCAGGTGCCTCTCGCTCGAGCCGATCACCCAGTGCGCGAGAGCGCCCCGGCTGATCGGAACACCGGCCCGTTCGAATGTTTGCGCCACGCGGTAGAGCGGCGTGCCGTCGACGTATTTGTGGACGAGTGTGAAGGCCAGTGTCGAGGCAGTGGCAATGCTGCCCGGCAAGGGCTGCGGCGGCATCGGTGCGATCACCACAGGCGTGTTGATCCCGGTGCGGTCGCAATGGCGGCAGGCGTATTTGAACCGCACATTCTGCAGAACCTTTGCCTTGACCTCGATATGGAGCTGTTCGCTAACGGCCTCGCCCATGCGATGCATTTGACTGTCGCAGCAAGGGCAAGTTTTTTGATCGTCGGGTAGATCGTATTCGACACGCTCGCCCGGCAGGTCTTCCGGCAGAGGTCTGCGGCCCCGCTTTTTACGCGCGGCGCTATCGACTGCTGGCAGGCCTGTATCCGGAAGATCGGCGACGTCGTCGCCATAATCACGATCATCCTCGTCTGCGGCCTCTTCGGCCTCGTTGAAGATGCGATCGATGTGCTTTTCGCTGCGGGGGGCAAAACGATGGAGCTTTGCGAGTACCAGCTCTTCTTCCAGCTTGGCGACCCGCTGCGAGAGCGCTTCCTTCTCGGCTTTGAGCGCGGCGATTTCGGCGGCACTTGCCGCCAACTGCGCCATCAGCTCTGCAACATCAGGTTCGCCGGTTTGGGTCATCCCAGTTTTGAATCTGAACCGCGTCGCCGCGTCAACAGATCAACACGCCACCTCAGCCGGCAATCTGATATTGCCGCACAGGATGACGGATCATCGCATCGATATCGATCCCGTCGAGAATCCAGTGCAGCTGCTCGGTCGTCAGTGTGACCACCGGCACCTCTCGGCGCGGCCATCGGAACTTGTCTTCGGTTAACCGCTTCAGGACCAGCACGAACCCGGACCGATCAAAGAACAGCAGCTTCACCCGGTCACGCCGACGGTTGCAGAAGGCAAACACTGCAGGAGCAAACGGGTCCAGCGCCATCGTCTCCTGGACCAGGACCGCAAGGCTGTTGATGCCCGCCCGGAAGTCGATCGGTTCGCGGTGCAGGTAGACTTGAAGATCAGCGCCAAGCTTAAACATGACCCAGAGCTCCGATTATTGCCGTCAATGCGTTGAGATCGCTGCACTCCAGCGTCAATCTCACACCATTCGGCAGTGACGCACTCACCTTTGCTGGAGAGGTCAGCGGGCCGCTTCTCTCCGTCGTCGGCAATCGCTCTTCGCGATCCGTGGCAGGCATCTCAATGTCGAACTCGCTGCTCGGGGCGGCGATCTGAACGGGAATAAACGCAGATGACGAAGACGGCGATAATGGATGGGCCTGGGTGTGTTTCCTGATCCATTTCCAAACGAGGTTCGCGTTGACCCCGTGTACTCGCGCAAGTTTCGATACTGATGCGCCGGGTTCAAGGCATGCCGCAACTAGGCGATCTTTCGAACCTGGATCGAAGCGGCGCCTTCCATTCCGACCAACCAGCCGCACGGCGAGTTTTTGACCTTCATCCATAACTTGGTGTCCACCTCTTTTAGGTGGACACCTCATGCCAAAGCTCACTCAACTACAGAAGGTGCGGTGAAATTCGCGGTTACAGCCTATTGCGTAGCCGTGCCCCGATATTTCCGGAAAAGTCGAACGACGCGCCCGATCTTTGACGGTTGGTTGGCGTCGGACGTATCGAGCTGCAAGGTCACAATAGGAGGTTCGGAGAAGGGATCGCACTCGATAGCCACGTTAACGGCGCCTAACATGTCAGCGCCGGCCCTGAAGGCGCCCAGCGCGTACGCACAACCCGAGCCTATCGCGATGAAGTCGGCCTCGATCGGGCCGGAAGGATAAATGCTGTTGTTGAAGAAAAATCTCGAGCCATCGACCTTTACCAGGAGCGCCTCAAAATCGGGCTCGTTCGTGCCAAACGCTTCCTTGCTCATGCCCCCCGTCACCCACTGCGTGACGAATTCATTCATACCGGGAACGGTGGACGAGACGCCGAGCAGCGAGCCTTTGTATTTCCCTGCCTCGATCCGGTGAATCTTCCTCTTGGCGCCGATCGGATGGCTGCTGCCGGAGAAGGCGCGGCTGTCAGAGGCCATTCTCCGAATCTTGGCGTCGTAGACGATGGTGGTCATACACCGAGCCCTCACTTGATGCGCTTCGGGCGCCTGATGGTGTTCGTAACCGACTGAAACCGGACCTGTGCCGAGTCAGGCACTTGCTTTATGCAAGCCGCGATATTCATGTGTTCCCGGGCTGCAAGCGAATGCTGTCTTGGTGTCTCGGGTTGTTCATGCGCGAAATGAAAAACGTAATCGTAAGATTGGGCATGTTTATCCTCCACGTGAACCAATGCCGTTATTTCACAAGATGGCTGCGCCAGCCGTTCCCTTCGCACATCGGCAGCCGCCGCTGTCGAAAGTCCGATGTTCGGTCCGCCCGTGTCAGTCCTGATCATTGCTTCCTCGCCTCGACTGTGATGGGTAAGCGGGTGCTCTGCGCTAGGTCGGGGAGGGCGAGGAGCCATCCGTTCCTTAGCAATACAAAGCCGCCCCACAAGTCATGACTCTCCACCGCAACAACCGGCTCCTCGACATCCTTTTTGGACATATAGATCGACAAGCCGGCCCCATTTCTCCGGATCATTGCTTTCATTTACTGTACCTCGTTTTACACGTGCTCCATTTCGCACCCGTTGGAACCGACGATGCTGCCACGCTCAACCACCTCATTGTTCCATGGGTTGCTGTCGAGGAGGATGCCCGCCTGCGCCAAAATGCTTTCGCAGGCGGGCCCCTTTTGCTTTCGTTTAGTACGGCTGCTCAGGCAGGAACGCAGGTGTTCGGCATGGGGCAAATGGCTCTGCATTTGGGCGCGTCAAACTCAATCCTGCACTCGGTGCATATTTTAGGATCGACCACGAATCTGTCAGTTTTGAAACTGATTGCGCCTGAGGGGCACTCAAATTCGCATGCGCCGCATTGGGTGCATTGTGAGGCGATGATTTTGAAGGCCATGATTCAGCTCCTCTGGTTTAGTCAAAGCGTGTGTCAAGTCGCGGCTGCTAAAGCGTCGTCGTGAAGCACCGCGCTATAATGAGCGTCGATTGCCTGCTCGATGTAGGAGCCGCCATAAGCGCCCGTTGCTCGAACACCTCGGCGTGCGAGTTTATTCGTAGGGCCCTTGCCGATCTGAGAACAAATCAGCAAATCTAAGCCTTCGAGCGCATTGATGATACTGTTGAGAGTAGCCTCCTCCCCCCATCCACCAAGGCAGTACGGGTCGATCTTCAGGTGACCAATCAATCCGATGCCTTTTTGACAGACTGAGAAAATTTGTAGTTCCTGCGCGTGACCGAAATGTTCATTGACCCGGCCTCCACCTTTGGTGGTTACAGCAATAAGGAGAAGTTCGTCAGATGGACCTGAGACCGATGTGGCCGCGCCCCTTGCTTCCAATGTTTGGGCGCGTCGCTCGCGCTCGATCAACTTGCGATAGGCATTGCGCTTGCCACTGTCGTTGGTCGCTTCAGCTGGGAGTTGGGAAATCTTGAATTCGTTTGCGCGATCATCACTGAGCAGACCGACTGCATCGGCGCGGCACTGGCGGCAATGGCGCATCACCTTCGTGTCGCCTTCAAGCCGATCCCGGAGCGCGATTAGTTCGGAAGGTGTAGGGCAACGCTGATCGTTCATGCCATAGAAAGTGCCATGTGTAGGCTCTGAAATCAGGGGCATTACGTTGTGCATGAACGCACCCCTGTCCTTGACCCACTTGTTAACATCGATGAGATGCTCGTCGTTGACGCCTGGGATCATCACGGAATTGACCTTGATGAGGATGCCGCGTTCTGCCAGCATTTCGAGCCCCAACATTTGCCTCTCATGAAGGATCCTGGACGCGTCGATACCGTTGTAGCGGCGGCCGTCATAGAATATCCAGGGGTAGATCTTGGTCCCGATCTTCGGATCTACCATGTTGATGGTGATCGTCACGTGCCCGACATTCATGTCGACAAGCTCGTCGACATGTTCAGGAAGTGCGAGACCATTGGTCGAGATGCAAAGCTTGACGTCAGGGATTTCCCGGGCGATCGGTATGAGCGTCGCCTTTGTTTTCCTCCAATCGTAGCAGGCATCGCCTGGCCCGGCGATGCCCACCACCGAAAGCTGCGGCACTTCGTTGGCGACCGCCATGGCCCTGCGCAGCGCCTGGTCGGGAGTGAGCCTATGGGATGCTACTCCTGGCCTGCTTTCGTTGGCGCAGTCGTATTTTCGATTGCAGTAATTGCATTGGATATTGCAGGCTGGTGCGACCGCGAGATGCATCCGCGCGAAATAGAGATGCGCCTCCCGCGAGAAGCACGGGTGGTCTTTGATCTTTTCAATGATTGCTGGAGCCATACCATTCGGCTCTGAACTACCACGGGATGAAGACGCATGGTCACCGAACGTTGTTGCCCCCGGCTCGCGTGCGGCAGGTGCTGTGTTGGTGATCCTACACTTACTCATCCCTCTGGACATTACGAACTCCAATGACGCTTGAAAGCTCAGTTCCGCGAGCAAGAGCGATGCCAGTCTGAGAAACGTCACCCTGCCAGCTGGGTATGCTCTTCGTTGTCCGGTTTAGACCTCTTTGCTACAGGGTTTCGTCGGAGACACGACAGGGCCGCTTGGTAGACCTTGTCGGGTGGGGGAAACTAGAATTGCCGGGCGTCAGTTGGGCGCGACCTGCCGCAGCAGGTCTGCACCAATGACCTCCTTGACTAGAAGAGTTTTCGTTCGATCCCGTGCCGGCGCAGAGAGTAACCGACCTGTCGCGGCGTACGACCAAGGAGCCGCGCAGCTTTAGCCTGATTCCCTCCGGCCGTCGCCATCGCCTGTACCAACCGTTCTCTGCCGATCAGACCTGAGTGTCCCATTACGGCTTCGGCCGCGAAGACGGCGGCATCACGCGGCTGTCCCGTTGACACGGTTTCACCTCGAGCGAGCCCATGAACTGCGCCCTTGCCCTCTCGCTCGGCAACCGCCTTTTTGAGGAGCGGGGAATAGCATCGACCCTGTTCACAGGCGAGATCTTGAGGAATGATGACGTCCGAACGGGCGAGCGTTGCGGTCCTCTGTATGCAGTTTTGCAGCTCACGAATATTGCCTGGGAACTCGCATTTCGAAAGGATATCAAGTGTGGAGGGTGCAAAGCTTAACGAACGGCCGTTCTCCTTGTTGAAACGCCGAAGGAATAATTGGGCCAAACGCGGGATGTCACCGTCGCGTTGCCTCAGTGGTGGCAAAGTGATCGGTACGACATTGATCCGGTAATACAGGTCGGCTCTGAATTCTCCCGCCGCCACGGCCGTTTCAAGATCCTTATTGGTCGCGCAAATCAACCTGACATTGACTTTCAATGTTCTGGTCCCACCGACGCGCTCAAGTTCGCCTTCCTGCAAGACGCGCAGCAACTTGGCCTGGAACTCCGCCGAGATTTCTCCTATTTCGTCGAGCAGCAAAGTTCCACCGTGCGCCAGTTCGAACCGACCTTCTTTCGGAGAGGTAGCGCCGGTGAAGGCGCCTTTCTCGTGCCCGAAAAGTTCCGATTCCAGAACGCCTGCCGACAGCGCAGCGCAATTCAACTTTACGAAGGGCTTTTCACGGCGCGACGAAGAATCGTGTATCAGCTTTGCAAAGAATTCTTTGCCCGTGCCGCTCTCACCTCTCAACAGAACAGGCGAGTTGCTCCTTGCGACAATCTGGGCAATTTCAAAAACCTCCTTGAGTGCGGCACTCTCGCCGACAATTTCAGCACCCGGCCGCACTGCAGATTTGGGCGTCGTCTCATCATCTGATCCAGCCACGGGGCTACTCCATTCAGCACGTGGTTCAGAGTGCTTTGGGCACTCAGGACAGTCCTGGAACGTCCTCCGCGCTACATATTGGACTTTGAAGGTCAATAAAAATTACAAATTGGTAGGGGCGCCCCATCAGCCGGTTCGTCATTGTTTGCTTACCCTGCGTTTGCAACCGAGTGGCTGTATCGACTACAGAAGAAGCTGTTCATCCAAACTTGAAGAGAACGCCGAACCCACCCCGTGGATACGTCCACTCAATGTCGCCGTCGGGTCCGCATAACACGTTGCACGTCCCGCATTCCAGGCAGCCATCGGAAACGATGATTACCTGACGTCTGTCGTTCAGCTGGTAGCATTTCGCCGGACACACTTGCGTCAAGGCGATCAGGTTTTGGGTTGGAAACAGGTGTTTCCTGACCGATATGTGTGGGCGGCCCGGGTCAACCAGATATCGGTTCTGGTAAAGCTTGTCCTCAACTCGCCGTTTAACGATGGCCTTCATCTGGATCTCCTTTTAGCGCCACGCGCGGGCGAGCCGGACTGCGTCTGAAATCAATCCCCACCGGGATCGTGCTTTCAAGAAGGCGGCGGACGTGGCCTTTTCCTTGTCGAGTTTTGAATTTCCGTCGACACGGACGAAACTTTGCGCAGCCTTAGATATCAACTTTGGATATGAAACAAACAAGTTCTGGCTGTTGGCATGGAGAAACCTTGGCATCTCTTTATGCTTCATCAGATCTTTGATGACGAAGGATGAGTCGAGCATGCTCTTGTACAAAGCCAAGTTGCTTTTCACCATCGAGCCGCCGCGATCCTTTACGTCTGCAATCGCTTTTCCCGCCAGATACCCTGATGTCATTGCGAGGTTCGAGCCCTCCCGATGTGCGGTATTGTTCAACTGGGCCGCGTCTCCAACCACGACCCACCCATTGCCGAAGAGCTGTGGGATAGCCGTAAAACCGCCTTCGGGAATGAGATGCGCGGCATATTCCTTCACCTCAGACCCGGCGATCAATGGCCGGATCGAAGGATGGTGCTTGAAAGCTTCAAGCAGATCGTATGGCCTTTCCATGGCCGCGGCCAAACCGGAAACGAGGCATCCTATTCCAATAGAGATGGACTCCTTGTTCGTATATAGAAAGCCAAGCCCTGGGACTCCCCGTGAAATTGTACCGCCTGCCTCGATCACACAGCCTTCGTCTGCAGTCAGGCCGAAGCGTTCTGCGATAACGTCCTCCGGTAGGAAATGCATCTCTTTCACGGCAAGTGCCACGCTGTCCGGCTTGGGAGTTTCGCGCAAACGCCCTCGTGTTCCAAGGAAGCCGTTCACCCCCTCAGCAAGCACCACGACGTCGGCAGAGATGGCCTCGCCGGGTCGGTCGGTGTATACGCCTGTCACGTTGCCCCTCGAATCCTGCTTAAGCCTTGTGGCCAATGTTTCGCAGAGGACGGTGCATCCGGCCTCGCGCACCTTGGCCGAGAACCATCTATCGAATTGGGCACGGATGATCGTGTATCGGTTTGGCCGCCGTTCGTTGAAGTCATCCGACCGATAGTGAATTCCGGTGTGCGACGCGCCGTCCATGATCCAGAAGCGCTGCTCGACGAGATGCCGTTCAAGCGGCGCGTCATCGCGGAAGTCTGGAATGATCTTTTCCAGCGCGTCGGCGTACAGTATCGCTCCTTGAACGTTCTTCGAACCCGGGTACTCGCCGCGCTCCAACTGCAGCACTTTCAGACCACGCATGGCCATCGCATAAGCAGCCGCGTTACCCGACATACCTGCCCCGACGACAATCGCGTGAAATTTCTCGCCCTTCATTAGCCACACCTCAGTTTACTTGCATCGATTGGTATGAGGCGCTAGTCGCCTGGTGAACGCCGCGGTCAGTGCCGGCAGAAGAGCGACTGCATCAGCCACAACGGCGACATGGGCGAAATCGAATATCGGGGCGTTGCTGTCGGTGTTGATGGCAACGATCAAATCAGCCCCTTCGACGCCAACCCGATGTTGGACCGCCCCTGATATTCCAGCCGCAAGATAGAGCTTGGGCCGGATCGTCTGGCCCGTTTGGCCAATCTGTCGATCAACCTCCATCCAACCTTTTTGAACCAAAGGTCGGGAGCAGCCGAATTCACCGCCAATCGTCCTCGCTAGAACCATCACACGTTCCAGATTCTCGGCGGTGCCAATACCAAGCCCGCCAGCGACCACGATATCTGCATAGGCGAGGTTGATTTTTTCCGATCGTTCATCCGGAAGGAAGCCGAGAACCTTTGTGACAATCTCTTCCTCAATCATCATCAAGTCATGCCGAATGATAGGTCCAATCGCATGGGTCACGCGTTTGGGGGTCGCCATGACCCGGGGTCGCACTGTCGCCATTTGCGGGCGAGAGTTGAGAGTGTAGATCGTGCACAGCAGCGAACCGCCAAATGTGGGCCGGGTCGCTGCGAGCGAGCCGTCTGCATCGACATCCAATTCGGTGCAGTCAGCCGTAAGCCCTGTTTCCAAAGTAGTTGCCACAGAACCGGCAAGATCTCGCCCAAGCGAAGTGGCGCCAAGAAGCAGAATTTCCGGCTTATGAAGGATGACCAGGTCTGAGAGAGCTTTGGTGAAGGGCTCGTTTCGGTAGTCCGATAGCAGCGGCGACTCGACGAGATAGGCGAGATCGGCCCCGTACGCGAACGCCTCCGCAATGGCAGACCGAACTCCCAGGTCTTCCGCGGTTCCAATAACCACTCCCGCCAGTTGAACGCCAAGCTTATCGGCAAGCTTGCGTCCTTCACCGAGCAGTTCAATAGACACGGGATGCACTTGGCCTCGTTCCAGCTCGATGAAAACCCAGACGTGCCGATTGTCGCGGAAGTGTCTGGGCAATTCCTTCTTCGCGCTGGCGCGACTGACGATTGGAGACTGACTTTCAGCTTGGTGGGCTTCCATTTATGCTCCTTGTTTCTCACGTGAGCCCATTCGGTTGAAAGCTCGCTTCCAATGCGGGCTGGTGCTCGAAGATCGATGCGATTATTTCGTCAACCAGCGGACCGCACTGGTCATCGTTTAATTTGATTTGGATTGCTTTTTCGGCCCTTGGGGTGGGGGCGAATACGCGCTTGACGACGGTCGGTGATCCTCTCAAGCCGCAATTAGCTATCTCCACAATACCGGCGTCGGCTGCACGCCAGGTCGGTATTTGCGCGCGTGCGGCACGCAACGCGTCAGCGACGGAGCCGCGACGGAGGGCGTTGACGCCTTCAAGGACACTGATCAAGCACGGCAGTTGGCTCTTCAGCATTTGTGTGCCGCCTTCCGAACGGCGCTCCACCGTGATCTCTCGGGCATGAAGATCGACTGAGACAATTTTCGTTACGTAGGTCAGTTGTTGCAGTTCGAGACGCCTGGCAATCCCCGGCCCCACCTGCGCAGTATCGCCGTCGATCGTCTGCTTGCCAGTAAACACGATTTCAGGCGCATGGCGGAGTCCAAGGTTCGTGATAGCTCGCGAGATAGCAAATGAAGTTGCCAAGGTGTCTGACCCGGCGAAGTGACGGTCGCTCAGGAGTACCGCTTCATCTGCGCCGTATGCCAGAGCTTTCTCCAGCGCTTGTTTTGCCATAGGCGGGCCCATGGTAAGCACAGTGACTTTACCCCCATACCGGTCACGCAGTTTGAGAGCTTCTTCCAAGGCGAAAAGATCATAAGGATTGATGATGGTCGGCACGCCCTGGCGCATGATGGTATTCGTAACCGGATGAACCCGGATCTGTGCAGAGTCAGGCACTTGCTTTATGCAGACCACGATATTCATGCTGTCTTTGGCTCCGACCGAAATGTAGTAGTTTGTGTCTCGGTCGGTCCTAGCACTCGTCGTGCCAGGCCGATTGCGCGGTGATTAACTCGCGAGTTTCGGGCGGGTCGAGTTTGCTATTGGTCCAACGGTGCGACAGCTTTGCCAGGTTTGCGACACGGGTGGCTGCATGCGCTCGGCAGCGGTGCAACACTGCTTGCGCGATTTTTTGACCGCAAACGATTTCGCTAGAGCTCCGCGCCGCTTTCCAATTGCCAGCATTTGCGTCAAGTGCGGCTCATTCGACGGAGACGTGCTTGCGCAGAGTTACCGTGGCTCTCCGAGAGCCTCACGACATATGTGCGACATTGTCGTCAATTTTGTCGGCTTCGTGACACGACTCAGGATTCTTCGGTCCGGAATTTCATCCCCCCTAAGTGTTTGCGGGAGCACCAGTTTCCGTTCTGCCCTATCAATCAACTCAATTGGCACGACGCTTGAAAATTGTTCTCGGGCTGCGACGGAAGCAGCCGCGTCCGATGTCGCGGCATCACCTCGGTCGGTTCGAACACGAAAGGGAAGTAATAATGGCTGCTCTGCGTCAGATCGCGTTTTACGGAAAGGGAGGTATTGGCAAATCCACTACATCCCAGAATACGCTCGCCGCCCTTGTCGAACTTGGGCAGAAAATCCTCATCGTCGGCTGCGACCCCAAAGCTGACTCGACGCGATTGATCCTGAACTCTAAAGCACAGGGCACGGTTCTGGATCTAGCCGCAACGAAGGGTTCAGTCGAAGATCTGGAACTTGGCGACGTGCTAAAAACAGGCTACGGCGGCATCAAATGTGTGGAGTCGGGCGGCCCGGAACCTGGCGTCGGCTGCGCCGGACGAGGCGTCATCACATCGATCAACTTCCTGGAAGAAAACGGCGCCTATGACGATGTCGACTACGTCTCCTATGACGTGCTCGGAGACGTGGTGTGCGGGGGCTTCGCTATGCCCATCCGCGAGAACAAGGCTCAGGAAATTTACATCGTCATGTCCGGTGAGATGATGGCCCTGTATGCTGCAAACAACATCGCGAGAGGCATCCTCAAATATGCCAGCGCCGGAAGCGTGCGGCTGGGCGGCCTGATCTGTAATGAGCGGCAGACCGACCGCGAATTAGACCTCGCCGAAGCCCTGGCCGCCAAGCTCAATTCGAAGCTCATTCACTTCGTGCCGCGCGACAACATTGTGCAGCACGCGGAGCTTAGAAAGATGACCGTGATCCAATACGCGCCACGCTCCAAACAGGCGGCGGAATATCGATGGTTGGCTGAGAAGATCCACTCCAATTCGGGAAAGGGCACGATCCCGACTCCTATCACCATGGAGGAACTGGAGGACATGCTGCTCGACTTCGGGATCATGAAGTCGGACGAGCAGATGCTCGAAGAACTTCTCGCGAATGAGGGGCAGGCGACGTCCTAAAGATGGGCGGAGCGGATGACGCACCGTGTTAATCGACAAACATGCCTCCTTGTCGAGGCTCAATGCGAACCTTCGAGAGAGGAAAGGCCCTATGAGCCTCGACTACGAGAACGACGGTGATTTCAACGCAAGGCTTATAGATGCGGTACTCTTGCAGTATCCGGATAAGACGGCTAAGCGCCGCAAAAAACACCTTGGCGTGGCGAAGGCCAGAGAGGCACTCGAGCGGGGCTCCGATGCGCTTTGCGAGACCGGGGTGAAATCCAACATCAAGTCTATTCCGGGCGTGATGACCGTCCGCGGCTGCGCTTACGCCGGCTCGAAGGGTGTCGTGTGGGGGCCGATCAAGGATATGGTCCATATATCGCATGGGCCTGTCGGTTGTGGCCACTATTCCTGGTCGCAACGCCGCAACTATTACGTCGGTCTGACGGGTGTCGACGCCTTTGTCACCATGCAATTCACGTCTGATTTTCAAGAGAAGGATATTGTTTTTGGTGGCGACAAAAAGCTCGAGAAGCTCATCGATGAAGTTGAGGAACTGTTTCCACTGAACAATGGTGTGAGCTTGCAGTCCGAGTGTCCAATCGGATTGATCGGAGACGACATAGAGGCTGTGGCGCGCAAGAAGGCCAAGGAGCACGACAAAACGATCGTGCCGGTGCGATGCGAAGGGTTTCGTGGCGTGTCGCAATCGCTTGGCCATCATATCGCCAACGACGCGATACGGGACTGGGTTTTCGATAAAAGAGAGGCCGACTTCGAACCCAGCCTTTTCGACGTTAACGTCATAGGTGACTACAATATCGGCGGCGATGCATGGGCCTCACGCATTCTGCTGGAGGATATGGGGTTGCGGGTAATCGGCAACTGGTCGGGAGATGCCACACTCGCGGAGGTGGAGCGTGCACCAAAGGCTACGCTCAACCTTATTCACTGCTACCGGTCCATGAATTACATCGCTCGGCATATGGAGGAAAAGTACGGCATTCCCTGGATGGAGTACAACTTTTTTGGTCCTTCCCAGATCGAAGCTTCTTTGCGCAATATCGCCGCGTTTTTCGGGCCGGAGACCCAAGATAAGGCCGAAGCACTCATCACCAGATACCAACCTCTCGTCCAGGCGGTGACGGAGAAGTACCGTCCGCGCCTTATTGGCAAAACTGTGATGCTCTACGTCGGCGGATTGCGTCCCCGCCATGTCATCACCGCCTACGAGGATCTTGGAATGGAGATCGTTGGTACGGGCTACGAATTTGGCCACGGCGACGATTACGAGCGCACGGGCCATTATGTCAAAAAAGGTACGCTTATCTACGATGATGTGACTGGCTACGAGCTCGAGAGCTTCATCGAGGCCATTCGCCCGGACCTCGTAGGCTCGGGCATCAAGGAAAAATACCCGGTTCAAAAAATGGGCATACCGTTCCGTCAGATGCATTCTTGGGATTATTCTGGTCCGTATCACGGCTATGACGGCTTCGCCATTTTTGCCCGAGACATGGATCTTGCCATCAACAATCCGGTCTGGGGCCTCTACGACCCGCCATGGAAAGTAACGCACAGCTCCGATGCAGGCGGTGCCTGCAGTTGTTGCCGGGATGATGAATAATTTTTGCTGAGCGACAACATTTTAGACATCTCGCAAAGTCTACGCAGCCGCACTCGCGGCGAAAAAGGATGAAAACTATGCCGCAATCGGCCGAGAAAGTTCTCGATCATGTTCCTCTGTTCTGCGAGCCGGAATACGAGAAAATGTTCGCCCGCAAGAAGTTGAAGTTCGAATGTCCGCATCCGGATAAGGTCGTCGAAGCGCAATATGAATTCACCTGGACATGGGAATATCGAGAAAAGAATCTGGCGCGCGAAGCGCTGGTCGTAAACCCCGCGAAGGCTTGTCAGCCGCTCGGCGCGGTTTTCGCAGCGGCTGGCTTCGAGCGGACCATGTCGTTTGTTCACGGCAGTCAGGGCTGTGTGGCGTACTACCGCTCGCACCTGTCACGCCATTTCAAGGAACCGTCGTCTGCAGTTTCGTCTTCGATGACAGAGGACGCGGCTGTGTTTGGCGGCTTGAAAAATATGATCGACGGGCTCGCCAATACCTATCAGCTCTACGACCCCAAGATGATTGCGGTCTCGACGACTTGCATGGCCGAGGTCATTGGGGATGATCTTCACGGCTTCATTGAAAACGCCAAAAATGAAGGCTCCGTTCCAGCCGATTTCGACGTGCCCTTCGCCCACACCCCAGCCTTCGTCGGCAGCCATGTCGATGGTTACGACAGCATGGTTAAAGGCATTCTGGAAAATTTCTGGAAAAGCACCGAACGCGTGCCGACGCCAGCACTCATCAACATTATTCCAGGCTTCGACGGTTTCTGTGTTGGCAACAATCGAGAAATCAAGCGCCTGCTCGACACGATGGGAGTGACCTACGTTTTCATCCAAGACGCCTCTGACCAGTTCGACACACCTTCCGACGGCGAGTACCGCATGTATGACGGAGGGACCAAGATCGAGGACGTGAAGGTAGCCAAACATGCGGAGGCGACAATATCGCTGCAGCACTACAATACGCGAAAGACCTTGGACTATTGTCGCGAGCTTGGTCAGACGACTGCCTCGTTCCACTACCCGCTGGGCATTGGGGGCACGGACGAATTCCTGATGAAGATATCCGAGCTTTCCAAGAGGGAAATTCCCGAATCTATCGATCGTGATCGGGGGCGATTGATAGATGCCATGGCCGATAGTCAATCTTGGTTGCATGGCAAGAAATACGGAATCTACGGCGACCCGGACTTCGTCTACTCAATGGCGCGCTTCGTCATGGAAACCGGTGGCCACCCTACACATTGCCTTGCCACCAACGGCACCGCAGCCTGGGAAGCGGAGATGAAGGAATTGCTCGCATCCTCTCCCTTCGGCGGAGGTGCGCAGGTGTGGGCTGGCAAAGACCTGTGGGCAATGCGCTCGCTTCTTTTGACGGAGCCAGTGGATCTGCTGATCGGCAATTCCTATGGCAAGTATCTTGAGCGTGACACCGACACGCCATTGGTTCGGCTTACGTTTCCGATTTTCGATCGCCATCATCATCATCGCTTTCCTCTCATGGGCTACCAAGGCGGATTGCGTCTTCTGACCGTCATTCTCGACAAGATTTTCGACGAGCTTGATCAGGAGACCATGTGGGAAGGCGTTTCGTACGACCTCACGCGCTAAATGCTTGGCCGGGCGTCGACCGGCCATTCGTCCCTGGATTGGAAGGTCCCGAGATGTCATCGATCGAGACACAAATGCGAGATGCCTCCGCCAAGATATTCCGCACCACGGAAGCCAAGGAGACATGTCACAACGCGTCACAGGGATCAGCAGCCAGCGGTGGCTGCGCCTTCGACGGAGCTAAGATCGTGCTGCAGCCAATCACCGATGTCGCGCATCTCGTCCACGCGCCGCTCGCGTGCGAGGGCAATTCCTGGGACAATCGAGGCGCCGCGTCTTCAGGTCCAGTTCTTTGGCGCACAAGTTTCACCACTGATCTCACCGAACTCGACATAGTGACGGGAGATAGTGAGCGAAAGCTTCTCAAGGCTATCCGGGAGATCAAGGAGGGGTATGCGCCGGCAGCAATCTTCGTCTACGGAACCTGCGTCACGGAGCTGATCGGTGACGACATCGACGCGGTCTGCAGGCAAGCAGCGCAGAAGTTCGCAATACCAGTGGTGCCGGTGAAGTCGCCGGGCTTCGGCGGTTCGAAGAACCTCGGTAACCGGCGCGCCGGCGAGGCTCTGCTCGAGCACGTCATAGGCACGGTGGAGGCTGATGATCCAGGTCCATACGACATCAATATACTCGGCGAATTCAACCTCTCAGGGGAATTCTGGTTGATGAAACCGCTGTTGGACAGACTTGGTATCCGTGTCCGCGCCTGCATTCCCGGAGACGCGCGCTACGCGCAGGTGGCGTCCGCCCACCGGTCACGTGCAGCTATGATGGTGTGTTCAACTGCTCTCATCAATCTTGCTCGCAAGATGGAAGAACGCTGGAACATTCCGTTTTTCGAAGGCTCCTTCTATGGCATTTCGAGCACCTCTGAAGCCCTCCGGCGGATCGCCCAACTGCTCGTAAGGAAAGGCGCTGGTTCCGCGTTGCTCCACCACGTCGAGGCTCTCTTAGCAGAAGAGGAGGAGAGGGCCTGGAAGAAGCTGGAAGCGTATCGGCATCGGCTTGAGGGGAAGCGCGTTCAGCTGAACACCGGCGGGGTGAAATCCTGGTCCATCGTGCACGCACTGATCGAAATCGGCATGGAAATTGTCGGTACATCCATCAGGAAATCGACGACCAGGGACAAGGAGAGAATCAAGCAGATGCTGAAGGACGAGAACCACCTTCACCAATCGATGGCAGCGAGCGAGCTCTACGCGATGTTACGTGAACACAAGCCTGATATCATGCTGTCAGGCGGACGCACTCAGTTCGTCGCGCTTGAGGCGAAAATTCCTTGGCTCGACGTGAATCAGGAACGCCAGCATGCTTACGCCGGCTACGCAGGCATGGTGGAACTAGCACGCCAGATCGATTTGGCAATCCACAACCCGGTCTGGGCGCAGTTACGCGAACCGGCGCCGTGGAAGCAGTTCGTTACGACCGCAAGATCGGCGGAGCCACGCATTAATATGAGGTCTGCCGACGAGGCGACAGCTGGTTTTTATTGAGGTAAAAATTATGGCTGTTATCCTGACCCCAACAAAAACGGCAGCGATCAACCCTCTAAAGTCGTCTCAACCATTGGGCGCTGCCTTGGCCTTCCTGGGCGTCGATGGTGCGCTGCCAATACTCCATGGCAGCCAGGGATGTAGCAGTTTTGCACTGGTGCTGCTCGTGAGGCATTTCAAGCATATGGTCCCGCTGCAGACAACTGCAATGGACCAGATCGCGACGGTGGTGGGCGGCGCTGATTTTCTCGAGAAAGCTCTCGTCAAGCTAAAAGCTCGCACGTGGCCGCGGCTGATCGGAATCTGCACTACCGCCGCGGCAGAAACCCGCGACGAAGATATCGCAGGTGATATCTTCGACGCCAAAGGCGCGCGCCCGAGAAAACTCATTGATACGGAAGTGGTACTCGCACGCACTCCCGACTTCGCAGGGGCGGTGGAGGAGGGGTGGTCGAAGGCTGTTACGGCTATGATCGAGGCAATCACGCGGCCCGGCCAGCAGGATCGCGATCCGGCGACGGTCGTCATACTGCCCGGCTCGAACATCACAGTTTCCGATGTAGAGCATCTGCGAGAAACGGTAGAGAGCTTCGGCTTAATACCCCTCATTTTGCCTGACGTGTCCGGCGGGCCTGACGAAGCTGTCCGCGATCGATGGATTCCGATCGCACGCGGTGGCGCGAAGGTAGAGCTTATCCGCGATCTCGGGGCGGCAACACTGTGCATCGCCATCGGCGAACAGATGCGCCGACCGGCTGAAGCTTTGCAGGGCCTAACTGGATTGCCATACGTGATGTTCGGATCGCTCACGGGCCTGAATAACGCCGACCGTTTCGCCTGGCTCCTTGCAGCGATTTCGCGCGACAACGCGCCAACGGCTGTCCGTCGTGGCCGCATGCAGTTGCAGGAGGCGATGCTCAGTGGGCATTTTCATTTTGCAGGGAAGAAGGTCGCCATCGGCTCCGAACCGGACCAGCTCTTGCAGTTCTCGCAATTCTTTATCGGCATGGGGGCGGTCATTACAGCCGCGGTCGCCACGACCGGGGACTCAAAGGCGCTGCAAATCGTACCAACCGATACGGTCAAAGTCGGCGATCTTGGTGACTTGGAAGAACTCGCCGTAGACGCTGATCTACTCGTCACGCACTCCCACGGTCGACAGGCCGCAGAACGCCTCGCAGTTCCGCTGATGCGAGTTGGTTTTCCTGTCTTCGACCGCATAGGCAGCCAGCATAAACTGAACATTCTTTATCGAGGAACGCGCGACATGATCTTCGAAGTCGCCAACATAGTTCAGGCGACTCAAGGTCTGCCACCCGCTCGCGCACCTCCCGAAACCGTACTCATGAGGTGAGCATCGCCGGACCTTTTCATCCGTCGCGTACTTCTCCTCGTCGCACGAGGAGCCGCTCCTGATGACTTCATCGGCAGCCACATTGAACTGAAGAAGAAAGGAAGCCGAAGGCGTGGAGACAATGCCACTTTTGGCAATTCGTGGATCTAAGTTGAGGATCAAACTATGTCTTCTGTAAAAACCGTTAATATCACGAACTTTCAGTCTGAAGTTTTGGATTCGACAATGTTCGTTCTCGTCGATTTCTGCGCTCCTGGGTGTCGCCCGTGGAACATGATCGCCCCAATCCTCGAACACATCGCCATCGAGATGAAGGGCCTTGTCAAGGTCGTTAAGCTGAATATCGCTGAGAACCCGGAACTCGCTGCTCAATACATTCAGCAACGCTTAATAAACGAAAAGTTCGCTGCCGTCGTACTTCCTGCCCTTGTAATCTTCAATGGCCTGAAGGTCGTCGGCACTTTGGAGGCTTCCAGCCGAAGTCCGATATCGAAAAATGGATATGTCGAACGGTAGCTGATTACTCATGATGTGAATGGACAAGCAGAGCACCCGGCAAACCGCCCTGGGCTTGCCGGAGGCTCCAACTTCTGAGAAAAGGGAGCCGACATGAGCAAGACAATTACCAAGGTTTCAGCGGAAGTCCGCGAGCGTGCGATCCGTTGTTGCGGGTGGGAGGCTGCGCCTGAGCCGGTCAAGAGTCCGTGGGTGCGTGGTGCCTTCAACGCCTGCACCATGGCATCACACGATCTGCGCAACGTCCTCATGAAATATCAAATCTACGGATCGAAAAGGCCACTCTCGAAGTCAACGAGAGTGCCGAACTGCTCAAGCACGACAGACCAACCGTACCGTTTCGTGCGCCTGGTTGTCGCTGTGGTCAGCTCGTAACGGCAGCCGGCAAGAATGATCTGCCGGACCGTCTTACGGTAGGTCTCCAAAAACGGTCCCACAGTGGCGGGTTTGCCGGAGGCACATGACGCGCAGTGTGGGGCAGGATCTGGCTGAATTACGTGACGTCTCGCTCAGTCTGACCACCTTCACGACGCGCGTTTCGTCAGATCAATTCGACAACGCATCAACACATCCATCAAACGGCGCTCAACTCTGGTAACAGGAAACGTCCATGCACTGGGTACACGTCAATTTCAACAATTTCCAGTTAGAAGTTCGGGAATCCCCAATACCTGTTATCCTTCACCTTTGGGCTGAAGGCTGCGGCCCATGCGACACGATTGCTCAGATCCTAGAAGAAGTTGCCGTCGAGATGAAAGGCAGAATCAAAGTCGCCAAGCTGGATCTCGGTAAGAACCGGGAACTCGCCGCGCAATTCGGTGTGCAATTTATTCCGATCCTAGCTTTCTTCAAGGGGGGCATAGTCAACGATTTCTTTGTCGGTGCCCCGCAGAAATCCGCTATTGTGAAGTGGGTAGATAAAACTTTGCTGACTAGCTCGTGAAGCTCAGGTGGAGCAAACCGTAGGCGAGGGTTTGGATGCGGGGAGATTGAGTCGGCTTGACGTGCCCCGATAATTTAGGCCATTTGGAACTGGAATTTTCCACTTTGAACCGCCCCCAAACTCTGGACCAGCTGAGGCTAGAGTTTTCCGGCTTCATTCAGGGAGGCGGGCTGGTTGCGCCTCCTGATTTCATCAGCGAGATCGGCACCTTATTGCCGATCGCACCATGTGGCCGAAACTCATTATACTCTCTACGCCAATCCTCCATCTTTTCGCGGGCCTCCGCAAGGGTTGCGATTTCGTCGTGCCTAACTCAGATCGCTAAGATCCGTGCACTGACGCGGAGCTGCACTGCTTGATACTGATCAGGATGACACGCGTTCACCCGCTCTCTTTCGAAAAATGAATTGGATGGCCGTCGCACAAGCTCTATCGAGAAAGCAACCGCGGAACTGGAAAGTCTAACACATTGTCCGTGTAGCTTTCGACCACGGCGCTAAACGGCGTTCCGTCTCGAAGTTTAAGCACTGCACGATGTTCGAGCAGGAACGGCTGCAGGCTAGGGGAACTTGTTTCATGCGCTACTAAGCCGTCTATGTCCCAGCCTTCGGATAGAGGGGACCAGAGCAACTTGGCAGACAGGTTTGTGCGAGTGAAATTGAGAGCCTGAACGGCTCTGCCAAACGCGATATCGCTGGTCTTCAACGCGTGATTCATCGCTGCAGTAAGTTTTGCAGGTAAATACCAATTGTCGGCCTCGGATAGGACGCGGTCGCCGCAGACCAAGCGGACGTGGCGATAAGCGATCAGCTCTCCGGGTCCGACTGTCAGAAGTTCACGGATGTGCTCGTCGGCCGGCTTGTCTTGCCCGCGCACACGCTGTGCTACGATCTTGGAACCTTCCGGCGCGAGCTTGTGCGCCGCGCACCAGCGGTCAAGGGTCAACGTAGCACTGGCATTGCTCAGGAGATTGGCATTCAAGGTCTGGAGGACCGCAAGCGCTTCCACTCGAGATGCTGGGCTGTTCAGCCAATGAGACCGTGTGGAAGATTGTTGCGCAAAAGCAATCTGCGTCCCCAGCGCCATGCCGGCCGCTGCGCGTGCGGCAATGCGAATGCATTTCAAAGAGGGTAACATCACTGAAAATGAACTCCTTTTCTGCGGTGAATTTGATGGGAAGCCGTGCGGTCAAGTTTTCTGTTTTTGGCAGGCGAGCATATATGCATCCTGCAGCATTATTTGAACTGCGCGTTGCGTGTACCGGATAGGGTAGGGTTCTCGATTGACTTCTTAATCTTTCGATGTCGTTGTTGGAGTTTGCAACCGTTGGCGACTGCGTCGGCGATTTCACCCTGGAATTTGGAAGCAAGACTTAATATTAAATCGGGAACGCGGCCGCCGTCCGAGCTCTCCCAGTTCCATACATCGTAACCCTCACCTACGGGGTTTAGCGCCCTTGTTGTCCTCCTCGCTCTTTGCGAAATGTTCATGCCGCTGGATTGGATAAAATAGGTCGCAACCGTAAGCCCAATCCAAGAGAAATTGTTGAAAGATGGTCTTCTTCTTCGACACAGAGTCCTTCTGCCGGTGGTCGACGGTCGCTGCCAGCAGGCGCGCGTCGGTAACGTACTTGTCTGATTTCTTGTTGCGCTCCATGCCATCGTGCTCCCTGTGTAACCTGCCGGCGATGATGTCGCCTGCAATGGTTCAGCTTCGTAGGAAAAAGACTGTCCTGTTGTGATATCGGTAGCCGGGTTGCGGGGACATTTGATGAAGGCGATAAATAAAGCAACTACTCGCCAGGATATACTTTCTGGCATAACATGAAATATTCAATAAAAGAATTTATAACTGTGGTAAAACAGTAGGTTATACAAATATAAGTTTGCATATAATATTGCATATATCGCACTTCGTTTCTTTGGCTGCAGCCGTCAAGGCCACTTTGTCCTCCACCGCTCTACGGCTGAAGCAATCAGCTGCACGATATGAGGCGCCGAGCCCAGTCTCCGATCGTGAAGGGAATGATCGCGGCCCAGGCATCCCTGTCAGTCCACGAAAACGGCGCGGCAAACGGATAGCCGCCGAAGACGCTAGAAGGGCAACCTCGCGTTCTCCTTGACTTTCTTCATCACGAAGAAGGTGCGCGTCTGGCGCACGCCAGGCAGGGCGATCAGCTTCTGGCCGTGCAGCTTGTTGAAATCGGCCATGTCACGGACGCGGATTTTCAGGAGGTAATCGAAATCTCCGGCCACCAGACTGCAGTCCAGCACTTCCTTAAGCTCCATGACAGCGCCCTCGAATGCGCCAAAGCTCTCAGGTGTGGAGCGATCCAATACGACGCCCACCATCACCATCGCGCCGAGTCCGACGACGCTCGGCGCGACCTCCGCCCGAACGCCGGTAAGGGGACGTGCCGCCGAACGTGCGATCGTCCCGACACGGGGCCAAATCTGGCTGTGATCGGTGATGCGGCGCGGGCATCTCAATCTGTCGTTATCCACTCCCCGACTCAACCTTTGCGTAAAGTGCGGGGAGTGAACCGTTCGGCCGAGGGGTTTCGCCTCTTACTGGCAGGCAGTCAGACCGCCCGGATTTTGAATGGGGGCGAAACCGACGCCGTCGATTGTGTTGTCGTTGCGGGCAATGAAGCAGTAATTGTCATTGGCATGGGGAGCTGCAACGACGCAGGAGTTGGCCCCCGCCGGAATGACATAGGTGTCCAATCCGTTGATCGCAAAGACCGAGGCTGTTCCATTCGGATGGGGTACCGGCTGCTTTGTGAACAAGATGGCATTCTGTGGTGGCGCGACTGCGATAGGCTGATGGTTCCGGCAATCGGACGAAAAGACGAGTTGTGCCGCCGCGGGTATAGCGGTTGCGATAATGGAGGAGATGGCAATGAGAAGTCTTGCAGCGGTCTTGCCGCGAGGACCTGTTTGGCCGGTGAACTTCGTTGTGATGCCCGACATGGCTATTCTCCTGATTGCAAGGATTGAGGGGATTGCTCAAGCGTCTGTAATGATCCTGATTCTGGGTCTATGGTCCTCCCGCCGCCGAAAAGGTCCCGTTGGCATTGTAGGTTACGGTGTACGTTGCGTAGCCGGTGGTGAAATCGCAGCGCGCGGCGTTGCTCTCGTCGTAAGCCACGGTGCTTCCGACCGGCTGGTAGCCCATTTTCACGAAAAAGATTTGCTTCGGTATGCAGTTCATGATCGCATTGGGGACAGGAGCGACGAAGCTCGAGAGTATGATCGCCTGACTGTTGTTGAGGGCGACGACGCCGCAATAGAGTTCGGGATGCGGCAGCGGCGTATAGGAAGGCACGTTGATGCCAAACCCTCCGATCGCAATTCCGGCTTGATTGGCCGGCGCCGAAAGTCCGAGCGGGTCGAGCGTCAAGGTCGTGCAATTATCCGGCGAACCATCGGCCGTGGTGAGCGTAACCGGTCGGAACGCCGAGGTGCTGCCGACCACCGATAGCGTAGCTGCATTGAGCGCGAGCAGCGCAATAAGCTGGGAGGCAGACGCTTGTTTGGTGCTGAGGGCACCTGCATAGATCTGACTGTCCAACCCGAAATTGATCTGCGCTCCCGTAGTTGCGTAATTGCCGACGCTTTGGCAGCCGAGACTGCCGCTGAGGATGGGATCAGGGCTCGGCAGCAACGGAAATGCGGCCTGCTTCTGGAAGACATAGAAATATTGCGTCGTTTGCGAAAGGTTTCGAACGATGATCTGGTATGACGAACTCGTCATGGCGTGTGATAATCCCCTTTTAGACCAAGCCTGTCCGTCGCCCGGAACGAGCGGTGGCAACCGAACGAATGGTGCGCATGCAGGTGAAGAAGGGGCGGATCCTCACCTGCGTGCCTGCCGGGGTTTACTGGAGCTGCGTAGTCCAGGTCCCGTCAGATTTCAGGCTGACGTTGCAGACGGAATAGCCGCCGGTGAAATCCGAAAGCGCCGCGTTCACGCTCGATTGCGTAAAGTTCATGACGACACCTGGCGTGTAAGCCCCGGTCTGGACATAGTATTTCAGGATCGGCTGGCAATCGGTGTTGCTGGCGGGGTTTGCCTGCACGAAGTTGGAGAGCACGATGCCGCCATTGACGGCAACCGCCGAGCCGACATTGAAATAGGGGGGCGAGTTGAAGACCGGCGTGGTAATGCGAAACGCACCAGGCTGCACACCTTCCCCGTAGATCGGCGAGGAGAGACCGAGCGGGTTGACCGTCGCGGTCGTCCAGTCGTTCGGTTTACCGCTGCCACCTGAACTCGGAGCAAGATCGATGGCGCGGCTGGCTGACGAGTAGCCGGAAGAGGCGCCGATTTGCGGCGGTGTGTTTGCCTGCTGGATGCCGGCATAATATTGCAGGTTGACCTGGAAGGTCAGGATCGCGCCGGTGTTGTCGTAGTTGCCGAGCGATTGCGAGAAAAGGCTATTCGAATAGACTTGCCCGCCGCCGGTGTAAATCGCCGGCTGCTGAAAGAAGTAGAAGTTTTGCGTCTGGGATTCGTAATTTTTCACGTTGATCGTCAGCATCGTAGACATGGGCAACCCTTCTGCGTTTGAGAGTGAAAACGAGGGTCTTCACCGCGGCGAGGGCAGGTGGCCTAGTTTTGCTACCGATGCCGTCGTGAAACCCTAACTAGAAATATTGTTTATGGCGGCGGTAGTTGCAATCTAAAGATGTTGAGTGCAACGTAAAAAAGCCGTATGAAATTGTGCTTAGCGTAACACGTGCTCCCGAGGGATCGATTCGAGCAGCCCGATGAGATTGGACTGGGATGCCGCAGACCGGCCGCGCAGCGCCATGACCCATAGCAACTCCGTGGCGGAGATCGTGCTGTTCTTATGGCCATCTATGGCTCCTCGCCCGAGAAGCAGCCAGTCGAGGGAGACGTCCAGAAGGCGGGCGAGAGCGCAGGCGCTTTCCAGGGATGTATGGCCGCCGTTCTGCCAGCGGGAGACGGCCGCGACGGATACATTCAGTTCGGCCGCGAGAGCGTGTACTTTCCGGAAGTTGCCCAGAGAAATCGCTTCTCGAATACGTTTGCCGCGCGCTGGGTCGTAGGCCATGACCATTCTTCCTTTGGGTGCATTGAATTGGCAGCCACAGAGCTTGGGATCGGTCAAGCTTTGGAATTTAAGCGAAAATGAAAGGCAAAGCGAAGCACCGGTCAACCTGGTGAAATATCCAGATTGCTCCCGGTCGTCTTCCTGTTGTGAAACATCACCACATCAGGAGGGATGGATATGTTGCGGATACTCACCAAAGACATGCTCGAGACCGATCGACCTGCTTTTGACAATATGTTTCGGGCTCGCGCCGCCGTCTTTCGTGATCGGCTGGGATGGCAGGTTGATGTCCGGGACCGGTGGGAGAGGGACCGATACGATGAGGCCGAGGATCCCGTTTATCTCGTCACGCAACGACCTTCCGGCACGCTGACCGGTTCGTTGCGCCTGTTGCCGACCACGGGGGCAACGATGCTTAAAAGCGAGTTTCGACATTTCTTCGATCAGCCAATCGACGTTGATAGCCCGACGACCTGGGAATGTACTCGCTTTTGCGTTCACCCGATTGCCGGTCACCTCGATCAGCATTCGTCGCGCGCAGTCGCCACGGAGCTGCTCTCAGGGCTTTGCGATCTCGCTCTCGACACGGGTATCGATACTATCGTCGGCGTCTATGATGTCGCGATGATCGGGGTGTACCGCAGGATCGGCTGGAGGCCGACGCCGCTTGCGCGATCCCGGCCGGAAATCGGCAACCTGTATGTCGGCTTATGGGACGTGACGGCGCAGAATTGTCAGATGCTTCGAGCCAACCTTTCGGGACTTCTGCCGCAAGCTTCTTCCGACCCTGCCAGGGTGCTTATCGGTGGAGGCATACGGTAAGCGCGGTCGCCTCCCGCTGCCTTCAGGGGGAGATTCCACGTCGCGCGGGGACATCCGACGCTAAGCCTTAACCTTCATTGACGCCGTGCCGCGGCTGGCATTGAATAGTCTGTTCCAGACAGAGATGAAATGTTACCTTGGCGGGCAATCTTTGTAACCCGCAACCGCGAGTGCATCTCATGCTGAGCAGTTCTCGTTTTTTCTACTGTGTGGACCAGATCTCTGCATCGCCTACGATGCAGGACCTGGAAACAACTCTGGATGAAGTCCGCCATATCTATGCGATATCGCACATGGTCCTTCATGTCACCCGCTCCTCAGGGGCGGCAGCCCACAATCCGCTGCTGATGCTGACCTACCCGCCCGAGTGGGTGAAGCAATACCTTGCCTGCGATTACTTCAGCATCGATCCAGTTGTGCGCCTCGGCCGACGCGGTTTTCTGCCACTGGAATGGTCCGCATCGAAATGGGATTCAGGGCGGGAGATTGGCTTCTTCAAGGAGGCGATGGCTTTCGGTATCGGCCGGCAAGGGGTGACCTTGCCTGTGCGTGGGCCTCACGGGGAGCGTTCACTGTTTACGGTTACGTCCAATCATCCGGACTCTTACTGGCGACAGTTCCGCATGGAAAGCATGCGCGACTTGCAGTTTCTTGCTCACCATCTCCACGATAGGGCGATGGTTCTGTCGGGTATGAGAACATGTACCGACTTTCCGAAATTGTCCCGCCGCGAGCTGCAATGTCTGCAGATGACTGCCAACGGCTTCCTGGCAAAGCAGATTTGTGCCCGGTTGTTCATTTCGACGAGTGCTGTGCAGCTCTATCTCGCATCGGCTCGACGGAAGTTGGCAGTCGCGACGACGAGCGAAGCGGTGGCCAAGGCAACAGCACTCGAGTTGATTTAGGCTTAGAAGCGCTCGGGCCGTCTCGCACCATAACCAAGCGCTTCCGGAAGATAGTGGAAGTCCAAGGAGCAAACGATTATGAATTTCGGCGATGCGCTGAACCGTCTCAAGCACGACGGAAAGGCTGGACGCCGCGCTTTGGACGGTAGGAACTAGCCGGTTCTGACCATAGATCGCCAAGGGATTACTACACCTCCAAAACCATTCTTGCCGCGGAAGTCACGGTAACGAAATGCATCTCTTCCGCATTGACTGGTGCGATCTTCGTCTTCGGCATGTTCGAAACTGCTCGTCATTTCGCAGCTCCATGAGGCAAGGTAGGCGACCTCCCCGTGGGCCGATAGATCGCTGCCGAGAAAGAGACCAAGTTGACGTTCCGAGTGAGCCGGGACATGCCCTCGAGCATTCCTGACTTTGCTGCGCGCAATGATCCAGCAGACTCAAACCGCTCCCAAGAAGCGGTGAAGTGCTCGGCATGGTAGTGTTGAATCGTCCAATTGGGCGGGCTCTACTTGAAACCGGGATCATCGCCGACCCAGCACACAATCGAGAATGCGGCCCAGCTCCTCCGTGTCGATGTCGCTGTCCACGCGGACACGGCGATCGCGGCCCAGCTCAATCGTCACATCGCTACGCTTCCGGCGGGGCTGCGATGGGGCCGGCGCTTCCAAGGCAGGGGGCTGGGCTGCAGGCGCGGCCTCCGAAACGATCACGGGCACCAAGGTGCTCGATACCTGCATTGACGGCTCCTCGATTTGGCAAAGCTCCTTGCGCCAGCGGAAGAGCTGGCTGACATGGATACCGGCCGCACGAGCAATCTCGGAAAGCACCGCACCTGGCTCGAGACAGGCTGCAACGAGCCGCTCTTTATCCTCTTGAGACCAGCGCCGTCGGCGCTCGACAGACGTGATCACTTCAA
>NZ_LXFU01000029.1 GCF_001657485.1 Rhizobium sp. WYCCWR10014
CGAAAGACTTCGTCGCCAGCAGCGCCGCCGCCCTCGTTCAGTGAGTGGGCTTATAGAACTAACCCATTAGAACAGTCAACACACCCAACCAAAGTTTTTTGACATTTTTGTAACAGGTTGAAAATGAAGGGCTTTTATCGCCTGCCTCCAAAAACGAGCAAATCCACCACCCGATCGGATGGTTTTTGAGATTCGTTTTTGCCGAATCCTCAAGGATAGGCTTCGGCGAGGGAGATGAGGCTTATATGGGGTGCCTGACGCGGAATTCCAGGGTGCTTGCCTATGCCACGCCTCACTCGCTAGTTTGGCGAGGAAGAAAGATCCGACGGAGTGAAGAATGCTTGTCCTCGATGAAGAACAGACGCGCGCGGCCTTGCCCTGGCCGGAACTGATCGAGGCGATCGCCCGCATGTTCCAGAGCGAATGCGTAATGCCAGTGCGTCATCACCATGAGATGGAGGTGCCGGATGAGGAGAGCGCCACGTTGCTCTTGATGCCGGCCTGGGTTCCCGGACGCTATGCCGGGGTAAAGACGGTCTCGGTCTTTCCAGGCAATGTGCTGCGGGGCCTGCCGGCGATCTTCGGAACCTATCTTCTTTCTTCCGGCGCTACCGGGGAAATGCTTGCCGCGATCGACGGCGGCGAGTTGACGGCGCGGCGGACGGCGGCAGCATCGGCGCTGGCGGCCCGACATCTCGCCCGCCCCGACGCGGAAGAGTTGCTCGTCTGCGGAACCGGGCGGCTGTCGCTCAACCTGATGTTTGCCCACGGCACGACCCGGCCGATCAGGAGGTACCGGGTCTGGGGCCGCAACGGCCAAGCGGCGGAAAAGATCGCAGCCGAAGCCCGGGCGCTCGGACTGAATGCCGAGGCGGTCGCGGATGCTGAAGCCGCAGCGCGGACAGCCGATATCATTTCCTGCGCCACGCTTTCCAGCGCACCGCTGATATCAGGCGAATGGCTGAAGCCCGGCGCCCATCTCGATCTCGTCGGCGCTTTCAAGCCGAGCATGCGCGAAAGCGACGACGAGGCCATCCGCCGTGCCTCCGTTTATGTCGACACCCGCGCCGGCGCCATCGCCGAGGCAGGCGACATCGTCCAGCCGCTGAAAAGCGGCGTGCTGAAGGAAGGCGACATCAGGGCTGAGCTTAAGGAACTCGTCAGCGGCGCCCATGGCGGACGAAGCCATGACGCAGAAATCACGCTGTTCAAGTCGGTCGGTGCGGCGTTGGAGGATCTCGCCGGCGCCATCCTTGCCTATGAGACAGTGACGGGCCAAAAGTGACAATCAGTGCATCCTTGCCGGAGCTTCCGGTTTCACATGTTCTGCCGGCCGTCGCTGCCGCGCTGGAAAAGCAAAAACGCGCCGTTCTTTCCGCCCCGCCCGGCGCCGGCAAGACGACGCTGGTACCGCTTTACCTGCTCGACAAGACCTGGCGCGGAGACGGCAAGATCATCCTGCTGGAGCCACGGCGGCTGGCGGCGCGGGCAGCGGCAAGCCGGATGGCATCGCTCATCGGCGAACAGGTCGGCGGGACGGTCGGCTACCGCATGCGCCTCGACAACAGGATTTCGGCAGCGACACGGATCGAGGTGGTGACCGAAGGGGTTTTCGCCCGGATGATCCTCGACGATCCGGAACTGAACGGTGTCTCGGTCGTGATCTTCGACGAGTTCCACGAGCGTTCGCTGGATGCAGACTTCGGACTCGCTCTGGCGCTCGACGTCCAGTCGGCGCTGCGCGAGGATCTGCGCATCCTGGTGATGTCGGCGACCCTCGATGTCGAACGCGTGGCCGGCTTGCTCGACCATCCACCTGTGATCGAAAGCCTGGGGCGCAGCTTTCCGATCGATATCCGTTACCAGGATCGGCCGGGCGGCGAGCGTATCGAGGATGCGGTGACGCGGGCGATACTCGATGCCCATGCCAACGAGGCCGGCTCGATCCTCGCCTTCCTACCCGGCCAGGCGGAAATCACCCGGACCGTCGAACGCCTGCAGGGACGATTCGGAGCCGAAACGCTGATTGCGCCCCTTTACGGCAATCTCAGCCAGAAGGAGCAGGATGCGGCGATCCGACCGGCATCCCAGGGGACACGCAAGATCGTGCTTGCGACATCGATCGCCGAAACATCGATCACCATCGACGGCGTCAGGATCGTGATCGACAGCGGGCTGCAGCGCCTACCGGTGTTCGAGGCGTCGACCGGGATCACGCGGCTGGAGACGGTGCGCGTGTCGCGGGCTTCCGCCGATCAGCGTGCCGGTCGTGCCGGACGAACGGAGCCGGGCATCGCCGTCAGGCTGTGGCACCAGGGACAAACGGCGGCACTGCCGGCCTTCACCCCGCCGCAGATCCTTTCCAGCGATCTCTCAGGGCTGGTGCTCGACCTCGCACATTGGGGCGTTCAAGATCCGGCATCGCTTGCCTTCGTCGATCAGCCACCGGAAACGACGCTGAGGGAAGCGCGTGTGCTGCTTGGCCAGCTTGGCGCACTCGACAAGGACGGAGCGCTGACAGCGCGCGGCAAGGTGATGCGCGATCTCGCTTTGCCGCCGCGGCTTGCCGCCATGGTCGTCTCGGCGGGAGAAGCGGGACACGCCCGGGATGCGGCGATGATCGCCGTGCTTCTCACCGAACAGGGGCTTGGCGGAACGAGTGTCGATATCGAGGAGCGGCTGCGACGCTTCAAGGCCGAGCGGGGCGAGAGAGCGGAGGCTTCAAGGCGGCTGGCGGGACGCCTGGCGAGCGGCCTCGACAGGGTTTCCTCAGCGGCGCCGGCGCTTGCAGGTCAGCTGCTTTTGCATGCGTTCCCGGATCGAATCGCGCTTCAGCGCGGCGGGCGCGGCCGGTTCGTGATGGCGAACGGGCGCGGAGCAGAGCTGCCGGAAACCGAGAGGCTGGCCGGCAGCCAGATGCTGGTGATTGCCGACCTGACCGGACGGGCGGCGCGGGCGCGGGTTCTGGCGGCAGCCGAGGTGACACGGGGCGACATCGAAGCCGAGTTGCCTGGTGAGATCAAAACCGGCGACCAGATATTCTTCGACCGCCAGAGCCGGCAAATCCGGGCGCGGCGGGCAACCCGGCTCGGCGCGATCGTCTTCGAAGAGACGCCCTTGCCGCGCCCTTCCGGGGCAGCAGTCACCCAGGCGCTGGTGGAAGGGGTGCGCGAGCTGGGCCTCGATCAGCTTGCCTTCTCCAAGGAGGCCGTGCAACTGCGCGAGCGGATCGGATTCTTGCATAGGACGATCGGCGAGCCTTGGCCCGATGTCAGCGATGATGCCCTGCTTTCCCGGCTGGAAGACTGGTTCGCACCCTTTCAGACGGAGGCCCGCGGCCTTTCGGAGATTTCCGCAACCGGGCTTTCGAACGGACTGATGTCGCTGGTACCGCACGACTTGCAGCGCGACCTTAGCAGGCTTGCGCCGACCCATTTCGAAGCGCCGACCGGCCAAAGGCATCCGATCCAATATGAGGGCGAGGAACCGGTTCTGACGATCCGCGTGCAGGAGCTGTTTGGACTGAAGCAGCATCCGGCCATTGCCGGCGGCCGCCTGCCGCTGCTGCTCGAGCTGACCTCGCCGGCGCACCGGCCGATTCAGACGACACGCGACCTGCCGGGCTTCTGGGCCGGCTCTTGGAAGGATGTACGTGCCGACATGCGCGGGCGCTATCCCCGGCATCCCTGGCCGGAGCGGCCGGAGGATGCGTTGCCGACGACACGAGCAAAACCGCGTGGTACATGAGGGCCATCAAGGAGCCCCCGGCATGATCGAGAAGCCTAGCATAATCGACAAGACGGAAGGCTATACGCTGGAGGACCGGCACAACAGCCGCAGGCTGCGCCTGCAGACACTGGTGCGGCTGCGCTGGCTTGCCGTCGGCGGACAGGCGCTGACGGTTTTCATCGTTGCCTTCTGGCTGAAATTTCCCTTACCGCTGGTTGCCAGTTCTTCGCTGATCGCCGCCCTTGCCTGGGTGAATTTCTACCTGACGATCCGTTATCCGCCGACGCATCGGCTGGAACCGCCTGCTGCCTTTGCGCTGCTCGGCTTCGACCTTTTGCAGCTCTGCGCGCTGCTCTTCATCACCGGCGGCCTTGCCAATCCCTTCGCAGCGCTCGTCTGTGTGCCGGTCATCATCTCCTTTGCCTCGCAGCCGATTCGCTACAGCACCGCGCTGATCGGCGTTGCGATGGTCTGCATCACGGTGCTTGCCTTTTCGCCCTTTCCGCTGCCCTGGTTCGACGGGGTCGAGATCAACGTGCACAACGTCATGCAGTTCGGTGTCTGGTGCTCGATCGCCTCGACCATGGCATTCGCTGCTTTCTATGCCTATCGGGTCTCGATGGAAGCGAGCCAGCTTGCCGATGCGCTGGCTGCAACCGAACTGGTGCTGCAGCGGGAAAAGCATCTGTCGCAGCTCGACGGGCTGGCGGCGGCGGCCGCCCATGAGCTCGGCACGCCGCTTGCGACGATCAGCGTCGTCGCCAAGGAAATGGAGCGGGAGCTTAAGAATGACGATCGTTTCCGCGAGGACGTCATGCTGCTGCGCAGCCAGAGCGAACGCTGCCGCGACATCCTGCGGCGGCTGACGACGCTTTCCTCCGAAGGCGAGGCGCACATGCGCCGGCTGCCGCTTTCGTCGATGATCGAGGAGATCGTCGCGCCGCACCGGGAATTCGGCATTGGATTAGAGCTCATCGAAAAGAGCCCGCGCAAGGGCGAGCCGGTCACCGACCGCAATGCCGGCATCATGTACGGGCTCGGCAATCTGATCGAAAATGCCGTCGATTATGCGCGAGAGAAAGTGACCGTTACCGTCGAGCACGATCACGACAAAGTGCTTATCGTTATCGAGGACGACGGGAACGGTTATGCGCCCGATATTCTGACGCGGATCGGCGAGCCCTATGTAACGAAGCGGCAGAAAGAGGATACGGCGGGTGGCCTTGGGCTCGGGCTTTTCATCGCCAAGACGCTGCTGGAGCGCTCCGGCGCATCGCTGATTTTCGAGAACCGCGATCCGGAAAGTGCGGGCGCGCGTATCCGGATCGAATGGCCGCGCATGCTGATCGACGCAAATTCGACAAAATGACTTTGTCGGCATAAACAGGATATAAGCGGTTGACGCAGATCGGGCGTTCAACCGTCGGGACCGAGACGATGACAGAACAGAATCATGACAATTTCGCCGCGTCGGATGAGGACCATATCGGTCCCGACGCCAGCCTGCTGATCGTCGACGACGACGGGCCGTTTCTGCGCCGCCTGGCACGGGCGATGGAGACACGCGGCTTCCAGGTGGAGACGGCCGAATCAGTGGCGGAGGGCGTTGCGAAATCGAAAGGCCGGCCGCCGAAATATGCGGTGGTCGACCTTCGGCTCGGCGACGGCAATGGGCTCGATGTCATCGAGGCGATCCGCCAGCGGCGTGACGACACGCGGATCATCGTTTTGACCGGTTATGGCAATATCGCAACGGCAGTGACTGCCGTGAAGCTTGGCGCCGTCGACTATCTGGCAAAGCCTGCGGATGCCGACGACGTTTTCGCGGCGCTGACGCAGCGGCCGGGCGAAAAGGCGGAGCTTCCCGAAAATCCGATGTCGGCCGATCGGGTGCGCTGGGAGCACATCCAGCGGGTCTATGAAATGTGCGAGCGCAATGTTTCCGAAACGGCGCGCCGGCTCAACATGCACCGCCGCACGCTGCAGCGTATCCTTGCCAAACGCGCGCCGAAATAGACGCGCACGTCGCGTCCATTAAACATCATCCACAGTGAACGGTTTTCCGTTCGCCCATTCTGCCATCATCAGCCTTTGCGCGGCGGCACGCGAGAAGTTGAGCGTGACGGATTTGCGCGTGGCCGGCGCCATGCGGTGTTCCGGCGCCTCGCGAATCATATGGGCGCCATAACCATCCGACAGGAACAGTCCGCATTCCTCGGGAAAGATCTCCAACGGCACATCCTGGTGAGTCGCGAAGAACAGGCGGTCGCAATGCAACCTGTATTCCGGCCATTTGCGATCCACCCTGAAATCTTCGATCGACGTCTTGATTTCGATGATCCAGACCTCGCCCTTTTCCGAAAGAGTGACCAGATCGGCGCGGCGGCCGCTGGCCAGCGGCAGTTCGGGCAGCACGGCGTGGCGCATTTCATGCAGCAAAATCTGCGTTCCGCGCCGCACCATCATGGCCCTGTCCGATTGCCGGCCATCGATTAACGGATTGTTATTGTAAACGCTCAAAATCGTCATGGATAACCATCAGAGGGGCTGGCGTGTTGTTGCAAAAAAACCATGCGCTTCTAATTTGCGCGGCAGACGAATTTGTCGCGCTGCAGTAGCCTTGCAAAGCGCAAGTTAATCGAAAATAAACCATAATCAACGATGGTCGAAAGACCGTTCTCCTTGCCCCAAAACTTCAAGAGTCATCCATGCGCATCCGCAATGCATTCCCTGTATTTGGCCTGCTGGCGACGCTCGCCCTGGCCGGTTGCTCGACGACCTCAGACAGCGCATCCGTCGACGACAAGGGCGCAGGCCCGACGGTCCAGACGGCACAGATCTTCAATGACGCCTACGGCCTGACGAAGGATGCCGGATACTCCCTGCCGGCGATCCCGATCGACAGGGTCAAGCCGCAATTCCGCCGTCAGGTGGTCAGCTACCAGACCACAGAGCGTCCCGGAACGATCATCGTCAACACGCGTGAGCGCTTCCTCTACTACATCCTGGCCAACGGCAAGGCGATGCGCTACGGCATCGGCGTCGGCAAGCAGGGCTTCGCATGGGCCGGCACCGCCTACGTCGCCTGGAAGCAGGAATGGCCGAACTGGCACCCGCCGAAGGAAATGGCCGTCCGCCGGCCTGATCTCGCCAAGTACGTCGAGGACGGCATGGGTCCAGGTCTCAGCAATCCGCTCGGCGCGCGCGCCATGTATCTCTTCAACGAGGACGGCAAGGACACGCTCTTCCGCCTGCACGGCACGCCGGAATGGGCTTCGATCGGCACCGCCGCATCCTCGGGCTGCATTCGCCTGATGAACCAGGACGTCATCGATCTCTACAGCCGCGTCCGCCCCGGCAAGGGCACGTCCAAGGTCGTCGTCATTCAGTAAGCTAATTATCGAATTCGGTATAAAAAAGGCCGCCGGAACTGTCGTTCCGGCGGCCTTTTCGTATTCTCCGTCAGGCAGTCTGCCTCGTCTTGAGCTCGAGGCGGCGGCGGTGAAGCACCGGCTCGGTGTAACCGTTCGGCTGTTCCCTACCCTTGAGAACGAGATCGAGGGCAGCCCGGAAGGCGATCGAATCGCCAAAATTGCCGGCCATCGGCCGGTAGGCGGGGTCCGACGCATTCTGCTGGTCGACGACGGCGGCCATGCGCTTCATCGTCTCGACGATCTGAGCTTCGGTGACAACCTTGTGATGCAGCCAGTTCGCCATGTGCTGGGCCGAAATGCGCAGCGTCGCGCGATCTTCCATCAAGCCGACATTGTTGATGTCGGGCACCTTCGAGCAGCCGACGCCCTGATCGACCCAGCGCACGACATAGCCGAGGATGCCTTGGGCGTTGTTGTCGAGCTCGCGCTGGATTTCCTCCGGTGTCCAATTCGGCCGCACCGCGACCGGCACGGAGAGAATATCGGAGAGTTTGGCGCGGGCGCGATCTTTCAGCCCCTGCTGAACACGGGCGACATTGACCCGGTGATAATGGGTTGCATGCAGGGTTGCGGCCGTCGGCGACGGTACCCAGGCGGTGTTGGCGCCGGCCTTCGGGTGGGCGATCTTCTGTTCGAGCATTGCCGCCATCAGATCCGGCATCGCCCACATGCCCTTGCCGATCTGGGCGTGGCCGGAAAGGCCGCATTCGAGGCCGACGTCGACGTTCCAGTTCTCATAGGCGGAAATCCAGGCCGCCTGGCGCATGTCGCCCTTGCGAATCATCGGGCCGGCTTCCATCGAGGTGTGGATCTCGTCGCCGGTGCGATCAAGGAAGCCGGTATTGATGAAGACGACGCGGTCGCGGGCGGCACGGATGCATTCCTTGAGGTTGACGGTCGTGCGGCGCTCCTCATCCATGATGCCCATCTTAATGGTGTTCCGCGGTAGGCCAAGCGCATCTTCGACCCGCGAGAAGATCTCGACGGCGAAGGCCACCTCTTCCGGCCCATGCATCTTCGGCTTGACCACATACATGGAGCCGGTGCGGGAATTCTTCCGCCGGCCGGAGGGGCCGATATCGTAAAGCGCGATCAGGCCGGTGATCGCAGCATCCATGATGCCTTCAGGCACCTCGTTGCCGTCGCGGTCGAGGATCGCCGGGTTGGTCATGAGGTGGCCGACATTGCGCACCAGCATCAGCGAGCGGCGATGCACCTCGAAGGCGGTACCGTCCGGGCCAGCATATTGCAGATCCGGGTTGAGCCTGCGGGTGAAGCTCGTTCCGCCTTTTGCCACCTCTTCCTGCAGGTCGCCCTTCATAAGGCCGAGCCAGTTGCGATAAACGACGACCTTGTCCTCGGCATCGACGGCGGCAATCGAATCCTCGCAGTCCATGATTGTCGTAATTGCCGATTCCAACCAGACATCGGAAATATGAGCCGGATCGGCTTTCCCGATCGTCGTCGCCGCATCGATAACGATTTCGATGTGAATGCCGTTGTTCTTCAGGAGAATATGCGTGGGAGCGGCGGCATCGCCGCGATAGCCGGCAAAATGCTTGCCGTCCGTCAGCATGGCCTGCTCGCCATCGATCGATCTGACGACCAGCGCTCCATCCTTGACGGCGAAGCGTCCGACGTCCTTCCAGCGGCAGTCCTGCAGCGGCACTGATGTCTCGAGGAAATCGCGCACCCAGGCGATGACCTTCTCGCCGCGCTTCGGATTGTAGCTCTTGCCTTTTTCGGCGCCGTCGCTCTCGGGAATGGCGTCCGTACCGTAGAGCGCATCATAGAGCGAACCCCAGCGGGCATTGGCGGCGTTCAAAGCGTAACGGGCATTCATGACGGGAACGACGAGCTGCGGACCAGCGATCGAGGCGATCTCCGGATCGACATTGTCGGTCGAAACCTGGAAGTCGGACCCCTCAGGCAGGAGATAACCAATTTCGCGGAGGAAGGACTGGTATTCGTCCATATCCGCCGGCGCGCCATGCCGACGATACCAGTCGTCGATCTTTACCTGCAGCTCGTCGCGTTTTGCCAGCAGCGCACGATTTTTCGGAGCGAGATCGTGGACGACCGCCGAAAAATCGGCAAAGAACTTGTCCGCATCGACCGCCAGACCCGGCAGCACCTCCTCGACGAGGAAATCATGAAGGACGGTTTCGATGGCAAGACCGTTCTTATCAACGCGGCTCATGCGACATTCTCCCTGGCAACGACTTTTGAATGCTGCCACTTTGCTCGGCTTTCATTCACAGTCAATTCTGCAATAATTCGAAAGATTTATGCCTTCGTGGAAATTATGCGCGGCGTCACGCGCATCGGCAGCCCGTTCTGCGGCTGCGTCGTCAGCTTCTGCACCGGCCAGGGATTGGTCTGATCGGTGGAATCGAAACGATAACGATGCATCAGGACAGCAAGGGCGATCACCGCCTCCTGAAGCGCAAAGGTTGCGCCGATGCAGACACGCGGGCCGGCGCCGAAAGGCAGGAACTGGAAGCGGCCGATAGAGCCGCGATTTTCCGGCAGGAAGCGTTCGGGCATATAGGCACGCGGCCTGTCCCAGTGAAGTTCGTGGCGATGCAACGTCCAGGGCATGATCAGCACCGTGACGCCGGCTTCGATCGCGACCCGCTCGCCCTTCGGGCTTGTCCAAGAATCATCTGATATGGCAGCGCGATTGATCGATGGCGCCGGCGGATAGAGGCGCAAAGCCTCCTCGAAGGCGGCGCGCGTCTGCGGCATCATATCCAGCCATTCCACAGGTTTGGCCCCAGTGGCGAGCACCGCGTCGATTTCTTCTTCCATCGCTTCGCGGATATGCGGGCTGTTCGATACGCAATACAGCGTCCAGGCCAATGCCCGGGCTGTGGTTTCATGCCCCGCGCCGATGAATGTCAGGATATTGTCTTCGATTTCCTCCTTGGTCAGCCCCTCGGGGCCAGCCTGCTCCAAGAGCAGGGTCAGGAAATCTTCAGGCGCGCTGCTGCGATTCGCCTTCATCTTTGCGAGCCGCATATCCATGGTGTTGCGCACGATGGCGCGGAATTTCTCCAGCACTTTCTGACCGCCGATGCGTGTCACACGTGGAACCCAGGAGGGAGCGCGCATCAGATCCATCGGATCGACGCGGCCCATGCGATGCAGAAGTTCATTGACGTCGTCGGCGAAATGGCCGCTCGAGGTGACGATTTCGCCGGAGAATAATGTGTCGGCGAGAATCGCGAAGGTCAGCTCGGTCATGTCGGTGCTGATATCGAAAATTGCGCCTGCCTCGCCTGCGCTCTCATATTTGCAGACATAGTCTTCGGACTGGCGCAGCATCTGCCCGGCGAAGCCTTGGGCATGGCGCGGCGTGAAAACAGGCGCCACCGCCTTGCGCGATCTCTTCCAGACAGGACCTTCGGCGGTTAGAAGGCCGTCGCGGAGGATTGGACGCAGCACGAGCTGGCGCACATCCGACATGCGGTAATTATTGGCATTGTCGACCAGCACGTGCTTGATCAGGCCGGGATCATTGACGATCAGCGTCCTCTGGCCGAAGAAATTGGTGCGGATCCAGGGCAGCGTGTAGGACGGCTCGCCCCAAAGTTCGAGCGGATTGCGCAGGATGATGCGAATGATTTCCAGCCGGCTCGGCGGCACGGTACGCGGCAGCGGTGCTGGCGGGACGAAGGGGTCCGGACGCATGTCCATCGTAAAAGCCTTTCGGGGAAGATCTACGCCTTCCCGGCAAGCTTGAAGCTAGAGCAGGCCCTTGAGTTCGTCCAGCTTGTCGTTGATCAGCCAGCCGTAATAATTCTCTTCCGGCCAGACCGTCGCCCCGGCACCGCGGTTCTTCGCAGCAAGTGCCGCGGCGCGCTGGCGCGAATTGCCGACATTATAAAGCGTCGCCGTCAGGCCGGGATTGCCCGAGATATCCATGCCGGCAATCTCCTTGTAATCGTCGATCGACCTGCGGATCGAGGCCGCGACGAAGGCGAGCGAGATATCGGGATCCATGATGGCCCTGTAGACGGCGCCGGCATTCTTCTCGTTCAGCTTCGGATAGCCGGACACGCGGGTCACGAGATCGGAGAGCATCAGCGCCGTCAGCGGATTGACCTGGCCGAGGCCGAAGGTCTGGCCGGCATAGAAGGGCTGGAAGAAGACCGCGCTGAAACGGTTGTTGGGGAAGCTCGTACCACCCACCGTCTTGCCGCGGAAGTCGGTTTCCCAGACATCTTCGCGGCAGGACCAGAGCGTATAGGAATCGCTCTTGCCCTTGCATTCGGAAAATTGCGGCCGCGCCACAAATTCGTCGACGCTTTCGCCATCATAGGAGAAGCGGAAGCTTTCTCCGGCATAGGAGGCTGCCTTGACATAGTAGGCCTGCAGCCGGTCGTAGGCATCGACATTATAGGTGTGTTCGCCGACGATCGCGCCGACGACATGGATGGGATTGATGCCGTAAGCGCTGGAAATCTTGCGGATCTTGCTCATCAGCTCGCGATCGGTCGCCAGAAGCTCATGAACCTTTTCGTATTTCAGATCGAAACTGCTCTTGGTGCCCTTGGTGCGCCTGATGGAAGCGCCCGGAATATCCGGCTGCTCAGCGTGACGATTGCCGGCCGGCACCGTCTGCATGGCAAAGGCAGGCGCCGAATTCACCAGGGCAACGGCAATCAAAAGGCTTGTCAAAAGGCGTCGCACGATCCGCTATCCCGTCCGTTCCATCGTCCTGTTTGCGATGCGGCTGACTGGACCAGAATCTTGGCCGAATAAAGCCGGAGCGGAAAACAACACGGGCCTTCACTAAAAAGTAAAAGGCCCGCTGTCGAGAGTCGAGTTCGTCACAACCCGGTATCCACATCGGTAAAGACATGGACCGGTGCGCCGATATCACAGAATGAAGCGCGAGAGATCGGTATTCTGTGCGAGATCGCCGACATGTTCGCGCACATAAGCGGCATCGATCGTCACGGCCGTCCCGCCCCGATCCGGCGCGTTGTAGGAAATATCGTCCAGCACCCGCTCCATCACCGTCTGCAGACGGCGTGCGCCGATATTCTCGACGGAGGAGTTCAGATGCACGGCGACATCGGCAAGCGCGTCGATTGCGTCGTCGGTGAATTCGAGGCTCAGGCTTTCCGTCTCCATCAGCGCGCGGTACTGGCGGATGAGGCTTGCTTCCGTCTCGGTAAGGATCCGGCGGAAATCATCCTTGTTCAGCGGACGCAATTCGACACGGATCGGCAGGCGACCCTGCAATTCCGGCAGAAGATCCGAAGGCTTGGAGACATGGAAGGCGCCGGAGGCGATGAACAGAATATGGTCGGTCTTGACCGGCCCGTATTTGGTCGAAACCGTCGTGCCTTCGACGAGCGGCAAGAGGTCGCGCTGCACGCCTTCGCGCGAAACGCCAGCGCCCATGCCGCCGTCGCGGGCTGCAATCTTGTCGATTTCGTCAAGGAAGACGATGCCGTCATTCTCGGTGGAGCGAACGGCTTCACGCTGGATCACTTCGTTGTCGATCAGCTTGTCGGATTCGTCGCGGATCAGGTCACTATAAGAGGCCTTGACTGTGGTGCGAACCTTCTTGGTGCGGCCGCCCATCGCCTTGCCGAACATTTCCGACAGGTTCAGCACACCGATATTGGCACCCGGCATGCCGGGAATTTCGAAGCCACCCATGCCGGAACCAGCATCGGCAACCTCGATATCGATTTCCTTGTCGTCGAGTTCGCCGTCCCGGAGCTTCTTGCGGAAGTTTTCGCGCGTGGCAGGCGATGCCGTTGTGCCGACCAGCGCATCGAGAACACGCTCCTCGGCGCTCACATGCGCCTTGGCCTGCACTTCGGCCCGCTTCTTCTCGCGCACCAGGCCGATGCCGACCTCGACCAGATCGCGGATGATCTGCTCGACATCGCGGCCGACATAGCCGACTTCGGTGAACTTTGTGGCTTCCACCTTGATGAAAGGTGCGCCGGCGAGCTTTGCCAGGCGGCGGGAGATTTCCGTCTTGCCGACGCCGGTCGGGCCGATCATCAGGATGTTCTTCGGCATGACTTCGTCGCGCAGGCTCGGATCGAGCTGCTGGCGGCGCCAGCGGTTGCGCAGCGCAATCGCAACCGCGCGCTTGGCGTCATGCTGGCCGATGATATAGCGATCGAGCTCGGAAACGATCTCGCGGGGGGAAAAAGTGGTCATTGAGTATCATTCTCCTGGCGGTCCAGGGCCATCAACAGTGCCCGGCCGTAATTAGTCGTTGTTTCGCCAAGTCGTTGAAAGCCCGCCTTGGTATAGGCTCTGATTGCGAATGCATTGTCAGGATGCGGATCGACCAGGATCCGCTGCGCGCCCTTTGCGAAGAGCATATTGCAGAACCCTATCATAAAGGCCGGTCCGTGACCCTTGCCTGCCAGTTCCTCGATGCCGATGAACTGGTCGATGCCGTAGGTGCCCTTCGGCTGACCGGCGAGCGCTTCATCGTCCACGCCGTCGAGATCGGCCGCCTGGATAAAGGCGAAGTCCTTTCCATTCAGCGTGACGATGAAGCACGAGACGGAGGCCGCATCGATATGCTTTTCCATCGAAGCCAGCGCCTTGGCCGGATCGCTCCACCAGCGCCTGACATGCCGGCTTTCCAGCCATATGGCGAGGAGCGGCAGGTCAACCGCGGCAAGCGGCCGGAAGGCATAGGGTTCAGCCTTCGGCATCCAGCGATTCCACCACGACATTGTGGTTCGTGTAGACGCAGATGTCGGCGGCGATATCGAGAGCACGGCGAGCGATCTCCTCGGCCGATTTGTCGGTATCCATGAGTGCGAGGGCGGCGGCCAGGGCAAAATTGCCGCCGGAACCGATCGCCGTCGTGCCATGCTCCGGTTCCAGAACGTCGCCATTGCCGGTGATCGCCAGCGTGATCGATTTGTCGGCGACGAGCATCATGGCTTCGAGATTGCGCAGGTACTTGTCGGTGCGCCAGTCCTTGGCGAGCTCGACGGCGGCGCGCATCAGCTGACCGGGATATTGCTCCAGCTTCTTTTCAAGCCTTTCGAGCAGGGTAAAGGCATCGGCGGTGGCGCCAGCAAAACCGGCGATGACTTCGCCCTTGCCGATGCGGCGCACCTTGCGAGCATTGCCCTTCATGACGGTCTGGCCAAGGCTCACCTGGCCATCGCCCGCCATCACTACCTTGCCGCCTTTTCGAACTGTAATGATTGTTGTCATAAAACACCTGTCTGCCGGGCCGCATGCCGGCCCTGTTGAGCCCTATGTAAGTGGACTGGCGCCGATTGCAAATGGGCCGGCTTTTCTCTTGCCCGGCTTCTGGATATTTCCAGATGCGCCTGATAAGGAACGGCCTTATTCCCGATGGAGGGCCATATGGCCGAGACCGCAGCAAGCCGCACGGGCAGCGTTTCCCGCAAGACCAACGAAACCTCGATTTCCGTTTCCGTCAATCTCGACGGCACCGGCAAATCGACGATCTCGACGGGCGTCGGCTTCTTCGACCATATGCTCGACCAGCTTTCGCGACATTCCCTCATCGACATGGAGATCGATGCCAAGGGCGACCTGCATATCGACGACCATCATACGGTCGAAGATACCGGCATCGCCATCGGCCAGGCGATCTCCAAGGCGCTCGGCGACCGGCGCGGGATCACCCGCTACGCGTCGATCGATCTTGCCATGGACGAGACGATGACCAAGGCTGCGGTCGATCTTTCCGGCCGGCCGTTCCTCGTCTGGAATGTCGCCTTCAGCGCGCCGAAGATCGGCACTTTCGACACCGAGCTCGTTCGCGAATTCTTCCATGCACTCGCCCAGAATGCCGGCATCACCTTGCATATTCTCAACCATTATGGCGCCAACAACCACCATATTGCCGAGACATGCTTCAAGGCCGTTGCCCGTGCATTGCGCACGGCAACAGAGATCGATCCGAGACAGGCAGGCCGTGTTCCCTCGACCAAGGGCACGCTCGTCTGAGCCCTTCAAGGGAGCAGCGGCAATGACATCCAGCTATATCTTCCTGACACCGCCCGGCGGCACGAGCGCCACAGCCGATGAGACGCGAACCATCCGTGACGGCTTCACGCTGCTCGGCTTCCTGTTTCCATGGGTTTGGCTGCTGGCGCATCGGCTTTGGCTGCATGCGGCCGCGGCCTTTCTGCTACAGGGGATCGGTGGTGCGCTGATGGACGAACCCGGCCTCGGGCCGGCGGGAGCGGCAATCCTATTGGGCGTGAATATGCTGGTCGGTCTCGAGGGCCAGAATTTCCGTGTCCGCAACCTTGCTGCGAAGGGCTGGAACGAAGACGCACTCATTGCAGCCGATACGATCGGCACTGCTGAGCAGGTCTATTTTTCGGACAGGGCGGCTATTGCAACCAGTGACGACGCCGCGGCACCGGACTGGCAGAACAAGGCCCGTCCGAATGTCCCGCACGGCGATGCAACATCGCTTGGTCTCTTTGGTTTTGATGGAGGACGCTGACGATGCGCGTCGCGATTATCGACTATGGCTCCGGTAACCTGCGCTCGGCGACCAAGGCTTTCGAGCGTGCCGCCCACGAAGCTGGCATCGATGCCCATATCGATCTCACCGACCGAGCGGAGGATGTTGCCGCGGCCGATCGCATCGTGCTTCCCGGTGTCGGCGCCTATGCCGATTGCCGGCGCGGCCTCGATGCCGTGCCTGACATGGCCGAGGTGCTGATCGAGGCTGTCGAGAAGAAGGCGCGGCCGTTCCTCGGCATCTGCGTCGGCATGCAGCTCATGTCCTCGCGCGGCCTCGAGAAGACCGTGACGCACGGTTTCGGCTGGATTCCCGGTAACGTCGTCGAGATGACGCCGGATGATCCGGCACTCAAGATCCCGCAGATCGGCTGGAACACGCTCGACCTGAAGCGCGAACATCCGCTCTTCGAAGGAATTCCGACAGGGTCGGAGGGACTGCACGCCTATTTCGTGCATTCCTACCATCTTGCCGCCGAAAACGCCGAGGATGTTATTGCAACGGCCGACTATGGCGGTCCGATGACCGCTTTCGTCGGGCGCGACAATATGGTCGGAGCACAGTTTCACCCGGAAAAGAGCCAGAAGCTCGGCCTGGCCCTGATCGCCAATTTTCTGCGCTGGAACCCGTAGAGCATTGTTCACGCAATAGGCAAAACCGCATACGCTTTTGCTGGAATTGCTCCAAGGGCTGGCTTTTAATACAGCCGCCTTATTTCCCTTGTATGGAAACGGCGGAACAGGAGTGCGCTCGATGCCGGCTTCACGGAAATCAGGCAAGGTATTCTACACGTTGCGGCCCTCCAGGGAAGGCTTGCCCCCCTTTTCTGATATCAAGCTTCCCGGCGGCACGATCATCCGCCGTGTCGACGAAGCCATCCATAGGAAGGCGCTTTCCAACGCAGCCAAGGCGCTGAAAGAAAGGCTGGACCGATGATCCATGAATCTTTCCCCGCAAACGACGGTTCGAGCCGGCGGCAAAACGGCGTCAGCGCCGGCGATATCGCCGAGGCGGTGCTGGAATTCTATATCGAAGGTGAGGACGATCTGATCGGCCTTCTCGCCTACGCACTCTACGAGCGGCAAAAGCGCGATTTCGTTCTCAGCCATCGCAAGCGAAATGCCGGCCGTTCGCCCGATGAGGCCGAGCTTGCCGCCGTCAACAGCAATTATCTCTCGACCGACCTGCGCAACACGCTGCGCGACCGCGCCTCACAAATCCTTTCGAGTTATGCCGAAAGCTATGTCGAGGCGATGGAGCCGCAGATCCGGCTGACCGCCGTCAACAGCGATGCGTTGCGCCAGGTACGAAACATCGAGAAATCGATCAAGAGGCGCCTGGGCTTCTGGCGTCAGGTCCGGGCCAGCTTTACCGTCACCCTGCTCCTCCTTCTGCTTTTCGGCGCGGCGGCCATTGCCGCTGTCTTTTTCCAATCGGATATCGTAGATGCGTGGAATGCGCTGATGGTACCGACCACTCTACGGACGTAAGACGACATGATCCTTTTTCCCGCGATCGACCTGAAAGGCGGCCAATGCGTCCGCCTGAAGCTCGGCGACATGCAGCAGGCGACAGTCTACAACACCGATCCGGCCGCCCAGGCGAGATCCTTCGAAGATCAGGGTTTCGAATGGCTGCATGTGGTCGATCTCGACGGCGCCTTTGCGGGACATTCGGCCAATGGCGATGCCGTCGAAGCGATCTTGAAGGCAACGGACAATCCCGTGCAGCTCGGCGGCGGCATTCGCACGCTCGATCATATCGAGGCCTGGCTGTCGCGCGGGCTGCGGCGCGTCATTCTCGGCACCGTCGCGGTTAGAAATCCTGATCTGGTCATCGAGGCCTGCCGGAAATTTCCTGATCATGTCGCCGTCGGCATCGATGCCAAGGGCGGCAAGGTGGCCGTCGAGGGTTGGGCGGAAGCCTCCGAACTCGGTATCATCGAGCTCGCCAGGAAATTCGAAGGCGCCGGCGTCGCCGCGATCATCTACACCGATATCGACCGTGACGGCATTCTGGCCGGCATCAACTGGAGTTCGACGTTGGAACTTGCCGACGCCGTTTCCATTCCCGTCATCGCCTCGGGCGGTCTTGCCTCTCTCGACGATATCCGCCGCATGCTGGAGCCCGATGCGCAGAAGCTGGAAGGGGCGATTTCAGGCCGTGCGCTTTATGACGGCCGTATCGATCCCAAGGAAGCGCTGGCGCTGATCAAGGCGGCCCGGGCCAAGGAGACCGCATAAATGACCCTCAAGGCCCGCGTCATTCCCTGCCTCGACGTCAAGGACGGCCGTGTCGTCAAGGGCGTCAACTTCCTCAATCTCGTCGATGCCGGCGATCCCGTCGAAGCCGCGAAGGCCTATGATGCGGCCGGCGCCGACGAACTCTGCTTCCTGGACATCACCGCCTCCTCGGACAATCGCGAGACGATCTTCGATGTCGTGTCGCGTACGGCCGACCAATGTTTCATGCCGCTGACGGTCGGCGGCGGGGTGCGCACCATCGCCGATATCCGCAAGCTGTTGCTGTGCGGTGCCGACAAGGTCTCGATCAATTCGGCAGCCGTCAGCAATCCCGACTTCGTCACCGAGGCAGCCGACAAGTTCGGCGACCAGTGCATCGTCGTCTCGATCGACGCCAAGCGCCGGCGCACGCAGGCAGTCGGCGGCGACAATCTCAGCGCCTGGGAAATCTATACCCATGGCGGCCGCAACGCGACCGGCATCGATGCCGTCGAATTCGCCCAGAAAATGGTGGCGCGCGGCGCCGGTGAGCTGCTGGTCACCTCGATGGACCGCGACGGCACCAAGGTCGGCTACGATCTGGAATTGACGCGGGCCATCGCCGATGCGGTGCGTGTGCCCGTCATCGCGTCCGGCGGCGTCGGCGATCTCGACGATCTCGTCGCCGGGGTGAAGGAAGGCCATGCCAATGCCGTGCTTGCCGCATCGATCTTCCACTTCGGCACCTATTCCGTCAGCGAAGCGAAGCACTATATGTCGAAGTGCGGCATCGACATGCGTCTCGACTGAACCTTGAAAGCAGACCTATGAGCGGATTTTCCCTTTCCGATCTCGAAAGCATCGTCGCAGAACGATCGAAAGCCTCGCCGGAGCAATCCTGGACAGCCAAGCTCGTGGCCGCCGGCCAGCCGAAAGCGGCAAAGAAGCTCGGCGAAGAAGCGATCGAAGCCGTGATGGCGGCGGTGACCGGCGACCGCGACAATCTGACCTATGAGGCCGCCGATGTGCTCTATCACCTATTGGTCGTATTGAAGATTGCTGAAATACCGTTAGAGAATGTCATGGCCGAACTCGAGCGCAGAACCGCGCAGTCCGGCGTCAAGGAAAAGGCCAGCCGGCAGAGTTCATGAGTATCGCGACTGAGATTATCGGGGTGCCGGAAACGTTGGATCATTTCCAGTCGGAATCCTATTCGCCCTACCACTTCTTCTCTTCCGAGCAATGGGCGAAATTCCGCGCCGATACGCCGTTGACGCTGACGAGCGACGAGGTCAAACGGCTGCGTTCGATGGGCGATCCGATCGATCTCGACGAGGTCCGGCGCATCTATCTGTCGCTGTCGCGGCTGCTCTCGGCACATGTCGAATCCTCGCAGATGCTTTTCGAACAGCGCAACCGCTTCCTCAGCCTGTCTGATGTGACGAAGACGCCCTTCGTCATCGGCATTGCCGGCTCGGTCGCTGTGGGAAAATCGACCACCGCCCGTATCCTCAAGGAGCTCCTGGGGCGCTGGCCTTCCAGCCCGAAGGTCGATCTCGTCACCACCGACGGCTTCCTTCATCCGAACGCCGTGCTGCAGCGGGAAAAGCTGATGCAGCGCAAAGGCTTTCCGGAAAGCTACGACACGGCTTCGATCCTGCGTTTCCTCTCGGCGATCAAGGCCGGGCGGCCGGATGTGAAGGCACCCAGCTATTCGCACCTCGTCTACGACGTGCTGCCGGACGAATACAAGCTCGTCGACCGGCCCGATATCCTGATCTTCGAAGGCATCAACGTGCTGCAGTCGCGCGACCTGCCTGCCGGCGGCAGGATCGTGCCGATGGTCTCCGACTTCTTCGACTTCTCGATCTATATCGATGCCGCCGAAGACGAGATCCACAACTGGTATGTCACGCGCTTCATGCGGCTGCGCGAGACCGCCTTCCGCGATCCGAATTCCTATTTCCATCGCTATGCCTCGATCAACGACGCGGAAGCGCTTGATATCGCCGAGGATCTTTGGGCAAACATCAACCTGAAAAACCTGCGGCAGAACATTCTGCCGACGCGCCCACGCGCCGATCTCATCCTGAAAAAGGGTAAGGATCACCTGATCGAACAGGTCGCGCTGCGAAAACTATAGCGACGCCTATATTTTAGGGATTGACGCGGCGAAGCGTCAGATTGATGCGGCCGCCATTCTTCAGCAGCGTCGAAGTCGCCGGATGGATACGATCGACACCGTGGAAACAAAGCCTCCCCTCGCCGCCCAGTACGACCAGATCACCGCTCGAAAGCTTGAAAGATAGCGTAGGATCATTGCGGCTGAGGCCGCCGACGCGAAAGAGGCAGCTGTTGCCGAGCGAGATCGAGACGACCGGGGCTTTGAGATCCTGTTCGTCCTTGTCCTGATGCAAGCCCATGCGCGCTTCGTCGGCGTAGAAATTGACGAGGCAGGCTTCCGGCGGCTTGTCGTAACCCGAAACGTCATTCCAAATATCGAGCAATTGCTGCGGCATTTCGGGCCAGGGTCTGCCGGTTGCAGGGTGTGTCGGCTGGTAGCGATAGCCGCGCTCTTTGTCCGTCACCCAGCCGAGCGGCCCGCAATTGGTCATGCGCACGGACATCGGCTTGCCGGTGCCGGGCATGGCGGGCACATAAAGCGGCGCTTCGGCGACGACGGTGCGGATCACCTCGACCAATGCTTCCTGACGCGACCGGTCGAGATAGCCAGGGAGATGGCGGATGCCGTTCAAGAGCTCCGGCATGTCACTCACCACTGCCGCCGGGGCGGCCGCGCATTTTCTTGACTTCCGAGCGACCGGATTTTTCCTTCAGGCGGCGTTCGACCGAACCCTTGGTTGGCCTGGTCTTCTTGCGCGGCGGCGGCGGCGGCTTGGCGGCCTCGAGGATCAGTTCCTTGAGCCGGTCACGCGCATCCTCCCGGTTGCGGTCCTGGCTGCGAAACCGGCTCGCCTCGATCATCAGCACGCCATCCTTCGACAACCGCCGGCCGGCGAGCTTGATCGCATTGGTTTTGACACGATCGTTCAGGGACGGCGAATTCGGGATGTTGAAGAACAGCTGGACCGCGGTCGAGACCTTGTTGACATTCTGCCCGCCGGGGCCGCCCGCCAGAACGAACTGTTCCGTCAGCTCCCATCCCGCGATGGTGATCCTGTCATCGATATAGAGCGCGTCGCTGGCCATGCGGCGTTCTATCTCACATCAACGGCGAATTGAAAATATAGGCCATGATCAAGAAACCCGGCAATCCTGCGATGCCGGGTTTCACGTGAGTCAGAAACGGGAGCATTCCGTTCTTCTTGGAAGTACGGAATGCTCTAACTTTTGTTTTCACGCAATTCCGGACGCAAAACCGCTGCGCACTTTTGCTGGAATTGCTTGTTCGCCTTATTCGGCGGCGACCTTCACGCCGGGGGCCGCATCACGGACACCGCCGTCGACATGATTTTCGAACTTGGCGAAGTTCGCGATGAACATCGAGACCAGTTTTTCGGCCTGCGCGTCATAGGCTGCCTTGTCGGCCCAGGTCGAGCGCGGATCGAGAATGCTGCCATCGACACCGTCGACGGAGACGGGCACGGCGAAGCCGAAGTTCGTGTCAGCACGGAATTCGGCTTGTCCAAGTTCGCCGCTCAGAGCGGCAGCGAGGAGCGCACGCGTCGCCTTGATCGGCATGCGCTTGCCGGTGCCGTAGGCGCCGCCGGTCCAGCCGGTATTGACAAGCCAGCATTGGACGCCATGACGGCCGATCAGTTCCTTGAGCAGATTGCCATATTCGGCCGGATGCCGCGGCATGAAGGGCGCGCCGAAGCAAGTGGAGAAGGTCGCTTCCGGTTCGACGACACCCTTTTCGGTACCGGCCACCTTGGCGGTGTAGCCGGAGAGGAAGTGATACATCGCCTGATCAGGCGTCAATCGGGCGATCGGCGGCATGACGCCAAAGGCATCGGCGGTCAGCATGATGATCGTCTTCGGATGCCCGGCACGGCCCGTTTCCGACGCGTTCGGAATGAAGTCCATCGGATAGGCGCAACGGGTGTTCTCGGTCAGCGACCCGTCGTCGAAATCCGGCTCGCGGCTTTCATTCAGCACGACGTTTTCCAGCACGGTGCCGAAGCGCTGCGTTGTCGCATAGATTTCCGGCTCGGCTTCGGCCGAGAGGCGGATGGTCTTGGCGTAGCAGCCGCCTTCGAAGTTGAAGATGCCGTTTTCGCTCCAGCCGTGTTCGTCATCGCCGATCAGCGTCCGGGCCGGATCGGCCGAAAGCGTCGTCTTGCCGGTGCCGGAAAGGCCGAAGAAGACTGCCGCGTCACCGTCCGGGCCGACATTGGCTGAGCAGTGCATCGGCATCACGCCCTTGGCCGGCAGCAGGTAGTTGAGCACGGTGAAGACCGATTTCTTCATTTCGCCGGCATAGGAGGTGCCGCCGATGAGGACGAGACCGTTGGTGAGATCGCAGGCGATCACCGTTTCCGAACGGCAGCCGTGGCGGACCGGATCGGCCTTGAAGCTCGGCAGATCGATGATCGTCAGTTTCGGCACGAAGCCGGACAGCGCTGCAGTGTCAGGGCGGATCAGCAGATTGCGGATGAACAGCGAATGCCAGGCGAATTCGGTCACGACGCGGGTTGGTAGAGCATGGCCTTCCTCGGCGCCGCCGACGAGATCCTGGACGAAAAGCTCCTTGCCCGCGGCATGCGACAGCATATCGTCGCGCAGCACGGCGAAATGCTCCGGCGAGATCGGCTTGTTGTTGTCCCACCAGATTTCGCCATCGGTATTGATATCGCGAACGACGAATTTGTCGCGCGGCGAACGGCCCGTGTGCTGGCCGGTAATAGCCCGCAATGCGCCTTGAGCGGTCAGTTCGGCTTCGCCCCGGCGGATCGCTTCTTCATAGAGCGCGGCGGCGGAAAAGTTGTAGCGAACGCTGGCTGCGCCGCCCAATCCAACCGTTGCCAGCTCTATTGCCGGGTTATGAACTCCGAACATTTCCATGGCTAGTTCCCTTCACTCAGGCGCGTTGCCGTTAAAACTAACCGCGAAAATACGGGCAGAAATTTTAAAACACAAGATGGAAAACTTGAGAAAATGCAGTGATATCAAACAATTAATCGATTTAAATTTATCGCCATAATTTTAAATCGTTTGAATAGCTCACGTTTAAACATTTGGAAGAACCACCTAAGATTGCGTTCTAATTTTACGGCAATCTTCCCCTTTATCTTTGCCACAATTTGTTCCACCTTTATCCTCCATAAGCGCATCCGGTCACTGAGACCGCCTGGGGAGAGCAAATCCGGGAGATTGCGCACTGATGACGGAGACCAACACCATGCCGACAATCGCGCTCGTTGATGACGACCGCAACATCCTCACCTCGGTGTCGATCGCACTGGAGGCCGAAGGATATAAGGTCGAGACGTATACGGATGGTGCTTCGGCGCTCGACGGCCTGCTGGCGCGACCGCCGCAGCTGGCGATCTTCGACATCAAGATGCCGCGCATGGACGGCATGGAACTGCTGCGCCGCCTGCGGCAGAAGTCGGATATTCCAGTCATCTTCCTCACCTCCAAGGATGAGGAGATCGATGAACTCTTCGGCCTGAAGATGGGCGCCGACGATTTCATCACCAAACCGTTTTCGCAGCGTCTGCTGGTGGAGCGCGTGCGCGCCGTCCTGCGCCGCGCGTCAAGCCGCGAAGCCGCCGCCGCCGGCACCAGCCCCACCGGCGCGCCGAAGAACGGCGCGGTGCAGCAGGCCCGCTCGCTGGAGCGCGGGCAGCTGGTCATGGACCAGGAACGCCATACCTGCACCTGGAAAGGCGAGGCCGTGACCCTGACGGTGACCGAATTCCTGATCCTGCATTCGCTGGCGCAGCGCCCCGGCGTCGTCAAAAGCCGCGACGCGCTGATGGACGCAGCCTATGACGAACAGGTCTATGTCGACGACCGGACTATCGACAGCCACATCAAGCGGCTGCGCAAGAAATTCAAGATGGTCGACACCGACTTTGATATGATTGAAACACTCTACGGAGTGGGATACCGCTTCCGCGAAGCAGCCTGAGCCCCGAGCGGCGCAGCGCGCTCCTGCATAATTTCCTAAATCGGCATCGATTTAAGGATTAGATTATGCAGCAGTTCAAAATGTCACAGCGTCCTTTGCGCGTCTGAAAAGACGCGCGGCGCTGTCGGAAATATTGAGGGCTGCGGGCCGGTCCATCCGGCCCCGCCCTTCGAAAGGGCCTGTCATTGGCACAGTTGGTGCAGGAAAGGGATCTGGACGATGCGGAGGGCGTGAGCACCCGTCGCGTCCGAGGCCGCCGTTGGTCGCATCCCTTTACCCTGATCCGCCGCATCTTCGGCAATGCCGTCTTTTCGAGCCTGACACGGCGCATCCTGTTCTTCAATCTCGTCGCGCTGGTGGTGCTCGTCGGCGGCATCCTCTACCTTAACCAGTTCCGCGAGGGATTGATCGATGCTCGCGCCGAAAGCCTGTTGACGCAGGGCGAAATCATCGCCGGCGCCGTTTCGGCCTCCGCGTCGGTCGATACCAACTCGATTACCATCGATCCGCAGAAGCTGCTCGAGTTGCAGGCCGGCCAGAGCATCACCCCGGTGCCGAATGACGAGGACCTTGAATTCCCGATCGATCCCGAAAAGGTCGCGCCGGTCTTGCGCCGGCTGATTTCTCCGACGCGCACGCGAGCCCGCATCTTCGATGCCGATGCCAACCTGCTGCTCGATTCGCGCCATCTCTATTCGCGCGGCCAGGTGCTGCGCTTCGACCTGCCGCCGGTGGAGGAAGAGAAACAGACCTGGAGCGAGTGGTTCGCCACCCTGTTCAACAAGGCGTTACAGCCCGGCAATCTGCCGCTCTATAAGGAAGCGCCGGGTGGTGACGGCTCGATCTATCCCGAAGTGATGAACGCGCTCACCGGCGTGCGCGGTGCAGTCGTGCGCACCACCGAAAAAGGTGAACTCATCGTGTCCGTCGCCGTGCCGATCCAGCGCTTCCGCGCCGTGCTCGGCGTGCTGTTGTTGTCGACGCAGGCGGGCGACATCGACAATATCGTCCATGCCGAGCGGCTTGCCATCATGCGTGTCTTCGGCGTGGCGACACTCGTCAACGTGCTGCTTTCGCTGGTGCTGTCGTCGACCATCGCCAATCCGCTTCGCCGTCTTTCGGCAGCGGCCATCCGCGTTCGCCGCGGCGCCAAGACGCGTGAGGAAATTCCCGACTTCTCTGCTCGCCAGGATGAAATCGGCAACCTTTCGATCGCATTGCGCGAGATGACGACGGCGCTCTACGACCGCATCGATGCGATCGAAAGTTTCGCGGCCGATGTCAGCCACGAGCTCAAGAACCCGCTGACCTCTCTGCGCAGCGCCGTCGAAACGCTGCCGCTTGCCCGATCCGACGATTCCAAGAAGCGGCTGATGGACGTCATCCAGCACGATGTCCGCCGCCTCGACCGGCTGATCAGCGATATCTCCGACGCCTCCCGTCTCGACGCCGAACTCGCACGCGTCGATGCCGGCTCCGTCGACATGGAGGTGCTGCTGCGCGACCTCATCGAGGTTTCGCGCCAGGTCAGGAGCACCAAGAAGCAGGTGGAAATCGAATATGCGATCGAACGCAAGCCGAACGTCAAGACGCGCTTCGTCGTCAACGGCCACGATCTACGCATCGGCCAGATCATCGCCAACCTGATCGAGAACGCCCGCTCTTTCGTGCCGGAAAAGGGCGGCAAGATTATTGTGCGGCTGGTGCGGACACGCTCGCGCTGCGTCACCACTATCGAAGACAACGGCCCCGGCATCCAGGCGGAAAATATCGACCGCATCTTCGAGCGCTTCTATACGGACCGGCCGGAGGCGGAAGGCTTCGGCCAGAATTCGGGGCTCGGCCTTTCGATCAGCCGGCAGATCGCCGAAGCGCATGGCGGTTCGCTGAGAGCCGAAAACATCACCGATGCCGAGAGCGGGCATATACTCGGGGCGCGCTTCATCCTCTCTTTGCCAATCGGCGCCGCAGCATGACCGAGGCAGATTTCAACGTCCATGCGACGGCGATCGTCGTCGGCAAGACGGGGCTGCTGTTCAGCGGCCCCTCCGGCTGGGGAAAATCGATGCTGGCCTTCACCTGCATGACCGAGGCGCGCCGGCTCGGACTTTTCACGGCGCTGGTCGCCGACGATCAGGTTCTTCTCTCAGCAGAGGCCGGCGCGGTGATCGCCACGTGCCCAACGTCGATCAGCGGGCTGATCGAACTTCGCGGCACCGGCATCGTTCGTCAGGACCATATTCCCAGGGCGGCCATGCATTATGCCGTGCTTCCGGGCAGCGCTACCGGTGAAAACCGGGTGCCTCCCGAGGGCGAAATGGTGAGCCTTGCCGCCGGTTTTTCGCTTCCCGCATTGCGGTTGCTCACAGGCGTTTCCTCACCCCTTGCGATCCTGATGGCAAAAGTGCCGGATATCGGGCGCTGAGGCCTTCCGGATTGGTCAATGTGCCTTATATATTCGCATTTTTATCTTGCACTTCGGCTTTTCATAGCCAAGATGTGCCCCCACCGGTGGACGTAATTGCTGCGTTGCGATATTGGGGCCACCGTTTGTATATGGGAGCAGTAATATCATGATCGGACTTGTGCTTGTCACTCATGGCAAGCTGGCTGAAGAGTTTCGTCATGCTGTCGAGCACGTCGTCGGTCCTCAGAAATTCATCGAGACGGTCTGTATTGGCCCCGAAGACGACATGGACCAGAGGCGGCAGGACATTCTGGAAGCCGTTTCCGGTGCCGATGATGGCCATGGCGTCGTCATCCTGACCGACATGTTCGGCGGCACGCCGTCCAATCTCGCCATATCAGTCATGAGCAGCGGCCATACCGAGGTCATTGCCGGCGTCAACCTGCCGATGTTGATCAAACTTGCCGGGGTGCGCGGCGAGAACAACATGGAGAAGGCGCTGGTGGAGGCTTCCGAAGCCGGGCGGAAATATATCAATGTCGCGAGCCGTGTGCTTAGCGGAAAATAACGGGCCTTCATGACATCGCTCTCCCGGGAACTCCTCATCATCAACAAGCGCGGTCTTCACGCGCGCGCTTCCGCCAAATTCGTGCAGATGGTCGAGACCTTCGATGCCGCCATCACCGTTTCCAAGGATGGAATGACGGTCGGCGGAACCTCCATCATGGGCCTGATGATGCTTGCGGCAAGCCCCGGCTCGAGCGTCGTCGTCTCGGCGAGCGGCAGCCAGGCCAAGGAAGCGCTGGAGGCTCTGGACCAGCTGATCCAGAACAGGTTCGGCGAGGAAATGTGAGCGCCGGCGAGCTCATATAAACATATAAAGACTTCTTTATATCCTTATTGCCATCACCGACGAAGCCTGCTAAACGGCGGACATGCCGTGCGCTTGCACGTGGGTCATCCTTCGCGCCTGCGCCAATTTTGAGATGTTTTTCAGCCTGGAGGCCTCTATGAGCACTGAAAAAGATTATGTCGTCGCCGATATCGGGCTTGCGGATTTCGGCCGCAAGGAAATTACCATCGCCGAAACCGAAATGCCGGGGCTGATGTCCTGCCGCACCGAATTCGGCCAGGCAAAGCCGCTGAAGGGCGCGCGCATCACCGGCTCGCTGCATATGACTATCCAGACGGCCGTGCTCATCGAGACGCTGGTCGCGCTCGGCGCCGAAGTCCGCTGGGCCTCGTGCAACATCTTCTCGACGCAGGATCATGCCGCTGCCGCGATCGCCGCTTCCGGCGTGCCTGTCTTCGCCATCAAGGGCGAATCGCTCGAGGATTACTGGGTCTACACCGACAAGATCTTCCAGTGGGCCGATGGCGGCCTTTCCAACATGATCCTCGATGACGGCGGGGACGCCACCATGTACATCCTGCTTGGCGCCCGCGCAGAAGCCGGCGAGGACGTGCTGTCTCACCCGCATTCCGAAGAAGAGGAAATCCTCTTCGCACAGATCAAGAAGCGTCTTGCCGCTTCGCCTGGCTGGTTCACCAAGCAGCGCGATGCGATCAAGGGCGTCACCGAGGAAACGACGACCGGCGTCAACCGCCTTTACCAGCTCAGCCAGAAGGGCCTGCTGCCTTTCCCGGCGATCAACGTCAACGACTCGGTCACCAAGTCGAAGTTCGACAACAAGTATGGCTGCAAGGAATCGCTGGTCGACGGCATCCGCCGCGGCACCGACGTCATGATGGCCGGCAAGGTTGCCGTCGTCTGCGGCTACGGCGACGTCGGCAAGGGTTCTGCCGCTTCGCTCTCCGGCGCCGGCGCCCGCGTCAAGGTGACCGAAGCCGATCCGATCTGCGCATTGCAGGCTGCGATGGACGGCTATGAAGTCGTTCTGCTCGAGGACGTCGTTTCCTCGGCCGATATCTTCATCACCACCACCGGCAACAAGGACGTCATCCGCATCGACCATATGCGGGCGATGAAGGATATGGCGATCGTCGGCAATATCGGTCACTTCGACAACGAAATCGAAGTCGCTGCACTGCGCAATCTCAAGTGGACCAACGTCAAGCCGCAGGTCGACCTGATCGAATTCCCCAAGGGCAATCGCATCATCCTTCTTTCCGAAGGCCGTCTGCTCAACCTCGGCAATGCCACCGGCCATCCGTCCTTCGTGATGTCGGCTTCGTTCACCAACCAGACGCTGGCGCAGATCGAGCTCTTCACCAAGCCCGACCAGTATTCCAACCAGGTCTATATCCTGCCGAAGCATCTCGACGAGAAGGTCGCACGCCTGCATCTCGACAAGCTCGGCGTGAAGCTGACTGAGCTTTCTGAGGAACAGGCTGCCTATATCGGCGTCTCGCCGAAGGGCCCGTTCAAGTCCGACCACTACAGATATTGATCTGATCGTTAATATCCACAAGATGTAGAAGCCGCGGCATTGACAAATGCCGCGGCTTATTTTTTGAGCGCTCCCTTCCCGCCGATTCCCTTCCGAAGTATTGTTTTAAGACTTGATTCGTGGCGCCGGACCCTGTCCGACCGCCGCGAAAATGGGATGTCTTGTCGTAATGCGGCACATTGAAGGACGGAGACATACCGCGGATGTCGGAAATGAAAAGCAGCCTGCCCGGTCAGGCGGATGATCGCGCTCGCGCCGATCGCCGCCTGCTTATGGCAGGCCAAGGATATAGATCTGCAACGGCACACGAGGCCGCAAAGCAAGAGCACGGACCATTGGCGCGCTTCCTGAAAAGCTGCGCGACCGGCACGGCGCTTGCCACCCTGGCGTGGCCGGCTCTGGCACAGGCGGAGCAGCAGGCGGCGGCCACGGCTCATCTCTTCACATCCTCGCAGGTGATCGGTGTTTCCGTCGTCATCGGCGTCATATCGGCAGCACTGCTGTCGACGCTGTGGCTCGTGCGCCAGCGCGGCAACCTGGAAAACGAGAGCCGGGAAATCCGTTCGGCGCTCTCCGATGCCCAGCAGCGTATTTCGCAATACCAGGCTCTGATCGCCGACAAGAACCGGCGGATCGTCATCTGGGACGGCAATGCGCGCCCTGAACTGCTCGGCCAGCTTCCGCCTGAGACCGGCGCGCCGCAGGACGGCGAATTCCTGGCCTTCGGCCTGTGGCTGAAGTCACGTTCGGCTTCCGAGCTGGAAAAGGCGATCGACCGGCTGCGCGACGAGGCGCAGAGCTTCGACATGGTGGTCGAAACCATCCGCGACGAAATCCTGGAGGCGCAGGGCCGGGTTTCCGGCGGGCGGGCCTTCGTCCGTTTCGTGGCGCTCAACAATCTGCGCGCCGAGCTCGCAGAGCTCAGGATTGAACGCGACCGGCTGATGACCTCGATCTCCGCCTTCCAGACCATGCTCGACGCGATCGACATGCCGGCTTGGCAGCGCGATCCGGTGGGCCGCCTCACCTGGGTCAACCAGGCTTATGGCGAGGCGGTCGAAGCGCGATCGCCGCAGCAGGCGATCAATGAAGGCCGCGAGATGCTGACGACCGTGGCGCGCGAACGCATTCGCGCCACGACGACGCCGGAATCGCCCTTCCACGACAAGATCTCGACGGTCGTGCACGGCAACCGCACATTCTTCGACGTCGTCGACGTCAGAGTTCCCGGCGGCTCGGCCGGCATCGCGATCGATGTGTCCGACATAGAGGCAGTACGCGCCGAGCTGGAACGGACGCTGAAGAGCCATGCCGAAACGCTCGACCATCTCGCCACGCCGGTTGCCATCTTCGACGGCGACCGCCGGCTGCAATTCTACAACCAGGCCTTCGTCGCGCTCTGGGAGCTGGATATCGCCTTCCTCGAAGGCCGACCGGACAATAGCGAGCTGCTCGAGCGGCTGCGGGCGGCCAAGAAGCTGCCGGACCAGCTCAACTGGAAAAGCTGGAAGGAAGCCGCGCTTTCCGTCTATCGCGCCCTCGACACGCAATCCGATCTCTGGCACCTGCCGAACGGGCAGACGTTGCGGGTCTTTGCGACCGCCCATCCCCAGGGTGGCGCCACCTGGGTGTTCGAAAACCTGACCGAGCAGGTCGATCTCGAAACGCGCTACAACACGCTGGTCAAGGTGCAGGGCGAAACGATCGACCATCTTTCCGAAGGTGTGGCGGTGTTCGGCCCTGATGGACGCATCCGCCTTTCCAACCCGGCCTTCCGTGCGCTCTGGGGGATCACCGAAACCGAAGCCAAGCCCGGCACCCATATCCGTGCGCTGGGCGAGGCCTGCGCGCCGTCCTATGACCGGCCGGACGGCTGGAAGACCTTCGCGGAACTGATCACCAGCTTCGACGACGAACGCCGCTCGGGCCAAGGAACGCTGGAACTCTTCTCCGGCCTCGTGCTCGACTACGCCGTCATCCCGTTGCCGAACGCGCAGACCATGCTGACCTTCGTCAACATGACGGACAGCGTGCGTGCCGAGCGCGCGCTGACCGAGAAGAACGAAGCGTTGCGCAAGGCCGACGAGCTGAAGAACGACTTCGTCCAGCACGTTTCCTATGAGCTGCGTTCGCCACTGACCAACATTATCGGCTTCACCGATCTCCTGCGCACGCCGGGTGTCGGGCCGCTTACCGAACGGCAGGCCGAATATATCGACCACATCTCGACCTCGTCCTCGGTTCTGTTGACGCTCGTCAACGATATTCTCGACCTAGCGACCGTCGACGCCGGTATCATGCGTCTCAATTATGCGGATATCGATCTCAACGACCTGCTCGACGACGTGTCGATGCAGATCGCCGATCGCCTCCACGAAAGTGGCGTGGCGCTAGAAATCACCGCACCCGCCTATCTCGGCTCGATCGTTGCCGATCCGCAGCGGCTGAAGCAGATCCTTCTGAAGCTTCTGTCCAATGCGGCGAATTTCTCGCCCGAAGGTACCTCGATCTCGCTGGAATGCCATCGCGAAGGCACGGATTTCGTCTTCGCCGTCAGCGATCGCGGCCCCGGCATCTCACCTGACATGATCGCGACCGTCTTCGACCGTTTTGCCACGGGGGCGAAAAGCGGCAAACGCGGCGGCGCCGGCCTCGGCCTCTCGATCGTCGACAGCTTCGTCAGCCTGCATCATGGCGATGTGACGATCGACAGCGAGCCGGGCAAGGGCACGACTGTCGTCTGCCGTATCCCCTCGGTCGATGTACCGCATTCCGCCGCCGCCGAATGACCACCAGCGATGCGATCTCGCTTTTCCTGAAAGACGAGGCGGCCACCATCCGCCTCGGCGAAGACTTGGCGCTGGCCCTGAAAGCCGGCGATTGCCTTGCCCTTTCCGGCGATCTCGGCGCGGGGAAATCCTCGCTCGCCCGGGCGATTCTTCGCGCCATCGCCGATGACGAAGAGCTCGAGGTCCCGAGCCCGACCTTCACGCTGGTGCAGTCCTACGATCTGCGCATCCTCATTTCGCATTTCGATCTCTACCGGCTCGGCGATCCCGCCGAACTGACCGAACTCGGCTTCGACGAGGCTCTGCAGAACGGCATCTGTCTCGTCGAATGGCCGGAGATGGCTGAGAGCGAGCTGCCCACTCAGCGCATCGCACTGACGCTGGAACATGAGGGCAACGGCCGGCGGGCGACAATCAGAGCCGCGGGCGCACAAGATTCACGCATCCGCCGTGTCCTGGCGATCCGCGATTTCCTTGACGGTGTAGGTTACCCCGAAGCGAAACGCCGCTTCCTGACCGGCGATGCCTCGCTGCGCGCCTATGAGGCGATCTATCCGAAGGCCGAGAACCAGCGCATCATCCTGATGGACTGGCCGCCTCTTGCCGAAGGCCCGCCGGTTCTCGACGGTAAACCCTATCCCAAAGTCGCGCATCTTGCCGAAAACGCCTATCCGTTCGTGGCGATCGCCGATGCGCTGCGCAAGGACGGCTTTGCCGCGCCCGAAGTCTACAAGGTGGATTATAACAGGGGTATCCTGCTGATCGAAGATCTCGGCAGTGACGGCGTGCTGGACGCCCGCGGACAGCCTATTATCGAACGCTATCGCGAAAGCGTTGCCTGCCTGGCCAGACTGCACGCCCTGAAATTTCCGCACGAGATCCCAGTTGGAAAGGGGCATGTCCATCATATTCCTGCTTTCGACCGTACGGCAATGAAGATGGAGGTGCGGCTGGTGCTCGACTGGCACCTGCCCTGGAAGCGCCAGGGCGCACCTGCAACCGAAGCCGAACGCGCGGATTATCTGGCGATCTGGGATACACTCATCGACGAACTCGCAACGGCCGAGAAGAACCTGCTGCTGCGCGACTTCCACTCGCCGAATATCATCTGGAGACCGCATGCGAAAGGCGTCGAACGGATCGGCCTCATCGATTTCCAAGACGCGATGATTGGCCCCACGGCTTATGACCTTGCCTCGATCGTCCAGGATGCGCGCGTAACGATCGAGCCGGACCTCTTCCGGCAGCTGATGGATGATTATCTGACGCTTCGGCGCGCGGAGGGCGGTTTCGACGAAGTCGGATTTATGAAAGCCTGGGCGATCATGTCGGCGCAGCGCAATTGCAAGCTTGCCGGCCTCTGGGTGCGCCTGTTGCAGCGCGACGGCAAGCCGGGCTATCTGAAACATATGCCGCGCACGCTTTCCTATCTGAACGTCGCGCTTGAGCATGAAACGCTTGCCCCCTTGCGCGATTGGTGCGCAAGGGCTGGAATAGGCCAGAGCGAATCATAAGTTCCGGATCAGAATGACCATCAGACAAGCCATGGTACTGGCCGCGGGTCTCGGAACCCGCATGCGCCCGATCACCGATACGATCCCGAAGCCGCTGGTGAAAATCGACGGCAAGCCCATGATCGACTACACGCTGGATTCGCTGGTGGCGGCCGGCATCGAACGCGCCGTCGTCAACGTTCACCATCACGCCGACCAGATGTTCGAGCATCTCGGGAATTATCACGGCCTCGACATCGTCATATCAGACGAGCGGGACGCACTGATGAATTCCGGCGGCGGCTTGGCGAAGGGGCTGAGGCTGCTTACTCGCGACAATATCTTCGTCATGAACGCCGATCTCTTCTGGATCGGCGAACAGCAGGGGCGGCCGACGAACCTGGAACGCTTAGCCGGATTCTTCGATGCCGAACGCATGGATATGGCGCTGCTTTGCGTTGGGATCGAGGATACGACGGGTCACAATGGCAAGAACGACTTCAGTCTTGCGGCCGATGGCCGGCTGACGCGTTATCGCGACGATCCGTCCAATCCCGTCGTCTATGCCGGGGCGATCGCCATGAACCCGTCGCTGTTCGACGATGCGCCGAAGGATGCCTTCAACCTCAATATCTATTTCGACAAGGCGATCGCACGCGGACGGCTTTTCGGCATGGTGCTCGAAGGCCATTGGCTGACGGTCGGCACGCCGGAGGCGATCGGCGAGGCGGAGGAAACGATCCGCAGGTTGCGGGCGTTTGCCTGACGATGGCAGAGCGGCACCAGCCACGCATCCTGACGATTCCGGCGGGCCTCTCCTTCCTGAAAACGCTGGCGACGACACTTTGCGACGGCCGATTGACGCCGATTTTCCGGCACGACGCCAATGATCCGCTATCGCTTGCCAAAGTGACGATCTACCTGCCGACCCGGCGCGCCGTGCGTGTGCTGCGTTCCGAATTCGTCGACCTGCTCGGCGGCTGCTCGGCGATCCTGCCGGTCATCCGTCCGCTCGGCGAAACCGATGACGATAGCGGCTATTTCGACGAGGCGCTGCCGGCGACAATCGATCTCGCTCAGCCGCTGTCGAATACCGCCCGTCTGCTGGAGCTGGCGCGTCTGATCCTTGCCTGGCGAAACAAGCTGCCGGAGATCGTCCGCCACATCCATTCGGACTCGCCGCTCGTTGCGCCGGCAAGTCCCGCGGATGCGATCTGGCTCGCCCGCAATCTTGCGGAGCTGATCGATTCGATCGAAACCGAGGATCTCGACTGGTCGGAGCTGTCGAAGCTCGACACCGGCGACTATGCCGCCTGGTGGCAGCTGACGGCAGAATTTCTGCAGATCGCCAGCGCCTTCTGGCCCGAGCGGCTTTCCGAACTCGGCAAATCCTCGCCGGCGCGGCACAGAAACGCCATTCTCCGGGCCGAAGCAAGCCGGCTTTCGGCGACGAAACCCACCGGACCGATCATCATCGCCGGTTCGACGGGTTCCGTTCCCGCCACCGCCGATCTCATCGCCGCCGTCGCCCATCTGCCTGAAGGTGTGATCGTGCTTCCCGGTCTCGATCTCTCCATGCCCGAAAAGCACTGGCAGATGGTCGCGCCGGAACCGGCGCCCGGCCAATATGCCAATCCCGCAAGCCGGAGCCACCCGCAATATGGCCTGTCGTCGCTGCTCAAGCGGCTGAAGCTGACACGGGCCGACGTCACGCTCCTCGACCGACCGGAGACCGATCTTGACCGGCGCGCCGAAATCCTCTCGCGCGCACTTGCGCCGGCGGAGGCGACCAGCGACTGGGGGGCGTGGAAAAACGAACTGCCGGCAGGCGCGCTGTCTTCGGCTTTCTCTGATATCTCGTTGATCGAAGCCGCTAATGAGCGCGAGGAAGCAACCGCGATTGCCATCGCACTCAGGCTGGCACTGGAGAGACCAGGACTGGACAGCGAGAGCCGGGCAGCACTCATCACTCCGGACCGCAATCTCGCGCGGCGGGTGATGGCCGAGCTTTCCCGCTTCGGCATCCTCGCCGACGATTCGGCGGGCACACCGCTTTCGGCCATGCCGCAGGGCACCTTGCTGCAATTGCTGCTGGAGGCGGCGCTGCGGCCGGGCGATCCGGTGGCGATCGTCTCGCTGCTCAAACATCCGCTTGCCCGGTTTGGTCTGGAACGCGGCGCCTTGATTTCCGCTACCGAGGCGCTCGAGCTGCTGGCACTGCGCGGTGGCGTGGCAGAGGTGGATATCAGCACGCTGGAACCGCTGCTCGCTCACCAACTCGCCGAACAGGCCCTGGACAGGCATGCGCCGCAATGGCGAAAAGCGCTTTCGCCCGAGGCAGCCGACGCCGCATACGACCTTGCCCGGCGGGTTACACAAGCGACCGAGCCTCTGGCTTCGGCCCTGATGCGGCACCGGCCGGAAGATCGCGGAAGAACCGCGCGCTTCACATTGTCCGGATGGGCAGAACGCACCGGCCGTTCGCTTGAAGCGGTCTCGGTCGATCCGCAAGGCAATCTCGCCGATCTCTGGTCGAACGAAGCGGGAGACGCCCTCGCCGCCCTGCTCAGTGAAGTGATCGACACGGACGGCCAGATGGAGGCCGACGGACCGCAATGGATCGACATCATGGCAGCGCTCGCCGCCGGTCATGCGGTGAAGCCACGAGCGCTCAGCCATCCGAGGCTCTTCATCTTCGGCACGCTGGAAGCCCGCCTGCAGAGCGTTGATACGTTGATCCTCGGCGGCCTGAACGAAGGCACCTGGCCGGGGCAGACCGCCAACAATCCCTTCATTCCGCGAATGATGAAGACGGAGATCGGCCTCGAGCCGCCGGAGCGGCGCATCGGCCAGCTGGCGCATGATTTCGAGATGGCGAACGGCACGCGCCATCTGATCTATTCGCGCGCGCTGCGCCAGGGCTCGACGCCGACCGTCGCCTCGCGTTGGCTGCAGCGGCTGCTGGCGCTCGGCGGAGAGGCGTTCGAGGCGGAATTGAGGGGACGCGGCAATCGTTTCCTGCAGTGGGCCGCTCTCATCGATCGAGGAGATGCTCAGGCGCCGGCGCAGCGCCCTACGCCGAAACCGCCGCTGATGCTGCAGCCGAAATCCTATTCCTTCAGCGAAGTCGGCCGGCTGCGCCGAGATCCCTATGCCATCTATGCCCGTCGCATCCTACGGCTCGACCCCGTCGACCCGTTCAATCGCGATCCAGGGGCGGCCGAACGCGGGACGCTCTACCACAAGATCATCGACCGTTTCATTCGCGAAGCTCATATCGCCGGCACGCCGGATGCGGAAGCGGCGATGGAGCGCATCCTTTCCGAGCTTTTCGACATGGAGAAGTTGCCGCCGCATATCGATGCCGTGTGGCGGCCGCGCTTTCGCGCAGTGGCCCGCGCCTTCCTCGAATGGGAGGCTGGACGCCGGCATGGCATCCTTAGAACGCTGACGGAGGTACGGGGCGGCATGGAGCTGGAGTCGATCAATATCCGGCTCACTGGCGTCGCAGACCGGATCGACGTCACCGGGCCAAACGCCGCCGATATCATCGACTACAAGACCGGCTACAATCCCTCGCCGGCGCAGGCGCGCGTGCTTCTCGATCCGCAGCTTGCGCTCGAAGCGGCCGCCTTGAGCGCCGGCGCCTTCCGCGATGCCGGCAGCCTCGTGCCGCAGGACCTTCTCTATGTGCGTCTGCGTCCCGGAAGCCGCTTCCAGGTCGATACCGTCAACAACGAGAGCTCTGCCCGCAGCGACAAGGCGAAATCGGCGATGGATCTCGCAGCCGAATCGATCGATCAGCTCGTCAAATTCGTGGGGCTGCTGCAATCCAACGAAAGAGGCTTTACCTCGCGGCTGATCCCGGCCCAGCAATTCGATTTCGGCGGCGACTATGATCATCTCGCCCGCGTCTCCGAATGGTCGACGGCCGAAACCGAAGAGGGCGGCGATGAGTGATGTGACCGCCCTTCCCAACGACGACGATCCGGGCGCGTGGATCGGCTGGACGACGATCCAGCAGGCGATTGCCTCCGATCCGCTGCGTTCAGCATGGGTCTCGGCCAATGCCGGTTCCGGCAAGACGCATGTGCTGACACAGCGCGTCATCCGGCTGCTGCTATCAGGTGCGCGGCCTTCCGCCATTTTATGCCTCACCTACACCAAGGCCGCGGCGTCGGAAATGTCGAACCGGGTCTTCGAACGGCTGGCGGAATGGGTGGTGCTTGACGATGAAGACCTCGGCCGTCGCATCACACAGATCGAAGGCATGGCGCCCGACGGGCTGAAGCTTGCCGAGGCACGCCGGCTGTTTGCCAAGGCGTTGGAGACTCCCGGCGGACTGAAGATCCAGACGATCCATGCCTTTTGCGAGGCACTGCTGCATCAGTTCCCGTTGGAGGCCAACGTTGCCGGGCATTTCTCGGTTCTCGACGATCGCGCGGCGGTGGCGCTGCTTTCCGATGCGCGCCGGGCGCTGCTGACGGCAACGGCGCCTGACGAAGACAGCGCGCTTGCCGAGGCATTCGCCTATGTGCTCAATCTCGGCGACGAATCCGGACTGGAGAACCTGCTCGGCGACATCGTCGCCAACCGCAATGCCATTCGTCGTTTCACCGCGACGGCCGAACAGCAAGGCGGCGTGGAAATGGTTCTGCGCAAGAGGCTGGGTCTCGCCGCTGGCGACACGGAAAGCGGGATCGCGGCGCAATATTGGCCATTGCCCGAGCTTTCGGGCGGCACGCTGGAGCTTTATCTTTCGCTCGCCGACCAGAAAGGCGGCGCGAAGGCACAGGAGGTTGCCTATGGCCTCAGGCTCGCTGGGCGGGAGCGCGATGACGCAAGGCGCGCTGAGATCCTCGAGAAAATCTTTTTGACAGTGAAGGGCGAGCCCAAGGCGGACTCGCAATTCTTCGTCAAGGCCATGCTTGCCGAGGCACCGCAGCTCGCGGAGGCCATCGCCATTGCTCGCGCGCATGTCGCAGCAAGCCGCGACCGGCTGAAACTGATGCGGATGTATGGCGCCACGCATGCAGCACTCGTGCTCGCCGACCGGCTGAATCACGATTATGAAGAACTGAAGAAGCAACGCAGCCAGCTCGACTTCGAGGACCTGATCACCCGCACTGCCGACCTCCTGACGAAAAGTGGCGTCGGTCCGTGGATCCACTACAAGCTCGATCGGGGTATCGATCATATCCTCGTCGACGAGGCGCAGGATACCAGCCCGATCCAGTGGAGTGTCATCCAGTCGCTCGCCGAAGATTTTTTCTCCGGCGAAAGCGCCCGGCCGATCGTACGCACGCTGTTTGCCGTCGGCGACGAAAAGCAGTCGATCTATTCCTTCCAGGGGGCGCGGCCCGAGCGTTTTTCCGAGGAGAGCGACCGGACGCGACGGCGCGTTTCCGATAGCGGGCAGAGTTTTTCCTCCGTGCGGCTGCCGCTGTCGTTCCGCTCAACCGCCGACGTGCTCGAGGCCGTCGACCACATTTTCAAGGCACCCGAGAACGCGCGCGGCCTCAGCGCGCTCGGCGAACCGGTCGTGCATCGCTCCAGCCGCATCGGGCATCCCGGCGCCGTCGACCTCTGGGAGATGGTTGCGCCGGAAGCGGTGGTGAAGGAGGAGGACTGGACGGCGCCCTTCGATGCGACGCCGGAAAGCGCGCCGGCCGCGATCCTCGCGCGGCGGATCGCCCATTCGATCGGCACGCTCGTCGGTCGCGAAGCGATCGTCGACAAAGGCAAGGAGCGCCTGATCGAGGCCGGCGACATTCTGGTGCTGGTGCGCAAGCGCGACGCCTTCGTCAATGCGTTGACGCGGGCGCTGAAACGCCGCGGCGACATTCCGGTCGCCGGCGCGGACAGGCTGGTGCTGACCAGCCATATCGCCGTGCAGGATCTGCTGGCGCTCGGCCGCTTCCTGCTTCTGCCGGAAGACGATCTTTCGCTTGCCGCTGTGCTGAAGAGCCCGCTTTTCGATCTCTCTGAGGACGACATCTTTGCGATCACCGCATTGCGCGGCGACAATCAGAGCGTCTGGAGCCATCTCAAAAGCTTCGCCGCGGACGGCACCGAACGTTTCCGTGCTACCGTCGAGAGGCTGGAGCTGTTTCTCCGGCAGTCCAGGAGCCTGTCGGTCCATGATTTCTATGCGCGCGTGCTGGGTAGCTATGGGGGACGGCGGCAATTCCTTGCCCGTCTCGGCACCGAGGTCAGCGATATTCTCGACGAATTCCTGACCTTCACGCTCGACCATGAGAGCTCCGGCCTTCCCGGCCTGCAATCCTTCATTTCGACGCTGGAACTCGAAGCACCGGTAATGAAGCGCGAGCAGGACAAGGGGCGCAATGAGGTGCGGATCATGACGGTGCATGCCTCCAAGGGTCTTGAAGCACCGATCGTTTTCCTTGTCGACGGCGGTTCGAAGGCCTTCACCCATACCCATCTGCCAAAGCTTCGCCTGATCGAGACCGGCCCAGACGAGCCGCCGATGCCCGTCTGGGTTCCTGTCTCCGATCTCGCCAATTCGATGACCCAGGATGATGCCGCGCGTATCCAGATGCTGGCGGAAGAAGAATATCGTCGGTTGCTCTATGTCGCCATGACGCGCGCCGCCGACCGGCTGGTCGTCTGCGGCTATCGTGGCGTGCGCGTGAACAACGACACCTGGCATATGATGATTTCGACAGCACTGCGCGACGACCATCCGCATGTAGAAGCGGCCACATTCTCCGGTCCCGATGGGGAATGGCCAGGCATCAGATGGCGCGTGCCACGGGTGGAACGAAGCTTCGAGCGTATCGATCGCAGGCAAGAGCGCGACGGCGAGGAGACTTTGCCGGACGGCCTGTTGCGGCCATTGCCGCCGCAGGCTGAGCTGCCTCGGCCGCTCAGCCCTTCCGGCGCCGGGACGATCATCGACGAAGACGAGGGTGGCCTACTGGTGGTCTCGCCGCTATTCGGCGAGAAGGAGCGCAGCGATCACTCACTGGAGAAGGGCAGGCTGATCCATCGCATGCTGCAGGCGCTTCCCGAAATTCCGCTTGCCGAACGGCCGGATGCGGCAAGCCGCTATGCCGAACGAGCGGCGCGATTCTGGCCGGAAGCCGAACGGCGCAAGCTTGTCGATTCGGTTCTGAAACTATTGGACGAGGAAGGTCTGCAGGCCGTCCTCGGCGTTCAGGCCCAGCCCGAGGTCTCGATCATGGGAACATTGACGCTCGAAGGCCGGCGCTATGCCGTCTCCGGCCGCATCGACCGGCTTGCCGTTCTTACCGATCGCGTCGTCATTCTCGACTACAAGACCAATCGGGTGCCGCCGACAACGGAAGAAGCTGTTCCCTTCGCGCACCGGGCGCAGCTGGCGATCTATCGCGAGATCCTGGCGCCGCTCTATCCTGATAGGCGTATCGATTGCATGCTTGTCTATACCGAGAACGCCTCGCTCTTCACGCTGAGCGAAAAGGCGCTCGGTTTGGCGCTTGCAGCGGTCAAGACAAAGTGAAATACCGGACATTGAAAATTCGGCACCGCACCATCACATGTGGTTCAACACCCAATTCCGTTAAAGGAGCAGCCCATGGCTACCGTGAAAGTCGATATCAATAACTTCCAGTCGGAAGTTCTGGAATCCGCAGAACCCGTCGTCGTCGATTTCTGGGCCGAATGGTGCGGTCCGTGCAAGATGATCGCTCCGAGCCTCGAAGAAATCGCCGTCGAGATGGAAGGCAAGGTCAAGGTCGCCAAGCTGAATATCGATGAAAACCCGGAACTCGCTGCACAGTTCGGTGTGCGCTCCATTCCGACCCTTGCAATCTTCAAGGGCGGCGAAGTTGCCGATATCTCTGTCGGCGCAAAGCCGAAGACTGCACTTTCGAACTGGATTTCGAGCGCTGCCTGATTGATATCGACTTACATCACATTGACGAAAAAGCCCGGTTCAACCGGGCTTTTTCATTTCGCGGCCTTCATTTCGGAGGCGTGCCATTGTCGGAAAGCACGTCGCCGACGAGATAGAGAGAGCCGCCGACCAGGATGCGCGGAGGCAATGCCTCTGGATCGAGAACGGCTTTGATCGCTTCCAACGCATCGCCGACCGTCAACATCGGTTCGGCAACCAAACCGGCATCATAAGCGGCGTTCGACAATATCACGGGATCGATCATCGCCTCGCTGCCGCGGATCGGCACGCAGAAAACCTTCTCGACCAGGCCGGTAAAGGCCTTGAAATAGCCGACCGGATCCTTGGTGTTAATCATCCCGGTAATCAGGAAAAGCGGCCGAGACTGGCGCTCCTCGAAATTGGCCATGGCTTCGGCGATCACTTCGCCGGCACCCGGATTATGTCCGCCATCGATCCAGATCTCGGCACCGGCGGGCGCATGCGACAGCAGCCGGCCCTCGCTCAGACGCTGCAGCCGGCCCGGCCATTCGACCGAACTCATCGCCTTTTCCATCATCGTCTCGGTGACCGTGAAACCCGCCGCCTTGACGGCACGAATGGCGGCGGCGGCATTGGCATATTGATGCCGTCCGGGGAGGCGCGGCAGCGGCAGGTCGGCAAGACCGAATTCATCCTGGTAGACGAGCCGGCCATATTCCTCATGCGCCATGAAATCCTGCCCGAAGACCGTGCTCGGGCAATGCAGCCGCTCGGCCGTCGACATCAGCACGTCGAGTGCTGCGTCATATTCCTGATGACCGATGACAACGGGAAATCCCGGCTTCATGATGCCGGCCTTTTCGGCCGCGATCAACTCGACCCTGTCGCCGAGATAGGGCTGGTGATCCAGCGAAATCGGCATGATGACCGAGACGGCCGGGTCGGAAATGACATTCGTGGCGTCGAACCGGCCGCCGAGACCGACTTCGATGATCGCAGCATCGGCCGGATGTTCGGAAAACAGAATGAAGGTGACCGCCGTCAGGATTTCGAAGACGGTGATGTGCTGTCCTGCATTGGCATCGGCCACGCGACGCACAGCCTCAGCAAAGACGGCGTCGTCGACAAGCTGTCCGCGTCCGCCCTTGACTCCGATCCGATAACGCTCGTGCCAATTGACGAGGTGCGGTGAGGTGTGGACGTGAGCGCTGTAGCCGCCGGCTTCGAGCAGGGCGCGGCAGAAGGCAGTGACAGATCCCTTGCCATTGGTGCCGGCGACATGGATCACCGGCGGCAGTTTCCTGTGCGGATTGCCGAGCACATCGAGAAGACGGGTGATGCGATCGAGAGACAGATCGAAGCCCTTGGGATGCAATCCCATGAGCTTGTCGATCTCCTGTGCTGCCTCACTCACCGCGGTTTGGCCTCTGGGTATCAATTCGGCACCCCGCCTGCTTGTCGGTTATCAGGCGCTCGCCGCCAGAGCAATCGCGCCACTATTCATGTCGTTCGCCGCAGAAACCGGCTTCTTCGTCAGGATCTTCAAGAGGCGCGCCAGCGTTTCCGGAATATCGTGACGTTTGACGACCATATCGACCATACCATGCTCCAGCAGATATTCGGCGGTCTGGAAGCCTTCGGGCAGTTTTTCACGCAGCGTCTGCTCGATCACGCGCTTGCCGGCAAAGCCGATTTCCGCGCCGGGTTCTGCCAGATGAATATCGCCAAGCATGGCATAGGAGGCCGTGACGCCCCCGGTCGTCGGGTTGGTCAGCACGACGATATAGGGCTGGCCGGATTCCTTGAGCATGTCGACGGCAACCGTCGTGCGCGGCAACTGCATCAGCGACAGGATGCCTTCCTGCATGCGCGCCCCGCCCGAAGCGGGGAACATCACCAACGGGCACTTCTCAGACGTCGCACGCTCGAAAGCCTTGACGATCGCCTCGCCGGCGGCCATGCCGAGCGAACCACCGATAAAGTTGAATTCGTGCACGACGGCCACGAGTTTCAGTCCCTGCACCTTTCCGACACCGGCGAGGATCGTATCTTCCTGTTCGGTCTTCAGGCGGCTGTCGCGCAGGCGATCGCTATATTTCTTCGAATCGCGGAACTTCAGCGGATCCTGGGCGACCTTCGGCTGCGGCAGCGATTCGAATTCGCCATTGTCGAAAAGATCGGCCAGCCGCGCCTTGGCCGGCATCTTCATGTGATAACCAGACGCCGGAATGACCCATTTGTTGCCTTCCAGGTCCTTGTGGAAGACCATCTCGCCCGTTTCCGGGCACTTGATCCAGAGGTTCTCCGGCACTTCGCGACGGCCCAGCATGGAATTGATCCGCGGGCGAACGTAGTTGGTGATCCAGTTCAACTCGAATACTCCTGATAGACTTTTTCCAATGTGCGCAAACTATTCGGCAGCAACAAGGCGCGCCGAACGTGTTCCCGTGGAAAGGCCGCGCACCAGCGTGGCAACGGCCTGAACCGTGTCCGCCGTTGCCTTTCCGTCATGCGTCAAGCTGGTCGCGACCTGATTGACGATCGCGGTGCCGACGACGACGCCGTCGGCCGAACCGCCGATGACCTTTGCATGTTCCGCCGTCTTGACGCCAAAGCCGACACAGACGGGCAGGCTGGTGTGCTGCTTGATGCGCTCGACCGCGCCCGAAACCAGCGACGGATCGGGCAGCGCCGAACCGGTGATGCCGTTCATGGAGACGTAGTAGACGAAGCCGGAGGTGTTCTTCAGTACCTTCGGCAGGCGCTTCTCATCCGTCGTCGGCGTCGCCAGGCGGATGAAATTGATGCCTTTGCGGATGGCCGGAATGCAGAGTTCGTCATCCATCTCGGGCGGCAGATCGACGACGATCAGGCCGTCGATGCCGGCGGCGAGCGCGTCATCGAGGAATTTCTCGACGCCATAAATATAGATCGGGTTGTAGTAACCCATCATCACGATCGGCGTCGCATCGTTCGTCTTGCGGAAATCGGCCGCCAGCTGCAGCGTCTTCTTCAGCGTCTGGCCGCCTTTCAGGGCGCGCTGGCCGGCCAGCTGGATCGCCGGGCCGTCGGCCATCGGATCGGAAAAGGGCATGCCGAGCTCGATGATGTCGGAGCCCGCCTCCGGCAGCGCCTTCATGATGCCGAGCGAGGTGTCATAATCAGGATCGCCGCCCATGAAATAGGTCACAAGCGCCGGACGGCCCTCGGCCTTCAGCTCGGCAAAGCGTTTGTCCATGCGTGCGGTCATGTCTTACAGTCCCATTCCCAGAATCTTGCCGACGGTGAAGATATCCTTGTCGCCGCGGCCGGAGAGGTTCATCAGGATGATCTCGTCCTTGCCCATCGTCGGTGCGCGTTTGATCACCTCGGCAATGGCATGCGAGGGCTCGAGCGCCGGGATGATGCCTTCGAGGCGGGTCAGGGTCTGGAAAGCCTCGAGCGCTTCGTGGTCCATGATCGGCACATAGTCGACGCGACCGGTATCGTTCAGCCAGGAATGTTCGGGGCCGATGCCGGGATAATCGAGACCGGCCGAAATCGAATGGCCTTCCTTGATCTGACCGTCACCATCCTGCAGCAGGTAGGTGCGGTTGCCGTGCAGCACGCCCGGCGAACCGGCGGTGATCGAGGCGCAATGTTCGTCGCCCTGCAGACCCTTGCCGCCGGCTTCGACGCCGACGATCTTGACCGAGGGATCATCCAGGAAAGGATGGAAAATGCCGATGGCGTTCGAGCCGCCACCGACGGCAGCGATGACCAGATCAGGCAAGCGGCCTTCGGCCGCCAGCATCTGCTCTTTCGCTTCGATACCGATCACCGACTGGAAATCGCGGACCATCTCCGGATAGGGATGCGGACCGGCTGCCGTTCCGATCAGGTAGTAGGTATCCTCGACATTGGTAACCCAGTCGCGAAGCGCCTCGTTCATGGCGTCCTTCAGCGTGCCGCTGCCTGCCGTGACCGGCTTGACTTCCGCGCCGAGCAGCTTCATGCGGAAAACGTTCGGCGCCTGACGCTCGACGTCGGTGGCGCCCATATAGACGACGCAGGGAAGGCCAAAGCGGGCGGCAACGGTCGCGGAGGCTACGCCGTGCTGGCCCGCACCGGTTTCGGCGATGATGCGGGTCTTGCCCATGCGCTTGGCGAGCAGGATCTGGCCGATGCAGTTGTTGATCTTGTGCGAGCCGGTATGGTTCAGCTCCTCGCGCTTGAAGTAGATCTTCGCGCCACCGAGTTCAGCCGTCAGCCGCTCGGCGAAATAGAGCGGGCTCGGGCGGCCGATATAATGCGCGCCGAGATGCTTCAATTCGGCCTGGAATGCCGGATCGTTCTTTGCCCTGTTCCACTCGTCCTGCAGATCAAGGATCAGCGGCATCAATGTTTCGGCGACGAAACGACCGCCATAAATGCCGAAACGGCCATCTTCATCGGGGCCGGAACGGAAGGAATTCGGTTTAGGCGTCTCGTTCACTCTCAACTCCCTGAGGCCATCATCGGCGCATTCGCCTTTTCGACCGCGTCAAAAAATTCATCAATCTTCGCGGCGCTCTTCACGCCAGGCGCAGTTTCGACTCCCGAGGAGACGTCGATACCCGGTGCCTTGGTGATGAAAAGCGCTTCTGCGACATTGTCCTTGTTCAGCCCGCCGGAAAGCATGTAGTCGACGCTGCCGTCAAGCCAGCTAAGAAGGCTCCAATCGAAGGAAATACCGTTGCCGCCAGGCAGTTCCGAGCCCTTCGGCGCTTTGGCGTCGAAGAGGAAACGGTCGGCGATGCCGATATAGGCCTCGACGCGCTTCAGGTCGTCTGCCGTGCGGACCGAAAAGACCTTCATCACAGGCAGACCATAGAGCGCCTTTATGGTCAGCACATGTTCGGGGCTCTCGTTTCCGTGGAGCTGCAACATATCCGGCTTCAACAATGACACGATCTCGTCGAGTTCATCATTGGTCGGATCGACGACGACGGCGACGATTTTCGCCTTGCCACGCGCAGGTTCGGCAAGTTTTGCCGCCAAGTCCGGCTCGATATAGCGCGGGCTCTTTTCGAAGAAGATAAAACCGATATGGGTCGCGCCGCGTTTCAGCGCGCGATCAACAGCGTCAGGCGTCTTCAAGCCACAGATCTTGATATCCGGTCTCATGGCAGCGAAGTGACACGAAATGCGGAAAGAGTCGAGCCAATTTGCGACGGACGCTGAATTTAGCGCGGCTCTCGGCTAGAGCGCCGCGCGTCCAAAGGACGCGCTCGGGACGTTCTATCACTTTAAATCTGCGCATAATGCTTCCCGAAAAATCGACGCCGATTTCGGGGTTATGCGCTAGTCGAAATCGATGGCATGCAACTGGCTGCCGTGCCGCTTGAGCCAGGACTTCGCCTCCTCCATACCGGGGCAAAGTTTACGGCAGAGGGCCCAGAAGTGCGGGCCGTGGTTCATTTCCTTGAGATGGGCGACCTCATGGGCGGCGAGATAGTCGATCACCGAAGGCGGCGCCATGACGATACGCCAGGAAAAGCTCAGATTTCCCTCCGACGAGCACGAGCCCCACCGGCTGCGGGTATCCTTCATCGAGATCGAGCGGATCGGCGCCCGGATCGTTGCGGCATGTATCGTCGCCAGTCGTGCAAGATCGGCGCGCGCCTCCTTCTTGAGAAAGGCCGCGATGCGCCGTCCAACATGTTCCGGCATGCCGCTGACGCGCAACACCGGCATGCCATCCATCGAAACCACCTCCGTCAGCCCGCGCAAGCTGCCGCTATGCTGGATGCGATGGGAAACGCCGCGAAGGAGGATTTCGCCGCCGTCACGCAGGCCGGCATCGGTCGAAAACTTGGCGAGCTTGGTGAGCAGCCAGCCCTGGTGACGATCGAGGAAGGCATTGACCTCACGCGCCGCAAGGCCTTTCGGCACCGTCATCTTCAAGGCGCGGCCACCTGGTTCGATGCGCAGCGTGATGCGTGTCGCCCGGTCATGCTGCTTGATCGTCAGCGGCATGAGCCGGCCAGCGACGTCGAGCGTCCGCTTTTCAGGCGGAGCCGGCTTTCGCGCCTTCGACCTTGTTTTCAGAAGCGAGAACATGCGTGTTTTCTATACGATTCGCCGGCAGATCTAAATGACGCCGGAAGGGCGGACATGGAAAAACCGGCATCGCGAGATGCCGGTCATCAATTCATCGTTCAGGCGTTTACGGCGTCTGGTATTCAGCGACCGGGCCATTGTCATCGCGCTTGGCATTCCTGCGGTCGCGCATGAAACGGTCGAACTCTTCCTGATCCTTGGCGCGGCGGAGCTCGCGCAAATAAGAGTCGAATTCCTCGCGCATTTCGTCAAGCTTGCGGCGCTCTTCCTCCATCCGGTCGAGTTCGGCCTTGCGCCAGTCGTCGAAGGCGACGTTGCCGGTCGAAAAATGCGGGCGGTGACGGCCATGCGGACGGCGGCAGGAGGCAAAGAAGCCATCGGTCGCCTGGTTGACGTCACGCTTGAAGCCGCGCAGACGGTCGCCGAAGATGATGTAGGCAAGCATGGCAAGACCCAGAGGCCAGAAAACCATGAAGCCGAGAATCATCAGGGCAATGGTAGCCGGAGTCCAATCCGGTCGAAGCAATGCTGACTGGTTCATCGTGCGGGTATCCCTCGCTTTCCGCGCCCGGCAGAATACCGAACGCTGAAATCGATGTGGTTACCGCAATAACCGCCTTCAAGACGATTGCCCGCGAAATCGGACAAGGTCTTGAATCCGTTTTGCTAATTCAGATATCCCTGATTCAGCCCGTCCGGCCGCCCTTGATGACACGCGGGACCGGAGGCTTAAGCGCGGAACGCGAATGCTGGCGGACGAAATCGATGATGCGCGGCGCGATCTCGCGGCGGAAACGCGAGCCGTTGAAAACACCATAATGGCCGACATCCGGCTGAAGATAATGCATGCGCATATCTTGGGGAATGTTCACGCAGATAGTCTGCGCCGCCTTAGTCTGGCCGACCCCTGAGATATCGTCATTCTCACCTTCGACGGTCAGCAGCGCCACATTGCGAATTGCCGCCGGATCGACGCGTTTGCCGCGATGCATCAGTTCGCCCTTCGGCAGCGAATGCTTGATGAAGACCTCCTCCACCGTCTGCAGATAAAATTCGGCGGTCAGATCCATGACGGCGAGATATTCGTCGTAGAAATCGCGATGTCTTTCCGGCTCGCCGTCGTTCTTCACGAGATGCATGAAGAACTCCTTGTGGGCGACGAGATGGCGATCAAGATTCATCGACATGAAGCCCGAAAGCTGCAGGAATCCCGGATAGACCGGGCGCATGAAGCCCGGCTGCGGCCAGGGCACGTTCATGATGACGTTGTCGGAGAACCACTGCAGCGACCGCTCCTGGGCGAGCTTATTGACCGCCGTCGGGTTGATGCGCGTGTCGATCGGGCCGCCCATCAGCGTCATCGACGCCGGCGAAAGCGGATCCCTGGCTTCCTCCATCACGGCAGCGGCTGCCAGCACCGGAACGGAAGGCTGACAGACGGCGATGACATGCGTGTCGTGACCGAGGAAATGCAGCATCTCGATGACGTAATCGACGTAATCATCGAAATCGAATGTGCCTTCCGTCATCGGCACCATGCGGGCGTCGATCCAGTCGGTGATATAGACATCGGCACTCGGCAGCAGTGCCTCGACCGTGCCGCGCAGGAGCGTGGCATAGTGACCTGACATCGGCGCGACGATCAGGATGCGCGGGTCATTGCGGCTGGCGGCTGGGACGTTGCGCGCGAAATGCAAGAGATTGCAGAAGGGTCGCGACCAGATGACCTCTTCACGGACGGAAACCGACTTGTCACCGATCGTCGTCTGCTTCAGTCCGAATTCCGGTTTCCCGTAGCGTCGCGTCGTGCGTTCGAACATTTCGAGACTTGCCGCCATCGTCCGGCCAAACGGCGTATGGGAGAACGGGTTCAGCGGATTGGCATAGGCAAATCGCATGATATCGGCCGCGGCGCGAAACGGCGCCATGGCGGCATGGTTCAATTCATAAAGCTGATAAAACATGGAAGGCGCCACCTTTCTCTATCGAAAAGATGACGCTGATTGAAATGCATCGAGTCTTTCCGTAATGCGGGCACGTACCGCAGACTAACAGGTTTCTGTTGCACAGCAACATGGATGAACCAAACCCACACAAGAAATGCCGCAGAATTGACTTCCGGCATCATGATCGAGCTGAAAACTTAAGTTTCTCAGCAAGAAGCATCGTTAACGATCCGCTACGAAGGTCTGCTTCTGCGTGCCGAGACCCTCGATGCCGAGTTCGACCACGTCTCCGGCCTTGAGATAACGCGGCGGCTTGAGGCCCATTCCGACGCCCGGAGGCGTGCCGGTCGAGATCACGTCACCGGCATGCAGCGACATGAACTGGCTAAGATAGGAGACGAGGAACGCAACCCCGTAAACCATCGTCTTCGATGAGCCGTTCTGCATCTTCTGGCCGTTGACAGTCAGCCACATGCCGAGGTTCTGCGGTTGCGGAATTTCATCCTTGGTCACGAGCCAGGGACCGATCGGGCCAAAGGTGTCGCAGGATTTGCCCTTGGTCCATTGACCGGACCGCTCGGTCTGGAAAGCGCGCTCGGAAACGTCATTGGAGACGCAATAACCGGCGACATAATCCAGCGCTTCGGCTTCCGTCACATATTTTGCGGTTTTGCCGATGACGACGCCGAGCTCGACTTCCCAATCGGTCTTTTCCGAACCGCGGGGAATGATGACATTGTCGTTCGGCCCGACGATTGCGGATGTAGCTTTCATGAAGATGATCGGCTCGGGCGGCACGGTCGCACCGGTTTCGGCAGCGTGATCCGAGTAATTCAAGCCGATGCAGATGAACTTGCCAGTGCCCGCGACACAGGCGCCGATGCGGCCGGGTGCGATTTCCGGAAGGCTCTTCGGATCGATGGCCGCTATCTTTGCAAGGCCTGCCGGTCCGATGGCTTCACCGCCGATATCGACGACATGACCGGAGAGATCGCGGATCTTGCCATCGGCATCGAGAAGTGCTGGTTTTTCACTGCCTGCTTCGCCAACACGCATCAGCTTCATGGAATTCCTCCTCATCGAAAACGGATTTGCAGCCACCTATGAACGAATTATTCATCGGTGTCATTACGGCTTTGCCGGGAAGCGGTACGGATTTGCCGCGATTCGGATGATTTTCTGCCGAAAACCGCCCGTACCTGCCGGCATCATGCTCTAAAAAATTTCCGCCAGATCCGGGCCGGAGGGAATGATCTTCGTCGGATTGAGGCTTTCGATCGAATAGTAGCCGCGCTTGATATGATCGAGATTCACCGTTTCACCGATGCCCGGCCAATCCAGCATTCGGCGGCAGAAGGCGCGCAGATTGGCATAGTCGGAAAGCCGGCGCAGATTGCATTTGAAGATGCCGTGATAGGCGACGTCAAAGCGCACCAGCGTCACGAAGAGCCGGATATCGCTCTCGATGGGATGATCGGCGAAGAGAAAAGACCGGCCCTCGAACTGCTGCTCGACCCAGTCGAGGCAGGCAAAGACATCGGCAAAGGCTTCTTCGTAGGCGATCTGCGTGGTGGCGAAACCGGCGCGGTAGACGCCGTTGTTGAGGGCAGGATAGATGCGATCGTTGAAAGCATCGATCTCGGTGCGCCTCTCCGCCGGGTAAAGATCGATCGGATTTTTTGCCAGACCGCCGAAGCCGCTGTTCAGCATACGCAGAATATCGGCGGATTCATTGTTGACGATGGTCTTTTTCTGCTTGTCCCAGAGAACCGGCACGGTGGCCCGGCCGGTGAAATCGGGTGCTGCCCTGGTATAGATTTCATGCATATAGGTTACGCCGTTGACGTGATCCTCCGTCGCGCCGGGATAATCACCGAACCGCCAGCCCTGCTTGCCCAGCAGCGGCTCCACGACCGAAATCGAGATGACGTCTTCCAGGCCCTTGAGCTTGCGGCCGATTAGGGTGCGCGAGGCCCAGGGGCAGATATAGGCGACATAGAGATGGTAACGGCCGGCGCCGGCTTCAAAGCCGGCTTCGCCCGTCGGCCCGGCGCTGCCATCCGGGGTCACCCAATTGCGGAAACTCGAGGTCTGACGGACGAAGCCGCCCTTTTCGTCCTTTGCCTGAACGGGCTGCCAGTCTTCCGTCCATTTTCCGTTCACCAGCATGCGCAACTCCCGCAATCGATTGACTAAATGGGTTGATTATCCTGCTTCGACGCCGGCGTCAGGCCGCTCTGACGGAGACAGTCTGTACACCCAAACTGCGACGATGCTGCGCTTGCCAAGCCGGTGAAGCAGGAAATATGTGTCTGCTATACAAACTGACGTGGAGTTCGAAATGCAGCTCTCGAAGGCCGTCGTACGGACCGAACATGCAAGCCGCTATCTGCAGCAGCTCTGCAAACACTGGAGCCACAAGTTCAGCGTCGATTTTGATCCTCTGAAGGGGCGGGTGCCATTCAGCGATACGGCCGAGGTAACGTTTGCGGCCGACGATGCGGCGCTGACCATGATACTTTCCGTCGGCGATCCCTCGCAACAGGAGAGGATGCAGCAGGTCATAGACGATCATCTCAAACGCTTCGCCTTTCGCGAAGAACTCGACATCGTCTGGTCGGACTAAGCCCAGCCCCCGATCCAAATTTTCTGCCCCAAACCCTGGAACAAGCATGACGAAGAGCAATCACCGCGAATCCGACCATCCGATCGATCCGATGTTTCTCGACCGCTGGTCGCCGCGCGCCTTCACCGGCGAAATCATCGAGGAGACGCAGCTGCTCGGTCTGCTCGACGCCGCCCATTGGGCGCCGTCCTCGGCCAACCACCAGCCCTGGCGCTTCATCTATGGCCTCAAGGGTTCGGAACATTGGGAGAAATTCGTCGCTTTGCTCAACGATTCCAACCAGGAATGGGCCAGGAATGCATCGGCGCTGATCTTCGTCGTGTCGCGCGCCTTCACCGGGGCTGCCGGCTCGGCTGAGGAAAAGCCGAGCTACACCCATTCCTTCGATGCCGGTGCGGCATGGGGGCATCTGGCAATCCAGGCGCGCCTCTCGGGCCTTTACGCCCATGGCATGGGCGGCATCAAGCATGAAGAGATCAGGCAGGCTTTTGCCATTCCCGAGGGGTACCGGGTCGAAGCAGGCGTCGCCATCGGCCGGCTGGCCGACAAGAGCGTTCTTTCCGAACGCAATCAGGCGCGCGAATTCCCCAGCCAGCGCAAGCCGCTCTCCGAGGTCGCCTTCAACGGGCGGTTCGTCGCGAATTGAGCGAAGCCAAAGGCCAAGCAGATATCGCGCAAACGAAAGCCCCGCCATCTTAGGGATAGCGGGGCCATTTATTTCTGAAATAACAATTAGATATCGAGGTTTGCAACGCTCAGCGCATTCTCCTGGATGAACTCGCGCCGAGGCTCGACTTCATCGCCCATCAGGCGGGCGAAGAGACCATCGGCGTCAGTGGCGTCGTTGACCCTGACCTGCAGCAGCGAGCGCACATTCGGATCGAGCGTCGTTTCCCAGAGCTGCTCGGCATTCATCTCGCCAAGGCCCTTGTAGCGCTGCATGGTAAGGCCCTTGCGGCCACTCGCAAAGATCGCGTCGAGCAGGGCGCGCGGGCCAGAGATTTCGACGTCGCCTTCGCGACGGTGCAGCGACGGCGGCGTCTGATAGATTTCCTTGAGGCGCGCCGTCAGCTGGTCGATGTGACGGGCATCCGATGAACCGATCAGCGCCATGTCGAGCACGACAATTTCCCTGACGCCGCGAACCATGCGCTCGAGGCGCAGCCCGCCATCGGTTGTCACATCGCCCTGCCAGCCGCGCTCGGTTTCCTCGGCGATGATGTCGAGGCGCCCTGCCACTTCGTTTGCCAGCGCCACCGCTCTAACCGGGTCGCTGGCGAGCTCGGCATTGAGTGCTCCGGCAATCGCCGCTTGTTCGACGGCGGAACGATTGTAGCGCGAATGGAGATTGTCGAGCAGCGCACGCATGCGCAGGGCATCGAGGATGACCTCGCGCAGATCCTGGCCGGCGCGAACCTCTCCGCTACCGAGCCTCAGCGAAGCATCTTCCAGGCCCTGGCTGATGAGATATTCTTCGAGCGCCTTCTCATCCTTCAGATACTGCACCGACTTGCCGCGCGAGACCTTATAGAGCGGCGGCTGGGCGATATAGAGATGACCGCGTTCGATCAGTTGCGGCATCTGGCGGAAGAAGAAGGTGAGCAGCAGGGTACGGATATGGGCGCCGTCGACATCGGCGTCCGTCATGATGATGATCTTGTGGTAGCGCAGCTTTTCGACATTGAACTCGTCCTTGCCGATGCCGGTGCCGAGCGCGGTGATCAATGTGCCGATTTCCTGGCTCGACAGCATCTTGTCGAAACGGGCGCGTTCGACGTTCAGGATCTTGCCGCGTAGCGGCAGGATCGCCTGGTTCTCGCGCGAGCGGCCCTGCTTGGCCGAACCGCCGGCAGAATCGCCCTCGACGAGGAAGACTTCGGATTTTGTCGGATCACGCTCGGAGCAGTCGGCGAGCTTGCCCGGCAGCGAAGCGATATCGAGTGCGCCCTTGCGGCGGGTCAACTCGCGGGCCTTGCGGGCCGCTTCGCGTGCGGCGGCTGCCTCGACGACCTTGCCCACGAGAATCTTGGCTTCGCTCGGATGTTCTTCGAACCAGGTGTTCAGCGCCTCGTTGACGAGACTTTCGACAACAGGACGGACTTCCGAGGAAACGAGCTTATCCTTTGTCTGCGAGGAGAATTTTGGATCCGGCACCTTGACCGACAGAACCGCCGTCAGGCCTTCGCGGCAATCTTCGCCCTGCAGCGTCACCTTTTCCCTTTTGGTGATGCCGGAACTGTCGGCATAGGAAACGACCTGGCGCGTCAGCGCCGCGCGGAAGCCGGCCATATGCGTGCCGCCGTCGCGCTGGGGAATGTTGTTGGTGAAGCACAGCACATTCTCATGATAGCTGTCGTTCCACCACATCGCGACTTCGACGGTGATGCCGTCCTTTTCGCCGCGGATGGCAACCGGCTTGTCGACGAGCGACTTCTTGGCGCGGTCTAGATAGGCGACGAAAGCCTCGAGGCCGCCGTCATAACGCAGCTCTTCCTGCCTGATATCGGAATGGCGCTTGTCGGTCAGCAGGATGCGGACGCCTGAATTCAGGAAGGCGAGTTCGCGAAGGCGATGTTCCAGCGTGCCGTAGTCGAACTCCGTCATGGTGAAGGTGCCGGTGCTCGGCATGAAGCTCACTTCCGTGCCGGTTTCGTTCGGCGCGTCGCCCGTAACCTTCAGCGGAGCATCGGCCACGCCATGGGTGAAGCTCATTTCATGGATCTTGTCGTGACGGCGGATCTTCAGCTTCAGCCAGACGGACAGCGCGTTGACGACGGAGACGCCGACGCCGTGCAGGCCGCCGGAGACCTTGTAGGAATTCTGGTCGAACTTACCGCCGGCATGAAGCTGCGTCATGATGACTTCGGCAGCCGACACGCCTTCGCCGGTGTGAATGTCCGTCGGGATGCCGCGACCATTGTCGGTGACGGTCACCGAGCCATCCGGATTGAGGGTGACGGTGACGATGTCGGCATGGCCGGCAAGCGCTTCGTCGATCGCGTTGTCGACGACTTCATAGACCATGTGATGAAGGCCTGAGCCGTCGTCGGTATCGCCGATATACATGCCGGGGCGTTTGCGCACGGCATCGAGGCCCTTCAGAACCTTGATGGAATCTGCGCCATATTCGGTGCTTACGCCGTTTTCCGTCGCGGATGTATCGCTCATTCTGTTGAGATTTTCCCTGTTGTCGTAAAGCTGCGGCGCGCCTTGCGAATCACCGGCTTTCTTCACTCTCGTATATAGGTTTTTTGAACTCACTTCCCAATGGCAAGCCCCTAAAACAAGGCATAAAACAGGGGATTATGACGCTTTTCCGTCGCCTTTACCGCCATTTTCGAGAAGAGCCGATAGCCGGCCTATCTCCGCACTGTCAAGGTTGCGAATCCGCCGGGCCAGCCGGTTGGCAAATTCGGTATATTCGGGGGGCAGGCCGGAGGTGTCGATCACGACGCGCGGGTCCGAAGAACGGGCGAGCAGGAACAGTTCCTCGGCCTCGTCCCAGATGATGTTGAAGTAACCGGCGATGCGCTGCAGCAGATCGAATGTCGGCAAACCACGCTTTCCATGTTCGAGCGCCGAGAGATAGGCGGGAGAGACATTCAGCGCTTCCGCCATCTCCTTTTGCGAGACGCCCTTGCGCGCTCTCAGCCTGCGAACCGCCTCTCCGAAGGGTGTCATGACCTTTCCCCGTGCCGCCGCGACAGGCGAATGTAGAGCGCGCCCTCGCCGCCATGATGCTGTGCGGCCGACTCATAGGAGGAGATCAGGTAGCGGAATTCCGGCTTCGAGAACCAGAGAGGCACGGCCCGCTTCAGCGCGCCCTCGCTGCCCATCGAGCTGCCCTTGCCCGTGATCACCAGCACATGGCGCATGCCGCGCTCGTGGGCGCGAATCAAGAAATCGAGAAGGATGGCATGGGCCTGGCTCTGCACCAGCCCGTGCAGGTCGATCCGCGCTTCGAGCGCCAGCCGGCCCTTGGCGATCTTCCGCTTGACCGGCTTTTCCAGCGGATGATGCACCCCGGCCGATGGCTTCGACGGTGACGGTGCTGTCGGCTGCAGCGGCATGGGTGTGGCGGGCGTCTGCTTTTCCTGTTCCCGTTCGGCCGCCGCTTCGGCTTCGGCAAGAAAGGCATCGAGTTCGGTCAACACCCCCGCCTTAGCGGGCATCGGCCGCGTGCTGCGGGCGACCTTGCCCCAGAGGATCCTCTCATCCGCGCTCAGCTTGCGATCCCCGGCCATCAGTCGAATCTTCCGGCGGCGGCATTGGGAATGAGGATGGCGAAATCGGCGGCGTTGCGGACGGTGCCAGCACTTTCTCCGGCCATATTCCCCGAGCCGGTGAAGATATCACCGCGCGCCGGCCCGACGATCGCCGAACCGGTATCGAGCGCCAGCATCAGCCTGCGGAACGGCCGGCCCTGGTCGAGGTGGGTGAGGCTTTCGGCGCGAATGAAAAAGGGAAAGCCGAAGGTATGGATCATCCGGTCGACCGCAAGCGCGCGCCCGGCGAGAAGCGGAACCTTGGCGGCCGCGATCGGACCGGCCTGCGGATCGGCAACCGGTGCATCACGGAAGAAAATATAAGAGCGGTTATGCCATAACACTTCATCGACGCGCTCGGGATTGCGCGCCAGCCAGGCACGGATCGCCTGCATCGAAATCTCCGCCCGATCGATCTCGCCGCGCTCGATGAGCAGTTTGCCGATCGCCGAGAAAGCGTGGCCGGCCTTCGCGGCATAGGTGATGCGGCCGATACGACCATCCTGATAACGCAGGCGGGCAGCACCTTGCACATGCACGAAGAAGACATCGACCTTCGACCTCGCCCAGGCGATTTCGAGGCCGCGGCCCTCGAGAAATCCCTGATCGATGGTGCGGCGGTCCGGATAGGCAGTGACGTGGCCCCCATGCAGACGGCCGAAAGCATAGGCCTTGTCGAGCCCGGTGGGGCGATTGGCGTCGTCGAGATCGATTAGATCGTCCGGACGCCGGTAGAAAGGAAAACGGAAAATTTCGTCCGGCCGCTCCGACACGTCGATATCAGGTTCGTAGAAGGCGGTGACGAAGCCGGAATTGCCGTCCTTGCGGCGAATCAGAAAGGGCCGACAGTGCGTCTCGAAAAAGGCGCGCGCCGACGCCGGAGATGACGGAGTGAAATCTGCGGCGGCGGCGAGAAGCGGAAGCAGGTCTTCCGAGTTCAGGCCAAGCGATCCGGTGCGGTACGGTTTGACATCGGTGATCTGCCGCCGGCAGCTTCGCATGACTTCAAAAAGGCCGGAGGGATCATCATCCTTCCAGCCTTCCAGAGTGTCGAAGCTTATGGCCTGCAGGACGAAGTCCGATGCGTGGTCACTCATGTTCCGATTCGGTCGCCACGAGTTTCCAGTTCGGATCGCGCGAGCGGGTGTCGCGGGCGAAGGTCCAGACGTCGTTGACCTCGGCGACGTTTTCGGCGTCGCCTTCGATCAGCACATCCGCCTTGTCGTATGTCGCTGATATCAGCTGGCTGGCAATGCGCACGGTGATCTGTGCTTCGCTGCCCTTCGTTTCCGCATGGGTGATCTCAGCCTTGTCGATGCCGACGAAAGTGGATTTCACCTTCTCGCCCCGGGCTTCGCGCTCGCCGATCGCCGCATCGAAGCCGTCATAGACTTCGCGCGACAGCAAGTTCTTCAGCGTTTTCCGGTCGCCATCGGCATAGGCCATGACAATCATCTCGTAAGCCATGCGGGCGCCGTTCAGAAACTCCTTCGGGCTGAAGGCGGGATCGGCCTTGTTCAGCGCACGCAGCGATTCGTTGAGCGGCGTTCCGGGCGCCGCGAAAGCATCGATGGCGGCGAAGCGATCCTCGTCCTCCGTCGTCGCATCGCGTCGCGGCAGCGTCACGACCTTGCCGGCATCGGCGGCTTCGGCCGGAGCCGCATCCCGCGGCGTATAGAGATCGCGCGGCGGCTTCTCATTTCCTGTACGGCGCCCGAGCACGGAGCGGAGCTGAAAGAAAATCAGCACAGCCGCCACCAGGAAAAATAATGTGATGAAGTCGTTCGAACTCATATCGTATCGCAGCCGCCGTTAACATCTCTGATTTGTACTCCCATATAGTCTGCCTATACAGATGATTCAAATGATGGCTGGCATCTTCGCCAGCGACAAGAGGAGACCGGCGAGCCCGGGACATGACCGACATGCGTTTTTCGATCCTGCCAGCTTTCATTTTGCTGCTGCCGCTCGCCGAAATTGCCGGTTTCGTCGTCGTCGGCCGGGCTATCGGATTGTGGCTGACGCTCGCGCTCGTCATGCTGGGTTTTGTTATCGGTGTGGTTCTGCTGCGCCGGCAGGGCATCGGTATTTTGCGCCGCATGTCGAGCGAAGGACGGAATGGGGTGATGCCGGGCCGCGACCTGCTGCGGCCGGCGATGAACGTCATCGCCTCGCTGCTCCTGATCATTCCCGGCTTCCTCACGGATATCATCGCGATCCTCATTCTCATTCCGCCGGTGCGCGATCTCGTCTGGCGGGCAATCGCCAAACGCTTCGTCGTCGTCAATGCCAAGGGCGGCTCTTCCTCCGGTCCGCAACCCGATTTCCGCGACCGCAAGCCGAACTCGAAGGTGGTCGATCTCGATGAAGAGGACTATCATAGAGAGCCGGATCGCAACTCGCCGTGGTCCGGCAAACATCTTGGCGATTGAGGCACTACGGCTGATCAACCGCGCCGAGCGCCCAGGGTTGTAAGCCCTTCCCTGAAATGTTAGATGGCGGCACCATTCCCATGCCCCTCGAGGAAAAGCCAATGGCAGACGATAACAACAGCAACGGTGCGACCAACCCCACCCTTTCGATCCTTGCGCAATATACCAAGGATCTGTCCTTCGAAAATCCGGGTGCGCCGCGTTCGCTGCAGGCCCGCGACAAGGCGCCGACGATCAACATCAATGTGAACGTCAACGCTAACCCGCTTTCCGATACGGATTTCGATGTCGTGCTGTCGCTGAATGCCGAAGCCAAGGACGGCGACAAGACGGTTTTCCATACCGAACTCACCTATGGCGGCGTTTTCCGCGTTGCCGGTTTCCCGCAGGAACACATGCTGCCGGTTCTCTTCATCGAGTGCCCGCGCATGCTCTTCCCCTTCGCCCGTCAGATCATTGCCGACGTCACCCGCAACGGTGGTTTCCCGCCGCTGATGATCGACCCGATCGACTTCACGCAAATGTTCGCTCAGCGCGTTGCCGAAGAACAGGCCCGCGCTAAGGTTCAGGCCGTTCCGAACTGACCGGCTCTTTCTTGTCTGATATGCGGATGCCCGGGCTGGTCCCGGGCATTTTCAATTAAGGACGGTTTAATCGAGGTTGGCGTATTTCGCCCAGACGCTTTTTTCACCGAGCTTGGCGACGAGCGCCTCATGCGCCTGTTCCTCGGTTTGGCTGAGGCGCGGGGCGAGCGGCCGGGGCCTTTCGAGCACTGCGGCAATCACCACGTCGTCTTCCATCCCCGTGTCACCGCGAGCTGCCTGGTTGGATTTTCCGGCCATGCCGAGGCCAAGGGCTGCCTGTCTGCCGCCGATCATCTCGATATAGACTTCGGCAAGCAATTCGGAGTCGAGCAGCGCGCCGTGTTTGGTGCGGTGCGAATTATCGATGCCGTAGCGCCGGCAAAGCGCATCGAGCGAATTCGGCCCCATCGGATGTTTGCGCCGCGCCATCGACAGGGTATCGAGCACCCTTTCCGGCAGGATTGGCGGCAAACCGATCCGCGCGAATTCCGCGTTGATGAAGCCCATATCGAAGGTGGCGTTATGGGCAATCCACTTCGCATCGCCGAAGAAGGTAAGGATTTGTTCGGCAACTTCCCCGAAAGGCTGCTTGTCCTTCAGGAATTCATCGGTGATGCCGTGCACGGCGAGCGCATCCGGATGAACCTTCTGATCTCCAGGATTGATGAAGATGTGGATCGTGTTGCCCGTGGGGAAATGATTGAAGAGCTCGATGCCGCCGATTTCGATGATGCGGTCGGCGCGGTTGTCGAGGCCGGTTGTTTCCGTATCGAAGATGATCTCACGCATTCCGGAAATCTCCCTTGGCAATCCGCGTTTTCAGGTCGGCGACGATCTCGAACACCCGTTCCCTCGTCGTCGCGATACTGTGACTGGTGTCGATCAGATAATCGGCACGCCGCCGTTTTTCCGTGTCCGGCGTCTGGCGTGAGAGAATCATGTCGAATTTTTCCTCGGTCATGCCTTCGCGCGCAAGCACCCTTTGGCGCTGAATCTGTGGATCGGTGCTGACGACGACGATGACATCCACTCTTGCCTCGGCGCCGGTTTCGAAAAGTAATGGAATATCGAGCAATACCATGTCGGCGCCGGCGGCGCGTTGTCGCTTCAGAAATTCCGTCTCGCGTTTGCGAACCAGCGGATGGACGATCGCTTCCAGGCGTTTGAAGCCGTGAGTATCAAGAGCGAGCTGGCGGCCGAGTTCACGCCGGTCGACTGCTCCATCCTTCATCGTGCCGGGGAAGGCGGCATTCACCTGCGGTGCAGCCTCGCCGGCATAGAGATCGTGGACCACGGCGTCCGAATCGTTCACCGGGATTCCTGCATCGGCGAAGAGCTTTGACGCCGTCGATTTTCCCATTCCGATGGAGCCGGTGAGGCCGATCTTCAGCATCAGTGTGCTTCCATATCCGCAATGATGAGCGCGCGCAGCGCTGCGTCGACGATGGGACGCTGGCCGAACCATTTCTCGAATCCGGGCACGGCCTGATGAAGCAGCATGCCGAGACCATCGACGATGGGAAATCCTTGCTCTTCCGCTTGGACCAGGATCGGCGTCTTCAAGGGCACATAAACGATATCGGTGACGACGGCATCGGCTGCAAGAGGTGAGAAGTCGAGTTGCGGCGCTGGCTCGCCGTCCATGCCGAGCGAGGTTGTATTGATGAAGAGGCCGGCCCCACTCATCACTTCGGCAAGCGCCCCGGCCGGGTGAGCCCGAACACGCGGGCCAAAACGATCCGCGAGTTCACGCGCGCGTTCGACGGTGCGGTTGACGACGTGGATCTCCTTGAAGCCGCGATCGCGGACCGCCTGGATGATCGCCCGGCTGGCGCCGCCGGCGCCAAAGACGACGGCCGTGCCATGCCCGTCCCAGCCGGGATGGCATTCATCAAGATTGGCGATGAAGCCGCGACCGTCGGTATTCGTCGCATGCAGGGCACCATCCTCCCGCCAGAGCGTGTTGGAGGCGCCGAGTTCGCGCGATAGCGCGTCCGGCTTGTCGGCGAGCCGGAACGCCAATTCCTTGTGGGGAATAGTGACGTTGCCTCCGGCAAAGCCGGAACTGCCGTCCTTCAGCGAGTGAATGAAATCGGCAAAGGCCTCGGGTGCCACTTCATGAGCGCGATAACTGCCTGGCAGGCCGAGCGTCTTCAGCCAATATCCGTGAATCAGTGGTGAGCGCGAGTGCTTGATGGGAAAGCCCGTGACAAATGCTTTCGGCCCCAATGTTTCACGTGAATCACCCATCGATCGCTCCGAGTTCTCGCAATTTTTTTAAGAGCGGCAGCATCGGCAGGCCGAGAATGGTGAAATAATCACCCTCGATCTTTTCGAAGAGCTGGATGCCCTCCCCCTCCAATTGATAGGCGCCGACGCTGGAAAGCGCCCGTTCGCCAACCCGCGCCAGATGTCTGGCGATGAACTCCACCGTCAGCGGCCGCATCGTCAATTCCGCATGCGCAAGATGTTCCCACAAGACCACGCCGTCGCTGACGATCGCGACGGCGCTGTTCAATCGGTGGGTTACGCCGGAAAGAGCTTGAAGGTGGCTAGCCGCGTCGGCCAGGTCTTTCGGCTTATGGAAGACGCTGTCGCCGAGCGACATTGTTTGATCCGAACCGATGATCAGGCTATCTGGAAAACGGCTGCTGACCTCCTCTGCCTTGGCCCTGGCCAGGACGAGGGCCACGGCATCAGGCTTAGCGCCGGCTTTTTCCAGCGGCGCTTCGACGGCCCGTTCATCGATCCTTGCGGCATGCGCCTCGAAGGACAGACCGGCATTTTCCATCAGCATCCGGCGAAAGGGGCTCGACGATGCAAGGATGAGTTTCGGCGTCATGGGTTCCTCGGCGTGCCGGCTTTTCGTCAGCGCTTAGCGCAGCTTCGGCCGCAGAGCAACGATTGCCGCGGCTGTTTCCTCGATTGAGCGGCGGGTGACGTCGATCAAAGGCCAGTTATGACGGGCGCAAAGAGAGCGGGCATATTTCAGCTCCTCCGAAATCGCGGCACGATCGGTGTAGTGTTCGCGATCGAAACCCTGGGTCACGCCGAGCACCCGATTTTCCCGCACCTGGGAAATACGGTCGGTGGTGGCGATTAGGCAGACGATCAGCGGTTTGCTCGCGACGAAGAGGCTTTCGGGCAATGGCACGCCATAGACGATCGGAATGTTCGCCGTCTTGATGCCTCGGTTGGCAAGATAGATGCTGGTCGGTGTTTTCGACGTGCGGCTGATGCCGATGATCACGACATCCGCGTCGTTGTAGTCGTCGGGCATCTGGCCGTCATCGTGATCCATGGTGAAATTCAGCGCTTCGATGCGCGCGAAGTAGCCGGCATTCATCACATGCTGGGCTCCGACACGACGGCGAGATGGAGCGCCGAGATAGATCTGGAAAGCATTCATCACCGGCTCCAGCACATTCACCGAGGCGACGCCCATCTCGATGCAGCGTTCATCGATCAGGCTCGCGAGCTCGCGGTCGACAATGGTGTAGAGCACGATCCCGGGGGCGTCATCGATCGCCTGCAGAACCGGCAGCAGCTGCTTGCGATTGCGGATCAGCGGATAGACATGCTCGATCGGCTGCGCCGATCTGAATTGCGCCGAGGCGGCGCGGCCGGCGGAGATCAGAGTCTCTCCCGTTGAGTCAGAAATCAGATGCAGATGAAAGAAGTTCGTTCTGTTCTCCACGCTATTTTCCGCTGCCTGTTGAAAAGACTGGATGAAAGAGAGCTACGGCGGGGAGGCAGTCTCCGGCAAGGGAAAACATGCCTCTTTATCCACATTTCGGATTCTGCGGATCGGTTTCGATCGGCCCTGTGGACGATGGGGAAGAGATCTACTTCTTGAAAGTTCGTCCACAGCCTATCCACAGCAATGAGAAAAATTGCCGATCCGGAAGGATTTGGAATCATTTTCGGATTCGGCTTCTCCCCGAAATTTGGACGAGATGGACAAATCCTTCCGATGTTGTTTTGCAGGTGCGCGACAAATGGCATCGGCGGTGGATGGATTTTAATCCTTGATAGTCACCGACTCTAAGAAATAGAAACCTTTTAAAATATCTTTGTTATTTTATAGGGAAGAAGCGTTTGAGCGATACGCGCCGAAAGATCATGAGGGTTTTGAGTGGCGAGAGCCTCTCCCCTCCTCCTCTCTGGCTGATGAGACAGGCAGGACGTTATCTTCCGGAATATCGGGAGACACGGGCAAAGGCAGGGAGTTTTCTCGATCTCTGCTATACGCCTGACCACGCCGTCGAAGTGACATTGCAGCCGATCCGCCGCTTTGGCTTCGATGCGGCGATTCTGTTTTCCGATATCCTGGTCATTCCAGACGCAATGAAGCGGAACGTCCGGTTCACCGAGGGCCATGGACCGGAGATGGATCCGATCGATGAAGCCGGGATCGGCAGTTTGAACGGTGAAGAGGTTGTCGATTATCTCAGGCCGGTTCTGGAGACGGTGCGGCGGCTGCGTGAAGAGTTGCCAGCGGAGACGACGCTGCTCGGTTTCTGCGGCGCGCCATGGACGGTAGCGACCTACATGATCGCCGGGCACGGCACGCCGGATCAGGCCCCTGCCCGTCTCTTCGCCTACAGGCATCCCCGGGCTTTCGAGCATCTGCTGATGCTGCTTGCCGACGTATCGGCCGATTATCTCGTCGCACAGATCGATGCCGGCGCGGATGCCGTGCAGATCTTCGATTCCTGGGCAGGTGTTCTCGGCGAGAAGGAGTTTGAGGCGTTCGCGATCAGGCCGGTTGCGCGGATGATCGCTTCGGTCAAGTCGCAACGGCCACATGCTCGCATCATCGCTTTTGCCAAGGGGGCCGGGTATCAGCTCAAGACCTATCGGCAGAAGACGGGCGCAGATGCAATCGGTCTCGACTGGTCGGTCCCGCTGGCCTTTGCAGCCGAACTTCAGAAAGACGGACCGGTTCAGGGCAACCTCGATCCGATGCGTGTCGTTGCCGGCGGCCGGGCGCTGGAGGAAGGCATCGACGATATTCTGCAGCAGCTCGGCAATGGTCCGCTGATCTTCAATCTCGGTCATGGCATTACGCCGCAGGCCGACCCCGAGCATGTGCGTCTGCTGGTCGATCGTGTGCGAGGCGTGGCGTGACGATGGAAAAACAGACCGATCGAAGATCTGGCGCTTACGCCCGGCGCCGGGCTCATTTTGCGCTGGCCTTCTTCGCGCTGATGGCGGTCGCGCTATTTGCCTGGAATCCCGATAATCTCTACCTCTGGATCAAGGCGCTGCACATCATCGCGGTCATTTCCTGGATGGCCGGGCTGTTTTACATGCCGCGGCTGTTCATCTATCACACCGATGCGGAGCCCGGCTCGGTGCAATCGGAAACCTTCAAGGTGATGGAGCGCCGGCTGCTTCGAATCATCATGACGCCGGCAATGATGCTGACGTGGATTTTCGGCCTCTATCTCGCCTGGTCGGTTTACGGATTCCAGGGTGGGTGGCTGCATGCCAAGATCGGTCTCGTCTTGCTGCTGACCGGTGTTCATATGTTCTTCAGCCGCGCCGTCAGGGCCTTCGAGCGGGATGAAAACCGCCGCTCGGCGCGCTATTGGCGGTTCATGAACGAGGCGCCGACGGTGCTGATGATCGTGATCGTCATCCTCGTCGTGTTGAAGCCGTTCTGAGGAAAATCGTCCTCAGGTTAAATTTGCTTCATTTTAAGCAGCCCTCTTGCGGCAGCGATTGCGAGTCGCTATTTTCCGCGCATCTCATCTACGTGGCATGTGTGTAGAGTTCAGTCGTCTGCGAGCCCTTTCGCGGTACCGAATACGACCCAACATCGCCTTTCCCCTTTGAAATTGAAAAGAGTATTGGTCACTTCATGGCTGAAATGAAGCTTCAGGAACTTAAGAGTAAATCCCCGACGGATCTGCTGGCATTTGCCGAATCGCTCGAGGTCGAGAATGCAAGCACGATGCGCAAGCAGGAGCTGATGTTTGCGATCCTCAAGATGCTTGCCAGCCAGGATGTCGAAATCATCGGCGAAGGCGTCGTCGAAGTGCTGCAGGACGGTTTCGGCTTCCTGCGTTCGGCCAATGCAAACTACCTGCCGGGCCCGGACGATATTTACATCTCCCCATCGCAGATCCGCCGTTTCTCGCTGAAAACCGGCGATACGGTCGAAGGCCCCATCCGTGGGCCGAAGGAAGGCGAGCGCTATTTCGCGCTGCTCAAGGTCAACACCATCAACTTCGACGATCCGGAAAAGATCCGGCACAAGGTTCATTTCGACAATCTGACGCCGCTCTATCCGAACGAGCGCTTCAAGATGGAACTGGATATTCCCACCACCAAGGATCTGTCGCCGCGTGTGATCGATCTGGTGGCACCGCTCGGCAAGGGCCAGCGTGGATTGATCGTCGCACCGCCGCGTACCGGTAAAACCGTGTTGCTGCAGAACATCGCGCATTCGATCACCGCCAACCATCCGGAGTGCTATCTGATCGTCCTGCTGATCGATGAACGTCCCGAAGAAGTGACGGACATGCAGCGCTCGGTTCGCGGCGAGGTTATCTCCTCGACCTTCGACGAACCGGCCGTGCGTCACGTGCAGGTCGCCGAGATGGTCATCGAGAAGGCCAAGCGCCTTGTCGAACACGGCCGCGACGTTGTCATCCTGCTCGATTCGATCACGCGCCTGGGCCGTGCCTATAACACGGTCGTTCCCTCGTCAGGCAAGGTCTTGACGGGCGGTGTGGACGCCAACGCTCTGCAGCGGCCGAAGCGGTTCTTCGGCGCGGCGCGTAACATTGAGGAAGGCGGCTCTCTGACGATCATCGCGACGGCGTTGATCGATACCGGCAGCCGCATGGACGAAGTCATCTTCGAAGAATTCAAGGGTACCGGCAACTCGGAAATCGTCCTCGACCGTAAGGTCGCTGACAAGCGTATCTTCCCGGCGATGGATATCCTGAAGTCGGGCACGCGCAAGGAAGATCTTCTCGTTCCACGCCAGGATCTGCAGAAGATCTTCGTGCTCCGCCGTATCCTTGCTCCGATGGGCACGACCGATGCGATCGAATTCCTTATCGACAAACTGAAGCAAACGAAGAACAATTCCGACTTCTTCGATTCAATGAACACGTAATCCTTAGCCGGATTCGTTCTATTGAGAGCTGGGGACATCGTCATGATGTCGCCAGCTTTTCTATTTGAAGGAATCGATTCGACCCCAACCGATCAACCAGGCGATATGGCCATGTTGAATGATACCATATATGCGCTATCGAGCGGTGCCCTGCCCTCGGGTGTTTCAGTCGTTCGAATCAGCGGCCCGTTGACCAGAGACATATTGGTGAAGCTCATCGGATCAGTTCCGGCAGCCCGGCATGCATCTCACCGAACGATTCGGACTCGTAACAATCAGCCGATCGATAGCGGCCTTGTGTTGTTTTTTCCTGCTCCGAATTCGTTTACCGGCGAGGATGTTGCTGAGTTGCAGATCCACGGCAGCAGAGCCGTGCTGGCTGCGCTGTTTCACGCGCTTGGCGATTTTCCGGGTGTTCGGATGGCAGTCGAGGGTGAGTTCTCCCGTCGGGCTTTCGAGAACGGCAAACTTGATCTCGTCGAGGTGGAAGGGCTGGCCGATCTCATTGGCGCCGAGACCGAAATGCAGAGACGCCTTGCGGTCGAACATAGCGCAGGCGGACTTTCAGCAATTTACGATTCGTGGGCGGAACGATTAACGCGCGCCCGAGCGCTGATCGAGGCGGAGCTTGATTTCCCCGACGAGGATGACGTTCCAGGATCGGTATCGGATGCGGTCTGGGCCGATATGGCGAAGCTCCGCGGCGATATCGAGGATCACCTGGCGGCAGCTTCGGCCGGCGAGATTATCCGAGACGGCTTCAAGGTGGTCATCGCCGGTTCTCCGAATGCGGGAAAATCGAGCCTGTTGAATGCTCTGGCGCGCCGAGACGTCGCCATCGTGACGGAGATTGCCGGGACCACCCGTGATGTCCTGCAGGTTGATCTCGACATCGATGGTTACCTCATCAAGCTCTACGACACTGCGGGTCTTCGCGAGGCGGATGACAAAGTCGAAATGGAAGGTGTGCGGCGGGCACGCGTTGCACTACGTGATGCCGATCTTGTCCTGTTGCTGGTCGACATGACGAAACCTCTGCTTCCCGACGACTTGGAGCAGTCCTCCCCGCATGTTACTGTCGGGACAAAGAAGGATCTGACCGAAGTAGCATCAGGTCGTTATGATCTGCAGATTTCGACCGCGACGGGTGACGGTCTGCCGGAATTACGGCGGTTGATCGGCGACACAGTCGAGAGACGTTTTGCCGGTCTGTCTATGGCAATTCCCAGCCGGCAGCGGCATAAGGATTCGCTAGCGAAATGTTTAGCGGCGCTTGATGCCGCAATATTGCAGTCGGATGTGAGTCTCGAACTGCGGACCGAGCAGCTGCGAATTGCCGCTGAGTATTTGGGCAGAATTACCGGAAGAGTGGATGTCGACCAGCTGCTCGGGGTGATCTTCTCGGAGTTTTGTATTGGCAAATGATTCACGTGAAACCTTTTGGAACCAAAGCCTGCACGGTTTCACGTGAAACGCCTGCCGGAGAGGGAGTGTTGAATGACGGATAATGTCTTCGATGTGATTGTGATCGGTGGCGGCCATGCCGGGTCGGAGGCTGCCAGCGCAGCTGCGCGCCTCGGGGCAAAAACCGCTCTTATTACACATAGGCGGGACACGATCGGGGTCATGTCCTGTAATCCGGCGATTGGCGGGCTAGGCAAGGGCCATCTTGTGCGGGAGATCGATGCGATGGATGGCCTGATGGGTCGCGTCGCCGATGTTGCAGGCATTCAATTCAGGATGCTCAACAAGAAGAAAGGGGCGGCTGTCCGAGGACCGCGGACGCAGGCCGATCGAAAGCTTTATCGCCTGGCAATGCTGGCGGCGATCGAGGCAACGCCGGATCTGGATATCATCCAAGGCGACGCGTTTGACCTGGACGTTGTCGATGGTTGCGTTGCTGGCGTGATTATGAAGGACGGTCGGACCCTAAAAGCGCCGGCAGTGGTTTTGACCACTGGAACCTTTCTGCGCGGTCTTATTCATATCGGGTCGGAAAAGACACCCGCCGGGCGTGTCGGTGAAGCGCCGTCGATCGGATTGTCTGCGACCCTCGCCCGCCTGGGACTGCGGCTAGGACGTTTGAAGACCGGCACACCCGCCCGGCTCGACGGAAAGACAATCGACTGGCAATCCATCGGTCGACAGGGGGCTGACGAGGAGCTTGTCCCCTTCTCGTTTATGACAGACACGATTACCACGCCACAAATCGAATGCGGGGTCACCAGGACGACCGAAGCGACCCACCGCATTATTGTCGACAACATCATGCGCTCGGCAATGTATTCCGGGCAGATCGAAGGCGTCGGGCCTCGTTATTGCCCGTCTATCGAAGACAAGCTGGTGAAATTCGGCGAGCGGGATGGGCATCAGGTCTTTCTCGAACCCGAGGGGCTTGACGATGACACGGTTTATCCAAACGGAATTTCTACCTCGTTGCCGGCGGAGGTACAGGCGGAGTTCATCAAAACGATCCCCGGCCTCGAAGCGGCAAGAATACTGCAGCCGGGCTATGCAATCGAATATGATCATGTCGACCCGAGAGAGCTGACTCCATCGCTGGAGGTTAAACGGCTGAAAGGTCTGTTTCTCGCAGGCCAGATCAATGGCACCACCGGCTATGAAGAGGCGGCCGCGCAAGGGTTGGCCGCTGGGCTGAATGCTGCATTGCAAAGTAGCGATTCGGATCCGTTCCATTTCAGTCGGACGAATTCTTACATTGGTGTGATGATCGACGATCTTACGTCACGCGGCGTTACGGAGCCGTATCGAATGTTTACATCGCGTGCGGAATATCGGCTGACTTTGAGGGCTGACAACGCCGATATGCGCTTGACGCCGCTGGCTATGCGGCTCGGGTGCGTCAGTGACGCGCGAGTGCAGCGATTCACAGCCTATCAGGCAGAGATCGAAACCAGTCGGGCGCTCCTGCAGTCGCTTGCGGTTACACCGAATGAGGCGCGCCGCGCTGGCTTGAATATTAATCTCGATGGTCAGCGCCGAACCGCGTATGATTTACTGTCCTATCCGGATTATGATTTCGCCGCGCTTAGCCATGTTTGGCCGGAGACGCTCGGCATGATTGGACCAAAAGTCTCGGAAGCGCTGGAAATTGAGGCAGGGTATTCGGTTTATCTCGATCGTCAAGCCTCAGCGATTGCCGATCAGCAACGCGACGAGGAGCGGCAGATACCGCTTGGTTTCAATTATGACGCACTGGCTGGTCTCTCGAACGAGCTAAAGGTCAAGCTCGGCGCAGCTCGCCCTTTCAATATTGCCCAGGCCGCAATCGTTGAAGGAATGACCCCCGCGGCAATCGCATTGCTGCTTGTGCACTTGCGTCGCCTGCCCACTGCCAACCGCCATAGCGCCTGATTACAAGATTTGAGAGTCTTTTAGAATGGAATTAAACGGGTTGCGTGTTTCACGTGAAACACAGGAACGCTTGCAACACTTTGCAGCGCTGTTTCAGAAGTGGGCAAAAGCAATTAATCTGGTGGCGCCGTCGACCCTCGATGATCTATGGCACCGACATATCGCTGACAGCAGCCAGGTCTTTCAGATTCATCCGCAACCGATTACCTGGATTGATCTTGGCAGTGGGGGCGGCTTTCCTGGCGTTATTACGGCGATATTTCTGGCCGAGTTGCAGGATGGATGGGTCCATCTGGTCGAAAGCAACCACAAAAAGGCAGCGTTTCTGCGGACAGCGGTGCGGGAGACAAATGCGCGCGGCAGCGTCCATAGCATTCGAATCGAAGATGCTTATACGGAGGTTGGCGAATGTGGTGCGATTTCAGCGCGTGCCCTTACGGATCTTGATGGGCTCATCGGATATTCATCTCCTTGGATGCTTGGCAAGCAAAATTGTCGTGGCTTTTTTCATAAAGGCCGGGATTACCTAAGGGAAATTGACAAAGCACGTGGTCGGTGGGAATTCGATCTGTTAGAACATAAGAGCGCCGTCGAGCAGGAATCTGTTATTCTGGAAATATCAAATCTCCGGCGCTTGGCTTAACAGATCGGATATTGCGGCAATGGCTGGCGAACGACATCGGATTATCACCATCGCAAATCAGAAGGGTGGCGTTGGCAAGACGACCACAGCAATCAATCTGGCAACGGCGCTTGCTGCTATCGGCGAGCGCGTCCTGATCGTCGATCTCGACCCGCAGGGCAATGCCAGCACAGGCCTCGGCATCGATCGTCGTGATCGCAAGCTGTCCTCTTACGATCTGATGGTCGGTGATCGTGGGATCCCCGAAGTGACGCTCGAAACAGCGGTTCCTAATCTGTTTATCGTCCCTTCGACGATGGATCTTCTTGGCATCGAGATGGAAATCTCGCAGCAGAGCGATCGGGTGTTCAAGTTGCGGAAAGCGCTGTCTTCGCCCGAAGCCATGGCGTTTTCTTATATTCTTCTGGATTGCCCGCCGTCGTTCAATCTGCTGACGATGAATGCCATGGCGGCAGCGCATTCGGTCTTGGTGCCGCTGCAATGTGAATTCTTTGCGCTGGAGGGCTTGAGCCAGCTGCTTGAGACCGTCAGCCAGGTTCGGCGGACAGTTAACCCGCGTCTGGATATTCAGGGTATCGTCTTGACGATGTTCGATGCACGCAACAATCTTGCCCAGCAGGTTGTCAATGACGTGCGCACGCATCTCGGAGACAAGGTTTACCACACGTTAATTCCGCGCAACGTCCGGGTTTCCGAGGCTCCGTCCTACGGTAAGCCGGCTATTCTCTATGACTTGAAGTGCGCGGGCAGTCAGGCCTATCTGCAGCTGGCCTCCGAGGTCATCCAGCGCGAACGCCAAAGACTGGCCGCGTGATATCATTTTAGGGTGTAGGTGAGTGTAGATCATGAATGACGATGTATCAAAAAGGCGATTGGGCCGCGGCCTCGCGGCGCTAATTGGTGAAATGGATCAGCCTGTCCCGGTGGAAGCCGAGCGGACTATCAGCGCCGACAGAATGATCCCGATCGAGTTCGTCAGCCGTAATCCCCGCAATCCCCGTCGGTCCTTCGATGAGTCCGAGCTGCACGATCTCGCAAGCTCCATTCGTCAACACGGGATCGTTCAGCCGATTGTTGTGCGGACGATGTCGCGGGATCGATATGAGATCATCGCCGGCGAACGACGCTGGCGCGCAGCTCAGCTTGCCGGGCTGATCGAAATTGCCGTCATTATCCGTGATGTGGATGATAAGACGGCGCTAGAAATTGCTATTGTCGAAAACGTGCAGCGCGCGGATCTAAATGCCCTCGAAGAGGCCTTGGGCTACGAGCAGCTTATCGCGGAATACGGTTACACCCAGAACGACCTCGGCGAAATCATCGGTAAAAGCCGCAGCCATGTTGCCAACTCGTTGCGCCTGTTGAAATTGCCTGATCCGGTTCGCGATCTGCTTGCCGCCGGCAGCCTATCGGCTGGGCACGCGCGTGCGCTGGTTTCGACATCTGACCCGGCAAGTCTTGCCCGTACGATCGTTGCCAAGGGCATGTCGGTGCGTGACGCGGAAAAGCTGGCACAGAACAATATAAAGGCTCAGTCGGAACCACAGCAGGCGGCCTTACGACGGGATCAGAAGGATTCCGACACGCTGGCGCTGGAGAGGACACTTTCCGATGCACTCGGTCTTGAGGTTGCGATCAATCACAAGGCGAGCGGTGGCCAGATCAAAATTTCCTATAAGTCACTGGAGCAGCTGGAGGAAATCTGCCGTTTGCTCGAGAGGCGCTAAAAGGCTGTGCGTCCTTTCGGATGCGCAAAGGACGCACTCACCACTCTTTCAATCCTCGCATCGTGCAGGCCGAAAATCGATTCCGATTCTCTGCCTGATGCTACTCAGGCGGATTTCCGACCGGATTGAAGGGTGGTGGAAAGAAGCGTTTGCATCGCAACGCTGTCTTCCAGCACCTGCCGCCGTCTGCTTTGCAGAATAGCGGCCTGTAGCCGATTGGATTCACGGGCGATGCTTTCCGCGGTCCACTGGCGCAGCGCTTGTTCGATGATCGGTTTGCGCCGGAAATGCAGATGCCGCCCCATCGTCTGCATGATCTGAGGTGTCTGTAGCCGCTTTTCATCCAATTCGGCACGCATCGAATCCAGAAGCTGGAATTGCTTCAGACATGCCTGCAGAACGAGAAAGATCGCTGTTTTCGAGCTGCTGATTTTTTGCATGGCGTGCAGAAATGCGTTGAGATCACCGCCGAGGATGGCGTCGACCGCGTCGTCAACCGAAATGGCGCTGGCGTCGCCGATTATTTCGGTAACGTGATGTTCTTCGACCGTATTGAAGCCGCGGCAGTATAGAGCGAGCTTGCGCACCTCGTTTCGGGAAGCGATCCTGTCGCCGCCGATCAACGCGATCAGTGCCTGGCGCGCGGCCGGCGTAATGCCGAGCTTTTCTGCACCGAGCTCCATATCAATCAATGCATTCAAGGCGCGGCTGTCATCGGCGTAGGAGGGGATCGTCATGACAGATCGTGCGGCTTCTGCGGTCTTGCGCAGCAGGGAACCCTTCTTGAGGTCACCGGCCTCGACGATCAGATAGGCGGCTTCGAGTGGTTTTTCGGCCAGTAGCGCCAGGGAATCGACGAGGTATTTCTCGTTGGCGGCACCGCGGATCCAGATCAGTTTCTCGCCGCCGAACAAACCGATCGACTGGACCTCGTCGACCAACCGACCGGGGTCTTTCTGCAGGTCGCCGATATCGAGTTTCGTCAGCGAGAAGGGATCATCGAGAGCAACACCGCTCTTGCCGGCGAGCTGGCTTGCCCGTTCGGAAACAAGGCCGCGATCCGGCCCGTAGATGACGAAAATCCGATAGTTCCGTGCCGATTTCTGCAGGAATGTTTCGAATTCGTGGGATTTTATCTCTGCCACATCTCCGCCCTCAGCGGCTGAGGGCAGCGGCGATATCGGCTCCCACGAATTCCGCCACCTGATCCGCCGCGCGGTTTTCGGCGTCACGGATCGCCCGCTGCTTGGCGAATTCCTGCTCGGAAAAATCCACCAGCGCCGTGGTGGCGCGGCTGCCGGCCTTGATGACGTGATTGTCGGTCGCCGAACGCAGCGTGTAAGTGACGCTGACGGTCACACGGCCGGCGCGCGATGTATCCGTGGAATCCGTCAGGAGCGTATCGGCAACGGACGTGGTAGCGCGAATCTCAACCTGATATTGCGGGTTTACCGCTTCGCCGGCACCGCGCGACGCAAGGAAGATCAGGCGATTGCGCACCTGCTGCTCGACGCGGCTGCTTGCTGGGGAAAAGCCGACTGAGGAGAGCTTTTCGACGACACCGGAACTCTCGGAATAAAGCGGCCGGACCTGGCAGGCAGAGAGAAAAGCCGCAGAGGCAAGGATCATGGCGATGCCGGCATTGCGGGCCAGCTTGCAAGCGATATCAGACGACAATGTTTACAATCCTTTGGGGAACCACGATGATCTTCTTCGGTGCCTGTCCGTTCAGCGCGTTCTTCACCGCATCCAGATCCAGCACGGCGTCGGTGACGGCATTCTGATCTGCATCGCGAGAAATTGTCAATTCAGCGCGTTTCTTGCCGTTGATCTGTACCGGCAGGACGACATCGTTTTCGATGACGAGTGTTTCGTCGTACCGCGGCCAGCTTGTCCGGGCAAGCAGGCCTTCATTGCCGAGCGCGACCCAGCATTCCTCAGCCAGATGCGGCGTCATCGGAGAGACGAGCTGAATCAGGATCTCGGCGGCATCGCGCACCGCCGCGCGATAGGTGGCATCGCCCTCGCCTGCCGCAACCCTCGTCATCGGTGCGGCCAGCGCGTTGACGAGTTCATAAATTCGAGCAACGGCTTTGTTGAACCAGAGCTTGTCATAGTCGTTCTCGACAGCCTTCAGCGTCTTGTGGGCGGCCTGCGAGATCGACAAGGCTTCCCCGTCGGTTGCCGGCGCAGGTGCGACGGCGGAGAGCGCGTCCGCTGCTTCGGAAATCAGGCGCCACAGACGCTGGGTGAAACGATGGGCGCCTTCGACGCCCGCCTCGGACCAGATGACGTCACGCTCTGGCGGGGAGTCGGACAGAACGAAGAAACGAGCGGTATCGGCGCCGTAGGAGGCGATGATATCATCCGGATCGACGACGTTCTTTTTCGATTTCGACATTTTTTCGATCGAGCCGATCGCGACTTCCTCGCCCGACGTCAGCAGGAAAGCCCGGCGTTTGCCGTCGAGTTCGTCGATGCGGATATCGGCGGGTGCCACCCATTCGCGGCTGGCGCCGGCGCCGCGACTATAGGTTTCGTGGACCACCATGCCCTGGGTGAAGAGACCCTTGAAGGGTTCGGTGGCGGCGACGTGACCGGTCTCGCGCATGGCGCGGGTGAAGAAGCGGGAATAAAGCAGGTGCAGGATCGCGTGCTCGATGCCGCCAATATACTGGTCGACCGGCAGCCAGCGGTTTGCCGCCTCCGGATCGGTCGGCTTTTCTTCCCAGGGCGCGGTGAAGCGGGTGAAATACCAGCTCGAATCGACGAAAGTGTCCATCGTATCCGTCTCGCGGCGGGCATCCTTGCCGCAGTTCGGGCAGGAGACATGGCGCCAGGTCGGATGACGGTCGAGCGGATTGCCCGGCTGGTCGAAGGTGACATCGTCGGGCAGCTTGACCGGCAGGTCCGCCTTCGGCACCGGCACGACACCGCAATCATCGCAATGGATGACCGGGATCGGGCAGCCCCAATAACGCTGGCGGGAAATGCCCCAGTCGCGCAGACGGAAATTGACCTTGCGTTCGCCCTGCGGCGCATTGCCGAGCGAAGCGGCCGACAGCCGGTCGGCGACGATATTGAAGGCTTCCTCAGTCGTCTTGCCGTTGAGAAAGCGTGAATTGATCATCACGCCTTCACCATCATAGGCGGTGTCGCCGACGGAAAAGTTTGCGGCATCTCCATCCCTCGGCATGACGACCGCCACCACCGGCAGGTCATATTTGCGTGCAAAATCAAGGTCGCGCTGGTCGCCCGAGGGGCAGCCGAAGATCGCGCCGGTGCCATAATCCATCAAGACGAAATTGGCGATGTAGACCGGCAGCTCCCAGGAAGGATCGAGCGGGTGCCGGACGCGGATACCGGTATCCATGCCCTTCTTTTCGGCGGTCTCGAGTGCTGCAAGCGAGGTGCCGGCGCGGCGGCACTCGTCGCAGAAGGCTTCGATATCAGGGTTCTTCGCGGCGGCGTCCTTCGCCAGCGGATGATCGGCGGCGATTGCCAGGAAGGAAGCGCCGAAGAGCGTGTCCGGGCGGGTGGTATAGACCGTCACTTCGCTCTCGCCGGCAGGTGCCGTTTCCGGCACGATCTCCCAGCGGATCGTCAGGCCTTCCGAACGGCCGATCCAGTTCTTCTGCATCAGACGCACTTTTTCCGGCCACTGGTCGAGCGTATCCAGCGCGTCCAGCAGATCCTGGCTGAAGTCGGTGATCTTGAAGAACCATTGCGTCAGTTCGCGCTGTTCGACCAACGCACCGGAACGCCAGCCGCGGCCATCGATTACCTGTTCGTTGGCGAGCACGGTGTTGTCGACAGGATCCCAGTTGACCTTCGACTGCTTGCGATAGACCAGGCCCTTCTCCAGGAAGTCCAGGAAGAGATGCTGCTGGTGCTGGTAATATTCGACGTCGCAGGTGGCGAACTCGCGGCTCCAGTCCAGCGAAAGACCCATGGCCTTCAGCTGCGCCTTCATCGAGCCGATATTCTGGTAGGTCCAGGAAGCGGGATGCACGCCGCGCTCCATGGCCGCATTCTCCGCCGGCATGCCGAAGGCGTCCCAGCCCATCGGATGCAGCACGTTGTAGCCGCGGGCGCGCTTGTAGCGGGCGACGACATCGCCCATGGCGTAATTGCGGACATGACCCATATGGATGCGCCCCGAGGGATAGGGGAACATTTCGAGGACGTAATATTTTTCGCGCGGATCGGCATTGTCGGTCTCGAAGACCTTGTCTTCATTCCATTTCTGCTGCCAGCGGGGCTCGGCATCGCGCGGATTATAACGTTCGGTGGCCATCGTATTCGTATTTCCGGAAAATCAGGGGAGTTGGTCGAGACCTTCACCATGAAACCACCGTAGCGTCAAGTTTTGCAGGCGCTGCGAGCGTCCGATCTTGATCATGACCAGGCGATTTCACGAAGGCGGGTCTTGGCAAGCACAGGTTGGCTAGTTAGTTCATTGCCAATCCTTTCATGCTGGTATGTCGAGGCAGAACGATGGAACTTCAAGAGCGCTTGAACGATGTGCGGTCGCGGATTGCGGCCGGGGAACGCGAGGCAGGTCGTCCGGCGGGTTCCGTTCAGCTCGTCGCGGTGTCGAAGACCTTCGAGGCGGAGGCGATCCGCCCGGCCATCGAAGCCGGGCAGCGTGTCTTCGGGGAAAACCGCGTGCAGGAAAGCCAGGGCAAGTGGCCGGCGCTGAAGGCTGAGCATCAGGACATCAAGCTGCATCTGATCGGACCGCTGCAATCAAACAAGGCGGCGGATGCCGTCGCACTTTTCGACGTCATCGAGACGGTAGACCGGGAAAAGATCGCCCGCGCGCTTGCCGATGAGATGAAGCGGCAGGGCAAGACGACGCGGCTCTACGTCCAGGTCAATACCGGGCTCGAACCGCAGAAGGCCGGCATCGCTCCTGACGACACGCCAGCCTTCGTCGCTCTCTGCCGCGACGAACTCGGCCTTTCGATCGAAGGTTTGATGTGCATTCCGCCGGCCGAGGAAAATCCCGGACCGCATTTCGCCCTGCTGGCAAAGCTCGCGCTCAAATGCGGCGTCGGAAAACTTTCCATGGGCATGTCGGGCGACTACGGGACGGCGATCGCTTTCGGCGCCACCAGCGTGCGTGTGGGATCAGCGATTTTCGGTACGCGCTGAAACGCTGCTTTGGTCGGGCTTCCTGTTCCTCTTAATGCCGCCTAGATTGATATCGAGGTTTGCATGTCCTGGGGAGGAGCAGATGCGGAACGGCTATCATCAGGTCTATGCGGCCTGGAAACGCGATCCCGAAGCCTTCTGGCGCGAAGCGGCCAGTGACATCGACTGGTTCAAGCCAGCGGAGCGGGTTTTCTCGCCAAATGACGGCGTCTATGGCCGCTGGTTCTCAGGCGCCGAAACCAACACCTGCCACAATTGCCTGGACCGGCACGTGGCTGCCGGCCGCGGCGGCGAGACAGCAGTCATCTTCGACAGCGCAATGAACGGCGAGAAGCGCCATTTCACCTATGACGAGGTGCTTCGGGAAGTGATGGCCATTGCAGCAGCGTTGGTCGAGCGTGGCATCGGCAAAGGCGATCGCGTCATCCTCTATATGCCGATGGTGCCGCAGGCGGTCTTTTCCATGCTCGCCTGCGCCCGCATCGGTGCCGTTCACTCCGTCGTTTTTGGCGGGTTTGCCGCCAGCGAGCTTGCGGCCCGCATCGACGATTGCGGCGCGAAACTGGTGATCACTGCGAGCTGCGGGCTCGAGCCTGGTCGCATCGTCGCCTACAAGCCACTGGTCGATCAGGCGATCGAGATCGCGCATTCGAAGCCGGAGCGCTGCCTGGTGCTGCAGCGGCCGGAGCTTCGGGCAGATCTCGTCAGCGGTCGAGATCAGGATTTCGAGGTGGCGGTGGCGCAGCATCGTGGCGATGAGATCGCCTGTGTCTCCGTCAAGGCGACCGATCCGCTCTACATCCTCTATACGTCGGGCACGACGGGCCAACCGAAGGGTGTCGTGCGCGACAATGGCGGCCATATGGTCGCGCTCAACTGGTCGATGCGAAATATCTATGGCTTGAAGCCGGGCGAGGTCTTTTGGACGGCTTCGGATATCGGCTGGGTCGTCGGGCATTCCTATATCGTCTATGCCCCGCTGCTATCAGGCGTAACCACTCTGATCTTCGAGGGGAAGCCGGTCGGCACTCCGGATGCCGGCACATTCTGGCGCATCGTTTCGGAGTATCAGGTGCGGGTGCTCTTCACGGCGCCGACGGCATTCCGCGCCATCCGGCGGGAGGACGGTGACGGTGAACTGATGCGCCGATATCCCATGCCGGATTTGCGCGCACTGTTTCTGGCCGGCGAGAGAGCGGATCCGGAGACGCTGAAATGGGCGGAGCGTATGCTTGGCATACCCGTCATCGATCATTGGTGGCAGACGGAGACCGGCTGGCCGATCGCGGCAAATCCGCTCGGTCTCGGCGCCCTTCCCATCAAGCACGGTTCACCGACACTGCCGATGCCCGGCTATGATATTGCGGTGCTCGACGATGCCGGTCATCCGATCGAGGCAGGAACGCTTGGTAATATCGTCGTCAAGCTGCCCTTGCCGCCGGGCTGTCTGCCCACCTTGTGGAACGCCGACGACCGTTTCCGATCGGCCTATCTCGATGAGTTTCCCGGTTACTACAAGACGGCTGACGCCGGCTATGTCGACGACGATGGCTATCTCTTCATCATGTCGCGTACCGACGACATCATCAATTGCGCCGGGCATCGGCTCTCGACTGGGGCGATGGAGGAGGTCTGCGCGCGTCATCCCGATGTCGCCGAATGCGCGGTTATCGGCGTGATCGATGCGCTGAAGGGGCAGGCGCCCTGCGGTTTCCTGGTGCTGAAACGACATGTTTCCCGTGACGCGACGGCGATCGAATCAGAGGTCGTGGCGATGATTCGTGATTCGATCGGGCCTGTTGCCGGCTTCAAGACAGCCATCACCGTTAACCGATTGCCGAAGACACGCTCCGGCAAAATCCTGCGCGGCACGATGCAGAAGATCGCCGACGGCATACCCTGGAAAATGCCCGCAACCATTGATGATCCAACGATTTTAGAGGAAATTGCCGAGGCGCTGCGTGGGCGCGGTTTAGGCTCCTTGCCGATGTGAATTAAACTTTCGCTAAGCCTAATTGAGGAATTGTTAACCATGTTGATGCAAGCATTTGTTAACGGCAATGGCTTGCATAGCAGGCTTTGCATGACGCGGTCGCCGTTACCGGCCTAGTCCGGATTGCCCCTATCTCAACGATTGTGGAACGGATCATGACAAGCATCCTTACCAACAACGCTGCTATGGCAGCGCTGCAGACTTTGCGCGGCGTAAACGATAGCCTCAAGGACACCCAGGGTCGCGTTTCATCGGGTTATCGTGTCGAAAAGGCGGCTGACAATGCCGCTTATTGGTCGATTGCCACGACCATGCGTTCTGACAACAAGGCGCTATCGGCCGTCTCCGACGCGCTCGGTCTCGGCGCGGCCAAGGTCGATACCGCCTATTCGGCCATGGATAGCGCCCTTGATGTCGTCAGCGAAATCAAGGCTAAGATCGTCGCTGCCACCGAAAAGGGCGTCGACAAGACGAAGATCCAGCAGGAACTCGACCAGTTTCAGGAGCAGCTGCTCAGCATTGCCCAATCGGCGTCCTTCTCCGGCGAAAACTGGGTTGCCGGCGCTTCCGGCACGAAGAGCGTCGTTTCGTCTTTCGTCCGCGACGGCAGCAATGCCGTTTCGGTCAAGATGACGGACTATGTGCTCGATTCGGGCTCGCTTGGAAACGTGCTTTTCGGCATGACGAGCACCGGTGCGATCGAGACATCAAGCGGCATCATCGGCACGGCCTTCAACGGAACCTACGGCGGCACCTTCATCGTCATGGCGTCAATCTATGATCTCGACATCACCGGTTTTACCCAGGGTCAGCTTGACGCAGCCCTGACCGGTGTCGAACTGGTTCTCGGCGCTATGACCGCTGCCGGCTCGGCATTGGGCTCAATCTCGACCCGTATTCAGCTGCAGGAAACATTCGTCAGCGGTCTGCACGATTCGATCGACTCCGGCGTCGGCCGCCTTGTCGATGCCGATATGGAAGAGGAATCGAGCAAGCTCTCGGCGTTGCAGACGCAGCAGCAGCTCGCCATCCAGTCGCTCTCGATCGCCAACAGTTCGGCGCAGAACATCCTCACTCTGTTCCGCAGCTAATCGAAACAGGCAATCCGCAACAAAAAACCCCGCCGGTCAGCTCATACCGGCGGGGTTTTTCATGGGATCGCTGATATCTCAGTACTGATCGTCGTCCTCGTCCTTCGGCGCCGAGCGCAGCGAGCTCAGCTTGCGGAAGACGGCGTCGGCGTCGATTTCCTTTTCTTTTTCCTCTTCGCGCTCGTAGCTCGGGCTCAGGCGTTCGGTTTCCTGAGCCGATTGCAGCGTTGCGCCAAGCTCGGCGGCGGTCGGCAGCGGACGGCCCTTGGAGGCCTTTTCCACTTCCATGTCGAGATCGATCTGGCTGCAGAGGCCGAGCGTCACCGGATCCATCGGCGCGAGGTTCGCGGAGTTCCAGTGGGTGCGCTCGCGGATTTGTTCGATGGTCGATTTCGTCGTGCCGACGAGCCGGGAAATCTGCGCGTCCTTCAGCTCCGGATGGTTGCGAACGAGCCAGAGAATGGCGTTCGGGCGGTCCTGACGCTTGGAAACCGGCGTATAACGCGGACCGCGGCGCTTGGATTCCGGCACCCGCACCTTCGGTTCGGAAAGCTTCAGCTTGTGGTTCGGATTGGCCTCGGCGCGGGCAATCTCGTCGCGGGAAAGCTGTCCTGTCGAGATCGGGTCGAGGCCCTTGATGCCCTGCGCCGCTTCGCCGTCGGCGATCGCCTTGACTTCGAGCGGATGCAGTTTGCAGAACTGCGCGATCTGATCGAAAGACAGTGCCGTATTGTCGACGAGCCAGATGGCTGTCGCCTTCGGCATGAGCAGTGTTTGAGCCATGGATATAGTCCTTCTATCGTCCGCGCCGGTCGCGGTCCGTGGATTGTCACCACAATGTCCGGGAAATATGGCGCTATATAACCGCACTGTCGCAGAATTGCAATTCTTCCGAAGTGAAATGACCTTTGTCTAATTGCCGTGGCGATGCGAACTGCTATGAATTGCCGTGATTTCAAGTCCGGGCCCTGCATAGCTCACGCGGCCCGTCGCATGTCCCATGAGGAGGAGTTGCATGTCGGAGAAGATCTATCCGGTCACGAAGCCGGTGAAGGCGCGCGCCCTGATCGATAAGGAAAAGTACCTGAAATGGTACGAGGAAAGCGTCGAGAACCCGGACAAGTTCTGGGGCAAGCACGGCAAGCGGATCGACTGGTTCAAGCCCTATACCAAGGTCAAGAACACTTCCTTTACGGGCAAAGTTTCGATCAAGTGGTTCGAGGACGGTCAGACAAACGTCTCCTACAACTGCATCGACCGTCACCTGAAAACGAATGGCGACCAGGTGGCGATCATCTGGGAGGGCGACAACCCCTATATCGACAAGAAGGTCACCTATAACGAGCTCTACGAGCATGTCTGCCGGATGGCGAACGTGTTGAAGAAGCACGGCGTCAAGAAGGGCGATCGCGTCACCATCTATATGCCGATGATCCCGGAATCGGCCTATGCGATGCTCGCCTGCGCCCGCATCGGCGCGGTGCATTCGGTCGTCTTCGGCGGTTTCTCGCCCGAGGCGCTAGCCGGGCGCATCGTCGACTGCGAATCCACCTTCGTCATCACTTGCGACGAAGGCCTGCGCGGCGGCAAGCCGGTGCCATTGAAGGACAATACCGATACCGCAATTGACATTGCGGCACGCCAGCACGTGATCGTGGAGAAGGTTCTGGTCGTTCGCCGCACCGGCGGCAAGACCGGCTGGGCGCCCGGCCGCGACCTCTGGCATCACCAGGAGATCGCCACGGTGAAGGCGGAATGCCCGCCGGCGAAGATGAAGGCGGAAGATCCGCTCTTCATTCTTTATACGTCAGGCTCGACCGGCAAGCCGAAGGGCGTGCTGCACACGACGGGCGGTTATCTCGTCTATGCGGCGATGACGCATGAATATGTCTTCGATTATCACCACGGCGACGTCTACTGGTGTACGGCCGATGTCGGCTGGGTGACCGGCCACTCCTATATCGTCTATGGGCCGCTTGCGAACTGCGCGACGACGCTGATGTTCGAGGGCGTGCCGAATTTCCCGGATCAGGGCCGTTTCTGGGAAGTCATCGACAAGCATAAGGTCAACATCTTCTACACTGCGCCGACGGCAATCCGCTCGCTGATGGGTGCCGGTGACGAATTCGTCACGCGCTCCTCGCGTTCTTCGCTGCGCCTGCTCGGCACGGTCGGCGAACCGATCAATCCCGAGGCCTGGGAGTGGTATTACAATGTCGTCGGCGACAAGCGCTGCCCTGTCATCGATACGTGGTGGCAGACGGAAACCGGCGGCCATATGATCACGCCGCTGCCTGGCGCCACCGATCTGAAACCCGGTTCGGCGACGACCCCGTTCTTCGGCATTAAGCCGCAGCTTGTTGACAATGAGGGCAAGGTGCTGGAAGGCCCGGCCGACGGCAATCTCTGCATCACTGACAGCTGGCCAGGTCAGATGCGCACGGTCTATGGCGATCACGAGCGCTTCATTCAGACCTATTTCTCCACCTATAAGGGCAAGTATTTCACCGGCGACGGCTGCCGGCGCGATGCGGACGGGTATTATTGGATCACCGGCCGCGTCGACGACGTGCTGAACGTCTCTGGCCACCGGCTCGGTACGGCAGAGGTGGAATCCGCGCTTGTCTCTCACAACCTGGTTTCGGAAGCCGCAGTCGTCGGTTATCCGCATCCGATCAAGGGCCAGGGCATTTATTGCTACGTAACGCTGATGTCCGGTCACGAGGGATCGGATACGCTTCGCCAGGAACTGGTGAAACATGTTCGTGCTGAAATCGGCCCGATCGCCGCGCCTGACAAGATCCAGTTTGCGCCCGGCCTGCCGAAGACCCGCTCCGGCAAGATCATGCGCCGCATCCTGCGCAAGATCGCCGAAGACGATTTCGGTGCTCTCGGCGACACCTCCACGCTTGCCGATCCGGCCGTCGTCGACGATCTGATCGCCAACCGGCAAAACAAGGCCACCGCCTGACATATCGAGCCGCTCCGGTCCGTCCGGAGCGGCTCGCTCGTTAGTTAGCCGGATTCTCGGCTATTCCGATCGTAAGACGCCAATTGGAATATTGACTTAGAAATCAATCGCTCGGCCATTGATTTCGTAATCGCCGAAGCGCGCCGGCTCGGCTCCGCCGCGGCCGCCGATTTCCGGCGGCAGCTCCAGCGGCTTCTGGTTCTTTCGCCGCTCCTCGGCTTCGGCAAGGGCGCGTCTGGCAGCCGGGGACAGCATCTTGCGCGGCGGCTCCGTTCCCTCGGCCATCGGCGTTTCGCTATTGTCGTTATCGGCATCCTGCATGGCCGTCTCCTGCCGGAAATATTGAAAAAAGCTTATGAATAACCAAATCATAATGCGCCGGTGCCGGGATTAAAAGCTTGTGACGCCGAAATCGGAGATGGAGATCCGCAATGAACCTCGTTCGCACTGCCATGTTGCTTGCCTTCATGACGGCGCTTTTCATGTTTGTCGGCTTCCTGATCGGCGGTCGGGCCGGCATGATGATCGCGTTCGTCATTGCCGCCGGCATGAATTTCTTTTCCTACTGGAATTCCGACCGGATGGTGCTTTCGGCCTATCGCGCTCAGGAGGTCGATGAGCGCAATGCGCCGGAATTCTTCCGGATCGTGCGCGATCTCGCCCGCAATGCCGGCCTGCCGATGCCGAAGGTCTATCTTTACGATAGCCCGCAGCCGAATGCCTTTGCCACCGGCCGCAATCCCGAAAATGCCGCCGTCGCCGCCTCGACCGGCCTGCTCAGCGCCCTGTCTGCCAAGGAGGTCGCAGGCGTGATGGCGCATGAACTGGCCCACATCCAGAACCGCGATACGCTGACGATGACGATCACGGCAACGCTTGCCGGCGCGATCTCCATGCTCGGCAACTTTGCCTTCTTCTTCGGCGGCAATCGTGAGAACAACAGCAATCCCCTCGGCTTTGTCGGCGTCATCGTCGCGATGATCGTGGCGCCGCTCGCCGCCATGCTGGTGCAGATGGCGATCAGCCGCACGCGCGAATATTCGGCAGACCGCCGCGGCGCCGAGATCTGCGGCAATCCGCTCTGGCTCGCTTCGGCGCTCGGCAAGATCGCCCGCGGCGCTGCCCACGTGCCGAACGAAGATGCCGAGCGCAACCCGGCGACGGCGCATATGTTCATCATCAATCCGCTCTCCGGCGAGCGTATGGACAATCTGTTTTCCACGCATCCGAACACGGAAAACCGCATCGCTGCGCTGCACGACATGGCGCAAGGCGGCATGAATGTCTCGACGTCGCCGGCGCGTACTGCTAATCCGTCGCGCAAATCGCGCTCTGTTCCGGATACGGGTCTTGGTCGCGGTGGTTCGCAACCGCCAAAAGGTCCGTGGTCTTGAATTCAGACGGCACGAAGAAGCCATTCCGCAAGCATAAGCCCTCCATCGAGCGATCTGCGCCTGATAAGCCAGGCCTGCAGGCCCGGGCTGCGGCGGCAAAAATTCTCGCTGCCGTCGTCGACCGCAAGCTGCCGCTCGACGGCGCTCTCGATCATGAACAAGCAATCCGGCCTATAGGGCGCTCGGCGAAAGCGACCGGGCGCTCGTCCGCGCCATCCTGAACACGACGCTGCGCCATCTACCGCGCATCGATGCCGCGATTGCCGGGCTGCTGGATTCGCCGCTGCCGGAGGGGGCAAGGGCGCTGCATCACGTGCTCGCAATCGGGGCGGCGCAGATCCTCTATCTCGACGTCCCGGATCATTCGGCCGTCGATCTCGCCGTCGAGCAGGCCAATCAGGATCCGCGCAATCGTCGTTTCGCCAAGCTGGTCAACGCCATCCTCCGCCGGCTCGGCCGCGAGAAGGAGCAGGTGCTCGACGCCATCGGCAAGGTCGCGCCGATGCCGGCCTGGTTCATCGCCAGGCTGGAAAAGGCCTATGGCCGGGACACGGCGCTGGCGATTTCGGAATCCCAGCTCGAACCGGCGGCAATCGATCTGACCGTCAAGTCCGACCCCGAAGGCTGGGCGAAGCGGCTGAACGGCGTTGTTTTGCCCACAGGCGGCATTCGTCTTGCGGCCTTCGACGGCGGCATCCCCTCGCTCGAGGGCTTCGATGAGGGCGCGTGGTGGGTGCAGGATGCGGCGGCAAGCATCCCGGCGAAGCTTTTCGGCGATCTCTCGGGCAGACGTGCCGCCGATCTCTGTGCTGCGCCTGGCGGCAAGACGGCGCAGCTCATCCTTGCCGGCGGCGCAGTCACCGCACTCGACCAGTCGGAAAACCGGCTGAGACGGCTGCGCTCGAATCTCGACCGGCTCGGCCTCAAGGCGGAGACGATTGCGGCAGATCTGACGACATTCGAGCCAGCGGAGCGTTTCGACGCGATCCTGCTCGATGCTCCCTGCTCTTCCACCGGCACGACACGCCGGCACCCTGATGTGTTGTGGACCAAGGGACCTGAGGATATCGCCAGGCTGGCGGCGCTGCAGGAGCGGCTGCTGCGGCATGCGCTGACATTGCTGAAGCCGGGCGGCACACTGGTTTTTTCGAATTGTTCGCTCGACCCTGTCGAGGGTGAGGACGTCGTGGCCCGTGTTCTTTCCGATGTGGATGCGGTCGAGCGCGTTCCGATCGGCGCCGGTGACTGGCCGGGCCTTGAGGCGGCGATCACACCGCTCGGCGAATTCCGCACGCTGCCCACCATGCTGAAAATGCCTGACGGCATCGGCTCCGGCCTCGATGGCTTCTATGCGGCTGTGCTGCGGCGCCTGGCCTGATTGCAAGGCGTGAGCGCTCGCGGCGATCTAGCCTATACGAGGCGCTGCATAGCCTCGTGTCACGCATGCCGTTCCCTCCAAATCCGCCGGCATGATTTCAGGCGAAACGCGTTAATTTGCGTATATTCGAACCTTGTCACAAATTAATTCATTGTGGACGATGAAATCGGCCGCTTTTCACCTATTCTTAACCACGAGGGGCAATAGACAATAGAATATGCAGTCCGGTCGGCGTTTTGCGAGCATGTATGTTCGGGAGGCTTGGCGGCGCGCCTTGCGCCGCGTCGCGTTGCTGCGCCTGAAGCTCTTTCGCCATTCTGTCAAGGTGCCGGAGCGCCTGATCGTCGCACCGACCGATCTCCGCAGCATCGATCCACATGTGGCCGACGAGATCCTCAACGGACGATTTCTCCTGGCGGGGCGCATGCTGGAAACGGACGAAAAGTCGCCCTTTACCTTCACCCTGCCCTCACGCCCCTTCGCGACCCGTCTTCACAGTTTCGGCTGGCTGCGGCATATGCGGGCGAACAAGACGGAGCGCAGTTCGGCTGCAGCTCGCGCGATCGTCGACAGCTGGCTTTCCATCCATGCCGGTCGCATGGAGGGGATTGCCTGGGAAACTGACGTCACCGCCCAGCGCGTGATTGCCTGGCTGTCGCATTCGCCGGTGGTGTTGCAGAATGCCGACCGCGGCTTTTATCGCCGCTTCATGAAGTCGCTGGCGTTCCAGGTGAGGTTCCTGCACCGGATGGCGCCATTCACCCTCGGCGGCCTGGAGCTGTTTCGGCTTCGTATCGCGCTGGCCATGGCCTCCGTCGCCATGCCGGCGCGCGCCTCTACGCTCAGAAGGGCGGCGCAGGCGCTCGATCGCGAATTCGATAGCCAGATTCTGCCGGATGGTGGCCATGTGTCCCGCAATCCGCGCGTCGGGCTGGAATTGCTGCTCGATCTGCTGCCGCTCCGGCAGACCTATGTCAATCTCGGTCATGACTTGCCGCAGAAGCTGATCTCCGGCATAGACCGCATCTATCCGGCATTGCGGTTCTTTCGCCATCAGGACGGAGACCTGGCGCTCTTCAACGGGGCGACCTCCACGCTCGCAAACGAGCTGATGTCCGTGCTGCGATATGACGAAACTGCCGGCCAGCCGTTCAAGGCTTTGCCGCATTCGCGCTATCAGCGGCTTTCCGGGGGAAAGACGGTGATCATTGCCGATACCGGCACGCCGCCTTCGGGAGGCGCGCTTCGCACCGTCCATGCCGGCAGCCTCTCCTTCGAGATGTCGTCCGGACGCCATCGTTTCATCGTCAATTCGGGTTCACCGAAATTTGCCGGGCACCGTTATGTCCAGATGGCGCGCACGACGGCGGCGCATTCCACCGTCATCCTCAACGACACGTCGTCCAGCCGTTTTTCGTCCTCACCCTTCCTGAATCACGCCATCACCGAACCGGTGAGAACCATCACCGTCGAGCGTGCCGAAACCGAGGATGGACGCGACGGCATCAAGCTCAGCCATGACGGTTATCTCAGGGTGTTCGGGGTGCTGCACGAGCGTGAGCTGACACTCAATGCCGCAGGTTCGATCGTGACCGGGCGCGACCGGCTCGTCGTCCGCGAAGGATATGAGAGTGACGAGCCCCTGAAGGCCGTCGCCCGTTTTCATATCCATCCTTCCATCGTCCTGCATCAGAGTGACGGGGAGTCCGTGCTGCTGATGGCGCCGGACGGCGAAAGCTGGCTGTTTTCCGCACCCGGAAATGAGGTGCTGATCGCCGAGGACATCTTCTTTGCCGACAGCTCCGGCATCTGCGGCTCGGACCAGATCGAGATCGATTTCGATCTCGCCGAGAAGACGGAAATCCGCTGGTTTTTGTCCCGCAAAGGCTAGAAGCGGATGATTTTAGGCCGAGCGGCCAAAATCGGGATCGTATCCCCATCAAGGAAGTAAAGTACGATGCCGTCCAAAAATGGCTCATGCTTTTTGGCGTCATGCGCTGACGCCTGTTTGCGCGGCGGCAAAGCTGTGCTAACGCGGCGCCAGCATGCGAACATCCCGTGCGGATGTCCTCCCGAAGCCCGAACGGAGAAGGTTTCATGGCCGTAATTTCCAAGAAGATCCCCGCCCCCGACAAGGTCGAAATCAAGACCGCGCTCATCTCCGTCTTCGACAAGACCGGGATCGTCGACCTCGCCCACGCCTTGTCTGCCAGAGGTGTGCGCCTGCTTTCGACCGGCGGCACGTTTAAAGCGATCACCGCTGCCGGTCTTGCCGTCACCGATGTTTCCGAAATCACCGGTTTTCCGGAGATCATGGATGGGCGTGTGAAGACGCTGCATCCGACGGTGCATGGTGGCCTGCTGGCGATCCGTGACGACAGCGAACACCAGGAAGCGATGAAACAGCATGGCATCGAGGGCATCGAGCTCGCCGTCATCAACCTCTATCCCTTCGAGGAGGTGCGCGCCGCCGGCGGCGACTATCCGACGACCGTCGAGAATATCGACATTGGCGGTCCGGCGATGATCCGCGCATCGGCCAAGAACCATGCCTATGTGACGACCCTGACCGATCCGGCCGATTATGCCGAGCTGCTGGAGCAGCTTTCCGCAGATGACGGCAAGACCGCCTATGCCTTCCGCCAGCGTATGGCTGCCAAGGCCTATGCCCGCACCGCCGCCTATGATGCAATGATTTCCAACTGGTTCGCCGAAGCGCTGTCGATCGACACGCCGCGCCACCGGGTCATCGGCGGTGCGCTGAAGGAAGCGATGCGTTACGGCGAAAACCCGCACCAGAAGGCTGCCTTCTATGTGACCGGCGAGAAGCGTCCGGGTGTTTCGACGGCCGCTCTTCTCCAGGGCAAGCAGCTCTCCTACAACAATATCAACGATACGGATGCGGCTTACGAGCTCGTCGCCGAGTTCCTGCCGGAGAAGGCACCGGCCTGCGCGATCATCAAGCACGCCAATCCCTGCGGCGTCGCTACCGGATCGAGCCTGGTCGAGGCCTATCGGCGGGCGCTCGCCTGCGATTCCGTTTCCGCCTTCGGCGGCATCATCGCGCTCAACCGGACGCTGGATGCAGAAACGGCCGAGGAGATCGTCAAGCTCTTCACCGAAGTGATTATCGCGCCGGATGTCACGGAGGAGGCGAAGGCGATCGTCGCCCGCAAGCCGAACCTCCGACTGTTGTCTGCCGGTGGCCTGCCCGATCCGCGTGCCGCGGGCCTGACGGCAAAGACCGTTTCCGGCGGCCTGCTCGTCCAGAGCCGCGACAACGGCATGGTCGAGGATCTGGAACTCAAGGTCGTCACCAAGCGCGCGCCGACGGCGCAGGAACTTGATGACATGAAGTTCGCCTTCAAGGTCGGCAAACATGTGAAGTCGAACGCCGTGGTCTATGCCAAGGACGGCCAGACGGCCGGCATCGGCGCCGGCCAGATGAGCCGCGTCGATTCCGCCCGCATCGCCGCGCTGAAGGCCGAAGAGGCCGCCAAGGCGCTTGGCCTCGCAGTGCCGATGACGCATGGCTCGGCGGTCGCCTCCGAGGCCTTCCTGCCTTTTGCCGACGGTCTTCTGTCGATGATCGCCGCAGGGGCAACGGCGGTCATTCAGCCGGGCGGCTCGATGCGCGACCAGGAAGTCATCGATGCCGCCAACGAACACGGCGTCGCAATGGTCTTTACCGGCATGCGCCATTTCCGACACTGATCGGGTGCCGGCCGTGGCCGGCGCTCTTCCTCTAGCAGGTTTGTCCCTATGCGCGATCGGCCGGATAGGGCGTGCGGATCAAGAGTATCAATCCGCCGGCGAGGAACAGGATCAGCGTTGCCATTCCAAGCCGCGGTGATCCGCTCATATAGGTCACCAGCGAGAAGAGCAGCGTCGCCATGAAGCTGGTGGCGCGCCCCGAAAGCGCGTAGATGCCGAAGTAGCGGCCGGCTTCCTCGATGTTGACGCTGCGGGCGAGATAGGAGCGTGACGAGGCCTGCACCGGCCCGAAGGCGAGCCCGATCAGCAGGCCATAGAGGATATAGGCCTTTTCCGCCGCCGTCCCGAAGAGACCGCCGGAATCCGCCGCCGGCAGCGGCATCAGTCCGAACAGGGTGTAACCCGGTCCTGTCGAGATGATGCCGATGGTGGCGAGAAGCAGCATCGTGAGGCTGATGACGACGGTCACCTTCGAACCGACGCCCTTGTCGATGCGGCCGGCGATCAGGCAGCCGAAGATCGCAACGACATTCAGGATGATGCCGTAGATACCGATCTCGATCGTCGCCCAGCCGAACATGCCGGCCGCGAAGATACCGCCAAGGATCAGCAAGCCGTTGACGCCGTCCTGATAGATCATGCGGGCGATGAGGAATGTCAGGATGCCGCGGCGCTCTCTGAGCTCGCCAAGCGTGTTTTTGAGTTCCCGCAAGCCGGAGCGCACCGCGGTACCGAAGGGAAGACCCTTGCCAACATCGGGCGTGAAGAAGAACATCGGCAGGATGAAGATCAGATACCAGACGGCCGAGATCGGCCCGGTGATGCGTGCATCCTGGCCGGTCTCGGGATCGAGGCCGAACAGGGGATCAAGGCCGAGGATGGTCTTGCCGGTCTCAGGGCTCGCCGCCAAAAGCGTGACGACGGCAATGAGCACGATGATGCCACCGAGGTAGCCGAGCCCCCAGGCGGTGTTGGAGAGCCTGCCCACCTCGTGCTTGCCGACCAGGCGCGGCATCATCGAATCATTGAAGACGATCGAAAACTCGGCCGAGATCGAGGCGAGGATCATGAAAATGACGGGATAGAGAACAGGCGAGCCGGGTGCGGCGAACCACAGGCAGAACAGGCTGGCGATCTTGATGACCGCGAAGAAGCCGATCCAGGGTTTGCGTGCGCCGGATTGGTCGGCGATCGAGCCGAGCACGGGCGAGAGAAGGGCGATGATCACCGAGGAGATCGTCGCCATGTTGCTCCACGTCGTCTGCGCGGAAACCGGGTCATCGGTCAGGCGGGAAACGAAATAGGGTCCGAAGATAAAGGTTGTGACCACGGTGAAGAAGGGCTGTGCTGCCCAATCGAAGAACATCCACCCCCAGATGCCCTTCTCCGTGGCCTTCGGCGGTTGCGTTCCTGTCCAGTCAATGCGATTCAACATCCGCTCCTTCTTTGACGCGGACTGTCTCACCTCACCCGGTCGCGCGCAAGATCGGTCAGGATACCTGCAGCAACGGTAATACGCGCGAGATTGGGATCGCCGCCGTCGCTGAGGGTGGAAAGCTCCTCGAGGATACGGTTGATGCGGATACGATCCTGTGCATGCCAGGCTTGAACGGGAAGCTTTTCCTTGCCGTGATCGGAAAGTGCCGAGATGACGATGTCACGCCTTGCGCTGGCGATCTGGTCGATGCTGCGGGCAAGCGCCAGATTCTCATAATGGTCTGAGGTGAGGATCCGGCCGCCCGCCGCCAGCAGCCTGCCGATACGGAAGGTCTGCGACACGGCGATGTAGTTCTCGGCGGCGCGCACCAGGGGTTCGCCGGTGCGCTCGGCAATCTGCATGATCTCCGGCACCAGTGCGAAGATCGGGAGGCCGGCGATCTCGGCCGCGAGTTTTTCGGGCAGGCCCGCCTGGCTGTACTCCGCCTGGCGCACGGCGACCTCACTGGCCACCTGTCCGGCGAAGGCGGTTTTGAGCCTCTTCAGGGCCGTCTGCAGCCGGCTAATCACTTCCGCCATATCGGCCTTGGTCATGCCCGTTTTTAGCAGCAGGCGCGTCAGCACGACAAAGCTGTGGCTGATCTCCTCGTAGATGCGGTTCTGCATGTCGCCTGATATCTTGCCGTCCAGGGCGTCCGTCTCGGCCCAGAGGCGGGTCAGGTCGAAACCGTCGCGGGCAACGATTGCGGCGCGCACCACTTCCGGTGCTGAAGCCGCTGTTGCGTCCATCATGGCGACGGTGAAGCTCGGCCCGCCGCGGTTGATCGCTTCGTTGGCAAGCACGGTCGCGACGATTTCGCGCTTCAGCCGATGGCCGGCGATATCGCCGGCATTCGACTTCTGCATCTTCACGGGAAAATAATTGGAAAGGGTCGCGATGAAATAGGGATCATCAGGCAGATCGCTTGCCGCGAGCGCATCGAAGAGCACGATCTTGGCATAGGACACCAGCACGCCGATTTCCGGCCGCGTCAGTGGTTTGCCGGCCGTATAGCGTTCGGCTAGCGTCTGCTCGTCCGGCAGCGTCTCGACCTTGCGGTTCAGCTGGCCGGCGCCCTCGAGCACGCTCATGAAACGACCAAGTTCCAGACCGTTTGCCGTCCCCTTGCGCTCCGTCAGCGAGATAGCCAGTGACTGCAGGTAGTTGTTGCGCAGCACCAGGGTCGCCACTTCGCCGGTCATTGAGGAAAGAAGCTGGTCGCGTTTTGCGCGCGTCAGGCGTCCGTCATGCATGGCGGCTGCCAGCGCGATCTTGATATTGACCTCGACGTCCGAGGTATTGACGCCGGCCGAGTTGTCGATGGCGTCGGAATTGCAGCGCCCACCTTTCAGAGCGTAGGCAATGCGGCCTTTCTGGGTAACGCCGAGGTTTGCGCCCTCGCCGATCACCTTGGCGCGCACCTCCACCGCGGTGATGCGGATCGGGTCGTTGGCGCGGTCGCCGACTTCGGTGTCGGTTTCGGACGGCGCTTTCACATAGGTGCCGATGCCGCCGAACCAGAGCAGGTCGACCGGGCTCTTCAGGATCGCCGTCATGATCTCGAAGGGCGTCGCCACAGCCTTGTCGATGCCGATCGCGGCAACCGCTTCCGGCGTCAGCGTGACCGATTTCGCTGCGCGGGAAATGATCATTGCACCCTTTGACAGCACGCTCTTGTCGAAATCCTGCCAGCTTGAACGCGGCAGGTCGAAGAGCCGTTGGCGTTCCGCCAGCGTCTTTTCCATATCGGGGTCAGGATCGATGATGATGTCGCGGTGATCGAAGGCGGCAATGAGCCGGATCTTCGGAGAGAGCAGCATGCCGTTGCCGAAGACGTCGCCCGACATGTCACCGACGCCGGCGACGGTGAAGGGCGTCGTCTGGATGTCGATGTCCATTTCCCGGAAATGGCGTTTCGCGGTTTCCCAGGCGCCGCGGGCGGTGATGCCCATCTTCTTGTGGTCGTAACCGGCCGAGCCGCCGGAGGCAAAGGCATCGTCCAGCCAGAAGCCGGCTTCCTGCGCCAGTGCATTGGCGGTGTCGGAAAAGGTCGCGGTGCCCTTGTCGGCGGCGACGACGAAATAGGGATCGTCACCGTCGAGCCTGACGGTATCCTTCGGCGGGACGATATCGGCGCCCGCTATATTGTCGGTGATCGATAGCAGCGTGCGGATATAGGTCTTGTAAGCCTCGCGGCCGGCATTGAAGATCTCGTCGCGGCTGCCGCCGATGGGAAGTTTCTTCGGATAGAAGCCACCCTTGGCGCCGACCGGCACGATGACCGCGTTCTTGACCTGCTGCGCCTTGACGAGGCCGAGCACCTCGGTGCGGTAATCCTCGGCGCGATCCGACCAGCGCAGGCCGCCGCGTGCCACCTTGCCGAAGCGCAGGTGAACGCCTTCCACCTCGACGCCATAGACGAACATCTCGCGGAAGGGTTTCGGCTGCGGCAAACCGTCGACCAGGTGTGGATCAAGCTTGAAGGCCAGCATCGGCTTCGGCGAACCATCCGGGTTCTTCTGGAAATAATTGGTGCGCAGCGTCGCATCGACGATATTGACGTAGCGGCGGAGGATACGGTCGTCGTCGAGGCTCGGCACGTCGGCAAGCTCGGCCTCGATCGCCTGGTGCAGTTCGGCAAGCTTCTTCACGCGAGCCTTCTCGGAAAGCCTGGTGTCGAGTGTGTCATGGAAGAGACGGAAGATAGAAGCGGCGACACCGGGATATTTGTCGAGCGTCGTGGCGATATAATCCTGCGAATAGGCGATGCCGGCCTGGCGGAGATAACGCGCGTAGGCGCGCAGCACGTTCGTCTCGCGCGCCGAGAGCCCGGCAGAAAGGATCAGCCGGTTGAAGCTGTCATTGTCGATCGTGCCGGCGAAGGCGGCAACGAAGCCTTCCTCGAGGGCGGCGCCGTAACGCTGCAGATCGATCTCACCGCCATTGCGGGCCTCGAGTTCCATATCGTGCAGCACGACGAGTTTCTTTTCTCCATCGGCGGCCGGCACCCCGATGTCGAAAGTGCGTTCACTGACGACGTTGAAGCCGAGATTCTCGAGAAGCGGCACGCGGCGCGACAGCGCCAGCTGGCCGCCGGCGTGGAAGATCTTCAAGGAAAGGATGCGACCCTGTTCTTCCTGACGATGGTAGAACTGGATGCGCAGCGGTTCGCCGGCGGCGCAGGCACCGATATCGGCGAGGTCGGCCACGGTTTCCTCCGGAGTGAAGGAATCCTGGAAGGCCTGGTCGACGGATATCTTCGGGGCCTTGGCGCCGGCCAGCGCCTCGAAACGGTCGTCCCAGCGGGCCGTGATTTCGCGGATCACCTGCTCGAGCTTTGCCTGCGGAATGCGTGGCGTCTTGCCGCCCGAGCGGCCGATGATGAAATGCACGCGCGCCACGCCGCCTTCCGGGAAAGCCGGGTAATAGGCGGAGACGCGGCCGTCATAGACAGTTTTCAGATAAGTGCCGATCCGTTCGCGGACGATCGAGTCATATTCCTCGCGCGGCACGTAGATGATCACCGAGACGAAGCGGTCGAAATGGTCGATGCGCGGCAGGACGCGGACGCGCGGCCGATCGGCCAAGTCGTTGATCTGTTCAGCAAAACTTGCAAGCAGCGTCGTGTCGATCTGGAAAAGATCGTCGCGCGGATAGGATTCCAGCGTGTTGTCGAGCATGCGGCCGGAATGGCTCATCGGGTCGAAGCCGAAATGTTCCTTCACCTTCTCGATCTTGGAACGCAGCAGTGGGATTTCGGAGGCGAGCGAGGTATAGGCGGTCGAGGTGAAAAGGCCGACGATGCGCAGCTCGCCGGTGACGTTGCCCTCAGCGTCGAAGCGCTTAACGCCGACATAATCCATATAGGCCCGGCGATGGACGATCGATTTAACATTCGCCTTGGTGACGATCAGGAAGTCGGGGCCGTCGAGGAAGGCAAGGATCTCAGGCGTCGTCGTCACGGCGTCCTTGCCGGTGCGCAGCACCAGAACATCGGGATTGGAAAGGATGCCGAGGCCTGCACCCTTGTCGCGTTCGACCCTGGCATCGGTCCCCTTGCCGGAATAGACATATTCCCGCATGCCGAGGAAAGTGAAATTCTCATCGCGCAGCCAGGTCAGGAAAGCGACGGCTTCGTCGCGATCGACCTTCTTCCGGCTGGCGCCATTGGCCGCGAGTTCGGCGATCACTCCGTCGATCTTGGAAAGCATCGGCTTCCAGTCGGAAACCGACAGGCGGACCTGTTCGAGGACTTTTTCGATGCGTTTGACGAGATCGGCGGCCTGGGCGGAGTTGAGGGGCGCAACATGAAGCTGGATATGGCTGACGCGGTTGGCCGGATCGCTCGGGTGATCGGCGGAATACGTCGTCGGCGCCTTGCCCTTTTCCATGACCAGGATGGGATGCACGGCCATGAACAGGTCGCGATAGGTGCTCGTCACTTCGCCCATGACCGATTCAAATAGAAAAGGCATGTTCTGATCGGTGACTGAAAGCACCGAGACGGCGATGCCATCAGGCGTCACATCAGCAATCGTGTCGATGCTGACGCGGGGCGCCTTGCCGTTCCAGGCGCCGAGTTCCTTTGCCGAATGCACCGCGGAGAGCGCCAGCATTTCCGGCGTATAGAGTTCGAGATCGTCATTGCTTGCCCGGCCGAAGAGAATTTCCGGATCGAGATGCGCCTCGCCTGTCGCCTTGGCGATCTTGCGCGCGCTTTCGATCTGCTTTTCCCGTTTCGGATTGTTTCTGGCAGCCATGGATCGCCTCCCTCAATGTCTGATTTTTCGCAAGCTAGCAGAAGATTCTTCGAAAAAATCTCTAAAAGAGCGGTCCGAAGGATTGTTTTGACGCTTTTTTGGCGCTGGAAAAGAGAAATCGTAAGAGATTTTCAGCTTTCTTCGCCAAGCGAAAGCGAAAGTCCCGTCTTCCGGTTTTTCGTTCCGCCGAACATTTCCACGCCCGCATGAAGAATGGTTGACAGCGTGGCGTCAAAAAGATCATCAAACGCGGTCATCATTCGGATCTTGGATATCATGTCGGAAAATGCAGCGGGCGCAGTCATCGTCATTTCCAGCCATGTGGTGCGGGGCTCGGTCGGAAACCGGGCCGCCGTCTTTGCGCTGGAGACGCTCGGTCATCCGGTCTGGGCCCTGCCGACCATCGTGCTGCCCTGGCATCCCGGCCACGGCCGCTCGACGCGGCTAACTTTTGCGGAAGCGGATTTCGACGCGGCAATCGACGATCTGATCCGCGCGCCCTGGATCGGCGAAGTCAAGGCGGTGCTTTCGGGCTATTTCGGCAATGCAGCCCAGGCGCGCTCCGTCGCCCGGCTGATCGGTGCGCTAAGGCAAAACAATCCCGAGCTGCTCTATGTCTGCGATCCCGTCATGGGCGATCTCGGCGGCCTTTACGTGCCGGAAGCGACCGCGGAGGCCATTCGCGACCATCTCATTCCGCTCGCCTCGCTGGCAACGCCGAACCGCTACGAACTCGCATGGCTTTCGGGGGCAGCCCTTGAAGACAACAGCGCGATCATGGAGGCGGCGCTCGCGCTCGGACCATCGCGCATGCTCGTCACTTCGGCGGTGCCGATGATGGCGGGCGGTACCGGCAATCTCTATCTTTCCGGCCGCCACGCCCTTCTTGCCGAGCATCGCGTCGTCGACAACCCGCCGAATGGTCTCGGCGACCTCATCGCCGCCGTCTTCCTGTCGCGCCTGCTTTCCGGGATCGAGGACGAAAAGGCGCTGCAGCTTGCCACCGCCAGCGTCTTCGAGGTGCTTGCGCGTGCCGTCAAGCGGGGCAGCAACGAGTTGATGCTGGCAAGCGATGCTTCCAGCCTTTCGACGCCGATGGCCATGGTGCAGATGCGCCGGCTCGTGCATCCGGCGCAGCGGCGGAAAAAATGACGCATTTGCCAATGCGCTCATTTTGCGGTGCAGCAGTTGATCTTGTCTTCGGCGCGCGCTAATCCAGAAGCATGCAGCGTTTTCCAAATCCCCTTCTGGACGGCTATCGCAACTTTATGAACGGGCGTTATGCCGACGCCCGCGACAGGTATCGGCAGCTGGCCGAAAACGGTCAGAGTCCCCATACGCTTGTCATTGCCTGTTCGGATTCTCGCGCGGCGCCGGAGCTGATCTTCGATGCCGGCCCGGGCGAATTGTTCGTCATCCGCAACGTCGCCAACATGGTGCCGCCTTACGAGCCGGACGGTCATTTTCATTCGACCTCGGCCGCACTCGAATTTGCCGTGCAGGTGCTGAAGGTCTCGGATATCGTCGTGATGGGCCATGGCCGCTGCGGCGGCATCCGCTCAGCGCTCGATCCAAATGCCGAGCCATTGTCGCCCGGCGATTTCATCGGCCGCTGGATGTCGCTGGTCAAACCCGCCGCCGAGCAGATCCAGAGCAACGACGTGATGACGGCCGCCGAGCGGCAGACGGCGCTGGAGCGTGTCTCCATCCGCAATTCGATCAACAATCTCAGAAGCTTTCCCGACATCAAGGCGCTCGAGGAGGCGGGAAAGATTCATCTCCACGGCGCCTGGTTCGACATTTCGACCGGTGAACTCTGGGTCATGGACGCCGAGACACGCGACTTCATTCGTCCCGAAATCTAGGGACATGCCAGTTTATCAGTTTTTTAAGGATTGTTGCTAAGCTCGCCGTCAATTGGTCGCGCACGACCGACGTTTTGATCACCGTGGCGATTGGCGATGAAGTTCGAAACCATCAAAAGGGTTATCCTGGCCGCCATCATGCTGCCCTTCGTCTTCATGCTCATTGAAGGCGTCGTCGTCATACGCTCTTCGGTCAATCAATACTGGAACCTCGAAAAGGACCGGCAGTTCGCCGATGTGCTTGCCCGTGGCGGGTCGATCGCCGCCACGGAGATTCTGACTGAGATTGGCGCCACCCGCCGCTACCTCGCACATCCCAGCAGCAGGACTGCCATCGACATGCAGCAAAGCCGGGTGACGCTCGATCGCGAACGCCACGCTTTTTATGCCAGCCTGCCCTCCCGCGATGCGCTCGACGAGGGGCTCGTCGGCGAATTATCGATTCTCAGCCTTGCCTATAGCCGCATCGTCGCGGCGCGCAGCGCCGTCGACCAGGGGCGTTATGCCGGCAGTGATCCCGGTTCCATCTACTGGTATGCGGCTCTCAAGCAGCTTGCCGTCGTCGATGCGCTTTCGCCGCTGATCAGCGATCCGGTGCTGCTTGAGAAATCCAATCAGCTGATGGGTATCCTGCTGACCTATTACGGCGAAAGGCTGATCACCGGGATCGGCACCCGTTATCTCAACCAAGGGGCTTCCGCCAGATTGCCGGTGGAGCTCTTCGTACAGGGCAAGGTCATGCTCGGCGAGGGCATGGATCACATGGTCTTCCATTCCTCTGCGCCGGTCGTGCGCAACATCGTTGCTTATCTCGGCCGCAGCAGCCAGGTGAAGGCGAATGCTATCACCGATGCCATTCTCGCCGGATCGCGGCCGACACCCGCCGTGCATGACGTCTGGGCCGCCGCGCAGAGCGAGCGCATGAGCTTCCTGCAGCAGAAGATGATCGAGGCCGCAAAGGATATTCACGAGACCGGCGAAAACCTTTCGACGCGCTCGCACATACACCTGACGCGGATTCTGGCGCTGTGTGCCGGCCTGCTGATACTCGCCACATTGGTGCTGCTGCTGGCGGCAAAGGGCCTGCGCCTGATCGACCGACTGACCCAGGATCGGGAGGCGCTTGTGGGCGAGTTGCGCAGCGCCGCCCAGACCGATCTTCTGACCGGCCTTTACAACAGGCGCGGCTTCGAGGTCGCCGCATCCGCACTTCTCACACAGGCCGAGCACGGATCACGCTGGATTTCCGTCGTGCTGTTCGACCTCGATCATTTCAAGAAGATCAACGACGTGCACGGGCATGACGCCGGCGATGCCGTGCTCCGGCATGTCGCGGGCGTCGCGCGTGAGAATTTTCGTTCCTTCGATCTGCTGGTGCGCCATGGCGGCGAGGAGTTCCTGGCGCTTCTGCCGGATTCGACGCCTGACGATGCTGCAATCGTTGCCGAGCGTGTGCGGCTGGCGATAGAGGCGGCGGAAATCCCCCTGCCGAGCAGCGATGTTCTCAAGGTGACGGCAAGTTTCGGATGCGCCGGACGGGCAAATGAAGCCACCAACCGGAACTTCGAGGATCTGGTCAAGCGCGCCGACTTGGCGCTTTACGCCGCCAAGGCCTCCGGCCGCAATTGCGTCGTCTCGGGACCAATCATGCCGGTTCCGGTGCAGGAGGAGCGACGCAAGGCGGCGTCCGGCGGCGGCTTTGATTCCCGCATATGAAAAACGCCGCATATCGCAGCGGCGTTTTGGCGTATTCTATCGGGCCTATTTGCCGTCGATCTGCTGACCGATATAGGCGATCGCCTGCTGGTAGACGCTGGCGGCGTTCCAGCCCTGGATGGCCACGAAATTCGGCTCTCCTGGCTGATAGCCGGCGCCGGCGCGCCAGCCGTGGCCCTTGAGGAAATTCGCCGTCGAGGCCAGTGCATCGGCGCGGGAACCGACCATGTCAACGCGGCCGTTGCCGTCGCCGTCGGCGCCGAAGCGCACCACGTTGCGCGGCAGAAACTGCGTCTGGCCGATTTCACCATGGGCAGCGCCCTTGGCCTGCGGGCTCAGATAACCCTCGGAGACGAGCTGGAGTGCTGCATAGAGCTGGTCGGTGAAATATTGCGAACGACGGCAGTCATAGGCAAGGGTCGAAACAGCCGACAGCGTATGCTGGTTGCCCATATAGCTGCCGAAACCGGTCTCCATGCCCCAGATCGCAATCAGCGGGCCGGCCGGAACGCCGAAACGGCGCTCGATCGAGGCAAAAAGCGCCTGATTGGCGGCCTTCATGCTGCGGCCGCGGGAGATGATCGCGGCACCGCCGCGCTTTTGCATGAAAGCGTCGAAGGAGAGCTTGAAGCTCTTCTGGCCGCGGTCGGCGGCAATCGTCGGCCTGTTGTAATTGACGTTGGCAAAGGCGCGATCGAGGACCGAGCGGCTGACGCCGTTTGCTGCTGCTTCCTGCTTGAAGTCGGCGACCCATGCACCGAAACCGCTGCTATTATTGCCGCATTGAGCGCCCTGGGCCGCTGCCGGCAGCGCGTGGAGGATGCCCGCCGCCGTAAACGCCGCCAGAAAGAATGTTGTCATGCGCATGAGAAACCCCGCTTCCGATCTACTGAAGCGCGCCGCGGCCGATCGGGGCCATGCGACGCGCTCAAAGTCTTCGTTCTGTTCATGTCGCTGTCCCGAACCGCTGCACGGTTTTGGACGGCATGCCTTGGCTTGATGCCGGGCAGAATGCCAGCCAAAGGCGATCTTGTCACGACCACCTTTTTCAGCAAGCGCTTATGGACAGAAGCGTCCACAATTCGCCAAAAGCCCTGCCTTCATCATCAGCAGGGCTTTAGCATATTATGGTTTACAAATGGTATCAGGCGGCCTGCTTGCGCGGCTTGACGAGTCCGCGATTGACGAGCAGCTCGGCGATCTGGATGGCGTTCAACGCAGCGCCCTTGCGCAGATTGTCGGAGACCACCCAGATGTTGAGGCCGTTTTCGACCGTCGCATCCTCGCGGATGCGTGAAATGTAGGTCGCATCCTCGCCGGCGGATTCATATGGCGTGATGTAGCCGCCATCCTCGCGCTTGTCGATGACGAGGCAGCCCGGTGCATCGCGCAGAATGTCGCGGGCCTGGTCGGCGGTGATCTCGTTTTCGAATTCGATGTTGACCGATTCCGAATGACCGATGAAAACCGGCACGCGCACCGCCGTGCAGGTCACCTTGATCTTCGGGTCGAGCATCTTCTTCGTCTCGGCCAGCACCTTCCACTCTTCCTTGGTGTAGCCGTCCTCCATGAAGACGTCGATGTGCGGGATGACATTGAAGGCAATACGCTTGGTGAACTTCTTGTTCTCGATCGGATCGGCGACGAAGACGGCGCGCGTCTGGTTGAAGAGCTCGTCCATGCCGTCCTTGCCGGCGCCGGAGACCGACTGGTAGGTCGAGATGACGACGCGCTTGATCTTGGCAAAGTCGTGCAGCGGCTTCAACGCAACCACCAGCTGGGCGGTCGAGCAATTCGGATTGGCGATGATGTTGCGCTTGGTGAACTGGCTGATGGCATCCGGGTTGACTTCCGGCACGATCAGCGGCACGTCGGCGTCGTAGCGCCAGGCCGAGGAATTGTCGATGACGATGCAGCCCTGCTGGCCGATCTTCGGCGAGAACTTCTTGGAGATCTCGCCGCCGGCCGACATCAGGCAGATGTCGGTATCGGAGAAATCGTAATTCTCCAGATTGGAGACCTTCAGCGTCCGGTCACCGTAGGAAACCTCGGTGCCCTGCGAACGCGCGGAGGCGAGTGCCACGACCTCATCGGCGGGGAAGCCTCGCTCGGAGAGGATGTTGAGCATCTCCCGGCCGACATTTCCGGTCGCTCCCGCAACTGCTACTTTGAAACCCATTTCTCAAGCTCTCTTTCTCTTCTCTCCTCTTGTCCGGTGAGGGGAAAGGCGCGATTAATCGCGTCTTCCTGTCCCCAGCCGAGCCGGGGAGAGAGCGGCAGGCCAGAGACGTCAGACGGTTTTCGTCGTCGTTTTGGCCTTGGTTTTGGAAGAAACCGGAACGGCAATGTCCACCCCGGCAACTCGTGCCCGGTCATTGCATTCGGCAATGGCGTGTTCGTCGCGAACCATGGAGATTCCTTTTCCGCTGTTGCTCTTAGAAGGTTTTCCACAGGAGTCAAGGTTTTTGCGCTCAGAGCCGGCAGGCGAAAGCGGCGACCGCAATGCTGCGACGTTTTGTCATGCCGCTGTCATCCTCGGGAGGTATCCCGGCGCGGTTGTTAATGTCTGCAACGAAAACGGGGGTTTTCCATGCGTACGCTTCTTGCCGCCTTTGCGGCCACCACCATCCTTGCGGGCGCCGCTCAGGCGACGACGGTCTATCCGCTTGATCGCGCGACGATCCTGGCCGGTTCGCCGTTCGATTTCAAGGTCGAGCTCAACAAGCAGGTCAAGCCCGAAGACGTGAAGATCACGGTCAACGGCCAGGACTACAAGACCGTGCTTGGGGGCGAGGCGCAGTTCGTCGAACTGGAAAAGGGCAAGGACGACAAGGCTCTCGGTTCCGCTATCCTGCTGCGCGGCCTGAAGATTTCCGCTCCTGGCGACTACAAGATCGAAGTCGCTGCCGGCGACGAAACGAAGTCCGTCACCTGGAACGTTTACGAAACAGCGGCCCAGCCGAAGGCAAAGAACATTATCTTCCTGCTGGGTGACGGCCTTTCCGTTGCGCATCGCACCGCTGCCCGCATCATGTCCAAGGGCATGACCGAAGGTAAGGCGAATGGCCGCCTGAATATGGACGATCTCGAGCGCATGGCCTTCATCGGCACGTCGGCGACCAACGCCGTCGATACCGACTCGGCCAACACCATGTCGGCCTACATGACGGGTCACAAGACGGCCGTCAACGCGATCGGCGTTTACGCGGACCGTACGCCGGCATCCCTCGATGATCCGCGTGTTGAAACCTTCGCAGAAGCCGTTCGCCGCCTGACCAAGAAGTCGATCGGCATCGTTGCAACGGCCGAGGTCGAAGACGCCACGCCGGCTGCGGTCGTTGCTCACACCCGCAACCGCAACGACAAGGCCGACGTTGTCGGCATGCTGCTCGAGGTCAAGCCGGAAGTCCTCCTCGGCGGTGGCTCGGCCTATTTCCTCGGCAAGGAAGTCGCCGGCTCCAAGCGCAAGGACAATCAGGACTACATCAAGCAGTTCCAGGATGCCGGCTACAAGCTTGCCACCGACAAGAACGAGCTCGCAGCCAATGCATCGGCTGAAGGCAATCTCCTCGGTCTCTTCCACACCGGCAATATGGACGTCACGCTTGATCGCGAGTTCCTGAAGAAGGGTACCGTCGACAAGTTCCCGAACCAGCCGGGCCTCGTTGCCATGACCAAGGTTGCGCTCGACCGCCTCTCGAAGAATCCCGATGGTTTCTTCCTGATGGTCGAAGGCTCCTCGATCGACAAAATGTCCCATCCGCTCGATTGGGATCGTGCCGTCTACGAAACCATCGAATTCGACCAGGCCATCGGTGTTGCCCGCGAATTCCAGAAGGCCCATCCGGACACGCTGATCGTCGTCACCGGCGACCACACACACGGCGTATCCATCATCGGTACCGTCGATGATGAAAAGCCCGGCACGGAAATGCGCGAGAAGGTCGGGACCTATGCCGAAGCCGGCTTCCCGAACTACAAGGACGAAAACGGCGACGGCTATCCCGATAAGGTCGACGTCAGCCGCCGCCTGTTCCTGAGTGCCAACAATGGCCCCGATCACTACGAAACCTTCCGTCCGAAGCTCGATGGTCCGTTCGTTCCGGCTGTCCAGAACGAAAAGAAGGAATATGTGGCCAATGAGCAGTATAAGGATGTTCCCGGCGCGGTCTTCGTTCAGGGTAATATTCCAAAGAGCGGCGATAGTGGCGTCCATGCCGTCGACGACGTCGTCCTGCAATCGGCTGGTCCTGGCGCTGAAGGCTTCCATGGTTACATGGAACAGAGCGACGTCTATCGCGTGCTCGCCGATACCTTTGCTCTCGGCGCCAAGCAGACGAACTGATCTCTAGATGCGGATGATTTTAGCCCGGATCGGCCTAAAATCATCCGCATCTAAGTCAAAGAAATAGAGCATGATGTCGTCCGAAAACCGCGCACACTTTTCGGCATCATCCTCTGGCCCGGCTAAGCCGCTTGCCGGCCCTGCCTCATTCACCGATCATGGTCCCGGCCGTTCAGCGCCGGGATTTCATTCTTGGAGATCGCCATGGAAAAGCTCCCTTCGTTGCATCTCAGCCGCCGCGGCCTGATCGGCGCCATCGGCACACTGGCCTTCGCCGCTGTTGCTCGCCCGAGTTCTGCTGCGGATTCCTTGATCAGCTTCGATGAGCTTTACGGCAAGTTCGGCGTGCTCGGCCTCGAATTCTCCGACAAGGTGAAGCGTCTTGCCGGCAAAGGGATCAGCATGAAAGGTTTCATGGCGCCGCCATTGAAGGCCGAGGCCCAGTTCTTCGTGCTCACCGAGGTGCCGATGTCGCTCTGCCCCTTCTGCTCCTCGGATGCGGACTGGCCGGACAATATCGTCGTCGTCTATCTCGGCGAGAAGCAGACCTTCGTGCAGCCGCGCCAGACGATCGAAGTGCGCGGTACGCTTGAATACGGTTCGTGGACGGATCCGGACACAGGCTTCGTCAGCCTGCTGCGGATCCGCCAGGCCGAATATTCCGCCGTCTGAACCGATATGCTCGCTCTCGATATCGAAAATCTGACCGTCACTTTCCCGGGCCTGTCCTCGCCGGCGCTGGCGATCGGTCGCCTGTCGATCGATGCAGGCAGCAGGGTCGCCATTACAGGCGCGTCCGGTTCCGGCAAGAGCACCTTCGTCAATATCGTTGCCGGGCTGGAGCGGACACGGCAAGGCCGCATCCGCTGGAACGGCGAGGATATTGCGAGTTTTTCAGAAAGCCGGCGGGATCGGTTCCGTGCCGCCAATATCGGCCTGGTCATGCAGGAGTTTCATCTCTTCCCCGGCCTGTCGGCACTGGAGAACGTATTGCTGCCGGCGCGGCTTGCCGGCGCTGCTACGGCTGATGTCATCGAGCGGGCGCATGCGCTTTTGAGCACGGTCGATCTTTCTCGCCCCGGCCAGAAGATCGAAACCATGTCGCGCGGCGAGATGCAGCGTGTGGCGATCGGCCGGGCGCTGCTGCGCAAGCCCGGCGTCATCATCGCCGACGAGCCGACCGCGAGCCTGGATGCCGAAAGCGGCGAGGCGGTCGGCGATCTCATCCTCGATCTGGCGATTGCCGAAGGCAGCACGCTGATCGTCGTTTCACACGACCAACGCTTGGCCAGCCGCCTCGACCGGCGCATCACCTTCGGTTCCGGCCGGATCAGCGAAGATTCCGCGGCAACGGCGGGAGAAGCTGCATGATCCGCTTCATCCTTTCCGATCTTCGTCGCCTCTGGGCGGGATCGCTGGTGGTCGTGCTGCTGGTGGCGCTTGCGACGGCGCTTGGCGTTTCTGTCGTCCTGCAGGAGCGGGCGCTTCGTCTCGGCAGCGCACGCGCTGCCGACAAGTTCGATCTTGTCATCGGCGCCGGCGGCAGCGAGACGCAACTCGTGCTGTCGTCCGTCTTCCTGCAGCCCTCGCCTTTGCCGCTGATGCCGGGCGAAGTGCTGGGCAAGCTTGCCGCGGATCCACGGGTCGATTGGGCAGCCCCGATCGGCTTCGGCGATTCCTTCTCCGGCTATCCGATCGTCGGCACGACGACCATGCTGGCGCAGAACCTCTCCGGCGGCTTGGCCGAAGGCAAGATTTTTGCGCGCGAGGGCGAAGCCGTGATCGGCGCGGCTGTCAAGCTGTCGCTCGGCGGCGAGATCAAGCCGATGCACGGGTCGCTGGAAGAGGGCGGAGAGACTCATACCGAACTCGTTTATCATATCGCCGGCCGCTTGCGGCCGACCGGTACCGCCTGGGACCGGGCCATTCTCGTCCCCATCCAGGCCGTCTGGCACATCCATGGCATGGAGGAACATGCGGAGGACGGTGAGCACGAGAATGAAGCGGCGTCCGGAACGGATAGCGCCGAACATGGACATGAGCATGAGAAAGTTGGCGCTGATCACGATGGCCATGAGCATCACGGGGTAGCCGATCCGGATGCCGCGCTTGATGAGAGCTGGACTGCGGGCGCTCCCGGCCTTCCTGCCATTCTGGTCAAGCCGAAGACGATCGCCGATGCCTACAAGCTGCGGCAGGACTATCGTAGCGGCAATACCGTCGCTGTCTTTCCCGGTGAGGTGCTGACCAATCTCTACGCCACGCTCGGCGACGCCAAACAGATCCTGGTTGCGGTCGCCTCCGGCGCGCAAGTTCTCGTCGCAGCCTCGCTGGTGCTGGTCACGGTCATCCATATCGGCCAGCGCCGCCGTCAGATCGGCGCACTCAGGGCCTTCGGCGCCCCGCGCGGCGCGATTTTCGGTATCGTCTGGCTGGAATTCTTTTTCCTGGTGGCGGTCGGCATCGCACTCGGATTTGCGCTCGGTTATGCCGCGGCCCTCATCTTGTCCAGTATGTTCTCGCAAACGAGCGGGATCACCATGCCGGTCGGCTTCGCCCGTGAAGATGCCGCGCTTGCGGCGGTGCTGCTTGCCTTTGCCACAATTCTTGCTGCGCTGCCGGCAGTGCTCGCCTACCGGCAATCGCCGGCGCAGGCGCTAAGGGCATAACGGATCCACATCACAAACCGCTGTGAAACCTTCTTCCAAGCTTCCGGCAGCTCTATCGTCACGGGTGGCGGAGCTTGATGTGCATGACAAAGCGTCGCGCCATTAGACTAAAGTCATAATCCGAAAGCCTCTCTCTTTTTGATCTGTCGTTTCTGGCACACTCCCGTCAGGCGTGTCGCGGCCAGGGGTATGCTTTGAGGAGAAGTAGCCGCGCGCGTTGATCATCACTCTGTGGAGGACAGACAATGGCAAATGTCGCAAGCATCGACGGCGCGAAGGCCGCTCCGATGACCGGCGAGGAGAAGAAGGTCATCTTCGCCTCTTCGCTGGGCACCGTTTTCGAATGGTACGATTTCTATCTCTATGGTTCGCTCGCCACCTATATCGGCGCGACCTATTTCACCCAATATCCGGAGGCAACGCGTAACATCTTCACGCTGCTCGCCTTTGCCGCCGGCTTCCTGGTCCGCCCCTTCGGCGCGCTGGTGTTCGGCCGTCTCGGCGATCTCGTCGGCCGTAAATACACCTTCCTGGTGACGATCATGATCATGGGTCTGTCGACCTTCCTCGTCGGCATACTGCCGGGTGCCGCCACCATCGGTATCGCAGCCCCCATCATCCTGATCGCGCTTCGCTTGCTCCAGGGTCTGGCGCTGGGCGGTGAATATGGCGGTGCGGCAACCTATGTCGCCGAACATGCGCCGAACGGACGCCGCGGCTACTTCACTTCATGGATCCAGACGACGGCGACGCTCGGCCTGTTCCTGTCGCTGATCGTCATCGTCTTTGTTCAATATCTGATGGGTGCGGCTGAGTTCGCCGCCTGGGGCTGGCGCATTCCGTTCCTGCTCTCGTTCGTCCTGCTCGGCATTTCCGTATGGATCCGCCTGAAGATGAACGAATCGCCGGCTTTCCAGCGGATGAAGGCGGAAGGCAAGGGCTCCAAGGCGCCGCTGACCGAGGCCTTCGGGACATGGAAAAATGCCAAGATCGCGATCATCGCGTTGCTGGGCGCCACCATGGGCCAGGCGGTCGTCTGGTACGGCGGCCAGTTCTATGCACTGTTCTTCCTGCAGAACGTGCTGAAGGTGGACCTGTTCTCGGCCAATGTCATGGTCGCCATCGCACTTCTCCTCGGCACGCCGTTCTTCGTCATCTTCGGCGGCCTCTCCGACAAGATCGGCCGCAAGCCGATCATCATGGCAGGCCTTCTCATTGCGGCGTTGACCTATCATCCGCTGTTCAAGGCGATGACCTGGACGGCGAACCCGGCGCTTGCCGAAGCGCAGGCTTCGATTCGGGCAACGGTGACAGCTGATCCGGCGGATTGCAGGTTCCAGTTCAACCCGACCGGCACGGCGAAGTTCACCAGTTCTTGCGACGTGGCGACGGCATTCCTGACCAGGAACTCGGTGCCTTACGACGTGGTGCCTGGCACCGCCGGACAGCCGGCAACGGTGAAGGTCGGCAACGCGACGATCCCAAGCTTCGACGTCGTCGCTGCTGGCGACAAGGCCAAGGGGATGACCGCCGCCTTCGAAAAGAGCGTCAACATCGCGCTCCACGATGCCGGCTATCCGCTGAAGCGCGGTGCCGTCAAGGTGCCGGATGCCAAGCTAGATGCCTTCATCGCAGCCAATCCGGAACTGTCGCTCAACGCCGATGCCGTGCGCGCCGGCGAGAAGGAAACCGTACCGGTGGCCAAGCTGGTCGAAACCAAGCTGCTGACCGCGGATGAGGCCAATGGCGTCACCGACATGACGGTCTACAACATCGCCAATGGCGGCACTTTCGCCATGGTTGCCGATCCGGCTCGCGTCAACTGGATCGGCACGATCGCCGTGCTGTTCGTCCTCGTCCTCTATGTGACGATGGTCTACGGCCCGATCGCCGCTCTGCTGGTCGAGCTCTTCCCGACCCGCATCCGCTATACCGGCATGTCGCTGCCCTATCACATCGGCAACGGCTGGTTCGGCGGCCTGCTGCCGGCGACAGCCTTCGCGATGAGCGCTGCCGCGGGCGATATTTACTACGGTCTCTGGTATCCGATCGTCTTTGCGACGATCACGCTGGTGATCGGCCTGATCTTCCTGCCGGAAACGAAGAACAGGGATATCCACGCCATGGATTGAGCGGCGGATTGAGGCCAATCCTTGCTTGAGAGAAAAGGCCCGGCGCTCACAAGGCGCCGGGCTTTTCAACGTCTGGAAACAGGCGCTTCGAGAGCGGCCAGCCGTCCGGCGCCAGTTTGAAGAGCAAGCCGCAGCGGGCAAAGACGATCGCCGTCAGTAGCGAGAACCAGCCGCCGAAGGCAAGGCCGGCGATGACGTCGCTCGGATAATGGGCGCCGACCATGACACGCGTCATGCCGAGCCAGATGGCGCAAGCGATGAAGGCAACACGGTAGCGTGGAAATAGCAGGGCGAAGGCTGCGAAGAAGGCGCCGACCGTGGTGGAGTGGCCGGACGGGAAACTTTCGAAAGCAGAATGTCCCGAAAAGGGCGTGAAGGAAAACATGCCGTAGTCGTGGAAATGATCGGGACGTGCCCTGCCGATCGCGCGCTTCAGCAGATTGGCGAGAAGTCCTGAGAAGACGACCGTGAAGAAGAGATAGGCGCCGATCCAGCTGACATAGAGCGCCTGCGCCTTGGAACGCGCCGTCTTCACAAGCTTGTAGCCTGCCCTGCCCTGAAAGAACAGCAGGATGCTGGTATAGATCAGCCAGGCGGAATCGCCGAAACCGGTCAGCATCTCGCCGAGGTGTTTCACCGGCGCGGGAACTTCGCTGGCGCCGATCGGCGCGTCGAAGAGCAGCATCGAAAGGATCACGGCATTGAGCGTGACGAAGAGGCAGGCCTGCCAGCGCAAAGGCGGCATGCCAACGGCGCTCCGGCGCCAGCGCCTGTCCAGGGAAGCCCAAAATGCCCGCATTTCGTCGTCCGTTCGAATTTGTCCCAGAGCGCCGCGCGTCCAAGAGGACACGCTAAGGACGCTCTATTCCTTTGAATTGACGCATGATCCTTTGTCGAAATCGCTTCCGATTTCGGGATTATGCGCTCGTTAAAATCCGGCGCAAAAATACACGAGATTGTGGCCGAGAATAGTCCGTTTCGGATAATTCGACCAAGCGGGACGCGCTTCACCGCCCTCAATGAAAAAGCCCTCCGCATGCGCGATGCGAAGGGCTGGATACTGTTTCACGTGAAATATCAGGTGGAAAGCGTCTTGAACTCGGCGAGGATCGCATCGCCCATCTCGACGGTGCCGACCTGCCTTGCGCCATCGGCCATGATATCACCGGTGCGGATGCCCTTGTCGAGCACGTTGGCGATCGCCTTTTCCAGATCGTCGGCTTCCTTCACTAGATTGAAGGAGTAACGCAGGCACATGGCGAAGGAGGCGATCATGGCGATCGGATTGGCGATGCCCTTGCCGGCGATGTCAGGGGCCGAGCCGTGCACAGGCTCGTAGAGCGCCTTGCGCTTGCCGGTCTTGCCGTCGGGCGCGCCGAGTGAGGCCGACGGCAGCATGCCGAGCGAACCGGTCAGCATGGCGGCAACGTCGGAGAGCATATCACCGAAGAGATTGTCGGTGACGATGACGTCGAACTGCTTGGGCTGGCGCACCAGCTGCATGCCGCCGGCATCGGCCAGCATGTGTTCGAGCTGGACGTCGGAATATTTCGCCTTGTGTGTCTCGGTTACCACCTGGTTCCAGAGCACGCCCGACTTCATGACGTTGCGCTTTTCCATGGAGCAGACGCGATTCTGCCGCGTGCGGGCCATTTCGAAGGCGACGCCGGCGATGCGCTCGATCTCGTAGGTATCGTAGACCTGCGTGTCGATGCCGCGCTTCTGGCCGTTGCCGAGGTCGATGATCTCCTTCGGCTCGCCGAAATAGACACCGCCCGTCAGCTCGCGGATGATGAGGATATCGAGACCTTCGACCAGCTCCGGCTTCAGCGACGAGGCCGCAGCAAGGGCCGGATAGCAGATGGCGGGGCGCAGGTTCGCGAAGAGCTGTAGATCCTTGCGCAGGCGCAGCAGACCGGCTTCCGGGCGCACTTCGTAAGGCACGCTATCCCATTTCGGGCCGCCGACGGCGCCGAACAGAACGGCATCGGCGGCAAGCGCCTTCTGCATGTCGGCTTCCGAGATGGCAGCGCCATGTGCATCATAGGCGCAGCCGCCGACAAGGCCTTCGTCGGTGACGAAACCGGCATTCATCGCCTCGTTCATATAGGCGATGATCTTGCGGACCTCGCCCATGGCCTCGGGACCGATGCCGTCACCCGGCAGCAGGAAAAGATTGCGCGCTGTCATGAAACCCTCCTGGGAAAAACAAGTTGCGGTTTCTTAGACCCCGGAAATCGGCATTTCAAGCGACAGAAGCGGCGAATCGGTACGCTTCGCTCCGAGCCGCGACGGTTGCTCCTGCGTCCACAAACGAATTAGAACGGTGACCCTATCTTTATCCTGGATGTTCTCATGCCTTTCGCGCCTCTCCACCTCGACACGCCCTTGCTCCAGACGGCACCTGGCTACAGCGCCAGCGGCAAACCGCTCTGGCTGAAGCTCGATGCGCTGCAGCCTTCCGGCAGCTTCAAGCTGCGCGGCGTCGGCAGGCTTTGCCAGCACGAGGTGGAAAATGGGGCGCGCGAAATCTTCTGCGCTTCCGGCGGCAATGCCGGCATTGCGGCCGCTTATGCCGGCCGGGCACTCGGTGTGCCGGTCACGATAGTCGTGCCGGAGACGACGGCGGCCGACGTACGCCGGACGATTGCCGCAACGGGCGCGAATGTCCTTGTTCATGGTTCGGTTTTCGATGAGGCCAATGCCCATGCGGTCGAACTCGCCCGGAGCCGCAACGCAAGCTATGTGCACCCCTTCGACCATCCGCTTCTGTGGGATGGCCATGCCACGCTGATCGACGAGGTGGTGGCGAAAGGGGCAAAATTCGATTGCATGGTCACCAGCGTCGGCGGCGGCGGGCTGCTCGCCGGCATCGTCGAGGGGTTGAAGCGCAACGGGCTTTCCGATGTGCCTGTTATTGCCGTCGAAACGGAAGGGGCGGCTTCGCTCCATGCCAGCCTCAAGGCGAATGAGCGTATCACCCTTCCCGCCATTACCTCGATTGCCAATTCGCTCGGGGCGCGGCAGGTGGCGCAGCATGTCTTCGACCTGCCGAAGCATCATCCGATCGAAAGTGTTGTCGTCAGCGACGCCGATGCCGTTGCCGCCTGCCTGAAATTTGCCGATGCGCAGCGCATTCTGGTCGAGCCGGCTTGCGGTGCGGCCCTTGCGGTTGCCGATGTGCATGCCGGGCTGCTTCAGCGCTTCGACAATCCGCTTATCGAGGTCTGCGGCGGCATCGGCGTGTCGCTCGAAAAACTCAGGGGCTGGAAAGAAAAATTTCTTTGACCCGCACCAAAGAAAAAGCCGGGCGTAAGCCCGGCTTGATCGATAACCGATTGGAAGGGCTCAGGCTGCCCAGGGGTGCGAAGCGGCGTTCTTCTTTTCGAAGCTGTCGATCGCCTTGCCCTTTTCCAGCGTCAGGCCGATATCGTCGAGGCCGTTCAGCAGGCAGTGACGCTTGAATTCGTCGAGATCGAACTTGATCAAGCCACCATCGGGGCCGGTGATCTCAAGATTTTCGAGGTCGACGGTCAGGATGGCGTTGGAGCCGCGCGAGGCGTCGTCCATCAGCTTGTCGAGATCTTCCTGGCTGACCTTGATCGGCAGGATGCCGTTCTTGAAACAGTTGTTGTAGAAAATATCGGCGAAGCTGGTCGAGATGACGCAACGGATGCCGAAATCCAGAAGCGCCCAGGGCGCGTGCTCGCGCGAGGAGCCGCAGCCGAAATTGTCGCCGGCAACCAGAATCTTGGCATCGCGATAGGCCGGCTTGTTGAGCACGAAATCCGGGTTTTCCGAGCCGTCTTCGTTATAACGGGCTTCGGCGAAGAGGCCGGTGCCGAGGCCGGTGCGCTTGATCGTCTTCAGATAATCCTTCGGAATGATCATGTCGGTGTCGACGTTGACAACCGGCAGGGGCGCTGCAACGCCCGTGAGCTTCACGAATTTATCCATGACCCATGCTCCATTTCAGCAAATCTACTTCCTGAATTTGCATCTAGTCCAGTTTTTAGCCGAAATGAAGGAGAATCTTTCACAGATGGCGGCCACGCGACGTTTCGCGCGGTCCGCCGATTGCGCCTGTTCCTTATTTGGACGGTGCGTTCAACCCCCAGAGGACGCCGAACGGATCACGAAGCTGGCCATAGCGGTCGCCCCAGAACATCAGTTCGACCGGCATGACGACTTCGGCGCCGGCAGCAACCGCGCGATCCCACCAGAAATCGATATCATCGATCACCAGCTGGATTGCAAAGCCTTCATGGCCTTTGAAGGGATGGCCATATTCGGGATAGGCGTCCGACAGCATCAGGGAACTGCCGTTGATGTAGAGATGCACATGCATCGTTCTGCCGCTCTCGTCGACCGGCACGAGATATGCCTCTTCGGCGCCGAAAGCCTTCTTGTAGAATTCCGCAGCTTTCACCGCCCCGCCAACCGTCAGATAGGGGAGCAGGCCGTTCTTGACCGGTGGCATCTTGGTCGGGTTGCTCTCTGTCGTCGCATCCATGCTTGTCCTCCATTCGCTTTTTGAACGCCGGCTGAATGCCTGGCTGCTTCAAGGACGTAGCATGGAAGCGTGATCCGACAGTGTCGGCCGAAATTTTTCGGCGAAACCAAAATTTTCAGCGAAAAGGTGATCAGAGATCGATGATCGTACCGCGGCCGTCGTTCCACACGCGCATCTCGCGTTGGCCGTTGTTCGCTTTGGCGCGGACCGGAGCGGGCTTCATCTTCATCGAAAGCGCGCGGCCGACCATGAGCACGGTCAGGATGCCGCCGACGGCAAGCGTCACCGAAAAGGTGAGAAGCAGCATGGCCACGAAAACGGTGGCGCCGGCAAGCATGAGGAAGATGGAGCGAATGTTCTGCATGTTAGAGACCTTTCTTCGGAAAGGAATGTGGTCCTTCTCTTTCCTCTCTGCAAGGCAAGCATGGCTTTTTGTTGTTCTGTGGGAGGTTCTGGGGTGGGCTGCTTGCTTCGGCTTTCAAAGCTTGGCACTAATTCGCCATGAGCCGAAACCCGACGACCCGCTCCATCCGCCTGCGCCGTTCGGTGCTGAGCGTGCCTGCCATCAATCCCCGCGCCCTCGAAAAAACCCATGCGGTCGATTGCGATGCGGTGATCTTCGATCTCGAGGATTCCGTGGCGCCGGAAAAGAAGGCGGAAGCGCGGGACAATCTGAGGAATTTCTTTTTGGCTCGGCCGCTCCAAGGCAAGGAGCGGATCATCCGCATCAACAGTCTGTCCACCGATTTCGGCCTGGCGGACATGGAGTTGGTGACGGCGCTTGGTCCCGATGCCGTGCTGCTGCCGAAGGTCGACGAACCGCAGGATGTCATGGCGCTCAGTGACCTTCTCTCCGAGGCGGATGCATCGGAAGATCTGCGCATCTGGGCGATGATCGAGACGCCGCGCGGCATCCTGAATGCGGCTGGTATCGCCGAAGCCGGGCGCACGCCGGGCTCGCGGCTCGATTGCCTCGTCGTCGGGCTCAACGACCTGCGCAAGGAAACCGGCGTGCTGCCGCAGCCGGGGCGGAACTATCTCGTGCCGTGGCTGATGCAGGTTGTCCTTGCGGTCAGCGCCTACGGGCTCGATGCGATCGACAGCGTCTTCAACGATTTCAGGGATGAACAGGGTTTCGATGCCGAATGTCTGCAGGGCCGGGCCATGGGCTTTGCCGGCAAGATGCTGATCCATCCGGCGCAGATCGAGCCCGCCAACCGCCATTTCGGCCCGGATCCGGCAGCGATCGCGGAAGCGGAGGCGATCATATCAGCCTTTGCCGATCCTGCCTCCGATGGGCTGAACGTCATCAATGCAGACGGGCGGATGGTCGAGCGGTTGCATCTTGTCCAGGCGGAAAGTCTGGTCCATAAAGCCCGCCTGATCGCATCCCGCCAGGCTGCGGCACGAAAGACGATATGATGAAACTCTACCGCTTCCTGACCGGTCCCGACGATGCTTCCTTCTGCCATAAGGTCACCGCCGCCCTCAACAAGGGCTGGTCGCTGGAGGGCTCGCCGACCTATACCTTCAATGCCGCAACTGGCGCGATGCAGTGCGGCCAGGCCGTCGTCAAGCATGTCGAAGGCAAGGATTACGATCCCGAGATGAAGCTCTCCGAGCAGTAGCGCGTTCTGCCGAACGCGCGGTTTTAGCGCTCGGCGGCTTCCTCGGCGCTTGCCTCGATCCGCTCCATGTCATCGTCGCTCAGTCCGAAATGGTGGCCGATCTCGTGGATCAGGACGTGGGTGATGATATCGCCGAGCGTCTCGTCGTTCTCAGCCCAGTAGTCGAGAATGGGACGGCGGTAGAGGCGGATGCGGTTCGGCATCTCGCCGGTTTCCACCGTGAAACGTTCGGAAATGCCCCTGCCCTCGAAAAGGCCGAGCAGATCGAAAGGGGTTTCCAGCGCCATGTCCTCGAAAACGTCGTCATCGGGGAAATCTTCGATCTCGATCGTGAGGTTGGTCGTCAGCTGGCGGAATTCATCCGGGAGATGGCTGTAGGCCTCCATCGCCAGCGACTCGAAGGCGCTGATCGTCGGCGCATGGCGGTCCCGCCAATCATCGCTCTGGTCTATGCGGGCCATGAATATTCCTTCCTTTGCGGGCCCATATAGAACCTTTATCGCCGATTTTCGAGTGCGGAATCAAAGGCAGGAATATTTTCATAGAAAATGGCCGTTGACTCTTCATTAGCTCTCTGGAATCTATAAGAACATAACAGGAACAAGACGGATCGGAGAACGCCATGGCGCAGCACGCCCTGGCGCGCGAGCGGCTTTTTGCGCTCCGCGAAACCATTGCCCGACTGGAGGGAAGGCCCGCGCCGGCGCTTGCCGCAGCGGAGCAGGAAGCCCTGGCAGAAGGACGTAAGACCCGCCAGGAGCGCATTCTGCCGCCCCTGCCGTTTGGGGTGGAGTTTCTCGACGGCGCGCTGGAAGGCGGCTTGCCGCTCGATGCGATCACCGAATTCCGCTCGGCTCTGTCTCGTGATGCAGGCGCTGCAAGCGGGCTGGCGATGGCTGTTGCCGCGCGACTGCAAAAACAGGAAGCGGATGCCGGCAGGCTTATGCCGTTGCTCTGGATCGGCGATGCAGTCGGCACGCTGGAGGCCGGTCGTCCCTATGCCCCCGGGCTTCGGGATTTCGGGCTGAGCCCGGAGCGGTTTTTCCATGCGGCGCCGCGCAAGCTGGACGAGGCGCTCTGGCTGGCGGAGGTGGCGGTGGAAAGCGCTGCCTTCTCGGCCGTCATCTTCGAAGTGCGAGGCAATCCCGCCCATTTCGGCCTGACCGAGAGCCGCAGGCTCAGTCTCAGGGCGCATGCTGCCCGCCGTCCGCTCTTTCTTGTCCGTCAGGCCGGAGCGGAGGAGGCAAGCAGTGCGGCCTTCCGTCTGCATGTCGAACCAGCCCCGTCCGCTCTGCGGTCGTTGCCGGATGGATCGACACTTTCCGGTAGCATCGGCAATCCGATTTTCCGTCTGACGCTGGAGAAGAGCCGAAATCCGGCTCCGCTCTCCTTTCTTCTGGAGTGGAATCCCCATGAACGCGAATTTCTCCCTGTCGCCGAACCAAACCTCGTTCGTCCTCCAGGCGAACAGTCAGCGCACTCTGGCGCTCAGCTTCCCGCATCTGCCAACGGACCGCATCGCCCGCAAGCGATGGGGGCTCTCCTGGCGTTCGAAAGGGCGTCCTGAGACGCCACCTATCGTCTGTTCCGGCAAGCTCAACAATGCCATGCGGCTGACGGCACTGGACGAGTTGGCCGAAAGGCTGGGGCTGAAGAAGGAGCTGGGCGTTGCCGAAGCGCGCGCCATGTACCCCATGCTCGAGGTCGCGGAAGAGGATCCGGCGGCCGACCGCCGGTTGCTGGAAGCAATTGCCGACTGGTGCGACCGCTATACGCCGCTGGTGGCGTTCGACGGCAATGACGGACTGTTTCTCGACATTAGCGGCTGCGCTCATCTTTTCGGCGGTGAAAAGGCGCTTCTCAAGGATGTGCTGTCGCGGCTTTTCCATATGGGGTTCGATGCCCGCGGCGCGATCTCACCGTCACCCGGCCTTTCCTGGGCCGCGTCCCGCTTCGGGCAAGGCGGCGTGATCGAGGACGAAGAGACGGAACATGTGCTGATGTCCTTGCCGGTTGCAGCCTTGCGGCTGGAAGGACAAACCGTCGATGCCCTGAAGAAGCTCGGTCTGAAATATATCGGCGACGTCATCGATGCGCCGCGAGCGCCGCTGACCCGCCGGTTCGGCCCGGAGCTGCTTCTGCGTCTCGACCAGGCGCTGGGACGTGAAGAGGAGCCGGTCTCGCCCCGGCGTCCTGTTGCCAGCCTCTCGGCCGAAAGTCGGCTGATCGAGCCCATCGGGACGGAAGAGCAGATCCTTGCCGTCACCAGGCAGGTCGCCTTATCGCTGCAGCCGTCGCTGGAGGCGCGGGGGGCTGGCGGGCGGGTGTTCGAACTGGTCCTGTTCCGCGTCGACGGCAGGGTCTTTCGTATCTCCGTCGGCGCTTCCCAGCCGCTTCGCGAACCAAAGTTCATCGCCGGACTTTTTTCCGAGCGATTGCAGGCGGTCTATGACGACCTCGATGCCGGCTATGGTTTCGAGATCCTGCGGTTGAATGTGTTGCGGCACGATCCCTTCAACGAGGCGCAGGGTGATTTCGAGGGCGACCGGCAGGGAGAAATCTCGCTTTCGGCCTTCGTCGACCGGGTCTCGGCCCGGCTTGGGGCGGATTGCCTGCAGAGCTTCCAGCTCCGCGAGAGCCATGTGCCGGAACGCGCCGTCATCACGGTCCCTGTGATGGAGAGCCTTCGCAGCCGGAAGGCAGCGCAGGACATCCAGCTTCCTTTCCGCGAAGAGCGCCCGCTGCGGCTTTTTGCAACGCCGGAGCCTGTCGAGATCATGATCGCCGAAGTGCCCGATGGCCCGCCGCAGACTTTCCGCTGGCGGCGCATGCGGCATCAGGTGGCAAGGAGCGAAGGGCCGGAGCGGATTGCCATGGAATGGTGGATCGACGGGAGTGATGCGGAAGCACGTGACTATTTCCGCATCGAGGACGAGACCGGACATCGCTTCTGGATCTACCGTCGAGGCGTCTATGGTCAGGAGCTTGATCCTCGCTGGTTCATGCATGGCGTGTTTGCATGACTACCGCGCCTGCATTTTTCGAGATCGGCACGAGGACGAATTTCTCGTTCCTCGAAGGTGCATCGAAGCCGGAGGAGATGGTCGTGCAGGCCGCTTGGCTGAAGCTCCGCGGCCTCGGCATTGCCGACCGGAATTCGGTTGCCGGCGTGGTGCGGGCACATGCGCAGGCGGAGCAGCTCGAGGAGAGATACAAAAACAGGGATGCGATTTTAGCCGAGGCGAAGAAGAAGGGGAAAACGGAGGTTATTCTCGATCCTGTCCGGGTTCAGCCAGGCGCCCGTCTCGTCTTTTCCGATGGAACGCCTGATATCCTCGCCTATCCCCGTAATCGGCGAGGTTGGGCAAATCTCTGCCGTCTGCTCAGCGCCGGTAATTTGAAAGACGAGGCGGTCAAGGGGACCTGCATACTGACGGAAGCGGAGCTCATGGAATGGGGAGATGAGATGATGCTCGCTCTCGTTCCCGACCGCACCCTTGTCGATAGTCAGGCCGGTCAATCGGCGCTGAAAGATTATCTGGAGCGGTTCAGCGGGCGGTTCCGCAAGGCTTTTCATATGGCGCTGGCGCCAGCCTATGACGGCCGCGACAGGCAGGTCTTTGCGGTGCTTGCCATGCTTGCCGTCCGAAACCGCGTGCCGCTGATTGCGACCAACCAACCACTTTACCATCATCCCGAGCGCCGGCCGCTTTCGGATATCGTGATCGCGATCCGAGAGCACGTGGAGATATCGCAAGCCGGATTTCTGCTGGCACCGAATGCCGAGCGCTACCTCAAGGATTCACGTGAAATAATCAGGATCTTCCGGGACTATCCTGGTGCGATCGACAATACGCAGGCCTTTTTCGGCAAATTGACATTTTCGCTGAAGGAACTGGAGCACAATTATCCGCCGGAAAACGATCCTGGTGAAACGCCGCAGGAGACTCTCGAAAGGCTGACGAGAGCGGGAGCGGCAAGACGCTATCCCAAGGGTATCCCGCCCAAGGTGGCGCCACAGATCGAGTATGAACTCGATCTCATTAAAAAAAAGAAATATGCTTCTTATTTCCTGACGGTTCACAGGATCATCCAGCACGCCCGCTATGAACTTAAGGTCTTGTGCCAGGGGCGCGGATCGGCGGCAAATTCGGTCATCTGTTATTGCCTCGAGATAACGGAAGTCGACCCTCAAAAGAGTACGCTGCTCTTCGACCGCTTCATTTCGATGGATCGTGACGAACCGCCGGATATCGACGTTGATTTCGAGCATGATCGACGCGAAGAGGTCATCCAGTTCATCTATAAGAGATACGGCATAGAACATGCCGGGTTGACGGCGGGGGTGACCACCTACCGGACCCGTTCGGCCGGCCGTGAGGTCGCCAAGGCCTTCGGGCTGTCGGAAGATGTCCAGTCGGCGATTAGCAGCCTCGTCTGGGGTTGGTCTGAGGATAATCTCTCGGAGCGGGATGCCAAGGCCGCCGGCCTCGACGTCAAGGATCCGGTGACGCAGAACGTGCTGAGATATGCCTCCGAGCTTCTCGGTTTTCCGCGCCACCTCACCCAGCATGTCGGCGGGTTCGTCATCACCCAGGACCGGCTCAACGAGGTGGTGCCGATCATGAAGACGGCGATGCCGGATCGATACATGATCGAATGGGACAAGGACGATCTCGACAACGTCAAGATCCTCAAGGTGGATGTGCTGGCGCTCGGCATGCTGACCTGCCTGCGGAAGGCCTTTTCGCTGCTTGAATTGCATTACGACGTGAAGAAGACGCTCGCAGACCTCGGCAACAAGGAGCATGGAGATGAGGGCAAGCCGGTTTACGACATGATGGGCCGGGCCGATACGCTTGGCGTCTTCCAGATCGAAAGCCGGGCGCAGATGAGCATGCTGCCGCGCTTAAAGCCCAGAATCTTTTACGACCTCGTTATTGAAGTTGCGATCGTTCGGCCAGGTCCGATCCAGGGCGACATGGTGCATCCCTATCTGAAGCGCCGGGAGCAGCGGGCCAAGAACATTCCGATCAAATATCCGAGCAAGGAGCTGGAAACGGTTCTGGAAAGAACCCTCGGCGTGCCCTTGTTCCAGGAACAGGCCATGCAGATCGCCATTACCGCCGCAGGCTTCAAACCGGCGGAAGCCGACAAGCTTCGCAGAGCGATGGCGACATTCAAGAGAACGGGTACGATCGGCAACTTCGAAAAGCGGTTTATCGAGGGAATGGTCTCAAAGGACTATGATCCTGAGTTCGCGAAGCAATGTTTCAACCAGATCAAAGGCTTCGGCGAATACGGTTTCCCGGAAAGCCATGCGGCCTCCTTCGCGCTGCTCGTCTATGCCTCCTCATGGCTCAAGGCCTATTATCCCGATGTTTTCTGCGCGGCGATGCTGAACTCCCAGCCGATGGGCTTTTATGCACCGGCGCAGCTGGTGCGGGATGCACGCGAGCACGGGGTAAGGATCCTGCCGGTCGATATCAATGAATCGAACTGGGATTGCGGTCTGGAAGAGGCCGCTTTCGATCGGAATGCCGTCGATTTTCGACATCATGAGATGCGCGAGATCATCAAGAGCCGGCATGCGGTGCGACTCGGCTTCCGGCAGATCAAGGGCCTTTCGACAGACGATATGGAACGGCTCGTCAGCCATCGAGGCGAAGGTTACAGCTCGGTGCGCGATCTCTGGCTGCGGTCCGGTCTGCAGAAATCGGTCATCGAGCGACTGGCGGATGCCGATGCGTTCCGATCCCTCAAACTATCACGACGCGACGCGCTCTGGGCGGTGCGGGCGCTGGATGTGAAGAGTGCTACTGAGGAGCTGCCGCTTTTCGAGCGGGTCCGTCATGTCGATCTCCAGGCCGAGCCTGCGGCGAAGTTGCCGGAAATGCTGCCCGGAGAGCAGGTCATCGAAGACTATCGTTATCTCTCACTGTCGCTGAAGGCGCACCCCGTCTCCTTCCTGCGTGAGGAATTGCGCAAGGCGGGTGTGACGCGCAATGTCGATCTGTTGAAGGTCGCAAACGGAAAGCGGGTGACGATCGCGGGCCTCGTGCTGGTGCGCCAGCGGCCGGGTTCGGCCAAAGGCGTGATCTTCATGACGCTGGAAGACGAGACCGGCGTGGCCAATGCGATCGTCTGGTCGAAAATGTTCGACAAATACCGCTCGGTCGTGATGGGCGCCCGGCTGGTGAAAATCCGCGGCAGGCTGCAAAACCAGAGTGGGGTGATCCATACCGTCGTCGAGCATATCGAGGACATGACGCCGGCGCTCGGTATCCTGCAACGCGAGGCCCGGCGTTTCGGCGTCTGCGAGCGGGCAGACGAGGTGCTGAGGCCGGGCGTCGATCAGCGGCAGAAAAAGCTTGTTAATGTGCAGGAGAGGGCCGAGCTGGAAAAACGGATGGTTGCCACAGGCCGCCATGCGGGCGCGGCGGAAACCGCTGAGGTGATGGCGCGCGGACGCAACTTTCATTAAAAATGCATCGCACCGATCAAGACCATGCGGCGCGCTTTCATTTGCCTTATGGCGTCATCATCCTGAAACCGCTGCATAATCCTGGACGATATGCATGAAGGCCTCACCGGACACCGCTGTTCAACGATGCGGGACTCGAATTTTTTCTTGACAGCCACCATCTTCTTTAGCAGAAAACACGATAGTCAGTGTCATGTTTGGAATGAAGACGTGCTCGTCTGCAGCTGCAATTATATAACCGATAAAGAAATCCGGGAGGTTATCACCAACCTTCTCGATGAAGACTGTTGGCAGCTTATCGTGCCTGCGAAAGTCTATCACGCTATGGAGAAACGCGGCCGCTGCTGCGGCTGTTTCCCCAACGTCGTCGACCTCATTATCCAGACAACCGAGGACTATCACGCCCGTCGCCACTCGACGGAGGCCGAAATATTTGATTTCATGTCCCGCTTGAAACAATTCCATGAGGAAAACAGGAGAGCGGACATTGAAAGGCGACAAAAAGGTCATCGAGCGGCTTAACGAGGCGTTGTTCCTCGAACTCGGTGCGGTCAACCAATACTGGGTTCATTATCGTCTTCTTGAGGACTGGGGTTACACCAAGCTCGCCAAGAAGGAGCGCGCCGAATCCATCGAAGAGATGCACCATGCCGACCGGCTGGTTGCACGCATCATCTTCCTCGAAGGCCATCCCAATCTGCAGACCCTTGCACCCCTGCGCATCGGCCAGAACGTCAAGGAAGTTCTGGAAGCCGATCTTGCCGGCGAGTACGACGCCCGCGCGGCCTACAAAAAGTCGCGCGATATCTGTCATGACGCCGGCGACTATGTTTCCATGAAACTTTTCGAGGAGCTGCTGGCGGACGAGGAAGGTCATATCGACTTCCTCGAAACACAGATCGACCTGCTCGAGAAAATCGGCGAGGCCAAATACGGCCAGCTCAACGCCGATTCCGCCAACGAAGCCGAATAAGATTCGAACGGGATGCCGGCCGCCGATGGCGGCCGGTGATCCTATTCCTGCCGCCAAGACAAACGGAGGCAGTCATCCTGCCGTGATCAATCTTCCGATTGAAGTGTTTCCAAGTGCTGGAACTCGGCCACCACCTGCTCATAGACGGCGCGCTTGAAGGGCACGATCAGCTCCGGCAGTTGCTGCATCGGCTTCCATTCCCAGGCATCGAATTCCGGCTCATGGCCGCCAGGCGGCGGATTGATGGCGATCTCGCTGTCGTCGCCGTCGAAGCGGAAGGCGAACCAGCGCTGTGTCTGGCCGCGGAATTTTCCTCTCAGCCCGATGCCTATCAGCGCCGGCGGCAGATCGTAGTTGATCCAGTCTCTCGCTTCGGCAAGCAGGGTCACCGTCTTCATGCCGGTCTCCTCGTAAAGCTCACGGTAGGCGGCGTCCAATGGATCCTCGCCCTTGTCGATGCCCCCCTGTGGCATCTGCCAGAGCTGTGGCGAGCCGTCATATTCGGAATTACCGTCGGAGATACGTCGCCCGGCCCAGACGAGGCCATCGCGGTTCAGGATCATCACGCCGACGCAGGGGCGGTAGGGCAGATCCTCGGCTTTCACGGTCGCCTGGCTCATCTTCTTCTCCGTTCTGGGATTCTTCTCAAGGAATCTCTCAAGGATCCATCTCAAGGATTCTTGGGGTCGTTGGAAAGGGCGGCAACGCCGACGATCTCGATGCCGCGCATCGCGGCCTCCTCGCTCCATTTCGCTATGGCGTCAACGCTCTCATCGAAAGCCGAGGCGACGCCGATTGCCTGGCCGTTCTTGCGGGCGATGCGCTCGAGCTCATCGAGCTTCTTCAGGACGGCGTTGATATCGAGCTGGCCGTCGAGCTGCAGGTCGGCGAAGGCATAGGGCAGTTCGGTTCCCTTGGCGATCGCCGCCGTCTTCGACTGCGCTGATGTGCCATCGTCGAGAAACAGCAACCCACGCTTGCCGATGTCGCGCATGACTGGTTCCATGGCAGCGGGATCAGACAAGAAACGGCCGCCGAGGTAATTCATGACGCCGGTATAGTTGGTGATCTCGCCCATCGCTTTGTGCAGGTTTTCGATGTTGCGGGCAGCCGGTTTCGTGGTCAGCAGGGTTTCGGGGCCTGGATCGTTCGCCGGGTAATCAAATGGTTCGAGCGGCACCTGCAGAAGGATCTCGTGACCGCCGCGGCGGGCTTCCTGCATCCAGCGCTGCAGGCTGTTGCCGCTTGCGGCAAAAGCGAAGGTGATCTCTTCGGGGAGTTCGGCGATGGCGCGCTGCGTTCCGGTCTGGCTGAGCCCGAGGCCGCTGACGACGATGGCGATGCGGACGCCACGCGCGCCGGACGAGGGACGCGCATATTGATCCATCGGCCGCCGGCCATCGGGACCGACGATCGGCAGCCTGCCAAAGGGCGTCTCTTCGAGCAGCGCGTCATTGGGCTGGGCTGCCATGCGCGGATCCTGGCCGATCTGCATGGCGTCGACCAGCACCGGCCCGCCGCCGTCGCGCGGGCGGGGACTGTATTTGGTGACGACCGAGCCGTCGCCGGTGACCATCTGCTCGACATTGGCGCCCGAGCGCGGCTCGGCGCGGGGCATACCGTCCGCCGCTTGGCCCGTGGTGGCCGTCGGTGGCTGAGGCGCATTGGCAGGGGGTGTTGCGGCTTGTTCGGCCGCCGGCGGTTTGGTGCGTTCGAGCTCATCGCCGCGAAATGCCGTATAGAGGGAAAAGCCACCTATCGCGAAAAGGCAAAGGCTGGCGGCGATGCGGCCCAGGCGCAGAATACCCGGACGCCGGCTGCCGGTTTTGCGGTTGCGGCCCAAAGGCGCATGCAGGTCCGTTCCCAATTTTTCGCCCGCTCCAAAACCGGGAAACAGCAGAAAGGGTCAAGGCCGGGCGAGGTGCCCGGCCTTGACGTGATTGATTACTTGGCGACGACGGCCTTGTCCGGGTTCGGCGGGAAGGCCGGATCGGTCTTCTTGCCGCGCAGAAGGTCGAGCGCGTAGTTCAGCTGAACGTCGTCCTTCGGGTCCGGCGGGACGTAAGCAACGGAGCCCGAACCTTCGTCCGTCTCGCTCTGGCCCTTGATGTGGCCGCGCAGGCTGGATTCGCCTTCGGTCACCATCTTGCCCTGCAGTTCCTGCGGCAGCGGCTCCTCGACCTTGATGTCGGGGGTGATGCCTGTGCCCTGGATCGAGCGGCCCGACGGCGTGTAGTAGAGCGCCGTGGTCAGGCGCAGCGCGCCGTTTTCGCCGAGCGGGATGATCGTCTGGACGGAGCCCTTGCCGAAGGAGCGCGTGCCGAGAACGGTGGCACGGCGCAGATCCTGAAGGGCGCCAGCGACGATTTCCGATGCGGAAGCCGAACCGCCGTTGATCAGCACGATCACCGGCTTGCCATCCGTCAGGTCGCCCGGGCCTGCATTGAAGCGGCGGGTTTCATCCGGATTGCGGCCGCGGGTCGAAACGACTTCGCCACGCTGCAGCAGGGCATCGGAGACGTTGATAGCCTGGTCGAGCAGACCGCCAGGATTGAGGCGCAGGTCGAGAACATAACCCTTCAGCTTGTCGGCCGGAACGGTGTCCTTGATCTTCTTGATCGCCTTTTCCATGTCAGGATAGGTCTTCTCGGTGAAGGAGATGATGCGGAGATAACCGACATCGTCCTCGACACGCGATTTGACTGCCTGGACGGCGACGACGTCACGAACGATCGTCAGCTCGATCGGCTTGTCGGCACCCTTGCGGATCAGCGTCAGTTTGATCGGCGTGTTGACGGCGCCGCGCATCTTTTCGACTGCGTCTTCCAGCTTCAGGCCGCGGACGGACTGGCCGTCGATCTCGGAGATGTAGTCGCCGGCGAGAACGCCGGCCTTGGCGGCGGGCGTATCGTCGATCGGGGTGATGACCTTGACGAGTTCGTCTTCCATCGTGACTTCGATGCCGAGGCCGCCGAACTCACCCTTGGTCTGGGTGCGCATGTCTTCGGCGTCCTTCGCATTCATGTAGCTCGAATGCGGATCGAGCGAGGAGAGCATGCCGTTGATGGCGTTCTCGATCAGCTTGTCTTCCGCAGGCGGCGTCACATATTGCGCACGCACACGCTCGAAGACATCTCCGAAAACCGAAAGTTCCTTGTAGGTCGAGGATCCGGCCGCTTCTGCCGGCACACCCGCCGAGTAAATGACGCTCATTGCGGTCGCACCCATCAATGCGCCGACCAGAACAAGAGAAGCCCTACGAATCATTGCGTGCCTTTCCAGTGTCTTTGGCGGTCCACCACGGCCGGGAATCGACCGGTTTACCGTCCTTTCGAAATTCAATGTAAAGCGTTGGCCGGTTGGTTTCCAGCGCCAATGCAGTTGCGCTTGCCACTCTTTTCGCGCCCATCACGGCAAGCGGCTCGCCGGAGAAAACGAATTTTCCCTGACGGGTATTGATCGTATCCATGCCCGAGAGAACCAGATGGTATCCATCGCCCGCGTCGAGGATGATCATCTGGCCGTAACTGCGGAATGCGCCGGCGAAAACCACCAGACTATCCGCCGGCGCTGTCACCACCGTCTCTGGATTGGTGGCCACCGTCATTCCCATGGCTTCGTGCCCGGTGCCGTCGGCATCGCCGAACTGGCGCAGGATATCGCCCGTAACGGGCACCTCCAATTTCGCCTTCAATTCTCCGAAGGGATATGCGGGCGCAATGCGGTTTTTATCGGGCACGCCGCTGTCGGCGAGCGCCTTGGCCTGGGCGCGCTGCTCGTCCGTCAGCAGCTTGCGGTTCTCCTCGGCCTGACGGGCTGCAGCGGCGGCATCCCGCACCGAAGCGATCTCGGATTCCATCGAGGCGACCAGGCCTTCAAGGCTCGTCGCCTTGCCCGCCAGCTCCTCGGAGCGTTTCCTTTCGGCCTCGAGTTCGGCGGCGTTGCTGCGGCTGAGCTTGTCGTTTTCGGCAAGCAGCAGGTCCATGCGCCGCTCTTCCTCGATGCCGTTGGTGATCGTCGCGGTCAGAGAGGCCTTCTCGGCAGCACTTGCGGTCTGCAATGCGGCGAGGCTTGCGAGGTCTGCGGCAAGCTTGTCGGTCTCCTTGCGGATGCCGGGCACGACGGCGCCGAGCAGAATGGCGCTGCGCACGGAGGCGAGCGCGTCATCGGGGGTGACGAGCAAAGCGGGCGGCGGGTTGCGGCCCATACGCTGGAGCGCTGCCAGCACCTCGGCCAGCAGGCCGCGGCGCTCGTGCAGGGAACGGTGGATGCCATCCTCCTTGACGCCGAGATCGGCTAGCTTGTTCTCACTTTCGAGGATCTGCTTTTCGAGCGTCTTGCGGCGGGCGGCGGAATCGATCAGTGCCTGGCGGATGCTTTCCGTGCTCTTTTCGAGATCGGCAATGCTCTGCTGAAGCGCGCTCACCTTGTCGGTGGAGAGGCTGATCGTCTTCGACAGGGTTTCGAGTTCGGCACGGGTCTGGTCACGCTTGGCGGCAAGTTCGGCTGCCGGATCGGGCGGCGGCGGCTCGGCTGCCGGCTGCGGTGCGGATTGTGCCGCCTCGGGCGCGGCATCCTGCGCCCGGACGATGAACGGATTTGCCGACATGACAATCACCGCCACACCGACGCCGGCCGCGATAGCCGGCAGGATCATGCGGTGTCGCCTGGTGGATGCTCTCGTCATGCGTGTTGGGGCACTTTCTCAAATCGCGCGGAGACTAAGCTGATTTGGTACGCTTTGCCAGAAAGTTTGAAGGAGAACGGGCTGCCTAGCAAAACACGGCTGCGTGACATTGCGATTGCCGACACATCACGCCGATGCGGCATCAGACGCGGTGATAGGGGTGGCCGGACAGGATGGTGACGGCACGATAGAGCTGTTCGGCGATCAGTGTGCGCACGAGCTGATGCGGCCAGGTCATCTTGCCCAGGCAGAGCGTCGCGTCGGCACGGTCGTACAGGGAGGGATCGAGGCCATCGGCACCGCCGATCGCGATAGTGAGGTCGCGTTTGCCCTGGTCGCGATAGGAGCCGAGCAGGTTTGCGAAGGCTTCGCTGTCGAGCGCCTTGCCGCGTTCATCGAGAAGAATGAGGATGCTGCCATCGGCAAGCGATTTCAGAAGCATCGCCGCCTCTTCACGCTTGCGGGTCTCCGCATTGGAGGCCCGGCTTTCGGCAACTTCGGCAACGCGGGTCAATTCGAGGCCGACGGCAGGGCCGGCCTTAGAGAAACGGTCGAAATAACGGGCGGCAAGATCCTTTTCCGGGCCGGACTTCAGCCGCCCCACCGCAAAAAGACCTATTCGCATTCATCCGCTCCCGCTCATGCGGCACATCGGGCGCACACTACGCCACCGGCCGGCTTATCTGTTTGCCGGCCAGCCAATGCCACGTCTCAGGCGCCGGACAGAATGCCGGCTCGCCTGTCAGTGCCGTGTTTCTTCATCCATATCCGGAGCCGCCCACATCTTTTCGATGTTGTAGAACTCGCGGATTTCGGGACGGAACACATGCACGATAATGTCACCAGTGTCGATCAGGACCCAATCGCCGCCTTCCTGACCTTCGACGCGGGCCGTACCGAGGCCGTCGTCCTTAAGGTCGGTAAGCAGGTGATCCGAGATCGCCATGACATGCCTGTTCGAGCGGCCGGAGACGACGATCATGTAGTCTCCCAGCGCCGATTTTCCGGCAATGTCGATGGTGACGATATCTTCAGCTTTGGAGTCCTCGAGGCTGGCGAGGACGGTTTCTAGGGCACGGGCGGCGGCATCGGCGCCACGTTCCGCACTCTTCGGGATAACGGCGAGCGTTTTTCCCTTGGCGTGTACTGTTGTCAGTGCTTTCCCTTTCCTGGAATGACAAACTATGCACAACACAGATCCGATCGCGACCGGATCATGGTTAAGATAGGCATCAAACCATTAATGTTTCAAGACATGCTAAGGTACAGAACGGCCGAAAATCCGATCTGCCGTTCGAATTGAAGTATTTGACCGCTCGAGGCGGCCTGGTGCGGGCGGTGTACAGTTTCCATGCCGCAGCGTAAAGTGCGGCAAATTCCACGATCTCCAGATTCAATGACCGACTCAGCCGCAAAAACACTCGTGCCCGTCCTGCGAATCAGTTTCCCGGACGAGGATCGCCTCGGCCATGGCAAGATGGAACTGCTGGAACATATCCGCCAGACGGGATCGATCTCGGCGGCCGGGCGGGCGATGGACATGTCCTATCGGCGGGCATGGCTGCTGGTCAGCGAGATGAACCGGATGTTTAACGAACAGGTGGTGGAATCGCAGCGCGGCGGGCAGAAGGGCGGCGGCGCGGCGCTGACGCCGTTCGGCGAGGAATTGCTCGCACGTTTCCGCCGGATGGAAAGGACGATGCGCACGAGCCTTGCCGACGATCTCGCCTGGCTCGAGGCCAAGCGAAACCTGCAGCAGGGCGAGCACGGCTGATCAAGCCTCCAGGGCAACTGTCTTGATAACGGCGAAGACGGCCCTTCCCGGTCGAAGATCCAGACGCTCGCAGGACAGCGTCGTGATCCGGGAAAGAATGATATCGCCACCGCAATCGAGCCTGATTTCCACCGTTCCGTCCTCGGTCGACGACATCCCCTCTATCCTTGCTTCGAGGATATTCAACGCGCTGAGCCCCTCGGGCCTTGCGGTCGCCAGCATGACATCGCGGGAGGGAATGCGGATGCGGACCGATTTGCCGGGCGCAAGAGCCGCGCCCGGAATATGGAGCTGGCACGATTTCAGCGCGACCGTCGATAGACGGTGCCGCGCATCGAAGCTTTCCACCGTGCCCTCCAGCAGTGCGCCTGCCTCCCGCCGGTCGGAGGCGGTGGAGGGGCGGCTCAATATGTCGATGGCGGGGCCGGTCGCTTCCACCTTGCCGTCACGCATGACGACGACCTGGTTTGCCAGGCGAGCCACCTCGGCGATCGAGTGGCTGACATAGACGATCGGTATGTCGGTTTCGTCGCGCAATCGCTCGAGATAAGGCAGGATCTCGGCCTTGCGGGCATCATCGAGGGCGGCGAGCGGCTCGTCCATCAACAGCAGGCGGGGCGAGGAGAGAAGTGCGCGGCCGATGGCGACGCGCTGCTTCTCGCCGCCGGAGAGTTTCGAGGGGCTGCGCTCCAGCAGCGTCTCGATGCCGAGCAAGTCGACGATGCGGTCGAAGCTCTCTCCGCGTGCTGTTCTCGCCGCGAACCATCGGCCGTAGAACAGATTGGCGCGAACGCTGAGATGGGGGAAAAGTCGCGCTTCCTGGAAGACATAACCGAAGCGGCGGCGATGTTTCGGGACGAGAATGCCGGTTGCGGTTTCGGTCAGGGGCTCGCCATCGAGGACGACGCGGCCTTCATCCGGGCGGGCAAGGCCGGCGATGATGCGGATCATCGAGGTCTTGCCGGAGCCGGAACGGCCGAACAGCGCGGTGACGCCACGCTCGGAGGTGAAGGCGGCATCGAGCGAAAAGGCGCCGAGCCTCTGTTTTGCCTCGACGATCAGCGTCATTCCGGGTCGATCCTCCGGCCAGCGAGACGGGCGAGGAATTCGGAGGCGAGCAGGGCGGCCATCGAAATGACGACGGCGACGAGCGTCAGGCGGAGCGCGCCGGCATCGCCGCCCGGCACCTGGGTGAAGGTGTAGATCGCCGCCGACAGCGTCTGGGTTTCGCCGGGAATGTTGGAGACGAAGGTGATCGTCGCGCCGAATTCACCCATCGCCTTGGCAAAAGCGAGGATCATGCCGGCGATGATGCCGGGCAGGGTCAGCGGCAAGGTGATCGTCAGGAAGACCCAGACAGGGCCGGCGCCGAGGGTTCCGGCCGCCTCTTCCAGCTTGCGGTCGACCGCCTCGATCGACAGGCGGATGCTGCGCACCATCAGCGGAAAGGCCATGATGGCGCAGGCCAAGGCCGCGCCCGTCCAGCGGAAGGAGAGAACAATGCCGAAATACTGGTCGAGCAGGCTGCCGATCGGACCGCGACGACCAAACAGGATGAGGAGAAGGAAACCGGTGACGACCGGGGGCAGGATCAGCGGCAGGTGAACGACGCCGTTCAGCACCGACTTGCCCCAGAAGCGGCCACGGGCAAGCAGGAGAGCAACGAGGATGCCGAAGGGTAGGCTCGCCAGCATGGCGACAATCGAGACGCGCAGGCTGAGCAGGATCGCCGTCCATTCCTCATTGCTCAAGCCCAGACCGTCCAACAAGCGCTTTTATTCCTCTCAAAAATGAAGGCTCGCAAATGCGAGCCGTTTGTTGGCACATCTCACTCTTTACTCGGCGTCATCCTCGGCCTTGTGCCGAGGATCTGCTGCATATCCAAAAATGGACCGGATGCAGATGCTCGGGACAAGCCCGAGCATGACGATAGAGTAGTTAGCGGTCTTCGTCAGTAGATTGAAGCGTCGTGATGTGAGCCTCAAGTCAGGCACTGACATGCAAATCCGCAATCACTTCAGGATGGTGAAACCCTGCGCCGTGAAGAAAGCGGCTGCCTTGTCGGATTTTAGGAAATCGAGATAGGCGGATGCATCCGGGTTCTTGCTCTCGGCGAGGATTGCGATTGGGTAGATGATTGGCGGGTGGGAATCGGCGGGGAATGTGCCGACGATGGCGACACCCTTATCGGCCGCGGCATCCGTCTGATAGACGATGCCATAAGGCGCTTCGCCGCGAGAGACGAGGGCAAGGGCGGCGCGCACGCTTTCGGCGCCGGCGACCTTGGTTTCGACCGATTTCCAGACGCCGAGCTTTTCGAGCGCCGCCATGCCGTATTTGCCGGCCGGAACGGATTTCGGCTCACCCATGGCAAGCTTGCCGTCACCCAAAAGCCCGGCGAGATCGAAGCCTTGCTTGATCTCAACCGGTTTTGCCTTGTCCTTTTCCGCAACGAGCACAATCTTGTTGCCGAGCAGGTTGGAGCGGGTATCGGCCTTGATCGGGCTCTTCTTGGCGACATAATCCATCCAATCGAGATCGGCCGAGATGAAGACATCGGCAGGGGCCGCGTTTTCGATCTGCTTGGCCAGCGCGCCGCTCGCCGCATAGGAGGCGACGGCTTCCTTGCCGCTTTCCTTTGCCCAGGCGGCATTGGCGGCGTCGAGCGCATTCTTGAGGCTCGCCGCCGCAAAGACGGTGAGCTTTTCGGTTGCTGCGGCAGGCGTCGGAAGCGCGGCTGCGCCAAGCCAGAGGGCCGAGATCGCGGCGGTTGCCAGTTTCATCCATTGGCGGCGGTTCTGCATGACTTATTCCCCAGGGTTCGAAATATTGCGACGAATATAACGGGCGAGGCATCTTGGCTAGGGATATATCCAGGAAAATATAACCGTTTCGGACTGAGGTGTCCGCAACGACCCAATAGTTATGCGTTGCTGAAGTGCATGGCTTGAACCGCAGCATGAGATCCATAGGCTGGAAATACCCGAGCGACAGGTTGGCAAACCGCAAGCAATCCCGTCGGCAGAGCATGCTCCGTCGATTTCTGCCAAGAAAAACGGCAATGCCAAAGCCGCAAGGCTCCAGAGGATTGCAGGCAATGCATTGCTGCAATGCACCAATCGATATTCATCTTCCTGCGAAATATGCTACAACGCACTCATCGACACGGCTTCTCCTCCTCCCATAGCCGTTCGATAGGGTCGACAACACTCCTCCTCCCAGTTGTCGATCGAGTTTATAAGCCCGACGGATCTCCTCCCCCGTCGGGCTTTCTCGTTTTCTGGATCTTCTGAAATCAGGTTATTCGGCGTCGCCGTGCGACGAGCCGTTGCGGATTGCCGTCGAGCTCAGGCCGGAGCGCGGTCCGTGGATGAAGGTCCAGGCCGGGGCACGTTTCTTCCAGAGAACACGGGCGTCATCCTCATCGACACGAGCGAAATCGAAGGTTCTTGCCATTTTCGAGGAGAGGAAGGACAGCGTCGCGCCCGGTCGATCGACAACCGCGATCGGGAAGGTGCGGGCAATCTCCTGCCATTTCTGCCATTTGTGAAAGGTCTGCAGGCTATCTGCGCCCATGATCCAGATGAAATGCACATGCGGATTGCGCGCCTTGACGCGGGCAAGCGTGTTGGCAGTATAGCTGGTGCCGAGCGTCTGTTCGAAGGCGGTGACCTTGACGCGGGGATTGGCGGCAACACGCTCGCTTTCGGCAATGCGCTCGGCAAGCGGGGCGAGCTGGTTGCGGCTCTTCAGCGGATTGCCGGGTGTGACCATCCACCAGAGCTGGTCGAGGCCGAGCCGTTTGATGGCGATCTCGGCAACGAGCGCGTGTCCCTGATGCGGCGGATTGAACGAGCCCCCGAACAGACCGACGACCATGCCGCGCTCGCTGTACGGCATGCGGAGATAGTGCCGGTCCACATTCTCAATCGTCACGTCAGGCTTGGTCGTCACGTCAGGGCCGCGTCTGTCCGGCACCATGCACCCGATATTTGAAAGAGGTGAGCTGTTCGACGCCGACGGGGCCGCGGGCATGCATCTTGCCGGTGGCGATGCCGATTTCCGCCCCCATGCCGAACTCGCCGCCATCGGCAAACTGCGTCGAGGCGTTGTGCAGCAGGATTGCCGAATCGACCTCGGTGAAGAAACGCGCGACGACGTCAGCGTCCTCGGCGATGACCGCCTCGGTGTGGTTGGAGGAATATGTCTGGATATGGGCGATGGCGCCCGATATGCCGTCGACGACGGCAACCGAAATGATCGCGTCGAGATATTCCGTCGACCAGTCCTCTTCGGTCGCAGGCTTCATGCCGGGTGCGACCTTCAGCACCGTTGCCGAAGCGCGGATCTCGCAGCCGGCCTCCGTCAGAACCTCGAGCAGCGGCGTCAGATGCGTGCCGATCGCGGCGCCATCGACGAGCAGGGTTTCGGCCGCGCCGCAGATGCCGGTGCGCCGCATCTTGGCGTTGACGATGATCTTTTTCGCCATTTCGATATCGGCCGAGGCATCGACATAGATGTGGCAAAGGCCTTCGAGATGGGCAAAAACCGGCACGCGGGCCTCGCTCTGCACCCGGGCAACCAGGCTCTTGCCGCCGCGCGGCACGATGACGTCGATGGCGCCGTCGAGGCCGCGCAACATGGCGCCGACGGCGGCACGGTCGGTGACCGGCACGAGCTGGATAGCATGCTCTGGAAGTCCCGCCGCCTTCAGGCCCTCGACCAGGCAGGCATGGATAGCCCGCGATGAACGGCGCGAATCCGAGCCGCAACGCAGGATGACGGCATTGCCCGCCTTGAGGCAGAGGGCGCCGGCATCCGCCGTGACGTTCGGCCGGCTTTCGAAGATCACGCCGATGACGCCGAGCGGCGTGCGGACACGCTCGATCTTCAGCCCGTTTGGCCGGTCCCAGGCGGCGATGACTTCGCCGACCGGATCGGCAAGAGCGGCGATGGCGCGGACTCCCTCGGCCATGTCGGCGATGCGCTTGTCGTTTAGCGTCAGCCGGTCGACGAAGGAAGCGAGTATCTCGGTGCCTTCGATGTCCTTGAGGTCCTTGGCGTTCTCGGCAAGAATATGCGCCTTGTTCGCCAGGATCGCATCGGCCATGGCATTCAGCGCCCTGTTCTTGGCCTCGGTGGACGCAAAGCTCAGCGGTCGTGCGGCAGCCTTTGCCTTGCGGCCGATGTCGTTCATCAGCACGTCAATGTCAGGGCCTGGCGCAACGGTATCAAGCATAGCTCGCGTCCTTCTTCTGCCTTTCCGATTTCGAACCGACCTGCGCGGTCATCACCATGTCGTCGCGATGGACCATGGCGGCGCGCCCGGCATAACCGAGGATAGCCTCGATCTCCGCCGACTTGCGGCCGGCAATCCGGCGAGCGTCGTCGGCATCGTAGCTTACAAGGCCGCGGGCAATCTCGCGGCCGGCCGGGCCGATGATCGCCACCGTGTCGCCGCGGCTGAAGAGGCCGGAAACGCTGCGCACGCCGGCGGGAAGCAGGCTCTTGCCGGCCCCGAGGGCAACGACGGCGCCGTCATCGACATGCAGTTCGCCGGCCGGCTGCAGCTGTCCGGCAATCCAGGTCTTGCGGGCGGTAACGGGTGTGCCCGACGGTGCGAACCAGGAGGAACGCTCGCCGTTTTCGATCGCCGACAGAGGGTTGTCGGTCTTGCCGGAGGCGATGATCATGGCGCAGCCTGATGCCGTCGCAATCTTGCCGGCATCGATCTTGGTGCGCATGCCGCCGCGCGAAAGCTCGGAGGCCGCGCCTCCGGCCATTGCCTCGATCTCGGGGGTGATTTCGGCAATCGTTTCCAGGAACGTCGCTTTCGGATCGAGATGGGGCGGCGCGGTGTAGAGACCGTCGATATCGGAGAGAAGAATGAGCAGATCGGCGCCGGTCATCGTCGCGACGCGGGCGGCTAGCCGGTCGTTGTCGCCATAGCGGATCTCGCTGGTGGCAACCGTGTCGTTTTCATTGATGATCGGCACGGCGCCGATCTTCAAAAGCTGATTGATGGTGGCGCGGGCATTGAGATATCGGCGGCGCTCCTCGGTATCGCCGAGCGTCAGCAGGATCTGGCCGGCGACGATCTCGTCCCGCGACAGGCTTTCCGACCAGGCACGCGCCAGCGTAATCTGGCCGACGGCGGCGGCCGCCTGGCTTTCCTCCAGCTTCAGCGCGCCTGACGGCAGGTCGAGCACCGAGCGGCCGAGCGCGATTGCGCCCGAGGAGACGACGAGCACATCGATCCCCTTGGCCTTCAGGCCTGAGATATCGGCACACATGGCGTCGAGCCAAGCCTTTTTCAGGCCGGCCTTGCGGTCGACCAGAAGGGCCGAGCCGATCTTGATGACGACGCGGCGGTAGCGGCCAAGCGGCTTACGGCTGGTCATCGTCCTCGCCCTCATCGGTGACGACCATGTCGCGATGGCGCAGCTTCGGCACCTTGGCCGGCTTCTCCTCGGTATTGGCTTCGACGATGATGTCGCGGAGTGCGCGCAGCACCTCGGTCATGCCCTTGCCGGTGACGGCCGAAATCTGGAACGGCGTCTTGCCGCAGGCCTTGGCCAATTCCTTGGTCTTCTTCTTCAATTCGGCATCATCGAGCACGTCGATCTGTGATAGCGCCACAATTTCAGCCTTGTCGGTCAGATCGTTTCCATAGGCTTCGAGCTCGTGCTTGACCGTCTTATACGCCTTGCCGACCTTTTCCTCCTGGGCGGAGATGAGGTGGAGCAGCACGCGGGTGCGCTCGACATGGCCGAGGAAACGGTCGCCGATGCCGACACCTTCATGGGCGCCTTCAATCAGGCCCGGAATGTCGGCAAGGATGAATTCGCGCTCGTCGATGGTGGCGACGCCGAGATTGGGATGCAGCGTGGTGAAGGGATAGTTGGCGATCTTCGGCCGAGCCCGGGTGACTGATGCCAGGAAGGTCGACTTGCCGGCATTGGGCATGCCGACGAGGCCGGCGTCGGCAATCAGCTTCAGCCGCAGCCAGATGGTCTTTTCCTCGCCGGGCAGACCGGGATTGGCCCAATCCGGCGCCTGATTGGTCGAGGTTTTGAAATGGGCGTTGCCGAAGCCGCCATTGCCGCCATGGGCGAGGCAGTAACGCTGGCCTTCGACGGTCAGGTCGCAGATCAGCGTTTCCTGGTCTTCCTCGAAGATCTGCGTGCCGACCGGGACTTTCAACGTCACGTCGCTGCCGTTGGCGCCGGTGCGGTTCCTGCCCATGCCATGGGTGCCGATCGTCGCCTTGAAATGCTGCTGAAAGCGGAAATCGATCAGCGTGTTCAGGCCGTTGACGGTCTCGACCCAGACGTCACCGCCGCGTCCGCCGTCGCCGCCATCGGGGCCGCCGAACTCAATAAATTTCTCGCGTCGGAAGGAAACGCTGCCGCCGCCGCCGTCCCCGGACTTGATATAGACCTTTGCTTCGTCGAGAAATTTCATTTTACTTCCAATATTCAGTGGCAGTTGGACGGCCCGTCTTGGCCCATTCGATATAGGCGGTTCCGACGGAGGTCAAAGATTATCGTGAATTTTGCGAGCTATAACATACAGTACGGCTTCGGTCTCGACGGCAGATACGATCTGGCGCGCATTGCTCGGAGCGTCGAGGGAGCCGATGTCATCGCGCTGCAGGAGGTGACCCGCGGCTTCTCCCGCAACGGTTTTGCCGACACGGTGGCCGATGTTGCAGCCTTCTTTCCCGACTATTTCTGGGTGTATGGGCCGGCTTGTGACATGCATGTCGAAGCTGATGAAGGCGGGCTTCAGCCGGTGCGCGGGACGCGTTTCCAGTTCGGCAACATGGTGCTGTCGCGCTGGCCTGTTGTCTCGACCCGGACGCTGCTTCTGCCGCGCAGCCGGACGATCGGCAAGATCAACCTGCAGCGCGGCGCAACCGAGGCGGTGATCGACGCACCCGGCGGTGCGATCCGCGTCTACTCCGTCCATCTCGACCATGTCTCCCCTGACGAGCGCATCCGCCAACTGCAATTTCTGAATGCCCATATCAATGCTTTCGTCCAGGAGGGCGGGTCGCTGACGGGGGGTGGTGAGTTCGATCTGCCGGAGCCGCCGCTGCCGGAGGATTATATCATCATGGGCGATTTCAACATGGAGCCGGAATCGCCGGAATATTGCGCGTTTGCCGGTGCTGGCGGTGGATATTATGGCCGTGTCGCCAGGATCGGCACGCCGATGGACGCCTTTGCGGCGCTCGAAGCCTATCGCCCGGGGAGCTACAGCTGGATGGATCCTGAGGATCGCGGCAAACGCATGCATCTCGATTATTGCTTCGTCAGTTGCGGCCTGCAGAGCCGGTTGAAATCCGCCCGGATCGATACGCAATCCGTCGGTTCCGATCATTTCCCCGTATGGGTCGAGATAGGCGATTGAAGGAGACGCCGCCGGTGCGGCGGCGTCTGCTTTCTAGACCTGGAGCATGATGTTGTCCGAAAACCGCATACACTTTTCGGCATCATGCTCTATCAGGCCACTTTTCGCGGCTGCAGCGTGCCCGGCTGCAGCACGGTTTCGATGTGCGACACCATGGTGTTGCGGGCGAAACAATAGATTTCGCCGCAACCCGTCATGCGGAAACCGAGCTTCTCCTGCAGTCGCAGCGAAGCCGGGTTGTCGGCGAAGACGCCGGAATGGATCGGCGTCTCCGGCATGCGGCGCGAGAAGCGCTCGATGATCGCCGTCACCGCCTCGCTCATATAGCCGCGCCGCCAGTAGTAGCGGTTCAGCCAGTAGCCGAGGTGCCAGCGGCCGTGGCGCAACTCGATCGAGACGTTGCCGATATGGACATCGTCCTTGCCGGTAATCGCCAGCGGCCAGTCGGGCAGGGTGCCTGATGTGACCGGGATCAGCCAGTCCAGCGCATCCTGCCGGTCGAACGGCGCGGGTACGCGGGACAGCATGCGCGTGACCGCGAAATCGGAAAGCGATTCCGCGATATCAGGCGCATCGCTCAGCCTGTGGGGGCGGAGCGTCAGCCGGGCGGTCGAGATAACAGGCGCAGGGCCGGGCATCATCGGCTTGACCTCTGGCCTTTGCAGCGCAGTCGTGCTCATGCGATGTTCCCCCAGCTTCGGAGGGACATCCAGGTCTTGCGGTCGAGCCTGTACCATTCGACCGGCACGTTGCTGCCGAGCGCCAGCGAGGCGGCGAGCCCCGAACCCTGGAACTGGAAACCGCACTTCTGGATGACGCGGCGCGACGCGACGTTCATGACCCGGCAACGGGCGTCGATCTGATCGACGTCCTGACGGGTCCTGAACACCATATCGACCAGGGCATGGCAGGCCTCGGTCGTATAGCCCTGGTTCCAATAGGGCTCGCCTAGCCAGTAGCCGATCTCGACGGTCTTGCCGTCTGTCTGCGGCTCCACGCCGCAGCAGCCGATAAAGGCGCCGTTTTCGGCTTTGGTGATCGCATAGACGCACTTGCCAATCTCGCCATTTTTCGTGCGACGCACGAAGTCGGCAGCATCATCGGCGGTATAAGGGTGCGGCATACGCGATACCATGGTGGCGACTTTGGCGTTATTGGCGAGATGGGCAAGGGCGTCGATGTCTTCTTCGTGGGGCGCGCGCATGACGAGCCTTTCCGATAACAAGACAGGGCAATCGGTCCTTAACCGTTCCGGCCTCAGCCGCTCCGTGGAAGACCGCTGGTCTTCCCGGGGAGACCGTGATTGGTCTACCCTTAACAATTCGCCTTGCATGGTTCAGTCCTCCTTGAGGGGTAAAGAAAAAGGGGAGATGGCGCCCCATCTCCCCTGTTTTCTAGACTGAACCTGATACGGCCAGCCGGGTCGATGAGACGCCGGCTGTTTTTGAGCGCTACCGGCTTATTCCGCTGCTTCTGCTTTCGGCATGACAGACACGTAGACGCGACCGTTGGCCTTGGTTCGGTAGTTCACATTGCCGGCGGTAAGCGCAAAAATCGTGTGATCCTTGCCGAGGCCGACGTTGGAACCTGGATGCCACTCAGTACCGCGCTGACGCACGATAATGTTGCCTGCGATGACGGCTTCGCCGCCGAACTTCTTCACGCCAAGGCGCTTGGACTGAGAATCGCGACCGTTGCGCGATGAACCGCCAGCTTTTTTGTGTGCCATTGGAGTTCTCCTTTAAAACCTTGTCTCGTTGATCTTACTTGGCAGCCACGATGTCCGTGATACGGACGACCGTGTGATGCTGACGATGGCCGCGCGAACGCTTCGAATTCTGACGGCGGCGCTTCTTGAAGGCGATGACCTTCTTGCCGCGGTTCTGTTCGACGACTTCTGCCTTGACAGAGGCGCCGGTAACGAAGGGCGCACCGATCGCAGCGTCGGCGCCTTCGCCGATCACGAGCACTTCGGTGAATTCAATGGAGTCGCCAGCGGTGGCTTCCAGCTTTTCGATGGTCAGCACGTCGTTGGCTGCCACACGGTACTGTTTACCGCCGGTCTTGATGACTGCGAACATTTTTTATCCTTTCATGTTCGTTCCAGCGCTCCCCGCTAATCCAGCAGGTGGCTGTCTTTTTATCAGTCGAAGTTAAGCAGGGATTTCAGAGGTCTAATCCTCGAACTCGTCCTGCCGGTGAAGCCCCGCGCGAGCGCGGGACGGCCAAGGCGCGGATTTCTCCAAACCTATTGCGCAGCCGAGATACGCGAGTGACAAAAAGGTGTCAAGGCAAAAGGATGGAATGCTTCGACTTTTCGGCTTGCCAGCCTGTCATTTGCCCGTTATGAGAACGCCCGCGCCGAACAAGCGCCGACCAGACCGCGGAGAGGTGGCAGAGTGGTCGAATGCACCGCACTCGAAATGCGGCATACCTGCAAGGGTATCGTGGGTTCAAATCCCACCCTCTCCGCCATTTTGCTTTCGACCGTAATGGGTGTCCGCGTCCTCCTGCTATCTTTCGAACTTTCGGCGAAGTGGACGTCGAGATCGGCTGTCTCCTTGACCACTGCGCTGACACGTCGCGCGGGCTCAAGCCGCGGTCGTCAGAGCCATATGCAGCCCGGCACTTGAGGTGAGCGGCGCGACTGATTGCGGCCGGCGCCGAAACGGCTTTGCACCCCGTCGCCCATTGCCGAAGCGCAGCGCACCCAAGTCATATGTGAGGAAAAACGCGATCGTCTCCCCCGCGAAAGTGCCGGGCGTGATGGGGTCAAAGGCCTATGACCCCAGCCTGTCGCGGCTCTTATGGGCGGGTGATCCTATAGATCAGCAAATTTTTCAAATCCACAAGCTTGGTTGCGGTCCTGTCCAGATAGTCGATAACCCCATCATGATGCTCGACGAACAGTCGGCCCTCCTTGTCGGCGGCGTTCTTGGCCACGCCGAACAGATCCGCGCCCTGCGCGCGCAGTTCCTCGAGTTGTGCGATTGCGGCGGGGTCATCCGCAGCGAATTTCGACCATTCCGCATCACCTCCGCCAGGCGGGAACACCCAGCCGCGCGCCCTGCTGTAGTAGACTGCGACGGGATCGCCGACCTCAGGCGCGATGGCCACGACAAGGTCGCCCGGTTGCGCCAACCGCGCCAGTTCCTCGCCAAGCAGCTTGCCGTTCATGGCGATTGGCTTCTTCATCGTTCTGACGAGGGGCAAGGTCGACCAGGCAAGCGCGATGGCCACGATGAAGATCGAGCGAAGCACGACCGCCGGCGTCAGAACGGTTTTCGACCCAAGCGTTGCCAGAAGAAGCGCGCCGTGGCCGCAGAACATCGCGATCGGCACATGGAAGATGTGAAAGTTCCACACGTTGCTGGTGATCTCGCCCGCCGCCGCCAGATAGAGGATGATGGCCGCAGTCAGCCACACATAGGGAATGGTCCAAAGGCTGCGTTGCTTCGGGTCTTCGGCGCGGCTGAGTGGTATCCACAAGCCGACGGCCAGCAGCACCAAGAATGGATAGCCGTAGAACCACAAGACCGAGGTGTTCCATAAGGATTTGAAGTAGAACCTGTCCCTGACATATGTCCAGAAGCCGTAATCCCAGATATAGCCGCCAGTGCCGGCGACATGAAACGGCGGGTAGCTGCGGCCGAGGTAAATCGCCCAGCTGAAGTAAGCGCCGATGATGGCCAGGCTCAAAAGCCCCGCCAGGAGAACCCAGGTCGCCTGCTTTCGCTTCTTTTCCGAAATCCAGCAGACCATCAGATAGAAGATGGCGGCGCCGGCCGCGATGCCTGGCGGCTTTGACAGCACACCGAGCGAGAAGCTGACCGTGGCGAGCGGCAGGAGCCAACCGCTGCCGCCGGCCCAGTATTTGGCGAACAGCCAGACGCCAAGAGTCACCAAGGCCAGCATAGCGGGATCGGGAAGAAAGGAGCTGTCGATCATGATCGCCGCCGGCATCAGCGCGTAGGCCAGTGCCGCCGCGTGGGCGTGCATCTCGCTCCAGCATAGCGCCGTTAGTCTGTGCAGCGAAAATACGGTCACCAGACCGAAGAATGCCGCAACCACGCGGCCGAACCAGTCGTGCCAGCCGAAGAGTTGGTAGAGCAAGGCGGTCAGATAGCTGACGATCTGAAACTCGCGGCCCTGATAGCTTGGCCCGGGTCCGGTCCAGCTGACCTCCGGAAAAAAAATGTTCCAGCTGCGCTTCTGGAAATTGTCGGCCATCATTGCGGTGCTTATCTCGCGCCAACTGAAGCCGTCGACCAGCGGCAAGGTGATCTTGTGGAACCTGAAGACGATGGCAATAAGCAGGATCCCCAGGAAGATTGCCGTGTTGAGGCTCGGGTAGTTGCGAGCAGCCATGTTCCGGTCGGTCGTCTGCTGCTGACATTGCTGACCTTCGGCCCGATTCAATTTCGGGTCGTCGGTCATCTGAACCGTGTCCTCCCCGACCCCCGACGCGGCGCGATACGCGCCGTCATCGGATCGAGAGGAAGATTATCGAGAGCAAGATTAGGCTGAGCGGGATCTCGCCGCCGGCGCGGTCGGTTGCGGAGCGGCTCGTAGGCTTCACCGAGCAGCGGCTTGGAAGGCTTGCGGGGCGGCTTTGTCATGACGGCAGTTCATCAGCAATGCCTTAAAAAGCAATTAGCCCAGATTGATTACTGACTCCATCCCCCATGCGAACACAATAAGGGCATCGGCGAGACGGCTCACCTTGATAGTCTCTGTCGCTCAGCCAGCGTCAGTTGCCCAGCGCCTTCTTCACCCAGACTTCGACCTCATCGCCGCTGATCATGTCGGGCTGCACGAGCCCGTCGATCATGAAGGTCGGCGAGACATGGATGCCGTTCTGCCGGGCATATTTGCAGTGCCATTTGATCTCCCGGTCGAGATCCGGGATGGCGAAGACTTCTTTCAGCTTGACGCCGCTGTAGCCTTCCAGGCGCTCGATGATCTGGTTCGGCGTCACATCCATATTCGGGCCGCCGGCATGACGCTCGAATTCGAATTCTTCGCGATGGGCGGCGATGGCTGATATCACTTTCTTTGCTGTCTGCTTGCCGCCTTCCAACGTTGAGGCTGCGATGATGCAGCGGACGAGGACACCCGAATACATATGCCAAGGTTGCGACTGCAGGCGGATCTTCACGGTGATCTTGTCTTCGCCGGCCTGGCTCAGCAGGTCATCGAGCTTGTTGAACGCTCTGACCGAATAGGGGCAAGTCGGCTCCAGAAAGGCTTCGAAGATGCGGGGTCCATTGCCCCAAGTGAGCGGATCTGCATGCCAGGAAGTGGTCGTCATGGAATTCCTCTCTGAAGGTAAAGCATCCGCAGCGACTTAGGTCACAAGGCTCCAGAAGCCGTGCCTCTTGCCGTGTCGACGCTTAAGTTCTGCGACATAGATGTCATGGGGTCTTGTGTCGCCGAAGTCATTGATATGAGGCGCAAGCGATGCGCAGTCCGCAAGATGCCTCGCCGCATGCTTATAGCGACTGGACCGGCCGCTATCGAGCGCGAAATCGATCATGGAGCGCAAGAGGATGGTTGCCGCAAGCGGATGTTTCTCCGCCAGAGCTTCGGCCGCCGGCGGCATCAGCTCATAGAGATTGCCATCCAGTTCCGCCTTCCGCCTCATCACGAGTTTCGCTGCCTCGGCGGGTGCCTGCCAATTCAGGAAAAATGTAAGCGCCTGGTGGACCTCCGGGAAAGCCTGGGCATAAGCGAATGCCTTCTCCTCTGCCTCCAGATCATCGAAGTCCGGCAGTCGCTTGAGGAAGGCGCGGAGATGCTGATCGTGCAGCGACTGCTCGAAGCACGTCCATCTGTAGGTTTGAGCTTCCTCTCGCCGCCCCAGGGCCTCGAGCGTCTCGACGCGCGCGAGCTGCCATTCGAATGGCATGGCCTGGCCTGTCGCATCGACCTCATTCAGCACCTCAATTGCCTCCTTCGACCGGCCGGCTGAGACCAGGCGATTGGCGATGTCGGCCGCAATCATCGGCATCTTGCGCGTTTTCTCGGGTTGCTGAGCGATGTAGTCATCAACATCGCCCCGGGCGTCGGCAATTTCCTGCAAGGCTATGCGCACCGTCAGATCTCGCTGAGTGCTGTCGATCTCATCCTCGTAAAGGGGACTTCCGCTGCCCCAGCCGATGATCTCGCGCTTGTCATTAGCCGGCTTGTCTTTCGGCTCCTTGGACCATTCGACGAAGAGGGTTTTCAAGCAATCGAGACCATCCTTGCCGAGAGCTGGCGCCATCGCCGCAATCAGGTTGTCGTACTGGCCATAACCATCGTCTTGCACGGCTTTGAACACCTTGTCGGCCAGGACATTGGAGTCGATCTCGGCGGACACGGCGATTGCGGCAGCATCCTCGCAAGCCTGATGAAAACTTTGGATGATAGAACTGCTGCTGTCGCTGGATCTCTCAAAGATCGGATTCGCCAGTGCAAGGAACTGCCATATCAGTTCGAACGCCTCCCGGGGATCATCGACGGCAACCGTCTCTACAATCGTCTTGCGCTGGGTTTCGAGATCGCTTTTCAGCGCTTTCACTTTGCGCCAGTTGATGACGGTGCGGGCGCGGGCAATGCTGGCAAGCCGCTTTCGCACCTCACGCGCCACCTCGGCGCCGCCGTGATTGCCGGCAAGCTCCATTCGAAGCCGTCGCTTGTGGGCAGCGCTGCCCATGCTGACCTCGATCAGCAGCTCGGCAAGGCGCTGCGCACCAAGGGATTCGAGATTCTTCGCATTGAGTGTTGTCTTGGCTGCCATCGATCATCGCTGTCGTTTCTGCGATGACCCTACCCTGCAGGCGGTACGAGGCCAAGGTCCGGGAATGTGTGCACGGGATAATCCTTCGGCACCTCGCGATTAGCTAAAAACTAACGCTGCCTCGTAACGACTCCTAAAGCCGGTTTTGGCACCTTGTTGCCTGTCGAATATTGCTTCCAAATTTCTCGCTGGGGTTGATTATGAGTCATAATAAAGACGCCTGGGTCAGCCAGCGCGCTTATTCACTATGGGAATCGGAAGGCAGGCCGGATGGGCGTGGGGAAAGCCATTGGGCGCAGGCGCTGCGGGAGTTCGAGCAGCTGCAGCTGACGAAGGCCTCGCCCGATGGAAATGATCTCATCGAGAAGCTGAAGGCGGCCGGGCGGCTGATGCGGATCTATGACGAGGCGGCGCCGGCCGTCGAGAACGACCGGCAGATCAAGGCAGCTCGCTAGGCCGTATTTATCAATCCCTGGGTTGCCGAAATATTCAGCGGCATTCCAGGCGGACGATAGGCCTTGCCGGCAGGCGTCTTGCCACCTCGACGAAGCCGGCATCCAGAAACATCGAGAGCGCTCCCGGATAGAGCTCGGCTCCGTTCGAAGCACGGGCTGTCTGATCGACAGGGTAGGCTTCGAGACATTCGGCGCGGTTCGCGTTTGCGAATTCAACGGCGTGTTTCAACAACAGTCGCGACAGGCCCTGCCGTCGGAACGGCTTGCGGACGATGAAGCAATTGATCGACCAGACCGGCCTGTCATCGACCGGAGCAAAGGCTTTTGAACGGCGCAGCCGATCGAATACGGCGCGTGGCGCGACGCCGCACCATCCGGCCGGCTCATTGTCGTGATAGCCGAGAATGCCGGGCGGGCGCGGTTCGGCGACGAGACTGCGGAACCAGTTGCGATTTCCCACTCCCCATCCTGCCTTGTAGTCGGCATTCGGAAGGTACCAGTAGGCGCAGCGACAATTCCGGCCGTCGGCGCAACCGTCGAAGACCGCTTCTATATCGGCCAGGCGGTCGGCGGTGGCGGGGAAGAAAGAGAAGCGGTCCTGCATCCGGGCAAATTATGGCGCGGGCGGGTGATCGGCAAGCGGTCACGTGCCGGCCGATCAGGCGGGGCTGCCCTCCAGCTTGAAATGCGCGTTCTTTAGCCGCCGACTGCCCTGATATCGTTGCCGATCCTCATCCGCGGGCGATCGTTCTGGCGCTACTGGCGTGCGGCCCAGCTGAGGCCACGCCGCAGGATAAGGGGCATGTAGGGATGGTCGAATTCGGTCGCGACATGACCGAGGGCGGAATAGAAGATGCGGCCGGCGCCGAAATGGCGCTTGAAGACGACGGGCATGACGACATTGCGGGCCGCCGGATCGTAGGCGCCGGTGAAGGTGGTGGTCGCGAGGATTTCAACCGTCGGATCGTAATGGAGGTAATATTGCTCCGAACGATAGTCGAAGTCCGGAATGCCCTCCATGACGGGATCGTCCTGGCGGGTGACGGCGACGCGGAAGTCGATGATGTTGCCGGGATGGGCGACCCAGGTGACGCCGGAGACATAGCGGAAAGGCGCGCTTTCCTTGAAGGACGTAGCGAGCGCGCCGTGATGGCCGGCAAGCCCGAGCCCACCGCGCACGGCTTCGACGAGGGCAGCGGCATGCTCTTTCTCAAGCTTTTCGCCGGTAATGATCGGCACCAGCAGATCGGCCTTCGCCAGCATCGGAGATCCGAACACGCCGAGATCGCCGGTTACCTCGACCGTAAAATCGTCCTCGCGCAGGAGGTCGGCGACGATATCGGCGCATTGCTCCGGTTCATGACCTTGCCAGCCGCCCCAAACGACCAATGCCTTCCTCATTCGCGCGCTCCCTGCCTGATGGCTGCAGACCGTTGATCATCACATGGTGATGCAAGCGCCTTAGATCGGGCCGCTATGCAAATCACGCGAATAATTTATGTTTCTTCCTGATCCGGCACAAATTGCGCGAGTGGCGGATCGCACCCGGTCGAGCGTGGCTTCGGCATTTGACGTATTGCCCGTTGACGCCGATCGCAGTTCCTTCTTTTTATTGACGTGTATCTCGTCTAGGTTTCTCCCATCTCTCAATGAAAAATAAGGGTGGTGCATGGCAGGTGAAACGGTTCTTGTCGTCGGCGGCGCCGGCTATATCGGCTCGCATACGTGCCTCGATCTGGCGAACAAGGGCTATACGCCTGTCGTCTTCGACAATTTTTCGAACGGCCATCGCGAGTTCGTCAAATGGGGGCCGGCCGAGGAAGGCGATATTCGCGATCGCGCCCGGCTGGATGAGGTTCTGGCAAAGCACAAGCCGGCGGCGATCCTGCATTTCGCGGCGCTGATCGAGGTCGGCGAATCGGTGAAGGATCCGGTTTCCTTCTACGAGAACAATGTGATCGGCACGTTGACGCTGCTTTCGGCGGCACAGGCGGCCGGCATCAACGCCTTCGTCTTCTCCTCCACCTGCGCGACCTACGGTCTGCCGCAGAGCGTGCCGCTCGACGAAACGCACCGGCAGGTGCCGATCAATCCCTACGGGCGGACGAAATATATCGTCGAGCAGGCGCTTGCCGATTACGACCAGTACAGGAGCCTGCGCTCGGTGGTGCTGCGTTATTTCAATGCGGCCGGCGCCGATTTCGAGGGCCGGATCGGCGAATGGCATCAGCCGGAAACGCATGCGATACCGCTGGCGATCGACGCGGCACTCGGCCGCCGCCAGGGTTTCAAGGTGTTCGGCAGCGATTACGAGACACGCGACGGCACCTGTGTGCGCGACTACATCCATGTGCTCGATCTTGCCGATGCGCATGTGCGCGCCGTCGAATATCTGCTGAAGGGCGGCGATTCCGTTGCGCTCAACCTCGGCACCGGCACCGGCACGACAGTCAAGGAATTGCTCGGCGCGATCGAGGACGTATCGAACCGGCCTTTCCCGGTCGAATATATCGGCCGGCGCGAAGGCGATTCGCACACGCTGGTCGCCAATAACGACAAGGCGCGCGACGTGCTCGGCTGGGTGCCGCAGTATGATCTGTCTGAGATCATCCGCTCCGCCTGGGACTGGCATGCAAAAACCAACCAGCATTGAGCCAACCAGCATCGAGAAGGCGCGCCGGCCGAACATCCTGCTGATCACGGCGGATCAGTGGCGCGGCGATTGTCTGTCGGCTGCCGGTCATGCCTGTGTAAAGACGCCTGGTGTCGATGCGCTGGCGCGGGAAGGCACGCTCTTCCGGCGGCACTATGCCGGGGCGGCACCCTGCTCGCCAGCGCGGGCCACGCTCTATACCGGTCTCTATCAAATGAACCACCGGGTCTGCCGCAACGGTTCGCCGCTCGATGCTCGCTTCGACAATCTGGCGCTAGCGGCCCGGCGGGCGGGATACGACCCGACGCTGTTCGGCTACACGGATACGGCGCCTGATCCGCGCGGGATGGATGCGGGCGATCCGCATCTGACGACCTACGAAGGCGTGTTGCCGGGTTTTACGGCCCGTCAGCTTCTGCCGGAGCATGAGAAACAATGGCTCTCCTGGCTCAGGTCCCGTGGCCATGCGGATGCCGTCAGCCGCGATATCCATATTCCCGTCGGTGCTAGAGACGGAGACATTTCCGATGCGGCGCCGGCCTATTCGCGCGACGAGACGCAGACGGCTTTCCTGGCCGGCGAGTTCATCCGTTGGATGGGCGAACAGGACAGGCCGTGGTTTGCTCATGTCTCTTTCTTGCGTCCGCATCCGCCGTTCTCCGTGCCGGAGCCGTTCAACCGAATGTTCAGGTCGGGCGAGGGACCGGCTTTTGCCCGGGCGGCAAACCGCGAAGCGGAACAGGTCAGCCATCCCTACCTCGCCTATGCCATGCCGCGCACTGACAAGGGCAGCTTTATCCACGGCGCAACGGGGCCGCTCAGCGGCTGGAACGCCGAGGATTTCGCCGCGATCCGGGCGATCTATTATGGCATGATAGCAGAGGTCGATGCGCAGCTCGGCCGCATCTGGCAGGCCCTCAAGGATGCGGGCGCCTGGGATGACACGCTTGTTGTCTTCACGTCCGACCACGCCGAAATGGCGGGCGATCACTGGACGCTCGGCAAGGGCGGCTTCTTCGACGGCAGCTACCATATTCCGTTGGTGATCCGCGATCCCGCAAGCAGTGCTGCGGGTGGGGTCGTCGACAAATTCACCAGCGCTGCCGATATTTTTCCGACACTTTGCCAAAGGCTCGGCATCGACGCGAAGAACGGGCTCGATGGCCGGTCGCTCATGCCATTTGTCAGGGGTGGCAGCGGACAGGGCTGGCGGGACGCGGCATTCTGGGAATTCGATTTCCGCGACATTGCTCATGGCGAGGCCGAGCAGCATTTCCGGCTGCGGTCCAACGAATGCAATCTCGCGGTGGTCCGCGACGCGCGGTTCAAATACGTGCATTTTACCGCATTGCCGCCGCTCCTCTTCAATCTTGCCGATGATCCGATGGAGCTCGACAATGTCGCGGCGGATCCGGCCTATGCGGCGATACGGCTCGACTATGCCGAGAAGCTGCTGTCGCTCCGAGCACGGCATCTCGATCAGACGCTCGCCTATACCGAACTGACGGAAAGAGGGCCGGTGACCCGCCGGCCCTCAGACTGCTGACAAAGTCGGACAACTCCTCTTTCGTCATACTCGGGCTTGTCCCGAGTATCTGCAGCCGGCGCAGCAGATCCTCGGCACAAGGCCGAGGAAGACGCCGAGTAAAGAACGAGGTTGTCAACAAACTGGGGCCAGTGACGCGCCGGCCCTGACAGTGGTTCAGCCGAGATAGTCGCGCTTGCCGATCGGAGCACCCTGGCTACGCAGGATGGCGTGGGCCGTCGCGACGTGAAAATAGAAGTTCGGCAGGGCGAAGGTGGCGATATATTCGTCACCCGGCAGCACGATACCACTCTTTCCCGGCAGGGTGATCTGGCGGGTTTCTGTGCCTTCCAGTGCTTGCGTGGAGAAGCTGGCGAGATAGGTTTCGGTCTTTGCCAGGCGCTCACGCAGGTCGTCGAACGTCGTTTCGTTATCCTCGAACTTCGGGGCGTCGGTCGCCGTCAGGCGGGCGAGCGCAAATTTGGCGGTGTCGCTGGCGCGCTGATACTGGCCGGAGAGCGGCAGCATGTCGGGCGCCAGGCGAGCGGCGACCAATATTGCGGGATCAACATTCTTTTCCTTCGCATAGGCTTCGGCCTTGTCGAGGTAGGTTTTCAGGCTGGCGAGGCCGCGCTGGAACATCGGAACGGTGAGGCGATACATCGAAATGGACATTTGTCCTGTCTCCAAAATCTTCAAATGATTGGGTCGCGGCGGGAGGTCGAAGGCGTTTGCGGCCGGGAGCCTGTCTTCGACCCTCCCATAAATGGATGCTCGTTTCGTCTTTCACAACACTGACAATGCGGGCCTCGGTCCTCAAGCCCGCATGGCATTGCGCTCTCATCACGTTCTCGCCGCCGCTAAAGATGCTTGACGTCGTTCCCAGAAAATGGAATGAATATTCCGCAGAACGGATTTGACGGTTTGTTTGTTCCGTTTTGTGGAGCGCCGCGGGAGAGGTGGTGCGGAGAATTGCGGCTTCAGAGCAAATGCCTGGAGCTCCGGCGTGAGGAGGGTGCAGCCGGGCACCGCTTTGTGGAGGAAGTAAAATGAAAAAGTTTATCCTGGGCACTGCGATGGCGCTCGTCATGTCGACGGCGGCTCACGCGGAAACTGTCGGCGTCTCGATGGCGAAATTCGACGACAATTTCCTGACGGTTCTGCGCAACGGCATGACCGATTATGCAAAGACCCTCAGCGGTGTGACGCTGCAGGTCGAAGACGCACAGAACGACGTTTCCAAGCAGCAGAGCCAGATCCAGAATTTCATCGCCTCAAAGGTCGATGCGATCATCGTCAACCCAGTCGATACCGATGCGACCACGGCAATGTCGAAGCTCGCGGCCGATGCCGGCATTCCGCTGGTTTACGTCAACCGTCAGCCGGTCAACGTCGACACGCTGCCGGACAATCAGGCCTTCGTCGCTTCCAACGAGCAGGAATCCGGCACGCTGGAAACCAAGGAAATCTGCCGCATTCTCGGCGGCAAGGGCAAGGCCGTCGTCATCATGGGCGAGCTTTCCAACCAGGCTGCGCGCATGCGGACCCAGGACGTTCATGACGTCATCAAGACGGATGAGTGCAAGGGTCTAGAGATCGTCGAAGAGCAGACGGCCAACTGGGACCGCACCCAGGGCGCCGACCTGATGACCAACTGGCTCTCCAGCGGCATTGAATTCGACGCCGTGATCTCCAACAACGACGAAATGGCGATCGGCGCCATCCAGGCGCTGAAGGCAGCCGGCAAGGATATGACCAAGGTTGTCGTCGGCGGCGTCGACGCTACGCAGGACGCGCTTGCCGCCATGCAGGCGGGCGATCTCGACGTCACGGTGTTCCAGGATGCCGCCGGCCAGGGCAAGGGCTCGCTCGATGCAGCGCTCAAGCTCGCCAAGGGCGAAAAGATCGAAAAGAAGGTCTACATTCCCTTCCAGCTCGTGACGCCTGCCAACGTCAAGGACTTCGTCACCAAGAACTGAGGCGAACGCTACACGGGATGCGGGCTTTGCCCGCATCCTTTTCGCCTACCCGTATCCGGAGGAGATGATATGGCCGTCAGCCCGACAACCATGGCCGCCGTGCGCGCGAGCGGTGCAGTTCCGAATGCGGAATATCTCTTGAGCGCCGAGGGTGTCCGCAAGGAATTTCCCGGTGTCGTCGCACTTGACGACGTGCAGTTCCGGCTGAAGCGCGCCTCCGTGCATGCGCTGATGGGCGAAAACGGCGCCGGCAAATCGACATTGATGAAGATCCTCGCTGGCATCTATACGCCGGACAAGGGCGATATTCGCCTGAAGGGCATCGAGATCCAGCTGAAATCTCCGCTCGACGCACTGGAGAACGGCATTGCCATGATCCATCAGGAGCTGAACCTGATGCCGTTCATGACGGTCGCCGAAAATATCTGGATCCGCCGCGAACCGAAGAACCGCCTCGGTTTCATCGATCACGGCGTGATGCACCGCATGACCGAGGAATTGTTTACTCGGCTCAATATCGCCATCGATCCCGATATCGAGGTCCGGTTCCTGTCGGTCGCCAACCGGCAGATGGTCGAGATCGCCAAGGCGGTTTCCTATAATTCCGACGTGCTGATCATGGACGAGCCGACTTCGGCGCTGACCGAGCGCGAGGTCGAGCATCTTTTCCGTATCATCCGCGACCTCAAGGCCCAGGGCATCGGCATCGTCTACATCACCCACAAGATGAACGAGCTTTTCGAGATCGCCGACGAGTTCTCCGTCTTCCGTGACGGGCGATATATCGGCACGCATGCCTCGACCGACGTCACACGCGACGACATCATCCGCATGATGGTCGGGCGCGAGATCACCCAGATGTTTCCCAAGGAAGAGGTGCCGATCGGCGAGGTCGTGCTTTCCGTCAAGGATCTGTGTCTCAACGGCGTCTTCAAGAACGTCTCCTTCGAGGTCAGGGCCGGCGAAATCCTTGGCGTGGCCGGCCTCGTTGGTTCCGGGCGGTCGAACGTCGCCGAAACGCTGTTTGGCGTGACGCCGGCAAGCTCCGGCTCGATCGAACTCTACGGCAAGCCGGTGGCCATTTCTTCGCCGACCGAGGCCATCCGCAATCGAATGGCGTTCCTGACCGAGGACCGGAAAGATACCGGCTGTCTGCTGATCCTCGATATTCTCGAGAACATGCAGATCGCCGTTCTGCAGGACAGATATGTCAAGGGCGGCTTCGTGCAGCAGGGCGCAGTCGAGGCAACCTGCGAAGACATGGCAAAAAAGCTGCGCGTGAAAACGCCCAATCTTTACGAGCGGGTGGAAAATCTTTCGGGCGGCAATCAACAGAAGGTGCTGATCGGGCGCTGGCTGCTCACCAATCCGCGCATTCTCATCCTCGACGAGCCGACGCGTGGTATCGATGTCGGCGCCAAGGCGGAAATCCACCGGCTGGTCACGGAGATGGCGCGAGACGGTGTGGCGGTGGTGATGATCTCATCCGAGATGCCCGAGGTTCTGGGCATGAGCGACCGCATCATGGTCATGCACGAAGGACGCGTCACCGGTTTCCTCAATCGTGACGAAGCAACGCAGATCAAGGTGATGGAGCTGGCTGCGCAGTGATGCGTTGACGGCGATCGCCCAAGGGAGGTTTGACATGACTACCAAGGCAGCAGAGGGCGCGGCTCCGCTCGCAACCCGGCAAAGGCGGCGGCGCATACCGACAGAACTCAGCATTTTCCTCGTGCTCGTCGGCATCGCGCTCATTTACGAAGTGCTCGGCTGGATGTTCATCGGCCAAAGCTTCCTGATGAATTCGCAGCGTCTGACGATCATGATCCTGCAGGTCTCCGTCATCGGCATCATCGCCGTCGGCGTCACGCAGGTCATCATCACCGGCGGCATCGATCTTTCGTCGGGCTCGGTCGTCGGCATGACGGCGATGATCGCAACAAGCTTCGCCCAGTCCTCGACCTGGGGACGGGCCGTCTTTCCCTCGCTGACCGACCTGCCGGCTTTCGTGCCGATCGTCGTTGGTCTGCTGATCGGCGCGGCTGCCGGCCTCGCGAACGGCGCACTCATTGCCTACACGAAGATCCCGCCGTTCATTGCTACGCTTGGCATGTTCGTTTCGGCCAGAGGCGTGGCGAAGTGGTATACGAAGGGACAGCCGGTTTCCGGGATCACCGAACAGTTTCATTTCATCGGAACGAAAGCCTGGCCGGTTGTCGTCTTCCTGGTCGTTGCACTGATCTTTCACATTGCGCTGCGCTATACGCGTTATGGAAAGTTCACCTATGCCATCGGCGCGAACCCACAGGCCGCGCGTGTTTCCGGCATCAACATCGAGGCGCATCTCGTCAAGGTCTATGTGATTGCGGGACTGCTCGCCGGCCTCGCCGGTATCGTCACGGCAGCACGTGCGGAAACCGCACAGGCCAGCATGGGCGTCGGATATGAACTCGACGCGATCGCCGCGACCGTCATCGGCGGCACCTCGCTCACCGGCGGCGTCGGGCGCATCACCGGCACCGTCATCGGCACCATCATCCTCGGCGTCATGACCTCCGGCTTCACGTTCCTGAGGATCGATGCCTATTACCAGGAGATCGTCAAAGGCCTCATCATCGTCGCGGCTGTCGTCATCGACGTCTACAGACAGAAGAAACGCCGCAAGCACTGATTTCCGGCAGCGTGATCCGATAGTTTTGCGGGGGCCTCGGCCCCCGTTCCGTTTTGAGAGCACGATGCCGAAGACTGTGAGCGGTTTTCGGACGACATCACGCTCTAACTATTTAACTTAGAAGAGCATTCTGATTTTAAGCTGAACTGGCCGAAAATCATCCTGTTCCAGCGTCGATGACGGATTTTTAAAAAAAGGGTGGCGAATTCCGTCAGCTTTTCTATTCTGCCGCTTCATTCGCCCGCTCGGGCAGCGCAGGAAAACAGATGCAATTCGTATTTGACGGTCACAACGACGTTCTCCTTCGACTCTGGACACATTCAAAAGACGGCAGCGACCCGATCGCGGAATTCGCAGACGGCACTACGGTCGGACATATCGATGCGCATCGGGCAAGAGAGGGCGGTCTTTCAGGCGGTCTCTGCGCCATCTACATTCCCTCGGGCGATCTCGTCTTCGCCGATCCGGATGCCGATGGCCGCTATATCACGCCGATGGCGGCCCCTCTCGATCCGCTGCCTTCGCTTGCCATCGCCAATGAAATGGCGGCGATCGCGTTGCGGCTCGATCAGGCCGGCGCCTGGCGGCTCTGCCGGACAGTCAAGGATATCCGCGGCGCCATGGCGGATAACATTTTCGCCGCCGTCATGCATATGGAAGGCTGCGAGGCGATCGGCGCCGATCTCGCAGCGCTCGAGGTGTTCTACGCGGCAGGGCTGCGGTCGCTCGGTCCGGTCTGGAGCCGGCACAATGTCTTCGGTCACGGCGTGCCCTTCGCCTTCCCGATGTCGCCGGATACGGCGCCGGGCCTGACCGATGCCGGCTTCGCGCTGGTCAGGGAATGCAATCGTCTCGGCATTCTGATCGACCTTGCCCATATCACCGAGAAGGGTTTCTGGGACGTGGCGAAGAAAACGGACCAGCCGCTGGTCGCCAGCCATTCCAATGCCCACGCCCTGACGCCGGTCGCGCGCAACCTGACGGACAAGCAGCTCGATGCGATCCGCGAAAGCCGCGGGCTCGTCGGCATCAATTATGCCACCGCCATGCTGCGCGCCGACGGCCGCTCGGACAGCGACACGCCGCTTGCCGACATGATCCGCCACATCGACTATCTTGTGAACCGCATCGGCATCGACTGCGTGGCGCTCGGATCGGACTTCGACGGAGCCACCATTCCAGAGGAAATCGGTGATGCGGCTGGCAATCAGAAGCTGATTGCCGCTCTCAAGGAGGTTGGCTATGGTGATGCCGACCTCGCAAAACTTGCCCGTGAAAACTGGCTTCGTATTCTGGCCCAAGCTTGGCGGGAGGACCGCGCCTAAGCCTTTCCTAATCCAATCAAAAAACAGGGGAACAGACCATGATGATGACCAAACTCAGCCGCAATTTTCGCATGCTTTCGGCGGGAGCCGCTCTTTCGCTGCTGATGATGGCGGCACCCTCGGCGTTCGCCGAGACTCCGAAGGATACGCTGGTCGAAGGATTTGCCATCGACGATATCATCACGATGGATCCGGGCGAGGCTTTCGAGCTTTCGACCGCCGAAATTACCACCAACAGCTACAGCCTGCTCGTCCGTCTCGATATGGACGACACGTCCAAGGTGAAGGGCGATCTGGCCGAAAGCTGGAGCGTTTCCGATGACGGTCTCACCTATACGTTCAAGCTGAAGTCAGGCCTGAAATTCGCTTCCGGCAACCCGATCACCGCCGAAGACGTCGCCTGGTCGTTCGAGCGCGCCGTCAAGCTCGACAAGAGCCCGGCCTTCATCCTCACCCAATTCGGCCTGACCGGCGACAACGTCACGGAAAAGGCCAAGGCGGTCGATGCCGGCACCTTCGTCTTCACGGTCGACAAGGCCTATGCGCCGAGCTTTGTGCTCAACTGCCTGACGGCAACGGTCGCTTCCGTCGTCGACAAGAAGCTGGTGCTGGAGCATGTGAAGGCGGTGACGCCCGATGCCGACCACAAATACGACAACGACTTCGGCAATGAATGGCTGAAGACCGGCTATGCCGGCTCTGGCCCCTATAAGATGCGCGAATGGCGCGCCAACGAAGTCGTCGTGCTGGAGCGCAACGACAATTATTATGGCGACAAGGCAAAGCTCAACCGCGTCATCTACCGCTACATGAAAGAAAGTGCTGCCCAACGCCTGGCGCTCGAAGCCGGTGATATCGATATCGCGCGCAATCTCGAGCCGGGCGATATCGACGCGGTTTCGAAGAATGCCGATCTCGCGACAACGAGTGCGCCGAAGGGAACGATCTATTATGTCAGCCTGAACAACAAGAATGAGAACCTTAAGAAGCCGGAAGTCCAGGAAGCCTTCAAATATCTGGTCGATTACGATGCGATCAGCGCAACGCTGATCAAGGGTATCGGCGAGATCCATCAGACCTTCCTGCCAAAGGGTCAGCTCGGCGCACTCGATGAGAATCCCTACAAGCTCGATGTCGCCAAGGCCAAGGAACTGCTGGCCAAGGCCGGCGTACCCGACGGTTTCTCGATCACGATGGACGTACGCAACAGCCAGCCGGTGACCGGTATCGCTGAATCCATGCAGCAGACGCTGGCGCAGGCCGGCGTGAAGATGGAAATCATCCCCGGCGACGGCAAGCAGACGCTGACCAAGTACCGCGCCCGTACCCATGACATGTATATCGGCCAATGGGGTTCGGATTATTTCGACCCGAATTCCAATGCCGACACCTTTACCGGCAATCCTGACAATTCCGATGCCGGCACGGTGAAGACGCTCGCGTGGCGCAACACCTGGGAAGCGCCGGAACTCGACAAGCAAGCCAAGGCAGCACTTCTGGAACGCGACGCTGCCAAGCGCGCCGCCATATATCAGGACATCCAGAAGAAATATCTGGCAAACAGCCCCTTCGTCTTCATCTTCCAGCAGACCGAGGTGGCCGGCTACCGCAAGAGCGTGAAGGACTTCAAGCTGGGTCCGAGCTTCGACACCAATTTCGTCGGTCCGATCGCCAAGGAATAGTCCGGCGGGATTGGTCGCTTGAGCACCGTCGAAACAACGCAGGAGGCGCGGCCCCGGAAGGGCCGTGCTAGGGCCTTTGCAAAGGCGCTAGGGCGGTTTCTCTTTGCCGCCGTCACCACCTATCTCGGCCTTCTGGCCGTCACCTTCTTCATCGGCCGCGTCGTGCCGATCGATCCCGTGCTCGCCATTCTCGGCGACCGCGCGCCCAACCACGTCGTCGAGCGCGTACGCCAGGAAATGGGCTTCAACCTGCCGCTCTATCAGCAGTTCTTCATTTATATCAAAGGCATCCTGTCCGGCGATTTCGGCAATTCCGTACTGACGACCAATCCCGTCATGGTCGATATCCGCCGGGTGCTGCCGGCGACAATCGAGCTCGCGACGTTCGGAACGCTCATCGGCGCCTTCGTCGGCGTACCGCTCGGCGTTCTCGCCGCGGTGCGCCGCGGCAGCATTGCCGACCAGGTGGTGCGTGTCATCGGCCTCGTCGGCTATTCGGTGCCGATCTTCTGGCTGGCGCTGATCTCGCTCGTCATCTTCTATGCGCGACTGCGCTGGGTGGCCTTTCCCGGCCGCATCGACATCGTCTTCGAATATACGTTCACGCCGATCACCGGCCTCTACCTGCTCGACAGCGCCTGGCAGGGGCAATGGGACGTCTTCTATGATGTCTTCCGCCACATCATCCTGCCTGCCTCGCTGCTCGGCTACTTCTCGCTCGCCTATATCAGCCGCATGACGCGCAGCTTCATGCTGAACGAGCTTTCCCAGGAATATATCGTTGCCGCGCGCGCTAAAGGGCTTTCGGAAACGCGGGTGATCTGGGGCCATTCGCTGCGCAATGCCGCGGTGCCGCTGGTCACCGTGATTGCGCTTTCTTATGCCGGCCTGCTCGAAGGATCGGTGCTGACCGAGACTGTCTTTTCCTGGCCGGGCATCGGGCTCTACATCACCAATTCGCTGCAGAACGCCGATATGAACGCCGTGCTGGGCGGCACGATCGTCATCGGTACGGTCTTCATCGGTATCAACCTTCTGTCCGATCTTCTTTACCGGACGCTCGACCCGAGGACGCGAAACCGATGACGGTTCCCGCCAACCCATCCCAGCCGATGAGCCGCCGCGAATGGCTGCTCTCCGACCGGCCGCAATCGCGCCTGCAGGCCCGCCTCGGCCGCACCTATGTCACATGGCGGCAGTTCACGGCCAACAGGCTCGCCGTCGTCGGTTTGCTGATCATCGTGGCGCTGCTTTTCATCGCCGCCTTTGCCGATGTGCTCGCCACGCACAATCCCGTTGTCGGCGATCTGCGCAATGCCCGCCTGCTGCCGCCCGGCACGGGGGGATTCTGGCTCGGTTCGGACGACCAGGGCCGTGATATCTATTCGCGGCTGATCTACGGATCGCGATTGACGCTGCTCGTCGTCGTGCTCGTCGCCGTCATCTCGGCACCGGTCGGGCTGATTGTCGGTACGGTCTCCGGTTATGCCGGAGGCTGGGTGGATGCGACGCTGATGCGCATCACCGATATCTTCCTTGCCTTTCCGAAGCTGGTGCTGGCGCTCGCCTTCGTCGCAGCCCTCGGTCCCGGCATCCAGAACGCGATCATCGCCATCGCCATCACCTCCTGGCCGCCCTATGCGCGCATCGCGCGCGCCGAGACGCTGACGGTCCGGCGTTCCGACTATATTTCGGCGGTGAAGCTGATGGGCGCCTCGCCGCTTCGCATTATCGTCCGCCACGTCATGCCGCTCTGCATTTCCTCGCTGATCGTGCGCGTGACGCTCGACATGGCGGGCATCATCCTGACGGCGGCGGGTCTCGGTTTCCTGGGTCTCGGGGCGCAGCCGCCGCTGCCGGAATGGGGTGCGATGATCGCCTCGGGACGGCGCTTCATCCTCGATCAATGGTGGGTCGCGGCGATGCCCGGCATTGCCATCCTCATCGTCAGCCTCGGCTTCAATCTTCTCGGCGACGGCCTGCGCGACGCGCTCGATCCGAAGGAGAGCGGCCAATGACGACACTTCTGACGGTGGACAAGCTCAGGGTCAGCTATCCCACGCGCACCGGCGTGATCGAGGCCGTACGCGGCGTCTCCTTCACGCTCGGCAAGGAAAGGCTCGGCATCGTCGGCGAATCCGGTTCCGGCAAGTCGCAGACCGGCCGAGCAATCATGGGCCTGACGCCGAAACACGGTATCGTCACGGCCGACAGGCTTAATTTCAACGGCATCGATCTCATCAATGCGTCAGCCGGCGAAAGGCGCAGGCTGCGCGGCAAGCGCATCGCCATGATCCTGCAGGATCCGAAATATTCGCTCGATCCCGTCATGTCGATCGGACGGCAGATCTGCGAAACGCTGCGCACGCATGAGAAGGTCGGCAAGGCGGAGGCGCGCGAGCGCGCGCTCGCCATGCTGGAAGCGGTGCAGATCCGTGACCCGAAACGTGTCTTCGACCTGCATCCGCACGAGGTCTCGGGCGGTATGGGACAGCGTGCGATGATCGCCATGATGCTGATTGCCGGGCCCGAGCTGCTGATTGCCGACGAGCCGACCTCGGCGCTTGATGTGACGGTGCAGCTCGACGTGCTGCGGATCATGGACAGACTGGTGTCCGAGCGCGGCATGGGGCTGATCTTCGTCTCCCACGATCTGAGGCTGGTCTCTTCCTTCTGCGACCGCGTCATCGTCATGTATGCCGGAAAGATCGTCGAGGAGCTGGCGGCCGCCGATCTCAAACATGCGCAGCATCCCTATACGCAGGGCCTGCTGAACTGCATGCCCGAGATCGGCGCAAACCGTCATCCGCTGCCGGTGCTCGACCGCAAGCCGGAGTGGGCGGCATGAGTGCAGCTCTCGAGATCGACGATCTCAGCGTCATCTACGACCATTTTCATGCCTTGAAGAATGTCAGCATCACTGTCGAACGCGGCGAATCCTTTGGTCTCGTCGGCGAGTCCGGCTCGGGAAAATCGACCTTGCTGCGGGCCGTTGCCGGACTTGCGCCGGTCAGCGGCGGCGCGATCAATGTCGATGGCGAGCCGCTGAAAGGGTCGAAACGCAGCAAAGTCTTCTATCGGCGCGTGCAAATGGTCTTCCAGGATCCTTATGGTTCGCTGCATCCGCGTCAGACGATCGACCGGCTTCTGCTCGAACCGCTTGCGATCCACGGCATCGCCGACAGCGAGAAGCGGATCGCCCGCGCGCTTGACGAGGTCGGCCTCGGCAATGGTTTCCGTTTCCGCTACCCGCACCAGCTCTCCGGCGGCCAGCGCCAGCGCGTGGCGATCGCCCGGGCTTTAATCGTGGAACCGTCGATCCTGCTGCTCGACGAGCCGACATCGGCGCTCGACGCCTCCGTACAGGCCGAGGTGCTGAACCTGCTGGAAGAGATCCGACGCGACCGCAAGCTCACCTTCGTGATGGTCAGCCATGATCTTGGTGTCGTCACCCATATGTGTGAAAGGCTCGCCGTGATGCGCAACGGCGCCGTCGTCGAGCGGCTGAGCTCGCAGGAACTGGCGCAAGGCGCGGTTCACGAGTACTATACGAGAAATTTGATGATCGCGAGCAAGGGTTTCGTCAAAGCCTGAAAGCCAATCTTTTCAATCTCTTGAAAAGAAAGGACCGGCGGCGGTGTTAAGGATAATGTTTTCCTAAAAGACGACCATTCGACTAGACTATTGACAGCTGCCTTGCTTCTGTCATGATCCCGTTAACGTTTGTTAGCTTTCGTGATCGATGGAGGTTGATTGCATGTTCTTTCTCGGTGGGATGACCATGGGTTACCTCGATCCTCCTGTTAAAGCCGATCGCCGGGAACAGATTTCGGCATCCATTCCTGCGGAAAAGGACCGTCGGCTGATCGAGACTTCTTCCAACCCGCCGCAGAACGAGAACGCCGTCGAGCGCTCGTTGATCTGGGCATGGCGCACGCTCTGCTAAAAGGGCTGGTTGAATTTTCTCTTCCGTTCGCTCTAGACGGAATTTTATCTCTACCTACTTGATAGAGAAAATAAGAATATAAGCGCGAGCCGCACAACCGGCCGCACGAGAACAACGGAGGCGACATATGGCAGATCTGGGTATTTCGCATGCTCACGTGAACCAGTATGGTTCCGTACCGACCAAGAAGCCGCTCACCACGCGCCACAGGCTTCAGACGATGCTCCATGGAGCGATCTTCACCGCAGCATTCCTGTTCGTCGTAGCCTTGGTTTGCGGGGTCGTCGGGTAACTCGGGTGGATGATGAGCGTCGGCAGATGCCGGCGCTGCGGCGGTTTCCCGCCTTTATTGAATTCTAGAACATTTAATTTGTCTCGGCATTCTCCTGACACTCAAATGTCAAAAGGAGAATGGTCACGAGAGGCATTTGTTTTGGTGATCGGCATTCCGATCCCATCATTCTTCTCTACTTTATCGCGCCAACTAAAACGCGCCCCATCGACTTGATCGCGAGCGGAAGCGGCGTGGGCCACAACCGCCTAAACCGCCTCCGGCCGCTTGGACAGGCAGTCTTCTGTCTTTCGTTTTTCTGAAATCGAAGAGCTCTTGGATTGCCGGAACCAGGTGCCGGCATTTTCGTCATTTCCACCGCCCAGACAAGCTCGCCGGGTCGCGGCGCATGCCTCTTGACTTGAATTTTCCCGATAGTGTCCAAATTTTCGACATGGCTTTCGTGGAGAGGGTATCGATGGTCTTGATCCCGTCGGGTCACGTCCTGGACAGGGATCAGCCCGTTTGCATTGCTTGGCCCGAGTGTCGTTCACCCCGGCTTCATCGATCTTTGAAGAATAGGGCTCCGTTCATGTAGCAGTCATGATAAGCAGTGCAAAAGGCTGAGCAAAACAGCCATAACTTCGTTTGGATCCAGAACCGAACCCATGTCTATTTCTCATCTTTCTCCGAGCCTTCCGCGCGAACCCGATATGAAGCAGATCGATCACAACGGTTCGATCCGCTCGACCTATCTGTCGATCGAGGACATCAAGGCGATGGGCGATGCGGTCGCCCGCAACGGCGTCGACCAGCTGCCGGCTTTCGCCCCCTTCGATTTCTTTGCGCGCCATAAGGAAAACGAGAAGGAAATCCTGCGCGTCTACCGGACGACGGCGACCGACGTCGAGGCTGGCGAGACGATCACACCGGCGGCAGAATGGCTTCTGGACAATCACTATATCGTCGAAGAGGCGATCCAGGAGGTGCGGCGCGATTTCCCCCGGCGCTTCTATCGCGAATTGCCGACCATGGTCGTCGGCGGCGTCGAGGTACCGCGCACCCTCGTACTTGCCTGGCTCTATGTCGCCCATACCCACAGCACGATCTCGCAGGAAAGTCTGACGGCGCTGGTCGACGGCTTCCAGGCCAGCGAGACGCTCAAGATCGGCGAACTCTGGGCGTTGCCCTCTCTCGTGCGCTACGTGCTCGTGGAAAACCTTCGCCGCATTTCGAGCCGTGTCGAAGCTAGCCGCCGGCTGCGCCGTCGTGCCAACGAGGCGGCCGACGAATTGGTGCGCCTGACCGACCCGGCCGGGGCGGCCGCCTATCTGAAGACGCTGGAACCGCTTGCCGAGGACAATACCTTCTCGACGCAGTTCCTCTATCGCTTGCGCGACGGTTCGCAGACATCGAGCCTGGCGATCACCTGGCTCGATGCGCGGCTGGAAGAACTCGGCCGCAACACCGAAGAGACGACGACGGCCGAACACAGCCGGCTCTCTTCCGGCAATGTGACGATGGGCAACATCATCCGCAGCCTGCGCGAGATCGACGATGCCGAATGGTCGGTCTGGGTCGAGCAGGTCAGCCATGTCGACAAGCTGCTCTGGGAGCATTCGGATTACGGCATCCTCGATTCCGGCTCGCGCAACAAATACCGCAAACAGATCGAGAAGCTGGCCAAGCGCTCGCCGCTGTCGGAAATGGAAATCGCCCAGCTGGCGCTCGACATGACCGATGCCGCCAAGGCCTCCGACGAGCCGCAGCCGCATGAACCGAATGTCGGCGGCTTCCTCTCGGGCGCGCAGCGGCCGAAGCTCGAGGCGCGGGCGAACTATCGCCCGACGGTCATCCAGCATTTCGTGCGCGCCGTGCGCCGGTTCAACTGGCTAGCGATTGCCGTGCCCGTTATGCTGCTGACGGTCATCGCCATGGCGATCGTCGGCAAGTTCATGGCGAATGCCGGCATGGGTGCGTTTGAAATCGCCCTGCTGCTGATCATGTTCTCAGTGCCGGCGTCGGAGGGGGCGACAGGTCTCTTCAACACCTTGCTATCCTTCTTCGTGACGCCGGCGCGCCTCGTCGGCTACGAGTTCAAGGAAGGCATTCCGGAAGATGCGCGCACGCTGCTCGTCGTGCCCTGCCTGATCTCGAACCGCGACAGTGTCGACGACCACGTGCGCAATCTCGAGGTTCATTATCTCGCCAATCCGCGCGGCGAGATCTATTTCGCGATGCTGAGCGACTGGCCGGACAGCGAGGCGGAGGAAACGCCTGCCGATCTCGAGGTTCTCGATTATGCCAGGCGCGAGATCGCCAATCTCTCCGCTCGCTATGCCTATGACGGCAAGACGCGTTTCTATCTGTTGCATCGCCGCCGACTCTACAATCCCTCGGAAGGCGTCTGGATGGGCTGGGAGCGCAAGCGCGGCAAGCTGCATGAGCTGAACATGCTTCTGCGCGGTGACCGCGACACGACCTATCTGCCGGGCGCCAATGCAGTGCCGGCCAATGTGCAATATGTCATGACGCTCGATGCCGATACGCGCCTGATGCGCGATGCCGTCACCAAGCTCGTCGGCAAGCTCTATCATCCAATCAACCGCCCGGTCATCAATCCGAAAACCGGCCGCGTCGAAAGCGGCTATGGCGTCTTGCAGCCGCGGGTCACGCCGTCGCTGACGACGGGCAAGGACGCGTCGGTCTTCCAGCGCGTCTTTTCCATCAACCGCGGCCTCGATCCTTACGTCTTCACCGTTTCCGACGTCTATCAGGATCTCGCCGGCGAAGGCACCTTCACCGGCAAGGGCCTTTACCATGTCGATGCCTTCGAAGCGTCGCTGAAGGGCCGGATCGACGAGAACTCCGTGCTCAGCCACGATCTTCTCGAAGGCTCGATGGCGCGTTGCGCGCTCGTCACCGATCTCGAACTGGTGGAGGATTTCCCGATCCGCTACGAGGTGGAAACTTCGCGCCAGCATCGCTGGGCGCGCGGCGACTGGCAGCTTCTCCCCTACATGTTCAATCCGAAATACGGTGTCACGGCGCTCGGCCGCTGGAAGATGTTCGACAATTTGCGCCGCTCGCTGACGCCGATTGCCTGGTTCTTCGCTTCCGTGCTCGGCTGGTATTTCATGGGCCCGCTCGGCGCGCTCATCTGGCAGATTCTGCTGATCTTCTGCCTCTTCGTCGCGCCGACGCTGTCGCTCATCAATGGCATCATCCCGCGCACCAGCGATATCATCGCCCGCGCCCATCTCTATACGGTCTGGTCCGATATCACGGCCGCCAATGCCCAGGTTGCGCTGCGCATCGTCTTCATCGCCGATTCGGCCTGCATGATGGCGGATGCGATCGGCCGTTCGCTCTACCGTCTGTTCGTCAGCCGCAAGCTGATGCTGCAGTGGCGGACCGCGGCCAGCGTTCAGGCCGGCGGCCAGGGCACGTTGCTCTCCTATTACAAGGCAATGTGGCATGCACCGGTGCTGGCGCTGCTGGGGCTCGGTTTCGCAGCCCTTCCCGGCGACAACGCCTTCCTTGTCGGCATTCCCTTCGCGCTGCTGTGGATCCTGTCACCTGTGGTTGCCTGGTATGTCAGCCAGTCGGCGGAGACCGAGGACCGGCTGGAGGTCGCCGATTCCGTGTCGAGCGAACTGCGCAAGATCGCCCGGCGCACCTGGCGTTATTTCGAGACTTTCACAACGGCCGAGCAGAACTATCTGCCGCCGGACAATATTCAGGAAACGCCGCATGTGATCGTCGCGGCGCGCACCTCGCCGACCAATATCGGCGTCTATCTGCTTTCCGTTGTTTCCGGCCGGCATTTCGGCTGGTTCTCCTTCGAGGAGACGCTCGAGCGGCTGGAGCAGACGATCGCGACGATCGATAGAATGGAGAAATTCCGCGGCCATCTATTCAACTGGTATCACACCGATACGCTGCAGACGCTTGGCCCCCGTTACGTCTCGGCGGTCGACAGCGGCAATCTCGCCGGCCATCTGATCGCCATTTCGTCGGCCTGCCGCAACTGGGCCGAGGCGCCGTCCGCGCATATGCAGGGCAATCTCGACGGCGTCGGCGACACCGCCGGCATTCTCCGCGAAGTGCTGGCGGACCTGCCCGATGACCGCAAGACCGTGCGCCCGCTGCGCCGTCGCTTGGAGGAGCGCATCGTCGGCTTCCAGAACGCGCTTGCCGCCGTCAAGCGCGAGCATGAATTCGCCTCGATCCGCATCATCAACCTCGCCGTTCTCGCGCGCGATATCGAGAAGCTCGCTGCCAATCTCGACCATGAGGTCAAGTCGAAGCAGAGCGAAGAGGTCACCCAATGGGCGGCATCGCTCGTGAAGGTCTGCGAGGCGCATATTTCCGACAGCACCTTCGACCTTTCCAAAGTCGATGCGCTGAGGCCGCGCCTGGTGGCGCTGCGCGACAAGGCGCGCGATCTCGCCTTCTCGATGGATTTCGGCTTCCTGTTCCGGCCGGAGCGGCGTCTGCTGTCGATCGGCTATCGCGTCGAAAGCGGTGAACTCGACCAGGCCTGCTATGACCTTCTCGCATCGGAATGCCGCCTGACCAGCCTCTTCGGCATCGCCAAGGGCGACTTGCCGACGGAACACTGGTACCGCCTCGGCCGCCAGGTCGTGCCTGTGGGGTCGCGCGGTGCGCTGGTTTCCTGGTCCGGCTCGATGTTCGAATATCTGATGCCGCCGCTCGTCATGCAGGAGCGCGGCGGGGGTATTCTCAACCAGACCAACAATCTGGTCGTCGTCGAACAGATGAATTACGCCCGCAAGCTCGGCATTCCCTGGGGCATTTCGGAAGCGGCCTTCAATGCCCGCGACCATAACCTCAATTATCAGTACACGAATTTCGGCGTGCCGACGCTCGGCCTGAAGCGCGGTCTCGGCCACAATGCCGTTATCGCGCCCTATGCCTCGCTGCTTGCCAGCCAGTATGATCCGCCGGCCGCGCTGGAAAACCTGCAGAGGCTGCGCAAGCTCGGCGCACTCGGCAAATTCGGTTTCCACGACGCCGTCGACTTCACGCCGACGCGCGTGCCGGAAGGCAAGAAATGCGCGGTGGTCTACAATTATTATGCCCATCACCACGGCATGTCGATCGCGGCGGTTGCCAATGTCGCCTTCAACGGTCATCTGCGCGAACTCTTCCACGCCGATCCCGTCATCGAGGCGGCTGAACTGCTGCTGCAGGAAAAGGCGCCGCGCGACATTCCCGTCATGAGCGGCAAGCACGAGTCCGATACGCCCGCCAGCATCCAGGACGATCTCCTGCGGCCGGAGCTCAGGAAGATCAGTGATCCGGCTTCGCGCGACCGCGAACTCGTGTTCCTGTCGAACGGCCATTATTCGGTGATGCTGACGGCGACGGGCGCCGGTTATTCCCGCTGGAACAATCTTTCCGTTTCCCGCTGGAAGCCTGATCCGACTGAAGACCGCTGGGGCAGCTTCATCTTCCTGCGTGATACCGCCACCAACGAATGGTGGTCGGCGACATCAGAGCCGAAGGGCGTCGAAGGCGAAAAGATCATGGTCGAATTCGCCGACGAGAAGGCGCAGTTCACCAAGATTGTCGGCGACCTCACAAGCGAGGTGGAGTGCATCGTCGCGACCGAGCATGATGCCGAGGCCCGTCGTGTCACGCTGCTCAACATGGGAACGGAAGACCGTTTCATCGAGGTCACCTCCTATCTCGAGCCGGTGATCACCTCCGACGATACCGACAATGCGCATCCGGCATTTGCCCGCATGTTCGTCAAGACAGAGATCGGCAAACGCGGCGACGTCATCCGCGCCGAACGCAACAAGCGCGATCCGAACGAGCCGAACATCAGCATCGCACATCTGATCGTCGACAATGCCGGCGACACCCGCCATACCGAATTCGAGACCGACCGGCGCAAGTTCATCGGCCGTGGCCGCAGTCTTGCCGATGCGGCGGCCTTCGACCCGGGTGCTACGCTTTCCGGCAGCGACGGCTTCATGCTCGATGCCGTCATGTCGCTGCGTCGCACCGTCCGCGTACCGGCCGGCAAGAAAGTCAGCGTGATCTTCTGGACGATTGCGGCGCCAAGCCGCGAGGAAGTCGACAAGGCGGTCAATCGCTACCGTCATCCCGACGCCTTCACCCACGAGCTCGTCCAGGCCTGGACACGCACGCAGGTGCAGATGCGCCATGTTGGCGTCACCTCCCAGCAGGCGGCGGCCTTCCAGCATCTCGGACGCTATCTCGTCTATCCCGACATGCAACTGCGCAAGGACGAGGCGACTGTCGAGGCCGGCCTGCAGTCGCAATCGGCGCTCTGGCCGCTGGCGATCTCCGGCGACTTCCCGATCTTCACGCTGCGCATTAACGACGATATGGATCTCGATATCGCCCGCGAGGCGCTGCTGGCGCAGGAATATCTGCGCTCGCGCGGCGTCACCGCCGATCTCGTCATCATGAACGAACGCGCTTCGTCCTATGCGCAGGACATGCAGCATGCGCTTGACGCCATGTGCGAAAACGTGCGCCGCATGGGCCAGGCCGACGGGCTGCGCCAGCATATCTTTGCAGTTCGCAAGGACCTGATGGAGGAAGCCACCTATCACGCGCTGATCGCGGCTTCGCGCGTCACACTGCATACCAAGAACGGCAAGGTGGTCGACCAGATCAACCGCGCCGTGGCGCTGTTTGCACCCTCCAAGGAGGAGTTGCAGGAGATGGAACGGGCCGAGCGGAACAAGGCCCCCGTCAAGCGTGTTGCGCCGGTGCCGCCACCTGTCGTGCCGGCCGTCGTCATCGAAGAGGAAGGCGATCTCGACTTCTGGAACGGTATTGGCGGCTTTGCCCGCGACGGACGCGAATATGTCGTTCGGCTGCCCGGAGGTCATGCGACGCCGCAGCCCTGGATCAATGTCATCTCCAATGACAAGTTCGGCTTCCATGTGTCGGCCGAGGGCTCAGGCTTTACCTGGAGCGCCAATTCGCGCGACTATCAGCTGACCTCCTGGTCGAACGACGCCGTGGTCAATCGTTCGGGGGAGGCGTTCTATCTCACCGATCTGGACAGCGGTGCCGTCATGACGCCGTTCGCAGCGCTTTCCCGCCGCCCGGACATCCGGTTCGAAGCCCGCCACGGGCTCGGCTATTCCGTCTTCTCCAGCGTTCAGCACGATATCGCACTCGAGCTGACGCAGACGATCGACCGCGAAAAGCCGGTGAAACTGCAGCGCCTTCGCTTGCGCAATACCGGTTCGGCCCGCCGTAAGCTGCGTCTCTACGGTTATGTCGAATGGATCCTCGGCAGCAATGCGGCCCGCACGGTGCCTTTCATCCTGTCGAGCCGTGACGAGGAGACGGGGGCGCTGTTTGCCACCAATCCCTACAGCATCGATTTTTCCAACCGCACCGCCTTCTTCGCGGCGAGCGAGACGCTTTCGAGCTTCTCGGCAAGCCGGCGCGAATTCATCGGCAAGGCGGGAACGATCCAGGCGCCGCAGGCCGTCACCTCCGCCGCCGGCCTGTCCGGTACGACCGATCTCGACGGTGATCCGGCCGCGGCTCTTGCGATCGACATCGAGCTCGGCGCCGGCGAGGAGCGTGACTTCACCTTCTTCCTCGGTGATACGCCGACGGAAGAAGAAGCGCGCACCGTCATTGCCGATATTCGCAAGGCTTCGTTCGACGATGCCGTCGAGGCGAACCGCGCCTTCTGGCGGGATTTCACCGGCAGGCTGCAGATATCGACTCCGGATCGCGGGATGAACAATCTCGTCAATACCTGGCTGCCGTATCAGAGCCTCGGCTGCCGCATTATGGCCCGTACCGCCTTCTATCAGGCAAGCGGCGCCTTCGGCTTCCGCGACCAGTTGCAGGACACCTTGGCCTTCGTGCTGCACGAACCCTCGCTTGCCCGCCGGCAGATCCTGAATGCCGCTTCGCGGCAATTCCGCGAAGGCGATGTCCAGCATTGGTGGCTGCCGGGAACGGGTGCCGGCGTGCGCACGTTGATCTCGGACGACGTCGTCTGGCTCGCTTATGCGATCCATCACTATTGCAGCGTCACCGGCGACAAAAACGTGCTCGACGAGGAGATCGCCTTCCTGGAAGGGCCGGCACTGCTCGAAGGGCAGCACGACTCATTCTACAAGCCGGAGATTTCCGAAGACAAGGCAAGCGTCTACGAACACGCGGCGCTGGCGCTCGATCTCGCCATCGCCCGCAAGGGGGAAAACGGCCTGCCGCTGTTCCTCGGCGGCGACTGGAACGACGGCATGAACCGCGTCGGCATCGGCGGGCGCGGCACCAGCGTCTGGCTCGGCTGGTTCCTGGCGGGCGCATTGCGCTCCTTCATCCCCAATGCCGAAGAGCGCGGCGACACGGTCCGGGTAGAGCGCTGGTCGGCGCATCTCAGCGAGCTGAAGAAGGCGCTCGAAACTGCGGCCTGGGACGGCGGCTACTATCGCCGCGGCACGTTCGACGACGGTGCACTGCTCGGCTCCAGGGAAAGTCCGGAATGCCGGATCGATTCGATCGCGCAGTCCTGGAGCGTGCTGTCGGGCGAGGGCGATCCGGCCCGCGCCGTCACGGCGATGGAGGCCGTGCTCGACCAGCTGGTCGACGAGGATGCCCGCATCATCCGGCTGTTCACGCCGCCTTTCGTCAATTCCGCCAGGGATCCCGGCTATATCAAGGCCTATCCGCCGGGTGTGCGTGAAAATGGCGGGCAATATACCCATGCCGCGACCTGGGTGGTGATGGCGCTGGCGGAGCTGAAGCGGGGCGACGATGCCTTCCGCTGCTTCCAGATCCTCAATCCGATCACCCATGCGCTCGACAAGGCTTCAGCGGAGCAATACCGTGTCGAACCCTATGTCGTGGCGGCTGACGTCTACGGAAACGAGCCTTATACGTCGCGCGGCGGCTGGACCTGGTATACCGGGTCAGCCGGCTGGCTCTACCGCGCCGCCGTCGAGGGCATCCTCGGTATCCGGCTGAAGGACGGCCGGCTCTATGTGCGCCCGTCGCTCCCGTCGGAATGGGACGGTTTTGCGGCAGAGGTGGAGCAAGGCGGCGGGAAATACCGCATTTCGGTCTCAAAAGCGTCCAATGACAGCGGCTACACTCTGTCAATCAACGGCTGCGAAGTCACCGATCCCGAAGAGGGATATCCGCTCGGATAACAGCGTTCTCCACGCTGAAAAACACGGCGATTCGCGATGGCCAAAAGGGAACCCTTTTGGCCATCGTCGCGTTTGCAAATCGGATAATAAGGAGAAACCCATGGCAAGCACGCCGACCGAAGCCATCGTCACGGGGCGCAGTTCCCTATCCGCAGCTGCGCCGGTGCGTGACACGAGGCTCGACGTCTTGCGCGGCGTGGCGCTGATGATGATCTTCATCAATCACGTTCCAGGACAGATCTTCGAATATGTGACGACGAAGAATTTCGGTTTCTCCGATGCCGCCGAAGCTTTCGTGCTGATCTCGGGCATTGCCGTCGGCCTTGCCTATGGGTCCCGCTTCCAGCCGGGCAACCGGCTGACGGTGGCGATCAAGGCGGTAAAGCGCGCATTCACGCTCTATCTCGCCCATATGATCACCACCTTCATGACGCTGGCGCTCTTCATCTGCGGTGCCTGGCTGTTCCATCGGCCGGGATTGCTGGTCGAAATTAATATCCTGGCGGTTCTGATGAACCTGAAGGAAGGCATTCCTGCACTTCTGCTGCTCGGCCACCAGATCGGCTACAACAATATCCTGCCGATGTACGGCGCGCTGATGCTGATGGTGCCGATCATCCTGCTGTTGAATGCGCGCAGCCCTTGGCTGGCGCTCGGCGTCTCGGCTACGGTCTGGCTGCTTGCGGGCATCTATGAAGTGGCGCCGCACAACATGCTGATCGAGAGCTACTGGTTCCTCAATCCGCTCTCCTGGCAGTTCCTGTTTTCGATCGGCATCGTCTCGATGCTGCATATCAAGCGCGGCGGCACGATCCCGCGCCATCCGCTGCTACTTGCTGCCGCTGCCGGTTACGTCATGCTGTCCTTCATCTGGGTGACCGGCCATCTCTGGATCTGGGGCAATTCGCTGGCGGCACTCGGCCTGCCGACTGTTATCACCGGTTTCGACAAGACCTTCCTGTCGCTGCCGCGGCTGCTGCACGTTCTGGCGCTGACCTATCTCGTTATCAGCATTCCCGCGCTCTCGCGTATCCTTCGCCGTCCTGTGGACCATCCGCTGACGATCCTCGGCCGCCATTCGCTGAACATCTTCGTCGCCGGCACGATCCTCGCCATGATCGGCCAGGTGGTGCTCTACATCACCAACAAGGACCAGCTGGTCGGTCCGCTCTTCGTGATTGCAGGGATCGCGATACAATTCGCCTATGCCTATTATCTCGAGCGCAAGCGCCAGCAGGGCAAGGTCAAGGGGAAACTTGTCGCCGATACCGCCACCATCCCCGTTCCCGTCCGCATTGGCGGGACGGCAAATGCCTATCGCCAGAACGATCGAAAATAGGGCTTGGATTTTCCCAGCATGAAGGAGCCGGTGGCTGGCCAGGCCGCCGGCTCAATTTTTATGTACGAGGATGTTCACCAGCTTGCCGAACGGATCGCGCGCATAAAAGCGCCTGACGCCCCAAGGCTCGTCGGCCGGGCCGTACTCGATCGGGAAGCCTGAGACCGACATCGCCGCGAAAGCAGTATCGAGGTCGTCGACCTCGATCGAGAGGTCGGGCACCGGCGTTCCGGAGCCGCCTTCGCTGGCGATGCTGAGCTGAACGTTCATCGAGCGCGCGGCGCCGAATGTCGTGATCCAGCCGTGATCCATGATGACATCAAGACCGAGGATATCCTGATAGAAACGTCGGGCCAGAGTGATATCCGCTGCCTGGATATTGGCGACGATGCGCAGGACCGTCATGGGTTCGCTCCCGAGGTACTCCATGAAGGCAAAGGATAGCGGGGATGAACGCGGCGATCAATCATGTGGACGGGTGTGCAGACACCGTATCGTACGGCGATCCTCCTTTGCTCCGCGCGGCATGCCCCCACAAGGAGCTTGCTCTCACGCAAAGCACCAACCGCCAAGAAGGCTTGGCCCCGGCCAAATGCTATCGCGGTGGGAAGCCCGCGCGGCATCCCATCTTCCTCCTTGCGTAAAGTCCCGAGACATAGCTGACCGCAGGTGCGACAGCGTCGCTCGGTTTTTCGCCAACGGTTTGAGGGTATGGCCCACCCCGGCCTCCATCTTCGCGATCGTTGCGCGCAAGGAACTGCTGTCATACGCTTTATGGCCCGGATGGCATGACCTGTCGGCTTATTGAGAAAAGCGAGATCTTGCGTGATGTCGCCGACCTGGCTGGCCGCCACGATAAAGCGCAGGAGCGCGCATCGGTGGACCTTGTCATCAGTCCACCTCTGGAACGCCCCAGCGCCTGATCCTTGCCCCCTTTTTGCTCGCCGCCTATTGATGGGCACGCACGATGATGCTTTCGATCACTAAGTACAGATTGTCCCGGTCAGCGGTGAGGGCATCAAAGGCCCGCTCCCATACGCCGGCATGGCACCAGCGACTGAACCGGCGATGGACCGCCTTGCACTTGCCATAGCGCTCCGGCAGGCCCTGCGAGTGTGCCCCGAGCAGGATCCACAAACGACCGGTTGTCTACTCCTACCCCCGTTCGACCCGGATGGCTGGCTTTGTCTGGCAACAAAGGCGGAAATTCTCGACCATTGCCTCGTACAACTCCCATCAAAGGCCTCCGTGCTGCTCACGGTTCCCTATGGATCAGCGGTCCACCGTTTTGGGAATCCTGTATGTCGATTGGTCCTCAGTCCGAGCAAACAAAAAGGCCGGAAGGGCATCACCCTTCCGGCCTTTATCTTGAAACCCGAACCGATCAGGCGGCTTCGGTGGTGTGGGCCTTGCGGACCTCTTCGTCCGTCAGGATGCCGCTGGCGCGCAGCAGGGCGGCGAAGCGGCCGTTGCTGTGGCTGAGTTCGTCGAAGCTGCCCTGTTCGACGACGCGGCCGTCATCCAGGAAGAGCACCATATCGGCTTCGCGGACCGTCGACAGGCGGTGGGCGATGATGAAGGTGGTGCGGTTCTGGCGCAGATTGTCGATCGCGGCCTTGACGCGGGCTTCGGTTTCGACGTCGAGCGCCGAGGTCGCCTCGTCGAGCACCAGGATCGGCGCGTCCTTGAGGATGGCGCGGGCGATCGCGATGCGCTGGCGCTCGCCGCCGGAGAGCTTGTTGCCTCGTTCACCGACATGCGTATCGTAGCGATCCTCGCGGGTCTCGATGAAGTCGGCAGCGGCGGCGGCTTCGGCCGCACGGCGCATTTCCTCTTCACTGGCGCCCTCGCGGCCAAGACGGATATTGTCGCTGATCGAACGGTTCAGCAGGCCCGCATCCTGGAAGACGGTGGCGATGTGGCGACGCAGCGACTTGCGGGTCACCTTGGTGATATCGGTGCCATCGACGAGGATCTTGCCGCCCTGGGCATCGTAGACACGCTGCAGCAGGTTGACGAGCGTCGTCTTGCCGGCGCCGGTCGGGCCGACGATCGCGACCGTCTGGCCTGCCTTCACCGAGAAGGAGACGTTGTGCAGGCCCTGTGAGCTGTTGCCGAAGCCGAAGGAGACGTCGCGGAATTCGATCGCACCCTTGACGTCCTTGATCTCGCCGTTGCCGGCAGGCTCTTCACGTTCACGCACCGAGTCTTCCAGCGCATAGAATTCCTCAAGCTTGGAACGGGCCTCGAAAATCTGCGTAGCGAACTGGCGCATCAGGTCGAGACGACCGATCAACAGGTTGGCAAAGCCGATGAAGGCGATGACGTCGCCGACGCGCAGCTGGCCGGCCTGGACGAGCATGGTGCCGATGATCAGGACCACCATCATCGCGATGGTCGACGCCATGCGGTTCAGTGCGCTGGCGATCGCCCACCAGTCGAGTACCGGATACTGAGCTTCGAGCAGACGGTCGGCGAAGGATTTCAGCGCCCTGGTTTCGGCCTCGATGCGGTTATAGCTGTGCAGGACAGAAACGTTGCTGATCGAGTCGCTGACATGCGAGAAGACGGTATGATAATGGTTCTCGACCGAAGCCTGGCCGTCCTTGGTGCGGCTCATCACGACGCGGCCGATCAGCCAGTAGGCGATGGCGAGCACCATGAGCACGGCGGAAAGGCGCAGGTCCATCGACATTGCAGTCGGTATCAGAAGGGCAAGCGCGATGACCGTCGACAGGTGGTTGCGCATGAATTCCAGCCAGAGGCCGAACAGCGTCTCGCAGGCGCGCAGCAATGTATGCAGCGCGTTCGAGGTGCCACGCTGATGGTGCCAACCAAGCGGCATGGAAATGATGCGGCCGAAGGCTTCCGTCAACAGCGTCGCCCGCCGGCCATGGGCCAGCCGGTCGGCCTCACGGGCCACCAGAACGAAGGCAATGGTGTTGAAGACGGCGAAAGTCGCCCACATGAAGAGGATGGGCTTGACCTCACCCTTGCCCGAAATCGCATCGATGATACGACCGAACAGGATCGGCTCCGCGATGGTGATTGTCGCAAGAACAATGTTTGCGACAACGACCAGGGATACGCGCAGCTTGTAGGCGCCAAGATAGCGCAGAGCTCTTGCATAGACCTTGAATAGCGTCACGTCGAACCTCTTGTGCATCTGCGAAAACGGGATGATGCGATGCTACAAAAGCCTACCTGAACGGGCGATTAACGGAGTATTCAGGGTTCAGCCGATGTGACGATTGATACGATCGTATTATTCGAGCACACGACGAGATGGCCATGGCGCCGAAATTGCCGTTCGGCTATATCTCCCAACAATTTGCGCTTGCATTTTATTAAATGTTTAGCACAGCATTAAATTACAGACTGCATTTATTGAAGACCGTTTCGCGACCAGTTTGACCAGCCGCCGACGGCCTCACGCGGGCATCAGGTCCGGGCAAGGGGCATTTTTGTGAATATTAATTCGTTAATTCAATTACTTGTAATTCTAGAAGAATGCTCAAATCCTGAAGCTGTCGTCACCGAGCTGGAGCAGATCCTCCACGGTTGTGGCTTCGAATATTACGGTCTGCCACGCCATTTGCCGCTGAACCCGATGCAGCAGAATCCGGAGCCCTGGGCTGCGGCGCTTGCCGGCCGCTGGCCGGAACAATGGCCGCAGATATATACCGCGAAAAAATATGCTCTGATCGATCCGATGGTGCGCTATCTCGCTCATGCGCAGCGGCCTTTCCGCTGGCGGGAGGCGATGGCGGCCTTCCGCAAGGACGCGTATCATCGCCGCATGGAGCAGATGATGGTCGATGCCTTCGGGCACGGGTTGGAGGATGGCTACATCTTTCCCATCCACGGACGCAACGGCATTCTCGCCAGCCTTAGTCTCGCCGGCAAGCCGATCGAGCTGTCGCCGGTGGAAATCGCATTGCTGGAGGCGGTGGCGCGCAAAGCCTTCTGGCGATTGCTCGATCTGAAAGGCGAGGCGCAGGCACTGGAAACCGTGCTGCCGGCCGACACGCCGCTGACGCGGCGCGAGATGGAAATCCTGCATTATCTTGCCGAAGGCATGACTTCGATGGAGATCAGCAAGATGCTGAAGATCTCAAACCACACCGTCGACTGGTATATGAACGGCCTGCAGGACAAGCTGAAGGCGAAAAACAGGCAGCAGGCGGTAGCGCTTGCCTTCCGCCATGGCCTGATAAGTTAGAGCAATTCCGCTTCTCATCGAAGAGAAACGGCTCTGCTTTTTATTTTTACGCAACTGCGGACGCAAACCGTTTGGCGCTTTTCCTGGAATTGCTCCAGCATGTCGAAAAATTGCATTTCGCAGTCGCAAGATAAATTGAACTTTCTGTGACAAGAAGTTAAGAATTTCCTTCGCGGGTGCAGCATTCCCGCGTCTGAACGTCTGAGGAGACCGTTTTGCCCATTTCCAAGATTCTCGTTGCCAATCGCTCTGAAATTGCCATTCGCGTGTTCCGCGCGGCCAACGAACTTGGAATAAAAACCGTGGCGATCTGGGCGGAAGAAGACAAGCTGGCGCTGCACCGCTTCAAGGCGGACGAGAGCTACCAGGTTGGCCGCGGCCCGCATCTTTCCAAGGACATGGGCCCGATCGAGAGCTATCTGTCGATCGAGGAGGTGATCCGCGTCGCGAAACTGTCCGGCGCCGATGCCATCCATCCCGGCTATGGCCTGCTGTCGGAAAGCCCCGAATTCGTCGATGCCTGCAACAAGGCCGGCATCATCTTCATCGGCCCGAAGGCCGATACGATGCGCCAGCTCGGCAATAAGGTCGCAGCGCGCAACTTGGCGATCTCGGTCGGCGTGCCTGTGGTGCCGGCCACCGGGCCGTTGCCGGAGGACATGGCCGAAGTGGCGAAGATGGCAGACGGGATCGGCTACCCCGTCATGCTAAAGGCCTCCTGGGGCGGCGGCGGGCGCGGCATGCGCGCGATCCGCGATCCAAAGGATCTCGTCCGCGAGGTGACGGAAGCCAAGCGCGAAGCGATGGCGGCCTTCGGCAAGGACGAGGTCTATCTGGAAAAGCTCGTCGAGCGCGCCCGCCATGTCGAAAGCCAGGTTCTCGGCGATACGCATGGCAATGTCGTGCATCTCTTCGAGCGTGACTGCTCGATCCAGCGCCGCAACCAGAAGGTCGTCGAGCGCGCGCCGGCGCCCTATCTCTCTGAGGCGCAGCGCCAGGAACTCGCCGCCTATTCGCTGAAGATCGCGGCGGCGACCAATTATATCGGCGCCGGCACCGTCGAATATCTGATGGATGCCGATACCGGCAAATTCTACTTCATCGAAGTCAATCCGCGAATCCAGGTCGAGCATACGGTGACCGAAGTCGTCACCGGCATCGATATCGTCAAGGCGCAGATCCACATCCTCGACGGCTTTGCGATCGGCACGCCGGAATCGGGCGTGCCGCGCCAGGAGGATATCCGTCTCAACGGCCATGCGCTGCAGTGCCGCATCACCACGGAAGATCCGGAGCATAATTTCATTCCGGATTACGGCCGCATCACCGCCTATCGCTCAGCGTCCGGTTTCGGCATCCGCCTCGATGGCGGCACCTCCTATTCGGGCGCAATCATCACCCGCTTTTACGATCCGCTTCTCGTCAAGGTCACGGCATGGGCGCCCAATCCGTCGGAAGCGATCGCCCGCATGGACCGGGCGCTGCGCGAATTCCGCATTCGCGGCGTGGCAACCAACCTGACCTTCCTCGAAGCGATCATCGGCCATCCCAAGTTCAGGGATAACAGTTACACGACGCGCTTCATCGACACGACGCCGGAACTCTTCCAGCAGGTCAAGCGTCAGGATCGCGCCACGAAGCTCCTGACCTATCTCGCCGACGTCACCGTCAATGGCCATCCCGAGGCCAAGGACAGGCCGAAGCCGTTGGAAAATGCTGCCGAGCCGGTGGTTCCCTACGCCAACGGCAATACGGTCAAGGATGGTACGAAGCAACTCCTCGACACGCTCGGCCCGAAGAAATTCGGCGAATGGATGCGCAACGAAAAGCGCGTGCTTTTGACCGACACGACGATGCGCGACGGCCATCAGTCGCTGCTCGCCACCCGTATGCGCACCTATGACATCGCCCGCATTGCCGACACCTATGCACATGCGCTGCCAGGCCTTTTGTCGCTCGAATGCTGGGGTGGCGCGACCTTTGACGTCTCCATGCGTTTTCTGACGGAGGATCCGTGGGAGCGCCTGGCGCTGATCCGCGAGGGCGCGCCGAACCTTCTGCTGCAGATGCTGCTGCGCGGCGCCAACGGCGTCGGTTACACCAATTATCCCGATAATGTCGTCAAATATTTCGTCCGGCAGGCGGCCAGGGGCGGCATCGATCTCTTCCGCGTGTTCGACTGCCTGAACTGGGTGGAGAACATGCGCGTCTCGATGGATGCCATTGCCGAGGAGAACAAGCTCTGCGAGGCGGCGATCTGCTATACCGGCGATATCCTGAACTCGGCCCGTCCGAAATACGATCTGAAATACTACACCGACCTTGCGGTCGAGCTCGAGAAGGCCGGCGCGCATATCATCGCGCTCAAGGATATGGCGGGCCTTCTCAAGCCTGCGGCTGCGAAAGTTCTGTTCAAGGCGCTGCGCGAGGCGACAAGCCTTCCGATCCATTTCCACACGCATGATACATCGGGTATTGCGGCCGCGACGGTTCTTGCCGCCGTCGATGCCGGCGTCGATGCTGTCGATGCGGCCATGGATGCGCTTTCCGGCAATACCTCGCAGCCCTGTCTCGGCTCGATCGTCGAGGCGCTGCGCGGTACGGAGCGTGATCCGGGCCTCGATCCGGAATGGATCCGCCGTATCTCCTTCTATTGGGAAGCGGCGCGGAACCAATATGCCGCCTTCGAAAGCGATCTGAGGGGCCCGGCATCCGAAGTCTATCTGCATGAAATGCCGGGCGGCCAGTTCACCAACCTCAAGGAACAGGCCCGCTCGCTCGGCCTTGAGACCCGCTGGCATCAGGTGGCGCAGGCCTATGCCGACGCCAACCAGATGTTCGGCGATATCGTCAAGGTGACGCCGTCTTCCAAGGTCGTCGGCGACATGGCGCTGATGATGGTGTCTCAGGACCTGACAGTCGCCGACGTCGTCAGCCCCGACAAGGAAGTCTCCTTCCCGGAATCGGTGGTCTCGATGCTGAAGGGCGATCTCGGCCAGCCGCCGTCAGGATGGCCGGAAGCGCTGCAGAAGAAGGCGCTGAAGGGCGACAAGCCCTATACGGTGCGCCCCGGCTCGCTGCTCAAGGAGGCCGATCTCGATGCGGAGCGTAAAGTCATCGAGACGAAACTCGAGCGTGAGATCAGCGACTTCGAATTTGCTTCCTACCTGATGTATCCGAAGGTCTTTACCGACTTCGCACTCGCCTCCGATACCTACGGCCCGGTCTCGGTGCTGCCGACGCCCGCCTATTTCTACGGCCTCAAGGACGGCGAGGAGCTGTTTGCCGACATCGAGCGCGGCAAGACGCTCGTCATCGTCAACCAGGCAATGAGCGCGACAGACAGCCAGGGCATGGTGACCATCTTCTTCGAGCTCAACGGTCAGCCGCGCCGCATCAAGGTGCCGGACCGGGCCCATGGGGCGACGGGTGCCGCCGTCCGCCGCAAGGCCGAACCGGGCAATGCCGTTCACGTTGGCGCGCCAATGCCGGGTGTGATCAGCCGTGTCTTCGTCTCGCCCGGCCAGGCCGTCAATGCCGGTGACGTGCTCGTCTCCATCGAGGCGATGAAGATGGAAACGGCGCTGCATGCGGAAAAGGATGGCACGATTTCCGAAGTGCTGGTGCGGGCCGGCGACCAGATCGACGCCAAGGACCTGCTCGTCGTCTACGCAGGCTGAAGGGCCTCGCAAAGTCGCCCATCAGCCGACTTTGCGAGCCGGCTGCGTTCACTCGATTGTGTACGATCGACCTGTCAAAAAACTGATTTTTCGAATGTCAGCAGCCTTCGCGTCTTGCCCGGCGCGGAGGCTTTCTCATAGACTTGCACTCTTACCACCCGCCCCCAAGACCCATCAGGAAATCATCTCCATGAGCAAATTGAAGATTGCCGTCATCGTCGGCAGCACGCGTATTGGCCGTTTTGCCGAGCATCCGGCCAAGTGGATTGCCGCTATCGCCGCCGAGCGACAGGACATCGAGGTCGAGGTTCTCGACCTGCTCGACTACCCCATGCATTTTTTCGGTGAGCAGCGTACCACGACCGCTGAAAGCGAGACGGCGGAGCGCTGGAAAAAGAAGCTGCGTGAATTCGATGGCTTCATCTTCACCGTCGCCGAGTACAATCACGCTCCAACGGCGGTTCTGAAGAACGCCATCGACCTCGGCGAGTTCCTCCAGAAGCCGGTCGGTTTCGTCGGTTACGGCGGCGTCGGCGGCGCACGTGCTGTCGAGCATCTTCGCCTGATCTTCGTGGAAATGGGTGCGGCTTCGGTGAAAACGGGCGTGCATATCGCACTTGGCGAATATCTCGGCGTTCTCAAGGAAGGCAAGAGCCTCAGCGATTACGCGCATCTCAACGAAGCGGCGAAGAACCAGCTCGACCAGATCACTTGGTGGGGCAATGCGCTGAAGGCGGCGCGCTCGGTCGTCACGGCCTCCTGATTGGCGTTCCAGCAATGCCGGGATGTTCGCATCCCGGCATTAGATCAGGATGATTTTAGGTCAGGTCGGCCGGATCTAAATCAAAGAAGTAGAGCATGATGTCGTCCGAAAGCCGCTCACACTTTTCAGCATCATGCTCTAGCTCAGATATCGTAAGTATGGGCGGCGTTGATCGTCGAGATGAAACGTTTGGTGCGTTCGCGTTCCGGCGCGCTGAAGATTGCTCTGGCGCTGCCCGTTTCCACCACGCTGCCGGCTTCCAGGAAAACCACGTCATTGGCGATCTTAGAGGCAAGCCGGAGATCGTGGGTCGCCATCACCATCGTCGTGCCTTCGCTGGCAAGTTGGCCTAGCACATCGACCACTTCGGCCGAAAGCTCGGGATCGAGGGCGGATGTCGGCTCGTCACACAGAAGCACGCGCGGCGACGGCGCCAGCGCACGGGCGATCGCGACGCGCTGCTGCTGGCCGCCCGACAGCGTCGAAGGCCAGGCATCGGCCTTGTCGGTCATGCCGACCTTGGTCAGCAATTCCATCGCACGCTCGCGGGCCTTTTGCTTCGGCCATCTCAGCACCGTCACCAACCCTTCCATGACATTCTCGATCGCGGTCTGATGCGGGAAGAGCTGGAAGTTCTGGAAGACCATGCCGGTCTGGCGGCGGATCTTCTGGATCGCCGGCCAGCTCGTTCGTTTGCCCGGTGCAAAGGCCAGCGTTTCCTCTCCGAGGCGGATGGAGCCGGCGGTCGGAATTTCGAGCAGGTTGATGCAGCGCAGGAGCGTGCTCTTGCCGCCGCCCGAAGGACCGACCAGCGCGGTAACGCTGCCTTCGGGGATGCGGATGCTGATATCCTTGAGGATGACCGCATCGCCGAAGCGCTTTTCGATGTTGGAAAGCTCGATCATGCATTTGCCTCCAGCATGCCGCCATAACGCGCGAAGCGGCGTTCCAGCCGCACCTGCAGCTGCGAGAGGACGGAGCTCAGGACGAGATAGATCAGCGCCGCCTCAATATAGAGGATCAGCGGCTCATAGGTGGTGGCGACGATGCGCTGCGCCGCCTGGAAGAGTTCGGGCACGGTGATGGCGGCGGCAAGCGAGGTATCCTTGACCAGTGAGATGAAGGTGTTCGACAAAGGCGGCACGGCGACGCGGGCGGCCTGTGGGAGGATGGTGCGGCTCATGGCCTGGCGCCAGCTCATGCCGATCGAATAGGCGGCTTCCCACTGCCCCTTTGGCACGGAGGAGATAACGGCACGAATGATCTCGGAACTATAGGCGCCGATATTCAGCGTGAAGCCGATGAGGGCGGCCGGAAAGGCGTCGAGCAGGATGCCGAGGCTTGGCAGGCCGTAGAAGATGACAAAGAGCTGTACGAGCAGCGGCGTGCCGCGGATGACCCAGACATAGAAGCGCGCGACGGCCGAAAGCGGCGTCGGCCCGAAGAGCCGGCCGATCGCGGTGGCGAGCCCAAGCGTCAGGCCGAAGGCGAAGGATAGCAGGGTCAGCGGAATGGTGAAGATCAACCCCGCCCAGAGGAGCGAGGGTAGCGATTCCGCCATCAGTTGGAGCCAGTGCGCCAAGGGGGTTCCCTCTCGTCGGTTGGTACGTTGAAGTGGCATACCCCTCCCCACAAGGGGGAGGGGCTTAGCGGAGGCCCCGGCGCACCAAATAGCGATGGTACTGTTAGCTGAGAGGTTGTTTTGAGATGAGAACAGTGCGGCATCGAAGCCCCTCCCCCTTGTGGGGAGGGGTTGGGGAGGGGACTTTTTTCTGAACGAAGCTTACTTGGAAACGTCCTGGCCGAAATACTTGTCGGCGATCTTCTTATAGGTGCCGTCGGCCTTGATGTCGGCAAGCGCCTTGTTGATTTCGGCCAGAAGCTCCGGCTCGTTCTTGCGGATGATGACGCCGGAATAGTCGGCGTTTTCCTGCTCGGCGACGATCTTCACCGGCGCGTCCGGCTTGTGCTTCTTGAAATCGAGGAAGGAGAGGCTGTCGTTGATCGTGGCGTCGGCGCGCTTGGTCAATACCAACTGGATCGATTGATCGAAACCGTCGGTGCCGATGAGTTCGGCACCGGCTTCGGTTGCGAGCTTGCCGAAGTTGCTGGTCAGCGACTGGGCGGCCTTCTTGCCCTTCAGATCGGCGAAGGACTTGATGCTGTCATCGCCGTCGCGAGCGATCAGCACGGCCTTGGAGGCGATATAAGGCTCGGAGAAATCGTATTTCTGCTTGCGGGTTTCGGTGATGCCGACCTGGTTGATGACGGTATCATAGCGTTTGGCATCGAGGCCGGCGATCAGGCCATCCCACTTGCCTTCGACGAACTCGGCCTTGACGCCGAGCTTGGCGGCGATCGCTTCGCCGATCTCGACATCGAAGCCGACAAGCTTGCCGCTTTCGTCATGATAGGTGAAGGGCGCATAGGTGCCTTCGGTGCCGATCTTGAAGACGCCGGCCGATTTGATGGCGGCGAGGTTTTCACCGGCATGGGCAGGCAGGAGGGCCGCAGCCTGAATGAGGGCAGCGGCGGCGACGGTTTTCAACCAGTTCATTGTTTTATCCATCCTTGGGAGGTTGTCATCGGGTGAGGATAGTTTGCAGAAAATTAGGGCGCCGGAAGCGTAGAAAACTGCGAATAAAAGCAGCAACTGCAAATAATTTTCTCAAGCGGCCGTCTGAATCACGAATCCTGCAGAAACAGGCATCAGGCCGCGATGCGGCGGCGCAGCTTTTCGCTGACGATGATGATCAATCCGGCGCCGAGGATCATCGCCGCGCCAACGACCACATTGGGCGTGGGGATATCGGCCCAGATCAAAAAACCCAGGAGGAAGGCCCAGATGAGAGAGCTATATTCGAATGGCGCAAGCACGGAGACGGGCGCCTGGCGCATGCCTTCGAAAAGGGCGAACTGCGCGCAGCCGGCAACGACGCCAGTGGCGATGAGAAGGGCGAGCTGCGTCATATCGGGTGTCTGCCAGGTGTAGAGAACGGCAACGCCGGTCATGGCAAGAAAGAAGACGTTGGAAACGGCGAGCTGGATAATGGTCTTTTCGTGCAGCGAGGTCTTGCGCAGCAGCACCATGGCGCAGGCCCAGAGCACGGCTGCCTGCAGGGCCAGATAGACCGGCCAGGAGATGGTGAGGCCGATCGGATTGCAGGCGATGAGGACGCCGACGAAACCGACGCCGACGGCCAGCCAGCGCGCCGGCGTGACCTTCTCCTTCAGGATGACCCAAGCCAACAGGGTGCCGACGACAGGTGCGGCGTAATAAAGCGTGGTTACTTCGGCAAGCTGCAGGCGGCTTGCGGCGGAATAGTAGGAAAGCCAGGCGCAGAGCAGAAGCACACTGCGGGCAATCATCGGCTTGATGATCGGCGACCTCAGCGTCTGTTGGACGAGCTTGCCGCGACCATAGGCGAGACAACCGACGAGGATCGTCAGACTGCGGAAAAACAGGATCTGCCAGACGGGAATGCTGGAAGCCAGGACCTTGATGATCGCGTCATGGAAGGTGAACGCCATATAGGCGAGGGTCGTGAGCAGGATGCCCAGGCTGACGGAGTTTTTCACGGGGAGAGCGCACCAGGTGGCGGATATGCCGGCGGGAATCGGGAATGTCCAATCGATATTCCCGCCTCTCGGACCGGTCAATAGGGCATATTTGCTCTGGTGGTGGAGCTTTGTTTCGAAACGTCAGAAAACGTGTGAACGTGCATATTGCCTGCATGATCATAAGCGGTTATGCACGTTTTCGGTATATGAGGTCTCAAACCGGTAGGAACATGCAGGATTTTCTTTTGCGAGAGCGCCAAGGCGTGATTTCCGAGAGGCTGCGGCTGAATGGCCGCGTGCTGGCGACGGAGCTTGCGCTCGAATTCGGTGTCTCCGAGGACACGGTGCGGCGGGACCTGCGCGAGATGGCGGCGGCAGGGCTCTGCGAGCGGGTTTATGGCGGTGCATTGCCGGTCTCGCCGGCGCATGGAAGCCTGACGCAGCGCATCGGCTTTGCCGCTGACCGGAAACAGGCGCTGGCGCGCGCTGCGGCAAAGCAGATTGCCGCCGGTTCGACCGTGTTTTTCGATGCCGGCAGCACCAATCTGGCGATTGCCAACGCATTGCCGGCCGAACTTGCGCTGACGGCTGCAACGAACGCGCCGGCGATTGCCGCAGCGCTGATCGACAAGCCTGCCGTCAACGTCATCCTGATCGGCGGGATGGTGGACCGGCAGACGGGCGGTTCGCTCGGCGCCAAGGCCTTGCGGGACATGGAGCAGATTTCGCCCGATCTCTGCATTCTCGGGGCCTGCGGCGTCGATCTCGAGGCCGGCATCACGGTGTTCGGCTTCGAGGATGCGGAGTTCAAGCGGTTTGCGACATCCAGGAGCAAAAGGGTGTTGGTGGCTGCAACCTCGGAGAAATTCGGCACGGCTGCCCCCCATAGCATCTTGCCTGTCGCGCATTGCGAATGCCTGGTCGTCGAACACGATGCCGATCCGGCCATTCTCGCCCGTTACCGCGAGCGCGGATGCAGAACTGTTCTCGCCGAGAAAACGAACTGAGGCGACGTCATAGAGTTTAGGGAAATCGGGCGGGTGAAAGCCCGGCAATGAGGAAGACCGGAAATGGATAGTCATGTGAGTATGCCGGGAGCCCGGAGCGGCTTCATTACCAGAAGCAGAGCGGCGGTTTCCCTGCTCTTTCTCATGAACGGTTTTGTCGTCGGCTGCTGGGCGCCGAAGATCCCGGATTTTGCCGAGCGTCTGGCGCTGACGAAGTTCGAGCTTGGACTGATGATCCTCGTCTTCGGCGTCGGCTCGCTGGTCATGATGCCGATCGCCGGTGCGCAGATCGCCAAACACGGCTCGCGTATCGTCGTTCAGGTACTGGCCGGCTGCGTGCTGCCGTTGCTGCTGGCATTGACGCTGGCGCCAAATGTGCTCACCGGGGCAATCTCGCTCTTCCTGTTCGGCGGCTTTATCGGCGCAATGGATGTGGCGATGAATGCCAATGCGGTCTCGGTCGAGAAATCCATGCGCCGCGCCATCATGTCGTCCTGCCACGCTTTCTGGAGCCTTGGCGGACTGATCGGCTCCGGTCTCGGCGGCATCGTGATCTCTAAACTCGGCGTGCTCGGCCATGCGCAACTGGCGACGGTGCTGGCGGCAATCTTCGTTGCCGTCGCCTGGCCAATGATCCTTGCGGATCCGCCGCATCCCGACACCAAGAAGGAAAAGACGAAGCTGCCGATGGTGCCGCTGCCGTGGCTGCTCGGATTGATGGCGCTGTTCAGCATGGTGCCGGAAGGCGCGGTTCTGGACTGGGGCGCGCTCTATCTTCGGCAGGAAATGGATGCGTCCGTCGCGCTTTCCGGTCTTGGTTTCGCAGCCTTTTCGGCCACCATGGCAATCATGCGCTTTGCCGGCGACCTGGTGCGTGACCGTCTGGGCGGCGTCAAGACGCTACGCATCTGCACTTTGTTTGCCATTGTCGGCATGCTGCTTGCAGGCCTGGCGCCCAATGCGGAGCTTGCCATCCTGGGCTTTGCTTTTTGCGGTATCGGCATCTCCAACATGGTGCCGATCGCTTTCTCGGCGGCGGGCAATATTCCCGGACTCAAGCCCGGCATCGGTATCTCGGTGGTCACGACCATGGGCTATTCCGGCATGCTGGTTGCGCCATCGTTGATCGGCTTCGTCGCCGAGCATATCGGTTTTGCCGTCGTTTTCATGGCGCTGCCGGTGCTGCTGCTCGTCGTTCTGCTGCTTTCCAAGCTGGCCCATTATGCCGATGAGACCTCCGGAGGCGGTCACTAAGCCGCCTCCCAACAAAAGTGATATCAGGGGCGGTTGACAAGAAAGCGGTCATGATCCACCTGAAAGGCACTGTTTTTAGGGGTGAAAAAGCGCTTCATGTCCTCAGCCGCCGATTTTGATCCGAAACCGCGCCGCGCTTCCGTTGCCGTCGATGTCGGCGGCGTCATCGTCGGTGGCGGGGCGCCGGTCGTCGTGCAGTCCATGACGAACACCGATACGGCCGATATCGATTCGACCGTCGCGCAGGTCGCCGCCCTCCACAGGGCGGGCTCGGAGCTGGTGCGCATCACCGTCGACCGCGACGAGAGTGCGGCCGCCGTGCCGAAGATCCGCGATCGGCTGCTGCGCCTCGGCATGGACGTGCCCTTGATCGGCGACTTCCACTATATCGGCCACAAGCTGCTTGCCGATCATCCTGCTTGTGCCGAAGCGCTGGCGAAATACCGCATCAACCCCGGCAACGTCGGCTTCAAGGACAAGAAGGACAAGCAGTTCGCCGAGATCATCGAGATGGCGATCCGCTATGACAAGCCGGTGCGCATCGGCGTCAACTGGGGCTCGCTCGATCAGGATCTGTTGACGGCGCTGATGGACCAAAATGCCGAGGCTGGATCACCGCTTTCGGCCCGGCAGGTGACGCGCGAGGCGATCGTGCAGTCGGCGTTGCTGTCGGCAGCCCTTGCCGAAGAGATCGGCCTGCCGCGCAACCGCATCATCCTGTCGGCCAAAGTCAGCCAGGTTCAGGACCTGATCGCCGTCAATTCCATGCTCGCCGAACGCTCCAATCATGCGCTGCATCTCGGCCTGACCGAAGCCGGCATGGGCACCAAGGGCATTGTCGCCTCATCGGCGGCGATGGGCTTCGTGCTGCAGCACGGCATCGGCGATACGATCCGCGTGTCGCTGACGCCCGAGCCGAACGGCGACCGCACGCGCGAAGTCCAGGTGGCGCAGGAAATCCTGCAGGTCATGGGCTTTCGCCAGTTCATACCCGTCGTTGCGGCCTGTCCGGGCTGTGGACGCACGACGTCGACGGTATTCCAGGAACTTGCCCAGAACATCCAGAACGACATCCGCAAGAACATGCCGGTCTGGCGCGAAAAGTACCCTGGAGTGGAGGCGCTGAACGTCGCCGTCATGGGCTGCATCGTCAACGGGCCGGGCGAAAGCAAACATGCCGATATCGGCATTTCGCTTCCGGGCACCGGCGAGACGCCGGCGGCCCCCGTTTTCATCGACGGCCGGAAGGCGCTGACGCTGCGCGGTCCCAATATCGCCGCCGATTTCGAGGCGCTGGTTGTCGACTATATCGAGAAGCGTTTCGGCCAGCGGACGGCGGCGGAATGACCGCCTGCAACTTCGGATGAGCCAGTACTGGTCGCCCATCGTCAGCAAGCTTCAGCCCTATGTCGCGGGCGAGCAGCCCCGTATCGCGAACATGGTCAAGCTCAATACCAACGAAAGCCCTTACGGGCCGTCTCCGAAGGCGCTCGAGGCGATCCGGGAAGCGGCGGACGATCGTCTGCGGCTCTATCCAGATCCCGCTGCCACGGAATTGCGCGAGACGATCGCGGCTCGTTTCGGCCTGACGGCGGAAGAAGTATTCGTCGGCAACGGCTCCGACGAGGTTCTTGCGCATACGTTCCAGGCTCTGCTGAAACATGAGCGGCCGCTTCTCTATCCCGATGTGACCTACGCCTTCTATTCGACCTATAGCCTGCTATACGGCATCGAGGCGATCGAGGTGCCGGTCGATGGCAGGTTCGAAGTCCGGCTGGCGGATTACGACAGGCCCTGCGGCGCGATCATCATCCCCAATCCGAATGCGCCGACCGGCATCGGCCTGCCGCTCACCGGCATCGAGGCCCTTCTTGCCGCCCATCCGGACGCGGTCGTCGTCATAGACGAGGCCTATATCGATTTCGGTGGTGAAAGCGCCATCCCGCTGATATCCACGCATCCCAACCTGCTTGTCATTCAGACCCTGTCGAAGTCCCGTTCGCTTGCCGGTCTGCGCATCGGCTTCGCGCTGGGGCAGCGGCCGCTGATCGAGGCGCTGGAAGGACAGCTTCAATTCCTATCCGCTCGATCGTCTGGCGCAGCTTGCCGCGACGGCGGCGATCAAGGACGAGGCGTGGTTCGAGACAGGCCGGAGGAGCATCATCGCCAGCCGGGAAAGCCTTGTTAGGGAACTCGAAGCGCTGGATTTCGAGGTGCTGCCGTCCCAGGCGAATTTCGTTTTCGCAAGGCACAAAAGCCGTTCGGGCGCAGCATTTCAAGCCGCTCTGCGGGAGCGCGGCATTCTCGTCCGGCATTTTGCCAAGCCGCGTATTTCGGACTTCCTGCGGATCAGCATCGGCACGGATGAGGAGTGTGCCCGTCTGGTCTCCGCTCTCAAGGAGATACTGGCGGCCTGACCTGTCGCTTCAGCTCTTCCGGTCGGCGATGAAATGCGCTGCAGAAGTGAGGATCGAGGCGCGGGCGCCGTAAGGGGCAAGCAGCGCTTCGGCATCGCGGACGTGCTCACGGAGCTGGGTCTCGGCCCATTCCATGCCGCGCAGGGCGACGAGTGTTCCCTTACCGCGGGCCGCATCCTTGCCGGTCGCCTTGCCCATGGTCGCCGCATCCGAAGTCAGGTCGAGAATGTCGTCAGCAAGCTGGAAGGCAAGACCGATCTTTTCGCCGAAGGCGCGCAGGCGGCGCCGATCTTCCGGCGGGCTTGCCGAGATGACGGCGCCGGCTTCACAGGCGAAGCGGATCAGCGCGCCCGTTTTCATCGCCTGCAGGCGGATGATGCCACTCTCGTCGGGGGCCTGCTTTTCCGCCGCGAGATCGAGCGCCTGGCCGCCAGCCATGCCGCCGAGACCGGCCGCGCGGGCAAGGGCCAGTACCAGCGATGCCTTGCTCGTATCGGGAAGGGTCGTTTCCGGCGCGGCGATGATGTCGAAGGCATAGGTCAGAAGGCTGTCGCCGGCGAGGATCGCCGTCGCTTCGTCGAACTTGATGTGTACCGTCGGTTTGCCGCGGCGCAGGTCGTCATCGTCCATGGCCGGCAGGTCGTCGTGCACGAGGGAATAGCAGTGGACGCATTCGAGTGCGGCGCCGACGCGAAGTGCCGCCTCGGCGTCGCCGCCGAGAAGGGCGGCACTTTCGACGACGAGAAACGGGCGCAGCCGCTTGCCGCCGTTCAGCACGGCATAATGCATGGCATCGCGCAGCGTCTCGGGCCTGGCGATTTCATCGGAAAGGGCACTCGGTGAAAGCAATGCGTCGAGCAGCGCCTCGATGTCGCGGGCGTTGTTCTTCAGCCTCGTCTCGAAAGTGTCCGGGTTCGCGTCCATGGGCGCTGTTTGGCATGAGCGCCCCCGGGCTTGCAACGGAATTGTCGATGGCGGCAGCAAGATTCGCCGCGCACTCTGGCATAAGCTCCGCACAGGCGTTATGAGACGACAGGAGCGAAATCGGACTGGGGACATTGGATATAGCGCCGGAGAGAGAGGACAGCGTCGACATGCCGGCTCGTCGGCGATGGTTCGGAGACCGGCGCGTGTTGAAACGCATTGTTCTTGCCGTGCTGATCTTGCTGATCCTTCCCTATGCGCTGATCTTTTTCTATCTGCTGCCCTTCATTCACCCCGTCTCGACGCTGATGCTGCGCGACCTCGTGCTGCTGCGTGGCTACGACAGGCAATGGGTGTCGCTGGACAAGATCGCGCCGGTTGTGGTGCAGTCGGTGATGATGTCGGAGGACGGACAATATTGCTTTCACGGCGGCGTCGACTGGGCGGAAATGCGCATGCTGGTCGAGGATACGCTGAAAGGTCAGGCGACGCGTGGCGGCAGCACCATCCCGATGCAGACGGCAAAAAACCTCTTCCTCTGGAACAGCCGCTCTTTCGTGCGCAAGGCGCTGGAACTTCCGCTCGCGGTGACAACGGATTTCGTCCTGTCGAAACGACGACTGATGGAAATCTATCTCAATATCGCCGAATGGGGTCCCGGCATCTACGGCATCGAGGCAGCGGCCCAGCACCATTTCAAGGTGCCGGCCTCGAAGCTGACGCGGCGCCAGGCATCGCTGCTTGCCGTCTCGCTGCCGAACCCGATCGACCGCAATGCCGGCAAGCCCGGACGAGGCCTTCGCCGGCTCGCTGGCGTGATCGAGAGACGCGCGCAACGTGCGGGTGATTACATCAAGTGCATCTATGATTGAGATCAGAACTTGTCATTAGAACAGGATGACTTTAGGCCGGGTCCGCGTAAATCTGAATCCTGTTCTAAATTATTGAGTTAGAGCGGCAAGCGTCATCTGACAGTCTTGGTTCTGCCATATGGGCGATGCAGTCCTACCAGAGCCCCCGAGTCGCCCATGACCACCACGACATTTTCGCCCGAGCTTCTCCTTTACTCGAAGACGCATAATCCGATCCCGCCCACCCATCTCGGCAGCCGTTATCGCAAGGTCGGCGGCTTTCTACCGGAAGCCGGCAACACCATCGTCTGCCATCTCGAGAAGGGCTCGCAGACACAGGCGGTGCTGATCGAGGCGCGTGAGACATATCTGGCGATGCCCGAGGCCCCGCAGTTCCTCTTCACGCCGATATCAAGCATTCACATGACGCTTTTCGAAGGTGTCATCGAGACCCGGCGCCGGCAGGATTGCTGGCCGGCCGATCTTCCTCTCGATGCGCCGATCGACGACATGACCGAGCTGATGGCGGCCCGGCTCGAAGGTTTCTCGGTGTTCGATCCCTTCAAGGTCGCCGTCGTCGACGCTCGCCCGTCGGGCCTGCTCGTCGACGGAGCGACCGAGAAGGACCGCAAGGTCATGCGCGCCTGGCGCAATGCGCTGGCCGAACTTCTGGGCTATCGCCAGCCGAACCATGAGGATTACAAGTTCCACATGACCTTCGCCTATGCGATCGAACGGCTGGAGGACGAAGCCTTGCCGCGCTGGCAGGCAATGCTCGACAACGTGGCGGGGGATATCCGCCGCAAAGCCCCTGTTCTCGAGCTTAATCCGCCGGCATTCTGCGTGTTCGAAGACATGAATCATTTCCACGAATTGCTGATCTTCGATTTTGAAGCCTGAACGGGAGATGCCCATGGATAGACCGACGCTCTACATCGCCAACAAGAACTACTCCTCCTGGTCGTTCCGGCCCTGGATGGCGCTGACGGGCGCCGGCGTCGATTTCGAGGAGGTCCTGATCCCCTTCGACTATCCTGGTGGCAATCCCGATATCAAGGCGGTTTCGCCGACCGGGCGGGTGCCGCTCCTGCAGCACGGCGCATTGAAGGTCTGGGAATCGCTGGCGATCATCGAATATGTCGCCGAGCTTTATCCGGACGCCGGCCTTCTGCCGAGGGATCGGGCCAAGCGGGCACTCGCCCGTTCTGTTTCGATGGAAATGCTCTCGAGCTTCCGAGCTCTGCGCAGTGCCTGCCCGATGAATATACGCCGGCCGAAGGGCAGGATCGCGTTGCCGGATGGTGTCGACGCCGATATCAGCCGCATCGAGACGATCTGGCGCGACCTCCTGCAGCAATCCGGCGGACCGTTTCTGTTTGGCGCATTCTGCGGGGCGGATGCGATGTTTGCGCCCGTCGTCAACAGGTTCGACATTTACGATCTCGTCAGCCGAAACGACACGCTGGCCTATATGGGGACCATGAAGGCGCATCCGGCCTGGCGGAGGTGGGAAGAGGCGGCCCGCGCCGAGCCTTGGATCGTGCCGGAGGACGAAGTCTGAGCCTGGAATCATCGGCTTCGCAAAAAATACGCATGGGGACTGGTCAAGGCCACCCCTTGCATGTATAAGCGCGCCAAATTCCGAAATCGCGACATGTCCGTTTCGGCCGCCGGTGTGGCCGTGGGAATGTTTTGCCCGCAAGTGGAGTAAGAGAAATGGCTGTACCGAAGAGAAAAACAAGCCCGTCCAAGCGCGGTATGCGCCGTTCGGCAGACGCACTGAAGGCTCCGACCTACGTCGAAGACAAGAACTCCGGCGAATTGCGCCGCCCGCATCATATCGACCTGAAGACCGGTATGTATCGCGGCCGCCAGGTTCTGACGCCGAAGGAAAGCGCATAATTTCCCGATCCGGCTTGTCCGATCGAAGTTTCAAGGCCGGCGTCACGCCGGCCTTTTGCATTTCGACGATATAATATTTGCAATGACTTGCGGTGGGACAACGGTTTGCGGCAGTATTCTTCCATGATGCGCTGGGAGATTGCCGATGATAGCCGCCATGCCCCTGATGATTATCCCGTTTGTTCTTTATAATCTTGCGATGCTGGGCCTGATGGGCGATGGCGGCATTCCGGCACTGCAACATGATATCATCGTGCTGTCGATGATCTCAGGCGCGATCTGGAGCATGGCGCTCGGCGATCTTTTCATCGTCATCGCACTTGTCGTGCTGTTCTTCGAAATCCTCAAAGCCACCAGAACCGGTCCCGGCAATCTCGTCAACCACATGCTGTCGATGCTGGTGTTCATCGCCTTCCTGGTCGAGTTTTTGCTCGTCCGGGATGCTGCGACGCAGGTCTTCTTCATTTTGATGACGATCGCTCTGATCGATGTCATCGGCGGTTTTGCCGTGTCGATCCGGAGCGCCGGGCGGGATGTCTCGATCGGATTATAGGTTGTCGAGCTTGTTCTGAAGGGCGCGGAGCTGTTCCTTCAGCTCATCGATATCCTTGGCCTCGGCCTTGCGGCTTTCCTTGGCAGGCGGGGTCATGAAGGGCGAGAACATCTGCATCGCCTGCTGAAACAGCTCGGTGTTGCGGCGAACATGGTCCTCGACCATCTGCAACGGCAACTGCAGGTTCTTGCCGAGCGGCGTTTCGCCGAAGGCACGGTTTACCTGCTCGCGCATCTGGGCCTGTTGTTCGGTGAAGGAGCGCATCGAATGTTCGAGAAAGCTCGGCACGACCATTTGCATCTGGTCGCCGTAATAGGTGATGAGCTGTCGCAGGAAGGAGATCGGGAGCAACGTGTTGCCGGTCTTCGATTCCTGTTCGAAGATGATCTGGGTCAGCACCGAATGGGTGATGTCATCTCCGCTTTTTGCATCTTGTACGGTAAATTCTTCGCCCTTCTTCACCATCTCCGCCAGGTCTTCCAGCGTCACGTAAGTGCTGGTGCCCGTGTTGTATAGGCGGCGATTGGCGTATTTCTTGATAACGATCTGACCCTCATGCTTCGCCATATCAGTCTCCTGAACCCCCGTCTGATTTATGGATATTCCTCCATTTGAGACTGTAAACGCAAAAGAAGCCCGGTGACAATCTCTTTGTGCGATGCGGCAAACCTTTAACAGAGCAGATGAATCGGGGTTTGACGGGCGTTGCCTAAAAATGACGGCAGCCGGTCTTCGCGTTTGACTTGTGCTCCAAGCTTTGCCAGTTTCCACTTATGTAAGTGAGACGAAAACGAGGAGCGTCCCCATGAGCAATCCATCCATCGTCATCGCCAGCGCAGGGCGAACAGCAGTCGGCGCCTTCAACGGCGCTTTCGCGACGGTTCTCGCGCATGAGCTCGGGGCGGCCGTCATCAAGGGCGCGCTCGAGCGCGCCGGCGTCGATGCCGGCGAGGTGGATGAAGTGATCCTCGGCCAGGTGCTTGCCGCCGGCGAGGGCCAGAACCCGGCCCGCCAGGCCGCAATGAAGGCCGGCATTCCGCAGGAAGCGACGGCCTGGGGCGTCAACCAGCTCTGCGGCTCGGGCCTGCGCGCGGTCGCGCTCGGCATGCAGCAGATCGCCACCGGCGACGCCAAGATCATCGTTGCCGGCGGCCAGGAATCGATGTCGATGGCCCCGCATGCCGCGCACTTACGCGGCGGCGTCAAGATGGGCGACATGAAGATGATCGACACGATGATCAAGGACGGCTTGACCGACGCTTTCCACGGCTACCACATGGGCATCACCGCCGAGAATGTTGCGCGCCAGTGGCAGCTTTCGCGCGACGACCAGGATCAGTTCGCGGTCAACTCGCAGAACAAGGCCGAGGCGGCGCAGAAGGCCGGCCGCTTTACCGACGAGATCATCCCTTACCTCATCAAGACACGTAAGGGCGACGTTACGGTCGATGCCGACGAATATATCCGTCACGGCGCGACGATAGAGGCGATGGGAAAGCTGCGCCCGGCCTTCGACAAGGACGGCACGGTCACCGCCGCGAACGCGTCCGGCCTCAACGACGGTGCCGCTGCGGCGGTGCTGATGAGCGAGGCGGAGGCAGTCCGGCGCGGCATCCAGCCGCTCGCCCGCATCGTTTCCTGGGCAACGGCCGGTGTCGATCCGCAGATCATGGGCACCGGACCGATCCCGGCTTCGCGCAAGGCGCTCGAGAAGGCCGGCTGGTCGGTCAACGATCTCGATCTCGTCGAAGCCAACGAGGCCTTCGCGGCGCAAGCCTGCGCCGTCACCAAGGATCTCGGGTGGGATCCGTCGATCGTCAACGTCAATGGCGGAGCGATCGCGATCGGCCATCCGATTGGCGCCTCGGGTGCGCGCGTTCTCAACACGCTGCTGTTCGAAATGAAGCGCCGCGGCGCGAAGAAGGGTCTCGCCACGCTTTGCATCGGGGGCGGCATGGGTGTGGCCATGTGCTTTGAAGCGCTTTAAATAGCATACGATCCATGCTTGATTGAAGATCCCGCCAAGCGGCGGGGCGAAAAACAAAAGGGGAGCGGAACATGAGCAGAGTGGCTTTGGTCACCGGGGGTACACGCGGCATCGGCGCGGCAATATCCATGGCACTGAAAAATGCCGGATACAGGGTCGCCGCCAGCTATGCCGGCAACGACGAGAAGGCCAAAGCCTTCCACGACGTTACCGGCGTTCCGGTGTTCAAATGGGATGTTTCGGATTACCTCGCCTGCGGCGAAGGAATTGCCAGGGTTGAAAGCGAGATCGGCCCGGTCGAAATCCTGGTCAACAATGCCGGCATCACCCGCGACGCGATGTTCCACAAAATGACGCAGCAGCAATGGCACGAGGTGATCAATACCAACCTCACCGGCCTGTTCAACATGACGCATCAGGTCTGGACCGGCATGCGTGACCGCAGCTTCGGCCGTATCGTCAATATCTCGTCGATCAACGGGCAGAAGGGCCAGATGGGCCAGGTGAATTATTCGGCGGCCAAGGCGGGCGATCTCGGCTTCACCAAGGCGCTGGCCCAGGAAGGTGCTGCCAAGAACATCACCGTCAACGCTATTTGCCCCGGTTACATCGGAACGGAAATGGTGCTTGCCGTGCCGGAGAAGGTGCTGAACGAACGCATCATTCCGCAGATCCCCGTCGGCCGTCTCGGCGAACCGGAAGAGATCGCGCGCTGCGTTACCTTCCTCGTCTCCGACGATGCCGGCTTCATCACCGGTTCGACAATTACGGCCAATGGCGGACAGTTCTTCGCCTAGGTATTTCTGTCTTCGAGTCGACAGTAGAGATTAGATTCAAAGCGATTGGCGCGTCCGGCTGGACGCGCCAATCGCCGTTTATGGACGTCATCTGCGATGATGCCGGCCGCGATCTTGTGGCCGGAGTAGTAGGGCGTTTTCGAGAAGATCAAGAGCGCCGGTCTGTGTTCGGACGTCGCTGTGGCCGAGCTCTGGCCGGCACTTTGCGCAGCGAAGGATCTTTGCTGCTAAGGGCTGATATCGCAGTCGTCAGGAAAGCCGACGCGATGAGAATGGCGACGAGGGAGTTCAGCAAAATCTGAATCATGGAAACGTTTCCTTTCCGGGGCGCCGGGCGGCTGTGCCTGTCCGTTGCGCTCTAGAACAGGATGATTTTAGGCCGGGTCGGCCTAAAATCTGAATCCTGTTCTATATTCTTTAGTGAGAGCATGATGTCGTCCGAAAACCGCTCACACTTTTCGGCATCACGCTCTGAAGGAAATATGTGCCTGCCCGTTAGGCGGCGCTAGATTTGACTTTCGCAACCGATTGTCAACGTCTCGTTGACGGATGCGGCAGGCCAAAATAAAACGGGCGCCAAGGCGCCCGTTGGGAGTCCGATATGCTTGCCGATCAGTAGCGGCAACGGGCCTCGTAGCGGCGGCCGTACCGGTCGCGATAGACGCAGTAGCCGCGGCGTTCGACCGACTGGCCGATCAGAGCACCGGTCAAACCGCCGGCAACGGCGCCGACGGCGGCACCACCCCAGCTGTTGGTGACGGCACCACCGATGACCGCACCGGTGCCGGCGCCGATCGCCGTACCTTGCTCGGTCGCTGTGCAGGATGCCAAGGCGCCGACGAGGGCACCAATAAGAACAATCTTCTTCATCATGTCGTAACTCCCCAGGTTAGTTGGCCTTTAGATGCGGCCCATTAGTACAAGGATAATGATAATCACGAGAACTAGCCCCAAACCGCCGGAAGGTCCATAGCCCCAGCCACGGCTATAACCCCAATTCGGCAAGGCTCCGACCAAGAGCAGAATAAGGATAATAAGAAGTATCGTGCCAAGCATGGTGTGTTTCCTTCATTTCATCCGCAATTTGGATGGACTGGAAACACGCATTGGCGATTTTTGTTCCCGGTTAAGCTCCGGAAATGTGACGAAGCCTGATTCACGGTTTAATTTCCGTCATCATGCAAAATTGCCGCTATGGTTAAAAAGGCATTTAAATACAATATGTTGCGGTGAACAAAGCGGGAAAATCGCGATGTCGCCGATTCGTCAGCGATTCGTTCCGTTTTTGATCGGCGCGCCACAATTGGCCGCCCCGACTTAAAGCTGTCTGAATCCTGCTCCCAAAAAGATTAATGTTGGTGCGGCGGAGCGGGAAGGGCGCTGTCGTTGCTCCGCGTCTAGTGTGGCCGGGCCTGATAGCGCTACCAGATGTAGCCGTGAACGAAAGGCGAAAACGACGGAGTGAGCGATTCGTCTCCGATTCGTTCAGGCTTTGGTCGAGAGGTTAATTTCGGGCGGATTTTTGCCTGTTCAAAATCGGGCGACGATCATCACTCACGACCGCGAAAATGCGAACAGGAGAGAGTCTCACGATTCAGCATCTAGTGGGAAAAAGTGATTCAAAATCAATACTTAGCCGTGAACAAAAGCTGAATCAGCTTGAGTCACCGATTCGTCGCTGATTCGTTCTCACGCTGTTCCGAATCGGAAATTCGGGCGTTCTACGGGACTCGCAAAGGTCGTAATCCCCGAGGCATTTTGAAATCTGCCCTTGCGTTTGCGGCGGCAGCTGTCCATGTGTTGTCCAGCTTCCATCGAGGAGCCGAGATTTTCCTGGGGCACCCGCCTCATTTGCATGGACTCATGACTCTGACTTCGCAGCCGATGATTCTGAGTGGGCGCGGTGTGACCGCGGTGCTCGGGCCGACCAATACCGGCAAGACGCATTATGCCATCGAGCGCATGGTCGCGCACGGGACGGGCGTGATCGGCCTGCCGCTCCGGCTGCTGGCGCGCGAGGTTTATACGCGGGTGGTCGAGAAGGTCGGCGCGCAGAATGTGGCGCTGGTCACCGGCGAGGAAAAGATTTCGCCGCCCAATGCACGTTTTTCCGTCTGCACCGTCGAAGCGATGCCGCGCGAAACCAGGGCGGCCTTTGTCGCGATCGACGAGGTGCAACTCGCCGGCGATCTTGAGCGCGGCCATATCTTCACCGACCGCATCCTGCATCTTCGCGGCCGCGAGGAAACGCTGCTGCTCGGCGCGGCGACGATGCGGCCGATCCTGCAGCAGCTCCTGCCCGGCATCACTATCGTCGAGCGGCCGCGACTTTCGCATCTTTTTTATGCCGGGCAGAAGAAGATCACCCGGCTGCCGCAGCGCTCGGCTATTGTCGCCTTCTCCGCCGACGAGGTCTATGCCATCGCTGAGCTCATCCGCCGGCAGCGCGGCGGCGCTGCAGTGGTGCTCGGAGCGCTCAGCCCGCGCACGCGCAATGCGCAGGTGGCGCTCTATCAGGCGGGCGACGTCGAATATCTGGTGGCGACCGATGCGATCGGCATGGGCCTCAACCTCGATGTCGATCACGTCGCCTTTGCCCAGGACCGGAAGTTCGACGGTTACCAGTTCCGCAATCTCAATCCTGGCGAACTCGGCCAGGTCGCCGGGCGCGCCGGGCGGCACGTGAGGGACGGGACCTTCGGCGTCACCGGGCAAGTCGCGCCCTTCGACGACGAGCTGGTGCAGCGCATCGAGGGGCATGAATTCGACAACGTCAAGGTTTTGCAGTGGCGGACGACGGAGATGGACTTCTCCTCCATCCCGTCGCTGCGCGCCAGCCTCGAGGCGGGTCCGCGCGTGCCGGGGCTGACGCGGGCGCTGCCTGCGGTCGACCAGCAGGCGCTGGAACAGCTTGCGCGTTATCCCGAGGTCATCGATCTCGCCGACAGGCCGGCGCGCGTCGAAAAACTATGGGAGGCTTGCGCGCTTCCCGACTATCGGCGTATCACCCCAGCACAACATGCCGATCTTATCTCGACCCTCTTTTCCGATCTCGTCCGCTATGGCACGGTGAATGAGCAGTTTCTTGCGGAGCAGGTTCATCGCTCCGATCGAACAGATGGCGAAATTGACACGCTTTCGGCGCGAATCGCGCAGATAAGGACCTGGACCTACGTTTCGAATCGGCCCGGTTGGCTTGCCGATCCGACACACTGGCAGGAAAAGACGCGGGAAATCGAAGATCGATTGTCCGACGCGTTACATGAAAGGTTGACGAAACGCTTTGTTGATCGCAGGACATCTGTGCTCATGAAGCGCCTGAGAGAGAATGCGATGCTGGAAGCTGAAATCAGTGTGAATGGCGATGTCTTCGTTGAAGGACATCATGTAGGGCAGTTGAGCGGATTCCGTTTCACGCCGGTGGCGGGAACGGACGGACCGGATGCCAAGGCGGTTCAGGCTGCGTCGCAGAAGGCGCTCGGGCTCGAGTTCGAAGCCCGCGCGGCCCGGATGCATGCCGCCGGCAACAGCGATCTGGTGATCGGTTCGGATGGGTTGATCCGTTGGCTGGGCGACCCGGTGGCGCGGCTTTCGGGCAGCGATCACATCATGCGTCCGCGCGTGATCCTGCTGGCCGACGAACAACTGACGGGCAATGCCCGCGAACACGTTGCCGCCCGCATCGAGCGCTTCGTCAATCATCATATCAGCACGGTGCTGAAGCCGCTCGATGATCTGTCGCGCGCCGAGGACCTGCAGGGTCTCGCCAAGGGGCTTGCCTTCCAGCTCGTCGAGAATCTCGGGGTGCTGTTCCGCCGCGACGTGACCGAGGAAGTGAAGTCGCTGGACCAGGAGGCCCGTGCCTCCATGCGCCGCTACGGCGTGCGCTTCGGCGCCTATCATATCTTTGTTCCCGCACTTCTGAAGCCGGCGCCGGCCGAACTCATCACGCTGCTCTGGGCGCTGAAGAACGACGGTCTCGACAAGCCGGGTTACGGCGATCTCATTCCGGTGCTTGCCGCCGGCCGCACCTCCGTCGTCACCGATCCGAGCTATGAGCGGATGTTCTACAAGCTCGCCGGCTTCCGTTTCCTCGGCAAGCGTGCCGTGCGCATCGACATCCTGGAGCGGCTTGCCGATATCATCCGTCCGCTGCTGCAATGGAAGCCCGGTCAGAACAACCGTCCGGAGGGCGCCTATGATGGCCGCCGCTTCACGACGACGACGGCGATGCTGTCTATCCTCGGTGCGACGCTCGAGGACATGGAAGAAATCCTCAAGGGTCTCGGCTATCGCGCCGATGCCGTGAAGGCGGAAGAGGCATCAGTCCATCTTGCGGCGCAGGATGCGGCTTCAGTGCCTGCCGCCGGCGCGCAAACGCCTGCGGAAGAGACAGCCGAGAAGGCCGATCACGACGATGCCGATGGCGCCGCGGAAGAGACTGCTGCCGAGCCATCCACAACGGAGGCGGCTTCGACGGTGGCCGACGTGCCGGTGACGGAAGCGGTCGAAAGCCCCGCTCCGGCCGAAGCGATCGAGGCATCCGGTCCGGCGGAAGCCTCTGCTGCCGGGGAAATCTCCGCTCCTGTGGAAACGGTATCGGCTTCCGAGGAAACAGGACCTGTTCCCGGGGAAGCCGGCGAGCCGACGGAACCGAAGCCGGTTCTTCTATGGCGTCTTGGCGGTCGCAACGACAATCAGCGCCAGGCGCGCGGCGGCCATGGCGAACGCCGTGGCGGCCAGGGCGAGCAGCGCGGTCAAAACCAGGAGCGCGGCGACCGCAATCGCCGGCCGGGCGGCGGTGAAGGCGGCGAGGGCAATCGCAATGGCGACGGCCGCGACAACAATCGCCAGAACCGTGGCAAGGAAGGCGGCGGTCGCGATGGTGGCCGGCCGCAGCAGGCAAGAGGCGACCGCAATAACCAACCACGGGGCGACCAGCCGCGCGGTGACCGGCAGGATCGTGGCGATCGCAAGGATCGCGGCGAGCGTAACGATCGCAACGACCGCAACAACAATCGTGGTGGCTCGCAGCCGTTGCGCTTCGAGGCCAAGCCGCCGCGCAAGGAGAAGCCGATCGATCCGGATTCGCCTTTCGCCAAGCTCGCGGCTCTCAAGGAGCAGATGAAGAAGTAATCATGAGCGGGGAGACACAGCCGACAAGCGGTTCGCGCCAGCGCATCGACAAGTGGCTGTTCTTCGCGCGCATGGCGAAGTCGCGCTCGCTGGCGCAGAGCCATATCCAATCGGGCCATGTGCGCATCAACGGCGAGCGTTGCAACCATCCAAGCCAGATGGTCAAGCCGGGCGACCGTATCGAGCTGACGCTGGAGCGGCGGGATGTCGTTCTCGTCATGCGCCTGGCCGGCGAACGGCGGGGGCCTTACGAGGAGGCGCGCCTGCTCTACGACGACCAATCCCCACCGCCCGATGAGGCAAAACGTCTCACCGCCTACGAGCAGGCGATCCGGGCGACCGGCACCGGCCGTCCGACCAAAAAGGAAAGACGCGCAATCGACAGGCTGATGTCGGACGAGGATTAGAAAACTCTGTCTGCGGCGGCGGCTTTTGCAGATCGTTTATCCTTGAAATCCGGCGATAAAGCCGATAGGTCACTGACAACCTGCCGGAAGCGTGCTTGCCTCCCAAGCCTGCTCACGCTTTTCCTCCGGCACGGGGATAGGCGCGACGTTCCAGGTTGCCCGGCCCCATCCGCATGGAAATCCTGGAGTTCTTCATGACCTATGTCGTGACCGACAATTGCATCAAGTGCAAATACACCGATTGCGTGGAAGTCTGCCCCGTCGACTGTTTCTATGAGGGCGAGAATTTCCTTGTCATCCATCCCGACGAATGCATCGATTGCGGCGTCTGCGAACCTGAATGTCCCGCCGAGGCGATCAAGCCGGATACCGAGCCGGGCCTCGACAAATGGCTGAAGATCAATACCGAATACGCGACGATCTGGCCGAATATCACGGTCAAGAAGGACCCGTTGCCCGAGGCCAAGGAAATGGATGGCGAGGCCGGAAAATTCGAGAAGTATTTTTCGGAGAAGCCCGGTTCCGGCGATTGAGACAGCGCCACATTTGGTCCCCGGAATAGGGCGGCCGCGGGGCGAAACGATTTTAAAAGCTGCGTGAGGCATATGGGTGACATGTGTTGCCCGCATGACTCAAGCGAAGCAAATTATTGATTTCCTCATATTTTTATGATAGGTTTCGTCTACTGTTCCATTTGTGGCATGACGCATGCCCAAAACCATCACGAAAGCAAAACAAATCCGTACACGGTTTCCGTGACATATCAACGCTTTGAGCGCCGGGTCCCAAGATCGTGCGCAAGAAGTCTTTGCTTTTGCCCGATGGGACCAGAGTGAAGTCACCCGACGGATACTACCGTCTCACCCGGGCCTGACTGACCCGGCTCCGGCCGCCGCCGGAAGCGTAACAGGGAGTTTTTGAATAGAATGACGACTCAGCAGAAAAAGCCTTCTACAGCACGTCACGGCTTCAAGACCGGTGAATCGATCGTCTACCCCGCTCATGGCGTCGGTACCATCACCGCTATCGAAGAGCAAGAAGTTGCCGGCATGAAGCTCGAACTTTTCGTTATCGATTTCGAGAAGGACAAGATGCGTCTGAAGGTTCCGGTCGCGAAGGCGATGAGCATTGGTATGCGCAAGCTTTCGGAAACCGATTTCGTCGAGCGTGCTTTGAAGGTCGTGCAGGGCAAGGCGCGCGTCAAGCGCACCATGTGGTCCCGCCGCGCCCAGGAATATGATGCCAAGATCAATTCCGGCGACCTGATTTCCATCGCTGAGGTCGTGCGCGATCTGTATCGTGCCGAGAACCAGCCTGAACAGTCCTATTCCGAGCGCCAGCTATATGAGGCTGCGCTCGACCGCATGGCGCGCGAAATCGCCGCCGTCAACAAGATGTCGGAAACCGAAGCCGTCCGCCTCGTCGAGACCAATCTCAACAAGGGTCCGAAGCGCGGCAAGGCGATCGAAGAAGACGATTCACAGGATGAAGCCGCATAAAAGCGACCCCTGTATTCTATCAAAAAACCCGGCCTTCGTGCCGGGTTTTTTTATTGGAACTTTTTCCCGACTGCCGCGTTTATCACACGTAATTGCGAACTGCTCGTCGGGCAACGGCCTCAACGGGCGAACTGCTATTCCGTCAATGTTCGATGAGGAGCGGATCATGCCTTTTCTATATTGCCCATCCGGCAAAGTGAAGAAACAGGTCCAGCCCGGCCGTCTTACCGGCACATGATGAGAAATAGGGCCTCCCCCTGAAAAGTCCAGGGGCGAGGCTTTTTATGCATTCAGAACCCCATTCAATCCGGACAGCGATGTTCCGGAAGATGAGTTTTATTGTTCATTTCAGGGCGAGAGAGGCCTGTTTCGGGAGATCGAAATGAAGAACATGTCTGCAGATCGGCGCATGATCAAAATCGCGATGGCCGCGCCTTATCTCGCCCGCCAGGAAGAGCACGATCTCGCCACCCGTTGGAAGGATCATGACGACCGCGGCGCGCGCAACCAGATCGCCATGGCCCATATGCGCCTCGTCATATCGATGGCCGGCAAGTTTCGCAATTTCGGCCTGCCGATGAGCGACCTGGTGCAGGAAGGTTATGTCGGCCTGCTCGAGGCGGCCGCGCGCTTCGAGCCGGAACGCGACGTGCGCTTTTCTACCTATGCAAGCTGGTGGATCAGGGCGTCAATCCAGGATTATATCCTGCGCAACTGGTCGATCGTGCGCGGCGGTACGAGTTCGGCGCAAAAAGCGCTGTTCTTCAATCTGCGCCGTCTGCGCGCCAAGCTCGCCAAGGGCGACACCCAGCTGACGCTGCAATCCATTCACCAGGAAATCGCCGCGGCCCTCGGCGTCAGCCTCTCGGATGTGCAGACGATGGATGCCAGGCTTTCCGGCAACGACGCCTCGCTGCAGGCGCCGTCGGTCTCCGGCGATGCCGAGAGCGCGGAGAAGATGGACTTTCTCGTCAGCGACGATCCCCTGCCGGACGAGCAGGTGTCCAACATGATCGACGGCGAGCGTCGCCGCGTCTGGCTCGCTTCGGCACTGAAACATCTCAACGAACGCGAGATGAAGATCATCAGCGCCCGGCGTCTGGCGGAAGACGGTGCTACGCTTGAAGAACTCGGTGCCGATCTCGGAATTTCCAAGGAGCGCGTACGTCAGATCGAAAGCCGGGCGATGGAGAAGCTTCGCAGCGCACTCGTCAGCGCCGATCCGCATATGGCGGCCTACGCCTGAACCGAAAGCGCGTCGCGCATTAGGTCATTGTCGCAAAACCGCCGCACAGTTTTGCGCGAGATGTTTTATCCCCTCCAGCAGCACAGACTGGCCCGGCGCAAGCCGGGCCTCTTTTATTCGGCGATGATCTTGACGCGATCGCCTGTTGCAACGGCTGCACCCGTGGGAAGGGCGTTGATGAGCTTGAAGAGATCGAGCTTGCGGTCTGTGCCCATCATGCGGGCGGCGAGTGTCGAGATGTTCTCGCCCGGCCGGACGGTGACGACGCGGATGCGCAGCGGCTTCAGCGAGGCGGCCTCTGCCGGCGTCATGCGGCGGAAACTCGCGCGCAGCACATTCGCCGTTGGCTCAAGGGCGCCGCTGCCTTTCGGCACGGCGGTCAGGAAACGAAAGATCTGCGAATTGTTGCGGATCACGGTCACATCGAAATCCCAGCGGTCGGCGCTGGCGCGTGCTGTGGCTGCTTCCATGCCGTTGATGGTGATCGGCCGAATGGTCGACGGGTCGAGCCCGGTCACCCAGCCGCTGGAGATATAGTTGGTGAGGCTCTGGTTCTGATTGTCGGCGACGCCGTCGAAGCGGACGGCGATGTCGTTCGGGCCGGTGGCCATCACCGCTTCGACCTTGTTGTCGATGTGGAAATCCGGCGGCACGTCGAAACGGATGCCGAGACCGCCATGCAGGAAGGTCTGGCCGCGCACATAGCCTTCTTCCGGGCTGTCGCCGTAGAGCAGTCCGTCTATGCCATCGAGATAATAGTTGCGACCCTTGTCGCCGACCGACCCTTCCTGGCCGAAGGCGCGGGCGTGAGTGCGGGCAAGTTCTATGCGCTGGGCCGAATTCGGATGGCTCGACAGGAAGTCAAGGCTCTGGTCGGCTTCGGGATCAACCGACATGAAGCGACTGTAAGCGGCCATCGAATCGAGGAACCTGGCGGCGGCATAGGGGTCGTAGCCGGCTTCGCCGAGCATGCGCACGCCGATGACATCGGCCTGCAGCTCCTGCTGGCGGGAGAAGGCGGCGAGCCGCAGCTTGCCGCGGGCAAGCGCCTGCTTGCCGGCGATGTCGCTGGAGAGGACCTCGGCGACGACGCGGCTGGCGATGACCTCAGCCTCTTCGCGCTTCTGCCGCTCGATGCCGTGGTTCGCGGTCACATGGCCCATTTCGTGCGACAGCACGGCGGCGACTTCCGAGGCGTCGTTGGCAAGGGCGAGCAGGCCGCGGGTGACGTAGAGATAACCGCCCGGCAGCGCGAAGGCGTTGATCGCCGGCGAATTCAGGATGGTGATGCGGTAGGACTGGCTCGGATTTTCCGACACCGCCGTCAACGCGCCGGCGATGCGGGCGACGAGGCGCTCGGTTTTGGCGTCTTTGTATTCGCCGCCGTAGCTTGCCACGATGCGCGGATGCTCACGGGCGCCCATCGCCGCGCGCGGATCGTTCTTCTGCACCTCGTCGACGATCTGCGGATTGGAAGAAGGCGAAACACTGGGCTGATAGGATTGGTCGATCAGCGATTGACAGCCATTCAGCGCCATTGCGAGGGCCGAAAGCAGCATCATGCGACGCGCGAAGCGCCGCGGCGCGGAGATGGCATCACTGGAAAGCGCGGGCGATTTCCACGTCGTCAAGCTGTCCAGTCTGATTCTCCGCATCATGTCGCTGTTTTGCCGGTTTGCCGCAGATTCGGACCGACCGTGGCAAGGGGAACTCAACAGGTGCGCACCCCTGATCTCGCGCTGCACAATCGGCCGATACAAGTCGTTGCTGTAGCTGATTTACGCATCGGTTGCATAGCGAGACTCTGTTTAAATGTGGCGCCGTTGCATTTTAGCAAGCCTCAGGCATTAAGGCTTCCTTTCGCTCGGATGAAATTATGGCGAAAGTTCCGTCACAAAGCCGAGATTCGTCGACAGCGCGGAAAAAGAACGGCCCGATTGAAGCAACCGGCTGGATAGCGACAGTCCTGCGAGAAAATTACAACCCCTGATACAGGCATCGAGAGGGAACGCCTCACTGAGGAAGCATTCTCTTGCGGGTAACGATTCGACTATTCGGCAGCTTCCGCCGTCGCCGGTTGCGGCTTCGTCGTCTCGTCGGCGCGGGGCAGTTGCACGGGTTTCAACATGATGGCGGCGGCAAGGCCGATCAGCGCAATGGCGCAGGAAGTCATGAAGAGCGGCGAAAAAGCGGCGGCATAGGTATCGGCGACGGCCTGGCGGCTCGCTTCGGGAAGGGCGGCCATCATTTTCGGCGTCAGCTGCTTGATATCGGCGACGCCCGGAATGGAGACGCCGACCTTGCCGAGCTCAGAGGCGATGATGGCGCCATAGATGGAAATGGCGATCGAGGCGCCGCCCATGCGCGACAGCGTCACCGAGCCGGTGGCGGCGCCGACGTCGCGGGCGGGTGCTGCATTCTGTACGCCGATGACGGGAACCTGCTGGGCAAGGCCGATGCCGACGCCGTGCAGCATCATGACCGCGCCGATGAAGGCGATCGGCGTTCCGGCGTGGATCTGCGACATCAGCGCAAAGGCGATGGCGCTGCAGGTGAGGCTTGCGATGGCGAAGGGTTTGTAGCGCCCCGTCTTCGAGATGATGCGGCCTGCGGAAAGCGACCCGCAGACGAGGCCGCCGGTCAGAAGGATGAAGAGCAGGCCGGCGGCCGACGGCGAAAGGCCGGTCGTGGTCTGCAGGAAGAGGGCGAGATAATTGACCATGCCGATGGCGATGGCGCCGCCCATGATCGAGATCACCAGGAGAAGGCTGAAGGTCGAATTGCGAAACAGCTGCAGGGGAACGATCGGTTCGGGTGCGCGGCGCTCGACGAACACCCAGGTGACGGCGCAGACGACGCCGAAGGCGACGATGCCGATGCTCTCAGGCGAAATCAATGCACCAAACAGTTCGCTGCTGTCGGTGGCAAGCACGATGCTTGTCGTCGTCATGGCAAGCAGAAGCGCACCGGCATAATCGATCTTGGGGCGGCGATGCGGTTTGCGGTACGGCAGCATGAAGGCAAGGCCGGTGAGCACGATGAAGCCGATCGGCACGTTGACGAGGAAGATCGAGCGCCAGCCGAAGAGATCGCTCATCGTGCCGCCGAGCACAGGACCGATCGCGCCCGATGCCATCAGCACGAGGCTGGAATAGCTTTGATAGCGCGCCCGCTCGCGCGGCTCGAACAGGTCGGCGTTGACGGCGAAGATCGACACCATGATGCCGCCGCCACCAAGGCCCTGCAGCACACGGGCGGCGATCAGCGTGTCCATAGAGACCGCCAGGCCGCAGACTGTCGATCCGAGGGTGAAGATCATGATCGCCGTCATCATCACGTACTTGCGGCCGAACAGATCGCCGAGCTTGCCGTAGACCGGCATGACGGCGCTGAGCGACAGGAGATAGGCCGAGCCGATCCAGCCGAAGCGCTCGAGATGGCCGAATTCGCCGACGATCGTCGGCAGAGCCGTGGAGACGATCTGATTATCGAGCGTCGCCATGAACATGGCGGTCATCAGGAAGAAGAAGAGGATAAGCCGGCGACGAGGATCCGTCACGAGCGGCGCAGGCGCGAGTTGCATGTCCATGGGAGGCATCGTTCCGGGTTGACGTACTTTTATGTGCTAACAGCATATAGTTGTCAATGGCACATTAATGACATCGGCATATTCAATTTTTGAATCGGCTCTGTTATGGTCCTGTGATGAGCGACGTCCTGACCAAGACCCCTTCTGTGGAGCCGGCCGAGCCGGATCGTGAAAACGTGCCGCGTATCGGCCGGAGCATGGCGCGCATGCGGCTGATGACCGGGCGGCGGCTGATCGGCCGGCTGGCGATCCAGAGTGCTGCACCGGGCCTCGAGCTTTCGCATCTCGATGTGCTCGATGCCGTGCGCAGGGCACAGCCTGCCGGCGAGGTCACGGTCGGCATGATTGCGGAGATGCTGCGCATCGATCCGTCACGGGCAAGCCGGGTGGTGGCCGACATGGTCGGGCGCAACGTGCTGCGCCGCGAGGCATCACAGGCCGATGCGCGGCGGATCGTCGTTGTGATGACCGAGGTCGGCCAGGACCTGCTTGCCGAGATCGTCGCGCAGAAGCTTGCGATCATTTCCGAGATCGTTTCCGACTGGCCGCAGGAAGATGTCGAGCGCTTCGCAGCGCTTTTCGAGCGCTTCATCGGCGGCTACGAGGCGGTTTTCCTGTCGCGCGACAAGGATACGCCGGGCTGAGGCAGACGCCGTCGTTCGCCGGCCCTTCCCCTCGACCCCTCGTTTGCGCTAAGGGCAATGCCCATGAGCCAATCCACCTTCACCATTCTCCTTGGCGGCGAACTCAGCCTGACGGAGCGCCTGCGCGATGCCATCGAAGACAGCCGCTTCATTGCGGCCGATGGCGGCATGCGGCATGCGGCAGCACTCGGCATTACGCCGGAGCTCTGGGTCGGCGATTTCGATTCGACGCCTGATGATCTCGCGGGTGCATTTCCCGATGTGCCGAAACAGCCCTATCCGGCAGCGAAGGCGGCGACGGACGGCGAAATCGCAGTGGCGGAAGCAATCGCGCGGGGCGCGCGGCGGCTCATCCTCGCCGGCGCGCTCGGCGGTGAACGTTCCGACCACGCGCTTCAGCATCTGCTGTCGGCCGTCAGCCTGGCGGAAGAGGGTTTCGATCTGCTGCTGACCTCGGGCAAGGAAGAGGCGGTGCCGCTCATTGCCGGTACGATCCAACTGGACCTTCCCAAAGGCAGCCTGTTTTCCGTGCCCGGATTCAGCGAGCTAAGAGGGCTTACCATCGAGAATGCGCGTTATCCGCTGGCGGATTTCCATCTGCCTTTCGGCTCGTCGCGCACCATTTCCAATGTTGCGGAAGGCAAGGTTCGCTTTTCGCTCCGCAGCGGCCGGGCAATCGTGCTCGCCCGGCCCTATGATCTTTCCGGAGTCTGATTTTTGGCCCCTCCCATTCTGAAACTCGACGATATCTTCCTGAGCTTTGGCGGTGCACCGCTTCTGGCCGGTGCTGGCCTGCAGATCGAGCCCGGTGACAAAATCTGTCTCGTCGGGCGTAACGGCTCGGGAAAATCGACGCTGCTGAAGATTGCCGCCGGCCTGGTCGAGGCGCAGTCCGGCGAGGTCTTCCGCCATCCGTCCTCGACGGTGCGTTATCTCGAACAGGCGCCGGATTTTGCCGGTTTCAACACGGTGCAGGCCTATGCCGAGGCCGGCCTCGGGCCAGGCGATGACCCTTATCGTGTCACCTATCTGCTGTCGCATCTCGGGCTGAGCGGCGATGAAGACCCCAGAATGCTGTCCGGTGGCGAATCGCGGCGCGCAGCCCTTGCCCGGGTTATGGCACCAGAGCCGGACATTCTTCTGCTCGACGAACCGACCAACCATCTCGACTTGCCGACCATCGAATGGCTGGAAGGCGAGCTGCAAAAGACGCGCAGCGCCTTGGTGCTGATCTCGCACGACCGGCGTTTCCTCGAAAAGGTCTCGACGGCAACCGTCTGGCTCGACCGCGGCACCTCGCGCCGGCTCGACAGAGGCTTTGCGCATTTCGAAGCCTGGCGCGACCAGGTGCTGGAGGCCGAGGAGCTGGAGCAGCACAAGCTCGGCAAGTCGATCGAGCGCGAGGAGCACTGGCTGCGCTACGGCGTCACGGCGCGGCGCAAGCGCAACATGCGCCGTCTCGGCGAGCTGCAGACGATGCGCTCGAATTATCGCGGCCATAAGGGGCCGCAGGGCACGGTGCAGGCGACGGTTTCGGACGCGCAGGAATCCGGCAAGCTGGTGATCGAGGCCGACAAGATCACCAAGAGCTTCGGCGAGCGGGCAATCGTCACGCCGTTTTCGATCCGCGTGCATCGCGGTGACTGCATTGGTCTGGTCGGACCGAACGGCGCCGGCAAGACGACGCTGCTGAAGATGCTGACCGGGCAGCTTTCGCCCGATAGCGGCATCGTCAAGCTCGGCACCAATCTGGAGATCGCGACGCTCGACCAGAAACGCGAGGATCTCGACCCCGAGGATACACTTGCCAATTATCTGACGGATGGGCGCGGCGAAAACCTGCTCGTCAACGGCGAGCAGCGCCATGTCACCGGCTACATGAAGGAATTTCTGTTCCAGCCGGAACAGGCGCGTACACCGATCAGAAACCTCTCCGGCGGCGAACGCGCCCGGCTGATGCTGGCGCGCATCCTTTCGCGCCCGACGAACCTGTTGATCCTCGACGAGCCGACCAACGATCTCGATATCGAAACGCTCGATCTCCTGCAGGAGATTGTCGCCGGCTTTCCCGGCACCGTCATTCTCGTCAGCCACGACCGCGATTTCCTCGACCGCACCGTGACCTCGACGATCGCACCCGCCGTGCCGGATGCGCCTGATGGTCGCTGGATCGAATATGCTGGCGGCTACTCGGACATGCTTGTACAGCGCAAGGGCGCGCTCGAGGAGCGTAAGAGGGCCGAGAAGGCGGCGGAGAAACCGAAGACGCAGCAAGCAACAGCTTCAGGCAGCTCGAAGGTCAAGCTCTCCTTCAAGCAGAAATTCGCACTGGAAAACCTGCCAAAGGAAATGGCGAAGGCCGAAGCCGAAATCGCCAAGCGCGAACAGGTGATGGCAGATCCCAATCTTTTCACGCGCGATCCCGCAACCTTCAACCGGCTTGCCGGCGAGATGGAAAAACTGCGCGCCAGCCTGACTGACATGGAAGAGGAGTGGCTGGAGCTCGAAATGCTGCGGGAAGAGCTGGAAGGCTGAGATTTTCTCAAGGCCGAAGGCTCACTTTTCCTTGATTCGTCAGTGTGTCGTCCTGCGGCATAAGGTGCCATCCGGCAGCCGGGGATATTGCCGATCGCAATGGCGACAAGGAAAAGTCATATGTCTCGCAAGCCTCATCCCCGTTTTCTCACAGCACTTACTGTCGGCAGCCTCGTGGCGCTTGCCCTGTCGCAAGCTGCACAGGCGCAGGATGCCCAGCGCATTCGTGTTCGCGGCGCAATCGAAAGCCTCAGCGGCGATACGCTCGTCGTCAAGACCCGCGAGGGGAGCGATGCGACGATCGCGCTGAAATCCGGCTGGAAGGTCGGCGGCATCAGACAAGCTTCGGTCGAGGATATCAAACCCGGCGATTTTGTCGGCGTCGCTTCGCTTCCGAAGGGCACCGGCCCGGACGGGGCGATCGAGGTGCTGATCTTTCCGGCGTCGATGAAGGGAACCGGCGAGGGCAATCGTCCCTGGGATGCGCAGCCGAACAGCCAGATGACCAACGCGACGGTCAGCAACGCCGTCAAATCCGTCGACGGCCACACGATTACGCTGACCTATCAGGGCAAGGAAAAGACGATCTCGATTGCCGATGGCACGCCGATTGTGACGTTGGCGCCTGCGACCAAGGATGATCTGAAGCCCGGCGCCGGCGTCGTCGTCACCGGCGAGAAGGCGGCGGACGGCAGCATCTCGGCCAGCCAGATCGCCGTCGGCCTCAACGGCATCACGCCGCCGATGTGACCAGCGGCTCAAATCCTGTCTTATGCATGCCGTCATCCCAAAACCGCTCCACACTTTTGGGCGGCATGCATTAAAGCGCCGGCGCGGGCACGGCGGCAGCGCCCGCACTGGCGCTGGCGCCGGTCTGGGCGGCAGGCGGCTCCTCGGATGCTGACGGCAGCGCCTGCAGATGCAGCACGCGCGGCCTCAGCGCCTCGAGATAGGCCTCGGAGCGGCCGATATAGATCATGCCGCTTTCGGGCATCGAGGTGAGCAGTTTGGCCATCGTTTCCTGTAATTCCGGCTCCATGCCTTCCAGCACTTCGTCGAAGATGATCCAGCGCGGGCGCACGAGAAGCAGCCGGGCAAATCCGATCGCTTTCTGCTGGTCGCCGTCGAGCATCTTGTCCCAGCGGGCGCGGGTATCGAGCCTTGCGATCAGCGAATGGAGACCAACCTTGTCGAGGGCAGACTCGACGGCGGCTTTCTCGTAGGCTTCGGGACGTTCGGGAAAGGCCAGCGCCTCGCGCAGCGTGCCGCCGGGAACATAGGCAACCTGCGGAACGAAGAGCATGTCGTCGATTGGCGGCAGGCCCATCGTGCCGCTACCGCACGGCCAGAGGCCGGCCATCGCCTGGAAGAGCAGCTTGCGGTTGACGCTGTGATCGCCGTTGATCATGATCTTTTCGCCGGCCTTGATCACGACATTGGTTTCACGCAGGCGGAAACCGCCGCATTCCTCGATGTCTTCGCCGACCTTGGCGACGATCACCACATCCTTCAGCGTCAGCGTGTCGGGCGCGGCGTTTTCATAGGCGATGCTGTCCTTGAGGTCGAAGTCCTCTTCCATGTCGACCAGCGCCTGGCGGAAATCGGTGACGCGCATCAGCGTGGCGCGCCATTCGGCGATCGGGCCGAAATTGGAGACATACCAGCGCAGCGCCGTGTTGACCTGGTTGAAGGCGCCGACGGACATCATCAGCTGGCCGAGGGTGAGGCCGCCGGAGAAATAGGCGGGGGCGGCAACGATGATCGGGATGACGATCACCAGCCAGCCATAGCCGGCCGAAACCCAGGTGAGATTGGTATTGGCCATGGCGAGCCGCTTGACGACTGTCAGGACCGAGCTGATATCGGTGTTGATGCGCCGGCGTTCGTTCTCCTCGCCGCGGGCAACGGTAATCGCCGGCATGTTCTCATTGGCATGCATCAGCGTGAAGCGAAGCTCGGCTTCTTTCGAAAAACGGTCGGCATTGAGCTTCACCAGCTTGCGACCGACGACCTGGCTCAGCACCGAGGCGGAAGCGGCATAGAAAATCGCCGCCCAGACCATGTAGCCTGGAATGGAGAAGCTATGGCCGCTGATGCGGAAGATGAAGCCGCTGGAAAGCTCCCAGAGCACGCCGATGAAGCTCACCAGGAGAATGGTCGACTGCAGCAGGCCGAGAACCAGCCCCGTCGTGCTTTCGGCGAGGTTGCGGGAATCTTCGTGCAGGCGCTGGTCCGGATTGACGCCGATCAGGCCGCTGGAGGCAAGCCGCAGCGCCCGCTTGCGCTTCAGCCACTGGTCAACCAAATCGCGTGACAAGCCTTCGCGCATATAGAGCGCCGTCATCTGATTCAGCCAGGCCTGCAGCACGTTGAGCAGCAGCAGTGTGCCGGCGATCATCGCGAAGATTTCGAGTTGGTGGAAGAATTCGCCGAGGTCGCGGCGCTCCAGCGAGTCGTAGAAGGGAGCATTCCACTCGTTCAAAATGACCTGGCCGTAGGACGTCGCCAGGATAACGAGGATCAGCACGGTCGCCAGAAACAGCACCCTGCCGCGCACTTCCGAATTCCAGAATGCTGAGAACATGACGCCGAGGCGATATGTCAGGCTGAAATCATACCCTACCCTATCCTGCCTCCGGATGCCCGGCCTCCCCTCGATTTTATCTGCCATTACGCTTTTCCAAATCGCCCATACCCTTATAAATAACATGGTGGCGTTACCGGTCTATCAACAGATTCTATCAGTCATTAAAGTGTGATGATGCTTGCATGAGTCTCTCCTGCATGCTTTCGCCAGTTGATTCGCAATCCGACTGGGTCTAATTAAGGCCTCCGTGGTGATTTGGCCGGCCGGCTTGCAGCCACGTTAAAAAAGTCGCTAAAGGGCCGCGTGCGGACCGGTAGCGATTTTTTTCGCCGCCGGTTTTTGTTTTTGATCGAGTGACCGCAATGCCCATCAAGATCCCCGATACGCTGCCCGCCTTCGAAACCCTGGTTCAGGAAGGTGTGCGGGTGATGACCGAGACGTTGGCGATCCGTCAGGATATCCGACCGTTGCAGATCGGGCTGCTCAACCTCATGCCGAACAAGATCAAGACCGAACTGCAGATGGCTCGCCTCGTCGGCGCCTCGCCGCTGCAGGTGGAACTGTCGCTCATCCGTATCGGCGGCCACAAGGCGAAGAATACGTCCGAGGATCATCTGCTAGCCTTCTACCAGACCTGGGAGGAGGTAAAGCACCGCAAGTTCGACGGCTTCATCATCACCGGGGCGCCGATCGAGCTTTTGCCCTATGAGGATGTCACTTATTGGGCGGAGATGCAGCAGATTCTCGACTGGACGGAAACGAATGTCCATTCGACGATGAACGTCTGCTGGGGCGCGATGGCGGCGATCTATCATTTCCACGGCGTTCCGAAATACGAGCTGAAAGAGAAGGCCTTCGGGGTTTACCGCCACCGCAACCTGAAGCCTTCGTCCATCTATCTCAATGGCTTTTCCGACAATTTCGAGGTGCCGGTGTCGCGCTGGACCGAAGTGCGCCGCGCCGATATCGAGAAATCCGAAAGCCTGGAGATCCTGATGGAATCAGCCGAGATGGGCGTGTGCCTCGTGCACGAGAAGAAGGGCCGGCGGCTCTATATGTTCAACCATGTCGAATATGATTCGACCTCGCTTTCCGACGAGTATTTCCGCGACGTCGATGCCGGCGTGCCGATCAAGATGCCGCACAATTACTTCCCACATAATGATCCGGCGCTTGCACCGCAGAACCGCTGGCGCAGCCATGCGCATCTCTTGTTCGGCAACTGGATCAATGAAATCTACCAGACGACGCCCTTCGATGTAGAAGAGATCGGCACGGACCTCTGACCGTGGCCGATCGTGCCTCGAGCCGGTGCCGCCGCATCACTGCTGCGGCAAATCTTTCTGGTCCACCGGTTGCGGATTGAAGCAAATGCGGGCAGGTTCCTGTCCCGAAACCTACCACACCGCGCGTCTTCATCGGACGTGCAATGCACAGTTTGAATCGCTGCAAATTCCTCAAATCGAGCCCGAATTGAGGAATTTGCAGCAGAGATAGAATGGACGGTCGATCATGTCGGATAAGTTGGAGCGGGACGTTTTCGGGCAGACGAAGGCGGGCGAGACCGTTTATCGCGTCGTGATCAAGGGCGGTGGGCTGACGGCCAAGATCATAAGCTGGGGCGCGGTCATCCAGGATCTGCGCCTCGAGGGACATGACGCGCCGCTGCAGCTCGGCTTTGACGATTTCGACAGCTACCCCCTCTATTCATCCTATTTCGGCGCGACACCCGGCCGCTGCGCCAACCGCGTCGGCGGCGGCAGGTTTACGCTTGACGACGAGGACTATCAGCTCGAACTGAATGAAAACGGCGTGACGCATCTGCATGGCGGCAGCGACAATATCGCCAAACGCAATTGGACGATCGTCGAGTATGATGTCGACCGCGTGGTGCTGAAGATCGTCGATCCGGATGGCCGTGCCGGTTATCCCGGCAATTGCACCATCCACGCGACTTTCTGGGTGCATGGCAATGGTGAACTGTCGATCACCTATGAATCGACCAGCGACCAGCCGACACTCGCCAATGTCTGCCAGCACGCCTATTTCAATCTCGACGGCCGCGAAGATGCGCTTGGCCATGACATCATGATAGCCGCCGATCACTATCTGCCGACCGATGAGAAGCAGGTGCCGACCGGCGAGATCCGTTCCGTCGAGGGCACGGGATTCGATTTCCGTGAGATGGCGCCGATGAAGCGTTTCGTCGGCAGCGAACAAGTGCTGTACGACCATAATTTCTGCCTGTCCGCCGAGCGTACCGCCAAAAGGAGCGTCGCGCTTGCCCGCAGCCTCTATTCCGGTGTGTCGCTGGAAGTGCGCAGCACCGAGCCAGGCGTGCAGTTCTATGCCGGCTTCAAGCTTGACACCGGGGCTCCGGGCATCGGCGGGCGCAAATACGGTCCATTCGCCGGCTTCTGCCTGGAGACGCAGGTCTGGCCGGATGCCATCAACCATCAAGGTTTTCCGAATGCCGTTCTGCGCCCCGGCGAAGTGCTCCGTCAGGAGACGGATTATATCTTCACCAAGAACTGAGAGCCCTCCAGCGCCGGCGCGTTTCTAAACGCGCGGCGCTGCGGACGCACGCCTGTCAAACTTGAGCGCTATGAAACCCTTGCCGGTCCGCCGGCGAGGGTTTTTTCATTCCGTGCTCGATTCCGACTTGCCGATTGGTTCTATATAGGTTCTATTGTGTCCCCATGGATAGAACCAGTCTGATAGCGGAACTGAATAGCCGCGGCCTGCGTGACGAGGCGCTGACCGGGCCGCTTTACAAGCGGCTGGCGCAGACGCTGACCGGCCTCATTCAGGAAGGGCTACTGAAGCCCGGCACCGCGCTGCCGGGCGAGCGCGACCTTGCCGAGGCTCTGAAGCTCGGCCGTGTCACCGTACGCACCGCCTATCGCGATCTAATGGCATCCGGCGCACTGGAATCGCGCCACGGAAGCGGTACTTTCGTATCGAGCCGGGTGGAACGCATGGAACAGTCGCTGTGGCGGCTTTCCTCCTTCTCCGCCGACATGCGCTCACGCGGGCGTCTGCCGGCCGCACGGATATTGTCGCGGGCGGTCAATACGCCGTCGCCGGAGGAATCCTTCCTGCTCGGCCTCGGCGGCGACGAGCCGGTGCTGAGACTGGACCGTTTGCGCCTTGCCGACGGCCTGCCGCTGGCGATCGAACGCGCCGTGGTGCCGATGAAGTTCCTGGAGCACGATGCCGGTGGCGAGGGATCGCTCTACGACGCGCTGACGGCCAGTGGCCACAGACCCGTGCGCGCGCTGCAGCGGCTGACCGCGGTCACGCTCGACCCGTCCTCCGCCGCGATCCTGAACGTCAAAGCAGGCGCGCCGGCGCTTCTGATCGAACGCGTGTCGCGGCTGGAAGACCAGCGCGTCGTCGAATACACCCGCTCGCATTATCGCGGCGATGCCTATGATTTCGTTGCCGAATTGAGAATCGGAGATGACCTATGAATGACAACCAATCGCTGATGCTGCAAGAAGCCGGCCAATCGCCAGAGGTGGTGGCGACGCTGCTCGAAAAGGAAAAGCCGGTCTTTGCCGAGATTGCCCGGCTGTTTTCGTCCTCCCGCCCGAGCGTGGTAACGACGGCGGCACGCGGCTCCTCGGACCACGCCGCCACCTTCTTCAAATATCTCTTCGAGATTACCTGCGGCGTTCCGGTCGCCTCGGTCGGCCCGTCGATCGCTTCGGTCTATGGTGCAGCGCTGCATCTGAAGGGTGGCGTCCATTTCACCGTCTCGCAGTCGGGTGCCAGCCCCGACATCGTGGCGCTGCAGGACGCGGCGAAGAAGGGCGGAGCGACGACGATTGCCGTCGTCAATGTCACCGACAGCCCGCTTGCGAAACAGGCCGATATCGTTCTCGGCCTCAATGCCGGTGCGGAAAAGAGCGTCGCGGCGACGAAATCCTTCATCGCCTCGGTCGCCGCCCTTGCCGGCGTGACGGCTGCGATCGGCGGCGCGTCCGACCTGCAGGCTGCGCTGGGCAAGCTGCCGGAGGCGCTTTCGGCAACTGTCGGCATCGACACGGCGGCAGCCGAGGAGGTGCTCTTCAACGCGACCTCGCTCTATACCGCCGGCCGCGGCCCGGCCTTCGCGATCGCGCTCGAAGCGGCGCTGAAGGCCAAGGAAACCTCCGGCCTGCATGCCGAGGCCTTCTCGCTGGCGGAACTGATGCATGGCCCGATGCGCCTGGTGCAGCCGGGCTTCCCGATCGTCGCCTTCGCACCCGACGATGCGGCTTTCGCCAACAATGTCCAGGCGCTGGAGCGCCTGCAAAAACTCGGCGCCACCACTGTCGGCTTCTCGACACAGCCGCTCTCCGGTGTCCATCTGCGCGTCCCGACGACGGGCAACGGCCTCGTCGATCCCCTGGTGTCGCTGCTGGTCTATTACCGGCTGATCGAGTCGGTGACGCGCCGCAAGGGCTTCGATCCCGACAAGCCGGCAAACCTGCTCAAGGTGACGGAGACGGTCTGATGGTCCGCAAGATCTTCGTCGGCGCCCGCATCTTCGACGGCGAGCGTTTCCATGACGACAAAGCCCTCATCGTTGCCGATGGCCGCGTCGAAGCGATCGCTGCCAGAAATGACCTGCCGGGCGGCGAAGTGGTGACGCTTGCCGGCGGTGTTCTGTCGGCCGGCTTCATCGATGCGCAGGTCAATGGCGGCGCCGGGCGGATGCTGAACGACGAGCCATCCGTTGCCTCGATGGACATTATCGCCGGCGGGCACCGGCCCTATGGCACGACGTCGCTGCTGCCGACGCTGATTACCGATACCTCAGAGGCTTCCATTGCCGCCATCGAGGCGGCCAAGGAGGCAGTGAAAGCGAACCGCGGCGTTGCCGGCCTGCATCTCGAAGGCCCGCATCTGGCGCCTGCGCGCAAGGGCGCGCATCTGGCCGAACTGATGCGGCCGGTGGAGGACCGCGACGTCAAGGCCTTCATCCGGGCGCGCGAGGCGATCGGCACGCTGCTTGTCACCATGGCCGCCGAGCAGGTGACGGTTGCCCAGGTGCGCGAGCTTGCGGAAGCAGGCGTCACCATCAGCATCGGCCATTCCGATTGTTCGAGCGAGGCGGCGGAAGAACGTTTTGATGCCGGCGCGCGGGGCGTCACGCATCTTTTCAACGCCATGAGCCAGTTGGGACACCGCACGCCCGGCCTCGTCGGCGCGGCGATCGATCATCCATCGACCTGGTGCGGCATCATCGCCGATGGCCATCATGTTGATCCGAAGGCCTTGCGCACGGCGCTGCGCGCCAAACGCGGCGAAGGCAAGCTGTTTTTCGTCACCGACGCGATGTCGCTCGTCGGATCGGAGAAGGATTCTTTCACGCTGAACGGGCGCATCGTCCGGCGCGAAAGGGGCGGTTTCTGCTCGAAGCTGGTGCTTTCCGACGGCACGCTGGCCGGTTCCGACGTCGACATGATCTCGACGATCCGTTACGGCGTCACCTATCTCGACCTGACGCTCGCCGAGGCGTTGCGCATGGCGACCCTTTATCCGGCCCGGTTCCTCCGGCTTGCTGATCGCGGCCATCTCTCACCGGGGACGCGGGCCGATCTCGTGCATCTCACCGATGCGCTTGTCGTTACAGCCATCTGGCTCAGCGGCGAAGCGGCCTGAAATCAAGGATAAGCCGGATGACTGATATCACCGATGCCTATTTCTCCAATCTGATTGGCCGGCTGGAAGAACTCAAGCAGACGCTTGCCGAGCCGATGGCGCAGGCAGCAGCCGTCATCCTCGATGCTGCCCGCGGCGACAAGCGTGTTTATGTCTTCGGCACCGGCCATTCGCATATGCTGGCCGAAGAGGTGCACTATCGTGCCGGCGGACTCGCCTTCACCGTGCCGGTGCTTGTCGGCTCGGCCATGCTGCATGAGGGTGCGGTCATCAGTTCGGTCTATGAGCGTACGCAGGGCCTGGTGCGGCCGATGCTGGAGCGTTACGGCATGCAGCCGGGCGATGTCATCATCATCGCCTCCAATTCAGGTGTGAACGCCGCGCCGATCGAGGCCGCCGACTATGCGCGCGAAATCGGCGCAAAGGTGATTGCCATCACTTCGATCGCCTATTCCTCGGCGATCGCCAATGGCCGCCGGCGGCTTGCCGACGTGGCCGATGTGGTGCTCGACAACGGGCTGCCACCGGGTGACGCCGTTCTCGATCTCGAAGGCACGGGGCTTCGGGTTGGGCCAGTCTCGACGGCGGTTGGGGTGACGGTCATCAATGCGATCTTCGCCGAAGTCGCCTCGGAGCTTTCGAAATCCGGCGATGCGCCGATTTATCTCAGCGCCAACATGCCAGGCGCTGCCGAGATCAACCAGAAGCTCGTCAAGAAATACCGGCCGCGCAACCCGCATCTCTAAAGCATGTCGCGCAAAAGTGTGCCGCGGTTTGGCGATAACGACATGCGTAAAAACAAAGACCTAAAGCGCGATGAGCGAATCTAAAAGATCGCGACGCGCTTTAGAGCATCATGCCGAAAAGTGTGAGCGGTTTCGGACGACATCCTGTTCTATAAAGGCGGCGGATACAAAAGAGGCCGGCGTGAGCCGGCCTCTTGGATAGACTGAAACCAGGATCAGTCCTTGGCGCGTTCGACGTAGGAATTGTCTTCCGTCGCGATGACGACGCGGGTGCCGGTATTGATGTGCGGCGGCACCATGGCGCGCACGCCGTTCGACAGTATGGCCGGCTTGTAGGAAGACGAAGCCGTCTGGCCCTTGACGACCGGTTCCGTCTCCATGATTTCGAGCGTGACGTGGCGCGGCATCTGGATCGCCAGCGCAATGCCTTCATGCATAGACAGAACGCAGGTCATGCCTTCTTGCAGATAAGCCTTGTCGTCCCCCATCGTGTCGACATCGACAACGACCTGATCGTAGTTTTCAGGGTTCATGAAGTGAAAGCCTTCGCCGTCCTCGTAGAGGAACTGATGGTTCACGTCCTCGACGAAGGCGCGCTCGACCTGTTCGGTGGTGCGCCAACGCTCGGAAACCTTTACGCCGTCGACGATGCGACGCATGTCGACCTGGGTGACCGGCGTGCCCTTGCCCGGATGAAAGTTTGCCGCCGTGAGAACGACGTAGAGCTTGCCGTCGACATCGAGCACGTTGCCCTTGCGGACCGAAGAGGCGATGATCTTGACCATAAGACTTCCTTGTAACTCGGCTTTCGGCGTCGTAGAGGACTATCGAGACGCCCCGAAGACGCAAATATTTTTCTTTGGGGGCGCAACTAACCTAAAATCCGGGAAATAGCCACCCCCCATACCGGCTTCTCCGGCGAAGAAAGCTTGGAATGAACTCTTCGGCGAAAGCGTCCCCCTGGTGGACCCCGTCCGTGCATGCCGACCGCCGACCGTTCCTGATCGGGCGCAATGCGATCCAGGCGGCGTTGCGCGGGTTTTTCGCGCGCGAGGATTTCATCGAGGTGGATACGGCGGTGCTGCAGATCTCTCCCGGCAATGAGGCGCATCTGCATGCCTTCGCCACCGAAGCACTGACGACGGATGGGGAAAAGGCGCCGTTCTACCTGCATACCTCGCCGGAATTCGCCTGCAAGAAGCTGCTTGCTGCGGGCGAGGAGCGCATCTCGTGTTTTGCCCATGTCTATCGCAACCGCGAGCGCGGGCCGCTGCATCATCCTGAGTTCACCATGCTCGAATGGTATCGGGCCGGCGAAAGCTATGAGAGCCTGATGATGGATTGCGTGAGGATCCTGGCGCTGGCGGCCGAGACGGTGAAGACCGGCAAGCTTGTCTATCGGGGCGCCGAGAGCGATCCCTTCGCCGGGCCGGAGCGGATCAGCGTTGCCGAAGCGTTCGAGCGTCATGCCGGCATCGATCTTCTCGCCTCCGTTGCCGCCGACGGTTCGACCGATCGCGACCATCTGGCGGCCGAGCTCAAGCGCGTTGGCATGCGTGTTGCCGATGATGACGGCTGGGCCGATCTCTTCAGCCGGGTGCTGGTCGAAAAAATCGAGCCGCGTCTCGGTTTCGGCCGCATCACCATCCTCGACGAATATCCGATCTCGGAAGCAGCCCTTGCCCGTCCTTCGGCACGCGATCCCAGGGTTGCCGAGCGTTTCGAGCTCTATGCTTGCGGCGTCGAGCTTGCGAACGGCTTCGGCGAACTGACCAATGCTGCCGAACAGCGGCGACGGTTCGAGATCGAGATGGCCGAGAAGGCGCGGGTCTACGGCGAGACCTATCCGATCGACGAGGATTTCCTCGCCGCGCTGTCGCTGATGCCTGAGGCAAGTGGTATCGCGCTTGGCTTCGACCGGCTGGCGATGCTGGCGACAGGAGCATCGCGCATCGACCAGGTGCTCTGGGCGCCGGTGGCGGAGGTTGGAAGATGAATGTCGTCAAACCGATCAAGAGCGTCGACGATCTCGTGAAGGCGGGGCTGGTCGCGCCTGCCGATCGCGTCGCGCTCGAGGAGGTGGCGGCGCGTTACGCGATTGCGCTGACGCCTGCGATCAGCAAGCTCATCGACCGCACCGATCCCAGTGATCCGATCGCGAGGCAGTTCCTGCCTGATGTAGCGGAACTCACGGTCGCCCCGGAAGAACGCGCCGATCCGATCGGCGATCATGCCCACAGCCCCGTCGAAGGCATCGTTCACCGCTATCCCGATCGTGTCTTGCTCAAGGCCGTGCATGTCTGCCCGGTCTATTGCCGCTTCTGCTTCCGGCGCGAAATGGTCGGGCCGCAGGGCCTCGGCACGCTCGATGCGGCGGCGATGCAGGCCGCTTTCGATTATATCCGCAGTCATGAGGAAATCTGGGAGGTCATCCTCACTGGCGGCGATCCGCTGGTGCTTTCGCCGCGCCGGCTCCGCGAGATCATGGAGGCGCTTGCCGGGATCGCACATGTGAAGATCGTGCGTTTGCACACGCGCGTTCCGGTCGTCGATCCCGAGAAGATCGATGCGGCGCTAATTGGCGCGCTGAAGGCGAGCGGCAAGACGGTCTATGTGGCGCTGCACGCCAATCATCCGCGCGAACTGACGCCGGAAGCGCGGGCCGCCTGCGGCCGCCTTGTCGATGCCGGCATCGCCATGGTCAGCCAGTCGGTACTGCTCAAGGGTGTCAACGACGATCCCGACGTGCTGGCGAAGCTGATGAAGGCCTTCGTCGAAATCCGCGTCAAACCCTATTACCTGCATCATCCGGATCTGGCGCCCGGTACCAGCCATTTCAGAGTGACGATCGAGGAGGGGCAGGAGATCGTCGCGGCGCTGCGCGGGCGGATTTCCGGGCTCTGCCAGCCGGCCTATATCCTCGATATCCCGGGCGGTCACGGCAAGGCGGTCGTCAGTGGGAGCGCGATTCGGGCGACAGGCGACGGATGTTATTCCGTTACCGATTATCGCGGCAACGAGCATTCCTATCCACCGGCCGATTGAGGCAAAACGTGGCGCTTTTCGTGTCATTTCTGTACTCGCCACGCCGGAAACCAGAGTGTGTCGCAGCGCCGAAATTACCTTAAGTCATTGATATAAGGTGGTTGTTTACGACGATGCGGGACTGATCGCTAAAATCCTAACTATGAGCCTCAGTCATATTTAACTCAATAAATTAGCGGAATGTTCTGTTTTCCGCACTAAAAGAACGCTCATGACAAGGCGATGAACGCCGGTTCGGGATCATGAGAATCTTGGAGTGATGGGATGAATAAGGCAATCCGCGACCTCGTAGCCAAATTCGGCAAGCTTCCTGGGTCGATCGACCAGGTCGCTGACGACGCCGATCTTTATGCGGCAGGTTTGACGTCCTTTGCTTCAGTGCAGTTGATGCTTGGCCTCGAAGAGGCCTTCGACATCGAATTTCCCGACAATCTGCTGAACCGCAAATCCTTCGCGAGCATCTCGGCGATCGCCAGGACCGTCGATCTCATCCGGGACAGCCGGAAGGTCGCGTGATGAATTTCCCCGTCAAGATCATGCAGGACGGTCTTGTCGCAAGGGTGGCCCGCGTCGCCGAAATCGCTGCGAAATACGCGGATACCGTTGATGCCGAGGCCCGCTTCCCTCGGGAAGCCGTCGACGCGATGAAGGCCGAAAGGCTGCTCGGCATCCAGGTGCCGCGCCATTTCGGCGGCGAATCCGCCTCGATCACCGAGATCGCCGAACTGTGCTCGATGCTCGGCCAGGCTTGCGCTGCCAGCGCCATGGTCTTCGCCATGCACCACATAAAGCTGTCGAGCCTCGTCGAACACGGCGCCGACAGCGAATGGCATCGCAGCTTCATGCGCCGCATCGCCGCCGACCAGCTTCTGATCGCATCCGCCACCACCGAAGGCGGCATCGGCGGAAACCTGCGTAACAGCATCTGCGCGGTCGAGGTCGATGGCGATACCTGCCGCCTCGAAAAGGATGCGACCGTCATTTCCTACGGCTCGCATGCCGACGCGATCCTCATCACCTCGCGTGCCCACGCGCAGGCGGCTTCCTCTGATCAGGTGCTGACAGCCTTCCTCAAGGATCAGTACACGCTCGAGAAAACGCATGTCTGGAATACGCTCGGCATGCGCGGAACCTGCTCGGACGGCTTCCTCTTCAAGGGCGAAGCGCCGGCCTGTCAGATCCTGCCGAAGCCTTTCGCCGAGATCGCGGCGCAATCCATGCTCGCCTCTTCGCATCTGCTTTGGAGCGGCGTCTGGTACGGCATCGCCGTCGACGCCTTCTCACGCGCCCAGGCTTTCGTGCGTGCTGCCGCCCGCAAGGCGCCGGATGCCCAGCCGCCGGGCGCGTTGCGCCTCGCCGAGGTTTCGACCCTGCTGCAGATGGTGAAATCCAACGTGGTTGCCGGCCTCAAGGCCTATGAGGATGCCAAGGCCGACGTGGACAGGCTGTCCTCGATGGGCTTTGCCGTGGCGATGAACAACGTCAAGATTGCCTCGTCCGAGACGATTCTGGAGATCGTCAACCATGCCATGCTGATCTGCGGCATCATGGGCTACAAGAACGGCACGCCCTTCAGCCTTGGACGCCATCTGCGCGACGCGCATTCCGCACAGCTCATGATTTCGAATGACCGCATCCTCGGCAACACGTCGAGCATGCTTCTTGTCCATAAGCAGGACACTAGCCTACTGGGGTGACAGTCATGGATATGCAGACCTCGTTTCTGGACCGGCTTTTCGAATCCGGTCTGCTGATCGATACCGGCATCGACGGGCTCTATGGCCGTAGCGGCCAGTTTGAAGATGTGATCGCTGCCTTCGAGCGCCTGATCGACACGTTCGGCGGCGCCGATGGTGCCGAAGCCATGCGCTTTCCGCCCGGCATGAACCGCGCCTTCTTCGAAAAGAGCGGCTATATGAAGAGCTTTCCACAGCTCGCCGGCACGGTGCACAGCTTCTGCGGCAGCGAACTCGATCATGTCAGCCTGCTGCAATGCATGGAAGTCGGGGAAGACTGGACCAAGGGGCAGGAAGCGACCGACATCGTGCTGACGCCGGCTGCCTGCTATCCGCTTTATCCGACCATCGCCAAGCGCGGCAACCTGCCGAAGACGGGCGGCCTCTTCGACCTGCAATCCTATTGCTTCCGCCATGAGCCATCGAAAGACCCGGCCCGCCAGCAGCTGTTCCGCATGCGCGAATATGTCTGCATGGGCACCGAGCTGCACGTCACCGATTTCCGCCAGCGCTGGATGGATCGCGGCGTCGAGATGATGAAGGCCGTCGGTCTCGACGTGACGATCGACGTCGCCAATGATCCGTTCTTCGGCCGCGCCGGCAAGATGCTCGCCAATAATCAGCGCGACCAGAACCTGAAGTTCGAGCTTTTGATCCCGATCACCTCGGCTGCCAATCCGACCGCCTGCATGAGCTTCAACTACCATCAGGATGCCTTCGGCACAAAATGGGGTCTGAATCTCGAAGATGGCAGTGTCGCGCACACCGCCTGCGTCGGCTTCGGACTGGAACGCATCGCCCTTGCCCTCTTCCATCATCACGGGCTTGATGTGAAGCAATGGCCGGCCAGCGTCCGGAAAGCGCTGTGGGGCTGAGCAAATCGATGACATCGGTATTTTCGGGGGTATTTTCGGGAATCGACCCGGAAACCTACCGGGCGCATGCGCTGCATTCCGGTGAGCGCGCCTGGCCGGAAACCAATTGCTATGTCGATCTCTGGATCGAGGTTCTGGCGACATCAGGCGTTGCGCCGGAGGCGATGCTGGGTTTTACCCTGACGCAGGATTTCGAGGGCGACCAGTTTACCTTCTTCAAGGTGCCACTCGAGGATCTCGAAGCGCTCTACGGCATTCGTGCGACTGAGCTTGCCATCTACGACCGTGTCGAACGCCATGTCGAGGTTCAGATCGCGCGGGGTCGTCTCTGCCTGATCGAAATGGACTCCTTCTACATGCCGGATACGCGCGGCACTGCCTACCGACAGGAGCACGGCAAGACGACGGTCGCGATCAATCGGCTGGACGTTGCGGCCAAGCGCGTCGATTATTTCCACAATGCTGGTTATTTCCGTCTCGAAGGCGAGGATTTCGACGGATTGTTCCAGCTGCATCTGACGGAAAACGACCCGCCGTTTCTGCCCTATACGGAATTTGCCCGATTCCCGGAAAGGCCGGCGGACGAAGCGCATCTGCGTTCGACCGCGCGGCGGCTTGCCGGTTTTCATTTCACCAGGCGTCCCCGCGAAAACCCGATCCGCGCCTTCGCAAGTATCTTTCCGCAACAGGTCGAGGCGGTGGCGGAACGGCCGTTCGGCTTCTTCCACAAATATGCCTTCAACACGCTTCGCCAGGTCGGCGCCAATTTCGAGCTGGCGGCCGATTACCTCACCTGGCTTTCTCCTGGTGAATTCGGGGCTGCCGCCGAGCATGCCAGGCGCATTTCGGAGGTGGCGAAATCGGTGCAGTTCCAGCTTGCCCGCGCCGTCACCCGCAGGAAGTTCGAGCCGTTGCAGGCAGCACTTGATCCGGCCGCCGATGCATGGGATTCCATGATGGCGTCGGTTGCGGGGCGAATCTGAGGCCGGAGATCTGACCATGCGGGGGCGTTTGGCGAGCATCGGTGCCGAGGAAAGTCTACTTTCCGAAGGCTGGAACCTGATCCTGACGGAGCCGGGCGCCTGCGCCGTGCCGCACGACATCCCGCTCTCCGCACAGTTCATTCCAGCACCCGTTCCCGGCACCGTCGCCGCCGCGCTTGAAAAAGCCGGGCTCTTCGACCGGGAAAATCCCGGGCCGCTGAACACGCGGGATGCCTGGTATCTCTGTCGGCTTTTCGATGCCGAGCCCGGCGACGCGATCCTGCGTTTCGAAGGGCTGGCGACGCTCTGCCATGTCTTCCTGAACGGCCAGGAAATCCTGTTTTCCGAGAGCATGTTCACGGCGCATGAGATTCCGGTGACGCTTTCTGGCGGCGACGAACTGGCTTTGTGCTTCCGGGCGCTCGGCCCCCGCTTGTCGGAGCCAGGGCCGCGCGCGCGCTGGCGGCCGCAGATGATCACGCCGGCGGGCTTGAAGAATTTCCGCACGACACTGCTCGGCCATATGCCGGGCTGGTGCCCGGATATCCATGCCGTCGGGCCATGGCGGCCGATTTCGATGGTGCGGCGTCATCCGGTCTCGATCGACAATGTCTCCGTCCGCGCCGTATTGGAGGAGAGTGGCGTCGGCCGCCTCAGCGTTTCCCTGCATAGCAATGCAGAGGATCCGGCGATGCTACTGCGCTGCGGCGGGATGGAGCAGCCCTTCGAAAAGGTCGGCGACAGTCATTACTCGGCTATCCTCAAACTTTCCGACATCGAGCCCTGGTGGCCGCATACGCACGGCGCACCGCGTCTCTACGAGCTGACGCTGGTTTCTGACGGCGTGGAATATCCGCTCGGCAGGACCGGCTTCCGGCGTATCGACGTCGACCGTGGTGCCGATGGCGATGACTTCGCGCTCCTCGTCAACGGCGAACGCATCTTCTGCCGCGGTGCCGTGTGGACAACGGCCGATATCGTGCGATTGCCGGGCGGGCGGGCGGATTATGAGCCGTTCCTGCGGCTTGCCGCTGCAGCCGGCATGAACATGATCCGCATCGGCGGCACCATGGCCTACGAAACGCCTGATTTCTTGACGCTCTGCGACGAGCTCGGTCTGCTCGTCTGGCAGGATTTCATGTTCGCCAATTTCGATTATCCGCGCAACGACAAGGCTTTTCTCGGCCACGTGCATGCGGAGGTCGAGGAATTCCTGCACGGCGTGCAGGCGTCGCCTTCGCTGGCCGTGCTCTGCGGCGGCAGCGAAATCCACCAGCAGGCGGCAATGCTCGGTCTGCCGGCGGAATTCTGGAGCGGACCGGTCACCGATGAAGTCATTCCGGCGGTCGTCGCGCGCATGCGCCCCGACGTGCCCTATGTCCCGAACTCGCCCTATGGCGGAGCGATGCCCTTTTCGCCGAATGCCGGTATCGCGCATTATTACGGCGTCGGCGCCTATATGCGGCCGATTGCCGATGCGCGCCGCGCGGATGTGCGTTTTGCTTCCGAAAGCCTCGCCTTCGCGCATGTGCCGCAGCAAAGGACGCTGCAGCGTCATCTCGATGTGCCCGCCGTCCACAGCCCACTATGGAAAGCCCGCGTGCCCCGCGACCGTAGCGCATCGTGGGATTTCGAGGACGTTCGCGATTTCTACCTGCAGCTTCTCTACGGTTTCGATCCGGCCCATCTGCGCCGCGAAGATGCGGAACGCTATCTCGATTTCTCCCGCGCCGTTACCAGCGAGGTGATCGAGGAGACTTTTGCCGAATGGCGGCGCAAGGGCTCCGCCTGCAACGGCGCGCTCGTCTGGACGCTGCAGGACCTGCTGCCCGGCCCCGGCTGGGGAGTGATCGATTCCACCGGCGAGCCGAAGCCGGTCTGGTATGCGATGCGCCGTGCATTCCGGCCGGTTCAAGTGGTCTTCACCGACGAGGGAACGAACGGTCTCGACGTGCATGTCGTCAACGAGACGGATGCCGTGCTCGACGTCGAGCTCGAGGTCGTCTGCCTGCGCGGCGGAAAACAGCAGGTCGTCAGCGGCAGCAGGGCGTTCAAGCTGGCGGCAAGAGACACGGAGCGCCTTGCCTGCACCGCGCTGTTCGGCGCCTTCTTCGACACGACCTATGCTTTCCGTTTCGGGCCGCCGGCGCATGATGCCAGTGTGGCGCGCCTGCGCTCGCTGGCGGACGGCGCTACTCTCGCCGAGAGCTTCCACTTCCCGTGCGGACGGGGGAAGGCGTTGCATGAAGCAGCTATCGAAGCATCATTCACCAGAGACGGTGACGACTGGTTCGTTGACCTCAGGACCGACCGGCTGGCGCAATCGGTGCATATCGACGTCGAAGGCTATCGGGCCGACGACGACTGGTTCCACCTTGCCCCCGGCGCGATGCGGCGCGTGAAGCTCCACGCGCTGTCCGGCGTGGAAAGCGATATTCCGCCTGCGGGTGAAATCAGAAGTCTAGGCAGTTCGCATCGCGTCGCAATCGAGGGCTGACGCCCCTGCGAAGCATGATGCCGATCCATTGGGAAAGACCGTGATTTGAGAACGATATACCGCTTTCTGCGTGCCCATGTTCTGCAGCGGCTGATCCCGCGGTCGCGTCTTGCCTTCAATCCGCGCAGGCCGGTGGAAATCGTCGGCTATCTCTCGATGGCGGTCGGCGTCGGCGAATCGGCAAGGCTCTGCGCCGGCGCTCTATCGGAGGCTGGGTGGGCGATTTCGCTCTCCGACGTCAGCACGCATCCTGACGAGAATTCCTTCGCCGGATGGATGCCGTCGCATCTCTCCACCGAACCCGCGGGGGGCCGGATCTGGCATCTCAATCCGCCGATGCTGCCGCGCGCCATCCTGAAGAAGGGCGTTGCCAATTTCACCCGCGCCTTCAACATCGGTTATTTTGCCTGGGAGCTCGAAGTCGTGCCGGCCGAGTGGCGCAATGCGATGCATTACATGAATGCCGTCTTCGTGCCGTCGGAATTCACCAGGCGGACGATTGCGCCCCTCACTGCGGCACCGGTCATCGTCGTTCCGCATCCTGTCACCGAGAAGCCGGCGACGGAAGGCATGCGCCAGAAATTCGGCATCGAGGAAGACGCCTTTCTCGTCAGCTTCATCTTCAGCGCCGGCTCCTCGATCAACCGGAAGAATCCGCAGGCCGTCATCGAGGCCTTCCGGATATTTTCCGTCGAATGCCCCAGCGCCTTCCTGTTGATGAAGGCCAGTGGCAATATCAACAAGGATGAGGGCCTGCGCGAACTGGTCGCCTCGGTCGCGGGCAATACCCGGATAAGGATCGTCATCGACAGGATGTCGGACTCCGATATCAATGGCCTCATCCGCTGTTCAGACGCCTATCTTTCGCTGCATCGTTCCGAGGGTTTCGGGCTGACGGTGGCCGAGGCGATCATGCAGCGTACGCCCGTCATTTCCACGGCATGGTCGGGCACGGTGGATTTCTGCGATCCCGACAATAGCTGGCTGGTTGCCTCTCCCCTCATTCCGGTGGTCGATACCCATCCGGAATTCGCCGGGCTCAAGGGGGCGGTCTGGGCCGACCCCTCACCCGAGGAGGCGGCCGGGTATTTGGGGGACATTTTCCGCGCGCCAGAGCGTGCGCGAGAGAAGGCCGAGAGGGCGCGGGAGTTCCTGCTGCGCTACCTCGCGGAGAACAGCTACGAAAAGGCGCTCCAGACGCTGGCGGCGATGCAGGCAAGCTAAGCTGAGGTTGTCACTCCGCTTTATTTTAACATTTTCGCATTAGAGATGGCGGGTATGCGGCTTTAGAGCGTGTCGCGCAAAAGTGTGCAGCGGTTTTGCGATAACGACATGCGTAAAAACAAAAACCTAAGGTGCAATGAGCGATCTGAAGATCGCGACGCGCTTTAGGCCGATCCTGACGGATGGACAGATGTCGAAGGGTATTATCGCAAACTCGGTGATGAACGCGGCGGCAGGCATGCTGCTGCTTCTGACGGGCTTTGTTTCATCGATCATAACCGCGCGGTTGCTCGGGCCGGAAGCCAACGGCATCGTCGCCTTTTCGCTCTGGCTGGTGGTGACCGGCGCCTCGATCGCCGAGCTCGGCTCCAGCATCACGTTGCTGAAGACCTTGCCGCAACTTTCGGCAGAGGGCTTCGATGCACGCCGCCGGCGGGGTTTTGCCGCCATCCTCGTCAGCTTCATGATGTTCTCGACCGTCGTGCTGCTGGCGCTCTACGCGCTGTTCTTCCTGACATCCGAGAAGATGCACTGGGCCGACACCGCACCATCCGTCGCTCTGGTCACGGGCGTGCTGTTCTTCATCCAGGCGATCGGATCCTTCGTCAAATTCTACCTGATCGGCGAAAAGAAGCTGGGCGCCTTCTTTAAGCTGACGGTTGCAGTCTCTATCGTGCAGCTTGCCGGCGTTGCCGTCGGCGCCGTTTTCTACGGCGTCGAGGGCGTTCTCGTCGGTTATGCGCTCGGCCAACTCGTGCTGTTTTTCGCCACGTTGCCGATCCTTCTGGCGCGGCGCGACTGGTGCGGGGTCTCGCTGAAATATCTCGCATCCTCCTCCGTCATCCTGTCGATCCAGTTCATCATCGATTCCATTTTCCTCAACCGCCTCGAGCTGCTCTTCCTGCAGCAGTTCTGGTCGGTGGAGATGGTCGGCTATTATGCCGTCGGCCTGTCGATTGCGAATATCGCGCTGCAACTGCCGATCCAGATGACCGGCAGCCTGCTGCCCTATTATTCCGAGCGGCGGCACAGCAGCGACGATTCGACATTGCCGGTCGAGGTTTTTACCGCCGTTACCCGCAGCATGGCCTATATCGTGCTGCCGATGAGCCTGGGGCTTGCCGCGATCTCCAGCGAACTGGTGCTCGTGGTGTTCGGTGAAGCATTCCGCCGCAGCGGGACGGTGGTGGCGCTGCTTGCGCTCGTTGCTCCCGCCTATACCTTCATGCAGATCCTCAGCCTCTACCTGCTGTCGATGGACAGGGCCCGCTCCCGCCTGAACATCAGTGTGATAGGTGGCCTACTGATGGTAGCGGGTTGTTTACTGATCGTACCTAGGCTTGCGGCCGAGGGTGCCGCACTCGTGCGCATCCTCGTATTCGTTGCGATGTCGGTGATGATGATCAGACAGACAGGATTCGGATCCCAGCTTTCGGGTCTCTACGCAAGCTTGACGAAGGTGACGCTCGCCTCCGTCCTCTGTGCTTGCGGAGCGACTTCCGTGTTGGAATTCGTCCAGGGTCCGGCTGGATTGGTCGGCGCCATCATCGCCGGCGCATTCGCCTATTTTGCAGCACTCCGGGTGCTGCGCGCCGTACCAGGCGAGGATGTCGAAGTCATGCGCTCCATTCTCGACAAGATGCCGTCCCTGCTGCGGCGACCGGTTGGTCATGCGATCAATTTCATCGCGCCGCGGCTTCCCGGCGATCCCGATCGCGCCAAGGTCGCGCCCGGCGAATTCTCGCTGGAACCGGCCGAGGGTGCGGGGCGCAACGCTGCCTTGCCTGTCGTCTTCGACGGCACGATCGGGCTGTTCATGCCTGAGAATCCGCTCGCGAAGAAACGCTCGGCCGCCGTGCTCTTCGTCAGCCCCTGGGGTTTCGAGGAGATGTGCAGCCGCAAATTCTTCCGCGTCGCGGCCGAGCATTTCTCGGATATCGGCGTACCGAGCCTGCGCTTCGACTATCGCGGCACCGGCGACGCGCTCGATTTCGGGGCGCTGCCGGCAAGGCTGGAAACCTGGGAAAACTCGATCCGTGCGGCCGCCGACAAGCTGAAGTCGCTAAGCGGCTGCGACCGTATCATCCTCATCGCACAGGGCCTTGGTGCGACGCTTGCCCATCGCGTCGGTTCTTCGATCGAAGGCGTCGACAGCCTCGTCATGCTGGCGCCGGTGCTGAGCGGCCGGTCCTATCTGCGCGAACTCAACATGTGGTCTAAGATCATCGATGCCGATCTCGGCCTCGGCAAGGAACATGTCCAGACCGCGAAGGTGCAGATCGCCGGGCTCGTCATGCCCGAAGAGATCGCTGCCGAGCTCGGCAAGCTCAACATCACCTCGCCGCAGGGGCTCGCAGCCTCGCGCTATCTAATCATCGAACGTCCTGCCAAGGCCGAGGATACCGGCTTTGCCGACGCGCTGAAGGCGCTTGGCGCCGATGTCGAGCAGACGGCTTTCGAAGGCTATGACGAGCTCGCCACCAATCCGCTGTTTGCCAAGACGCCGATGGCTGTCGTGGCGCTGCTGACGACGTGGCTGGAGGCAACGACGACAGAGACATCCGCCGCCCATTCGCCGGCGGCGATCGACAACCCGCTGCTTGCCGGCGATGATTTTGCCGAAACGCCGGTCCGTTTCGGAAGCCATAATCATCTGGTCGGCGTCGTTAGCCGGCCGCTCGGCGAGATCAAGGGCAATGCCGTGCTCTTTCTGTCGACGGCATATGACCGGCATGCCGGCTGGGGACGGACGACTGTGGATATGGCGCGCGAGCTCGCCCGCCAAGGCGTCGTTTCGCTGCGTTTCGATTCGGCCAATGTCGGCGACAGCCCGCCGCGGCCGGATGCGCCGGAACAGGTGCTTTATTCGGATACGCAGACCGCGGATGCAGTCGCCGCGCTCGATCTGCTCGAAGGCGTCGTCGCCGGCCCGGTCATGGTCGCCGGCCGATGCAGCGGCGGCTATGTCGCCTTCCGCGCCGGCGTCGCCGACGAGCGCTTGAAGGCTGTCGTGTCGATCAATCCGTTCGTCTATTACTGGGATCCTGAAATGCCGGTGCGCAGGGAGCATGTCGTTTCCGTTCCCCGCAGCCTCGATGATTACAGCCAGCGCCTGGCGCGGCTCGACACGTTGAAGCGGCTAGTGCGTGGCCAGGTGGACGTCGTTGCAGCGTTGCAGAATATCGTCATAGCCGCCGGCCGCCGGCTGTCGCCATGGGTCGCGCCGCTGCTCGAGCTGCTCCCCGACCGGCGCCATATTGCCCGCGAGGTCCGGCACTCCTTCGCGTCGTTCGGCAAACGCGAGGTGCCGCTGACGCTGATCTACAGCGAGGGCGATGTCGGGCTCGACCACGTCTATTTCCACTTCGGGCCGCGCGGCGCCAGGCTTTCGCGCTATCCGAACGTGCGGCTGCTGATGCTGCCGGATGCCGACCACAATCTGACACCGCCGCAATCGCGCAAATTCGTGCTCGACGAGATCATCCGTCTGGCGAGAGCGTGACTGGGGATTTTAGAGCTCACGCCTCTTTCACACGCGCAACGCTGTAGCGCTTATGCGGTAGGAAGACAGGATCAGATGCTTTCCGCGGCGACGACATCAAGCGATCTATAGAGATCAATATAACGTCCGGCGACGATGTCCCAGGAATAGCCGCGGGCAGCGTCGAGAAGCTCAGCGCGAACGGCATCCGGCTGGCGCGAAAGAGCTTGATGGGCCGCTTCGATCGCCGTGGCGGCGGTCTCAGGATCCGTGAAATCGGCAAGCATGAGAACGGGATGCCGGGCGGCAAGCGTCGCAAAGGCATCGTTGGCGTTCAGCACCGGCAGGAGGCCGGCGCTCATCGCCTCCAGCGCCACCAGGCCGAAACCTTCATATTCCGAGGCGGAGGCGAAAATCGAAGCTTCTGTGATGATGCGTCGGATGGTGTCGTTGTCGGGCGAAACATGCAGGGTGACGCGGCCGGAAAGATGACGGCTTTCGATTGCGCCTTCGACATCCGCCCGGTTCAGGTCGGATTCGGCGCCGACAATGTCGAGATGCCATTCCGGGTCGCGGGTCTTCAGCGCGGCCATTGCATCGAGCAGATGGTCGATGCGCTTGTTCACCGAGAACCGGCCGATCGTGACGATGCGGCGCTTTGCCCGGCGTGAAGCGGTGTCGGCAAACTTGCCGATATCGGCGCCGTTTTCGATCAGGAGGCTGTCGGGCGCGATCTCGGAAAACTGCTTGAGGTCGGAGGCGCTGCAGCAGACGACGCGGCGATAGGCCATCGCCGAAGCGCGGGTCAGTGTCCGGAACCAGATCTTCTTGATTGCCGCGTATTTCCGCGTGTGGAAGAAGCCGCCATGGGTGGTGACGATCATCGGTTTTCCGTGCAGCCGCCGGCCCCAGGCGAGCGCGTCGAAGAAGAAGTCGATGGCGTGGACATGGACGAGATCGGCATCGGCGAGATGGCGGAAAACCTGCGGTGCCAGCGGATAGCGGCTGGAGCCGGACCAGGGAATGCGCACCACCTCGATGCCGTCGATATCTTCGCGAAGCGGCAGCTTGTCTTCAGGCGCGGTGAAGAGCGAATCCAGCGTGACGACGCGCACGCGATAACCGCGGCATACAGTCTGGCGGGCGAGATTGGCGACCACGTCTTCCAGGCCGCCGCGATTGGGCAGGAACTGGCGCACGACATGGACGATCAGCGGAGCTGTTTCCAACTTCGGCTTCGCGCGCACCCTATCTGCCTCGACGATCGACATTTTCCACCTATCGCTACGCACGCCGCCTCATGTCGAGGCGGAAGTCTTATAGCAACGACCAGATATCTCAGGCGTTAAGCCGCGGTTTAAGCGGTATCCTGAAAGGCGATTCTTCGCGAAAAAGGTTAACCGCCTCTGATGGAGATCAGAATGCCTTGAAGGTCAGCGTCGTCAGCGAGCGGACGATGCCGGGAATATTGGCGATGTTGTCGTTGATGAATTTGCCGATATCCTGGCCTTCCTCGATATAGACCTTCAGCAGCAGATCGTAGTCGCCGCTGGTCGAATAGAGCTCCGACACCAGTTCGGTCTGGTAGATGGCGTCGGCGACATCATAGGTCTTGCCGGGTGCGCATTGGAGCTGGACGAAGATCGGCTTCATGGAGATTTCCTGCAAAGTTGTTTGGTAGGCATAATGGTCGAAAGCGCCATGCCGATGCAAGCCGTTCGTCACGCAGCCGGGTTGGTGGTTGCCTCTGCGACGATCCAGTCACGAAAGGCGGCAAGCGGCGCATAATCGGCGCGCTCGGGCGGAAAGGCGAGATAATAGCGTTCGCGACTTTCCATTTCACGGTCGACAGCGGCGACGAGATCGCCGCGCCTGATCTCCTCCTGCATCAGGAATGTCGGCAGCAGGGCGACGCCGAGGCCGGCGATCGCCGCCTGCGCGGCCGTGGCGAACTGGTCGAAGAGCATGCCGTGGACGTTTTCGAAGGAAACGTCGTTGCTGGCGAACCACTGCTCCCAGGCGTCGGGACGTGTCGTCAGATGCAGAAGCGGAACGGCGAGCAGATCCTCCGGTCCTGAGATCGCATATTGATTCAGAAAATCCGGACTGCAGGCCGGCACCGTGCGCTCCGACATCAGGAAGGCGAGTTCGGCGCCCGGCCAGTGCGGATGGCCGAAGTGGATGGCGGCGTCGATCGAATCGAGGCGGAAATCGAAGGGCGAAAGCCGAGTCACCAGATTGATGGTCACGCCGGCATTGGCGGAGAGAAAGCGCCCCAGGCGCGGCGCCAGCCAGCGCGTGCCGAAGGTCGGCAGGATGGCGAGATTGAGGGTGCCGCCATGCGGATTGGCGCGCAGGTTCAGCGAGGCGCTCGATATCCGCCGCAGCGCCTCGCGAATCTCGCGGGCATAACCGTCGCCGGCAAGCGTCAGCCGCATGGTCTGGCGTTCGCGCAGGAAGAGCTCGACACCAAGCTGCTCTTCCAGTGCGCTCACCTGGCGGCTGACGGCGCTCTGCGTCAGATCGAGTTCGCGCGCCGCTGCCGTCACGCTGCCGGTGCGGGCAACCGCCTCGAAGGCGGCGAGATGCGAAATCGATGGCAGAAAACGTCTTGACGTCAGCATGGTCATTCCGTTTCAGAATGGGCTATTTCCGAAATAGCGATATTTGCGGCTTTGTCGCGCGTGTAAAGAGGTTCATCCTGCAAAAACGGAATGATCCGGAGTTTCCCAATGCCGCAAGCCTTCGTTTCCCCAGATCGCATCCGATCGCTGTTCACCGAGGCGATGTCGCAGATGTACCGGGCGGAAGTGCCGCAATACGGCACGCTGATCGAACTTGTGGCCGATGTGAATGCCGGCTGCCTCGAAAATGATCCCAATCTGCGCGAACGTCTGGCCCAAGCCGGCGAGCTGGAGCGCATCGATGTCGAGCGTCACGGTGCTATCCGGCTCGGTACGGCTGACGAGCTCTTCACCATTCGCCGGCTGTTTGCGGTCATGGGCATGCAGCCGGTCGGCTATTACGATCTTTCGGTCGCCGGTGTGCCTGTTCATTCCACCAGCTTCCGGCCGATCGACGAGGCAGCGCTCAACGTCAATCCATTCCGGGTCTTCACCTCGCTGCTGCGATTGGAGCTGATCGAGGACGAGGGGTTGCGCGGCGAGGCCGAAGCCATTCTGGCGAAACGGCGGATCTACACACCGCGCGCCGTCACGCTGATCGAGCGCCACGAGCAGAACGGCGGCCTGACCGAGGCGGAAGCGACGGAATTTGTCGCCGAGGCGCTTGAAACCTTCCGCTGGCATGGCGAAGCGACCGTCAGCGCAGACACCTACAAGCGCCTGCATGATGCGCATCGGCTGATCGCCGATGTCGTCAGCTTCAAGGGGCCACACATCAACCATCTGACGCCGCGCACGCTCGATATCGACGCGGTCCAGGCCCGCATGCCGGAACGCGGCATCACGCCGAAGGCTGTCATCGAAGGGCCGCCGCGCCGTCATTGCGATATCCTGCTGCGGCAGACGAGCTTCAAGGCGCTGGAGGAAACGATCGCCTTTTCCGATGATGACGGTGCGGTTCAAGGGACGCATACCGCCCGCTTCGGGGAGATCGAACAGCGCGGCGTGGCGCTGACGGCGAAGGGCCGGGCTCTCTACGACCAGCTGCTCGCCTCGGTTCGCGGCGAGGTGCAGGTCGGCGCCGGCGGCGCCAAGGCCGGCGCCTACGACGACGAACTCGCCGCGCGTTTCAAGGCACTCCCGGACAGCTGGGATGAGTTGCGCAACGAGGGTCTGGCCTTCTTCCGCTATGCCGCGACGCCTGCGGGCATTGCCGCCGCGGCTGGCAGCATGCTGCCCGGCGATCCGGAGGCACTGATCGCCAAGGGTTACCTCGCCTTCACCCCGATCGTCTACGAAGACTTCCTGCCCGTCAGCGCGGCCGGCATCTTCCAGTCGAACCTCGGCACCGACCAGCAGCAGAACTACGCGACTCGCTCGAACCGTGACGCCTTCGAGGCAGCACTCGGCGCCACCGTTCAGGACGAGCTGGCGCTTTACGCCGAACGCCAGGCGGCATCGCTGGATTCGGCACTGGCCGCGCTCGGCCTTGCGGACCTGCCGCTGAAGACCGTTGCGTGAAATGGCAGGTTCAACACTTTCTTTTATGCATTAGAGTATCCGCGATTTCGCTCTGATCGGACTGAGCCATGCTGAATGATCCGCGCTCCCACGGCCTCTGGGAAAAGACCGCGCCCGAAGCGCCGACGACCTCGCCTCTCGACGGCGCGATTTCGGCCGACGTCGTCATCGTCGGCGGCGGTTACACCGGCCTCTCTTCCGCCCTGCATCTTGCCGAGGCCGGGTCGAAGGTGGTGCTGCTGGAGGCCAAGGAGATCGGCTTCGGCGGTGCCGGGCGCAATGTCGGGCTGATCAATGCCGGCATGTGGGTGATGCCGAACGATCTGCCCAGCGTGCTCGGCCCGGTGCATGGCGAACGTCTGCTCGATCTGCTCGGCAATGCGCCGAAGCTGGTCATGGAGCTGATCGACAAACATCAGATTGCCTGCGAACTCGAACGGAACGGCACGCTGCATTGCGCGGTCGGCGCGGATGGGCTGAAGGAGATCGAGGATCGCGCCGCGCAATGGTCCGCCCGCGGCGCAGCCGTGACGCTGCTCGATGCGGCGGAAACGGCAAAACGCATCGGCAGCGATGCCTATACCGGTTCGCTGCTCGACAAACGCGCCGGCACGCTGCAGCCGCTTGCCTATGCGCGCGGCCTTGCCCATGCCGCCGTCAAGGCCGGCGTCGCCATTCACACATCCAGCCCGGTCATCGCAACGGAGCGTAACGGCAGCCGCTGGACCGTGAAAACAGCAAACGGCGAAGTCAGCGCCGAGTGGATCATCGTCGCAACGGATGCCTACAGCACCGGCCCATGGGAGCAGGTGCGCAGCGAACAGGTGCATCTGCCCTATTTCAATTTTGCCACCGTGCCGCTCGGCCACAATCTGCGTCAGTCGATCCTGCCAGGGCGGGAAGGCGCATGGGATACCAAGGAAATCCTCTCCTCCTTCCGCATGGACCAGGCCGGCCGTCTCGTTTTCGGCAGTGTCGGGGCGCTGCGCAATACCGGGTTGGCCGTACACAAGGGCTGGGCCAAACGCGCATTGAAGCGGCTTTTCCCTGTTATCGGCGATGTCGAATTCGAGTGCGAATGGTATGGCCAGATCGGCATGACCGACAATGCGCTGCCGCGCTTCCACAAATTCGCGCCTGGGGTCGTCGGCTTTTCGGGTTACAATGGCCGCGGCATTGCGCCTGGCACGGTCTTTGGCCGCACGCTGGCGGAGCATATCCTCGGCCGGATTGGCGAAGCCGATCTGCCGCTGCCGCTGACGGCACCCAGCGAACCGAGCTTCCGTGCGCTCAAGGAAATATGGTACGAAGCCGGCGCTCAGGTCGCCCATTTCGCCGATGCACGCTTCTAAGCACAATAAGATTGGAAACACGACAATGACCATCGCCGTCCTCGATCTCGCCACCGAAACCGCCAAGCTGCTTGCCGAACTCGGCGTCGATGCCAGCCGCTATCACGGCGGCACTCTTTCCGTCAGCTCGCCGGTCACCGGCAAGGAAATCGGCAAACTCAAGGAACATTCCGTTTCCGAGACGAAAGCGGCGATCGAAGCGGCGCACCAGGCTTTCCTCGAATGGCGTGCCGTGCCGGCGCCGAAGCGCGGCGAACTGGTCCGCCTGCTCGGCGAGGAGCTGCGCGCCGCAAAGACGGCGCTCGGCCGTCTCGTTTCGATCGAGGTCGGCAAGATCACCTCCGAAGGCCTCGGCGAAGTGCAGGAGATGATCGACATCTGCGATTTCGCCGTCGGTCTTTCCCGTCAGCTCTACGGCCTGACGATCGCCACCGAACGCTCCGAGCACCGGATGATGGAAAGCTGGCACCCGCTCGGCGTGATCGGCATCATCTCCGCCTTCAACTTCCCTGTTGCCGTCTGGTCGTGGAATGCGGCGCTTGCGATGGTCTGCGGCAATTCCACCGTCTGGAAGCCCTCGGAAAAGACGCCGTTGACGGCGCTTGCGGTGCAGGCGCTGTTCGAAAAGGCGCTGAAGCGTTTCGTCGCCGAGGGCGGTAGCGCACCGGCCAATCTGTCGACGCTGATCATCGGCGGCCGCGAGGTCGGCGAAGTGCTGGTCGATCACCCGAAGATCCCGCTCGTCTCGGCCACGGGCTCGACGGCCATGGGCCGTGCCGTCGGTCCGCGCCTGTCGCAGCGTTTTGCCCGCGCCATCCTCGAGCTCGGCGGCAACAATGCGGCGATCGTCTGCCCGAGCGCCGATCTCGACCTGACTCTGCGCGGCGTTGCCTTCTCCGCCATGGGCACGGCCGGCCAGCGCTGCACGACGCTGCGCCGCCTCTTCGTGCATGAGAGCGTCTACGACCAACTGGTGCCGCGCCTGCAGAAGGCCTATGGCTCCGTCACCATCGGCAATCCGCTCGAGGCTGGGACGCTCGTCGGCCCGCTGATCGACGGCCAGGCTTTCGAGAAGATGCAGGCAGCGCTTGGCGAGGCGAAGTCGGCCGGCGGCACGGTGACCGGCGGTGACCGCGTCGACAATGGTTCGGCCGAGGCCTTCTACGTTCGCCCGGCGCTTGTCGAAATGCCCGATCAGACCGGACCGGTCGAGCACGAGACCTTCGCGCCGATCCTCTATGTGATGAAGTATAGCGATTTCGACGAGGTGCTGGCGCTGCACAATGCCGTGCCGCAGGGACTGTCGTCGTCGATCTTCACCAACGACATGCGCGAGGCCGAAACCTTCGTCTCCGCCCGCGGCTCGGATTGCGGCATCGCCAACGTCAACCTCGGACCATCCGGTGCCGAGATCGGCGGCGCCTTCGGGGGTGAGAAGGAGACCGGCGGCGGCCGCGAATCCGGCTCGGATTCCTGGAAGGCCTACATGCGCCGCTCCACCAACACGATCAACTACGGCAGAACGTTGCCGCTGGCGCAGGGCGTCAAGTTCGACGTCGAATAAGTTGGCGGCAAAAGGCTGCAAAAGAGAGGCGGCGCTCGGGAAGCGTCGCCTTTTTTGCCAAATCGAGATTTATTCCCCTGTAATATGAAATATTTAGTCAAGATATTGTGATGGCTTTTCTGGCCAAGCCAAACTTGAAATCTGCAGTCAGGAAAAATATACGCCTCTCATCGCCCTTGGAGAGCTCGGGTGACATCGTCACGGAGGCCATCATGAACATTGCTCTTAACCGTTTTTCCCTCGCGCTTGCCGCTTCGTTTCTCTCCGCCACCGCGCTCGCAGGCAGCGCACATGCGCAAGACGAAGGTCTCGTCGTTTACAATGCCCAGCACGAAAGCCTCGGCCGCGAATGGATCGATGCTTTCACCAAGGAGACCGGCATCAAGGTCACCATGCGCCAGGGCAGCGACATGCAATTCGCCAATCAGATCATCCAGGAAGGCGACGCCTCTCCGGCGGATGTCTTCCTCACCGAGAATTCGCCGGCAATGACGCTGGTCGATGGCGCGGGCCTCTTCGCCCCCATCGAAAAGGAAACGCTGGATCAGGTTCCGGATCAGTATCGCCCGGCTGACGGTATGTGGACCGGCATTGCCGCCCGCACCACCGTTTTTGCCTACGACAAGACTAAGCTCACCGAAGACAAGCTGCCGAAGTCGTTGCTCGACCTCGCAGATCCGGCCTGGAAGGGCCGCTGGGGTGCAGCACCTGCCGGTGCCGACTTCCAGGCTATCGTTGCCGCCCTGCTGCAGCTGAAGGGCGAAGACGCCACCAAGGCATGGCTGAAGGGCCTGAAAGACAATGCCACGCCCTACAAGGGCAACAGCGTCGCGATGAAGGCCGTCAACGCCGGCGAAGTCGAAGGCGCTGTTATCTATCACTATTATTGGTTCGGCGATCAGGCGAAAACCGGCGAGAACAGCAAGAATGTTGGCCTGCACTACTTCAAGAACCAGGATCCGGGCGCTTTCGTCAGCGTTTCCGGCGGCGGCGTCCTGAAGTCTACCCAGCACATGAAGGAGGCCCAGGCTTTCCTGAAGTTCCTCACCAGCAAGGCCGGCCAGGCAGTTCTCAAGGACGGCACCTCCTATGAATATGCCATCGGCAAGGATGCGCCTTCCAACGACAAGCTCACTCCGCTTGCCGATCTCAATGCGCCGAAGGTCGAAGCTTCGACCCTCGACAGCAAGAAGGTCGTCGAACTGATGACGGCCGCCGGCTTGATCTAAAGCGTGGCGCGCCACACTTTAGATCTTTCGTTTTCCGCATGTCGTCGTCGCAAAACCGCGGCACACTTTTGCGCGACATGCTTAGACCTTTCTGCCGCAGGCGTCTTCCGGCCAAAACTATTGCTTTTGGCTCAAGAAAACCTTAGGGCATGACGACATCCGGCAACCGCCCTTCAAAGGCGGTTGCCTTCCTTTTTCAGCGTGTAAAGGCATCGGCCTTGCTGCAGGACAACAGATTGCTCGCATCCGGCAACCAGGCGCCGGTCGCGCCGAGGGCCGCGCGAATGGTTTTGCCACGCGGACGCATGCCGCACGCTTCCGTGATCCTGCTTGCAACCGTCGTCGCGATCTTCAGTCTCGTGCCGCTCGGCTTCATCGGCTGGGTAACCTACGATGTCGGCTGGGAAACAGTGAAGGCCCTGGTCTTCCGGCCACGCGTCGGCGAACTTCTCGTCAATACGGTTCTCCTGGAATCGATCACCATCCCGCTGTCGATCGTGCTTGCCGTGACGCTTGCCTGGCTGACGGAACGGACGGACATTCCTTTCGCGCGGCTCTGGGCCTGGCTTGCGATCGCTCCGCTCGCCGTGCCCGCCTTCGTGCACAGCTATGCTTGGGTCAGCCTCGTTCCCGGCATGCGCGGCCTGCAGAGCGGCGTCTTCGTCTCGGTCATCGCCTACTATCCGTTCCTCTACCTGCCGGTCGCCGCAGCATTGCGCCGCCTCGATCCGGCGATCGAGGATGCCGCGGCCTCGCTGGGCCTTAATCCCTGGCGCGTCTTCTTCCGCGCTGTGCTGCCGCAGCTCAGACTCGCCATCTGCGGCGGTTCGCTGCTGATCGCGCTACATCTGCTTTCGGAGTACGGCCTGTTCGTCATGATCCGGTTCGACACCTTCGCGACGGCCATCGTCGACCAGTTCCAGTCCTCCTATAACAGCCCGGCCTCCAACATGCTCGGCGGCGTGCTCGTCGCCTGCTGTCTCTTTCTGCTCGGCTTCGAGGTGCTGATGCGTGGCAACGAACGTTATGCCCGCGTCGGCGCCGGCTCGCCACGTCCCACGGACCGCCGCCGGCTGGGCTGGTTCGTGGTGCCCGCCGTTTTGCTGCCTGTCATCCTGGCGGTACTGACGCTCGGCGTGCCGCTGGTGACGCTTGGCCGATGGCTCTATCTCGGCGGCATCGATATCTGGCGCATCGAAGTCGGCAACGCCTTCCTGCAGACGATCGTGCTTGCCATTGTCGGCGGCGTGCTGGCTACGATTGCCGCAGCACCGATGGCCTGGCTTTCCGTGCGGGCGCCCGGCCGCCTTCAGCGCGTGCTCGAAGCCTGCCATTATTATGTCGGCTCGCTGCCGGGCGTCGTCGTGGCGCTGGCGCTGGTGACGATCACCGTGCGTCTCGTGTTGCCGCTCTATCAGACCTTCGCAACGCTGCTCGTCGCTTATGTGATGCTTTTCCTGCCGCGGGCCATGGTCGGGCTGCGCGCCAGCATCGCCCAGGCGCCGGTGGAGCTGGAGCGCGCCGCGATGGGTCTCGGCCGCACCCCGGGCCAGGCGGTGCGGCAGATCACCATGCGGCTTGCAGCACCGGGAGCGGCCGCCAGCGTCGCGCTGGCCGCACTCGGCATCACCAATGAACTCACGGCGACATTGATGCTGTCGCCCAATGGCGTCGATACGCTGGCGACGAAATTCTGGTCGCTGACCAGCGAGATCGACTATGTCTCGGCCGCCCCTTACGCCTTCATGATGGTCGTGCTGTCGCTGCCGCTCACCCTGATGCTCTATACCCAATCGAAACGGACCGCCGGCCAATGACGCTGCTCACGATCGAAAACATCAGCAAGCGCTATGGCCCCGTCCAGGCGCTGAAGGATATTTCGCTCGAGGTCTCGGCCGGCAGCCGCACGGCCGTCGTCGGCCCGTCCGGTTCGGGCAAGACGACGCTGCTGCGCATCATTGCCGGCTTCGAGCAACCCGATGTCGGCAGGGTGACGCTGGATGGCGACCTGCTCGCGGACGGTCCGGCGACAGTGCCGGCACACAAGCGCGGCATCGGCATCGTCTCGCAGGACGGCGCGCTATTTCCGCACTTGAGCGTTGCCGAGAATATCGGCTTCGGCTTCGAACGAGGCGCAGCCGATCGCGAGAAGCGCATCGTCGAGTTGCTCGATATGGTCGAGCTCGACCGCGGCATGCTGGCGCGGCGCCCGCATCAGCTTTCCGGCGGCCAGCAGCAGCGTGTGGCGCTGGCCCGCGCGCTCGGCCGCAAGCCGCGGCTGATGCTGCTCGACGAACCTTTCTCGGCACTCGATACCGGCCTGCGTGAAAATATGCGCAAGGCGGTTGCGCGCGTCCTGCAGGCGGCCGGCATCACCACCATTCTCGTCACCCATGACCAGGAAGAGGCGCTGACCTTTGCCGATCAGGTCGCGGTCCTTAGGGAAGGACGGCTGATCCAGGCCGGGTCGCCGCAATCATTGTATCTGCATCCGCGCGATCGCGAGACGGCACTGTTTCTCGGTGATGCCGTGCTGCTTCCCGCCATCATTCGCAACGGTTTGGCAGACTGCGCACTCGGCCATGTCGCCGTCGAAGGCAGTCGTCAGGGCAAGGCGGAGATCATGCTGCGGCCCGAGCAGATCCGCGTCGTCGCCGATGAAAGCGATCGCAACCATGGCGGACGTGTCGTCGAGGTGGAATTTGGCGGCGCGGTTTGCACCGTTGCGGTTTCGCTCGACGGCGTTGCCTTGCCGCCGATCCTGATCAAGACCTCGAGCGTGGCGCTTCCGGCGCGAGGAGACCTCGTTCGCCTCGATATCGCCGGCAAGGCGCATGTCTTCGATAACTAAACCAAGAGCCCGCACCTCCTATTGGACGCGCGGGCTCTAAAATCGATTTCGATTTCCGGGGTTGTGCGCTAGCCGAACTTGCGAACCACTTCTTCCGGCTCGATGCCTTCGAGCCAGCCGCCGGTAAAGCCGGCGCGCTCGAGCCCGAGGCGGATGACCGGCGATTGCCGCATCAGCTTCCAGATGAAATCCGAACGGTCGTTCTCGATGGTCATGACCACAAGCCCCTGGTCGATGCCAACAGTGCGGTCGTCGACCCAGCCTTCCGGCCGCTTGGTCTTGACCGTCGGGTTGAAGCCGCCAGGAAAGCCGCCTTCCAACAGCAGGTTCGGATAGGTGGTCAGAAGCGCCTTGGTGCCGTCAAGAGCCGCCTGCCGGTCGTAGGGCAGGCAGGCAAGTGCTGCCCAGGGTGCGATCGTGCCGTCATCCGGGCCAAGCGGTGCGCCGCGTGCGGCATAGCCCAGAACCTTCGGCTGGCGGCCACCGCGCATGCGCCGTGTCGGCGGCGGGCCGTCACAGGCAGAGAAACCCCAGATATTCCTGTTGTAGCCGACGAACTGGCCGGGATTGCGCTCGGCATAGTCACGCTGGACGTTGATCATCACCTGCGTGTTGCGGAAATAGTCCCAGTTTCGCTCCGCCATCGGCTTGTCCTGAATGGTGCGGAAATCGATCCAGGCATGCGAGAAGAGGTGGATGAAGAGCGGCCCGGCATAGAGGTAGGACTGCTCGCCATGCAGCATCCAGGAATAGCTTGACGTGAAGGCGTCGTAGCTCGATTGCGGGATCGGGTGCGTCGGCGAAGCGAGCGCCAGCGTATAGAGGATGATCGCCTCGTCGAAGCCGTGATAACGCCAACGCAGGAAGCCGGATGAGGGCTTCCAACCCATGGAAATGGTATCGCCCTTGTTCAGCGCCCAGCGCCAGTCGACGCGCTCGTAGATGAAGGTGGCGAGTTGACGGATTTCAGTTTCCGTCTCGTCGTCTTCGCGATTGAAATACTGTGCGGCCGTGAGGATGCCGGCGACGAGCAGCGCCGTATCGATGGTCGAAAGCTCGCTGTTCCAGGCGCGATGGCCGGTATCCATGTGCAGGAAGTGGTAGAAGAAGCCGCGGTGGCCGGTGGCGTGGCGTTCCTCGCCCTGGCGCGCCTCGGCGAAGAACCGCAGCGTATTGACCGTGCGTTCGGCTGCCTCCTCGCGGCTAATCCATAAACGCTCGACACCAACAGGGTAGGAGGAAAGCGCAAAGCCGACGGCTGCGATGCTGCACGGAACCCCGCCGATCGATGTGTCCGCCACAAGGCCGTTTTCGGGATTGGTATATTTCAGGAAGTACTTGAACGCCGAATGCTGCAGCCTGTCGACGAGCGCTGCATCAATGTCTTCAATCCGTTGCAGCATAGGCTCCTACCCAACTGTTGCATCGCCCCATGCTTCAACATGGGGGCCGTCCCCGGGCAAATCAAACCTTTTTGATTCGCAAGGATAAGAGAACACAAAAGGGTGGAATCGGTCGTTAATAATTATCGGTAAAATAATATCTAGCAGAAGTCATATAAGCGGTGCAGCAAAAAAGACAGCCCGCGCTCCACCGGCACGGGTTATTTTCCCGCAATACTTGTTTTCCTGATGCTTTGGAGAGTGGATTTTCACGTTCAGGCGGCTTCATCGAGCCGCACCAGATGACCTGCCGACACTTCCCGATATCGGCGCGGCGGCGCGACGTAGCCAACTGGGCGAACGGGGCTCTTGAGCTCGTCGGTTCCGAGGTTGCGCTTGATGCCGCGACGTGAGGGGTCGGGAACCGGTACGGCTGCCATCAGCTTCTTCGTGTAGGCGTGCTGCGGATTGCTGAACAATTCCGCGCGCGGGCCGATCTCGACGATTTCGCCGAGATACATCACTGCGACTCGGTGGCTGACGCGCTCGACCACCGCCATGTCGTGGGAAATGAACAGGAAGGCAAGGTTGAGGCTTTGCTGCAGGTCCATCAGCAGATTGCAGACCTGCGCCTTGATCGAAACATCGAGGGCCGAAACGCTTTCGTCGGCGACGATCACCTTCGGATCGAGCGCAAGCGCGCGGGCGATGCAGATGCGCTGACGCTGACCACCGGAGAATTCGTGCGGATAACGTTTCATCATGTCGGGTTTCAGCCCGACGCGTTCGAGAAGATCGGCCGCCTTGTCGCGGGCCTGGGCGCCTGTGCCGAGGCCATGTTCGGTGATCGGTTCGGCGACGGCGGCGCCGACGGTCATGCGCGGGTTGAGGCTGGCGAAGGGATCCTGAAAGATCATCTGGATGCTGCGGCGCATCCGTCTGAGATCGGCCGCGTCAAGGCTCAGCACGTCATAACCGTCGAGGCTGACACTGCCGCCGTTCGGCTGGACGAGGCGGGTGATCGAGCGGCCGGTGGTCGACTTGCCGCAGCCGGATTCGCCGACGAGCGACAGCGTCTCGCCCTGGAAGAGATCGAAGGAGACGTCCTCGACCGCATGGATCGCGCCCATCTTGCGGCCGAGCAGGCCGCCGCGGATATCGAAACGGGTCACGAGGTTCTTGACTTCGAGGATCGGCGTCCGGCGGCGGTCGACGGTGTCGGCCACCTCGATCGGCTCGCGGCGTTCGCCGGTCGCGGTATCGACGACGGGGAAACGCAGCGGCCATTTCCGGTCGGCCATCGAGCCGAGACGCGGCACGGCCGAGAGCAAAGCGCGGGTATAGGGATGCCTGCCGCGATGGAAGATGTCGTCGGTCGTGCCAGTTTCCACAGCCTCGCCGCGATACATGACGATGGTGCGGTCGGCGACTTCGGCGACGACACCCATGTCGTGGGTGATGAAGAGCACGGACATGCCCTCTTCTTCCTGCAGCATCTTGATCAGGTCGAGGATCTGGCCCTGGATCGTCACGTCGAGCGCCGTCGTCGGTTCGTCGGCGATCAGCAATTTCGGCCGGCTGGCGAGCGCCATGGCGATCATCACGCGCTGGCGCATGCCGCCCGAGAACTGGTGCGGATATTCGTCGAAGCGGGCGGCGGCGTTGGGGATGCGGACCTTTTCCAGCAGACGCACGGTCTCGGCCCGCGCCTCGGCCTTGCCGATATCGCCGTGGCAGGTGAGCGCTTCGGAGATCTGGCGACCGATGGTGAAGATCGGGTTGAGGGATGTCATCGGCTCCTGGAAGATCATGGCGGCGTCGTTGCCGCGCACCCGGCGCATCTCCTTTTCCGGAAGGGTGAGAACATCCTTGCCGTTCAAGCTGATGGCGCCATCGATGCGGCTCGATCCCTTGGCGAGAAGCCGCATGATCGAAAGGGAGGTGACGCTTTTGCCCGAGCCGCTTTCGCCGACGATCGCCACGGTCTCGCCAGGCATGACGTCGAAGGAGACGTCGCGTACCACCGGCTTCCAGTCGCCATCGACGAGGAAGGACGTCGTCAGGTTCCGGACGGAGAGAACCGGAGAGGCGGGGGCCGAAGAAACATCACTCATGTCGTTCCCTTGTTCTTATCTGGATTCACGTCTTCAAAGGTGTGGCGAAGGAGGTGGAAGGCCTGCCTTCAGCGATACGGGCCGCTTCCAGCGCAGCGATCTTTTCATCGATCTCGCGCCTGTCGGTCATGCCGTTCGGATTTTGCCGCGTCGCCATCGTCTCCGCGACATGAAGGTAGCGTTCACCCGCCACGGCGTGGAGGCGGACAAGTTCGGCAAGCGGGTCGGGATGATCGTCGGCGCGGATACTCAGCCACGGATAATCCTGATCGCGGTGGATGACGAGGGCGGCGGACTGCCTGCCACGCTTGTCGCCGCCGACATCTTCGCCTGCCTGCATCGCCAGCAGCAGGCGTTCGGCCAAGGGCTTGTCCATCGCTTTGTTATAGGTGGCAAGCGTCTCGACGACGACGTCAGGACCCGCGAGCATGTTGCCGGCGACCGAGACGTTTTCGTCGATCAGATGCCCGGCCCAGTCGATGCATGCGGCGCCAGTGAAGGCGGCGTTGCGCCCCTTCGCATCGATGAGGTGCAACTGCCGCTGATCGTGGCCGGCATCACGCGCGGTCAGCTCGGCGATGATTTCCTCAGGTGCCCTGCCTGCAGCCAGCAGCGACAGGCCATCGACGCCGTAAAGCGGGCTGACGAAGGCCTGCGTGGCGACGGCGCCGATGCCGCCGCGAATATGCGGCACAAGGGCGCCGACGGCAAAGAAGCGGCTCGCGACGGCGATGCCGAGATGACCGGTCAAGGGATCACGGGCGACGATGGACCAGGTCACGACTATCTCCCGATCGCATAGGCCTGCATCAGGCGCGGGGTGGCTGCGGCGCGCAACAGTCCGTCGCTATCGCGTCTCGCAGCGGTCAGACGGCCGATCGTCCAGGGATCGGCGACCGTCAGCTTGTGGCCCTTGCGGCGCAAGACATCGAGGACATCGGGGCCGAAATTCGCCTCCGCCATCAGGCTGCCGGGTTCGCGGGTGCGCGGATAGAAGGAGCCCGGAAAATGCGAAGTATGGAACAGCGGCTGGTCGATCGCCGCCTGCAGGTTCAGCTGGTGATGCGCATATCGCAGGAAGAAGGAGAGCTGCCACTGCTCCTGCTGGTCGCCACCCGGTGTGCCGAAGGCAAGGGTCGGGCGGCCCTCATAGAGGCCGAGCGAAGGCGTCAGCGTCGTGCGCGGCCGTTTGCCCGGCGCAAGCGACGTCGGCAGGCCTGGTCTCAGCCAGAACATCTGGGCGCGGGAATTGAGGCAGAAGCCGAGGCCGGGCACGGTCGGCGAGGATTGCAGCCAGCCGCCTGATGGCGTGACGGAGACCATGTTGCCGTCGCGGTCGATCACATCGATATGCACGGTGTCGCCGCGCTTTTCGGAAAGATGCGCCATGGTCGGCTCATAGACGGCGCCGGTTTTCGAATCCGCGCCGAGCATCGTCATCGTCAGATCATGCTGCGCTTCGAAGCCAGGCACGATGCCGGGGCGAAGATCGAACGAGGCGTCTGTGCCGACCAGCTTGCGGCGCTCGGCGGCATAGGTCTCCGACAGCAGATGCGCGATGGGAATCTCAGAAAAATTCGGATCGCCGTAATAGACTTCGCGGTCAGCGAAGGCGAGCTTCATCGCCTCGACGACAGTATGGACGAAATCGGCGCCAGCGGGATCCATTGCGGCGAGATCGAAGCCTTTAAGGATCGAAAGGGTCTGCAGAAAGACCGGACCCTGGCCCCAGGGGCCGATCTTGGCGATCGTCCAGCCATGATAATCATAGGTCAGCGGCTCTTCGATCGTTGCCGACCAGTTTGCCATGTCGTTGGCAGTCAGGACGCCCTTGTGGCGGTTGCCGCTCGCATCGATCACCTCGGCGGTTTTCAGATAGTCATCGATCGTCTCGGCGACGAAGCCGCGATAGAAGGCGTCGCGGGCCGCCTGCACCTGCGCTTCCCGGCCGCTTTTCACTTCCGCCTCGGCGATGATGCGCTTCCAGGTTTCGGCAAGCACCGGATTCTTGAAATTCTCATGCGCTTGGGGCGCGCTGCCACCCGGCAGCCAGGTCTCGTAGGAGGTCGGCCATTCCTTCTCGAAGAAGGCGGCGAGCCCTTTGATGGTGGCGGAGACGCGCGGCAGCATCGGATGGCCGTGCTCGGCGTAATAGATCGCCGGTTCCAGGACATCGCGCACGCTCATAGAGCCATAGTCGCGCAGCATCAGCATCCAGCCATCGAAGGAGCCGGGGATGACGGTCGCAAGCAGCCCATCACCAGGGATCAGGCTCAGGCCTTCCGCCGTATAGTGTTCGATCGTCGCGCCGGCGGGGGCGGGCCCCTGCGCGCAGATGACCTCGACCTTGTCCTTTTTCTTCGAATAGATCACCGCCGGCAGGTCACCGCCGGGACCGCAGAGATGCGGCTCGACGATCTGCAGCACGAAGCCCGTCGCCACTGCCGCATCGAAGGCGTTGCCGCCTTTTTCGAGAATGCTCATGCCGACGGCCGAGGCGATCCAGTGCGTCGAGGTGACGACACCGAAGGTGCCGAGGATCTCGGGACGGGTCGTGAATGCGGTCATGTCAAATGTCCTTTCGAGAAATCATGCTTCGCGCGGATCAAGCGCATCGCGCAGGCCGTCGCCTAAGAGATTGAAACCGATGACGACGAGGAAGATCGCGGCGCCCGGCCACATCGCCATCCATGGCGCCTGGGAGAGGAAATTCTTGGCGACGTTCAGCATCGAGCCCCAGCTGGGCGCCGGCGGTTGCTGTCCGAGGCCGAGAAAGGAGAGGCTCGCTTCGGCGATGATCGCGGTGGCGATGGTCAACGTTGCCTGCACCAGGATCGGCGCAAAGACGTTCGGCAGGATATAGCGGGTGATGATGCTCGAGGACCGGAGGCCGATCGAGCGGGCGCCCTCGACATATTCCTCGGTTTTGACCGAAAGCACCTGGCCACGCGTCAGCCGCACGAAGACGGGCATGGCCGAAAGGCCGATCGCAATCATCGCATTGGTCAGGCTCGGACCGAGAAAGGCTGCGAGCGCGATCGCGGTGATGAGGAAAGGCATGGCCAGAAAGGCTTCGGTGATGCGGGAGATCACCATGTCGATCCAGCCGCCGAAATAACCGGAGATAAGGCCGAAGGGCACGCCGATGATAACGGCGATCGCCACCGAGAAGACGCCTGCCATCAGCGACGCCTGCGCACCCCAGATCATCCGGGAAAGAATGTCGCGGCCGATGTCGTCGGTGCCAAGCCAATGGGCGGCGGAGGGCGCCTTGCGGATCGCCGACCAGCTTGTGGCGTTCGGATCGGGAATCGGAAGGAGGGGGGCAGCAAGGGCGAGGATCGCGAAGAAGGCGATGATCGCAAGGCCGACGAGGGCGCCCTTGTTGGCCCTCAGCTTGCGCCATGCGCGGCTTGGCGTGCGGTCGATCGCGGAGGGCATGACGGTCTCTCCGATCGCGGTCATAGGGCGGCCCTCATGCGCGGGTTGAGCAGGACGTAGAGAATGTCGGCCAACAGGTTCATCAGGATGAAGCCGATCGCGGTGCAGATCACCACGCCCTGGACGACGGCGTAGTCGCGGTTGAAGACAGCGTCGACGATGAGCTTTCCGAAACCCGGAATGGTGAAGATCTGCTCGGTCAGCACGGCGCCGGCGAGCAGTTCGCCGAAGAGCAGCGCGGTCAACGTCACGATCGGCAGCATCGCGTTGCGGAAGCTGTGCTCGAGCACGACAGTGCTTTCCGGCAATCCCTTGGCGCGGGCGGTGCGGATGTAATCGGCGCTCAGCACGCTGAGCATGGCCGAGCGGGTATGGCGCATCAGCGTCGCGGCCAGCGCATTGCCGAGCACGAAGGATGGCATCAGCATGGTTTCCAGCGAACGGAGCGGGTTGCTGAAGAAGGGTTCGTAGCCCGATGCCGGCAACCAGCCGAGATTGACCGAAACCAGCAGGATCAGCATGATGCCGAGCCAGAAATTCGGGATCGACAGGCCTGTCAGTGCGATGATGTTGGCGAGATAGTCGATCATCGTGTTCTTCTTGACGGCCGCCAGGATGCCCATCGGCACGCCGATGACAAAGGCGAAGATCATCGACATGATGGCAAGCTGGATGGTGACCGGCAGCTTTTCGCCAATGAGCTGTAGAACTGGCTGGTTGGTGCGCAGCGAGATGCCCAGGTCGCCCTGCAGTGCCGCACCCAGCCAGCGGACATATTGATAGGGCACGGGATCGTTCAGCCGGTACTTCTCGCGCAGGAATTCGAGAACCTGCGGGTCGCGTTCCTCGCCGGCCATGGCGAGGATCGGATCACCGGGCAGCAGCTTCTGCAGCGAGAAGACGAAGATCGAAATGATCAAAAGCGTCGGTATGGCGACCAAGAGCCGTTTGGCGATGTAGGTATACATGGGCGATCCTGACACGATCAAAGCATGTCGCGCAAAAGTGTGCAGCGGTTTTGCGATAACGACATGCGTAAAACAAAAAGCTAAAGCGCGTGAAGAAGACCTGAAAGATTGCGACGCGCTTTAGAATCATGCGGCGGAGGGTTTCCGCCGCATGATTTGCTTACGGTCAGTCGGCTTTCTTGACGCCGACGAGGCGGATCATGCCATCCGGCGACGGAATGAAGCCGGTGATGTTTTTGTGCAGCGCCCAGATCCAGGACTGATGGCCGAGATAGATGATCGGCAGATCATCGTTGAGGATGACGGCGGCAGCATCATACTTCTGCTTGCGCACGGCATCGTCGGTCGATGCACGGGCTTCGTTCAGCAGCTTGTCCACTTCGGGATTGCAGTATTTCGTGTCGTTGATGCCGCCCTTGCAGGTGATGAACTGATGGATGTTGCCATCGGGATCGACGCGGCCGGACCAGTCGGAACGGCTGAGCTGATAGTTGCCGGCCGTCTGTTCGCTCAGCAGCGTGGCGAATTCCGTCGATTTCAGACTGACGTCAAAGCCGGCTTCGCCGACCATCGACTGGATGATCTGCATCATCTGCATGGCAACAGGATTGTTCGGGATCTGTAGCTCGATCGGCACGCGGTCGAAGCCGGCTTCCTTGATCAGGGCCTTGGCCTTGTCGAGATCGCGGGCGGGGACAGGAATATCCTTGTCGAACCACGGGCTGCTCGGCGGGAAGGGCTGGTTGCCGGAGACGGCCGTGCCTTCATAGACGATCTGGTTGACGGCATCGCGGTCGATCGCCAGCGAGAAAGCCTGGCGCAGGCGCTTGTCCTTGCCGAAAGGATTGTCGGCACGCGCACCATTGCCGATATTGGTATAGAGCGCCATGTAGCCGGTGCCGACGGCATCGGCATAGACGAGGCTCGAATCCGCCTTCACGGCTTCAGCGTCGGTCGCCGCCAGACGCTCGATCATGTCGAGATCGCCGGACCGCAGGTTGGCGAGGCGCACCGTCGTATCCGGGATCGGCAGATAGGTCAGCTTGTCGATGAAGATCTTGTCCTTGTTCCAGTAGTCCTGGAACTTTTCGAGCACGATGCGGTCCTGCTGGACGCGCTCGACAAACTTGAACGGACCGGCGCAGACCGGGTGATCGCCGAACTTGGCGCCGAGTTCCTTGGCGGCCTTCGGCGAAACGATCATGCCGGCGCGGTCGGAAAGCTGGGCAAGAAGGGTGACGTCAGGCGCCTTGAGGGTGAACTTGACCTCGTATTCGCTCGCCGCCTCGACCTTTGCGACCGAGGTGAGCTCGCTCTTGCGGCGTGATTCCGGCAGGGTGATGTTGCGCTCGATGGTGGCGACGACGGCTTCGGCGTTGAAGGGGGTCTCGTCATGGAACTTGACGCCTTGGCGCAGCTTCATGGTGAGCTCTTTGCCGTCGGCCGACCAGCTCCATTCGGTGGCAAGCTGCGGCACGATCTTCAGATCCGGCGAGACGTCGACGAGCTTGTCGCACATCGCGGTGTAAACGATGCGGCCGACGAAGGTGCGTGACTGCGCGGGATCGAGCACGTCGGCATCGTCCTGCAATCCGATCTTCAGGTCGACGGCGAAGGCAGGAAGCGCAAACAGCGCGCCGGCAACGGTGGCGGTCAGCAATTTGGCGATCTTCATTCCATTCTCCTCTGTTCTGTTTATTTGTTTTTTGCTTCCATTCCGGCGGTTATGGCCCGCTCTGTTTTTCTCCCAGCTCACCCCGGTCAGGCGAGGGTCTTGTCGACCTCCGCTTCGCTGTGATCGAGCGAGGTGATGCGGATGAGGCTTTCCTGCAGTGTCAACAGATGCTGGCGCATCGCTTCGCCCGCCCTGGCAGGATCACGTGCGGCGATCGCATCCACGATTGCCGTGTGCTGGCCGAAGGTGACGGGCCGCGTCCGGCTGGCGCTGCGGGCGCGCTCGCGGATCGTCTGCCAGGCCTCGTCCTGGCGCACCCGGTTGATGACGTCGAAGATGGTGAGGAAGAAACCGTTGCCGGCGCATTGGGCGATCTGGCGGTGCAGCGCGCCGTCCCAGAGTTCGCGCCCGTCGGCATCGGTGCTTTCGTAGATCTTCTTCACCAGATCATACATGCGCTCGATATCGGCGGCCTTGGCGCGCATGGCGGCAAGCTGGGCGAGCTGCGGTTCGATGCGCAGGCGCACCTCCATGACCTCCATGAGATCGGTGCCGGCAACGATCGAGCCGACATGATCGCTCCAGCCGTCGGGGCGCGGGCCGGCATAGGTGCCGGAGCCTTGGCGGCGCCAGATGCGACCCTCGGCCTCCAGCACTTCGAGGGCGCGGCGGACGGCACGGCGGCCGACGCCAAGCATTTCCGAAAGGGTGCGCTCGGTCGGCAGCTTGCCGTCGGCGTCGAGACTGTCGGACCGCAGCAGAGCCCTCAGCCTCTCCAGCGCATAATTGGAATTGCCCTGCGTCTCATCCATCGGCATTCGCTTAAATGGTCCGTACCAATTTTCTATTGGTTCAGTGCAAACCAAATCGCGCCGACCGTCAAGCGCTTTTTTGTGCAAATGGAAATCTGCCCGTTTTTTGCTCAAATCCCGCTATTGCTGCGATATGGGAAAGCAGTCGATCGCGGCGACAGGGCGACGCCGCGATCGACAATATCATCTCAAAAATGCAATTGGTTCGGGTGAAGCTCAGGCCGGCGTCGAGCGTGCGGAGAGAAAGCCCTCCGGCTCGAAGACAAAATCCTTGTCGAAGGGATAGGTCGGATGCTGCTTGCGCAGCCGCGGCAGGCGCTCGACGAACTGGTCGACGACACCTGTTGATAGCGCCATCAGGTTCGGATTGGCGATCGGCGCCAGTTCCGGCGAGAGATAGCCCGATTTGACGACGATGATCTTCGCCCGGTGCGGGTCGAGGCCGAGCCGGGTGAAATCGACGATGTTGTGATAGGGCCGGCGCTTGGCGGAGAGCACCAGATCGATACCACTGACCGAAACCACCGCCTGCCGCTCGGCGGGATCTGACGTTTCGTGCAGGAACTTGACCGTGAAGCGGCCGTGAACGGGCTTGCTGCCCTTGGTGTCGAGCGAGGCGCCGACGCTGAGCTCCAGTTCCGCGCCGATGCCTGCGGCATAACAGGCCTCGGTCGCCGCCTTGTCGGCGATGCCGGCAAAGACGACGCCGGTGGCGTCCCTGGCAATCAGTTCGGCCAGTACATCGGCCCGGTCCCCGACGCCGCCGCCTGTGGGGTTGTCGCCGGATTCGGCAAGCACCACTGGGGCGGTCGGGCTGGCGATCGCCCTTTCGACGCATTCCTCGACCGAACCTGTCTCGCAGCCGAAGACGAAGTCTTCGCGCGCATCCCAATAAGCCCTCGCGAGACGTTTGGCCTCACGCTCCAGCACGGCGCGGTCGGTGCCGGTCATGATCGCGGCGGCGGTGGCGCGCGGTTCATCGGCCCAGACATAGCCTACCATCAGCGATGCGTCCCAGACGCCATCGATCGCATCGATCCCGGGCAGCATGTCATAGAGGCTCTTTGCCGGCTCATCGACGGTGCTGGTGCGCTCGCCGGGCAGCACGACGGGGATCGGCGCCCAGAGAACGATCGGCCGCTCTCCGGTTTTCAGGCTCTTCACCAGCATGGAGACGGAGCGGCACATCGTCTCCTCGACATCGATATGCGGCGCAGTGCGATAGGTGGAATAGATATCGAGCGCATCGATGATGCGTTGCGTGACGTTGCCGTGCAGGTCATAGCTGGCCGAAACCGTGCAATCCTTGCCGACCAGCGCGCGGGCCGCACTGATCCAGTCGCCTTCGGCATCCTCCATGCCCTCGACAAACATGGCGCCGTGCATGGCGAGATAGAGACCATCAAGCGGCAGCATCGGCTTCAGCCGCTCGAGGAATTCACCCTTGAAGGCCTCGTAGGTGGCGCGCGAAACCGGGCCGCCGGCGATGGCGCGGGCATGGATGGTCGGCAAGAACTCGGCATCATAATCCTTGAGGAAGGCGAAATAGGGAGATGCCAGCAGGGCCTCCCCACGCAACACGCGAAAATCCTTCTCTTCGTTCAGGACGGGGTTGTATGTGCTGCATTCGATATGAATGCCACCGACGGCGATGCGCATGGGAAACCTCAGTTGATGTTGGGAGCAGTCAGGACGTTATGAGCGATGCTGGCAACCCGGCTCCGGCGCCGGTATCGACGTGCTGGGTCTGGATCTGTGTCGGTCGACGGGGTTTGTGCTGCGATAAACTGAACATTCGGGATCCGATCCGAAGACGTGTCCTTTTGCCTCGACAATAAGTTTACAAACGAACCAATCAACCAAAATAAACTACAATCTTGATCTTCTAAGCCGGCGTCGAGGTGGGAAGATGCATCGGTGAGGCTCCGACCGACTTGGTTTTTTCCGTCGGATGCTGCGGGCCGATTGCTGCCGACAAACGTGTCCGCGTCGCCATGAAGAAAAAATCCCACTTCGGGATCCCGAAATTCCCCCGCTTCGGGATTCCGAAATTCGACGCCTTTTGGGCGGTGTCATCGCGGGAAAACATCCAATGATTTCAACACCGCAACCAATTTCGGGATTCCGAAGTGCTATATAGATTATGGTGGGGGTCTGGCTGGCCGATGAATCCAGCGCAGCGCTCGACAGGTTCGCCGAACAGGAAGTCGATGCGCCACCCACTCCACATGAGTTTCGGAACCCATACGGTCCCTTGCCGTGCGTTGGCACAAGGGCGTCAATCGTCGCGCTATGAAACATTTAATTTTATCGGCTGAGAACGAGGTCCAACGGCGAAGGCAACCTATCCTAGAGAATAGGTTTTTGCCCTCGAAAGTTTTTGATATTTACGCTGCATCGCACAACGCGAATAATCAAAAGCACGGCGAAATCGCTCGCGACATTGGGGCATGTCATGGGTAGTAGGACTGACAACGTCGGCCACTATAGGCGGATGCTCAATGAGCCCGCCATTGTTGCCGGGACCGCGTATAAGCAGCGCCTGCCAACGAGCGCGCTACCATGAGCTTGCCTTGCTCCAGCGATCCTCTCGAGAGCGCGTCGGATGAGGCAATCGAGGCTCGCCGGGACGACATGCCGGCTGCTGACCACAATCCTGCAAACGAGATGTCGCGCGTTCTGAGAACTGCGCCAATTCATCTTGCGGCAGACCCCTCCGGCGGTGCAATCGCCCACTGGAATCACGACCCCTTGCATGATGTCGTCGAGCCCATGACCGACCACGTCATCATGGCTTACAACGGCGTGATACAGCGCATGGAACGGCGGTCCGGACGATCGGTCGAGAGCGGAACGTTTCGTCGCGGGGTTGTGATCATCATCCCGGCTGGATCAAGCTCCCGATGGGATATTCCAAAACCGGTTGATGTCGTTCAGCTCTATCTTCCCCGCTCGACACTGACGCGCATCGCCGACGAAACCGATACTTTCACGCCGACCGATCTCGTGGAGCGAACGGCGCATCCGGACCTCATTACATCCCGATTGCTCCTGAGCGCAGCCGATGTCCTGGAAGGCAATACGGCACTGGATACACTGTTCAGGCAGCAGTTGACCGACCTTCTGGCCACGCGCCTGCTGGCTGCGCACACAGGCAAGGCACCGAGCTATCAGCCGGCGCTCGGCGGCCTCGCGCCGAGCGTGCTGCGCCGGGCCATCGAACGATTGCGGTCGGACGCCGACGCGGACGTCTCCCTCGCGGCCCTCGCTGCCGATTCCGGGCTGTCGCGTTTTCATTTCTGCCGTGCTTTCAAGGAAAGCACGGGGCTTTCACCGCACAACTGGCTGCGTCAATATCGGCTCGAGCAAGCCATAAACATGCTGCGCGATCCTCAAAATTCGATCGCGTTGGTCGCAGCCTCCCTCGGCTATGCCTCGCAAACAGCATTTGCAGCTGCATTCCGAAAATTGACCGGCGAAACGCCGACTGATTGGCGCCGCCGCCACGGCTGACCGCAATCTCTTTTCGCCCTCGCCTCAGATTCCGGACTGTCCCGTTCTTCGCTTCCAGGCCATCGGCTCGGGCACGCGACGACCCTGCCGCGCAATCCTCCTGGCATGGCGTTGGTCGCAGCCTCACTTGACTGCGCCTCGCAAATAGCCTTGGCCGCCACATTGCCAAAGCTGACCGGTAAAACGCCGGGCGATGAACTGCTGCGCACCCGCTAAACCGCAATTGCTCTGCAACGGTGCCAATCCCTCTGGCGCAGCTGTAGACGTGTTTCGCTAAACCACCATTGCGCCCATGCCAAAGGATCCTGCGGAGACAAGGGATGGTCTGGGACACCGATTACGGGTCGGTCGCAACGAAGCGGACCCGTAGCGGCTTGCATACCCGATTTTAGCAACTGTCCGTCCAGCGAGGACGGGCGCCGAAACAAATATTCTCCAAAGGATCAGCACAATGACCTCCATTACAACCAGCGACGGTGTTCAGCTTTTTTACAAGGACTGGGGACCGAAGTCCGCTCAGCCGATCGTCTTTCACCATGGCTGGCCCCTCAGCTCCGACGATTGGGATAATCAAATGCTCTTCTTCCTCGGCAAAGGCTTTCGCGTGATCGCTCATGATCGACGCGGCCACGGCCGATCGAGCCAGGTGAGCGACGGTCATGACATGGATCACTACGCCTCCGATGTTGCCGCGATGATCGACTACCTCGATCTTCGCAACGCGATCCATGTCGGCCACTCTACCGGCGGCGGTGAAGCTGCGCGGTATGTCGCGCGGTACGGCAAGGGGCGCGTTGCCAAACTGATCCTGATTGCGGCCGTGCCGCCATTGATGTTGAAGACCGGCGCCAATCCCGGCGGTTTGCCGATCGAGGTATTCGACGGATTGCGCAGCCAGCTTGCCGCCAACCGTTCGCAGTTCTATCGCGATTTTCCGAGCGGCCCCTTCTACGGTTACAACCGCCCGGGTGCCGAGCCGTCGCAGGCGGTGATCTCAAATTGGTGGCGTCAGGGCATGATGGGCGGCGCGAAAGCGCATTACGAAGGCATCAAGGCATTCTCGGAGACGGATTTCACCGAGGACCTGAAGAGCATCACCGTGCCGACGCTGGTGTTGCATGGCGATGACGACCAGATCGTTCCCATCGGTGCTGCCGCTCCATTGTCGGCGAAGCTCCTGCAGGCCGGCACGCTGAAAATCTACGAGAAACTGCCGCATGGGCTGTGCACGACCCATGCAGATGTCGTCAATGCCGACATGCTGGCCTTCATCACCGCCTAACCGACTCGCTTCACCAATCCGCGCGACATCGTTACCGACCATCTCGCCGCCCATCGGGAGCGGCAACGGTGACGCGCGGCCCTTTGAAACTAAAAATCATGGAGTGAATAACATGAGACTTGTGATTGTAGGCGCCGGGTTCGCCGGCATGTACGCCGCACTTTCCGCAGCCCGCCTGCGCGATATCGAAGGCGTTTCGCCCGAAGAGCTCGAAATCGCGCTGGTGTCCCCGGAGCCGACGCTCGTCATCCGCCCCCGGCTTTATGAGCCGAAGCCTGAGAGCCTCACGGCACCTTTGCAGGATGTATTTGACGCCGTCGATGTCGCCTACGTGCAGGGCAGCGTTGAAGCGGTCGACACGAAGGCCTGCACCGTAGAGGTCGTCAATGCCAAAGGCGAACGAAAGTCCCTTCAGTATCATCGCCTTGTGCTCGCCACCGGCAGCCGGCTGTTCCGTCCGAATATTCCCGGCCTCGCCGACTACGCCTTCAGCGTCGATAACATCGATGACGCCATTGCCCTTGATCGCCACCTGCACGAGCTTGCCAAGATGCCGGCCTCGGCCGCGCGCGACACAATCGTCGTTGCCGGCGCCGGTTTCACAGGTATCGAGGCGGCGACCGAGATGCCTTCGCGGCTGCGGACTCTGTTCGACAAAGCCGCCAATCCGCGTGTCATTATCGTCGACCGCAGCAGCGCGGTAGCCCCCGACATGGGCGAAGGTCCGCGCCCGATCATCGAGGAAGCACTTCGCAAGCTCGGCGTGGAAACGCGGCTCAATGCCGGCGTTTCATCGCTGGATAAATCCGGAGTTACGCTGAGTACCGGTGAGCATATCGAAACCATGACCGTGATCTGGGCGGGAGGCATACGGGCCAATCCGCTGACCACCAAAATTCCCGGCGAGCGTGACAAGTTCGACCGGCTGCTGGTCGATGGCTGCCTGCGCGTGCCGTCCGTACCCGGCGTCTTCGCCACCGGGGATGCGGCGCGTGCCGCTTGCGACGACTGCGGCAACTACGCACTGATGTCGTGCCAGCACGCCACACGCATGGGCGCCTTCGCGGGCAACAACGCCGCCGCTGAACTGTTGGGCGTGCCAGCACGGCGATATCATCAGGAAGCCTATGTCACCTGCCTCGACCTCGGCGATGCCGGAGCCCTCTTTACGCGAGGATGGGATCGCAAGGTGGAGATGGTCGGCGAGAAAGCGAAGGCGACCAAGCAGGAGATCAACACAGTCTGGATCTATCCGCCGAAGCCCGAGCGCGCCGCCGCGCTGGCCTCAGCTGATCCGGAGCACGTGACCAAACTGTGATCGGATCCCTCGATGAGCTGCGCTCTAAATAAGAGCGCAGCTTGCCATATTCCGGCTGGTTCCTGACGCAACTCATCTTTCATCGATCATTTCTTCCCGAGCGCTTTCGGCTCGTAAGCAATCTTTGAAGGCGTGCGACACCATTGGGCTGGTGCGGCGCGATGCTTGCCATAAAAGACACGAGATTCATGCCGGTAAAGAAAGGGATCTGGACGATCAGGCGACCTGTCGGTTTCCGCCCTGTGTGCCACACGACGATCCCGGCAAATTCCCAGAGTGTTGATCAGGACGACCGGCAGGAATTGTCTTCGCCGGACATAGCTGGGTTCACCGATCATGGTTTGTGTCAATGAACTGCCGGGCACGACATCGTGTGCCCGGCCAGATCGCCTATTTCTTGATTGGGAAGGTCAGTTCCTGCTCAGTGGTATCGACCACGAAGACGGCAAGCAGCTTTGCCGGCTTAGTCTTGCTGGCATTTTCGCTAACACCGTGGCGATCGCCCGGAAATTCTGAGAAGCTTTCACCGGCGCTATAGACAGTGACGGGGCCATCGTTGACCTGACTGCGGATCGTGCCTTCGAGAACGGTCGCGTATATGAAGGCGGACACTGGATGTGTATGGCCCTCCGAGAAACCACCCGGAGCATATTCGACGAGAACGCCCTTCATGCTCTTGCCGGGTACGTTCGGCAGTTTGTGGTCATAGACCAGCGTAACCTTTGCGCCCTCCCCGCCACCGGGCGCATCATGCGCAAGAGCCGAACCTGACAGGAGAGCCGTCAATGCGACGGCAAAAGCCAATGACTTGATCATGTTTATCGTCCTTTCATGACTTGGAGTCGATCGCAATTTCTATATAACATATTGTTTTTATACATCTTTTCGATGTTTGACATGGCCATCAAAATGCCAATGCTACGGGCGCATGGGCCGCTTATCAGGCGGCCCATGCGCAACTCGTTATTTTCTGGGCGTTGTCGCAAACCAATCGTCGAAACCGATGCGGCCGATGCGAGGATGATTGTCGGAGACGAGTGAGCCGTCTTCCAGTTTGGTGCCGAAATAGCGGGCATCCGGATCTGCGACAACGGTGCGGGAATCTCCGATCGCCTTGAGGTAGCGCGCGGCGAAATCGCAGAGACGCGCGCGCTCGGGGCCGCAGATTTCGATAATGCCGTTAGCCGGCGCGGCAAGCGCCGCGTCCGTCACGAAATCGGCGACGTCGTCGGACGCGATCGGCTGCAGGGAACCTGTCGACAAGCGGGCCGTGTCGCCAACCGTGCCCTCCTGGGCGATGCCGCCGAGAAATTCCATGAACTGTGTGGAACGCACGATGGTGTAGGGAGTGCCGGCTTCCCGGATGATCTTTTCCTGAGCGACCTTGGCTCGAAGATAGCCGCTATCCGGCAACCGATCCGTGCCGACGATGGAAAGCGCGATATGGTGTTTCACGCCGGCCGCGATTTCCGCTGCCATCAGGTTCTTGCCCGCCGTCTGAAAGAATTCAAGCACGGCCTTATCTTCGAAGGATGGCGAGTTCGCGAGGTCGATCACCACGTCGGTATTCTTCAGTGCTTCCGCCAAGCCCTCCCCGGTAAGGGTATTAACGCCGGTTTTCGGGGCAGCGGCAATGACCTCATGCCCTTTGTTGCGCAGGCGCTCTGCTGTCTTGGAACCGATCAGGCCGGTTCCGCCGATAATCACGATTTTCATAAGACGCTCCATTTGCTGCGCGCCCATGCGGTGCGCGTGGTTCAATAGGTGGATAGGTGAAGGCCGGGCTGGGCACGGCCTTCAAGGATGCACGCTTTGGTTCGGCCTTAATTCAACAAGCGATCAGTAGTCCCAGAAGACCGGGACCCAACGAAAGGCGTCGCCGTCGACCGCGACATGGCCAACGGAAGGAAACGGCATATGTGTTGCCACCAGCAGTTCGCCGGTCGCTGCAAGCTCTCGCAGAAGCCGGACCCGAACGCGGGCAGCCTCCTCGGGGTCATGCTCGAAGCCGTTGAACCAGTCGGGGTGGTCGAACCCGACCGCGAACACCGCGTCGCCGGCAAACATCAGACGGTCATTGCCTGAGGCCACGCGGACCACGCTGTGCCCGGGGGTGTGCCCGCCGGTACGAGAGACGACCACGCCCGGCGCCACTTCATATTCATCCTCAAACAGCCTGAGATGGCTGCGATACTCTTTGGCGAACCGCTTGGCGGCCGCCCGAAGCGCGTCGGGGAAGCCCGTCGGCATCGACACGTGGGAGAAATCGGGCGACTCCCAAAATTTGACCTCGGCAGCGGCCACATGGATCCGCAGGTCCGGATTCAACTGTTCCTTCACCCCGTCGACGAGCAGCCCGCCAACGTGGTCCATGTGCATGTGTGTCAGCACCACGTCGGTCACGGATCCAAGATCGATGCCGGCGGCCTCCAGTCGCTTCATCAACTGCCCGGCCCGCGGCAAGTTCAAGTCCGGGTCCAATCCCAGCCCAGCGTCGATGAGGATGGTCTGGGCGCCGCTGCGCACCACGACCACGTTCAGTGCCCAGTCGAAGGCGTCCGGCGGCAGGAACATGTCGCCCAGCCAGGCGGCCCGGGCGGCCGGCTCGGCGTTGTGTCCCAACATCGCGGTTGGGAGCGGTAGCACCCCATCGCTGATCACCAGCACGTCAATCTCGCCGATCCGCACCGCATAGCGCGACGGAACCAGCTCTTCGGGCGCCGGTCTGCTGGAATGTGAGCTATTGTCCAGTTTCATGCTTGCTTCCTGAGTGTTGTTGATCATCTGGTTCATCTTTGAAAACTCCTATGTTCTATCCTGGTGCTAATCCTGGGTGGCTTACGCTTCCTGGGCGGGAGGCGCGGTCAATGCGGGTGAAGTCTTTAACGATCGGCGACACACTCACTGCTGGCGTGTCCTCTCATGATCTAGCGAAACCGATCTGCGGCTGCGCCAGAACGATTGCTGCCGCTGCAGAGCAATTGCTGTTGACCCATGCGCATGCGGCAATCGCCCGGGGTTTTGCCGGTTTGTTGGATGCAGCCGCGAGAGAAACGTCCCGCGATGATCCTCAAAGACATCCTGGCCTTTGGATCGTCGTCTAAGTGGTTTTCGATTGCTTCGACCTTAGGGTCGGCATCCGAGCTGATCGGGGCATGGGAGACCTTACCCCGACGATACGCGAGACCGGCGGACCTGGATTCTGACCAACTCCAACATCAGTGCTCAGATGGCTTCGAGGGTTTTTGCCTCGCGGGCGATGAAATCGCAGACAAGTTTTACGCGCAACGGCACGGTGCGACCAAAGGCGTGCAGTGCATTAAAGGGAGCGCTCGGGAACGCAAACCCCGCCGCGAGTGTAACAAGCGTGCCGTCTGCCAGGTCTTTCGCGACCAGACATCGCAGAAGATAGGCCGCTCCCAGCCCACTCAGCGCAGCCTGGATGAGTGCGGCCGCTGAGTCGCAATCGACGCGCCCGAAGGGAATGAAGCTCGTCCCGTCCGGCAGGCGCAGAGGCTGCGTGACACCACCCAGTGCATAGCGGGCAAAGGGCAAAGCCGCCAGCGCTTCGGCAGTTGCAGGATTGCCCCAGGTCTTCAGAAAGGTCGGAGACCCGACGATCGTCATCGGCAGGTCGGCCAGGTGACGAACCATGAGGTCCCCCGGCGCGGGATTTCCAACACGCAGCACAACGTCGTAGTCCTCCCTGATCAGATCGACGAACCGATCCGTAAGTCCGACTTCGAGATGCAGGTTCGGATAGTCGGCTGCAAAGCTTCCGAAGAGGCGCGGCAGCAGGAGAGGGGCCATTTCGCTAGGCATGCTGATGCGCAAGCGACCGGACGGCGCAACGTCGGACCTGATCGCCTCTTCACTTGCATCCAGGTCCCGCAACAGCGGCGCAACGCGGTCGAAGAAAAGTTGCCCGTCCTGGGTAAGCGTCAGGGCGCGCGTGGAGCGCAGGAACAGCCGGGCGCCAATCTTCTTTTCCAGCCGCGCCACGCTCTTCGATACCGCTGACGGTGTCGTCGCCAGATCGCGGGCCGCGGCGCTGAACGATCCGGCCTCTACCGTCCGCACAAAAGCCATCAATCCGGGCATCTCGTTGAGCAGATTCGGCATTTGCACCTCCGCGGCACAGATCATGTGCCCGCCCATGATCTAATGACGAAGGGTGGCAGCGTTTATCTCATGTCTCGTTGAAAGGAGATAAACAATGCAACACCTCAAAGACAAGGTCGCCGTCATCACCGGCGGCAATAGCGGCATCGGCAAGGCGACCGCTCGGCTGTTCGCGGAAGAAGGAGCGCAGGTCATCATTTCCGGGCGCCGGCAGGATGCTGTCGACCGCGCCGTGCAAGAAATCGGTCCGTCGGCCATCGGCTTCGTGGGTGATGCCGCCGACCTGGAAGATCATCGCAGGCTGGCGGACACCGTGAAGAGCCGCTTCGGCGGGCTCGACATCTACATGGCCAATGCTGGGATCATCAATCTCACCCCCTCCGCCGAGGTGACTCCGGCAGATTATGACCGGCATTTCGCAATCAATACGCGCGGCGTGTTCTTCGGCGTGCAGACGATCGCCCCTCTGATCCGTGACGGCGGAAACATCATCGTTACGAGCTCGCTCGCGGCCACGAAGGTGCTCCCGGACCATACTGTCTATGCCGGTTCAAAGGCAGCAACCGCCGCCTTTGCGAAAAACTGGGCGATCGAATTCAAGTCGCGGCGGATCCGCGTCAACATCCTGAGCCCGGGACCGGTCGAGACGGAAATCCTCGCCAAGCTGGGCGTATCGGACGCCGAGCGGCCGGCATTCGAAGATTACATGGCTTCCCTGATCCCCGCCGGCCGTCTCGGCCGACCGGAAGAGTTGGCGCGCGCCGCACTCTTCCTCGCCTCCGATGCAGGAAGCTTTGTCAACGGGATCGAGCTTCATGTCGATGGCGGCATGACCCTGGCTTAAAAGGCCTGCCCTTTGCCAGCCCAAACGGGCTCTACAATCTGTCGAACCTGTCGAAGCTGTCGGTCTGGTGACTGAGGCTCGGCAGGTATCGAACGCATCAAACCATCCGCAGCAGAACGGCCGCCGCGAGCGCATGCATCTGACGTTGGAGAAGGATGCCACGCGTTCGGCACGAGGTTGTCACCCCTGTCTCAGAGACAATCTGTTACCTGTGTCTTCGGTATGGGCAATTGGAAAACTGGAGCGGGCGAAGGGATTCGAACCCTCGACCCCAACCTTGGCAAGGTTGTGCTCTACCCCTGAGCTACACCCGCTCAATCCGCATCGGTCCGGGGTAGTTGTTGGACCGTGGGCGCCGCCTCGCGGCGACCGGCGCTATATGGCCTAACGGGTTTTCAAATGCAACAGGGAAATGACGGTGAGGCGAAGAAAAATTCTGGTGTTTGCAGACGCCCGGCGGAAAGGCCGCAAATGCGGGGCAAAGCGTCGGTCGCAAAGATTGCCAAACGATGTGGACCGACTTAATCAGAACGCCTCGCTTTTTTCCCTTCCCGTCCAATGGATTGCCCATGTCCGAAAATGCCCCCAAGACAAGAGAACAACTGTTTGCCTTTCTCGACGGGCTTGGCATCGCCCATAAGACGGTCGACCATGCGCCGGTCTTCACCGTGGCGGAATCGGTGGCCCTGCGCGATGAAATCCCCGGCGGTCACACCAAGAACCTGTTCGTCAAAGACAAGAAGGACAGGTATTTTCTGCTGACAGTGGAGGAAAATGCTGCCGTCGACCTCAAGCAGGTGCATAATGCCATCGGCGGGTCCGGCCGGGTTTCCTTCGGCAGACCGGAGAAGCTGATGGAGTATCTCGGCGTCGTTCCGGGTTCGGTGACGGCGTTCGGCGCGATCAACGATACTGCGGAGAATGTCACTTTCGTGCTCGATGCCGAGCTGATGGCGCACGAGATCGTCAACTGCCATCCGCTATCCAATGATGCGACGACCTCGATTGCGAGCCGCGATCTCATCCGTTTCATGGAAGCGACGGGACATAAGCCGCTTGTCTTGAAAGTGACGTCCTGACATACGATTTTAGCGCTAAAGCGCGTCGCGATCTTTTAGATTCGGTTGCCGCGCTTTAGTCTTTGGTTTTGCGCATGTCTTTATCGCAAAACCGCCACGCAGTTTTGCGCGACATGCTTTAGCAAAGACGCCGGCTGGATCGGCGCGGCGGGAGATACCTATGAGCGGCAGCGACAACCCCTATAACGCTTCCTTCGGAAATCAGATGACGGCGACGACAAGCTTCGGTGCAACGCCGGAAGCGGCGACTGCGGCCGGCAGCTACATCACGGAGACGACGACCGCGAATTTCGGCAAGGATGTGATCGAGGAATCGCGCAAGCAGCCGGTGCTGGTCGATTTCTGGGCACCCTGGTGCGGTCCGTGCAAGCAACTGACGCCGGTATTGGAGAAGGTGGTCAACGAGGCCAAGGGCCGGGTCCGGCTGGTCAAGATGAACATCGATGACCATCCCTCGATCGCCGGCCAGCTCGGCATCCAGTCGATCCCCGCCGTCATCGCCTTCGTCAACGGCCGTCCTGCCGACGGTTTCATGGGCGCGGTGCCGGAAAGCCAGATCCAGCAGTTCATCGACCGGATCGCCGGTCCGGCCGGCGCCGACGAGGCGGCCGAAATCGAAGCCGTAGTCACGGAAGCGGCGGAACTGCTTGCCGCCGGCAATATCAACGAGGCCGCTCAGCTCTACGGCGCCGTCATGCAGGCCGACCCCGAGAATGCCAAGGCGCTTGCCGGAATGGCTGAATGCATGATCGCCGCAAACCAGCATCAGCGGGCGCGCGAAATCCTGACGGAATTGCCGGAAGAGCTGGCGAAAGACGCCGGCATCCAGGCCGTACTGATGAAGCTCGAGCAGATCGAGGAGGCCCGCAAGCTCGGAGACCCCGTTGCGCTCGAGCGTGAACTGGCTGCCAATCCCGATGACCATGAGGCGCGGATCAAGCTTGCCAAGATCCGTAATGTCGAAGGCCGGCGCGACGAGGCGGCCGACCATCTGCTGCTGATCATGCGCAAGGACCGCGCCTTCGACGATGACGGCGCCCGCCGCCAGCTGCTGCAGTTCTTCGAGGTCTGGGGCTTCAAGGATCCGGCGACGGTTGCAGCGCGTCGCAAGCTTTCGGCGATGCTGTTCTCCTAGGGCGCCGCGCGTCCGACAGGACGCGCCAAGGACGGTCTATCGTATTGAGTCCGTGCATGATCTTTTCTGAAAATCGATTCCGATTTTCGGGGTGTGCGCCACTGCATAATTCCTTAAATCAGGATCGATTTAAGGATTAAATTATGCAGCGATTCAAACTGTTACAGCGTGTTTTGCGCGTCTAAAAAGACGCGCGGCGCTGTAAGTTTCGAGCATCTGCCCTTGCGTTTTCGGACGAGGGCACCACATTCTCGTCAGGACGGGCATGCCCGTTACAAGAATGCGGGACGGTTTCATGCAAGTCGGGAATGCCAGATACCTGAAGCCGGGCGATCTGCCTGATGCGATCGCTGTCTTCCCCCTGACCGGCGCCCTCCTGCTGCCGGCCGGGCAGCTTCCCCTCAACATTTTCGAGCCGCGCTATCTGGCGATGCTGGATGCCGCACTGACCGGAAACCGGCTGATCGGCATGGTGCAGCCGGCGCTCGGCGAACATGAGGACAAAGGCGGCGATCCCCACCTTGCCGCTGTCGGCTGCCTCGGCCGCATCACCTCCTTCGCCGAGACCGGCGACGGGCGCTATATCGTATCGCTGACCGGCGTCTGCCGCTTCCGGCTGCTGGAGGAGAAAGCGACCAGCGATCCCTTCCGCACCTTCCGTATCGCCCCTTTTATCGCCGACCTCTCGGCCGAGAATGAGGAGGAGGCGGTCGATCGCGCAGCGCTTCTGACCGCCTTCAAGGCCTATCTCGACGCCAACAAGCTGGAGGCGGACTGGGAGAGCGTCGAGCGGGCGAGCAATCTGACGCTCGTCAATTCGCTGGCGATGATGTCGCCGTTCGGGCCGGCGGAAAAACAGGCGCTGCTGGAAGCGCCCGACCTGAAGACGCGGGCCGAGACGCTGATCGCCATTACCGAAATCGTGCTGGCACGCGTCTTCGGTGACTCCGACACGGTTCTGCAGTAGACTTCAGCCATGGATGAAAAACTCAGCCGCGTCGATCCAAAGCTGCTCGATCTCCTGGTCTGCCCGCTCTCCAAGGGCCGGCTTTCCTATGATCGCGAGCAGAATGAGCTTGTCTCGGAAAAGGCGCGGCTTGCCTATCCGATCCGCGACGGCATTCCGATCATGCTGGTGTCCGAGGCCCGCCGTCTCGACGATTGAAGCAATTCAAGAAGCGCTTTTGCCGGGAATTGCGTAAAAGGTTAAATCGTCTGGCCGGCAAGCAGCCGCGGATTGTCCTTTGCCGTCGTTCCGGCCGCCTGGCCGATGAAGAAGGATTTGAGGCGCGGCAGCCGGTCGACGATGCCGAGGCCGACGTCGCGGGCGATGCGGATCGGCGTCGCATCGTTGGAGAAGAGCCGGTTCAACACGTCGGTCGTCACCCCCATGCGGAAAGTGTCGAAGCGCCGCCAGGTCTGGTAGCGCTCGAGAATGTTGATCGAGCCGATATCGAGGCCGAGGCGATCGGCGTCCACGATGGTTTCGGCAAGTGCCGCTACATCCTTGAAGCCGAGATTGAGGCCCTGACCCGAAATCGGATGGATGCCATGGGCGGCGTCGCCGGCCAGCGCGAAACGCGGCGCGACGAAAGAGCGCGCCAGCGTCAGGCCGAGCGGGAAGGCGCGCTTGTCGCCGATCACTTTCAGGCTTCCAAGCTTGTGGCCGAAGCGGCGTTCGAGCTCTTCCTCAAAGATCAGGTCGTCGGCGGCGACCAGCCGGTTGGCATCCGGGGTCCGCTCCGTCCAGACGAGCGAGGAGCGGTTGTTCTTGAGCGGCAGGATGGCAAAGGGGCCGGCCGGCAGAAAATGTTCCTCGGCGCAGCCGTCATGCGGCCGCTCGTGTTCGACGGTCGCAACGATGCCGGACTGGCCGTAGTCCCAGGTGACGGTCCTGATGCCGGCGAGATCGCGCAGTTTCGAGCGCACGCCGTCGCAGGCAACCAGCAGCCGGGTTTCCAGCGCGCTGCCGTCCGAAAGCGTGACGGTGACATGGGTGTCGTGGGTTTTCAACTCCGTGGCGCCGAGCCCATGGCGGATATCGATGCCGAGCCGGTCGCAGGCGCCGCGCAGTGCCGCGACCATGGCAACATTCGGGATCATGTGGGCGAAGGGCCGGCCATCGGCCACTTCGCCGTCGAAGGTCAGAAAAACCGGACGCACCGGATCGGAGGTCTTGGAGTCGGTGACGATCATTTTGGTGATCGGCTGGGCTTCCGGCTCGATCTCGTTCCAGATGCCGAAAACCTCGAGCATCTTCGCCGCCGCCGCGATGATGGCGGAAGCGCGCGTATCGTTTTTCCAGACATGCTCGGGGGCCGCCTCGACGACGGCGACATTCAGATGGGGTGCTGCCTGTTTGACCGCGACAGCGGCGGAAAGGCCGACATAACCCCCGCCCACAACCAGCATGTCCAGCATCGCGCCGCTCCCGTACCTTGTGCCTCAGATGTGCTCTATATAGATCATCGCAACTTCACTTCCTACCGCTGGGAGACACAGAAATGACGGGCGAGACATCAGGGCCTTCGGCGATGGAGACGCTGCTTTCGACGCTCGACCTCGAACCGATCGAGGTCGATATCTTCCGCGGCCGCAGCCCCAAGGTCGGCTGGCAGCGGGTCTTCGGCGGCCAGGTGATCGGCCAGGCGCTGATGGCGGCGCAGCGCACCATCGAGGGCGAACGTTTCGTCCATTCGCTGCATGCTTATTTCATGCGTCCCGGCGATCCCACGGTGCCGATCATCTATCAGGCAGAGCGCATCCGCGACGGATCGAGCTTCAACACGCGGCGTGTCGTCGCGATCCAGCACGGCAAAGCGATCTTCGCGCTGTCGGCCTCCTTCCAGGTGGAGGAGCAGGGCTTCGAGCACCAGATCGCGATGCCCGAGGTCGAGATGCCCGAGGCGCTGCTCGGCGAGCAGCAGATCAAGGAACAGTATCTCGCGCACGCGCCGGAAGCGATCCGAAAATACTGGCAGCGCGAGCGGCCGATCGAGATCCGTCCCGTCTCGCTGACGCATTATTTTTCCGACAGGAAGCTCGATCCGAAGCAGGATGTCTGGGTGCGCGCCACCGGCCCGGTTCCCGACAACAGGCTCTATCAGGCGGCAGTGCTTGCCTATCTTTCGGACATGACGCTGCTCGATACGTCGCTCTATGCGCACGGAACGTCCATCTTCGACCAGAGCCTGCAGGTGGCGAGCCTCGATCACTCGATGTGGTTCCACAGACCCTGCAAACTCGACGACTGGCTGCTTTATACGCAGGACAGTCCGTCGGCTTCAGGTGCCAGAGGATTAACCCGGGGTAGCCTATTTACACGATCGGGTAGCCTGATTGCCTCTGTCGCGCAGGAAGGTCTGATTCGGAAAAAGGCAAATGAATAAATAATGTGCAGCTTTTCGAATTTGCGCGTTATTTGTGCGCTTATCGGCCGGTCATTTGCCTGTTTATTGGCATTCTTTATTATAATCTTTACTTTTCAATAACTTACGATCTGCCTTGAATCTGGCACGCCCCTTGAATGTATATCGCCGGTCGCTGTTCAGAAACGTCAGCGGCAAGGAGAGTCGGCTCCGCGCCGAGGATAACGAAGGATGGGAAACCAGATGAAAATTGTGATGGCCATTATCAAGCCGTTCAAGCTCGATGAGGTCCGCGAAGCCCTTACGGCGATCGGTATTCAGGGGCTGACCGTAACCGAGGTGAAGGGCTACGGGCGCCAGAAGGGGCACACCGAAATCTATCGCGGCACCGAATATGCAGTCAGCTTCCTGCCGAAGCTCAAGATCGAAATCGCGGTTGCATCGGAACTCGTCGACAGGGCAGTCGAGGCCATCGCGGCATCGGCCAAGACCGGCCAGATCGGCGACGGCAAGATCTTCGTCTATTCGATCGACCATGCCGTGCGCATCCGTACGGGCGAAACCGATTCAGAAGCGCTGTAAGAACGGCAGATCAAGGAGCTTTATCCAATGTCAATTTCGAAGTTTTCTTCCACCTTTGCGCGGCTTTGCGCAGCTTCGGCCGCCCTTCTGGCGCCGGCCGTCGCTTTCGCGCAGGAGGCTGCGCCAGCTGCCGCCACCGCTGCTGCTGCTCCTGCTTTCACCATGGACAAGGGTGACAATACCTGGATGCTCGTCTCCTCGGCGCTCGTCCTTTTGATGACCATCCCCGGCCTTGCGCTTTTCTACGGCGGTCTGGTGCGCGCCAAGAACATGCTCTCGGTGCTGATGCAGGTCTTCATGATCACGGCCGTCGTGGCGCTGATCTGGGTGACCTATGGCTATTCGCTCGCCTTCACCGACGGCGGCTCGCTGAACAGCTTCGTCGGCGGCTTCTCCAAGGCGTTCCTGGCCGGCGTCAACACCTCGTCGCTTGCCGAGACCTTCTCGAAGGGTGTCGCTATTCCGGAATACACCTTCATCGTATTCCAGATGACCTTTGCCTGCATCACGCCCGGCCTGATCGTCGGTGCGTTCGCCGAGCGCATCAAGTTCTCGGCCGTCATGCTCTTCGTCGTGCTCTGGGTTACCTTCATCTACTTCCCGATGGCACACATGGTCTGGTTCTGGGGCGGTCCGAGCTCCTACACTTCGCCAGCTGGCCTGATCTTCTCCTACGGTGCAATCGACTTCGCCGGCGGCACGGTCGTTCACATCAATGCCGGTATTGCGGGCCTCGTCGGCGCCATCATGCTCGGCAAGCGCACGGGCTATAAGAAGGAAATCATGGCTCCGCACTCGATGACGCTGACCATGGTCGGCGCCTCGCTGCTCTGGGTCGGCTGGTTCGGCTTCAACGCCGGCTCCAACCTTGAAGCCAATGCCTATGCCTCGCTTGCCTTTATCAACACCTTCGTCGCAACGGCTGCCGCCGCTGTGTCCTGGTGCATCGTCGAAAGCCTGACCCGCGGCAAGGCTTCCATGCTCGGTGGTGCTTCCGGTGCTGTCGCCGGTCTCGTTGCCATCACCCCGGCGGCAGGCTTTGCCGGCCCGATGGGCGCGATTGTTCTCGGCCTCATCGTTTCGCCGGTCTGCTACTTCTTCGTCGATGTCGTGAAGAACAAGTTCAACTACGACGACAGCCTCGATGTCTTCGGCGTCCATTGCATCGGCGGCATCATCGGCGCTCTCGGCACCGGTATCCTCGTCAACCCGGCGCTCGGCGGTGCAGGCATCGTCGATTATTCGACGGCCGATTTCGCAGCCTCCTATGCCGGCACGGCAACCCAGGTCTGGGCTCAGGCCAAGGGCGTGCTGACGACGCTGCTGTGGTCGGGTATCGGTTCGGCGATCCTCTACAAGATCGTCGACGTTGTTATCGGCCTGCGTGTAACCGTTGAAGCCGAACGCGAAGGTCTCGACCTTTCGACCCACGGCGAAGCCGCCTACCACTCTTCCTGATCACAGGGTTTGCGGCGCCCGGCACAAGGGCGCCGCTGCACAGCCCGTCGCGGCCTATCTAACCATAGACCGCATTTGGCCCGGACCTTTCAAGGTTCGGGCTTTTTTCATTTCCCGGTTCGGAATGCACGTCCAGGCATGCATGGTTAACATCGCTTTAACCCGGCTCTGATTAGGTAGAGCGGACGCATTTTGGCACGGCGAAGCTTTAGCGATTCGCGTGTCCTCAGGCATTGGACGGGTTAGACACATGGCAAGAAGCACGTCGCCGGCAATGGATGGCCGTCCGGATCGGTTTTCCTTCTCGGCATTCATGCTGCGGCAGATCCAGGCGCTCATCGGCTTTGCGATCTTTCTGCTGCTGGCGTTCTGCGTCGCGGCACTGGCGACATGGAATGTTGCGGATCCGAGCTATTCCTATGCGACCGCAAACTCGCCGACGAATATTCTCGGTTACACCGGTGCTGCCTTTGCCGATATCGTCATGCAGTTCCTCGGGCTTGCCAGCGTCGTTTCGATGTTGCCGATCGTCGCCTGGGCGCTGACGCTGATCTCGGGCCGCCGCTTCAGCCGTATCCCTGCCCGTGCCGCCGCCTGGTTCGGCGGTTCGGTGCTTTCCTGCGCCGTCCTCGGCTGCTTTCCGCCGCCGCTCACCTGGCCGATCCCGAACGGCATCGGCGGTGTCATTGGTGACATGATCCTGCGTTTTCCCGCACTCTTCGTCGGCGCCTATCCGACGGGCACCTTCGCCATGGTCGTCGGTTGCATCTTCGCCGCGCCGACCGCCTGGCTGATGCTCTTTGCATCGGGGCTCGTTGGCCGCAGCGACGCCGACGAGGAGATCGAGGAAGACTACGTCGATACGCGTAGCAAGGCCCGCGTCGTCGGAGATGAGGACGAAGAGGAGGACGAGTCCCGCTGGGTCGCTCTCAGCGGCGCCGTGACGCATGCCTGGTACATGAGCCAGGGCCGGTTGCGCCGGCTATTCGGCATGGGGCCGCGCAAGCGGCGCCAGGGCGATTACGAATCACCTTATGATTTCAACGATGACGAGTTCGGCACGCTGAACGAACCCGTGCGCGCCAAGGCGCCGACCGTCCGCGGCGAGCGCATGGAGCCGTCGATGGAGCCCTCGATGGGGGCAAGAACGGCTTCGCCGCGGCGCATCGTCTCCGCGCCGTCGATGTCCATCGATGACGACGATGATAATGACGACCTGCCCTTCGAAAACGACATGCCGCCGCGCCCGGCTGATATCCTGCCCGACGACGATGACGACGAGGACTGGATGATCCGCGCGCCGACAAAGGCGGCCGGCAAGCCGGAACCGCGCGTCGTCCCCGTGGTCGCCCGTCCGAAACCCAGCGCCCGCATCGAGCGAGAAGCGCAGGGCTCGTTCATCCGTCCCGAGGGTTTCCAGCTTCCCTCGATGCATCTGCTCGCCGAACCGAAGAATGTCGTTCGCGACTCCACGCTTTCGGCCGATGCGCTGGAGCAGAACGCCCGCATGCTCGAAGGCGTGCTCGAAGATTTCGGCGTCAAGGGGGAGATCATCCATGTTCGCCCCGGCCCCGTCGTCACGCTCTACGAACTGGAGCCGGCACCCGGCATCAAGTCGTCGCGCGTCATCGGCCTCGCCGACGATATTGCCCGCTCGATGAGCGCCATTGCCGCCCGCGTCGCCGTCGTGCCCGGCCGCAACGCGATCGGCATCGAATTGCCGAACCAGACGCGCGAGACCGTCTACCTGCGTGAACTCATCGCCTCCCGGGATTTCGAGGGCAGCAAGGCAAAGCTCGCCATGGCGCTCGGCAAGACGATCGGCGGCGAAGCCGTGATCGCCGATCTTGCCAAGATGCCGCATCTGCTCGTCGCCGGCACCACCGGTTCCGGCAAGTCGGTTGCCATCAATACGATGATCCTGTCGCTGCTCTACCGCATGACGCCGGAACAGTGCCGGCTGATCATGATCGACCCGAAGATGCTGGAACTCTCCGTCTATGACGGCATCCCGCACCTGCTTTCGCCTGTCGTCACCGATCCGAAGAAGGCCGTCGTCGCGCTCAAATGGACCGTGCGCGAGATGGAAGAGCGCTACAAGAAGATGTCGAAGATCGGCGTGCGCAACATCGACGGCTTCAACTCCCGCGTCGAGCAGGCGCTGTCGAAGGGTGAGGCGATCTCGCGCACGGTGCAGACCGGCTTCGACCGCCACACCGGCGAGGCGATGTACGAGACCGAGGAATTCGATCTGCGGCCGATGCCTTATATCGTCGTCATCATCGATGAGATGGCCGACCTGATGATGGTCGCCGGCAAGGATATCGAAGGCGCCGTCCAGCGCCTGGCACAGATGGCGCGTGCGGCCGGCATCCACGTGATCATGGCTACACAGCGTCCGTCGGTCGACGTCATCACCGGCACGATCAAGGCGAACTTCCCGACCCGCATCTCCTTCCAGGTGACCTCGAAGATCGACAGCCGCACCATCCTTGGCGAACAGGGCGCGGAACAGCTGCTCGGCATGGGCGACATGCTCTACATGGCGGGCGGCGGGCGAATCCAGCGCGTGCACGGCCCGTTCGTTTCGGATGTCGAAGTGGAAGAGATCGTCTCCTACCTGAAAACCCAGGGCTCGCCGCAATATCTCGACGCGATCACCGCCGATGACGACGAAGACGGCGATTACGGCGGCGGCGGCGGTCCGGCCGGCACGTCCAATCTTTCCGAATCGGAAGATCCCTACGACCAGGCGGTCGCCATCGTGCTGCGCGACGGCAAGGCGTCGACTTCCTACGTCCAGCGCCGGCTCGGTATCGGCTACAACCGTGCCGCCTCGCTCGTCGAGCGCATGGAGAAGGAGGGCATCATCGGACCGGCCAACCATGCCGGCAAACGCGAGATTCTCGTTCCCACCGAAGGCGACATCCTCGACCGCTGACAGAACAGGCATATATTTCCAATACAGCCGCTTTTGCGGAAACCTGATAACGTCACAGCCGTTACCTCTCGCAGGCCGATCGCAACGCCTTGAAGACGCCGCCTTTCGGCAGCATGCAGATCGCATAAAGGAGATTTAGATGAGTCACTCCGATAGCTTCCTCTCCGGCCTGACGGTAACGCGCCGCGAGCTTCTCGGCGCCTTTGCCGTCGCTGCGATAGCGAGCGCCATTCCCCTTGGCGCTTATGCGCAGGCTGCAGCTCCCGCCTCCGGCACGGCGCAGGCGATCGCCGATCATTTTTCCGGCGTCACGACGATGCAGGGCGAATTCGTGCAGTTCGGCCCGCGCGGCGAACAGACCGGCGGCAAGTTCTTCATCCAGCGCCCCGGCAAGCTGCGCTTCAACTATGACGATCCGTCGCCGATGCGGGTGATCGCCGACGGCAAGAACGTCGCCATCGGCAATATGAAGCTCAAAACCTGGGATCTCTATCCGCTGTCCAAGACCCCGCTCAGCCTGCTGCTCGCGCAGCATATCGACCTGTCGGCCGGCATGGTGAAGGGCGTGAAGGAAGAGTCTGACCTGACGACGATCGCGCTCGGCAACAATACGGTGTTTGGAAACTCGACCATCACCATGATGTTCGACCCGAAGACCTACGATCTGCGGCAGTGGACGATCACCGACAATCAGGGCAAGGACACCTCGGTGATGATCTTCAACGTCAAAACCGGCATGCAGTTCGAGGATCGCGTCTTCCGCGTGCCCTATGAGACCATTCCAGGCACGCCGCAGTCGCGCGACTGAGACCTTTTCGGTTGATCGCTTGATGCTTTTGCGCGCGTCTGGTTCCCTCGCGTCCACCTTTGTTTTAAAGCCCTTTCATGAAAGCGCGTCGCGTCGAGCCGGGGTTCGGCCGACATGCGGGCATTGGACGCGAGAGGGCACGGGGCATGGGTTTTTCGATCACCACCTGGAACATCAATTCGGTGCGGCTGCGCATGCCCATCGTCGAGCAGCTCGTTCTGAAGCACAGGCCCGATATCCTCTGCCTGCAGGAAACCAAGGTGACGAACGAGCTGTTTCCGGCAGCACCGCTCAGGGCGATGGGCTACAATCACATCATCATCCATGGCCAGAAGGGCTATCACGGCGTGGCGATCGCCTCGCGTATTCCATTGACCGAGGATCACCGCCAGGATTATTGCGGCGTCGGCGATGCGCGCCACATCTCGGCGATCTTCGAGCACGGCAATCGTCGCGTTCGGCTGCACAATTTCTATGTCCCGGCCGGCGGCGACGAGCCGGATCGCACGATCAATCCGAAATTCGGCCACAAGCTCGATTTCATCGAGGAGATGAAGCTGCTGAAAGCCAATGGCGAGGCCAACACCTCAGCCATCCTCGTCGGTGACCTCAACATCGCGCCGCTGGAGCACGACGTCTGGTCTCACAAGCAGCTTCTCAAGATCGTCAGCCATACGCCTGTCGAAACCGAGGGGCTGCTCGAGGTGATGAAGCGCGGCGCCTGGCTCGATCTGATGCGCCAGCATGTGCCTGCCAGCGAGAAACTCTACACCTGGTGGAGCTACCGCGCCAAGGATTGGGAGGCCGCCGACCGCGGCCGCCGTCTCGACCATATCTGGTCGTCGTCGGATCTCGGGCCGCATCTCAAGCGAATCGAAATCCTGAAGGAGGCGCGTGGCTGGGACCGGCCTTCCGACCACGTACCTGTCACGGCGCATTTCGATTTCTAGAGCAATTCCAGGAAAAGTGCGAAGCGGTTTTCCGTCCGGAATTGCGTCAAAACAAGAGGTTAGAGCGATGCGGTTCAGCTTATCGTAAAGCGGAGAACTGCTCCAACCGGGATCAGCTGAAGCGGTAGAACTGGCTCGCGGCCTTTGCCGCTAGCTCCGCAAGATTATCGCGGATCCGGTTCTCGATCAGTCGGGCCGCGTCCGGATATTCTTCGATCAACCGGTGGAACAGGGCGCGGGTGATGCGGATGATGCTGGTGTCCTCACGCGCTACCGCGGTGAACTTGCGCTCCACCAGCGTCACCAGCGCCAGCTCGGAAACCAGGGTGCCGGGGCCGGCGACCCCCTCTGTCCTCTGCATGCCGTCGCTGCTCGTCGCGCTCAGTTCCAGACTGCCGCTGAGGATGACATAGGCGCTCTCGGCGGGCGAGCCCTGGCGAAACAGCATCTGGCCGGCAGCGATCATGCGCCGGTCGGCGCCGAAGGCGATCAACCGCAGCTGATCCTCGTTCATGTCCTTGAACAGAGGAAGCTGCGCGAGCATGTGGATGTCGTCGGTCAGCGCCATGCGGGCTTTTCGCCTTAGAGCAATTCCAGCAAAAGTGCCTGGCGGTTTTGCCAGGCAAAGCGTCAAACGCTTTTGCCGGGAATTGCGTGAAAACAAAGAGATAGAGCATTTCTGTTATTCGGAGAAAACGGAAATGCTCTAGGGTATGATCTTGTAGCCGCCGTTTTCCGTGACGAGGATTTCAGCATTGGAGGGATCGCGCTCGATCTTCTGGCGCAGGCGATAGACGTGGGTTTCCAGCGTATGCGTCGTCACGCCGGAATTATAGCCCCAGACTTCTTCGAGCAGTACGTCGCGGGTAACGACCTTCTGTTCGGCGCGGTAGAGATAGCGGATGATCGCCGCTTCCTTTTCAGTCAGCCGGATCTTCTGGCCGTTATCGGTGGTCAGGAGCTTCTGGCTCGGCTTGAAGAGGTAGGGGCCGACGGTGAAGGTCGCGTCCTCGCTCTGCTCATGCTGGCGCAGCTGCACGCGGATGCGCGCGAGCAGCACGGCGAAGCGGAAAGGCTTGGTGACATAATCGTTGGCGCCGGCTTCCAGACCGAGGATCGTGTCCGAATCGGTATCGTGGCCGGTCAGCATGATGATCGGCGCCTTGAAGCCGCCCTTGCGCAGCAGCTTCACCGCCTCGCGGCCGTCCATATCGGGCAGGCCGACATCCATGATCAGCAGGTCGATCGGCGTCGAGCGGGCGGTCGCCACACCTTTGCCGGCGTTGGCTTCCTGCAGAACCGTGAATTCCTCATACAGCGACAATTGCTCCGTCAGCGTCTGTCGAAGGTCATCGTCGTCATCCACCAGAAGAATGGTGCGTGCGGTCATGCCGTTTGCGTCCTCGTGTTAAGTCCCCTAGTCCTACGCCAAATTCCTGGTTTGGCAAGGATCGGGCGGCGGGCTGTTGCCGGGTCGGTTTCGATATGATTTCAATCGAAGCCCCAGACAAGGCACGACATGCGAGAAAAATGGAAAAAGCAAGGCAGAGGCGAGCTATGACGCCATCGACGATCGTGGTGCGTCCTGCGCCGGGGGGCAAGAGCCGGGCGATCGTCCGGTTTGGCGTCATCACCGTGCCTGCTGCGATCGGCCGCTCCGGCCGCACCGTGATGAAACGCGAGGGCGACGGCGCCACCCCGATCGCCTCGATGAGGCTGATATCAGGCTTCCGGCGCGGCGAGCGGAACGGCCGGCTCGTCACTCCGCTTTCCATCCGCCGCATCCGCCCCGACATGCTCTGGTGCGATCAGTCCGACAGTGCCAGCTACAACCGTCTCGCCAGGGCGCCGTTCAGCGCAAGTCACGAGGAGATGCGGCGCAGCGACGGGCTTTACGATATCTGCCTGGTGATGGACTGGAACATTTCCTCGCGTGCGCGCAATCGCGGCTCGGCGATCTTCTTCCATCTCATCAGGCCAGGCTACGAGCCGACGGCGGGCTGCGTGGCTGTGAGCCTGCGCGACATGCGCCGCCTGCTGCCGCACATTCGAAAGGGAACGATTGTCCGCGTCGTCTGATTGTCTTCCGGATGCGGTCGCCTATATGTTTCCGGTGACCGAACGCTCCGGCTGAAATGCGTTCAGGGACGTTCGCAAGCGCGGGCGCAATTCATGCCTCGTCCAATTCTTCAAACTCCCGGAGATATATTGTGACCGCTCAACCCATCATCACTTTCCATGACGGACATTCCATTCCGCAGGTCGGCCTCGGCGTCTGGCAGACGCCGCAGGATATTGCCGCTCCCACCGTGCGCACGGCGATCGCCGCCGGCTATCGTCATATCGATACGGCTTCCGGCTACGACAACGAAGAGGGTGTCGGCGAAGGCATCCGCTCTTCCGGCCTCGACCGCAAGGACATCTTCGTCACCACCAAGCTCAGGAATACCGATCAGGGCTATGACAATACGCTGCGCGCCTTCGACGGCAGCCTGAAGAAGCTCGGTTCCGAGTATGTCGACCTCTATCTCATTCACTGGCCGTCGCCGCATCGTGGTCTTTACACCGAGACCTGGAAGGCTTTCGTGCGCATCCGGGAAGAGGGCCGCGCCCGCTCGATCGGCGTGTCGAATTTCTATCCTGAACATCTCGAGCGCGTCATCGGCGAAACCGGCGTCGTTCCCGTCATCAACCAGATCGAGCTGCATCCCGATTTCCAGCAGAAGGCGGCGCAGAAGGCTCATCAGAAGCTGAACATCGCCACCGAATCCTGGAGCCCGCTCGGCCAGGGCAAGTTCATCTCGAACGCTGATATAGGCGAGATCGCCAAAAAGCATCAGAAGACACCGGCTCAGGTCATCATTCGCTGGCACATCGACACCGGCCTTGTCGTCATCCCGAAATCGGTGACGCCGTCGCGCATCGAGGAGAATTTCCAGGTGTTCGACTTCAAGCTCGATGCCGACGATATGGCCGCGATCGCCAAGCTTGATAGCGCCGACGCCCGCATGGGGCCGGACCCGCACACGGCGACCTTCTAATCGCCGTCCCAATCATTGCCAAGCCAATCAACGGCCGCCTCGGGAGAGATCAACCGCGGCGGCCTTTGTATGACAGGCCTGCCGCGTCAATAATTACATTTGGACGAGCCGTTGGTCGGGGTAAAACCGTAGTTGCAAGCATTGTTCAGGCGCTGCGGCCGTCCGATCGAGCCGGTATATTCGTCCGAAGCGAAGGCGCGCGAGGGATACCAATAGCCATTGGAGCTCTTGGTATAGCCGGGCCGGGCGCTGCTATAACCGCGATATCCATTGAGAGTTGGTGCCTTGCTTTGCGCGACCTGTTGCCACAAACCGGAAGAGACCGTCATCGGCGGTGCCGCCGGATGGATCGGCGCAGCCGCAACGGCATCGATTGATGCCAGTGATGCGAACAGGCCCAGGATGGTTTGCGGCAGACGTCCTGCCATTTTCTGTCTCATGGCTATTCTCCCAGATCACACAACACGGAGCTGGCGCAGCCAGGCCAGTGATCGCCGAAACCGGCAATGGACGCCCGAAAGCGTGCCTGTCGAAAGTCGCGCGAGTTGCGCCTGAAGCGCCATCTCGATGAAGCCACAGGCCTTCCCCGATGTCGATTGCCCGAACGGGTGAAATCGAGAAGGCGGGCCATGCACCGACGAGACTATGGGATCATCACCGGTCAGGTGCCGAGGAAACAGGGTGCGACAAATGCGAAGCCCACCGATGCGCAGGGGCATCGGTGGGCTTTGATTGTCATCTGTTTTGACGGATCAGTTCCACTCGCGGATATCGACGAAGTGACCGGCGATCGCGGCTGCGGCTGCCATTGCCGGCGAGACGAGGTGCGTGCGGCCCTTGAAGCCCTGACGGCCTTCGAAGTTGCGGTTCGAGGTCGAGGCGCAGCGTTCGCCCGGCTTCAGGCGGTCGTCGTTCATGGCAAGGCACATGGAGCAGCCCGGCTCGCGCCAGTCGAAACCGGCGGCTTTGAAGATCTTGTCGAGGCCTTCGGCTTCCGCCTGTTCCTTGACGAGGCCGGAGCCCGGCACGATCATCGCGTCGACGGTTGGGGCAACCGTCTTGCCTTCGACGACCTTGGCGACTTCGCGCAGGTCCTCGATGCGGCCGTTGGTGCAGGAGCCGATGAAGACGCGGTCAAGGGTGATGTCGGTCATCTTCGTGCCCGGCTTCAGACCCATATAGTCGAGCGCGCGCCACTTGGAGGTGCGCTTGGTTTCGTCCGGAATGTCGTCCGGGTTCGGAACGATGCCCTGGACAGAGATGACATCCTCGGGCGAGGAGCCCCAGGAGACGATCGGCGGCAGGCTGGCGGCATCGAGCACGACGACGCGGTCGTAATGAGCGCCCTCGTCGGTCTGCAGCGTCTTCCAGTAGGCGATCGCCTGTTCCAGCGCCTCGCCCTTCGGCGCGCGCGGCTTGCCCTTGATATATTCGAAGGTCTTTTCGTCAGGGGCGATCAGGCCGGCGCGGGCGCCGCCCTCGATCGTCATGTTGCAGATGGTCATGCGGCCTTCCATCGACAGCGCGCGGATCGCTTCGCCGGCAAATTCGATGACGTGGCCGGTGCCGCCGGCCGTGCCGATTTCGCCGATGATGGCAAGGATGATGTCCTTGGCGGTGACGTGCGGCGGAAGCACGCCATCGACCCGCACCAGCATGTTCTTCGCCTTCTTCTGGATCAGCGTCTGGGTCGCCAGAACATGCTCGACCTCGGAGGTGCCGATGCCGTGTGCCAGCGCGCCGAAGGCGCCATGCGTCGAGGTATGGCTGTCGCCGCAGACGATGGTCATGCCGGGCAGGGTGAAGCCCTGTTCCGGACCGACGATGTGGACGATGCCCTGGCGCTTGTCGCTTGCCGAGTAATACTCGACGCCGAATTCAGCGGCGTTGGTCGCCAGCGCTTCCACCTGGATGCGGCTTTCCTCGTTCTTGATGCCGAGATGGCGGTCGGGCGAGGTCGGAACGTTATGGTCGACGACGGCGAGCGTCTTTTCCGGCGCGCGAACCTTGCGGCCGGTCATGCGCAGGCCTTCGAAAGCCTGCGGCGAGGTCACTTCGTGGACCAGGTGGCGGTCGATGTAGAGAAGACAGGTGCCGTCTGCCTGTTCGTCGACCAGATGATCGTCCCAGATCTTGTCGTAGAGGGTACGCGGTGCGCTCATGGCGTTAAGTCCGTTTTTCTAAAGCTTTTGGAAAATCGAGAAATGGCAGATCAGGCTCCGCCGGCCGTCATTCGATCAACGAAGTCGGCTGTTGAGCGCACCGGACACGCACGCAAAAAACCGTGCCGGCAGGCGATAATGGTCCTGCAGCACGAAAATATGCGCACCAATGCATCTGAACTTGGATTCCATGGCCCTGCATATAGCGATTTTTCGCGGCGGCTTCAATTTGAATCATCAGCAGACGCTCTGCGGCCTCTCAGCGGCGCAGCGGCTATTGATCGCTTACCGCGACTTCATCCATTTCTCCGTCCGCCGCAGCGCCAGCGACAGACCGATCGTCAGGATCAGATAGATATAGGTGACGATCGAATAGGTTTCGAAGAAGCGGAAGGAGCCGGCGGCGTAGACCTTGCCCATCTGGGTGATGTCGGCGACGCCGAGCACGGAGACGAGCGAGCTGTCCTTCACCATCGAGACGAAATCGTTGGAGAGCGGCGGGAAAATCACCCGGATCGCCTGCGGGAAGACGACGGAACGGAAGCGCCGATAGCGCGAGAGGCCGAGCGCCTTGGCCGCCTCGATCTGGCCGAGATCGACCGACTGGAAACCGGCCCGGAAGATTTCGGCGATGAAGGAGGAATAACCGACCGTCAGCGCGATGATCGCTCGCCACATCAGCGACAGGTCGCGCACCAGGATGGGCTCGGCCACGCCTGACGTCACCAGCGGCGAAATCAGGAAATTATAGCCCGCAACCAGAGCCGGCGCGCCGACGAAGGCGACGTAGAACAGCAGCACGAGGATCGGTATGCCGCGGATGATCTCGATGTAGAATCGCGCAATCTGACGCAACACCTGGCTGTCGGCCATACCAAGCAGGCAGATGCCGAGGCCGAGCACGGTGGCGAGCACGAAGGCGACCAGCGTGACGAAGACGGTGATGCCGACACCGTTGACGACGGTGCGGAAGACCTGGGCATAGATATCGTTGGCGACGATGACGACGGCAAGCACGAGGCCGATCGCGACAAGCGCGACCAGCCACCAGGGATAGTCGTCCTTGACGTGTCTGTCTGGAGATGGTCGCAAGGCCATCAGCGGCTGCTCGGCGTCATTCGCCCATCTTGTAGTCGAGGAACCACTTCTTGTTCAGCCCATCCAGCGTGCCGTCGGCCTTGAGTGCTGAAATGGCGGCATTGACCGGGGCGACAAGGTCGGACCCTTTCGGGAAGATGAAGCCGAAATCTTCGGTGCCGAGCGGTTCGCCGATCAGCTTCAAGGCGCCGTTCGAGGCATCGACATAGCCTTTGCCGGCAGTGCCGTCGGTCAGCACGACGTCGACGTCGCCGGCCTTCAGGGCCTGGACGGTGGCGCCGAAGGTTTCGAAGAGCTTGATGCGCGGGTTCTGCTCGTTGCCATCAAGCACTTCATAGACGGCGGTGTAGAAGGGCGTGGTGCCGGGCTGCGCGCCGACCAGGCCATCCTTGAATTCGCCGAAGGACTTGCCATCGGCGAAGCGCTTCTCATCGCCGCGCACCAGCATGAACTGCTGCGAGCGCATATAGGGATCGGAGAAATCCACCTTCTGCTTGCGGTCTTCCTTGATGGTGATGCCGGTCATGCCGATGTTGTATTGGCCGTCGGAAACCGCCTGGATCATCGCGTCCCAGCTGGTGTTCTGGTATTCGACCTTGAAGTTCAGCCGCTTGGCGATCTCGTTCATCGCATCATATTCCCAGCCGATCGCCTTGCCGGATTTCGGATCGACGAATTGCAGCGGCGGATAGGCATTCTCGGTGACGACGACGACGCTCTTGCCGCCGAGATCGGGCAACTCGGCGGCCGATGCGGCCAGGGGTAGAAGAGCAAGGGCGGCGAAGCTCGCAAGAACGGTACGGCGAAACAACATTGAACGGTTCCCCAAAATTGAACGGCAAAAACTGTCACGGAAGATAGGTCTGAGGCAAGGGCGCCCACTGCGTGGCCGAGCAAAAAATAGAAAAGGCGACCCGAAGGCCGCCTTTCCAAGCAAAGAATTTTGCGTAGGGCAGATCTTATTCTGCTGCCGGTTCCGCTGCAGCGGCGGCTGCTTCAGCGGCGGCCTTTTCGGCAGCGGCCTTGGCTTCCGCAGCTTCGGCTGCTGCCTTCTCGGCGGCGAGCGCCTGAGCTGCTGCAATCTTTTCAGCTTCGATGCGTGCCTTTTCTTCGGCAATGGCGGCGCGCTCGGCGTCGTTGAGCTTGCGGGCGCGGACGCCGGTGTCTTCAACGATACGGGCAGACTTGCCGCGGCGGTCGCGCAGGTAATAGAGCTTGGCGCGACGGACCTTACCGCGGCGAACGACGTCGACGCTTTCGATCATCGGCGAGTAGACCGGGAATACGCGCTCGACGCCTTCGCCGTAGGAGATCTTGCGGACCGTGAAGTTTTCCTGCAGGCCGCCGCCGGAGCGGGCGATGCAGACGCCTTCATAGGCCTGAACGCGGGTACGGGTGCCTTCCGTGACCTTCACGTTGACGCGGACAGTATCGCCCGGGGAAAATTCGGGAAGCGTGCGCTTGGCTTCGATCTTGGCGGCCTGTTCGGCCTCAAGCTGCTGAATGATGTTCATCGTCTTAACCTTTGGTTCTTCTGAAACAGCCAGAGCGCTCAACACTGATCCTTCGGAACTGGCCTCAGGACTTTGCCCGTCAAGGGCGGGAGCGGATTCGCCATTCTTTGTTTGCTGGCAGACGGGGATAAACCCCATTTCCGCGTGCGCCAATACACGAAAGGCCAAGGCTTGTCATCCCTTGGACGAGATTTTTGTGAAAAGGGCTGCGAAATCAGCCGTTTTTCTCACTTTAAAGCGCCGCGCGTCTTTTCTGACGCGCAAAGGACGCTGTAACATTTCGAATCTACGCATCGTGTTTTCCGAAAAGCAATCCCGATTTTCGAGCCGATACGCTAGCCTTTTTCGAGCAGATCCGGCCGCCGCTCCCGGGTCAGCCGCATCGCTTCCTGATGCCGCCACTTTTCGATGGCGCCGTGATTGCCGGACGTGAGGATCGAGGGGATTTCCCGACCTTCCCATTCCTGCGGCCGGGTATAATGCGGATGTTCCAGCAGTCCGCCTTCGAAGCTTTCGTGCAGGCCGGAAAGATCGTTGCCCATGACGCCAGGCAGGATGCGGATAATCGCATCGAGCACGATCAGCGCCGCCGGCTCGCCGCCGGATAGGACGTAGTCGCCGATCGAGACCTCTTCCAGTCCGCGCGCTTCGATCACCCGCTGGTCGACGCCCTCGAAGCGGCCGCAGACGATGATGACGCCGTCGCCCGCCGCGAGCTCGCGCACACGCTGCTGCGTCAACGGGCGGCCGCGCGGGCTCATCAGCAGCCGCGGGCGGGTATCGTTTTCTGAGGCACTGTCGATTGCGCGGGCGAGAATGTCTGGCTTCAGCACCATGCCGGCGCCGCCGCCGGCCGGTGTGTCGTCGACGGTGCGGTGTCTGTCGGTGGCAAAGTCGCGGATCTGTACCGTGTCCAGCGACCATTGCCCCCGCTCCATCGCCTTGCCGGCGAGCGAGAAGCCCAAATGCCCCGGAAACATTTCCGGATAAAGTGTCAGCACGCTCGCCCGGAAAGCCATCACTTCTTCTTTTTCGGCTTGTCGGGAGTGAATTTCGAAAGCTCTTCGGGATCTTCGACCAGCCCGGCCGCCAGCGGATCGATCAGCAGCGTGCCGGCCTCGAGGTCGATCTCCAACACGGAGGCTTCCGAGAAGGGGATCAGCACCGGACGTTTGCCCGGACCTTTGAGTTCCAGCAGGTCGCCGGCGCCGAAATCGAAGACGCCGGTGACCGTGCCATAACTGACACCCTTGTCGTCCCGCGCCTCGAGCCCTTCGAGATCGGCATAGTAGAACTCGTCGTCCTCCAGTTCCTCGTCCGGCAGGTTGTCCCGCTCGATATAGAGTTCAAGCCCGTTCAGAGCCTCGGCGGCATTGCGGTCGTTGACGCCGCGGAAACGGACTACGACGACATTCTTCATCTCGCGGATTTCGAGGACTTCGAAGCTGCGGCCGTCCATGCTGTGCAGATGGCCGTAGTCGCCAAGCGCGCCGGGATCGGCCGTATAGGCTTTGGCGCGCACCTCGCCGCGGAGGCCTTGCGCGCCGCCGATCGTCGCCATCAGAACGGGGTTTTCAAGCTTTGTCATGGGTTCCTTCATGTGAAGCCGAAAGACAGGTTTCTCATAAACGAAGTGCGGGCGATTGGAAACGAAAACGGGCGGCATGTCGCCATGCCGCCCGCTCGAAGGGAATGTCGCGATTATTCCGCGGCGTCTGCAGCAGCAGCAGCGGCGTCGGCGACCTTCTGAGCCTTTTCGGCGGCGCGTTCCTGGGCGCGCTTGCCGGGCTTTGCCTTGACCGGGTTGTTCTTGACTTCGCGCTTGGCAACGCCGGCTTCATCGAGGAAGCGCAGAACGCGGTCGGTCGGCTGGGCGCCGTGTTCGATCCAGTGCTTGATGCGCTCGGCGTTCAGCTGAACGCGCTTCTCGTCGTCCTTGGCAAGCATCGGGTTCCAGGAACCGAGGTTTTCGAGGAAGCGGCCGTCACGCGGGCTGCGCGCATCGGCGAGAACGACGTGGTAGTACGGGCGCTTCTTGGAACCACCGCGGGCGAGACGAATTTTCAGTGCCATGTTCTTTACTCCTTGGGCTTTTCTTGACCGCTTTCTTGAGCGGTACGGTTATCGGGCTGCAGCGCTTTGTTCAGCGTGATCCGCAGCGATCTGCTCATGATGCCGGATGACTTCCTTGATGACGAAGTTCAGGAACTTCTCAGCGAAATCCGGGTCCAGATTGGCGGCTTTCGCCAGCTGGCGAAGGCGTTCGATCTGGTATTCCTCGCGCGCCGGGTCGGCCGGCGGCAATTTGTATTTGGCCTTCAGCACGCCGACCTCTTTAGTGCAGCGGAAGCGTTCGGCCAGCATGTGCACGAGAGCGGCATCGATATTGTCGATCGACTGACGATAGCTCGCGAGCTGGGCTTTGACGTTTGGATCAATCATGGGGCAAACGATCCTTTCACTTCTTCTTCGGCAATCCGGGCAATCCCGGGAAACCACCGCCAAGGCCCGGCAGCTTGGCGCCGCCAAGGCCCGACAAACCACCCGGCAGACCGCCGAGACCGGGCATACCCCCACCCGGTTTTCCAAGCCCCGCCGCTTCCGCCTGCTTCTGCAAGGCCTCGAGCTGCCGGGGATCGATATTCGAGAGATCGGGCATGCCGCCACCCATGCCGCCCATGCCGCCGCCGAGCCCCATCTTGCCGGCAAGGCCGCCCATCATCTGCTTCATCATGCCGCCTTTGCCCTTGCCGCCCATCATCTTCATCATGTCCGCCATCTGGCGGTGCATCTTCAGAAGCTTGTTGATGGCGGCGGCATCGGTGCCGGAGCCGGCGGCGATGCGCTTCTTGCGCGAATGCTTAAGCAGATCGGGATTGGTGCGCTCGGCCTTGGTCATCGACTGGATGATGGCGATCTGGCGACCGAAAAGTCTGTCGTCGAGGCCGGCTGCGGCCATCTTGTCCTTCATGCCGGCCATGCCGGGCATCATCCCCATGATGCCGCCCATGCCGCCCATCTTCTGCATCTGGCGCAGCTGGTCGGCGAGATCGTCGAGGTCGAACTTGCCCTTGGCCATCTTGGCGGCCATGGCGGCTGCCTTCTCGGCGTCGATGTTCTCCGCCGCGCGCTCGACGAGCGAGACGATGTCGCCCATGCCAAGGATACGGTCGGCGATGCGGCGGGGATGGAATTCCTCCAGCTCGCTCATCTTCTCGCCGACGCCGATCAGCTTGATCGGCTTGCCGGTGACGGCACGCATCGAAAGAGCGGCACCGCCGCGGCCATCGCCGTCCATGCGGGTCAGCACCAGACCAGTGATGCCGACGCGTTCGTCGAAACTGCGGGCGAGGTTGACGGCGTCCTGGCCGGTGAGGCTATCGGCGACCAGCAGGATTTCATGCGGGTTCGAGCGCTTCTTGATGTCGGCCATCTCGACCATCAAGGGCTCGTCGATATGTGTGCGGCCGGCGGTATCGAGGATGACGACATCATGGCCGCCGAGCCTGGCCGCCTGCACGGCGCGGGCAGCGATATCGGTCGGCGACTGGCCTGATATGATCGGCAGCGTGTCGATATTGGCCTGGGCGCCGAGCTGGCGAAGCTGCTCCTGCGCGGCCGGACGGCGCGTGTCGAGCGATGCCATCAGCACCTTCTTCTTCTCACGCGTCGACAGGCGATGGGCGATCTTCGCCGATGTCGTCGTCTTGCCGGAGCCCTGCAGGCCGACCATCATGATGACGACAGGGGCAGCGGCATGAAGGTCGACGCCAACCCCTTCGCCGCCCAGCATCTCGATCAGTTCGTCATGCACGATCTTGACGACCATCTGGCCGGGCTTGATCGACTTCAGGATCTCGGCGCCGACGGCCTTTTCACGCACGCGGTCGGTGAAGGAACGCACGACGTCGAGCGCGACGTCGGCCTCCAGCAACGCACGGCGAACCTCGCGCAGCGCCGCGGAAACATCGGCTTCCGAAAGCGCGCCACGGCCTGTCAGTCCATTCAGAATGGATCCAAGACGGTCCTGGAGGTTTTCAAACATCGGCTCTTCCTTGATACGTTTCGGGCGGGTTTGGATATGCCCGGAAACGTCGTGCTTTTCCTTGACGAAAACAAGACGCAAAGCCAAAAAGCACCCGAGGGCGCATCGCGCTGTCGGGTGTTGACCTCCGGGATCTCAGGTCCCGGTCGGCGGCTCGGAGTCATGCGGCTCGTCGCGGATTGGGCGCGATAAACAGGAAAGTCGGGCGAAAGTCAAGGCAATGCGGACAAATGACCGCATGACCGCCGTCTCAAAGCTGTGTGCCGAGAGGGCGGCAGTGTCTCACCCAGCGGTTGCAGCAAAAGTACATACTCACACAAATCGATGTATTGGCTTGCGCAATCCGCCAGGGTTTCAGGTTTTGCCGATAAATATTGCCACTCCGGCGGCCGAATTCGCTGTCCATGCCAGTTGCAAATTATTCGGCTTGTGATTCTACTTTCTACTTAAGTGCGTCCTGTAAAATGATTCGTGAATATCCTTGATGCCGAATGAATCGGCGGAGATATCGAATGCTAAATGCTGATATTGAGAGCTGGGCGCTGGCGCGGGCCCATCATATTGTTTTGAACGAAGGCCTGAATCTCGCGAAGGCGGCACAGGATCTGGATCGCAAACGGTCCCGCTCGCTGGTCTACGAGCTGAGAAAGGTCATCACTGCAGCTATTGTCGAAGCCCATGCTGCATCCTTCGATCCTGACGGGGCGCAGCGGTAAAAGCCGAGCTGCTGCCTCGAAGGGGTCAGTGGGCCGCAACGCCCGCCCGGCACTCACCCACTGGTAATTCCTTCGCATTTCCGCCATATACACCGGAAAGACAGACGGAATGGTACCATGAGCGCAACGGTCGAATTCGCGAGGATGAACGGGCTTGGCAACAAGATCCTGGTCGTCGACATGCGCGGCCGGCCGGACAAGGTGACGCCGGCGGCGGCGGTCGCGCTCAATGCCGATCCGCACACTGAGTTCGATCAGATCATGGCGATCCATGATCCGAAGGCCGAAGGCACCGATGCCTTCATCGATATCCTGAATTCCGATGGTTCGAAGGCGCAGGCCTGCGGCAACGGCACGCGTTGCGTCGTGCAGGCGCTTGCCGCCGAGACCGGCAAAAAGGCCTTCACCTTCCAGACGGTTGCCGGCATCCTGAATGCCGTCGAGCACGAGGACGGGACGATCTCCGTCGATATGGGCCGGCCGGTGTTCGATTGGGACAGGATCCCGCTGGCGGAAGAATTCCACGACACCAGCCGCATCGAGTTGCAGATCGGTCCGATCGACAATCCGGTGCTGCATTCGCCTTCGGCAATGTCGATGGGCAATCCGCATGCGATCTTCTGGGTGGACAGGGACGTGATGTCCTATGATCTCGCCCGCTTCGGACCGCTGCTCGAAAACCATCCGATGTTTCCCGAGCGCGCCAATATCACGCTGGCGCAAGTGACGTCGCCGACATCGGTGACGACGCGCACCTGGGAGCGCGGCGCGGGACTGACGCTCGCCTGTGGCTCGGCTGCCTGTTCTGCGGCTGTCAGTGCTGCGCGCACCGGCCGCACCGGCCGCAAGGTGACGATCAATGTGGCTAGCGCCAAGCCGCCGGCCACGCTTTCCATCGAATGGCGCGAGCGCGACGATCACGTGATCATGACCGGCCCGGCCGAATGGGAATGGTCGGGCAGGCTCGATCCTTCGACCGGTCTCTGGTCGCGCGATGGTACCCGAGAGGCGGAGGCGCAGTGAGCGGCATCGAGGTCATTACCTTCGGCTGCCGCCTCAACACATATGAATCCGAAGTGATGAAGGCGCAGGCTGAGAAGGCCGGGCTCAACAACGCCATCCTGGTCAACACCTGTGCCGTGACCGGCGAGGCCGTGCGCCAGGCCCGCCAGGCGATCCGCCGGGCCCGGCGCGACAATCCGCATGCCCGCATCATCGTCACCGGCTGCGCCGCCCAGACGGAAAAGCAGACCTTTGCCGCGATGACGGAGGTCGATGCCGTGCTCGGCAACGAGGAGAAGCTGACGAGCGCCTCCTATCGCAGCCTGCCGGATTTCGGCGTTTCGGCCGAAGAGAAGCTCCGGGTCAATGACATCATGAGCGTCAAGGCGACGGCGCCGCAGATGGTCAGGCATATCGACGGCCATGTGCGTGCCTTCATCCAGATACAGAACGGCTGCGACCATCGCTGCACTTTCTGCATCATTCCCTATGGCCGCGGCAATTCCCGCTCCGTGCCGATGGGAGCCGTCGTCGACCAGGCTCGCAGGCTCGTCAACAGCGGTTATCGCGAGATCGTGCTGACCGGCGTCGATGCCACCAGCTATGGCAGCGATTTGCCCGGCACCCCGACGCTCGGGTTTTTGGCGAAGACGCTGCTGAAGCAGATCCCCGATATCCGTCGCCTGCGGCTTTCCTCGATCGACAGCATCGAGGCCGATGCCCATCTGATGGATCTCATCGCCGACGAGCCACGTTTCATGCCGCATCTGCATCTGTCGCTGCAGCATGGCGACGACATGATCTTGAAGCGCATGAAGCGCCGGCATTTGCGCGCCGATGCGCTGCGTTTCATCGCGGATGCGCGCCGCCTGCGTCCCGAGATGAGCTTCGGCGCCGATATGATTGCCGGCTTTCCCACCGAAACCGAAGAGATGTTCGAGAATGCCGTGAGGCTGGCCGAAGAGGCTGGCATCGCCCATCTGCATGTCTTCCCCTACAGTCCGCGTCCCGGCACCCCGGCCGCCCGCATGCCGCAGCTCGACCGGTCGCTGGTCAAGGATCGCGCCGCAAGGCTGCGCGCCGCTGGACATAGGCTGCATCAATCCCATCTCGATGGGATGATCGGAACCCGGCAATGGCTGCTTGTTGAAAACAACGGCCTGGCGCATACGGAGAACTTCACGCTGGTCGCAGCCCCCGGCCTTCGTCCCGGCGAACTTGTGCCGGTCACGATCACCGGCCACAATGGCAAGCATCTCGACATGCAATTGACGGCCGCAGCAGCGGCCTGACTTTCACGGAATCCCCATGGCGCTCAGTTTCATCAAAAAGGTCTTCACCTTCGGCAAGCCGGCTGAAGAACCTGTGCCTGCGGCCGTGGAAAGGGAGCTGGAGCCGCGTTCGCGCGACGAAGATCTGCCGGTTGCCGACGATCCGGTGCTGCCCGAGGAAATGGATACGGCCGGTGGGCCGGCTGCCGATATCGGCGAGGGCTGGGTCGAGGCACCGGTTGCTGACGACGATGTCGAACCCTCAATCCTGCCCGCCGCCGACCAGCTGAGCGACATGGGTGTCGTGCCGTTATCGCTGCTGGAAGCTGAGGCGGCGGCAGCGGAGGCGGAGGCGGAGGCTGAAAGTCAGACGGTCGCCGAAACCATTACGGAAATACCCGTTTCCGTCCCTCTGGAACATCTCCCGCACGAGGCGGCAGATCATGTGGAGGCCGGAGCGCTAGAACAGCCGGCTGACCTCGAAGAGATCGTCGAAAAGCTTCCAGAAGACATTCCGGCTGAGCCGGAAGAGATTCCGGCTGAGGATGACGCAGGACTGGATTCGCCCTTCCAGCCAATCTCCCCACCTGTGGCGGAGATGCCCGGCAGGGCAGAGGGGGGTAGCCCCGCGGCAGAACCGGAGATTGGCTTTCCCATCCTCCCCAGAGGCTTTGCCACCGGCCCAAAGGTCGTCGAGCCGGAGCCCGTTGTCCTGCAGCCAAAACTCAGCTGGTTCCAGCGCCTGCGTAATGGCCTTGCACGCACCTCTTCGCAGCTGACCGGCCAGATTACCGCGCTCTTCACCAAGCGCAAGCTCGATGACGAGACGCTGCAGGATCTCGAGGACCTGCTGATCCAGGCCGATCTCGGTGTCGAGACCGCCATGCGCGTCACCGACACGCTCGCCTCTGAGCGCTATGGCAAGGATGTCACCGGCGAGGATGTCAGCCGGATCATGGCGTCGGAAATCGCCAAGGTCCTGAAGCCGGTCGCCAAGCCGCTGCAGCTCGACCTCTCGCACAAGCCGCATGTCATCCTCGTCGTCGGCGTCAACGGCACCGGCAAGACCACGACGATCGGCAAGCTTGCGGCAAAGCTTTCCGGCGCCGGCCTGAAGGTGATGCTGGCGGCCGGCGATACTTTCCGGGCGGCGGCGATCGAGCAGCTGAAAATCTGGGCCGACCGGACGCAATCCGAATTCATCGGCACCAAGCTCGGCGCCGATGCGGCCGGCCTTGCCTATGATGCCTTCGAACAGGCAAAGGCGAAAAAATGCGACGTGCTGATCGTTGATACCGCCGGCCGCCTGCAGAACAAGGCCGAGCTGATGGCGGAGCTCGAGAAGATCGTGCGCGTGCTCGGCAAGCTCGATCCCGATGCGCCGCATACCGTACTGCAGACGCTCGATGCCACGACGGGGCAGAACGCGCTCAGCCAGGTCGAGATTTTCCGCAACGTCGCAGGCGTCAACGGGCTGATCATGACCAAGCTCGACGGCACGGCGCGCGGCGGTATTCTCGTCGCCATCTCCGCCAAGCATAAGCTGCCGGTCTATTTCATCGGTGTCGGCGAGGGCGTCGAGGATCTGGAGCCGTTCGAGGCCGAGGATTTTGCCCATGCCATTGCCGGACTTGGGCAATGATGCCACAGATATGCCGCCGAAAGCCTGCAGGGCAGGGCCGGAAACAGTTTCCAGGAAAACAGGTTTGAAGAACGCATGAGCACCGAAAGCGATATCACCCCGTCTGCTGCCGACCGGCATCATCCGCTGCTGAAACTGGCGCTGGAACTCGGGCCGCTGATGATCTTCTTCTTCGCCAATCTGCGCGGCCAGTGGCTGGTGGAGACGTTTCCCGCTCTTTCCGAATTGGGCGGACCGCTGTTCGTCGCGACCGGCCTCTTCATGGCGGCGACGATCATCTCGCTGATCGTTTCGAAGATCGTGCTCGGCCATCTGCCGATCATGCCTTTTGTATCAGGCATCGTCGTCGTCATCTTCGGCTCGCTGTCGATCTGGCTGCAGAACGAGACCTTCATCAAGATGAAGCCGACCATCGTCAACGCGCTCTTCGGGGTGGCGCTGCTCGGCGGGCTAGCCTTCGGCAAGTCGCTTCTCGGCTATGTCTTCAACGCCGCGTTCCAGCTCGATGCCGAGGGCTGGCGCAAGCTCACCATCCGCTGGGGCATCTTCTTTCTCTTCCTCGCGGTGCTGAACGAAGTCGTCTGGCGCAATTTTTCCGACGGTACCTGGGTCGCCTTCAAGGTCTGGGGCACGATGCCGATCACCATCATCTTCACGCTGGCGCAGATGCCGCTGGTGCTGAAACATAGCGTCAACCTGGAAACGGAAGGCGAGAAGTGAGCGCTGTCGACGTAGAATCTCGCGTAAGACACCAGAACTTCTGGTTTGTCGCCTGCCTTGTGGTCCTGGTCATTCAGATTGCTGCCGAATTTATGATGGGCCGCGTGCCGATCTGCGCCTGCGGCTATGTCAAGCTGTGGGAGGGCGGGGTCAATACCAGCGGCAATTCGCAGCATCTGTCGGATTGGTATACGCCGTCGCACATCATCCACGGCTTCCTGTTCTACGGGCTCGCGCATCTTATCCTGCGCGGCAAGCCGTTGGCGGCAAGGCTGCTGCTGGCGCTCGTCATCGAATCCGGCTGGGAGCTTCTCGAGAACTCCCCTCTAATCATCGACCGCTACCGCACGGCGACGATCGCGCTCGATTATTACGGCGACAGCATCCTGAATTCGGCGATGGACACCATCTTCATGTGCGTCGGCTTCTTCTTCGCGCGGCGTGCGCCGGTGGCGCTCACGGTGGCGATTGCCATCTTCTTCGAGATTTTTACCGGCTACATAATCCGCGACAACCTGACGCTCAACGTGGTGATGCTGATCTGGCCGGTGGAGGCGATCAAGGTCTGGCAGGGCGGGGTGTAGGGCCTCTTTGTCCCGATAACCCCTCCCCAACCCTCCCCACAAGGGGGAGGGGCTTATATGCCGCTCCGGCGCTTTTCATTTCACCGTTTCATCCGCAGAGAGGCTGATATTTGCTCGATGCGGGTGCCACGAGTTTAGTCCCTCCCCCTTGTGGGGAGGGGTTGGGGAGGGGTCTTTGTGGAGTAATCGCTACGAAGCCGGCTCCCCGAGCGCCTTTTCCATTGCAGGAAAAAGCCCTTCCTTCAGGCTGATATCGTCGAAGGGGCCGACGCGCTTGTAGAGGATCGTGCCGTCTGGCCCGACCAGATAGCTTTCCGGAATGCCGTAGACACCCCAGTCGATCGCTGCCTTGCCGTTCGGATCGATGCCGATCGCCCGAAAGGGGTTGCCGAGCTCGCCGAGGAAACGCAGGGCGTTGTCGCTGTGGTCTTTGTAATTGATGGCGACGATGTTCAGCCGCTCGTCTTTTGCCAGCTCTTTCAATAGCGGATGCTCGTCCCGGCAGGGGAGGCACCAGGAAGCGAAGACGTTGACGAGGGTCAGCTTGCCCTTGATTGCCGCATCGGTCAGCGCCGGCAGGTTGGCGCCGTCGAGCGGCGGCAGGTTCAGCGCCGGCGCCTTGGTGCCGATTAGGGCGGAGGGAATGTCGGCGATGTTCTTGCCATGGAAATCCTGGTCGTAGAGCATCTTTGCGGCCGTGGCCGCAATGCCGCCGAAGACGATGAGCGGCAGCAGCGCCAATGCGTAACGGCTCAGCCCGCACGGCTTGGCGGCGGTGTTTTCCGGCGTGTCGTTCATTCGCCATCCCCCACACTGTCCTTGGGGCGCGCCGAGCGGCGGCGGATGCCGGCAGCCTCAAGGGCTGCAAGTTCCCTGCGGCGGGCGCGGCCGTCGGCCCAGGTCCAGACCGTGACGACGATCGTCACCAGGGCCGCAAAGCCATAGGAGGCGTAGACGTAGAAGGCATGCGTCACGGCTATTCCTCCCGGCTCGCCATGCGGGCGGCAAGACGGCGCTGGGCGGCGATGCGGCGGCGCCAGATCTCGTTCCTCATCGCCATGATGTGCAGCGTGAAGAAGAGCAGGGTGAAGGCGATCGCCATGACGAAGAGCGGCCGCAGGAATTCCGGATCGATCGCCGGGCCGTCGAGGCGCAGCACGCTTGCCGATTGGTGCAGCGTGTTCCACCACTCGACCGAGAATTTGATGATCGGGATGTTGACGAAGCCGACGAGGATGAGCACGGCGCTGACGCGTGCGGCCTTCGACGGATCGTCGATGGCGCGGCCGAGCGCAATCAGCCCGAGATACATCAGGAAGAGGACGAAGACGGAGGTCAGCCGCGCATCCCAGACCCACCAGGTGCCCCACATCGGCTTGCCCCAGAGCGAACCGGTGACGAGTGCGAGCAGGGTGAAGGCGGCGCCGAGCGGGGCTGCGGCCTTGGCGGAGACATCGGCCAGCGGATGGCGCCAGACCAGAGTGCCGATCGCCGAAACGCTCATGATCGTATAGCACATCATCGAAAGCCAGGCCGACGGCACATGCACATACATGATGCGCACGGTCTCGCCCTGCTGGTAGTCGCCTTCGGTCGCAAAGCTCAGATAGAGACCAACGGTAAAACAGAGGGCGGTGATACCGGCCAGCCACGGAATGGCGCGCGCCGCCAGCGCCAGAAACCGCGTGGGGTTGGCGAGATCACTGAATTTGCTGATGGCAAGGCTCGTTTCGCTCATGTCGCTTCCTTACCTTGATCCGGCTTTTCCCGCAATCGAATGGCCCATCAATCCGCTGTGTTTCGCAGCGCCACGGCGGCTGCTGCCGGGCCGATGACCGCGAAGAAGAGTGTCAGCGCAATGAGGATCAGGAAGGGCGGCAGGAAGGGGGCGGGATCCTCGACTGCGGCATAGGTGGCGCTGACGCCGAAGATCAGCACCGGAATGGTCAGAGGCAGCACGAGGATCGAGACCAGCAGGCCGCCGCGGGGCAGCGCCACGGCAACGGCAGCACCCACGGCGCCGATGAAGGTGATGGCGGGCGAGCCGACCAGCAGCGTCAACATGGTCGCGCCGATCGCCGTCTCGTCCATGTTCATGAAGAGGCCGAGCAGCGGCGATGCGATGACGAGCGGCAGGCTGGTGGCGGTCCAATGGGCGAAGCATTTGACCAGCACGGTGAGGACGAGCGGCGTTTCCTGTATCAGCATCAAGTCGAGCGATCCGTCGTCACGCTCGGCCTGGAACAGGCGGTCGAGGCCGAGAAGGGCGGCGAGCAGGGCGCCGATCCAGACGATGGCGGGGCCGATGCGCGACAGCAGTTTGAGATCGGGACCGACGCCGAAGGGAATGACGGCGACGATGGTCAGGAAGAACAGCACGCCAATCAGCGCACCGCCGCCGGCGCGAATCGAGAGTTTGAGGTCGCGGAGGAAGAGGGCGGTCATGCGGGGCGCTCGTTGCGGGGATGTGAGGAAGACCCCTCACTGTGAGCGAAGAAAAACCCCTCCCCAACCCCTCCCCACAAGGGGGAGGGGCTAAGCTGCGGTCCGCGGCTGTGGCCGAAAGTGAAGGTTTTGCAGGCTTTTATCGTTCTGCCGACTGCTACGATGAGATTTGTGCGAGACAGCGCGGCACAGTAGCCCCTCCCCCTTGTGGGGAGGGGCTGGGGAGGGGTTTCTACGCCATGCCCTCGTAAACATCCGCAGACCATCAACCCCATACCCCATGATCCACGCCGGCAAAGCCCGTCATCTTCAATTCCTGCGTATTCTTCAGTCCGAGCGGCTGATGGGTTGCCGCCAGCACGATGCCGCCCTTTGTCAGATGCGCTCCAATCAAATCGGCAAACAGCCGGTCGGCGCTGGCATCGAGTGCGGCGGTCGGTTCATCGAGGATCCAGACGGGGCGGTAAGCGACGAGCAGTTTGGCGAAGGCTATCCGGCGCTGCTGGCCGGCGGAGAGATAACCGAAGGGAAGGTGGGTGATGCCGGAAAGACCGACGGCGTCAGTGGCGTCCTCTACGGAGAGGGCGGCGGCAGAGCCTGTACTGCCGAGAAAGGTGCCCCAGAAATCGAGGTTTTCTGCAACCGTAAGTTCATTCTTCATCGCATTTCGGTGGCCAAGGTAGTGGCTGGCTTCCCCGGCGTGCCTGCCTCCCGGGCTCTCTTCGCCGTGAAATATGACAGTGCCTTTTTCCGGCCTGAGGAGGCCGGCGACGACACGCAGCAAAGTGGACTTTCCCGATCCATTTTTTCCCGTCAGCACAAGCGCCTCGCCGGCTGCCAAGTGAAAGGAAATGTTAACGAAAATGAGATCCTCACCGCGCCTTGCAGCCAGATTTTCGGCGGTGAGATGCATGCGTCGGCTCTTTCTTGGTTTCGGCTTGCGGCGGGGTCAAAAAATGTCCGATTTTGACTGTTCTCGGGTATGGCAAGTTTTTAGGAAATTATCTATAAGACCTGCAACCACGCCAGCGGTCGGCGTGAATTTCATCCTTGCGCCGAACTTGGAGCGTCTGTTCCACGTGCGGACAGCGGAAATGGCCGTACCCGCATCCTGATGTGCATTAAGTGCATAGGCGTTCGCACGACTGTGTTGGCTATCAGAAACGGGGTATCTCGTGTCTAAATCTCTTGACAGTTTCAATTGTCGTTCCACGCTTTCCGTCAACGGGAAGGACTATGTCTATTACAGCCTGCCCAAGGCTGAGGCAAACGGTCTGGCCGGCGTGTCGAAGCTTCCCTATTCGATGAAAGTGCTGCTTGAAAACCTGCTGCGCTTCGAAGACGGCCAGTCAGTCACCAAGGAGCACATCCTGGCCGTTGCTGAATGGCTGAACAATAAGGGTGCGGTCGAAAACGAAATCGCCTATCGCCCGGCGCGCGTGCTGATGCAGGACTTCACCGGCGTTCCCGCCGTCGTCGATCTTGCCGCCATGCGCGACGCGATGGTGTCGCTCGGCGGCGATCCCGAGAAGATCAACCCGCTCGTTCCCGTCGATCTCGTCATCGACCACTCCGTCATCGTCGACGAATTCGGTACGCCGCAGGCCTTCGCCCGTAACGTCGAGCTGGAATACCAGCGCAACGGCGAGCGCTACCGCTTCCTGAAGTGGGGCCAGCAGGCCTTCAAGAATTTCCGCGTCGTGCCTCCCGGCACCGGTATCTGTCATCAGGTCAATCTCGAATATCTCGGCCAGACAGTTTGGACCAAGGAAGAGGACGGCGAGACGATCGCCTATCCGGATACCTGCGTTGGCACCGACAGCCACACGACGATGATCAACGGTCTCGGCGTTCTCGGCTGGGGTGTGGGCGGTATCGAAGCGGAAGCTGCGATGCTCGGCCAGCCGGTCTCGATGCTGCTGCCCGAAGTCATCGGCTTCAAGCTGACCGGCAAGCTCAAGGAAGGCGTCACGGCGACCGACCTCGTTCTCACCGTCGTGCAGATGCTGCGCAAGAAGGGTGTAGTTTCGAAGTTCGTCGAATTCTTCGGCCCCGGCATGGACAACATGCCGCTCGCCGACCGTGCGACGATCGGCAACATGGGCCCGGAATACGGCGCGACCTGCGGCTTCTTCCCGGTCGACGGCGAAACCATCAATTATCTCACTATGTCCGGCCGCACACATGACCGGATCGCCCTCGTCGAAGCCTATTCGAAGGCGCAAGGCATGTGGCGCGAGGGCGACGGTTCCGAGCTCGTCTTCACCGATACGCTGGAACTCGATCTTAGCGACGTCGTGCCGTCGATGGCCGGCCCGAAGCGTCCGGAAGGCCGCATTTCGCTCGAAAACATCGCGACCGGTTTTGCCGGCTCGATGGATGCCGACTACAAGAAGCCCGGCCAGCTGAACAATCGCTATGCGGTTGAAGGCACGGATTTCGATCTCGGCCATGGCGACGTGGCGATCGCTGCCATCACGTCGTGCACCAACACCTCCAACCCGTCAGTCTTGATCGCCGCCGGCCTTCTTGCCCGCAACGCCGTTGCCAAGGGCCTGAAGACGAAGCCGTGGGTGAAGACCTCGCTGGCACCGGGAAGCCAAGTCGTCGGCGAATATCTCGCCAAATCGGGCCTGCAGGCCGATCTCGACAAGCTCGGCTTCAACCTCGTCGGCTTCGGCTGCACCACCTGCATCGGCAATTCCGGCCCGCTGCCGGCGCCGATCTCGAAGACGATCAACGACAAGGGCCTTATCGTTTCCGGCGTTCTCTCCGGCAACCGCAACTTCGAAGGCCGCATCTCGCCCGACGTGCAGGCGAACTACCTCGCATCTCCGCCGCTCGTCGTCGCTTATGCGCTTGCCGGCACTGTGCAGATGGATCTGACCAAGGAGCCGATCGGCGAGGACCAGAGCGGCAATCCTGTTTATCTCAAGGACATCTGGCCGACCTCGAAGGAAGTCCAGGAATTCATCCTGAAATACGTGACCCGCGAACTTTACGAAAGCAAATATGCCGACGTCTTCAAGGGCGACGTCAACTGGCAGGCCGTCCAGGTCCCGCCGGGCCAGACCTATGCCTGGGACGACAATTCGACCTATGTGCAGAACCCGCCCTACTTCGTCGGCATGGGCAAGAAGGGCACCGGCGTTTCCGACATCAAGGGCGCCCGCGTCCTCGGCTTGTTCGGCGACAAGATCACCACCGACCACATCTCGCCTGCCGGTTCGATCAAGGCAGCATCGCCGGCCGGCGCCTATCTCATCGACCACGACGTCGCCGTTGCCGACTTCAACCAGTACGGCACGCGCCGCGGCAATCATGAAGTGATGATGCGCGGCACTTTCGCCAATATCCGCATCCGCAACCACATGCTCGGCCCGAACGGCAAGGAAGGTGGCTACACCATCCATTACCCGTCGAAGGAAGAGACCTCGATCTACGACGCCGCCATGCAGTACAAGCAGGAAGGCGTGCCGCTCGTCATCTTCGCCGGTGTCGAATACGGCAACGGCTCCTCGCGCGACTGGGCTGCCAAGGGCACCAACCTGCTCGGCGTCAAGGCGGTGGTCGCCCAGTCCTTCGAGCGCATCCATCGTTCGAACCTGGTCGGCATGGGCATCATCCCCTTCGTCTTCGAAGAGGGCACGACCTGGCAGAGCCTCGGCCTCAAGGGCGACGAACTCGTCACCATCGAAGGTCTGGAAAAGATCAAGCCGCGCGAGAAGAAGATCGCCAGGATCACCTATGGCGACGGCACCGTGAAGGAGGTTCCGCTGCTGTCGCGCGTCGATACGCTCGACGAGGTGATCTACCTCAACAATGGCGGCATCCTGCAGACGGTTCTGCGCGATCTCGCTGCCTGATTTTCAGAGCATGATGCCGAAAAGTGTGAGCGGTTTTCGGACGACATCATGCTCTTCTTTTTTGATGTAGATCCGGATTCAGATTTAAGGCCGGGTCGGCCTAAAATCATCCGGATCTAGGAGACTCACACGATAATGGCCGCCGGAGAGCAGTTTCCGGCGGCTTTTCTTTGCAGCGACGCCATTTAAACGGGGCTCACGATGATTTGTTTTACGCAAGTTCCCGTCGAGCTACGTCTCACCCGTTCGTGACTTTTCGTTTGGACCCGGAAGGATTATTCGTACGTTCATATGTCAGGGCCGCGGTTCAAACATGCCGTCGGCGCTGAAAAAGAGGTGCAGGTGAATGTCCCCCCGTTTTTTGATTCCGCTGATTGCCGGCGTTGTTCTCTCAGGCCCGCTGCAGGCCGAAGATGGCACGCCGAAAGGTGTCGTCGAACTCTTCACGTCGCAGGGCTGCTCCTCCTGTCCTCCCGCTGATGCTGCTTTCCGCAAGCTAGTGAACCAGGGTGATGTCATCGCGCTCGCCTATCATGTCGATTACTGGAACTATCTCGGCTGGGCCGATACGCTGAGCTCCAAGGAAAACACCGAGCGGCAGTATGGCTATGCCAAGACGATGGGCCGCAGCAACGTCTACACGCCGCAGGCCATCGTCAACGGACGCGGCCATCTGGCCGGCGCCGATTTGAATGGGATCAACAGCAAGATCGACACCTATAGCAGCGAAGGCAACGGGCTGACCGTTCCGATCAGTGCCGCGATGCGCGGCGACGAGCTGGAGATCAAGATCGGCGCGGGACAGGGCAAAGCCAATGTCGTGATGGTCTATTTCGACAAGGAAAAGACGATCGACGTCGAAAAGGGCGAAAACAGCGGCCAGAAGATCTCCTATCTGCACAGCGTCACCAATGTCGAAACCGTCGGCATGTGGGACGGCAAGGCAACCAGTCTGACGCTGCCGGCCAGCGTCCTGCAGCGGCCGCAGCTCGAGGGCTGCGCCATCCTGCTGCAATCGGCGACTGCAGACGGCGATCCGGCTGCGATCCTTGGCGCGACCGTGGTGATGGCTGGCAAAAATATCTGAGATTCCATCCGCTTCCGGATGAAGTGCTGGGGCGGCCCGGCCGAGCGTATTCGGGGCTGGGGTTAAGGTCGATACGCTCCGCCGGGCCCTTTGGCGCGCTGGCGCCAAACTGGAATTCATAAATCTCCTGCAAATGAGGCGCTGTTTTGACTGAAATGCGGCGCTGCGGAGAAAGCGTTGACCTGTCCAGCGCATCATGCTTTCCGAAAATCGAACCCAACTTTCGGAAGGCATGATGCGCTGACTCAAAGTGCTACAGCGTCCTTGCGGGACAGACGTGCGGTGCTGCAGTGCGGCGGAATGTGACAGTTGGCACTCTTGCAATTTGCGGCGGCTCGGGCAAACTGTCACCCTCCTGTCACATGTGGAGGCCTTGTGAGACTGATGACAGATCAGCCGGATTTACGACACGGCGAAAGCCGTTCCGTCGACCATAGTTCCTCAGTCGTCGTCGATCTCAGGGAATACAAACAAAGCAAGGACCCGCTTCCGGTGACCTTCCACCGGCGCGAACTGGACGCCATCCTCTGGATCTACGGCCGGATGGTCGGCGATGGTGAATGGCGCGACTACGCCATCGATCACCTGAAGGACAGGGCGGTCTTTTCCGTTTTCAAGCGCTCCGGCGAAATGCCGCTCTTCCGCATCGAGAAAAACCCGAAGCTCGCCGCCAAGCAGGGCGCCTATTCCGTCATCAACACCAACGGTACGATCCTGAAGCGCGGTCACGAGCTGAACCAGGTGCTGAAGGTGTTCGACAAGGCCCTGAAGCTCGTCGACAAGTAAGCCGGATTACAGCGTGCCGGGATAGACGGACGGGTCCGGATCGGTGCTCGTACCTTCACCGAGGACGCGCTGCATGAACATCGTATCCAGCCAGCGGCCGTGCTTGTAGCCGGTGCCCTTCATCAGGCCGACCTCCTCGAAGCCGGCCGTGCGATGGAGCGCGATCGATGCGGGACTGGCGCCACCGATGACGGCCGCCATCTGACGAAAGCCGAGGGTGGTGCAGCGGATGATCAGTTCGGCGAGCAGCGCCTTGCCGATACCGCGGCCGCGGGCTTGCGGCGCCAGATAAATCGAATCCTCGACCAGCCAGCGATAGGCAGGACGCGTGCGGAAGGCCGAGGCATAGGCGTAGCCGAGCAAGGCCCCGTCCGTGCTGATGGCTGCGATATAGGGATATTGCTGGCCGACGATCGCCGAAAAACGCAGCGCCATCTCGGCCTCGGAGGGCGGGACGATCTCATAGCTCGCGACGCCGTTCAGGACCGATTCGCGATAGATATCGGCAATGGCGGGTATATCGGCATTCGAAGCATCGCGCAGGAGGAAGGGCATTTCGGCGGCAGGTCCATCGGGAGGGCAAGGTCTTTCCAAAAACCATTCCGCGAAAGACCGCGCAACAAAAAAGGCGGCCGAAGCCGCCTTTTCGATCTCAGTCGGTCCTGCTTATTTACGGTTGCCCATGAACTGCAGCAGGAACATGAAGAGGTTGATGAAGTCGAGATAGAGCGTCAGCGCACCCATGATCGCCTTGCGACCGGCCACGGCAACGTCATCGGCTTCCAGGTACAATTCCTTGATCCGCTGCGTATCGTAGGCGGTGAGGCCGGCGAAGATCAGAACGCCGATCACCGAGATCGCAAACTGCATGGCCGACGAGGCCAAGAAGATGTTGACGATCGAAGCGATGATCAGGCCGAAAAGACCCATGATCAGGAACGAGCCCATCGCCGACAGGTCACGCTTCGTCGTATAGCCGTAAAGCGACAGCGCGCCGAAGGAGGCGGCGGTGACGAAGAAGGTCTGAACGACGCTCTGGCCGGTGTAGACCAGGAAGATCGACGACAGCGACAGGCCGACCAGTGCGGCATAGACCCAGAAGGTCGTCTGTGCGGCGGCCACGCTCATGCTATTGATGCGGAAGCTCAGGAAGAAGACGGCCGCAAGGGGCGCAAGGATGACGACCCAGCGCAAGGGCGACTGGAACAGGAGCACGCCGAACTGGGTAAGCTGGCCGTCCTGAACTGCGAAGTTGAATCCGAGATATGCGGCCACACCGGTGATCGCCAGACCCAGCGCCATCAGGTTGTAAACCTTGAGCATATAAGCGCGCAGGCCTTGATCAATCATCTCGCCGGTCTGAGCGCGGCTTTGATAGTTACGAAGATCAGCCATAGTTTCCTCTTACAAGCTCCGATGGAAATACGGTGTCGGGGTTTTCGACCCGGGCGCCGCTGCGGAGCTCCAGCATGCCTGCGGATAATATGAGGCTTTCGCGCATCGCAAACAAGAGGCTTGCAAAGGCTCGGTCGGTTAAATCGCCGTAAGGTGAAGGGTTTGGCAGCCGCTGCCCGGTCAAAGCTCGCGCAAAACGGGGGCCGCCTTTTGCCCAAGGATGCGCCAGGTGCCGATAAGGCCGATGCCGACCGTGAGGACGAGCGCGGTCACAAGCGTCAGTCCCGCCACGTCGGGCAGAAAGGTCGAGGGCAGACGCATGATGCGGGCGACGATGAACCAGGCGGCAACGCCGCCGGCGATCAGCGCGAAGATCGCAGTCGCGAGGCCTAGGATCAGATATTCGTAGCTGAAGGCGCGGATCAGCATGGCGCGGGTGGCGCCGAGCGTCTTCAGCACCACCGCGTCGTGGGTGCGTGCCCGGTTTCCGGCGGCAAGCGCGCCGGCAAGGACGAGGATCGAAGCGAAAAGGGCGACGGAGGCCGCAGCGCGGATCGCGGTTGCAAGCTGCCCGACCAACTGGTTGACGATATCGATCGCGTCCTTGACGCGCACACTGGTGATCGTCGGATAGGTGTTGGTGACGGATTTCAGGATCGCCGCATCTTCGGCCGGTGTCGAAGAGGGATCGGTCAGCGTCGCCAGCCACGCATGCGGGGCGCCGCGGAAAGTATTCGGCGAGAAGACCATGACGAAATTGATCGACAGCGATTCCCACTGGACGCGGCGCAGATTTGCGATCTTCGCCGTGATATTGCGGCCGAGCACGTTGACGGTGACCTTATCGCCGAGCTTGAGGCCGAGCTCATGCGCCTCTTCCGAGGAGAAGGAGACGAGTGGCTCGCCGCTGTAATCCTTGTCCCACCATTTGCCTTCGGTGAGGGCGGCGTTCTCCGGCAGGGTTTCGGCATAGGTGATGCCGCGATCGCCGTTCAGCACCCAGCGGCCGGCGGCCGGCACGTTCATCTTGGTGACGTCCTCGCCGTTGAAGGCGATGATCCGGCCGCGCAGCATCGGCACTTCGACAAGCTTGCCCTGGGGCGCTTGCGCCTGGACGAGATCGCGGAAGGCGCCGACCTCGGCGCTCTGGATATCGACGAAGAAGAAGTTCGGCGCACCCTCGTTCATCCGGCCGGTCAGCTGCTGGCGCAGGTTTCCGTCGATCAGGGTGAGCGTCACCAGCAATGCCAGGCCAAGGCCGAGCGAGAGCACGACCGAGGGGGTCAGCGCGCCGGGGCGGTGGATGTTGCCGATCGCAAGCCGCAGTGCCGGCGAATTGACGCGCGGGCTGCGGCGCGCGAGCCAGGCGATCAGCGCGGCGACCAGACGCAGGACGACGAAGGCAAAGACGATCGCGCCGACGAAGACGACGGCGATGAAGCGGTCATAGGCGGTGAGGATGGCAAGCCCGGCAAGGGCGGCCATGAACAGGGCGGCAAGCAGGATGTAGGGCCAGGAGGGCAGGTGGCGAGCCTCGAAGCCCTGCTCGCGGAAGAGGGCGGTCGCCGGCACTTCGCGGGCGTGGCCGAGCGGCAGGATGGCGAAGGCGAGCGTCGTCAGGATGCCGAAGAGCGTGGCGAGCAGCAGGGCGCCGGGGTAGAGGGTCGGCGTCGTCGAGACCGGCAGGAATTGCGCCAGGAATTGCGCGGCAAGCATCGGCGACAGGGCGCCGATGACGAGGCCGATCAGGATGCCGCCGAGAGCGATGATGGCGATCTGGAAGAGATAGATCAGAACGACGACCTGCGCCGGTGCACCGAGACATTTGAAGGTGGCGATGGTGGTGCGCTTGGAATCGAGGAAGGCGCGCACGGCATTGGCGACACCGACGCCGCCGACGATCAGCGCGGTGAGGCCGACCAGGGTCAGGAACTGCGAGAAGCGTGTGATGTTTTCGGTGAGCGAGGGCGCGGCGCGGTCGCTGGTGCGGATCGCCCAGCCGGCGGAGGGGAACTCCTTCGAGGCGCGCGCCTGGATGCCCGACATCGCGCCCTTGTCTTCCAGCCGGATCTTGTAGGCATGTTCGACCAGGCTTCCCGTCTGGATCAGCCCGGAGGCTTGGAGCGCCTGGCGGCTGACGAGCAGACGCGGCGCAAAGCCAAAACCTTCCGACAGTGCGTCCGGCTCGGTTTTCACCGTGCCGGTGATGCTGAGCTTGACGTTGCCGAGCAGCAATTCGTCGCCGACCGCAAGCCCGAGCCGATCGAGAAGCAGGGGCGCTGCGACCGCACCATAGGTGCCGCCTTGGCCCGAAAGCAGCGCTGCAAGCGGATAGTCCGGCTCGGCCACGAACTTGCCGTAGAGCGGGTAGGCGTTATCGACAGCCTTGACCTCGACCAGCGCCTGATCGGAACCGTCGGGCTTGCGGGCCATCGAGCGCAGGCCTGTCGACACCGAAACGGTGCCGAGGCCTTCGAGGAAACCGATTTCCTGAGGCGTGGCTTCGCGGTTGTTGAGTTCGAAGCGGACGTCGCCGGCCAACAGCTCCTGCCCCTGCGAGGCGATCGTGTCGGTGATCGACTGCGAAACGGAATTGACGGCGGCGATCGCGCCGGTGCCGAGTGCGATGCAGGCAAGGAAGATGTAGAAGCCGCGGATGCCGCCGCGCAGCTCGCGCAGTGCCAGGCGAAAAGCGAGCGAGACGCGTGGCGTGATGATCCTCATGCGATCGCCGCTTCACTGCGGCGGGCGGCGCTGTCGCCTTCGATCCGGCCGGAGCGGACGCGAATCTGGCGCGAGCATCGGTTTGCAAGCGAGACGTCATGGGTGACGAGAAGCAGGGTCGTGCCACGTTCGGCCTGCTTGGAGAACAGAAGGTCGGCGATCTGGCGGCCGGTCTCGGTATCGAGATTGCCGGTCGGCTCGTCGGCGATGAGCAGGGCCGGCGACGGGGCGAGCGCCCTGGCGATCGCCACGCGCTGCTGTTCACCGCCGGAAAGCTGACCGGGATAGTGGTTCAGCCGTTCACCGAGGCCGACCGATTTCAGCTCGCGATGGGCGATCTCGAAGGCGTTGCCGACATTGGCGAGCTCGAGCGGCACTGCGACGTTTTCCAGCGCCGTCATGTTGGCGATCAGGTGGAAGGACTGGAAGACGATGCCGATGTTGCGGCCGCGGAAATCGGCGACCTGGTCCTCGCTGAGGCTATGGAGCGGCGTGTCATTGATGTTGATCTCGCCGCTGTCGAGTTTCTCCAGTCCGGCAAGCACCATCAGCAGGGTCGATTTGCCGGAACCGGAAGGGCCGACGATGCCGACGGATTCGCCGGCAGCGATATCGAGATCTATACCCTTCAGCACGTGGACGGAAGCGGCTGCGCTGCCAAGAGTCAGATCGGCGCCCTTCAACTCGATAATGGTTTTTGCCAACAGAAATCGCCCTATATAAGTCCGTAATCGAAAGGCCGCATAACGGCACCTCGCCAATCTAGGGAAACCAGGATGAGATTTAAAGTTGCCGCCCTTCAATTCACCGTCATCGCCGTCTCGCTGATCCTTGCCACTGCGGCCAATGCCCGGACGATCAATCTCGTCGGTTTTGGGGACAGTTTGATGGCGGGCTATCAGCTACCGCCCGGCGACGGCTTTCCGGAAAAGCTGCAGGCGGCCCTGAAAGCGAAGGGCCTCGACGTCACTATTGCCAATGCCGGGGTCTCCGGCGACACGACGACAGGGGGCCTTGCACGCATCGACTGGTCGGTACCCGACGGCACCGATGGCGTCATTCTCGAGCTTGGCGCCAATGATGCGTTGCGCGGAATCCCGCCGGAGGAGAGCGCCAAGAATCTCGATCAGATGATTATCCGGCTAAAGGAGCGTGGGATTGCCGTGCTGCTCGCCGGTATCATAGCGCCGCCGAACATGGGAGCGGATTATGCCGCACGATTCAACCCGATCTACCAGAAGCTCTCGGAAAAACATGGGCTTCCACTCTATGCCTTCTTCCTCGACGGCGTCGCGCTGGAGGCTGGATTGAAGCTCGAAGACGGCATGCATCCAAATGCGAGAGGTGTCGACGTCATGGTCGAAAAGATGGAGCCGGCTGTCACAAATTTCGTCGAAACGATTTCTTCTGTGAAGAAATAGGGGCTTGCGCGGTTGTTGATTGCATGATTCCGTGTGAGCACCTGCAAAAGATTCGGGGAGTGCTCGTGATGCCGAGACTGTTTACCGCCCTCGAAATTCCGCGCAATGCGGCGATGAGTCTTTCATTGCTGCGCGGTGGCCTCCCCGGAGCACGATGGATCGATGTGGAGAATTACCACATCACCCTGCGCTTCATCGGTGATGTCGACGGCCGTACGGCCGATGAAATCGTTGAACGCCTCGACCGGATCGACCGGCCGGAATTCCAGTTCCGCCTGGAAGGCATCGGTTCCTTCGGTTCGAAGAAACCGCATTCGGTCTGGGCCGGCGTCTCGCAATCGCCTGAAATGTATGCCCTGCAGGGCGAGATCGAGCGGATCTGCCAGCGCATCGGCCTGCCGCCGGATCCCCGCAAATTCATGCCGCATGTGACGCTGGCGCGGCTCAAATCCTCGCGGCTCGACGATGTCGTGCAATATCTGGCGGGGCGCGGCAATTTCCACACCGCAACCTTCACCGCACCGCGCTTCGTGCTGCTTTCGTCACGCGAATCGGTCGGTGGCGGGCCTTACCTCACTGAGGAAGTATTCCCGCTGCACGAGGCACGCTCGACGCCCAGCGTTTCGAGCAGGCTGCTGCAACCGGTCAAGAGCCTGGTATAAACCAGCTCGAAACCATCAGGGCCGCCATAATAGGGATCGGGGATATCCTCTCCCGTTCCCAGCGCGATATCACCGAAAAGGTGGATATTCGCCCCATGCGGCGCGCTCTTATCCAGCGCCGCCAGGTTGTCGCGGTCCATGGCGACGATCAGATCGAAATCCCTGAAATCCCTTGGCCGGATGCGCCGGGCGCGCTGTCCCGATATGTCGATGCCGTGGCTTTTCGCGGTGGCGATCGAACGCCGGTCGGGCGGCTCGCCTTCATGCCAGCCGCCGGTGCCGGCGGAATCGACCGTAAAACCGGCGGTCAAGCCTGCCTCGGCGACGAGATGGGCAAAAATCCCCTCGGCGAGCGGAGAACGGCATATATTGCCCATGCAAACGAAGAGGATGCTGATGCGTTTCATCGGTAACCTGTCTGACAGAGAAGAGGACCATGGCATGAAAATGGAAAGACTGGAACGGACGGCAGCCGAGGCGCAACTGGCCGAGCTTTCGGGCTGGGTGCTCAATGATGCGGGTTCGTCGATATCGAAGACGTTCAAGTTCGCAAATTTCGTCGAGGCTTTCGGCTTCATGACGCAGGCAGCGCTCGCGGCCGAGAAGCTCAACCACCATCCCGAATGGTTCAACGTCTATTCCAGGGTGGATGTGACGCTGAACACGCATGATGCCGGCGGGCTGACGGAGCTCGATTTCAAGCTCGCCAAAGCCATGGAGAAGGCGGCGGCGCGCGGTGTTGTTTGAAAGGAGCCGATTGAAAGGAGCCGATTGAAAGGGGCCGATTGAAAGGCGCCGATTGAAAGGCTGGGCGCCGTCACCATATGTTCGCATGGACAAAAGGGATGCAGGGATGGACGAGGTCAAATTCGGGGAAATCCTCTTGCCGGGCGACGAGGACACCCAGAGCCGGCGGGAGAAAACCGTAAGGCAGAAATTCTGGCCGACGTTTCGGCGGGCGGTGCGGCAGATCCCGTTCTCGCGCGATGTGGTCGCCGGTTTCTATTGCGCGCTCGATCCGAAGACGCCGACGAAGGTGCGCGGCGTGCTGCTTGCGGCACTCGCCTATTTTGTCATGCCGATCGACATGATCCCGGATATTTTCGCGGTCATCGGCTTTTCCGACGACATCGCCGTGCTTTCGGCCGCCTTTGCGATGGTGCGCGGCCACATCCGGCCGGGTCACTACGAAGCGGCCGACCGCGTTCTCGCCGATCGGCCGGAAGAAGCAATGAAGACGATTTAACGCGTGTCGAATCGAGCGGGGATGTGACACGCTTGGTTCATGTGTGTCGTCATCTCAAAACCGCTGCGCCCTCTTGGGCGAACATTGCGTCAGGCGATTTCGCGTTCCAGCACCTTGCGGAGTTTACCGAAGGCAAGCCGGATACGGGACTTCACCGTGCCGAGCGGCAGACCGGTCGCTTCGGCGATCTCCGAATGCGATTGACCGAGGAAGAAGGCGGCGCGCAGCATGTCGCGCTGTTCCTCCGGCAATTGGCCGACGGCGGCGCGTATCTTGGCGTCGCGATCGTCATTGGCGATGATTTCTTCCGCGCCGATATCGGCCGGCGGCTGCAGGGCCGGATCGGTCTCATCGAAGATTCGGGTGTTGGCGCGCCGCTGCATGTCGATGCGGCGGTTGCGGGCAATGCGGAAAAGCCAGGTCGAGAGGGAAGATCGCGTGGCATCGTAGAGCTCTGCCTTGTGCCAGAGCACGATCATGATCTCCTGGACCAGTTCCTCGGCCTCGCCTGATGTCATCCTCTGGCGCATCAGCCAGGCTTTCAGGCGGGGTGCGAAATAGTCGAACAGGATGGAAAAGGCCTGCTGGTCGCGATCCCTGGCGACGGCCTTCGCGAGGGCAGCGAAACGCTGTCTTTCCTCGGCATCCATATCTCCTCACCAGCCCCCTGCGACAATAATTTCGTCCCGGATTTCCAAGTCTTACTGAGGTACAACGGATTTGGGAAAGGTCAAACTCTTGCCTGAATCTTTGTGTCTTAAATTCAGCCGAACGGACGGCCAGTGCCATTGGGGCACGGTGTCGCGGCCGATACCGTTAAAGGGACGAAAATTGACACTCGAGCTGAAATGACACAGGCACATACAAATCGCAGCTATTGTTGACCATTTGGTAACCTGAATTAAGTCAAAATAAAGCAGATCGTGATTATGCGGCGCCCGCTATGATCGCTTCGGGCCTTGAATCGCAAGAACCGGCAGGAATCCATGTTTGTAAAAAGTATCGTATCCGCTCTCGCACTCACCCTTGTTATGGCCGGAGTTGCGACAGCGCAGCAGGCCGCGCCGAACCGCATCCAGCAGTTTCAGGCATGGGGCGCCTACTCCTACAAGTCGGGCAACAGCACCGTCTGCTATGTGCTGTCCGTTCCGACGGCAAAGCAGCCGGCAAGCGTCGACCACGGCGACAATTTCTTCATCGTCTCCCAGCGTCCGGGCCAGAACATCTCCTACGAGCCGCAGGCGATGATGGGCTACACGGTCAAGGAAAATTCGAAGATCAACGTCGTCATCGACAACAAGACCTTCGTGATGTTCACCAAGGACAAGGCCGGCTGGGTCGAGAATGCTGCCCAGGAGCCGGCCCTCGTCGCCGCGATGAAGACCGGTCATTCGATGACGGTCAATGCCGTTTCGCGCAAGGGCACCGGCACCTCCTACAGCTATTCGCTCTCGGGCATCTCGGCTGCGCTGAAGCAGATCGAAACCTGCAAGTAAGCGGTCCTTCAAGCCGAAGAATTTCATGGGCCGGCCTTGCGCCGGCCCTTGTCATTTCCATCTAAAGCGCGGCGATCTTTCAGATCTGCCTGCCGCGCTTTAGGTCTTTGGTTCTAGCATGTCGTAGTCGCAAAACCGCTGCACACTTTTGCGCGACATGCTTGATGGTGACGCGCGGGCAAAATGATGCTAAAGCCGGCGCCAACAGCGGACAGATCGCGATTTCAGTCGCCGTTCCGCCATTCAATTTCTGCCGATGTGCTGTCATGCGCCCGCAGGTCTTCCGGCTCACTGCTGAAGTCCGCGGGGTTGCGAGGAGCAGCCACATGTTTGAATTCGGGATGAATGCCTATGTCCGTCATGGATGCGATCGTTGTCACCAAGCCGCAGGCGCGCACGTCCGCCAACCTCGAGAAGCCGTCGTTGATCGGCATGTCGCGCGAGGAGATGGGGGCGGCACTCCGGGAAAAGGGTGTGCCCGACAAGCAGATCAAGATGCGCGTCTCGCAGCTCTGGAACTGGATCTATGTGCGAGGGGTCTCCGACTTCGACCATATGACGAATGTCGCCAAGGACATGCGGGAGATGCTGAAGCAGCATTTCACTATCGCACGTCCCGAGATCGTCGAGGAGCAGGTCTCCAACGACGGCACGCGCAAATGGCTGCTGCGCTTTCCGCCGCGGGGCGCCGGGCGTCCCGTCGAGATCGAGGCCGTCTACATTCCGGAAGAGGGCCGCGGCACGCTCTGTATCTCAAGCCAGGTCGGCTGCACGCTCACCTGTTCCTTCTGTCATACCGGGACGCAGCGTCTGGTGCGCAACCTGACGGCGGAGGAAATTCTTTCGCAGCTGCTGCTTGCCCGCGACCGACTTGGCGATTTCCCGGACCGCGAAGCGCCGCAGGGTACGATCATGCCTGCCGAGGGCCGCAAGGTCAGCAACATCGTCATGATGGGCATGGGTGAGCCGCTTTATAACTTCGATGCCGTCAAGCAGGCATTGCTGATCGCCACGGATGGTGACGGCCTGTCGCTGTCCCGGCGCCGCGTGACGCTTTCCACCTCCGGTGTCGTGCCGGAGATCTTCCGCACCGGCGAGGAAATCGGCGTCATGCTGGCGATTTCGCTGCATGCGGTGCGCGACGATCTGCGCGACATTCTCGTGCCGATCAACAAGAAGTACCCGCTGAAGGAACTGATCGAGGCCTGCCGGACCTATCCGGGCCTTTCGAACGCGCGGCGCATCACCTTCGAATATGTGATGCTGAAGGATGTCAATGACAGCCTGGAAGACGCCAAGGGGCTGATCAAGCTCCTGAAGGGCGTGCCGGCGAAGATCAATCTCATTCCGTTCAATCCTTGGCCCGGCACCAATTATCAGTGTTCCGACTGGGAGCAGATCGAGAAGTTTGCCGATTTCATCAATTCGGCAGGTTATGCCTCGCCGATCCGCACGCCGCGCGGCCGCGACATTCTTGCCGCCTGCGGCCAGCTGAAATCGGAATCCGAACGCATGCGCAAGACCGAACGTCTGGCCTTCGAGGCGATGATGATCGCCAATCACGGCGCCGACGACTGATCAGCAAGTTTGATCCTCGCTACAATTCTCCGCGATTGATTTCAGGGGGCGCTTTTCCTAAAAGTGCCCCCAAAATCATTCAGGAGGATCCCCATGCGCCCGATTTTACTCGCTCTTGCCGCCACTTTGGCCCTTTCCCTGCCCGCGAAGGCTGACGACGTCACCGTCGCCGTGACGGCGATCGTCGAACATCCGGCGCTGGATGCGGCGCGCAAGGGCGTTCTCGATGCGCTGGCGGCTGCGGGCTACAAGGAAGGCGAGAACCTGAAATTCGTGTTCGAATCGGCGCAGGGCAATCCGGCGACGGCAGCCCAGATCGCCCGCCAGTTCGCCGGTGACGAGCCCAATGTCATCGTGCCGATCTCGACGCCATCAGCCCAGGCTGTCGTCTCCTCGACGCGTGACATTCCCGTCGTCTTCACGGCCGTCTCCGATCCGCTCGGCGCCCAGCTCGTCAAGAATATGGACAAGCCGGGCGGCAATGTCACCGGCCTTTCCGACATGTCGCCGGTCGGCGAGCATCTGGCGCTGATCAAGGAAATCCTGCCTGATGTGAAAACCATCGGCTATCTCTACAATTCCGGCGAGGCGAATTCCGTTTCGCTGCTCGCCGTGCTGAAGGCTGAAGCCGAAAAGGCTGGCCTGAAGGTGGTCGAATCGGCCGCCACAAAATCGGCCGAGGTCCAGGGTGCGGCACGCGCACTCGTCGGCCGCGCCGATGCGATCTACATTCCGACCGACAACACGATCATTTCCGCGCTCGAAGGCGCTGTTGCGGTTGCCGAGGAGAGCAAGCTGCCGCTCTTTACCGCCGATACGGATTCGGTTTCGCGCGGCTCGATCGCCGCCCTCGGCTTCAATTATTATGATGTCGGCAAGCAGACCGGCGAGATCGTCGTGCGTGTGCTGAAGGGCGAGAACCCGGGCGATATCGCGGTCAAGACCGCCGCCGGCAGCGACCTTGTCGTCAACAAGGCTGCGGCCGAGAAGATGGGCGTCACCCTGCCGCAGAGCGTGCTTTCCCGCGCTACCAAAGTCATCGAATAGTCGGCCGGTACGTCTGCCGCCTTCGTCGTATTCAAACCGCTCTCGTTTGCACGGGAGCGGTTGTTTGTATTAAAAGGCTTCGTTTCGCGACGGGCGGAACGGACATAAAAAGGGGCTGAAAGCCTTGAGCCAAATCGCATTCTGGGGGGCCGTCGAGCTCGGACTGGTCTATTCCTTCGTCGCTCTCGGCGTCTATCTCGCCTTTCGAGTTCTCGACTTTCCCGACCTGACGGTCGACGGCTCCTTTCCGCTTGGCGCGGCGGTGACGGCCGTGCTGATCATTGCCGGCGTCAATGCCTGGCTTGCGGCGCTGATCGCCATGGCCGCCGGCGCCGCTGCGGGCATGGTGACGGCACTGCTCAACGTGCGCTTCAAGATTCTCAATTTGCTTGCCTCGATCCTGACGATGATCGCACTGTTTTCCGTCAATCTGCGCGTGATGGGCAAACCCAATGTCGCCCTCATCAATGCCGACACGATGATCAGCCCGTTCTTCGGCCATGGCCTTCGCGATTTCTACGTGCGGCCGCTCTTCGTCGGTGTTCTGGTCGTCATCGCGCTCATCCTGGTCTGGCGTTTCCTGGAAAGCGATGCCGGCCTTGCAATGCGGGCGACAGGCGCCAATGCAAGGATGGCGCGGGCGCAGGGCGTCGATACCAGCCGGCAGATCTATCTCGGCATGGCGATCTCGAATGCGCTGGTGGCGCTCGGCGGCGCGCTGTTTGCTCAGACGAACGGCTTTGCCGATGTCACCTCAGGCGTCGGCACAATCGTCGTCGGTCTTGCGGCCGTCATCATCGGCGAAACGCTGCTCGGGCGGCGCGGTCTGCTGATCGCGCTTGTTGGATGCGTGCTCGGCTCGATCCTCTATCGCATCGCGATCCAGTTGGCGCTTTCGAGCGACGTCATCGGCTTGCAGGCGTCCGACCTCAATTTCGTCACGGCGGTGCTGGTGACTGTGGCGCTCATCCTTCCCCGTCTTCGCGGAGGTGCCGCATCGTGATCAGCGTCAAGGACATCAAGGTTGTTTTCGGGCGTGGCACGCCGCTGCAGAAGCAGGCGCTGAACGGCGTCAGCCTGACGATCGAGGAAGGCTCCTTCGTTACCGTCATCGGCTCCAACGGCGCCGGCAAATCGACATTGCTCGGCGTGCTTGCCGGCGATGTGCTGGCAAGCGAGGGGCAGGTGCTGATCGGCAGTGCCGACGTGACAGGCAAGACGACAGCGGCGCGCGCCGGGCTCGTCGCTCGTGTCTTCCAGGACCCCCTGACCGGAAGCTGCGGTGCCTTGTCGATCGAGGAGAACCTGGCGCTTGCGGCGCGCCGCGGCGAACGGCGCGGGCTTGTTTCGGCGCTGGGCGCAAAACGGCGCGAGCATTTTCGCGAGAGGATCGCCGAGCTCAATCTCGGGCTCGAGAACCGCATGAAGGACCGCATGGACCTGCTTTCCGGCGGCCAGCGGCAGGCGGTCTCGCTCGTCATGGCGACGCTGGCCGGCTCGGAGGTGCTGCTGCTCGACGAACATACCGCGGCGCTTGACCCCGGCATGGCGGAATTCATCATGGGCCTGACCCAGAAAATCGTTTCCGAGCGCAAGCTGACGACGCTGATGGTGACGCATTCGATGCGCCAGGCGCTCGACTATGGCCACCGCACGGTGATGCTGCATGGCGGAGAGATCGTGCTCGATGTCGCCGGCGACAGCCGCAAGACGTTGCAGGTCGAGGATCTGATCGCCATGTTCCGCAAGATGCGCGGCCAGACGCTGGATGACGATGCGTTGCTGATCGGTTAGCGGGCAGCTGATCGTTTCACGCCCGCGGCGGACCGGTTACCGGCCGCGGGCGGATCGATCAATCGACCGCGAGCGGATCGATCAACCGACCGCGGGCGGATTGCTGCTCAAGAGCAGACTTCCACCAGAACGCGATGGCCGTACTGGTTGAGCCATTCCGGCTGGCACTGTTCCGGGTAATAGTCGTCGTCGCCGAAGAACAGACGATTTCTATCATGGAAGGCGAAACGGCCGTCGCGGTGTCCGCCAAAATGACCGGCTCCGCCGAAGTGATGCGCTCCGAAGCTGCGATCGGCGAAATTGCCGCCGCCCATATGCGCACCACCGCCGAAGTGGCCGCCGTCCCGCGAGAAGCCGCCACTGCCATGGCCTCCGCCGCCGTGGGCTAAGGCAGGTGTTGTCGCGGTCAGGGACGTGACGGCAAGCGTCAGCGCAACAACTCCCGCTGTTATGATATTGCGGAACGTAATCATGGACTTATCCTTTCAAGGCAGCTCTTCGTGAGCCGTAAAGGATATGTGGGCAGAGAAGGCGGCGTGGCCTAGCCACAATTGCCGACTTGCGATCATATGTTGATCACAAGTAATCGCGCGAAAGGCATGGAATAATTTTGGAAGACGACGAAATCGCGGTCACTGCCTGCTCCGGCGTGGGCGTCTCGCGAATATTGCTGTAGCTGGCGGCGGATCGTTTCACGACCGCGGGCGGATCGAACAACCGACCGCGGGCGGATTGATAAACCAACCGCGGGCGGATCGAAGCCGACCGCGGGCTATTTCGCCTGCGTGAGCAGGATCTTCGCGGCGAAGACCGAGAAAACGCCGGCGAAGGTATAGTCCATGCCGCGCAGCACTTTCTTGTTGTTCTGCAGCCAGGAGGCCAGCCAGTCGGCGGCAAAGACGACGCTGGCATTGACCGGCATGCCGATCAGGATGAAGCAGAAGCCGAGAAAGAGCAGCTTGTGGGTGACGGCCGGATCGCCCGCGCTGACGAATTGCGGCAGGAAGGTCATGAAGAAGATGATGACCTTGGGGTTCAGAAGATTGACCCAGAAGCCTGAGGAGATGTTCGAAAGGGCGGTGCCCTTCTGCTCCTCGACCTTGGCGACGGTGAGCTTCGAACCGAAGCGGATCGCCTGCACCGCCAGCCAGAGCAGATAGGCGGCACCGCCGGTCTTCAGGATCAGGAAGGCGGTCGGCGAGGCGGTGATCAGCGCCGAAATGCCAAAAGCGACCAGCATGGTGTGGACGACGATGCCGAGGCTGGTGCCGACGACAACGAAGAGCGCCGCCTTCTTGCCCTGGGCCAGCGCGCGGCTGATCGACAGCGTCATATCGGGGCCTGGGGTCGCCGCAAGCAGCAGCGTCGCGGCGGCAAAGGCGAGAAGGGTCGGCAGGCTGGGCAGGAAATCCATGACACACTCTGAAGCCGGAAAGGATCTGGGGATCTCTTACCCGGCTTTCAGAAAATTACCAATCAAACCTTCTAGATTCGAATGATTTTAGGCCTGATCGGCCTAAAATCATTCGAATCCAAGTCAAAGAAATAGAGCATGATGTTACCCGAAAACCGCGCACACTTTTCGGCATCATGCTCTGGCGCCGATTACTTCTGTTCGAGGAAGGCCTTGAACTTGTCGCCATAGTCCTTGTGCCAGCGCGACAGTGGCGGACGGTTCTCGATGATATCGCCGGCCGCCCAGGCCATTCGGCGTTCGTCGACCGGACGTGCCACATCATTGTCAGGGCAGAGAATATAGAAATCGCCGCGTTCCAGGCTCTCGACCATGAAATCGACGGTCTGTTCCGGCGTCCAGGCGGCAGCCGGTTTTTCCGCGCGGTCGCCCTTGGTGAGGCCGGTGAAGACGAAGCCGGGGATCAGAAGATGGGCGGAGATCTTTCCGCCTTCGGTATTGCGAAGCTCATGCTGCAAGGCTTCGGTGAAGACTTTCACACCAGCCTTGGAGATGTTGTAGGCGGGGTTGCCGGGCGGCGTGGTGATGCCCTGCTTGGAGCCGGTGTTGATGATCAGGCCTGGCTCGCCGTGCGACAGCATCTTCGGGCCGAAGGTGCGCGTGCCGTTGATCACACCCATCAGGTTGACGGCGAAGATATTGTCCCAATTCGCCTGCGGGCTGAAGATCGAGGTTTCCGGGCCGATTCCGGCATTGTTCATCAGCACGTGCACACGGCCGAAACGCTGGAGGACGGCGCGTTCGAGCGCTTCCAGCGAGTCTCTGCTGGCGACGTCGGTCTCGACCGCCATCACATTTTCCTCGCCGGCAATGGCCTTGAGTTCGTTGGCGGCGTCGGCCAGCCGATCGCCGCCGAGATCGGCAATGGCGACGCTCATGCCGCGTCCGGCGAAATATTTCGCCGCGGCAAAGCCGATGCCGGAGGCGCCGCCGGTGATGACGGCAACATTGGACTTCTTGAAAATGTCTTGAATATTCGTCACGGGGGCAGCCTCTCCTCGAGCATTTGCGGACGCTGGCGAATATGGGCTCCGCTTTGGCGCTGTCAAACGGTATCGGCACCGTCACCGTCGCACTTGGTCTTGCGTCACGCGTCAATCTCGCTAAAAGTGCCGCGACACCGGGTTTTCGCCGGCCTTTTATGCAACGGACCTCATCATCATGGCATCATACAAAGACGTGAAGAAAGTCGTTCTCGCCTATTCCGGCGGCCTCGACACCTCGATCATCCTGAAGTGGCTGCAGACGGAGCTCGGCGCCGAAGTCGTCACCTTCACCGCCGATCTCGGCCAGGGCGAAGAGCTGGAGCCGGCGCGCAAGAAGGCCGAGATGCTCGGCATCAAGGAGATTTACATCGAGGACGTGCGCGAGGAATTCGTGCGCGATTTCGTCTTCCCGATGTTCCGCGCCAATGCCGTCTACGAGGGCGTCTATCTGCTCGGCACCTCGATCGCCCGTCCTCTGATTTCCAAGCATCTGATCGATATCGCCAAGAAGACCGGCGCCGATGCGATCGCTCATGGCGCGACCGGCAAGGGCAACGACCAGGTCCGTTTCGAACTGTCGGCCTATGCCCTGAACCCCGACATCAAGATCATCGCGCCGTGGCGCGACTGGGCGTTCAAGAGCCGCACCGACCTGCTGGCCTTCGCCGAGCAGCATCAGATCCCGGTTGCCAAGGACAAGAAGGGCGAAGCGCCGTTCTCTGTCGACGCCAACCTTCTGCATTCCTCTTCCGAAGGCAAGGTTCTCGAGGACCCCTCTCAGGAAGCGCCTGAATATGTGCATATGCGCACCATTTCGCCGGAGGCCGCACCCGACAAGGCAACGACCATCAAGGTCGGCTTCGAAAAGGGTGATGCGGTTTCGATCAATGGCGTACGCATGAGCCCGGCGACGCTCTTGGCGACACTCAACAATTACGGCCGCGACAACGGCATCGGCCGTCTCGACCTGGTCGAGAACCGCTTCGTCGGCATGAAGTCGCGCGGTGTCTACGAAACGCCAGGCGGCACGATCCTGCTTTCGGCGCATCGCGCCATCGAATCGATCACGCTCGACCGCGGTGCCGCCCATCTCAAGGACGAGATCATGCCGCGTTACGCCGAGCTGATCTATTACGGCTTCTGGTTCTCGCCGGAGCGCGAGATGCTGCAGGCGCTGATCGACAAGAGCCAGGAGCATGTCGAAGGCGAAGTGACGCTAAAGCTCTACAAGGGCAATGTCATGGTCATCGGCCGCGAAAGCGAAAAGTCGCTCTATTCCGACAAGCTCGTCACTTTCGAGGACGATCAGGGCGCCTACGACCAGAAGGATGCGGCCGGCTTCATCAAGCTCAATGCGCTGCGCCTGCGCACGCTCGCCAAGCGCAACCTCGCGAAGTAATCACGGTTTGCTTTTCGAACCGGATGTGAGCCCGCCGGCATTGCCGCGCGGGCTTTTTCGTGGAGTGAGGTAGCAAACGCCACCAAGTTCATAGAGCGTTCTGGATGGCCGGATTGCACCAACAACGGATATGGCTCGGCTTGGATAGACGACCGCTACGGGGCCGCCGGCGGACGGCTTTCGGGGAGCAGGCGCCGAAAGCTGACATTGGTTCATCAGGAGCTCGAAGGTCCGCTTTTGCCCCGCAGCAGACGATTTTGCTGCCGCCGCCGCGGCGCATGACCTCGGATGACCGGTCTATGGCACGGAAAGTTCGGGACGCTTGCGCTTCCTGCGCGATCAGGTTAACCACTGAACTATATGGTTCAGTATGTTAGTCCTCCCCTCGGCACTAAAACAAAATGGGCCGCTCGGCTGCGGCCCATCGTGGCACCGGTAGCTCTCAATGTGATGCGCCCGGCTTCGGAGGCCGATCAATGCGCGACGAGCACCATCTTCTGGTTTACCAGTTCCTTAATACCCGCGCCTGCGAGCTCGCGACCATAGCCTGATCTCTTGACCCCGCCGAACGGAAGTTCCGGCCCGGTGAAGGAGGATGTGTTGATCCATACGGAGCCGGTCTCGACCTGCGAAGCGAGGGACTTGGCGCGCTCGACGTTTGCAGTGAAAATAGCCCCGGAAAGCCCGAAGTTCGAATCGTTCGCGATCCTGACGACATCCTCATCGTCCTTGATGACATGAACCTGCGCCACTGGACCGAAAAACTCCTCGAAGTAGGCGGGATTGTCTCGAGACACATTGGTCAGGATGGTCGGCTTGTAGTACGCACCCGGCCCCTCGATCACCTCCCCGCCGACCAGGACCTTGGCCCCGGCCTTGACAGCGCGCTGGACCTGCCCGGCGATGTCGTCTCGTGCCCCGATCGACGACATCGGCCCCAATCCGACCGTTTCATCCATGGGGTCGCCGATCTTGGTGTTGGTGAATTTCTCAGCGAGCTTCTTCACGAATTCGTCGGCGACCTTCTCGTGGATGAGGAAGCGCTTCGCGCCATTGCAGACCTGACCGCATCCGCGGAGCCTGGCCTCGACGCCGACGACGGCCGCCTTGTCGATGTCGGCATCGTCGAGAACGACGAAGACATCGCTTCCGCCGAGCTCCATCACGGACTTCTTCAGGTTCTTGCCGGCGTTGGCCGCGACGATGCTGCCCGCACCCTCGGAACCAGTGAGAGCCACGCCCTGGACCCGGTCATCGGCGATGAGCCTGGAGATCTGATCACCCGTCGCGAAGATATTCGTCCAGGCGCCCTCCGGCGCACCCGCTTCGGCCAGCAGCTCTTCGAAGGCGACGGCGGCCTGTGGGACCATACTGGCATGTTTCGCGAGCACGGGATTGCCGATCGCCAGATTCGGTCCGGCCACGCGGATCAACTGGTAGAAGGGGAAGTTCCAGGGCTCGACGGCGACGACGACACCGATCGGATGATACTCCAGCCATGCATCGCCCTTCGATGTCTCAACCTTCTCGCGGGCGAGAAAGGTTTCCGCGTTGTCGGCATAGTAGTTTGCGATATCGGCGATGATACGCACCTCCGTGCGCGCTTCGTTGATGCGCTTGCCCATTTCCAGGGTGAGAATGCGTGCCAGGTCTTCAACGCGCTCGTTCGCCAATTCGGCAAACCGGCTCAGGACCTTGAGCCGGGGAGCCCTGCCGCCCTTGCACCACGGCGACTTGTAGAGGGAATGCGCCGAGGCGAGCGCGCGTTCGATTTCCGCGTCGCTGTGATTGTCGAATGTCTTAAGGACCTTGCCGGTCGCCGGATTTACGCTCTGATAGGCCATGTCATATTCTCCTTTCTATATCGGGGTCGGAAACGACCGGTCTTTGAACCTTGAGACGCGCGTTCACGCACACCGCGGCCCGGTTCGGGGGTCTGGATCGTCAGAGTCGCGGCAGCGGTGGATTCGATCCGCCGATCAGAATTCCTGCGCCGTCGGACGCAGCACGATCTCGTTGATGTCAACATCGGCGGGTTGCTCGATGGCGAAGGTGATCGCCCCGGCGACGGAACTGGCGGGGATCGCCGACTTGTAGAATTCCATGACCGTGCCCTGCGATGTGCCGCTGGTCGTGTGCTTGAGATCGCTCTCGACGGCGCCGGGCTCGATCGAGGTCACCTTGATCTTGCTTCCGACCTCCTGGCGCAACCCCTCCGAGATGGCCCGGACGGCGAACTTGGTGCCGGAGTAGACCGTGCCACCCGGCGCGAAGACCTTGACCCCCGCGACGGAGCTGATGTTGATGATGTGGCCCGCTTCCTGTTTGATGAACATCGGAAGAACCGCGGCGATACCATACAGGCTGCCTCTGAGGTTTACGTCGATCATCGCGTCCCATTCTTCCGTGTTCACTTCCACCATGGGACGGATGGGCATCAGCCCGGCATTGTTGATCAGGACATCCAGCTTCCCGAAATCGGATACAACCGCGTCCACGACCGATTTGAACTGGTTCTTGTCTGCCACATCCAGCTCATAGCCTTTCGCCTTGCCGCCGGAGAAGGAAATCCTGGAGGTTACTTCGTCGAGTTTGCCCCGCCGACGCGCGGCGATCGCGACCTTCGCCCCCTTCGAGGCGAGCATCTGGGCGGTCTCCGCGCCCAGGCCCGTGCCGCCACCGGTGATCAACACGACTTTTCCTTCGATATTGGTCGTCATCTTGTTTGCTCCTTTCCTGAGTGGCGAAATGCGTATCTGCTGGATTGAGGTCGACGGCGGATATGGCGGCCTCGGCGACAGCGATGTCCTGCTCCACCGATCCAGCGCTTGCTCCCACGGCACCTAATCAACCGCCGTACGCGGAGGACGGGGAGCGCGCCGTCGAAGATGATGACGCTGCCGATCAGCGCGCCGTCCTGCCGGACTTTCAATGTTCACGGGCGGCAAGCCGGAGCGTCCGGGCGATGCGTTCCCGTCGTTTGGAGTGGATGCAGGTTAACATCTGCTCGCGGCGGTGCGCGCTAAATGGGGTGAATGTGCGCGAAATCTGGCATCTCATCGCCCTTGCTCGAATTAGCAAAGTCCTTCGTGGCTGATGAAAGGCCCTTCGGTTTTGATCACTTGCCGACCGTTATCTGTGACTATGCAGGTTGAAGGCGACCGGCCGGCCCGTTGTTTTCGCGAACGTCCTCCGTATATGGCCAGCGGCAGTTTCGCCGTTTCCCAGTATTTCACGATGATAAGCGCTGTTTAACGGGCTGCCGCAGGCGGACGCAGGTAGGCTTTCGTCGAGCATTCCCCGTTGGATGACTCGGCGATGACCGAAAGTAAGTCGCCGGATGTCGTTAGGAGAAAAGATGTCACAGTCCTGCAATCATCGGCTGGGCATTTCAAATGTCCTTCCTCAATCCCTGGGATGTGAGGAATGCTTGGCATCCGGCATGGCATGGGTACATTTGCGGCTGTGCCGGTCTTGCGGGCATGTGGGATGCTGTGACAACTCGTCAGGTAGACATGCGACCGCGCATTATTTCGCCACGGCCCATCCGATCATCGAAGGCTACGATCCGCCGGAGGGATGGGGCTGGTGCTACGTCGACGAAGAGTTCGTCGTGCTTCCCGATCAAACGCCGCAGCGCGGGCCGATACCGAGGTTTTAGTGATGGCCTATAGCGGTGACTTCAGCACAGCCAACAGCCCGATTTCCGCCGAACTAAGGGAGATACCTGGCGAGGCGTTTCCTCGCCTCACGCCCGAGATGATGGCACGCATTGCCCCGTTCGGACGGAGGGATCAATTCGACGGCGGTGAATACTTGTATGAAGTCGGTGATCGGGAGGTCGATTTCTTCATCATTCTGAACGGGTCAGTCGACGTGTTCGAAAGCGACGGACACGGGGGCCACGCGATTGTCGCCAGGCACCAGGTCAATCAATTCACTGGAGAGTTGCATCATCTAAGCGGACGGGCGGTTCTGGTATGCGCGCAAACCACGGCTTCCACGTCTGTCATCCGCCTTTCCCGCGTATCGCTTCTCAGGCTGGTGAACGCCGAGCCGGACATCGGAGAGATCATTTTGCGTGCGCTTATACTGAGGCGCGCCAGACTTCTGGAATTCGCCGAGGGCGGCACCGTGATCGTGGGCAGTTGCCGCTCCGGAAATACGGTCCGCAGTCAGACTTTCCTGGAAAGGAACGGCTATCCCTATCGCTGCCTCGACACTGACGTCGACCACGATGCACGGGCTGCAATGGAGACATTCCATGCCGACGCCGATAGCCTGCCGATCGTTGTTCTCAACGGCGTCAGGGTACTCACTCAGCCGACCAACCATGATCTTGCCGAGGCTCTCGGGATCACGGAGCGGCTGAGCTCTTCGCATGCATATGACGTGGTTATCGTGGGTGCCGGGCCATCCGGTCTCGCGGCGGCGGTCTACGCCGCATCCGAAGGGCTGAACACGCTGGTCATAGAGGCGGTTGGGCCTGGCGGACAGGCGGGCACGAGTTCGCGCATCGAGAACTATCTCGGATTTCCAATGGGTATTTCGGGACAGGATCTCGCCCGGCGAGCGCAAATACAGGCTCAGAAGTTCGGCGCACGTTTCGCCGTCGCCGAGGCGGCGTGGCGTCTCGATTGCACTTGCTATCCGTTTGGGGTGCACTTGGAAGGTGGCAATATGGTGTTTGGCCGATCTGTCGTTGTCGCGACCGGCGCTCGCTACCGAAGACTGGATATTCCCGAGTCCCAACGCTTCGAGGGGAAGGGAATTCACTATGCGGCGACGTCGATCGAGGCGCAGCTTTGCGAAGGCACGGAAGCCGTGGTGGTGGGCGGTGGAAACTCTGCCGGGCAGGCCGCGATCTTCCTGTCGGCAAAGGCGCGTCATGTGCATCTGCTCGTCCGGGGTGACGGACCTTCGGACGCTATGTCGGACTATCTTGTCGGTCGCATCATGCAGTCCCCGCGGATTACCCTACATACCCGCAGCGAAATCACCTCGCTTGCCGGTGAAGGCTACCTTTCATCGGTGCGATGGGGACAACCCGGGAAGGAAGAGTCCGAACATACGATATCGAACCTCTTTCTGATGATCGGGGCTGTCCCAAACACGGACTGGCTGGACGGTTGCGTCGAACTCGATGATCGGGGTTTCATCCTGACTGGCTACGACCACGACGGCGCACCGAACGGTTCGCCCTATGCGACCAGCGTCCCGGGCATATTCGCGGTCGGCGACGTCCGAGCCAAATCCGTCAAGCGCGTTGCCTCCAGCGTCGGCGAAGGATCAGTCGTGGTCCACTCGATCCACGGCTGGCTGGCGAGCAATCCGGTGAGCCGCGAAACAGCGGATCGATCGGTGGCGTTTGAGGATGCGTCTGGCGACTCGCTATGAGCCCGGAAGTCGTCCAAGATCCTGCAGCTCCGTCATAAGGTTTCGGGCTCTCTGCAAGTCCGGAGTATCGAACCCATCGATGAACTGGCCATACACTGGCTCGAGAACGCTCTTGGCCTCATCGATCTGCAATCGGTCTCTAAGCAGAGCAGCAAGATCAGTTGCGCAGCGAATTTGCCACGCCCATGCTCCATTTTCCTCCGCCACTGTCAAAGATCCCCGCAAGGTGGAAAGTGCTTCTTCGTCGCGGCCGACCGATCGTTCTTTGACAGCCCTAAGACGTAGCAGCTCGGGCACCATCGAACGTTGCGGTCCCACTTCAAACAAATAGTCGAGAATCCGTACGCCCTCATCCATGTGCCCGTTCGCATAGAGGGCTCTTATCAAAAGCGCATAATAAACATGACGTCCGATCTGCTTGAGGCCCGTGCGGAGCCCATCGAACGCTGACATTAGTCCATCCGGGTCCTTTCGAACGCCTGAAAGCGCGTCAAGCGCCTCAATGTAGCAGCTTGCGACCGGAATCCATGCCGGCATGCCGTGACGGAAGATCGTATCCTTTAGTAGCGCGGCATATTCCCTGGCTAGAGCATGCTCCTGACATTCGCACAGCACGAAAAGCACGCCGTGAGTGTAGCAATAAATAAGCGTCCATCCATGACGGGCTTCCAAAGCCTCCCTCGCTGCAGCTTGAACTCTATTCAAACCAGTCCCAGGCCTGCGCGATCCAAGCCAGTAGAGTGCGGCCAATATAGTATCCGTCCTGATCCTTGGATCGAGGTCGAAGCGAGAAACCGTGCCATCGGCGGTATTTTGCAACTCCAGACGCAATTTCTCCAACCGTGCAATCGCCGGCCGGTACTCGCAACGTATGATTTCCCATTCCGTACAAAGATGCTCATGCTCCCACTGCGCCGCCCGATTATTGGAGCGCATGGCGAGCCCTTTCAATTCTCTGAGAGTCTTCCGGGCTTCGGTCTGGTGGCCAGGCAGGAGCCGATATCTCGCCAGGGCGCCTAAGGCTTGGCACTCGGCCCGACTATCGCCGATCTGACGTGATAGCTGAATTGCTGTTTCAAAGATCTTGATAGCCTTCTCCGCATCGGCTGATATGTAGCTGCTCACTGCGGCGAGCCCGACGACCAGCTTGAGCTTCAGGGTTGTGTCTCTGCAGCCAATCCGATCGAACTCGACGAGCGCCTGTTCGCAGTTCCTGCGGGCCTCTTCGCTCAACGACGACTCATGCCACAGTGGCAACCCCGATGCCACCAACTGCATGCCAAGCAGCGGATCGGCGCGAAGAAAGAGTGCCCAGCCGATGGCCCTGCGCAAATCGTCCGCACGACTGGCGTAGGCGATATGCCACTGCCGCGTCGGAAGTCTTGCCTGGTCGGCATTCGCACGAGTGAAGATGTCCAGCACAAGTCGGGCGTGGGCCTGAGACACAGCGGTCAGTTCCCCCGCGGCTTCCAGCAGATTGCCTGCGAATGCTCGAGTACTGTCGAGAAGCCGGTATCGCATACCACCTGACATCTGTTCGACGCTCAGCATCGACTTGGCGCGCAGGCCGGCAATGGCATCAAAGACGACCGTTGGATCCAAACCATGGTGGACAACGATGCAAACAACCTCATCCATATCGAACGTGCCCATGAAGATCGAGATGGCACGCAACACGGCTGCCTCGCTCTTCGTAAGGAGTGCGTAGCTCCACTGCATCGTCGCCAGCAGAGTCTGTTGACGAAGCGGTCCCTCCTGGTCAGGTCCGACCAGTGTGGCGAAACGATCGTCAAGTTCTTCGAGAACATCAGCAGCACTTCGGCTTCCGAGCCGGGATGAGATAAGTTCTATGGCGAGAGGCGATCCGTCGAGCCGCCTGCAGATCTCGGCAACGGCAGATGCATCCCCATCCTCCGTCTTGTATTTCCCTTTCTCTGACGCTCGTTCGACGAGAAGTTGTGGTGCGGAATAACGGAGGACTTGTTCGGCTGTATGGATATGGTCAGGCGGTGGAACTTCCAGAGGAGCAAGCCAGAAGACCTCTTCTCGCTTCGCGCGGAGAGCCTGGCGGCTCGTCGCCAGAATCCTCACATCACTTGTGTTTGCCACAATGACATCGCAGAGATGGGCAACGGCATTGAGCACATGCTCGCACGTGTCCAGCAACAGCAAGGTCTTCCTTCGAGCGAGGATGGATGAGATCGCGTCGAGGCGATCCTGGCTACCTGAACTGATGCCCAGCGCAGCCGCAACTGAAGGGATGACGAATTCCTCGCCGGCCACTCGGGAGAAATCTATGAAGGTGATGAGATCTCCCTCTTCGTCTTCGAGCAGTTGCACTGTGGCGACTGCAACCGTTGTCTTGCCGATGCCCCCAGGGCCAACGATCGTCGTCAGCCGGTTGGCGGCAATCCTAGCTCGCAATTCAGCGATTTCGGCATCCCGTCCGATAACCGTGGCCAATTCGGGAAATCGGGTGTTTGCCACAACGGGAAGATCCGCAATTTTTGGGATTTCTCCGGTAATGACCTGATCGGTCAGCCGGTAGCCACGGCCTACGAACGTCCTGATATAGTCTTCTGTGGGAGTGTATTCCCTTAATGCCCGCCTAAGCGAAGCGATCGTCACTTTCAGATTGGCTTCATGGACAAAGATGCCGGGCCACGCGGCATTGTACAGCTCCTCCTTATATACCAACTCACCCTTCTTCCGGGCCAAGGTCACGAGCATCTCCATTGCCCGACCGCCAAGCTGAACCTCTTCAGCACCGCAAAACAAACGGCGATGCTCCCCGTAAAGGCGAAAGGGACCAAATGCCACCACATCATCCGGTTCCGTCGGTACCATGTGTTCCTCTTAGCGTGCCGATGATCGACCCGGCGCAAGAATGATATCAATGTCACTATCGCGCGGGTGGACGCGGCAATCTCAACATCACTCTAAGCGAACGAACACGGGAGGGTCTGCCTCCCGCCTGTGGGCCTGTCGGACGAACTGACCCCAGTTGCCTCATTTTTAAGGGCCGCGCCCACCGCTCGCCGTTCAGTCTTTCCTCGACGGAACACCCGATGCTTGGATCTTCAAATCAATAAACAACGTCGCCGCACAGGTCTGCTGGTCAGTGCCTCCGTCGCGCATAACTACTTACAGCCTGTAAAGTCTCGGACCGCCGGCGCGAAGTTTCTGCCGCGGCAAACCATTCCACGCCAATATTTACCGGATTTTACCTCCCATTGGGAGCGAACTCTCATAATATTGAAGCTGAATATATATGGATTAACTGCCCTACGAGTGCAAAACCATTGAGGGGAACCAATATGGAAACTCACGCTGGGAACGGCTATTTCGGGTTCGGACCATATCGCTTGAATCCGGCTGCAAGAGTTCTCCGGCGAGGCGACGATCTGCTTGCGATAGGCAGCCGCGCCTTCGACGTCCTTGCCGCTCTCGTTCAAAATCATGGACGGGTTCTCTCTCACGGGGAGCTCATGGCATTCGCATGGCCCGGTCTCCACGTCGAAGCCTCCAACATAAGAGTGCAAATGACGCATCTGAGGCGCGAAATCGGCTGTGGCGAAAACGGTAATCGCTATATCGTCAGCGTGGTGGGCCGCGGCTACAGCTTCGTCGCCCCCGTCATATGGGAAGAGGCGTCCGAGCTGGAGGACAGGTATGCGCCCGTGAGCTGCGATCAGGCTTGCAATGGATCTAACGGCGCAACGAATACCTCTTTTCCGCCTCGTTTGAGCCACCCTATCGGCCGAGACGAGAATATTTCCAAGCTTTCGCAGATGGTGGCTGAGCGCCGGTTCGTGACCGTTGTGGGTGCAGGAGGGGTCGGCAAGACGACTCTGGCCATCTTGGTGGCGCACGCCCTCCACATGTTTGACCATGCGTGTTTTGTCGATCTCGGCATCATCGATGATGAAACGGCCGTCTTGGAAGCGGTAGCCTCGGCTCTGGAGATCCCCTTTTCAGCAGGCGATGCCATCGGCGACATCATCGGTCAGTTGTCTCCACGAGGCACCCTCGTAATCCTTGACAACTGCGAACACGTTATTGACACCGTGGCCGATATCGTGAGTTCGGTGCTCAGGCGTACCGCCAGTGTGCATATTCTCGCCACGAGCCGAGAAGCGTTCCGTTTGCCCGGCGAGGCCGTATATCTTCTCCGGCCACTTGGTGTTCCTCCGCCTACAGGGCGTTTGACTGCCGCTCAGGCGCTACTTTGGCCTGCGATTCAGCTTTTCGTGGAACGTGCGGTCGATGGCGGCTATCTGGAGTCGTTAGGCGACGAGGAAGCAGCGGCAATAGCGGCTATTTGCCGGAGATTGGACGGCAATCCGCTGGCGATAGAACTTGTGGCGAGCCGCATGGCCCCCTACGGCCTAGATCGGGTCGCGGAGCTGTTGGACAACCAGCTCTCCTTGCGATGGAGGGGCAGCCGATACGCCAACCCACGCCACCAAACCGCAGAAGCGATGATGGATTGGAGTTACGCTCTTTTATCCGACATGGATCAACGGGTATTCAGGCGACTGTCGGTATTCCCGGGCGAGTTTTCCGTTGATGCTGCCCTCGCGGTCGTGGAAGATGATGACTTCGAGCAGGCAGATATCATCAAATCGATCGGCAATCTTATCGACAAGTCCCTCCTCTCACTTCATCCGGGAACAGGACCTGCGCACCTCAAGCTATCGGGCATCGCTAAAGCCTATGCGGCGTTCAAGCTCCTTGCCTCCGGGGAGCGCGCACCCATCGAACAACGCCAGTCTTTGTACCATGTTCAAGCGGCTCAACAGTGCCGCGCAAGCATGGCTGTCTCTTCGGATGGCGGACAGACGATGCAGCTCCGGGCGTCTTAGGCCGCGTCCTTGCAATTCCGGGGTTTGTGGCGGTGACGGACGACTGCCGCAGGCTTCGACAGTTCCCGATAGGCGAAGGATCCGAAAGAAAAAGCCTGAATAGTCCAACACGCGACTAAGCACGGCAAAATCGCAGGATTTAACCACAATTAATATGCCTCCGAGGCTGGGTTGGTCGATTATTCCCGTGTCGCCATCGAGATCAATGATCGGAGAACGTCGCATGTCCCAAAACCTTGGACTTATCTTCAGCGCCCTGGTGGCGTTCGCAAGCACATCTCCCGCCGCTGTCGCTGCGGATCTCAAAGCCAAGACCGTTGTCCTTGTTCACGGCGCTTTCGCCGACGGATCGTCCTGGCAGAAAGTCATCCCCCTTCTGGAAAAGGCCAGATTGAAAGTTGTCGCCGTCCAAAATCCGTTGGAGTCCCTGGAGAGCGACGTGGCTTTCACCAAGCGCGCGATCCGCGATGCCGAAGAACCCATCGTACTCGTCGGTCATTCGTGGGGCGGCGTAGTGATCACGGAAGCGGGTGATGACCAGAAGGTGAAATCCCTGGTCTACGTAGCTGCCTACGCGCCTGATGCCGGTCAATCGCTGGTCGATGTCGCCTCCAAGTACCCTGACCAGGAAAGCCGGAAGACATTCGTCAAGGACGAGGATGGGTATCTGAAGATAAGCGATGAAGGCATTTCCAGGTATTTCGCGGCCGGCCTCTCCCCGGACGAGCAGAGGCTCGTTGCCGTCGTGCAGGGACGTTTCCATGTGCGTGCCACCACCACGCCCGTCAGCCATGCCGCCTGGCGTGACAAACCGTCTTTCATGGTCGTGGCGACGCAGGACCAGATCATCGCTCCCCAGATGCAAAGGGATCAGGTGAAATCTGCAAAGGCGGAGATGATCGAAGTACCTTCCGGCCACGTGGCGATGCTCTCCCATCCCGAGGAGGTAGCGGATCTCATTGTGAAGGCGGCCCAATAGGTGGCAAGGGCGAGCAGGCCTCTTTCGCTTGGGCGAAACAACTGAAATCCGGATCGACAGAGGCGAATAAGACGATGCCACCCCTCGTTATAGCCTTACGCTTCGAAGCGAAATGGATGCTTACGGAAGGCGGAGCCAAGGTGGCCTGCAGACATCCCTGAAGGGCTCTACCATCGTGACCATCCGCCGTACGGCACCAATTAACCACATCAAATAAGGAGGATTCTATGAGCAAGGGTAACGTTCTTGTCGTTGGGTCGAATGCCACCCGGATTGAAATTCAGGGCGGTGGAACTGGCCCAACCGGCCAATATCTCAACGAAACCGTGGTGCCAGCCATGGCTCTTGTTGCCGCCGGATACGAGATCGTGTTGGCAACGCCCGACGGCACCAAGCCGCACATCGATCCCGTGTCGGACGCGGCACAGCATTTTGACGGCGACGAAGCTGCTCACAAGCGCGGGCGCGCCTTTTTCGACGACCATCGGGCGATGAACGATATCAGGACATTGAGATCAGTCATCGAAGACGGGATCGATGGTTATGCCGGCGTCTTCGTACCCGGCGGTCAGGCACCGGCCGTCGATCTTATGCAGGATGCCGATCTCGGCGAGATCCTCCGCCGCTTTCATGCTCGCCGGAAGCCCACGGCCTTTCTTTGCCACGGGCCGATCGCCTCGCTTGCCGCACTGCCGCACGCAAAGGAATATCGGGCTGCCCTGATTGCAGGCGATGTTTCCGAAGCGTCTGAACTCGCCAGGGGCTGGCAGTATGCCGGTTATAAGATGACGGTGTTCTCCGCCAGTGAGGAGAAACCGATCGAAGAACAGGTCCTTCATGGCAAGCTCTATTTCAACATGCCAGACGCATTGCGCATGGCGGGTGGCGACGTCACGATGAACCCGGTCGACTTCTCCCCCCATGTGATAGAGGACCGCGAGCTGATCACAGGCCAAAATCCGCGATCGGATCATCCTCTTGCGGCGAAACTGGTCGACGCCCTCAACCGGGTGACGGTTTCGGCGTGATCTGATGGAACACGGCATGGAAGGTGATGGCGTGCCTTCTATGCTGTTATCCCGGCCCGCAACGTCTCGTCCGCCCAAGCAAGTTACCTCATGCATTCCATCAGGAGCGTTCTGTATGACACAGTCGCCGACCAAGATCACAGCCATCCTGACAGCTCATCTCGGAAAGGCCGTCGAGTTACGAGCATTGCTTGTTGGCATGGCACCGCTTTGCCGGGCCGAACCCGGCAATCTGCGCTGGGATGTCTGGTGCGACCGGGCGCATGGCGAGCGATACGTGCTCGATGAACTCTATCTGGACGCCGCCGCCGTCGAGGTGCATCGCATGACACCCCATTATCAAGCCTATCTGGCCAAGATTCCCGAACTGGCAGAGAGAACGGCCTGGGTGCTGGAGGCGGTAGAGGTCGGATAGTTCCCAGCAACACGACAGTACCACCGCGGGCCGAAAGCCGCCTCTGGTAGCGTTTGCTACCTGATCCCACTCTCCATGGCAGTGCACCACCCTTGACGGATGGCCGTGATCGCTTAGTCTGCTGTCATCATCCTCGGAGCATTTCCATGACGCAGTCTTTGCTCTTCGGCGCCTTTCTGGCGGCGCTCTTCTACGTGCTCATTCCGGGACCCGCCTTCCTGCAGCTGCTCGGCATCGGCGCCGGGCAGGGCCGCAAGGCCGGTGCCTTCTTCATGATGGGGCATCTGGTCGGGGATCTTATCTGGTCGTCGCTGGCACTGATCGCGATCGTCGGGGCAAAGACGATCGGAACCTTCGTCTTCGACCTGCTCGGCCTTGCCTGCGGCTTCTACCTCGCCTGGATCGGCTGGAGCGCCGTCAATGCCAAGCCGAAAGCGGAGGGGCAGGCGCTTGTTGTGGTCGAGCGGCCGTTTCGCCGTGGTCTGATCTTCGGCGTCACCAATCCGAAGGGCTATCCGGTGGCGCTCGCCACTTTCACCGCACTGGTTGCTGGCTCGGCCGGCGCGCTCGATTTCGAGGCGTTGCCGGTGCTGCTCGTCGTTTCGTTCGTCGGTTTCGTGACGGCTGACATCATCCTGATCGGCATCATCGGCGCCGGTACGGTGCGGCGCTTCTATCGCGCCCATGAGCGGTTGATCGTGCGCTGCTCGGGCGTGCTTTTCATGGGATTTGCCGCCCAGGCGCTCTGGCACGCAACGCCCGGCCTGCTCGGCTGGCGCAAGGCCTGACCTAGAACAGGATGCATCCTGTTCTAAAGTTAGAGCATGATGGCGTCCGAAAACCGCTCACACTTTTCGGCATCATGCTCCGATCAGCCATCGAGGAAATTGACGATCGATTTCAGCGTCTGAACCTCATTGGGATCGCCGATCGACATGGCGATCTGCAGCTGGTTCTTGTAGTAATCGAGGAAATTGAAGCTGGTGCCGTCGGTGACGCTGGAGAGATCGATGATGTTGCCGAGCGGATCGATCGCATGCATCGGCAGTGGTTCGGAGATCGCGGCGTAGGTGTTCTGATCGATCAGGCCGCTGTCGAAACTCTGACGTGCGTAATTGCGCAGTTCTCCAGGGCTGACCGCGGTGAAATCCGGGCCTTCGCCAACTTCGTCTTCGATCTGGAATGAGGCCGGGGCGGGAGCTCTGGTCTCGATTTCAATATCAGAGGTCTTCGAACTTTTTGCGTTATTAGGATTGTTTTTAAAAAGCAAACTCTGAGAAGACCGCACAGAAAAAATTTCCATGGCGCATGTCCCCTTACAAGAAGAACATCGGAAAACTAGCGCCTGCGCGTGATTCGCGTCAATCGTTAACGATTGGTTAATTTTCACGTAGCAATTGTTGTCCACCAGATTTGGCAGGTGAGGACAAAAGGTCCTTCCCGGCAGCATACCAATTCTATGACGGCTCTCCTATATTGACGATCCATCTGCATGCCAAAAGGGAATTCTCCGATGCCTTCTCCACATGATTTCAATCCGGCGCTGGTGACCTGGGACGGTCTTCACGGCTTGCCGCGTTTCGATGCTGTTGATGACGGTGATTTTGCCGCCGCCTTCGAAGCCGCGCTTGCCGCGCATGAAAAGGAGATCGACGAGATTGCCGGAAACGGCGATGCGCCGACATTCGACAATACGGTCGTGGCGCTGGAGATTGCCGGCGACGCACTGTCGCGCGTTTCGTCGCTGTTCTGGAACAAGGCGGGCGCCCATACCAATGATGTGATCCAGGCGCTGGAGCGGGAGATCTCGCCGAAGATGTCGCGCCATTATTCGAAGATCGGCATGAATGCCGCGCTTTTTGCCCGCATCGACACGCTCTGGGAGAATCGCGAGACGCTTGGTCTGACGCTCGAACAGACACGCGTGCTGGAACGCCACTGGAAAGGCTTCGTCAAATCGGGCGCCAAGCTCGAAAAGGCCGAGCAGGAAAAACTCGCCGCGATCAACGAAAAACTTGCCGGCCTCGGGACGCAATTCGGCCAGAACGTGTTGGCCGACGAGAAAGCCTGGGCACTGGTCCTTTCTGATAGCGCCGAGCTCGAGGGCCTGCCGGAATTCCTTCGCGACGCGATGGCGGCGGCAGCGCGTGAACGCGGCGAAGAGGGCAAATATGCGGTGACGCTGTCACGCTCGATCATCGAGCCCTTCCTCACCTTTTCGGAGCGCCGCGATCTGCGCGAGCAGGCTTTCAAGGCGTGGGTGGCGCGCGGCGAAAATGACGGGGAGACGGATAACCGCGCCGTCATCAGAGAAACGCTGGCGCTGCGCCATCAGGTAGCGACGCTGCTTGGTTACGGCAATTTCGCCGAGCTGAAGCTCGACAACACGATGGCGAAGACGGCGGATGCGGTGAACGGCCTGCTGAGGGCTGTCTGGGCGCGGGCGGTGAAACGCGCCGGCGAGGAGGAGGTCGATATCGCGGCACTAATCGCCGAAGAGGGCCGGAACCACGAGGTGATGCCCTGGGACTGGCGCCACTATGCCGAAAAGATCCGCGCACGGAAGTTCGATTTCTCCGAAGCCGAGCTCAAGCCTTATCTGCAGCTCGAGAAGATCATCGAAGCCTGCTTCGACGTGGCCGGCCGGCTGTTCGGCATCCGGGCCGTCGAGAAGAAGGGCGTGGCTGCCTATCACCCGGATGTCAGGGTGTTCGAAATCAGGGACCGCGAGGACAAGCTCGTCGCCCTCTTCCTCGGTGATTATTTCGCCCGCAGCTCGAAACGATCAGGCGCCTGGATGAGCTCGTTGCAATCGCAGCACAGGCTGGAGCTGAAGAACGGCCGCCACGGCGAATTGCCGATCATCTATAATGTCTGCAACTTCGCCAAGCCGGCGGAAGGCAAGCCGGCGCTGCTGTCGCTCGACGATGCCCGCACCCTATTCCACGAATTCGGCCATGCGCTGCACGGCATGCTTTCGAACGTTACCTATCCCTCGGTTGCGGGCACCGGCGTTTCGCGCGATTTCGTCGAGCTGCCGTCGCAGCTCTATGAGCACTGGCTGACGGTGCCCGCTATTCTGAAGCGTTATGCCGTGCATGTTGAAACCGGCGAGCCGATGCCGCAGGCCCTGCTCGATAAGGTGCTTGCCGCCCGGACCTTCAATGCCGGCTTCAATACCGTCGAGTTCACCTCGTCGGCGCTGGTCGACATGGCGTTTCACACGAGAAAGACCGTCGAGGACCCGATGGCGGTGCAGGCCGAGGTGCTGGCCGAGATCGGCATGCCGAAGTCGATCGTCATGCGCCATGCGACGCCGCACTTCCAGCACATCTTCTCCGGCGGCTATTCGGCCGGCTATTACTCCTACATGTGGTCGGAGGTGCTCGACGCCGATGCCTTTGCCGCCTTCGAGGAGACGGGAGACGCCTTCAACGGCGAGATGGCGCGCAAGCTCAAGGACAATATCTATTCCGTCGGCGGCTCGGTCGATCCGGAAGACGCCTACAAGGCCTTCCGCGGCAAATTGCCGAGCCCGGATGCGATGCTCGTCAAAAAAGGACTTTCGACCTTCGAGGAATTGACAGGCAGCGACGCCTAAGACAATTTGATGACATGCGATGATGCGGCGGGGCGACAGCCTTGCCGCAGCTTTTGCGCGTTCCCCCCTTTCGCAAACGCAAAAAAAACTGTATGGACGCCCCAAACTAATAGGCGCGCCCTCTAGAGCGTGCGCCCCAGCTTCAGAGATTTCACATATGGCACTTCGCAATATCGCGATCATCGCGCACGTTGACCATGGCAAAACGACCCTGGTGGATGAGCTTCTCAAGCAGTCCGGCTCGTTCCGCGAAAATCAGCGTGTCGCTGAACGCGTGATGGACTCGAACGATCTCGAAAAAGAACGCGGCATCACCATTCTCGCCAAGGCGACCTCGGTGGAATGGAAGGGTGTCCGCATCAACATCGTCGACACCCCCGGCCACGCCGACTTCGGCGGTGAAGTCGAGCGCATTCTCTCGATGGTGGATGGCGCGATCGTTCTCGTCGATGCGTCCGAAGGCCCGATGCCGCAGACCAAGTTCGTGGTCGGCAAGGCGCTGAAGGTTGGCCTTCGCCCGATCGTCGCGATCAACAAGATCGACCGTCCTGATGGCCGCCACGAAGAAGTCATCAACGAAGTCTTCGACCTCTTTGCAAACCTCGACGCGACCGACGAGCAGCTCGACTTCCCGATCCTCTACGGTTCGGGCCGCGACGGCTGGATGAACGTCAATCCGGAAGGTCCGAAGGATCAGGGTCTTACGCCCCTTCTCGACCTGGTGCTCAAGCATGTTCCGGAGCCGACCGTCCACGAAGGCCCGTTCACGATGATCGGTACGATCCTCGAAGCCAACCCCTTCCTCGGCCGCATCATCACCGGTCGTATCAATTCCGGTTCCATCAAGCCGAACCAGGCAGTGAAGGTTCTCCACGCCGACGGCAAGACGATTGAAACCGGCCGTATTTCCAAGATCCTCGCCTTCCGCGGCATCGAGCGCACGGCAATCGACGAAGCGCATCAGGGCGATATCATCGCGATCGCCGGCCTTTCCAAGGGCACGGTCGCCGACACCTTCTGCGATCCTTCGATCACAATACCGCTGCCGGCGCAGCCAATCGATCCGCCGACCGTCACCATGTCCTTCATCGTCAACGACAGCCCGCTGGCCGGCACCGAAGGCGACAAGGTGACCTCACGCGTCATTCGCGACCGTCTCTTCAAGGAAGCGGAAGGCAACGTCGCCCTGAAGATCGAAGAAGCCGAAGGCAAGGATTCGTTCTACGTGTCCGGCCGCGGCGAACTTCAGCTCGCCGTTCTCATCGAAACCATGCGTCGCGAAGGCTTCGAGCTTGCCGTGTCGCGTCCGCGCGTCGTGATGCACAAGGACGAAAGCGGCCAGCTTCTGGAGCCGGTCGAAGAGGTCGTCATCGACGTCGACGAAGAACATTCCGGTGTCGTCGTGCAGAAGATGTCCGAGCGCAAGGCCGAAATGGTCGAGCTGCGTCCGTCGGGCGGTAACCGTCTCCGCCTGCGTTTCTACGCGCCGACCCGTGGCCTGATCGGCTACCAGTCGGAGCTGCTGACGGATACGCGCGGCACGGCGATCATGAACCGCCTGTTCCACGACTACCAGCCCTATAAGGGTGTGATCGGTGGCCGCGTCAACGGCGTGCTGCTCGCCAACGCTCCCGGCGAAGCCGTCGCCTATGCGATGTTCAACTTGGAAGATCGTGGCCCGATGATCATCGAGCCGGGCGAAAAGGTCTATGCCGGCATGATCATCGGCATCCATTCGCGCGACAACGACCTTGAAGTCAACGTCCTGAAGGGCAAGCAGCTCACCAACATCCGCGCCGCCGGCAAGGATGAAGCGGTGAAGCTGACACCGCCGATCCGCATGACGCTTGATCGTGCGCTCTCCTGGATTCAGGATGACGAGCTGATGGAAGTGACGCCGAAGAATATTCGTCTGCGCAAGATGTATCTCGACGCAAACGATCGCAAGCGTTTCGAAAAGACGAAGGCGGCTCTCTGAGCGCCATTCAAAGTGCTGCAGCGTTTTGGGCTTCCGAAAAGAGGCGCGGCGCTGGAGAGAAATCCTTAAAAACCCCGGCCCTCGCGCCGGGGTTTTTTATTGTGCGACGCGTCGATTCCATCTTGTGACAATCGTTAAAAAAGCGTTAACTTTTGATCGTCGTCCACATATCAAGTCTGTGGGCAATCGATCACAATGCCCCTGTGCATATGGTTAGTTGCCCTCGGCGGGACCAGAGTAAACGTTATGAAGACGTTGTCGATCGATGTCCGGCGGGCCGAGCCGCAAGATGCCCGAGCCATATCGGAAACACACAGGCTTGCCTGGCAACACACCTACGCGGGCATCATTCCGCATCGCGCGCTGACGCAGATGATCGAGCGGCGCGGCGAAAGCTGGTGGCGCAAGGCGACGCGCGGACCGGCAACGCTGCTGGTTCTCGATGTTGCCGGAACAGTTGCCGGCTACGCGACACTCGGCCTCAATCGCGCCCGCGCTCTGCCGCAGGAAGGCGAAATTTACGAGCTTTATCTTCGGCCTGAGTATCAGGGTATCGGCCTCGGCAGGATGCTGTTCGGCGAGGCGCGCCGACTCTTGAAGTCGCTCGGCTGCAACGGGCTGGTCGTCTGGTGCCTCGAGGATAACGAGACCGCCAGCCACTTCTACCGCAATCATGGCGGCGTCGATTTCTGCGAAGGCATGGAAAGTTTCGACCACAGGCAATTGAAGAAGATCGGCTTCATCTGGAGCTGAACGTCCGTTCAAGGTGCCACAGCGTCCTTTGGCGTCTGAAAAGACGCGCGGCGCTGGAGTCGGCGTTCGCCTATCTCCTCTTGGAAACTTTTGATGTGAATGTGGCCCGGTGCAGTCAAGCATTGGCGCTGTGCGATGTTGCGTTGCCACATGAAACTGATTATCTGGCTGCCAGCACATTCAACCTCGCGGGAGTTTCTTATGCGCATCGACGCCATTTCAATCGGTAATAATCCACCTGAGGACGTCAACGTTATCGTCGAGGTTCCGGTCGGCGGTCATCCCATCAAGTATGAGATGGACAAGGAAGCCGGCACGCTGGTGGTCGATCGTTTCCTCTATACGCCGATGACCTATCCGGGCAATTATGGTTTCGTGCCGCACACGCTGTCGGAAGACGGCGACCCGATCGACGTCCTGATCGCCAGCACCCGCCCGCTGGTTCCCGGCTGCGTCATCAATGTGCGCCCGATCGGCGTCCTGAAGATGGAAGACAATTCCGGCAAGGACGAGAAGATCATCGCCGTGCCGTCGCCGAAGCTGACGCTGCGTTATGAGAAGGTGAAGGACTACACCGATCTTCCCGAGATCACGCTGAAGCAGATCGAGCACTTCTTCGAGCACTACAAGGATCTGGAACCCGGCAAGTGGGTGAAGATCTTCGGCTGGGGCGACTCCAAGGAAGCCGGCGAACTCATCCTCGAAGCCGTCGAGCGCGCCAAGAAGAAAGGCTGATCGCTCAGCCTAAAAATATCTCGAGCTTTTTTACCAAATCCTCCGGATCGCCGTCGATCCGGAGGATTTTTTTGCGCGCGGTCTCACCCGAGACGAGGCTGACGCTGGATTTGGGAATGCGCAGGGATTTTGCGATCAAAAGGATGAGTGCCTTGTTGGCCTTGCCTTTCTCGGGCACGGCAGTGACGCGTGCCTTCAGGAAAGCTTCACCCTCGCCGTCGGCCTCAACGCCGTCGAGAGCATCACGCCCGCCATTCGGCGTCAGCCGGACGGCGAGGCGCAGATGGTCATCGAAAAGGCTCCAGGGACGGCTCAAGCGACCAGCGGGTACACTGTGGTCCAAAGCAGGGTGCGCAGGAAGAAGATGATCAGCAGCAGGATGATCGGCGAAATGTCGATGCCGCCAAGGTTCGGCAGCAGGCGGCGGATCGGCTTCAGCACCGGTTCGGTGACATTATAGAGGAATGTGCCGACCGAATTGACGAACTGATTGCTGGAATTGATAACATTGAAAGCATAGAGCCAGGAAAAAATGGCACTGGCAATCAGGATCCAGGTGTAAATATTCAAAGCCAAATCAATGGTTTGAAACAGCGCAAACATCATCGTCTCCAATTCGTTGTTGACAGACATGTAGACATTGGCGACTAAACGGGCAAGTGCCGTGTGGAAACGCACGGTGAATCATGTTTAACGGGCGGCATTGCAGCTATTCCGGCGCCCGTCTCCTCGGAAAACATCCATGTCGTTTTCGCCCACCGGAGACCGTTTTGCCGCGTTCCGGCATTCGTCCTACACGCGGTTCTTCTTCGCGCGCTTCCTGCTTTCCTTCTCGCAGCAGATCGTCAGCGTCGCGGTCGGCTGGCAGATGTACGACCAGACGGGCAGCGCGATCTATCTCGGCTTGATCGGTCTCGTGCAGTTCCTGCCGTCGCTGCTGCTCATCCTCGTCACCGGTTCGGTGGCCGACCGGTACAATCGCCGGGCGATCGCCGCACTCTGCTCGCTGGTGAGCGCGCTCTGCACGCTGGCACTGCTTGTGATGACTTTGATGGGAAGCTTTACGCCGCTGCCTGTCTTCGCGGTGCTTTTGATCTTCGGCATCGAGCGCGCCTTCATGTCACCGGCGGTACAGTCGCTGGCGCCCAATCTCGTGCCGGAGGAGGCACTCTCCAATGCGATCGCCTGGAATTCGTCGTCCTGGCAGCTCGCGGCAATCACCGGGCCGGTGTTCGGTGGCCTGCTCTACGGTGTCAGTGCGCCGACTGCCTATACGGTGGCGGTGATCTTTTCCGTGCTCGGTGCCGCCCTTCTCTACATGATCCCGAAACCGGTGCAGAAGACGACGGGTGAGACCAAGAGCTGGGCGATGATCCTCGGCGGCTTCAGTTTCATCCGTGCCGAAAAGGTGGTGCTGGGGGCGATCTCGCTCGATCTCTTCGCCGTGCTGCTCGGCGGGGCCACGGCGCTGATGCCGATTTTTGCGCGCGATATCCTCACCCTCGGTCCCTGGGGCCTCGGACTGCTGCGCGCCGCACCCGGCCTCGGCGCCATCGTCATGGCGATCTTGCTTGCCGCCTATCCGCTCAGACATCGCGCCGGCATCTACATGTTCATCGGCGTCGCCCTGTTCGGCATCGGAACGATCATCTTCGGCATATCGACCAACACCGAGGTCTCGATCGCGGCGCTGGCGCTGATGGGAGCGGCCGACATGGTGTCGGTTTATGTCCGCGAGAGCCTGATTGCGCTCTGGACACCGGATCAGCTGCGCGGCCGCGTCAATGCGGTCAACATGGTCTTCGTCGGCGCTTCGAACGAACTCGGGGAATTCAGGGCGGGCACGATGGCGGCGCTCTTCGGGGCGGTGCCGGCGGTCGTCATCGGCGGGATCGGGACGCTTGTCGTGGCGGCGATCTGGGCGTCGAGTTTCCCCAAACTGCGCCAGATCGATACGCTCGACGCGCCTAGCGCATCGTCGGAATCGGTTTAAGGAAAGGCTCTGATGCGCGACGCGCTTTACGCGCGAAGAGCGATAGAGGACGCCGCCTTCGCCGCCTTTCCCTCGAAGACGATGTCGAGAAATTCGGTCAGCCAGGCTTTCAGCGGCGCGTCGAACAGCATGCGGCCTTCGAGATGTTCGCGGCCCTGCTGGGCATTCGGCAGGATGAAGCGATGGGCGCCATGCACGACCCAGCGATGCATCATCACCCGGGTCAGTTCGGCGTGGAACTGCAGGCCCCAGGCGTTGCCGTCGTAGCGGAAGGCCTGGTTCGGATAGGCATCGCCTTCGGCCAGCAGGTCGGCGCCGCGCGGCAGCTCGAATCCCTCGCGATGAAAATGATAGACCATCTTCGGCCAGTGCATCAGCAGGCGGCCCTTCTCGGTCGGGTGCAGCGGATACCAGCCGATCTCCGTCGAGCCGTCGGCATTCGACTGCACCTTGCCGCCGAGATGACGGACCAGCATCTGCGCGCCGAGGCAGATACCGAGATAAGGTCGTTTTTCCCGGAGCGGAACGTCGATCCAGTCGATCTCCTTCTTGACGAAATCATCGGGATCGTTGGAGCTCATCGGCCCGCCGAAGACGACGACGCCGGCATGGTCTTCAAGTGTTGTCGGAAGCGGCTGGCCCAGAACCGGGCGCCGGATATCGAGGCGGTAGCCCTTTTCGACGAGCAACTGGCCGACGCGGCCGGGGCTCGACCGCTCCTGATGCAGGACGATGAGGATCGGGCGCCCGTCGCGGTTCGGGTTTTGCTCAGTCGGCATCATCTTGCGCAACCTGGACATCTGTCACCCTGGCGGCGGCCTCCTGCCGCTTCTGTATTCGCTCGCGCGAGGAGACGCCGAGCAGATCGGCGATACGCCAGATCACATGATCTTCCATCTCGCTGCGCTCGCCATCGGCATAGACGATGTCCCAGAGGATGCCGATCAGCTCCAGCCGTTGCTCGGTATTGAGGTGGCGTTTCAGGTCGGCGGTGAAGCGATAGTAGTCGACGGCGGAGCTTTCGGCCTCGAGGCCGGCAGCCATCAGAGCATCAAGCTGCTTGCCGTCGAGCGCATACTGCTCCTTCAGGAGCTTGCGCAGCCGTTTCTTCTCGCTGGCTTTGATCTGGCCGTCGGCCTCCATGACCTGCATGCAGAGCGCTGCCACTGCGATGCGGGGATCATCAGGGGCAAAACCTTTCTTCGGGTTATCGGCGGTGAGCTTCTGGAAAAATGCCTGAAAGCGTTCAAACATGCGGTTTTCGTTCCATTTCAGAAAAGGCGGAGCCGTGTCTTGGGTTCCGGTTCCACCCTGGGATCGCGAACGCCGGGGTCATCCGGCAGTCCGCCAAAGAAAGGCTTCGCCTCGCCTGGCGCCGGCGCTTTATCGCTCACGGTAGGTTCGGCGGGTTTCGGTTTTGCCGATGTCGGTGCCGGTGCTGGTGCAGGTGCCGGTGCCGGCGTGGGGCGCACAGCCTCGGCAATCGTCGCGGCGCGTTCCAACTCAATGATGCGATGGTCGTTGACCGGGCTTTCCGGCCTGACGTCACGCAGCGGCGGCAATGTCTTCAAAGCCGTTTCGATCGAGGCCGGGCCCGAACCGTCTTCGAGCGCACCCTCGATCTGGCCGAAGGGCGCCTTCCATTCGAAGGCGTCGAGACGGCCCGTCACCGGCGATATCGGCAGCCACTTGTCGGATACGAAGCCGTCTGCCACCCAGGCCGGATCGCGCGGCGCCTTGAGCGCCTGGGCCAGCCAGTGGCGCACGCGACCCTGGTCTCCGGTCTCGGCTTCTTCGATGTCGGCCAAGAGCAGGTAGGCGGCTTCACGCGGCTGCATGCGCGCCGCTGCTTCCGCCTTGGCGCGAGCCTTGGCGAATTCCTGCGCGTCGAGGGCTGCCTGGGCGACGACGAGAAGGGATTCGACGTTGTTCGGGCGCTGCCCTTCCAGCCGTTCGGCACGCTTCAGCCGGTCGAGCGTGGAATCGCCGCTGCGGGCCCTGACATAGGCTTGGCCGATTTCAGGATGAGGTGCCGATTTCCATGCCTGTTCGAGGATCGAGGCGGCCTTGCGCACGCCGCCTTCGCGAAACAGCGCCTTTGCGGCAATGAGGGCTGCCGGAATGAAATCGGCGGCAAGCTTCAGCGCCTGCAGGGCGTCGTCGCGGGCACCTGTCGGGTTGCTTTCCAGCTTCTCGCCGGCGCGCGCCGTCAGGAGGACGGCGTGCAAACGGTTGGCTTCGGCCTTTTCGACGACGCGGGCGGCCTTCTGCTGTTCGAGCAGGCGGATCGCATCATCCCAGCGGCCGGCCTGGCTGCGATATTCGAGCGTCGCCTGTGCGGCCCAGGGCAGATATGGCGCGTTGTCGGCAGCCTTTTCGGCATATTGGCGGGCGGCCTCGTTGGCCCCGAGACGGCGGGCTTCCAGATAGAGGCCGCGCAAGCCAAGCTCGCGTGTCTCTGGATCGTTGGCCATCGCCTCGAACTTGGCGCGCGCCTCATCATGGCGGCCTTCGATCAGGGCGGCCTGGGCCTCGAGCAGGTTGATCAGCGGTTCCTGATCGGCGCGGATCAGGCCGCGCGAGCGGGCGGCCATCTTGCGGGCAAGCAGCGCATTGCCGGCGCCGGCGGCGATCAGGCCGGTCGACAGCGCCTGATACCCGCGGTCCCGCTTGCGGGCGCGGAAATAACGTGTCACCGAATGCGGCGAGGTCCAGACGAGGCGGACGAACCACCAGGCGATCATCACCGCGGCGACGAGGGCGATGATCGCGCTGGCAGCGACGATCAGCTTCGTCTGGTAGATCTGGCCCTCCCAGATCAGCGAGAGGTCACCGGGACGATCGGCGAGCCAGGAGAAGCCATAGGCGAGAAGCAGCACGAAGAGGGCGAAGACGACAAGGCGGATCAGCATGGTCTTACCCCTCCTTGCCGGTGCCGGAGACCGCTTTCGATAGCGCCCCTCCGACCAGTTCCTCGACGCGGATGCGCGCTTCGAGGGATTGCTTGAAGGCGGTGGACGCCTGTTTGCCGAGGGCCGGCAGGTTGTTCCATTCGGCGGATGCGCCGGGCAGGTCGCCGCTTTTCACCTTGTCCTCCATGCGGGCGGCGATGGCTTCGACGCTTTCACCCTCGATATTGCCGACGGGACGGACGCTCACCAGCGATTTGGCGCTCGACATCAGCCGGTCCGACCAGCTCTGGTTCGGATCCGGCTGGTTGACGGCTTCGACGATCGCTGTGGCGACATCGGGAACCTCGCCCACCAGCTCGGCGCGTGAGGGAATGCCGGTCTCGGCAAAGGCTTTGAGGTCGGCAACGGCTGGATCGTCGGGTGCGACGCCGGCGAAGGTGTCGAGTTCGGCCAGGAAAGGGCCACCGCGATCGATCGCCGCCTTGAGGGCGGCAGCGGCGATTGCCCGGGCAACGGCGACATCCTCGCGCGGCTCGTTCAGCTTCTTTTCGGCTTCTTCGAGGCGCTTGGCGATATCGGCGCCGTTCGTCGTCTGCTGCTCGGAAGACTGGGCAAGCGTCGAGCGCAGCTGGTCGACCTGACCGGTCAGTTCCGCAATCTTCTGGTTGAGTGCATCGACGTTAGCAGAATCGGCCGGTGCGGCGACTGCGGGGGCCTTTGCAGCCGTTTCCAGCGCAGCGACGCGTTTCGCAAGCTCGCCGTCATCCGTGCTCGCCGGATTGGCGGCAAGGTTGGCGACGGCCTGTTTCAGGCCGTCGATCTCACCGGCAAGACCGGCCGTCTCCGGCGAGGTCGTCTGCGACGCGGCGGAACCCGGGAGGTAGCCCGCATACTGGATGGCGCCGGCGCCAAGCAGTGCCACGAGGCCGCCGAAGATGCCGGCGGCAATCAGACCCGAGGTGCCGGCGCTCTTCGGCGCGGGCTGTTCGGGAGGAGGGGTGAAGGAAGGTTCTGTAGCTGCCGGTTCCTCTTCCGGCGCATCCATCACAGGATTCTCTTCATATTCGGCATGCGACGCAGTCTCGGTTTCGGGCGCCAGGCCGGCATCGGCAGCGGCGGTACCGTCGGCAGTTTCATTGTCTACCGGTTTTTCGGCGTCGGCTGCAGCGGCGAATTCCTGTGCATCGAGGTCGATCGTGACCGGCTCGTCGGCGCTCTTCGAATGGCGTGGCGGGTTTCCCGATACCATGAGGTCCTCTTTATTCTGCATTGCAACGAAACTAGACAGTGATGCCAGTTAAGGGAAGAGGTTAGATCAAATTTGGGCGGTTAGAGCCTTCAAAGCAGCGACAGAAGACTCTTCTCATCCGCCATCGGTGAAATCTCGACGCTTTTTTTCAAAGCCGTAGGGATGGGCTCCGCCACGGCCTCGCTAAGGCAAAGGAGGCGAATTGCGCTGCGCTTCGGCAGGGCGGACTGCGGCTCCAGGAGACGAAAGAAATCTACGGCCGTCTGGCGGGAATAGAAGAGGATGGCGTCCGGGTAACCGTTAGCGAAGATCGCGTCGATCTCGGCGGGATCGCGGGCGGCCGGCTGCATGCGGTAACATTCGGCGACGGAAAAGTGGATGCCGAGCTCGTGCAATCTTCCTTCAAAAGTCTCGGCGCGCGGGGTGCCGGCGAGGTAGAGCAGCGTGCCCGGTTTCTCCGCCGCGACGAGATCGGCGAGATCGCGGCCGTTGCCCTGGGATGAGGCGACCGATCGGAAGCCGAGGCTGCGCGCTTCTTCGGCAGTCGTTTTGCCCACCGCAAAAAGCGGGCGGGCAAGATGCGGACGAAGTTGCTTACCGAGCGCGGAGAGGACCCTGATGGCTTCCGCGCTGGTCACCGCGACTGCGCCGCTGGTGGTTGCAAGCGCGGCTAGGGCGGCGGCGCTGTCGTGCATCGGCTGACGCAGCGGCAGCAGCAACGGCTCGTGGCCCATATCGCGCAGACGTTGTGCGGTTCTCGTCGCCGAATGCGCGGGGCGGGTGACGAGCACACGCATGGCCGCTTCAGTGCCAGTCGTCGAAGAAAGCGCTGCCGGCTCTTGCACGCACGTCCTGGCCGGCGCGGGTGCCGAGTGCTGCCGCATCGCGGCGGTGGCCGTCAGTCGTCACCGCATGTTGGTCGCGGCCGTCGGGGGTGATGATGAGGCCCGAGAACCGGATCAGGTCGCCTTCGCAGACGGCATAACCGCCGATCGGCGTGCGGCAGGAGCCGTCGAGTGCCGCAAGGAAGGCGCGTTCGCAGGAGACGGTGTCGAAAGTCGGGCCATCGTTGACCGGCGCCAGCAGATCGTCGACCCTGGCATCGCCGATGCGGCTTTCGATGCAGATCGCACCCTGCGCCGGCGCTGGCGGGAAGGTGTCGGGGTCCAGGATATCGGTCAGCACGTCGACCTTGCCGAGGCGTTTCAGGCCGGCAAGCGCCAGCAGGGTCGCATCCACCTCGCCCTCTTCGAGCTTGCGCAGGCGCGTTTCGACCAGGCCGCGGAAGGTGATGACATTGATGTCAGGCCGCATGCGGCGGATCAGCGCCTGGCGGCGGAGCGATGAGGAACCGACGGTGGCGCCATGCGGCAGGTCGATCAGTTTGCGCGCGGTACGGCCGATGACGGCGTCGCGAATATCCTCACGCGGCAGATAGGCAGAGAGATAAAGCCCCTCGGGCAGTTTCGTCGCCATGTCCTTGGCGGAGTGCACGGCGAAATCGAGCTCGCCTAATGTAAGCTTCTGTTCGAGCTCCTCGGTGAACAGGCCCTTGCCGCCGATCTCGGCCAGCGATCGGTCGGTGATGCGGTCGCCCTTGGTGGTCAGCACGACGATCTCGAACATGTCCTCGGGCAGATGATGCGCTGCCATCAGCCTGTCGCGGGCCTCATGCGCCTGGGCAAGCGCCAGCGGGCTGCCCCGCGTACCGATCCGGAAAGGTTTTGTTTGCATCCGCTCTATTCCGTTGTTACCGGAGTTCTCGTAAACGGGTTTCCATCCCATCGCAATCAACGAACAGGCTTCATGGTTCCCTTTCTGCGCATCCTTGGCATCGAAACGAGCTGCGACGAGACCGCCGCCGCGGTCGTCGAGCGCGACGCTGAGGGGCATTCCAACGTGCTGTCGGATGTCGTGCTTTCCCAGCTCGACGAGCATAGCGCCTATGGCGGCGTGGTGCCAGAGATCGCCGCACGCGCCCATGTCGAAGCGCTGGACGAGCTGATCGAGGAGGCGCTGAAGCGCGCCAATGTGTCGCTCGATGATGTCGATGCCATCGCCGCCACGTCGGGGCCGGGGCTGATCGGCGGGCTACTTGTCGGCTTGATGACCGGCAAGGCGATCGCCAGAGCCGCCGGCAAGCCGCTCTATGCGATCAACCATCTCGAAGGCCATGCGCTGACGGCGCGGCTGACGGACGGGCTTTCCTTTCCCTATCTGATGCTACTCGTTTCCGGCGGCCATACCCAGCTCATCCTGGTGCGTGGTGTCGGGCAGTACGAGCGCTGGGGTACGACGATCGACGATGCGCTCGGCGAAGCCTTCGACAAGACGGCAAAGCTGCTCGGCCTGCCCTATCCCGGCGGACCGGCGGTGGAGCGGATGGCGCGGGACGGCAATCCCGATCGCTTCGATTTTCCGCGGCCGCTGGTCGGCGAGGCACGGCTCGATTTCTCCTTCTCCGGCCTGAAGACAGCGGTGCGGCAGGCGGCGCAGGATATCGCACCGCTCAGCGATCAGGACGTGGCGGATATCTGCGCCTCGTTCCAGAAGGCGGTTTCGCGGACGCTGAAGGACCGTATCGGCCGCGGCCTGCAGCGGTTCAAGACGGAATTTCCGACGACATTCTCTGCTACTGGCGAAAAGCCGGCGCTGGTCGTTGCCGGCGGTGTCGCCGCCAATCTCGAACTGCGCGGCACGCTGCAGGCGCTGTGCGACAAGAACGGCTTCCGCTTCGTCGCGCCACCGCTGCACCTCTGCACCGATAATGCGGTGATGATCGCCTGGGCAGGACTGGAACGGATGGCGACCGGTGCCGCGCCGGATGCGCTCGACGTGCAGCCGCGTTCGCGCTGGCCGCTCGATTCCCATGCGGAAACGCTGATCGGCTTCGGAAAACGAGGGGCCAAGGCATGAGCGAAAACATCGCCGTCGTTGGATCGGGGGCTTTCGGTACGGCGCTTGCCGCCGTGATCGCGCTTGCCGACCGCAGCGCCGTGACGCTCGTCGGGCGTGATCCGTCACTGATTGCCGATCTGAAAGCCGAACGGCTGCATGATGCGGTGCTGCCCGGCATTCTCCTGCCCGATACGCTTGAATTTTCCGCCGAGGCGGATGCGATCGCCGGCGCTTCCATCGTGCTTTTTGCGATGCCGTCGCAGGCGCAGGCCGATGCGGCGCGGCAATACGGACCCTATCTTTCCAAGGATGCTGTCGTCGTTACCTGTGCCAAGGGTATCGAACGGGCGACGGGCAATCTTCTGACCGACATGCTGGAACGGGAACTGCCGGACCATCCCATTGCCGTGCTCTCCGGCCCGGGTTTTGCCGCCGATATCGCCAAGGGCCTGCCGACGGCGATGGCGATTGCTGCAGCCGACATGGAAATTGCGGAGCGGCTCGCTCAGGCGATTTCCGGGCGGACCTTCCGGCTTTACGCTTCCAATGACCGGATCGGCGTACAGCTCGGCGGCGCGCTGAAGAATGTGCTGGCGATCGCCTGCGGCATCGTCGAAGGCCGCGGCATCGGCGATTCCGCGCGTGCGGCGCTGATTGCGCGCGGGCTTGCGGAAATGTCGCGTTTCGTCGTCGCCAAGGGCGGGCAGGCGGATACGGTGCGCGGGCTTTCCGGCCTCGGCGATCTGGTGCTGACAGCGACAAGTCATCAATCGCGAAATCTGCGCTTCGGCATAGCGCTCGGGCGCGGCGACAAGACCGATCCCCTGCATGGTGCGCTGGTGGAAGGTGCGTTTGCCGCCTCCGTCGCCTCGCGGCTTGCGGCGGAATTGAAGGTCAGCATGCCGATTACCGATGCCGTTTCCGCCATCATCGACGGCAGGCTCGATATATCAGAGGCGATAGAGCAGCTGATGACGCGTCCGATCACCACCGAATAGGAGACAGACATGCTTTTCGCCCTTCTCTGCAAGGACAAACCGGGACATCTGAACGTGCGCATGGATACGCGTCCGACGCATATCGAGCATCTGAACAAGCTGAACGCCGAGGGCACGCTGAAGATCGCCGGCCCGTTTCTCGATGACGACGGCAAGCCCTGCGGCAGCCTGATCATCGTCGAAGCGGAATCGAAAGAGGCGGTGCGTGCGCTTGCCGATGCCGATCCCTATGCCAAGGCCGGACTATTCGAAAGCGTCGACGTCAAGGCCTACAACTGGGTCTTCAACAAACCGGAGGCGTGAGCATGGCGCACTGGCTCTATAAATCCGAACCCGCTTCCTGGTCCTGGGAGCAGCAGAAGGCTGCCGGCGAAAAGGGCACGGAATGGACCGGCGTCCGCAACTATCTGGCGCGCAACAATATGCGGGCGATGCAGATCGGCGACAAAGGGTTCTTCTATCATTCCAATGACGGGCTGGAGATCGTCGGCATCGTCGAAGTCTGCGCCCTGTCGCATCCCGATTCTTCCGCCAAGGGCGATCCAAAGTGGGATTGCGTCGATATCCGCGCCGTCATGGACGTGCCGAAGCCGGTGACACTGAAGGATGTCAAGGCGAGCGAGAAGCTCGCCAAGATGGCGCTCGTCACCTCGATGCGGCTTTCGGTGCAGCCGGTGACCGAGGAAGAATATCTCGAAGTCTGCCGCATGGGCGGATTGGACAATCCGCCGCGTTGAAGACCGATCCAGAAGCCTTCATCCGCGCCAATACCAGCCTGATGATGCCGCCGCATGTGCCGGAGATTTCGCTCTATCTGGCAAGCGAGGCGCATGAGCTCTGGCTGAAGACGGAGGAGCAGCTGGAGGCGATCGGCCTGCCGCCGCCCTTCTGGGCTTTTGCCTGGGCGGGTGGCCAGGGACTGGCGCGCTACATTCTCGATCATCCCGAGACGGTGCGCGGCAAGCGGGTGCTGGATTTCGCCAGCGGTTCCGGCCTTGTCGGCATTGCGGCTGTGATGGCCGGCGCCCGCGAGGTCATGGCTAGCGATATCGATCCCTGGGCGGAGACGGCAGTCCGGCTGAATGCCGAGGCCAATCGCGTTTCACTCGGATTTACCGGCGCCGATCTGATCGGGCAGGCCGTCGATGCGGATATCGTGCTTGCCGGCGACGTCTTCTACGACCGCGCTTTCGCCGATGCGCTCGTTCCCTGGTTCGCGAAGCTGGCAGCCGACGGCAAGTGGGTGCTGGTCGGAGATCCCGGACGCAGTTACCTGCCAAGAGAGCGACTGGAATTCTGCGCGGTTTATGAGGTGCCGGTAACGCGGGCGCTGGAGGACAGCGAAATCAAGAAGACGACGGTGTGGCGCTTCGCTCGGCACGAGCTATCCAAAATGTTCCCGACGAACTTAACCTGACATCACCGCGCTGGCTTATGGCGGGATAGCGTGCATATTCACACGGGCTATCCGCAGAGCGTTGATCAACGGGGGAACGTATGACGATCTACGACGAGCTTCGCAAAGCGCCGTTCAACCTCGACGACGCTGCGATGTCCTGGCTCCAAGACACCTATTCCTCGCTCGATCTTGATGACAAGATCGGCCAACTCTTCACCTTGATCATGATCGGGACGGATGAGGAGGATTTCAAACGCATTGCTTCACTAAGGCCGGGCGGCGTAACCCGCTTCTTCACGGCTGACCTCGAGTTCGAGCGGCGGGTCATTTCTGACCTCGTGGCCAAGAGCAAAGTCCCGCCCATCATCAGCGCAGACCTCGAAGGCAGCCGTCATTCCTTCGCTTTCGGCACTCCGGTGCTGGGCCAACTTGGCCTCGCCGCCGTCGACGACGTTCAGGCGACAGAGAAAAGCTCGGAAATCTTGGCGCGGGAGGGCCGCGCGATGGGGGTGCGTTGGTCCTTCACGCCAGTCATCGACATAAACGCCGCGTTCCGATCACCGATTGTCGGTACACGGTCATACGGCTCCGATGTCAACAAGATTGAGCGGCACGCGGTTGCCCATGTTCACGGTCTCCAGCGAAATGGCGTTGCCGCCACCGCAAAACACTGGCCGGGCGAGGGATATGACGACCGCGATCAGCACCTCGTGACGACGACCAATCCGCTTTCCATGGACGAGTGGAAGGAGACCTTCGGTCGGCTCTATGGAACGCTGATCACCGAAGGCGTGTTGGCAATCATGAGTGGGCACATTTCCCTTCCGGCCTATATTCGATCGAAGATGCCAGATGTCGGGCTTGAAGCTTTCCGACCGGCCTCGGTTTCCCGGTTGCTGAACGTTGATCTTCTCCGAGATGAACTCGGCTTCAATGGTATCATCGTCTCTGACGCGACACCCATGGGAGGGCTGTCTGCCTGGGGCCACCACCTCGATACGCTGCCTGATATCATCGCAAATGGCTGCGACATGATCCTCTTCAGCGATGAACCTGAAGAGGATATGGCGGCGGTCAAGGCTGCCGTCGAAGATGGGCGAATTACTCCGGAGCGACTTGAAGAAGCGGTTCTTCGCGTGCTGGCGCTCAAGGCGCATCTCAAACTTTTTCAACCGTCAGATGTCCTCCCCGATGCGGCGGACGTGCGCCACCTGCTTGCGCATCCAGACAGTGTCGCTGCATCAAGGGAATACATCGGCCGCTCGCCTACGCTTGTGAAGGACGTCAATGGCATCTTTCCGCTCGATCCGGTAAAGACAAAGCGCGTGCTGCTGGTCGACGGCGGCATCATTCATCCGCTCATGCCGCAGCCACTGGAATTCTTGCTACCCGCGCTGTTGCGGAAGGAGGGTTTCGAAGTCACGATCGACCGACCGGACATCGTGCCGACCCCCGACGACTTCGACCTCGTCGTCTACGCGCTAGGCGACGAGTCGCTGCTCGTGCGAGGCCGAATATTCGTCGACTGGCATAGGATGGGTGGTGGGGGCCTTTTCAAGGCCATGTACCGACCGTGGACGAATATTCCCTCCGTAATGATCTCATTTGGGCATCCCTATCACCTTTACGATGCGCCGCGCGTACCGGCCTATATCAATGCGTACTCCACCATGGACAGCGTCCAGGAAGCCGTCGTTGATTGTATGCTCGGTCGCAAGCCCTTCCTCGGCACCAACCCGGTAGACCCTTTCTGTGGCCTTGAAGATGCGCGCTATTGAAGTCGTTGGGAGCAGAGGCTGACGGCCCATTGGAACGGGGCAACAGGCGCGTTCCGATTATTCGCGATCGCCCGGACCAGAAGACGTCAGCCGGCGATCAAAGCACGCACCGCATCCGTAGAAATGACGCCGCCTCGACGGGAATAGAACCGTTGGCAAAGCGCGGCCTTACCTGCTCGACAGGGGTATCACAGCGTCATTGCGCATCACCACCTCTATATGGGCGCAGAATGCTGAGAGACGGGCGAGGAGGAATTGGCGGCGAAGCCATGAGCCTCTGCAGAAGAGACATCTTGCGCGTTTTTGGCTGCTTCTGCGACGGAGGCAGTTCTTGCGCCGCTCTTTTCGCAAGTTCGAAGTCAAAATCAAAAGACATTTCGGGCCTCGTCCACCATTGGAAATCTCGAAGAAAATCTCGAAGACTAGAATGCAGGAAACGTGCCAACCGATGCGTTAGGCGGTGCTGGCACGCTGGCGTCAACCCTGTCGCCTTGCGCTATTGCGCCTAAAGCGCGTCGCGATCTTTCAGATTCGCTCGTCGCGCTTTAGGTCTTTGTTTTTACGCATGTCGTTATCGCAAAACCGCTGCACAGTTTTGCGCGACATGCTTTAGGATACGGCCTCGAATCGAATAGACTGCGCGCCTTCCCACAGCGTCAGGCGCCCTATTTCGGCGAGTTGGTCGAGATTGGATGTGATTGTGATGAAATGATTGCCAGCCAGTTGGCCCATTTTCGATGAAAAATCGACGCCTCCGTAGGCAAGCAGGATTTCCGTTTCACTGATGCCGCCCGGGTAAAGGATGATATGACCGGGGGCCGGATGGCTTGTATGGTTCTCATAACCGACGCCGAAATCATGGTCGCCAAGCGGGATCCAAACGCCCTCACCAGACCAGCGAACGTGCACGATTTTCCCATCGAACGGCATCTGCTTGATGAATGCTTCACAGGTTTTGGGCGCTCTGGCAGTTTCCAGGACAGCGTCGAAGATGAATGGCCCTGCTGTAATTTTCAGTTTCATGATGTCGCTCTTGTTAGATTTGACTGCTTGTTGATTTGTCTCGCCGCGGCTTTCCGATATTGCCCGTGGCCCTTGGCACCCACCAGGACGCCGTTTTCGACGACAGCTTTTCCGGCGACAATTGTCGTTATCGGCCAGCCGGTGATCTCGATCCCCTCGTAGGGCGAATAGTCTGCGCCATCATGCAGGTCCGCATGACGGATGGTCCGCTGGATGGCTGGATCCCAGATCGCGATGTCCGCATCTGCCCCTACGGCAATCGTTCCCTTTTGTGGATAGAGGCCATAGGTCTTTGCATGGTTTGTTGATGTCAGGGCGACAAAGCGCGGCAGATCGATGCGTCCGGCCATGAACCCTTGCGAAAATAGGATGGGAAGGCGGGTTTCGATGCCTGGAATGCCATTGGGAATGTGCCTGAAATTCGTGCGGCCTTTGGGATTAAGCTTCCCGCGCTGGTCGTCGTAGCGGAATGGACAATGATCAGATGAAAAGAGTTCGAATGCCGCGGTCTCGATGCCGCGCCAGCATTCTTTCTGGGCATCTTCATCCCGCGGCGGCGGAGAGCAGACAAGTTTCGCGCCCTCCCAATCCATGCCGTCGAGGTCCTTGGCGGTGAGCGTCAGATATTGCGGGCAGGTTTCCCCGACGACCTTGACGCCTCTCGTCCTTGCGCGAGCGATCTCTTCCATCGCCTCGCCGTTCGAGACATGCACAATGACAACAGGAACGTCGACGATTTCGGCGAGCGTTAGGGCGCGGTGCGTGGCTTCACGTTCGACAGCGACCGGACGGGTAGAGGCATGAGCGCGTGGGGCAACGTCGCCGGCCAGCTCGTGTTTTTCGATCAGGAACCTGATTGCGTCCTCGTTTTCGCAATGGACCATGACGGTGGCGCCTGTCCGTCGCGCGACATCGAGCGTCTTCAGTATCTGCGCGTCATCGAGGCGCAGGCTCTCATAGGTCATGAAGACCTTCAGCGATGGATAGCCGTCGGCCACAAGCGCTGGCAACTCCTGGCCCAGCACGGCGTTGCTCGGGTCGGATATGATCAGATGAAAACTGACGTCGGTATAACACTGGCCCTCCGCGAGCGCATGATAGGCCGTTAGCGCCTCTCGCAGCGACTTGCCCTTTTCCTGAAGGCAGAACGGCATGATGGTCGTATTGCCGCCGAACACCGCCGATAGCGTTCCGCTCTCGAAGTCGTCCGCCATCTCGATCCCGTCGCCCGAAGGCTGGGAGATATGGACATGGCTGTCGATGCCGCCTGGAAGGACATATTTCCCCGAGGCGTCGATCGTGCGCGCAGCGCCCGACAGACTTTGTCCGATCTGGACAATCTTGCCGTCTTTAATGCCGATATCCGCCTGGAAAACATCCGCAGCAGTCGCCACCGTGCCGTTCTGAATAATGAGATCGTAGTTGCTCACAAGCCTGACCTTCAGTGTTGCAGGATTTTGCCAAGGAAAGCTTCGGTTCGCGGATTATGTTTTCCCGCGAAAAACTCCTCGCTCGGACGATCCTCGACGATCTCGCCCTGATCGATGAAAATCACGCGTGTCGCCACCCGGCGGGCAAATCCCATCTCATGGGTGACGACCATCATCGTCATGCCGTCCTTTGCCAGTCCGGTCATGACGTCGAGCACTTCGGAAATCATCTCTGGATCAAGCGCGGATGTCGGCTCGTCGAAGAGCATGGCGAGCGGATCCATCGCGAGCGCCCGCGCGATGGCCACGCGCTGCTGCTGCCCGCCGGAGAGTTGGCTTGGATATTTTTTCGCGTGGTCCGTCAGCCCGACGCGGTCAAGGAGCGCCATGGCCTTCGCGTGGGCTGCCGTTTCGCTGCGGCCAATGACAATCTTCTGCGCCAGCATGATATTGCCGATGATCGTCAGATGCGGAAACAATTCGAAATTCTGGAAGACCATGCCTACCCGTGTGCGAAGGTTCGGCAGGTCGGTCTTCGGGTCGCCGACTTCGATACCATGCACTCGGATCGAACCTTCCTGAAACTGCTCGAGCCCGTTGACGCATTTGATCAATGTCGATTTGCCCGACCCCGAGGGACCGCAGACAACCACGACCTCACCGCGCTCGACGTTCACCGAGCAGTTCTTAAGGACAGCGAACTGACCGTAATATTTGGTAACGCCAGTGATCTCAATCATGCCCGGCCTTTCTGGAAACGCGAGATGGAAAAGGGTTGCAAGGCTCTATCGGTCTCGCGACCGAGAACGAGCCGGGATGTTAACTGGCCGACGATCGGGCCGAGCGTGTAGCCGTTTGAAGTGACGGCGTTGAAGAACCCGGGCATTGACGGATGTTCGCCGAGGATCGGCGCGCCGTCGATATTGATGTTCATCGCCGCCCAGCTTCGGATGACGTGAAGTTTGCGCAGAGCGGGAACGACGTGCTGGGCAACCCAAAGGTTCCCCTCAAGGCTCGACAGTAGCGGGCGTGGATGTTGATGGACGGGATCGAGGCCTGCGGTCCAGCCGCCGCCGATGATGAAGTTCCCGTTTGCCGCCTGCTTCAGGGTCAGATGGCGGTCGGCATGGGCGACGAGACACGAGATCAAAGGTGCTGCGGCCTCGGTAACCACCATCTGCAGCGGAGCTCCAAATACCGGCACATGGACACCGAGCATCGCGCCGATCCTTGAAGCGAAGGCTCCGGCTGCATTGACGATCCGTTTTGCCCGCAATATGCCCCTCGATGTCTTGACCTCGAACCCGTCGTCCGAAGTCCTTATTCCGGTGACCTCGCAATTTTCGAAGACTTGAGCGCCGTCTCGCCGTGCTGCCTCCAATATATACTGCGTCGCGACGAGAGGATTGATCTTGCCCTCCTGGGAGCAGTAGGCAGCGCCGACGAAGTGAGAAGACAGAGCAGGCTCCAGAGAGCGCAGTTCCTCTTGCCCGATCAAGCGGCTATCAATCCCGGCCGCGCACTCCACCCCGACCTTTTCCGCCAGAAAACGCATGTGATCATCGGTTTCCGCCACCATGAGGCCGCCTGTGACCTTCATCTCGAAATCCTCTTCGAGTTCGCTTTGCAGCGCCGCCCACAGAGCGATTGAATCGCGCTGGAGGGGAAGTGTTTGTGCGGCCGCGCCGCCGCCACCTTCGGCACGGGCGCCATGATCGAAGGAAAGCAGCTGGGCATGAAGGCTTCCTGCATTCCCTCCTGATGCCAGCGAGTTCGCAAAAGCGCGCTCCACCACCGTAACGTCCTCGCCTTCCCGGGCAAGGAAGAGCGCCGTCGAAAGGCCTGCAATGCCTGCGCCGATCACCAGCGTGGACGTTTCCACCACCGGCAAAGCTTGAGGATTCGCCAATGCGGGTTTTTCCGGCAAAAGTGCGCGCTTGTGGCCGCCCCATTCCGGCTTTTCGACCGCAAGCGCTGCCAGCGGAATAGGTCGAAGTGGCATTTGCGGAGCCAGAAAACCGCTCGTTTCGCCAGCGAGGTGCCGTTCTTTCGCGACGTCAGCGATCGCTTTGCCGCAGTAGCGGCTCTGACACCGCCCCATGCCTGCACGCGACAGGCGCTTTAATGTCGAAACGTCCTGCGCACTATCTGCGCTGAGCGCCCTCAGGACACCGTAAGTCACGCCTTCGCAACGGCAGATCAATGCATCATCTGGCAGAATTGCCGTCTTTGTCTTTGCATCGTCCTTCGGCGCAAAGACCTGCCAAAGGGCTTCTTGAAACCGTCTGTGGCGGGCGAGCCGTTTCATTGGGCTTTCGTCGGTTTGGACAAGGAGGCCCAATTTTCGAGCAATCGCGGCGGCGGCGATCCGTCCTTCTGCAATCGCAACATGTGCGCCGCCGAAACGCGCCGCTTCACCGGCAATATGCACGTTCGCAAGCGTAGTCTGACCGTCGAGGTCTCGCACTGCCCGCAGATCTCCGTCGACGACCTCATGGCCGCATCCAAGTAGCCGCGACAGCTCATTGGAGGATGTGAAATTGCCGCCGATGAGGACCGTGTCGGCATCGAGATTGGTCTCGCCGCCTGGTCCGGCGAAGGTGACGCTCTCCACACGCTGCGAGCCGTTGATCGAGGTGAGTACGCTATTCCAGCCTATCCTGACGCCCGCGGACCTCAGCGTCGATATCTGGCGCAATCCGTGGCGGGCGAGGGCGGGATCCGTTGTCAGAAGGCCGAGGGCCGCCGCCGGCCGAGACCAGGGTGGCGGTGCTGCTTCCAGCAAAGCGACTATGGAGGCTCCTGCCTTTCGAAGTTCGTTTGCGACCTGCATATTCAAAGGACCGTTTCCGGCGACAATGATCCTTCGGCCGGGAACGGTGCCGTAGCTCCTCAGCAACGTCTGGGCGGCCCCTGTTGTCATCGCACCAGGAAGTGTCCAACCGCTCACCGAGGTTGGGCGTTCGTAGGCTCCCGTCGCGATGATGAGCATTTTCGGCTTGCAGTAAAACGCATGGCCGGACCCATAGCAGGCGATTATAAGCGAACCGTCGTCGTCACGTGCAGCACCCCACACCACCGCAGCACTTAGAAATGTCACGCCGTGATCGCGCACTTGCCCTATAAGCGCTGCGCCGGATAAAGCCTGCTCGTCACCACTCAATTGCTCAGCGGCGTTCCGTGTCGAGGGCTGTTTGAAATACTGCCCGCCGGCAGACGGCCGTTCATCAATGACAGTCACCTTGGCGCCGGCCGCAGCAAGGACCTCCGCGGCGGCAAGCCCTGCAGGCCCGGCTCCGACAATGAGAACGTCCATCGTCCTTGTCGTCAAGGAATGCGGCACACCGCAGAGATCGGCAATCTGACCAGTGCCAAGATCTGGCCGCGCAGCAGGACGCAGAACCTGCATGTCATTGTCGACAGTGGTCATGCAGGCCCGCTGGCTGACTTTTCCGTCGATCGTCACGAGACAGTCGTGACAGACACCCATTCCGCAGAAGAGGCCACGGCCCTCGCCTTTGATGCCTCGGGAAAATTCATGCCGCCCCGTCGCCTCGATGGCGGCGGCAACCGACATGCCCTTTTCGGCAAATATCTGCAGACCGTCGACCGAGAGCCTGACCCGCGCATCGTCGGGCCTCAAACTCTGGTTTATGGAAGCGACGGGCATCATGGAATTCCTCAGACGCTGAACGTCAGATCGAAATCGGCCACCAGCCTCTTCATGGCGGCATCCTGCGCGGGCGGCAAGGGCAGGCGCGGCGGACGCGGCAGGCCTGCGCCAAATCCCATGTGGGTCAGCAGTGACTTCGTTCCCGCGACATAGGCCTGGCCCCCGACCGCCTGAATGACAGGCAGCCATTTGAGGTAAAGCTCTCTTGCCTCATCGAACTTTTTCTCATTTGCGACAAGTTCGAAGATCCGCGCCATCGGTCCTGGCGCAACATTTGAAGCCACTGCCACCCAGCCCTGCGCACCCATAACGAAAGACTCGAACCCGAGAATACCCCCGAACACAGTCATATCGTCGCCAGCCAGCCGGATGATATCGCGCACGCGCGTCACTTCGAGGGTGGACTCCTTGATATAGTCGCAGCCGTCGATTTCGGCGATGCGCTTGACCAACTCTGGCGTCAGATCGACGTTTGCGGTGGCGGGATTGTTGTAGACCATAATCGGGATGGCCACGGCAGACGCAATGCTCTTGTAGTGGTGAACGAGTTCGTCGTCCGTTGGGGTGGAATAGAACGGCGGAATAATCATGACGCCGTCAGCCCCCATTGCCTCGGCCTTGACGCTCAGGCGAATGGACTCCCGCGTATCTTCCGCTCCCGTGCCGATCAGAACAGGCACCCGTCCCGCCACAGTTTCGATGACGGTCCGCGCCACACCATCGCGCTCTTCCTCGCTGAGCGATAGAAACTCGCCCGTCGATCCAAGGGGGATCAGGCCATGGATACCTTCTTTGACCTGCCAGTCGGTAAAGGCAGCCAGCCCCTTCAGATCGACCGCGCCGCTGGGATCCAAGGGAGTAATCATCACGGTGTAGACACCGCGGAACGTCTTCTGCATTTGAAAATCCTGGTTCTAGCGCTTCTCGTTAACGGAAAGCCGAGATCCGGCTTGACCGAGACGCTTTTCGATATGGCTCTGGAAGAAGTCCCAGAGTGTTGTGAGGAGGAGGTAATAAATCGCCGCGACCGCGAACAGTTCGAGCACCATGAACCGCTCCTGGATGAGAACCTGGGTCCGGCGAAGAAGTTCTTCGACCGAGATGACGGAGGTGACGGAGGTCGTTTTCAAGAGACCGTTCACCGAATTGCCGAGAGGCGGAACGATAACTTTGAAGGCTTGCGGCATGACGATGTAGCGCATGATCTGACGCTCTGTCATGCCGAGCGCGCGCGCTGCCCTGGTCTGGCCTTCCGGCACGGCTTCGATTCCGGCACGAATGATCTCCGCGAGATAAGCCGCCTCGTTGAGAGCCAATCCGAGCAACGCCGCCTCTATGACGGTGAATTTGATGCCGAACAGCGGAAGCGCCGTGTAGATCGCAATCAACTGTACAAGAAGCGGTGTGCCGCGAAAAAGCCAGATATACGCCTTGGCAATGTAGGTTGGCACCCGCCGCGACGATCGCCGCATCAATGCAAGGGCAAAACCAAGAATTAGCCCCGCAACCAACGAGACGACGGTGAGCCAGACGGTCGTGAACACCCCGCCAAGTATAAAGGGGTTGAACAGGTAACCGAAGAAGCCAGACCAGTTCCAAAGCGACATGAAGACGACCTTCTGCAAGAGGGCTGGCGCGACGTGGCCGCGCCCGCCTCATCTCTAAACGATCTTTGAAATCAGTTCAGCGGCCGGGGCCTTTGACCGAATAGTCACCCGCGACCATCGGCAGACCGTATTTGTCAAACAGCGCCTTCAGAGATCCATCCGCCTTCATGTCCTTCAACGTCGCAGACACGGCATCAGCCAAAGCCGGGCTTTTGAATGCGACAGAAACCGGAGCGGGGTAGAGGCCGCTGATTGCCCGTTTGAAGTCCCCGCGAGAATCGTACTCCTTGGCGACGGCGTCGATCGACACGACACCCTGCACCTGGCCTGCCCGCAGAGCCTGGTAGGCCAGGGCGAAATTATCGAACGTCTGGATGGTCAAGCCTTCTTTGCCCGCGTCACGCAGTTCCTTGTCGAGAAGGCGTGTCTTTGTTTCCTCGAAACCACCGATTTCGACACCGATCGTCATGCCGGCCAGATCATCTTTTGCGGCGACGTTTTTCTTCGAATCCGGTGCCACGGAGACGCTGATGGCCTGATCTTCATAGGGGATCATCTGCATGATCTTGGCGCGTTCTTCGGTGAAGAAAATGCCTGTATTGATCATATCCCAACGGCCAGCCTGCAGGCCCGGAACCATCGCGGAGAATTCGATGCGGACATATTCGGGTTCAAGGCAAAGGCGCTTGGCGATCTCTTTGCCGAGGTCGATGCGCATGCCCTTCAGATCGCCCGTGGAGTCGATGAACTGGAGCGGAGGAAGCGTTGGATTGGTCGACATGACGAGCGTGCCGGGCTTGATCAACTCGCCTGCCGCCACTTTGGGTTCGCAGGATTGAGCGAAGGCAAAAGACGCTGTGATCGACAGGAAGGACGCGGCAAGAACGCTGCGAGAGAAGTGTGAACGGAGCATGGAGAGCCTCTGGAGTTCGGTTCTTTATCGTTGGATCCCAACCCTGCATTCAAGTGGGATCCCACTTTTATACAAAAGTTCACCGTGGATGCAAGTGCATTCTCAATTCATCGATTCAGTAGTTCGCAAGGACGCCCTGGCGGACGACTTCGAGATGATCGGTCATGGCTCGGCGAGCCCCCTCGGCGTCGTTGGCGGCCAAGGCAAGCAGGATCGCTCGATGTTCTCGCACGCCCGGCTTCGCGCGCACGACAGGCAGCTGTCGCTCGAAGATCGTTGTGTAGCGTCGCATCTCCCCGATCGTGGTTGCCATAAAGGGGTTGCGGCTCTCGTTTGCGATATAGTTGTGAAGCGCGTCGTCAAACGCCCAGACCACCTCAGGGTCAGGTTCGGGGTCGGCCTCGATCTCGTCCAGCATCCTTGTCAAAGGGTCCAGTTCAAGTTGCGAAACGTGGGGACTGGCGAGCGCGGCTGCAGTTGGTTCGAGCAGCATCCTCATGGTGAGACTGTCAAGGTAATCCTTGAGACTGATGACCCTGACCGAGAGAACGCTTTTTTCGTTTCTGACAAGTAGTCCCTCTCCTTCGAGACGTCCCAGCGCGTGGCGCATGGGAGAACGCGAAACAGCATGTTTAGTCGCCAGGCGGCGTTGCTGGACGACCGATCCCCCCGCGAGCCTGGCTGATAGAATATCGGCCAGCAGGGAACGGTAGGTTTCGTCAGCAAGGCTGGAGTCGCCAACTTCATTCAGACCATCGTCCATCTGCACTCGTTCCAGTCCTTTTCCAAATCGGCTATCATATGTAACAAGTGATCGCGTAAGGAAAGCGCGGTGCCGCGTCGAGCGACCAACGCCATGAAGAACAAGGAAATAGCAAACGGTGACAGACGCCTTAGCGGCCCCGGGTCGGAGAATTGCGGAGAAAGGGCAGCATAATCTTGCATCGCTGACCTACAAGGCCGTGTCCGACATGATCCGGCATCGCCGGCTGAAAGGCGGGCATGTCATCGTTGAGGCAAGGCTTGCCGAGACACTCGGGATTTCGAGGACACCGCTGCGCGAAGCGCTGCAGAGGTTGGAGGGCGAAGGCCTGGTTCGCAAGGGCGATGGCCGAAACTACGTCGTGCGACAGGTGGATGTCGGCGAGTATCTTCAAAGCTTGAAACTGAGGTTGTTGATCGAACCTGAAGCGGCGGTATTGTCGATCAACGCCATTCCGAGGCGGCTTTTGATGAGCGTCCGGCAGGAAATCCACGACCTTTTGGATGCGACGGCGTATCACACAGACGCGCACTGGTTCTCGGACGACAATCTCCATAATATGATCATCGATCATTGCGGCAACGCGGTAATGGCAAAGGTACTGCGGGAGCTCCGGGCGACCACGCGTCTCTTCGAAATCGACCGCCTGAAAGATCGCCTGAAGCCGGACTCCACGGAACATCTCGTTATCATCGAGGCGATCGACCGGGGCGACGTCGAAGAAACTCGCCGAGCTGTCGCCCAACACATCGAAAGCCTCATCGCATTTACGCGAATGCATCTACAAGTCGCTGACCTTTAGTATTGCAGTTGCTTTTGTGTGTCACGGCAAGTCGGGTTGGATGCGCGGCGGCGGCGGGCGACACCGGCCTGTGGTGGCAGCAGGCTATTCTGGGGCGTGGTCATTGGGACGCGGCTGGTTTCTGCGACATCGTGTGTCCATGCCCTTGAGACTTGGCTGGCCAAATCGGCGTGTTCGCATCATGACCAAGCGCTTTACTCACTTGAGGAAAGGGAGAATGATATCTGCAGTCCGGCGGTCTTTTGGTGAAGCTCGCTTAGTCGGAACGATCAGATCGCCGCACGTCTCATAGCGAGTTCCAAGGTTCAAAATGCAGCACTTCGACACAGATGCGCTCGCGACCTTCGTGGCAGTGGCCGACGCCGGTGGCTTTACTGCAGCAGGGTCGAGGATCGGCAAGTCGCAAGCGGCCGTCAGTCTCATCATCGCCCGTTTTGAAGAACAGATCGGGCGGAAGCTATTTGACCGGACAAGACGCGGCGTGCACCTGACTGAAACAGGCGAGATCCTGATTGGCTATGCCCGCCGTATCATTGCAATCGAGGACGAGGCGCTGGCAGCGCTCGATCCAGGTGCCATGCGCGGCTATGTCCGTCTTGGAATGCCGGACGACTACATCGAGCTGTTTGGCAAGCCTTTGATTGAAGAGTTTTCGCGCGCCAATCCCCGTATCCAAGTCGAGATCCAGTGCGATTTCTCCCGCTCCCTCGAGGCGATGGTCGAACATGGCACTATCAATCTCGCTATCATCACTCGTGCACCGGATTCCATCGTCGGCGAGTTGCTGCGTCGCGAGCCGCTGGTCTGGTGCGGACCTCCGGATGGGCAGATTGAGCGGCAGCGGCCCCTGCCTCTTGCCCTGTTTCCGGAGAAGGATTGTCGGGCACGGCCCCATATCGTCCACGCTCTCACCCAGGCCGGCATCGGATGGCGAGCGGCATGGACATCCTCACATCTACCGTCGATTCAGGCGGCGCTGGATGCTGGTGCCGCGGTTACAGCTTTGCCGGCCTCCGTTGTCGCTTCGCGACACCGCCGTCTGACCGCGGAAGACGACGGCCTGCCGTCGCTGAAACCGCTTGAGATCGCCCTTCTCGTTCCACATGGCGCGCGAGCCGCTGTTCGCACGGTCGCCAGCTTCGTCCGCTCGCATTTTCAGCAGCTTTGACACTATCTACAGTCGCCGCGATCAGGGTCGCGATACGGCGAACGGCCCGTTGCAAGGCATATGGTTTTCAGGATCCCAAAACAGCAAATTGGCTAAGCCGCCATGGCCCTTGCAGCGTCTTCAAAAATACCGATCATCTCGTCGACAACGCCATCGGTGTGGGCATTGGAAAGATAGAGGCGTCCGAAGGCAAACGGCATGATCAACAGCCCGCGGCGGCGAAGCGCCTCGTGAAGTTTGAGGGTCATGACGGCATTTGCCCTGTCCAGCGTCTCTGCGTAGTTCGAGGGCGGGCTATCGGCAAACCAGATTGTAAACACAGAGCCCTCCCCAGAGGTTGTAACCGCCCTTCCACAACTGGCAAAAGCTGAATTTATGCCATGCCTTAACCGCTCGCCCCGCGCCAGCAAGGCAGCGTAATCGAGGTCTCTCAGAACCTGAAAGGTTGCGGTGACGGCGGCTGTGGCCACTGGATTGCCGCTGTAAGTTCCGGCGCGGTTGACCGTACCTTCTTCTGCAAGCGCCATGAGGTCGGGTCGACCGAGGATAGCGGCCACTGCGACGCCACTGCCGATGGCTTTGCCGACGGTGGCCAGATCTGCTTCCACCTGCATGCTATGCCCCGTCAGCCCGAAACGCGTGCGAAATCCCATCAGCACTTCGTCGAGAATGACAAGCGCGCCATGGCGCCGCGCCGTGGCTTCCACATGCGCAAGATAGCCGGGCGCTGCCGGGATGCATCCCGCATTGGCCAGCATCGGTTCCAGGATAACGGCAGCGATGTCACTGTTTTCCGCGAACAGTTGATCGACGTCATCGAAATCGTTGAACCGCAGCAGCGTGGTTCGCTCGTGCACGGGCCTTGCGTTTGTGAGCATTGCCGCATCGGCGGATCCCGCCTGGCCCAGCGTGACATCGTCATACCAGCCATCATAGCCGGCAGCCATTTTTGCGATATAGGAGCGGCCCGTGGCAGCGCGAGCGAGTCGGCAAGCGAGATGAACAGCCTCGCTGCCGGTATTGGTAAAAATCGCCCGTGACAAATGCTGTGTCGCCGCGGTCAGCACGCTGGCAGCTTCCTCCTCTCCATCATGGGCAAAGGCCGGCATCGGCCCATTGCGCAGGGCGGCCGTGACGGCCTCGACAACCAGCGGATTCGCATGGCCGATCACCGTCGCCCCAAATCCGAGCGCCGTATCGATATATTGGCGCTGTCTGTCGTCCCAGATATAGGCACCTTGGGACCGTCGGGCGACAAAGGGTTTGCCATCCATGGGTGGCAAGGCCCGCCCGGCGCTGGAGATTCCTCCAACCAGATGTGTCGTCATCGTATTTGTCCATTCGTTGCGGCCACGGACGGTTGCTAGAACCCGAAGTAACGCGGAAGCCACTCCGTCGTCTCCGGAATGAAGGCGACGAGCAGCAGGCAGATGTTGCTGGTAATGAAGAACGGGATAAGCCTGCGCGTAACCGCGTTCACCCCGACCTTGGCGACGTTGCAGACGACGAAGATGTTGGTCCCCACCGGCGGCGTGAACAATCCAATACCCAGCGCCATCGTGAAGATCAGACCAAGTTGATATGGCTGAAGCCCTGCTTCGACGCCAATCGGATGAACGATCGGTGCGAGGATAATCAGCGAAGGCCCAAGGTCCGCCCAGGTGCCGACGAAGGTCAAAAGCGCCAGGATGAGCAGGATCGTGATGGTCGGACCGGCTCCCCAAGCATGAAGCAGCCCGGCGGTCCATTGCGGAATCTGCTCGACGGTCAATATCCAGGAAAATGGAACGGAAACAGCCATGATGATCATGATCGCGCCGGACATGCGCACCGTCTCCACCCCGATCTTCCAAAGGCCGGCTAAGGTAATTTCGCGGTAGAGGACGCCTCCGACCAGAAGAGCCCAGACCACTGCCACGAAAGCAGCCTCCGTCGTTGTCGCAAGCCCACTCAGCATGGAACTGAGAACCGCAATAGGCATCATCAACGCAGGAAGTGCCCGCAAAAGGTGCTTGCTGAAGCTTGTTACGGTCGGACGGGTCTCCGACTTTGGAAAGTTCTCCTTCACCCCGACCCACCAAGCTGTGAGCATGAATGTGACCGCCAACATAAGGCCCGGAATAATGCCTGCTGCAAACAGCCCGCCGATCGACGTATCCGTTATCACGCCATACATGATCATCACGACGCTCGGCGGCAGGATGATGCCGAGGGTCCCGGCTGCGGCGGTGACGGCTGCCGAGAAATCCCTTGGATAGCCGCGTTCGGCCATCGCCGGAATCATGATGGCGCCGACAGCACCCGTGTCGGCCGTGGCCGATCCGGTGATACCGCCATAGATCATGCAGGTCGCGACATTGACGACGCCCAGTCCACCCCTCACCCATCCGAACATGTCGTTGGCAAGATCGATGATCCGGCGCGTCAGGCCACCCTCGTTCATGATGCCGCCGGCCACGAGAAACAGCGGGATGGACGCCAATGAAATGGAATCGGCTCCCATATAGACCTGTTGCGCAAACCAGGAGGGTGGGAGCGGAACCAGACCGAAATAAATGACGACAAGGGTGGAAAACGCGATCGACCATGCGACCGGCACACCAGTGTAGAGCGTGATGGCGAAGACCCCGAAGAGAACCAGAAGTGTCATCGGCCACGCTCCCGGATTGCTGAAACAATACGAGCAATGGCGATGACGGCGAGAGTGGCGCCCATGAAGACGATGATGCTCTGAACGGTCCAACTCGGCGCGCGCATGACGGGTGTGGGAACAAATCCCGTGCGCGCAAGCATGGCCTTGCCGCTCCACAGAAAGGCGGCGGCGACGGCGAGCAGGACGAGATTGTGATAGATGCGAAACCAGCGATTGCGGCCGCTGGTGGACGTGTTTCCGTCGATGGAGACGTTCTCCCCGGCGACCTCTGAGAGAACAGCACCGATCGCGGTCGTCCACAAAAACAGGATACCGACCATTTCAAATGACCAAGTGATTCCGGAGAGACCGAGATAGCGGCCCACAGCGCCAAGGCCGGTCGAGAGAATTAGGGCGACGACAACCAGGACACCAGCGATCGTCATCACGAAGACCGCTGAAGAAGCGAGGCGTTTCATGGGGGTTTCCATCGAAATAGGAAGTGGCTGCATTGGCAACGGATGCGGCAAGAACACGTCGGAGGGGCCGATCGCATCCTCGCCGCAGCTATTACCTACTTTCCGGTTGCTGCCGAGCGCACGGACGACACCAGATCGTCCCCCCATTCCGCCCCGAATTTCGCGTAAACAGGATCCACCATGGCACGGAACGGTGTCGTGTCCACTGTTGTGACCGTAACGCCCTTCGACTTAAGGTCCTCGATGACCTGGGCATAGACCTCGTCGAGTTTTCCGCGGTACCAGATCGTCGTCTCTTCGACTGCCTTGGTCACCGCAGCCTGGTTTTCCGGGCTCAGGGCGTCGAAGCGCTCCTTGTTCATAAACCAGTAGTTCGGGGTCCAGATATAGTTGGAGACCGATAGGAACTTCGCGCTTTCGTACCATTTCTGATCCGCGAAATCGCGTATTTCCGGCTCCACGCCGTCGACCACATGCGATTGCAGCGAGGTATAGACTTCCCCGAAAGGAATCGATTGCGGCAGGGCGCCCAGTTGTTCGATGGTTGCAAGAATGACCGGGTTCGGCGGCGTCCGCAGCTTCAGACCCTTGATATCCTCCGGTGTAGCGATTGATTTGCTGACGGTTGCAAATTGACGGAAACCGGAATCAAGCGCGCCCAGCATCTTGAAGCCGTTGTCGGCGCCCGTGTCGAAGACCTTCTTCCCGACTGGTCCGTCGAGAAAGGTGTGCGCTGCGTTTGCATCGGAAAACAAGAACGGCAAGGTGACGACGTTGAGCTTCGGATCGATCGCATCCGCAACGCCGCCTAAGCCGATATCGATGGAGCCGGAGCCGACACCATCGGCGATCGGTCCTTCATCGCCCAACTGACCATCTGGAAAAATCTGGACGGTAAGGCCGCCCTTGGTTTCGCCGGCGAGCTTGTCGGCGAACATGACGACAGCCTCCTGAATGAGGCTCTTCGAACTTGACGCGTGGGCGAGCCGAAGGGTTTCGGCATTCGCTTGGCCGGTGCAAAGCAACAGGATGCCGGCGATGGTGGACATGGAAAGGCGACCGGCGTGAGCCCGCATTATATTGAATTCCAACATGTTACCCTCTTTGTCATTGTTATGACCAAGAGTATGTGCGGCCTTTCTCAGGGGTTCAATCGGCAAAGCAACGTCTTCGATCAGGAAGTGTTATGTTGCCATATCAGATCGTTATGCTGCACCGCTTGTCATCGCAACTGTCCCAAATTAACCCATTAATTAGCATTCACTTGCATGCGCGGACTGCGATGCTACCGTCGCCGGCATCGTGGGGGATCGCGTATGACAATTGAAGAGCTGATCGATTTACAGGAAGCAGGCTCAAGGGCGCGGGTGCTCGGCCTGAAGGCTCACGAAAACCCATACCTCGCCGCCCATAGGATGCCGACTGGTGATACCGGCGCCCTCGGGGATTGGCTTGCGCGTCACGACGCGTGGAAGTTCGGTTGGGAAGCGGAAGACGCTAGTCGCGAAGGTAGGATTGTTACGCACTTCAAGGAACTGATATCGGTTGCCAAACGAGGTGTGCTCGATGCCTAACGTTATTGATGGTGGTTCGCTCGCGACAAGTTAGGTTTCTTGCCTCGTCACGGCGAAGGATCGGCACCTCTTTCACCATCGGATTGCCCGCGTTCAGGCCTTTTCGAAGAGCGGCGAGATCACCATTTCCGGCACCAGCACCAGACCCTTGTCGGTTATCCGGATTTCCGGGATGACCGACAGCGGGATAAGGTTGAAGCCCATATAGGCGATGGTGCAGCCTGCCCTTTCCCATTCGAGCTTCAAGGCCTTTACCTCGTCCGCGACCTGGTGCACGCGCTTGTCGGACAAAAGCCCGGCGATCGGCAGTGGCACCATGGCCGTCACCTTGCCGTCCATGACGACACAGACGCCACCCTGCTTTTCTTCGATCGCGTCGAGCGCCACCTGCATGTCCGCGGCATTGGTGCCGGCGACGATGATGTTGTGGCTGTCGTGGCCGACCGAGGATGCGACAGCGCCTTGTCTGAGCCCGAAGCCGTTGAGCAGTCCGTGGGCGACATTGCCGGCAGACTTGCCGTGACGCTCCACCACCGTCACGAAGCAGAGGTCGTGCTTGTCGAAATGGGCTTGCCAGTCATTGGCCGGTTCCAGCGTGACGGTGACGTGGCCGAGGGTAATGCCAGGTAGCTCCGTCTTGATCGTATGAGCGACGACTGTCTCCGTCGGCAGGTCCGGTGTCAGCTTGAGATTTTTTGGCAGTTTGACCGTGTGGTAGGCGGCATCCGGATAGCGGTACGGTTTCGACAGGGCTTCGTCGAGGATCGGCGTGATCTTCTTGCCGTCGACGACGAGCTCGCCGCCGTACCAGGTGCTAACAGGCGTAAGGTCGTCGCTGAGAAGCACCAGGTCCGCGCGGCGTCCGCCGCCCAGACCGCCGATTTCGCCTTCCATGCCGAACCGCGTCGCGCCGTGCAGCGAACCCATCGCCCAGGCCTCTTCCGGCCTCATGCCGTATTTCACGGCTTCGCGCGTTACCCAGTCCAGGCCGAAGGTAAGCAGATCTTCGGCATCACGGTCGTCGGTGCAGACGGCGACGCGCTTGTGGGAGGCGCCGAGCTCGGTGATCGTCTTGATCGCCTGCGGCAGCGAATGCCAGGGGGTCGTCGGCGGGCCGCCGCGCAGGAAGATCCACACGCCGGCTTCCAGCAGGTCGTCGGCAATGTCGCGGTCGATGGCTTCATGCGTGTCGGTAACGCCGGATGCGGCATAGGCGGCAACAAACTCTCGTCCGTAGACGTGGCCCGACACCGGCCTGCCGCGCTCGAGTGCTGCAGCCAGGATCGCATGGCTGCGCTCGTCGCCCATCGCAACGGGGACAAAATCCATTTTCTCACCGAGAGCCACGGCTTCCGGCCATTTGTCGAACAGGGCGGCGATCTTGTCCGGCGTCAGGTCGCCGCCGGCTGTTTCCAGATCAGGCGTCGTCGCCGGCACGGTGCTCGGCACGGTCAGGAAGATCGACAGCGGCGCCTGCCGTGCATCCTCGAGCATGGCCTCGACGCCGGCGACGTCCATGACATTGCCGATCTCGTGGCTGTCGCAGAAGATCGTCGTCGTGCCGTTGAGGAGCGCCGCTTCCGCATAGGCGCAGGCCGTCACCATCGAGGATTCGATATGGATATGCGGATCGACCAGGCCAGGGGCGATGATGCCGCCTCTGGCGTCGTAGAGCTTGGCGCTCCCGCCTCTGTAGCTGCCGGCCGGCTTCACTGCTGCGATGCGGCCCCCCGAAATCCAGACTTCGCGTCCGTCGAGAAAACGCTCCGAATAGGTGGACAAAACGCGTGCGCCTTGGATGACCAGGTCGGGTTCGCGACGAGCGGAGGCGACATCGGCAAGACGGCGGGTCATAGTCGAGAGCGGCTGAACGGAGAAGCGGGTAAGCGTGCTCATGAAAACCTCATTTCCAGGGCTCGGGGAGGACAGGCAAGATTGTAAGGAACGCTGTCAGGGGAGGGAAGCGCGAATAGTTCTTGTCTCTGGCCTCAAACGGATGCCAATCAGCGTTTCCCGCGAACTGCCAGAACGGCTTCCGCAAAGGTGTCGATCTGGCTGGCCTGCAGCCCGGCGACATTGATGCGTCCGTCCTCGACGATGTAGATGGCGTGGTGCTCGCGCAGCATTACGGCTTCCCCGGGTGTCAGACCGATCAGCGAAAACATGCCTTTGTTCCTGGCGAGGAAATCGTAGTCGCCGCCATTGGTGAAACGCCGGAACGAGGCAGCAAGCCCCTGGCGCAGCGACAGAATGTTGGAGCGCATACCATCCAGCTCGGCGCGCCAGTTGGCCGCGAGTGCCGGGTCCTCCAGGACGGTGCGAACGATAGCCGCGCCATGATCCGGCGGCATCGAATAGACGATACGGGCGCGCACCGTAAGTTGCGCCTTGGCTGCATCCGCCCGATCCGCGTCGGCGGCGAGAATGAACGCCGCACCTGTACGTTCGCGATAGATTCCGAAATTCTTCGAGCATGATGCGGAGACGAGCATTTCCGGAACCATGCCGGCGAGCAGCCGCACGACGAAGGCGTCGTCATCGAGACCGTCGCCAAACCCCTGATAAGCGATATCGGCCAGCGGAACGAGCCCGCGCTCGGCGATGATCTCCGCCAACGCCTGCCATTGCGAACGGCTTGGGTCGGCGCCCGTCGGATTATGGCAGCAGCCGTGCAGCAACACGACATCACCCCGCTCCGCCCGCGAAAAATGATCGAGCAGGGCGTCGAAATCCACCTCGCCTGTTCGGCGATCGAGGTACGGGTAAGTGACGATCCGAAGCCGGTTGTCTTCGAGGATCGACACATGGTTCACCCAGGTCGGATCGGGCACATGGACCGCAGCACCCGGGCGCGCCAGGGAGATCAAGCCGGCGAGCACCGTCAAGGCGCCCGCTCCGCCCGGCGTCTGGATGCCGCGAATTCGCTCCCACGGCGCGGCCTCGCCGAAGACAAGCCTGCCGATGAGATCGCAGAAAACAGGATCTCCGGCCGGGCCGACATAGGCCTTGGTCGTCTGCGCGGTATGGATTCGCTTTTCCGCCTCCCTCACCGCCCGCGGGATCGGCGTCGTACCGGAGGCGTCCCGGTAGACCCCGACGCCGAGATCGATCTTGTTCGGACGACTGTCCTGCCGGAAAATCGGCATCAATGATAGGATCTTGTCGGCTGGCGGCATTGTCAGATCATCGAACATGGTTCTCTCCGGTCAGGGGAATTGCAGGCGGCGATGAAACGTCGGCACTTCATGATGCGGGCGCAGTTCAAATCAGCCGGCCCGCCTATTTCAGCGCGCCGATCTTATTCTCGATGGCCTCCAGAAATGCGCCGGACCGCACGATCTCGAGAGCCGGTGTGGTCTGCTTGGGCATGTAGCTATCCTCCTGCTGGAACGGGATCGTGGCGCGAAGCGCGTCATAGAGGGCCTGGCTGCCGGCTCCGAGCTTGTAGCCGCCGAGCGCCTCTTCGGTCAGGAAGATGGCGCGGGCCGCAAGCAGGCATTCGACACCAAGGATCTTCGGCATGTTGTCGACCACCTGACGCGTCTTGCGGCATGCCCATGTCGCCATCGAAACATGGTCTTCCTGGCTGCTCTTGGTCGGGATGGTATCGGCAACGGCGGGGAAAGCCAGCGTCTTGTTTTCCGATGCGACGGACGCCGCAGCCGTCGAGATGATGCCATAGCCGTAATTCAGGCCGATCGGCTTGCCGGCAAGGTTCGGCGGCAGGCCGTAGTTCAATGTCGTGTCGCAGAGCGAGAACAGGCGGCGCTCGGAAATATTGCCGATTTCCACCAAAGCGATCGTCAGCAAGTCCATGGCAAAAGCGATGGGTTCGCAATGAAAGTTGCCGCCCGACAGGAATTCCAGCGCGCCGAGCTCATTCCAGAAGACGAGCGGATTATCGGTTGCGGCGTTGAGCTCGCGTGTGATCAGCTCCTTGGCGTGCTCCAGCTGGTCGCGGCAGCTTCCATGCACCTGCGGCAGGCAACGGAAGGAATACTGATCCTGGATTCGGGCGGTGTGTTTCGGATGCAGGATATCGTCCTCGAGGCGTACCGCACGTGCTGCCTCGGTCGTGCGACGGCTGCCCTCGATGATGCGACGGATATTTTCCGCAGTCGCGATCTGCCCGGGCTGCTTGCGCACGAGATGAATGCGGGGATCGAATGCCGCCTGCTCGCCGCGGATCGCCTCCAGACTGAGAGCGCCGGCCGCATCGGCTGTCTTCATCAGCATCTCGGCGTCGTGGAGGTTGAGAACCGCCATGGCCGCACAAAGGCTGTTGCCATTGATGAGGGCAAGGCAGTCCTTCGCCTTGAGATCGAAAACAAGGGGGAAAATGCCGGCTTTTTCCAGAGCCTGCGGCGCTGGCATGCGTTCGCCCTGATAATAGGCTTCCGCCTCCTCATAGCCGATCAGCACCGAAACCATATGCGCCAGCGGCGCCAGATCGCCGGACGCGCCGACCGACCCCTGGATCGGCACCACAGGATGAACGCCACGGTTCAGCATCTCAACGAGACGATCGACCACCTCGATCCGCAGGCCGGAAACTCCGAGGCAGAAGGCGTTGATGCGGACGGCCATCATGGCGCGGACGATTTCTTCCGACGCCGGCTCTCCGATGCCGGAGCAATGCGAGAGCACGATATTGCGCTGGAAGCGGTCGTTATCGGCCTGGTTGATGGCATAATCCTTGAGCTTGCCGACGCCGGTGTTGAAGCCGTAGGTCGGCGGCGCGTTTTCGGTCAGCCAGTTTTCCTCGATATAGTTTCGCACCTTGATGATTTCGGCGCGCGCTGCATCGGCGAGCGCTACCTTGGCGCCCTGGCGCGCGATGCGAACGGTATCTTTGATCGTCAGGCTGTCACCGTCTAAAATTATGGCGTTCATCTCGATGTCCTTGAAGCTCGATAGGTGTGAGAAGGTAAGTGCCGAAATCGAACGCGCGCGCCGGGAGCGCAGCCTATCTCCATCGCAGCGGTAATGTCGCCAGTGACGGCGACGTAGTTTTCCGTGACACCTTCTTCGGTGACGATGGTTCCTGTCATGACGGCGTCGAAATCGCTCATGATGTCTTCAGATCCTCAATGCGCATGATGGGGAAAGCCGCGGGACACGGCCTTGGCGGCGTCTCGTAGCTGTCCGACCAACGTCCCTGCTTCAGGTTCCGGCATGGAAATCGTTTCGAGATAGCGGGCTGCCAGCCCGCCCGGCCCTTCGAGCGGGAGAAAGTCGTCGGCCAGGCGCCGGACCTGCAACCGTTCCGCCTCCAGCTCCGCTGCCTTGATCTGCTCGTAAAATTCAATCTCTGCCGTGTTCCTGCGGCCTTGACGCAGGGTTAGCCGAAGATGTCGCAACGGCAGGACGAAAAGCGAGCGCCATTCGCCGGCACGGTCCAGAAGCCGCCGCATCTCGCCGTCATCCGCGCCGTGTCCGTCACTATCCGCAAGAGCGAAGAACAGCAGTGACGGCACGTCCACCGCGTAACTGGTCTGGGCTTCGAGGCACAAAGACGCGATGCCGGGCTCGCCGTAGAGCCGGACCATGACATCGAACACGTTGGCACAGAAAACAGTCCGCCTCGCAGCTCCGGTATCCTGTTCTGAGCGCGCGTTGTCGCTTGCCTCCGTTTTTTCGTCGAATGCATCAAGGGCTTTTTCCATCACGCTTGTTCCGCTGTCTTTATTCCGGGCGCCGGTTCGTCGTGAGGGAAATGGCAGGCCGCGAATTGGCCGTAGGGCATCGCCGCAAGCTTCGGTTCCTGCGCTGCACAGATCGCCTGAGCGCGTGGGCAACGCAGGCGGAACCGGCATCCGGACGGCGGCGCGCTCCGCGATGAGGCCTGAGTCGGCGTTGCGCTCGGCACGATCTTCCGGCTGGCATCGGGAACCGGGACTGCTTCCAGCAGCCTGCGGGTATAGGGATGCGCCGGACGCTGATAGATGGCATCGCCGGTTCCGATCTCGACGATCCTGCCCATGTAGAGGACGGCGACCCTGTCGCTGACATTGCGCACGACGGCGAGATCGTGGGAAATGAAGATCAGCGCCAGGTTTCGCTTCTGGCGGATATCCTGCAGAAGATTGATCACATGCGCTTGCACCGACACGTCGAGAGATGCAACCGGCTCGTCGCAGACGATCAGCTCCGGCCCAACGGCAAGCGCCCGCGCGATCGCAATGCGTTGGCACTGGCCGCCGGAAAACTGATGCGGCCTGCGGCCCTCCACCATCGCCCGGCTCATGCCGACATCGTTGAGCGCACGATCGACCCTTTCGAGTCTTTCCGCTTTGCGGATGCCCTGGATCTCGAGGCCTTCTCCGACGATATCCTGCACCTTGCGGCGCGGATTGAAGGAAGAAATCGGATCCTGGAAGATCATCTGCAGCTTCCTGCGGATGGCGCGAAGATCGGAAGCAGAGAGATCGGCAACATTCAGGCCGTCATATTCGACGTGGCCGTCGACACGCGTATCCGCCTTCGGCAGAAGCTTCAGAAGGGCACGGCCGATGGTCGTCTTGCCGCTGCCCGACTCTCCGACGAGGCCGAGCGTTTCTCCAGGGGCCACATCGAAGGAGATGCCGTCGACCGCAACAAAGGTCTTGCCGCCGCGGCGATATCTGACCGAGAGATCGCGTACCTTCAAAAGCGCGTCGTCGCGCAGGAAAGCATCGAAGGCATGCGTTGCGGCACCTGCATCGATGGCCTGGCCGGAAGGCTCGTCATTCATGACAATGCCCTCCTTTCGACCGCGGTGTCGGCTGCATCGCCGGTTTGAACAGGCACATAGCAGGCGAAGCGATGCTTGCCGTCCGCACTGGTCGTCATCGGCGGCATCGAGGCATGGCAGCGGGCCTCGGCAGCAGGACAGCGCGGCGCGAACGGGCATCCCGGCGCGGGGTGGGCGAGATCGGGCGGACGGCCCGGGATCGTGTGTAGTTTCGTATGAGCCGGCTGGTCCATGCGCGGCATCGCCGAAAGCAGAGCCTCGGTATAGCGATGGCGCGGATGGGAAAAGACGGTCTCCGTCGGGCCGTATTCCACGACATGCCCGCCATAGAGCACGAGGATGTCGTCGGTGCGTCCCGCGACGATGCCCAGATTGTGCGTGACCAGGATCATCGACATCTGCCGCTGCTGCTGGATAACCTGCAGCAGGTCGAGGATTTCCTTCTGAACCGTCACGTCGAGTGCAGTCGTCGCCTCGTCGGCGATCAAGAGATCCGGCTGGCAGGCAAGTGCCGTGGCGATCATGATCCTCTGCTTCATGCCGCCCGAAAACTGATGCGGATAATGCCCGTAACATTCCGCGGCATCGGGAATGCCGACGCTTGCCAGCAGTTCGATCGCAAGCGCCTTCGCCTGCGCCTTTCCAAGCCGCAGATGGAAGCGGCTTGCCTCTTCGATCTGCCGTCCCACTCGCACGAACGGGTTGAGGGATGTCATCGGGTTCTGGAAAACCATCCCGAACTTGCGGCCGAGAAAGGCGCGGCGTTTCGCCTCGTTGAGCGTCGACAGATCGGTCCCGTCTGCAAGGATGCGGCCGCTGGTTTTCATGCCCTCCGGCGCAATCCCCATGATGGTCTTGACCAGCATGGATTTGCCAGCGCCGGATTCTCCGACGATGCCGAGCGTCGTGCGCGGCGGGATGCTGAAGCTGACGTCATGCAGCACACCGATCGGCCCGAACGGCGACCTGAAATGACAGGAGAGCTCGTGACAATCGAGGACCGGGGTGATTTTCGCTGCCTCGGTCATATCAGAGTTCCCTGCCGCGATGGTTCATGCGACGGGCCAGACAATCCCCGACCGTGTTGAGCGAGTAAACTGTTAGAACGATGGCGACGATCGGTCCGAAGATCAGCAGTGGAAAGCGGCTGAGCAGATCGGTCGAGCTGGCGATCATCCCGCCCCAGCTCGGCGCCGGCGCCGGAATGCCGTAACCGAGAAAGCTCAGCGATCCCTCCGTGATGATCAGCCCCGCCATCAGCGGCGGAACGATGGCCGTCAGCGCCGGAACGAGATTGGGCAGGATCTCGCGCAGCAGAAGCCGCATGTCCGACGCGCCCATGGCGCGTGCTGCCAACACGTAATCACGGTCGTTCTGGGCAATCACGCCGCCTTTGGCGATGCGTGCATAGGTTCCGATGTCGAGCAGGCCAAGCGCCAGCATCATCGTGAAAACCGAATTTCCGATCACCGATATCAGCGCCAGGATGACGAGGATCGGCGGAAGGGACGCCATGGAATTGGCATAGAGATCGACGACCCGCTCGACCGGGCCGCGATAGAAGCCGGCCAGCATTCCGAGGGTCATGCCGATCACCAGCGAGATCAGCGTCGCGACCGAAACGATGGCAAGCGTCGTTCGCGCACCGTAGAGCACGCGGGATAGAATGCTGCGCCCGAGCGCATCGGTTCCGAACAGTCCGTTCAGGCTCCATTCCGGGCCTTGCGAGAAATCGCCATAGGGAAAGCTTGCCCGAACGAGGCCCGGAATGAACTCCACGAAAACCGAGGAGATGATCAGGACCGCCAGGAACGCGAAGGCGAACCATTCCATCGGATGGCCGCTCGGCATGCGGAACCGCGCGGTCTTCGGCATCGCGGCATTCAACGTCTCCGCCAATGCGACCGCTTGGCCGGGCACGAGGTCCGTTTGTGTTGGCTGGAGGCGGCTCATGACACGTCCACCCGCGGATCGATCAGCGCGTAACCGAGGTCGACCAGGATGAAGATCACGACGAAGATCACCACCGTCAGCGACAGGATGGCCTGCATCACGGGCAGGTCGTGGCTGCTCACCGCATTGAGAACGGTCCAGCCGATGCCAGGTACTGCGAAATAGCTCTCGACGATGAAGGAACCGCCGAGCAGATAGGTCATCGACAGGCCCATCACCGTCAGCACCTGGGGAGAGGCCGGGCGCAACACGTGGCGCATCAGGATATAGCGCGTCGGCAGACCCTTGGCCCTGGCAACGAGGACATAGTCCTCCTGGAGGATCGCGACGAACTCGCTGCGGCTCACCCTGTAGAAATAGGCTGCCTGGTGCACGCTGAGGCACATCACCGGCAAGGCGACGTAATAGAGATTGCCGATCGGATCGTCGCTGAAGGAAACCCAGCCGGTCGCCGGCAGCCAGCGCAGCACGATTGCGAAGATGAAGCCGAGCAGCACCACAATGACGAAAGTCGGGATCGACAGCATGACCGAAGAGATCGCCCGCAGCACCGTATCGACGACGCCGCCCGGCCGGCTGGCCGTATACATGGCGAGCGGCACGCCGATCAGGAGCGAGACGAACATCGCGAGCAGCGCAATCTCGAACGTCACTGCCGCCCGGTCGACCAGGAGTTTTGCCACGGACTGCTGGCTGAACATGGTCTGCCCGAGATCTCCCTGAAGAAGCCGTCCGAGCCAGCCGAGATAACGTTCCCAGACCGGCAGATCGTAGCCGTAACGGCTGTTCAGCGCATCGATCTGCGCCTGCGTCGCGTTCTCTCCAAGGATCAGCTGCGCCGCCGACCCCGGCATCAGGCTCGACAGCGCCGTCGCCGAGAACGTCACCAGCAGGAAGACCGGAATGCCGGCCAGAAGCCGGACGCCGACCGCTTTCAGATAGGAGAGCTTGGCAATTCGCAACGATCGGACTCCGATTGTCAGGTGGAACATCCAATGCCGGACTGGACCGGCATCCGGATTTCGCAAAACGAGACGGCAGAGCGGCCGGCCTCCGGGATCAGAGGGCCTTCCATCTGTCCTCGGCATCGAGCCAGCCGCTGTCCCGCTCCAGCGAGGCCTTCTGCTCGGCAGGCGTCATGCCGCCCATGCTATGCTCGTCCGCATAGCGCGTGCTGCGGTCCTTGAAGACATGCCGACCGTAATCCATCATGCCATACATCGATCCCTTCTCGAGATAGTGCATGGTCACCAGGTTGAAGCCGAGCGCCTCGATTTCTTCAAGCCGCACGAAGGGCACGCCGTTGACGGTCGCGACATCGCCGAACATCTTCCAGCCGGGCAATTCCTTGGCCACCTTCCGGCATTCCTCCAACGTGCGCAGGCCATGCACATAGGTCATTTCAGCGCCGAGTGCTGCGGCGCGCACGCAGCGTTCGATAGCGTCGTCCAGCCCCTTTTCGAGCTTGGATTCAGTGCGTGCGATAACCACGCAATCGGTGCCTTCGCAGGCTTCGATCGAGGCCTTGATCTTGGCGAGCCAGAGTTCCTGCGAGACGACCTCATGCGGCACGTTGCCATCGACCTTGCCGGCCAGCGTCGCCGCCTCCATGGCGCGGCCGAACCGCGCATATCCGCGTTCATTGGGCGTATCCTCGATCAGGATCGCTCCGGCGCCGGCTTTGGCGAGACGATAACAGGTGCGGAAGGTCTGGACGACATCGCCGAAGCCGTCATCGGCATCGATGACCAGCGGCAGAGGCGAATAGTCGGCGATGCGGTCGGTCGCGTAGACCAGCTCCTCCTGATTGTGCAGGCCGAGATCCGGCACGCCGGACATGCTGAATCCCAGCGATGCGCCGCTGAGCAGGATCGCCTCGAAGCCGGCCATTTCCGCCGCCTTGGCGGAGTAGCAATCCCAGACGCAGGGCGTGAACACCTGCTTGCGGGAAACCAGATCCCGAAACTTCACCTTCTTGCGATTGCCGATCATTGTCATCCACCTTTTCCGATCGCCCCGCATGGCGGGGCTCATTCTGTCGTCTTAACGTCTATGGCGTGTACGGTCGTCCCAGCACATCGACCGGCCCTTCGCCCGCCCGGATCTTCCGGGCGAGCCTGCGCGTCGTGATCTGGAACCCGCTATTTCTGGCAGACATCCGTGCAGACGTAGAGGAACTGCTTTTGCAGGATGCCGCCGTTCGAAGGAACGACGCCGCCGGTATTGTCGCGCAGCAGCAGCGAGCGTGTCTGTTCCCCGAAGATGTAGAGCGGCATCTCGGTTGCAACGAGCTTCTGAACCTTGACATAGGCGGCTTTGACAGCGGCCGGATCGAGAGTGGAGCTGGCCTCTTTCAATGCAGCATCCATCTCCGCACTCTTGTACTGACCCCAGTTGAAAGCACCGCCGGAACTCAGTAGGTTGGAAATGTTCGGCTCGGCACCGTTCGACACCAGCACCCCGCCTTCGACGCAGATGTCGAAGTCGAGCTGCGTCTTGCACCGCTGGATCAGCGAGGCCTGGTCGACCTCGACGATCTCAGCCGAGGCGCCCTCATAGCCGGTCAGCACCTGCTGGATGTAGGCGGCAAGACGCTTCAGGTCCGAGTTGGTATAGGTGACGATCTTGATCGAGAACGGCTTGCCGTCCGCCTTCAGAGCATCGAACAGTTCCTGCGCCTTCTTCGGATCATAGGCGGGCAGCGATGAAGCGCTGTCGAAATAGGGCGAATTCTCTCCAAAATAATTGCTGGGTGCCTTGTATCCGGGCATCTGCGTGAAGGCCTGCATCAGCCGCGCGCGGTCGATGGCGGAATAGAAGGCCTCGCGGGCGCGAACATCGGTGAAGATACCCTTGGCCTGGTTGAGATAGGCGCGGTTGATGCCGCGGATCGGGATCTCGCGGGTCGCAACCCCCGGCGCCGTTGCGTTCGAGCCGAACTGATAGGGATAACCGGCCATCATCGTTGCGCCGCCCTGCACGACGGTGGCGATGCGGCTGTTGGTTTCGGGAATGATCGCGAACTTGATCGTATCCAGATAGGGGCGCGGCTGATCCCAATAACCGGGATTGCGGGCCATGGTCATCGATATGCCCTGGTTCCATTCGGTCAGCGTAAAGGCGCCGGCGCCCACCGGCTTGATGTCGGTCTTTTCCTTGGCGGCCTTCAATGCTGCCGGCGAGGCGATGAAGGGGCACAGCTCGGCGACTTGGGCTGCGAAATTGGCGTTCGGGGAGGACAGTTTGATCGTCAGCGTCTGCGGATCGACGACGGTGATCGCCTTGTTCCATGAGGATATGAACGGCTGCGCCGGTGAAAGCGTGGCCGGATCGGCGGCGCGGTCCCAATTGTATTTGACGGCTTCGGCATCATAGGGCGTACCGTCCGTGAACTTCATGTCCTTGCGAAGCTTCAAGGTCCAGGTCACGGCGTCGGTGCTGGCCAGGCTTTCGGCCATGCCGCCGGTCACGACGCCCTTGTCGTTGACGTAGACGATAAAGCCGTAGACGGCGTCGAGCACATCCATCGGGCCGCCGGGATAGGTGCCGGCGGTGATCGCCGGATCCCAGCTCTTGATGTCCGAACCGTTGATGATGGTCATCGTGCCGCCGCTGACGGGCTTTTCCGTCTGCGCGATCGCGTGAGATGCGGCGAGCATCACGGGTGCGGCCGACGTCAGCGACAACAGCAAGGCGGCGGCGCCGCGCATGAACAGGCTCTGCAGCCTTCTGGAACGATTGTCTGACAACATCACTCTATCTCCTTTTTTTGAGTTCCCCTGGGGGAGTGATTGTGCGTCGTTGTTTTGCATGCGGTTGACATGATGGCCCGGCAGCTTTCAGCACTGCTCTTCATGGCTCAGTCGTTATGATCCTCCGTCCAGCGCCGAACCTTCGGATGATGAAGCCCGAATTGATCCAGCGCACGCCCCACGGTCTGGTCGACCATTTCGGCGATTGATTTCGGCAGCGTGTAAAAGCTCGGCACCGGCGGCATGATGACCGCGCCGCTGCGTGTTGCCTGGTCCATCAGCGCGATATGGCCCGCATGCAACGGCGTTTCCCGCACCATCAGCACCAGCCGGCGGCGTTCCTTCAGGCAGACATCGGCGGCGCGCACGATCAGATCGTCCGCATAACAATGCGCGATCCCGCTCAGCGTCTTGATCGAGCATGGCGCAACCAGCATGCCGTCGCACTGGAAGGAGCCGGAGGCGATCGAGGCGCCGATATCGCCGTGGCTGTAGACCCGATCGGCGAGGCCACGGATTTCGTCCGCGGTCTTTCCCGTCCCTTCGGCCAGTGCCGTGCGGATCGCCGCGGGCGATATGACGAGATGCGTCTCGACATCGTCGAAATCCCGCAGCATCTCCAGCGCACGCAGTCCGTAGATTGCACCGGAAGCCCCTGATATGCCGATGATCAATCGCCTCAAATCAGCATCTCCGGCTTGACGCGCAACAGCAGCTGGCGCATCCGTTCGTAGGAATCCGGCGGCGGAAGCGCCTTGTCGAACCCTTCCCTTCGATCGCCCGCCTTCATCGTGGCGTCGTAGCCGACCTTGGCGATCACGCCGCCGTCTTCCTGAGGCTCGGACCGGTCTGCCGGAAGGTCCGTGACGATGAGAATGTCGCGCTCCGCGCGCATGCGCGTCATCTTTGCCAATTCGACGGCATCGAGATCCCAAGGGTCGACATCGCTGTCGACGATCGTGATGTTCTTGACGATGCTGACCGCACCCCAGCAGATCGACATGATGCGGCGTGCCTGTCCCGGGCGGGGCGCATCGATCTGCACGACCACGTTGTTCCGTCCGCTGCCTGATGCGGTGACGGCAACCTCGCCGACATTGAGAACGGACCGCCGGATGACGGCCTTGAGGCTGGCAGCGATCGGCACCGCGCCGAGATAGAGGTGCTCCATGTGGTAACCGGGCTCGATCACCTGCAACATCGCGTCGGAGCGGCAAGTCATGCATTCAAATCTGACGCGCACGCCGGAACCGTAATCCTCGTACATTCCGTGATATTCGGAGACCAATCCTTCGAGGATCGGCTCGTCGATATGAATATGACCTTCGAGCACGATCTCCGCCTCTGCAGGCACGGCAAGATCGACAGACTTGCAGCGGGCAAGCCGCACCGGCTCGCCGAGCAGCGATCCGGCGCAGTGCATTTCATCGTCACCAAGCCCCAGATAGAAGCAGGCGGCAAGCTGAATGGCCGGATGCGCGCCGAGGACGACGGCGAAGGGGAGCGGCTCGCCTTTGGCGCCCGCCTTGCGGGCCATGATGGCGAGGTGATGGTTCGGTGCAATTCCGATCATCGCCTCGTTCGGACCAAGCACCTTGATGCGGGCATAGGACGCGTTGCCCAAGCCCGTTTCAGGGTCACGCGCCACGATCAGACCCGCGGTAATGTAAGGACCGGTTTCCTTGGAAAAGAACGTCGGGACTGGAAGCCGGGTTAGGATGTCGTCCTGGAAGAGCTGTTGCTGTACCGGCGCATCGTCCACGAAGACAGGCGGCACCGGAGAGGCGATCGAGGACAGCAACTTTTCCTGGATCTCGCTTTTCGCGACGTCAAGCGCCAGGGCGACACGATCGAGATCCGACAGGACGTTGCCGAAGATCGGCATGTCGTGACCTTTGATGCGGTCGAGCCTCACCGCCGCCTTTTCATCGACGATGGAAAGAATGGCCGACACGTCGTGGATCGGGTCGACTTCCTCCGAAATCACCAGTAGCTGACCGCGTCGGTCGAGTTCCTGAAGAATGCCTCGACAGGATTGATCGCTTTCGCTGCCGCGCATTGCGGCGTTGGCCGTCTGGGATGTCATGGCCGCGTTTTCAGGCGGATCAGGGCGATCATTCATCCGGCAATCCTGTGAAAGTCATTTCCGAGCTGTTTGATGCGGCAAGTATCCGCCGCGGGCCGGAGGCTGGGTAGCTCGAAAATCATGAATTGGAGGATAGGAAAATCAGAATGCTCGGCGCATGAGCGCGATTCGACACGATATGTTTTTAGATCACGCCTGTTGGCCGAAGACGGCGACGAGTGACTGGATCATCGTCCGTTCGGCCTCCGACAGCGTCCTTTCGCCGGAGAAAATCACCGAGAGGTTTCCGGCGATCACGTCTTCCGTAATCGACGCCGCGGTGAGGCGTCCGCTGCCGATGTCCTGCTGGACCGAGGACACCGGCAGGACCGTGCAGACCGGTAAGCGGCGGACCATGGCGATGGCCAATGGCAGAGAACCGACGTCCATGATGGGCTCGACACGCAGATGCCGCGCGCTGGCGGCTGCCATGAACGCCTGATGGATACTGAGATGCTTGATTCCGAGAACCAGCGGAAATCCGCAAACTTCGGCCAGTGGAATTTCCGTTCGGCCGGCAAGGTTCAAGGCCGGATTGGCAACGACCGAGAGGCGCTCGCTCGGTCCGAGATGGATCCGGGTCATCTGCGTCTGGACGGAACCGACAATAGCCAGATTGAGCTCTCCCGCGCGCACCTGATCGTGAAGCGCAGCGTTGGAACCTTCGATGATTCTCAGCCGGTATTCGGGATGGCCAAGGCGGGTTGCCGTCAGCGCCTGCGCCACCTTGTCCGTCATGACGCTATCATGCCCCGAACTCGGCAGCATGCCGATTGAGATGGTCGCCTGAGTGTGGGCGGCAATATCCTGACTGGCCTTTAGAAGGCTGTCGATGCGCTCTTCGATCTCCAGGGTGAACGGAAGCAATGCCTTGGCGGCCTTCGTGCTCTCGGCACCGTTGCGCCGCCGTTCGAACAGGGGTTGCCCGACAACCGCCTCGATCTTCTGAATCTGGGTCGAAACGGAGGGTTGGGTGACATGCGCCGCGCGCGCCGCCGCCGAAATACCTCCGCTGAGGTGCGCAAGGTTGAAGTAGTGCAATTGACGTGCCGTCAACTGCGGCCGGAAGACGATATTGGCCTCCGTTGCCTCCAGATTTTTCTTGAGGTTACAAAGCAGGGCGGACACGACCGCCTGGTCCGGCCCGTTTGCGCGCACGCCCAAGGTGCTCGACAACGGCGGATCGAGGGGCTCCAGATGCAGGCGCGCAAGTCCGAGGCGGTCGGCGACCATACTGCGGGGCATCAGGAATCGCATTTGCGGAAACTCGTTGAGCAGCCGATGAAGGTCTGCCGGCTCTTCATCCATCAGGATCATGCGGTCGCGGATGCCATGCTCGTCCGCATATCGGGTGACGGCATCGCGAAGTGCCTGACGCATTTTCAAAATGACAAACTTCTGACTGGGGGAGCGAAGATCAACCGCGGCCTCCGCCGTTCCGACGGAAAGCCAGACCTCATCGTAAAAGGGCGTCATCGCAGGCAGGTTCGCAGATGGCACGCCGGTCATATAGCCGACTTCGATTTCCATCAAACCCGCGTTGCCCGGGATTTCCGCAGCTCCGTCATCAACAAGGGATTTTCCTCGCACGTCTGCAAACATCACGTCGATCAGCAGGTCGGGCCGCTCGCGTTCCATATCTTCGACGGTACGTCCGATCGCCTTCGAAAATCGGCCGATGGAGAAACTGAGATCGAGACGAATATCGATGCGAAGATGGTCCGTGTCCCCATTCCGCATCCGACGCACGAACCTTTCGCGATGAAGGATGGCCGTTGCCTGCTGAAACAGCCAGAAGGCTGCCGGTAAAGGACTGAGGTGACCGCTTTTGCGAATGAAGAGCTTGAGTTGAAGTTCATTTTCCAAAGTACGCAGACTTGATGTCAGCGCCGAAGGAGCAATCCCAAGCTCGCGCGCGGTCTCTGCCAGCGTCGGGCTCTGACAGGCCAGCACGAAATGGGCCAGTTGCTGGATTTCGATGCGCGGCGGATTTGTAATCACTGCGGGTCTATATCGGATTGCACAAGGGGCTTACCCGACTATGGCACACAAAGCGTTATACCGCACAAATATCAGCGCCGGCCCATTGCTTCCTCTTTGCCACCGAACCGACATGGTCGGCGTCGGACTTTGGTCGGGCGCAGCACTGGCGATCGAATGCCTGGACAGGCTTCCATTCCGATCATTCGCGATCGCCTGGACGACCCAAAAGACATCAGCCGGCGATCAAGACTGCCTCATACACCATCGTCGCGGCGGCAAGATCGGCCAACGCCGTTCCGACTGCCTTGTAGAGAGTGATTTCGTCATTGGAGGTCCGCGCTGGAACATCCCGGCGGCACAGCTCGTCAAGTGTCGCACGCACCGCATCTGTAGAAATGACGCCGGCCCTGATCGGCTGAACCAGATCGCCCGCTTCGTGAAGGGCTTCGTGCGTGTCGATATAGACAGACGAGCGCCGAAGTGCCTCGTCATCGGCCTCGCGCATCGCCGGGGTGAAGCCGCCGATCAGATCGACATGGGTGCCCGGCCGCAGCCATTCGCCCCGAATGAGCGGCGCGGTCGCCAGCGTCGCCGCGCTGACAATATCGGCCTGCCGCACTGCTGCTTCCAGATCCGTGACGGCAGTGGCCTGGAGCCCCTGTTGCCGGAGGCTCTGCGCCAGCCGTTCCGCATTGGCAGGATCGATATCCCAGATATCGACATGCGCGATCGGCCGGACGGCGCGGTAGGCATCGGGTATGAGGCTCGCGACGCGGCCTGCGCCGATCACCAGCAGACGGCATGCATCTTCTCGAGCAAGATAATCCGCGGCAAGGGCCGATGCCGCTACCGTGCGGCGCGCCGTGATCGTGTTTCCGTCAAGGAGCGCAAGCTGCATCCCGGTCCGGCCATCATAGAGCATGTAAGTCGAGGTCAAACCGGGAATGCCGCGCACCGTGTTGCCGGGAAAGACGGTGACGATCTTGATGCCAAGGTAGCGCTCCGACCGGTGCGTTTGATGCCAGGCAGGCATCAGAAGCAGCGTCGCATCCGGCTCGCCGCTATTGGCTATCGTGTGGTGATGCCGCACCGGCACGACACAGCCTTCGGCGAATGCTTGCCGCAGGGTCGCGACCAGCGGGCCGAAAGGTAGAAGCTCGCCCGTTGTCGGGGCATCGAGAATGCGAATTTGTGTGTGGGTCATTGATGCGATCTCTCAGTAAGTTCTGACTGCTGGATAAAGCGAATTCTCTGTGATTGAACGAGAGCCGCGTCGCCACTACGCGGTGCACCAGCTTTTCAACCGGCATCGGGCTCTTCGGACACTTCGTTGTGGTCGGAATGCCGAGCAACTCGGCACCGCTCAGCCAAACGCCGCTTTCTTCTCCAGAAATCTGGCGTATTGCGTCAGCGGATAGCACAGGGCGAAGAAGATCACCGCGACGAGACCGTAGACCTTGAAAGGTTCGAAGGTCGCGTTGTTGATGGCGTTGGCGGTTTTCAGCAGTTCGTCGAAGCCGAGGATCGAGGCCAGTGCGGTGCTCTTGATCAACTGGACCAAGAAGCCGACAGTCGGCGCGCGGGTGATCCGGAAAGCCTGCGGCAGGATGACAAGGCGAAGTTCGAGGAGACTATGCAAGCCCAGGCTGGCTGCAGCGTCCCATTGCCCGCGCGGCACCGCCTCGACGCCGCTCCGCCAGATTTCCGCAAGATAAGCGCTAGCATAGAACGTCAGGCCGCAGACGGCGGCGGTCCAGGACTCGATCCGGAAACCGAGCATCGGCAGGCCGAAGAACATCAGAAACAGCTGCATGAGGAGCGGCGTTCCCTGAAACAGGGCAATGTAGCCGGACGCGAAGCTGCGCGGCCAGCGCGTTTTCGATATGCGTGCAGACAGGATCGCCAGGCCAACGATCGCGCCGCCGGCAAAGGCTGCGAGCGAAAGCAGCAGGGTCCAGCGTGTCGCGAAGACAAGATTGCGCAGAATGTCCCAGAAGGTGAACTCAATCATGTCAGACCGGCTCCCAGAAAACGGCGCTTCCCGGCGAAAAGGAGCCGGCGAAGTGCGGCGGACATCGAAAGGTAGATCAACGTCGCCACCAGATAGGTCTCGAAGGAGCGGAAGGTACGCGACTGAAGCAGATCGGCCTCCTGCGCCAGTTCGCGGACCGATATTTGCGAAACAACCGCCGATTCCAGCATCATGATGATGATCTGGCTCGTCAGCGCCGGAAAGATGATGGCGATCGCTTGCGGCAGGATGATCTTGAAGAACACCAGCCGAGGCCTGAGGCCTAGTGCCTGCGCCGCCTCTTTCTGGCCTCTCGGTATGGCGTCGAGCCCGGCGCCGACCACCTCGATCGTGTAGGCCGCCATGTTGAGGGTCATGGCAAGGACGGCGGCAGTGATCGGATCGAGGCGAATGCCGAGGCTAGGCAAGCCAAAGAAGATGAAGAACAGCTGCACCAGGAATGGCGTGTTGCGCATGATTTCCACATACAGGCCGACGGCCTTGCGCAACCATGGATAAGGTCCCCGGCGCGCAGCCGCGCCGAGAATGCTGAGAACGATCCCGAGGACCGATGTGGAGACCGTCAGTGCAAGCGTCGTGCCTGCGCCATAAGCCAGAGCTCCCATTCCGTCCCAAAGCCAATTGAAATCGAGGCTGTATCTCATCGCTTGTCCTTTGGAGCCGAATGATCCGGGCCGGGTCGGCCCGAAATCCCAATCCGCCTCTCAACCAAAGAATGGAAGCATGATGCCACCGCAATCGCTTGCAGTTTTCGGCATCATGCTCTGGTGAGTGGGAGGCGGTGCTCGTCAGTCCTTCAGGTTTTCAGGGTTGAGCGGCGCTTTCAGCCAGCTCTTCGAGCTTGCGTCGAGCGAACCATCGGCGATCATTGCGGCGACGCTGTCATTGACAGTCTTCTTGAGACCTTCCTCACCCTTGCGGAGCGCGATGTGCGAGGGGGAGCTGAGAAGCTGAAACTTCTGCTCCGGCTTCAGCTCGTCCTGTCGTGCCAGAACCTGCGCACCGACATCGTTGCCGACGACCATCAACTGGGTCTGACCGGATATGAAGGCCTGGATGACCGAATTATAGTTCTCGAAACGCTGGATCGCAGCCGAGCCGGGGGCGACGGCTGTCAACGACGTGTCTTCGAGCGTCCCACGATTGACGGCAACGGTCTTGTCGGCCAGGTCTTCCTTGCCGGTCACCTTGAGCGCAGCCGGGCCGATGACGGCGATATAGTAGGGGGCGTACGGGGCGGCAAAATCGATAACCTCGGCGCGCTCCTTCGAATAGCCGACGCTCATCAGCAGGTCGACGCGGTCGTCGTTCAGGTAGGCGATCCTGTTCTGGCCGGTAACGCTGACGAGATTGAGTTTCACGCCGAGCCCGTCGGCGATCTTCTGGGCGACGTCGACGTCATAGCCCTTGATGCTCATATCGGCGCTTGCCGACGAGAAGGGCGGGAAATCGGAGAAGATGCCGATGTTGATCTCGCCTGCGGCCTTGATATCGGCAAGTTCGTCGGCCTGCGCGGCCCCTGCCAGGATGCCGAACACGGCAATTGCCGCGGTGGCGGTGTAGCGCAATTTCATAAGAGCAGTCATGTCGTTCCCCTTTTTGAGACGTGTTGTGCGACAGGTGAAGGATGGTAGCGGGCACGAGCCACGCTGCCGTTGTGGAGCTGGTTTTCAGGTCAGTTTTGTCCTGACCGCGGGACTGAACATTGCGAGGCACAGGAGTTCGAACAGGACCTGGGCGGCGATCTGCGCGGTGTTGGTGGTGTTGTCATATTGCGGCGCGATTTCCACGACGTCGCCGCCGACGAGGTTGATGCCCTTGAAGCCGCGCAGCAGGGTCAGGGCCTCCCTCGGCTGAAGCCCGCCGACTTCTGGCGTGCCGGTTCCCGGAGCGAAGGCCGGATCGAGGCTGTCCACATCGAAACTGAGATAGATCGGACCGGCGCCGACAACCTCCAGAGCCTTTGCGATAACGGCCTTGAGCCCCATCTCCGCCACCTCTTCAGCGTGAATGACGGTCATGCCGGAGGCAAAGGAGAACTCCCAGAGATATTCGCCGCCGCCGCGGATGCCGATCTGGATCGTGCGCTTCGGATCGAGCACACCCGCCAGAACCGCCTCGCGGAAGGGCGCGCCGTGATGGAACTTCGAGCCCTCATAGGGACCAGCGGTGTCGCAATGAGCGTCGATGTGGATCATGCCGACCGGCTGGCTGGCCGCCAGGCCCTTGAGGATGGCGCCGGAGATCGAATGGTCGCCGCCGACCGACAGCGGGATGACCCCGGTTGCCGCGATCATCCGGTAGCAGGCCTCGATGTCGGCGTGGCACTCGGCCAGGCCGAACCGGCTGCGCATCGGCACGTCGCCGACATCGGCGACCTTTAGTCCTCCCATCGGCGCGACACGCAGAACATGCTCGTAGGGACCGATACGCTCGATCGCCCGGACGGCCCGCGGCCCCAGCCGCGCGCCGGCGCGATTGGTGACGCCGAGGTCCATTGGCACGCCGATCAAAGCCACGTCGAGCGCCTCAAGCACCTCGGGGCGCAAGCCGTTCTCGATGAAATGAGCATCCAGAAAGGTCGCAGGGTCGGCGAAGGGCCATTTGCGGCTGTCGCCGTCCTTGAATACGCTCGCCGCCACGGCGCGGAAGTGCGGATCTTCCATCTCCCCGCCTGCAGCGCTGCCGAAGCGCTTTCTCAAGTCTTCCAGAAAATCCCGGTCAATGGTCAAGGCAGGCTCCCACGGTATTGATGCTGCCATCATCATCAGCGCCGCCCGCTTCTCTTGGAACCGCGAAAATTCGAGAGGGGATATAACGATTCTTGATAGACCAGGTCTGCCGAGGCTCCACGAAGCGGGTAGTGCGTTCATCCGGACGTTCAGAAAACTTTATAACCCGGCGAGAATTTTCCCACTACCGCGGCTGGTAACCTCCAAGCAGTTTCCGATGCGAACGGTCCAGCAGAGGGCCGACAACAAAGGGGACCTACCATGTTGCACGATATGACACGCCGCCGCTTCCTCGGATCCGCCGCCGCCGCGGGGATTGCCGGCACAATGACCGGGTTTGCAAGATCCGCCGCAGCCGGCAGCGGCAATCTCACCGCCGTCGAATGGGGCGGCGATGTCGTCGAAGCGATGAAGCAGATTGCCGCCGACCAGAATGCGGCGACATTCAACTGGGTTCTTCACCAGGGCGGCGCGGGTGCAATCCTGCCAAAGATCAAAGCCGTCTGGCCGAATGTCGACTACGACTACGTCGCCGGCTGGGAAGGCTCATTCAACAGCATGGTGAAGGAGGATTGGCTCGAAACCATCAATCCTGCCGATATTCCAAACCTTGCGAATATTCCCGAGAAAATCATCATTCGTGACGGCAAGGGCAATATCAAAGCGGTCCCACGCGCAGTTGGCGGCATGTATTTCGGCGCCCGAACCGACACGGCTCCTATCGCCGTGAAGACCATCGATGATCTGCTGAGCCCCGATCTGAAGGGCGCGATCTGCTGGCCGGGGCCGACGCAGAGCATGATGCTCCAGATTGTCGCGCTCGCCCTTCACGCCGGCGGCAGCGAAACGAATATGGAACCAGGGTGGAAGCTCATGACGGAATTGGCGAAATCCGGCAATATCGGCCGCGTCGCCATCACCGATATCGATTTCACCAATTCGCTGACGTCGGGCGAGACCTCCGTCGGATTCTTCGCTGAGCCCGGCTGGGCGGCCGTGGCGAAGAACTTCCCGGTTACGCGGTTCACCAAGGACAGCAATTTCAAGGCCTTCCTCTACCAGAGCGGTTTCGGCGTCCTGAAGAATAGACCAAACACCAAGGCAACGCTCGATTTCGTCAACTTCGCGATCAGCCCGGACATGAACTCGCTCTACGCCAAGGTCGCTGGCGAAGCGCCGTTGAACAGCAAGGCAGTCACGCCCGACAATCTCAAGCATCTGTCCTTCACGTCGGACGAGTTTTCGAGCTTCGTCTATGTGCCGGACTACAATGTCGTCCTCGAACAGCAGGATGCCTGGTCCAAGCGCTGGGAGCAGGACATCGCCCCGTTGCTCTAAAGCGTGTCGCGGCAGGTTGTCGAAGGCGCGGCGCGGCTTCGACAACCTCCCTTTCTCATGGCCCGCAAGGGCGAGGAAAAGGCTGTTCCACCATGACCAAGGTAAGGCGGCAACCCGTTGCCATTTCTATTCCGGATCGCCGCGATGCGGCCCTGACGCTCGGGCCAGCCCTGCTGGTGTTCGCATTTGGTTTTCTGTCGCCGCTCATCAATCTGGCAATCGAAAGCTTGAAGGAGTTTACGCCGGGGCGCGTCGGCTCCGTGGAAAATGCCGCGGCAACGGTTCAAAACTACTACGAGCTTGTAAACCAGGCGTTTGCAAGCGTCCTGCTGACGACCTTCTGGATTGGCGGAGTTGCCGCGATCATCGGCCAGCTTGTGGCATTCCCGCTGGCCTATTTCATCGTGCGGCGCATATCGCCGCGGATGCGTACGCCCACCCTCGGCTTTTTGATTACGCTTGTTCTTTCCAGCGTCCTGATCAAGACGTACGCGATCGAACTGACCTTCGGGTCGGTCGGCATCTTCCGACCCTTCCTCTTGACTCTGGGCCTTTCTCCCAACAGCCGCGAATATATTAATATCGTCGTTATTGCGGGTCTGGTTCACTCGATCATACCGGTCGCAACGCTAACGCTGATTGGCGCGATGCAATCGATCGATCCGCGTCTGCTCGATGCGGCCCAGTCGCTCGGCGCGCCGGGATGGAAAGCCCATCTGTCGATCACGCTTCCCCTGAGCTTCCCGGCTCTGATCTCAAGCACGCTTGTCTCGCTGACTTTCGCGATCAGCGCCTTCGTCATTCCCATGGTGCTCGGGAGGGGCCGGGTGCTTTTCATGTCGAATGTCATCTACACCCGGTTCAGCGATATCGCCAACTATCCGAGCGGTGCGGCGATCTCGCTCGTCATGCTTGCCGCGGCCTTGGCGGTCGTCGCTGTCATAACGTTTGCGCAGGCGCGGAGGGTTTCCCGATGAGCATGAAGTCTCTTGCGGCGAGAACCGGAGACCGGATCGCCGGTTCCCTTGCCTACGGTGTCATCGGCCTTGGATTGGCGTTCCTCGCCATCCCGTTGGTGATAACATGCGTCATGGCTTTCGACGCCAGGACCTACCTCGGCCCGATGCCGCCACCTGCCCTCTCGCTTCACTGGTTCGAACGGCTCGTTTCCCAGGCGGATATCCTTGCCAGCCTGCGCACCAGCCTCATCTTGGCGGTACTCACGACGGTTCTGTCCGTTACGATTGGAACTGCGGCGGCTGTCGGTCTTGCCCGGGGCAATTTTCCAGGAAAGGCAGCGCTGACTTCGGCCTTTCTCTCGCCACTGATCGTCCCGCCGGTCGTCATTGGATTCGGCCTGCTGCTTTTCCTTTCCAAGGCCGGTATCACAAATGGTATGGCGCGCCTGCTCCTCGGCCACGTGATCGTGACGTTGCCCTATTGCATAAGGACCAGTCTCGCCAGCCTTCTCGGCAGCGACCAACGATTGACGGAAGCCGCAATGGTTCTCGGCGCCACCGAGCGCCAGGCCTTCTGGACCATTACCCTGCCGCTCATGCGGACGGGCGTCGTCACCGGCGCGATCTTCGCCTTCGCCATTTCGATGGATGACGTTTCGATCAGTCTCTTTCTGAGCGATCCGTCCGCAACGACCTTGCCTGTTACGCTGGTCAGCAACATGCGCGCGGCTTTCGATCTGACGATCGCCGCGGCGGCCGTGGTGCTGATTGCCGTCACCGCGTTGCTGATCGTCGTGCTGGACCGTGTCGTCGGCTTCGACACCGTCGTCGGCCAAGGTTTGTTTCGTTCATGAGGACAATACGATGATTTCTGCCGTGGAATTTCAAGGGGTCAGCAAGCGCTTCGGCGAAACTGTCGCCCTCGGTGATATCTCCTTCTCGGTGAACCCAGGTGAAACAATCGCACTGCTTGGACCGAGCGGCTGCGGCAAGACCACCATTCTTCGGCTCATTGCCGGATTCGAGCGGCCTGACCAAGGCTCGATCCTCATCGACGGCGAGCCGATGGCCGGATTGAAACCCTATGAGCGCAATGTCGGGCTGCTATTCCAGCACTACGCTCTTTTCCCGCATATGACCGTCGAACAGAACATCGGCTACGGACTTCGCCATCGCAACCATCCGCCGGGGCAAATACCGCGTCGCATTGCCGAGATGCTCGAGCTCGTCCGGCTCGTCGGTTTCGGACAGCGGCGGCCGCATCAGTTGAGCGGCGGCCAGCAGCAGCGTGTTGCGCTTGCGCGGGCGCTCGCCACCCATCCGAGCCTCCTTCTTCTGGATGAGCCCCTGTCGGCCCTCGACGCCAAACTTCGGCATGAGCTGCGCACCGAATTGAAGGATGTGCTCGCCGCGGTCGGCTCGACCGCCATCGTGGTGACCCACGACCAGGAGGAGGCGATGAGCCTGGGAGAGCGCATATTCGTGATGAACCGCGGGGCAATCATGCAATCCGGCAAGCCGGATGATGTGTATTGGCGTCCAGGCTCGCGTTTCGTCGCCGACTTCATGGGTCGGACGAATTGGATTCATGGCTCGATTTCGGCCGCGGGCGGAACGGCCCGGAAATTTCGCTCCGAATCCGGCTGGGAGTTTCCGGTCGCGTCCACGGCAAGCCTTTCAGGTGCCGCCGAGATTTGCGTGAGGCCGGAAAGCGTCGAGATATCGTCCGGTGCTCCGGCTGCCGGAGCCATGACCGGACGTGTTGCCGACGTCGTGACACTCGGTTCCTTCAGGCATGTCTTTCTGGACCTCGCCAGTGGCGACCGGATCATCTCGGCTTGCCCGAACCGCCCAGACATAGCCTTCGCTCGCGGGCAGGAGATCAGCGTTTCCATTCCCCCCGAGGCATGCGTTCTCTTCGCGCGGCATTGATGGGGCGCAGCCTGCACTGCGCCCGGGCTAAGGGTCACCAGTTGCCGGAAGCACATGGTTCGTCCAATATCCACTTACGGGCAGAGAGGCCCTCGGCTCTCGAGCGTCCCAAAGTATGGAATGCGGCTACTGATGCTTGATCTTGATTCCTATCTGCTTCGTGCATTTCTGACCGTCGCTGAGATCGGCACTGTCAACGGAGCAGCCGTCAAGCTGAATAGAACACAGGCGGCCGTGAGCATGCAGATCCGCAAGCTGGAGGAGCTTGTCGGCGTTACGCTGTTTTCGCGTTCGTCAAAGGGCCTCGAGCTGACGAGCCATGGGCAGATCATGCTGGCTTATGCCCGCGAAATGGTCGCCCTCAGCGACGAGGTCGGGAAAAGGCTGACAGGCAAGATGATCGAGGACCGCATTCGCCTCGGCGTCGTTGAGGACTTCGCAGCCGGCCACCTGATCGACATTCTTAGTGCCTTCCGAGCCCAGAACCCGAAGGTCGAGATCGACATCATCGTCGAGCCGAATCGCCGCCTCGCCAAACTGTTCGAAGACAGGAAGCTGGATCTCGTGGTTTGCGACATCACCTGCCTCTCGCGAAAACCGACCCTGATCTGGACCGAATATTTGATGTGGACGGTCAGATCCGACTTCGTGGTGGATGCCGAAAAACCGCTTCCCATCATTATGTTCGAGGAGGAGTGTCCCTGGACGCTCCCGACGATTGCGGCGCTGTCCCAGCGGAACGTCAAATGGAAGACGGCGTGTGTCGCATCGACGCTGGTTGCCATGGCGACCGCGGTTCGCGTCGGTATCGGTATCGCGCCAATGATGCTCAACACGAAACCGGAGGGCTGCCGGACGCTTGACAAATCGGCGGACCTGCCCGGTCCAGTGCGCATCGAAATCGGTCTGTATGCTCAACCCGAGACGGCCGAAGGGGCGCGCTATCTTGTGGACTTCATTTCGCGGCATACGGCCATATTGTCCAGCTAGAGCCTTTCCTGGTCAGAATGCTGCAATCTGACCAGGAAAGGCTCTATGAGCGTTCAGCTTCCATTATATCGGGTCAATTTAATTCCCCCTACCGGAATGGCGAGCGAAGCCCCACAGTGATCCATGAAGGGTCGACGGCCCAATCTCAAGCATTCATGGAAGTCTGCGAATACGATGATGGGGCAAGCCAAAGTTGACGAAACTCTCCTCGCGGCTGCCGTCTATCTGCCCGGCCAGGTCGCAAACCTCACGAGGGGAGCGAGCGTGACGGCGCAAACCAACGAAATACTGGAGCGCATCAATGACATGCTGCTGCGCGAAGGTACCGACAAGTCAGAGATCATTCTCGCCAACATCTGGCTCAGGGACCTTGCCGCATTCGAGGAAATGAACAAAGCCTGGGATGCTTGGATGCCGGATAGTGGAACGCCACGGCGGGCGACGTTTGAGGACAAGAATCTCCCGCCGATGTGCGCCATCCGTATCGACGTAGCCGCGTCGCGAAAGAGTGGCGCCGGGCACATTTGAGCCGCTTGCGTTCTCTAAAGCGCGTCGCGATCTTTCAGATTCTCTCCTCGCGCTTTAGGTCTTTGTCGTTGTCGCAAAACCGCGGCACACTTTTGCGCGACAGGCTCTAAGGCCGGATGACGCAGACATTGGCCTCATAGGCGCAGGGATCGTCCTGCACGGCGACGTCGATGACCTTTGCTTTCGGTGCGAGCAGCTCCGGCCGTGCTGTGGGATAGCCATAGCCATCGCCGCCGACATAGGTTCCGCCATCGGCCTGATAGACATACGAAGAGCCGGCATAAGTGTCGCCGCCGCGACCACCCTGCGCCTGGGGAACAACGACGATGAGATTGTTGCGGGCGACACGATTGGTCGCCGGCGATGAGAACTGTCTCAGGAACGGCATCCGTTCCTTGCGGTTCCGATATCGATAGGCGTTGTCGAAACGGATGCCGCGATCGCGCCAGCCGATACGTTCGCCGAGGAGCAATCCACCGTGGAAAGCGTGACGATGGCCGGCAAAGCGATGATCGTTGCGGCGGTGGCCGGCTTCGGCGGGAAGTGCAGCAAGCGCGGACAGGGCAATCAGGGCGACTGCGGACAGACTGCGAAACATGGGTGGCCGGCCTCCGGAATTCCGATCCCTAACAAATCGTTAACGCCAGATTGCGCCAAAAGCCGGAGCTTGTCCATTCAGGTCGGACAACCGGCACAAAATTTGAGCGGAAAGGACCAGTTTCTTTAGCCTGCAAACTTCCCGGTAACGCGAATCGATTAAATTAAAAGCAGACAGCGATTGTGCTTGTCGTCGGCGGTTCCGGTGATTAAACGTCGCAATTGATGCAACGCACACAGAGAATTTTGTCATTCGTGTGGTTGACTGAGCATGCTCCGAAATCCGGGAGCGCAGAGAAGCCGCCGCGAGGTTCTGATGGCGAACGTGACAAATAACCGGCCCCTATCGCCGCATCTGCAAATCTACAAACCTATTCCCACCATGGTCATGTCCATCGTCCACCGCATTACCGGTGGCGCGCTCTACGTCGGCACGCTGCTCGTCGCCTGGTGGCTGATCGCGGCGGCAAGCGGCCAGGGCTCCTATGACTGGGTCAACTGGGTGCTCGGCAGCCTGCTCGGAAAGCTCGTGCTTCTCGGCTATACTTGGGCGCTGCTGCACCACATGCTCGGCGGCTTCCGCCACTTCATGTGGGATCTCGGCTATGGCTTCGGGAAAGAATTCTCGACCAAGCTCGCCATCGCCAACATCATCGGGTCGCTCTGTCTGACCGTGCTGGTCTGGGTGATCGGCTTCCTCATTCGCTTCTGAAGGTCCTCTCATGGATATGCGCACCCCCCTCGGCAAGGTTCGCGGGCTCGGCTCCGCCAAGGAAGGAACGGATCATTTCTGGCGCCAGCGGCTGACGGCCGTCGCCAATGTTCCGCTGATCCTCTTCTTCGTCTTCTTCATGCTCGCCTATGCCGGCTCGCCCTATGCGGAGGTGGTTCGCGCCTTGTCGAACCCCTTTGTCGCGGTTGTCATGGGGCTGATGGTGATCTCCGGCGTCATTCATATGAAGCTCGGCATGCAGGTCATCATCGAGGATTATGTGCACGGCGAGTTCGGCAAGATCGTTCTCCTGATGCTGAACACGTTCTTTGCGATCCTGATTGCCGGCCTCTGTCTCTTCGCCATTCTGAAAATCGCATTCGTAGGATAAGCTGACATGGCACCGACTTCACCCGCCCAGAATGGCAAGGCCTACAAGTATGTCGATCACTCCTACGACGTGATAGTCGTCGGCGCCGGCGGCGCCGGGCTGCGCGCCACGCTCGGCATGGCCGAGCAGGGTTTCCGCACGGCCTGCATCACCAAGGTATTCCCGACCCGCTCGCATACGGTCGCGGCCCAGGGCGGCATCGCCGCTTCGCTGCGCAACATGACGCCGGATAGCTGGCAGTGGCACCTCTACGACACCGTCAAGGGTTCCGACTGGCTCGGCGACGTCGATGCCATGCAGTATCTCACCATGGAAGCGCCGAAGGCGGTCTATGAGCTCGAGCATTACGGCGTGCCGTTCTCGCGCAACGAGGAAGGCAAGATCTATCAGCGCCCGTTCGGCGGCCACATGCAGAATTATGGCGAAGGCCCGCCGGTACAGCGCACCTGCGCCGTTGCCGACCGTACCGGCCACGCCATCCTGCATACGCTCTACGGCCAGTCGCTGCGCAACAATGCCGAGTTCTTCATCGAGTATTTTGCGCTCGACTTGATCATGTCGGAAGACGGCAGCCGCTGCACCGGCGTCGTCGCCTGGTGCCTCGATGACGGCACGATCCATCGCTTCGCCGCCAAGATGGTGGTGCTGGCAACCGGCGGCTACGGCCGCGCCTATTTCTCGGCAACATCAGCCCATACCTGCACCGGCGACGGCGGCGGCATGGTGGCGCGTGCCGGCCTGCCGCTGCAGGACATGGAATTCGTCCAGTTCCACCCGACCGGCATCTACGGTTCAGGCTGTCTGATCACTGAAGGCGCCCGCGGCGAGGGCGGCTACCTCGTCAACTCCGAGGGCGAGCGCTTCATGGAGCGCTACGCCCCTTCGGCCAAGGACCTTGCCTCGCGCGACGTCGTTTCGCGCTGCATGACACTGGAAATCCGTGAAGGCCGCGGCGTCGGCAAGGCGAAGGACCACATCTTCCTGCATCTCGACCACCTCGATCCGGCCGTTCTGCATGAACGCCTGCCGGGGATTTCCGAGAGCGCCAAGATCTTCGCCGGCGTCGACGTCACGCGCGAGCCGATCCCGGTTCTACCAACCGTTCACTACAATATGGGCGGCATTCCGACGAATTATTGGGGCGAAGTGCTGAACGCCGACAGTGCCAATCCGGAACGGATCATCCCCGGCCTGATGGCTGTCGGCGAAGCCGGCTGTGCCTCGGTGCACGGCGCCAACCGTCTCGGCTCCAACTCGCTGATCGACCTCGTGGTCTTCGGCCGCGCCGCGGCGATCCGTGCCGGCGAGGTCATCGACCGCGCAGCGCCGATCCCGCATCTCAACGTCGCAGCCTGCGACAAGATCATGGACCGCTTCGACGGTCTGCGTCATGCCAGCGGCGGCACGCCGACGGCGGAACTGCGCGAGAAGATGCAGCGCGCCATGCAGGAAGACGCTGCTGTCTTCCGCACGCAGGAATCGCTGGAATCCGGTTGCCAGCGCATCTCGGCAATCTGGGGCGAGATGAAGGACATCAAGGTCACCGACCGCTCGATGATCTGGAACTCGGACCTCGTGGAAACGCTTGAGCTGCAGAACCTGATGGCCAACGCCATCACGACGATCTATGGCGCCGAGGCCCGCAAGGAGAGCCGCGGTTCGCATGCCCGCGAAGACTATACCGAGGGTGCATTCGCCGGCCGCGACGACGTCAACTGGCGCAAGCACACGCTCGCCTGGGTCAACGAGGCCGGCGACGTCAAACTCGACTACCGGCCGGTTCACACCGAGCTCATTGCCGAAGGCATCGATCCGCACAAGATCGAGCCGAAGGCTCGCGTGTACTGATCTCAAGAGGAACCGGACATGGTTGAACTCGCTCTCCCCAAGAATTCTCAGATGCGCGAAGGCAAGGTCTGGCCGAAGCCGGCGGGTGCCAAGAACACCCGCGAATTCCGCGTCTACCGCTGGAGCCCGGATGACGGTCAGAACCCGTCGATCGACACCTTCTACATCGATGTCGACGATTGCGGGCCGATGGTGCTCGACGGTTTGCTCTACATCAAGAACAAGATCGACCCGACGCTGACGCTGCGCCGTTCCTGTCGCGAGGGCATCTGCGGCTCCTGCGCGATGAATATCGACGGCACGAACACGCTCGCCTGCACCAAGGGCCTCGACGATATCAAGGGTGCGGTGAAGATCTATCCGCTGCCGCATCTGCCCGTCGTCAAGGATCTGGTTCCCGACCTCACCAACTTCTATGCCCAGCATCGTTCGATCGAGCCATGGCTGAAGACGGTGTCGCCGGCGCCGGCCAAGGAGTGGAAGCAGAGCCACGAGGACCGGCAGAAGCTCGACGGCCTCTATGAATGCATCCTCTGCGCCTGCTGCTCGACCTCCTGTCCGAGCTACTGGTGGAACGGCGACCGCTATCTCGGTCCGGCCGTTCTGCTGCAGGCCTATCGCTGGCTGATCGATTCCAGAGACGAGGCGACCGGCGAGCGGCTCGACAATCTCGAGGATCCGTTCCGTCTCTATCGCTGCCATACGATCATGAACTGCGCGCAGACCTGCCCGAAGGGCCTCAACCCGGCCAAGGCGATCGCCGAAATCAAGAAGATGATGGTCGAGCGCCGGGTTTGATCAGCGCGCATACCGATGGCGGAATCGACGGCTTCGATCCCGAAGCCGTGGCCTATATCAGGTTGGCTCGTGCAATCCTTCTGCAGGACGCTCCTGAGCGATATTCCGAGACATTGCGCGAATTTGACAGGGATCCTGACAAAGATGAACTCGGGCAACACCTTGCTGACAAATTCTGTGTGCAGGAAGTTTTGCAGCGGGACAGTTGAACTGTATCGTTTTTCGGTTAGTTGTTGTCACGGGCAATTTATGCAGCGCGACTTGATTAACCAAATCGAATTACGATAATCGGACTTGTCTCACGCCCGTTTCTCTACGGCGATGGCCGAATTCAGGAGTATGATGATGCAGTTGCGATATGCGATGACAGGTCTGGTGGTGGTTCTGTCGCTAGCCGGTTGTCAGCGTACGGCATATGATTACAGCTCCAACGCCAGTGCCGGCCCGGCGCCGTTGACGGCGCAGCCGGTGCCCTCGGTGCAGGGTGGGCAGCTTCCGCCGCCGACCGGCAGTTCGCAGTTTCCGGCCGCGCCGACGACGACGGCGCCGATGCCGGGCGCTCAGCCCGGCGCAATGGCCGCGAATGCGCTCGATATCACCAAGGAATCGATGGTCGGCAGCTGGCGTGTCAACGGCAGTTGCGACATGTTCCTGACGCTCACCAATCTCGGCAGCGGTTCGCGCGGCGGAACGCGTGGCTGCGTCGGCGAGTTGACGGCGATGGGCTCCTGGGAGGTCGCCGGCAAGCAGGTGCTGCTCAAGGACCGCTCGGGCAACCAGCTCGGCAGCGTCTACAAGACGGCCGACAATCGCTTTGAGGGACAGACGAGCACAGGCCAGTCGATCAGCCTCAGCCGGTAAATGTTCCGGCGGGTCTCCGCCGTTGACTGACAGGCGGACATGCCCTCATGCAACCAATGCCGGATTATGCGCTCAGCGTCTGCGAACAGCTTAAAGCGCTGACCGCATCGGGCGCGCTCCAGGTCGATTCCGCCCAGATGGACGTGGCAAAGAGCCTCGACCGGGTGCTCGCCGGGCTGAAGCGGCGGCGACCGGCGGCAAAGTCGAGCGCGCTCGGCTGGATGTTTGCCGCCAAGAAGAAATCCGGCGACGGCATCAAGGGTCTTTATATCCACGGCAGCGTCGGGCGCGGCAAGACCATGCTGATGGACATGTTTTTCGCCATGGCGCCATGCAGGAAGAAACGCCGGGCGCATTTCCACGAATTCATGGCAGATGTGCATAACCGCATCGCGGCGCACCGGCTGAAGCTCAAGAACGGCGAGACGAGGCAGGCCGATCCGATGCCGCCGGTCGCCGCAGCGCTCTACGACGAGGCAGAACTGCTCTGCTTCGACGAGTTCACGGTGACCGACATCGCCGATGCGATGATCCTGTCGCGGCTGTTCTCCGAGCTTTTCGCGCGCGGATGCGTGCTGGTCGCGACCTCGAACGTCGAGCCCGACAATCTCTACATGGATGGTCTCAATCGCGGCCTGTTCCTGCCGTTCGTCGCATTGCTCAAGCAGCATGTCGATGTCGCCACCCTGGATTCGCCGACCGACTACCGGATGGAGAAGCTGAGCAGTCAGCCGGTCTATCTGGTGCCGATCAACGAGCATAACGACATGGCGATGGATGCGTCCTGGACGCAGGCGCTGCATGGGCGCAAGGCGCAGCCGCTGGATATTCCGATGAAGGGGCGCCACATCCATGTGCCGCTGGCCGTCGACCGCATGGCGCGGTTCTCTTTCGCCGATCTCTGCGACAAGCCGCTCGGGGCGGTCGACTTCCTGGCCATTGCCGAACGTTTCGATACGGTCTTCGTCGATCACGTTCCATTGCTCGGGCCGGAAAAGCGGAACCAGATCAAACGGTTCATCATTATGGTCGATACGTTCTACGATCATGCCGTGCGGCTTTACATTTCCGCGGCGGCCATGCCGGAGGAATTGCTGCTGCACCGCCGGGGCACCGAGGGCTTCGAATTCGACCGCACGGCATCGCGCCTGTTCGAGATGCGCAGTGCGGAATATCTTGCGCTGCACCATGAAAAACGCGCCGCAGAGTAACAATTTGGTGACAGAATAACTTACGTTTACGTAAGAATTTTTGTATCTAAACGATTGAAAACGCTGCATCAAAAATAATGAATTGCCATTTTTTGGCTTTGGGTCTATGCGATTGCGTCATTGGGCGGTGCCTTGCGCGTCCGTTCGACGAATTTGATCGCAAAGGAAACAGCGAAAATGGCGCGTAACAAGATCGCACTCATTGGTTCTGGCATGATTGGTGGCACGCTGGCGCACCTCGCCGGCCTGAAGGAACTCGGCGACATCGTTCTCTTCGACATCGCGGACGGCATTCCCCAGGGCAAGGGTCTCGATATTTCCCAGTCGTCGCCGGTCGAAGGCTTCGACGTCAATCTGACCGGCGCCAGCGACTATTCCGCGATCGAAGGCGCTGACGTCTGCATCGTCACGGCGGGCGTCGCCCGCAAGCCCGGCATGAGCCGCGATGACCTTCTCGGCATCAACCTCAAGGTCATGGAGCAGGTCGGCGCCGGCATCAAGAAATATGCCCCCAACGCCTTCGTGATCTGCATCACCAACCCGCTCGACGCCATGGTCTGGGCGCTGCAGAAGTTTTCCGGTCTTCCGGCCAACAAGGTCGTCGGCATGGCCGGCGTTCTCGACTCCTCGCGCTTCCGTCTTTTCCTCGCCAAGGAATTCAACGTGTCCGTACAGGACGTCACGGCCTTCGTTCTCGGCGGCCACGGCGACACGATGGTGCCGCTCGCCCGCTACTCGACGGTCGGCGGCATTCCGCTCACCGATCTCGTCACCATGGGCTGGGTCACCAAGGAACGCCTCGAAGAGATCATCCAGCGCACCCGTGACGGCGGCGCCGAAATCGTCGGCCTGCTGAAGACCGGCTCGGCCTATTACGCGCCGGCCGCCTCGGCGATCGAGATGGCCGAATCCTACCTCAAGGACAAGAAGCGCGTTCTGCCCTGCGCGGCCCACCTCTCCGGTCAGTACGGCGTCAAGGACATGTATGTCGGCGTTCCCACCGTCATCGGCGCCGGCGGCGTCGAGCGCATCATCGAGATCGATCTCAACAAGACCGAGAAGGAAGCCTTCGACAAGTCCGTCGGCGCCGTCGCCGGTCTCTGCGAAGCCTGCATCAACATCGCGCCTGCCCTCAAGTAGTTGCTGGGCTGAAGTAATCGAAACAGGGATACACCCATGAACATTCATGAATATCAGGCCAAGGCTCTGCTGAAGGGCTATGGCGCGCCGGTTGCCGAAGGTGTGGCTATTCTCAAGGTTGAAGAAGCCGAGGCTGCCGCCAAGTCGCTTCCCGGTCCGCTTTACGTGGTCAAGAGCCAGATCCATGCCGGTGGCCGCGGCAAGGGCAAGTTCAAGGAACTGTCGCCGGAAGCCAAGGGCGGCGTGCGTCTCGCCAAGTCGATCGACGAAGTCGTCGCCCATGCCAAGGAAATGCTCGGCAACACGCTGGTGACGGCGCAGACCGGCGAAGCCGGCAAGCAGGTCAACCGCCTGTACATCGAAGACGGCGCCGACATCGCTCGCGAGCTCTATTGCTCGCTGCTGGTCGATCGCTCGGTCGGTCGCGTGGCTTTCGTGGTCTCCACCGAAGGCGGCATGGACATCGAAGCTGTCGCCCACGACACGCCTGAGAAGATCCAGACGATCGCCATCGATCCGGAAGCCGGCGTGACGGCTGCAGACGTTGCTGCGATCTCCAAGGCTTTTCAGCTCGATGGTGCTGCCGCCGAAGACGCCAAGACGCTTTTCCCGTTGCTCTACAAGGCCTTCGGCGAGAAGGACATGGCTCTGCTGGAGATCAATCCGCTGATCGTCATGAAGGACGGCCATCTGCGCGTCCTCGATGCCAAGATGTCTTTCGACGGCAACGCGCTCTTCCGTCACGACGACGTCAAGACGCTGCGCGACGAGACCGAAGAAGACGCCAAGGAAATCGAGGCCTCGAAGTGGGACCTCGCCTATGTCGCGCTCGACGGCAATATCGGCTGCATGGTCAATGGTGCAGGACTTGCCATGGCGACGATGGACATCATCAAGCTCTACGGCAAGGAGCCGGCTAACTTCTGCGACGTCGGCGGCGGCGCCGGCAAGGAGAAGGTTGCTGCGGCTTTCAAGATCATCACCGCAGACCCCAAGGTCGAAGGCATTCTCGTCAACATCTTCGGCGGCATCATGAAGTGCGACGTCATTGCCGAGGGCGTGATTGCCGCGGTCAAGGAAGTCGGCCTCAAGGTTCCGCTCGTCGTGCGCCTTGAAGGCACCAATGTCGAGCTCGGCAAGAAGATCCTGAACGAGTCGGGTCTGGCGATCACGGCGGCCGACGACTTGGACGATGCGGCCAAGAAGATCGTCGCGGCGATCAACGGCTAATTTTGAAGGATCTGAAAGAATGTCTATTCTCGTCAATAAAGACACCAAGGTCCTCGTTCAGGGGCTGACCGGCAAGACCGGCACGTTCCACACCGAACAGGCGCTTGCCTACTACGGCACCCAGATGGTCGGTGGTATCCATCCGAAGAAGGGTGGCGAAACCTGGACCGGCGCAAAGGGCGAAAGCCTGCCGATCTTCGCAACCGTTGCCGAGGGCAAGGAAAAGACCGGCGCCAACGCGACCGTCATCTATGTTCCGCCGGCAGGAGCCGCCGATGCGATCATCGAGGCGATCGACGCCGAGATCCCGTTCATCACCTGCATCACCGAAGGCATCCCGGTCATGGACATGGTGCGGGTCAAGGCTCGCCTCGACCGCTCCAAGTCGCGCCTTCTCGGCCCTAACTGCCCGGGTATCCTGACGCCGGAAGAATGCAAGATCGGCATCATGCCGGGCTCGATCTTCCGCAAGGGTTCGGTCGGTATCGTTTCCCGCTCGGGCACGCTGACCTATGAAGCCGTGTTCCAGACCTCCAACGAAGGTCTCGGCCAGACGACGGCCGTCGGCATCGGCGGCGACCCGGTCAAGGGCACCGAGTTCATCGACGTCCTGGAAATGTTCCTGGCCGACGAAGCCACCCAGTCGATCATCATGATCGGTGAAATCGGTGGTGCAGCCGAAGAAGACGCAGCGCAGTTCCTCAAGGACGAAGCCAAGAAGGGCCGCAAGAAGCCAATGGCCGGCTTCATTGCCGGCCGTACGGCGCCGAAGGGCCGCACCATGGGCCATGCCGGTGCTGTGGTTTCCGGCGGCAAGGGCGATGCGGAATCGAAGATCGCGGCGATGGAATCGGCGGGCATCAAGGTATCGCCCTCTCCGGCCCGCCTCGGCAAGACGCTGGTTGAAGTCCTCAAGGGCTAAGCCACCTATATAGACCGGGCGGAGGAACGGCATCTGCGCCTTCCGCCCGGCCTCGACAACACGAGACCAGCAGATGCGCCGCGGACAGGCGGCAATTGGAATGCGGCAGCCGGCCATCAAGCCGGCAAATTCATCAAAGTCAGGAGGCGGGCGGAAGCGTCCGCATATCACCATGGCACGGCAAGAAGCCAACGAGCAGTTTCAGATCACCTCGTTTCTGGATGGCGCCAACGCTGCCTATATCGAGCAGCTCTACGCGCGGTACGAAGAAGATCCGGCATCGGTCGACGATCAGTGGCGGTCCTTTTTCAAGGCGCTGGAGGAGGATCCCAGCGATGTGAAAAGGGCGGCCAAGGGCGCTTCCTGGCGCAAGAAGAACTGGCCGCTTCAGGCAAGCGGCGATCTGGTATCGGCTCTCGATGGCGACTGGGGCATCGTCGAGAAGGTGATCGAGACCAAGGTCAAGGCCAAGGCCGAAGCCCAGGGCAAGCCTGCCGACAGCACCGAGGTCCTGCAGGCGACGCGCGATTCCGTGCGCGCCATCATGATGATCCGCGCCTACCGCATGCGCGGCCACCTGCACGCCAAGCTCGACCCGCTCGGCATCGCCGCTCCCGTCGACGACTATCGCGAGCTCTCGGCGGAGAATTACGGCTTCACGCCCGCCGATTACGACCGCAAGATCTTCATCGACAACGTGCTCGGCCTGGAATACGCGACCATCCGCGAGATGATCGAAATCCTCGAGCGCACCTATTGCTCGACGCTCGGCGTCGAATTCATGCATATCTCCAATCCGGAAGAGAAGGCCTGGATTCAGGAGCGCATCGAAGGACCGGACAAGGGTGTGGCCTTCACGCCGGAAGGCAAGAAGGCGATCCTTGCCAAGCTCGTCGAAGCCGAAGGCTACGAGCAGTTCCTCGACGTCAAGTTCAAGGGCACGAAACGTTTCGGCCTCGACGGCGGCGAATCGCTGATCCCGGCGCTGGAGCAGATCCTCAAGCGCGGCGGCCATCTCGGCCTCAAGGAAGCCGTGTTCGGCATGGCCCATCGCGGTCGCCTCAACGTGCTCTCCCAGGTCATGGGCAAGCCGCACCGGGCGATCTTCCACGAGTTCAAGGGCGGCTCGGCCGCTCCCGATGAGGTCGAAGGCTCGGGCGACGTCAAGTACCATCTCGGCGCTTCCTCGGACCGCGAATTCGACGGCAACAAGATCCACGTTTCGCTGACGGCGAACCCGTCGCATCTCGAAATCGTCGATCCGGTCGTCATGGGCAAGGCCCGCGCCAAGCAGGACATGAATGCCACCGTCTGGGACGGCGACATCATCCCGCTTTCCGAACGCGCCAAGGTGCTGCCGCTGCTGATCCATGGCGACGCGGCCTTTGCCGGCCAGGGTGTCATTGCCGAAATCCTCGGCCTGTCCGGTCTGCGCGGTCACCGCGTCGCCGGCACCATGCATGTGATCATCAACAACCAGATCGGTTTCACGACCAACCCGGCCTTCTCGCGCTCGTCGCCTTATCCGTCCGACGTCGCCAAGATGATCGAGGCGCCGATCCTGCACGTCAACGGCGACGATCCGGAAGCGGTGGTCTATGGGGCGAAGATCGCCACCGAATTCCGCATGAAGTTCCACAAGCCGGTCGTGCTCGACCTGTTCTGCTACCGCCGCTACGGCCACAATGAAGGCGACGAACCGTCCTTCACGCAGCCGAAGATGTACAAGGTGATCCGCGCCCACAAGACCGTGCTGCAGCTCTATGCTGCCCGTCTCGTTGCCGAGGGCCTGCTCACCGACGGCGAAGTCGAGAAGATGAAGGCCGATTGGCGCGCCCATCTCGAACAGGAGTTCGAGGCCGGCCAGCACTACAAGCCGAACAAGGCCGACTGGCTGGACGGCGAGTGGTCGGGCCTGCGCACTGCCGATAATGCCGACGAGCAGCGCCGCGGCAAGACCGCCGTGCCGATGAAGACGCTGAAGGAGATCGGCCGCAAGCTCTCCGAGATCCCCGCGGGCTTCAATGCGCACCGGACGATCCAGCGCTTCATGGAAAACCGCGCCAACATGATCGCCACCGGCGAGGGTATCGACTGGGCGATGGCCGAAGCGCTCTCGTTCGGCGCGCTCTGCGTCGAAGGCAGCAAGATCCGCCTGTCCGGCCAGGATTGCGAACGCGGCACCTTCTCGCAGCGTCACTCGGTTCTTTACGATCAGGAAACCGAAGAGCGCTACATCCCGCTCGCCAATCTTTCGCCGACGCAAGGGCGCTACGAAGTCATCAATTCTATGCTTTCGGAAGAGGCCGTGCTCGGTTTCGAATATGGCTATTCGCTTGCCCGCCCGAATGCGCTGACGCTCTGGGAAGCCCAGTTCGGCGATTTCGCCAATGGCGCGCAGGTGGTCTTCGACCAGTTCATCTCGTCGGGCGAACGCAAGTGGCTGCGCATGTCGGGCCTCGTCTGCCTGCTGCCGCACGGCTATGAAGGTCAGGGTCCGGAACACTCCTCGGCCCGCCTCGAGCGTTTCCTGCAGCTTTGCGCGGAAGACAACATGCAGGTCGCCAATGTCACGACGCCGGCGAACTACTTCCACATCCTGCGCCGGCAGCTGAAGCGCGACTTCCGCAAGCCGCTGATCCTGATGACGCCGAAGTCGCTGCTGCGCCACAAGCGGGCGGTCTCCACACTTGCCGAAATGGCCGGCGAATCCGCCTTCCATCGTCTGCTCTGGGACGATGCCGAAGTGATCAAGGACGGCCCGATCAAGCTGCAGAAGGACAACAAGATCCGCCGTGTCGTCATGTGCTCCGGCAAGGTCTATTACGATCTTCTCGAAGAGCGTGAAAAGCGCGGCATCGACGACATCTATCTCTTACGCGTCGAGCAGCTCTATCCGTTCCCGGCAAAGGCGCTGATCAACGAGCTGTCGCGCTTCCGCAATGCCGAGATGGTCTGGTGCCAGGAAGAGCCGAAGAACATGGGCGCCTGGTCGTTCATCGACCCCTTCCTCGAATGGGTGCTCGCCCATATCGACGCGAAGTATCAGCGCGTCCGTTATACCGGCCGTCCGGCCGCCGCCTCGCCGGCGACGGGCCTGATGTCCAAGCATCTGTCGCAGCTCGCCGCATTCCTCGAGGATGCATTGGGCGGTTAAAACAAGGGGGGCGCAATGGCTTATTTCTTTCTGAGACTGCAGCCGCCGCGCCCCACTTTCCCGCATGACGGGACCGGGGAGGAAATGGCCGCGATGAAACGCCATGTCGAATACTGGCATCGGCACGCCCTTGCGGGATCGGCGATCATCGTCGGCCCCGTCTTCGAGGGTGAAGGCGCCCGGGGCATGGCGATCGTCGAGGTCGAGGATCAGGCGGCGGCGCAGGTTCTTGCCGACGGCGATCCGATCATCGCTTCCGGCTTCGGTTTCCGCTTCGATATCCTGCCGATGCCCTCGATCATCTCGCGGCCGCCCGCCGTCTGAAACGTATAAACGAAAACACACGAAATCAGGATCTGAACAATGGCCACAGAAATCCGCGTTCCAACTCTCGGTGAATCCGTCAGCGAGGCAACCGTCGGCACCTGGTTCAAGAAGGTCGGCGACGCCATCAAGGCCGACGAGCCGATTCTCGAGCTTGAAACCGACAAGGTGACCATCGAAGTTCCAGCACCTGCCTCCGGCACGCTTTCGGAAATCGTCGTCGCTGCCGGCGAGACTGTCGGCCTCGGCGCGCTGCTCGGCCAGATCGCCGAAGGTGCTGCCGCTGCCGCTGCACCGGCTGCTGCTGCACCGGCTGCCGCGCCTGCTGCTCCGGCTCCCGCCCAACCGGCCGCTGCCGCTCCGGCCCAGCCGGTGGTTGCCGCTGCTGCTGCATCGTCATCGAGCGCTTCCGTCTCCACCATGCCGCCGGCACCGGCAGCTTCGAAGATGCTTGCCGAAAACAACCTTTCCGCCGATCAGGTCGACGGTAGCGGCAAGCGCGGCCAGGTGCTGAAGGGCGACGTCATCGCGGCCGTCGCCAAGGGCATTTCCGCTCCGGCGGCCGCACCCGCGGCGACGCCTGCCGCCGCGCGCGGTCCGTCGACGGTCGAGGATGCCTCGCGCGAAGAGCGCGTGAAGATGACGCGCCTGCGCCAGACGATCGCCAAGCGCCTCAAGGATGCGCAGAACACCGCCGCCATGCTGACCACCTACAATGAGGTGGACATGAAAGCGGTCATGGACCTGCGCAACAAGTACAAGGACATTTTCGAGAAGAAGCACGGCGTCAAGCTCGGCTTCATGGGCTTCTTCACCAAGGCGGTGACGCATGCGCTGAAGGAACTGCCGGCCGTCAACGCCGAGATCGACGGCACCGACGTCATCTACAAGAACTACTGCCATGTCGGCATGGCCGTCGGCACGGACAAAGGCCTCGTCGTTCCTGTCATCCGCGACGCCGACCAGATGTCGATCGCCGAAATCGAGAAGGAGCTCGGCCGTCTTGCCAAGGCAGCCCGTGATGGCTCGCTCTCCATGGCCGACATGCAGGGCGGTACCTTCACCATCACCAATGGCGGCGTCTACGGTTCGCTGATGTCTTCGCCGATCCTCAATGCACCGCAGTCCGGCATTCTCGGCATGCACAAGATCCAGGAGCGGCCGGTTGCGATCGGCGGGCAGGTGGTCATCCGTCCGATGATGTATCTGGCGCTGTCCTACGATCACCGCATCGTCGACGGCAAGGAAGCGGTCACCTTCCTCGTGCGCGTCAAGGAAAGCCTGGAAGATCCGGAACGTCTGGTTCTCGATCTCTAAGGGAGCGCTTTCGATGCGGAACCGGATCATGCGAGCGGCGCGCCTTCTTCTTTGCGCTGCCGCCGCGCATGTCCCGGTTTCCGCATCGGCTGCCGGCTGGGACATCAGCAAGGCAAGCAGCAATTTCGAGCTGGTGGCGTTCAGCGATGCCGAACTCTCCGGCCGGTCGATCGGCGTGATCCATATGGGCAATGTCGAGCTGACCTCGGGGCGCATCGTTGCCGCCGATCCGCTCGCCCAGCCCGACCGTCCGGCGCTCGCAAGAACGGTTGCGCCGGGCGAGTATCCGGTGACGCTCTACCAGGCCTTCGGGCGCATCGCCGCCGCCAGCATGCAATTTGCCGAGGGCAAGCCGGATCATTGGGAGCTTGCGGTCCTGCCCGGGCAGGACCCGGCGACGCTGAAGGACGGCGAGATCTTCGGCTACCCCGTCGATGCCGGCCTCGGCTGCTACATGGATGCCGATACGCTTGGTTTGATTGGAGAGCGCGAGGCGCAGGTGCAGGCGCAGAAACCGGATTCCGACGTCAATTATTACGACGACGTGCTGGCGTCGGACCTCGACGCCAACAAGGGCATCTATGCGCTGCACCGGCCGGTTGCCGGCAGACGAGGCAATGTCGCGGTGTTCTGGAGCGGCTGGGGCGACGGTTTTTATCCGGTCTTCTGGGGGCTCGACAAGGATGGCCGCGCGCTGGTGCTGCTGACGGATTTCAGCATTGTCGAGAATGCCGACGGGCGGAAGGAGCCGAAGCTGCAATGAGCGGAACGACCGGGATCACGACGAGACGGACAGGCGTGGCTGCAATCGCAGCCGCCGCGTTTTTCGTCGTTCCGGCATCCACCTTCGGCGCCGCGTGCAAGCAGGAACAAGCCGTCTACGTCGATCGCGATGGTGCCTATGAGTTGCGCTTTGCACCGCTGAATTCTTCATCGGCTGCCGCCAGCAACCAGTTCAAGGTCAGCGCGCTTAAGACACCTGTCGTGATGGAAGGTTATGTCATGCCATCGGAGGATCCGGTGCGCGCCATTGGCATCCTGATGTTCAACTGCCCCGAGGGGGATGCGACCGGCGCGGATCTCGATGCCTGCACGGTCTGGCAGGGCGCCGTCTATGGCCTGGATGCCGAGGGTGAGATGAACAATCTGCAGCCCGAAGGCGCTGCGGCGGCCGAAAAGCTCGTGCTCCCCGGCCTTGGTCGCGCCATCCGCGAATCCAGCGCCTGGGGGGAGGGCAAGGCCGTGGTGGCACCGTGGGACGTGCTGACATTTAAGGAGTGTGCGACATGAGCGATACACCTGTTGTTCTCATTACCGGCGGAAGCCGAGGCATCGGCGCTGCGGCTTCGCGGCTTGCCGCGCGCCAGGGCTGGCGTGTCGCGGTGAACTACGCCGCCAACCGTCAAGCCGCGGATGCTGTCGTGGCTTCGATCGCTGAAGGCGGCGGCGAGGCCGTGGCAATCCAAGGCGATGTCGGCAAGGCTGCGGATATCGTCTCGATGTTTACGGCGGTCGACCGGCATTTCGGCCGGCTCGACGGGCTCGTCAACAATGCCGGCATCGTCGATTATCCACAGCGCGTCGACGAGATGTCGGTAGAGCGGATCGAGCGCATGCTGCGCGTCAATGTGACCGGCTCGATACTCTGCGCTGCAGAGGCCATACGTCGCATGTCGAGCCGGCATGGCGGTCAGGGCGGAGCGATCGTCAACATCTCGTCGATGGCGGCTGTCCTCGGTTCGGCGACGCAGTATGTCGATTATGCCGCCTCGAAGGCGGCGATCGACACGTTCACCGTCGGGCTGGCGCGCGAGGTCGCAGCCGAGGGTATCCGGGTGAATGCGATAAGGCCCGGCGTCATCGAAACCGACCTTCATGCCTCAGGCGGCCTGCCGGATCGGCCGCGCGAGCTGGCTCCGTCAATCCCGATGCAGCGCGCGGGCACGCCCGAGGAGGTGGCGGATGCGATCCTCTATCTTCTGTCACCTTCGGCTTCCTATATAACCGGCGCGATCCTCAATGTGAGCGGCGGCCGCTAGAACGACAGGGCGAAAAACAGCATGCAGTATATTCTCGAATTCCTCGGCCTGATGGCCGTCTTTTCGATCTTCATCGTCGTGCCGGGCGCCGATTTTGCCGTTATCCTGCGCCAGAGCATCGTGCATGGGCGACGCGCCGCGATCATGACCGGGCTCGGCATGGGCTTCTCCCTGCTCTTTCATATCAGCTACACCATCCTCGGCCTCGGCCTGATCGTGTCGAAATCGCTGATGCTGTTTGCTGCCATCAAATGGACGGGCGTTGCCTATCTGGTCTATCTCGGCATCAAGTCGTTTCGCGAGCCGGGCTTCAAGGTGAGCGATATCGAGGTGACGGCTGAAGACCGCAAGCCGGTCTCGATGCCGAAATGCCTGGGCATGGGCTTCATCACCAATGCGCTGAACCCGAAGCCGGTGCTGTTCTTCCTGTCGCTGTTTTCGACGCTCGTCCATCACGACACGCCGGCGCTGATCCAATTCTCCTATGGCGTCGGCATGGCGACGGCACTGGTCGCCTGGTTTGCCGGCGTCTCCTATTTCTTCACGGTCAAGGCGATCCGTGACCGCTTCATCGCCAGCGGCAAATGGTTCAACCGCATCACCGGAGCGGCACTCGTCGGCTTCGGTTTCCGCCTCGCTTTGTCGCGCGCGGCCGATTAAACAAAAAAGTCCAAAGGGAAAGAAGCAATGTCCTACGATGTGATCATTATCGGAACCGGCCCGGGCGGCTATGTCTGCGCCGTCAAGGCGGCCCAGCTTGGCCTCAAGGTCGCCGTCGTTGAAAAGCGGGCGACCTATGGCGGCACCTGCCTGAACGTCGGCTGCATTCCGTCGAAGGCGCTGCTGCATGCCTCCGAAATGTTCCATCAGGCCGGCCACGGGATGGGCGCGCTCGGTATCGACGTCCCGGCGCCGACGCTCAATCTCGGCAATATGATGGCCCACAAGGATGCGACGGTGAAGTCGAATGTCGACGGCGTCGCCTTCCTTTTCAAGAAGAACAAGATCGATGCCTTCCAGGGTACCGGCAAGGTCGTCTCGGCCGGCAAGGTCTCCGTCACCGCCGATGACGGCAAGGTGCAGGAAATCGAAGGTAAGAACATCGTCATCGCCACCGGCTCCGACGTCGCCGGCATTCCCGGCGTGCAGGTCGAGATCGACGAAAAGACCATCATCTCGTCCACCGGTGGCATCGCACTCGAGAAGGTGCCGGAAACGCTGATCGTCGTCGGCGGCGGCGTCATCGGCCTCGAGCTCGGCTCGGTCTGGTCACGCCTCGGCGCCAAGGTCACCGTCGTCGAATATCTCGACACCATCCTTGGCGGCATGGACGGTGAAGTCTCCAAGCAATTCCAGCGCATGCTGGCCAAGCAGGGCATCGATTTCAATCTCAGCGCCAAGGTCACCGGCGTCGAAAAGGGCGCCAAGGTCACCTTTGAGCCGGTCAAGGGCGGCGACAAGGTGACGCTCGACGCCGAGGTCGTGCTGATTGCCACCGGACGCAAGCCCTATACGGCGGGTCTTGGCCTCGAAGAGGCCGGTGTTACGCTCGACAATCGCGGCCGTGTCGAGATCGACGGTCACTACAAGACCAATGTCGATGGCATCTATGCGATCGGCGATGTGGTCAAGGGGCCGATGCTGGCGCACAAGGCAGAAGACGAGGGCGTGGCGCTTGCCGAGATCCTCGCCGGGCAGCATGGCCATGTGAACTACGAGGTCATTCCGAGCGTCGTCTACACCCAGCCGGAGATCGCTTCCGTCGGCAAGACCGAGGAAGAGCTGAAGGCGGCAGGCGTCGCCTACAAGGTCGGCAAGTTCCCCTTCACGGCGAACGGCCGGGCGCGTGCGATGCTGGCAACGGACGGCTTCGTCAAGATCCTTGCCGACAAGGATACCGACCGGGTGCTCGGCGGCCATATCGTCGGCTTCGGCGCCGGCGAGATGATCCACGAGATCGCCGTGCTGATGGAGTTCGGCGGTTCGTCGGAAGATCTCGGCCGTACCTGCCACGCGCATCCCACAATGTCGGAAGCGGTGAAAGAGGCTGCGCTCGCAACCTTCTTCAAGCCGATCCATATGTAATCCTACATATTCGTAACAAAGCATACAGCCGCTTGCCGGAAGGCAGGCGGCTGTTTTAGTTGTTGCGTATCGATGAGTTCAGCATCCGTGAAGGTCCAGAAATGCAGCAGCCGTCCATCGTGAGTTACAGCCTGAGCCAGCGTTTTCTTCACTGGGCCGTGGCGCTGCTGGTCTTCTTCAACCTGCTGTTTCCCGATGGCATGAATATCTGGCATCGGCTGATGCGCAGAGGCCAGGTACCGACGCCGGAGCAGATTTCGTCGGCGAATATCCATGCCTATGTCGGCATCGCCATCCTGCTGCTTGCCGTCCTCAGGCTCGGGCTGCGTTTTACCAAGGGCGTCCCGGACGAGGTCGCACAGGAGCCGGCGATCTTCCGTCTTGCAGCGAGGCTTGCCCATGCCGGCCTCTACATCCTGATCTTCGCGATGCCGCTTTCGGGCATCGCCGCCTACTATTTCGGTATCGATCCCGCCGGTTCGTTCCACGCGGATGTCCTGAAGATCATTCTCTGGGCGCTGATCGCGGCGCATGTCGCCGGCGCCCTCGTCCATCAGTTCTATTGGAAAAGCAATGTTCTGCGCCGCATGACGCTCGGCTGACCGCCGGCGGGTTCAGTTCACCGCGGTGACGGTGAAGCCCTGCTGGCGCAGCAGTTCGATGACGCCGTCCTTGCCGGGCAGGTGCAGGGCGCCGACGGCCATGAAGACGTTGCCGCCGTCGAGGATGGGGGCGGCGCGCTCGGCCATCACCTTGTTGCGGTCAAGGATGACGCGCTGCTCGAAGGCGGCATAATCGCTGTTTTCGCCTTCTTCCTCCGGTGTCACGGTTTTCAACATCGGCATGGTCATGCCGATGTCGCCGGAGAGGTAGAGATCGGTCATCGTCTCGACGACATCACTCATCTTGTCGCCGAGTTCCAGCGTCTCGATCAGCGATTTCAGATGGAATTCGGTCGGCAGATCGGCCATGGCCTGGATCTGCTCGGCAAGGGTTTCCAGCCCCTTGACCTGCTTGCCTTCAGCAATGGCATCGGTGGCGATCTTCTGGTCGAGGAACTGCGTGCCTTTTGCCTTGCGGGCGATTTCGCAGGCCGGCAGGGCGACGGCGCTCGAAATCATCCAGGGCCGCATGCGGGAAACGGCGCTGATCGGGATACCGCGCTGCTTGAGGCCGGTTTCGAGACGCTTGTAGTCTTCGGGAGAAAGCAGCTTGTCGATCGTCGTGCCGTCGGTGAACATCGTCAGCTCCGGCTTTGCGAGCAGGGCGGCGGTCGCCTTCCGCTCATCGAGGATCTCGTCGGATTCGATGATGATCGTGTCGGCGGCATCGTGGGCTGCCTGGGCGCGCGGCGGCAGGGCAAGCACACGCGGATCGGTGACATGCATGCTGCCGAGCAGCCACGAGGGCGCAAGTCCTGCCTTCTCGATCTTCCAGAAGATGCCTTTGCCGTTCGGCGTGGCGTCGGCTTCCTTCAGCGCCTCTGCGTAGCGGGCAGGGTCGGTCTGCTGCAGCTCGACCATCAGATTGCGGCCGGTGCAGGCGACGTCTTCGGCTGCTGCCGGCCTTGCCGTCAGGAAGGCGGCAAACAGGGCGGCAAGAAGAAGAATGTGAAAGGCTGCGATCAGCCAGAGCAACAGATTGGCCGGCACTGCGAGGTAGGACGTCCGGCGGCCGATTGATGTCGTCATGATGGGTGTTCCGATCACATGCTATAGGCTTCATGCTCTACGCCCGGCTTGCGCATATTCCTTTAAGAGAATGCCTTAACGAGAGCTTAAAGCGCGTCACATTCAATCGCACCCATGCGATGCGCTTTAACCCTATCGTTTATGCAAGTCGTTGCCCCAAAACCGCTGCGCACTTTTGGGCGACATCCATTACGCGCGCGGATGAGCCCGATCATACACCTCGAGCAGCCGCGATGCATCGACGCCGGTATAGACCTGTGTTGTGGAAAGGCTGGCATGGCCGAGCAGTTCCTGAATGGTGCGCAGATCGCCGCCGCCGGCAAGCAGGTGGGTGGCGAAGGAGTGGCGCAGTGCATGGGGTGTGGCCGTCTCCGGCAGGCCGAAGGCGCTGCGCATCTTCTGCATCGTGCGCTGGATGATCGCCGCTTGCAGCTTGCCGCCGCGAGCGCCGCGAAACAGCGGTTCTCCGCTTTCGAGATGATATGGGCAGAGCGCGCGGTATTTCTCGACGGCATCGAAGACCACAGACAGCAGCGGCACCAGCCGCGTCTTGTTGCCCTTGCCGGTGATGCGCAGCGTCGTTGCGCCCTTCTGCAGGTCGGCGGGAGTAAGATCCAGCGCTTCGGAGATGCGCAGGCCGCAGCCGTAGAGCAGCGTCATGACAGCAGCGTCGCGCGCAGCAATCCAGGGTTCGTCATGGAGTTGGGCGTCGTCGCTGACGACGGTGATCGCCTGGGTGTCCGACAGCGGCTTGGGCAGTGATTTCGGCTGTTTCGGCGAGCGCACCGCGGCAGCGCCGGCGGCGTTGACCAGGCCCTTCTTTTCGAGATGGCGCAGCAGCGAGCGAAGACCAGCGAGATTGCGGCCGAGCGATCGGGCGCCGGAGCCCTGCTTGCGCCGGGCCGCCAGGAAGGCGCGGAAATCAGCGGAGCGCAACTCCCTGATATCGCCAAGCGTCGCCGGGCCGGCGAGATGGCCGGTCAGAAAGGTCAGAAACTGGCGGGTATCGCGCTCGTAGGCGTCGAGCGTGTGCTCGGAAAGACGGCGCTCACTGGCGAGGTTTTCGAGCCACGCGGCGCGTTCCGCCATCAGGCGGTGATCGGCGATAACAAGCAGTTCGTTCACGTTGCGGACCTTGATTTTGCCTTCAAGTCCGCCAATTTGGAGCAGGAACAGTTATGGAATAGATAATGCCGGCCAAGCCTTTGTCATCCTTCGATCATATTCAACTGCGATAGCTTATACCCCATAGACAGGATCTTTCATGGCACGGCGCGATTCCATGACGGCTTTCGGACAGCTCGCGGAAGCGATCGCTCTCGTTTCACACGGAAAGCCCGGTCATATCGTCGATACGCTGATTGCCGAACGCGGCCAGAGGATCGTGAAAAATCCGCTCTGGCCGGTCATGCGGCCATTCCTCTATACGCTGCTGCGCTACAACAAGGCGCTTGAATTCGCCAATGCGGTCGCCAAAATGCCGGGCTTCCAGTCGTTCGAATATCTGAGCGATGTGCTGAGGCTCGACATCGGTATCACCAATGGCGAACGCATTCCCGATACCGGCGGCTTCATCCTCGTCAGCAACCATCCGACCGGCATCGCCGACGGCGTTGCCGTGTTCGATCTTTTGAAAACGCGCCGGCCGGACATGATGTTCTTTGCCAATCGTGATGCCATCCGCGTCAATCCGCGGTTTGCCGAGATGATCATTCCCGTCGAATGGCGGGAGGAGCATAAGAGCAAGCTGAAAGCGCGCGAAACGCTGCAATTGACGAACCATGCGGTGAAGGAAGGCAAGGCGACAGTGCTCTTTCCCTCAGGCCGTATCGCCTATTGGGCGAACGGCCGGCTGAATGAACGTCCGTGGAAGACCTCGGCTGTCGGGCTGGCGCGAAAATACAATCTACCAATCCTTCCCGTCCATATGACGGCTCGCAATTCCGGGCTGTTCTACTGGTTGGCGAAATGGTCGACGGAGCTTCGCGACATGACCGTGTTCCACGAACTGCTGAACAAACGGGGCGACCACTTCGATTTCGTCATCGGCAATCTCATTCCGGCCGAACAGCTGGACGGCGACCTCAACGAGGTGACGAAGGCGCTGGAGAAACATACGGTGCATGATATGGCTAGAGATGGCGACGCGAGTTTCGTGCCGGTCGGCCTGCCGGTTGCGGCGACGCACCGCGAGATGCCGGTTCCTGCCATCTAACCACCGGCACCGCCATGACAATCGATATCCGCAGGCTCAGCGATCGATTGCCGCAGGAGATCGCAGATCTCGAAAGCGAGGCCCGGCGGGAAGGCTATCGCCATGTCGCCCGCCTTATCGACGAATGGTCGATCGGCGATAACAGGTTCGAACATTACGGTGAAAGGCTGCTTGGCGCCTATGTCGATGAGGTGCTCGCAGGCATCGGCGGCATGACCGTCGACTCCGCCATATCAGGGGCGTTGCGGATGCGGCGTTTCTATATTCGTCCCGCAATGCGCAGGCGCGGCATCGGTCGGATGCTTGCCATGGCACTGCTTGATCATGCGTCTTCCTTTCTGCACCGTCTCACCGTTCATGCGGGAAACGATGGTGCGGCAAGGTTCTGGGAGTCGCTCGGGTTTCAGCCTCACGAACGAGATGGACATACCCATGTGCTCGCGCTGCAGCACCATAGCGATGATCCAGCGGCTTCGGATTTCCGCCAGTGTGTTACGCCCCGATCTCCTTGAGGCGGATGGACTGGCGCGCCAGCAAGCGCTCGACATCGGCAATATCCAGTGTCGAGAGCTTGGCGCCCGGCTTGCGCAGGTTGGCGGACTTGATCACGCCGCGCTTGGCAAGCACATATTTGCGCGAGGCAAGACCGATGCCCTGCTGCTGTTCGTAGCGGGCGAGCGGCAGATAGGCATCGAAGATCGCATGGGCGCGATCGGGATTTCCGGCGGCATAGGCCTCGACGACGCCAACCATCATCTCGGGATAACAAAAGCCGGTCATGGCGCCATCGGCGCCGCGGCCCATCTCTTCGGGCAGGAAAAGCCCGCCGTTGCCGCAAAGGATCGAAATGCGCCGCATGGCGCCCTTGTCGCTGGCTGTGCGAAGTGCCGAGATCTTCGACAGACCCGGCCAATCTTCATGTTTGAGCATGACGCAGTTCGGCACCTCGTTGACGATGCGCTCGATGACCTTGGGCGCGATCGTCACATTGGTGGTGAGCGGATAATCCTGCAGCACGAAGGGCGTGTCGCCCAGGGCCTCGCCGACCGACTGGTAGAAGGCGAAAGCCTGATCGTCGGTCTTGACGGTCCAGGGGGGCGCGACCATGACACCGGCCGCACCTTCACCCATGACGGCTTCGGCGAGTTCGCTCATCGGCGCAAGGCCCGGCGCCGAAACGCCGACGACGACGGGGAGCCTCCCGTCGAGGCGCTTCAGCACCCGTTCGACGACTGTCCGCGATTCCTCAGCGGTCAGCTTCGGAGCCTCGCCGAGCTGGCCAAGCACCGTCAGGCCGGTGACGCCGGCACCTTCGTAGAAATCGACCATGCTGTCGATACTGGCGAGATCGAGCGCGCCGTCATCGGTGAAGGGGGTTACGGCGATTACATAGACGCCCTTGGCATCTTCGGTCAGTCTGGCCATTGGTGCTCTCCAATTCAGCGGCCGAAGAACAGCGCTTCGGCATTTCGAACAAAAATCTTTTCAGCAATCGCGGGGTTGTCGATGGCGGCCTGCATGATTTCGATCAGCTCGGCATCATCGGGCATGCCGTCCCACAATTCGGTGTGCGGCCAATCGCTGCCCCAGAGCAGCCTTTCCGCATGGCTGGTGGCAAGGGCGCGGCCGACCTCGGCAAAACCGTCGTAATTCACATCCTTCGTCAGACGATAGGGCGCGGTTACTTTGACATAGGTATCAGCCGCGTCCATCAGCCTTTTCAGCGCATCGACATGCCGTGATCTCGTCTCTCTGGCAAGCGGAATGAAGCCGAGATGATCGATGACGATGGGCAGGCGGATGCCGGACAGTGTTGCCGCAATATCGGGAAGCTGTTCGGGATTGATCTGCAGTTGCAGCGACCAGCCGAAAGGAGCAATGCTCTCCGCCAGTGTCCTGGCGGCGGCGAGCGGGAGGCCGCCCTTGTTGCGCGTATTGATCCGCACGCCGCGCACTCCGAGCCGGTCGAGCCGCTCTATCTCGGTTTCTGCGGTTTCGGGATCGATGACGACGATGCCGCGCAGACGATCTGGATAGGCGGCCAGCGCCTCAAGCAGCACCCTGTTGTCGAGGCCATAGACGCTTGGCTGCACCAATACGCCCCTGGCGATGCCAAGGCTGCCGGAGAATTCGATCCAGTCGGATATCGTCGCGATGTCAGGCGTGTAGCTGCGTGGGGTGTTGAGCGGAGCGTCGGCGCGAAAGACGTGGAAATGCGTATCGACCGTGCCTTGCGGCAGTGCCGCCCGCGGCAGCCGCGTCAGTGGCCGGCGGGGCAGGCAAAGCGGTGCCTCCATATCAGCGGCGCTCATCGCGCATCGAGCTCCTCGCTTTGCAGGAAGTCGAAGTCGGCGCCTTCGTCAGCCTGGAGCACGCGCTCCTGATAGAGCTTCCCATAGCCGCGCGACGGGGCCGGGGAGGGCCGGTTGACGACTTCAAGCATGCGGCGATCGAATTCCGCCTGGTCGATATCGAGATCGATACGCCGGCCCTCGACGTCGAGGCGAATGCGATCGCCGGTGCGGACGATCGCCAGCGGGCCGCCATCGGCGGCTTCAGGCGCGATATGCAGGATGATCGTGCCGAAGGCCGTGCCGCTCATGCGGGCATCGGAAATCCGCACCATGTCCTTCACGCCCTGCCGCGCGAGCTTGCGGGGGATGGGTAGATAGCCGGCTTCCGGCATGCCGGGCGCACCTTTTGGTCCGGCATTGCGCAGAACCAGAACGTCATCGGCATGGACGTCGAGATCGTCGCTGTCGATGCGCAGCGTCATATCCTCGACCGAATCGAAGACCACGGCGCGTCCGATATGCTGGAGCAGATCCTTGGAAGCTGCGGATTGTTTGATGACGGCGCCGCGCGGCGCAAGATTGCCGTGCAGGACGGCGATCGTTCCGATCGGCTTCAACGGTTTCTCGATGGTGCGGATGATGGTCTGGCCCGGTTCGTCGACGACAGCGTCGATGATTTCGCTGATCGTTCTGCCGTAGACAGTCGGAGCGCTGCCGTCGATTTCATGGCGCACCGCCTTCAGCAGAGCCGGGACGCCGCCCGCCTCGTGGAACTGCTCCATGTAATGCTGACCGGAGGGCTGCAGGTCGACGAGCAGGGGAATGCTTCGGCCCAGCCGGTCGAGTTCGGCCATGTCGAGGCGCAGGCCGAGGCGACCGGTGATTGCGGCAAGATGGACGACGGCATTGGTCGAGCCGCCCATCGCCTGCAGCGCGACGAGACCGTTGCGGATTGCCTGCGGCGTCAGGATATCGCGCACGGTCGGGGCAGCCTCGTCCATGGCGAGACGTGCGGCGACACGGCCTGTCTCCTCAGCAAGGCGGACGCGTTCGGATTCGACGGCGGGCGCCGAACCGGCGCGGGGGAGGCAGAGACCCATGACTTCGGTCAGGTTCGCCATGGTGCTCGCCGTGCCCATCACCGTGCAGGTGCCGATCGAGCTGGCCAGCTTGTTGTTGACCTCGGCGATCTCGGCCTCGTCGATCTCTCCGGCGCGGAAGCGTCCCCAGAAGCGGCGGCAATCCGTACAGGCGCCAAGCCGTTCGCCCTTGTGGTGGCCGACGGCCATGGGGCCGGTCGGCAGGAAGATCGCCGGTATCTCGCTGCTGGCGGCCGCCATGATCTGGGCCGGCAGGGTCTTGTCGCAGCCGCCGATCAGGACGACGGCATCCATCGGCTGGGCGCGGATCATCTCTTCCGTTTCCATCGCCATCAAGTTGCGCAGATACATCGAGGTTGGCGAGGCAAAGCTCTCGTGGATCGAGATCGTCGGAAACACCATGGGCATCGCACCCGCCAGCATCACGCCGCGCTTGGTTGCCTCGATGAGTTGCGGCACATTGCCGTGACAGGGATTGAAATCACTGTAGGTATTGGCGATGCCGACGATCGGACGGTCGAGCGCATCGTCCGAATAACCCATGGCCTTGATGAAGGCTTTGCGCAGGAAAAGGGAGAATCCCTGATCGCCATAACTCGTCAGCTTGCGGCGAAGACCGTTCGACAAAACCTGTTCCTCCCTCGCCAAATTGATCCATGGCCGTGGTGTCAGCGTAGAGGGATACGGAGGATTGTCAATAAATAAGATGACGCCACTGTATCGTATTTTTGGATTTCTTCGTCGATCACCATAAAATACAATGGTAATCGCCGAAATTCGCGCTTTCGTTCGGCAATCAGGAGATTGGCTTTTGCGAAGAAGCAGGATAGATTATTGATAAAATGGGATTGTATACAGAGGAAGCACGGTGATGGGGGCGGAACGACGGCGTATCGGCATTATCGGTGCCGGCTGGGTCAGTGCCTACCATCTGCCTGCATGGATGCGGCAATCGGAAAGAGCTGAGGTCGTGGCGATTGCCGACCCGTCGCCGAGCGCGGTCGAAGCCCGGCTTGCCGCCTTTGATATCGCGCGCAGCTATACAAGCGCGCAGGCGATGCTGGACGCCGGGCAGATCGATGCCGTGGATATCTGCGCGCCGCGGGAGTCCCATGTCGAACTGGTCCGGCTGGCGGCGGCAAAGGGCCTCGACATCATCTGCCAGAAGCCGCTCGCACCCTCCTACGGCGAGGCGGTCGACCTGCTGGCAAGCCTTTCCGGCAGGGGCAGGCTGATGATCCACGAGAACTGGCGGTTCCGCGCTTATTATCGGCGGCTGAAGGCGTGGCTCGACGAAGGGCTTGCCGGCGAGATCCGCCAGGTACAGTTCGAATTCCTGTCCAGCGGCATGATAGCGGATGCTGAGGGAAGAAGGCCGGCGCTGATACGCCAGCCCTTCTTCCGGACGCAGGAGCGATTGCTGGTCATGGAAGTGATGATCCATCATCTCGATACGCTGAGATATCTTCTGGGTGAGTTGGAGGTGGTCAGTGCACGGCTTGAGAGGAGCAATCGCGATATCGTCGCGGAGGATGTCGCCAGCGTCGTCCTGCTCCGGCTTAGCGACGGTGTTCTCGTCACCATCAATGCCAATCTCGCCGTGCATGGCGCGCCGCCGGCGCCGCGCGATCACCTACGCATCTTCGGGGCGTGCGGCACGCTTGAACTTAACGGCAATCTGCTCACGGCTGAGGGTGCGCAGCAGCGCCAGGAAAGCTTCGATCCTGACGAGGCCTACCAGGGCGCCTATGACGCGACCATCGCGCATTTCCTCGACGCCCTCGATGGAAAGGTCGCGATGGAGACGTCGCCGGACGACAACATCAAAACGCTTGCTCTTGTCGAGGATATCTATCGTCTGAGCCAGTTCGACCCGGAACGCAATCCACTGTAACATGGCCCGCTGTTAGAGCGCCGCGCCTCCAGGACGCGCTAAGGACGCTCTATCAGATTAAATTGGCGCATAATCCTTTTCCGAATATCGACTTCGATTTTCGGGGTTATGCTTCAGAGGAGATGACATTTGCAGACGCTCAACGAAAGCCGCGAAGACGGCATCGAGCATGATGATCTAAGCATTGCCCGCGCGCTGGAGGAGGACATCATTTTCGGGCGGCTTGCGCCCGGAACCCGCCTGACCGAAGACACGCTCCTTGCCCGCTTTCATGTCACGCGCCATTTCGCCCGCCAGGCGATCGTGCAGCTCGAGACGATGGGCATTGTGGTTCGGGAGCGCAACAAGGGGGCGACGGTCCGTTCGCTGACGGCTCGCCAGGTCCAGGAAATCTACGACGTTCGGGAACTGTTGCAACGGCAGGCGGCGCTGTGGATAAAGCTGCCGGCGCCCGAGGCATTGATCGAGGAACTGCTGGCGCTGCACGAGGAGCATGGCCGCCACATCGAATCCGGCTATCTCAGGGGGGTGCACGAGGCCAATGACAAATTCCACCTGACGCTCTTCGGCGCCTGTGGCAATGCGCATCTCGTGCAATCGATCGAGCTCTATATGCGGCTCAGCCTGCCGGTGCGCGCCAATTCGATGTCGAGCAAGGAGTCGCTGCGCATCTCGCACGAGCACCATCGGCTGATGATCGAGATGCTGCGCGGTGGGGATAACTGGGTTCTCGCCCAGCTCTGCGTCGACCATCTGCAGCCGAGCAAGAAACGCTATCTCGCCTATGTCGGCGAGAATGACCGGGTCGCTTGAAAGGGAGCGCAAAATTTCGATTGCGCTCCCTTCGCCTACCGGCTCACCAATCGAGGCGCAGGAGAGACACGCCCTGACGCGGTAGGGAGACTTTGAGCCCGATCTTGCCGTCATCGACCTTGACCGGTGCCTGGCCGTCGATCTCGGCGAGTTTTCCCGAGGCTTCCAGTCTGGCATAGTCTTCGCCGGCTGGATTCTGCGGCTTGCCCATCGCTTTCCAGACGCCGAAGGCGTTGGAACGCTGCTCGTCCATCCTGAAATGCCTGAGCGAGGCGGACTTGTCGCCCCAGCCGTCGAGATTGACCGTGATATCGGCGGACGGCCCGGCTTCATCATCGTCGTGGTAGTGCCAGACGAGAATGGAAACGCCCTTGTCGTCGCGGGTTGCCACGACGTTGACATCGGGCTTGCCGCGAACGCCATGGCTCATGATATCTTCGATGTCGCGGCGATAATCGCTTTCCGATTCCAGCCATTCGCCGCCGAGTTTGCCGAGCATGCGGAAGCCGTTGAGAACAGCCTTGTCGACGCCGTTGGTGGCAAGATCGCGGAAGCCGTCGAAATAGGGCTGGTCGTCGAACAGGAAGGCCCAGGTGACCGCGCCTTCGATGTGGATGTTGGCGCGTCTTGCAAGCTCATAGGTGCGGATCATGCTCTCGACGACATAGACGCCGTAGAGCGGGCCGTTGCGATAGCCGTTCTGGGGATGAACACGAGCAGAGCAGGCTGCACAGCCTTCCGGATCGGATTCGCCAATCACCACGGGCAGGTGCCGGAGCTCCGGAAACTCATTGATGATGGCAAGGTTCGTCTCGATGTCGCGGAGCTGCTTGTGCAGGCCCATCCGGACGTGACCCTCGTAGATCACCGGATTGCCCTTGGCGTGGAAGGCGAGGAAATCGATCGGCGACTTGTTCTCGACGACATGCTTTAGGAAGGCGCGCAGGAATGTCTGGGCTTTTTCGTTGGCAAAGGCGCCGCAGGTGTGCGGGCCGCCAACGCGGGCGTTCGGAAGCGCGCGTTTCAAGGCCTTGGCGCTGACGTCATACATTTCGCAAAATTGTGGGATGGTGCCGGTCCAGTAGTGGCCGTCCGGTTCGTTCCACACTTCCCACGGCCAGCTTGAAACGACGTCCTCGCCATATCTTTCGGCAAGGTGGCGCGCCCATGCTTCGATCAGGTCGCCCCATTTCTTCAGGTCCGTCGGCGGGGCCGTCCAGCCGGTGGTGATCGTTGCGTATTTGTCGGCCGGCTCCCATTGATGGCGATAAGGACCGTCGAAATCGGAGAGCGCTTCGGGCGTGAAGCCGATTTGAATCAGCGGAATGTTGCCAGCTTCGACATAGGTGTCGAAGATCTTGTCGATGATTGTCCAGTCGTAGACCGGATTGCCGTTCGCATCCTCGGTATAGGCATTGGTCGAACCCCATTTGAGGGCAGGCAGGCCATCGCCGCTGGTCAGAAGATTGTGCGCGCGGATGCGGGGCGGCTCAGGGCTGAGCTCTGTCAGTTCCTTGAGCAGCTTTCTGCCGTGGGGGGAGTAGGTGTAGTTCGGCTCGTCGTATCCGAACCAGTTCCACAAAGGTTCGTATTTGCCGGTTGGCCGGTTGGCGTGAACGGAGATTGTCACGTCATAGGGGCTGCTCATCCTGGTGTCCTCTTGAACGGTCATGCCAAAGCTTCCTCCCGAAAGCAGCTGACCTCTCTGGTGATGAAGTACGGCCACTTGGGAGGGCGCCGCGCTCGCCGCAAAAGCTAAGCCAAACGCTCACTTTGTCAATAATATAAAAAAGCACATCGCTACCCTGCGTCAAAAATGCCTGAAAATGCGCTATTTTCTATAGGCTGCAAAATTATCAGTTGCCGTTTCTCAAAAAATTGTCGATAACTATGGCGTGAGTTCGCCCGCCGCCGAGGAGTGCATGTGTCCCTGCGGCACGTGCAGGCAGGGGTTCGCTGGACGCTATCGTCAATTGATTACGGGAAGCGCTCGCCGTGGCGAGTTGAGGAGGAGGAACATCCGATGAAGTTCCGTAAATATGCAGCCATTGCCTTATTGTCGCTCATGGCCCTTCCGGCAATTGCGCAGGATTTCATTGCCGGCATACCGCGCAACGAAACGCTGATCATCCAGGGCACGCCGCAGCAGAATGCCGACTGGTTCAACGTCTGGGCTCCGGGCGGCGGGGCGGCGGCAAATCTCAACGGCCTGCAGCAGCTGACCACCGATACGCTGTGGTTCATCAATCCCGAGGGCGGCAAGGATGCCTGGCAGAATGCGCTGGCCAGCGAACCGCCGAGCTACAACGCCGATTTCACAGAGATGACGGTGAAACTGCGCAAGGGCATCTTCTGGAGCGACGGCGTCGAATTCACCAGCGACGACGTGGTCTATACCGTGCAGACGCAGATCGATCATCCGGGCATGGCCTGGAGCGCGCCATTCACCGTCAATGTCGCGAGCATGGAAAATCCGGATCCGCAGACGGTCGTCTTCCATCTGAAGAAACCGAACTCGCGCTTCCACACGCTGTTCACCGTGCGCTGGAATGCCGCCTGGATCATGCCGAAGCACGTTTTCGAGAAGGCCGCGGATCCGCTGTCCTTCAACAACAACCCGCCGGTTTCGCTCGGGCCCTACCAGCTGCAGAGCTACGACAAGGGCGGCAACTGGACGATCTGGAAGCTGCGCGACGACTGGCAGCGCACGTCGATCGGCCTGGCTGCGGCACAGCCGCCTGAGGTCAAATACGTCGTCTATCGTGCGGCCGGCAATCCGGAAGCTCGCGTCATCGAACAGCGCAACCACAATCTCGACGTCATCAACGACATGGCCCCCGAGGGCATGTTCTCGATCATGCGCGACAGCAAGAGCACGGCCTCCTGGCTAAAGGGCTTTCCTTTCGCACATCCGGACCCGACGCTGCCTTCCGTTCTCTTCAATACGAAGAAGGCGCCCTTCGACAACAAGGACGTTCGCTGGGCGCTCGCACTGCTGATCGATATCCGCGAAGTGGCGCTCGGCTCCTACCGCGGTGCGGCCAATATCGCAGCCCTTGCCACGCCGCCGACGGGTTCCGCCCCGGATGATTATTACGCACCGATGCAGGACTGGCTGACGAATTTCGAGCTCGACACTGGATCCCGCAAGATCAAGCCCTACGATCCAAACATCTCGGCGCAGATCGCCAATATGGTGCGCGGTCAATGGGCCGATCAGATCCCGACCGATCCGGCCAAACTACAGCGCACATTCGGCTTCGGCTGGTGGAAGAAGGACGTTGAGGCTGCGACCGAGCTGCTGCAGAAGGCAGGCTTCAAGAAGAGCGGCCGCCAGTGGATGAAGCCTGACGGCACGCCCTTTGCGATCCGCCTGCAGGTAGAAGGCGATGCCATCCCGACGCTTGCTCGCGCCGGCACGGTGATTGCCCAGCAATGGACGCAAGCCGGCATCGCAACCAAGGTCGATGTCGCCGGACCGACCAATGGCCAACGCCTCAGCACCGGCGACTTCGAGGCAGCGATCTACTGGAGCATCGAGACCTGGGGCGGTCATCCCGACCTCTCCTTCTTCCTCGACAGCTATCATTCCGAGTTCATCAAGCCGGTCGGGCAGATCCAGCCGCCGCGCAATCTGCAGCGCTGGCAGGATCCGCGTCTCGACCAGATCATCGAGCGCAATCGGTCGATCGCCTTCGATTCGCCCGATGTCGCCAAGCTCGGCCAGGACTTCCTGAAGCTTGCGGTCGAGGAAATGCCGATGATCCCGCTGATGGCCTACAACAAGTTCGCACCGCTCGATACCACCTACTGGACCAACTATCCGAGCGCTGACAATCCCTATTCGGCCTCGGCTCCGAACTGGTCGAACATTCGCTACATGGTGGTCGGGCTGAAGGCCAATCCGGATGCGCCGAAGCCTTGATCGAGGCACAACAAAGGAAACAGCCGGCCGCCGGCTGTTTCCGTTCTGCTATTGAAGGGTCGATGTCATGAACGGCTTTCTGATCTATGCGGCAAAACGCTTTCTGCAATTTCTCTTCGTGGTCTTCACCGGCATCACGCTGGCCTTCCTGATCGCGCATTTTTCGCCGGTCGATCCGATCGAGCAGACCGTGTCGCTGTTGACGAGCTTCGGCTCCACTGATCCGCAGGCCGTCGAAATCCTCCGCGAATCGCTGCGCGAGCTCTACGGCACCGGCGGCCCGCTGCTGGAGCAGTATTTCACCTTCTGGGGCCGTGTCCTGACCGGCGATTTCGGCCCGTCGCTTTCCTCTTTCCCGACCCCGGTGATGACCGTTATCGGCCGTGCACTGCCCTGGACCGTCGGGCTTCTGACGCTCGCAACGATCATTTCCTGGATCATTGGCAATTTTCTCGGCGCGCTTGCCGGCTATTTCCGCAGCAGCAAGCTGCTGAAGGTCGCCGGCATCGTCATCATGGCGCTGCAGCCGATCCCGACCTACATCATCGGTCTCAGCCTGGTGATCCTTTTCGGTTTCATCTGGCCGATCCTGCCGATCAGCGACGGTGCGCAGGTCAATCTCGCGCCGGCCTTCAACTGGGCCTTCATCAGCTCGGTGATCGAACACGGCATCCTGCCGGCCCTGACCCTCGTGCTCGTCGGCATCGGCGGCTGGTTCATCTCGATGCGCTCGCTGGTTTCGAACATCGTGACCGACGACCACGTCGTCTATGCCGAACTTGGCGGCGTGCGCTCGCGCAGCATCTTTTCGCAATATGTGGCGCGCAACGCCATGCTGCCGCAGGTCACCGGCCTGGCACTCAGTCTCGGCAACGTCTTCGGCGGCGCCGTCATCGTCGAGTTCGTCTTCAATTATCCCGGGATCGGCAAGCTTCTGATCTCCGGCATCTATTCCGGCGATTACAGCCTCGTGCTCGGCGTCACCACCATCGCCATCATCGCGGTTGCCGCTGCGGTCTTCGTGATCGACATCATCTATCCGCTGATCGATCCACGCGTGAAACTGGGGTAATCCGTGATGTTCAAAGTCCTCAGAGACCTGCTGCGCTACAACAAGGAGTTCCTGGTCGGAACCATCCTGATCGCTATCATCCTGGCGTTGATCGTGGCGTCGTTCTTCTCGCCCTATGACGAGAATGCCATCTATGTCGTTGCGCCCGACATGCCTCCTTCGGCCGAATTTTGGCTCGGCACCACCTCGCGCGGCCAGGAGGTTTTCTGGCAGATCGCCGCCTCGATGCGCAATACGCTGTTCTTCGGCATCATCGTCGCCTTTGTCAGCCGCATCATCGCCATCGCCGTCGGGCTGATCTCCGGCTATATCGGTGGGCGGACCGACCAGATCATCATGGCGGTCAACGATACGCTCGGCGCACTGCCGAACATTCCGATCCTGCTGCTTCTGGTCTTCGTGCTTCGCGACCAGATGACGTGGTTCATGCTGGCGATCACCGCAGCGCTGCTCGGATGGACGCACGACAGCCGCCTGATCCGTTCCGTCGCCCTGTCTCTCCGTCAGCGGGAATTCACGCGGCACGCGGTTTTTTCGGGCATGCGCACACCGCAGATCCTCATCCGCGAACATCTGCCCTATGTCATGCCGATCGTCTTCTTCACGACGATGAACAACATGATCTGGGCGATCGGTCTCGAGGTGACACTCTCGGTGCTCGGATTTTCCGACATCAACCGGCCGACGATCGGTGGCATGATCTACTGGGCCAATGCGCATTCCGCGATGGTATCGGGCATATGGTGGTGGGTCGCCTTTCCGATGCTCTTCGTCGTCATCCTGTTCCTCGGCCTGTTCATGCTTGCCATGTCTGTGAACGAATATATCGACCCGCGCTCGCGGCTCGCCCGCATGGGAGCTTGAGGAGATGCAGAACCTGATGAGGACGCAGCCTTTGACCCTTGCCGAAAACACCTTGGACGCACTGACGATCGACGAGCTGAAATGCTACTACGTCAACGACTATTTCGGTGTGCGGCGGGAGATCCGCGCAGTCGACGATATCAGCCTGACCATCCGCAAGAACGAGATCTACGGCATTGCCGGCGAATCCTCGAGCGGCAAGACATCGCTGATCAAGACGCTTGCCGGCGCCATCCGCCCGCCGATGCGCGTCGTCGGCGGAACGGTGAAATTCAATTTTGCCGACGGGCCGATCGATGTCTATGGTGAACCGGCGAAGATGAAGGCGGCACGCTGGCGTCACCTTTCCTACATCATGCAGGGCTCGATGAACGTGCTAAACCCGGTCAGAAGGGTGAAACACGCCTTCACCGATTTCGCCTCCCGCCATATGAACCTCGATCCCGCCGCCTTCCGCGCGCGCGTCGAGGCGCATCTTGCCAGGCTGCATCTCGATCCGCATGTGCTCGAGGCCTTTCCGCATCAGCTTTCGGGCGGCATGCGCCAGCGCCTGACCATTGCTCTCGCCACTGTCTGTGAGCCGGAATTCATCATCGCCGACGAGCCGACGACGGCGCTCGACGTGCTCGTGCAGCAGGACGTTCTGGCGCTGATCAAGGAAGTGCAGGCCCGCCTGCAGTCCTCGGTCATCTTCGTGACCCACGACATGTCGGTGCATGCTGCCATCACCGACCGGCTGGCCATCATGTATGCGGGACGGCTGGCGGAGGAGGGGCCGACGCAGGCGATCTTCGACAATCCCCAGCATCCCTACACCGTCCACCTGATCGGCAGCCTGCCGCGCATTGGCGACGTCTCGACGCGAAAGAGCCTCAGAGGCAAGCCGCCGGCACTTTCGGATCCGCCTTCGGGATGCCGTTTCCATCCACGCTGTCCGATCGCAATCGACAAATGCGCACGTGAAGTGCCGGCCATGCTGCCGAGCGCCACGGGAGGGCGAGTCGCATGCTTCCGTGCCGGGGAGTACCAGATCCAATGAGCAGCAATCTCCTCGAACTCGACCATGTGACCAAGCTTTTTCCGATCGGCGGTTTCTTCTCGCGCGAAAAGATGAAGGCGGTCGACGATGTCAGCTTCGCGCTCAGCGCCGACAAGCCCGAGATATTCACGATCGTCGGCGAATCCGGCTCCGGAAAATCGACGCTGGCGAAGATGATCCTCGGCAGCGAAAAGGCCGATCGGGGCAGCATTCATTTCGACGGTACGGATGTGAAGGCGGTGCGTTCCCGCAGGGATCGCGAGGCTTTCATGGCCAAGGTCCAGCCGGTCTTTCAAAATCCGTTCGAAGCTTTCAATCCGCTGACGCGGATCGACGAGTATCTGCTGGCCACCGCCCATCGCTTCAAGGGCGCGAAGAGCCGCGCCGAGAAAGAGGCGCTTGCCGACGTTGCCCTCCAACGCGTCGGCCTGTCGATGGCGGAGATAAAAGGCCGCTTCTCGCACGAGCTTTCAGGCGGGCAATTGCAGCGTATTGCGGTCGCCCGTGCGCTGATACCCGAGCCGAAGCTGATCGTGGCGGACGAGCCGGTCTCGATGGTCGACGCATCGCTTCGCATGTCGATCGTCAATCTCTTCCGGGATCTGCGTGACGCTCTCAACGTCTCGATCGTCTACATCACCCATGATCTTGCAACCGCCTATTACATTTCCGACCGCGTCGTGATTATGCGCAAGGGCGTCGTGGTGGAGAGCGGCGATGCCAGGGACGTGCTGGAAAATCCGAAACACGCCTATTCGATCGCGTTGAAGAACGCTGTCCTGCCGCCCGATCCTCGCGAGGCGTCGGCGATCCTGCGCCTGCGGCAGCGCAATGCCGAGACAAATGAAGCCACTTCCGGCAGTGGCGACCGCCTTGCCAGGTGAAGCGCAATTTCTGACCTACACTCATTAAATCGCGGCGACGACCCGGAACGCGTCGCCCCGTCTTTGCGGTTCCAATTCCATCGATTTGCGGGCATGGTCTCGCGCGATGAGCACAGATTCGTCCGATCTCTTTGGCGCGCTTTTCGAGGCACCGCCCGCGAACCGAACGGTTCCGGTGCTGGTGCCGATGCCGGCGCCCAAACCCTATTCCTATTCGGTGCCGGATGGCATGGCGGTCGAGCCCGGCTCGGTCGTGCAGGTGCCGCTCGGGCCGCGGCAGGTGATCGGCGTCGTTTGGGACGGCGGCGAGGACGGCGTCGATCCGAAGAAGCTTCGGCCGATCAGCCATGTCTTCGACTGCCCGCCGCTTGCCAGGGAGATGCGGGACTTCATCGATTGGGTGGCGACCTATACGCTCTCGCCGCCCGGCCTCGTCGCGCGCATGGCGCTGCGGGCGCCGAACGCCTTCGAGCCGGAACCGATGGTGGAAGGGTTGAAGCTCGTCGGCGGCGAACCGGAGCGGATGACGCCGGCGCGCGCCCGAGTGCTCGATACGGCCTCCGACGGCTTTTCCTGGACACGCAGCGGCCTTGCCCATGCGGCGGGTGTCTCGACGAGTGTCGTCGACGGGCTGATCACGCTCGGCATTTTTGAGGCAATATTCCTGCCGCCGCCGCCGGTCGTTGCGATGCCGGATCCGGATTTTGCCGCAGCACGTCTCGAAGGGCCGCAGAAGCAGGCGGCCGAAGATATCGTTGCCGACGCCCGCAAGGGCGAATTTTCGGTGTCGCTGATCGACGGGGTGACCGGCTCCGGCAAGACCGAGGTCTATTTCGAGGCGATTGCCGAGACGCTGAAACGTGGCAAGCAGGTGCTGATCCTGCTGCCGGAGATCGCGCTGACGGCCAGTTTCATGGAGCGCTTCCAGGATCGCTTCGGGGCAAAGCCGGCCGAATGGCATTCCGATCTTGCGCCGCGCATGCGCGAGAAGGTCTGGCGCCAGGCGGTGACCGGCGAAGTGCGGGTGGTGGCGGGCGCTCGCTCGGCGCTCTTCCTGCCCTTCGAGGATCTCGGCCTGATCATTGTCGACGAGGAACATGATCCCGCCTACAAGCAAGAGGATCGCGTCTTCTACAATGCTCGCGATATGGCCGTCGTGCGCGGCCGCATCGGCGATTTCCCCGTCATCCTGGTGTCGGCGACGCCGTCGGTCGAAAGCCAGGTCAACGGCCAGAGCGGACGCTACAGCACCGTTCACCTGCCGACGCGTTTCGGCGATGCGGCGATGCCGGACCTGCATCTGGTCGATATGCGCAGGCACGCGCCGGAGCGCGGCGGGTTCCTGTCGCCGGTGCTGATCCGGGCGATCGGCAAGACGGTGGAAAAGCGCGAACAGGCGCTGCTCTTTCTCAACCGGCGCGGTTATGCGCCGCTGACGCTCTGCCGGGTCTGCGGCCACCGGTTCCAATGCCCGCAATGTTCGAGCTGGCTGGTGGAGCATCGTTTCCGCAAGCAGCTGCAATGCCATCAATGCGGCCATGCCGAGCGCACGCCGGAGGCCTGCCCGGAATGCGGCACGCTCGACCATCTCGTCGCCTGCGGGCCAGGCGTCGAGCGCATCGCCGAGGAAGTGGAACGGCATTTCCCGGAGGCGCGGACGATCGTTCTTTCCTCGGATATCATGGGCGGGGTGAAGCGGCTGCGGCTGGAGCTGGAAGCGATCGCCAAGGGCGAGGCCGATATCGTCATCGGCACCCAGCTCGTCGCCAAGGGCCATAATTTTCCGATGATGACGCTGGTCGGCATCGTCGATGCCGATCTCGGCCTTGCCAATGGCGACCCGCGCGCCGCCGAGCGCACCTTCCAGCTTTTGTCTCAGGTGACCGGCCGGGCCGGGCGCACCGGCCTCAAGAGCCATGGGCTGCTGCAGACCTACCAGCCGCAGCATCCTGTCATGCAGGCGATTGTCTCCGGCGATTCGGATGCTTTCTACGAGCGCGAGATCACCGAACGCGAACGCGCCCTATTGCCGCCCTTCGGCAGGCTCGCCTCGATCATCGTTTCTGCCGAAACCCGCCATGATGCTGAAAACCATGCGCGCGGCATGCGCAACGCCGCACCGCAGGTGTCGGGCATCTCGGTGCTCGGCCCGGCCGAAGCGCCGCTCGCGCTGGTGCGCGGCCGCCACCGCTTCCGTCTTTTGGTCCACGGGAGGCGGAACTCGGACATGCAGGGGTTCCTGCGGGCGATGCTGTCGCAATCACCCAAGGAGCGCGGATCGGTGCAGGTGCAGCTGGATATCGATCCGCAGAGTTTTCTCTAAATCAAATGGCGCGCCATTCCCTCCCTTTTCGGCCCATGCCATAAAACACTGATTCATCCGGGTGATTTGGGGCTGACGCATGGAGTTTTACTTTCCGACCGAGCTTGGCGAGCAGCTTGCCTTTTGCTCCGCCGCTTTCACGGCGCTTGCCGGCTTCATCATGATGTTCGCGCCGGGCCACACTTTCCGTCTTCTCGGACTGCAGGCGCAGGAGGGGCGGCCGGAAGGCTTCGGCGAGGGACGCTCGATGGGCGGTTTCTATCTCGGCTTCGGGCTGTCGGCGATCATGCTCGCTCAGGACTGGATCTATATGGCGCTCGGCGCCTCCTTCGCGATGGCTGCCTTTGCCCGCGTCATCTCGATCCTGTCCGATAAGGGGAGTAATCTCGTCAACTATTTACTCCTGGTTGTGCAGATCGCTTTGGCTGCGCTACCGCTGCTCTACGTTTTCGGCTTCACCCAGACGTGACTCTTGCTGCCGGCAGACGGCTTCTTCGGCCTGCTTTCAGGCCATTGCGCGATTTTGCAGACAGAAATTCATGGGAAAGGCGTATTCGGGCATTACGCGTGTTGCGAGTCCGAACATCCTATGTTAGACGGACCCCGAATTTCGGAAGAAGCAAGAGGCTTCTCTTGTGATTTCTGGGGGAAATCAAAACGAATTCAAGATCATAGGTTCGGCGCCCGCCGAGAGCCGGATTTTGGGTTGAAATCAGGGAAATTTGTGCCAGTGGCAGACACGTCCCAGCTTACTTCTGGTGTTGCAGAACGCTATGCCTCGTCGCTTTTCGAACTGGCGCTCGAGCAGGGCGCCGTCGACAGCGTCACCGCCGATCTTGACCATTTCCAGGCGATGCTGGATGAGAGCGCCGATCTGAAGCGCTTCGTCGCAAGCCCGGTTTTTTCCGCTGAAGACCAGCTGAAGGCGATCGTCGCCATCAGCGAGAAGGCCGGCATCAGCGGTTTCTTCGCCAATTTCCTGAAGGTCGTGGCGCGCAACCGCCGCCTGTTCGCCCTGCCGGGCATGATCAAGGCCTTCCGCATCATCGCCGCGAACCATCGCGGTGAAATCTCCGCCGAGGTCACCTCGGCGCATGCGCTTTCGCAAGCGCAGGAAACCGAATTGAAGGTGGCACTCAAGAGCGTTACCGGCAAAGACGTGACGATTGCCGTCACGGTTGATCCGTCAATTCTTGGTGGTCTGATCGTGAAGGTCGGGTCCCGCCAGATTGATACGTCTCTTCGTACCAAACTCTCTACCCTTAAGCTCGCATTGAAAGAGGTTGGCTGATGGATATCCGCGCCGCGGAAATTTCCGCAATTCTCAAAGACCAGATTAAAAATTTCGGCAAAGAGGCAGAAGTCTCGGAAGTCGGCCAGGTTCTCTCCGTCGGTGACGGTATCGCTCGTGTCTATGGTCTGGACAATGTCCAGGCCGGTGAGATGGTCGAGTTCCCGGGCGGCATCCGCGGCATGGCGCTGAACCTCGAATCCGACAATGTCGGCGTCGTCATCTTCGGCTCCGACCGCGACATCAAGGAAGGCGACACCGTCAAGCGGACCGGCGCCATCGTTGACGTTCCTGTTGGTCCGGAACTGCTTGGCCGCGTCGTCGACGCGCTCGGCAATCCGATCGATGGCAAAGGCCCGATCAACGCGACGCGCCGTTCGCGCGTCGACGTCAAGGCTCCCGGCATCATTCCGCGCAAGTCGGTTCATGAGCCGATGTCGACCGGCCTCAAGGCCATCGACGCGCTGATCCCGGTCGGCCGCGGCCAGCGCGAGCTGGTCATCGGTGACCGCCAGACCGGCAAGACCGCGATCCTTCTCGATGCCTTCCTCAACCAGAAGGCCATTCACGACAACGGTCCGGAAGGCGAAAAGCTCTACTGCGTCTACGTTGCCGTCGGCCAGAAGCGTTCGACCGTTGCCCAGTTCGTCAAGGTGCTCGAAGAGCGCGGCGCGCTGAAGTATTCGATCATCGTTGCCGCCACCGCTTCCGATCCGGCACCGATGCAGTTCCTGGCACCGTTTGCCGGTTGCGCCATGGGCGAATATTTCCGTGACAACGGCATGCATGCGCTGATCGGTTACGACGACCTGTCCAAGCAGGCCGTGTCCTACCGCCAGATGTCGCTGCTGCTGCGCCGCCCGCCGGGCCGCGAAGCCTATCCGGGCGACGTTTTCTACCTGCACTCGCGCCTGCTCGAGCGCGCTGCGAAGATGAACGACGATAAGGGCGCCGGTTCGCTGACCGCTCTGCCGGTCATCGAAACGCAGGGCAACGACGTGTCGGCCTTCATTCCGACCAACGTCATCTCGATCACCGACGGCCAGATCTTCCTTGAAACCGACCTGTTCTACCAGGGTATCCGCCCGGCCGTGAACGTCGGTCTGTCGGTTTCCCGCGTCGGCTCGTCGGCACAGATCAAGGCGATGAAGCAGGTTGCCGGCTCGATCAAGGGCGAACTCGCCCAGTATCGCGAAATGGCCGCCTTCGCCCAGTTCGGTTCGGACCTCGACGCTGCGACGCAGCGCCTGCTGAACCGCGGTGCACGCCTGACCGAACTCCTGAAGCAGCCGCAGTTCTCGCCGCTGAAGACGGAAGAGCAGGTCGCCGTGATCTTTGCAGGCGTCAACGGCTATCTCGACAAGCTGCCGGTCGCTTCGGTCGGCAAGTTCGAGCAGGGCTTCCTCTCATATCTGCGTTCGGAAGGCTCCGCCATCCTCGACGCGATCCGCACGGAAAAGGCAATCAGCGACGATACCAAGGGCAAGCTCACCGCTGCTCTCGATAGCTTCGCAAAGTCTTTCTCGTAATCAGGCCCTAAGTTAGGACGGATCACGGATGCCTTCACTTAAGGATCTGAAAAACCGGATCGCCTCCGTCAAGGCGACGCAGAAGATCACCAAGGCGATGAAAATGGTCGCCGCGGCGAAGCTTCGGCGTGCGCAGGAGGCGGCCGAGGCCGCCAGGCCTTATTCGCAGCGCATGGGTGCGGTTCTGGCGAACATCGCCAAAGCCGTCACCGATGCCGACGGTGCACCGACGCTGATGACCGGCACGGGCCAGGACAAGGTCCATCTGCTGGTGGTCTGCACGGCCGAACGTGGTCTTTGCGGTGGTTTCAACTCGCAGATCGCACGCTTTGCACGCGAACATGTCCGCAAGCTGCTTGCCGAAGGCAAGACGGTGAAAATCTTCACCGTCGGCAAGAAGGGTCATGACATCCTTCGCCGCGAATTCGCCTCGCTCATCATCGAGCGCAAGGAATTGCGCGACGTCAAGCGCGTCGGCTTCGAGAATGCGGACCAGATCGGCAAGCGCATTATCGAGATGTATGCTGCCGGCGAGTTCGACGTCTGCACGCTGTTCTATTCCGAGTTCAAGTCGGTGATCAGCCAGATTCCGACGGCGCAGCAGCTCATCCCGGCTTCAACGGGAGCTGTGCAGACCGAAGATGCCGCACATGCAGGCGCCGTCTACGAATACGAGCCGGATCCGGCATCGATCCTCGAAGATCTGATCCCGCGCAACATCTCCGTCCAGATCTTCCGCGCGCTCCTTGAGAACGTCGCAGGCGAGATGGGCGCCAAGATGAGCGCTATGGACAATGCGACGCGTAATGCCGGTGAGATGATCAACAAGCTGACGCTGAGCTACAACCGCCAGCGTCAGGCGCAGATCACCAAGGAACTCATTGAAATCATTTCGGGCGCGGAAGCGCTCTGAGGCTAGGAAAAGAGGGTCAGAAAATGGCTGAGGCAGCTACCCCCAAGATCGGCTCTGTCGGCAGAGTCACCCAGGTTATCGGCGCCGTCGTCGACGTTGCTTTCGAAGGCGAACTGCCGAAGATCCTGAACGCGCTGGAAACCACCAACAACGGCAACCGCCTGGTTCTCGAAGTTGCGCAGCACCTTGGCGAAAACGTCGTCCGTACCATCGCGATGGACTCGAGCGAAGGTCTCGTCCGCGGCCAGGAAGTCGCCGATACCGGCGCTCCGATCATGGTTCCGGTCGGCAACGAGACGCTCGGCCGTATCATGAACGTCATCGGCGAGCCGGTCGACGAAGCCGGTCCGCTGGTCACCGCTCACAAGCGCGCCATCCACCAGGATGCGCCGTCTTATGTCGAGCAGTCGACGGAATCGCAGATCCTCGTCACCGGCATCAAGGTCGTCGATCTTCTGGCTCCCTATGCACGCGGCGGCAAGATCGGCCTCTTCGGCGGCGCCGGCGTCGGCAAGACCGTTCTGATCATGGAACTGATCAACAACGTCGCCAAGGCGCATGGTGGTTACTCGGTTTTCGCAGGCGTCGGTGAACGCACCCGCGAAGGCAACGACCTCTACCACGAAATGATCGAATCGAACGTCAACAAGCATGGCGGCGGCGAAGGCTCGAAGGCGGCACTTGTTTACGGTCAGATGAACGAACCGCCGGGCGCCCGCGCCCGCGTCGCCCTGACCGGCCTGACGGTCGCCGAACACTTCCGCGACCAGGGCCAGGACGTTCTGTTCTTCGTCGACAACATCTTCCGCTTCACGCAGGCAGGTTCCGAAGTGTCGGCTCTGCTCGGCCGCATCCCGTCGGCCGTCGGTTATCAGCCGACGCTCGCGACCGACATGGGCCAGATGCAGGAGCGCATCACCACGACGACGACCGGCTCGATCACCTCGGTTCAGGCCATCTACGTTCCGGCCGACGACTTGACCGACCCGGCGCCGGCGACCTCGTTTGCTCACCTTGACGCAACGACGGTTCTGTCGCGCTCGATCGCTGAAAAGGGCATCTACCCGGCCGTCGATCCGCTCGACTCCACGTCGCGCATGCTCGATCCGATGGTCGTCGGTGAAGAGCATTACGACGTCGCCCGTAAGGTCCAGTCGACGCTGCAGCGCTACAAGGCCCTGCAGGACATCATCGCGATCCTTGGCATGGACGAACTGTCCGAAGAGGACAAGATTGCTGTCGCCCGTGCCCGCAAGATCGAGCGTTTCCTGTCGCAGCCGTTCTTCGTCGCCGAAGTCTTCACCGGCTCGCCGGGCAAGCTGGTTGCTCTCGAAGACACGATCAAGGGCTTCAAGGGCCTGGTCAACGGCGAATACGATCATCTGCCGGAAGCAGCCTTCTACATGGTTGGCTCGATGGAAGAAGCGGTCGAAAAGGCCAAGAAGCTCGCAGCTGCTTAATGAGCGATGCGCTAGACGAGATATTCTGCTGCGACTCCTTGAAAGGGGTCGTGGCGGATCTTCCGGAACCAGCAGCGCCGACCGTCTATCGCGCCGATAATGGCGTGCTGATGATGGTGGTGGGTCTGGTCCAGAGCGAGGAAGGCCTCGGTTATCTCGACCAAGCGATAATGCACTGCCCGTTCTGCGGGACTAAATTGCAAGATGCGAAAGCCATAGCCGAGAAGGTAAGTCACTGATGGCTGACAATTTCAACTTTGAGCTCGTTTCGCCGGAGCGTCTGCTGCTGTCGGAGATGGTGACCGAGGTCGTCATCCCTGCGACTGAAGGCGAGATGACGGTCATGGCAAACCATGCGCCGACGATGACGACGATCAAGCCGGGTGTCGTGAGCGTGCGTTCGGCCTCCGGCAAGAAGCAGGACTACGTGGTATTCGGCGGTTTTGCCGATATCCTGCCGACCGGCTGCACATTGCTCGCCGAATCCGCGGTTCCGGTCGAGGAACTCCACAAGGATGAGCTGACCCGTCGTATCGAGGCCGCCCGCAAGGAACTCGAACATGCCGAGCTGCACGAGCACAAGTCGAAGCTCGAACACTTCATCATGGAACTGACGCACCTGCGCGGCGTCGTTCAACAAGACTGATCGCAATCGACTGCGACGGATGAAAGGCGGCTGCAACAGCCGCCTTTTTTGTGTCTGTTCTGTCTGTCGGGCGATGGCGCATCGGCCCGAAATCGGAAACGCTTTTCGGAAAGCGCTTCACGATCTTTTCAGATTCGCGCCTCGCGCTTTAAGTCTTTGTTTCTACGATATGGTTTTTTTCAAAACCGCTGCACAGTTTTGCGCGACATGATCTAAAGACCGCGCCACCGGTCGCTTGAAATGAAGAAGCGGCCGTAGGCGGCTTTGCCGGGATCGTCTCAGAAGCCGGTGCCGCCGCGCAGCTCGATGACGACCGTCTTGAACAGGATCTTCAGGTCGAGCAGCAGGCTGAAATTCCTGACATAATAGATATCGCAGGCGATGCGGGCGCGAGCTGCCAGCGGCCGTGCCGTCGGGCCGCGCCAGCCGCGCGTCTGCGCAAGGCCGGTGATGCCGGGGCGCATGATGTGGCGGTAGTGGTAGTCCGGCACCAGTTCCTCGTAGAGCTGGCCGGCTGCCCGCATATTGATGGCGTGGCAGCGCGGGCCGACCAATGACATCTCACCCATGAGAACGTTGAAAAGCTGCGGCAGCTCGTCGATATTGGTCTTGCGGAGCACCGAGCCGATGCCTGTCACCCGGCTGTCGCCCTTGACGGTCTGTTGAATGCCGCTGGGATCGCAAGCTTCGGCGCGCATCGACCGGAACTTGAAGACCGTGATCTTCCGGCCGTTCAGCCCCCAGCGGATCTGGCGGAAAAACACCGGACCGCCATCGTCGAGTTTGATGAAAAGAGCGATTGCCAGAAAAAGCGGCGCGAGCGCGATGAGCGCGCTGACTGAGGCGACGATGTCGATCAACCGCTTCACGCCCAGCCGCACAGCCATTTTTCTTTCGACAAGTGAAAAGCTATCCGGCTGGCGAATGTTGGAGTTCGCTATAACCAGGGTCTTGGTTTTGTCCTGACGCTGAGACGGATCGAAGCGTGGATTCGTCTTCGAAGTAAAAGCATTCATTACGCAAGGTCCACAAGTTTAGATGCGATACTGAACAACATGGAGACAAATACATGGTCACGTATCGTTTGTCATCGGTATAAATAGGAATTTAGTAACCCTAAAGATGCCAAAAATGGGAGTATTCGGCGTTAACCTTAACGCCTGTAGTTGCGCTCTAGGGAAATTTATACTTTGAAAGGAGTAGCCCGATTGGATTGGCGAGATGTCAGCCGGTTGCCGAAATCGATCGCCGGTTTTTCCAGCAGGAAGTAGCTGAGGCTCGCGACCAGAAGGATAAGCGCCGCCGCCAATCCGCAAGACAGCAGCCAGCCGGTGACGACATTTTCCGAGGACACGCCGAACGAACCCGGGTCGAGCCTCTGGATCAATATCAGGATGATCTCCTGCCAAATATAGATGCCGAAGGAGATCTTTGCGATATAGCGGACAGGAGCGTTGTCGAGCAACCCGCCCAGGCGTTGCGAATGGCTCAGCAAAACGAGCGCCGTTGCGACCGCCAGTGGAAAGACCGGAAAGCCATAGGGGATTTCGAGCCAGCCGTAACCCTCGGCGGAGCCGCCGGGCGATATGACGAGGCGGTAGGCGGCAACGGCGAGGGCGAGGAGCGCTGTGGCATCGAACCAGGAAGAGCGCCTTCTTGGCAGCATGACCTCGACGCCGGCGGCAAGCGCGCCGAGCGCGAAGACGGCGAAGAAGCCGATCGGGTTATATCTCGGCATCCATTCCTTCGCCCCGCCCTGAAGGCCGTACTGCCAGCCGCGTTCGATGTCGTCGAGCGGAAAGAGGGTCAGGATCAGCACATGGGCGAGGAGTACGCCCGTGATGACGCAAAGCCAGGCGAAACGGGCAAGCAACGGGCGCTGCTTGAGGAACGGCAAACGAAACAGCAGGAGAAAGCAGACGGGCAGGAGCACATAGCTGGTGACCTCGAAGGGAATGGACCAGAGCGGCCCGTCGGCTTCGACAGGAAAGAAGGTGCGCCAATGCCACTGGCTCATGAACAGCAGTCCCGAGACGTAGCGGAGCACAAGTTCAGGCGTCAGCGGCAGGGCAAGCAGCGTCAGGCTGAGGGCGAAGCCGATGGTGGCGGCGAACCAGAAGCCCGGAGCGATGCGCGCCATCCTGCGGATCGTATAATGCCGGAGGCCCGGCATGTCGCTGCCCGTGTCGAGCGCGCGCCAGAACGGATGGGCAAGAAGAAAGCCACTGAGGACGAAGAAGATGGCAACGCCGAAATTGCCGAAGCGGAGGATGTTTGCGGTCGATCCGAGTTCGTCTGGGATTCTGCGCATATCCAGCCGCAGCGCGAAGTGGTGGGCGAGCACCAGCAGACAGGCCGTCGCGCGCAGAAAGTCCGCTCCGGCCAGTCTCTCCTGTTGTCGCATCCTGCCTCCCGCCTTGCCCAGAGGATGATGCCCGAAAAGTGTGAGCGGTTTTCGGACGACATCGTGCTCCGGGTCTGGGACTTTGCAGCGGAAAGCCGCGACGGGCAAGGCAGGCGTTGGTCTCAGTCGAGAAGTTCGTTGGTATAATAGGTGGAAAAGTCCGGCTTCTCCTTGAGTGCGGCGCCATTCGCATCGACGAGAATGCCATTCTCCATCAGGAAGCCGCCGAGGGCCTCGGCCTTTGCCGGGTCGAGCTTACCGATCACACCGGCTTCGGATTTCAGGAAGTGCCCCTCGATCAATGCCTTCTGAGAAGCCTTTACCAGTTCCGTATTCATCAGTGCGCCGTTGCTTCCAGAGATCAGCAGGTCGCAGGCTTCGTCGGGATGGTCGACGGAGTAGGCATAACCCTTTCGTGTCGCCTGGATGAAGGCGCGGGCGTGTTCCCGACTTGCCGAGAGATAGGCGTCGCTGGAGACGATGACCGTCGTCTGCTCGTCGGGAATGCCGTAATCGGAATAGTGGAAGCGGCCGATTTTCCGGTTTTCCAGTTCGGCGGCGATGCCTTCCCAGGTGTAGATCTCCAGCGTGAAATCGATCGAGCCATTGTCCAGCGCCTCGTAAGCGGAGGTGCCGAGGGTGACGGTCTTGACGTCGCCCTTGCCGCCATCATTGCGGATCATCGCGGAGATCAGCGCACTCTCCCAGGTGCCGCCAAAGCCGCCATAGGTCTTGCCGTCGAGGTCTTTCGGGCTCTTGATGTCGTCGCGTCCGCCCTTGAAGATCAGCCGTGCGGTTTCCGTCTGGACGACGCCGTAGACCATCTTCACGTCACCGCCGCCAGCGCGTTGCGTGAGGGTCTCGATCTCGCTGCTGATGCCGAAATCGGCAACGCCGTTCGACACCAGCGTTCCGGCGCTGGTATCGGTGAAGGGAAGAATCTCGACATCGAGCCCAGCATCGGCATAAAAGCCCTTCGCCTTGGCGACATAGATGCCGATATGGTTGGTGTTGGGCGTCCAGTCGAGCGCGATGCGAACCTTTGCGGGCGCCGATTGGGCGAAGGCGGAGCGACCGGCGAGGCTTGCCGCGATGGCGGCGAAGATCGTCTGGCGACGGGTGAGAAGCAGCATGGTGACCTCCTCAGGTCTCTGGAGCATGATGCCGAAAAGCGTGAGCGATTTTCGGGCGACATCATGCTCTAACTCTTTAAATCAGAACAGGATTCAGGTTTGAGGCCGACCGGCCTAAAATCATCCTGTTCTAGCGGATGAAGCAGGGTTTGCAGGATTTCGGTTTCGATCGCCTGGGCCGCCGGCGAGCCGAGATCGGCAATGCTTCTCGGACGGGGCAGGAGAACGCGGAATTCGCGGATGATACGCGCCGGACGGGCCGAAAGCACGTAGATCCGGTCGGAGAGGAACACGGCCTCGCGAACATCATGGGTGATCAGCAGCGCCGTCCAGCGGTGTTCGGTCCACATGCCCTGCAGCCATTCCTGGATCTGCGTGCGCGTCAGCGCGTCCAGCGCGCCGAAAGGCTCGTCGAGCAGCAGCATGTCCTGGGTCTGGACGACGGTGCGCAGCAGCGCGGCGCGCTGGCGCATGCCGCCTGACAGTTCGGAGGGATAGTGATGCTCGAAGCCTGCGAGGCCAAAGCGCTCGAACAGAGGCGCGACGGCGGCACGTGCCGCGCGGCGGCTCATGCCGCGCACCTCCAGGCCGAGTGCCGCATTGTCGATGATCCGGCGCCAGGGCATCAGCGCATCGCGTTGCGGCATGAATGCGAAGGAATGCGGCGCCTCTTCCAGCGGCGCGCCCTTGAAGAGCATGGTGCCGGAATCGGGCCGAAGCGCCTGTGTCAGCAATCTCAGTACCGTCGATTTTCCGGAGCCGGACGGGCCGACGATCGAAACGAACTCGCCGCTTTCGACAGCCAGCGAAATATCGTCCAGCACCTTCATGCCGTCGAAGGACTTCGAGATGTTGCGCAGTTCAACCATTGCATCGCTCATCGGCGCTGCTCCCCGGATTGTTGCCAGGGCATGACGAGGCGCTGGATCATCAGCGTCAGCCCGAAGAGGCAGAGTGTCAGCACGGCGCTGACGACGACGGCGGCGAGCACAAGATCGGGGCGGAAGTTGTTCTTGGCGTTGAGGATATAGATGCCGAGGCCGCGGGCGGCACCGGCATACTCGGCAAAGATCGCGCCGACGACGGCATAGGTGATCGAGATCCGCAGGCCGGCGAAGAAATAGGGAAGCGAGGAGGGAAGCCGTGCCAGACGGAAAATGCGCCAGCGGCTCGCCTTCATCGAATTCAGCAATTCGGCGATGTCGCGGTCGGTCGATTCATAGCCCTGCAGCAAGGCGACGAGCAGCGGGAAGAAGGTGACGAGCGCCACCAGCAGGATCTTCGGCAACAGGCCGAAGCCGAACCAGAGCACGACGAGGGGAGCGATCGCCACCAGCGGCAGGGTCTGGCTGGCGATGAAGATCGGCAGCAATGCCCGGCGCATGAAGGGCACAAAATCCATGAGGATCGATGCGGCGAAGGCGAAGGCCAGCGACAGGGCGAAACCTCCGAGTGTCGCGCCGAGCGTCGGCCAGGTGTTTGATATCAGCGCCTCGCGGTTCAGCCAGCCCTGGACGACGATACGCGACGGCGCCGGCAGGATGGACGGCTTGATGCCGGAGAGATCGACATAGAGTTCCCATGCCGCCAAGAAGGCGCAGCCGGCGAACAAGGCGGGTATGCCCCGGTAGAGAGCGGCGCGGAGCGCGGCAAGGCGCGAATCCGATCGTTGTGGCAGTGTCATCAGCGTTCGTTTCAGGCTTTCGTCGGGCACTGCATAATTCCTTAAATCGGAATCGATTTAAGGATAAAATGATGCAGCAATTTAAAGTGTTACAGCGTCCTTTGCGCGTCTGAAAAGACGCGCGGCGCTGTATTGGCGGACACCGTGATGTCGAGGGTCACATGTCCCACAGGGTCGCCGAAGCGATAGAAGGCCTCACGAATGGTAGCAAAGACGGCGCCAGCGTCTCCAGAGAGCCTGGTGCAGAAATTCTTGGCGCGGTCGAAGGTGCCGGAGCGCTTCAGGAAGTCGATGCAGCCATAGATCTCGTCCATATGGGTACCGGTTCCCATTACGTAGAGCGAGAATTGCGCAGCGGTCGGCTGTCCGGTCTCGGCGGTGGTTTCAACGGCGGCAAGCGCGGCTGTTACACGCTCGGCAAGCGGCTCCGCCTGACCGCGCAAAGGGTTGACGCCGCAGATGGCGTCGTCGGGCTCGCCGGGGCAGCCGCGTGAAATGGCAGCGGACAGCACGCAATGCTCGCCGGTCTTTGCGGCGGCGACGAAAAGATCGCGCATGGCGGCGAAGAGAATGTCAGGCGGGCCGACCAGCAGTGTGGAGATGTCATCGGTCTCGATGCGCAGCCGGTCGCGATAGGGGTCGAGCGCCGTGACGGCATCGAGAATGATGCCGACGAAATTGTCGGACATCGGATAGAGTGACACTTGTGCGCCTGAGAACATCTGAACCTCGCTCCGCTGGCATTACCCAGATCAGCTTTGAAGGGTCCAGAGGTTTGCACCTCACATCTCAGCCCCGGCAATACGGAGCTCCCCTGTTATTTGCGCGGAAACTATCACCGGGGTTTTCTCCCCGCAACCGCAAAATTGCGAACCCGTCGGTGCGGTCGGAAAGAAGCGGATGTGGCGGAAAACACCCGGGCGGAGGATCTGCCCGGGTGTTCCCAATGGTTCCGTACCTGCCGGGAACGGAACCGGAGCTTTCTGGCTCAGGCGGCTAGTGCATAACCCCGAAAATCGGAATCGATTTTCGGAAAGGATTATGCGCCGATTCAAAGTGATAGAGCGTCTTTAGCGCGTCTGAAAAGACGCGCGGCGCTCTATTTCGGCATAGGGACGATCGCTGCGGGCGGTGACGAGCGCCTGCGTCCACCATTCCAGCCTCGCCATCATCCGATCGAGCAAACGTATTGCGTCGGCGGGATCGTCGAGCCTTCCCTGCGTGTCGAAGCGGTTCCAAGGTGCGGCAAAGCTCACCGAATCGCGGATGGTGACGGCGTGGAGTTCGGCAAAGACCAGCCGCAGCTGTTCGACGGCGCGCAGGCCGCCGGATATGCCGCCATAGGAAACGAAGGCGACCGGCTTGCCCTGCCAGGGCTCGAAGAAGATATCGATGATCGACTTCAACGGTGCGGTGAAGCTGTGATTGTATTCCGGCGTGACGATGATGAAGGCGTCGGCCATGCCAAGCCGTCCGGCGAGCCTGTCGATTTCGGGGTGCGCCATGTCACGATTGGCCGGCAGCGCGAAATCCAATGGGTCGGTGATGTCGATATCAAATTGCGCGAAGCGGAGTAGTTCCTGCCTCAGCCATTTGACCACCCGGTCGCAGATGCGGCCCTCTCTCGTGCTCCCGTAGATGACAGCCAGTCTGGTGGGTGTTTTCATGCGTCGCTCCATGTTGCGATTGGACTTTACGATTGCAGGAGCAAGGGTTATAAAACCTCAACTAATATTGAGGTCAAGAGGCGATGGATACAATTCCGGCAGCGCCGCTCGGCAAGCTCCTGACAGTCGGCGAAGTGGCGGAGCGCAGCGGCCTAGCCGTCTCGGCGCTGCATTTTTACGAGACCAAGGGGCTGATCTCGAGCATTCGCTCCCGCGGCAACCAACGGCGCTATGGGCGCGATGTGCTTCGCCGGCTCGGCATCATCAAGGTGGCGCAACGTGTCGGCATTCCGCTCTCGGAAATCCAAGCCGCGTTCGAGTCCCTGCCGCAGGGACGTACGCCGACCGTCGCCGATTGGCAGACGCTGTCGGCGCTGTGGAAGGATGATCTCGACGCGCGAATCAGGCGGCTTAGCCTGCTGCGCGACCGTCTGACCGGCTGCATTGGCTGCGGCTGCCTGTCGATCGAAAGCTGTCCGTTGCGCAATCCCTGCGACCGGCTCGGCAAGGAAGGGCCGGGTGCGCGCCTTCTCGAGGCCGAAGGCGTCTTCCTTGGAAGGTGACGTCTTCCCGGGGAGAGACCAGTCTGTCCCGGAAAGATCGATGCGCGCCTTCCTTTCAGTCGGCACGCTCATATGTTAAGGGCGAATGACGCAACCGGCGGCAGTGTCCGCGAGGAGGACGGCTTCGTGTTCCATCCCAGACTGTTCGAAAATCGCAATGTCGTCGTAACCGGCGCCGGTCGTGGCATCGGCCTCGAAGTGGCCCGGCAGTTCCTGGACTGCGGCGCGAAGGTGATCGTCCATACCGGGCGCAAGCCGGGACGCGACCTGCCGGATTTCCTGTTGACGGCTGAATCCGAAAGACGGGCGCTGCTGCTTAATGCCGATTTCTCCGCAATCGGTGGGGCAGCGCAATTTGCAGAGGATGCTCTCGCCTTCTTCGATAAGGTCGATGTGCTCGTCAACAATGCCGGCACCATGCTTGGCCGTTTTCCGGCTGCCACGCTCACCGACGCAGAATATGAGGCGGTCGTGCGGCTCAATCAGACGTCGGTGGTGGCGCTGACGCGGGCGCTGCTGCCGGCATTGAAGGCGGCTGGTGGCGCTGCCATCGTCAACACGGTTTCGATTTCGGCGCTGACCGGCGGCAGCCCCGGCTCCTCGATCTATTCGGCCTCGAAAGCCTTCGTTGCGACTTATTCCAAGGCGCTTGCCCGTGAGCTTGCGCCGGACGGAATCCGCGTCAATTGCGTGTCGCCAGGAACGATCGAGACGGATTTCCATGAGCGCTATTCTTCCCGCGAAAAGCTGGAGCAGACGAGAAAATCCATCCCCCTGCAGCGGCTCGGCACGGCGGAGGATTGTGCGCCCGCCTACCTGTTCCTGGCCGCTTCCGCCCTCTCGGGCTACATCACCGGACAGGTGATCGAGATCAATGGCGGTCAGCTTATCTGCTGATTTGTTTGGACCTTTTTTGGCATTTCATCACTTTTGACCAATTCGCTTGTGCGAATATGCTATTGTGCTGATCTAGCACATTGCCTTCCCTTCCGAGATATCGAATGCCGTTGCCCAAACCCGAGCCGGGGATGTCCGGCCAGGAATTGCACGAGCTCGCTGGAAAAGCCCATGAAGCGAGCGATCTGCTGAAAGCGCTAGCGCACCCGACCCGACTTCTGATCCTCTGCATACTTGCGAACGAGGAGCGGACGGTGGGTGAAATCGAAAATATCCTCGGCATACAGCAGGCAATGGTCTCGCAGCAGCTGGCGCGTTTAAGGCTCGAAGGCCTGGTCCATACGCGCCGTCAGGGCAGGCTGGTCTATTACAGCATCGGCAATGTCAGCGTGCTTGCCTTCCTCGAATCGCTGTTCGATCTTTTTCCGGCTGCAGAAAACAGTTAGAGCATGATGCCGAAAAGTGTGCGCGGTTTTCGGACGACATCATGCTCTATTTCTTTGATTTAGATCAGGATTCAGATTTTAGGCCGATCGGGCCTAAAATCATCCTGATCTAGAGATCGCCCTTGCGGAGCACGGCTGCTGCGTCAAAGATGAACTGACCCGGATGATGTCACGCCGGATCGGGAGACCGGATGATCGACAAGCTGGAATTCTTCATCGCCCTTGCCAATGAAAAGCATTTTGGCCGCGCCGCGGAGGAGTGCGGGATCTCGCAGCCGACGCTTTCGGCCGCCATCCGGCAACTCGAGGATCAGCTCGGCGTCATGCTGGTGCAGCGCGGTTCGCGGTTCCAGGGGCTGACGCCGGAGGGGCAGCGCGTGCTCGAATGGGCCCGGCGCATCGTCGGCGATGCCCGCACCATGCGCGAGGAGATGCGCGCCGCGCGCCGCGGCCTTTCCGGCCACATCCGCCTCGCCGCCATTCCGACCGCCCTCGCCATGCTGTCGCGCATCACCACGCCCTTTCAGGAGCGGCATCCCGGCGTGACCTTCTCGATCGTCTCGCGGAATTCGCTGCAGGTGCTGAGCATGCTCGAAAACCTCGAAATCGATGCCGGCATCACCTATCTCGAAAACGAGCCGCTCGGCCGCGTCACGACCGTTCCCCTTTATGCCGAGCGCTATAATCTGATCACGGCTGCAGGCAGCCCGCTATCCGATCGCGACAACGTGACCTGGCGGGAGATCGGCGATCTTCGGCTTTGTCTATTGACTGCCGACATGCAGAACCGCCGCATCATCAACCGCCACTTGACGGAAGCAGGCGCCACAGCGCATCCGACGCTCGAATCCAATTCGATGATCGTGTTGTTCTCGCATGTCAGGACCGGACGCTGGGCGAGCATCATGCCGCGCAACGTCGCCAAATCCTTTGGATTTCCAGTGGAAATCCGCATGATCCCGATCGTCGAGCCGGAGGCGCATCATCTGGTCGGCCTTGTTGCGCCTTATCGCGAGCCCTTCACGCCGCTTGTCTCGGCCTTGCTGCATGAAGCGAGAGTGCTCGTGCAAGATGAAGAACTTTGATAGAGAAAACCTATCAAGCAACGAGATAGCTTTATTGATCGCCGGCTGCTTCCCTGAAATGGTGGTTGCGGAATAGCACTCGGCCGGGGGAGGCCCGCTATTCCGCAACGAGCAAGCCGCCGGGAGGGCTGCCTTATGACCATTCATATCGCCGAAGGCGATATTGCAGCACGCACCCGAGCGATCGTCGCCGATCTTCGATTTCTCGAAGGGCCGCTGCTTCCCATTCTGCACGAGGTTCAGCAGGAATTCGGCTATGTGCCGCAGGAAGCCATGCCTGTTATCGCGGAGGAATTGAACCTCTCGCGGGCCGAGGTGCATGGCGTGGTGACTTTCTATCACGATTATCGCGACCATCCCGCCGGCCGGCACGTGCTGAAGCTCTGTCGCGCCGAAGCCTGTCAGTCGATGGGCGGCGATGCGCTGGCCGAACGCGTCAAGGCGCTGCTCGGCATTGATTTTCATCAGACGACGCTCGATGGCGGTGTGACGCTGGAGCCGGTCTACTGTCTCGGGCTCTGCGCCTGCGCACCGGCGGTGATGCTTGACGGCGAGCTCTATGGCCGGGTCGACGATCAGACGGCGGCGGAACTCGTCGCGGAGGTACGTCGATGACGGTGAGGATATATGTTCCGCGCGATGCCGCAGCGCTGGCGCTCGGGGCCGAAAAGGTGGCAAAGGCGATTGCCCAGGAGATCGCCGCCCGCGGCTTCGATGCTAAGATCGTGCGCAACGGCTCGCGCGGAATGTTCTGGCTGGAGCCGCTGGTCGAGGTCGAGGTTGCCGGCAAGCGCATCGGCTATGGACCCGCGAATTCCAAGGATGTGGCTGATCTGTTCGATGCCGGGATGATTGATGGAGGCGAGCATCGGCTCTGTCTCGGGGAGGTTGAAGACCTCCCGTTCCTCAAGGAACAGACCCGCCTGACCTTCGCCCGCTGTGGCGTCACCGATCCGCTTTCGCTTGGCGATTACGAGGCGCATGGCGGTCTTGCCGGCCTTCGCCGCGCCGTTTCGATGACATCAGCCGAAATCGTCAAGGAAGTCACCGATTCCGGCCTGCGCGGTCGCGGCGGCGCAGGCTTTCCGACAGGCATCAAGTGGAAGACCGTTCTCGATGCCGCCGGCGAACGCAAATATATCGTCTGCAACGCCGATGAGGGCGACAGCGGCACCTTTGCCGACCGGATGATCATGGAGGGCGATCCCTTCGTGTTGATCGAGGGCATGGCGATATCAGGGCTGGCGACCGGGGCGACCAAAGGCTTCGTCTATACGCGTTCGGAATATCCGCATGCCATCGCTGTCATGACCGAGGCTGTCGGTATCGCGCGCCAGGCCGGCATTCTCGGCCCATCGGTGCTCGGTTCCGGCCGCGCCTTCGATATCGAGGTGCGCACCGGCGCCGGCGCTTATGTCTGCGGCGAGGAGACGGCGCTGCTCAACAGTCTCGAAGGCAAGCGCGGCGTCGTGCGCGCCAAGCCGCCGCTGCCGGCGCATAAGGGGCTGTTTAACTGTCCGACCGTTATCAACAATGTGATCTCGCTGGCTTCAGTGCCCGTCATCATGGAAAAGGGTGCGGCCTTCTATCGCGATTTCGGCATGGGCCGCTCACGCGGCACCATCCCGCTGCAGATTGCCGGCAATGTCAGATATGGCGGCCTGTTTGAGACGGCCTTCGGTCTTTCGCTCGGAGATATCGTCGACAGGATCGGTGGGGGGACGGCGACGGGACGGCCGGTCAAGGCCGTGCAGGTCGGCGGACCGCTCGGCGCCTATTTCCCGCGGGCGCTGTTCGACACGCCGTTCGACTATGAATCCTTCGCCGCCAGGGAGGGGCTGATCGGCCATGCCGGCATCGTCGTCTTCGACGACACGGCCGATATGCTGAAGCAGGCGCGTTTCGCCATGGAATTCTGCGCCGTCGAAAGCTGCGGCAAGTGCACGCCCTGCCGCATCGGCTCGACGCGCGGCGTGGAGACGGCCGACAAGATCGCTCACGGTATCGAGCCGGAGAAGAACCGGGTGCTGCTTGCCGATCTCTGCAACACGATGAAGTTCGGCTCGCTCTGTGCGCTGGGTGGGTTCACGCCCTATCCTGTCATGAGCGCCATGACGCATTTCCCGGAGGATTTTTCGCCGGCACCTCTGGTGGAGGCGGCGGAATGACGCGTTTTTCATGGAACGCCTGCGCTGACCTCACCATCTCAAGCAAGGAGACCCATCATGTCTCTCATCCATGAAATCGACTACGGCACCCCGGCTTCGAAATCCGAGGCCATGGTGAGGCTCACCATCGACGGACAGCAGATCAGCGTGCCGGAGGGCACCTCCATCATGCGCGCCTCGATGGAGGCCGGCATCAAGGTGCCGAAGCTCTGTGCTACCGATATGGTCGATGCTTTCGGCTCCTGCCGGCTCTGCCTCGTCGAGATCGAGGGCCGCAACGGCACGCCCGCTTCCTGCACGACGCCGGTGGCGGCAAACATGGTGGTGCACACGCAGACGGGGCGATTGAAGGATATCCGCCGCGGCGTGATGGAACTCTATATTTCCGACCATCCGCTCGACTGTCTTACCTGCGCGGCCAACGGCGATTGCGAATTGCAGGACATGGCGGGCGCCGTCGGCCTGCGCGATGTGCGCTACGGCTATGAGGGCGACAATCACGTCAAGGCGCGCAGCAATGGCGACATCAATCTGAAATGGATGCCGAAGGACGAGTCCAATCCCTATTTCACCTATGATCCCTCCAAATGCATCGTCTGTTCGCGCTGCGTGCGCGCCTGCGAGGAAGTACAGGGAACCTTCGCGCTGACGATCGAGGGCCGCGGTTTCGGCTCGCGCGTTTCGCCCGGCATGCACGAACATTTCATCGATTCCGAATGTGTCTCCTGCGGCGCCTGCGTCCAGGCCTGCCCGACGGCGACGCTGACGGAGAAGTCGGTGATCCAGATCGGCCAGCCGGAGCATTCGGCCGTGACCACCTGCGCCTATTGCGGCGTCGGCTGTTCTTTCAAGGCGGAAATGCGCGGCGAGGAACTGGTGCGCATGGTGCCCTGGAAGGACGGTCAGGCCAATCGCGGCCATTCCTGCGTCAAGGGCCGCTTCGCCTATGGCTACTCCACCCACAAGGACCGCATCCTCAATCCGATGATCCGCGAAAAGGTCAGCGATCCCTGGCGGGAAGTGAGCTGGGATGAAGCCTTCGCGCATGTCGCGATGGAGTTCCGCCGCATCCAGTATCAATACGGTCGCGAGGCGATTGGCGGCATCACCTCGTCGCGCTGCACCAATGAGGAAACTTATCTGGTGCAGAAGCTGATCCGCGCCGGTTTCGGCAACAACAATGTAGATACCTGCGCCCGCGTCTGCCATTCGCCGACGGGTTACGGCCTCGGCCAGACCTTCGGCACGTCGGCGGGCACGCAGGATTTCGACAGCGTCGAGCATTCCGACGTCGTCATCGTCATCGGCGCCAATCCGACCGACGGACATCCGGTGTTCGGCTCGCGGCTGAAGAAGCGGCTGCGCCAGGGCGCCAAGCTCATCGTCATCGACCCGCGCCGCACCGATATCGTCCGCTCGCCGCATATCGAGGCCTCCTTTCACCTGCCGCTGAAGCCCGGCACCAATGTCGCGGTCATGACGGCGCTGGCGCATGTGATCGTCACCGAAGGGCTCTTTGACGAGGCGTTCATCCGCGAGCGCTGCGACTGGTCTGAGTTCGAGGATTGGGCGGCCTTCGTCGCCGAGCCGCAGCATAGTCCCGAAGAGACCGAGATCTTCACCGGCGTGCCGGCGGCGGATCTGCGCGGCGCGGCAAGGCTCTATGCCAAGGGCGGCAACGGTGCGATCTATTACGGCCTCGGCGTCACCGAACACAGCCAGGGCTCGACCACGGTCATCGCGATCGCCAACCTGGCGATGGCGACCGGCAATATCGGCCGCCCAGGCGTCGGAGTGAACCCGCTGCGCGGCCAGAACAATGTGCAGGGCTCCTGCGACATGGGCTCGTTCCCGCACGAATTGCCGGGCTACCGGCACATTTCCGACGATGCGACGCGCGATATCTTCGAAAAGCTCTGGGGCGTGAAGCTCAACAACGAGCCGGGCCTGCGTATTCCGAACATGCTGGATGCAGCAGTCGACGGCTCGTTCAAAGGCATCTACATCCAGGGCGAAGACATCCTCCAGTCCGATCCCGATACCAAACATGTCGCGGCCGGGCTTGCGGCGATGGAATGCGTCGTCGTGCAGGATCTGTTCCTCAACGAGACCGCCAATTACGCCCATGTCTTCCTGCCGGGCTCGACCTTCCTCGAGAAGGACGGCACCTTCACCAATGCCGAACGACGCATCAATCGCGTGCGCAAGGTGATGTCGCCGCGCAACGGCTATGGCGACTGGGAAGTGACGCAGAAGCTTGCCCAGGCGATGGCGCTCGACTGGAATTACACCCATCCGTCGGAGATTATGGACGAGATCGCCGCGACGACGCCGAGCTTCGCGATGGTCTCCTACGACTATCTCGATAAAATGGGCTCGGTGCAGTGGCCCTGCAACGAGAAGAACCCGCTCGGCTCGCCGATCATGCATGTCAACGGTTTCGTGCGCGGCAAGGGCAAGTTCATCCGCACCGAATATGTGGCGACCGACGAACGTACCGGCCCCCGCTTCCCGCTGCTGCTGACAACCGGCCGCATCCTCAGCCAGTATAATGTCGGAGCGCAGACGCGGCGGACCGAGAATGTCGTCTGGCATGCGGAAGACCGGCTGGAAATCCATCCACACGATGCCGAGCAGCGCGGCGTTCGCGACGGCGACTGGGTCAAGCTCGGCAGCCGCTCCGGCGACACGACGCTCAGGGCGCTGATCACCGATCGCGTCGCGCCGGGTGTCGTCTATACGACCTTCCATCATCCCACGACGCAGGCGAACGTCATCACCACCGATTTCTCCGACTGGGCGACGAACTGCCCGGAATACAAGGTGACGGCGGTGCAGGTCTCGCCCTCCAACGGGCCGAGCGAATGGCAACTCGAATATGACGAGCAGGCGCGGCAATCGCGCCGCATCGCCGGCAAGCTCGAGGCGGCGGAGTGACGATGCGGGGGCGGCTCTGTAAACAGGAACGCGCATCATGACCTTCACCGTCACCGCCCGTGCTCCCGAAACCGCCCGCCGCAACGGCATTCTCCAGGCCGGTTCGCGCATCGTGCCGGAAGAGGTGCCGATCGCCTTTTCCTATGGCGGCAGTTCGCATGCGGTGATGATGGCAACACCTGCGGATCTCGAGGATTTCGCCGTCGGATTCAGCCTGACCGAAGGGATCCTTGCCGGGCCGGCGGAGATGTCGGGCATCGAGGTCATTGAGGGTGAGCAGGGGATCGATGTGCAGGTGAGCCTGGTCGACGACGTCGCCGATCGGCTGCGGGCACGGCGACGCAGCATGGCGGGACCGGTCGGCTGCGGGCTCTGCGGCATCGAATCGATCGAACAGGCGGTACGGTCGGTGCCTGACGTTTCGACATCGCCGCTGGCGCTGTCGCATGCGGATATCGTCCGCGCCGTTTCGCTTCTGAACGAGGCACAGCCGCTGCATCGTGAGACGCGGGCGGTGCATGGCGCCGGGTTCTATTTTCCCGGCAGGGGGCTGATTGCCGTGCGCGAAGATGTCGGCCGGCACAATGCGCTGGACAAGCTCTGCGGCGCCATCATCCGCGCCAATGAAAGAGGCGGGGACGGCGCCGTCGTCGTCACCAGCCGGCTCTCCGTCGAGATGGTGCAGAAAGCGGCGATCCTCGGCAGCCCGGTGCTCATCGCCATTTCGGCGCCGACGGCTCTCGCCATCCGCACGGCCGAAGAGGCCGGCATGACGCTCGTCGCGCTGGTGCGCGGCGAGGATTTCGAGATCTTCACCCACCCGCACCGCATCTCGCCGGGAAGCATTGCCGATGTCGCATGATACCAAGACCAAGCTCGTCTATATGGCAAACCAGATCGCCACCTTCTTCAAGAGCCAGCCGGAAAGCGAGGCCGCGCAGGGGGTCGCCACCCACATCAACAAATTCTGGGACCCGCGCATGCGGCGGCAATTGTTCGAAATTCTGGAGAATGAGGAGAACGGCCTGGACGCGCTCGTGCTTCAGGCCGTTCCTCTTATCCGAAAGCCGGAGCCGGTAACACACTAAAGCGCGTTCCTCGCGCTTTATATCTTTATTTCAATGCTTTAGTCCAAAAAACGAGGATCGGTCCGTGCGCGAGGGAAGGCAGGAGCAACCTGCCTGCGCAAAAGCTGAAATCAAACCAGATTTTGAATCAAGGAGGAGTTTTCATGACTGCAGCGGAAACACGTACAGACGAGGCGTTGGCGGGGTTAGGCCTGCTCGATCGTGAAAGGATCGTCGCAAGGCCCGGGTTCAATCGGTGGCTGGTGCCGCCGGCCGCGCTCGCCATTCATCTCTGCATCGGCATGGCCTATGGTTTCAGCGTGTTCTGGCTGCCGCTTTCCAAGTCGCTCGGGATCACGGCCTCGACGGCCTGCCCCGAACTGACACTCGCCTCGGCGCTGTTCACCACGACCTGCGACTGGCGCGTTGCCGACCTCGGCTGGATCTATACGTTGTTCTTCGTTCTGCTTGGCTCATCCGCCGCCATCTGGGGCGGCTGGCTCGAGCGGGCCGGTCCGCGCAAGGCGGGCGTCGTTTCCGCCTGCTGCTGGTGCGGCGGCATCATTCTTGCCGCGATCGGCGTCATCACGCATCAGCTCTGGTTGATGTGGCTGGGCGCCGGCGTCATCGGTGGCATCGGTCTCGGCCTCGGTTACATCTCGCCGGTCTCGACGCTGATCAAATGGTTTCCCGACCGGCGCGGGATGGCGACCGGTATGGCGATCATGGGCTTCGGCGGCGGTGCGATGATCGGCGCCCCATTGGCCAACCTGCTGATGAATACCTTCAAGACCGACAGTTCGGTCGGCGTCTGGCAGACCTTCATCGTCATGGCGGTGATCTATTTCGTCTTCATGATAGGCGGCGCCTTCGGCTATCGCATCCCGCCGGCCGGCTGGCGTCCCGAGGGTTGGACGCCGCCTGCAGCCAAGAGCACGATGATCACCACCAAACATGTGCACCTGCGCGATGCCCACAGGACAAAACAGTTCTGGCTGATATGGGCGGTGCTTTGCCTCAACGTTTCGGCCGGTATCGGCGTTATCGGCATGGCCTCGCCAATGCTGCAGGAAATCTTCGCGGGCTCGCTGATCGGTCTGCCTGATGTCGGCTTTGCCCAGCTCGACGCCGGGCAGAAGGCATCGATCGCCACGATCGCAGCCGGTTTCGCCGGCTTGCTGTCGCTCTTCAACATCGGCGGACGGTTCTTCTGGGCGTCGCTGTCCGACAAGATCGGCCGCAAGAATACCTATTATGCTTCTTCGTCCTCGGCATCGTGCTTTATGCGCTGGCGCCCACTTTCGCAGGCATGGGCAACAAGGCGCTGTTCGTTCTCGCCTTCGGCATCATCCTGTCGATGTACGGCGGCGGCTTCGCGACCATCCCGGCCTATCTTGCCGATATTTTCGGTACGCAGTTCGTCGGCGCCATCCACGGCCGGCTGCTGACGGCCTGGGCAACGGCCGGCATCGTCGGCCCCGTCGTCGTCAATTATATCCGCGAAGCGCAGATCGCCGCCGGCGTTGCGCCCGGGCCAACCCTCTATACCGGCACCATGTATATCCTCGCCGGCATGCTGGCGCTCGGGCTCATCGCCAATGCGCTGATCAGGCCGCTTTCGGACAAATGGTTCATGTCGGATGACGAGGTCGCCGCGCTGCAGGCGAAGTCGGCGGCTGTCAATGCCGGGCCGACAGGTTCCTTCGGCATTGGCACAGGTGGTCTGGACGCCAAGGCGATGCTTGCCTGGGCCGTCGTCGGCATTCCGCTGCTGTGGGGTGTCTGGGTGACGCTGAGGGCAACCTTCGCGCTGTTCGGCTAAGCGATCAAAGCGCGTCGCATGGGCATTATGCGATGCGCTTTATCTTGGTATACAGCGCATATGATCAAAGTGCCGCCTGGCGGCGGCACAGTAAATTGACGATGTGCGGAGACTGGGATCAGAGCTCTTCCCAGCTCTGGGCAGTTGCCGCGGCAGTCCCGTGCGCCTTTGCGACACGTGAAACCAGATGCAGCGCCGGTGAGCCCGTCTGTCTTGCCTCATGCCTGCCTGTGGTCTGGATCTGGCCTGGCAGACGGAACCTCGTCAGCAACACACGTAGCGTTTCGGCTTCCCTCGCAAGGCTGTGGCTGGCAGCGGTGCTCTCCTCGACCATGGCGGCATTCTGCTGGGTTGCCTGATCCAGCGTATTGACCGCCTGGTTGATTTCCTTGAGGCCGGTTGCCTGCTCCCTGGAGGCTTCGACGATGGCGACGACGTTGCCGTCGATATCGCCGACCTGGGTGACGATTTCCTCGAGCGCTTTACCGGTTTGGCCGACGAGGCCGACGCCGTTCCTGACATGCTCGCCCGACGTGTTGATCAGTGTCTTGATCTCCTTGGCAGCATTAGCGGAGCGCTGGGCAAGCTCCCTGACCTCCTGGGCCACTACGGCGAAGCCCTTGCCGGCTTCGCCGGCGCGGGCCGCCTCGACGCCGGCATTCAATGCCAGGAGATTGGTCTGGAAGGCGATATCGTCGATGACGCCGATGATGTTGGTGATTTCGCGGGAGGACTGTTCGATCTGGCCCATGGCGGCGACGGCATTGCGGACCACGATACCGGATTGCTCGGCGCCCTGCTTGGTCATGGCGACAAGGCGGCCGGCCTCATCGGCGCGACGGCTGGAATCGTTGACAGTGGTGGTGATCTCTTCCAGCGCGGCTGCGGTTTCTTCGATGGATGCGGCTTGCTGTTCCGTCCGCTTGGAGAAGGAGTCCGCCGATGCGCCAATCTCGCGTGAGCCGGAGGCGATCGCGCTGGCATTCTCGCCGATCGTCTTCATCGTCTCGGCAAGACCTTTGATTGCGGTGTTGAAATCGTGCCGCAATTGTTCCATCGACGGGACGAAGGGCGTGTCCACCGTCCGTGTCAGATCACCTTCTGACAGCTGGCGCAGCGCGCCGCCAAGCAGAGAAATCGCGCTCATGCGCTGGGTGACGTCGGTTGCGAATTTCACGACCTTGTAGACCTTGCCGTCGGCATCGACGATCGGGTTATAGGCAGCCTGGATCCAGATTTCGCGGCCGTCCTTGCCGTAGCGGACAAATTCGTTGGCAATGAATTCGCCATTGGCCAGACGGCGCCAAAAGTTGCCGTAATCCTCGGTGCTGACATAGGCCGGATCGCAGAATATGCTGTGGTGCTTGCCGGTGATCTCGGCCAGGGAGTATCCCATGGCTTTGCAGAAATTCTCATTCGCGGTCAGGATCTCGCCCTTCGGGGTGAATTCGATCGCCGCCTGCGAACGCGAGATCGCCTCCAGCTTGCCGGAATCCTCGACCGCCTGCTTTTTGGCGGCAGTGATGTCGGCCGCGAATTTCACCACTTTGAATGGCTTGCCGCTCTTGAGAACAGGATTGTAGGAAGCCTGGATCCATATCTCTCTGTTGCCCTTGGCGAGACGCTTGTAAGCACCGGCATCATATTCGCCGCGCCCGAGCCGTGCCCAGAAGGCACGATATTCAGGCGTTGCCGTATAGGCCGGCTCGCAGAACATGCTGTGATGCTTGCCGACGATCTCGCTCAGGCGATAACCAAGTGCATTGCAGAAATTCTCGTTCGCCGTGAGGATATTTCCCTTGAGGTCGAATTCGATGATCGCCTGCGATTTGGAAATGGCATTGAGAATATATTTCGAATCGGAAGATAGACCAAACATTCCCGTCCCTCTGAAATGCACAGTTTTCTGCTGCTTCGTCTGGTAAGGCGAAGCCGATCGGACGAGGAATGCCGGTGATGAGAAGGCAGACGGTACTGGCTGTCATTCCCAGATTGGCGGAAAACGTGTCATCCTTGGGTATCCCACGATGACGGAACGTGGTTAATTTCCGGTATAGAAGCTGTTTCTAATCAAGAAGCGCCAAAGCCGATAGTGGCGGCCGAAGCTTACTTATGATGGCGCAACAAAAAACCGCCCGGGTGAACTGACCCCAATAAGTTGGACGGTTTAAAGGCTGGTTAGATTTAAGGGCTGAGTTCTGTATTGCACAGGGCTCAGC
>NZ_LXFU01000030.1 GCF_001657485.1 Rhizobium sp. WYCCWR10014
ACGGGCGATCGATCCGCAGTCGGTCAACGCGATCATCAAGCAGCGGGTGGAACTGGCTGGATTAGACCGTGGGGAGTTTTCCGCCCACGGGCTACGATCTGGATATCTGACCGAGGCGGCAAACCGTGGCATCCCTCTGCCGGAGGCGATGGAGCAGTCCCGCCACCGCTCGATTCAACAAGCGTCAAGTTACTACAACAGCGCGACACGTCGAAGCGGGCGGGCGGCTCAAATGGTGTGATATATGATGTTCGTATGCGACGCGCGGATGCAGCGCTCTTCTGTCACGGAGGAGAGGCCACTGATCGCCGAGCATCCCATGCCGAGGCGGGGAATTTCGCGGCCGTCCCAGACAGTCGCCAGCGCGACCGGCGCGGCGAGCCGTTAGGCACACACCAATGTGAACGCCGCGCGACGCGCCAACTGACACAGCCCAAACTCAACATATTATCCTTGCAATTACGGAATTACCCACCATAAATGCAAGGATGATTGAACGTCGAATATCTACAAAACTGATTGAGTTGATCGATTCGAGCCCCGCCGTTGCGCTCATTGGCCCGCGTCAGGTCGGCAAGACGACGCTGGCGCTTGCCATAGCCGAACAGCGCCCATCAATCTATCTCGACCTGGAATCGGATGCCGACCGCGCCAAACTCACCGAGCCGGAACTATATCTCAGCCAGCACAGCGACAAGCTCGTTATCCTGGATGAGGTTCACCGGCTACCAAATCTTTTTCAGAACTTGCGTGGGCTTATCGACCGGGGCCGGCGAAATGGAAGAAAGGCTGGCCATTTCCTGCTGCTCGGGTCCGCATCAATCGATCTATTGAAACAGTCAGGTGAGACGCTGGCCGGTCGCATCGCCTACCTTGAAATGAGTCCGATCGACGGCCTGGAAGTGCCAGTTGACGATCTGAATACGCTATGGGTGCGGGGCGGCTTCCCAGATAGTTTCCTAGCAGCGAGTGATCGTGAAAGCCAGCGCTGGCGGCAAGACTTTATACGAACCTATCTGGAACGAGACATTTCCTTGCTTGGTCCTCGCATTCCAGCCGAGACATTGCGGCGCTTCTGGACCATGCTTGCGCATCACCAATCAGGACTGCTAAATGCCGCGGAATTTGCGCGTTCGCTCGGCGTCGATGGCAAGACGGTCGCCTCCTATCTCGATCTCCTGGTTGATCTACTCCTCGTACGACGCCTAGAGCCCTGGCACGCAAACATTGGCAAACGCCTGGTCAAATCACCGCGGGTCTATGTTCGCGATAGCGGCATCACCCACACCCTTTTGGGACTGACCACTCAGGAGGACCTGCTCGGGCACCCGGTCGCCGGAGCAAGCTGGGAAGGGTTCGTGATCGAGACCTTGATTGCAGCAGCGCCGCCCGGAACTCAGTGCAATTTTTATCGGACGTCGGCTGGTGCCGAGATCGACGTTCTTCTAACGCCCCCGGGCGAACGACCTTGGGCTATCGAAATCAAGCGGAGCCTGACACCGAAACTCGAGAAAGGCTTCTATCTTGCATGTGAAGATCTCGACCCGGCACGACGCATCGTCGTTTACCCTGGGCAGGAAACTTTCCCCCTAAAGCACGATGTGGAAGCAATGCCGCTAGCCTCGATAGGCAAAGCTCTGATTAGTCTTACTTAGGGCGTATCCGGATTTAGTTGAATCGGCAGGGATTCCGTTTTGGGTGTTTTGTGATTCAAGATGCTGGCTGGAGTGGAGGCCAGCATCGAATGACGCGACCTCTTTCCAATGATCTTCGTGAGCGTGTTGTTGCTGCAATCGAAGCCCGTGAGAGCTGCCGGTCGGTTGCGGCGCGGTTCGGTATTGCCGTGTCTTCAGCGGTAAAGTGGTGGCAGCGTTATCGTTCGAGCGGTTCTGTCGAGCCTGGGAAGATGGGCGGCCACCGCGCTGCGATCGGCTCACCGCACCCTGTGTCTTCGATGGACCGATCAACGGTGAGTGCTTCGCGCCTATGTCGAGCAGCAACTCGTACCGGTGCTCAAACCCGGCGACATCGTCGTGATGGATAATCTCGGCTCCCACAAGTCGGTCGCCATCCGTCAGATGATCCGCAACGCTGGTGCTCGGCTCTGGTACTTGCGGCCACACTCACCCTCCGAAAAACGTCCACATCCGATCCTTTGCTGACGCATGCTCATATGCTTATTTGTGCTGGTTGTAACGCAGCCGAACGAGGCGCGTTTGATTGCCGACACATGGGTTTGCTGCCCTTTGGATGACGTCGATTCGAACCTTTCAAGGTGCTCTCTGGGTCTCCCCGACCACCTTTGATCCATTACATGAGCGATAGAATTCATTTCTATCACTCATCGCAATACATTATCGTGAGTTATAGAGGGCGCCTATAACTCATGAAGTGGAACTGGACGTAGGAAGGTTGGCCGCATTTCATCTATGTTCATGCGCCGCTTGAACCACTCGAAAGCCGATTCCTTCTGTCCTCGGGGGAAGTGATCGGCGCAATCCGTCACACTTTGAACGTCAGACCGCTCGGCACCTACCGGTAACGTCCGAAGTTCCCCGAAGCCGGGTCGCTTTTGGTGAGTAAGCTTTTTGAGGTAAGAGAAGGGTCGCATCCTTGTATGCACTCAAAAGGTAACAGCTGTTACCTTTTGAGTGCCTCTTATTGAGATCGCGTAGTTCGCCCAACGCGACCAATAAAAAAATTCAGTTGATGTCCCGGCCAAACGGGTGTGTCGACCGGACCCTGCCCGGCCCTCTCCGTCCGTGGATAAGCAGCTTATGTCGGATAGAGGAGGGAAAACGAGGCGACGATCGGCACCCTCACCCGTCCATCTCTCCCGGCCGAGACGGCCCGCAGAACCCACACCCGCAAGCGCCATTGCCGTCCTACCTGGGACCTCTTCTGCTTGGCGGGTGCCGCACACCCCGACTAGAAGTTCGGGACCTCTAGGCATCAATGCACAATTATCTCTAGCGGGGCACAAGCGCGACGAAACAGGTGGCATAGCTTCCTTAATGAACATTCGAAGACCTCCTTCGCCTATGCCCTCCAACACCCATGTTCTTCTGCGAGCCGAGTAACTCCAAGGACGCGCAAAGCTTTTCACCGCCGAAAAGCATGAAGCACGCAGGCAGGGAGCGAGATCGCAACCGCCAGAACCGTCGACGCTGACTCCGTGATCGATACTGAACAATCAACGGCAACACATTCACATCGGAGGGTGTTCAAGATCGGCAGCCAGGCAGGGTCTTTCAGTGGACACGAGGAATGACGCTAATCGGCCACGGCTTTGAGGGAAGATACTTCAGTGCAGTTGCCAGCCCTCGCCGTCTTGCTGCGAAATCCAGATGCAATATGGCTGCATTGACGTTCGGCGCAAACGGATACCCGACGAAGCGACCACTCTTTCTGTATGCACCGCTCCATTGCCGCCCATCCGAGCCAGATGCCAAGGCCACCCCCTGAACTCGATCTCTTCCCGTAGCGGCTATAACGCAAACTCGGCGCGATGGAGCCGTTCCTCAAGCCCAAGGGCGGGGTAACAGCTGTTACTTTTTCGCCTATCTATTCCGCTTGTTCATCTCGCTATCGGCAAGACCGTGAAGGCTTTTTGAGAGGTGAAGACTTCCATCGACCGCCCGGTCGACCATTGCACGGAAATAGCCCCCGGGCTTTGCAATCAGCTCCGGATCACGCAAGGATTTTTCGAGCACGGTCGCTAAGATGGCGGAGGCTGCATAACGGCCGACCCGCCCTACGCCGTCTACCCATGCAGCCTCCGACAGGCCGATCATGCGCCGCATCATTTCGGCCGCCCCGACAACATCGGACCATCCGTCAAACTCCACGCTGACACATTCCTGCGCCGCCCGGCACCCGACCTGCAGCAAGCCAACCGGCACCGTAGCTAGAACGGCACCTTGGATATCACCAACTGTCTTTTCCGCCTCCGGCAACCGGGATTGCATGTCACCCGCCGCCGCTTGAGGCTTATTTTCATAAGCCATTTCGACGGCGGAGCCGTCGTTAGTCGAAATTATGTCTCGCTCGTTAGAGCGGGTCCGTTCATTACTATCAGAAAGGTTTTTAGGGGTTGTATTAATAATAGAGGTGACGCCGATGTCACCCGCGCATGACATATTATGCTCCTGGAAACGTTGTTCAGCGTACTCAAGAACCCCTGCGTGGATTGATTCGAGACCGCTTGCCTGTTCGGCCCTGCCGGCAACGCCGTCGATGATCGCTTGCGCAGCGCTCCTCCAGATATCTGCCTTTTCCGGGAACGCCTCGCAGGCATCGATGATTGCCCTGGAAACCCTCGTGACCGCGCGACGTGCATCCTGGCTGGCCTTGAGTTCCCTTTGATAGTTCTCGACGCTCTCCCTGATCTCGGCGAGCCGTACGCGCGCCGGCGTGAAATCAAGCCCGAAGCCGCTGGCAACCATCCCGTCACTGTCGCGGTACACGAAACGCCGGCCAGTCGGACTGTCACGGTAGGCGGCGATCCCAGCCTCAACGATCCTGCGCAGGCAACGTGTCACTGTGCGCTCGGAGCGCAGCGTATATTCGGCAAGCTTGGCATTCGAGATGGCAACGATCGGTCGCCCGCCGCCTTTCCAGTCTTCAGCGCGCGAGAGGCCAAGGAGAATGTCCAAAACATGATAGGTCGTGCCGTCGATCCCAAGGATCGGCGCTGCCTTTTTCAGCAGGAGAGAGATCTCCGACTTCGAGGTGTCCGGTATGTCGTTGGCCATCGCCATACGCGCGCTTGCGAGAATGGCCGGACTGACGCGCCTGAACGATGCGATTGCCGTTGCTTCTGTCATGGGCTAGCTGCCCGCAACGCCTTGGCGTGCGGCTCCATCGAGATTCTTGTTGATGAAAGCCGGCAGACGGGCACAGTTTTTCATTCCCGGCTGTTACGCAGGGGTTGATTGTGCAAGCGGTCCGTCATAGAATCAGTTTGTAAGAGCTGATGTCGATGGGACGTTTTCGTACTGTCGGCTAGGATTCCAAGGGTTCGCCGATTGCCGTCGGTGAGCCCTTTCCTATTTCTGAATTAGCCTACCCCATCGGCGCCTCTCCCGTTTGTTTTCGGTACTCCTCCACCAGCGCCGGAAGCCTTTCGACGAGCCAAGCCGACAGGCCAGGCACCTTGCTTTCCGGAATCGTGATAAGCGTTGAAGAACGCGAGGATTTCGCAGTGATTACGGCGCCGCCACCGACGTCGACCACTTCGCCCTGAGTTCCTCGGGCCGCCTTGTGTTCGAGCGCGCTCATCAGCGCGGCGAAGCGGTGATCGCTCGTGGCAGCGGCCCATACAGCCGTCGAGGTCACCTTATCAATGATCGCCTGGGCCGCGGCCGGAGCCTTGCCATCCTTGAAATGGGCGGCGAGCTTTTCCCACTTGGGGCGGCCGATCGAAGGAGCCGGACCAATTCTGCCGATCAGTTCGGCGGGGACCTGTTCTGCGATTCCAATCAGCATCGAAACGTAGGTCAGCTTGCCATCCGCCCTGCCGAGCGCGGCGGCGATCGTCTCCCGCCGGAAGCCGCGCGCCTTGAGAGTCGCGGCAAAGAACGCCTGCTCGATGAAGGAGAGATTGGCGCGTTCGGTATTCTCGATACCTTGAGCGACCACCAGTTCATCGTCGGAGAGATCGCGGACGATCGCTTTCACGGGCCGTTCAAGGATCTGACAGGCGCGCAAACGCCTGTGCCCGTACGCGACCTGAAAATAGCCTTGCCTGTCGGGGGAGGGGCGAACGAGGATGGGAAGTCTCTGGCCGTTTTCCCGAATGCCCTCGACGAAACCCTGGAACTGCGGATCTCCCTCAATATCGAGGCGATCCCTGACAAAGGAAGGAACGACAAGGGCGGAGTCAATTTCGACGATGGCCTCAGAACCGCTCAATTGCAGGCGGAGGCGTTCATTCTCCTCTTCGACGGCAACGAAGGCCCGGTCCATCGACTTGACGGCTCCAGATCCGACTTTGACCGCGGGCCCAGCTGAAATTTGCTTGGCAAGCTCCGCGGAATCGACATTCGCAAAAAGACTTTTCATCCGACTGGAGCGTTCTTTGGCATTCGTCATGACCGTCCCCATACCGATTTGAGGTGGTTGAAGATCTCGAGATTGACCGCGTCGACGGAATCCAGGGCACGCGTAAGCGTATCCCGACCAACCGAACCACGCGCCATTTCGTAAAGGCTCTTCTTTTCGAGGCCGGCGCTGGCGATTGCGGTCGTGTCCACCACCGCTGGCGCCAGCACGTCCTCGCCGAACAGAGAGCGCAGGAGCGCGACGACGTTCACCTGCGGGACGTCGTTCGGATTGTGCCTGGTGATGACATATCGAATGAAATCGTGTTCCAGAACACCGCCACGCTCCTCGATGACGTGCATGACATCGCTCATCATCGCCAGGAACTGGTTCATGCTGGCAACGTCGATCATCGCCGGATGAACGGTGATCAGCAGTGAGGTCGCAGCACAAAGCGCGCCCAGGGTCAGATAGCCCAGTTGCGGCGGCGCATCGATTACGACGACATCATAGTCTTCCTCGACGCTGTTTATGACGGCGCCGAGACGTCGAAAGAAGATCCCGTCGCCGCGCCCGCCGCCGCTTGCGATCGCCTGCGGCGTCTCATGCTCGTACTCCATGAGCTCCAGGTTGCCTGGTATGAGATCAATTCCGTCAAAATAGGTATTGCGAATGACGTCGCGCAGCGGCCGGCGGTTGTCGTCGTCATAGCGAATGGCCGCATATATCGTCTCATTGTCGCTGACATCGAACTCCGGCTGGTAGCCGAACATGGCCGACAAGGATGCCTGCGGATCAAGATCGATCGCGAGCACCCGCAAACCCGTCAGAGCGAGATAATGGGCGAGATGAACGGTCGTCGTCGTTTTGGCCGATCCGCCCTTGAAGTTCGCAACCGCGATAACCTGCAGCTTCTCACCGGCACGCCGGCGCGGCAAGAAATCCAAAGCTTCCATGGGCCGCTTCACCGCCAGGTATCGACGGATCTCATTGACCTGGGCGAGCGTGTAGCTCCTGCGGCCATTCTCCAGCCGCTCGGGCATTGCACCTTCACCGTCCAACGACATCTGTCGGAGGGTCGATTCGGCGATCCCAAGCATGGTGGCCACGTCACGCGAGGTAAACGTGCGCAACGATTTCATCGCCTCCGGCGGATACATATGGGTGCGAAGAGACTGCAACTGCGCTGACAACATCTGCGATTGGCGTGTAATCTTCACAGCGGAGGATTCGCTCGTTGGCTTGCGTGTCGTCATCTGATCCATTTTCACCTCGCGACGGTTTTTCACCGATCATCGCGCATTTTCCGTCGCAAAGGTTGCAGTTATCGCGTGAGTCGTCAAACGTTCTTTGGTTAACGAAAACTTAACGAATGACCTGCTGCCTGCAATGTGTTGCAGGCCTTCACCATACTTTTCATATGCTTAAGATGATCAAGCGGCCTTCAGCCCCTGTCGCTATACCCGCAGTTTTGCGAGTGGGACCCAATGTCGGCCGGTCGCCCCGGCGCGCAACGCGGCGTCGCCATCGGCCCTGAACCATGCGCGACTCACAGATTTGCGACTGGAACCAACCCGCCGCTTTCCGCAAACCAGGATCCGCAGACCAGCCTAATTGCGGAGCGGGATCATGAAGCTGATAGCACTCAAGACGACGAAATCGCGCAAGGACGCGGCCCTTCTCGATCAAATGTACAGGCTGCGGTCGCGGGTTTTCGCTGACCGGCTCGCCTGGAACGTTTCCAGGTCCAACGGGCGGGAGCGCGATCAGTTCGACGAATTCGAACCGACCTATGTTCTAGCCTTATCGGATGGCGTGGTGATCGGCTGCGCACGGCTGCTGCCAGCCATCGGTCCGACCATGCTGCAGCAAGTCTTCCCGCAGCTTCTTTCGGCAGGACGGCTCGACGCCGATCCGTCCATGATCGAAAGCTCTCGTTTCTGCGTCGATACCGCGCGGTCCCGTGGGGCCGGGGAAGGGGGCCTGAGCGACGTCACGTTCGGCATGTTCGCAGGCATCCTCGAATGGTGCCTAAATCAGGGTTACCGCGAAATCGCAACAGCCACGGATGTTCGCTTCGAGCGAATCCTGCGGCGCGCCGGCTGGCCGATGCTGCGCCTTGGTCAGCCGATCATGATCAATGAGACGCTGAGCGTGGCCGGCATCCTGCCGGTCAGCTGGGAGAACTTCGAACGGGTCCGACCGCACGCCTATCGTTCCGCATTCGGTGCGCGGCGCCAGCATGCGGCATAAGCAGGCAGCCGCGATGTCGATACCGACCCTGGCGCTGCCGCGCCTCATCCGCAAACTCGAGGACGCTCTTGGCGAGGAGCTTTGCCTTGCCCTCAACGATCCGAGCGTCGTCGAAATCATGCTGAACCCCGACGGAAATCTGTTTGTGGAGCGTCTTGGACGCGGGATCGCCCATGCCGGCCAGATGGAAAAGCGCGCAGCCGAGGTCGCCATCGGCTGCGTTGCCCACGTGTTGAATACCGAGGTGGGCGACCGAAAGCCGATCGTCTCTGGTGAATTGCCCCTTGGCGGCCATCGTTTCGAGGGCCTGCTGCCCCCGATCGTCCCCGCGCCGTGTTTTTCGATCCGCCGGCGAGCGTCGCAGCGCATCCGGCTCGAAGACTATCTGACAAGCAGCGTTATGACGGCCGGCCAAGCCCTCATAATCCGCCAGGCGATAGATAGGAGGTGGAACATGGTCATCTGCGGGGGGACAGGATCGGGCAAGACGACCCTGACCAATGCGGTTGTCGCTGCGATCGCCGAGCAGACTCCGAACGACCGATTGGTCATTCTCGAGGACACGGTCGAGATCCAATGCGTCGCCAGCAACGCGGTCGCATTGCGCACGAGCGATCGTGTCGACATGGCGCAGTTGCTGAAGAGCACCATGAGGTTGCGGCCGGACAGAATCATCGTCGGCGAGGTTCGCGACGGCGCGGCGCTCACACTCCTTAAGGCCTGGAACACGGGCCACCCGGGCGGAGTGGCGACCATTCACTCAAACACCGCGCAATCGGCGCTTCGACGGCTGGAACAACTAACCGCAGAGGTCAGCAGACAACCGATTCAAGCAGTCATAGGCGAGGCAGTTGACCTGATCATCTCGATCGATCGAACCCCAAAAGGCCGCCGCGTCAGCGATATCCTGCGCGTTCACGGATTTATAGGTGGCGAGTATCAGCTCGAGACTTATGGAGACATGCAGCATGCGGCTTGAACGCTCGATAGACCTCGCCGCCGTCGCGCTTGCGTTGGCCTTCATCCTAATTGATCCGGCTTGGGCAAGTTCGGGCGGCGGCCTGCCTTGGGAAGATCCTCTTCAACAAATCCAAGAGTCGATCACCGGTCCGGTTGCCGGGTTCATCGCACTTGCTGCTGTCGCAATCGCAGGCGGCATGTTGATCTTCGGCGGAGAACTCAACGACTTCGCCCGCCGGCTTATGTATGTGGTGCTCGTTGCCGGCATTCTGCTCGGCGCAACCCAGATCGTCGGCCTGTTCGGCGCGACGGGCGCCTCTATCGGCATTGCCGATCACAACCTGAAGACCCGTAATGGCGAAGAGGGGAAGGCAGGTCATGGCGGTTGAGGCGACCACCTTGCAGCGCAATTCCATACATCGCGCGCTTTCTCGCCCCAACCTCCTGATGGGCGCGGACCGGGAACTGGTACTGATCACGGGACTTGCGGCGATCATCCTGATCTTTGTCGTCCTGACGATCTATTCCGCGCTGTTCGGAGCGACGCTGTGGATCGTCATCGTCGCGGCGTTGAGGATGATGGCAAAAGCCGATCCACTGATGAGACGCGTGTATATCCGTCACATGGCCTACAGACCCTCGTACCGGGCCACGTCATCCCCTTGGCGACGCTACTGAGAGGCAAAGATGGTATCCCTTCGCGCTTTCCGTCACACGGCGCCGTCCTTCGCGGATCTCGTCCCCTACGCAGGTCTTGTCGACAACGGCGTCCTTCTGCTCAAGGATGGCTCACTGATGGCCGGCTGGTATTTTGCCGGACCTGACTCCGAAAGCTCCACCGATTTCGAGCGGAACGAGGTGTCGCGCCAGATCAATGCCATATTGTCCCGTCTCGGTTCCGGTTGGATGATCCAGGTAGAGGCGGTCCGGCTCGCGACGGTCGACTATGCCTCGGCTGGAAAATCACATTTCCCCGATCCGGTGACTCTGGCGATCGACGAGGAACGACGAGCCCACTTCGAACGCGAGCAGGGGCATTTCGAAAGCCGCCACGCCATCATTGCGACCTATCGGCCGACCGAGCAGCGTCGATCGAGGCTCAGCAAGTACATCTATTCCGACGAAGACAGTCGAAAGCAATCCTATGCCGACACCGTGCTCTTCATCTTCCGCAATGCGATCCGGGAAGTCGAACAGTATCTCGCCAACATCATTTCCATCAGGCGAATGCTGACGCGGGAGACCGCCGAGCGCGACGGCACGCGCGTTGCTCGCTATGACGAACTGCTGCAGTTCATCCGCTTTTGCGTCACAGGCGACAACCACCCTGTCAGAGTCCCCGACATTCCGATGTACCTCGACTGGATCGTGACCGCCGAGCTTCAGCACGGACTTGCTCCCAAGGTGGAGAACCGTTTTCTCGGCGTGGTGGCAATCGACGGCCTTCCGTCCGAGAGCTGGCCGGGCATCCTGAACAGCCTGGATTCTTTGCCGCTTGGCTATCGATGGTCGTCGCGTTTCATTTTCCTCGACGCCGAGGAGGCGAGGGTGCGTCTCGAGCGCACCCGCAAAAAGTGGCAGCAGAAAGTTCGACCTTTCTTCGACCAACTTTTCCAGACGCAAAGTCGCTCGGTCGACCAAGACGCAATATCGATGGTCGCCGAGACCGAGGATGCAATCGCACAAGCGTCGTCACAGCTCGTCGCTTATGGATATTACACACCAGTCGTCGTGCTGTTCGACAACGATGCCGAACGACTTAACGACAAGACCGAGGCGATCCGGCGTCTCATCCAGGCCGAGGGCTTTGGCGCACGGATCGAGACACTGAATGCGACCGACGCCTATCTGGGCAGTCTGCCTGGAAACTGGTACTGCAACATTCGCGAGCCGCTGATCAACACGCGCAATCTCTCCGATCTCATCCCGCTCAACTCCGTCTGGTCCGGGAATCCGCAGGCACCTTGCCCGTTTTACCCACCCGATTCACCACCGCTGATGCAGGTCGCGACTGGATCCACGCCCTTTCGGCTCAACCTTCACGTCGATGACGTCGGCCATACCCTGGTGTTCGGTCCGACAGGCTCGGGAAAGTCGACGCTCCTTGCGTTGATCGCAGCACAGTTCCGCCGCTACGAGAACGCCCAGATCTTCGCCTTCGACAAAGGCCGTTCAATGCTGCCGCTGACACTTGCTTGCGGCGGCGATCACTACGAGATCGGCGCCGACGAAGACACCGGGCTTTCCTTTTGCCCGCTCTCCGAACTGTCATCGGACGGCGATCGTGCCTGGGCGTCGGAGTGGATCGAAAGCCTGGTTGCGATGCAGGGCATCACGATCACGCCGGATCACCGCAACGCCATCTCCCGCCAGATCGGTCTGATGGACGGGGCTCCCGGTCGTTCGATCTCGGATTTCGTCAGTGGCGTTCAGATGCGCGAGATCAAGGATGCTCTCCATCACTACACCGTCGACGGCCCGATGGGCCAGTTGCTGGACGCCGAGAGCGACGGCCTCGAACTGGGCCTTTTTCAGACGTTTGAAATCGAGCAAGTCATGAACATGGGCGAGCGAAACCTCGTGCCGGTGCTCACCTATCTCTTCCGGCGCATTGAAAAGCGCCTCACCGGCGCACCAAGCCTCATCGTCATCGACGAAGCCTGGCTGATGCTCGGTCATTCGGTATTCCGCGACAAAATCCGGGAATGGCTCAAGGTGCTGCGCAAAGCCAATTGCGCGGTGTTGCTTGCAACCCAGTCGATCTCGGATGCCGAACGCTCTGGCATCATCGATGTCCTGAAAGAGAGCTGCCCAACGAAAATCTGCCTGCCGAACGGTGCAGCCCGCGAGGCCGGAACCCGGGATTTCTACGAACGGATCGGCTTCAACGAACGGCAGATCGAGATCGTAGCGACCGCCATACCGAAGCGGGAATACTACGTCACGTCACCCGAAGGGCGCCGCCTGTTCGACATGGCTCTTGGCCCGCTGACGCTCTCTTTCGTCGGCGCGTCGAGCAAGGACGACTTGAAGCATATTCGTGCGCTTTATTACGAACATGGCCCGGAATGGCCGCTTCACTGGCTCCAAAAGAGAGGGATCAAGGATGCTGCATCGCTTCTCGAAGACGCATAGGCTTCTGCTGGTCGCAGCCGTGTCAAGCGCACTCGTACTGCCTGACCCTGCAAACGCCGGCAGCGCGACGGGCGCGGCAACGGAATGGACACAGCTTGCCAACAATGCCGAGCTGATCAAGCTGCTCGAAAGCTCCGGCGTCCAGGTCGAAAACCAGCTTACCCAGATCAGCCAGCTCGCCGAGCAGATCCAGAACCAGCTGAAAATCTACCAAAACATGCTGCAGAATACAGCGCAGCTTCCCAACCACATCTGGGGCGAAGTCGAGAGTGACCTCAAGCGCCTGCAGAGTGTCGTCTCGCAGGGGCAGGGGATCGCCTTTTCCATGGGCAACGCCGACGATATCCTCAAACAGCGTTTCCCGAGCTATGCGGATCTCAAGACCAACCTGTCGGAGGGGACGAGCTTCTCCTCGACCTATCAGTCCTGGTCCGACACCAACCGTGACACGATCGCGGGCAGTTTGGAGGCCGCAAGCCTGACGGCGGATCAGTTCGAGACCGAAGAATCCACCATGGCTTCGCTCCGCTCGATGTCGCAAAGCGCGGACGGGCAGATGAAGGCCCTGCAGGTCGGCCACCAGATCGCGGCGCAGCAGGTCGCCCAGCTGCAGAAGCTGCGCGGTCTACTTTCCCAGCAAATGACGATGATGGGCACCTGGTTTCAGGCAAACCAGACCGACAGGGACCTGGCGCAGAAGAGAAGAGAGAAGTTTTTCGCTCCCGCGGGAAGAGGAATCCCCGATGGACAAATGATGGAGCCGCGCTGGTGAGCCCTTGCGATCATTGCTTTCCGCGTGGGTACGGTTGGAGTAGCCACCGCAACGATCCTCATCGTGGTCGACACGCATTTCTATCCTCCCTCGACGACCGCGACAGCCGCCGAACAACGCCTGAGGGAATTCTTTAAGCCGTTGACGAAACGGTATCTGAGGCAAGGACAGGAGATGCGGACAAGGTGGTAAGCTCACGACGGACGCTCGGATTGATCATGCTTGCGATCGGCCTTGCGATCGTGGCGGTAGGGCCAGCCTTCGCCCAGCAAGGATCGGCGCTCTCGACCCTGGAAAACCAAGTGGTTAATGCTGCGAAGGATTGGGAGTCGACGGTGTCACGGGCAGCTCAGTCGCTCTTTTGGATCCTGGCCGGGATAGAAATTGGAATAGCAGCCGTATGGCTAGCGCTCCAAGCTGCGTCACTGGATAGTTGGTTCGCGGAACTCGTTCGCCGGATCATGTTCGTCGGTCTCTTTGCCTTTATCCTGGATCGGGGACCAGCCCTCGCCAAAGCGGTGGTGGACAGCCTATATCAGTTAGGCGCGGAAGGTGGCTCCGCTTCTCCGGCCGCGATCTTCGACGCAGGCATAGAGGTCGCGGACAAAATGTCCGAACAGGTTCAGTTCGGCCTCTTTGAGGACAACTCTCTGGCTATTGCCGCCGTCTTCGCCATGGTTGTTGTCGTCATCGCGTTCTCGCTCGTCGCTGCGGTGTTCATCGCTGTCATCGTCGAGATGTATGTGGGCTTGTTGGCCGGCATGATCATGCTTGGATTAGGTGGTTCATCCTTCACCAAGGACTTCGCAGTCAAATATCTCGTCTATGCGTTTTCAGTCGGTATGAAGCTGATGGCACTGGTAATGATCGCGCGCATCGGCTCGGAGGTTCTCATCGGCTTGGCCGAGGCATCAGTCGCGGCGGAGCAGCAACTCATCACCAGCCTGGCGATCGCCGGCCTATCAGTTGTCGTCTTCATCATATCAATCTACGTCCCAAGCATTCTGCAGGGTGTCGTCCAAGGCGTCTCCGTCAGCGGCGGCATGGAGGTGATCCGCCACGGCGGGCAGGCGGCATCATTCGCACTGGGCGCGGGGCTTCTAGCCGGCGGTGGCGCCAGCGCGGGCTTTGCCGCCGCGCGTGCTGCGCGTGCCGAGGGTGCGTCCATGACGGGCGCTGCCTTGCGCGGCATCGGTGCGGGATTGAGCGCGACGGGCGAAGCGGTCGGATCCGCGGTCAAGGAAAAGGCGATCGGCTCACCCGGCGCCCATGCCGGCTCTCTACTTGGACTTGCCAATGCGAAACTCGATCAGGCCGAGGCACGCGGCGGTTTGCGCCCGTCGCCGCCTCGCGACGACAAAAAATAATCACTGCAAGGATCGGTCGATGGCAATGCAACGCGCCCCTGAGAACCCATATCTCGCCGCCAGGCAGGAATGGAACGAACGATATGGTTCCTATGTCAGGGCGGCGGCAGCGTGGCGCGTTGTCGGCATGATCGCACTGGCAATGGCCGTAATCGGCTTCGTCTATGCGCTATATTTGAGCACGCAGGTCAAACTCGTCCCCTATATCGTCGAAGTCGACAAGCTTGGGACCTCGGTCAGCGCGGGCTTTCCCCAGCAGATCGAATATGCCGACCCACGGGTGGTTCGCGCCACGCTCGGTGGGTTCGTCACAAGCTTCCGGTCGGTGACGCCAGACGCCGTCGTTCAGAAGCAATACATCGATCGGACCTATGCGCTGCTGCGGACATCCGACCCGTCCACCGAGAAAATCAATGCCTGGTTCCGCGGCAATTCGCCATTCGAGAAAGCCAAGAACGCGACAGTTGCGATCGAAGTCAGCAACATCGTCGCCCTTTCCAACCAGTCCTACCAAATCGACTGGACGGAATTCGAGCGCGATCGGAAGGGCAAGGAAACCGGAACACGCCGATACCGCGGAATTGCGACCGTTACGCTGACGGCGCCACAGGACGAGGGCGTGATCAGGCTTAATCCGATCGGCCTTTATCTGAAGGACTTCGAGTGGACCGCGCAGCTTTAAGGGCAGGGAACTTCAATGAGAAGAGCAACATATCTCGCGGCCCTTGGCTGCGCTTGGATCGTCGTCCTTACGACGAACGGAGCCACGGCGCAGAGCATGACCGCAAACGAAGCAAAGGGCGCGAACCTTTCGGGAAAGTGGCGCGGGGCCACCGGGCTCGTCACCAAGGGGGCGGATGGAAAGGTTATCTTCTTGTTTGGAGAAACTCAGCCGTCGGTGGTGTGTTCGCCGCTGCAGGTCTGCGACATCGAGCTTCAGGGCGGCGAGGTCGTTCGCGATGTGCTTGTTGGTGACACTGTCCGATGGAAGGTCGAACCGGCAACGTCCGGTGCTGCGGCTGGCCAGGCGATCCATCTCATCGTCAAACCGTCGGAACCGGGCCTCGTCACCTCCATGGTGGTGACGACCTCGCGCCGGACCTATCATATCCAGCTCAAATCACACACAAGCCAGTACATGGCGCGCGTCGGCTTCGACTATCCGGAAGATGTGTCGGGCAAGCTTGCCGATGTCAACGCCCGCCTGGAAGCTGGAAGGACGCCGGGAGCAGGCGTCCCGTCGGAGCAATTGACCTTCGCCTATTCGGTGAGCGGCAAAGCCTCGTGGAAGCCCATGCGCGTCTATTCGGACGGTATGAAGACCTACATCCAGTTTCCCCGCTCGATCGCCGGTCAGGACGCGCCGGTGCTTTTTGTCGTCTCAGGCGGCCAAAATCGGGTCGTCAACTACCGAATGAAGAACGACATGATGGTGGTGGACTATAATATCGACCGCGCGGTTCTCATCTCCGGTGTTGGAAAGCACAAGCAGAAGATCACCATTCGCAGGGGAGGGTGACCATGCGAAGCCTCCTACTTTCTGTCATCGGGTGCCTGCTGTCAGGCTGCACGACCGCCGCGGACGGCCCTTCCGCCAGCTCAGCCTCGCCAGACCTCTCCGACCCTGCCGCCAGCGCGATCGCAGGCGATATGGTCGGTCGGCTTGCAGAACAGGTCGACCCGGGGATCAACAGGGTCAAATGGAATGGGGACGCCACGCCCTTCGGGCAAGCCATGGAAGCTGCCCTGAAGGCATGGGGCTATGAGGTCGTGACGGCGCAGGGGAGCGACGAGAAGCAGCGCATGGTTGCCCTAACCTATGGCGTCGACGATCTTGAAGGGCAGGCGCTTGTTTCGATATCGGCAGGTTCGGTTGAACTCGCGCGGGCTTATGCCACCAGCGCGACCGGCGCATCGCCGGCCAGCCCCGTCTCCGTCAGGCGCAATTAGGGGAGGGGAGGAGGTGGTCCAATCGCTTCAGCTTGGCGGCGCTTCAAACAAGGACAGCAGCAACAAGCGGCTGAACCGCATCCCGATCATCGTCGCCATCGCGCTGATCGTGCTTTTTCTCGGCGTGATCAGCTATGGTCTTTCGTCCCGCGGGTTTTATTTTCAAGGGGCGGATGGCATTGGTCAGGCCTCGAACGCGCCGGCCTCCACTTATGCCGATCAGTTGAAGCGGGGCGTCAAGGATGCCATCATCGGCGATCCCGAGCAGACACAGATCTATCAGCCGGCACCGGTCAGCAACAGGCAAGAAGAGAAGCCGCAACAGACGGTCGAAACCGAAAAAACCGAAAGGGCGCGCAATAAACCCGGTCTCGAGGCGGAAGAAGAATGGCTTGCCCGCCTCGGCCGCGAGCAGCAAGAGCAATTCCTGCGGGAGCGCCATCGCCAGCAAATGGCACGTCTTCAAGCCAAAGCCGCGGCGCTTGATTCACCACTTGCCATCGATGTCAGTCTAAAGGATCTTTCCGGCGCCGATACGTCCCAGGCGAATACCCAAAGCGCAAAAATACCTGCCGGGGCCTCCGACCTGTACGCCGCGGCGATGCAGGCGGGACTTTCAGGGCAAAACGGCGATCCCAACATGCAGTCAGCGAAAGAATCATTCTTCAACCAGGACATCAAGGATATCGGCTATCTGCCGAACAAGGTGGTGCCTCAGCTTTCCCGCTACGAGCTGAAACGCGGTTCGGTCATCCCCGCCACGCTGATGACCGGTATAAGCTCCGATCTTCCGGGGCGGATTACCGCCCAGACAAGCCAGAATGTCTATGACAGCGCCACCGGCCACCAGTTGCTCGTCCCGCAAGGTGCCAAGCTCTTCGGCCGCTACGATCACAAGATCTCTTTCGGTCAGTCGCGTGTGCTGGTCATCTGGACCGATATCATCTTTCCCAACGGCTCGACCCTGCAGCTCGGCGGCATGGCGGGGACCGACGCTGAAGGCTATGGTGGCTTTCGGGACCAAATCGACCGGCATTACCTTCAAACGTTCGGTTCAGCGGTTCTCATCGCTCTTATCGGCACAGGGGTCGATATGGCCATGCCGGAGAGTTCGACGGAGGATACCGCCTCGGACGCTGCCCGGCGGAATTTCGCGGATGTGTTCGGACGGTTAGCCGAACGGAGCGTGGGCAAAAACCTCGACGTCCAGCCGACACTTCAAATCAGGCCCGGCTACAAGTTCAACGTGCTGGTCGACCAGGACGTCGTTTTCCCGGGGGCTTATCGCAACTGATCTATATGCGCCAGCTAGGCCGTCAGATCAGCCCGAACCGGCTTGCGACCGCCACGGCCTGTTTCTGGGTGTAGACGCCAAGCTTGGCCTTTACTCGATCGAGGTCCCAGCGGACGGTGTGATAGGTCAGGCCCGTCACATCGGCGATGGAGTGCATCGGAAGGCCTTCGGCCGCCCATCGCAGGCATAGCGCCTCGCGATCGGAAAAAATGAAGTCGGGTCTTTGGGTGGGCGTAGTTGTGCCTTGGAGCCGGGCATGGATCAGTGCCGCCGCGCCAGCCGCGCCGACCGTGTCGAGATCGTCCGGTCCCGTGGTCTCCAGATGCCTGGCTGAGGCCAGCGTCAAGATGGCAAACTGGCCAAACCCCGTCCAGATGGGAATCGACAGACCTGACCGGATCCCGAATTCAGCCGCGGCATCGTAGAATTCCTTGACGCTGTCGTCCGCGCGCCGGCGTTCAACATCGACCGACCATCTGAAAGCCCGCCGCAGTCGCTTGGCTGCCGTCACCACAGGATCGATGGCCATATACGAACGGGAGAAATAAAGCGATTGCCATTCCTTCTGGTAGGTGGAGACGGCAAAGCTCTTTGCGGTATGGAGATTGAGGTATGCAAAACGCTCAAATCCATGCGCGCGAGCAACGTCGCTCAATGCCGCCTTGAGGGAATGTTCGTTGGCGGCGGCGACCGTCGCGTCGATCAATCGATCGAAAAGAGAACTTCCATGCATGGGATCACTTGCTCCCTGGAAATCTGGCTGGCGACCCGGGCGACGCATCGGCTATGGCCGTTCAGCGATAAGGATCTCCCTTGGTGATTTTTAAACTCAAACTGCACGCGTTTGCGTGGCGTCCGCGCTGATCGGTTTAGATGTGTCACAAATATCCTTCAACCTGTTGGCGCCCCGAGCAACAAAACTTAATATTTGTCAATCTCTCGCGCCCCAAGCAGGCCGCGACGAGCTTGCGGCCCCCGTGGGACATCTTCCGGGCACTCATTCCGGGCGGCGCACTTGACGATCAGGCGCGGGCGCTGCGCTCGGCGACGCAGGGTATTGGCCCCAGGCGTCGCAGACTGAAACGTTCGCGCAAATTCAGCTCGTTCACAGAGCCGCGCTCACACCCCCTCTACGGCTTGGAACGTTTGCAGTTGTAGTTGCACAGCCCGCGGTTGGGGCTTGCTTCGAGGATAGTGTGCCGGGTCGTTGATCAGTTCGCTGATGGCGATCATGTGGAATTCGACCACTAGTATGCGGGCTCAAGTCGTTTGCCAAATCAACCGCATTGCCGATTGCCAGGAGGTGAAATCCGCCGTCGGCCGGTCAGTTCCGGTAACCGCCGCGAAAGCTTCGGCAGCGCCTACGTGGCCGCTCGGCTACATCATGTTGCGATTTTGCATGCTACTCGCTATTGGTTTCCTGTTTCAATCAGCCGCTGTGTGAATTTCAAGTGGTCACACCTTCACTTTCAATTGGTCATAACCCTGGTTTCAAATGGTCATTTTAAAGGCATGAAGCTGTGGCACTTTATCGAAGACTCGTTGAGCAACGCGTTGCCGAGGCCATGTCAGACACACGAGTCGTACTGATCGTCTAGCGCGACAGGATCCAGTGGCTTTGTGAGAGGCATGAATCGCGCCATCATCGATGAAATTCAGCGCGCTCCCGAGCTGTTGTTGGCCATCAAGGAAAGCGTGGATACCGACCAGCGCCCAGGGCGTTTCCTCCTGACCGGTTCAGCCAATCTAATGCGGTTGCCACGCGTGGCAGACTCGCTCGCAGGGCGCATGGAGGTCGTACGATTGCTACCGCTTGCGCAAAGCGAGATCAGGTCAGCCAGCAACAGCTTCCTGCGCGACGCCTTTCAAAACGAAGCCAAGGCCGGAGAACCAATCGTCGGAGACGACCTGATGGCGGCGGTTCTGGCCGGTGGATATCCCGAGGCATTGGGCCGCAAAACCCTGAGCCGCAGCCAGATCAGACAAAAACCTTGCCCTTGATGAAACAACGTGACATCGCCCACGAGCCGCAGAGCATCCGACAAATTCGCTATCCATCGGTTTCAACAACCGCGGCAAAAAAATAGCCGCCCATCCGCACGGTCTTGACGAGGCTTGGGTTGTGGGGATTGTCCTCGATCTTGTGTCGCAATCGGCTGATGTGAACGTCGATGCTCCGTTCAATGGGACCCGCCAGACCTGCGTGAGTAGAGCTAAGCAATTCTTCCCGGCTGAGTATCCTGCCGGGGTTTTGACAAAAGACGACGAGCAAGTCGAACTCGGCCGCCGTCACGTTAACCACGGCCCCATCCGGTCGCCGCAACGTGCGTTGCCATGTGTCGAGGCGCCACCCATTGAATCGGAAAGGCTTTGGCAGGCTGTGCATCGCGCGATCATGCGATGCCCGTCGCAACACGCTGCGGATCCTGGCAATCATTTCCCTCGTCCCGAAGGGACTGGAGACGCAATCATCAGCTCCGCTTTCGAAAGCGGCAAGGATGATGTCCTCACGCCCTTGCGCAACGACCGCGATGATCGGGATCGTGCTGAGGGTACGGATTTGCCGGCACAGATGAAGCGCATCTTCGGGCCGGACGACGGCATCGAGGATCATCAGATCAAACCGGTGCCTGCCGGTGAGGGCACGCGTCCGCGCACCGAAAGTGACAGTCGTAGCCATCATGCCCTCGTGGATGACCGCGTCCGCTAGCGTCTGCCCGACGTCCCCGCCTGCAGCCGCGATCATGATCTCCGTTTTCTTCTCTCGATGCGGCTTCCCGGTGCCCGATCCCACTCCCGCCGTCCACGGTTTGCTGGCGCGCTATCGGCAACGTGCGTTGACGTCGCCGATGCTGAACAAATCGCAGGTTGGCTTCCCGATGCCAACCTGCAATTCTGCGGGCATTGACATGCCTCGTCTCATAGGCCGAGGATGGCAACAGGCGTGTTTCAGACGTCAATGACGCGATCTGACCTCGTCAATCGCCAGCCGAGCCCGCCCGTGACAGTTCCTGCTCTGGGAGTGCGCGCACCGGACAATTCCCCGAAAGACGCCGCCGGCAGGCAACGCAGTCAAGACAGGCAGAGCCGCTGACGCCTGCTCGCGGGGAGGGCGGGCCATTCGACGGTGAAGGAGAAGCATCATCCAAGCTCTTCATGCTGACCGATCGCGCCACACTCATGTTCATCTCCGATTGTCGCTGATGGAAAGAGGATGCGCGCGTTCGCCTGGGCTTTCCAATTCTGCTCGAACGGCATCCATGCGAAATCACGATCAATCGGCGCGAAACAGCGCGGAACGCGGGACATAAATCTTAATACCCAAGGCGCAGACAGCATTTGAATTTCCTCAGACACCGTGGGATCGTACGGCCTCACGCTCCGCACAACCCTCGGTGAAAGCCCAGTGAAGCCGACCATTGTCATCGGTTCAACGGACGCGGATTTCTGCCTGTTTGCCCGCCATATACTTCGGCAGACCGGCTTTGAGACGCTCCTGACGACCAGCGCGAACGAGGCGATCGCCGCGGCAAGGACTGTTGGAGTGCGGGGCGTCGTAATCGATGGCAGGGTGGCGAATTCGGTTTCCGCCTGCGGAAGCTTGAAAGGCGATACGACGACGGCAGGACTGAAGGTCATCGCGCTGGTCGAGGCCAACTCCGCCCGGCAATATGCCGATTTCCTCAATGCCGGCGCCGACGAAAGCTTCGTGCGGCCCATTTCCCCGGACCATCTCCTGCGCGCATTGCACTCGCTTTCATCACAGTCAGGCGCTTCGCAGGACCGATTGTCGTGCGGCGACATCGAAATGCATGTGCTGGCGCGGCGGGTCTGGAGGCACGGCGTCGAGTTGCACCTCCCGCGTCTGGAGTTCGCCATTCTGCTGCATCTGCTCAAGGATCCCGGGCGCATCTATCTGAGGCATGAGCTCGCGTCGGCGGCCTGGCCGGCAGGTGTCTTCGTCGATCCAAAAACCATCAACGTTCACATTGGTCGGCTGCGCGAGACCCTGACGGCGGTCGCGCCCACCGATCCGATCAGGACGGTTCGCGGTGTCGGCTATGGGCTCGTGGCAACCGGCTGGTCGGAAACAGAGGTCCCGTCAAATGCCCCCTGACACTCAAATCGTCATCGTCGGCGGACGAATTGTCACCGGCGATGGAACGACGCTCCACGACCGTGGGGTCGTGCGCATCCGTGGGACAGGAATCATCGACGTCGCTCGGGGTGAGGCTGATGCCGGAAGCGAGGCTATCGTCCTCAACGCCACCGGGTGCACGGTCATTCCCGGTATCGTCAATGCGCATGCTCATGGGTGCATCCACGGTCCGTCCATGCCGAGCGGGTCGGTGCCCGTCCGGCCCACGGATGTCGACTACTTCAGAAACAGACATCTCCTGTCCGGGACAACAACCCTGCTCAACGTCTGCGGCCTGGCGCTGCCGGACGAGATCGATGGCCCCTCGAACCAGCGCCATGCGATGGATATCCATCTGACGACGGCGCATACCACGAGCAATCTGGCTGCGGCGATCGCGATTGATGGAGGTGGATTATCGAAGCGGCACAAGATCGCGCGCATCGATGACATGGTCGACAAAGGTGCAAAGGCACTCGGAGAAGCAGGCGGCGGGCAGACGCTCGGTGGCGGGGCACAGGACTACCGCTTCATACCCGCAGCTATCGAGGCCGCTACCGGAATATCAATCCATCCGAAAGAGGCGCGCGCACTCAAGGAAGCCGTGCTCGGCCGCTATCTCGATCGTGGCTTGCCCGATCTTTCGCGGCTCAATGCTCTTCTGATCGAATGCGGTCTCGCCGCTAAGATTGGTGCGTCCGACCTCATAAAGCTGATCCGCGACACGGTGATGCCGCCCGTGGCGCTCTCACTGAAGGGTTTTGACGAGATCGCGGCAGCGTCTGAACGCCTCGATTTTCCGGCAATCTTTCACAATGCGGCACCCACCGCGGCGACACTGCTCAAGCTTGCGGAGACATATCCAAAGGCCCGCATCATCGCTGGGCATTCGAACCACCCGATGTTCCTTCCCGAAGAGGCAGTGCGTTTCGGGCAGCAACTGAGGGAGCGCGGCGTCACAATCGACGTCTCGACGCTCGATTGCATCGAAACACGCTGGCGCAACGACACCGCAAATATCGATGCTCTGGTCGAAGCGGGGCTCGTCGATACCCTATCGACGGATTTTGCCGGTGGCGACTGGGACAGTATTCTATCGGCCATACAGCGAATGGTGCGAAAGAGCCAGCTTTTGCTGCCGGCCGCAATCGCGCTTGCGACCGGCAACGTCTCGAAAACTTTCCCGGAGCTTGCGGCCGATCGTGGCTTGCTGGAAAAGGGCAAACGCGCCGACGTGGCCATCGTTGAGAACCACAATCTCGGTCGTGTCCGCCATGTCGTGGCAAACGGGCAGCTTGTGGTGTTCAACGGGGCGATGGGGGTTGGGGATTTGCACGCTTACGCCATGGGAGAGCGCCGTTAGCGGGGCGTGGGACGCCGACCTCGGCGGCCTTGACCGCGTGCGCACTATGGTGTCGACCGCCCCGAGGCGATGCCCGTCATTGCGTCAGTTTCATCTGCCGACAAGGATAGTGGTCGGCATCGGCTCGGTACCGTGTCCTACCCTGGAAAGCGCAGAAGCCGTAGAAATGGGTCTAGCTCTCCACCCGCGAGGCCGAGAACGCCATCGATGATCGCCTCTTGCTTGGAAGGCGACAGGGCATGCCGCGTGACGCGCAAAAACTTCTCTTCGATCGCGTGCCAGTCCATCGGACGCTGGGGATCGCCGGAGGGGCCATCCAGTGCCGAGACGTACTTGTGCCGTCGTGTCTCGACAGTCACCTTCGCCAGCGTCTCGGCGGGAAAGAGCGCGTCGATCTCGGGATTGACGGTGATCCTCACCTGGCGCGCGAGTTCAGTGAGGTCCCGCCGGTGAAGAAGGCTCTCGCTGACGGGAGCAAGGGCGCCGCGGCCATCGATCGCTGCAATGGCGACGCAATAGGGAAGACTATATTGAATGTCGACAAGGTTCGCGGGCGAAAGCACGTTGCCGAGCTTGAGCGCCCAGCCAAAGGTCTCTACCTCCACCGAGACGATGTCCGCGGCCCTCAGTTCGTGAACCTTCACAAGATCGAAGAGGCGATCGAGCGCCGGGTGTATATAGCGGCAACAGGCATAAGGCTTGAAATAGGTGCCGCAAATTTCAAAACGCTGCCCCAGTCCTTCCAGTATCCTCTGCCTGTCGTAGTAGCCGGGATGATCGAGCAGATCTTCCGGCCCAGTATAGCCGTTGCGGGCGAGGTCGAGAGCCATGAGACCGGTGGCGGCACTCCAGGGAATCCCTTCCTTGACGTCATTGCCCGTGAGCCGGGAGTAGCCCGAACTTCCATTGGCCTGTTGATTGGGGGCAAGCACGCCTGCGATCGAAAGCGCCTGCGCGATCAATGGCGGCTCGACCTTGAAGAGTGACGCCGCTGCCGCAACCGCGGCCAAAGCGGCCCACCGTCCCGACTGCCGGGTCTGAATTCCTTGGGCATTTTGGGCCGCCGCCACTCTGACGCCGACATCATAACCCGAAACGATTGCCGACAGGACGTCATCGGCCGAGACGCTGGCAAACGGCGCCAACGTCAAGACGGTTGGAACAACGCAGGCGCCCGGATGTCCGCGCGCTGCGCGGTGTCCGTCGTCCAGGTCGAGCGCCGACGCCGCGGTCGCGTTGGCGATCACGGCCGCGATGGGCATCACGGTCCGATCCGTCATCCAAATGGCCGCCTCGCCTTTGCCGAAGAGCGCGGCAGCGCTATCACGGGCCGCACGACTGCACTGAAGCGCAGAACCAGCAACCGCCGCCCCGACAAGATCGAGAATACAGCGCAAGGCAGTGTCACGAGTGCCGACCGCAGGCGGAGCTGAGGAGAACGAATGGACGTGCTCGGCGAGGAGGTGCGTGGTGTACATGGAATTTGTGGGCGTCTTCATCGCTCGGACAGCCCTTCAGGCATTTTCCTGCGTGCGAGCGAGGTATTTCTCATAGGTCGCTTGCACGGCATAAAGGTCGAGCATCGGCAGGCCGACGCAGGTTACGCAAACCGGCGTGTCCGCCTCTCGGACCCAGCCGTTCGGCGCAGAGAGCTCCCGCACGCCAAGCAACGGACCGATCTCCTCCAAAGAAAGCCCTTTTCGGGAGAAGTGGAGGGCAATGCTTTGCGAGTTTCTGCGCGAGACCGTCTGGATGTCGTCACAGACGACGGTCCCGCTTTTCAAGGCTCGCTGCAGATAGGTTTCGGGCACTTCGTCTCCGCCAAGATGAAGCGTCACCGCATCCCTGTTCAACTCCTCGTCCTCAAACAGCGGCTGGCGGGCATTCGTGGCGGTAATCAGCAGGGCGCATTCCTTCAGCCTTTGGTTGTCGGTTACGGCGTGAAGCCGAAAAGATGTCCGATCGGCGAAGTCCGACAGAAGTCTTTCCACGCCTTCAATCGATCGGCTGCGGATGAAGATGTCTCCAATCAAGTCGGAACAGGCGAAGTTCAGGCATTCGACCACACTTCGGGCGACGGGTCCCGATCCGAAAATGAAGCCCGATACAGGTGCCTGGCTGCGAACAAACAGCTGAGCCACCTTCGACGCATAGGTGCCCGTTCTCAGCGCGGAAATCGCCGTCCCGTCGAGTATCGCCAAGGGCCGAAGCGTCCGTTTTTCCAAAAGGACGACAGTCGACGTCGAGCGAGGCAGGCCAAGATGCCGATTGAAGGCGTTTGCGCCGATGATCTTGACGCCGCCATGGGTCGGATTGACGCAATAGAGAGCCGACAGCTTCCAGCCGAGGCGCTCGTCGACGAAGTCGCGCCTGAACGGGGCGACGCTCTCCCGCTGCCAGAACTCCTCCTCTGGAAGCGAGAGGACGGCCTTTCCCCCGAAAGCCAGCCCGCTGTTGATATCCGCCCATGCAGCATCTATGGCTGCATGGATTTCCGCGATCGTGAGCTCCGCGCCAGCCGACTGCAAATCCTGGCGGGTGAGAAAGCGGACATCGCTGTCCGTGCTAGTGTCGAACATTGTTTCCTCCAACGACAAGACGTCGTTCCTCGAGGCAGAACCTAGCACCTGCCTGCGGGCCGCTAGATCAAGCTTTGATGAAGCTTCCGCATTGTCGATAAAGAGAAGGCAAAGTTTCGGCGACGGAGGAGGCACGTCCGCCGGAGCTGGTCGGCCCGCGGCCAGGCTTCAGCCAGCAGTCTTTGAGCGATCTGGAAAGAGGAAAGCGCTATCCAACGATCGTGATGTTCCACGAACTGGCCCGGGCGCTCGAGGTCGGTCACGTCGAATTTGGCCGCATCGACGAGCCGCGGCAGGGATGATATCTCAACGCCTTTGCTTGGTCCCAGGGGACAGGCGAACCTGCCTATCCGCGAGCAAAACGCGGTGCTCGGCCATCGGGATCAGGCGCCGAACCTCAGGCAGTCGAGCGGGGTCGATTTCCGCCACAAGCACGCAGACGTCGTTTTCGGCCCGCGCGACAATCTGCCCCCACGGATCGCACACCATGGAATGACCGAAGGTCCGGCGGAGCTCTCCGTCCGGCATCGCATAGCTTCCGCACTGTCCGCAGGCCGCGAAATAGGCTTGGAATTCGATCGCGCGTGCCCGACACAGCACCTCCCAATGAGCCTGCCCGGTCTGCTGGGTGAAAGCGGCGGGCAGGACGAAGATATCGACCTCTTCCTCCGCGAGGCGATCGAACAGGCGCGAAAAACGAAGGTCGTAGCAGATTGCACAGCCGATCCGATGGCCGTCGAGTTCATAGATGAACAGGTCGCGCCCCGGCGCCACCGCGGCAGACTCGGAATAGGTCTTTCCATCGGGTGCGGTAATGTCGAAGAGGTGGATCTTTCGGTAGAGGCCGACCTGCTCGCCCGTGGCGTTGAACACCACGGTGGTGTTGTAGACACGGTGATCCTGGCCGCGGCGCTCCATCAGGCTACCGGCATGGACCCAGACAGCGTTATCCTTTGCGAACTGCTGAACGAGGTCATATGCTTCGCCACCTGGTACGCGGTCCGCCGCGCGCCTCTTGTCCGCGACCGTCCCGCCAAGCCAGTCGAAATGTTCCGGCAGCACGATCAGGTCGGGTCTGCCGATCATAGCCTCGCGCATCAGTCGCGCGGCTTCGGCAAGATTATGGGCACGATCGGGCTGCGAACTCATTTGAACGAGGGCGATTTTCAAGACCTCGGCTCCTTGTCAAAATCGAAGATCGACCGGCCGGAGGCCAAATGACACCGGACAGCCACCGAGCGCTTCTGGCGCTCCAATGCCGCGTCAGCGAGGATCCGCATGCGGTCGCGATCGGCCACGAACACACCTTCATTGTCGGCAAGCACCCCATAGCCAGGCAGAACCGCGGCCACGCCGCAGGCAATTGGAACATTGAGCGAGCCGCCAATCTGAAACTGGCGGTTCGTGGTTTTGGCGGAGACGCCGCGACACCACACGGGAACGCCGGTGGCGATGATCTCATCGACATCCGTGCACGGACCATCGATGACGATGCCCGCAGCCCCCTTGGCCTTTGCGGCGGCAACAACACCGCCACCGACGCAGGCGATGTCGTCGCGATCGACGCGCGAGATCACCAGGATGTCACCGGGCAACAGGAGATCGATCGCCTTGTAGATGATGACGCCGTCACGGCCGGGAGCGGCGACGGTGAAGGCGGCACCGGCCACGCGGGCAGGAAATAGGGGTCGGATATCACCGCCGACAAATCCCAGGTGCTCGACATGGCCGATGGTCGCCGTATCAACCGATGACAGTCGCTCGATCAGGTCAGCGGGCAGGGGAGGGCTTCTGTCGATCATCTGATAGAACGCTGTCATCGATTGGGCTTTCTCTGTTCGGTCAGTGGTGCCTGATCGGCTCAGACCGGCCGCTCGCCGGAAGTGGTGGTGCGATGCATGATCCGGATCGACGCGGGATCGAAGGAGTCGCGGCGGTGCATGGTGCAACGATTGTCCCACATCATGATGTCGCCCTCATCCCATTGCTGCACGAAGATATGCTTCGTGTTCGTCGTGTGATCCCACAGTTCGGCGAGCAGCGCGTCGCTCTCATCGCGGCTCATGCCAACGATCCAAGCGCCTTCCGTCGTTCCACCGAGGTAAAGTGCCTTGCGGCCGGTCTCACCATGTGTGCGCACCAACGGATGCACGATGCCGCTCCATTCGCGGAAGTCCTGGCTTTTCGGCGTGGACTTGCCAAGTCTGAGTTTGCCCGTCTTGTCGTAGACGTTCTGGAAGAAGATCTGGCGCCCATCGACGGCGTTCTTGAGAGGCGCCGGTAGCGTGTCGTAAGCGATATAGGTCGAGAGGAAATAGGTGTCGCCGCCTGAAGGCGGAACAGCGACGGCACGCAGGATCGCGCCCGCCGGCGGGCGTTCGTAGAACCACGTATCGGTGTGCCACGTCGCCTCGCTATTGCCCATCGCGCCGCTTGGCTTGCCGTCCTTCATCGCATTGCTGATGACCAGGATTTCCGGGTGGGTCGGATGCCCGCCTTCCTGCAGCTGCTTGGGATGGATGACGAACTCGCCGAAGTGATGCGAGAACTGCACCTGCTGGGCGTCGGTGATGCCCGCCTTCTTGAAACGGACGACGCCATATTGCAGCCAGAACTTTCGCACCGCGGCGATGTCGTCGGCGTCATAGTCATTGAAGTCGAAACCCTCGATATCGCCGCAGACATTGCTGGCATGCTGAACGGCGCGAAGCCTGATTTTGGTGAGCATTCCTAAAACTCCTGTTGCTGACCTTCCTCTAAGGTCGCGATGATCGTAGGGCGGGCGAGGGAAGCATCGCCAATATCGATTGGATCGGATTGATAGGCGTGGCGTATCGATCGCCATCGGCTATTCCGGCAGGACCTGGATGTCGTCCGGGTCGATGGAAAGCGCGACGACGTCGCCCATAACCGGAAGTGAGGCCGACAGCGATGAGCGTGTTAGCACCGTCAAGACGACATGCGGATCGATCTCGACCGCGAGCTCCAGCGACGGACCGAGGTTGATGACTCGGCGCACGGTTCCGGACAGACGATTGACGCTGCACCCGCCGGCGTCACCAGTGTTGTTCAGCACCGCGATGTCTTCGGGCCGGATGCAGCAGAAGCGGGCTTGCTGACGGTTCGGCGGGCGCTTTGCCCGCAAGCTGATCGCGCTCCCGGACAGGTGAAGGTCGAGGGTGGTTTCCTGCTCGCTCGTCCCTTCGATGGTGAGGATGTTCGATTTCCCGATGAAATCCGCCACGAATGAGCTCGCCGGATGACGGTAGATCGAAGCGGGCCCGCCCGTTTGGGCAATGACCCCCTGCCACATCACCACGATCCGGTCGGACATCGCCATCGCTTCTTCCTGGTCGTGCGTCACGTAGACGAACGTCATGCCGAGCTGCTGCTGGAGCTCCTTGAGTTCGAGCCGCATGGCCTCTCGAAGCTTCAGATCGAGATTCGAGAGCGGCTCGTCGAGGAGCAGGACGGATGGGCGTGGCGCGATGGCACGCGCCAGTGCCACGCGTTGCTGTTGTCCGCCCGACAATTCCCTCGGATAGCGCGCGCCGTAGTCGTCAAGATGAACACTTCGCAGTGCCGATGCCACGCTCGTCTCGATCTCCGATCTCGCCGTGCCTTTCATCTTGAGGCCGAAGCCGACGTTGTCGGCGACCGTCATGTGCGGAAAGAGCGCGTAGTTCTGAAACACCAAGCCGATATTTCGCCGTTCTGGTGGAATGCGGCCCTGGCTCCTCCCGCGGATCCTGATATCGCCGACCGACGGCTGGTTGAAGCCGGCGATCATGTTGAGCGTTGTCGTCTTCCCGCAGCCGGAAGGTCCGAGAATACTGACGAACTCACCCTGCGGGATCTGCAGGCTAATGTCCTTCACGACGGAGACCGCCCCGAAGGACTTGCTGACGGAGACGAGTTCAATATCGATGCTGCTCATTTGCTGCCACCATGGAGTTTGACGGAAAATCCGCCGATCTTTTCAAAAAGGAAGATCACCGCGAGGATGAAAATCATCGACGCGACATTGACTGCCGCCATCACCGGATCGAGGCTGTATTCGAGGTAATTGATGACGGTGATCGGCAGCGTCGTATCGCCTGGTCGAACCAGGAACACCGACAGCGGAATGTTATTGAAGGAGATGATGAAGGCGAAGGTCATGCCTGACAGCACACCAGGCCTGATCGCTGGCAAAAGAATGTACTGCACCCGCTGACGCTTGTTCGCCCCCAGGATCTGACCCGCCCGATCCAGATTGCGGTCGAAGTTCGCAATAGACGTCGCCACCATTCTCACGACGAAGGGTAGGGCGAGGACGATGTGGGCGGCGATGAGCGCAGGCGTGCCAAGGAAGGACTGCAGCCCGACAAGTGACAGGAATAGGACGATCGCGACGCCTTTGACGATCTGCGGCACCGACAGCGGCGAGAGAAGCGCCGACATCGCCGCCTCACTGCCACGTATCTTTTCATAGAAGACGGCATAGGCTGCCATGACGCCGATGATGCCGCTGACGATAGAGACGATCACCGCAATCTTGACGCTGAGCAGAAAGGGCAGAAGCCAGCGCTCCGAGACAAGGTCGCCGTACCACCGCGCCGTCCACTCCCACGGCCGGAACGTGACTGCGGAGGTCGGGCTGAATGAGGCCGCTATTACGACGGCAAGTGGCAGCGTGATGAAGGTGAGGACGCCGGCTAGCATGAGCCGGAAGAGGACCGAGAGTAGCCAGTTCATGACGTGGCCCCCCCGGCGCCGCTTCGTTTGGTACGGTGCCGCGCTTCAAACCGCACGCCAACGAACGAGATCACCAGCATCAGAAGGAGAAGCGCGTTGGCCATGACGGCGGCAAAGGGCCAGTCGACGTAGAAGAGGACCTGCTCGGAGATCATCGTCGCCAGGACTTTGAAACCGGCGCCGCCAAGGAGTGCGGGTGTCGCGTAGGCGCTCGCGGCCATGGTGAACGAAAGCAGCAGCGAGCTGACAAGTCCCGGAACGGAAAGCGGGAGGATGACGTGGCGGACGACGGAGACGCGCGAGGCACCGAGCATCTGAGCCGCGCGCTCCAGACTTTCGTCGATGCCCTGAATGCTCGTCATCAGCGAGAGAATGCCGAACGGCAACACGACGTGCGTCAGGCCGACCACGACCGCAAAGAGATTCTTCGAAAGCGGAAGCGGCGACGAAATGAGACCGAGGTCAAGGAGAACATCGTTGATGAAGCCGCGGTCTTCCAGAATGATCAGCCATCCGTAGGTCCGCAGCACCACGCCCGCAAGTTCCGGTGCAAGCGCAAGGGCAAAGACGAGAGCGCGCCACCGGCTTCTGGAACGAGCCAGAAAATAGGCGACCGGATACCCCAGCACGGTAACCGCGATCGCGACCAGTCCGGACATGACGGCCGTGCGACAGAATCCTGCAACCGAAAGCCCGTCGGTGAAAAACCGTCGGTAGCTCTCGACGGAAAATCCACCGACCTCCTCTTGTGAAAAGCTGATGCCGATCATCATTCCCATCGGAAGCGCGAAGAAGACGCTCAGGAATAGGGCAGCTGGCGTCAAAGCCATAAAACTGTAGGATCTTCGGATTGGAGAAAGAGACGCCGCCGGAACCGCAACTGTGATGGTGTTCATCGCGATCTCTCAGTCTGCCTGGGGAACGACATCGCGGTCCCACTGCTCGGCCCAGCGCGGCAGGCGCTCGGCGACGAGCGACAGGTCCGGAAGGAGCAGGGTCTCAAGGTCAGCTTCCGAGGTGATCTGCCGCGCGCGAATCGCCTCCGGGACCTCTACGTCGGTTCGCGCGCTCCCGACCTTATAGCCGCCGATCCAGGCTTCCTGACTTGTCTTTTCCAAGAAGAAATCGATGAACTTCATGGCCGATTGCTTGTTTTGCGCACCCACGGGCACGTTGAGCGTGGCGATGAGGGGAATGGTGCCTTCCTTGGGACGGATGTAGTCAACCGGTAAGCCGGCATCGACGAGGAGTTGAGCGCGGCCGTTCCAGAAAGGCATGGCCCAGACCGTGCCGTCCTTGATGTAGCTTTCGAGAATGGCAGATGACTGTTCGAATCCGATGGATTGCCTGGCGACGGCTTCCATCGCCTTGAATCCCGGATCGAGATTGTCGACAAGGTCGCCACCATTGATCACGGACATCATCTCCACGAGGTAGATGGCCATGATGTTTTGAAACGTCGGCAGCACGATCCTCCCCTTCAGCTCGGGGGCGAGGAGCGCCGACCAGGACGACGGCGTGGCAAGCTTGTCCTTCCGGTAGAGGAGCGACATGTACTGCACTTCGTGCACCGCACCGCAGGGACCGGCCGCGGCTGACAATCTCGGCATGAGTTTGGCAAGGTTCGGGATCGCAGCCGCGTCAAGTTTCTCCAGCACGCCGTCACGGCAGCCCTGCAGCGACTGCGAAGCGGTCATGACGACGACATCGAACCCCGGTCGGCCCCCGGTCGCCTTGATTTTCGCATAGTCCTGCGACGCCGAGCCGACTGGATCATAAATGACATCGATACCGAACTTGGCCTCGAACGGTTCGATAATCGCTTTTTCTATGATCTCCTCGTAGGGGCCGCCGTAGCTGTTGACCACGAGCGTTTCTGCTCGCAAAGGGGTGGACAGGATCGCTGTCATGATCGCCGAAAGGAGAATCCGGCTTTGCTTTGTTCCCATGGCTCGTCTCGCTTTTTTGTTGTTGCCGTGGGGATGGTGGACAGCCGGCGGCCGAGGGTCCAATAATGATCGTCGAAGATTATTGCTCCGCAGCTATCAATCGGGGCTATCGCGGTTTTCTCCCGACAGTGGCAGCGATGACGATTTCGCATTCACAGGGTAGTGTCTCGAAGCTTGGCGCCGCATCCTGTTCGGCGTTGTCTTCCCGCGGATCGCTTTCGGTCGAATGAACATGGTCGGCTGACCGCCCAGAGCCCGTGCTCTCGCTGCGCGCGGTGCTATGCCTTCTGTGGGCAAGATGAGGAAGGCCGGGCTTCGGAACGGCGATAGTCGCCGATACCAGAGGCGGAACCGTGCGGCACCATCTCGATGAAGCCCGCAAAACGCTCACGCGCGATGTCGATGCCGCAATTCGTGGCCAGCAACATCATCGCTTTACTGCGACCATCAGCTGCCTTATATATTCTTCTCAAGGAGAATGATTATGGTCACTGTCTCACACGCCTACACGCCTGCCGAGGCCGCCGCTGTCAGCGAGATTGCGATAAAGTCGGTGCACAACGCGATCGACAAGCGGATCGTCGCCAATCGTCCGTCCAGCACCGAGGGCCGAGCCCTCACCGAAGAGGATCTGCTTCGCTTGAAGCTCTGGTACGGCGTTGGATCGATCCTATCTGCCGAGCGCCGTAAACGACTGTTCGATACCATCGATGAGAACCCCGGAGCCGATACCGTAAGGGCCGACGATTACCTTATCATCGACGTCGCGCGGGCAAGAGAGCAATTGGCCGCGCGCGCCGAGGCGCTTCGAGAGGCTGAAAAATTGATCCAGAGCGTCAAAGGGGTTGTCGGCGGCGAACCGGTTTTTAAGGGAACCCGCGTTCCCGTGCGAACAATCGCCGCGATGAAGGCCCAAGGCGCGAGCACCGAGGAAATCGTCGAAGGCTATCCTTCGCTGACGGGCCGAATGGTGGAGCTTGCTGACATCTGGACAGCAGCACATCCCGTTCGGGGACGGCCACGCAAACTTTCGGAGCTGGGCTTGAAGGTGAAGTCGGAAAAGCGTCTTCGGCTCGGAAATGAGCGCCTTCCACAATCGTCGGATTAGTCCTCTTGAAATTTCTGATCGACGAATGCCTCCACACATCACTCGTGGCCGTGGCTCAAGACCACGGCCACGATTGTTTTCATGTCAACTGGTTGGGGTTAAGCGGCGAGACCGACTGGGACCTGATGCCTCGGATCGTCGCGGAAGATTTCACCTTCGTGACGAACAACGCTCGCGACTTTCGCAAGCTCTACGCCAACGAACAGCTACACGCGGGTCTCGTGATTATCGTGCCGCAAGTCCTACCTGCGCTTCAACGGGAACTGTTTATTCTTATTCTGCGGGAACTGGCAGGGGTGCAATATCTCGTCAACGAGGTGCTGGAAGTGACCATCGAAGAGGATACCGCCGTTCTGACGCGCTATCTGCTGCCGGAAACCTAGACGCTTTCCAAAGCTTATTTAGCGCCAATCCGGGACAGATCGATCCGCATTTCCGCTGCTCCGACACCACCGCTATTCTCGCTCTCCTTGAGCTTCGAAAAGGGTGGCGCGCTATCGGTGTGGGGGTCTTGTTCGGCCACGGGTGGGACGGTCAATTTCACAGATAAGCCGGGATCATCGGCCCGAAACACGCTCACGCCCTCGAACTCGCCGGTCTTCCAGGCATAGACGGCATCCTCGAATATTTGCGGAAAGACTTGCCTGTCGGTGGGATTGCCGTACCACTTGGCGACGATCCTCACCACTTTGGCGAACATCCCCGTTCCGAGGCGCAGATTTTCACAAGCCTGTAGAAGATCAGACTTGAGCTCAGAGACATCCTTGACGCCGATGCCAGCCGGGACCTGGGTGATCCCGACGCGGACCACGGCCTGGCCGACATATCTACGGATAAGCTCCATCGCCTCGTCCGGCGTTTTCACCTTCGGGACGAGGATCAGCCGCTCACCGGCTTTGACGGTAACCGCCAACGGGTCCGAGGAGCCAGCCCTCTGGACGAACTGCTCGACAATGGCAGGCGTCAGTGAGGGATCGGCGCATTTTTGTATCATCGCGGTATCGAGCATGACTGCCTCCCGAGTTCAGGTGTTGAATGAAATGACGAGCGGTTTGTCGAAGAGGCGCGCGAAGGCCCCGGCACTGGCCCGCTGGATCGCGACGATCGAGGTATTCGCGGTCCACCAACCATTACCGACGGCGACGATGACATCGGGATCGTGCAACATGGATTGCAGGGCGGGCCAGGCAACGAGCTGTTCGTAGCAGATCAGCGGCGCGACCTTGTAGCCGTTAAGGACGACCACCGGGTTTGCAAAAAAGTCTGCCGGCGCGCCTTTGCTATCGCCCCACCACGGCTGCCACATCGAGCCGGGGACAGGCATGCGCTGACGATAAAGGACGCGGCCGCCTCCGGCCGACACTGCCACCAAAACATTGTCATAGCCATCCGCGCCAATAACGGACGCGCCGGCGATCACCGTCACGGGACTGCCGGCCAGGGCCCTGGTCCATAACCGTTCGACGGTGGGCGTCCAGAAGCCGAGCGCACTTTCCGGCAGGACGATATAGCCAACACCATCGCTCGCCTCCTTTTGCACCGTTGCGATCAGGTCACGCTGTCGCTGAAGTCCGGCCTCGCGTCCGAGCGAAGCGCCCATTTGCCAATCGACGCCGCGCCATGAGTGAGGCACCTCTGGATCGGTCCAGGTTGCGGCGGACCAAGCCCACGCGCCTGCCAAGGCGATCGCGACAGCCGGCCAGATCCGGGTTACGAGGCCGATCAGGCCGGCTGTCGTGGCTGCCAGTCCCCACCACCTCCATCCCGGAAAAAGAACGCCCGCCGCCATGATCGGATGCGCCCACCCGGTTATGCCGAAAGGGGGTAGCCCCATCATGATGCCAGCGGCCACGTACCGATGGGGTCTCTTGGTGCGAACCGATGTCCAAAGCACCGTGTGGACCCCGAAAAAACTGACCGATGCCGCGAGCCAGAGCAGCAGTCCTGGCCAAAGGTCGGACGAATAGAAGGTGGCTACCCCTTGCGGCAGCCCATGTGAGGCCGCGAGGAAATATGCCGCAGAGACCAGCCCCGCCGCCATCCGATTGGGTGCATGTGTCCATAATACAGGAAAGGCGAGGGCGGTTGGCAGGAGAAGCACCTGGCCGCTCCATCCGATCGAGGCGGCCGCGATGGCAAGGCCGATCAGCGCCGCGGTACCCACGTGGTCACGGCGCATAGGTGAGCACCTTTTGCGCCAGGCCGAGGATGCCGGACACGGGCAGTGGACCGAAATAGCGGGAATCGTAGGAGCCCGCGAAACCGGAATGCAGAAAGACGTGTCCCGCTGGCACGGCGCCACTCGCAAAAGCCGAAAGCGGTCGACCTTTTCCATCTGCTTTGGCAACTGCCGAATTTGTCACGGTGATGCCATCGACGAACATGGCTGACCTGATGTCCACCCTTTGACCCTCGGTGGCGATCACCGTTTTGATCAGTGGGGCAAAATCGCCCGGGCACGAACCGGAGCGCAGATAGCCGCGCTGTCGGGCCTCGCGCATCCTGTCGTTTTCCGGCGGGCAGATGAAGACGACATCGCCGACGGCGGGGGGCCGATCGAGTCCCGCGACGCGCCAGAGGCCGAGCGGTTCGCTCGGCGTCAAATTGATGCGGAACCCGCCGACCGTGGCGGCGACGAACAAGCCAAGGGCGAGCAAGGCCGTGGCCAATAATAGCGCCGCGGCGGGGCGTATTTTCTCGTATGTCGGGCGCTGGCGCGTGATTGTCGGAATCATTTCAGCGAAAGTCCCTGGCTCCTGGTCTGCCGCAAGGTCTCGGCCTGCTTCAGCGCTTCGGTCGTTTTCTCATGAGCGGAGAGCTGCTGGATGGTACGCATCGAATTCCAGGCGGTTTGTACCTCCGCCTTTTGCGCGGGGTTCATCCCTGCCGTGACGGACTTGAAAGTTTCTCCGCTCGGATCCTTCGACGCGATGCCGAGGAAGGTGCGTTCGCCGAACCGTTCCGAGACGGCCTTGGCGAACCGATCGAGTTCGGCCTTCACCATTGTGTCGGCAAGTGCATATTCGAGACCGGCGGGAAGATCATTGCGGTCGATCGCATCACGCACGCGCTCGAGCGTTTGCTTTGCGGGCGCAGAGAGCGCGGGGATGTCGACCGAGACTTGCCGGCGAACCGCGCGTTCCTCCGTCTCATGCTTGCGTTCGATCTCGGCACGCTGGCGAAGATAGCGTTCGAGATTACGGGCCAGGGCCGGCACGTTGGCGATCGCCCGTTCGCGGTCCTTCTTGTCGCCCCGGTTGGCAAACACGCCCGTCTTACCCCTCAATGCACCGAAGCGCTCGGGTTCGCCGGCGATCTTCGCCAGCGTGGTTTTGGCGATCGTCGGATCCTTGAGCATCGCGTTGACATTGACCGCCTTGAAGGCGCTTTCCGGCTGGGCGTAGACGAGATGGAACCTGGTGGAGACATCCTCCCATTGTTTTTTGAGACCTGGATCCGCTGCGAGCTTGTCCTCGACGGACTGATCGATGGATTTCGGGAAAGTAGAAATGCCAGATACCATGGGCTTCGACTCCTTGGCGGTCGGTTTGGGTGATGTCTTGGCGCTGGCGGCGCGTCCGAGTTTCACGCCAATCGCCGCCAGGCGGGCGCCGAGATCGGCGAGTTTCTGCTTCTGCCGGACGACCCAGTGGAGGCGATCATGGGCGATCGTGCGGGCGACGTTCATGAGGTGCAGGCCTCGCGCCTCGGCAAAGCGCAAGGCTTGGCCGTACAAAGAGCTCTTCTGGTAGTCGAGCGTCGTCTCCTTGGCGTTGCGGCGCGACAGGATCGGGATAAGGCCACCGGACTTGCCGAAAGAGCGTCGGCCGTAATAGACGGCGAGATCCTCGCGATGGCGCGTCATGGCCACATAGGTGAGATGACGGTCCAACGAGAGGGATGCAAGCACCTTGACGCAGTCGACGGTCGCGCCTTGGCTCTTGTGGATCGTCGTCGCATAGCCGTGATCGAGCTTGTTGTAGAAGCGCTGCTCGATCGTGACCAGACGGCGATGGTCCCCTTCGCCAAGCGCCACCACGAGCCGTCCAGGTGCAGCCTCGATGACCTTGGCCAACATGCCGTTCTTGACGCCAAGGCTACCCTCGTTCTTCAGGAACACCATCTGGTCGCCGGCCGCGAACATGCGGGTTCCGTCATCGGTCTTGAAGGCAAAGCCGACTGCGACGATGCCGCGCTCGACCAGCTTGGCGCGAGCCATATCGTTCAACATCCGAACATCGCGCCGAAGGTGTGCGAGGATCAGGCTGCTCTTCGAAGGATCGTAGTCGCGATCCCAATCGGCGATCAGGCTTTCGATTGCCTGCGCCTTGAGGTCCAATCCCCTGACATGCCCATGGTCACGATAGGCATCGACCGCTTGGCTGACATTGCCGCGCGCCAGATCGCGCGATGCGTCGCGCATCCATTGCTGGCGCTGACGATAGATCGTCTCGAGTTCGGCATAGCCGATCCGGTCGGCGATCGCCCGGAAGGCAGCTCCCGCCTCGATCGGCTGCAGCTGTTCGGGGTCGCCGACCAGAACCAGTTTCGCACCGGCCTCGACGACGGCCTCGACGAAGAGCGCCATCTGTCGGGACGACACCATGCCGGCCTCGTCCAGCACGAAAACGGTTCTCGCGTCGATCCGGTCGCGGCCCCGGTTCCAGCGCAGCTCCCACGACGACAGTGTGCGGGACTGAATGCCGGCTTCCTTCTCCAGGCCCTCGGCTGCTTTGCCGGCAAGCGCACCGCCGACGACACGATAGCCAGCCGCTTCCCAGGCTTCGCGGGCCGCCTTCATCATCGTCGTCTTACCGGCGCCGGCGCGGCCGATGACGGCGGCGATCCGTTCGCGGCCAACCACACGTCCGATCGCCGTCCGCTGTTCATCCGACAGACGGGCATGGCGCGCAAACGTCACCTCCAGCAGCGCCTCGCCTACGCCATGAGAGGCGCGCTCGGACAGCAAGATCGCCCGGTTGACCATCTCGGCTTCAAGCCGGATCATCTCCCGCGTCGTGTACTTGGCTGTTGTCCGGATACCCGTCGCAAAGTCGATCCGGTCACGTTCGAGACGCAGCGCCTCCGGGCTCTGCAGAACCCTCATCATCAGGTGCTGAAACAAAGCGGCATCGTCGATATAGCGGTGCAGGATCTTCGCCACGTCGCGTTCGTCGAAGACGCTCTTCTCCCGCGTGATGAGGTCGAGAACGATTTCCGGACGGCGCTGTATGCGTCGGGCATTTTCCGCGCGGCGGTCTTCCTGCAGTTCAACGCGTTCGAGCTTTGGCGACCATGCCGACGACCTTGCGTCGGCTTGGTCCGCCTTGCGGTCGATCGCCTTGGTGGCGACACCAAGATGGATGGTCGGGGTCAGTTCGATGCACTGCTTCTCGAAGGACCGCCCGTCGACGCGGATGTCGAGACCGGCAAGGGCAAGATGCCTATTCTGACAGGCGAACCAACCATCGCGAACCGCATTAAAATCGTCCGCGCTTCCGGCCCAGAGTTCATAGACGATCTTGCCGGCATCGTTGCGCATCGGGTTACCGTCCGGACTGGTCACCGCGACCTTCTTTGCGCCGAACCCATACTCTGTCAGCGGCCTGAGCGTCGTCATCAGATGGACATGCGGATTGCCCGGTGCGTCATGATAGACCCAGTCGGCGACCATGCCCTTCGACGTGATGTGCCGCTCCACAAAATCCCGGACGAGAGCAACGTTCTGCTCGGCAGAGAGCTCGATCGGAAGGGCAATGGTGACGTCTTTGGCAAGCTGCGCGTCCGATCGCTTTTCGAACGCCTCGACCTTGTTCCAGAAGGCTTCGGACGCTCCTGACACCGACCTGTCGGCGATCATGGCATGCAGCCATGTGGGAGCCCCCGCCGGAATGACGAACTCCTCATGCAGGAGACCACGCTTGCGCGTGTAGTCGATCGTCCGGGCTTCCCGCTCGAAGTCCATCTTCGCGCAGTGCCGGTAGGCCGCCGACAGCACGGCGCTGCGGCCGGAGCCACGGGCGACGATGCTGACGGAGAAATGCGGGACGGCCACGGCGCGATACTTTCCCGGTTGCGAACGAGTTCATCGAAGTTCGTCGAAAGCGGCGGGCCAGATCGGCCTCGAGCAAGGGCGTCGCGTCAGCGACGTATAATTGCGCCCTTGGAAGCCGCTCCTCCGGAACGGCCGGGATCATGACCGGAAGCGCAGGTTGCGCCTACTCGCATTAGTGTCGGTAGATCGGCAAGCCGGTCTGGAGGAACCTCACAAAGGTTCGAAGACGAAACGACAGACACGGGACCATCCGGAATGAAGAAACACTCCTCGAAAATCCGCGACGAAATCGCCAAACTGCAAGAGCAACTTAAAACCGCCGAGACTCTCGAAGCGAAGCGAATCGGGCGGATCGCGCTCAAGGCTGGCCTTGGCGAGATCGAGGTTGACGAAAACGAGCTGCAGGCAGCGTTTGAGCACCTGGCCGAACGGTTTCGCAGGGGCGAAGTCGTTCCGACCGAAGAAAAGGGGGCAAACGAGCATAGTCGCAAAGGGGCACATGCCATACCGGTCGCGTCTGGCACGGCTGCGGGCGGCGATAGCGAGGCTTGAACGGATGGCGAGGACGAGGACATTCGAGGCCCGCAAGAAGGATACACGCGAAAAGATCGAACTTGGCGGGCTGATCGTCAAGGCGGGCCTACGATACGAAAAGCGCGCGCTGCTGCTCGGGGCACTGGTCGAAACAGCACGACGCATCAGGAGCGATGAGGGCGAGCGATCCCGGCTCACGGCGATCGGAGCGGAGGCCTTCGGCAATGACGGCGAATAAGATCGCGCTGGTCAGCGTACCCATAGCACTGATGATGCTGGTCACCATCGGCATGACGGGTTTCGAACAATGGCTTTCCGAATTCGGGAAAACCGAGACAGCTCGACTGATCCTCGGTCGGACTGGAATCGCCTTGCCCTATATCGCGTCAGGCGCCGCCGGCATCATCTTTCTGTTCGCGAGCACCGGCTCAACGAACATCAAGCTTGCCGGATGGGGCGTTGTCGGCGGCAGCAGTGCGACGATCGTGATCGCTGCGCTGCGCGAGACCGTGCGACTTTCCGCAATTTTCGACCACTTTCCGGCAGTTCGATCGGCGCTCTCCTATGCAGACCCGGCAACGATGATCGGGGCTGGGGCGGCGCTGACGTCTGCCGGCTTTGCACTTCGCGTAGCACTTGTCGGCAATGCGGCGTTCGCGCGCTCTGAGCCACGCCGCATTCGAGGAAGGCGCGCACTGCATGGCGAAGCCGAGTGGATGAAATCGGCGGAGGCCGAAAAGCTTTTTCCAGATACCGGCGGCATCGTCATCGGCGAGCGCTACCGCGTCGACAAGGACATTACGGCGAAGCAGTCGTTCCGGGCGGACAGCGTGGAGACGTGGGGTGCTGGCGGCAAGTCGCCGCTTCTCTGCTTCGACGGCTCGTTCGGGTCCTCGCACGGTATCGTCTTTGCCGGTTCAGGCGGTTTCAAGACGACGTCGGTGACGATCCCGACCGCCCTTAAATGGGGCGGTACATTGGTCTTGCTGGATCCGTCAAACGAAGTCGCGCCCATGGTGATCGAGCATCGGACAAATGCAGGACGCGACGTCCGTATCCTCGATCCAAAAACGCCCGACACAGGCTTCAATGCGCTGGACTGGATCGGGCTTCATGGCCGCACGAAGGAAGAGGATATTGCCGCCGTTGCCTCATGGATCATGAGCGACAGCGGCGGCGCTCGCGGCGTGCGCGACGATTTCTTTCGCGCATCGGCGCTGCAGCTGTTGACCGCATTGATCGCCGACGTCTGTCTATCCGGCCGCACCGAAGAGGACGACCAGACACTCCGTCAGGTCCGCAAAAATCTGTCCGAGCCCGAACCCAAGCTGCGCGCGCGATTGCAGTCGATCTACGACAATTCGATATCCGACTTCGTAAAGGAGAACGTCGCCGCCTTCGTCAATATGACCCCAGAAACGTTTAGCGGGGTTTACGCGAATGCGGTGAAGGAGACGCACTGGCTATCCTATCCGAATTATGCGGCGCTTGTCTCGGAGTCGACTTTTTCGACCAAGGACATTTCCGCGGGAAACACGGATGTCTTCATCAACATCGACCTGAAGACGCTGGAGACGCATTCGGGTCTTGCTCGCGTCATCATCGGGTCCTTCCTGAACGCGATCTACAATCGTGATGGAGCGTTGAACGGGAGGGCGCTGTTCCTTTTGGACGAGGTGGCACGCCTGGGCTACATGCGGATTCTGGAGACGGCTCGTGACGCCGGCCGAAAATACGGCATCACGCTGACAATGATCTACCAGTCGATCGGCCAGATGCGAGAAACCTATGGCGGCCGCGACGCGGCGAGCAAATGGTTTGAGAGTGCGAGCTGGATCTCGTTTGCTGCCATCAACGATCCTGAAACGGCCGACTACATCTCGCGGCGTTGCGGCATGACGACGGTCGAGATCGATCAGGTCAGTCGCAGTGTCCAGTCGAAGGGTTCATCGCACACGCGTTCGAAACAACTTGCCGCCAGACCGCTCATCCAGCCGCACGAAGTTCTGCGCATGCGGGCCGACGAGCAGATCGTGTTCACGGCAGGTAATGCGCCGCTTCGATGCGGTCGTGCGATCTGGTTCCGTCGTGACGATATGAGGGCTTGCGTCGGCGAGAACCGGTTTCATTCACCGGTCAGCGGCGACAAGAATGCGATAGATCCTAAAACTCCGATGAAACTACGCCGGTAGCGTCTGCCAGGATTTAGGGGAGTTGTTTGGCGACGAATCGTAACGCCGTTCGGAAAACGGTGGGGTCGTCGTCGGGCCGCTTGCGGCGCAGCATTCCAACACTCGTCGTCTGGGCGGCGGTGATCGGCGTCGCCAATTTGCTGTGCCTCCATCCGACGGGAGAGGAATAGGGGTTTGGGGAAAGGGAGGAGGGAACCGTCCTCTATCCCCATGGGAGAAAGTTTGAAGGAGGGGCTTGCCCTTCCGTCATGGGGTGAGCTTGAGAGGGGCGGCGCAGCCCCCTTTCGCAGCCGAGCCGGTCGGTCGATCCGGCCGAACCGGGTCATAAGGCAAGGCAAAGACCAGAGGCGGCGGCCGCCTCTGGTCTGGGTCTCAACCCGCGGGATCGAAGAACGGCTCTCTATCCTCGACACCGATATGCCAGCGCTTATCGGACCACCGGGACGGAAGGTAAATTTCGTCGCCGCCGAAATATGCGATGATGATCCGGTCGGCCTGATGGAACAAGCCGAAATCCACCTTTTTGTCGATCGCAAAGAGTAACGCTGCCGACAGAAATTCGCGTGGGATATCGGCTGGAAGATGGACTTCCGCATCGAAATTATGACGCAAATTTTCAAGCAAGTCCGACTGTTGAGGCCGCAGCTTGGGGACTTCTCCATCCATTTGATTGATTTCATGCCTTGTCATCAGAGTCTCCTTTTCGTTTTCTGACGAAAGGGGGCCGCATCGTAGCTCGCGAGGGGTCAGGGACTGCGGAACGCGGCCGCCACGCGGCGAGCGGAGGAACCGATTTTCTGTGCCGCCTGCGGTGCGGAAAATTGGAGGGGCCGCGATGTCCTTGACGCCGGAGCGGCGGGTGCACAATGGGCAGTCAGAGAGATAAAACCGCGTCCTGAAAGGACGCGACCGCCTGCCAGCATTGCTGGCCACAATAGACGGTTCGGCAAGCTCGACACGACGATTTCGTGCACAGTCTGCTTTGCGTTGCAAGAGGATCTTGACCGGATCCGGCGAAGACCGCCAGCTGGCCTCGGTCGCGATGCGATGAGAGCCGTGCGCCAATGGCGCCTCGCCCCGGTGCCATCCATCACAAACTTGAATCGGTCGCATGTGATTGATTCAAATGTGTCGTTGGACGTCGCAATACTGTTTGGCGATCATGGCAGCATGCTTGCACAGCCCTACCACCTCTATATCGAACGCGCTGATCCGGCAAAAAACATGGCGCGCTACTACGCCATGGAAATCGGGCAGACAATGTTTGGAGAAGCCTGCCTGATCCGGCGATGGGGACGCATCGGCCAGCATGGCCAGGAGAAACAGCACGTCTTCGAACGGGAGGAGGAAGCGGTTCGCCTGTTCCTCGCCCTGGTGAAGCAAAAACGTGCCCGCGGCTATCAGCCAAGATCAACTCTCCGATATTTGCAGGGATGATCCGATCGCCTCGGTCTTGAAGCATTACCACGACCGCCGAAACGGCCCCTGCTGGCACATCACTGCCGCCGGTTCCAGTAGGTCTCAAGAGTGCCGCGCCGACCTCGCTGAGGAACGATATCGGCCAGTCGCGGTATGGAGTTGGCAAATTGTTGCGTGATGTCTTCCATTTAAGTGCGCTCATCACTGGTATCCGCTCTAAAGGGTCGTGGGCGGCCTCGAGGCCGATTGTCGGCTTTCTCTAAGCGGGCCGCTGGCCCCGCCTCAAGCGGCGGGGCCAGCGGGATCTCAGTCTCGGTTTTGGCGGGACCAGATCAACTGGTAGTCGTCCTCGCCTTCGACCACCGAAAGCGTCGCGTAGATCGGGGCCGGGAAGCTCGGGTCGTCCAGCTTGACCGAGAGGTAGTCGCGGTCGCTCTCGTTGGAACGCTTCTGCCAGGCCGCCCCGAGCTCGACGTTGCCAGCGTAGATACGGAAGTGCGGACCCTTGTCGGATGGATTTTCGACGCGGGCGATGCGGGCCTTGACGTTGAGCGCGAGAGTGCGGATCGAGCCGGTGAAGCCGTTTTCGTTTGCGGTGAAGATGCCGATGGTAGCCATGTTCAAGTTCCTTTCGTGTGTATCGGGCCGCGCCCATCGCGGCCTCGATGGCTGTCGCAAAGACCGGTGACGATCGGACCGCACCTGATAAGGCCAAAATGAAATGGAGGGCGGCAAGACGCAGATTTGTTAGCGGGAGAGGAGGACGTGACGTCCGGGGTAAGAAATCTGCGAATGGCCGTTGCGGTAAGACGATCGAGGCGCAGCCGGTCTCCGGTCAGACATGCCTCATCGAGCCCGCGGAGGAGCGGCCCACGACAGCAATGGGAGGTACTGGACATGGGGCCAGCGTCTCGATATTGCCGTACCGATACACTGCAACGGCAAGCCCGTGCTCTGTCCTCAAGTCATAGAGTCGAACCCGGATGCGACGAGTTCACCCGGCCGGGCAGTTGCCCTTTGTCATCAATGTGGTTTGCCGAGCTGCGGTTCGCCGCCCGGAGATCCATGCGTCGCGCCAAGCCGTCTATCGTCGAAATCAGGCCGCCCCAGAAAGTTGTGGCCACCGATCGGCGAAACCCGGAAGCTTTCGACCGCTGGGGCGATTACCCAAACCAGTCGGTCGCACGCAAAATGGCCGAGGCACGGATGACGGCTCTCGATGCCAGGGGGCTGCCCGTCGCTGCACATATGCCATCGTCGCGTGCAGTTAGTCGAAGGTTGCTCTTCGCCCCGCAGATGCGTGGCGTCATCGTTGTCAAACGACGGGGTACCTGTAGATTAAGGTAGCCGGCTACATATTTTGCGGCGTAATCAACGTTATGGAACTTGTATGGGCATACCATTTGGACGCATGCAACCGCAAAGACCAGCTCAAATGACGCGTTGGCTGGCGCTGATGCTGCTGCGGCTATGACTGACGGAACTCGCGCCGCGTTCCCTTGCGGCGCGATCATCTCCATTGCATTGGCTATTACGGCCTTCTTCGTCAGAACGCCGGCTGGCGAGCAATGCTACTCCTCGGTCCGGGCCAGCACGAAATCGTGCTCTATCTGCCAGAACTTGCCAGAGAAACCGAAGTCTTTAGCGCGCACCGAATTTTCGACGTGCTGGAACTTGGCAAGCAAGCTCTCCTTCACACCAAAGACTGCGTCAGAGTGTATGTACGGGTCGTCCGGATCAAAAATATGCGTCGTCAGTGTCTCGAAGCCGTCGGCCTTGATAATGTAGTGCAGGTGAGCGGGCCTGTAGGGATGACGACCGAGCGCGCCGAGCAGCTTACCAACCGGTCCATCGTCCGGGATCGGGTAATATTTGGGCTTGACCGCTCGAAACCAATAGCGGCCATCCGCGCCGGTGCGGAAGATGCCGCGAAGGTTGAAGTCTGGTTGGATCCCCTTCTGCTGCACGTCGTAGAAGCCTTCGTCGTTAGCCTGCCAGACGTCGATGACAGCGCCGGCAACCGGCTTGCCGTCCGTGCCGAGGATGCGGCCGCCAATCACCATGTCCTCGCCCTTCTGATCGAGGCAGATATTGGTACCCATCGGCAGTTCCGGCGCGTCGGCAACGTGAAACGGGCCAAGAACAGTGCTTTCGGAGGCGCCTGAGGGCTTGCGGTTATTGATGGCGTCGACCAGCATCGATACGCCGAGCACGTCCGACAGCAGGATAAATTCCTGTCGCCATTCGTTGCATGTGTGCCCTGTGCGGGTGAGAAAGAGGATTGCCTCCATCCATTCGTCCTGCATCGGCTCAAGCTCCTTCACCGCCTCGTGCAGCTTGCGTGTCACGACCTCCATCACGCGCTTCAGGCGCTGGTCTTTGGCGGTGGCGTTACGGCTCGTGACCACCTCGACAGAGTTCTCTTCTGTGAAGAAACCCTTTTCATGTGCGTCAATCATTGCCGTGTCTCCCCAAAACCGTGGTCATCACGCGTCGCAGCTCGGCTGACGGATCTTCAACGATCGCTTCACTTCGCCAGGCGACATGATGGTCGGGACGCACGAGGAGGACGCCGCTGTCTCGAATTTCGCGCATATTCGCCCAGTCGCCGGCGAAGTCCTGCCAGGGTTGACGTGGACCGATCAGGTGTGCGGCAATATCGATGCCCAGTTCCTTCCCAAGGGTTCGGGCGGCCTCGATCCAGCCCTGCCCGCCAATGCCGGTGAGCACGGTAAACTTGCCATGTCCGGCAAGGTCCAGCGTCGACAGCTTTTCACCTGTCGCCGAATATACCCAGGCATGCGGCAGCCTTGCCCCTGGCCAGCTCGTCTGCTGGCAGTGCAGTTCCGGATCCCTGGCGAAGGCCGGTTCCGCCTGGCCATCCGTTACGATCGCGCCGGATCGATAGCGCTGGTTCATCTCGACGCCATGGCAATCGAACTCGTAGACCTTGTCGGCAATCGCCTTGCGGATCGCGGCCCGTTGCTCCTCGGCCGCGACAGTGTTGTTGCAGCGGGCATCCATGTTCTGTTGCATCTTCACCGGATCAATCGAATCAAGCAGACCAAGCGCCTTGAAAATCGGCCCGAACTCTTCGATCGACTTGTTGGCGCGGGTGACGATCTGCTTGGCGACAGGCGCTCGCTCATCCTGATAGCTATCGAGAAGCCTCGGGTCAGCGGTGCCCTTGAGGACGAAAGCCAGCTTCCATGCGAGGTTGAATGCATCCTGGATCGAGGTGTTCGAGCCGAGCCCGTTTGACGGCGGATGGCGGTGGGTGGCGTCGCCCATGCAGAAGACGCGGCCATTCGACATTGACGTGGCGTACATATTGTTGACGGTCCAGGTCGAGACCGACTTGATGGTCATCTCGAGATCGGGATCGCCGACCAGGTCGCGCACGACCTTCTTCGCATGCGCTTCATCCACCGAAGGGGGTGGCTGATTGATATCGTAACCCCAGACGATCAGCCATTCGTCCCAGGGCCTGACCATACGCACCAGCCCCATGCCGATGCCGCCGACATCAGCACCCGGCTGCAGCACCCAATAAAGCACCGAGGGACGATGGGCGACCAGTCGCGACAGATCGGCCTTGAACAGAATGTTCATCGAACCGGCAACACCCATCTTGCCTTCGAATGTGAGGCCCGCATGTTCCGCAACCTTGGAATTGCCGCCATCGGCACCGACCAGATACTTTGATCGGACGGTAAATTCCTTGCCGGTCAGCCGGTCGAGACAGGTTGTCATGACCCCGTCTTCGTCCTGCGCATGGCTCAGATATTCCGTCGACATGCGCGATTGGCTGCCACGCGAACAGGCCGTCTTGAACAGCAGCGGCTCCATGAAGGTCTGCGGCAGATCGTTCATATGAGCCGGCGATGACAGCTGGTGCTCGGCGCGCGATAGCGGATGTTTGCCCCAGCTCTTCATCCGGCCAATCTCCTCCCCGGTGAGCGAGGTGCAGAACACGTTCTCGCCCATCAGGTCTTGCTCAGCCGCGAACATATAAGCCTCGTCCTCCACATCGCGACCGAGATCACGCAGCACTTCCATGGTGCGCTGGTTGGTGATGTGGGCGCGCGGCGTGCTGGCGAGCCAGCGGTAGCGGTTGATCACCAGGTTCTCGACCCCGTAGGACGAGAGCAGTGCGGCGGTGGCGGAGCCTGCCGGGCCGGTGCCGATGATGAGTACGTCAGTGGTAATGTCAGCCATGAGGCCCTCCCCTATGCGTGAGATTGAGTGGCCCGCCCTTCAGGACGCGGCGAACCGGAAAAAGCTGGATATCGGTGCGCTCGGAGAACAAACCCCAGAGGCCGCGCGGCGCGAGAAGCATAGTGGCGATGCCGAGAAGGCCGAGCACCAGCAGGTACCAGGAGCCGTAGTCGGCCAACAGGTTCTGTAAGAGAAAGAAGATGATGACGCCGAGGATCGGTCCCTCGATCGTCCCGATACCGCCGATCACGACGATGAAGATGACATAGGCCGTCCAGTCGGTGACCGAGAAGGCTGCGTCCGGCGAGATGCGGGCCTTCTGCACGTAGATCAACGCCCCGGCGATGCCCGTCATGAAGGCGGTGGCGAGATAAACCAACATCTTCATCCGCCGCGCATCGACGCCGACGGCGCGGGCGGCCTGTTCGTTGTCACGGACGGCCGCGAGACCGAGGCCCTGCTTGCTGCGCAGAAGTCCATAGATGAAGCCGATTGTGGCGACAACGAGGATCAGCGCCATCCAGTAAGTCAGCGCATCGCCCGCCTCAGAAGCTTTCATGCCGAAGAGGTCGCGCATCGCGCCGACACCCATCATCTCACGCGTCGCATCGCGCGGCAGCGAGGTGCCGGTGCCGCCGCCGAGCGCCTTCCACTGGGCCAGCAGCAGCCGCACGACCTCGGCCACCACCCAGGTGCCGATGGCAAAATAGGGACCGTAGAGACGGAAGGTGAAGAAGGCCGTGGGAATGGCAAGGGCAACCGAAAACACGCCGGCAATCAGAATGGCCGCGATCGGATCGAAGCCGAACAGGATGACGCAGCCGAACATAGTGTAGGCGCCGAAGCCGACGAAGGCCTGCTGGCCGACCGAGATCAGCCCGGCATAACCGGCAAGCAGGTTCCAGTTCTGCGCCAGCACCAGCATGGTGAGGATGAAGAACAGGTCCTGAATGACGCCGCGCGAGACAATGAAGGGTGCGGCGAAGGCAAGCAGCAAGAGAGCAATCACTGCCACGGCGGACAATGCTGATGCCCTGGTGCGTGTCTCGACGGTGAAGGATGGAATGGCCATGGTCATCGATGCACCTCAATCCACTGCGCGCGGGAAAAGGCCGCGCGGTCTGAACAGGAGAACGGCGAGGAATGCCAGATGACCGGCAAGGATCTGCCACTCCGGATTGATTGCGGCACCCACCGTCTGGGCAACGCCCAGGATGATGCCGCCGGCAAGCGTGCCCCAGAGCGACCCAAGCCCGCCGATGATTACCACTTCGAAGGCGTAGATCAGCCGCGCCGGCCCGGAGGTCGGATCGAAATTGGCGCGCGTCCCGAGATAGAGGGCGGCGATCGTCACCACGACCATGGCAAGCCCCGTCGCCATGGCGAAGATGCGTTGCGGCCGAATTCCCATCAGCCCTGCCGTCACCGGATCGTCCGAGGTCGCCCGGAAGGCGCGGCCAACGGATGTGCGATAGATCAGCTGATTGAGGCAGATGATGACGGCGACGGCCGAAATGAAGGTCATCAGCGGCATGATGCCGGCGGTGACCGGGCCGAGATTGACGGAGGCGCTTTCTAGGCTGCCGGCAAAGACGCGGCGGCTATCGGCGGAAAATCCCTCGAGCAGGGCGTTCTGGATCACGACCGACAGCCCGAAGGTGACGAGCAGCGGAGGCAGGATATCCTTGCCGAGCGTGCGGTTGAGCAGGAAATATTGCAGGCCCCAGCCGATGGCAAACATCAATGGCGCCGCGATTGCGGCAGCCACGAAGGGATTGAGCCCGAGCGTCGTCACCAGGATCAAGATCAAGAAGGCAGCAAGCACGATCAGGTCGCCATGGGCGAGGTTGACCAGCCGCATGATGCCGAAGACGAGGCTCAAGCCGGCCGCAAACAGCGCGTAAAGCCCGCCGAGCAGCACGCCCTGGAGAATGGTATCAAGCCAGTTCATGGTGATCCGTCCCGAAATAGGCCCTGTGGATGTCGTCGCGGCTGAGGTCTGAGGCGCGGCCGGAAAGCGTCACGCGCCCCTCCATCATGCAGTAGACGCGGTCGGCCACCTTCAGCGCCTGAGCAATATCCTGTTCGACGATGACGATCGAAGCGCCGGTCTCGCGGATCCTGGGAAAGGCGGCGTATATATCGCGGACCACGACCGGGGCGAGGCCGAGGCTGATCTCGTCGCAGAGCAGTAGCGCCGGATTGGACATCAGCCCGCGACCGATCGCCACCATTTGCTGTTGCCCGCCGGAAAGTGCCGTTGCCGGATTATTGCGCCGCTCCTTCAGGATCGGGAAAAGCACGAAGATGCTTTCGAGAGTCCACGGGCCGTCGACCTTGCGGCCATAATTGCCGATCAGCAGGTTTTCCTCGACGCTTAACGACGGGAAGAGTTTCCGACCTTCCGGCACCATGGCGACGCCGCGCGCCAGAATGTCCGGTGCCGGCAGTGCGCCGATCGGTTCGTCGCGATAGAGGATCGACGCCGGCGCATTGGTGAGCTCGCCTGAGACAGAGCGCATCAGTGTCGTCTTGCCGGCCCCGTTGGCGCCAATGATGGCGATGGTCTCGCCGGCGCCGACGATGATATCGATGCCAAATAGCGCCTGGAAATCGCCGTAGGAGGCGGTCAAGCCTCTGGTTTCGAGAAGCGCCATCAGATCTCGACCCCCAGATAGATTTCACGCACATCGCGCGACGCCATGATGTCCTCGGGCTTGCCGATGCCGATGACCTTGCCGAAATGCAGCACCAGCAGCCGCTCGACGACGGAATTCAGCGCGTGCAGCACGTGCTCGATCCAGATGACGGCAACGCCGCGCGCGTGAATGGCGCGGATGGTGGCCACCAGCGACCGGCACTCGCCCTCGGTCAGTCCACCGGCGATTTCATCGAGCAACAGCAGCTTCGGTTCCGTCGCCAGCGCCCGGGCCAGTTCCAGCCGCTTGCGTTGCAGCAGCGACAGGCTTCCGGCCAGCACATTCGCCTGATCGATCAGCCCGGTATCCACCAGGATTTCGGCGCAGCGGTCCGACACCTCGGCCTCGCGTCGCCGCGAGCCGAAGGCGCCGGCGACCAGGAGGTTTTCGAAAACCGTCAGCTTTTCGAACGGCTGCGGGATCTGGAAGGTGCGGCCCATTCCCGCAAGGCAGCGCGCCATCGGCGGCGTGCGCGTCACGTCGCTGCCGAGAAAGCGGATGCTGCCGCTGTCGGCGGGGATATTGCCGGTGATCAGATTGAACAGCGTCGACTTGCCGGCGCCGTTCGGCCCGATAATCCCCAGCGCCTCGCCTTCACCGACGGCAAAGGAAATCTGCTCGGCGACGGTCAATGCGCCGAATTTCTTCGAGACCTGATCCAGTTCGAGAATTGCCAAACCCATTCCTCCCAGAAACAGGCGGGGCCTCTAGAGGGCCCCGCGCCCAAAATCAGGCGATTGCTTCCATCTTGCCGCCGACCGGAATGTTCGGCGCCGTCTTGTTGTCAGTGATGACGAGATCGTAGCCGCCGCCGTCTTTGAGCCGCCACTGTCCGCCGACGAGCGGCGTCTTGGCGATGTTCTTGGCGGCAAAGGGAGGCAGACCCCTGCCGTCCCAGGCGATCGGCCCGACCAGCGTATCGAGCTTGGTCGCGGCAATCGCCTGCGCGACGGCATCCCCGTCTGTCGGATCTCCGGCCCGCTTCATCGCATCCACCGCCAGTTCGAACAGCGCATGGGCAAAGCCGATCGGCTGCGTCCAGGGCCTGTTGGTCGCCTTGGTGAAGGCGTCTGCCACCTGTGCTGTACTTTCCCCCGTCAAGGACGACTTGAACGGATGGCTCGGCGTCCACCAGACTTCAGACGACAGATTATGCCCTGCACTGCCGAGCGCCTCGACGGTCTGCGGGAAAAGCAGCGCCTTGCCGATCGAGGCGATCTTCGGTGCGAAACCTGCTGCTTGGCCTGGTTCCAGAAGGTGGTGAAATCAGGCGGAATCACCACGCCGGTGATGATTTCGCACTGGCCCGACTTGAAGGCGTTGATCTGTGCGGAGAAATCATCCGTCATATTCTGGTAGCGGCCGGGGTCGATCAGGCCATAGCCCATCTTTTCCAGCACCGGCGGGAAGCCAACGACCTTGTCTCCCCAGGCATTGCCGTCGCCGTCATTTGGGAAGAGACCGCCAACCTTCTTGTTGGTTTCGATCTGCGCCCACATGTTGGTGAAAACCGAGATGACGTCCTCGAGACCCCAGAAGAAGTGATAGGCGTAGTTGAATGGTTTCCAGGACGTGGGGTCACCGGGATTGCCCTGCTGGCCGATGAACCAAGGTTGCCAGGGCGCGACCGTCGAAATGCAGGGCATTTCCTCGGCCTCGCAGGTGGTCGCCACCGGATTGGTGGTCTCCGGCGTCGACGCGACGAGGATCAGGTCCACCTCATCGGTGACGATCAGTTCCTTGGCGACCTCCGCTGCCCGGTTCGGATTGGATTGGCTGTCCTTGACGACGACCTCATAGTTGAGCCCCTTCGATTTGGTGACTGCCAGAAAACTGTCGATGATGAATTTGTCGGCCTCACCGAAGGCGGCAAGCGGCCCCGTCTGCGGGCTGACATAACCAAGCTTGATCGCAGCATTCTGTGCGATCGCGGGGGCGGCAAGCCCGGATGTCGCCACCAGTGCCCCGGTGGCGGCCGTCGTCTTCAGAAAATCGCGTCTCGTAAACATGTTTCCTCCTCCCATTTTTTCTCCTCCCAGAGAGCGTGATGTCTGCCGTCGACTCATGCCGGCCGTTTGCCCTCCCAGGCATCCTGCAGAAGAGCACGAACGGACTTCCGGTCGATCGGCCTTGGATTCCAGTAGGGATTTTCGGTAGCCATCTCGGCTGCGCGATCGAGATCGGCTTCGCTGAGGCCGAGACCCTTCAGCGCCAGCGGTGAACCGATCTGCCTGGCGAAATCCCAAAGCCCGCCGCCGACCGAGCCGCCGAAGATATCGGCGACCGGCGACAGAAGCTCCGGCACGGCTGCGGCATTGTAGGCGGCGGTGTGCGGCAGCATGATCGCATGCGTGTCGGCATGCGGCGTATCGAAAGCGCCGCCCAGCGTGTGGCAGATCTTGTGGTGCAGTGCCATGCCGACCGTGCCGAGCACGGTGCCGCAGAGCCAGGCGCCGTAGAGCGCATCGGCGCGGACATCGGCAGCCCGCGGCACAGCAACGATGTCAGGCAGGCTGCTCTTGAACGCCCGCAGCCCCTCGGCCGCCATCAGTGTTGAAATTGGATTGCGATCCTGCGCGTAGAGCGCCTCGACCGCATGGGCCATGGCATTCAGCCCCGAGGTGATGCTCATGCTAACAGGCAGGCCAAGCGTCAGCGCCGGGTCGTAGATCACCACCTCGGGCAGGATGCTCGCATGGCGCACGGTGGTCTTTCGCCCGCCCTCCGTTTGGCCGAGGATTGGCGTCACCTCAGATCCGGCATAGGTCGTCGGGATGACGATTTGCGGAAGATCCGTGCGATAGGCGATTGCCTTGCCAAGCCCGGTGGTCGAGCCGCCGCCGAGCGAAACGACGCAATCGGCCTGCGTACGGAGAACCACATCCATCGCCTCTTCGGTGACATCGACTGGAGTGTGCATGACGGCCCCGCCAAAGACGCCGACGGCGAGAGAGCCCAGCCGCGCGGCCAGCGCTTCGGCATCGGCCTTTTGTTGCGGCGTCGAGAGGACGAGCGCCTTGGCGCATCCGAGCTTTTCCACCCACTCGCCGGCGGCAGCGCACTGGCCTTCGCCGAAGACGATATGGGCAGGGCTGCCACTGTAGATGAAAGTCCGGCTCATGTCCCGGCTCCCCTCCTGGCGCGGACCATGATGAAAGTCAGTTTCAACAACCATCCCTTGCCCTGCTGCTCGAAGGTTCGCACCAACTCGGGTTTGACGGCGAAGATCGCGTCTTCGGCCAGATGCGGATCGCTGCCGTCATAGATATGCGTGGTGACCGTCTCGAACTCCGGCGCCTTGATCATGAAATGAAGATGCGCGGGGCGGCACAACGGATAGCCCGCCTGCCGTAGGAGCTTTCCCACGGGACCATCATCGGGCACGCCATAGCCGCATGGCTTGATGGTCCGATAGTGGAAACGTCCGTCCGTATCCGTGCGAAAGCAGCCGCGCAGGTTGAATTCTGGCTGCAGGTCCGGTTGCTGGTTTTCGTAGAACCCTTGCGCATTGGCCTGCCAAGTGATGATCTCGGCATTTGCGATGGGATCACCATCGAGATCCTGCACGCGGCCGAAAACGTCCAGCGTCTCGCCGATGCCATCGAGCGATATATTGCCGCCAAGCGGCAGTTGCGGAACGTCGGCGCGGAAGAAAGGTCCGCGCACGGTGTTGGGTGTGGCCGTCTTCGGACGGCGCGAATTGATCTCCTCGACCAGCGCCGACGCGCCGAGCAAATCCGACAGCAGCACCCACTCCTGGCGCCGCTCGTCGCTGGCATGGCCGACGTCGGTGAGGAATTCGATCACCTTACGCCAGTCCGCCTGGGTCGGCCGCAATTCCCGGATAAGGGCATGAAGATGCGTCACCGCAGCCGCCAGAACTTGCGGCAGGCTGTCGTCCTTCGATTGCGGAAGTCGTTGCGCGAACATGTCGTGCGAGGTGGCCTCGCTGAAATTCAGCGCCGTCGGACCCGGCATCATGCGTCTCCTCCAGAGCATTGGCTGGTAGAGATAAATTAGCGCGATATCACGTTGCCTATGATGATTTTATTCCAATTCTATATATCATATCGTTATGAAGATAGATGAACGACACCTTGTCCAACTGGCCGCGGTTGTCAAAACCGGCGGCGTCACAGAAGGCGCTGCCCTGCTTGGTCTATCCCAACCAGCCGTATCGCGCACGCTTTCCATGCTGGAAGCGCGGATCGGCGAGCCGCTCTTCATCAAGGGCCGCCGTCCGCTGCAGCCGACGCCACTCGGCCGCGCCTTAGCTGACCACGGCCAGACCATGCTGTCGGCATCGCGCAAGGCGTCCGATGTCGTCGAGAGTTTCCGGGTCGGCAAGAGCGGCGTCGTGCGCGTCGGCGGCACGCCCTTTTTCATGGATGCGCTGATCGCGGGCATGATTGCCGAGTTCCAGAACCTGCATCCCGACGTACGCATCGAGCAGACCTATGGTTATTTCCCAGACCTCCGCGCCGCGCTCAATGCCGACCAGATCGACCTTGCCATCTGTCCGATCGATATTCTCGACGAGGGCTCCGGCCTCGAGTTTCAGCAGATCCTGCCCGGCCGCAATGTCATCGCCTGCCGGGTAACCCATCCATTGCTGCTGAAGCGGCGGCCTCAGCCGGCGCACCTGCTCGATTTCCCCTGGGTGGCGCCCCCGCCAGGCAGCCCGCTGCTCACCGACCTGCGCAGCATGCTCCTGTCTTTCGGCGCAACTGAAGTCAAGATCCGCTATTCCGGCGGCTCCCTTATGAGCGTCGTCCACTACATGAAGGCGGCCGATGCGTTGACCATCATGCCGCACAGCGTCGTCTTCGCATTGCGCAACGAAAAATCCATCACCGCCCTGCCCGTCCCCATCTCCCATCCGGAACGCGCGCTCGGTTTGCTAAAGCGTTCGGACGCACCCCGCACGCCCGCCGCCGATCACTTCGCGCGCCACATCCGCGCGGGCTTCGATAACCTCAAGCACCTGATCAAGCGGCATGAGCAGTCAGTGGTCTGGGGCTCATGAGCAATATCCGAGAAACCTGCCGCGGGCCGTTGGCGCCCGTTTCACGTTCGGTCAGACCAAGGATCTCGTCGGCGGTGCGACCGGCTGCGGAGCGTCGCGTTGGTTTCATCGAGGAAGGACTGGAAAACCTGCGGGGCAGCTTGGTCATGCAGGCTTTTCATCAGTTGAAGGAAGAGACGGCTCACGCCGCCTCCACCTCGTCGAGTTCCGGCTGCAGGGAATGCAGGTAGTCGAGTGCGCGCTGGGCATGTGCCGCCGCCGAGAAGATGGCACGCTTGTCGTTGCCCAGAACCTTCAGCCAGCCATCGAGATAGCATGCGTGGTCGGGGCGTGGATCGAGCTCTGGGACAATGCCGAGATCGGCGCAGACAAACGCGCTGCCGAGTTCGGCAATCAGCTCTTCGCGGGCGCGTTCGCTCCTGTCTTTGGCGTAGCGGCTGAGATCGCGATCCAGCCGTCGCGATGCGCCGGTCCAGTGCGTGATCTCGTGGCTGAGGACGGCGACTAGGAAGCATCGTCCCGGAAGGCATCCGGGCATGGCATCTGGATGTAATCACGCTGAGCGGCATAATAGGCAGCCGATCCTCCGTGCCGGATCAGCGCCCCGGTATTGGCAAAAAAGCGGCCGGCATCGCCGATGCGGCTCATCGGATCCTGGCAAGGTGCGCCGTCGTCAAAGCGGCCATCAAGACCGGCGATCTGATCGGTATTGAACACCGTGTAGGCTTTGAGGAATGGAATGTCCTGTTCGATCTCGGTCCCCGTCTCGGTCGTCTCGGTGCGGATGAACGAACTGGCGAAGACCACGGTCGTGCCGGTTTCGCCCTTGCGAACGGCGCCGCCGAGCTCGATTGCCTGGCGAAACGTCATCCACCTCGATGAGGCAAAGCCGCGGGCGATGGCTTCGGACCAGAGGAGCAGGACGTTGATCCCGGAATAGGGTTGGCCGTGTGGCGCAGTGGCCGGCTGACCTCTGCTGTCGCATGCCCCGTCGTCCAGGGTCTGGTCCATGGCCGCACGCCCTGTTTAAGATCGGCGATGATCGTGTTGGTGATGCGGCTGTAGATATCGGATCGTTGATTGGATTGCTGCCTGCTCATGTTGGAACCTCCGTTTCGAGGTCGCGGCCATCGCGACCTGCTACGGCGGTCCGAAAGCCGGGCTGCAAGCGCTGCCTGCACCCGCAGGGCCGCAACGAAGAGGAGGACGGCAAAGCCGTTGCCGGCGGCGCGAGCCTGGCAGGACCAAAAGCCGGGGCAGGACGCGATGGCTGCAATCAAAGGGGGAGGTTTAGGCTGAGGCTGACGTGGCAAACCCCGCGATCCGGCATTATGTCGCTCACGTCGCGGATCAACCACAGGCGATACAACATCACGCGCCAATCAAGATCTTCATCCTGAGCGATGAACATCCAGGCATGGCGCGAGCATGGGCTCGACGGCCGGCTGGCAGCGGTCGATCGCGCTCCTATTCGGCGAGGTTAGAAAAGCCGGGGATATGTCCGCGATTGTCGTTACGCCGCGCAAATGTGCTTGGGACAGTGGTCGAGCAAACTGGCCAAGATGACTTCACCTTACTGCCAACCGTAAGCCGGGCTGATGGTGGAGACGGAGGGAACCGCCTACTTATTTCGGCAAAGGCAGGTGGAAGCGGAGTTGAGCCGTATGAAAGCCCCCGCGGCTAACTCCCTCTCACTCGGGCGGCAGGCCAGCTAACCTTATCCACTTCGCGAGCGACGCAGCTCGTAATTTCAAGAGGCACATTGGTAGCGGTCGGGTACGATCGGAAATGCCAATTTCAGCGCTCGAACCGATCCAGCATCCTCTTCAGTTGTGCGTTTTGCAGTCTAAGCTTCGTCGCCAGTTGATCCCGGAGCAGCCTGATTTCTCCATCGAGGCTCACTGCGTCGTCAGCAACGGCGGTAACGCCTGGAGAAGGTGGAAGAACGACAGTAATCGTTTTCGCTTTCTTGCTCCGCCTGCCGCGCTTTCGCGTAGGACCTTCGCCTACTGGCAACGCCTTTGGTGCGGCGTGCGCGGCTACGTCGGCCTGATTGGATAAGGCCGGATCAACGACTTTCGCGAGCGTTGCGCTTTCGCCATCTTCCATTTCGTGAACACTGCTTGCCGCATCTTCGGCATGATCCGGCTCTGCTGACACCGCCTCGCGTTCTTTGTGAATGACCGGTTTTTCGTTGGCCGCACTGTCTGCGGCGTTCAACCGGCTGTCGGCGGCCGTTTCAGTCGGCTCTGCGATGGCTGACGCGTCCGTCTTCACGTCATCGGTCGAGCCGTGTTCTTGCTTTTGCTGGCGTCGCCGTGACACCAGCCCAGCAAGAAGTTTCCATGGTGACGCCATATTATTCGACCTCGAATTCTACTTAGTATGCAAACTGCGAGCAAAAACGTTGGCGGCAGAACGAACCGCCGCCAAAATCTTTACGTCAATAAGCATGAGAATGCGGCCAGCGCTTGGCCGTTCTGCGGATCAACCGAGGTTGAGTCGCTTTCGCAGATCGGCATTTTCAGCGCGAAGCTTCTCCGCCAGCAGCTTACGCAGTCTCTGGTTTTCCTCTTCGAGCTGCAGAAGATCCGCGATCTCATCAACTGCCGCCACCGACGGTGCAGGCGCTACCGACACAGCCTTCGGAGCACGTTTGACAGGCGCACGCCTCGCACTCGTCGCCGCTTCGTCAGGCTTTGCTTTGCGTCCTCTCGTCTGCTTTGCGGCTTTGGCACCCGAAGCCGCCGCCGGTTGCACAGAAACGGCGGCTGAGGCAGTTTCAGGCACCGCCTTCTTGGTGCGAGGTCTGCGCACCTTCTTCGCTACATCGGGCGCGGCAGCGGCCGGCGTGTCAGCACTGGTCATCGTATTGTTTTCGTCGGCCATCATGGTCTCCTGTAAAGCCGATGCATTTGTCTCCTGCCCGATCGGCGGTGTCAACAACGGCCCGGACTGTTCTCCCGCTAAAAGCATCTCGCTGCTGCTCGTGCGAGGCGCTGCTGAAATAAATGGCATTCCCTCGTCTTGCAGTTCTTGCGCGACGGACTTGAGATCCATGTCTCCCCAGATCGAGTTCGGCTTGGAATTGACTCTTCGCCGATCAGATCTGTATTCGACGGCAAAGCTGCGTTGTACTTTTTTCACTTAAGAAGCCTTCGATGTCAGCAGTGACTTTTCAGCGACGCTTTCAGCATCGCAACATGTGCTGCAAATAACGACTGTTGCGCCGTCGGTCCATACCCCCGGCGACACCTGGGCTATGGGAGATCGGACGATGAAAGTCTTCAGCCGCTCATATGGAGGCAACATTGCGGTTCCCGGTGAGAGCCGCAATGGTAGCTGCCCCGTCAGACATGCCTGCCTTGACCGGAACCGTGAACTGATAACCGCCATTTCGGATCGTCCGAAAAAGGGGGCCGCTTTGAGTTTGACCAAGCTTGCGTCGCAGCCTGCTCATCAAGACGTCTATCGATCGGTCCATAGGCTCGCTTTTGCGCCCCTGCGTCAGATCAAGCAGTCGGTCTCGTGACAACAGTCGGCCCGGTCTCTCAAGAAAGACCACCAAAAGGTCGAACTCGGCCGCGGTCAACTCGATCTCCGGGCCAAGCAACTTACAAACCCGCCGGGTGCTTGTGTCAGCGACGAATTCTGCGAAATTGAAGACCTTGACGTCGCTGTCAGCGTCCTCAGCGTCAGCGGCTCGTCGCAAGACTGCCCTGATCCTTGCCACGAGTTCTCGCGGATTGAATGGCTTGCCAAGATAATCGTCCGCTCCGAATTCCAGGCCGATGATACGATCCACCTCCTCCTTCAATGCGGTCAGCAGAATAACAGGAATTCGAGACCGCCTAGCGCGCAGGTTCCTGCAGATATCGAGGCCTGAACCATCCGGAAGCTGGACGTCGAGCACGATCAGGTCAGGCCTGCTGGAATCGATCCACCTCTCACATTCCTGCCGACTCGCAACAACCGTTACACGAAAACCTTGCTCGACAAGGTAACGCGCCAACAGCCGGCGGATCTCCGGATCGCCATCAACGACTAGTATGTGGTCCATATCGCCAACCTCGGTAATTGATTTCTTCTTCCATTCCGGCTTCCGATTCTTGTTTTCGTCTGTGGGAAATCTCCAGAAACATCCCGACATCGCCGAGAAAATTTAAGCTGCTAGAGCCGCGGCATAGAAAACTCCTACCCAGCATTGCGAGAGGGCGAGGATCGCCCACGATGATGGCGAGCGAACACCGTCGGGAGGTTTGGGGTTGCGGCTGAGACTGGCGAGCGTTTTCGCATTGTTCTTGTCGGGCTTGATTGCGCCAGAAGCGGCCGAACCAAAAACACCCGATGAGCCCTCATGGAAATTGGAACCTGGCTACAACCACGCCGGATCGTTGGTTCCGAGCGCCGCTGCGCCGATCGAACAGCTCCTCGTCGGCGCCGATGGGATAAAGGAGAAATATGATGACTGGGGCGTTGAATGCACGAACGGCGATGTCGGAAAGCAATGTGCCGCAGGTCAGTTTCATGAAGATCCAAAGAGCGGCGTGATTGTGTTCGCAATTCAGGTCTACCCTTCTGAACAGCTGGGTACGAGAGTCCTCATCAGGATGCCGCTCGGACTGAGGTTGTCGGAAGGCGTGCGCCTGGAACTCGATACGCAACCCTCAGAACAACATGCAGATGTTGCGACGTGCCTGCCCGAAGGTTGCGTCGTTCTTCTCATCATGTCCGAGGGAACCATAGACATTATGAAAGCTGCGCAGGTGCTAACCGTCAGCGCCATTTCGTTTGCTTCAGGTGGAAAGCTGACCTTTCGGATCTCCCTGAAGGGGTTTCCTCGTTCCCTCAAACGGCTGGAGGAACTGCAATGATCGCGACGCTCCCATCGCGGTTGCCGTTCTTTTCTCCCAACGATTGACGGACTTCCGGCCGACACCGTTGAGCCGCAGCGCTCGGAGCGCTCAGAATCGAGCATGGCTGGGTTGCGGGGCGAGCAGATCATTGGTTGCAAGATATCGAGGGCTTATCGGCGCAATAGCATTTGTATCTCAAGAAAGGACAAGATCTGACCGCCAATGCGCCGTTCGAACAAGAGCATTCAATCCAATAGTCTTTGGAGCCGTGCTCGGGTCCGCGAAACAACGAGTATCCGGTTCCTGTGTCAGCGATGCTGGACCCGACAGTAAACAGCGACGTGGTGGAGGTCGAGCTGTCGTCGGCAAAGGTGGACGACGACGAACTTGAGGCGACCAGACAAAGCAACGGCGTCCTGAGTGGATGCTCCACGCTGCGGCACGATGGGAGGGGCTTTCGCGATATACCGTCGTTCAGTTCGATGTTCATGACGGGTTCCCGACTACATCGCCAACCTAGGTAGCGGGTCCAATGTAAAGCAGCGTAAAGGCTGGGTAAAATTGTGTAAAAACAGACGAGTGGGACCGCTCTGGACAACGGTCGACAGGTCGTTCCCGCTGGTGCCGCCTCTGACGTCCGGTGCGGGAGCGAGATCAACGGCTTGGAAGAGCGGCGAGCGTCCCGCTTGTCCAGCATACCAACGGGGCTCCTCCTGCCGGCATGCTAAGGGACGGGCCGAAGCAAGCGGGTTGATGAATGACAGGTCGGGAGTTCCGGAAAGCAAAAATCAGCAAGGGTCACTTGCCATGAAGCCCGCGGTCCCGTGATATTGCGTCGTCGGTTCCAAGGTCTATGCCGTTACCGTGGGGCTTGTTGATCAGGTTTAGGAGCCTTTGAGACGCATCATCAGCTGGGCTGAGATTGTCATAAGCGATTTAAATCTTGTGCTGCGACAGGGCGAACTATTCCAGATAACCAATATATTCGGCCGGGAACCGGTAGTGTCAGCAGGAGAACCGTATGCATAATCCGCACGGACCGAGGACTCCTCCAAAGCAGTCGTGCGCGGTGGATCTAATGTTCAATGCCGAATCCTTCGCACTGCTTGCTATGGCGCTGATCGAGCAGCAGCTCCCAACCGAGCGTGGCGACTGCGAGGGCAATGTGCTGTGGGTCCCAGCCGGCGGAGCGTGCCTTTTCGAAAAGCCTGGTAAGTGAAGGCTCGAGTGCGAATTTGCATTCGATTTGATAGGCGCTGTCATTTGTTCGGATCGGAGAAGACGGTATATTGATGTCAGCCACGAGTTAGCGCCTCTGCTGTTGTTAATCGGCGGTGAATCTTCGAAGGACGTCCTGATAGTAATTCACCGGTTCATGGCACGATCATGCTCAGAAAGTTTCCGCGTCTTACGAATTGTTTCCAAACCAACTGCATCGGCTACGCCGCTCTTTGTGCAATGCGCAGCATTTCTGCGGGAGTGGCTGGTCAGTATGGCCGGCAGCCGACCAAGCGGCTGAAGCCGCTGATCTGAGAGATGTGGCCTCGCAGGCAGTCGGTCCAGCCGAGCCGGACACATGAGCACATGTGTCCAGAACTAGGGATCAGGCTAGAAGGACCATAAGGGATCGCCGGAGAGAATTGTTGGAATGTCGAACGATCACGTCTCTTGATGTTACAAATGCCGGAGGCCTGATCGTCGGGGCCTCGAGGCAGCAAGGATCGCCGAAGCGATTTCTGTGCCCGATCACCGCCTTGTCCCGCTCATTGGTCCTACCTGGCTGGCATGTTCATTAGCTCCGACAACCGATTGGCATTCTTGATCGAATGTCCGTCGCGATCGTTGTTGAAGTAGACCCATACCGTCTTCGCTCGGCTTTGCCTAATGCGCTCGACCCACTCGAGCAATTCCGCGTCGCTGTAATCGTGGCGATACCATTGCTTGGTTCCGTGAAACCGAACATAGATGTCATCAGCGGTCCGCACCAGCTCATCCGGTAACCGGGGCCCGCTGCAAGAGCAGAAAATCGCCCCGGCGGCTTTGAAAGCCTCGAAAACCTCCTCATTCCACCAACTCTTGTGGCGAAACTCGACAACGTTCCTGCGGCGGCAATCGAGCTGCGATAAAATAGATTGCAGCATTTGCGGAGTGTAGCGAACGCTCGGCGGCAGCTGGAAGAGAAAGCAGCCCATCTGCGGGCCAAGAAGGTCGGCGATATAGCCGAAATCCTGGATCAGACTTTCCGCGTGCTCGAACCGCTTGATATGGGTGATCAGCTCGCAGACCTTTATGGTGTAGACGAAACCCGGCGCGGCCTGGCGGATCCAGGCCTTCACGGCTCCGATTGTCGGCCACGAATAGAACGGGGCGTTTAGCTCGACCGTCTTGAAGCTGCTCTGATAGATCGAGAAATATTGACTCGACGGAACATCCGCAGGATAGAACTTTCCCTTCCAATGCCAATAGTACCACCCCGAACATCCGATGTGGATGCGACCAGCCAGTCGATCCTCGGTCGATTTGATGGCCTGCGGATCGGCTAGCCGTACCTGACGCATTTTGGCGGCCCGATCGACATTGGCGTCGCGCTGCCTCTGCCGGCGCTCAGCGCGGCGCGCTCGCCGGGCCGCCTTATCTTCAGCCGTGCGGTCCACCAATCGATCCTCCCCGTCCCGGCCTCGACTTAACCTGCAACGTCAGCATACGGTGCCCGGTTTAGCGTTTGACGATCAGCATCTTGACATCGCCAGGATGAGTCCCGATGCGCGGACGCAATCCTGCAAAGCCGATCAAAGACTGATCTTCGACCGAGACGGCGTAGGTCTGGAACCCCTCGGGCTTCATGCGCCCCTATCTTGAGACCAAGCGTCAGTGAACAGTCCTGAGTCCGACGCCTCTCAGCAGCCGATACCTTCGGAGTTTCCTGCGTCGACGGCTTCGAAATCAGCCGGCCACAACGTCGATTGTCATCATCCGACTATACGAGCGCGCCGAGCGCCAGGAACGACTGCAGCTGTTGTTCCGACTGCTCGCCCTCAGCAATCACCCGAAACGCTTTGCCATCAGCTTTGAATTGCCGCGCAGTCTTTAGCGCATCGGGGTAAAGGAGCATCGGCTCATTACAGGTGTCGCTACCCTCCGGGTCGAGCGAGCTGATGGCGATGACTTGGAATGTCGCAGCCATAAAATCTTTTCCTTTTTCACGCCGGGATTACAGGCCGCTAGCCTTCGTTCCCGTCTGATAGGAAACCCTTTGGAACCGCTTCGCGTGCGTCTTGAAGCGCCGTGATCCGATCAAGCCACTTGCTTTTGAGGACATCGTTGATCGCAAAAGCGACGTCCTTGGCGCTCCAATCCGCATCTTCCATTTCCCGAATGAGTGCGGTCAGTTTCTGATCGACAATGTCGCGAAGCTCATCATCATGGTTGGCACGCTCATTTGGCATTTCACACAGCCCTTCAAACTGATCTGAGCAACGGTCAGGCTGCGCATATGTTCCACGGCGAGTTCGAAATCCCTGGAACGGGGCCAAGACAAGCATGGGTGATCCCGGCCGGCGGATTCTAAGTGTGGACCCTGAACCAGAACGACGAAATATTCATGCCGGGCGCCGATCCACGACATGGCGGATGCGACGAGACGGTCGCGCAGGCGCTGCTGGTCTGACCGGGCAGATCAGGAGGTCGGTGCGAGACCATCCGGAAATTTTCCTAAAGATTTCGATAGCGATGTCGGGACCCATGGGCCATCCACGTCCTAGAAGGAAATCGGAACGAAAACGGAGGATGGAGAGCATGGCGCTGAAGGGGATGGACAATATCGGGATCGTCGTCGAAGACCTCGGAGTGGTGATAGACTTCTTTCAGGAGTTGGGCCTCGAACTCGAGGGCCGCGCGACGATCGAGGGCGAATGGGCCGGTCGTGTCACTGGCCTGGGCGACCAGCACGTGGAGATCGCCATGATGCGCACGCCGGACGGACATAGCCGGCTGGAGCTTTCGCGCTTCCTCAGACCGGAAGTCGTCGCTGATCATCGGAACGCTCCGGTGAACTCCCTTGGTTACCTGCGAGCCATGTTCACGGTTGACGACGTCGAAGAAACCGTTGGGAGACTGCGCTCGCGCGGCGGCGCACTTGTCGGCGATGTCGTCCGATATGAGGACGCCTACAAGCTCTGCTACATCCGTGGACCCGAAGGTCTTCTCATCGGCCTTGCCCAGGAACTCGAGTGAAAAGCGAAGAGATGTCGGTCCCGCCTGGCTCATTCTGCGAATATCGTGCTCGTTGACTGGGAGCGCTGGTGGTTGGTCAGGACGTGGACGCCGTTGCTTCCGCTCGAAGTCGAATAGCGAGTCCGTGTTCTTCATGAGGCATCGTCGCATCGACGTTTGAATGCCAAGCGCCAACTAACAAGGATGGAAGTTCTTCAGTTGCCAGGAGTCGTCACCGATCCCGTTTGGAAATCGAGCTTGAGAGAGGTCCGCTGGTCTGTGATCTTGCATTGACGGGATTGAAAAATGCCGGCCTGACCAAAGAATATTCCTGCTATGCCACAGGCCTCTTCAAGCCCCATAGTCGCAACAATTCACCCGGGGCAGAAATATCCGCCCTGATGACGAAAGGGTCACCGGAGCGTCTCGACTTAATTGCGTCCCGCATCTTGATTGGAAGCCCGTGCCCCATGTTTCTGACGGAATAGAGGGCCACCTTCTGGCAGCCGTCTGCCGCCCGCCACGACTGCAGTCTACCCCACGGTTTTTCCTCCGCACGGCCGCTGCTATCGTCGATGCCTTGGACTTTGAGCCACTGTGCTACACACCCGAGCGCGTTGACCGGGTTCACGGTCTTATCACTCATGCCCTGCCAGATCGTTATCGCGGGCCATGCCTTGACCTCGGGGGAGATCTCCGTGACGGGTCGCCCCCACCCGCCCGACGGTGTCGGCGCACCCGACTTCATGGCTCGTAACGCGGACATCGCATCTCGCGCCGATCCGACTGGCATGCCGGCGATGATCGCGACGCCTGCAAATAGCGAGGGATAGTTGGCAACGAGTGCGGCCGTCATCGCCCCGCCCGCAGACAGTCCTGCGACAAAGATCTTCGAGCGATCGATGCGATGCCGTTCGCAAGCATGTTCGATCATCTGCTTGATGGAGAGCAGCTCTCCGCGATCCCTGGCGACGGCGCTTGGACGGAACCAGTTGAAGCATCGTTGGGAGTTGTTGGTGCTTCTCTGCTCAGGATAAACGAGAACGAAGCCGCGTTCTTTTGCGAGTATGGAGAAGCCCGCGGCACTATCCAGACTTTCTGGCGTTTGCCGGCAGCCATGAAGCACGACAACAAGTGCCGGGCTTTTCGGCAGCCGCGCTCTCGGCACAAAGGTTTTCATGATTAGGCGGCCGGGATTGCTTCCAAACGCGTCCGTCTCGACCAGAACAGGTTTGGCGACACGAGGGATCGGCGTTGCGCGTTTCGCCTTGTTTTGCGGAGACTTGAGGGCCTTCGCGATCAGCTTGCTGAATTTCTTCTGGGATTTGAGGACCCGGGCTAGAGTTTTGCTGAAACCGAGCTTCATCGGGTTACGGTCTCGAGCCGCGACAGCAGCATCCGCAGGCCGGGCTGCGCGGCTTCGGGAACCGTATCCTTCAACTGAAACCACTGCGTGTTTCGAAGTCCCATTTCCGGGAACGCTTTAGCAGTCCGGGAGACCGCTACGCGGCTCTCTGTATTGCCTTTCGGAAGTTCCTGGTCGTCAAGCATGGATTGCATCCCAAGGTTCTTGCGAAGCGGTAGGGGATCAACCAGAACACCGTCGCCAAATAGAAAAGGGAACTGACTCAGCTCTTTGCCGTGCCGGGCGCAGCCATTTTCGCATGCTGGGCGGCAAGCACCGATGCTGGCGTAAGGTTGGCGACAGCCGCCTGGAACTTGTTTTTCCAGCCCGCGACCACATCACCCTCGCCATCCATCATCGCGTCGAACCCGACCTTGGCGACGTCAGCCGGGTCGTCCTTTCCCGATTGACCAATGTCGGTGTCCAGCATGTCGGCGCGCTCAAAGAACCGCGTATCCGTCGGTCCCGGCATCAGGCACGTGACCGTCACGCCGGTATCTTGAAGTTCGTTGCGCAAAGCGAACGAGAAGCTGTTAAGGAAAGCTTTGGTGCCATTATAGATGGCCTGATAGCTCCCCGGAATAAACCCGGCGATCGATCCGGTGATCAGGATTCTGCCGGCACCCCTGGTCCGCATCTGGCTTCCGACCTGATGGATGAGATAAACCGTGCCCAAAACGTTCGTCTCGATAACGCGCCGAGCCTCTGCGAATTCCTGGTCGAGGAAACCCTTCCCAAGACCACGACCGGCATTCGCCAGCAGCAGATCGACGGACCGGCCGTCGGCCTCGATGCACTCTGCCAGCCGATCGACGCCCTCCAGAGTGGACAGGTCAGCAACGAGCGCGTCGACATTCGCCCCCATACGGCGAAGCACGGCGGCGGCATCCTTGATCCCCTCCTCGTCAGCAGCGATGATCAAATCGTAACCCTTGGCAGCCGCGATCTTGGCGAGTTCAAAGCCGATACCGCTCGATGCTCCTGTGACAACGGCAAGGCCGATCTTTTTTTCTGCGATTCCCATATCCATGTTCCCTTACGGTTTTAAAACGACCTTGATGCAGCCGTCCTGCTTGTCACGGAAGGTCTTGTAGAGATCAGGTCCCTCTTCGAGCGTGGCGCGATGCGTGATGACGAAGGATGGATCGATCTCCCCGTTTTGAATTCGCTCCATCAGCAGCGGCAGATAATGCTGGACAGGCGTCTGGGCCATGCGGAAGGTCAGGCCGCGATTGATTGCCGAGCCCATCGGAATCTTGTCGAGAAAGCCGCCATACACACCAACGATGGATACGGTGCCGAAATTGCGGCAGCAGTGGATCGCCTGCCGAAGAACATGCGGACGATCCGTGCCCATGAAGGTCGCGACCTTGATGCGGTCGATGCGCGAATCCCAGCTTGCCGAGGGCTCGGCCTCGGTCCCAACGGCGTCGATACAGGCGTCTGCGCCGCGACCGTTGGTCAGCTCCATGATCCGGTCGTAGATGTCCTTGTCCATAAAATCGAGCGTGATCGCCCCAGACTTTTCGGCGAGCGCAAGCCGTTCCGCGATAGTGTCGATCGCGATCACGCGTTCGGCTCCAAGGATGAAGGCCGATTTGATCGCCATTTGTCCGACCGGTCCACAGCCCCAGACGGCGATGGTATCGCCAGGCTGGATATTGCAGAAATCCGCCGCCATATAGCCGGTTGGGAAGATGTCAGAAAGGAACAGAACCTGCTCGTCGGAAAGGTCATCGGGGACCTTGATGGGTCCGACGTCGGCGAAGGGGACGCGCAGGTATTCGGCCTGACCGCCACTGTAGCCGCCGAGCAAGTGTGTGTAGCCGAACAGGCCGGCGGGGGAACTACCCCACAGTTTCTTCGCTTTTGATGGATCGGGATTGCTGCGTTCACAGCCGGAGAAGTATCCCTTTTTACAAAAGAAACATTCGCCGCAGGAGATAGTGAAGGGAACAACGACACGGTCGCCGACTTTGAGTTTCCGGTTGTCCTTTCCGACCTCGGCGACCTCACCCATGGTCTCGTGTCCCATGATGTCACCGCTCCGCATGTCGGGCATTATGCCATTGTACAGATGCAGGTCGGAGCCGCAGATCGCGCAGGCAGTAACCTTGATTATCGCGTCGCGACCATCCTCGATCTGCGGATCAGGCACGCTTTCGCATCTGATATCGTGCTTGCCGTGCCAGGTAAGTGCCTTCATCTCATCCTCCCGATCGAGTGTTTCGACGACGCCTGAGCGCCAGTCTGCGGACGAAAACAATGTTATGCAGAAGTTGTTCCAGAAGCGGGGAATGATCGGATGGCGGCGGCGCCATCGGCAACGCCAAACATCGAGACCAGTTTCGCGCCGGGCCAGGAATTGGCGTCAAAATGCCGAACCTGGCCTCATCGCAGGCGCGGCCTTATGCTTTTATAATAGCGAGACGCGCTGCCGAGCCGGATGGGTGGTCGGCTTTGGCTTCCACGGGGCCCGGACGGACGGCATGCCTGCCTCAAGGCAGGCCGCCACGAACGCCTTGCGCGCGACGATGCCGGGAATGAACCCGTTGAGGACGCTGCGACACGTCTTCACCGCGCGTTCATGGCGCTCTCCGTGACGCAGCGGCCATTCGTTCTCGAGAAAATCCAAGGCGTCGTATGCGCCTGTGAAGGTGCGCTCCAAACCGCACTGCAGCCGGATTCTCACCGGCTGGGTCCACGGAACATCGTTCAGCGGCATTTTTGCCTCCTTTCGTGCCACCAATGGTCCTGATGAAAATGATATTGTAGGGGGTCCCCAATTGTTCAAGGGACGTCAGACAAATCCCCTTGGCGATCACCGGGCCGTTTCCACCTTGTGCCGCCAAGGTGCCTTTAGACGGAGGGAGAAGCGCCAGATGGAACCTCAATGTCGATAAGCAGTCCCTCATCCGACCAGGTTTTCTCGAGACGCCCTTTAAGCTGCTTTTCGACCATGGCGCCGACGATCACCGTGCCAAAACCTCGTTTGGCTGATTTAGGCGGAGCGTCGACGCCCACCTCTTGCCATCGGATGTTAAAGCCCGCCCCGGACGGTCCAGGTTTCCAACTGATTGAAAGCCTGCCTTGCGCGGCGGCAAGCGCACCGTGATGAGCTGCATTGACAGCGAGCTCATGGAGCACGAGCGCAAGGGGCTGGACGACCGGTGCAGGCATTCTTATATCCGGCCCGCTAAAGAAGGTGCGAGTGGCCGCGAACGGCGTTACCTGTTGGCGAATGAGTTCCTCAAGAGAAATGCTCGTCCAGCTTCGTGCAGCCAGCAAGGTATGGGCACGGGCTAGCGCCTGCACGCGATGTTGAATAGCAGCGGCATAAAGGGCGGGATCATCGGCGTTGCTCAGGCGGACGATGCTGTCGACGATCGCCATGACGTTCTTGGATCGGTGGTCGACTTCCATCAGCAGGCGGTGCTCGGAGGCCTCCAGTGCCTCGATGCGCCGGTATTCCGTCATGTCGATTTGAGATCCAAAGAAATACAGGATCCTTCCGTCATCCCCATGGATAGGACTTAGATGCAAGCGGTTCCAGAACTGCTCGCCGCTCTTCTTATGATTGAGGATCTCGACGCTGACCTCGCGCTCGCCGGCGATAGCCGCACGGATTTCGGCGACGGCAATCGGAGACGTCGCTGGACCCTGCAGGAAACGGCAGTTGCGGCCTAGCACTTCTTGGGCCTCGTAACCTGTCAGTTCAAGGAATGCCTTATTTGCAAGAACGATCGGCAGATCGGGCTTACGGGCGTCAGTGACAACCATCGGCATCCTGGTGCGTTCAAATGCGATTGCTTCCAACTCCTTGCGATCGGCTGAAGCTGCTTTTGAAGATGCGGAAGGCAAATCCCCGTGGAGTTTTTCTCTTGAATGGCCGGTCATGCTTCCACGCTCACTGTAAGACGTTGGCTGATAACGTGGCTCGCGTATCTTTGTTTCCGAGAAGGTTTTGATCGCTCCTCCAGGGCTCTCGGCGGCGGATTTGCCAACGCGACGGCGTTCGGTATAAATCAGGATGGCCTTTCAGCCTTGTAGGCCGTGCAAGGATCAGACGCACCAAATGATGATGAAACTCTTTTCCAGTTCCAGCCGCTCCCGAGAGCGCTTTCTCGAAGCGATCCTGCAGAGCGCGATCGAGTATGCGATCATCTCGACAGATCTGGATGGTTTGGTGACCACTTGGAATGAGGGCGCGCGACGGATCCTCGGATGGGACGAGGCTGAGATTATCGGCAAACCCGCCGCCGTAATTTTCACGCAGGAAGACCTGCAGGCGGGGATTGTCCAACGGGAGATGACCGCCGCTTTAGCGGAAGGCCATGGCAATGATGAGCGCTGGCACGTTCGCAAGGACGGATCGTTGTTCTGGGCGTCTGGCCAGATGATGGCGTTGACGTCGGACGAGGGCGAAGTCGAGGGCTTTGTAAAGATTCTGAGAGATCGCACCGAGCAGCGAGAGAATGAGGAGCGACAGCGTGTTCTCATGCATGAACTCTCGCACCGCATGAAGAATACGCTCGCCGTCGTTCAGGCTATCACCAGCCAATCCTTCCGAAATGCTACTTCTATGGAAGATGCGGAGCAGTCGATCTCGGCACGCATCAGTGCTTACTCGAAAGCGCACGACATTTTACTTCAGCAGAACTGGCTGGGCACGAGCATAGCGACCATCGTCGAGGCTACCGCGATTAATCTCGGACTTGAGACGTCAGGGCGTTTCAAAGCGAGCGGTCCTGCAGTTGAATTGGGTCCACAGGCGGCCCTTTGCTTCTCCCTCGTGCTGCACGAGCTTGTCACCAACGCCAGCAAGTATGGTGCTCTTTCGGCAGATACAGGGACGGTCGAAATCGAATGGTCCGTGCGAGACGAGGTGGGCGCCCCGAGCCTGAACTTCACTTGGCAGGAGGTTGGAGGTCCGGCGGTGGAAGCTCCCAGCAAGAAGGGGTTCGGCACACGACTCGTCAGCTCCAGCCTGTCTGCTTTCGGAGCGGTTTCTCTTGATTACGCCCCGACCGGGCTCATCCTGAGGCTGGATGCGCCGCTTCAAAAGCTACAATATAAGAACTATTCCGACGCCGAGGAATAATTTGTTGCAAAGCTAGGAAGGCTGGCGCTCGAGAAATCAGAGACATCGATGATGTCATCGCGAGACGGAAATCCGCGATCTTACCCGTTCCGGCGCGATGAACTTTCTCCTCGATTGGTGAGGCTTGCCGGACAGAATTGGCAACAGGGCACCTGGCTACCGGACGATCGGATGTCGCGGAACTCTGTGTATGGCACGCGCTGACTTCCTTTTAGATGGATAAAATTGAACGCGCAGCCTTCTTCGCTTAGAGCAAGGTTGGCTGTGACACCGGCTCCCCCGACGTGCCCACGATGGTCGAACCGTAGGGCTCCCGTGACGTCACCACGATCTGGTGGCTCGGGCGCGGCCGGGCGAGCGCCTTCGCCTCCTCCCAGGGTGCACGCATCCATACATCCACCTCATCCTGCGTCAGCAAGAGGACCGGCATCGCCTTCTGATGGATCGGCTTGACGATATCGTTGGGATCAGTCGTCAGAAAGGCATAGAGGTCGTCGGTCGTCAATCCATCCTTGACCTTCCGGACGCTCTGCCACTGCCGAAGGTGCAAGCCGGCGAAGAACATCAGGGGCTTGCTTTCGTCACGGGCGAACCACGCGTTCGGCGTGTTGCCACCGTCTTTCTTGCTGGCAGGATCGGGTTCGGCAAAACTGGTCACCGGAACGATGCATCTATTCTCAACGCCGAACCATTTCTTCCAGTGCGGGACGTTGAGATTTCGGATGTTGGTGACGCCCTTGTCCGGTTCCATCCGGATGAGCATGTCCATATCGACCGGCTTATTCTTCTGCCGCAACTTCTCTGCCCGGGCGTCGGCCGCCTGCTTGATCACGAAAAAAGGGGAAGGCAGCCCCCACCTCGCATGTGCAAGCTGTTTCCGGCCGTCCGCCGTATTGCGAACGATTGGGCCAGCTTGGTCGGGGTTCATCTGATAGGCTGGCATCAGGTTGATCAGGCTCTCGGCGTCCTGGGCCCATTTGCTAACCCAGTCCTTGTCCTCCATTCGGTAGAGATTGCACATCGATCGCAACGACCTCCCTTGCGCGTTTCGGACAGCCTATGCCTTTCGCACAGGACGTCAAACTCCCCGCCGAGTGTCCGTGTCGTCACCGCTGGTCTCGTCCTTAGGGAAGAATTGACCTTCATGCGCCCAATCGGCCTCGGCCTCTTCAAACTCTTCCGGTAAAAGGTGGTAGATGACGAGCTTGTCGAGCACATCGTCCACGTCCTGGGCCATTTTGAGCAGGTCCATTGACTTGCCCATATGGCCGCGCTCGTCGAACCTATCAAAGCACATACCAGAGACCATGGTGTGAAGATCGAGAACCTTCTTCGTCGTCTCCGGGTGGAAATAAGGTTCGTTTCCATAATCAAGGGAATTTGACACGGCTTGCACTCGACGGGACAGAACGTCTGATCGAGACCTCGAACCGTCTTCGGCGAAAACGTCGTAGCACCGTCTACCGGCGTGGCTCGCGTAGACCGCAACCTTCATGACATCGTCGGGTGAAATATTATGATCGTCTTTGTACAAGATGGTGGGCATGCCAAATCCTCCAAGCCGGAATGAGTTATCGGATTGCTGCGGGAATGTTCCTACTTTGTTCTTTTTATCGAAAGAGAGTCAATCGCAAATCGTGTCGGCCGTCGCAGACAGAACCTCAGCGCCGGCTTACCGTTCCTAGTGGGCGGCTCCTCCCACTCAAGAGAGCTTGGAAAAGCAGTATCTCACTGACGGGCAGACCTCGCGCGGCGTCTTAATGGAAGTTTCGGCTCTTCACCTTGAGCTGATCAATATGAAGGTCCGGAACGAAGATGTCCCTCGGCTTTGCGGCCGCCACCCTGTCGCGCGAATCCGGAGCTCCTGGCGTGCCGTGCGCGAACTCGTCACCGCGTCCAGTTGGCAGCCGGAACTCTGCGTCGCGGTCGGCCAGCCCGGAGAGATCGCCAGACAGGTCGAAGGCTTGCTGGGCAACGAGGTGAACGACGTCGCCTTCACGCTGAATTCTCCCATTGATCGCGATCATCGATGCGCCGAGGACGACGCGACGGCGTTGCTCGAAGAGCTTGGGCCAGACGACGACGTTGGCCGGCCCGGTCTCGTCCTCGATCGTCATGAAGATGACGCCCTTGGCGCTGCCGGGTCTCTGCCGGACGAGGACCAGGCCAGCGGTCATCAACCAGCGACCATCCCGCGCGTTCATGGCTTCGGCGCAAGTGACGATCCGGCGCTCCGTCAAGGCCGTCCGAAGGAAGGTGACAGGGTGTTCGCGCAGCGTCAGCCCGATATGACTGTAATCCTGGACAACGTTGTGCCCTTCCGTCATCTGACGGAGGGCGACTTCGGGTTCCTGCTGCTCGGCGACCGCCCTCGCCTGGCGTTCGGAAGCAGCGGCAAAGAGCGGAAGGGGTTCGTCACGCAGGGCCTTGATCGCCCACAAGGCGTCGCGCCGCCGAAGTCCCAGCGACTGCAGGAAGGCATCGGCCTCGGCGAGTTCGACCAGAGACGCCGCCGGCACCCCGGACCGTCGCCACATATCGTCAACGCTTTCGAACGGCTGGTCCATGCGGGCAGCGACGATACGCCCGGCGTCGGCGGCAGCGAGGCCGCGCACCAAGCGCATCCCCAGGCGGACAGCGTGGCGATCGGTATCGGCAACGGATTCGAGCGTGCAATCCCACCGGGAATTGTTGACACAGGCCGGCCGAATCTCGACGCCGTGGTTGCGAGCGCAACCGACGATCTGGGCCGGCGCGTAAAATCCCATCGGCTGTGAGTTCAGCAGCGCCGCGCAAAAGACCTCCGGATAGTGGCACTTCACATAGTTGGAGGCATAGGCGATCAAGGCGAACGATGCCGCATGGGATTCCGGGAAGCCATAGCTGCCGAACCCTTCAAGCTGGCTGAAGGTCTTCTCGGCAAATTCGGCCGTGTAGCCGTTCTTGATCATGCCGGACACGAGCTTGTCCTTGAAGCGGGAGACACCGCCGGTGAACTTGAAGGTGGCCATGCTCTTGCGAAGTTGATCGGCCTCGCCGCCGGTGAAGCCGGCGCACACCATCGCGACCTTCATCGCAGACTCCTGGAAGAGCGGGACGCCGAGTGTCTTGCCGAGAACGGCCTCCAGTTCCGGCGTCGGATAGACGACAGCCTCCTTGCCTTCCCGGCGGCGGAGATAGGGATGCACCATGTCGCCCTGGATCGGACCGGGCCGGACGATCGCCACCTGGATCACGAGGTCATAGAAGGTCCGCGGCTTCAGGCGCGGCAACATTGCCATCTGCGCCCTCGACTCGATCTGGAAAGTGCCGAGGGTGTCGGCTTTTCGGATCATCGCGTATGTCGCCTGGTCCTCCTGAGGGATGGTCGCAAGATCAAGGTGCTCATCCTTGTGTTCTCGGATGAGCGCGAAGGCCTTCGCCATGCAGGTCAGCATGCCGAGCGCCAGGACGTCGACTTTCATGAATTTGAGCGCCTCGACGTCGTCCTTGTCCCACTCGATCACCTGCCGGTCGACCATTGCGGCGGGTTCGATCGGGACGAGATCATCGAGGCGGTCGTGCGTCAGGACGAAGCCGCCTGGATGCTGCCCCAGATGCCGAGGAGCGCCCATGAGCTGCTGGGCAAGCTTTAGGGTCAGCGCGAGCCGGCGGTCTTCCGGGTTCAAACCCTGATCACGAAGACTGCGGTCACTGACCAGCTCTTCCGACCACGCCCACATGCCCGAGGACAGGGCTTTGATGAGGTCCTCGGGCAAACCGAGCGCCTTGCCGACGTCGCGGATGGCACCCTTCGCCCGGTAGCGTGTGACTGTTGAGCAGAGTGCGGCCTTGTCCTTTCCGTAGGTCTTGTAGATCCATTGAATGACCTCCTCGCGCCTCTCATGTTCGAAATCGACGTCGATGTCCGGCGGCTCGTCGCGCTCCTGGGAGACGAAGCGCTCGAACAGGAGATCGTTGGTCGAGGGGTCGATGCTGGTGATGCCGAGGATGTAGCAGACGGCCGAGTTCGCCGCCGAGCCCCGCCCCTGGCAGAGGATGCCTTGCGTTCGGGCGAAGCGGACGATCGAGAACACGGTCAGGAAGTATGGGGCGTATTTCATCGTCCGGATGAGATCGAGCTCGTGACGGACGATCTTGAGAACCTCCGGCGGCAGGCCTTCCGGATAGCGGTTGGGCACGCATTCCAAGACATAGTGCTCGAGGGATTCCTGCGGGGTCTTGTCTGGGAGGATCGCCTCCTCGGGATACTGGTAGGTCAGCTCCTCCAGCGAGAACCTGCAGCGGTCGACGATCTCCATCGTCCGAGCCAGCGCTTCCGGGTAGCGTGGAAACAGTCTCTCCATTTCTTCCGGAGGCTTCAAGTATCGATCGGCGTGGCGCTCACGCTCGAAGCCGACGTCGTCGATGGTGGTTTTGTTTCGAATGCAGGTGACGACGTCCTGGAGCTGCCGGCGGCCCGGCTCGTGGAAGAGGACGTCGTTCGTGACGACTGTTCGCACACGGTGCCTCATCGCCATGTTCGACAATTCGTGCAGCCTCAACTGGTCGTTCGGACGACGCCGGAGGCAAAGCGAGACATACGCTCGGTCCCCGAATATCTCGGCCATCTTGCGAAGTTGGACGGCGCAGGTCTCGTCAGGAAGGTCGGGCACCAGGATACCAAGCAGCCCCTCGGAGTAGAGAGCGACGTCGTCGAGGTTCAACATGCAGTTCGCCTTGCCGCCCCTTCCCTTGCCAAGCGTGAGGAGCCGGGTGAGCCGCGCATAGGCGCTGCGGTCGGTAGGATAGACCAGCACTGACATTCCCTCCTGCAGGTCCAGCCGACAACCAACAACGAGACGGACGCCTGTCGCGCGCGACGCCTCGAGCGCCCGGACAATCCCGGCCAGGCTGTTGCGATCGACAATGCCGAGAGCCTCGATGCCGAGTTCCCTGGCGGTAATGAAGAGCTCGTCGGCGGAGGACGCGCCACGAAGGAAGCTGAAATGCGTCGTGACCTGGAGCTCGGCGTATCTCACCCGAATATCCCGTGCATGAACCACTTATGCGAGCCCGTTTCGGGATCGATGCCGTCGCCGGAGCGAAAGATCCAGTATCGTTCGCCGCTCTCGTTTTCGATGACGAAGTAGTCGCGCACCGCCTCGAATTCGCTGTCGCGCTTCCACCATTCGCCGAAGACGCGTTCCGGGCCGTCGGCGCGTTTGACGCGATGACGCTTGCCGCGCCAGGTGATGCTGGCCGGCGGATGATCCGGCAATAGGGCTATCGCCTCGATCCGATCGGGACGCGCAAACAGCCGCACCGGCCGCCGCCAATGGTGGACCCAATCTTCCGTCACGTCCTCGCCGATAGCGGCGACACGTTGGACGCTGCGCTCCGGAACGTCGGACGCGACGGGCGCCACCCGGTAGACGCGCTGGCCTCGGTTACCGAGGACGTCGATCAGCGGTGTGATGTCGGCATCTTCTTCGTCGACAAGCGAGGACGCCTTCTGCTTCTCTTCGAGCGGTTCCGACATCACGGCGACGAGGGTCAGCTTTTCGATCCCGAAACCCGGCTCGATCGTCTGCGTCCGATCGCGGAACAGTTTCGTCAGCCAGGCAACGTCTCGCACGGGCTTGGCGGTTCCCGCTCTGATCGCCTGCCTGGTTGCGTCGACCTTCTCGACGATGAGATCCGTCCGGCGGACGCCAAGACCTTTCCGCTGGAGTTCGGCGACGAGTTGAACAATCAGCCGGCCGACGTACTTGTCGATCGTTTCCGCTGCACCGATCGGCTCGGCGAACGATCGAGCGACCTCGACGAGCTCTGGGCTACGGATCGGATCTATCGGTTCGGAGACGCGACCGAACATCTGGTCGAGACGCCGTCCGATTTCCGGGCCGAAGCGAAGCGCCAGGGGAGCGCGCGCTGTCGTCGACAGCTCGCCGATCGTCCGGAAGCCGAGAATGCGCAGATCGCCCACGATCTTCTCGGATAGCCGCAGCAGGGAGATCGGAAGGCGTTCGACGGCCCGAATGGTCTCGCCACTGGGAACGATGACGGTTTCGCGGTTGGCGGCACGGGCGCATGCATGAGCCGCGCCCCATGTGTCCGCTATGGCGACCCGTGCCGTCAGTCCCTTGGCACGGAACCGATTGGCGATGCTCGTCACCATGCGCTCCTCGCCGCCCTGCAGATGGTCGGCGCCCTCCGTGTCCATGACGATTCCGTCCAGCGCGTCGACGGCGACGATTGGCGAATACTGCGTCAGCGCCCACATGGTGACGCGTTCGAGCGCCGCCGCATCTGCGGCGGGATCGGCGTCGATCATCCGCAGGCCCTGGAGGAGCGCCTGCGCCTTGGCGGCCGGCATGCCGACGTGGATTCCAGCCTTTCTGGCCGCGGCGTCGGCGGCGGAGACCCAGCGCTTGGAGCCGCTCTTCGAAATGACGGCGATCGTCTCCTCAACGGGAATTGCGGGATCGCCCCGTCTGATCCTGTCGGTCGGCAAATCGGGAAAATATATCGATACGACCCTTGCCATCGCAGGCTCCTACTTCGAACTCGGCGCACTCACCCGCTTTCACCCTCATCAGTTCCAGAAACCACCTCGCCCGCCCGACACCTGGAACCGGCAGCTCCTCGCTTGGGATGACGCTCACCCTCCAGCGCGTGGTCGATGCCGTCGGCTGCCCGAAGTCGTTGGCCTCGGTCTGCCGTCGCCACCGCCGCACCGCGAGCGCCATCGTGCCGGTCTTCTCGGATGCGAGTTGCAGCCGCCGCGACGCCGCCATCGGCAGGCGGACGATCTCGCCCACCACCGCGCCGAGCCCGCCGTATGAGAGCCCCTCCTCCATGTTCGCAAGAACGTCCTCCTCCTTGTCGGACTCGACGAAGACGACCCGGTTGGGATGCAAACCCGCCTGCGCCAGGGCCGGGAAGAACAGATCGGGACGTGTCAGGCACCAGACGATCTTGCCTTTCGTTCGCGCGGCAATGCCAGCCACGAACAGGGCGGCCGCAGCGCCATCGACGGTGCCGGCCCCGCCGCCAGCGCATTCATGCAGCGCCCCATGGGCCAATCCGCCGCCCGGAAGCCGCTCGTCGATCTGGGCCACGCCGAAAGGCAAAACGCCTCGCTTGAGCTGACTGGCGCTTTCCAGGTGAGCGATCTGCCCGCGCAGACAGTCGAGGATAGCGTTTGGGGCGACGGCGGGGTTCATGATCTCCTTTAACGGCAACCCGTTTTCGGCTTGAGTAACAACAATATGTTCGGTATTTGTTCTCAAGGCGTAAATGAGTCAATGCGCATATGACCCGCTGAAGTTGAGCACGAGTGCAACGCAGAAAAATCGCCTGTCGATTCAATCGGATGGCGAGGAAGGAATATTTTCGGATGCGCAGAAGGCGGCCTGTGGACGATGGGGTCCCGAGACTGAAGGATCACAAGGTCCCGGTGATCGAACTCATCTGTCGTTTCTGCGATCGCCATTGCGCCCACGAGCGCAGGCTGTTGGTGAAAGCGTTTGGCGCAAGCGTCAGCTTCGCGCAAATCCGCCGACGCATGGCCATGGGCTGCGAACGGATGCAGACGTTCGAGGGTGACAAGTGTGGAGCACATTTCCCATGTTTGGGGAACCTCGTCGATGGAAGCTAGAGGATGACAGGCGAAGAAAGCAGCCTGCGGCCGCGCAAGATCGTGCATGTCGACATGGATGCCTTCTACGCATCGGTCGAGCAGCGTGACAATCCGGAACTGCGTGGCTTGCCGGTAGCTGTCGGTAGTCCTGCTGCACGCGGAGTGGTGGCGGCCGCCAGCTATGAAGCCAGAAAGTTCGGCATTCATTCCGCCATGCCGTCGGTGACCGCCCAGCGGAAATGCCCGGACCTTGTCTTCGTCAGGCCGCGCTTCGATATCTACAAGGCCGTCTCGCTGCAGATAAGGACGATCTTTGCCGAGTACACGCCGATGATCGAGCCATTGTCGCTCGACGAGGCCTATCTCGACGTCACTGAAAATCTCAAAGGCATGGAGATCGCCACCGAGATAGCCGCCGAAATCCGCGCCAAAATCAAAGCAACCACCGGGCTCACCGCCTCGGCCGGCATTTCCTACAACAAGTTCCTGGCAAAGATGGCATCCGACCAGAACAAGCCGGACGGCCAGTTCGTCATCACGCCGAAGAACGGTCCGGCCTTCGTCGAGCGCCTGCCCGTCAAGAAGTTTCATGGCGTCGGGCCGGCGACAGCCGGGAAGATGCATCGGCTCGGGATCGAGACGGGAGCCGACCTGAAGCAGAAAACACTCGACTTCCTCGTCGAACATTTCGGAAAATCGGGGCCGTATTTTTATGGCATCGCCCGCGGCATCGACAATCGCCAGGTCAGACCGAACCGGGTGCGGAAATCCGTCGGTGCGGAAGACACTTTCTCTACGGACATCCATTCTTATGAACCCGTGCGCGAAGGACTTCAGACGCTGATCGAAAAGGTATGGGGCTATTGCGAGGCCAATGAAATTGGCGCCAAGACGGTGACGCTCAAGGTCAAATATGCCGACTTCAGCCAGATCACCCGCAGCAAAACCGTTCCGGCACCTCTGTCCGCGATCACCGATCTTGAGGAGGTGGTCGACCTGCTTCTCGCGCCGATCTTCCCGCCGCGAAAAGGCATTCGGCTGCTTGGCGTGTCGCTGTCTTTGCTGGAACGGAAGAGGTCTGAAACGACGCCGCAGTTGCGGCTGGCGCTTTAGACGCCAAGCATTGGAGGACATCAAGATCACCGACGTCGCCGCATCATCTGGACGTCCGACGGTGTGCACGATGAGGCGGAGCTTGTGCAGCGACGCACCGTAACGGAACCATCTGCTCTCGCCGCGGGTTGGATAGGCATCTCCCAGCTCTCAATCCCACGGAGCATCCATGGTTATGTCTTCCCCGAGTGATCGAGACGCGGCCGCCTATCCAATACAGTCGCTCTTTGTCCCGTTTCCCTTCGTCTGTTTCACGCTCGCGCTAGCGACCGATATGGCTTTCTGGCAGACCGGCAATCTGATGTGGCAGAATTTCTCCGCATGGTTGCTGTTCGCCGGCCTTATGATGGGCTCGCTAGCGATTCCGGCCGGATTGATGGATCTGATGCGTCCCCGCACCCGCCCTTTGCGGCCGCCGCTCCTGTCCGCCCTCCTCTATTTGGTCATACTGGGCCTCGCCTTTGCCAACAACCTTATCCATGCCGGCGATGGATGGACGGCCGTAGTCCCGTACGGACTGATGCTTTCGGCCGTCACCTTTGTCTTGTGTATGGTGGCCGCAACAGTTTCCGCTCGAAAATATGCCAGACTGGCCTGGAGGATATGATGAAGAAGTCCCAGATTCTCGGCACTTCGGTTCTGTTGATTTCTGTCGGCGTCGGTCTTGCGGCTTACGCCCAGAGCGGAGGTTTTGATATTTCTCAACAGGTCGGGCCGAACCCCGTCCTGCCGGATCCAGTCTCCTCCCTGCTGCCTGATCTAAAGGTAGCGGAGGTCGTTGGCTGGAAAGATGGCGAGACGCCCGCCGTTCCGAACGGTTTGATGGTCACTGCCTATGCCAGGGACCTCGCCAATCCTCGGACAGTCCATACCTTGCCAAACGGCGATGTGCTGGTGATCCAGTCTCGCGGCCCGTCAGGCGAACCGACCTCACGCCCCAAGGATTTGATCCGGGGCTGGATCATGTCGGTCGCTCACGGCGGCGGGGGCGGCGAGCAGAAGGAAAGTAATGCCATCACATTGCTACGTGACACGAACCGCGACGGCACGGTGGACGAGAAGCACGATCTTTTGAAGAAGCTGGATTCGCCCTTCGGCGTCGCCTGGATCGACAACACGCTCTATGTCGCCTCGACGTCTGCCATTCTCGCCTACCCCTATGAACTTGGGCAGAATGAAATCACCGCCCAACCGAAAACCCTGACGCCCCTGCCCGGTGGTCCAATCAATCATCATTGGACCAAGGATCTGGCGCTGAGCCCCGATGGGCAGATGCTCTACATCTCGGTGGGCTCGAATTCCAATATCGTCGAGAATGGGCTTGAAGCGGAAAAGGGCCGTGCAGCGATCTGGCAGGTCGACCGGCACACCGGCGCGGCGCGCGTGTTCGCCTCGGGTCTGCGCAATCCGAACGGCCTCACCTTCAACCCGGAGACAGGGACGCTTTGGACGGTCGTCAACGAGCGCGACGAACTCGGTCCGAACCTCGTTCCCGATTACATGACGTCGGTTAAGGAAGGCGGCTTCTACGGCTGGCCCTGGAGCTATTACGGCAACCATGTCGATGCGCGCGTATATCCGCCGCGTCCGGACATGGTCGAAAGGGCAACCCCACCGGATTATGCTCTGTCGAGCCATGTCGCAGCCCTCGGACTGGCCTTCTCGATGAATTCAGCGCTGCCGGCCGCTTACGCCAATGGTGCCTTCATCGGCGAGCACGGCAGCTGGAACCGGGACAGCTTCAACGGCTACAAGGTTGTGTACGTGCCATTCGAGGCCGGCAGGCCAATCGGCAAGGCCCAGGACGTCGTCACGGGCTTTATCCAGGACGACCAGGCGAAGGGACGGCCGGTCGGAGTCGGGATCGACGGGACGGGAGCTCTTCTCGTCGCAGATGACGCCGGCAATACCGTCTGGCGCGTTGCTTCGTCCGACGGCAAGATTACGCCGCAGCCCATCGGCACGGACCAGATTTCGGCAAATCCGCAAGTCTCGACTGGTGCGAAAGCGGGCGGGACCACCGATATGAATCCTAGCATCGGAACCGAAAGGACGGGTTCGACCCCTCAATCCCAGATGCCGGCGGCCCCGGCGGATGAACGCCCGACCGACCAGAAACCCCTTCCCGGACAACCGGATAACTCCCGGCCCGCGCAAATGCAGATCGCCCCTGCAGGTGGGCTATGAAGAGATTTCGTCGGGTTTAAATCATTTCACGTCATGTTTTTCGTGGTGAGACTGGTCGGTATCAAGAAAACCAAACTTCCTGAGGTCACCGTCGGGCGGTGGCCGTGTCCGCGCGCTCTTCTGTCGCCGATCGTTAGCCGCCGCATATTCCACCTGGCGCGAGGGCGCATTTAAGTGCGGGGTTCACGGCAATGAGATGCAAATTTAGATCGGCTTCAAACGCGGGACTTCAATGGAAATGGTTGCGCTGCAAGCACCAAACACACCACGCCGAATAGTCGTCATCAGCGACTTCCAGGACGGCGATTGGCGCGACGCCCAATTCGAGACGATAGCCTGGTTTCGGCAGCAATGGTTGTCGGGCAATCGCGGACCTCGCCCAGAGAGGACCGTCAACCCGAAACAGAACGTCGAGGTCGCGGGGGGCTACATCGAGCGACTCCCTCTTGCAGTCCTCAAAGGGGGCCTTGCCGACCGCGCCGAGATTTGGACCCACAGCCGTGGTGCGTTGCCACAGATGCATCGGCCCGATGGCAGCCCATTCTTGACGCGCCGGTCGTTCCAGATGAATGGGCCTGAAGCGCCATTCGCATCAAATGATATGCTGGGCCATATCGAGGCTTTCGGACCACCGTCGATCTTGTGCGTATGGGGCCTTGGCGTTAGCGAAGACATATTGTTGGCGTGCCCCGACAGTTTCAAAATTTACAATTCGATCGACGCGCCGGCATTGCGCGTGCCATCTGAGGTGAGCCGTCACTTCGACCTTATCCTCACCGGCGCTGCATGGCAGTCGGAAGCAGTGCGCGTCCGACATCCCGCTATGCGCACCGCGATTATGCCGATCGGACCGGAGTTTGCTTCGGAGGTAACATTCCGACCCCTAGGTCTGGAAAAGATCTATGACGTGATCTACGTCGCTGCTGCCCAGGCGTATAAGCGGCATGACATTCTTTTCAACGCGCTTGGCCAACTGCCCCGTTCTCTGCGTGCATTGTGCGTCTGCGGCTATGGCGAGATGATGGAAGCGCTGCGCCGGCACGCAGGAGCACTCGGGATCGACGTCGATTTCGTCGATCCGCCCGGCGTACCATTTGCGGAGGTGAACAGGCTTATGAACCAGGCCCGGATCGGCGTCGTTTGCGGCATCGATGACGGCGCACCGGCCATTTTGACGGAGTATATGCTGGCGGGGATACCGGTGCTTGCAAACAGTGAGCTGAGCTGCGGACTGCAATACATCACGCCGAAGACGGGGTGGGCTGCCTCGGCCGGTGAGTTTCACAGGGGTATCGGCGACATGCTTGGACGGTTGCACAGCTTCGACCCACGTCCGGTCGTCTTGGAAAACTGGACATGGCCTCATAGCCTCCGGACGCTCAAAAGCCTCATGGGGATCACTTCGTCAGTTTGATTGGAACATTCGTCGCAATCGCAGGTTCGAGGGGCCATTGTGATTGCGAGGTGCCTGATGAATCTGCTGAATTCTGTACCGTTGTCCAGCTGCGGTTTGCTGGAAGACGCTCCGCTCATTTGCTTCTCACATCTTCGCTGGGACTTTGTGCTCCAGAGGCCCCAGCATCTGATGCAGCGTTTCTCGCGAGAGCGCCCAGTGTTCTTCTTCGAGGAATTCATTCCGACCGACCATTCTCTTGCCTATCTGGAGATCCATCCTTTCGAGGGGACCAGCGTCAGGGCGGTCCGTCCGCGCATTCCAAATGGGTGGAGCGCGGCCGACCGTGAAGCCGCTCTTGGCAAGCTGCTTGACGAACTCATCACGCTTTACGGCGGAAAACGTCCGATTCTCTGGTTTTACACCCCTTTGATGTTTGCTTTCGCCCGGCATGTCGATGCGGTTGCGGTGGTTTACGACTGCATGGACGAGCTGGCAAACTTCAAGTTCGCGCCGGCCAACCTCAAGGCGTCCGAACAGACGTTGATTGCCGCCGCCGATGTCGTCTTCACCGGTGGCATAAGCCTTTATGAAGCCAAACGGGACCAACACGACAACATCCACCCATTTCCATCCGGTGTCGATAGCCATCACTTTCGCACGGCGCGCAAGGCTTTGCCGGAACCCCGGGACCAAGTCGATATTCCTCATCCTCGCCTTGGCTACTACGGTGTGATCGATGAGCGGCTCGATCTGGACTTGATCCAACGCTCTGCCGCAGCGCGGCCCGGCTATTCCTTCATCTTCGTTGGGCCGATCGTGAAGATTTCACCCGATGATTTGCCGCGAGCAGCCAACATCCATTATCTCGGTCAGAAAGCCTATGGCGATCTGCCGGCCTACCTCTCGGGTTGGGAGGCGACGCTTATGCCATTTGCACTGAATGAGGCCACCCGATTCATTAGTCCGACTAAAACGCCTGAATACCTCGCCGCGGGCCGACCGATCGTCGGAACGAAAATAGTCGATGTGGTCCGCGGGTATGGCGATGTGCCAGGCGTCTTCCTGGCCAATGACCCACAAGCCTTTGCGGAAGCCTGCGATGCTGCCCTTCATATTTCCCGCAATGATGAGACGTGGTTGCAAGCCGTCGATGAAATTTTGGCCCGGTCATCCTGGGAGACAACCTTCCGTAAGATGTCGGCGCTTGTCGAAGAGGCCGCAGCGCAAAAAGTCCTATCCCCTGGCTTGCCCCAAAGATTTTCCGTTCGCACCCAACGGCCCGCGCCGGGAAGCTATGACTATCTGATCGTCGGTGCAGGATTTGCCGGATCGGTGCTGGCGGAACGCCTTGCTTCAGATGGTGGGAGGAAGGTACTTGTTTGCGACAAGCGGCCTCATATTGGCGGAAACGCCTACGATCACTACGATGACGCCGGGATCCTTGTCCATAAATATGGCCCGCACATTTTCCACACCAACAGCGAGGATGTGGTTGCCTACCTCTCGCGTTTCACGGCATGGCGTCCCTACGAGCATCGCGTGCTTGCACAGGTCGGCGCTCTGCGCCTTCCCATCCCTATCAACCGCACGACGCTCAACGCGCTCTATGGCCTCGACCTTGCGGACGAATTAGCGGCCGCACGCTTCCTGGCCAACCGGGCCGAACCCTGCGATCCCGTGATAACGTCGCGAGACGTCGTCATATCTCAAATCGGCTCCGGGCTTTATCGCACTTTCTTCGAAGGCTACACGCGCAAGCAATGGGGCCTTGATGCCTCGAAGCTCGACAAATCAGTCACCGCACGAGTACCTACCCGCACCGACACCGACGATCGATATTTCCTCGACCGCTTCCAGGCCATGCCGCTTGACGGTTACACGCGCATGTTCGAACGCATGCTCGACCATGAAAACATAAAGGTCATGGTCGGCACGGACTTCGCCGATCTGAAGCAGGATGGGCTGGCGAGCCACACGATCTTTACCGGGCCCATAGACGAGTATTTCGGCCATTGTTTGGGCCGGCTGCCTTATCGCAGTCTGGAATTCCACCATGAAACGCACGACGCACGACGGCTGCAGTCGGTAGCCGTTATCAACTATCCATCCGAGGACGTGCATTACACGCGCGTGACTGAATACAAGCATCTGACCGGTCAGGTTCACCCAAAGACGAGCATCAGCTATGAATATGCCCGTGCCGACGGCGATCCCTATTATCCGATCCCCCGCCCTGAGAACCAGGCACTTTATAAACGATATGAGCTTCTCGCCCGCGCGCTGACCAACGTGACATTCGTCGGGCGGCTAGGAACCTACAAATATTACAATATGGATCAAGTCGTCGGCCAGGCACTGGCGACCTACCGGCGCCTGAAGCTCCGGCATGAGGCCGTCAAAGCGTTTGCCGGCGCGCGACATGAGTAGGAGTCCTCATATCCTGCTGGCGACCGACAGTTCTGAACCGTCCGGGATGGGCGAGCACATGCTTGCTCTTGGGCGGGCTTTGAGCGAACGGTGGGATGTCACAATAGCGCTGTTGAGCGAGGACAGGACCGGTTTGTTGCCGCGTGCTGCGCGCCACGGAATTGGCATCAAGCTGAGCCAAGATGCGGGCGCATTCCAGGAGTGGTTGGCGCGATCCAGTATTGATCTTCTGCACGTTCACGCGGGGATCGGATGGGAGGGACACGGCCTAGCCGCCGCCGCAGATGCCCTGGCAATCCCGATCATCCGCACCGACCATCTACCTTATCTTCTCACCGATGCTGATCAGATCGAGCTTTACCGGCGTGAGACCGGGAGGCTGTCGCATCACATCGTGGTTTCCGAGGCCTCGCGTCAAAGCTTCTGCGAGGCAAACCTCGCGCCGAAGCGTTTGACAGTCGTGCGCAACGGCATCTTTCCGCTTTCGCGTGCGCGAGCAACGGCTGAACTAAGGCAAGCGCTCGACCTGGTGGGTAAAACTGTGCTGCTGATGGTCGCCCGCTTCACCGAGCAGAAGGATCACGCGTCGCTTGTCCGCGCCTTGCCGACCATCCTTGAAACTCACCCTCAAGCGGTTTTGCTTTTTGTCGGATCGGGTCCAGAGGAAGATCGTGTCAGCACCCTGGCAGGAGATTTGAAAGTATCCGGTCACGTTCGCTTTCTGGGGCACCGCGCAGATATTGCGGAGATCATGGCGATCGCCGATCTCTTCGTCCTTCCTTCGCGCTTTGAAGGCCTTCCACTTGCGGTTCTCGAGGCAATGTCGCTTGCCGTCCCCGTGGTTGCGACGAGGATCGGCGGAACCGTCGAGGCGCTAGGCGCTGATCATCCCTATTTCGCGGAGCCCGGTAACCCAGCGTCGATCGCCGCTGTCGTCAATCAGGCATTGAGCGACCCCCATCTAAAGGCCACCGGCAGAGCCGGCCACGCGCGTTTCGAGCGCCACTTTTCCGTCTATCGAATGGCTGATGAGACTGGCGCCGTCTACGAGCGGTTCCTCACCCAACATGCAGATCAAAAGCAAAAGGATACCGAGATGCGAAAAACGCGGCTGGGCTTCATCGGCGTGGGCGGCATCGCCCATCGGCACCTGGATATCCTGACCGGCTTCGACGATGTCGAACTCGTCGCCTTTGCCGATCCGGACCTTCCCCGTGCGGATGCAGCCGCAATGCGTTTTGGCGCCCGCTCTTTCAGCCATCACCGCGAAATGCTCGATACGCAACGGCTCGACGCGGTCTACATCTGCATTCCGCCTTTTGCCCATGGCGAGCCGGAACGGGACCTCATTGACCGCAACATTCCGTTCTTTGTCGAAAAGCCAGTGACGCTCGATCTGGCGCTGGCGGAAGAGATCGCAGCCGGCGTGTCGAAGGCCAGCCTGGTCACTGGCGTTGGCTATCACTGGCGATATCTCGATATCGTCGATGAGGCTCGAAGCCTGCTGGCGGATAATCCAGCGCAACTGCTGTCGGGATACTGGCTGGATTCCACACCGCCTCCGCAGTGGTGGTGGAAGAAGGATCAATCCGGCGGCCAGATGGTTGAGCAGGCGACGCATCTCCTTGATCTCGCGCGCTTCCTCGTGGGCGAGGTCACCGACGTATATGGCCGGGCGGGATACGCGGAAAGGGTGGAGTTTCCCGGCCTCGATGTGCCGACGGTCACGACCGCTAGCCTGACCTTTGAAACGGGCGTAGTCGCCAATATCGCCGCGAGCTGCCTTCTCGGTTGGAGCCATCGCGTCGGCCTGCACATTTTCGCCGACCGACTGGCGATCGAATTGACCGATCGCGACATCATGGTGGATGTTGGAAGAGGACGCCCGGTGCGTCGTGCCGATGGCGATCCGGTATGGCGCGAAGACCGCGATTTCATCGACGCCGTCCGTGGTGGTGAAAACCGCATCCGCTGCTCGTATAGTGATGCTCTAGCCACCCACCGGCTTGCCGTGGCCGTCGTATCTTCGGCTCGCAGCGGGGAGCCGATACACCTCGACGCCCCTGTTCTGAAGCGGAGCGAGCTATCGCCCTTGCTGGCACAACCACGTGCCGAAATGTCTCAAGAACCGCGGCCCGGCCACCGCAAAATCCGCTCGCTTGGCATCGAGGCGCCGGGCCGAGCCTACTTCTTCGAATACGAGGAAGGCCCGCCTGCCGAAGGGCATGTGCGGCTCGACACGCTCTATACCGGTCTTTCCGCCGGGACGGAGCTGACATTCTTAAAGAACACCAACCCCTATTTCCGCGCGCGCTTTGATGGCGAACGCGGCGTCTTCATCGAAAACGAGCCGGATCTTAGCTATCCAGTGCCTTTCCTCGGTTACATGGAGGTTGCACGCGTTTCGCAATCCTGCGCACGCGGCTTTGCCGATGGCGAGGTGCTCGCAGCAAGCTACGGGCACAAAACTGGGCACACTGCCGACCCGTTTCACGATCTTCTTGTCAGCATGCCGCCGGATCTCGATCCGCTGCTCGGCGTCTTTGTCGCGCAGATGGGACCGATCGCTGCCAACGGCATCCTCCATGCCGACGCGGAAGCGTTTGGCGCAACCGTGCCCGCACTCGGTGCCGGCGTTTGCGGGCGAACGGTAATCGTCCTCGGTGCAGGTACCGTGGGCTTGATGACGGCGCTTTTTGCCCGTTCGCTCGGCGCATCTGACATTTTGATTACAGATCCCTCCGAATTTCGCCGCGGCAAGGCGGAGGCGATGGGATTGATGGCGATGGACGAGGATCAAGCCTGGCAGCATGCCAAGGCGCGCTGGCACGACGGCGCCATGGGACGCGGCGCGGATGTAGCGTTTCAGACGCGAGCTCATGCAGCTAGTCTGCATACTGCGCTCAAGGCCTTGCGCCCCCAGGGCACCGTGATCGATCTTGCCTTTTACCAGGACGGCGCCAACTCATTGCGGCTGGGGGAAGAATTCCATCACAACGGCCTGAATATCCGCTGCGCGCAAATCAACCGCGTTCCCCGCGGGCTTGCGCCACGGTGGGACCGTCGACGGCTGGCACGCGTGACGCTCGACCTCTTGAAAACGGAGGATGCGACGATCCGCGAGCACATGATCACTCACATCGTGCCTATGGACGAAGCGCCTGATTTCCTCGTCGATCTGATCGAGAACCGGCCGGAATTCCTCCAGGTTATATTCAAGGCCAGCGAATGAAGGTTGAACCAACGCCTCTGCGGATCCTCTTCGTCTTCGCCTGGCTGGTCGTCGGGGGCGAGGAGACGGAGGTCCGGCTGCTTGCCAAGAATCTCGACCGCCGTCGCTATCGCCTCGACGTCGTCGCCTGCTTCCGAAAACCCGGCATGCCGGAGCAAACACACCGGCAGCTTCGAGGGCTGGGGATCGATGTCGATACGACGCCCTACGAATTGTCGTTCGAGGATACGGTCAAATATCTCGCCGGGAAAATCTCAGGTTACGACATTGTCGTTTCCTGCCAGAACGTAGCGGACATCTATCCGGCATTGGAGCGACTGCATCTTCACCCGCCCCTCATTGAACATGGCGGGCTGGTATCAGAGGCTTTGGCCGGCCCCAAACATCTGACGGCACGTTATGTGGGCGTCTGCCGCTCAATCCGTGACGCGGCCGCGTCGCGCATGCCCGGGCGCGACCATCATGCCCTGGAAATCCCCTCGATGACCGATCTTTCGGTCTTCGACCCGGCACACCGCGACCTGGCGCGAGCGGGTCTTGGGATCGCGACAGATGAGGTTCTGATCGGTTGGGTCGGCCGGCTCGATCCCAAAAAGAATGTCGAGGACTTTATTGAGGCCGCTGCATTGGTTCATGCCACCAAGAAAACTGCACGGTTCGTTATTGTCGGCGGGCCGGACGCCTTCCTGCCGGAATATGCTGTGCAGCTCAAAGCCCTGGCCACCCGGCACGGGCTCGATGGTATGCTTCACTTCCTCGGCGACCGGAACGATATCCCGTCCCTGCTTGCCGCATTCGATATATTCGTCTGGCTGTCATCCGGTGAAGGCATGCCGCACGTTATCGCAGAGGCCGGGGCAGCCTCCCTGCCGGTTATTGCGACGCCTGATAACGGTGCTATGCAGCAAATCGATGACGGGCTGTCCGGTGTCTTCGTGCCCCATCGCAGTCCAGACGTCGTTGCGAAAACTATCGTCGCGCTTATCGAGTCCCCTGCGCGCCGTCACGCACTCGGCACTGCCCTGCGACGGAAGGTCGAGAAGGATTACTCCGTCGAGGCAGTGCTGCCGCAGTGGGAGGGGCTTCTGGCAGATGTCCATCGAGAGCGAAAGGCAGCGCGGCCTACAGGTCTGTTCCAATCATTCCTGCAAGGCGGTTTCGAATGTTCGAGCCATCGGCTTCGGCCAAAAAGCGGTGAGACGCAGGGCGATAGACTAGACTTGATCGCCGCGACTGGTCACGATCACCATGCCGAGACCGACTATCGCCAACTTCAAGGCTTTGGCATCAGCACCGTGCGCGATGGCTTCCGATGGCACCTGATTGAAAAGGCTGGCCGGTACGACTGGTCGAGCATTCGTCCGATGCTCCAGGCGGCCGAGTCAACAAAGACCCAAGTTGTCTGGGATCTCCTGCATTATGGCTGGCCCGACGATCTCGACATCTGGTCGCCTCGCTTCGTCGATCGCTTCGCGCGGTTCGCACGTGCATGCGCCGAGTTGGTCCGCGAGGAGAGCGACGGCATTCCGTTTTATTGCCCTGTCAACGAGATCTCGTTTTTCTCATGGGGCGCTGGTGACGTCGGCTATTTGAACCCGTTTGCCAATGGGCGTGGATTCGAACTCAAGGTGCAGATGGCACGCGCTGCCATCGCAGCGATGGATGCCATTATCTCTGTCGATGCCCGGGCCCGCTTCGTCCACTGCGAGCCGGTGATTAATGTCGTCGCGGATCCGTCGCGTCCTCACGATGCGCGTACCGCCGAAGGACATCGCCAATCGCAATTCCAGGCTTGGGACCTGATTGGCGGAAGGATGTGGCCACAGATCGGAGGCAGCGAACGCTATCTTGATATCCTCGGTGTGAATTATTATTCCAACAACCAGTGGATTCACGGCGGTCCACCGATCGACGTTGGTCATCCGCTTTATAAGCCCCTCAGCCGAATTCTGGTCGAGACGTTCGCGCGCTACGGCAAGCCAATGCTTATTGCCGAGACCGGGATTGAGGATGATCGGCGCGCATCCTGGTTTGACTATGTTGCCGACCAGGCTCTGGATGCGATCCGCTCGGGGGTGCCCTTGGAAGGTTTGTGCCTCTATCCGATCGTCAATCATCCTGGTTGGGATGACGATCGGCCTTGCGCAAACGGCCTCCTCTCCGCCGATGTGGCTCCGGGAGGACGGGCGCCATTTGCTCCCCTGGGCGCTGCGATTCGCGAACGAGCAAAAGAGTTTGCAACCTTTGCACCCCATCATATTGGCGGCACGGAAGCTGGCGACGCCTGAGCCGCCTCATTCTGTGACCACGGCACGCCTCGACTGCGGCTCAAAGAAAAGTTGCCTCCGGGAACCCTTACCGCTTCGAGATGTTTGCCTTTCACAACCACCAAGGAGATCACGACGATGACCGACGACACGCGCCGCCCGACGCCGCCCTACCCTGCGCAACAACAGAAACCGCCGGGCCAGACAGCGGCCATGCAGCCTGTGCCCGACCATGGTGAGAAATCCTACAGGGGAAACGGAAAGCTCGAAGGCAAAACTGCTCTTATTACGGGCGCGGATTCGGGCATTGGCAAAGCTGTGGCGATCGCCTTTGCTCGAGAGGGCGCCGATGTGGTCATCTCGTATTTGAGCGAGGACGAGGACGCCAACGACACCGCAAAATGGGTAAAGCAGGCAGGCCGCAAAGCTGTTGTCATCCCCGGCGACATCAAGTCGGAGGATCACTGCAAGATGCTCGTACAGCGGACCGTCGATGAATTGGGCGGTATCGACATTTTGGTAAACAATGCCGCCTTTCAACGCACTTATGCCGACATCGCCGATATCGATGCCGAAGAGTGGGACGAGACCTTTCGCACAAACATCTATGCACCGTTCTTTCTCGCGAAGGCAGCAATCCCACACATGGCGCGCGGCAGTGCCATCATCAACACCACGTCCATCCAGTCGCGCCAGCCGTCACCCCAGCTGCTAGCTTACGCCTCAACGAAAGGCGCTATCTCCAACTTTACGGCGGGACTTGCCGAAATGCTCGGTGAACGAGGCATTCGCGTCAATGCGGTGGCGCCCGGCCCCATCTGGACGCCGCTCATCCCTTCGACGATGCCGGCCAAAAAAGCTGCGAAGTTTGGAGGAAATACCCTGATCGGGCGGGCTGGACAGCCTGCGGAGCTTGCCGGCGCCTACGTGCTTCTCGCTTCGGATCTCGGCAGCTACATGACCGGAGCAATCATCCCGGTGACCGGCGGGGAAATCATGATCTGATCACAGCCGCAGACAATAAGGAAAAGGCCGCCAACGATGACGGCCTTTTCTGCATGATCGTTAGCCGGTTAGGCCGCCCTCTTGCCCTTGGCGTTTGCAGACGCCTGTGCAAGCTGGGTCAACTTCTTGTCGGTTGCGACTTCTTCGGCGAGGTTTGCCTGAAGCAGGGGAACGACATCCTTGAGGCCGAGCTGGTTTGCCCATGCGATGAGAGTGCCGTACCGGGCGATCTCGTAGTGTTCGACGGCCTGAGCCGAAGAGATGAGACCGGCATCAAGTGCCGGCGACCCCTTGAACTCTTCCATGATCTCTTCACCCTCGGCGATGATGCCCTGGATTGCCTCACAGGTCTTGCCGCGTGCCGGCTTGCCTAAAAGCTCGAATACCTGATCCAGGCGTTCGATCTGCGCCTGAGTTTCGTCGCGGTGCAGCAGGAAACCTGCCTTGCCTTCCTCAGACTGGGCGGCGCGGGCCATTTTCGGCAGCGCCTTCAGGATCTGCTTTTCTGCAAAATAGATGTCCTTGAGCGTATCCAGGAAAAGGTCATCAAGGGTTTTCGTAGTGCTAGTCGCCATGGTTATTCCTCCTGTGGCATGGGCTTGCGCGGGGTTGAACGCCGCGTGGTTTTGCTTGTTCCTCGCCGAAATTAACCGGCGCTCCGTTGCCGGAGCGCCGTCTCTTTCCGGCCAAGGAAGAGAGGCCGATCAGCGATACTGCCAGACAGTCCGACTCCAAGAGACGCCGGGCCGATCCGCAGGTGTGTAACCACGCGCGACCATCGTTGTTCCCTCAGACCTTGGCTTTCTCGCCAGCTTTGGACGACATTGGCATTCGGCTCCATCCGGGAGGTCCGCCGAGCCGATAGCAAGGATCACGTCGATGATGGACCCCGGGCACACATTGCCCCCATCGGAGTAACCAAACCCCTTGCACAAAGGGCCCATCACCCTATGTGCCATTTTCGCACTAGCTAAATTAGCATATTGAAATTCACTCCTTGTGCCAAAGGAAAGCGCAGAGATGATTTTGGAAGACCTTTACCGCTTGCTGAGAAGCGGACACGTGCAGGCTCAGGGCGTCGCCGATACGATGACTCAGCCGACGGTCGTTCTGGATCATAGTCTCTGCGTAACGAGCGCCAATGACGCGTTCCTGCGGACTTTCGAGGTCGAACGGGATGACGTCCAGGGGCGAAGCTTTTTTGGTCTCGGCAACGGCCAATGGGAAATAGCCGAGCTCCGGCACCTAATCGCGTCGGTGATCCCAAAAGCAACCACCGTTATCGGCTTTGAAGTAACGCATAATTTTCCCGCAATCGGGCAGCGGACCTTTCTTGTCGATGCGCGTCGTCTCATTCATCCCGACAATAACAGCACAAACATCCTGATCCTCTTCGATGATATTTCGGAGCGCAGGCGCCATGACGCCGAGAGAGATTTCATTATTGCAGAGACGCGGCACCGCCTGAGGAACCTGTTTGCGGTGACACGCGCCATCGCCCTGCAGACGGACACTGAGGATCGGACTGCCGACGAATATCGCGCCGTCTTCCTCGGGCGACTTGAGGTCACGCTTCGTGCGCAGGAAATAGCATCTACCGGCGAGACCACCGATTTTGAAGTGCTGGTGCGGCAATCGATCGGCGAGCCCGGCGTCAAGCGTCTTCATTGCGAGGGCCCGGAGGTGACCCTTGCCAGTTCCAAAGTTCTCGCGGTCGGCATGATATTCCATGAACTCGGCACCAATGCGGTCAAGCATGGTGCCTTGTCCGTTCCCGATGGGCAGATCCATCTCACATGGACAGTCGAGACCGGTCCGAGAAGCCGGACTTATCTAAGCTGCGAGTGGCTGGAAAAAAATGGCCTACCTATCACGTCGCCCAAGCGCCGCGGTTATGGCACCGAGTTGATCGAGGGTACTTGCGCTCATCTCGGCGGAAAGGTCGAACTCAAGTACGATCCGGGAGGCCTTGCAGCCACGATCAGGATCCCGGTGTGAAGATGGATGGACGATTCTGCGGAAGTCGATGTCGAGGCAGGTGATGCGTTGGTAGTAAAGCCACTACGAGGTCGAAGCCATCCCTACGTTCTCGCACCAGAGAGGTGTGGCCACGACGCTGCTCGTTCGTGCGCGCGCGGTTCGTCATTCGGACCATCGCATTTTCTTCCTGGCCCTGTCGGGTCACCGGAGGATACTAGAATCAGCCGACCATGCGTATTGGGGCCTTTGCATTAGCGGATCTTCTCGGTGCCGCTGGGTGTCGTCACCATGGTCGGACCGCCGCCATTGCCTTGAGGCGTAGGATCGCGATCGGTAGCTTCGGGCGGCCGGCTGCCGCCGCCAGCCGGGTTGTTGTCGAACGTTCCGGCGCCATGAGGCTGGGCGTTGCTTTGATCGGGGGCCGTCGATGCCGTGGGTTTCGTATCGTTGTCGATGCTTTCTCCCCAGATCTCGGCCGCCCCCCAGGCAACGATCGCTAGCACGAGACCACTCACAAGTACCGCAAGCACAGGCTTGCCGTATCGCCCCTGTCTCGCGTCTGTCGCGCTCTCCGTCACCTGCTCAGGCTCCTGGCGCTGCGACTGGTGGTTCGAATTCGTCATCATAAAACTCCCTAGGGTGGACCGCACCAAACCGCGGCCCGATGCGGAAGTTCCAAAACTTTTCGTCGAGGGCAGATCCGATTGCGGCTTGGCAAAAATCTCCGGAACATTTGCCGCGCGCTGAGGTTGGAGACGGCAATTCCTCTGATGGAGACCTCGATGAAAACCGTTCTCGCCTCCCTTCTAGTCTGCTTGACTGCATTTTCCACCACGGCGGCAGATGACGCGTCCAAGCAGCACGCCACCGACTTCGCGTCGAAGGCCGCCATGTCGAACTTGTTCGAGATCGAGGCCGCGAAGATCGAGATTGCGAGCGGAAAGGCCGATGACGCCAAACAGTTCGCGCAAGACATGATCAGGGATCACGGCAAGGCCGGGCCTGTTCTGAACGATGCCGCGAAAAAGGACGGCATCGAACTGCCTGCCGCGCTTGACGCAGAGTATACTGCGAAACTGGCCGCCCTCCGGCAAAGCGACGCCGCCAACCTTGATCAGGCCTATCTTTCCACTCAAGGACCGCCCATGAAGAAGCCGTGAATCTCTTCGACAGCTATTCAAAGCAGGGGCCGGATGGGCAGCTCAAACGGACGGCTGCAAAGATCCTGCCGGACCTTCGAATGCATTTGACGCGAATCCGCGGACTGACCTCGAAATGATGGTGGAAGTGATCTAGCCGCCAGGTCTGATCATCATCCGCAAATGTCACAGCAATACTATTGCCGCGGCCATTGCGACCGCTGAAATCAGGCCTGCCGCAGTCAGACAGAGAGTGACGACTTGGGAACCCTTTCCCACTTCCTTATTCTGGAGTTTATTGGTGCCGAGTATCACCGCAACAAGACCCGCTCCAATCCAGCACATGAGCGTCAGCGTTCCTAACGATATCGCCCACTCAGCTCCGCTCATCGTCATTCTCCTGATCTTCAACAACCAACCTCAACGCCCCTCCAATGTTCCGGCCTTCTTTGGATGGGCCGTGAACAATCGCCGCTACGGCATGTCGGTCGGTTCGACCCCGATGAAGGAGACGTAGAATGGACGGCGACCGAGAACGCTCTCCAGCGAGCGCAGGGCAAAGGGGCATTGCGGAAGGACGATGAGCAGCTGGCAGGACGCCGAAGCGAAATCGCAAGCGGACCGGTCAAGGCCTTCAGAGGAGGCCGTATTCAAGGTGGGGTAAAACGGGTAGGGTTCTGAGCAGATCGCGTAGATCGGGCCGGGGACCGGTCCAAACAAGCCAATCGAATGACTGCCTCTGGTTTCTTAATCCCGCGATGACTGGTACCACACTCGCTCGTCTGCGGACAAATCATCTATGTCGGCCCGGCACATGGGTCAGAGGAGCGAGGATTTGGAAAAATTGGCCATCGAGCTCTTTGCAGGTAAGCGCGTGCTGATCGTCGAAGATGAATACTTTCTTGCAGATGAGACACGGCGGAAGCTTGAAAGGGCCGGCGCATTCGTTATCGGTCCGGTTGCTGGTGTAGGCGCCGCTCTGGATCTTGTCGAGAATGAGGAGATCGACGCGGCAATCCTGGATGTTCATCTGGAGGGCGAGTTAGTGTTTCCGGTCGCGGACGAGCTTGAGCGCCGCGATATCCCGTTTGTCTTCGCCACTGCCTTCGACCCGTCGGTAATTCCCGTAAGATTTACAGGCTTCGCGCTTTGCGAGAAGCCAACCGAATTGGGAAAGATCGCGGAAGCGTTGTTCGGCCAGAGTGCCCGCGAATACCACTAGATCACTCGCTGTCGAGCGCCTTCGTCAGATGATGGCGAGCCCGGTTGACCCTGCTCTTGATTGTCCCGATCGGCACGCCGCACTGATTTGCAGCGGCCTCGTAGCTCACACCCTCAACAAATATCAGCATAACGGCGGTTCGATAATTCGTCGGCAAGGTGGAAATCGCGACCTCTAGCTCGCGCCCGCGTAGCTCCCAGATCTGCGATGGCGGCGAAGACGCCCAAGCGGCGGAATCTTTGATTCCGCCGACCTGTTCTCGCTTGGATATTTTGAATTTGCTGCAGAACGTATTGCGCATTATCGTAAACAACCAAGAGCGTAGTTGGGTGCCGTGCTGGTAATTCCCGGAATGCGCGATCGCTTTGGCAAGCGTTTCCTGAACAAGATCATCGATATCGCTCGTCGAACTGTTGAAGCGTTTGGCGAACGATCTGAGAGCCGGCATATTTTCAAGCAGTTCGGCGTCCGTAAAACCTGGACGATCATCAATGGACATTGGGGTTCTCCTCTGATGAGTGAACTTCGCCTCACCTCTTCCGTTCCACTCGGATCGCTGATTCTTGTAGCCGCGCCCCACGTTCCGCCGACGAAGCGGTCTAAGCCCCGAATTCGCGCTCAATTGCTGGTCTGGCCGCGGGGCGTTCCGGCCCCGACGTCGTCCTGAGCCGGCGCCTTGACTAGTTGGTAATGACCCGAACTTCAGTCGCTTTGCACGGCCCGAAACTTGCGCACTCTTGCATTTGATCCGCAGGTTTTGTCCGAGCACCACCGCCTGTGACCGCCGCGAGACTGGTCAAGGAAAAGCCAGCCGCAATTTCGACCCTGGCACGCGCGCACAGGACGGCGTTCGGCTCGCGACGTCAGCAACTGGGCAGCCAACACGGCGATACGGTTGCTGATCGCATCCAAGTCTTTGGCGTCGGCGCGACGCCACTCGATGATGCCTCCAACCTGGCCCAATGTTTGTTGCGATAGGCTACGTCTGACCATGTCGGCAACAAGCTCGAGATCATTCGGACTAATTTGGCTTTCATCAAACTCGGACAGGAACAGTCGGTATAGGGCCTCCCGCAGGTCCTTTGCTTGGCCGAGTTCTTTTTCGGCGTCCGACAAAGATCTGTTAGCCGTGACCAGCAAGGCGTCGCGTTCCTTGTCGTCGATCACATCGAGGCGACAGGCCCAGGCCACGAGGTCATCGTAGCTATTCAGGAAATCCGGCCCCCAACGTCCACCGCGACTATCGACCGTGTTGACGAAGTCGAGTGCCGGATGACCGCCAAGAAGGCTGATGTCATCGATCGTCTTTTGCCTGTCCATGATGTGAATATCGTTCTGCGGAACGATTTCAACAAGAGCGGGTTGTAACGAGATAACTAAATTTTACTCGTTACAATGATCGGAGCCGTCATGCTGGCCGACGTCAACAAAAATCAGCTGCGCTTTCTGATGCTGTGCATGATCTGGGGAAGCACCTGGATCGGAACGAAGGCGGGCATCGAGGCCGTTCCGCCTCTCCTGTTTGCCGGCACCCGTTTCACCGCGGCCGGTATTTTGCTTCTTCTTTATACACTGGCCAAAGAAGAGACTGCGAGCTTCAAGGTGCAAGACGGCTTTCGCTTCGCCGTCGTCAGCATCCTGATGATTACGCTCTGCTACGGTCCGCTGTTCTGGGGCATGCAATATATCGATTCCGGGACTGCCGCCGTTCTGGAAATGTCGCTTACCCCCATCGCGCTATTGGTGTTTGCGCTCCTTCTCAACGAAGAGACGTTGGATGGCCGTCGCATCCTTGCGATCGCTCTGGGGGTCTGTGGACTGGTCGTCCTGTTCTGGCCGGCCGCCGCCAATGGAAGTCTGCCCGCTGCTGAAGCCTTCCCAGGCGCGAGACTATGGGGCGGATTGGCGGTTGCATCAGCAGCTTTCACCTATGGCTACGGATCGGTGCTGGCCCGTCCACTTCTGCGAACCTATCCGGCCTTGCTCGTTTCAGGTGTGACGACCCTAGTCGGAGGCATCGTGCTGCTGATTGCAGCCCTGGCTTTCGAACCGGGGGCAGTCGCCGCCCTCTCAGGCGACTGGGGCACAGTCGCCTGGCTCGGCTGGTTCTTCCTGGTGATCTTTGGCTCGCTGATCGGCTACACGACCTTCATGCGCCTGCTGCGGGACATCGGCGCATCTCGCGCAGGCAGCTATGCCTTCGTGTCACCAGTGATCGCTGTCGCCCTTGGCGCCGCAGTCTTCGGCGAGCAGATCACCGCAATGGATGTGATCGGCATCGTCGTGATGCTGAGTGGCGCCTATCTTGCCATGTCAGGAGTGCCGGCGACGGACGCAACCGTTCTCGAACGTGAACCCGAGCCGAAACGGCCCCACGAGGATCTCGACAACGACCCCAAATGCCGAATCCGCGCCATCATGAAACAAAACCAGCAATGCCGTGGGCGACTGCGATGAGGCTGAAAATTGCTCCGGGAGGCGGAGGTGGGAACAAAGCCAGCCGCTCGAGGTTCGTGGGTGCGGCAGTCGCCGTTCGTTCAGTCATGGGAGGCTTCAGTGTCAAACGAGTTCACAGAAATCGATGGCAGGCCAAGGCCGTCATCCGCGACATCATTGCAATCTGGGGATGCGACGTCGTCGCCCCAACCTTCCGCGACACTCGCGGGATTGAAGGAGAAGTTGGCTGATGACGTGACCGCCGCCAGGGACACCATAAAAGAAGGCGCCGATACCGCCGTCGAGAAGGTCAAAGAGGTGGTTTCCGATCAAGCGAACTTCGCTGCCCGCCAGGTTGGCGGCGTGGCAACGGCGCTTGAAAAGGTTGGCGCTGAACTGGAAGCATCCGACCAACCGGAGGTCGGACGCTATGCCAAGCAGATCGGACGAAGCGTCCAAGGCTTCGCCACGCAGATGAAAGACAAAGACATCGGCGAAATCGCGGCGATGGCTGAAGAATTCGGCCGCAAGCAGCCGCTAGCCTTTCTTGGGATTGCAGCACTTGCGGGATTGACCGCGAGCAGATTTTTGACGGCTTCCGCCAAGCGAGCGCCAACACAGGCAACGAGGCGGACACCTCCGGCTACGCCCAGGGAGCCATCTGCAACGGGAGGCTACACCAATGGCTAAATCTCCCGACAGTGTTCCCCTTTCAGAGCTGATTGGCGGTCTCGTTGCTGATGTCACGGGCCTGTTACGCAAGGAAATAGATCTCGCGAAGACGGAGGTGTCCGAAAAGTTCACGCAAGCGCTCAACGGCATCGAAGTGGTTATTTTCGGGCTTGTCCTTGCGGTGGGCGCTGTGGGCGTCCTGCTGAGCGCCTTGGTTGCCGGGGTTGCGGCCCTTCTGGTTACTCAAGGTTTCACCGAAACAAGCGCCGGTGCGCTCGCCTCCCTTATCGTCGGCGTGGTCATCGCTCTCATCGCGTGGGCGATGGTCTCTCGAGGCCTCACTACACTTCGTAGAAGCAGCATGAAACTGGATCGAACCGCGACCTCGCTTCGCCGCGACGTCGACGTTGTGAAGGAAAAGATCTGATGGAAACCACAACCGAAAAAACATCCGCCGATCTTCAAAGAGAGATCGATCAGGATCGCCAGCGCATCGGAGATCGCATCGACGCCATTCAGGAACGGATGTCGCCAGGCCAACTGGTCGATGAGGTCCTTGCCTACGCAAAAGGCAGCGGCGGGGGAGAGTATGTCAGCAACCTCGGCCAGGCTCTGAAGGCAAATCCACTGCCCGTCGCATTGATGGGTGTGAGCCTTGCGTGGCTCATGGCCAAGGGGACCTCCGCAAGCCCGCCTGCCAGCCCTCAGCCAGAACCTGAATATCCGCTCTATCCGGCCAACGGCGCGGTCCGCCGTCTTGGCCCCCCGGAGACCGAGAACGGATCCCGCTACAGTCACTTCGCAGACAGCTCTGGCAAGAGGCTTAAGGCGCTGACTGATGAAAGCGGACACCGTGCCGGTCACTTCGTCGATGAAGCAGGCAAGACTTATCGGGGGTTTGCGGATGCCACCGGCAGACAGGTCGATCAGATCACCGACGAGACGGGTGCAATGTTCGACGCGGCAACTGGCTGGGCGGCGGAGAAATGGGAGCAGGCAAAAAGCGCCACAAGCGTGATGAGTGCCCGTGCGTCCGCGGCCGCGAGCTCGCTGTCTGCCCAATCGTCTTCAGCGGCGACAAGTCTCCAACAGCAAACCAGCAAGCTCAACGAACTGATCCTCACGCAGTTCCGCGATCAGCCGCTGGTTGGGGGCGCTCTGGCTTTCGCGGTCGGAGCCGCTATCGGCGCAGCGTTGCCGCACACCGACACTGAAGACGAGTTGCTCGGCGAGGCTTCCGATGCCACCACAGACAAGCTCAGCGCTCAAGCGCTGGAGGTTGTAGACCAAGGCAAAGAGGTGGCGACCGAGGTCTACGAAGAGGCCGCTTCGATCGCCTCAGATGCCCACGATGCCGTTAAGGAGCGTGTCGTAACCAAGGTCGATGCACTGAAGGCAGGTCCGCAGGGCAGTGATCGCCAATCGATTTAACAGTGGGGATCGCGAGCGCACGAAAAGGCGACAGTTACAACTCGTCGGCGCATGTGCGCCGACGCTATGCCATTCGGTGGCAAACGGGCTCTAGTCAAGATAAAAGGAACGTGGCATGTCCGCGATGAAAATCATCCTCACCGACCTCATGATCTGGCTCTTGACGACCTAGGCGCGACGTAATGGAACCGCGTGGTGCCGTCAACCGTCAAGGGATGAGACCTGTCGTTCGGTAGGCTCTGATCGACCGGTCATAGACGCCGATGTCCCGGCAGCCGCGCGCCACCAGCTGGGCCCCCTCGATCGCTGCGAAGATCGCCATCGCGTGCTCCTGCAGGTCCTGATCGCTCGCCGAAGGCCTTGCCCGTAAGAGGACCTTGGTCAGCCAGCCGACATTCATCGCAGCGAATTTAGCAACCTCGGTTCGAACCTCCATGGGAAGGTCGTCAAGTTCGGCGCTCATAATGCCGCATAGGCACATGCGATTGTCGTTGGCCAGGGCCGCGCGAAAGATCTCGGTGTATCTGTCCATGCACCAGGTCGCCTCCTCGGAGGTCGCCAGTAACTCCGCCAGAAACGCCGACCCTTCCTCGGTATAGCGACGCGCCAATGCGGCGGCGAGATCGCCCTTGGTCGGAAAGTGGTAGTGCACGCTGGCACTCTTGATGCCCACTTCTTTTGCCAGCTCGCGAAAGCTAAGCGCATTATAACCGTGCGCCTGCACCGTCGCTTTTGCGGCGGACATGACTGCCTCGCGCATATCCGTTTTGGTTTTGGCCATCATCGATCCTTACCTATCACTCGATAGATAGTTGTTGACCCCGGAAAAGGGAAGGAATAAACGACGACTGCAATCTATCTATCGATAGACAGATAAGGAGTCTCCCATGAAAATCTTCGATCGCCCCGGGTTTCCCAATCCGGCCCGCATCCGCATCGTGCTCGCCGAGAAGGGTCTCGAACCGCAGGTGGAGTTCGTCTCCGTCGACCTCATCGGCGCCGAGCACAAACAGCCGGCTTTCCTCCAAAAGAACCCATCGGGCGTGCTGCCGGTGCTCCAGCTCAATGACGGCACCTACATCAGCGAAGCCACAGCCATCACCGAATACCTCGACAACCTCGACGGCGATCCGCGGCTCACCGGAAAGACGCCGAAGGAAAAGGCCGTCATCCACATGATGCAGAAGCGGGCCGAGACCGAGCTGCTCGATGCGGTCGGCAACTACTTCCATCACGCGACGCCGGGCCTCGGCGCCGAGCTGCAGGTGTTCAAGAGCCCGGAATGGACCGGCCGTCAGGACTGGGGCAACCGCCAGCGCGACAAGGCACTCGCCGGCATGACATATTTCGACAGATTGTTGCAGGACCAGTCGTTCGTCGCCGGCGATGTGTTCTCGATGCCCGACATTACAGTGTTTGCCGGGCTGATGTTTGCCGACGCCGCCGGCATTACCATCCCAGAAGATCATTCCGCGCTGAAGTCCTGGCGCGCAAAAGTCTCCGAGCTGCCCAGCGTCAAGAATCGCAGCGGCCAGATGTTCGTCGCGGAGGATCTGCGCAGGCTCGGCTTCTGATCCCTCCGCACGAAAGCGGTGCGACACCGCACCGACGCCAAACCACAGTCGCCAATCGCGCCCCCAAGGCGGCACAATTTTCACGGAGTTTCCTCATGTCTACGATCTCAACACCCGACAGCGCTTCCCGGCGCAACCTGCTAAAAGGGGCTACAATCGCGGCGTCGGACGCGCGCTGGTGGTCCACGGCAGCGACGACCAGATCGTCCCGCCGGAAATCTCCGCAAAACTGACCGCCGGGTCGTTCCAAATGCGAAACTCATTGTCTACGAAGGTGGCTCCCATTGGGCTGCTGCATGTCGACAATTACCGCTTGAACGCCGACCTGCTGGCGTTGCTTCGTGCCTGATGGCGCGCGAAAGGCCGGGGGCTGGCTGTAGCCCAGCCTCCGGCGCCTTGATCTACGGCCGCCATTCCTGGCTGTTTCGATCATCGAGCTCGCGATCTAGGTAGAACGCTGCGCTGATGAGAGCGAGATGAGTAAAGGCTTGCGGGAAATTGCCAGCGAGCTGCGCCTTGGTATCAAACTCCTCGGCATATAACCCCAGATGGTTGGCATAATTCAGAACCGACTCGAAGACCCTGCGAGCCTTCTTGGTGTCCCCCGCTCGTGCGAGACACTCCGCATACCAGAATGAGCAGGCTGAGAAGGCGCCCTCCTCCCCGTCAAGGCCGTCATTACTTCGATATCGGTGCACGACACCGTCGTCCGCTAGTTGGTCGCCGATCGCCGTCAAGGTCGACAACCACCTCGGGTCCGTGGCACTGACAAACCTCACCAGCGGCATGAGTAGCAGCGAGGCGTCAAGCGTGTCGCCGCCCCTTGTCTGCACAAAGTACCCCTTCTCGTCGTTCCAGAAGTTTTTCCAAATGTCTTCGTAAATGTCGTTCCTGACGTTATGCCACTTGGAAAAAGGCGCCGCGAGGGATCGCTTGGTCGCGAGACGTATTCCCCGATCGACCGCCACCCAACACATGAGCCTGGAATGGAGGAACTCCTGTGGCTCGCGGCGCATCTCCCAAATCCCGGCGTCAGGATCCTCCCAATGGTCGCAGACAAACTCCACAACCTTTCGAACCCCCTCCCAGTGATCGTGAGAGATTGCGTGGCCGTATTTGTTGCTCAGATAGATCGAGTCGAGAAGCTCACCGTAGATGTCGAGCTGGAACTGTTCTGCAGCGTTGTTTCCCACCCGGACGGGCGCCGCACCGCCATAGCCGTGCAGGTGCTCGAGGCTGGCCTCGTTAGGCACCTCGCCGCCGTCGATCGCATACATGATCTTCAGTCGTCCGCCGACGTCGCATGCCGACGCCCGCTGGCCGATCCAGTCGTTGAATGCCATCGCCTCGTCGCGATAGCCAAGCCTCATCAATGCATACACTGTGAAGGAGGCGTCGCGTATCCAGGTGGCGCGATAGTCCCAGTTGCGGCTGCCACCGGGGGTTTCCGGCAAGCCAAATGTTGCGGCGGCGACGATCGACCCGTGCTTGCGCGAGGTCATGAGCTTCAATGCCAGCGCAGAGCGATTGACCATTTCGCGCCAGCGTCCGCGATAGGTCGACTGTCTCGCCCAGTTCTGCCAGAAGGCGACTGTCTGTTCTTCCATCTCCTCCGAAGTCGAAGCCGCCGCATTGTCATCACCGTCGTCGAGAATGAAATCGATACACTCTCCAGCTTGGAGGGTAATCTCTGCGACAACGGCGCCATCGATCTCGGCGAGTGGCACATCAGCCAAAAGCCGTAGAACTTCGCCGTTCGCCTGCCGCCAGATTGCAGCGCCCTCTTCCAACTCCGCCGGGAGCTGTCTTCTCGCATATTCGAACCGAGGAGCGCACGACATACGCACCTTTAAACTTCCACGCGTCGCACGAAAGCGCCGTACGACCATGCTCGAGCCGTCGCTACGCTTGTCTTTCACGTACATGAAGTCGGTGAGTTCGCCGCTTACCTTGTCGCCCATCCAACGTGTGAGGAGGACGTTCGTATCGGGAAGGTACTGCTGCGTCACGCGAGCGTCTGCAAGCTCCGGAGCGATCTGAAACTTGCCACCACGTTGCGGGTCGAGCAGCGCGGCAAAAATTGTCGGACTGTCGAAATCGGGCCAGCACAGAAAGTCGATCGTGCCATCGGTAGCGACAAGCGCGATCGTCGCCAAATCGCCGATCACACCATGGTTCTCTATCGCGCGCGGAATGACGACTGCGTCCTCCTGGCTATGGTCTGCGGCGACCTTATTCTCGATGAGCCCGCTGTTTGCATCCATGCTGCGTTCCTCCCTGGCCGCTTCGGATGAATAATCCTGGCGAAGTTGGCCACCTCAGCGATTTGGCGCTTTGGTTTGAAACGACAATGGGGGCCACGGTGGGCCAATCGACTCCCGCTCTCCTTTGAATGATCCAAGCATAGAATCTATTCGGTTGACACGCTGGAACTCATGCGACCGGAAAGGTTGCTACGATCGAGCGCGCTCGTGACGTTACGTGGCTCCGATTGCGAAGTCTGCTCCGACCCACTTCCAGCCTGACCGCTTTTCGCGTCAGTTTCGCCGCGATCAGACGACCGCGGTCGGATCATTTCAAGCGCGGCCGATCAAATTTGACGGTAGGTGCCCCACCTCGGCAAGCCAAATCCGCCATCCTGATCATTGACAGGAAGATTGAAAATGCCCGTGCCACTCGCCGAACCTCAGATTGCGGTTCGCATGAGATAGGGAGATCGCTCGACGGGGACCTGCGCGACGATTTTCAATACGAGCGTGGGAGCCATATCGGGAACTGACCGAACTCGCCCGTCTTTGTAGACCACCCGTAGGTGGCAGGTCTTGCCGTCGTATTCTAGTTCGGCGATCGTCTTTGAATGGACCAGAAATTGCATGTTACGCTGTCTCCCTGCACTGCGACATGACCGAGTTGAACATTCCGACCGCCGCCATCCCGGGGGCAGATTGTTGATCGTCACGTGAACTCCTTGTCACCGCGACGTCTGGCGCTGTCTGTACGCGATCGATTCACAAAGCGTTCTATCAATCGTCCTAGCGAAATCGCGAAGATACTTAGTCAAGGCTTCGAAATCACGTGAAATCAGCGTGACACACGTCTCACGACTATGTGGACACCGCCTACCAGAAAAAGATGTAAGCCGCGAGATGAGCGGTCGGCGCGCTTTGCCGCCCGTGCAGGACGATGCTGTAGACAATCGACGTCGCCCAGCATGTCCTGGGGGACCGCGGGGCGAAGGACCTTCTGTAACCGTGACTACCAGTCTTGTTTCAAAGGTCAACGGAGGAGTTCGGCCGCGACGGACTGCTTCGCTAATCGTGCCGAGGGTTCTGGCGATCCTCGACGTCCAAAAAGGTCGAATCTCGAGGCAGCGCGGTTTGATGGGCCTTGAAACGAACACAGTGCCCGACTATTTAAGCTTAATCGGCGTTGCTGGTGAGTGTTCCACGAGAGCGTTCGCGACTGCCGAAGTCGCTTTTTTACTTTTGACCACGGATGTACTGGCACTGGTGTTGAGAGCGATGTCGGAAAGGTCGGTGCGGTTTCGCCCCGGCCTTTTTTGTTGCGATAAAGGTGGGTGCCCGGCAATGGCTTGACGGATCCCGGCCTCGGCGCCCGATCGACCTCAGCAGGATCGAGATGCGATCATTGGCGGTCTGAAGTTCCACTTTCCTCGACGATCGCGTCGTAGACGTCTAACTGTGCATCCTTGACGAACATCTTGTCTGCGAAGTCTTGGAGCTAAATAAGACGCAAGCCAGCTTTCGGATTGTCGCTCAGATCCTATCCCCGGCTGTCCTCCTCATGGAACATCCAGGAATCGACGTTCGAACACCAAGCCCCAGTTACCGCAAATGATCCACTTCACCGGCGATACGCATTTCGGAGACTCGCGCGTCCTGCGCCTCGACAAACGCCCGTTCGCCAACATGGTCGAACACGACGACGCCCTGATCTGGAACTGGAACCAGACCGTCGGCACTGATGACGAGGTCTGGCATCTGGGAGACTTCATGTCGGCAAGCGCTGGCGAGTGCTCCGAGCTGCTTGCGAGGCTCAACGGTCGAAAGCACCTGATTGTGGGCAACAACGACCCGACGACGACCACAAATTCACCGGGATGGGAGAGCGTGCAGCATTACGCCGAACTCCAGCACGACGGACATCATCTCGTCCTGTGCCATTACGCTTTTCGGACTTGGAACCAGATGAGCAAGAAGTCGATCAACCTGCACGGCCACTCCCATGGCAGATTGAAGCCTCTCCGTCGCCAATACGACGTCGGGGTCGATGGGCAAGAGCTTCGTCCGGTCACACTGGAGGTCCTCTTGAAAAAGAATCGTGTCGTCGCCGGTGGGGAAGATATGAACGAATAGGGAGGGCGTGATTGTGCTAGCTGGTTGAAGGCTTGCGCTCGACGTGAACTTCACCCGTATCTCAGATGTCAGAAGTGCCGTCCGGGGTCGATCTCGCCCATGCCGATGCTGAACGGTTCCCTCGTGGCCAAAGTGTTGTTTTATCAGGGCCAACAAGACCTGAGGGCACTTGATCTTCGCCCGGCACTAAACTCTTCTCGAAACTCGGAGCCATCGTCGAGCGGCTCGAACGCCTGGGCGGGCCGGGGCGTTTGAGGCTGTCGCTGCACTGGCTGAAAGGATGAAAAGGGGGCCCGAGAACAATATCTCAGGCCCAGGTATTGCTTCGACTGCGTAGGGAGGAGAACGCGTCGATCTCTTCATTTTAAGCGCTTATGGTTAATGAAGCGTAACTGCGCGATAGACCCGAAAGGTCAGTATAATCCTTTTCATCGCGCGGCATTCCCCAGTTTAGAACTCCTGCCATTCATCCCTAACGGCATTTGACCCGAACGAGCTCGCAACCCGTTTCATCATCGTGCGCACAGGCGATTGTTGAGGCTTTGTTTCATGCGGATAGACGGGACTCGCGGCGGCTGTGCTAAACGTTTCCGATTTAAAGCGTGATACGAGGCTCCGCAGGTTGCCTGCCTCGTTTGCCAGAGTGCCGCTGGCTGCGTTCGCCTCCTCGACCATGGCCGCGTTTTGCTGGGTAACTTGATCCATCTGGTTGACGGCGGTATTGACCTCCGAAAGGCCAATCGACTGCTCGCGCGCCGACGTTGCGATCGAATCCATGTGCTGATTGATCGTAACGATGAAGGCTTCGATAGCCTTGAGCGCTTCGCCAGTCTGGCTGACCAGCGTTACGCCATTTTCCACTTCCGCGCTGGAATTCCGAATGAGTTCCTTGATTTCCTTTGCAGCCTTTGCAGAACGCTGAGCCAGTTCGCGGACTTCCTGAGCCACGACGGCAAAGCCCTTTCCAGCCTCGCCGGCCCGTGCCGCTTCAACACCGGCATTGAGCGCCAGCAAGTTCGTTTGGAAGGCGATATCGTCGATCACGCCGATGATGTTGGAGATCTGGCCCGACGACTGTTTGATCTTTCCCATAGCGTCTACGGCGGAAGCAACGACAACGCCTGACTGGCGGGCATTCTCATTGGCTTGAATGGCGACGCTTCGCGCCTCGTCGGCGCGCTTGGTCGAATTCGCGACATTGGTGGTGATCTGATCGAGAGCAGCGGCGGTTTCCTCCAACGATGCTGCCTGTTGCTCGGTGCGCTTCGAAAGGTCGTCGGCGCTCGCACTGATTTCGCGCGAGCCGCTGTCAATCGCGGTGGTCGATCGCGCCACCGCGCTCAGTGTCTCGCGAAGCTGTCCGACAGCCTGATTGAAATCGGCGCGCAGCGCCTCGAAATCGGCCGGAAGAGGATTGACGATCTGATAGGTCAAATCCCCGCGCGAGAGCTGCCGAAGACCCTCGGCGAGCGACTGTGTCGCTACAGCCATATCCGCGGCACGCTTGCGATCGAGTTCCGCTGTCTTCTGACGTTGCTCTTCCGTCTGTTGGCGATTTGCGGTTGCCTCGACTTCAAGGCTGCGGGCCTTCTCAGCATTTTCCTTGAACACCTCGACGGCCGAGGCCATAGCGCCGATCTCATCCGATCGATCCTTGCCTTCGATGGTGACGTCGAGATCATTTTCAGCGAGACGCGACATCGTACCGGTCAGATTGCCGATGACTTTGGAAAATGTGCGAGCGAACAGGAGGAAGCCGACCAGAGACAAGAGCGACACGAACACGCTTCCTACAACAGTCGCCCACAGGGCGCTGGAGCTTGCAGCGAGCAGTTCTGTTGCGTCGGCACCGATTTCCAAGACGCCGAGCGGATCGCCGGAAAAGTTTGTGAACGGCACGGCCTGGACCAGGATATCCCGCCCGCCGGAGGAAATCTCATCGAATACTGGTTTGCCGGCGAACGCGGTTTGAATCTGTTCGGCAGTCAGCATCGACTTGCCATCGAGGGTGGAGGCCTGGAGCTGAAGTTTCCCGTCCGCGACCACATTGACCGCGATCTCACCGCCTATACGATCGGCGATCGGCCCGAAGTATGGATTGGACAATTCTGTACCAACGTCGACGACGCCGACGACCCTACCGTCTTGGACGACCGGTGCGGAAGCATACATGCCAATGCTCGCCCGGCCTGGTTCGATCCCCGCAGCCACCTTGCCAGTCGACAGAGCCTTTACCACCATCTTGCGGCGTCCGGTCATGTCGTCGCCGAATTTGTCAGGAGCATGGAGACGTGCGATGGCCGAGCCCTTCACATCGACGAAGGTTACAAACTGCAAACCGCCCTCCTTCGAGATCGCTGGAAGACCAGAACCATACTTGGTCAGTATGGCTTCTCTCTCCTTACCGAGAATGAGTTTTGCGGTATCCGGATCGCTTGCGAGCGCCAACGCGAGAGCGGCGGCCGCCCTCTGGGTCGCGCCCATGTCAGTCTGGATCAGGGAGAGGTCGCTGCGTGCCCTGCTTTGGAGGGCATCGTCGTTCGCGATCGACTGGCGGTACCATGCCTGCCCACCAATGGCGGCGCTCGCGAACAAGACGGCTCCGAACCCGTAACCGGTCATTTTTACCCAAATAGGTCTGCGCACTTTAACGCTCATCTGCCCCTCTCGATAATCGTTCTATAAGGGGAGCGATAAACTGGAAGTTATCAGTTTTTCTTAACAGCAGGCTATCAGGTTTCGCTCGGCGAGGCTTTGCGGGAATAGTCTCTCCGCAACGAGGATTTGCTTGATCTGGGCGCTTGGCAAAATGTCTCCAGGGATCGAACAAGGCTCTTTGACTGATTGATCCTGTTGCCCTGGATTTGGTGTTAGCCGCAGGAGCAATCCTGCGGCGTCGAAGATCTCACCGCTACTCCCGAAGTTCAGGACGCCTTGAGGATCTTGAAGCCCTCGATTTCCCTGACGAGCGGCAAATGCGCCCAGCGATCATTGTCGTGCATCATGATTAATCGCGACATGTCGCCTGCTATCTCCTCGTTGATGCGATCCATGGTCTCCAACTGTTTCCAGATGCTGCCAATACCGTTGTTCAGGGGCGCAAAGACGCCGTCGTGCCGATGTCCGGTCAGGTTGAGCTTCGAATAGATGCAGTCGCCCGCCGCCAGCAATCGTCCGCGCGCGGTTTCGACAATTACGAACTGCTGCCCGAGCGTGTGGCCTTCGCCAAGGCGAACATGGATTCCAGGCAGGATATTGTCCTTGTCACCATCGACCAGCATCAGGCGATGTTCGACGGCCGCGTCAAAAGCCGAGCGCATGTTGTCCGGATTGATGATGGCCGTCAGGAAACCGTATTGTGGCGGTAGTGCTATCGCTTCGTTCCAGGACAGCCATTCGCGCTTCTGGATGAAGATCCGAGCCTTGGGGAATGCCGAAATCGACCCCATATGGTCGAAATGGGCATGGCTGAGCACGATGTCGGTAACATCCTCTGCCTTGACGCCGAGCTCCTCGAGCATGCGCACCGGCGAGATCCATTCGGGAATGCCAAATTTCCTGGAAAACTCCTCGCCACTGCCTTCATTGAGAAAGCCGGTGTCGATCAGCACATTCTTTTCTCCGTTCCGCGCCAGGACGAAACCGAAAGGCAGGTCGAGGACCGTTGACGGCGAGGCACCGTTGACGAGATCGATCAGCGGCTGGTCTTTCGACCGTGCAAATTCGATGACGTGGACCTCCCAATGATTGGACATCATATGCTCCTAACGCTGCGAGAGAATGCGGCCGAGGCTGGAGAGGCCGACGGCGATGATCAGGATGGCGCCTTGAAAAATGTACTGCGAGTAGGTCGGTGCGCCGAAAATATTGAGGCCGTTAAAGCCAAATGCGATGATCATTGCACCGATGAAGGTGCCGAAGACATGGAACTCGCCGTCGCGCAGTGTCGCCGAGCCGAGGAAGACGGCGGCAAACGCGGTCAGCAGATAGGGATCGGCTGCACTTGTCGTGCCGCTGCCAAGCCGTGAAGCAAGCAGGATGCCGGTCAGCGCTGCGCACATGCCCGATATGACGAAACCCAGGATTTTGATGCGGTCCACATTGATCCCGGCGAGCCGCGCAGCCGAAGGATTACCGCCGACCGCCTGGATCTCCTGGCCGAGCGCGGTCCGCTCAACAAGAAGCCAGAGAGCGCCAAGCACAATGACCATGATGACGATATTGTTTGGAATACCGAATAGCCATCGGCCGAGCGAAACCTGCAGAAATGCCTCTGGCACACCGGCGGTGATGGGCACGCCGGCCGAATAAGCGAAAGACAGGCCAGTCAGAATTGTGCCAACCCCGAGCGTGGCAATGACCGAATTGACCTTGACCTTGGTGACGATCAAACCGTTGACGAGGCCGATCAGGCCACCGAGCAGGATGACGATCAGGATCGCCACACCGATCGGCAGTTTGCTGGAGACGATCAGGCCCGTCACCAATACCCCGTGCAGGGATGCAGCAAAACCGATCGAGAGGTCCAGTTCGCCGACGATGACGGCAAGCGTCAGACCGCCGGCGATGATCATCGCCAGCGAGGTCTGGTTCAACACGTTGGTGAAATTGTAGATCGTCGGAAAGGCGCGCGGCGACAAGATCGAAAAGGCTGCGATCATAGCCAGGAGCCCTATGATCGTCGCATAGCGGGCGAAGGCCCCAAGCGCACGTTTCATTGCCGGTGAAAGGCTTCGGGTCGATACGGCCAGGTCGCTCATGTCAGTTCCTTTCGGTGCCTTCGAAAGCATAGCTTGCTTCGACCAGCGCATTGCGGGTTATACCCGCGCCTGTCAGCTCGCGGACGACGCGACCTTCGGCCATGACGAGCACGCGGTCGCAAAGGTCGGGCAACTCGTCGGGCTCCGAAGAGACGACGATGACCGCCATGCCGCCTGCCGCGAGATTCCGGATCAGCCTATGTATGTCGGCTCGGGCGCCGATGTCGACGCCTCGCGTCGGCTCGTCGAGAATAAGGACCTTCGGCTGGCGCAGAAGCCAGCGGCCGATGACCACTTTTTGCTGATTGCCGCCGGACAGAAGGCCGACCGGGGTCTCGATCGAATGCGTCTTGACCGAGAGATCGCGAACGATCCGCGAAGATAGATTTTCGCGGCGGCGATAATCGATCAAAGGCACTGCCGGGCTGCGGACAATATTGGCGAGGTTGGAGAGCTGGAGGTTGAAGGCGACGCTCTTTGTCAGCACCAATCCGTCTGCGCGCCTCTCTTCCGGCACGAGCCCCAGCCCGGCCTTGACCGCGTGGGCCGGCGTCTTCGGCAGGAACGCCCTGCCGTCAAGGATCATCAGCCCGGCATCAGCACGATCGGCGCCGTAGATCAGCCGGATCAGCTCCGTTCGGCCGGCACCGACAAGTCCGCCAATGCCGAGCACTTCGCCGCGATGCAGTTCGAAAGAAACGTCTTTGACTTTCGGCAGCCGTGTCAGTCCTGCGACGGAGAGGATCACATCCTTGCGCGCATCGTCCTTTTCATGGCTCAGATTTTCGACCAGGCCGCCGACGATCGCCTCGACAAGTGCAGCACGCGTGAGATCGGGCTTATCGATGACTGTGATGAAGTTACCGTCACGGAAAACGGAAACGCTGCCACACAGGGTGAGAATTTCGTCGAGCCGGTGCGAGACGTAGAGGATCGTAACGCCGGAATCTCGGAGGTCCTGGATAATCTTGAACAGTTTTTCGCTTTCGGCCGCGGATAGTGAGGCGGTCGGCTCGTCCATGACGATCAGCCGCGCCTTTCGCATCAGCGCTCGGCAGATGTTGATCAGCCAGTTCTCCGCCGTCGAAAGATCTTTCACTTTGGCGTTCAGCGGGGCACTGATGCCGACGCGTCGGGCGACAGGCTCGACATCCCTGGCAATCGCCTTCCAGTCGACGATCCCGAACCATGTTCTTTTCGGCAGGCCCAGCATGATGTTTTCCAAAACCGTCATTCCGGGAACGAAGGCGAGTTCCTGATGGATGAAACTCATGCCGAGATCGGTAGCGACGGCCGGCGTCGCGATGGTGACCGGATTGCCGTCTATCAACACCTCGCCCGCATCGGCATGTGTTAGTCCCGCCAAAACCTTGATGAAGGTTGATTTGCCGGCGCCGTTGGCGCCCACAAGTCCGTGAATTTCGCCGGCGCGAAGCGTCATCGAGACGCCCTTCAATGCCTGGGCGCCGCCATAGGCTTTCCGAACGCCACGGGCAACAAGAAATGGAGGCGTGATCGACGCCTCCTTTTCTGGATTGGACGCAAGCATTTGCTTCTCTTCCGATCTAAGGTTCAAGCCTGCCTACTGGACGGCATCCGGGTGCTGTTTCAGGAAATCCTCCACCGTATCCCTGGTAATCAGGACGGCAGGCACTTCCACAGCCTGAGGCTTCCAGTCCGCACCGGCTTTTTTGATGTCCGCCAATAGCTTAACCATATTGTAACCTTCGGTGTAGCTGTCTTCCCAGGCCGTCGCGGTCATGTGACCGTTCTTTATATTTTCGATCGCCTGGGCGTTTCCGTTGACACCATAGACCATGACGTCATCGCGCGCCTGCGAGCGAAGCGAACCGATCGCACCGATGGCCGGATCGTCCCAGCAGCCCCAGATCGCCAGCTTTTCATCTCCTGGAGGATGCGAGGCGAGCCAGGCATTTGCATATTGCGCGCCGTCCTCAAAATATCCGGGGATTCGCACTTCGTTCTTGGTCACCTTGATGTCCGCGTGGCTCTCCAGCATCTTGTCCATCAGCGTTTCACGGTTTCGGCAGACCTCTCCGGTGCGGTAGGTCAGCGCCAGAAGCTCGCCCTTGCCGCCCATGTCATCGATCATCTTTTTGATGACAGGCTCGGCGATCGGCGCTCCGGAACCGTTGGTCGCCGCCACGCTCAGACCTAGCCCGCCTCCCCAGGTCACGACAGGAATATTGGCCTGCTTGGCCGCATCGAGACCGGCGCCGATCGACGATGCCGGAAAGACGAGATCGACGATTGCAAAGGCACCACGCTGCGCAAAATTCTGGATGGCCGCGTTCGCCTGGTCGGCGCTGCCCGCGGCATCGACGACGGAGACGTCATAACCGAGCTCTTCGGCAGCCTTCTTGGCACCATTAATGTAGCGAACGTTGTTGGCCTCGGTCGCTGCGATGGAAACGAGACCGATCAGCGGTTTGTCTTCGGCGTGCGCCGGCATCGCCGCCAAGATCGCGGCCGTCATCAACAGTGTTGTTATACTGGAATTCATAGCTTCCTCCTCCCACGTCAATTTACCACGTTCGCTGGGCGAACGGTAGCTAACCGTTTTGCTAGCATTCTCGATTTCGGTTAACGACGCAAGTATTTTCCCCAATTTATATAGACAAATTTCGCGATTTGTCGCATCGATCTTAGCGAAACGATTAGCTGTAGAAAAATGCGGATGGGAAATGGCGACCATTAGAGATGTAGCGACTCGGGCGCGGGTGTCGACGGCGACGGTCTCGGCGGTCGTCAATGACTCGGCCTACGTCAGCCCGGAGCTGCGCACCCGCGTGCTCGCCGCGATCAGCGAACTCAACTATGCGCCCTCGCAGGCAGCCCGCAGTCTGAAGCGCGGTCGCAGCCAGTTGCTGGCACTGGTCGTTGCCGATCTCGCGAACCCGTTCTTTGCGCGGCTTGTCTGGGCGGCGGAGGCGGCAGTGGCTGCTTGGGGTTATTCGCTCGTCCTGTTCAACAGCGACGAAAAACCTGAAAACGAGCGGCGCATCCTTGCCCGGATCCGAGCTCTGTCCTGTGACGGGATCATTCTGGTTCCGGTCGATGTCGTCTCCACTCAGCCGCAGCGCGATAGCGAAGGGGAGCCGATCCCGACTGTGCTTTTTGGGCGCACCGTCGAGGGGCAGAACACAGATACGATCACCATCGACAATGTCGCTGCCGCCCGGCAGGTCACCAACTACCTGATGGATCTAGGCCATACACGGATTGGGACCATCACCGGCCCCCTGCATCTAACGACCGGCCGCGGCCGTCTTGAGGGTATGCTGGAAGCCATGCGAGCACGCGGATTAACCCCGGCACCAAACCATATTCGCGCCGGCGAATTTCGGGAGGATATCGCTTATTCCGTCGCGCGTGAGCTTCTGACTCAACCTGAGCCCCCTACCGCCATCTATGTTGCCAACGGCGTTATGGCTCTTGGCGTGATGAGAGCACTGGCCGATCTCAGCCTTAAATGCCCCGATGATATCTCGATCGCGTCTACGGACACTATTCCCGGCATCGGGGGTCTTCGCCCGCGTCTCACGCGCACAGAGCATCCGGTAATCGATATGACCAACGAAGCACTACGTTTGCTCGTGGACCGGATCAATCGCGGCTCTGGCGCCGACGCCCGGAACATAGTCTTCCAGCCCTCGCTCGTTGTGGGAGAGAGTTGTGCGCCCCACAAGAGCTGATGAGACAAAGGCCGTAGCCATAACGCCTGGACAGCACTCGGGAACTCAGCGAGGAGGCCGTCGCCTGCGCTTCCGAAGATACGGCCACCATGCTCGCGCACCAAATCGGCGATCCGATTGTGGCACAAATTGAGTGCACGAACCGTGCTCTCCTCGTCCAGCGCCGTAAGGCGGTTGGAGCCGGCAACATCGGTGGAAAGGATGGCTGCAAGCTTTCGGTCCACAGCGGTGACCAGTCCTGCTGCGAGCAATAGTTGCGTAACTATGTGCGCGTTCAGCAAGAAATTACACAGTGAGAACGGCGGTTTTTGCACCGTATACAGGACATCCCTACCGCCCGAAGAGGCCGCCATTGAGGTCCACACTTCTCCGATGAGGCGTTCCGAACCAAGCCTGGCCGGCTCGCACGATCGACGGAGGAGCTTCGTTTGAGACATCACCGCTAATAGCCGGTCATTTCAAGATATCCGACACCTGACGCGGAGCCTGTAACGTTAATCGGCCCCTCCCAATAAGGCGTAGAGGTCGCCATCCAGGACTGCTCGTTCAGCGGTTTCGTGGTGATATCGAGCGACTTACCCGGCACGCGTATACGCCACTCTACCGGCATCCGGCGCCCATCGACCGTTGCCTTCTGCGTCGGCTCCAGTTGGATGTCGTCTTTCGACAAAGGTGTCGTCCGTCCGTCCACGGATATCCAGTTCGCAGAGATGAACCCGTCCTCGTCATCACGAAGGCGAAAAGCCATCAGCTTATCGCCGGAATTCAGATGCAGTGAGAACCAATCCCAACCCGTCTGATTGGACGCAAGCGGCTGCGACGACCACTCCCGATCCAGCCAGGCCTTGCCGGTGACCTTAACCGGCGCTCCGAACGTCGTGATCGTTCCCGCCACCTCATAAAAAGGCTGTGAGTAATAGTAGCTCGCCTGTCCGTTCGCCGACTTTACCGAAAAGCCGTTGTCTCCCTGAAGAACGATCGGGCCGTCGGCCTTGAGGTCTAAGGTGTAGCTGAAGTTCAGCCCACCCGCAGAGACTGAAAGGTTGCCAAGGGCGTCCAAGCCGGATCGCTCGTTATCCTCCATCCGCCAGTCGTCTATCCAAGCCCGAAACGGTCTTGCGGCAACGCCTGCCTGCCCGACGCCTCCCCGTCCCAAGCGCTCTGCAACATACTGATGGCCTTGAGTGGTGATCGCCGCGTGCCCGATCCAGATCTGCGGATCCGCGAAACCTGCCTTGTCTCCCGGAGCCAGCGCAGAGCGAAACAGCGTCCACTGCGCTCCATATTGCCTGCCATCCTCGTCTTTGAGATTAGCGGTCACATACCACCACTCAATGCGATAATCAGGATGAGCGCCATGATCGGCGGGGAAAGAAAGAACTGAACCTTGCTCCGGGATCGCAAAACCATGCGCATCCGATCCCAATCCGGCGAAGCCTTGCGCAAATGCCTGACCGCTCGCGCAGATCATAGCCGCCGCTATCAGGACAGATGCCGACTTTCTACCGTTCATTGGCGAAAATCCTCAGCAGGTCCGCAGGATTGATCGAGGCCAGCCGCCGAACCGGCACCAGCACCGACAGCAATGCAGCAGCAAGAGCGATTGTTCCCAGCCAAAACCAATCCATTGGAAACACCATCATCGGCAATCGCCAACCAAATGCCTCCACGTTCACGATCGCAAGCAGGACCCACGCCAGGGCAAGGCCGACCGGGATCGCAGCCACAAATGTTGCCAGCCAGAGTGCAAGTGTCCGGGCAACTTCGTAGAGCGCCAGATCCCGTCGCCGGACACCCATTGCCCACACGGGCGCGAGCTGTGGAAGCCGAATACCTGACAGCGTCAGGAGACTTGAGAACATGGCAAATCCTGCCACAGCAAGGGTGAGGACGTTCAACGCGCCCGTCACCTTGAATGTCTGATCGAAGATGGCTCTCGATTGTCGCTTGAGCGAAGCCTGATCGACGATCGCGGTATCAGGCAGACCAAACTCCTCGACCAACTGGCGCTTCAGATCCTGGGCTTGCTCGGGAGCCACTCTGACACCGTAGCGAAGTTTCGGGACATCGGGGTAATGATCGACCAGGGTATTGATCCCGATAATCACTTGCCCATTCGGATTTCCATAGTCCGAGTAGACGCCGACCACGGTTGCGCGCCAGCCTCCAGGCATGACCAACGGCTGGCCGATCTTGGCTTCGCCGCGACGCCACATCTGTTCATTGATCAGAGCACCCTGCCCGGCGGAGATCCTTGCCCAAACGTCGGCGTCGGAAGCGATCAAAGGCCAGTGCTCCCGGTAGGTCGGATCGTCCGCGACACCAAAGATCTGGGTCTGTTGGCCAAGCACCTCGGCGTCGACGCTCCAGATGGGCAAGAGCGCGGTTGAGCGTGGTGGAAGCCAGACTCGGAGACGCGCGGCTTCCTCCTCATCCTTGGCAGTGACGTAAAGCTCGGCGGCCAGGCGTTGATCGAGCCATCCGATGAAAGTCAACCGGAAGCTCGAGACCATCGTGCCGACGCCGATGTTTGCCGACAATGCCAGCAGCAGAGCCATCAAAGCCAACGACAGGCCGGGAATCTGTATGCGGGTGTCGGCCCAGAACCATTCCATAAGGGCGCTGCGTGCCAAGTGCTGCGCTTTGGTCAGGATGATGGCAAGAAGTGCAGGCAGCACCAGAGCTGTGCCAAGAAGCAGGCAGCCAAGTACCGCAAAACCCGCCACCAGCCCGGACGCAGTAATCGCAAGGATAGCAGCCATGATCAGCAGAATTCCACCCGTTCCCGCTTGAAAGGCAAGCGATCTGGCCGACTCTCTTTCCCATGCTCGCGGCTGGGCGGCGGCTAAAATCGGCAGCTTCCAAACCCGCCACAGGCTCTGGGCAGACGAGACGGCGGTTCCTCCGAGGGCAATCGCCAGTCCAGCCAGCCACCATTCCGGCCGAATGGATAGCGAGCCTGACACATCGGCGCCGTAGAGGCCCCTGAGGGTCGCGGCAACGCCCGGCATCAGGAGCCATGCAATGACGTAGCCGAGTATGACGCCGATCAAACCGGAAATCAGCGCCAGCATCGAAAGCTCGATCAAGAGCACCGTGATCAATGCTCGAAGCGAGACACCAAGAGATCTGAGTGTGCGAAAAGTGCCTCGACGCTGTTCGAAGGTCAGGCCGGTGGCCGAATACACGATGAAGAGCCCGACGATGAACGAAAGGAAGCCGAAAGCCGTAAGGTTGAGGTGGAAGCTGTCTGTGAGGCGAGCGACGTCTGGTTGTTCACCCGGTTCGCGGATCGTCAATCCCGCCTGATCGATTGCTTCGGCGGTGATCCTTTGATCGGCCGCGACCACCAGGCGGTCGATCTTCCCGTGCTTGTCGAGCAATCGATCGGCTACCGCTATGTCGACGAAGGCAGCACCGTCGGGAACCTTGCCGTCGACTTTGATGTTCATGTCCGTGACGCCACGGAGCCGCTCGGCAGTGGCGCTCGACACAAGCAGCTGTCCGCGGCCTGAAAAGAAGGCGGATAGGTCCGGGCTGCTGGCGGGGGTCTCGTTCCGGGTGTCTCTTGGCATGGTCAAAGGTTCGATACCAACCAATCTGATCCTTGTGCTGCCAAAGCGGTAGGTGCCCTCAATCACGGGCGAGACCTTCAGACCCGCTCGACGCAGGCTGCCATAGACCTCGCTCGCTATGCCGTCACCGTCCTTGGCGACGATCTGCCGGAGGTTGCCTTGCTCCAGAACCGAAGCCGCCCGGGCATAGCTCGCCCTAGCCTCGGCATTGATGGCCTGAACGCCGGACCAGAGAGACGTCGCAAGCGCAATCCCCATGACCAGCGTCAGAAGCTGAAGAGGTTTCCGACGCCAGTGTGACAGCAAGGCTGCGAAGGCAACGAAGTTCATTCGGCAATCTTCCCACCGCGAAGGACCACCGTTCGGTCCAGACGAGCTGAAAGCCTCGTGGAGTGGGTGACGAGAAGCAGAGCCGATCCCACAGTCCGGGCGAGGCTGAGCATCAGATCGAGGACCACATCGCCTGTTTGCTCATCCAGGTTGCCCGTTGGCTCGTCCGCAAGAATGAGAGGAGGTCGAGCAGCCAAGGTTCGGCCGATTGCAACGCGCTGCTGTTGGCCTCCGGAAAGCTGCTCGGGATATCGGGCGGTGTATTCTTCCAGCCCCAGTTTCTCGACCAACTGCGCTTCCCAAGCGTGATCGTATCGGTTTGCAAGCTTGGCGTGGAACGAGATGTTGGCTGCGACGCTCAGGGATGGAATGAGGTTAAACTGTTGAAAAACAAGGCCGACCCTGGTTCTCCGGTATCGGGCCCGTTCGCTCTCTGCAAATAGCGCCAGATCGCTGCCATCCATCACGACCGAGCCGCCGTCTGCACGGTCGAGCCCGCCTGCCAGATGCAGCAATGTGCTTTTGCCACTGCCGGACTCTCCGGTTAGCGCAACACTTTCGCCCGCAGCGACTTCCAGATCGACGCCCTTCAGGATTTCGATCGGGCCCTCGGCGGTGGAATAGGACTTTCTAACGCCTGCGAGGGTGAGGATCATGTCGGTCTTCTCGAACACGGAGTTTGCAGAATGCAAGACCTCGGATGACCTAAGAAACTTTCGGGGGGATCGCAAGATCCGTGCGACAGAAATGGGCGACCCGCGACGTGATCCCTGTCTTGCGCGGCTGGGCCGCGAACCGACATGGAGGGGCAGCCGGTCGCCCGAGGCGGCGTCGACAACACCCAACACCCGCGTCGAAACGCAGCTTTTTACCGTCAACTATTGCCCCGCGAGCGGGGTGAGGCAGGCGACCCTTCACCAGCATAGCTTCGCATAGAGAGTTATTCCTCCCGGAATGCGCGATTGAACTGATCGGTGAGCGGTTTGGCAAAAAATGACATCGCGGTCCGCTCTTCGGTGGAGACAAAGACTTCCACCGGCATTCCCGGCAGAAGCCTATTGTCGCCGAGTCTTGCAAGCTCGGCGGGGGGCACCGCGACATCGGCCAGGTAGAATATTTGCCCTGTCGCAGGATCGGTGCTTGTGGCCGCTGAGACATAGGCGATGCTGCCGTGAAGCTCCGGCGTTGCACGTTGGTTGAAGGCAGAGAACCGCATTCTTGCATCCTGCCCGACAAATACTTGATCGATGTCGGTTGGTGACAGTCTGGCCTGGATCTTAAGTGCGGCGTCATTCGGCACCAGCGTCACCAGCTTTTCGGCCGGGGTGATGACACCGCCGATCGTGTGAACGAAGAGCTCGTTCACCGTTCCCGACAAAGGTGCCCTTATATCGGTGCGCGACAGGCGATCTTCAACAGCGATACGCCGTTCCGTCAACTCGGAGATTTTCGGTTCTATGATGCTCAATTCGCGTTGCGCCTCCGTACGTGCAGCCTCATCGATGGCGATGATCTGAACCTGGATTTCGCTCATGCGTGCTCTTGAGCGCGCTATATTGGCCTGAACCTCTCCGTTCTCGCCCGTCAGCTTTGACAGTTCGCGATCGATAAAATATTTGCGTGACGTGTCGATGAGCTTCTTGTCGGCCAGACCCTTGATCTTGACGTGTTCGATCCGCACAAGTTCGAGTTCATCGGTTTTTGCGTCATGCTGGGCAATGAGGCCTTTCAACTCCTCTTCGAGCTGCGAAATTCCGTACTGCAACTGCTGCTTTTGATTTTGTCTATTGCGCCGGTTTCCATCGAACAGACGGCGTTCGCCGGAGGAGATAAGAGGAAACTCGGTGAGGGTTGCGGCGAACTCCGGCGCGTGGACGATTTCATCCTCGTTGTCGCGTTCGGCAACCAGCCGCGCCTGCCGCGCGGTCAGCTCGACGAGTTGCGTCTTGACAATGGAAAGTTCGGCACGGGTCTGGGCGTCGTCGAGGCGTAGCATGATCTGCCCCTTCGACACGAAATCACCTTCCTTGATCGCGATTTCACTGACAATGCCGCCGTCGCGATGCTGAATTGATTTCAGGTTGCGATCAACCTTAATGATGCCTGGCGCGATGATGGCGCCCTGCAGTTGGGTTGTTGCCGCCCATCCGCCCGCGCCAGCAAAGAGCAGCAGTCCTAGAGTTAGACCGGCAAGAACGCGCGATGCCACCGGAAACGTATTGTTCGCATCAGGTGCGAATGGAGGCGGTGCTTTCGTCTGAGTATGGAACACTTCTTTTCTCCCGAGCCGTTGTTCATGCATTCTCGACGATCACGAGCAAGTGGTGGCCCGTAAGATTGATCGTCATTTCGTAATGCTGGTCCTTGTCCATATCGACTTCGATGAAGGTCTGGCTCAATTCGTCCGTTCCCTCATGGCGAACCCGGATCGGCAGGGCTTCTGCATCAGCCTTTTCGCCATAAATATTCTCGAAGCGTTCCTCCAGGCCGTCCATGACCTCCTCGAAGATCTTGTACTTCGATACATCGATGCGGTCTCCCACCATGAAATCCAGGATCTGATGAACGAGATCGGCGCTGCTTTCGCCGGCCGGCACGCTGAACTCGAACGTGTCATCGCCAGCTCCGCCTTCGATGAGAACGGCCGCCGACCCGACGCGGACGACGTCATTGCCTGCGCCGCCCACGACCTTTTCGAATCCGTCGATGAGATCTTGCCCGACATCAAAACCGGTGGCCGTGCCGGTATTCAGGTCGATGAGCACGCCGTGTGCGGCCTGCGAGTAGTCGATCGTGTCCAGACCTTCCTCACCTCGGTAGTCGTCATCCGACGCATCGGCAGCCGCCACCACGATATCATCACCGTCGCCGGTAGAGAGGCAATCGACGCCTTCATCGTCGCGCAAGATGTCGTCGCCCTCGCCAGTTCTGATGACTTCGAACCTGCTTATGCTGTCGCTACCAATTTCAGCCCCGCTTGCATTTGCTGCAACGAGATCAACGACAATCGACAGGACGGCTGCAGAATAATCGAGGGTGTCGATGCCGTCTCCGCCATCGTAGCTGTCTGCCGCCCCATCGGCATCACCGACAACGATATCATCCCCATCACCACCTTGGACGAGGTCCGTGCCGGCGCCGCCGCGCAGATGATCGTTTCCCTCGTTACCGTGTATTTCCTCGGCCTCTGCACTGCCCGTGACTGAATCATCGCTGGAACCGGCGCGCACGATTTCGAAATTCGAGATTGAATCGTTGCAAATCTCGGCGCCGGAGGCTGTACCGTTTGCCAGATTGATCTCTACCGCCTCGGCGAGCGCTGAATAATCGAGCACATCAATACCCGATCCACCGTCATAACCGTCGTTTGCCCGATCAGCATTGCCGATAATCGCGTCATCGCCTGAGCCTCCCTTGACCGTGTCGCGATCGTCACCGCCGCTTAACACGTCGTCGCCGGCGCCGCCGTCGAGGCTGTCGGTGCCCTTGTGCCCGAGTAGGATATCCCTGCCGTCTCCGCCGTCGAGCCTGTCGTTACCACCTTCGCCATCGATGACGTCATTGTCGGCATCGCCGGTCAAGATGTCGTGGCCGTCACCTCCGAGCAGCATATCGTTGCCTGCACCGCCGCTGAGCACATCATCGCCAGCGTCGCCAAAGATGCTGTCTCTGCCCTCCTCGCCATACAAGCGGTCGTTGCCTGCACCTCCCCAGATCTGATCGTCGCCCAATCCGGCAAGAACAACGTCATCGCCCTCACCGGCGAAAACAATATCGTTCCCGCTGCCGGCCACGATGTTGTCGTTTCCATCGCCGCCGCTCACAGTGTCGCTGCCGTCCCTGGCGTCAATGTTGTCATTGCCGGCCAGTCCATCGATGTCGTCGGCGCAATTGCTGCCAACAAGCAGGTCGTCGCCAGCCGTTCCGACAACAGGGGGCGGCTTGACGACGGAGAACTGAGCGGTCTGCGACACCGAGACCTTGCCGTCGCTGATCTGGTAGGTGATGGTCACCGGGCCGAGCATGGCGGCATCGTATGTCCAGCCGCCGGCTGTCTGCACCAGTCGGCCCGAAGATACGCTGATGTCCCTGATCGACATCGCGTCGCCGTCCGGATCCACGCTGCCTCGCAGAAGATCGACCAGACCGATCAACGCACCTGCGCAACCGGAAACATCCGCGAGCGTGACCGGACCGCTGACGCGAGGCGCACGGTTGGCAGCCTTTTCAGATGCGGGTTGGGCATTGGAAGGACGGGCTTTATCTCCGCTGGACGGAGGAGGTCGCACAACCGAAAGTGCTTGCTTCGGAGCCGTCCAGACATTGTCGTTCGATGCATGGAAGGAAACGGAGATCCCGTTAAAGGTTTTCAGCAGCGCCAAACTTGGCAAGTTGATCCTGCTGAATTCTATCGGCAGGGATTCTGTCAGAGGATAACTCACGGCATTTTTATAGCTCGAGAGTGGAATAACCGCCGCCTTCCTTGCCGCTGGTACCCTCTCGTCCGCCTCGTCCTGCGGCTGAACCGTAGAACCGATCGCGCTGGTGTCGTTCACTGGTGCGGCGTCGGGAAGGTCGTCGGCCGGTTGCTGTTCTGCATTTGGGGCCTCTTGCTGGTTTGACAGAGCACTTTTCAGATAGAGCGCGAATCCCGTCAAAAGGAGCGAAAAAAACAGTGGGACCCTTGAATGTTTGTCCTCGGACTTGAGCACATACCGGTCGTGCGGATCGTCTTCTATCTTGGCGGATTTTGTTCCCTTTACCTCGATCATTCCGACATCCTCGCTGTGATGCGTGACCCGACCTGAGTCGCGCCGGCGGGTCTGCTGAAGGTTTCTGTCGCCGATGGCTTGAGGATTTCGTCCTTCGGACCGAACGCCACCATCTTTCCGTTCTGGATAACAGCAACCGTATCGACCGCCGCGAGAGCGCTGGGTCGATGGGCGATCACGATCGCGATGCCGCCGCGGGCGCGAACCGCCTTGATCGCCTGGGTGAGTGCCATCTCCCCCTCCCCATCGAGGTTCGAATTGGGTTCGTCCATGACGACGATGAAGGGATTGCGATAAAGTGCCCTTGCAAGGCCGATGCGCTGCCGCTGCCCGGCCGAAAGCGAAACGCCTTGAGGGCCCAAGGCTGTGCGATAGCCGTCCGGCATTCGCACGATCATCTCATGAATGCCTGTCGTTTGGGCCGCGTCGACAATAGCACGGGCGTCGACCTCTGGTTCCAGCCGGGATATGTTTTCTTCGATCGTCGCATCCAGCAGCGCCACATCCTGCGGCAGATATCCCACATGTTGACCGAGATCGGCGTCCGACCACTGCGTGAGTTCAGCATCGTCAAGCCTAACGCTGCCGCGAAGGGTCGGCCAGATGCCGGTCAGCGCGCGTGCGAGCGTCGTCTTGCCGCCGCCGCTTGGCCCTATGATACCGAGCGCCTGTCCCGCAGCGATCTCGAAACTGACTTCACTGAGCAGGACCCTTCCAGAGCCGGGAGCAGCCACGGTCATCTTCTCCACCTTCAGCGAGTGGGCAGGTGCAGGCAGTGTCATCGGAGGTACGGTTCCCGCCAGTGCTATGACCGTCTCCTTCAGCCGAATGAACGCGGTGCGGGCAGCAACAAAACTCTTCCAATTTCCAATGGCGAGATCGACGGGAGCAAGCGCGCGCGCCGAGGCAACCGAAGCGGCGATGATTGCGCCAGCCGATAGCTCGCCCTGGATCGTCAACCAGGCACCGAGACCGAGAACAGCCGACTGCAGGATCATCCGCAGCACACGGGATATGGCCCCAAATGTGCCGCTGATGTCATTCGTGCGGGTCTGTAGTTCGAGATGATCCTGATTGGCGCGGTTGAAACGATCCACCGCTCGTCCCGCAAATCCCATGGCCTTCAGGATGTCGGCGTTGCGGGCATTGGAATCGGCGATAGCATTGCGCTCTATTCCCGACCTGTGTGTGGCGCTTGCCAGCCGACGGGTCATGAGTTCCGTCGCGATCGTGAGCATGGAAAGGACGAAGGCGCCAGCGAAGGTGAGCGCACCCAGGTAGGGGTGAAGCATGTAGACGAAGATCAGATAGAGGGGTACCCAAGGGAGGTCGAATAGGGCGACTGGGCCTTGGCCACCGAGGAAAGCTCGAACCGTATCGACATCGCGCCCGCGCTCCAGAGATTCTGCTGTCGAAAAGCCGAAACGCGGCATGTCGATTGCCACCTGATGCGCCATGGGAGCGATGCGGCTGTCGAGCCGAGCGCCCATGCGAACCAGGATTTGCGATCGGATGATGTCGAAGAATCCTTGAAACAGATAGAGGCCAATCGCCAGGGCCGAAAGTCCAAGCAGCGTGGGAACGCTGCCGCTGGTCAACGCACGATCGTAGATCTGCAGCATGTAGAAGGAACCGGTCAGGGCGAGAACATTGATGACGCCGGACGTGATGAAGAGGAATACGAATATTCCCCGAAGTCCTTGTGTCAGTTTCTCGACCTGTTTGCGCTTGTTGCCGGTCAACGGAGTCTTGGGGCGCATGTCGTTCACCATTTCTTGCTGATGTTGGCGCATGCAGCGCTCCGGCAAAGCCGGAACGCTGCATCTCACGGATTACAGGTTGAAATCCGAAGTGGTGAGGTTGTGGTTCCCCTTTATGCTCAGGCGGAGTTCGGCACTGCTGTCGCCGTCGACGCTTCCCTGCACGACAGTATAGTCGCCGTCGGCACGGGCCTCATGCGTGACGATCAGTTGCGCAGGGCCACTGAGTGTCGAGGCGGCTACCAAGGTGAAGGCCTGGTTTCCGGAGAGAGCATTGTTGGCGTCAGTGCCACTGAGGTCGATCTTGTCTCCGGGCTGGAAGCCTATGATCGTATCGCCGTCGGCGTCCGCTTCGGAACGGAACAGGAACTTGTCATTTCCTGCCCCGCCGTCGATGATGTTGACGGAAGCGTTGGCAGTGATCGTATCGCTTCCGGAGCCCGTCACGACATTCTCGATGTTCCAGAGCGTATCGTTACCCGACTGACTGCTCGATGCATTTCCTCTGCCCATGAAGCCGCTGCCGAGGTCGACCGTCAGGTTGGAGGTGATCGCCGCCATATCCAGCGTGTCGCTGCCGGCATCGCCATAGTAGACGTCATCGCCGTCGCCGGTTTCGGCAACGAACATGTCGTTGCCGTCGCCGCCATGGGCGGTGTCGTTGCCGGCACCGGTCTGGATCATGTCGTCGCCGGCATCGCCGAAGACGCGGTCAGATCCAGCGTCGCCATAGAGCATGTCATTGCCGGCGCCGCCCAGCAGGTCGTCGTTTCCGGCGCCGCCGAAGACCATGTCGTTGCCGGCCTCCCCACTGAGGAGATCGTCACCGTCATCGCCGCGCATGATGTCGCTGCCGGCACCGCCGGTTGCCACGTCATTGCCGCCGAATGCGACGATCATTTCTCCGCTTGCGGTGCCGAGAAGAACATCGGCTGCGGCAGTACCGGCAATCGGGGCTCCCGTTGTTGCTTCGGGAGTCGGCGGTGTCGGCGGTGCTGGCGGCGGCGTATCGGTTTCGTCATCGCCATTGCCGTTGAATTGCGGCAGGCCGCCCTCGCTGGTGAAGCGAATACTATGCTGGTTGCCTGTCATCGTTGTCACGCCGTTCTGGTCAGTCGTGACCTCGTAATCATCGGCGGTCGCGCCTGCGGGCAGTTCGATGACGTCCTGCGGCCGCAAGGTGCCGACAATCGTGTCGTTGCCGCCGTTCGAGCGGAATACGATGCGATGCGCCGAAGTCAGAGCCGAAATGTCGATCGTATCGTCACCGGCGTCACCGTCGATGGTGATGGTGTTCAGCCGCAGACTTGTCCCGCCAAAATCCCCGATCACCTGGAACGTGTCGCCGCCGGACGTGCCAGCTCCGGACGGCTCGGCCCCGTTGATGCGGATCTCCTCGATCTCGCGCAACTCGGCAATGACGGAGGTGGCGAAATCGGTATTGGCTCCCCGCGTCACGACGATCTCGGTTGCGGCATTGAGGCTTGCACCATTATTGCCGGCCAGAGCGTCCCATGCAGCGCGGGTGTAGATGCGGTAGGTCTCCGCGACTGCGCCATTGCCTGTGATCACGAAGGTGTCACCGGCCTGGCCCTCCGTGCCGCCATTGACGACATCGCGACCATCGGAATTGGCCAGTGACGCCGCCGCCGCGTTGTTGGCGTTCCAGTTGAAGGTGTCGTCACCGGCATCGCCGTTCAGCGTGTCGTTGCCTGTCCCGCCATTGACAATGTCGTTGCCGGCTCCGGCATTGACTGTATCGTTGCCACCGAGGGCGTTGATCGTGTCGGCACCGCCGGTGCCGTTATGCGTCTGTCCGGCTGCAGCGCCAGTGATCACATTGCCGGCAGTGGCGAGCGTGAAGTCGGAGATATCGATGCCGGCATTATTGACACCGTTGATCTGGATCGTGCCCTGGATGGTCGAGGCCGGTCCATTCTCGCGGATGGTGATGATCGTGTTGGCGCCGCTGGCAGTTTCGAACACCCGGTTGTTGAAGTTCGCCGCCGTTACTCCCAGTCCGCTAAGGTCGATGCGATCCTGGGTCGCCGGCGTTCCACCGGTGGCGTCGAAGCTGCTGATGCTGTCAGCCCCGAAGCCGGTCGCACTGTAGATGATGGTGTTGACACCACCGCCGACATCGATCGTGTCATCGCCGGCACCGCCGATGATCGTGTCGTTGTCGTCGCCGCCATTCAGCGTGTCGTTGCCTTCGCCGCCGTCGAGCAGATCATTGCCGTCAGCGCCATTGAGCGTATCGTTGTTGCCTCCGCCAAAGAGCTGGTTGGCGGCGCCGTTGCCGTTGATCGTATTGGCGAGCGTATTGCCGCGACCGGTGACCGCCGCGCCAATGAGATTGAGGTTCTCCACCTCGGCGCGAAGCGTGTAGTCGATGCTGGCATCGACCCGGTCCGTGCCGCCTGCCGCCAGTTCCGTCACCACGTCGCCTGCATCGTCGACGGCGTAGATGTCGTCGCCGATGCCGCCCACCATGGTGTCGGCACCAAGGCCGCCGTTCAGCGTGTCGTTACCGCCAAGGCCTGTCAGAGTATCAGCGAGATCACCGCCGGTGATGACGTTATTGCCGTCATTGCCAGTACCGACGAACTGGTCGGCATCAACACCCGTATAGGTCAGGTTCTCGACATTGGCGAAGGCCGCCAGCGTGTAGAGTGCCGCGGTCGTCTCGACCGTGTCGGTTCCGCCACCCGTGGCCTCGACGATCAGATCTTCGCCGGTGTCGTCGATATAGGTGTCGTTTCCGGCGCCGCCGACCAACGTGTCGATATCGTCGCCGCCGTCGAGTGTGTCACTGCCGATACCGCCAACGAGCAGATCCTCACCGAGGCCGCCATTGAGCGTATCGTTGCCGTCATGGCCGAAGAGCAGGTCGAAGCCGGTATTGCCGGTCAGCGTATCGCTACCCGTCGTGCCTGCCAGCGCCGTATTGATGCCGACTGCGGCAGTCCGCTCACCGGTATCATCCGTGCTCAGTGCATAGTCGCCGGTCAGAACGTAGCCTTCGAATGTACTGCCATTGAAGTTGATGAACTCTACAGCCTCGCCGACTGTGTCGAAGTGATCAGTGACGGTGGCTTGCTGGCCATTGAACTGGACCACGAGATCGTCGTTGCCGCCGCCGGTCGTCACTTCGAACATGTTGAGCCCGTCGAGGGCGGCCGGCAGCGCCGGTGGCACGGTTCCTCCGACCGTGATGCGGTCGCTGCCGCTGGTTTCGTTGATGATATCGAACCCGTCGCCGAGATTGATGACATAAGTATCGTTACCGGCACCGCCGTTCAGTAGCTCGACGGCACTAGAGAAAGCGATCGACAAGTCGTCGATACCGACAAAATCGCCGTTGTTGTTCGTGCCGGCCACCACAAAGCGGATCGCCGAATTGGCGCCGAACGGCCCGTTCAAGGGAATGTTGACCCTCGATCCGTTGCCGGAATTCGCGTCAATGGTCTGGATCGTCTGATTGAAGTTGACCCCGTCGGCGGCGAACTGCACCGTGACCGTCTCTCCTCCATCAAAGCCGTTCTCATTGAAGGTATAGCTGACGGTGGCGGTCGACGCCTCCGACAGATTTACCGTTCGCGTGATCGTCGCCGTGCCGTTGCCGGTATCGTTGTCGTCATCGCGCAGGCGCAGCTGATTGGTGCCGTCGTCGATACGGATCTGGCCTGCCGAAGCGCTGTTTGTGCCGCTATTGTCGCCCGTCTCGACCCAGGACGACGTCCATGGTGTTGCGCCACTCGTTCCATTCAGCGCGGTGTTGTTGAAATTATCGGCGTAGCTGCCTGAAGAGCCGGCCGTGCTGGGGCCACCGACGAGGATGTCGTTGCCGTCGCCACCGTTCAGGGTGTCGTTACCGCCCAGGCCAAGCATCAGATCATCGCCAGCGGTGCCGTTGAGAACGTCATTGGCTTCCGTACCGACGATCAGGCCGACCGCTCCATCGGTAAACTGGAGCCGCTCCACATTGCGCAGTCGGTCGGAGCCGTCGAGGTTGAGCTCGGTGACGTCGGTGACGGTGACTTGTCCATCGGCGGTTGCGCCGAACGTATAATCGGCGCGGGCGCCCTGGAAGGCGGCAGTGTCGATATCGCCGCCCGTCGTATCGGTCCGGATGGTCCGAACGATCGCAAGTTGACCGGGATTGATCGTCCCGTTGAACATGCGAGCCGCCAATGCCGTCATGCTGTTGACCAGTTCGCTTGGTGTGCCGGTATGATTGACGTCCTCAAGCGCGAAGACGCCGATCTGCACATCGAGCCATTTGTCGCCGTCAATGATGTCGTCGCCGGCAAGGCCTTTCATGACGTCGCTGCCATCACCGCCGAGGATGATGTCACCGGCAGAAAAGGAGGTCACTCCGGCGCCGAGCAATGCCTGAAGGCCATTGATGAGGGCGATGCCGTCGGCGTCGAGCGCGCTGCCGGCATAACCTTCTGTACCGCCTTGTGGTGCCGGCAGGCGATCAGCCGCCAGGGCTTCCGAGCCGGTGAGCACGTCGTTGAACCGGGTACCGGACAGGCCTTCAATCGACTCGTACTCATCGAGAGCGGCGTTTTCTGGCAGGATCGGCGCCTCGTCGAAGATGATCGGTATCGAGATATTGGCGTTCACTCCGAGGACATTGTCCTTGTAGGTGGCCCAGTCGAAGCCCGACATGCCGACCATTTTGCCGCGACCAGCGCTTCCGACCATGATGTCGTCGCCGCCTTCGCCGATGAACTCGTCAAACCCGCCATCGCCGAGGAACACGTCGTGCCCGTCAATCAGGTCGTGAGCGAAGATTTCATCGAAATTGTCACCAGGGGCACCGTCGAAGGTGCCGGTCTCGATCCAGTCATTTCCCTCGTTACCAAGGATTCGTTCAGCGTTTCGGTTGCCGTAGATGAAGTCGTTGCCTGTGCCGGCAAAAACCTCCGAGCCCATATCCGTGCCGAGGAAGATGAAGTCCTGACCGTCGTTGCCCATGACCAGGTCGAGACCTGGGCCGGCATGAACCACGTCGTTGCCGGCGCCGAGCTTGAAATTATCGTCACCACCGCTGTCGGTCACGATGTCGTCGCCGTCGCCGGCATTGATGATATCGTTGCCAAAACCACCTTCGAGCCTGTCGTTGCCGGCATCGCCGAAGAGCGTGTCGTCGCCGATGCCGGCAACGAGAATGTCGGCATCATCAGTACCGCCGAGAACAATATGATCGCCGCCGGTATAGCGGAGATAGTTGCCGTCGGGACCGACGGTGCCCGGATTATTGCGGATCACCAACGGTGTCAGGATGCCGCTTCCGGTCGGATCGCTGCTCTCGAGCACGCCGTCACCGTCGAGGTCATTGAATTGTCGCGTTTGTTCGACTTCCAGGATTAGGCCTGGGGTCGAGAACACATCGGACGGTAGATGCGTCGCGTCGGTGTTGCGCATGATCATCGCGGCAAAGGAGTTGTTTTCCATTTCGCCGAACAGGTGCAAACCGTCGAGGCGCTGTAGATAATAGAAGCGATCGCCGCTCTGGAGCTTCTCCATCTGTATCTCGAAGACAAAGTTGAAGGTGGAGCCCAGCATGCCGCCAAAAGGCATGATCGCTTCGGCCAGACCGCCGATCCAGAGATCGATATCTTCCAACCCACCGAGTGAACCGCCCGCATAAGCACCGGTTGCGTTGAGGAAGTCGACCGCGTCGGCCGGCACCACGAACCCCGCCATCGTCGCGAATTTGCCGGTAGCAATACCCGTGATCAGTGTCAGCGCTGCGTCGCGTTTTCCCTCGATCGTCGTTTCTCCGGTGATCAGGGAATGCGTCCCATAGGCTGCAACGAAGTTGATGATCGAGGCTTCATGCTTGAGGTGGCCGGCGAAATCGACCCAGCTCTCGTAAGGCTTGAGCAGGGAATCTTCATTGGTGGCGAGGTAGAACTGCCGACGTGCCTCGTTGAGCGAGGGCACGCCTGTGTCGCGGCCACGCGCCAGGTTTATGGTCGCAAGATCGAGCGGCAGTCCGAGAAGGTTGTTACGGAGTGCGCTGGTGATAAATTCATCGATCTCGTTGCCCACCTGTCGGGTCATGCCGCGGATGATGGCACCGGCCGAGATATTGGCATCGACGGTCGCGCCGGTCCCGTTGTTTTCGAACTGAAGCGGGTTCAGGAAGCCTTCAATCAGACCGATGTCATTTTCGGTGAAGCTAGGATCGTACCGATCGATCGTCTCGGTCAGCATCGAGTGGCCGAAGCGATAAACCACATGGGCGAACTCGGCGACGATCGAGGGATCGATCGTGACGTCATACCCGTCCGGAACGAGGAAAACGTTGATATTCGGCTGGATCTTGCGGGCGAATTCTTCGAACACCAGATGCTGATACTGCATTTCTGTGCCGAATTTGGCTGCCTGGAAGAGCCGTTCTCCATTCCACTCGAGATCTTGAATGCCGTCGGCGATGTTTGCGCCGGGGACCAGCCATTGCTGAATAAAGGCGTTGTCGCCTGTCGCCAGCACCACCGCTTTTGTGTGCTCCATGAGCCGGTTGTGCTCGGAATGGAACACATGGTGGACGGCGGTCAGGCCGATGTTTTCGTTGGCACGACCGTCGCCAGCGATATAGTGCGCGTCGAGCAATTCGTTGTCGTAGACGCCGGGTTCGTTGCCCGGATTTTCAAGGCCAATCTCGATGTCACCGTCGGCAAGTCCGGTCGGAACGGCGTTGTGAGCGATGTCGGCGAGGAAGGCATGGCCGGTCAGGATAGCGTTGGCGGGCACCAAAACGCCCAGACCGCCGTTGGCGGACGGATCGCCCTCGACAAGGCCGCTTGCTGTCACCATTTGCGGAAAGCCGTTCGGGCCGCGAAGGAAGTTGCCGTAGGCATCGGTGGCAAGAAGCGGAACGTTGCCGACGTTGGCATCGACGAGCTGGATGCCCAGAATGTCGGCGGCCTGGGCCTTGAGATCCGCCCAGGTTGCCATGCCGCCATTCCCACCCTCGATAAGCTTGCCCGTCGCTACGGGATCGCCGGCGGCATTCAGTACATATTCCCGCAGGAAAACCTGGTGAGATGGGTGTGAGGTATAGGTCTGGTTCTGGTCGACGAAGGCGGTGGTTGTATTGACGGGACGATTGGTATCATCGCCCGTTCCCACAACACCGTCCGGACCTGGTCCTGCCAATGTCGCGCGGGTGAGGACCATGAAATTGGTATTTCCGCCTTCAACGTAGAGCGGGTCATCGGGCAGCAGCGGAATGAATACGGTACCATTGCCGCCCTTGTTGACGAGATCGAGACCATGATCAAAGAACTGGCCAAACAGCGTGAACCAGGAATTGAACGGCGCCGACAGCCCCTCGTCGGGCGCGGTGTTGGTAATGACGACATTGGGACCATCCAGTTCGATGCCAGTGGCCACAAGAAGTGCCATGAGCTCGTCATCGACGGCATCCAGTGCTGTCTCAGCAGCCGCGAGGACTGCGGCGGCGGCTGCGGCCGCTTCCTGCAGCGGAACGTTGGCCGGGCTTGCCGAGGCTGCGGCCGATGCGGCCGCATAAGCGCGCTGGGCGTCCGACACGGCTTTGAACTCGTCCACGAGCGGGGCGTAGGCCGCAGAAATCTGTGCCGTGACCGTCATCTGGTCTGGCCCGGCAACAATGCCTGCCCTTTGCAAGGCTGTCAGGATGGCGGACGGGTTGCCAAGGGTTTGGTCGACGAGGAGGTTCGAAATTGTCCGGACTGTTGGGTCGAACACATCACTGGGGCCAGCGGTTCCCGGCCCGTCATTGTCGACACCGGGCGTATAGCTCACCGGCACAAGCGGTCCACCCGGGCCAGCAGGCACCATGATAGTGCGGAAATCCGTGCCCAGCCCTTCGGGGAATTCGTTGTCGGAAGCACCCCATTCCGGGTGGTAGAGATTGTTGTAGGTGCCATCGACCGTACGTAGGCCCCAAGCCAGGTTGTAGGTGGGGATGAGACCGCCCTGGCCGAACAGCGGCTCGCCTGCGGCGTGCCGTTCCGCAATCTTGATCTGCGCCAAGATGAAATCGAGATCCGATCGAATATAGGTAACCATTTGTACTCTCCCCTTTGGTTGCACGGGAACCGCTGTCGTTCCTGCAATGCTTCTTCCGAACCCTGCGCTTGCAGGCATCGTTTGGTTTGCGAGATTTTTCTACTCGGGCGTCCAAGGCATGAATGGCCAATAGGAAAATCTTCAGCATTCTCTGCGATGATTGGATCTTGTCGCGCCGAGAGACCACGGGATAGTTCCAAAGGTCCGGCGACATGCATGGACTTTCGTCTGCAGGAGGACGGGACCTTGGGCCCGGAGAAAATGTGACTTACGTCCCATTCAGGAAGAGGTCTGGCGGCGAAAATGTGGGTATCGTCGCCTTCTGGCAACGCCTTGAATTGAAAACACAATTTTTGATAATTGCCGGCCTTGTCGTCTGCGGTTCAATGGCTATTCTTGGCGAATGGCTGAACGTGCAGATCGCCGCCAACCAGCTGCGGAGCCGGGCCGAATCCGGAGCCCTCTACATGGAGGGCTTTCTTGCTCGGCACGTTGAAGGATCCGGAACCGACCCGCGGGTTTCCGAAGCCCGTCGAAACGAACTGGACGATCTGCTAATCGGCACCGATCTCGCACGGCGAGTCGAGAGCTTCAGGATCTGGCGCCATGACGGGCTGGTGGTCTACAGCACCGACAAATCTCTCATTGGCAAGACGTTTCCATCGAATGCAATCGAACGGGCTTTCGCGGGGCAGGTTGTTGCACAACTTGAAAATGGCCATAACGACGGCGATGCTGATAGTTCGTCCCCCGATCGACCGCTCCTCGAAATCTACGCGCCCATCTATCGGTCCGGTACTCGCGACATTATTGCAGTCGGAGAGCTTTACGAGGATGCAACCGAGTTCGTCGTCCAAAGTGACCGAGTTCAGCGTCGCACATGGGCGCTCGTCGGCGCAACAAGCCTTGCTATCATGGCGCTGCTTTTCCTCATCGTCCGGCGAGCGAGCAATATTATCGCCAGTCAAAGAACGACCCTGAAGCTGCAACTGACACAGGCCCAGGCGCTGGCCCGGCAAAATACCGAGCTCCGCAAGGCAGCCGACAAAGCACGGATGGATGCCACGAAGTCGAACGAGCAGCTCTTGAACCGCATTGGTTCCGATCTGCACGACGGTCCTGTTCAACTTCTCAGTCTGTTGATTCTCAGATTGGGAGGTTCCACCAGCACTGCCGGTACGTCGAGGACCACCTTCGATTGCGCGTCCGATGTGAAAGAATCCGACCTTGCGCCGTCGCATATCGCAAGCCAGGTCCTGACTGAGCTGCGTGAGCTTTCGACAGGGCTGGTCATGCCGGAGACGGAACATATGGGCCTGGAGGCGGCGTTGCGTATGGCGGTTGAACAGCACGAATATGTAACCGGATCAAATGTCACGTCGACCTATCACGAGCTGCCCGAGCGTGTCGCACATCCGCTGAAGATCTGTCTTTATCGAGTAGTTCAGGAGGGGCTCAACAACGCTTTCCGTCACGGTGCGGGTCGCAACCAACGTGTGTCCGCTTCAGCCGATCCGTCGGCCATAACGGTCGTCATTTGCGACGACGGGCCGGGTTTTGCGAGCGGCAGCGCCAATCAACGCCGCAGGCCACTCGGCCTTCAGGGCATTCGCAACCGGGTTGAAGCGTTCGGCGGCAGAGTCGATATCCTCCAACAGATCGGTCTCGGAACGGAACTTCGGATCGTGGTGCCGCTGGAGAGCAATGGCATCTAGTGGCGCAGAGCCGCGTCCCTGCTCCCCTCGAGCTTTTGAGCCGCAATCAGCACTTCCAGGCGGTTTCGCGCGTTCAACTTTTGCATCAGGATCGTCATGTAGTTTTTGACGGTCTTCTCGCCAATTCGCAGATCCGTGGCAATCTGGCGGTTCGTGAATCCCCGCAGAAGCATCCTGATGATTTGACCCTCCCGTATGCTAAGCTTTACTTCTCCGCCCGCCATTTTTCGGAGCGAGGCTATTTTAAGCTCCTCAATGACTTTGCAGGCAAACGCCGGGGTGATGAACATATCGCCACGATGGACGGTCGCTATAGCCTGGATGAGTTCTTGAGCACTGCTTCCTTTGAGGACATACCCGCTTGCGCCTGCGTTGAGCGCGCGCACGGCGTAATCGCTTCCTGTCATCGCCGTAAAAACAAGAATTTTGGTCCGAACCTTTTCGACGAGTTTTGTGATGGTGTCGAAAATATTTCCAGGCATCATCAAGTCAACAATAAAAACATTCGGCTTCAATTTTAATCCGATTTCCAATGCTTCATCTGCGGTTGAACCAGTCGCGGTAACGATAAACGGGGACTGTTTGCTAAGGATGTCAGTCAATCCTGCCAACATCAAAGGATGATCGTCAATTAATGCTACCGACACTGAATTCATATTGTCCCCCTACGCAATATACATGGCACGAGAAATATTACCAAAGCAACATTATGTCCACGCAGCACTTTGGATTAGTTGCCGGCTTATCTGCACTCGATAAGTCACGCTGTAACCCCTCAACTGGGGTGATACTAGTTACCCCGCTTGATCAGATCGCGGTGGGCCACCGATACATCCGCATATCCGCGCCATGCATGATACGTTCTACAGCAAAATCGAAGAGACCGGTCCCATCCGCGCGTTCACGTGACCCAGTGACCGCATCGTCCATGTCCAGGTTCGAAGAACGACCGTGGCGTACCGGGACGCGGCAACATTCCCTGGGCGGCGACCTTTAGGGCACTACGCCCCGACAACCGAGGCCTTCGGCCAACGGCCCAAGGATCTTGCCGCCGCCACAAAGATCTGGCGCGACTTTTCCGAGAACACCGGAGTCGGTCTATCGCGAGGGCCACCGGCATATCCGCGATGGATGGCTCGCGACGGCATGAACGCCAACCGATCAGTATGAATCTCGGCGACTAGGCCGGCTACCTTGCAAGGGAAGCGTGCCGAGGAGGATCGCCCAACGTCGGTCCACGTTCCTCACAGGTCGATTCGCGTTGGCCTAATGGCGTGGCAGGGCTATGGTTAGGAATGGAGAGTCGGCAGCGACACAAGGCAAACATGTCAATCCAACGTACGAGCTTTTATGTCCTGCTAGCGCTAGTGACGATCGCGTTCATCTGGCTGCTTGTCCCCTATTACGCGGCTGTGTTGTGGGCGGTGATCCTTGCGATCATCTTCTTTCCAGTGCACGTGCGACTGGCGCTTCTGCTGGGGGGGCGCCGAGGCATCGCTGCCCTGGTGACGGTGCTGATATGCATCGGTCTCGTCATCGTGCCGGCATTGATTATCCTCGGTTCTCTTATCCAGGAAGGCACGAGTCTTTACCAACGGATAAGCAGCAACGAAATCGACCTCAATGACTATTTAGTTCGGATTCAGAATGCGTTGCCCGGCTTCGTCGACAACTGGCTGAACGCATTGAAGCTTGGCGGCTTCGCCGACCTTCGCGCTAACATCTCCGCAGGCGCAGTACAAGTAAGCCGGTCGGTCGCCGGCAGCCTGGTGAGTTTTGGTCAAAACACGCTGAAGTTCTTCGTCAGCTTCGGGATCATGCTCTATCTGCTTTTCTTCCTCTTCCGGGATGGCGCTGAGCTTGGCGGGACGATCCGACATGCAATCCCTCTCAACGATGACTATACCCGCCAGTTTCGCGACAAGTTTTCCGCTGTCGTTCGGGCAACCGTTAAGGGGAATATCATCATTGCGATGATCCAGGGAACGATCGGTGGAGTAGCATTCTGGGCCTTAGGAGTCGAGGCGGCACTGTTGTGGGGCGTCACCATGGCGTTCATGTCGATGCTGCCCGCAATTGGAGCAGCGCTTGTATGGGTTCCAGCCACGATCTGGCTAGTCCTCACGGGTGCCTGGTTGAAAGCATCGATCATGGTTCTCGTCGGCGTATTCGTCATAGGGCTAATCGACAACCTGCTGCGTCCACCGCTGGTGGGCCAGGGGACGCGGCTGCCCGACTATGTCGTACTGATCTCGACGGTAGGCGGCATTTCCCTGTTCGGCATCAATGGTTTTGTTATTGGCCCCCTGATTGCCGCCTTGTTTATCTCTGCCTGGTCACTTTTTGCCGAACAACAGAACGCAGAGAAACCAGACACCGAGGAGATCAAATAGAGATTTTATAGGCCCAGCACGTTATCCAACGAAGGCGGCACCAAGGGCAGCCCGCTGATAGGGGGATCGTGGCCTGCTCGAGGGAATAGAGGCTGAGGTGAGCCCGACCTTCTAGGATTTTCGTATCCCGAGATGCTGTTGATCCGCGATCCGGAGGAGAGCAACATGACCAGTTTCGCGGGCAGTCACTGTCGATTATCATCACATCACTGGCCTTGAGTTCGCGGCTGAGCATGCCGGCGAGCGTCGCGCCGATGAGGTGTTGATGAGTATCTGATGATCCCATGCCTGATCGCGCGAGCTCAGGTCGTCGCCAAATGATTTCGGGCTTTAATTTCCATCAATCTGGCGATTCCAGAGGAACAACGACGCGTCGATCGTCGCAACCGAAGGAAGTCCGTGCAAGGCGCCCGGCGGCCCGGTCGCTCAACCTATCCAGTGCATGCCAGTGTCGCATTCGTCGGATCCTACTTTGACGACACGCCAGGGCGTTGCACGTCGGCAAGCGCCTTCACTTCATATGACGGACGACCCTTCGAGGAAACTCCCTGCTCCAAGATCGAAGCAAATTACTTCCCGATCGAGCCAGCAAGGGGATGGCTGCTGTGGGGACGTCGATATCCGGGAACATCCGCGACCGATAAAGGTTCGCCGAGCTAGCGCCGTTGCAGCCGTTCCGTCTCTGCGCCGGAAGGTCGACGGGCGAGAATGCGAAATTGGAAGCCGGCCAAGTTGACGCGGGATCGGTATCTACCCGATGACGACGTGGACAAGCTGAGGCATTCTCATTTCCGGGATTTCTGCTATCGTCCACGAGTCACTGGAGTAGGCGTCATGGTTGCAGCAAGTTTGGTTCCTGGTGCGTTTTACTGGGCGAAATCCTCTAGGTACTTCGACGGACGAACGACCGTCGTTCAGGTCTCCACGGTCTTCGGTAAGGAGCCAGACTACTGGACGTTGGCGCTACTGGGAACAGATCAGCATGCTATGCCGACGGAATTCGAGATCATCGCTCCCGCGGAGCTCCCAGAAGAGTACCCCCTCCGTCAAGCCGCCGAGTGAACCTTCATTAGGCTTGCGAACGGCCTACGGCGATAGGAACACCCCTTTTGTCGGACATTCACACCGACAATCGAGTTGCCGTCCGCCTCGAAGCGTTTCGGTGGCGTATGGCAAGACGAGGCTTTTCTGCAAGTTCGGCCCTCTCGCGATGCGTTCCAGAACCAATACGGATGCGTAACATACAAGCGAAATGTTATGCAGTCTCTAAAGTCGGAGGATACCCGCTTCGATCGCCGCTTCCAGAAAAGCACGTGCTGCCGCAGCATGCTCCGCCTCCCCGCTGAGCGACTTCATGCAGGCACGTTTTGCAATGGCGAAAGATTTCCCGCCTCTTTCGGGCCAACAGGTCATGAGCGTCTCAAGGGCCTCGCGGCTGTTTTTGACGGTCTTGAAGTGATCACCGCCCCCGACCGCGACCTCGATAGGCGTTTGCCAGATTTCCGTCGGCATCGATGCCTCCTGCTCATGAATCTGACAAGGTAATGCCCCAGTGCGAACGGCGTTCCAACGCTAGGACCTTGGTCTGATAGGTGCAAGTTGCGAGAGAATGTTGCGCCGTAACCGGTGCTCCCATTCGAAGTCGGCGCCCCGCTGCTTCGACCGGCGTCCGTACTGGTCAGATGACTGCTTCCGTATCCAACTGAATTGGGGACCGTCAGCCCTGGAAAGCGGCCAGATCGGCTTCATCCACCGGCGGAAAATATCCAGAGACAGTGCTTGGCCCGCCGCAACCAGCCGGGGCCGCCTTGCTATGTACGCCACGACATGCAGCCGCAACGGTCTTCCTTGCTCCAAGCGACACCAAGCCCCATCCGGAAATCGATGCCCCGGACCGCCTTCAATTCGAAGACCCGTTCGCCAGGCCCTCGATCCCTAGACACTCGGAATTAGGCCGCCATCTACACGGATGACCGAGCCGGTGAGGTAGGATGCCCGACCGCTCGCCATGAAGGTGACGACATCGGCATATTCCTGTGGATCGCCATAGCGGCCAACCGGGATCGACGCCGTGCTGGCTGCCGAGACGTCCTCGACCGACTTGCCCTCGCGCTTGGCTTTCTGCTCGTCGAGGAAGGTGATGCGTCCGGTCGCGACGCGTCCTGGAAGGACGACATTGACAGTCACGCCGTCGCGACCGACTTCGCCTGCCAGCGTTTTCGACCAACCGAGAAGCGACATGCGCAGCGAATTCGAAAGTCCGAGGTTGGGAATGGGCGCCACGACACCAGACGACGTCGAGGTGATGATGCGGCCCCACTTCTTTTCGCGCATCTTGGGAAGAACGGCATCGCTGATGGCGATGACCGACAGCACCATGCTGTCGAAATATTTACGCCAGCTATCGGCGCTCTGACCGGATACCAGTGTCGGCGGCGGGCCGCCGGTGATGTTGACGAGTACATCAACCGAACCGAGCTGCTTTTCGATGGCAGCAAGATTGGGTGCGATCAAGTCGAGATTGGCAAGGTCCCATTCCAGTGCCATCGCCGAGCCACCGGCCGTGCGAATGTCGGCAACCGTCTTTTCGGCCGCTTCCTTGTTAATGTCGGCAACCGCGATCTGAGCGCCTTCAGCGGCAAGCGTTTTTGCGATCGCCCCGCCAAGCCCCCCGCCCGACCCCAGCACAAGGGCTATCTTGCCTTTCAATCCCAGATCCATCGTCTGCTTCCTTTCCGTTGTTGTCGATTGTTGTTCGGCACCCGATCAGCCGGCCATCCAGCCACCGTCGACCATCAGGTTGACGCCGGTGATGTAGCTCGCCATGTCGCTGGCGAGGAAAAGGGCGGCCCCCGCGACGTCGCGCGGTTCGCCGAGGCGCGGCCACGGCGTGCGCCGGCGCGAATAGTCGAGCGCGTCGGGATCATTGGCAACACCTGGCTTGCCAGTGATGATCTTCCCCGGCGCGATCGCGTTGCAGAGGATCATATTGACGGCGTGGTCGACGGCGATCTGTCGGGTCATCTGCACGATCGCCCCCTTGCTGACGCTATAGGGAAAATCACCTGGGCAAGCCAGCATGCCGTGCTGGGAGGAGATGTTGATGATCCGCCCTCGCGCCTCGCCCTCAGGCTCCTGCGTCAGGAACTGCTCAGCCGCGCGCTTGCAGCAATAGAAGAAACCGGTGACGTTGACCGACATGACCCGGTCCCACTGTTGCGGAGAGGTTTCGAGAAGATTGGTCGAGGTGTAGATCGCGGCATTGTTGACCATGATGTCGAGCCGACCGAACTCTTTCACCGTTTGCGTGACGAGTGAATCGACATCCGCCCAGTCGGAGATGTCGGTCTTGATGAACAGGCCCGTTCCCCCTGCCGCCAGAATGCGGGCAAGTGTGGTATCGCCTCCCTCGATCGGCGCCTCCGAGACATCGGCAATCACAACGGTCGCGCCTTCTTCGGCGTAGCGCAGCGCAATCGCACGGCCGAGACCTGAACTGGCGCCGGTAACAATTGCGACTTTTCTATCAATCAGAGGCATGGGAATTCCTTCAGGCGACGCTGCGGACAACTTGACCGCGGCGGGGAACAATGAGCGTTCCGTCTTTGACGATGCACTCGCCGCGCAGGAGGACATGCGTCAGCTTGCCAGCGGTGCGTCTGCCGTGAAACGGCGTGTAGCCCGCACGCGAAAGCTGACTGGCGTCCGTGATAGCGGTGGAGCGGGTCATGTCGACAACAAGGATGTCTGCATCGCAGCCGACGGCGATCGATCCTTTCGAGAGCCCGAGCCCAAACCGGCGAGCAGGGTTATAGGCACACATGCGCACCAGATCCGGAAGTGCGATGAGCTTTTCAGCAACAAGATCCAACATCACCGCAAGCAGCGTCTGGAGGCCCGGCATCCCACCGGGAATGTCGGCAAATGATCCATAGGCCGCCGACTTCTCGGCCCGGCTATGCGGCGCGTGATCCGTGGCCATGATTGTGATCAGTCCTTCCGCGACCGCATTGCGCAGGGCTGCGACATCCTCGTGGCTGCGGAACGGAGGCAATCCCTTGAGTTTGGCGCCGGCGGTCTCGTATGCGCCGGAGGTGAAGAACAGGTTCTGCGGCGTCGTTTCGACGGTGACATCCGCCATGCCATGAAGGCGGCGCCAGGTCTCGATTCCAAGCTTCGAATTGACTTGGCGCACATGCACGCGTGCCCCGGTCTCGGCCGCCGCCAACACCGCGCGAGCGATACCCCCGGCTTCGGCGAGTGGCGGTCTGCTTGCCAGAAATGCCTGGATATCGCCACCACGGTCACGTCCGGTGCTGCCCTCGAGGATCGATTGGTCGCCAGGGGAAACGCCGATCACCGGCCCGACGCCTGCCAACCGGCGCAGCATCTCAGTGACATCATCCAGACTGTCGAAACAGTAGTCGACGGGTACGTCGGCAGTGAACAGTTCAAGAGAAACAGGTGACAAGGCAAGCAGGTCCTCCAGGCTGTCACAGCGCTTCGAAACTACTGCTTGAAAACCGACATCAACACTGATCCGCCCCGCAGCACTTTCCATCTTATCGGACAATTGCTGCGCGGTTGCCGTCCACGGATCGTCCGTCGGCATGTCGAGGATGGTCGTGACGCCACCAAGCGCTGCGGCATGCGTGCCGCTTTCGAAGTCTTCCTTCTGCGTCAGCCCCGGTTCGCGCAGATGGACGTGGGCGTCGACCAGGCCGGGCAGCAGGAGTTTGCCGCTCGCATCGATGAAGCTGCGCGCCATCGCGGGTTCGCCCGACGCTAGCAGGGCCACGACGCGTCCGTCGAGAACGCCGATATCCGCCGGGCTTTGACCGGTTGCAGTGATGACCATACCGCCGGTAATCAGCGTGTCGAACATTTCCACCTCCGCCTCCCTACCGCAGACCCGCGAGCCGCGGCTCTTCGTGCGTGACGACCTCGACAAGGGCTGCCTGCCCAGCCTTGACCTTGGCGAGCGCGCGCAGCAATGCAGGGCGTAATTGTGCCGGGTCGCGCACGCACTCCCCGTGGCCGCCGAGCGCCTCGGCGATCGGCGCGTAATTGCCTGTCACCTGGTTTGCGCCATATTTCGTGGTGGCAATCGGCATGCTTTTCGCGTAGCCGCCGAGCACGTTGTTGCGGAGCACGATGGTCAAGACAGGCAGGTTGCAGCGCACGGCGGTCTCGAAATCGATGCCGACCATCCCGAAGGCGGACTCCCCCATCAGATTGACGACCGTCGCATCGGGGCGCGCAAGCTTGGCCCCGATCGCAAACCCAAGGCCACTGCCAAGCTGGGTCGTCTTGCCCCAGCCGATATAGCTGCCGGGCGTAGTTGCCACGTAGAACGGGCAGAACTGGTCGCGCGGATTGCCGGCATCATGCGTGACGATCGAGGTCTTCGGATCGATCGCCTGCATGATTTCCCAGACGACGCGATAGGGCGAAATCGGCATGCTGTCCGATGTCAGCAGCGGCATCCACTTTTCCATGAAGGCGGCACGGATGGCGGCGATTTCTGCTGCCGGCTGCTGACGTTCGCCGAGAGGGAGATAATCGCGGCGGATAAGTGCGATCATCTGTTTCAGGACCGAGGCGGCGTCTGCGACCACGCCCTGGGCAACCGCATAGTCCTTGCCGAGATCCGCCTCGTCGAGGGTGACCTGCAGAATGGCTTTATCGTCAGGGACCGGCAGGATGTAGTAAGAGCGCGTCAGGCTGCTGCCGAGCGCGAATACCACATCCGCCTTTTCGAGAAAATGGTCGACGGTCGCGGGCCGGGCGCGTCCGGCCGTTCCGAGAGCAAGCGGATGGTCCTCCGGAAAGGCGCTTTTGCCGTTCGGAGTCGTCATGACGGGAATGTTCAAGAGTTCGGCAAGCTCTACCAATTCCGGCGTGGCCGATGCTGAGAGCACTCCCTGCCCCGCGAGAATGACCGGAGTCTTGGCGGAGAGCAGGCTTTCAACCAGATCGACCACCTCACGCTCGCCGGCCTGCGGCACGCTACGGCGTGGTCGACGATGATCGGTCGGTAGCGCATCAAGCCTCTCGGCCAGCAGATCGACAGGCAATTCGAGCAGGACCGGCGCCGGCGGCCCGTTTCTCACACGCGAAATGGCCGCATGCATCAGCTTCGGCAGATCATCGACCTGCGTTGCCGCCTCGCACCATTTGGTAATGTGCCGGAAGTTGCGCCGGGATTCGAAATTTGGGGCGATCGCTTCCGATCCGCGCGGGTAGCCGGTCGGCAGGAACAGCATTGGCACGCGGTCGTTGAAAGCCTGGGCAATGCCGGCAAATGCACTTTCGGCTCCCGGACCATATTGCACGGTGACAACCGCAAGCTCCTTGCCGGCCGTCGCGCGGGCGTAACCCTCTGCGATATTGACGGCGACGCGTTGCGTGCGGGCGATCAGCGGCGGAATGTCGAGCGCGGCTGAGGCATCGAAAAGCTCGCTTGCCGGAAAGCCGATGATCTGTTTGACACCTTCCTCCTTCAGGACCCCGGCAATATATTCGGCGCCACTCATCGTCTCTGTACGCAGATGGCCGTTCGGCAGTGCATGCGTACCGTCAGCCATGATGATCGATCCAGTAACGGGCGATGTCTTCGCGCCGCATGAAGGCGGCGCCGGGGGTCTTCCTGACGTGTTCGATAACGTCACGCAGGCCTGAAGCGCGATTGGGCTGGCCCATCCAGCGGGCATGCACGCCGATCGTCAGCATGCGCCCGCCGGTTTCGTCCGCTTCACCGATCATGTAGTCGATCGCCGATCGGCAATCCTCGGCAAAGTCGCGCGGATTGCTGTAGCCCGGCGCGATCAGATAGCGGCTGTCGTTCAGCGTCTTCGAATAGGGTACAACGAGAAGCTTCGTACCCTCGTGATCAAGGAAATAGGGAAGATCGTCGTTGCAGGGGTCCGAATAATAGAGGAAGCCGCCTTCCCTGACGATCAGGTCGCGGGTGTTGACGCTGGGAAAGGAGCGGCAATTCCAGCCCATCGGCCTTTTGCCGGTCAACCTCTCATAGAGGGCGACTGCTTCATGGAGTTGCTGCTCCTCGTCATCGCGCGGCATGCCGGAATATTCGCTCCAGCGCAGGCCGTGGCCGAGCAGATCATGGCCGCGGGCATTCATCCAGTTGATGACGGCAGGGTTTTTCTGCAGCGCAACGGCGCAAGCCGAGACCGTTATGGGAATATCGTAACGGTCGAACAGTCGTGCCAAGCGCCAGACGCCGGCGCGGCTGCCATATTCGAAATGCGTCTCGGTGCCGAGATCGCGCAGCGGCGGACTGTTGGGAATATTGTATTCGCCCCAGTTGTCGTTTTGCCCGTCCTCGAGCCAGGAATATTCGGCGCCCTCCTCGTAGTTCAGCACAAGGTTGATCGCCAGCTTGACGCCACCTGGCCAGGTGATGACCGGCGGGTTCGGGCCATAGCCGACAAAATCGCGCGATTGATCTTTTGCAGCAGCGCTCATCACTTTCCCTCGCTCTGATTTTCGTTTTCGACGATCCAGTCCATGTAGTCGTGGAACGACTGCCTGGCACTGCGTGGCCGCCACCCCGTGTCCCGCGCGATACGGGCAATGTCGTAGGCTCCCCACATGCCGTCTTTCAGTGAAATATCCTGGATGATGTTGGCGGTTTCCGCCGGGCTCACTTCGACCTGCAGAGAAGGCGCACGCTCCTTCGCCCAGCCGATGATGTCGCCGATGGTCGAAGTCTCGCCACTGCCGATATTGTAGTGCCGGTAACGAAGGCGCTCTGCGAGGAGCAGCGCGATGATCGCGTCGGCCACATCCGTCGAGGTGACATAGTCGCCGACAGGTTCCAGGCTGTTTGGCCTGACGGTCTCCCCGGCAAGCGCCATATGGGCGACGCGGTTTGGCACATGCCGAAAATTGCGACTGCCGGTGACCCGATCCATCGGCCCATAGACCGACGCAAGCCGGACGGAGGCCGCCGACAGGCCGAAAAGATCGGCGTAGCGGTTGACGACCATCTCAGCTGCAAATTTGGAAATGCCGTACAGCGTCAGCGGTGCAACATAGCCGTCTTCCGGAAGCGGTTCGCTTGTCCAGTCCGGCCCGTGATGACGGTAGACCGATCCCGAACTGACGAAGATGAGGCGTTGGATGCCGGGACGCTTTCTCAGCCATTCGAGAATACGCACCGTGCCCGAGAAATTGACATCGACGATCCTGGCCGGGTCTTCGGCCTCTGGCTGAAGCTTTGCCTCAGCCGCGCTGCCGCGTGAGATGGGGGTAACGGTGGCGCCATGCACCACGTAGCGGACATTGTGGCTGTCGAGTGTCGCTTCCCATTGAGTGGGCTCGCAGATGTCGGCGGTGACCACCGTCAGTCGATCGCGGACCGGCGCAAAATAGCGCTCCGCCATCGCATCCAGGCCGGCGCGATCGAGAATGACGACGCGCGCATCGGCATCGCGTTCGAGCCATTCCCGTGCGAGGACGCTCATGACGAAGCCGGTTCCACCGGTGACAAGAAGGGTCATTTCAAATCCATCCAAAGATTTTCAACACAGGTATCAGCGCGTCGCGTAGCCGCCGTCGACCAGGAGATCGGTTCCAGTGACGAACGATGCATCCGACGACAACAAGAAGGCAGTGGCGGCGGCTATTTCCTCCGGCTGCCCGATGCGTCCGAGCAAATGCGCGGGGCCTAACCCGGCATTTGCTGCTTTGAGATCCGGCCACCGTTGCAGCAGTCGCGGGGTGGCGACAGCCCCAGGCGAGAGGCTGTTGACGCGGATGCCATCCGCCGCATGGTCAACCGCCATGGCCTTGGCGAGATGCACGAGACCGGCCTTTGCGGCGCAGTAGGCAACGGACCTGCCGGTTGCAACATGAGCGAATTGCGATGCGATGAAGACGACCGAACCGCCGCCGCCTTCGATCATGGCAGGAAGCGCGTATTTGCTGGCAAGGAAGGCTCCGGTCAGGATGACATCGATCTCCAGGCGCCATTGTGGCTCGGCAAGTTCGACGACACTCCCATCCATCGAAGGTGCGGCCGCGTTGTGCACGAGACCGTCGAGGCGCCCGAAATGTTCCAGGCCAGCCTCCACAGCACGCTTGACCGAGCCGCTCTCGGTAACCTCGCATTGAACACCCAGCGCCTGCGGACCGAGCGATTTCGCAAGCGCGTCTGCTTCATCGAGCGATTGGTCTGCGCAGATCACGATGGCTTTCTCGTCGATGCAACGGCGCGCGATCGCCGCGCCGATGCCGCTTGCTGCCCCCGTCAGAAAAATCACCTTGCCTTGAAGGCGTGACATCGGCGTCGTCATGATGCGAGGACCTTCGAGAGTCCCTGCTGCGGCGGGAAAGGCCTCTCTCTTGCGATGAACTTGCCGCGGCCCGGTCCCGCCAGGATCTTTCCGTCATCCCACACGATATCGCCGCGCGAGATCGTCATTATGGGCCAGCCCTTGACGACCTGCCCTTCATAGGGCGTGTAGTCGGTGGCGTGATGCAGCATGGAATTGGTGATCGTCACGCTGCGATCCGGATCCCAGATCGCAATATCGGCGTCTGCCCCGACGGCAATCTGCCCCTTGCGCGGAGCAAGCCCGAAAAGGCGTGCCGGCGCGCTGGACGTGAGCTCGGCGAATTTCTGCAGCGAGATCAGGCCACCATTCACGCCTGCCGAAAACAAAAGGGCAAGTCGCGTCTCGATGCCGGGAATGCCATTGGGAATTCGGTGGAACGGCGTTCCCGGCCCGCCCGCAATCTTATCGGCATAGTGCCAAGGCGAATGATCCGAAGAAAAAACCTCCAGCGTTCCGTCCTGGATGCCAGCCCAGATTGCAGGTTGGTTCGACTTGTCGCGCGGCGGCGGCGTGCAAACGCATTTGGAGCCGGAGAGATCATGGGTGTCGATATCCTCGGCCGAAAGGAAGAGGTATTGCGGGCAGGTCTCGGCGTAGATCGGGAGCCCGCGCGCCTTGGCGCGCCGGATCTCCTCGACGGCGCCCCCCGCAGCGACATGGCTGACAAGGATCGGCGTCTCGATCAGTTCCGAAAGGCTGATCGCCCGGAAGGTCGCTTCACGGTCGCCGATCGCTGAATGCGCCTTTTCGTGGTAGCGCAATTCGGTCTTGCGCGCGGCAACGAATTTTTCGGTCAGCCAGCGAATGCAGGCGTCGTTCTCCGCGTGAACCATGACCATCGCGCCTTGCGCGCGCGCAAGGTCGAGCACATTCAGCACCTCATAGTCATCGAGCTTCAAACCGTCATAGGTGAGGTAGATCTTGATCGAGGTGCAGCCTTCGGCGATCAGCTGAGGAATTTCGTTGCGCAACACTTCGGCTGAGGGATCGCCGACGATCAGGTGAAAACCATAGTCGATATGCGCTTTCGGACGGGCGCGCTCGTGATAATCCTCGACGATGTCGCGTAGCGACTGGCCACGCATCTGCATGGCGAAAGGAACCACCGTTGTCGTGCCGCCGCACATCGCCGACAGCGTACCGGTGTTGAAATCGTCAGCTGTCGCCTTCCCTTCCCATGGCTGCTGATCCATGTGGCAATGGCTGTCTACGCCGCCGGGCAGTACGATCCGCCCCTCGGCCGCGACTTCATGTTTCCCCTCGGACAGATCCGGCCCGAGCGCCGCAATCACCCCGTCGCGAACGCCGATATCGATCTGCCTGGTCGCATCCGGCAGCACCACACGGCCACGACGGATCACGAGGTCATAAGGCTTGGCGGGTGTCATTCGCTTCCTCCCGAAACAAGGCACGGTTTGGTAGTGCCGATCGGACGGCGCAGAAGATTGAAGCAGGCAGCGGCAGCAACCAGGAACGCGCCGCTCCCGAGCAGAAGGAAGAGTGCCTGCGGTGCAAACAGCTCCATCAGCTGGGCGGCGAGCCCAGGTGTCATGATGTTGCCAATCGAATAGAGGAGCAGCAGGCTACCCGATGCCGAGACCATATGATGGCTGTCGAGCTGTGAGTTAGCGTATGCGATACCGACCGGATAAATCGTCAGCGCAATCGCGCCATAGGCGAAAAACAGACCGTAAAGAAGCAGCTGCGGATAGGTTCCAGGCCAAGCGATTGCTGCGCACAGTCCTGCTCCCGCCAATCCCTGAACGAGAAGTAGAACGCGCCGGTCCATACGATCCGACAACCATCCGACCGGCGCCTGAGCGAGCATGCCGCCAAGGCTGAAAGCGGTTACCAGTGTCACGGCGACCGCCGCGTCGAGGTGCACCCGCTCCGCATAGATCGGCGTCATCGTATAAACATTCATATTCGTCATGCCCGCTTGAAAGACGCAGACGACAGCTACTGGTGCGAGAGCGACGAGCCGCCAGATACCATACCGATGCCCGGAGTGAGCGTTACCGGCATCGACCGTCACTGCCAGCGGCAGGCGCAAGGTGGGCCAAGGCCCACCGACAAAGCGGGCGTAGATCAGTCCAAGCAGGATGACGCCGAGCACGATCTGAAAGAGATGGGGAGAGCCCGCTCCGGCCGTTTCGACAAGCAATTGCGCAAACAGTGTCGCCAGTGACGTCATCAGCATATAGAGCGAGAAATAGGCGCCTCGGTTCTTCTCGTCCGCGTAAAGATTGATCCAGCTTTCGGAAACGACGAACAGCGTTGCGATGGAAAAACCGTTGATCAGACGCAGGCAAAACCAGACTGAAGCGGCTTCCGTCAGCATGTAACCGCAGGCACCGAAAGCAGCGAGCAATGCGACGGCCAGGAAAGCCCGCTCATGGCCCAAGCGGACGACCATGAAACGGGCAGACAGGCAGCCGGCAAGGAAGCCTATGGGAAACGCCGTCAGCAACAACTGGACGATGTTGGTATCGATTGCGGGGTCGCTGAGGTGAAGAGAAACTGTGGTCGTCAAAAGAGAATTGCCAGTCGCGACGATGCAAATGCTCGCCATGACATGCAGGATTGCACGAAGCCCCGCGGATTTCCGCCAGAAGTCACCAATCGTCCTATCGGGAGCGCGCATCATTATGCCTTTTCGGCGGGAGCAAGCACGGAAGGCCGGGCGGCCAGATCTACCTGCTCGATGTGGCAGAGGATCTCGTGCGTATCGGACATCTTGCGCAGTGGGGGCGGAGCGGTGTCGCAGATGCTTCCGAGCTTGCGGTGGCACCGCGTCGCAAAACGGCAGCCGGCGGGTACGTTGACCGCGCTCGGTGTTTCGCCGGACAGGCGAATACGCTCGCGCGGGGCTTCATCCGGGTGCGGGCTGCGGATCGCTGAGAGAAGTGCTTCAGTATAGGGATGCGCGCCCTCACCGAAGACCTCCTCGACGGTCCCCTGCTCCATGATCTTGCCGAGATACATGACCACGACCTTGTCTGCCACGTGGCGAACCAGCGCCAGGTCGTGGCTGATGAACAGCATGGTGGCATGCTTTTCCCGTTGAATGTCGAGAAGAAGCGTCACGACCGCGGCCTGCACTGAGACGTCGAGTGCCGAGACCGGTTCATCGGCGACGATGAGCGAAGGTTCCGCCGCAAAGGCGCGGGCGATGGCAATACGTTGCTTCTGGCCGCCGGACAGCTGGTTCGGCTTTCGGTCCGCGACGGCCGGAGACAGACGCACCATTTCCAGAAGCTCGCGGACGCGCTGCTCGATCTCGGCCTTTCCTTTGCGGATACCAAACTTCTTGATCGAGCGCCGGATGGAAAAAACGGCCGAGTGCGACGGATTGAGCGTACTGTCAGGATTCTGAAAGATCATCTGAACCTGTTGCAGCAACGCGCGTGGACGATCGCGGGCCTCCAATTCGGCGATGTTTTCGCCAGCCATGCGGATTTCGCCCGATGTCGCCTTGTCGAGACCCGACACGATGCGCGCCAGCGTGGATTTTCCGCAGCCGGACTCGCCGACCAGCGCCACGATCTCGGCTGTTGCCGCTTCGAAACTGACCGCTTCGTTTGCCTTGACGGTCTTCTGGCGGCCGACGGGATAGAGACGGTTCACATCAGACAGCGTTATCGCCGTCGATTTTGCAATGATCTGTGTCTCAACCGGAGCAAACGTTACTTCCGCTGCCGAAATTTCCGGCCAGCGGACGCAGCGCACCAGATGCTCTTCCGCCGCCGGCTCCAGAACAAGGCCCGGACGGTCGCAGAGGCCAAAGACGAAACTCGAACAGCGCGGCCCGAAAAGACAGCCCTGCGGTCTTTCCTGCGGCAGCGGGATCGAACCGGGGATGGCAGCGAGCGTACGGCTGCGCTTATCGCCGGTAATGTCGGGAATGCAATCGATAAGGCCGCGCGTATATGGATGCCTCGGCCGGCGGAATACTTCTGATGTCGTTCCCTCCTCCACCATTTCGCCGGAATACATGATGCCGAGACGATCGCAGCTTTCTGCGATCAGGCCGAGATTGTGCGAAATGAACAGCAGGCTGGTCGAATAGCGTTGGCGCAATTCGGCGATCAGATCGATGACCGCGGCCTCGACGGTCACATCGAGCCCGGTCGTTGGCTCGTCAAGCAATAGCAAGGACGGTTTGGCAAGCAATGCCATGGCGATGACCACGCGCTGCTGCTGGCCACCGGATAATTGATGCGGATACCGCTTCATCATGTCGCCAGGATCTGGCAGGCGAACGTCGGCGAGCATAGCTTCCGCCATGGCCATCGCGTCTTTTTTGCTGGCGCTCAGGTGAAGCAGGGGGACTTCGGCAAGCTGCGCACCGACCGTCATCACCGGATTGAGAGCGCTCATCGGATCCTGATAGACCATGGCGATCTGCCGTCCGCGGATGGAACGCAGTTCCCTTGGGGAGGCATCGACCAGTTGCTTGCCGTTGAAGCGGATGCTGCCGCCAGCAACTACGCCGGTCGCGCCGAGATAGCCCATGATCGCCATGGCCGTGGTGCTCTTGCCGCAACCCGATTCACCCACGAGACCGTAGCTTTCACCCGGCATGACCTTGAATGAGAGATCGGGGATCGCAACCACCGTCTCGCTCTTGCCGCGAAACTCGATGCACAGGTTCTGAATATCGAGAACGGGTTCACGATCGATCAATGGCGTGATGGACATGGCCGCTCCTTGAAGACTGGACGCGATGATGTTCATGGTTTCCATGCCTCCCGCATGCCGTCGGCGAGCAGGTTGAAGCCGAGGACCAGGCTGACGAGCGCGGCAGACGGGATCAGCGACATGTGTGGCCAGACGTTCAGGACAGTGACACTTTCCTTGACCATGCCACCCCAGTCCGGGTTCGGTGGCGGCAGACCGAGGCCGAGGAAACCGAGAATACCGATGGTAATGATCGTGTAGCCGATGCGAAGGCAGGCATCGACGATCAGCAGGCTGCGGCAGTTCGGCAGCAGTTCGACGATCATGATGTAGAGCGTGCTTTCCGCACGCAGCTTTGCTGCCGCGACATATTCCTGCTGCTTCAGACCCAGCACCAGGCCGCGCGTTATGCGACCGATACCCGGCGCCGAGGCAATCATGGTCGCAATGACGATATTCAGGACCGACGGTCCGATATTGGCGATCAGGATGACGTAGATAACGAGAACCGGAAAGGCCAGGATGATGTCCGAGAAGCGGCTGATCAGCACATCGACCCAGCCGCCATAATAGCCTGCAATCATCCCCATCGCGATGCCGACGATCATGGCAACCGCCACAGACAGCGGCGCAACGGAAAGCACTGTGCGAGCGCCGAAGATCAACCGTGACAGCATATCACGACCGAGAATATCGGTCCCCAACCAGTGGGCAGCGGAAGGATAGGGGTTGCTCATCGCCATGACATCGGAATCCGTCGGCGACGGCAGCGGCAGGATCGGTGCGAGAAGCGCGGCAAGTACCCATAAGAGCACGAGGCAGAGCCCGACGACGGCCGTGCGCGAATGGAAAATGCGCATCCAGCTGGGCCTTTCGGTACGCTTTGGCGGTGGCGCGACTGCTGCGGTGATGTTGTCTTGAACAGCCATGATTTACCTCACCCGGATACGTGGATCGAGCAGCATGTAGCCAAGGTCGCCAAGCAGCTGCGTGACAACGGCGATAGCGACTGTGATCAGCGTGGCAGCCTCGAGCGTTGCGATATCGCCGAACAGACTTGCGTCAAGGATCAGGCGGCCGAAGCCCGGATAGGCAAAGACGAGTTCGGTCACGACGACGCCGCTGATCAGGAAGTTGATCTGCAACAAAAGCACGGTGAAGGGCGCGATCATCGCATTGCGGAGTGCGTGCCCTAGCACCATGCGGCGCGTGCTCATACCCTTCAGGATTGCGGTGCGGATATAGGGCCGCTCCATAACGCCGATCATCGAGACGCGGATCATACGGGCGACATAGCCGAAATCGTAGATGACCAGCACGGCAACGGGCAGTACGAACTGGTAGGGCACGGCCCAGCCGCCATCGCTGTTCAAAGGGCTGGTACCAGGCAGGATTGGCCAGAGGATCACGAAGAGCGTCACCAGGAAGACGCCTGACGCGAACTCCGGAATGGAGGTAAAAGTGATACAGATGACCGAAAGCGTCCGGTCCAGCACCCCGCCCTCTTTCAGCCCCGACAAGATGCCGAAAATAATCGACAGCGGGACGATCAGCAGGAACGCCAGCCCGGCGAGGATGGACGTATTGCCGAGACGATCCCAGATGACGTCGTTGACGGGTAGCTTGTTCAGGGTGGAGTAGCCGAAGTTGCCGAAATACTGGGCGCCACGCGGATCCTTGAAGTTCAACCCGGTGGTCGGATCCTGAAGGGGATCGGGGATTGCGCCGACGAGCACACCAAGCCAGCGGCCGTAGCGCACCAGCAGCGGATCATTGGCCTTCAGTTTCTGCGACAGCAGATCCACCTGCTGCTGGGTGGCGAAGGGACCGAGCGACTTGCGCGCCACGCTGCCGGGAGTGAACTCGCAGACGGCGAAGACGAGAAACGAAGCACAGAGCATCGTCACGACCATCATCGCCAAGCGCTTGAGAAGAAAAATCGCCATAGCCGGAGGAATCCGAATGTCCGGGCCCAGCACCCGACCGCGCGAACGCGGCCAGGCGCCCGGCGGGAGGTTAAGCCGAGATCGCGTACTGATGCGCGAAGATGTATTGCGAAGGATGGAGCTCGAAGCCCTTGACCTTCTTGTCCATGACGGTCGAGAAAACACGCCAGAAGGGCTGAACGATCGGGCCGTCGTCCTGCATGATCGCCTCGATTTTCGCCATGACCTTGCTGCGTTCCTTCGGATCGAGAATACCCTCGGCTTCGGTCAGCAGCCTGTCAAAATCTGCGTTGGAATAATTGGACTCGTTCCAGGCGGCATTCGAACGATAGGCAAGCGACAGCGTCATGATTGCCAGCGGTCGGTGACCCCAGGCGGTCAGGCTGAATGGAGCTGTCGTCCAGACTTCCCAGTATTGGGCGCTTGGCAGGGACTTGATGTTGATCTTGACGCCGATGTCCTTGAACTGTTCGGCGAGGACCTGCGCCGTGTTCAGTTCCCAGATCGGATCGGGACGAGTGACCATGTCGAACTCGAAACCATCCGGATAGCCGGCATCGGCCAGAAGCTTCTTCGCTTTCTCGATGTCACGGGGGTATTTCGGCAAGGTCGCATATTCCGGATGCGAGGGCGCGACGTGATGATCTTCGGCAGGAATGCCAGCCCCGAGAAGCGCCGTTTGGATGACCTTGTCTCGGTCGATCGCATAACGCATCGCCTGGCGCACGCGCTTGTCCTTGAATTGGTCGATATCGGGATGCATGCGGGCAACGACGGTCTGGGTCGTCTCGACCTGATGGACCGTGACATGCGGGAAATTCTTCATCGCATTGATCTGCACAGCATCGGCTTCCGACAGGCCATCGACCTGCTTGGAGGCTATGGCCGCGATACCTGCACCAGGATTGTCGCCGAGGTCGACATATTCGAACGTATCGAGAAAGGGGCCGGCGCCCCAATAGTCGGTGCGGGCTTTGTATTTGGCACCCTTGCCGACGATATACTCGGTGATAACGAAGGGGCCAGTGCCGTTCGCGTCGGCACCGAAGGCACCATTTTCTTCCGGATCGATGATGAACATCGGATAATGATAGAGGTGCTCGGGTACCGCAATCTGGGGCGAGGAGCAGTTAAGGCGGACGGTGTAATCGTCGACCTTCTCGATGGCGTTGTCGGCCCAAAGCTTGCTCGACTTCTTGGGAGTGCCCTTCTCGTCCTTTTCGCCTGTTTCGTATTCCTGCACGAGATAGCCGGTGAAAAGCCCGAGCATCGACGAACCGATTGCTGGATCGCAGACGCGCTTCAGGTTCCAGATTACGTCGTCAGCCGTCAGCGGCCTGCCCTTGCGCCACTGGACGTCCTTGCGCACGTGTAGCGTCCACGTCTTCAGGTCGTCGCTGACCTCCCATTTTTCCAGCAGGTAGGGATGGGTGATGTTATTGCGGTCCGTGAGGGTGAGATACTCGCAAACCTGGCGGATGACATTCGACTTTTCGGCAAAGTCGGCCAGATGCGGATCCTTGATTTCCATGCAGCGCATGCCGATCCGCAGATTCCCGCCTTTAGGCATGTCCTCGGCCTGCACGGAGATGCCGGGCATCGCGACGCCGGCCAACGAATAGGCGGCTGCCGCCGAGACACCAAGCAGTGTCGCCTTGCGCAGGAATTCTCGGCGGCCGATCGAGCCGCTCGACATCTGTTCGACCAGAGTCGGGATATAGGAATGCTCAGTCCTGTCCATGATAGTCATCTCCGAGTTAGCGCTTTAACTGTTCCGAATTTTTGTTGGTCGGACCTTTCGGCGGGCGTTCGCCCAAAGCCTCGGTCGCAGCGGACTTTTTGTCCGTCACCCATCCGTCTTCGTAAGAATTAAAACGGGATGGACCTCTGTGACATGCAGCGATCCGACATCTTTTCTGCGTGGATCGACATTGTTCAGGCGATTGTCTCCTCCCGTCGTTTTTCCGCCTTTCTGGTGGCAGCAGGGCTCTCGCGAAATCGCGTGCGATACGAGCGACCGAAGTGGGAAGCCGACCGATAACCGCAGATTTCAGCGATCTCACCGATCGCCAATTCCGTGTAGACGAGGAGTTCGCGCGCACGCGTCATACGAAGCTCGATGTAGAAGTTGGTGGGACTCTTGCCGAGATTGGCGTGAAACAGCCGCTCGAGCTGCCTCAGCGAAAGTGCAACGCTGTCGGCGAGGTCTGAAATCTCGACGGGATCGCCAAGACTTGCCTCCATGCGGCGGACCACAAATGCGAGCTTGGTATTCCTGATGCCGAAACGATCTTCCGGCGACATCCGCTGGACGTCGTCCTGGCGCCTGATCCGGGCATGGTTGAACTGATCGGAAATAAGAGCGGCCAGTTCCCTTCCCTCGACGGCGGAGATCAGGTAGAGCATCATGTCAAGCGTGACCGTACCGCCCGACGAGGTCAGAAAGCGTCCGTCAATAGCGAAAATGTCGTCGGTGGCGAGACAATTCGGAAACTCACTGCGAAAGCTGGCCAGTGATTCCCAATGAACGGCACAACGCCGTCCTTCCAGCAACCTTGCCTTTGCGAGAAAGAATACGGCCGTGCTGACCGCTCCGAGCACGCATCCCTCGGAATAGATGCGCCTTAACCAGGCAAACACACTGGCATCATAGGCGTCTGCAAAATTGAGCCCGGCGCAAAGAATGACGATATCGCAACGCGGAGCCCGAGCGATCGCAGCATCGGCGTCGAAGCCCAAGCCGCTGCTGGATTTCACATGCCCGCCGTCTGCTGACAGGATTTTCCAGTCGAATATCCTTTGTTTGGCCAAGCGATTTCCCTGTCGGAGGGAATCAAGCGCAGCCGCAAAGGTCATTAGAGGGAAGTCGGGAACGAGAAAGAAGCCAATCCGGATTGGCCGACGGCCCTGTGCCAACTGCTTCAAAGTGTGGGTCTGGTCAGGCATGGACGAACTCGCTACCTTCTCGGGATCAGAAGCGCCCCATAGCCGAAGCTAACCACCACGTTTGGAAACGATGCAGGCACTTCCAAGCAGGTGCTGAACCGCTTGATAACGGTTTCCTTTGGTCGGAATATCGCGCGCCCACTTCGTTACGGTCGGAAATCTTACGAGGTGGATGAGGGTTTTCAATCGCATTTGCGAAACAACAAATTACCGTGCCCGCTACCGAGCAGCAAGCTTCGATGCAGGAATTGACTTCGAACTACACTGAGCGGTCGAAGTCTCTCCGCTGGCTGCGAAGACGGTCCGTCGCTAGCTTCAAACATGCAGCCAACATGGAACTCTGCGGGCCACCATCTTTCGTGGTTCGACTTGCGCTCGAGAAGTGCCTGCGCCTGAGACAACACTGGCATCGTCTCGTGTCGACAACGGCAACCGGTCGAGATCCACAGCGATTGAACAGGTCGAAATTCGATCAGGAAACTGTCCCTTCGTCCATCGAACCTCCTGATGAAACCACGCAATCTCGACGCCACCTGATGCAGCTGACAGAAGTGGATGCCGAGCTGAGTTCAGCCCTTGAGCCCGTGGCGGACCGGCTCGGCCAGGTGGCTAAATCGCAAACCCTGTCTTCGTAACCGGGTGCGAAATCAGACACTTGGTTGCGGAATTTCGTGGAGCGCCGCGGGCGGCAAAATCATCGAGACAGGCCTACCTAAAAGCGCCACTCTGGTGTCTCTCTGCGAACATAATAAAAACATCGGCGAGGCGGCCGCCAATCTGAAAATGATATTTGGAGAACGGATATGCGAGAGCAGCCGATCAGCGAAGCACGGAATGGGGCGACTGTGGCAACAGCCTTCTGCGGTTGTGCCGACCCGCTGGTGGTGTTTCGAACATTTCCCGCATAAATCCTATGAACAGGAACGGGCTCTCAGACGGAAGCTCGATGCGGCCTATTAAAGACCTCGATTGTTGACCGCGTGATCGCTCTCGAACGCGGCAGCGCATATGTCGGCAGCAGCGGAACAATGATCCAAGAACGAGGTTCTGGATGGGTAAACACCCAAAGACACCAAGGAGGACTTAAAATGCGCATGAAACTCGTAGCAGCTTCGCTCTTAGCTATCGGCATGGCCACATCCGCTTTCGCCCAGTCAAACCCAGCGCCGGCCGGCGCAACGATCGACAAGAACCAAGCCGATCAGGGTGGTGGCGCGACCACCGACACCAAGGCCAAAAAGCCGATGGCAACGGATTCTACCACCACGAACTCCACGACTAGCGGCACTACGATGGACAAGACCAAGTGCCCCAATCCGGTCAATAACTCCGCCAATCTCCAGACGCAGGGCGGCACGAGCAACGCCACCCCCATGGATGAAGCCTGTGCGGCCCACAACAATTGATCGGCGTCTTCACGACCAGGCAGTCAGATAAGCTGTCCTCGTAAAGCTGGACGTTTCACGGACGAGGAAAATCTATGGGCTGGGTCCTGTGTCGTACGGGGGCTCAGCCCTGTGATTTTTCGGTCTGATGCGGTCGTCGTCGCACTGTCATTTCTGAAGTAGGACACCTCACGCGTTTGTCACCCGTAAGCGCGTGTTCCAAGAAGGCATGTCACTCAACACGCCAGTTCGATCAAGCGGACGCCTGACTGGCATTTCATCAGATCCCGTATCGCCGGTCGAGTTCTTTGAGAGCAGACTGCACCTCATCGATCGAAACTGGCTCTAAGGTACCCGGCACCTGACGGAGGGCGGGTTTTGACTCGACTGCGTAAAAGTCCGACGCCCAGGCCGCTAAGATAGTGCGCTTATCATCGACAGAAAGGGATGGCTCTCTTACCACGTCGATCGGGCGCTTAAGCTGCATGCCATGAACCAGAACCGCGGGACCTATCGCCATCGCATGGCCGGCGGCCTGCTGCAGCAGGTTGTGCATCATCGGATTACCTCAACGAACGTGTGGATCCCTGTCACTTCGCAGACGGGACGCGGCGATCAGATTGTTTTCAGGTGCGAGAAGATCGTGTTTCTCGGCAAAGGCGACAAACATGCCCCGCGCGGTCTCTGCTTCGATCTCGCCGCGCAATGCGGCACTGCATGCCTTGACTGCGACCGAGTGCGCCGCGTCTCTCAGTGAAGCCGGCCACTCGAGGAGATGCCGGTAGGCGTCCATCACGCTAGGAACCTCAGTCGGAAATCCTAGGCCGACAAAAATGCAAACAGGCTGTTCGAACATATCGGGTTTCATCGCTCTCTCCTTCCTAACCCCGAATGAAGGGCGCCGTAGCCACGGCGCCCTTGTTCTGCGAACGACGCGGTCAAGCCGCCTTCTGCGCTTCGATCTGCGCGGGAGCAGCAGGATTTAGTGCGGGAGCGCTCTGGATGGAGATTTTCCGCGGCTTCAGTTCCTCTGGGATCTCGCGAACGAGGTCGATCGAAAGAAGACCATTGCCCAGCTCCGCCCCACTCACCCTGACGTGGTCGGCAAGTTCGAACCGATGTTCGAACGGCCGGCCGGCGATGCCGCGATGCAGGTAGCCTTCATTCGCTGATTCCTGCTTCTTGCCTGTGACGGTCAGAAGATTGGATTGGAAGGTGATGTCGAGATCGTTTTGGGTAAAACCCGCCACCGCAATCGAAATCCGATAACTGTCATCGCCCGTCTTGATGATGTCATAGGGCGGCCAGTCGCTGATCGAGCGGGCGCGCTGTGCGTTTTCGAGAAGGTGGAAGACCCGGTCGAACCCGACACTTGAACGGTAGAGAGGTGCATAATCGTAAGATGTTGCCATAGCCATATCCTCCTTGAAGCAACATGGTACGGAAGCGCCGAAAGACGGCGTCTCCAGCAAGGCCAGCCCTTCTTTAGCGGCTGGCGGCAATCGATTTGGTTTTTGAGAATTTCGGATTCAAGATCCGCACCGAAAAATTTTCATGTGGCCTTGTCACCCGGCCTCCGGCTTTATCAAGCCAATAAACGGCTGCGTTGTTCTCAGCATCGCGCAGGCACATGTGATGGGTCGGATCCTTCTCCCCCAAACCCGTACCGACCCAGATCAGGCATCGCCGCGGCGGCCTCAAGCAGCGGGCTGCACAAGCCCCCTCTTCGACTGAGTCGAGATGTCCCCGCCCCCTTGGTTGCATGCCCGCGTGACGATGTGCTTCTTACCGCCTTTGAGAGCCTTAAGGTCGGTTCCCGTAGCAGCTAGCGCCACTCCAAGACGCCTTCAGCACATCAGCCGTGGTGTGGCAAGAGTGATGCGGCTCCCCTCAGGTCCGACCTGCTATCTTCGTCGGATCGGAGGTGCTCGCCTTAGTGGCCGTTCCGATCAAGGTTGACCTTCCTCCATCAGGCTCTTCATCCCTCGGATGGGGATTTGCTCTCCGGCTTGGGGCGGGGATTGCGCGGCTGCCCATATCGACCCCAGCGTCAAACGGTCAGTCGTATTCCTTCGGTGTTACATGTGGCGAACATGATGATGGCGACCTCCTACACGCCGCTGCCCGATAACGAGAATGTGGTCCGTTTTCCTGATCCCGGGCACGGAAGTCGACCCGCAGTGCGATCGCTATCATCGTAGTCTTGCTGACACTGGGATGCTCGTGGTTTCGATTGCGGAGGATCCAAGCTGACCTGTAGCAACAAACGACCTCCCTCCACCTCCGCGCCAGCCGTGTCTGCTGTTTTATCGTAGGTAACAGCCGGCTCTCGCAGTCGACCGAGAACAAAATAAAAACGCGAGTATTTTCAGCGTGACATCTTCCATAAGGAAGCATGCCGGATAGATAAGTACGCGCTGTCGGTTTCCGATAACCGTTGGTGAGTGCAAAGGAGCTTCAGTTGAGCGACAATTCCATCGCGGTGACTTCGCCCTCATTTCAGCCTGAGTTGGACTTTTTGTCCGGCGGGGGCGAAATGGGTGCACTCATGCGAGCCCACGATTGGACGGCAAGCCCGCTTGGTCCAGCACACCAATGGCCACAGAGTCTGAAGACTGCAGTTCGGATCATGCTTCTGTCTCGCCAGCCGATTTGGATCGGCTGGGGCGATGCGTTGGTCTACTTCTATAACGACTCGTACAAGTCCATCATCGGTGGGAAGCACCCTTGGGCGCTTGGAAAACCCACCGCCGACGTCTGGCGGGAAATCTGGGCCGATATCGGACCGATGCTTGCGACCGCGACGAGCGGCCACGAAGGCACTTACGTCGAAGAGCAGCTGCTTATCATGGAGCGCAACGGCTATCCTGAGGAAACGTATTACACGTTTTCCTACACGCCGATCCCTGACGACGACGGCACGCCAGGCGGTATCATCTGTGCCAACACCGACGACACGCAGCGCGTTATCGGCGAGCGGCAGCTTGCTCTGCTCCGGGAACTGGCAACTAGCTCTTCGGACGCGCGGACCTGGCGGGACGCGTGCGAACGCGGAGCCGCGGCAATCACTATGAATGCCTACGACGTGCCCTTTGCCTTGCTTTATATGACCGGCCCTGACGGACGCGTCGCCGAACTCGTCGCGACCTCCGGCATTGAGGTCGGGCAATCGAATTTTCCAACGACTATTGATCTCGCTGAGAGTTCGGTATGGCCGATCGAGCAGGCCTTGCGGTCTCAATGTCCGGTGTTCGTCCCCGGCCTCTCCCGGAAGGCTGGTCCAGATCTTCCAGCTGGCAAGTGGCGCGTTCCACCAACAGACGCTGCAGTCATTCCGGTCATGCCGACGGGTGATACGGGAAGAGCCGGTGCCCTAATCATTGGCCTTAACCCGTATCGTCTGTTCGACGACGCGTACCGTAGCTTTTTGCAATTGGTCGCAGGCCAGATCGCCGGCTCGGTGGCCAACGCCCAAGCCTATGAAGAAGAGCGTCGTCGGTCGGAGGCGTTGGCGGAGTTGGACCGGGCGAAGACGACGTTCTTTTCAAATGTCAGCCATGAATTCCGCACACCCCTTACATTGATGCTCGGGCCGCTTGAGGAGGCGCTCGCGGACGTACGCGAGGATTCAGAAATGCAGGCCCGACTGGAGGTCGTACACCGCAACGGCATGCGGCTGCTGAAGCTGGTCAACTCGTTGCTCGACTTCTCACGAATAGAGGCAGGGCGCACGCAGGCTAGCTTCGAGCCGACTGATCTCAGTAAGATGACGGCTGAACTCGCCAGCAACTTTCGATCGCTCACGGAAAAGGCGGGTCTCAAACTCGTCCTCGAATGCGCGCCTTCGCCGGAGCACGTGTTCGTCGATCGCGACATGTGGGAGAAGATCGTTCTCAACCTCCTTTCCAATGCCTTTAAATTTACGTTCGAGGGCGAGATTCGCGTTGGCTTGACTTACGGTGACGAAGCGGCCCTGCTGGTCGTAGAGGACAGCGGCACCGGTATTCCGGCGCTTGAGCTTCCCCGGCTCTTCGAGAGATTCCACCGCGTAGAGGGTGCCAAGGGCCGCAGCTTCGAAGGCAGTGGAATTGGTCTGGCCCTGGTTCAGGAGCTGGTCAAACTGCATGGCGGGACCATCGATGTCACCAGTGAAGAAGGCCGCGGCTCAGCATTTACGGTCACGATCCCTAAGGGATCGCAGCATCTGCCCCAGGATAGATTGCAGGCGGGCCGGGCGTTCGCCTCCACGGCAGTTCAGGCTGGCGCTTTTGTCGATGAGGCGCTCAAGTGGCTTCCCGATCAGCCAGAGGTTGGTGACGATCGACTGGATCGTCCTGCAGCGGCCGGAATTGGTTCACGTGCCCGACAGCGAATTCTCCTTGCAGACGACAACGCCGACATGCGCGATTATGTCCGCCGTCTGCTGAGTGCAGACTATGAGGTCGAAACAGCCAACGACGGCCAGGCCGCGCTTGAGGCCATTCGGACAAGGAGACCTGATTTGGTCCTGTCCGACGTGATGATGCCGCGGCTCGATGGATTCGGTTTGATACAGGCCATTCGCCGCGAACCCGAGCTTGCCGACATTCCGATCATCGTTTTGTCAGCGCGTGCCGGCGAGGAAGCCAGTGTCGAGGGTTTGAGTGCCGGCGCCGATGATTATCTCGTCAAGCCGTTTTCCGCCCGAGAACTGGCTGCTCGAGTCGCCGCGGCACTTGGAATGATGAAGGTCAGGCGCGAGATGGGCGAGCGCCTGCGCGAAGAAGCGCGCTCATTGGAAACGCTCAACCGCGTCGGCAGCGTCATTGCAGCCGAACTCGATCTTGATCAGGCCGTTCAGGCTGTCACCGATGCGGCAACCGAACTGACCGGTGCGCAGTTTGGCTCGTTCTTCTACAACGTCCTTGATGACAAGGGTGAAAGCTACATGCTCTACACGCTCTCGGGCGTGCCGCGTGAAGCATTTTCGTCTTTCCCCATGCCGCGTAACACGGCGGTGTTCGGTCCGACCTTCGCTGGAGAAGGGATAGTCCGATCCGATGATATCACCAAAGATCCACGCTACGGCAAGAATGCCCCTCACCAGGGCATGCCGAAAGGGCACTTACCGGTCTGCAGCTATCTCGCTGCTCCGGTAATCTCCCGATCGGGTGAGGTACTTGGTGGGTTGTTCTTCGGACACTCGGAGACGGGGATTTTCACGGAGCGCGCCGAGCGGCTGCTGTCGGGCATAGCGGCACAGGCGGCGATCGCCATCGACAATGCCCGTCTTTACAAGGCGGCTCAGAAAGAGATCGCCGAGCGGGTCAGAACCGAGGAAGCTCTGCGAAAGAGTGAAGCACGGCTCTCCCATCTCAACGAGAATCTCGAAGCCACGGTGGCGGAGAGGACGCAGGAGCGCGACCGTACCTGGAACTTGAGCCGTGACCTTCTTGGTGTTGCAGATCGCAATGGCGTATGGCTCAGCATCAATCCCGCCTGGACGTCAACGCTCGGTTGGCAGACCGACGAAATTATCGGCAAAACATCCGAGTGGCTCGAACATCCCGAAGACCAGGCGAAAACCAGAAATGAGATCAACCATCTCGCGAGCGGCGGAATCACGCCTAACTTCGAAAACCGTCTCCGATGCGCCGATGGGACCTACAAGTGGCTGTCCTGGACTGCAGTGCCGGAGGGCGACCTCATCTATGCCGTTGCTCGAGACGTGACCGCTGCGAAAGAGCAGGCCGAAACCCTGCGACAAGCCGAGGAGCAGCTTCGCCAATCGCAAAAGCTGGAAGCTGTCGGAAAGTTGACGGGCGGGGTGGCCCACGACTTCAATAACTTGCTACAGGTGATCGGCGGGAACCTCCAGCTGTTGTCCAAAGACATGGTCGTCCATGAGAAGGCACAGCAGCGCCTGCAAAATGCCCTTGCCGGCGTCACGCGTGGGTCGAAACTTGCGTCACAGCTTCTAGCCTTTGGGCGGCGACAGGCACTGGAGCCGAAAGTGGTCAACCTCGGCCGGTTGATCCGCGGCTTTGACGACATGCTCCGACGCGCAATTGGTGAAGGGATCGAGATCGAGACTGTTGTTTCGGGCGGTTTGTGGAATACGCTTGTCGACCCTAGCCAGGTCGAGAACGCGCTCCTCAACCTTGCCATCAATGCGCGCGATGCCATGGAGGGGCACGGCAAGCTGACCATCGAAGCAGGCAATGCGTCGCTCGATGACGCCTATGCTGCAAGACACGCGGACGTGGCGGCTGGGCAATATGTAATGTTGGCGGTGACTGACACCGGTTCGGGTATGACGCCGGAGATCATAGAGCAGGCATTCGAACCGTTCTTCACGACGAAGGCAGCTGGCAAGGGAACGGGCCTTGGCCTCAGCATGGTCTGGGGTTTGGTGAAACAATCCGAAGGACACATCAAGATCTACAGCGAACCTGGAGAGGGGACGACCATACGCATCTACCTGCCACGATCGCGCCAACAGGAGGATCTTGCCGTCGATATGGACACTGGGCCGGTCGTTGGCGGGACCGAAACCGTGCTTGTCGTCGAGGACGACGAAGAGGTTCGCGCAACGGTCATCGAACTGCTGACTGACCTCGGCTACAAGGTCCTGCGCGCTGCCGATGCCCAAACCGGGCTTGCGGTCATCGACAGTGGTGTCCCGATCGATCTTTTGTTCACGGACGTCGTCATGCCTGGGCCATTGCGCAGCCCTGAACTGGCACGGAAAGCCAAGGAGCGCTTGCCGCACATCGCCGTCCTGTTCACCTCCGGCTACACCGACAACGCCATCGTCCATGGCGGACGTCTGGACGAGGGGATCGAACTCCTGAGCAAGCCGTATACGCGCGAAGCCTTGGCGCGAAAGGTGCGGTACGTCCTCGGCAACCGCCAGGCGGCGGCCCAACCGGCTTCGTTCCCACCGCCGCAAGCAGTGTCCGCCGCCGAAACCCTTGCGACGGCCTCGTTCACTTCCCCACTACGCATCCTGCTGGTCGAGGACGAACCGCTCATCCTGGTGAGCACGACCGATATGCTGGAAACTTTGGGCCATGTGGTCTTCGAGGCTACGAGCGCGGAAGAAGCTCTTTCGGTCCTCGAAGAGGAAGACGTCGATGTGCTGATGACGGACCATGGACTGCCCGGTATGTCCGGCGCCGATCTCGCTGTAGCGTGTCGGCGTCGACAACCAGAACTGGGGATTGTCTTCTCCTCGGGGGCGATCGGCATTCCGCAGGTCGATGGCCACCAGTTGATCTCTGACGCTGTACTTCTCGGCAAACCCTACCAGGAAGCCGGCCTGGCTGCGGCTCTGGCGCCGTTTCGAAAGAAGTAGTCGGGACCTAGCGTGGCTGGAGGAGGTCTCTCGAAGACGTTCAGCCGGTTCGCTGCTGGTCCGTCGCGAGCACTTGTTTTACGTGAGCGCGTTCGGAGACAAGATAAGCCAGTTCGCGGTAGTCGTATGGCTTGGGCAAGAAGAAAACGCCGGGGTCAATCTGCGAGCGGACATCGCGGCCCGATGCGACCCATACGCTCGTCTCGGGTCGCGTGGATCTCACCAGCCTCATCAGGTCAAGTCCACTCAATCCGCCCGGCATGTCGACATCGGTAATCATACCGTCCAAATGATCGCATCTCCCAAGCACTGCGACGGCTTCCAAAGCGCTAGCGGCTTCGATGACGGTATGACCCGCATCCACGAGTTCATCCGATAAGAGAAAGCGGATTAACGGCTCGTCTTCGACGACGAGAAAAACGGCCATAAGTTCGATCCCCACTAAATGTGATCGCCTAACGCGGCTCGACGCGGGAGTGTTGCCCCCTCGTTTTAGGATCCGCTTACATGTTTAATAAAATCTGAATTAATGGCTATTGGTTTGGAAGCGAACCGGCATGAAGCGAGCTGATCAAAAAGACCACGAAGATGCCATCAGTTTCAAGATGCCGTTAGGCAAGCACCGAAAGTGTGTTTCAGTGCCCGGCCGCATATGGCTTAGTCTAATGGACAGCCGCCGATGTTGGGGCGTTGATCCGCGTGGCCCAGATACCGACATATGTCCCAATTAGCATGGTGGCGATATCATCGACTGTCTGATAACCGTCACCATAAAGACTGATCGCCGCGCTGCAGAGCGTGTCGGACGCTCTTTCGTCGAGCGGGACCTCGTAGAACTCGAACCATCGCCGGACAGTCTCGGAAACCACCGCGACCACCGGCCCAACCTGCCATCCATCCATGTTGAACTCCTCTCAGCGATGAGATCTAGGAGCGTGCTGAAATCCTTCAACGGGCAACGTGGGCTGCACGTCGCCCGCTTAGTGGAGGTCAGGCATACCAGCAACGTGAGGTATAGCGAAGTCGCCCGCGAAGGGACGACTTCGGCCAGCCCAGCAGACCGGCCGGATGTTCGGAATATGCCGAACGCTTGAAGTCATTCCGCCGCGACAGGGCCGTCACGCCGGCCAACCAGGACATCGACACTATTTCGTTAGAAAATTGACGATTGCTTTGGCCAGAGCGACAGGGTTTTCCTCCGCCACATGGTGCCCGCTATCGATGCCAAATCCGCTTACGTCGATCGCCCAGTCCTTCCAGATCGCTACCGGATCGCCGTAGATCTGTTCGAGGTCATCACGGAGCGACCAGAGGCAAAGCATTGGACAGCCGATCTTCCTGCCCGCGTCGCGATCAGCCTTGTCATGAATATGGTCGATGCGAATGCCGGCGCGGTAGTCCTCGATCATCCCATGGACGGTTTCGGGCCGATGGATGGCCTTGTGAATGTCAGCGTATGCCTCTTGCCCCATAAGATCTGGCGAAAGCTTATCGTACCATGCGCCGGGATCGGCTGAGATTACGCGCTCGGGCTGATCCGGCTGTGCGAAGAAGAACCAATGGTACCAGTCTCGAGCGAACTTCCAGTCGGCCCGCTCGAGATGTTCGAGGACCGGTAGGCCGTCTATGACGATAAGTTTCCGGACCGCGTCCCCATGGTTCATCGCCATTCGGAAGGCCGTCAAGCTGCCACGGTCATGTCCAACCAGAAAGAAATCGTCATGCCCCATCCGTCGCATCAGTTCCACAAGAGCCGCTGCCTTCGCCTGTTTGGACGAATAGCGGCTGTCAGGTGCGTCTGGCGGTATGTAGGACTGGCCGAAGCCAGGGACGTCCGGGCAGGCGACGGTAAACAATGGCGCGAGAATATCGGCTACTCTCCCCCAGGTCATATGGGTTCGCGGGTGCCCGTGCAGGAGAAGAAGAGCGGGACCGCTTCCTCCCACGCGAAGCTGAATCTCGCCCGCGTCGACGTGAACCTTTTTCAGTTCGAAGCCATCGAAGGCCATTCTATCACCTTAGATTTGGTGCGCGACGTCACATACGCCTCAGCGAATGGTGCCTTCCTGCATTGCTTGGGAAGGCTTCGGCACTCCCTTTTGTCGGCTTTCTCGACCTCACCGGCTTTATCGACGGCTTTCGCCTCCGCAGCGACGCTTCTCAGGTGGGTTGGCGCCCCTGTCCGGCGTCTCAACCGTGATCGCGCCGCGTGCGTCCTCAGTCGTACATTTCGCCGGTGCTACTGTGCGGTAAAGAACGTCAGCAGTACTTTTCCCTTGTCGCCGAGCAGGCATACGAATCTGTCCGGTTTTCCCGTCTTTTCCTTTCGGGCGATATAGGCTTCCCCGAGGATCACTGTCTTTATTGCCACGTCCTCGACCTTGGTATCGGCTTTGCTGATCGCAAGGCTTTCCATGTCCATGACCAGATCAGTAATATCCGGCGAACGCTCCTGGAGGGCGAGCAGACCGGTATTCTTGCAGGCATTGACAACGGGGTCCTCGACCGCCTGCGCTGATGCGATTTCCGGTAGAAGGCTGACAAGGACCGCTGCTGCGGCGAATGCTGCGAGCTTCATGGGAATCTCTTTCCTAAAGCCCGCGACCAGCGCGGGCATACGGGGATCTCGAATGCTGGAACGCGGTCACGCCTTATCGACAACCTTCTTAACGGCATCCTTGGCGTCGCCTTTTGCAACCTGGGCCTTGCCTTTGACTTCCTGAATGGCGCCCTTGGCCTGCTCCTCATGATTACCGACCGCTTTGCCCGCTGCCTGCCGTGCCTTGCCGGCGACTTCGTTCGTCTTTCCCCTAATCTTGTCTGCAGTACTTCCCATGATATTCTCCTCTGGTTCGCGCTGCCAAACGTCCCGAGCCGCTATTCGTTCCACGCGAGCGTCGCGCTCTGAAAGGCGGCGCTGTCGACGTCACCTGACGAGCAACCGGCAAATGACCCAACTCCTGTCTGCGATCGACCGAGCCAGCCTAGTAAAGGCTAAACGGTTTTCGCTCTGGTCGGCGAGGCCTCCGCCGCCGTGGAGCTGAGAACATGACCTCCCGCGAATAGCTGCCTATCAGCAATGCTTGGATCAAAGCACATGCTCATAGAGAAGGATCAAGCCATACAGCCCCATCGCCACCGACAGAACGGTTTGGGCAGCTTTCGCCCAGATCGTGTCGAGCCGTTGAATAGCGGGGATGGAGAAAACGCATCCAACCAGGGTAAACCAGGAGAAGGCCATCACGAAAATGATGCAGGTGGCTGCTTCACCCAAGCCGCTCCTGAAGTCGGGATGTGTGAGATAGAGGCCCACGAAAAACGGAACGGACACCGGATTACTAAGCGCTGTTGCCAGGCCCAAGCTGTAGAGCCTGAGACTTGGGCTATCCGATCCAAGCTGTTGAGGCGGCGTGCCCGCAAGAGGACGGCGCGCGAGCCGCACGGCCGAATACAGGAGGATCGAGGACAGAACAACTGAAGACCACATATCCAGGTCATCCAGCATGTTAAGGCTCGCCGCTCCGATCACAGCGAGATAAGAAGCGATGGCGGCGCCGGTGGCGATCCCGGCGGCCACGCTCAGTAGGCGACCCCAGGACGGCCTCACGGCCACGCGAAGCACGATAAGCAGGTTTGGCCCTGGCGCGACCAAGACCAATGCATAAGATAGAGCAAGCGAGGCAAGAAGCGGCATGAGGGGCAATCTTGGGCCAATGAGATCGACGCGGGAGAATTGAAGATTTCTGTCGCGTCTGCGTCATCCGTTCGGGCGATCGCAGTGGCTGGCCGACTTGGCTTTTTTAGCTGGTGGTCGCCTGGCCGCTGATCCTGGTTGAACCATGGGATCACGTGGTCTGCTGGTCTACGTTTTGGCAAACTTTAAAGGTGAGCTCAAACCTTCTCAGAGTAATTCCCTAATAGGTCCGCTGGCTATGATGGATAAATAAGAATTTTGGCTCGCTCCATTTTACCGCCATATTGTGCGGAAGGAGAATAGGGAGGAGTTTGTACTCACCCGTTTAGGTGATGCAGGCATCGATACGTGGGGTTATATAGCCGACCTTGTTTTAAATGCATCACTGCAGCGGTTGGCAGGTCTGCTCTGCCACGATGAGGTCGCTGACATGACACATGCTGAAATCGTCGATGTCATTTACCAGTCATCTATTCGCTACGAGCTTTGGTCAGAAACACTTTGTTCGATTGTTGATTACGTCGGAGCGGTTGCCGGAAACATTGTCTATCAATCACCTCGGGGACGCGGCAGCTTCTTGATTCCCGGTAGAATGCGGGAAGATTTAAATTCTCTATATCTCCAACACTATGCCCAGAACCCGTACGCGCGCGCCTACGGGACGGTAAAGCCCGGCGACGTAGTCCTTGGAAACACCATGGTCGATGTGGCTGCCATTGAACGCTCATCGTTCTATACCGACATCTGCAAGCCGCAGAATATCCACAATCAGTTGTTCATGCCACATGCCAGCTTGCACGAGCCAGGGGGCATCGGGGGCGTGGCGCTTTTCCTGTCTCGCGCCCAGGACGAGCATGCCGCGCAAGCGCTGAAGCGGCTGAGACTTCTCGCCTCGCATATCGAACGCGCCATCGATCTGTCATTACACGTCCACCGCATAGACTCTGGACCCGACCTGGCGCAAAGGCTAATCAACGCGATGCCGGATCCGGCTGTCTTGATCGGAAGTCGTGGCGAAATCATCCTGCTCAATACTGCAGCTGAAGCTCTCCTGAAAGAGGCTGATGGCATCTCGATCAGACAAACCGACCGCTTATCCCTCACCGCTCACATACCGGAGACCTCTTCCCGCATGACAACGGCGATCCGTCAGGCGCTCACCGTTGCTGAGGGTGGCGATACACCTTTCACAGGAGCGTTCCCCATTATCCGGCCGTCAGGTTTGCCGCCTTATCTTGCGACAATCACTCCGCTTGCCCCATCTTCATCCGCCGCTTGGGACGCAACCGACAGCCGCGCGCGCGTCCTCTTGCAAATCGTAGACACGGAAGCCAGAGCTCGGCTTCAGGCACGACGCCTGCGAACGATGTTCGATTTGACGGAGGCCGAAACGCGGGTGGCCACGCTGATCGGCAGCGGGATGAGCCTGCATGATATTGCGCGGGCTTTAGGCGTCTCCCCGAACACGATCAAGACGCACGCGGCACGCTGTTTTGCGAAGGTCGGGGTCCGGTCACAGGCTTCTCTCGCACGCCTCGTCGCTTCGATCCCGGTCTAGTATCAGGGCAATAAAGCAACGAGCGTCTGTCTGGAACCGGTGCTACAAGTTCAGGTATTCAGGAACTTATCATCCAACTGAATGACGATATTTCCCACGTGATGGGTGATCTTGGGAACCCAACCTTCCTGGGCCCGAGCACGACAAACGCTCGGGTCACTTTTTTTGGCCCCAGAGCGACATTGACAAGAAACGCATCTGGTGGGAGCGCCAATCGGGTAATCCTCACTTCTTCGTTAGAGCTGTCGAAGCGCGAGGAGCATTGCGCATCGTTCGGCTTCTGTTGTTCTACTGTCCATCCTGCTTACGGAAAGCCGCAATCATTTCTCGCGAGATATCTCCTGCGAAGCAAATCGGGGCGTAGCCACCACCCCGATTATAGGCACTTCGCTTCCCGCAGCGCCGTCCGCCTCGATCCGTGTTGTAGGGACAGGCACACGAACCGGGGTACATGGAGAGCGATTGCGCAATAATTCGCTGAGCGATTGTCGCGTCCGAGATTCGCGGTGTGGACACTGTCGGCTCTCGCCGCAGGTCGTCTCGCTTCTCGTCTTCCGGCTCGGCTTTCTGCTCTGGTTTCCTATCGCTCAGAAGGCTCGTCGATATCCAGCCCTCGCGCCGCGTAAGTTTGTCTCTGATTTGCGACCATTCGCCCTTCGAACCCAGCAAAATCACTTCTCGCCCTGCATCGTATCGGTCGAGAATACCGAATTGCTTGCCGGGGCCATCGCGCAACGCCACTCTATGCCCTCCGATGAACCGCGATACCTCGGTCTCGTTGCTCGGGAAAACAGAGTCTCGAACCTTGTCGTTGGGGTACTCTGCGGCTGCAGGCACTTCGGTCGCCGCGATCGCCTCTTGCCCAATCTGATTGGTGTCGGCATTACCGGAGAAAGGCGCATTACCCGACCCTGATCCGCCCCCCCGAGCCAGGTCCGAATTCCTTTTGTCCTGTGGAGCCGCCGCGCCAGCGGAGTTCGGCAACTGGTGAACTGGTGGCGCGGATACGGATTGCGTCGGCTTTTCGCCGAAGATCCCTCCACAGATACCGGCGATAAGCAAAAACCATAGTATTGGTCCGCCAAGCTTGGGCGCCTTGGAAGAACCGCGGCGGCGTCGCGGCATTGTCTTGCTCCCCATCAAGGGCGTCGCCCTTACCTCTGGGTTGAAGAGTGACTCGGAATTCCCGCGCTTGCAACGTCAACTTGCTGGTTTCTCTCCTAGAAAGATCCGTCAAACTGCGCGAACGGTCTGCGACTTTGGCTCTTAGCACTCAAGTAATATCTGATCGCAGGCCTCTCCACAGAAGCTACCCCAGGGTCCTTCCAGTTACGAGGAATCCGCGACCGAACCAAGTTGGGCATAAAATGTTCGCATTATTTGTTTGCGGTCAGATAATACCGTATCGATTCGATGCTTATTGTGCATTACGCCTGTCATGATCTCTTCATGTGTGTTATATATTAGAAAAAGCGATCAGACAGCGGAACTTCTTGTTGCGTTATCTATTTATGGGCGGATGAGAAGAACGCGATATCTCGCGACCCCTTCTTCACGATCCACTTTTCCTGCATGCGAACTCAGCCCCGCCCGCGTGGCGGGGCTTTTTTATGGGTACACCATCGCACGCAAGATGCTCCGACAAATTGCCTACCCTATGACAAATTGGGAGATTGGCCGCCCGCGTACCATAGGTGCCGAGGGTCAAGGGGGCATTGCCGAAAATGAGTTTGAAAAGGGTGCTCCGGATCAGGGGCAGACGCCCTTTTCGTGCTGAGTTTTGCCGTCTCGGTGAAACAAAATTAGCAGAGAGATTGCTGTCTACCATCGGACCGAAGTCAGACTCACTCGCAATAATTCGTCGATGTCAGCATCGGTGGTTGTCCGGCGGATCAGCCGCCGGTAGCCGTCGGCCATGATGTGGAAGACGCCGTGCTCGCCTGATGCCGATGAGCGGCCCCGGCTTCGCCCGACGGCACCTACAATCACATGATGTTTATGGAAGCCAGGGGTTAATCACTTTCAACCCAGCGGCCTGAAAAGGGCTTATGTCGCGAGTTGCGACGGCAAGGCCGTTCGCTACGGCGGTGGCTGCAATATATCCATCCGCCTTGCTGACCGCCTTCCCGGATACTCGAGAGCGGGCCATCAGTTCCGAGTAGAATTGGCTGGCGGCAAGATCGAAAGGCAGTATGCGTTCGGCAAAATGCGGAAGCACTTCGTCCTCCAGGCGTTCGCGGAGGATAGTTTGCCGCTTGCCTGAGGGCATAGCAGCGATCCCAAAACGAAGTTCAGCAATTGTTATTGCGGAAACGAAGAGAGTTTCGATGGCTTGGGCGTCCAACCAAGCGACCACTGCTCCATCAGCAACCGGTTTCCACGGCTCCGATATCACGTTGGTGTCCAACAGGATCATTCGAAAGTCATGGGTTCAGCAGGTGCCTTATCGCGATTTTGCTGTAAGGCTTCAACGTCGCTGTTGGAGAGCTCAGCGTCACGACCGATAGCCGCAAGTAAAGAGCCGAGCTTCACGCGTTCAGATGGGCGAACGGCGGCCTCGAGAATGTCACGGATTTCGGCCTCAGTGCTTCGGCCATGATGAGCTGCTCGCACCCGTAGGGCGCGATGTGTTTCATCAGAAAGATTGCGAATGGTGACCGCCGGCATTGATGTCAACCTAAGAAAAACGATGTCGTTGATATCAACATATGCGCAATGATGTCAAACATCAAGGAAATTGATGCGCAGACGAAATCACATTGAGCGCAGCCATGAAACGTTACGGCGGCCCGACGTCTGTGTCAAAGAAACCGGCGTTTGTATTCTCGACGCAAACGGAACGATCCGCCGCGAAAAGAAGATAGTGGCTCGCCCGGAAGATTTGGTCGCCATACCCGTGAGCCGATCGGCAGCGCACCTCGGAAATAATCCATCTCAGTTGAGCGCCAGGATTGCCGCGTTCAATGCGGAAGCATAGCACAGCCAGACAATATACGGTGCGAAGCACCAGAACGCCCACCCGTCACGAGCTTTGGCCATAAAAAACATAGCAACCGCCGACAAGCTAAGGATCGTTAATAGCCCCAGCGAGATAAAATGGGCACCAAAGAAGATCGGGGTCCACACCCAATTCAGGACCATCTGCAATCCCCAAAGACGGAACGCTGACGAGCTGAAACCTTCGCTCAACGCTACTCGCCAGCCCGCTATCGCGATCAGCACATATACGACTGTCCACACGGGACCGAACACCCAGTTTGGAGGGGTGAAAAACGGCTTCTCAAGCGACTCGTACCACGCGCCCGGCCTGATGGTTAGACCGATCGCGAATCCGACACCCACGACGCCGATGACAAAAATCGCCAGAAGGGGAAGCCGAACCTTGATACTGCTCATTCGCCTGCGCCTCCATGCTTGAAGTCTTCACCGGTTATTTCCCCGAACAGATCACCGTCAAGATCGCGATGATGCATCTAGCCGCACCTGGATCTCCGACGACCAGGTCTACCGATGCCGATTAGTATCAATCCGCGACAGCAGAAAGACCATTGTGGTTGGCCGAAGAAGAAATTACCAGAAGGTCATGAGATTACGACAACTCGAATGCTTTCGCGCGCTTATGCTCCACGGGACCATGACCCGCGCCGCGGAAATGCTTAGAATGTCGCAGCCCGCGGTCAGCACCACGATTGCCGCACTCGAACATTCGATTGGCCTGACGCTTTTCGTCAGGCGTGGTTCGCGGCTGCATCCGACCCCCGAAGCCCAGCTATTTTACGTTGAAGCAAGCAAGGCCCTCGACGCGATCGAAGGAACTGTGCAGGCCGCGCGGGAGATCAGGTCCGGCCGGCGCGGTTCCCTCAGCATCGTTGCCTATCCTAATGTTTCGATAAGCTTGCTGCCACGGCTCATGTCATCGTTCGCGGCGGACAGGCCCGACCTGCAACTCAAGATCATCACGCGGCCATCCCAGGCGGTTAAGGAATTAATCTCCACGAATACATTCGACATCGCAATCGCCGAGCTTCCGACGAATTATCCTGTCTCGCATATGGAGGTGTTCTCGTTCGATTGCGTATGCATGCTTCCGAAGGGACATCCGCTGTGTCGCTTCGACACGCTCACGCCACGAGAGCTCGACGGGGTTCCATTTGTCTCTCTTTTCAAGGGCGATCCCCTTTACCTCAGTATCGCCGCCGCTTTTTCGAAGATGAATGCCGCCTGGAATGTCGTCGTCGAGACGGAATTCCTCACGAGCGCTTGCGAATTCGTCGCTTCCGGTCACGGCGTCGGGCTTATCGACCCTGTGATCAGCGCGGCCTTTACCGACAAGGTCGAACTGCGTCCTTTCGAGCCGACGATCACATATCAGATCGCCATTCTTTACCCCATTCACGACCAGCTGTCGCGTGTAGCACTGGATTTCGTAGAGATCCTGCGCAAGGCTTTCAATGATGGTGGCGCCCGCATAACGGATTAGCGGCCTGTATACTTTTCTGACAGGGCGGATGGTCATGAAACGGAGCCATCGGCACTGTCGTTTACCAAGTCCGTGTGAAGCCGTGCGTCTATTCAGTTCGATTGCCGACCCACACTCGAAAAACCCCCGCCAGCGCGAGATAAAACCAGGCCATTTCCGCATCCTTGAAGCCGTCGGTCCTGTCCACCCCCCTCAAAGGGCGGGCAGGATTTTTGAGTCCGGTTCAATCCTGCAGCGGCGGATACCAGGAGTCGGGTTCCGGATAGTCCCAGTCATCCGGGAACGCATATGTCTCGAAGCAGGTGGTCGTATCCTCCTCGGTGCCGAAGAATGCGAAGTGGTTGCGGCCCATCCACGACCCCGATTGTATCTTCTTGAAACCTCGGCGCTCCAATTCCGCGATCCGTTCCTCGAAGGGGATATTATTGCAGTCATAGGCCACGTGATGAATGCCTTCGCCGTGCGCCTTGAGGAAGTCCGCAAAGATCGTCGGCCCGGAGACCGGCTCCATCAGTTCCCAGACCATGCTGCCAGACTGGGCAAAGCAGACAGTGAGCTCGAATGACACCGCTTCACCCCTGTAGGTCTGGTTTTCTGTGTTTTCAGGGCTGAACTTGTAGACGCGCCAAGGTCCGATGCCGAGCTTCAGCAGGCCGTCCATGGTACGTTTGTGATCGCTCGTGACGATCGCCAATTCCACCACGTTGCCGAGGAAAGAACCGGTTTCAGCCCCGCCGGAAAGCGCCTTCAGAACGCTGTCCTGTTGAAGAACGATAGTCATTGCATTTCCTTTTCTTGGAGAGATGGGTCGCGCTGCCGCGGCCCCTTCGGTCTCATTCGCCACGGACAGGCGACGTCAGTGCTGAGCTGCCGACATCCGCCGTCCTTCGGAGCTTGTGAGAAACGATGTAGACCACGAACGCGACGACAAAGCCGGCCAGCCAGGAAAGATCAATTCCGCCCAGGCCAAGGGCAAGGGGGCCCTGAAGGACTTCGACGGCGCTCGTCTGGAAGAGATGGGCAGCGAAGACGCCGACCAGCAATGACAGGACGCCGCTCCAGTTGACATCACCTAGCCGGCTCGTCGTGTGCGGCTTGTACAGTTCGTCGACATTGATCGAACCGCCGCGCACAACGAAGAAATCGGCAGCGGTTACACCAGCCCAGGGGCTGATCCAGACGACCATCGTCACCATGAACATTTCGAATGCATGCGCAAAATCTCGCGACTGCATGAAGCCGTAGAGAATGATCGATCCCGCAACGCCGCAAGCGAGCGAAACGACCCAGCGAGGCTTGTTGATATCCATTGCAAGGCTTGAAAGTGCGGCGGAATAAATGACGACGATGTTCGTTGCGATCGGCCCGTGAACCAGCACGAGCAGGACTGGCAATGCCATCACGCCAAACGCCGCGATGATGAGCTGGGCCGGATCGGACCCGACGCCGGCGGACGCAATCGCCGCGCCGAGCGTGGCGAGCCAGACCGTGGGGACGAACATCCCCAGGAACGTTGCCTTGAAGACGCTGGACGGTTTCAAGCCTGGTTTGGAAAACCGCGTGTAGTCAGACGCATAGACCAGCCAGGATATGCCCCAGCCAATGCCGATTGCCGTCATCAGCTGGCTCATCGCGGCCCACCGCGCGATGCCTGTGACCGTTGAGGTGGACCATTGGATATCAACCGTAAAAATCGCCATGAACGTCATCGCGACCATGATCAGCAGGATCGCCGGCATCGTGTAGCGCTCGAAATACTTGATCGCATTGAAGCCCCAGGCGGCTATTCCGATCTGGACCACCATGATGACCAGGGCAATCGCATATTTCATCTCGACCCCACCACCGATTCCCATACGATCGAGCGCAGCGACCGAAAGATCGAGTACAATCCAGGTGTTCGTCGCGACCCAGCCCATCGCCATGAGAAGCTGCACAAAAGTCGGCAAGTAGGCGCCGCGGCGACCGAAGGCGAGCCGAGCAAGAACCATCTGCGGAACGCCGGTCCGGTATCCCATGAGGCAGAATGCGGCGAAAAGCGCTGCCCCCACGAGATTGCCGATCGCAATAACGAGAAACGTATCCCAGAGGCTAAGCCCCATCTGGATTCCGAGCGCTCCCAGAACCCAGTTGATCGGAGCGACGTTCGCGCCGGCCCAGATCCAAAATTGGTCCAGTGGTGACGACGTTCGGTGCGACACTGGAACCGGCGCGATGCCATGGATGTCGTATGCCGACAGTTCGTCTGAGGTGAAATTGGCAGATTTTGACATTGGCTTCCCCTGTCAGGTTGTTGCTCCTACTCCCGGACGCCACTTTCCGCAGGTGTGACAGATTTTTGAAAATGAAAACTTCTCAACCTGGGTTGAGCCAAAGTAGAAAGTAGGGAGAAACATGTGACCCGGATTTATTTGGCAGCCGTATATGGCTGCGCCCGCGTTCTGGCCGGGATTTATTGTTGAGTTTACCTCAAGAGTGCCAAAAGAAACCTCAATAACGCATGCATGCCGATCTGCGCGATGATCCAACGGTCTTAGATCTTCAGCGAAAGGCATATCAATGACCACGATTTTGCACATTGACGCGAGCCCGCGCGGCGATCGATCCTTAAGCCGTCGGCTTTCCGCGGCCTTTGTCGAGGACTGGAAGGCAAAGGATCCGTCGGCGGTCGTCATAACGCGTGATATCGGACGGTCTCCACCGCCGATCATCACCGAAGAATGGATCGCCGCGGTCTTCACGCCCGCCGAGACGCGCACTCCGGCTCAACAGCGGGAGCTGAAGCTCTCCGACACACTCATCGACGAGGTCGGCCGTTCAAACCTGATTGTCATCGGCGCGCCGATGCACAATTATGGAATGCCCGCGGCTCTCAAGTCCTGGTTCGACAAGGTGATCCGGATCGGGAAAACCTTCACTTTCGACCTTCAAAGAGGCGACTACCCCCTGGAACCGATCATGTCGGGCAAGACGCTCGTCATACTCAGCGCGAGAGGCGAGTTCGGCTTCGGCGTCGGTGGGGTTCGGGAACACATGAACCATCTGGAGACGCACATTGTCACCTGCGCCAGCTATCTCGGCGTCGAAGAAAGCCATGTCGTCGCCATCGACTATCAGGAATTCGGCGACGAAAGGCATGAAAAGTCGGTCCGGGAGGCTTATGAGGCGGTGCCGCGCCTCGTCGACCAGCTGATCGGCCAAGTTTGCCCGATCGCTGCCGAGTGAGCCGGAAAAAACTCCAAATGCAAAGCCTTTCCGAAGTCGCGGTGGCCCTTGCCACCAGTCGAACAACATCGATCCAGCTGTCGATGAAGCATTGTCGCGGGCCGTCTCCGCGCCTCATGCGTTCATATTTCCTATGTCGATGAGTTGGAAAAAGCCGGCCGCTATCGGGGGGCGGACCGATGATCTGCCCTATTACGCCAAACCTCGCCCTGTGATGGATTCATTTCATTATAGGTTTTGGCTATAGTGACTGCGGTTATTATTATTGGAATTCGCAAAGCCACTCTGCTTCAATTGCTCCGCAACGATAGGATGGAAGGTCGCGAGGGATGAACAAGCAAGCAGAGCTGGATTCCAATTTGGTGTATCGGATTCCCGCCCGAAAAGGGGTCGCGGCACATGTCGCCACCGGTCGCCTGGTCACCGTCATCAACACCCATGGATCCCAGGTTGTCGATACTTGGGCCTATAACGCAACCGACCTGACCGAATTCATGTCGATGGAGCACAGCCGGGCGTCGATGCTCACCTTGTTTCCGAAAACCGGGGATGTATTCAAGACGAACAGGCGCCAACCAATTCTCACCGTCGTCGAGGATACGACGCCCGGCATCCACGATACGTTGATGGCAGCCTGCGATATTCATCGGTACGAACAACTCGGTGCACACGGCTATCACGACAATTGCACCGACAATCTCCACAATGCGCTTGAGGCAATCCAGCTCAAGGCCGGGGCAACCCCGAGCCCTCTCAACCTGTTCATGAACGTTCCGGTCGACGCCGACGGCGCCCTTTCATTCCAGCCTCCAGCCAGCAAGCCGGGCGAGTACATCGCCCTCAGGGCGGAGATGGATCTCATCATCGTCTTCTCCGCCTGCCCCCAGGACATGGTACCCGTAAACAACATGAACCCGACCGAGGCGCATTTCAAAATCGGATGACTGCGGCGCTCCGTCGAGCAGGCGGGCTTATATGGATATCGATATCAGACATCAGGATCGGCCGAGGACGTCGCGACCGGCGAGCATCAAGCCTTCAACAATCCCAACAGGATGGAATAGTTTTATCGCCCGTCCACTAGATGCCGTCCTATTGTGAAGACGGGCCGATCCATACCCGTCGAGGAGCTGGAATGCGAAAACTTCCCCCGCTGAATTCGTTGAGGGCCTTCGAAGCTGCCGCAAGACACGGCAGCTTCACCGCAGCGGCGAAGGAACTCTTCGTCACGGTCACGGCCGTGAGCCACCAGATCCGGCAACTGGAAGAATTGGTCGACAAGAAGCTCTTCGAACGCTCGGGAAGGGCTGTCGTCCTGACCGAGGCGGGCGCTGCGTTTTATCCAAGATTGCGTGACGGCTTTGATCAGCTGGCCGAAGCATTTGCTCAGGTTTCCGGAGAAAAAGATGGCGATGTCGTCGCGGTCTCGATGACGAAGGTGTTTGCCGAGCGCTGGCTCATGCCGAGGCTAGACCGGTTTCATTCCGCTTTTCCCGATGTAATCGTGAACGTCCACGCCTCGGAAAACGTGGTCGACCTCCGGGCCGAAAGCATCGATCTCGCCATACGGTACGGCCCGGTCGATCTCGCAGCGAAGCCGACGATGCTTCTGCGGGACGTCTATCTGGCCGTGGCCGCCTCATCGATATCGAACTCCGAGCGGCAGCCCGTGATCGACGACTACCGCAAGCGCCCCCTGCTTGCCTACAAGTGGAAGAATCCTGCATTCCTTTGCCCGACGTGGTCAACGTGGCTGGCGGAGACGCCCCACGAGCGTGACGGCGATTTCAAGATATCCTGGTTCAGCGAAGAGACACTGGCCCTCCACGCCGCCGAACGTGGACTGGGTCCATTGCTGACGAGCAATGTACTTGTCGATGAGAAACTGCGGGACGGAACGTTGCGCAGAATTGAGGGACCCATACTGCCCGGCTATGCCTATCGCCTGATCGAAGGCCCGTCATTTGGCAAGAAGAAAAGCGCGGTCCGGTTTGCCGACTGGCTGAAGGAGGAAGCCGTGACATTTGCTCGCGGCATTCCGCATCCGATGAACGCCCCTTCCCCCTGAAAGCATTCGGAACTCCGTTGGCGGTATGCTATCGGGACGAGCGTCTGCCTGCGCTAGGAGCAATTGGTCTCGCACTGCGATCGGCAAGAAGCTCCTCGCCGGGATGCGGTCAGGATCCGGTGGCGGATTTTCGAGCAGCGGCACATACGGTGGTGGGATGATAGGTTTGACAGGACTGAATGACGGGTCTTCAGCAGAACCGACATAACGACGTTTAGTACCACCATGTCCATCTGGGATGTCGAAGCACCAGTCCTTGCGGCCCTTGATGTTCCCCGGGGTGAACCGACACCGGAGGGAAATCGGCCGTCCAGGCGGCGTCGAGCGCGCGCTGACCGAGCTCGGCGACCATCGACTGATACATGAGGTCGATGGACTTCATAAGTTCGACTCCACCGTTATACTGTTTCTCAAAAACAGTATAACGGTCGAAAGAATAGGTCGTTAGATAGGCCGCTTAGCTCGGCCAAGGTTATGCGCGGCGAGTTGCTTTCCCCGCTCCTTCTTTCGCACAGACGCCTGATGATCGGGGACCAGCAATTGCGACCCTTCGATGTCGACATGTCGTCGACGACCGAGGCACAAGATGTGGTGACGCTCGCGGAAGGTCTCGAGTCGCGATATCCGATTGTGCAGCCTTCCCGTGGTCACCAGTCAAATAAGCTCTATCCGACTCCGACAATTCGACTTCACCGAAAAGATGGCTAGGGTCTTTGCTATGCGCCGGAATGTTGTCCATTGCTAACCCGTCGTCTGAACAGAAGACCACGTTTCCGTCGATCTCGACAAATTCCGGATTCGCCACCTTGCGAAAATTTTCGCGGATTATTTGGTCGATCACCGGTTGTGAGCCATACTGACACCCGCCCTTAATCGGTGGCACGCGGGTACCACCTTTGCCTTGCTGCCTTACTCCAGGGTCCAACCGGAAAAGCGACATCTTCGATCAGGCAGCGTAATGTTAGATCGTTATGACCTTCCACTTGTGACAATGAACGCGCGCAATGCCGCCGCCATGGGTGTGCCAATGACGGCGAGATCGCGTACCGTGCTCATGTGATCCCCGTCGGCGACATGCGATGCGCGCACTTCAAGCCCTTGGTCGAAAAGGGTGTCCCTGAACGCATTTGCCTGGACTTTGAACGGGTTGGTTTCCAGTCCGCCGGTCATGATAGCGACACGCGTTGCAGGATCGTGCACGTGGCGCAAGGGCGTAAACCGTCGCACCTCCTCGTCGCTCAAGGCGATCTCGTCACGCAGGAAAGACCTCTGCAGGGGTTCGAGATCGTATAGCCCGCCAAGCAGGAAGGCGGCAACTACGCCCGAAGGCGCTGGCGAGCGATGGAAGAGAAAGGTTGCAAGATGTGCACCGGCGGAGTGGCCGCTGACGGAAAACCGCTTTGACGTGGCGCCGAAGCGATCGGCATGCGCCAGAAGAAAAGACTTGGCTTTCAGGACCTGACCAACCAGGACGTCCATTCTCGCCGTGGGCATCAAGGAATAATCGACGATGGCTGCAACCGCGCCAGCGCCGGTGATCGTTTCAGCGACGCAGGAATAGTCCTCCTTGGAAAACATCCGCCAATAGCCGCCATGGATGAACATGTGGATCGGCATGTCCGAGCCGGCACTGTCTGGCAGGAAGATATCGAGCGTCTCGCCAAGCCTATCCCCGTAGGCGATGTTGGCCTCCATGGCGACAGTGCGCCGCGTTGCAAGGCTGCGAGCTCGAATGTCGCCCACAATCGCGTCGAAATCTGCGACATGGTCACGAATGCGGAACGGATCGGCGGCCACAGGTTCCTCCCTCAGAAACTTGTGGCAATGTACTTGGCTTCCATGAACTCCGCGATACCGTGATGCTGCCCTCCTTCACGTCCAAGGCCGCTCTGCTTCACACCACCAAAGGGGGCAGCGGGATCGGAGACCAGTCCACGATTAAGAGCGATCATTCCGGCCTCGATTTTGGAGGCGACCCGCATGCCGCGGCCAATGTCGCGGGTATAGATGTAGGCGGCGAGGCCATATTCCGTATCGTTGGCGGCAGCGATGACCTCCGCCTCGCTCTCGAAACGGTAGAGCGGCGCGACGGGACCGAAAATCTCCTCGCAGCCCATGTCGGAGGCCGGGGAAACATCGACAAGCACCGTCGGCGGATAAAAAAAGCCGCGCCCTGCCAATATTCGTCCGCCGCAGAGGGCGCGCGCGCCGCGCGAAATGGCGTCCGCGACCAGGCGCTCGATCTTCTCCGCCGCCTTGCGCGTGATCATCGGACCGCATTCCGTATCCGGAGCCACACCCGGACCGACCTTGAGCGCGGCCATGCGTCGGGCAAATTTCTCGGCGAAAGCATCGTGGATACCGGACTGGACATAAATGCGGTTTGCAGCCGTGCAGGCCTCACCCGCATTGCGCATTTTCGCGACCATCAGACCCTCGATCGCCGCGTCAATGTCCGCATCGTCAAAAACGATGAACGGCGCGTTGCCGCCGAGTTCCATGGAACAGGAGATGATATTTTTCGACGCTTCCGCCAGTAGCGTGCGGCCGACGCCGGTCGAGCCTGTGAAGGAGAGTTTTCGCACGCGCGGGTCGGCCAGCATGGCGGCGATGACGGGGCCTGGCGTCGATGTTGTCATCACGTTCACCACGCCCGGCGGCACGCCAGCCTCCTCGTAAAGAGCCGCAAGCGCATAGGCCGTCAGCGGTGTCTCGCTCGCCGGCTTCAGGATGACGGTGCAGCCTGCGGCAAGTGCAGGCGCGATCTTGCGGGTCGCCATCGCCGCCGGGAAATTCCACGGTGTGATGAGAACGCAGATGCCGATAGGCTGGTAATCGACGACGATTCGGTTTCCACCGGCCGGGGCAGAGCCGAACTCGCCGGAGATGCGCACCGCCTCCTCGGCGTTCCATCGAAAGAACTCCGCCGCATAGGCCACCTCGCCGCGCGCGTCGCGCAACGCTTTCCCGTTCTCGAGCGAAATGAGCCTGGCAATCGTTTCGGAGCGCTCCACCATAAGTTCGAAGCAGCGGCGCAGAATCTCGGAACGCCTTCTCGGCGGCATCTCGCGCCAGCCTTCCGCGGCGCTTGCCGCAGCCTCCACGGCCGATGCCGCATCCACAAGGCTCGCATCGGGCACGGTGGCGATGACCGCCTCCGTCGAGGGGTCGACCACCTTGATCTGACCCTCGCCCGCCGCAGGCCGCCAGGCGCCGCCAATATAGAGTCCGCGGGAGAACGCGTTGAGCTCGAAGGGATCGTGGTCTGGATGTGAAGAATGCTGGTTGACGTTCATGATGGTTTCCAAGTCAGAGGGCGGAAGCGGCCAGGTCGCCGTCATAGGCGGCGCGCACCAGGCCGCGCATGGCGGCCGCATCGAAGGAGCGGGGATTGTTCTTGATCAGCCGGCCAATGCCGAGCGCCTGCTCTGCGGCCCAGTCGATCCGGTCTTCCGGCAGGCCGAGCCCGGCAAGCGTCGGCGAGATGCCGATCGCGGCGAAGAGGCGGCACACCTCGGCAATCGCGGCATCGGCAACCGTCTCGTCGTCCTCCACGCCGGCGGGATCGAGGCCGAGCGCCCTACCGACAACGGCGATGTCCGCTGTAGCGACACGGCGATTATAGGTCATCACATAGGGCAGCATGGTCGCAACCCCGAGGCCGTGCGGCGTATGGGTCAAGGCACCGACCGGATATTGCACGGCATGAGCCGCAGCGGTACCCGCCGTGCCGAAGGCGCAGCCGGCTGCCAGCGCACCCATCATCACATCGGCGCGCGCATCGATGTCGGAGCCGTCGACGTAGGCCTTTTCCAAGCTCCGGCTGAGGAGCCGGATGGCATGCAGCGCGAACTGGTCGGAGAGATCGCTCTTACCGATGAAGACATGCTGCTGCGCAAGTTCCGGATCGCCGGGGCGGCGCATGGCCGTGAAGGCTTCGATGGCATGCGTCAACGCATCCGCACCGGCAACCGCCGTGAGCCCGGGCGGGCAGGAAAGGGTCAGTTCCGGGTCGCAGATCGCCGCCGCGGCGATGAGATATGGGCTGGAAATGCCAACCTTCAGGATACGGTCAGGATCGGAAACAACCGCAACCGGCGTCACCTCGGAGCCCGTGCCTGCCGTTGTCGGCACGGCGATGACCGGCAGGACGGGCCCCGGCACCTTGAACTCACCGTAGTAATCGGCGAGCGCGCCGCCGTGTGCGAGCAGGAGCGAAGCGCATTTGGCCATGTCGAGGCAGCTGCCGCCACCGATGCCGATCACCATATCGGGCCCAAAGCCGCGCGCGGCCTCAACGCAAACCGCGACCGTATTTTGCGGCACGTCCGGCAGCGTCTGGTCATGCACCAGGACGACGATGCCGGCCGCTTCGAGCGCGGCGATCATTTCCGCAAAGACCGGCGTTGCGGCAAAACGTGCGTCCGTGCAGACGAGTGCGCGCCGGCCGGTCCTGCTGGCGACGCTCGCGAGCGCATGGCGCTGGCCGACGCCAAACAGGATTTCCCGCGGCAGCCTCAAGGCGGCAAAGAGGCTCATGATCTTTGACCCTCGAAGGCCAGAATGCGGGGGCGCGAACGCGCATTGAGGTCTTCCCAGAGGCGCTGGTCGATCTCGAACCCATTGCGGCTTGCCGCCACCCGCCGCCGGCGGGCACGATCACCCGGGACGAGAACCGGCTCGCCGGCGCCGGCGGGGGGTGAGGCGCGCACGGCATCGAGATAGGTCGACAGTCGCTCCGGCAGTCCCGGTGCCAGACTGGGCTCGATCAAGATGAAAACGTCGCCCTTGTTACACGGCGACTGGCTGTCGAGCGTGCCGTGCGCATCCGGCGCGAGCGCCGAGCCGGCAAGAGCTGCCACCAGCAGTTCCAAAGCGATGCCGAGGCCGTAGCCCTTCGCGTCGCCAAAGGGCGCAATCGCACCGGCCTTGGCACGCTCCGGATCGGTCGTCGGGTTACCAGCCGCATCGCGCGCCCATCCCTCGGGAATGGGTCTGCCGGTCGTCGCGTAATGATGGATCCTGCCCATCGGCACGAGGCTGGTGGCAAGGTCGAGCACGAGCGGTTCTTTGGCGGTCGGTACGGCGATGGCGATGGGATTGGTGCCTAGCATGGCCTGGGTGCCGCCGAAGGGATGGACCAGCGCCTCGCTCGACGAGAGCGCGATGCCGACGAAACCCATTGCGGCGATGGCCTCCACATAATGCGCGAGCATGCCGAGATGGTTGGCATTGCGCACGGCGACAAGGCCGATACCAAGATCCGGAATGTGAGGCGCCAGCCGCTCGATCGCGGACATGGCAACGATGGGGCCAAATCCCGACGACCCCTCCACCTCCAGCACCGCATCCGCGCGCCAGCGCTGCGTGCCCTTCGTCTGCGGGTCAATGACCCCGCGCTCGATCCGTTCGACCAGCCGCGGAAGCCGGTACAGGCCATGCGAGGGGTGCCCCTTCATCTCGGCCGTTACCAGGACGCGAGCCTGCAGGGCCGCATGGTCACGCGGTGCGCCATGCTCTTCCAGCAGGCGGGTGGCAAGGGCAAGCGCTGCCGCTTCGGATACGCGCATAATTTTTCCTCCCTATATTAAATCGTATAGGATATAGGATTGTCTTGGCCGCAGCATCGTGCTAGCGATTGAACCTGTCAAGAGGCAAGGCGGCAGATGATTTCGACGAGACCGAAGGAACCCTCGACGGGCACAACCCAGATACCGCGCGCCAACAGCCTGGCGGGCGACGTCTACGAGGCAATCTTCAACCAGCTCATGTCATTGAAGATCGCGCCGGGGGCGCGGATTACTGTCGACAACCTAGTCAGGGAGTTCAGCGTCTCACACACGCCTATCCGCGAAGCCCTCGGCCGGCTTGAAGGCGAGGGCCTCGTCGTCAAGCAGCATCTCGTTGGCTATCGTGCCGCGCCGCAGATCACGCGGCACCGCTTCGACGAGCTCTATGAACTGCGCCTGCTGCTGGAACCCGACGGCGCTGCGAAAGCAGCCGAGGCGATGAACGACGAAAAGCTGGCCATCCTGACGGAGGCTGCAGGGGTGATGACACGCAGCGACAACAGGGACGAACGAGCGAACTATTCGGCCTTCGCCCGCAAGGATGCCATTTTCCATGACCGCATCATGGAATTTGCCGGCAACGAGTTGATCCGCGAGATGCTGACATTCCAGCATACCCATTTCCATATCTTCCGCCTGATGTTTCATCGCCGTGTCACCGAGGAGGCACTCGGCGAGCATCAAACGCTGCTCGATGCCTTCGCGGCGCGCGACCCCGGCGCGGCTGCGAACGCAATGCGCATCCATATCGAGCATTCGCGCGACCGGCTGTTACCGGCCTTCGACGAAATCTGAGCAACCCCGGCGGGCAGGGACGAGCCTGCCCGATCTGACAATGAGGAGGAGAACCCATGCCAGGCAAGAAAATCCTGATGCTCACCGGCGATTTCACCGAGGAGTACGAAATCTTCGTCTTCCAGCAGGCGATGGAGGCGGTCGGCCACACGGTGCACGTCGTGTGCCCGGACAAGAAGGCCGGCGACATCCTCAGGACGTCGCTGCACGATTTCGAGGGAGACCAGACCTACACCGAAAAACTCGGGCACAACGTCACCATCAACAAGACGTTTTCCGAGGCCGAGAACCAGCTCGATCAGTATCATGCCGTCTACTGCGCCGGCGGACGCGGACCGGAATATATCCGCACCGACAAGCGGGTGCAGGCAATGGTGCGTCATTTCCACGAGGAGAAGAAGCCGATCTTCACCATCTGCCACGGGGTCCAGATTCTGATCGCGGTCGACGGTGTCGTTCGCGGCAAGAAAGTGGGTGCACTTGGGGCCTGCGAACCGGAGGTAACCCTGGCGGGCGGAACCTATATCGACCTCTCGCCAACCGAAGCCTATGTCGATGGCACGATGGTTTCGGCCAAGGGCTGGACGGCGCTCGCCGCCTTTATCCGCGAATGCCTGAAGGTGCTGGGAACGGAGATCCACCACAGCTGAGACGACGGCACCAAGTAAAAAAGCCCGGCAGGTGACATCTGCCGGGCCTTGTTTGCGGTCGGCCTGCAATCACGCTCCGCCGCGGTTCCAGCCGCGGCCACGGTCGCCGAACATTTCATAGCCGCCATCGGTGATGGCAAGCGTATCCTCCAGCTTGATGAATCCGCGCTTTGGGTGAAGCATCGTCGTCTCGACCGAGATCACGCTTCCGGCTTCCAGCGGCTTGTCGGCATCGACGCCATCATAGGTGACGGGGTGGTTCGTCATGAGGAATGGCGCCTCGTGGGTGATGAGGCCCATGCCATGGCAGAAAAAGTCGGTGAAGGCCGCCGACGGCGAGGCCTTGAGCTCGGCCTCCGCTGCCACGATCATCTCCCTGCCCGCAGCCCCTGCCCTGACCTTGGCGAAAGCCGCTTGCTGGATACATTCGACTTCGGCCAGAAGGTCCTCCAGCTCCGCATCCGGCTCGCCGAGCACACCCATGCGGCAGAGGTCACCGATATATCCGTGATAGTTGCCGCCGGAATCGATCGACAGGATCTCGCCCTCGGCCCAGGCCTGCGGCGAGCCCGCACGGTTGTGACTGGAGCCGAGCGTCAGCAGGCAATATTCGAAGTGCAGCCCGCGGTTCGTTTCCTCCCGGCGAAGCTGCTCGATGATCTCCATCTTCGTCGAGCCGGCGCGGGCCGCCGCGATCGTCGCCAGCATAGAGTCGGTAATCAGTTCGGAGGCGCGTCTCAGCTTTGCCAGTTCATCCGGCGTCTTGATCGCCCTTAGCCGCTCCAGCACATGCGTGGCATCGACAAATCGAGCGCCATCCAGCCGAGAGGCAAGGAGGTCGCGGGCGTCGGATGGCAGGAAGGCCGGCTCGATGCCGATACGCCCACCGGTCTTACCGATTTTCTTCAGGTGCTCGACGGCGAGCCCGGCGGCATCCTGCGTGCCCCAGGTCGCCGTATGCACGGCGGGCGTCCAGAATGGGTTGTTCTGGTGCTCTGCGCCCTCCATGCGGTTGCCCACATAGGCGGAGTGATCAGGCGCGCCTTTCTCATAAATCACCATCGGCAGGTACCGGCTATGCCCGATCGCATCCATGGCGGCGAAGAAGATGAACTTATAGCCGCCCATGAGATATTGCGTGTTGTGTTTGGAGGTGGCGACGACGACGTCGATACCGGCTTCCTCCATGAGACGGTCGAGCTTGGCCGTATCGAACGGCGTCTCGGCGGCCTGCCTTGTTTGCCCTGCATTGTCGTTCATTGTCTTTCCTCCCAGAAAATGGATGCGCCGCCTCAGAAGCCCGGCGGCAGCAGGCGGAAGTCCGGCAAATCGCGAAGGGCAAGCTCCGGCCCCGCCGGTGAGTAGACCACGAAGAGGAGCATCGGTCCGCCGCCAGTGTTCTTCGTCGAATGGAAGCGACTTTCCGGAACATAGATCGTGCAGCCGCTGGCGACCTTCCGGGTGATCGGATTACCCGTCTCGTCCTCGACCATCTGCTCGCCCTCGCCGGAAATCACAAAAATGATTTCCTCCGCGCCAGGATGATTGTGGCGGGAATGGCCCTCGCCGCTCGGCAGTTCGACGACACCGCCGGAAAAGCGGCTGGCGCCGTTGACCTCTGGCGCCACGGTCAGCGACAGCTTGCCCCAGTCGAATCCGAAGGCTCTCACATCCTCAGGATAGATGAAGTACTTGTCCTTTGCCATGAAACGGCCTCCTCCATGCCCTTCCTCAGACGACTGCGCCGATGGCGAGCGCCTTGAAATCTTCGGTCTGCTTGCGGATCGCCGCCTCGGCCGGCAGGCGCTCCATCGAGCTTGCGCCATAAAAGCCGTGGCAGCCAGGGCAACGCTCGAGAACGTAGCGCGCATCCTCCGGCATCGAGATCGGGCCGCCGTGGCAGAGCACGATGACATCGTCGCGCACGGAACGTGCCGCCTTGGTGATCGCGGTAATCTCATCGACGCAGTCATCGAGGGACTTCCCGGAGGTGGCGCCGATCGTGCCGCCGGTCGTCACCCCCATATGCGCCACGACAATGTCGGCGCCGGCCGCCGTCATGGCGATGGCCTCGCTCTCGTTGAAAGCATAGGGCGTCGTCAACAGGTCGAGCCCGTGGGCGGTGGCGATCATCTCGACCTCCAGATTGTAGCTCATGCCCGTTTCCTCGAAACTCTGCCGCATCCGGCCGTCGAAGAGGCCGATTGTGGGGAAGTTCTGTACGCCTGAAAAGCCCATTGCCTTGAGGTCGGCGAGGAAGCGCGGCATCAGCACGAAGGGGTCCGTGCCGTTGACGCCGGCGAGCACCGGCGTCTTTTTCACGACCGGCAACACTTCAAGCGCCATGTCCTTGACGATCTCGTTGGCATTGCCATAGGCGAGCAGTCCGGCCGCAGAACCGCGCCCCGCCATGCGGTAGCGCCCGGAATTGTAGATAATGATGAGGTCGATGCCGCCTGCCTCCTCGGCCTTGGCGGAGATGCCGGTGCCGGCGCCGCCGCCGACGATCGGCACGCCGGCTGCGATCATGCCGTGAAATTTTGCGAGGATGGTGCTGCGCGGTATGACTGGCATCGATTTGTCTCTCAGGGGTTAGCGATGTCACGATAGGCCGCGACGGCGGCCTCGGCGAAATCTGGATCGTTGATATGGAGCGGCAGGCGAATAATACGTCGTGACGCCGTCGGCTTGACCGTCGCCTCGAGTGTAGCAAAAAGCGCGGCATCGGCTTGCGGATCGAAGAATGGACCGCCTTCGACGTCGAGGGCCGAAACGCCCTTTTCGGGAATGAGAAGGCGTACGGGGCCGTGGCAGAGATTGAGCTTGTCGCCGATCCAGCGGCCGATCTCAGCGCATTCGGCCGACGTCGTGCGCATCAAGGTGACGTTCGGATTGTGCCGGTAAAACAGCCGGCCGGCATAACGCTCCGGGACGGTCTCCGGCGCCCAGAAGTTCACCATATCGAGCGCACCGACCGAGCCGACATAGGGCAGGCCTTTGCGAGCAATGGCGCCGAAACGGTCCGAGGTGGCGGGCAAGACGCCGCCGAACAGCAGATCGCAGACCTCGGTCGTCGTGATGTCGAGCACGCCAGAGATGAGCTCGCTGTCGGCAAGCTTCTCCATCGCCCGCCCACCCGTGCCTGTCGCGTGGAAGACCAGGCAGTCATAGTCCGCTCGAAGGCGCTCGACCATGGCGGATACCGCAGGTGTGGTAACGCCGAACATTGTAAGCCCGAGGGCCGGTTTCGATGCAGTCACCTCAGCCGGCCGGCCGGCCATCGCGGTGATCGCCTGGGCGGCGTTGTGAAGGATGACGCGGCTCAGCCGGTTGAGACCCGCCATGTCCGTGACCGAGGGCATCATCACGATGTCTGAAACATCGACAAAGGGGGCCACATCGCCGGATGCGAGCGTCGAGACCATGATCTTCGGCAGACCGAGCGGCAATTGGCGCATGCCTGCGGTGATGATCGAAGTGCCCCCACCTCCACCGATACCGATGACGCCGGCCATATCCTGGCGCTCCACGAGGAAGCGCGCGAAGGCGATGCCCATCGCCTCGACCGCCCTTCCGCGATCCCCAGCGGCAAGGACGGCTCCAGCGCCGTCGGGATGCCATGCGGCGACCGTCTCGGCCTTCACATCCACGTCGGTCGCCGGCCCGCGTGTGCCGACGTCGACACGCACCACGCTCCCACCCGCCGCTTCGATGCAAGCGGCCAGATAAGCAAGCTCCTCGCCCTTCGTGTCGGCCGTGCCGACCACGTAGATCTGCTTCATTTGCCCTCCGCTACCGGGTGGATTTCCTCCCGGCATATCCCACGTTCGAGGCAAAGCGACGGGCCCTTGCAAAATTGTGAGACGTGCGTATCATAAAGACATGGATGTCTCACGTCAACAGAACGAAACAGCCAGGACCGAGCGAGGCCCGCGTGCACGAACGCGAAAACTGATGCTCGAAACGGCAACGCGGCTCATGCAGTCCGGCATCACTCCGTCGGTAAGTGAAGTCGCCGAGGCTGCCGAAGTCTCGCGCGCGACGGCCTACCGTTACTTTCCGAGCCAGGCCGCGCTCGTGCATGCCGTGGTGGACGAGGCCCTGGGGCCAATACTCGGCTGGTCGTCGGATAGCCCGGATGCACGCACCCGTGTCGCCGACCTCTTGGCGACCGCGATGCCGCGCATCGATGAGTTCGAGGCCACCTTCAAGGCGGCGCTGAAACTTTCGCTGGACCAGTGGGCGCAGCGCCAGGCGGGCACGCTCGGCAACGAGCCGCTGTTCAAGCGCGGCCACCGGATCGACCTGCTGAAGAGCGTGACTGCCCCCCTGCAGGGCAAATTGCCGCCCGAATCCCGGGAACGCCTTGCACAGGCTCTTTCGCTTGTCTTCGGCGTCGAGGTGCTGATCGTATTGAAGGATATCTGGGGCCTGACCTCGGAAGGCGCGCAGTCCGTTGCCGAATGGGCCGCCAGGGCGCTTGTCGATACCGCATTGCGGCAGGCAGAGAGCGAGGCTTGACGTGGCGGGCCCAGACTTGGCGCACCAACTGGTTAGACCAGTGTCAGTAATATATTCTTGTATTGTGGTCTGGATCGGTGATCATGGATGTGAGACGGTCCGACAAGGGAGCATCAACAGGCCTGCAATTGTGGGGGAAAGACGTCGAAACCTCGAAGACAAGCCTTTGATGGACGCTCTCCGAGGTTGCGCTTGACGATAATGGCATTTGGTAATACCAGATCAGGGAAACGACATTCAGGCTTGAGATCTGAAACGAGCTAGGGGTCGAGGAGGACCCCGAGCACGAACACCACCCAGGAGGATCGGGAAGCCAGATCGGGAGGCCCGCGATGAAGCGGGAAGCGTGCATAAATGGGAGGAAACGTTATGCGCAAAACTATGACCGGTCTGTTGGCCGGTGTCGGATTGATGTGGGCCTGCGGAACATCCGCACAGGCCCAGGAACTGACCATCTTCTGGGCTGAGTGGGACCCGGCAAACTACCTTCAGGAACTCGCCAACGAATACGAGGCTCAAACCGGCGTTAAGGTCACGGTCGAGACCACTCCATGGGCCGACTTCCAGACCAAGGCCTTCACCGAGTTCAATGCCAAGGGTTCAGCCTATGACATGGTCGTCGGCGACAGCCAGTGGATTGGGGCAGCGTCAGAAGCCGGCCATTACGTCGATCTGACCGAATTCTTCACCAAGCATAATCTGACCCAGGTGATGGCCCCGGCAACAGTGAAATACTACGCCGAATATCCGTCGAACTCGAAAAAGTACTGGTCAATTCCCGCCGAAGGCGACGCCGTCGGCTGGTCCTACCGCAAGGACTGGTTCGAAGATCCCAAGGAGATGGAGGCGTTCAAGGCCAAATACGGCTACGACCTCGCCCCGCCGAGGACATGGGCCGAGATGCGTGACATCGCCGAGTTCTTTCACCGTCCAGACCAGAAGCGATACGGAATCGCCATCTACACCGACAACTCTTATGACGGTCTCGTCATGGGTGTCGAGAACGCGATCTTCTCGTTTGGGGGCGAACTCGGCGACTACCAGAGCTACAAGGTCGACGGCATCATCAATTCCGAGAAGAACGTCAAGGCGCTCGAGCTTTATCGCGAGCTCTACGGCTTTACGCCTCCGGGCTGGGCCAAGTCCTTCTTCGTCGAGAACAACCAGGCGATCACCGAGAACCTGGCAGCGATGAGCATGAACTACTTCGCCTTCTTCCCGGCCCTAGTGAACGAGGCGTCCAACCCGAACGCCAAGGTTACCGGTTTCTTTGCCAATCCGGCAGGCCCGAACGGAGAGCAATTCGCAGCGCTCGGCGGCCAAGGCATATCGGTCATCTCCTACTCAAAGAACCAGGAAGAGGCGATGAAATTCCTCGAATGGTTCATCAAGGACGAGACCCAGAAGCGCTGGGCCGAACTCGGCGGTTACACAGCAAGCGCCAAGGTGCTTGAATCGCCGGATTTTCAGAACGCGACACCCTATAACAAGGCCTTCTACGAGACGATGTTCAAGGTGAAGGACTTCTGGGCAACGCCTGAATATGCCGAACTGCTGATCCAGATGAACCAGCGCATCTACCCCTTCGTCACCGCCGGCCAAGGCACGGCGAAGGAAGTGCTCGACTCTCTGGCAGCGGACTGGAACGCGACGTTCAAGAAATACGGACGCAATAAATAGCAAACGCGATCAGCGGAGGGGCTTCGGCGCCCCTCCGTTTGCATTCCGCATCTCGCGCCCAAAGGCGCGGTTCGAGAGGGCGCGGCGCCCGGAATTCACTTCGCGCATCGTGATGCCTTTCCCGGCATCCGGCGCCTACTCTCGGAGGAGGAGAGGATTGGCCACCGCAGTCATGACATCGCTGGACACGAGATCGCGTGCCGCATCCCGCGGCATGAGCGACATCCGCATTCGCAATCTCTTCATTATCCCGACGATCCTGTTTCTGATCATCTTCAACATCTTTCCGTTGATTTATTCGCTCGGCTATTCGTTCACGGATTTTCGAGCCTCGACGAACGCGCCGGCCAACTTTGTCGGCCTGCAAAACTACCGGGAGTTGCTGAACGATCCTTTCATCTGGTCGAATTTCGCCATCACCGCGAAATACGTGATCGTCTCTGTGACGGGGCAGGTGATCGTCGGCTTCGGCACCGCGATGCTGCTCAACCGCGATATCCCGCTGAAGGGTCTTTTGACGACGCTGCTGCTGCTGCCGATGATGCTCTCGATGGCCGTGGTCGGCCTCTTCTGGAAGCTGCTCTACGACCCGTCCTTCGGCATCATCAACTACGCGCTCGGCCTCGGCTCCTTCGAGTGGCTGTCGAATCCGGACATGGCGCTCTATGCGGTGGCAATCACGGACATCTGGATGTGGTCGCCCTTCGTGATGCTGCTGTCGCTTGCCGGCCTTTCGGCCGTGCCAAAGCATCTCTACGAGGCAGCGGCAATCGATCGCGCGGGACCCTTCTATACCTTCTTCCGCATCACGCTGCCGCTGGTGGCGCCGATCCTGATGATCGCAATCATCTTCCGTACGATGGAGGCGTTCAAGACCTTCGACCTCGCCTACATCCTGACCAGCCAACCGACAACCGAGGTGATCTCCATCCGGCTCTACAAAATGGCCTTCCAGGAATGGCAGACGGGGCGCTCCTGCGCCCTCGCCTACATTGTGCTCATCATGGTTCTCGCCATCACCAACATCTACGTCAAGTACCTCAACAAAGTGAAGGAGCGCTAAGATGGCAGCTGTCCAAACCCGCTCCGAACGCGCGCTGAACCGGGTAGCGATCGCCGCCGTGCTGGTCATCACGCTGATCTTCCTGGCGCCGATCTACTGGATCACCTCGACGGCCTTCAAGCCGCGCAACCTTGCTACCACCATTCCGCCGACGGTGCTCTTCGAGCCGGAACTCTCGCCCTTCGTGAAGCTCTTCACCAAGCGCTCGCAATTGCGCGGGGCTCCAACTCCTGAAGAATATGCCGCCGCCCCCTGGTGGGAGCGGATGGTGTTTGACGGCGGCGAGAAGATCGTCCGCTCCGGCCGCGGCGAGGTGCAGCCATCCGGCTATCCGAACCGCTTCATGAACTCGCTGATCGTCGCCATCACCTCCACCGTTCTGGCCGTCGGCATGGGAACATTCACAGCCTACGGCTTTTCGCGCTTCAAAGTGAAGGGCGAGGCAGACCTTCTCTTCTTCATCCTGTCAACGCGCATGCTGCCGCCCGTCGTCGTGGCGATCCCGATGTTCCTCATGTACCGTGTCGTCGGCCTCAACGACACGCATTGGGGCCTGATCATCCTCTACACTGCCTTCAATCTTTCCTTTTCCGTCTGGCTGATGAAGGGCTTCATCGACGAGATCCCGAAGGAGTACGAGGAGGCCGCACTTGTGGACGGCTACACGCGGATGGAGGCCTTTTTCAAGATCGTCATCCCGGAAGCGGCGACAGGTATCGCCGCGACCGCCGTCTTTTGCTTCATCACGGCCTGGAACGAATATGCGTTTGCGCTGATCATGACGAACCGACGCGCGCAAACGGCTCCACCCTTTATTCCGAGCCAGGTCGGCTCGGGCCTGCCGGATTGGACGGTAATTGCGGCCGGCACGTTCCTGTTCCTGCTACCGGTCGCCATCTTCACCTTCCTGCTCAGGAACCATCTCCTGCGCGGCATGAGCTTTGGAGCGATCCGCAAATGACCTTCCGCGCCTTGAACCAGAAATATCTCGAACCGGCGTCGCAGTATCTGATGATCCTCGGCATCATCGCGCTCTGCCAGCCCTGGAACATGTTTCTGCATCGCTACGGCATGACGATGACGCTCGTCGGACTGATTGCCTTCATGGTGACGACCAAAATCCCCCGGGACGCGCAACCAGACGAAGGCAGCCATTCATGACACAAATCGAACTTCGCGGGATTCAGAAATATTTCGGTGCCGTCCAGGTCATCAAAGACCTTAATCTCGCCATCGCCGACAATGAATTCATTGTGCTGCTTGGACAATCGGGCTGCGGAAAAACGACGACATTGCGCGCCGTCGCGGGGCTGGAAACGATCGACGAAGGCGACATTCTGATCGACGGGCAGCCGGTGCAGCATATCAAGGCATCCGGCAGGGACATCGCCATGGTGTTCCAATCCTTCTCGCTCTATCCGCACATGACGGTCTACGAGAACATCGCCTTCCCGCTCCGCGCTACCCGGATGAGCCGTGCCGATGTCGATGCGTCGGTGCGCGAGATCGCCGCTGTGTTACGCATCACCGGTCTGCTGGCCCGCAAGCCTTCGGCTCTATCCGGCGGCGACATGCAGCGTGTCGCCATCGGCCGCGCGCTGGTGCGACGCCCAAAGGCCATGCTGATGGACGAGCCGATCGGTGCCCTCGACGCGAAGCTTCGCGAAGAGATGCGTGCGGAAATCAAGCGGCTGCATATCAAGCAGGGTTCAACCACCATCTACGTGACGCATGACCAGGTGGAGGCCATGTCGCTTGCCGACCGCATCGTCATCATGCACGAGGGCATCCTTCAGCAGGTCGGCACGCCGGAAGAGGTTTACGCGCAACCCGCCAACACGTTCGTCGCCCAGTTCGTCGGAAGCCCGGTCATGAACATGGCGTCGGCGACCGTAAGCGAAACGGGTGGCCATACCAGCGTGCAGGTCGGCGACGGGACGACAGGCTTCGAGTTCCCCGCCGTATTGGCCAACCGCCTCTCCGACGCGAGGGCCGAGAACGGCAAGTTGACACTCGGGGTCCGGCCTGAGGGCGTGCTCGTTTCACGGGAGGCCCGCGAGGGCTTCATGCCGGTCGAGGCGCATATCATCGAGCCTCTCGGCTCGCACGACATCGTGGACCTGAAGGTCGGTCAGCAGATGATCAGGGCACGCACCAAGAGCGGTTTCGTGCCTGGTCCCGGCGAAGCCGTCTGGGCACGCATCGACCCCACCCAGGCACATTTCTTCAACACCGCGACCGGCTCGTCGCTGGGGATCAGACTCTGATGGCGCATATCGAACTCAAGGGCATCACCAAGACCTTCGGCAACCACACGGCGCTGAAAAACCTGAACATCGACATTGCTGACGGCGAGTTCTTCGTGCTGCTCGGGCAGACCGGCGCCGGCAAGACGACGACGCTGCGCCTGATCGCCGGTCTCGAAAAGCCGACCGCGGGCCAGATCTTCATCGACGGGCAGGACGTCGCCGACTGGGGTGCCGCCGAGCGCGACGTGGCCCTGGTGCTCCAGCAATATTCGCTTTACCCGCGCTATACGGTGCGGGAGAACCTGGAATTTCCATTGAAATCCCGTATCCGTCGCGTTGAACCCGGAGAAATCAAGGAGCGCGTCGACCGCGTTGCGAAGACCCTGCGCATCGAGCATCTGCTCGACCGCAAGACGGACCGGCTATCGGGAGGCGAGATGCAGCGCGTATCGATCGGCCGGGCCATCGTGCGCAAACCGCGGGTCTTCTTGATGGACGAACCGCTTTCGGCGCTCGACGCGAAGCTTCGCGAAGCACTTCGCACCGAACTGAAAAACTTGCAGATGAACCTCGGCGCGACCTTCCTCTTCGTCACTCACGATCAGATAGAGGCCATGTCGATGGGCGACAAGATCGGCGTCCTGAACAATGGTCAACTGGTGCAGACGGGTACGCCGCAGGAGATCTACGGAAACCCGGTCAACACCTTCGTCGCGCGCGCGGTCGGCTCGCCGCCAATGAACCTGATCGCCGGCACGCTTGCCGGCGGCGAAGCAGTGGCGAGCGAGGGCTATCGGCTGCCCCTCGGCAACGGACACGGGATTGCGACAGACGGTCGCCCGCTCACCTTCGGCATCCGTCCCGAGGACATTTTTCTCGACAGTGGCGCGCCCGGCGAAGCACGGGTCCACGACGTGGAAAACCATGGCGTCGAAAAGATCGTGACGCTGCGTACCGGCGAGAAGTTCATCCACGCGACCGTGCCGACACAGACGGCGCTTCGGATCGAGGATGAGGTTCGCTTTTCGTGGAATCCGGAAAAGGTCGTGCTGTTTGACGCCGGAAGCGGTGTAAGCCTGCGGCACGCGGGCTGACCTGATCGGTCCGAAGGATGCCAGCGGTCTCGGCGGCACGGCAGGAGCAGCGAGCGTTTCGAGTTGTCGCGACGAGGCGCTATGCGGGAAAGCGCCGGCGGTAGTGTTCCACCACTTCGGGATTGCGCAAATTAACGGGCAAGTCGCCCTTGATGACGCGCAGGGCTTCGCTCGCCGCGCCCGTTCCCATGCGCATCATGCTCTCTTCCGTCAGACCAGCCAGATGCGGCGTGATGATGACGTTGTCAAAGCCGAAATAGGGATGGTCGAGCGGCAGCGGCTGCGTTGCGAAGACGTCGAGCGCGGCTCCGCCGATGCGACCATCGCGCAGCGCCTCGATCAACGCCGCACCATCGATCACCGGGCCGCGCGAGACGTTGACCAGAATGGCCGCGGGCTTCATGCGCCCGATGCGGCCGGCATCGAGCAGGCCGGTCGTCTCCGGTGTCAGCGGGCAGCAGAGCACCACGATGTCGGCCGTCGCCACAAGCTCATCAATCGTCAGGAAACGCGCGCCGTCCGGCACGCTTTCCGGCGACCGGCTGGTGGCGATCACCTCCAGGCCGAAACCGAATTTCGCGATCTGGAAGATCGCCTTGCCGACATTGCCCATGCCGACGATGCCCATGGTGCGGCCGGCGAGGTCGACGGCCGTATCCGATTGGGCGCGGCCCGCCGCCCAGCCGCTCTGACGCAGTTCGCGGTCCATCAGGCGGAAGCGCCGAAGCAGGGCCAGTGTCACGAGGAAGACGTGCTCAGCGACAGTCGAGGCATTGGCGCCCGGGACGTTGGCGACAAGCACGCCGGCCCGGGTCGCCGCATCCATCGGCACCATGTCGAGCCCGGCGCCATGGCGGATCGCCGCGCGAAGCGCCGGCGCATCCTCGAAGAAGGCCGGCGGGATCGGCGCTCGTATGACGAGGATGCCCGCGCCGCGGCCTTCTCGTAGCAATGTTTCGGGATCGGGCGCGGAAGCGACGCGCAGATCACCCGCAGCCTCGAGCATGGACCTGGCCACAGGGTGCAGGGGATGTGTGGAAAAGATGAAGCTCATCGGCCCTCCCCGCCGGTTACGCCTATCCGGCTGCCGTCGCTGGACCGCCGATGAGACCCTTCCAATAGCTTTCCGCACCTTGAAGATGCGCGCTCATCAGCGCCTGGGCGAGATTGCCGTCTCGGGCAAGCAGTGCCTCGTAGATGCGGATATGTTCCTCATGCGAGCGCCGGCTGCGGGCGGCGTCGGCAAAGTAGATCGGCAGGCGGTGCTCGCCCATCACGTAATAGACGCTGCACACCCGATGGAAGACGCTGTTCTTTGTGGCCCGGACGATCTCCAAATGGAAGTCCCGATCCTCGCGCGCCAGCCCCTCGCCGGCTGCAAGCTTCGCCTCGGACGCAGCGAGGATATCGCGCAATTGCTGGTAATTCTCCTCCGTCGCCCGATTGCAGGCGAGCTCCGCGGCCTTGATCTCATGGATCTTGCGAAGCTCCACGGTCTCGTAGATCAGGATAGGATCAAGCGGCACGCCGGCGCGGGCAAAAAGCGCCATGGCCTCCACGCTCGCCTCGGTCGTCGTCAGGTAAATACCCGACTTGGCCCGGCGCTCGACGATGCGCATTGCCTCCAGAATGGCCAGTGCCTCGCGAACCTGGCCCCGGCTGACGCCGAAATGCTCCGCAAGCTCTCGCTCCGATGGCGTACGGCCATTGCCGCTCGAGTTCGAGAAAAGATGTGCCGCGAGATCGGAGAGGAGGGAATTTTCTTTCATCGTCACTGTCTTTGCGCGTGAGTCTCCAGGACCCGCTGATTGATCGTGAAGCCCAGGCCGGGCCTGTCGGGGATCTCTACCATACCGTCCTTCACCGACACAGTGTCCTCGACGAGATCATGGATCATCGGATTGGCGCCGAGCGAATATTCGATGATGAAGCTTGCCGGGGAAGCCGCGCACAAATGCAGGCCGGAAAAGAAGCAGGGCGCACCGGCCCAAAGATGCGGTGCAAAACGGAGATTGAAGGCGCTGGCGAGCGAACTGATGCGCATCGCCTCCGTAATGCCGCCGCAGAAGGCGGGATCCGGCTGGAATATGTCGGCGGCTCGAAGCATGGCAAGATCGCGGAAGGCAAAACGTGTCGCCTCGCTCTCGCCGGCAGCGATCGGCACGTTCCCAGCCGCGCGCACCTCCGCCATGCCCGGCTTGTCATCTGCTATCACCGGCTCCTCGAACCAGGCAAGATCGCAATCGGCGACCATCTGGATGAAGCGCTTTGCCTCCGCAACAGTATAGGTGCCGTGCGCATCGACCATCAGGTCGACGTCGGGGCCGATCGCCTTGCGAGCCGCCCGCACGCGCGATGCCGAGACATGCAGCGCACGATCCATCGCACCGACGCGCATCTTGACTGACTTGAAACCACCGGCCGCGATATAGGACCGGAGCTGTTCGCCGATCCGGTCCACGCTCTCCCAACCGCCCGAAGCATAGGCGGGCAACCTGTCGGCCTTGCGCCCACCCAGCAGCTTCCAGACAGGGACGCCGAGCGACTTGCCGAGAATGTCCCAGAGCGCTATGTCGACCGCGCTGATCGCCGCGACGGAAAGACCGCGCCGCGCGATCTCGGGCATGGCGTGACCCGAATTCGCCGCCGTCTCGTGGCGGACGCCGTTATAGAGCATCTCCCATATGGTGGAGATGTCGGCAGGATCGCGCCCGATGAGCTTCGGTCCAATCTCGTGATTGATCATGTGTACCAGCGTGCCATAGGTGCCCGAACTGCCGGCGGCGTTCTTGCCCTCTCCCCAGCCGACGATGCCGTCGTCGGTTTCGATCCGTAGGATCGCACTATCGAAGGTCGTCAGTCGGCCGAAGTCGCTGCGGTGCTGACGGCTCGCCTCGATGGGAATTTTGATCCACCAGGCCTCTACGGTCTTGATGCGCATGTCTCGGATCCCCTGCCCCTCACGGCCCGCGAGCCGCAGGGCATATGTCTTTCCGTTCGTTACCTGATCAACGGCAGGATCGTCTCGGCAGTGATCCGCATCTGATCGTCGTAGAACTTCTCAGTGAGAAGGCTCGAACCGTGGTCCTGGATAAATTTCAGTTGCTCCGGGGGAATATCGACGGGATTGCGCTCGACCATGTCCGGATATTTTGAGGCCGGCGTGCGGTCGACCGGAGCGACGAATTCGTTGGTGACGGCGCCATCGTACCCGATCTCCTTCAGCGTGCCGATGATCTTCGGCCAGTCGAGCTGGCCGAGGCCGGCGGCAAAACGATTGTTATCGGCGACGTGGAAGTCGAACAGGCGCTTTCCAGCGAGCCGGATCGCTTCATACATGTCTTCCTCCTCGATGTTCAGGTGGAAGGCATCAAGGCAAACCCCGCATTCGGGGCTGACGGCATCGGCGAGCGCCAGCGCTTGGGCGGCACGGTTGAAGAAATAGGTCTCGAAACGATTGAGCGGCTCGACCGCAATGCGCACGCCCCTCTTCTGCGCATGGGCAAAACACTCCCTGGTGGCGTCCACCACCCATCTCCACTCTTCCTCCTCGGTGCCATCCGGCACCACCTTTCCGACGGTCGCCGGCACGAGGGTGACGATCTCGCCATCAAGCTCGCTGACCATGGTGATGACGCTCTTGACATAGTCCACCGACCTGGCGCGCTGGCCTTCATCCCTGGCGGCAAGATTTCTCTCGCCGAGCGTCAGCGTAACGGCGCCCCAGCAGCGGATGCCATGCTCTTTCAGGAGCGAACGCGTCTCGTTGACGTCGTACTGCGTCGGCTCGCCGGATATCTCGATGCTTTCGTAGCCATATTTCTTGATGCGCTTCAGCGTGACGGCGAGCGGTTCGGCCCGCATCCAGTTATGTGTCGAAAGATGCATGAGGTCCTCCCAGACAGTTGCAGCACGGTCCACCGCCAATCGGGCGGCAAAAGGTCATGTATGGTTGGCCACTCTCGCCACCTTCGGCAATCTGGTTTGGCCAATTCTCGTTATTTGAAAGCTCTAGCTCAATTCTTAACCCTCTGCAAGACGGGGCCAAAATGTCGATATTTCCTCATGCGCTCGATATTTAATACTGATTTTCTCGCTTAGGCCCGAATCCGGCACCCCAAGCATGTAATAAACTGGGTTGACCAGATTCGAAGATTTGGTATGACCAGATCTGGAAAAGTGATAGGACGTTTGAAACCATCGCGGAGTGGCCGCAGGCCAAGTGGAGGGGAGATGAAGATCGGCATGTGCATGTTCCTCTGGACGACAAGTGTCGGCCGGAAACACGAAGCGCTGTTACGCGATATCAAGGACACGGGGTTTGACGGTGTCGAGATCCCGATCTTTTCGGGCACACCCGACGACTACCATCGGCTGGCAGACATGCTTGACCGGATCGGCCTGGAACGGACCGCCGTTTCGGCCATGGGCGATCCGCAGATGAACCTGATCGCCGCCGACGCCGCGACCCGCAGGCGCGGCATCGACTACATGAAATGGGCCATCGACTGCAGCGATGCGCTCGGCGCGACGATGCTGAGCGGGCCGTTACATTCGACGCTCGGCAAATTTTCGGGAAGCGGGCCGAGCGCGGCCGAACTCAAGCGCTCGGTTTCCTCGCAGCGCGCGATCGGCGATCATGCAGCAAAGCATGGCATCACGATCGGGCTTGAGGCGCTGAACCGCTTCGAATGCTACCTGTTCAACACGTTGGACGATCTTGCGGCCCATATCGACGCGGTCGGACATCCGCATATCCGCGCCATGTACGACACGTTCCACAGCAATATCGAAGAAGCCGATCCCATCGGCGCGTTCACGCGAAACAGTGACCGCATCGTGCATGTCCACATTTCGGAGAACGACCGCGGCGTACCCGGTCGCGGCAACATTCCCTGGGCGGAGACGTTTGGGGCACTACGGGCGAGCGGCTATGACGGGTGGCTGACAATCGAGGCCTTCGGCCGGGCGCTCAAGGAGCTCGCCGCCGCGACTAAGGTCTGGCGCGACTTTTCCGAGACACCGGAATCGGTCTATCGTGAAGGCCACCGCCATATCCGCGATGGATGGCACGCGGCGGCATGAACCCAACCGATCCGTTTGAATTTCGAACCGGTCAAGCAGTTTCTTGCGGGCGTTTCGACGAGCGCGACCTCAGAGCTACGCCGGCAGCGCTTCCCGGAACAGCCGATGTGCTGTCGTCATCGAGTGCTTCCGGAGGCTATCTGCTGCCCGTCGTTGCCTTGGAAAACCCATCGATGGCGTCGAGCACAAGACGTTCACCGGCTCCCAGATCGACGTTCCATGTCCTTTGACCAAAACGGAGCTTCGCGACTGCAGCCCGAACTGCCGACAGCGTGACCATCGTCGGCATGCCGTTGCGCCAGTCAATATCCAGCAGCAGTCCACCGCGAACACGCAGACCGCGCACAGACCCCTCCTGCCACGCGTAAGGCAACGCCGGCAGGAGATGAATTTCCCTTGGAGACGACTGAACCAGCATCTCCAGTATGCCGGCCGCGCCACCGAAATTCCCATCGATCTGGAACGGAGGATGGGCGTCGAACATGTTGTTATAGGTCCGCTCGGGGGTGAGAAGAAGCTTCAGCACGTCAAAAGCATGATTGCCGTTTCGAAGCCGTGCCCACAGATTAATGCGCCAGCCGATCCCCCATCCCGTCGCATCGTCGCCGCGGATTTCGAGGGAGCGGCGGGCGGCGGCGGCGAGCTCCGGCGTGTCCTCCATATTGATCTGCCAGCTCGGATAGAGACCGTAGAGATGCGAGACATGGCGGTGATGGATTTCGGGCGCCTGCATATCCCAATCTTCCAGCCATTCTTGCAACTGGCCGGCAGAGCCGATCCTGTCGGGCGGAATGCGAAGCAGGACGCGATCGACATCGGCGACGAGATCATCTTCGCCGCCCATGGAGGCTGCAAGGGGACGAAGCAGGCCCAGAAAGTCCCGGATGAGCTGGCGGTCCATTGCCGGACCGGCGCAGATCGAAGCGTCGTGCGGATGGACGTTTTCGGGAGACAGAGAAGGGTTTGTCACCAGATAGTCCGTACCTGGAAGCGGGACGAGGACATCGAAGAGGAATTGCGCGGCCCCTTTCGCAACAGGAAACAGCCTACGCCGCATCGCTTCCGGGTCATCGAGGTAGTCGCACAGATCAAGCAGGTGTGCCATCAGCCAGGCGCCGCCTGTCGGCCAGAGGCCCCATTTGGCGCCGTCGATCGGTCCCGTGGCTCGCCAAAGGTCGGTATTATGGTGCATCACCCAACCGCGGGCGCGATAGTGCCTGTGGGCGACCACGCTGCCCGTTTCGGCAAGCTCTTCCACCATCGCGACAAGCGGCTGAATACACTCGGGCAGATTGGCGGGCGCCGGCAGCCAATAGTTCATTTGGAGATTGATGTTGGCGGTATATTTGCTTCCCCAGGGCGGATCGGTTTCTGCGTTCCAGATGCCTTGGAGATTGGCGGGCTGGGTACCGGGACGCGACGAAGCAATCATCAGATAGCGGCCGAACTGCACATAAAGCGCAGCCAATGCGGGATCCTTGCCGCTGGCGAAGTCAGCGATGCGGCGATCGGTCGGCAGGGATGCCGCCGCGGTCGAGCCGAGATCGATGGCGAAGGCGCGGAATAATCTTTGATGTTCTTTGACATGATCGTGACGAATCGGCGCGAAACCACGATTATGGGCCTGCTCAAGCCTCGCGGTGATGTCAGCACCGGGATTCCCGGACACGTCGTCGTACCGCTTGAAGCTTGTTGCGGCATCGAGGAGGAGCAGTACTTCGTCGGCTGCTTCGACCGACAGTGCTTTGGCCGACCTGCCGACCACTCCGCCGCTGTTGATGAGCCTAATGCCGAAGGCGAAGTGCAGAGCGGCGGTAATGCCGGACTCCGGTTTTCCGGTCCCGGAAAAAATCAATGAACCCTCGCTGCCACTCGCCTCCCCCTGCTGCGGGCTGTTCAGCCATATCCGGCAATTGATCGTAGCCTTCCGGTCGGCCGAGAGCCGCAGAACCAGCACGCCGTCGACCGGTGATATGAAGGCTTCGCGCAAAAAGGCGACGCCGTCCGCAACATAGGAGACGGTCGCCGTCGCGGTGTCGAGATCGAGCGCGCGGCGATAGTGCGAGACGCCTTCGGCGTGAGCAAATTCAATGTGGAGATCGCCGATCGGCTGGTAGGACATCTGCTTGATCGGCTGGGCCATCAGGTGTCTTTCGGCCATCGCCTCCGCTTCCGCGTAACCGCCGTCGAAGACCAGCTGCCGCACCGATTCCAGATATCTGAAAGCATCCGGATTGACCGGCCGATAAGGGCCGCCGGCCCAGAAGGTGGATTCGTTGATCTGCAGCCGCTCGGAAAGCGGGTCGCCGAAAACCATGGCCCCGAGCCGACCATTGCCGAGCGGCAGTGCATCCGTCCACAGCCGGGCCGGAGCATCGTACCAGAGAAGATCGTCTGCCATCGTCACTCCGCCGGAATGCCGTTTGCTCGCCGGGCTTGGCGAATGCGCTGGCCGTCTGCGCCGAAGAGAAGCGCTCTGCTTGCAGGAAAACCGGCTGTGACGGCGTCTCCGGGGCGACGGGCCGTCTCGGAGCGATCCTCCACGATCACCGGTTGTCCCGAATTCGCCGTGCCGTAGATGAAGCGGGTTCCGCCGAGGTTCTCAACCACATCAACCTTAAGATCGATCGCGCCACCGACGTCGTCGCGTCCGACGAAATGTTCCGGCCGAATACCGAGTTTGACCGGAATGTCGCCCGCCGCATGCACGGGGCCCGGTCTGAAGACCGCGCCGCATTCGAGCCTGACTAGGCCATCAGCTCCGAGCGTCCCATCCAGGAAATTCATCCGCGGCGAGCCTATGAAACCGGCAACGAAGAGATTGTCCGGATCCGCATAGAGCGTGTCCGGAGTGCCTATCTGCTCGATCTTGCCCGCTCGCATCACGACAATCTTGTCGGCAAGCGTCATCGCTTCCGTCTGATCGTGGGTGACATAGATCATCGTTGCGCCGATGCGGCGGTGCAGCTTGGCAATCTCCACGCGCATGGAGACCCTGAGCTCTGCGTCGAGGTTCGACAACGGCTCATCGAACAGGAAGACGGCCGGGTTGCGCACGATCGCGCGGCCAATAGCGACACGCTGGCGCTGGCCGCCGGAAAGTTGCGCGGGCTTGCGCTTCATCAGCGGCTCGATCTGTAGCGTCGTTACGGCGGCAGCGACACTACGCTCGATCTCGGCCTTGCCCATGCCAGCCATACGTAGCGAGAAGCCGATATTCTGCTCGACGGTCATGTGCGGATAGAGGGCGTAGTTCTGGAAGACCATGGCAACACCGCGCTCGATCGGGTCAGCGTCGTTCATGCGCCGGCCGTCGATCTGCAGTTCTCCTGCGGTGATCTTTTCGAGACCCGCGATCATCCGCAGCAAGGTGGATTTCCCGCAGCCGGAGGGACCGACGAAGACCGTGAAGGAGCCGTCCTCGATGCTCAGATTGAGGTTGGCGATCGCCTGGAAGCTTCCGTAGGACTTGTTTATATGCTGCAATTCTACGCTGGCCAAAGCTTCCTCCCTTTAATCCCTTGGCGGACAGACGCGTCAGTTGATCCGTCGCGTCGAGCCTCGCAGGATGATGTCGCATTCGAGAATGACGTTGCGCGTCGCGTCGCCAGACGGTTCTGTCAGGCGTTCCACGAGGATGTCTGTGATCGTTTCGGCAATGCTTGCCACCGGCTGGGCAACGGCGGTGATGCCGGCTTCATAGAGGCGGAAGATGGCCACGTCGTCGAAGCTTGCAAGCGAAATATCCTCGGGCACATGCCGGCCGTTTTCCTTGAGCCAGCTGAGCGCCCCGACTGCCATGCCGTAATTGGCGGAAAAGATTGCGGTCGGCGGGGTTTGGAGTGACATCAGTCGCTTGGTGGCCTCGTAACCTCCGTCCATGCGCCAGTTGCCGCGCGCAGCAAGGGCCGGATCGATTGTTATACCTCTGTCGCTCAGCGCCTGCTCGTAACCAGCAAGCCGCTCTATACCCGAAGAGTTGCGCGGGTCGCCGGTCAGGATGCCGATGCGGCTATGGCCGAGGTCGATCAGGTGGCTGACGATGCGATGGCTTGCGCGCTGGTTCTCGACCATCACCCGGTCGGCGGCCAGGCCGCGGACGTCATTGTTGTAGAAGATAATCGGGATATCGTGCTTGATCAGGTCGTCGACGCGATCATAGACCTCTGCGGTACCATCCATGACCAGCGCATCGACGCGCTGCGCCGCGAAGAAATCCAGCGCCTCGGCAACCACGCGAGGGTCTCCGCCGTGGCAGTAGGTCAAAAGTGCACGTCCGGTCTGGCGCACCGAATGGGCAAGGTGCTCCAGCATGCGCGCGTGGAATTCGTCGAAAGTCGGCACCAGGAAGCCGATCATATGAGTGAGGTCGGTGCGGATCGAGGCGGCAGCGGCATTGCGCCGATAGCCGAGATCCTGGATCGCCCGCTCGATCTGCTCACGATTTGACCGCCGAATGGTCTGGCCGTTAATATATCGGGACACGGTACCGACGGCGACGTTTGCCACTCTGGCAACATCGATAATCGTGGCTCCCCGCTTCCTTCCGGCCGTTTGGTCCGTCTGTCGCATCTCGAGTGGGCTCCTGCACGCATTTAGGGGAAACGGTGCCTGGCCAGGCACTTTTCCGTCGTATAGCCCAGCGCTCCGCTGCCCACCAGTAGCGCCGGTAGCAAGTGCAACGTCCAACGGTCCCACCACTTGCACCTGCATCAGCCGCCTTCGAAGACGACGGCGCTGTGGATGCGCAGGCGCGGTAGCGTGATGCTGATGGCCCCGTCGTCGCCGGCATTCCACGCCACATCCTCGCCCGTCATCGCGTCAAAGACACGCTTCGGCATTGCGGGAAGCCGGACGGTGGCCTTGACAGGGCCGATCGCCGGAATGTCCTCGATCATCTCCATGATACGGGTCGAGCCGTCATCGCCGCGCACGTCCTTGCCCCGGATTTGCGGTGGGCCGTAAAGCAGGTGCAGGATATGGCGGTCGTGCTCGATTTGGCGCGTCAGCGTTGCCCGGCCGGAAGAGGGCAGGTCGGTGACCATGGCCGGATTGGGAACGAGACGGTCGAGGAGCCCGCGAACGACATATTTGTAGAGCGGTTGACCCATCGCCCGATAGAGCCGGAAGATGGGATAGGCGATATAGGCAGCACCCTTGTTCACGGTCACGGCCGCACCGAGCATGTCGGCATCCGGATCGTCTGGTGCGTGCTGGTGCGAGCAGAAATGCTTATAGGAGCGGTTGAAGTAGGAGGGGAAAATCCCTGCCAATACCGTTGCACCGACGGAGCGAACCGTTTCGGCCTCCTCATAAAAGACAAAGGCCGTTTCCGGCATGGAGGGATCGAGATCCTTGCCGGCCTTCACATAGCTCGGCCTGAAAGCGACGGGGGCGGGCCCTCTTTCAATACCGAAGTCAATTGCAAATCTGCCGTCTTCGTCGAGGCCCGAATGCCAGGAGGCGATGATCCTGCCGCCGCCGGCGAGGTAAGACCTCAGACGCGCGGCGAGCGCCGCGTCAACCGGGATCTCGTCAGGGAGGATCAGCAACCGATATTGCTCGAAGCGGCCGGATAGATCGAGAACGTCGAACGGACGTTTCAGCTCCTGCAGCACCTGGGCCGCGCCATCATCGCTCGGATGGTTGCGTGCACCTGAAGGGTTCATGTGTTCGGCCGAGAGGATGGCGATTTCGGAGACCTGCTTTGCGCCCTCGAGGAAGGGTTCGAGCTTCTCGACGCGATTGTAGGCCGGAGCAATCGAGGCATAGGTATCGGGGTTGATGGCCCCGTTCGGATGAAGCTGATCGCCGACCAGGCATTTGGAACCGAGCGCAATCATCTGGGCGCATTCATATTCCAGCGCATCCGGATGCTTGAAACCGCCGAACTCGCCCCAGGAGGTGTGGAACTTGCCCGTATGGGCAAGGAAATCCATGCCGAGGGTTGCCGCATAACGGGCGCTGGATGGGAAGTGATCGTAGCCCCAACCGCCGGTCGGCAGACTTTCGAGTTCGAGGTGAGAATAGGTCGCGAAACGCTCCGGCCCGTGCTTGTGGATATGACCGCAATTGTAGAACACCCTGAGATTGGGGAATTCTTCGAACAGCGCCTCGCTGGTTTCGCGGCGAAACTGCTCATTGACGGCTTCGTCGTTTTTCAGGCGGTCTGCCGGATTTTCCGGGTCGAGGCCATTGCACTGCATGCGCTCGATGCAGGCCGGGCAGACGCAATCAGGCGTCAGAATGATATCGAAGAAGAGCCCCTGTGTCGGATAGCTTTCAGCGACTTCCCGTGCCTGATCGAGAATATAGTGCCGCAGGCCCGCATGGTTGAGGCAAAGCGTATGCCAGGCGGGGCTGAGCTGCTTGCCTGCCGATGGATCGGCAGGACGATCATGATGGTAGCGGTTCGAGGCGCTCATGGCGCGCCATTCCGGGTGCTCTCGCGCGGTCAGTTCGTCCCACTGCACGGAGATATAGATCGGGCTGTCGATATCGGCGGCAGCAAGCGCTTCCACCATGTCCCCGAGCAGATCCGGGCGGGCAAGCTGCGGATGCGGCTTGCCGACCTTGGTTGGATAGTAGGACCAGCCATGATGGCACTTGGCGAAGATGGTGATGGAATCGACGTGCGCCGCCTTCAGCGTCGAGACGAAGGCGTCCGGATCGAAATCTGCGCCAATACCGGGAATATGTTCGGAGGTATGGAAATCGAGATGGATCTGGCGATAACGCAGTGGCTTATTGGTGATCTTGGGCATGGTCCTATTCCTTTGCGCCGGCGCGTGTCTGCGATCCGGCGGCGAACTGACGTTGGAAGACAAGGAAAACGAGCAGGGGAACGATAGTGGTGATGATGGCGGCCACCGATCTCAGATCCCAGTTGATTTCGTAACTGCCTGAAATACGGGCGAGCAGCACGGGAAGAGGTACGTTGTTGCGCAGAAAAAGCATCGGCAGCAGCAGGGCATTCCATGTCCAGAGGAACTGCAGGATGCCAACGGCAAAGATTGGTGACAGGCTGTTCGGCAGCACGACGTGGCGGAAGGTCGCAAGCGGTCCGCAGCCATCGATCTTGGCGGCTTCGATGAGTTCACGCGGAAAATCTTCGAAGAAGTTTTTGACGAGGAAGATCGACCAGGCGAAGGACATCCCGACATAGGGAATGAGCACGGAAAGAATGTTGTCGATCAGCCCGAGATCGCGCCAAAGCGTGAAAAGCGGGATGATGACGACCTGCTGCGGCAGCACGAAGGCATTGATGATGATGATCAGCAGCACGCGGCGCAGGGGGAACGTCAGGAAGTGGAAAGCATATGCCGCAGCCGGCGTCAGCAGCATCGTCAAAGAGGTTGCAATGCCCGCCGTCTTCATCGTCGCCCACATGGACTCTGCGAGGGGATATTTGTCCCAGACGCGGCGCCAGGCACTCAACGTCAAGTCAAAATGATCGAAGCGCCACCAGCCAAGCGAAACGCCTTCCGGTGGACGCAGCGATGTAACGACAATACCGATGATCGGGACGATCCAGATGAAGGCGACGATGCCGACGACGACGATAATCCAGCGGGGAGCCTTGCCAATCATTTTGCACCGGCCGTTCGCTGGACGATCGCGGGAATCGAGACAATGAGCACGGCAAGCAGCAAGATCACGGTTGCGGCCGCGCCGTAGCCCAATTTGAACTGGGTCATTGATTCCCGGTACATGAAATAGCCGACTGTTTCGGTGGCGCGCACTGGCCCGCCGCCGGTGAGGATATAGATGATGTCAAAGGCGCGTAGCGCACCCAGAAGATTGATGAAGACCGCGACACGCACACCCGGCATCGACAGCGGCATCATGATATGGCGCATCGTCGAGAACGGCTTGGCGCCATCCATATAGGCTGCTTCGAGCACGGATTTCGGGATTGCCTGGATGGCGGCGAAGATCAGCATCAGCGGCAGGCCGACGCCGCTCCAGGACGCGGCAATGATCAGCGCCCAGAGCGCCGTACTAGCGTCACCGAGCCATGCATGCGCAAAGCCGGAAAACCCGACAAGCTGGATCAGCGAATTGAGCAGACCGCCGGCATCCGGTCTATAAATGCCAATCCACATGTAACCGGAAACTGCTTCCGAAATGCCGAAGGCGGCAAAGATCATCACCCGGAATGGAAGCGTCTGTTGCGGCGCGAATGCGCACAGCATTGCCAGAATCCAGCCGATCGCCACCGAAATCACCGTCGTGCCGATGGTGAAGATCAGCGTCGTCAGCAGCGTGTTGCGAAAGGCAGCGTCCGAAAACAGCCGCGCATAATTGCCGAAGCCGATAAAGGCCGGCTTTCTGAGCCCCTGGATATCCCAGAAGCTCAGCCTGATCGTCTCGGCCAGCGGATAGACCACGGCGATCGCAAACAGCAGGATGACCGGTGCAATCAGGATAAGCGCAGCGGGCGTGTCCCTGAGCAGACGCCGGCGATCTTCGATGCCAGCCGCCAGCGCAGAACCCTGCATCACGCCCGCCGCTTCCTGCACCGAGGAGGCGGAAGTACCAGCCATTAGTAGGAACCCTGGGCCTTGGTTTCGATGGAGCCAAGAACCGTGTCGATATTGGCCTCAGACGGATCCTGCAGGAATTTCTGCAACTGAACGCGATATTCGTCGACGAGATCGCCAGGTAACAGGTCGCCCAGCACGAATTGCAACTTCGAACTGGCGACCGCGGCCGTTGCCGTCTTCTGCGCCGCTCCATAAAGAGCGCTGTCGACCTGGCTGCTCGGCGATGCATAGCCGTTCTTGACAAGCAGATTGGCAGCCTCCGCACTTGTCCAGTAGTCGAGGAAAGCGTCCGCCGCCTTCGGATTGGCGCCGTTGCTCGTCACCAGGAACTCTTTGGCATCGACGCTCGATGTGTCGTCGTGGCCCATGCCAAGCGATGGGAATTGGAAAAGGTCGTAATCGGTGCCCTCGACGAGCTTGTAGTCATTCTTGGCGCGGTTGTTCATCCACATGCCGATCAGAAGATAGTTCTTCGCATTGGCCTGGAAAATCTGATCGGCCTCGCCGTCCCAGTCATTGGCGAGCATTGTATTGGTCGCGCCGCAGCAGCCTGCCGACAGCATCTCGGCATATTTGCTGAGCGCCGTCTTCACCGCCGGATCCGTCCACGGAATTTCGTGAGCCGCAAGCTTTGCAGCCGTCTCGACGCCTGCGGTTCTCAGAAGCAGGTTTTCAAACCATTCGGCATGCGCCCAGTATTTGCCGGGAATTGCAACCGGCGCCGCATAACCTGCCTTGGTCAGCTTGCTAAACGTCGACAGGAACTCATCCCACGTCTTCGGCGGCGCCGTGATCCCCGCCTTGGCCAGATGCTCCTTCTTGTACCAGATGCCGGAACGGTCGCCGAATGTGTAGGTCAGCCCGTAGGCCGCACCATCGATCGAACCCAGATCCTTCCACGACTGACTGATGAGCTTGTCCCAGCCGAAGCTCTTCCACTGATCGTCGATCGGCCGCAGCATGCCGGCATCCGACAGTTCCTTGCGAAAGGCGGGCCAGGTGTTGATCAGAACGTCGACCACTTCACCTCCCAGCAGCGCGGTACGGATGCCGCCACGCATATCGCCCTGCCCGGTGATGTTGACCTCGCGGATCCTCACGTTGGGATATTTCTTCAGAAACCCGTTCTGAATCGTCTTCATCATCTCAGCCTCGGAACCACCGATCCAGTTGAGAACGACAAGCTCGCCACTCACGGCATCCTGCGCCCGGGTGCGGCCGGCCAACGCCGCCAATGCGACACTTCCTGCCCCGGCGAGCAGAGTGCGGCGATGGATTTGAGGCATAAATCTGCTGCTGCTGGTCATCTCACGTCCTCCCAAACGATGACTTCTGCCCTCCGGCATGCAATTTAATTGAAACGTTATCATCTAATTTGTATGAGGCAAGTGCTTTCTGCCTTGCGTCGAAATGGGGGGCGACACCTCCGCCCCCCATGAGGACTTCGCCGCGATATCATCCCTGACAGGAAATCCCATATCCGCGCGGGAATGCGCCCCGTTGCCGCACCGGTCCCGGCGAACTCATAAATCGTCAAGAAGTGGTGCCAACATCGTAGGTCGGCACTTCGCTGGCAGTGGACGCCAAGTCGCGCTGCCCGCGATGCGACTTATGCCGATTAGCGTCAGGCGCTCATTAGGCAGACGCCAAAGATTCGATCGCGCCGCGGCGAGCGGCAGCCTTACAGAGCCAAAACCCACTTGGTTTTCAACCTACCATCTTTCGCAAACGACGAGTGACTATTGCCGCGAGGTATCGAACCTACGGCCCTCAAATTCACAAGGGTTGACGGTTAGTCCTCGTTTCTATTCGATTCTGAGTTTCGGCATCGAACAGGTTGATGCTTTGCGCATCGACGCTAAAGCGAACCTTATCGCTTCTCCGACCCTGGAAACGCACTTCGGCTCTTGCCACGATCGCGTGGCCGCCAACCATAGCGGTGACCATCGTGTCCGGACCAGTTGGCTCCACTACGTCTATCACTCCGTGGATTGCGGCATCATCGTTCTCGACGACCTTAAGCTCTTCCGGTCTTACCCCAAGGACGCAGTCCCGGGGTTTGACTGCGTTATCTGGGATACTGACAGGAACTATCACGCCACCGCTCTCAAACCGGGAACCGCCGTCATCCGACATCAATTTGCCCCTGATGAAGTTCATCGCGGGAGATCCGATAAAGCCGGCGACGAACATGTTCGCAGGCCGTTCGTAGATGGTTCTGGGATCGGCAAGCTGCTGGACATAGCCACCTTTCATCACGGCAACTTTGGTCGCCAGCGTCATCGCCTCGATCTGATCGTGGGTCACGTAGACGATGGTCGTGCCGAGGCGTTCGTGCAGCCTCTTTATCTCGGTCCTCATCTCTACGCGCAACTTCGCATCCAGGTTTGAGAGCGGTTCGTCGAAGAGAAACAGGTCGGGACTCCGGACAATTGCGCGCCCCATGGCAACGCGCTGCCTTTGGCCTCCTGAGAGATTTGCTGGAAGCCGATCCAGAAGATGTTCGATCTGCAACATCTCCGCGGCCTTTTGAATCTCCGCCCTGCGTTGTTGCTCCGGGACACCCCGCATCTCAAGGCCAAAACCGATGTTGCGAGCAACCGACATTGTCGGATAGAGCGCGTAAGACTGGAAAACCATTGCAATATTCCGGTCCTTCGGCGGAAGCGCTGTGACCGATCGATCCCCGATCGCAATATCACCAGACGACGGCTCATCAAGTCCTGCAATGATATTGAGCAAAGTCGACTTGCCGCATCCTGACGGTCCAAGGAGCACGAGAAAGCCACCATCCTCGAGGTCGACGTCTATTCCGTGCAGCACCTTGAGTGCGCCATATGACTTTTGAATATCCCTGATGGACAAGCTCGACATGATCGTCTCCTAACCCTTGACCGCGCCTGCGGTGAGGCCCTGAACCATCGCTCGCTGGACGATCGCAAAGAGAATGACGACTGGCAGAATGCTCAGTATGCCGCCCGCAGCAAGAACGCCCCATGGCAATTGAAACTCGCCGACCATCAGTTGCAGACCGACCGGCCAGGTCCTCGACCCCTGTCCGGTCGTCAGCATCAGCGCGAAAATGAACTCGTTCCAGGCGGCGATCGCGATAAACACCGCGCTTGCAACGAGCCCGTTGCGCGCCAGGGGCAAGACGATGCGCACCATGGCGCCCAATCTGGTGGACCCATCGATGCGGGCGGCGCTTTCCAGCTCTTTCGGGGCTGCGTCGAAGAAGCCTTTAAGCATCCAGACGAACAGCGGCAGCAGGAAGCTGGTATAGGCAAGGGCCAAGCCGAAGCGGCTGTCGACGAGGCCAACGGTCCGCATCATCACAAAGAGCGGAATGATCACCATGACGGCCGGGAACATCCGTACCAGGAGGTAGCTGAGCATCAGTCGGTCGCGGCCCCTGAACGATAGCCGCGAGAATGCATAGGCTGCAAGCGTTCCAGTCAGGACGCAGATAGCCACCGTAATCGTCGTCACCACCAGGCTGTTTGTGATCAGCACCGGAAAATTCGACTGCGTCCAGATTGCGCGGTAGTTCTGAAAGGTGATTGTGCGAGGGATGTACTGCATCTGGGAGGTCACGATGTCGGCTTCATTTTTCAAGGACGTCAAAAACATCCAGACGATCGGTCCGAGGCAGAAAATCGCCATCGTGAAGAGTATGGCATAGGTCAGGATATCGGCCATGAGGCGGCGACCGCGACTAGTTTTCAACATTGTCATTCTTTCGAGATCCGCGTGAACCTGATGTAGAGCGTCGCGAACACCATGAGGATGGCGAACATGACGACCGAGAGCGCCCCGGCATACCCGAAGTTGAATTCGCGATAGGCGGTTTGGAAGGCGTAGAGCGACAGCACCTGTGTGGCGTTGCCCGGGCCCCCACCTGTCAGAACGAGCAGCAGATCGGGTGAGTTCACAAGGCTGATCACGCGCAGGATAACGGCCGCGGTGATCACCGTTTTCAGCATTGGCACGGTGATCAGCCGGAATTGCCGGACCGGCCCTGCGCCGTCGACTGCCGCGGCTTTGTAAAGATCCTCGGGGATGCCTTTGAGACCGGCCAGAAACAGCAGCGCGAAGAACGGAAACCCGTGCCACGCTTCGACCAGAATAGTCGCGGCCAAAGCTGTGGCCGGATCGGCGAACCATGCCTTGTAGGTGCTCAACACGCCGCTACGCACCAGCAGATCGTTGATGACACCCAGACGGGGATCGAGCAAAAGCGCCCACATGTGTCCTGCGACAACGTTTGGCAAAAAGTAGGGAAGCAGGATCAAGACACCAAATAGCTTCGTGCCTGGAACATTGCGGTTCAGCGCGACCGCAGCAACGAAGCCAAGTGTTACTTCTATCGCGATGGCTGCGGTCACCCAGATCGCCGTGTTCTGCAACGATATCCAAAACACGCGATCCGACATCATGGCGACGTAGTGCTTTGCCCCGACCCAGCCGTTGAGGCCCGGTCGGGTGAGACGCATTTCACGTACGCTGATGACGAAGCCATAAAGGGTCGGATAGGCGACCACCAGCAAAAGCAGGAACAGGCTCGGAAACAGCAGGACGTAGACCCAGTAGCGTGTTTCGGACAGGTCGCCGAGACGGGTAAGTGGACCACGGTGCAAGGCTTGCTTCATGTTTTCGCGGCGACTTGCCGTCCTCTCGCACGCGACGACTTCTCGTCGCGTCGGCTTCACTACCGGAGCGCGGCTTCCAGACCTTCGATCATACGGTCGACGGCCTGCTCAGGTGTGAGTTGACCTGTCAGAACGGATTGGAACGTTGGATTGACGACATTTTCCGACCAGCCCGCGGCGCCAACGAAACTGTTCGGCAAACGACCGAAGTCGAGCGTCTGCGAAGCGGCCTGGTAGATGGGATTGGACTTGATCCGCTCATCATCAAGTGCTGCCGTTGATGCCGGGAAATAACCTGTCGCTTCCAACAAGGCTATCGCCGCATCCTTTTCTCCCCAGAAGCTGATCCAGTCCCAGGCAGCATCGACATTGTCGTCCTTCATGATGCCGTTACCGGCATAGGCAACACGCGCAATATGTGCCTTCGGTCCCGCAGGCATTGGAGCGGTTGCGAACTGCTCTCCTGATTTCAAGGCGGCCGAAATTTCGATCAGCGATCCGGTATGGTGCCAGACCATCGCTGTCTGGCCGGTTCGGAACCCCTCCATGATCTGCCGATAGCTGTCGTTCGGCGCACTTGGAGGGACAACTTTCTCTTTCAGAAACAGACTTGAGTAGAAGGTGATCGCCTCTACCGCCGCACCCTTGTCGATGGCCGCCTGACCGTCCTTCACAATGGGCGAGCCGAAGGCTTCCATGACGTCGATGACGTATTTGAACGCCCCGGCGCCTCCGCGCATGCCGAACGCGTAGCGCCCCTTTGCCGGGTCGGTGAGCTTCCTGCAAGCGGCGACAAACTCGTCGAAATTCTTTGGGGGGCCTGAAAGGCCAGCTTCTTCGAAATAGTCTTTCCGGTAGTACATCCAGTCGACGAAAGCATAGGCCGGAACCGCGTAAATCGCGCCGTCCTGAGACATGCCAGTCCACCGGTTCTCCGGCAGATTGGCTTTTCCCTTCCATCCTTTCACCCGTTCGGTGATGTCGGTCAACGCTCCCATCGCCGTCAGATCGGCAAAACGTTCCGCGATAACCATTCCGGTATCTGGCCGCCCGCCGGCCACGACCGCCGACGAAACCTTGGCCATATATTCCGAATTCGGAATGCTCTCCTGGGTGACCGTGACGCCTGGATGAGACTTTCCAAACAGCTCGATGATTTTCACCAGGCCCGCCATTTCCGACTGGCTGGCGAAGTGATGCCAATAGTTGATCGCGGTGGCAGCACTTGCGGAGCGGACGCCGCTGGCAAGCGCTAGCGCTGCTGTCGCAACGAGGAATTCGCGTTTGGTAATCTGCATCTCTTTATCCTCCCAGATATCAGAATAGCGATCTGATCGATCAGTGGGAGATAGCAGCCTTTTGCTTATACGGCAACAGCTGAGTTGACCGAGAGATATCCTGAGATCAAGCCAGGCCGAGGTTGCGATTTATCGCCGCCTGGAAATGGGCTTGAAGCGCTTTCTCGGCCGCGTCGGCGTTTCTCGAAGAGCATGCTTCAAGGATTTCCAGATGCTCCTTCAGCGTTCGAATAAGCATGGGAGGCGTCACCTTGCGCTCCAATCGCAGCAAACGCAGATAGTTGTGCATGCGCCGGTATGCGGTGTCGATGAGCGGATTGCGCAAAGCCGCGATGATTTGACCGTGAAGATCGAGCTCGAGAAGATCCATTTCAGCGAGATGGTCAGGCGTCAGACCATCCTTCTCCAGCTTCCGCAAAAGCCTAGAATGCCGGACTTCCAGCCTGTTCATCAAGTCCTCGTCGGCTTCCTCGGCAAACACGCGAACGGCCGAGCGTTCAACGATCGAGCGGAACTGGTACGTCGAGCGCGTCAGCTCAAGGCCGGGCCGCACGAACTGGATGCCGGAGCGAGGATGGATGGTCAAAATGCCTTCGGCTTCGAGCATGCGCAACGCATCGCGAAGCGGCGCAACCGGAACGCTGACAATCTCGGACAGCTCGCTCTGGGAGATAAATGCGCCAACAGGGACCGTTCGCTCAAACAGGCTTTCGAGGATGCGATCATAGGCGAGATCGCTGAGCCGGGGGGCAGCCACCTCGGGGTCAGTTGCTTTCGCTTTGCGCACTTGCGATTTTTTCATCCGTCCGATAATACCTCTGATAGATCAGTCATCAATATAAAGCGATCAGAGAGCACGTTCATGCCCCTATCCGAATTTCGTATAACCCGATTTCAGTTCGCCCGCGACAGAGTAATTGGTGACAGTCAAGTCCGCGCAGATGACGTCAACGTGGCCGCTCTTGAGCTTATTGGCGAAACGGGAAACGTTGGGCTCGGCTTCATTCAAACGCTCTTTCATCCTCTCCCGGATCAGACGGAGATCGAAGCGGTGTTCAAGCACGAAGTCTGGCCGGCGATTGTTGGGCACGAAGCGATCGGGCTGGTCCATCGTGTCAGTCGCCCGCGAGGCGGCAATCAGCGCGCTTTCTCGCTGCCGTTTCACGAGGCCCTTCAGGTCGCATTGTGGGACCTTGCCGCCAAGGAAGCCGGTTTGCCCCTACACAAGCTGCTGGGAAGCCGACGTGACCGGGTCCGTGCTTACGCCAGCGGTCTTGATTTCCATCTAGGCGATGACGCTTTCTGCGCGCTGTTCTCGCACGCCGCCGGTCTTGGCTATGAGGCATTCAAGATCAAGGTTGGCCATCCTGACTTCAAGCGGGACATGCGCCGGCTCAACCTGCTCAAAGAGGTCGTCCCCGCTGGGTCGCAAATTATGATCGACCCAAACGAAGCCTGGAATTCCAAGGAGGCGCTGGTCAAGTTGACAGCGATCCGCAATGCGGGCCACGACCTGTTGTGGGTAGAGGATCCGATTCTTCGCCATGACTTTGAGGGCCTGCGTACGCTCCGTCACGCCGTGAACTGGACGCAGATCAACAGCGGCGAGTATCTCGACGCAAATGGAAAGCGTCTCCTGATGGAGAACTTCGGAACCGACCTGCTCAATGTTCATGGCCAGGTGACGGATGTCATGCGGATCGGCTGGCTCGCAGCTGAACTCGGCATCCCGGTCAGCCTCGGCAACACTTTCCTGGAAGTCGGCGTCCACATGGCTGTCGCACTTCCGGAGGTCGAGTGGCTCGAGTATTCATTCCAGAATTTCGATCATCTCGTAGAGCAGCCAATAGAAATCCGCGATGGTTTCGCCCATGCGCCGACCCGCCCGGGACATGGCCTCGTTTTGAGCGAGGCAGCCCGGCAAGACTGGGCCCGTCCAAAGCGGCTGGATCGATCAGCCCTTGGACCGGCGCCTGTCAATCCGAGACTTCCAACCCTCCCTTAAAGGTTGGCGGGCGCAGCGATGTCGCCTGCGTCTGCACAAGTGGGTCACATTCGACAAACGTCAGGCATTGCAGCTAGTTCAGACGTCGCCCTGTCGATTTGTCGAAGAGATGGATTGCTCCGGCATAACCCTTCAGATGGATCTTTTCTCCGACGGCGATGTCCGTTTCGCGGGGCAGTTCCACCGTCAGCATGCGAGCGTCTCCGATCTCGACATACGCGTAGGTCTGACTTCCGAGACGTTCTGCAACGGACACCTCTCCCGAAAACCATGCCTCCTCGGGTGAACAACGGGTGAGATCTTCCGGTCGAATGCCAAATACGATCGATGCCGCACGACCACCATGTTCCGCGATCTCGATCTGGTGTCCGAGCACGGTGATCGAATTACCGTCTGCAGGCGCTGCGTCGATTGTGTTCATCGTCGGGCTGCCGATGAAGCGCGCCACGAAAAGACTTGCTGGTTTGCGATAGAGATCCAGGGGCTTGCCGATCTGCTCGACCACGCCAGCGTTCATCACCGCGATCCTGTCAGCCAAGGTCATGGCCTCGACCTGGTCATGGGTGACGTAGACCGTGGTTGCCTTCATGCGATTGTGAAGCTTGGCGATCTCCAGACGCATTTCAACGCGCAGGGAGGCATCGAGATTGGAGAGCGGTTCGTCGAACAGAAACGCCGCCGGCTCTCGAACGATCGCGCGGCCCATGGCGACACGCTGGCGTTGGCCGCCAGACAATTGGGCAGGACGGCGCTTGAGGAAATCCTTGATCTTGAGGACGTTGGCAGCGTTTTCGACCCGCCTGCCGATTTCGTCCGACGCCGCACCACGCATCTTGAGGCCAAACGACATGTTGTCTTCAACCGTCATGTGCGGATAGAGCGCATAGTCCTGAAATACCATGGCGATGTTGCGCTCGGCGGGCGATAACGTGTTGACCGTGGCGCCGCCGATAGCAAGTTCGCCTCCCGTTATATCTTCGAGCCCAGCGATCATCCGCAGCAGAGTGGACTTGCCGCAGCCGGAAGGCCCGACCAGCACGAGAAATTCGCCGCTGGCGATATCGATGTCGATATCGTGGATAACCTGCAGTTCCCCGTAGGATTTGCTGATTTTGTTGAGCGTGATGCCAGCCACGACGTTCCTCCATGTCTTTTCGCCTTGACGGCCATTATCGATATCATTATTGATAACGATAAGACAAGCGAGATGCAATCGGCAACAGGTTCGATCAATGGCATATTTTTCCCCCAGGCCCACGGTCACCAAGCCGCCCAAGGCTTCGCTCGCCTTCAATGCGCTGAAGCGCGACATCATGCTGGGGAACCTTGCGGCCGGAACCGGTCTGACGGAACTCGACCTCGCAGCGCATTTTCAATGCAGCCAGGGAACTGTTCGCGAAGCGCTGCTGCAGCTTCAGGAGGAAGGCCTCGTTCGGCGCCAGGGTCATCGCGGGACCCAGGTTTCCGAATGCACCGCGGATGAGGCGGTGGAGATGTTCCGCTTGCGCACCCACATCGAGTGCAGTGGTCTTCCTCGAACGATGCGGTCGCCCGGCAAGGCGTTGATCGCAGATTTGAACGCAATGCTCGACGATATGGTGGCCGCGGCCGAGGGCGACGATGAACTTCATCTCGCGGCAATCGACCGGGATTTTCATCGGCGCATTCTCGAAGCCGCCAATCTTCCGGCCCTCGATCCGATCTTGCACCGGTGCCTCGTTCACAACCACCGCTTCAAGATATCGAGGAGCCGCTCGGCGCGCGACCTTCGCGCGACGGCGTTGCGCCATCGCAGCATCATAGACGCCATCGAAAGCGGCGACATTGCTAATGCCACCGCTGTCATGCGTCACCATATCGCGACGATCGTCGACTTAGGTCCCGATGTTTTTCCGGATGCGAACCAGTGAGTGCGGTCGCGGCAGATCCCGGAGTGCTGTCGGCCGAGATGCAGGCCCTGTGGGCGAGGGTTGCGGCCGACACGGGTCCGCAGACCGATCCGACACTCCTGCCAGCTGCCGAGGGCCGTGCGCAGTCGGCACGCAACAACGAGCGCTGGAACGTCAACCTGCCGCCGATGGCGGTAGACCGGCAGGTGTGGATCGCTGCCGACAGTGGACTTGGTTCTCACCCCTGCCGCATGCGTATCCTATCGCCGGCGGATGCCGAAGGCGGCGTCATATTTTTCGTGCATGGCGGCGGTTTTGCCTTTTGCAGCCCAGAAACACATGAACGTTTAGCACGCGTCTTGGCCGCGGAAGCGCGGATGACCATTGTCATGCCGGATTATCGGTTGGCGCCGGAAAACCCCTTCCCGGCCGGGTTGCTTGATACGGTCGCATGTCTTCGGGCCGTGCTGGACGGCAAAATCGAAGGTGTCGATTGCCGGCCTCTTCTTATCGCGGGCGATTCCGCTGGCGCCAATCTGGCGCTTGCCGCAATCCTGCATGAATTGCGCGACGACCGCGCCCTTCCTGACGGCGGACTGCTATTTTACGGCTGTTATCGGTGTGATCTCTCCGGCGAGTCCTATCAGCGCTTCGAAACCGGACCCGGCCTGACGACGGAGCGGATGCGCCGCTATTGGAATTGGTATGCAGGTGAGCAGGCAATCGCTTCTGATGAACTTGCCTGTCCACTGGTGGCAACGGATGACGCGTTGTCGAGATTGCCACCGCTCTATCTGATGGCTGCGGGGGTCGATCCGCTCTTTTCAGATACGATGGCGCTTCATGCGCGCCTCAGGGCGCTGCATCGCAATGACCCTATCCACATCGTTGCTGGGGTCACGCACGGCTTTCTGCAAAACACCAATGAGCTTGAGGCAGCGCGGGAGGCGTTGCGCTCGGCCGGTGCAGCGGCGAGGGCTGTGAAGAACAGAACGTGAGAATTGCTGAAACTGGAGGAGATGAAGGCAATGAAACTCTTGAGGAAACTGGCCTTGGGCGCGGCGATGGCTGCCTCCCTTGCGCTCAATCCAGCACGGGCCGCAGAGACAGTCCGCTTCTGGTACCACTTCGACAACCCCGCAAACCCGATGTCCGATCTGGTGGCCAAATTCGAAAAAGCCAATCCCGACATCAAGATCGAGGCCGAAAACGTTCCCTGGAACAGTTACTACGACAATCTCTACACGGCCCTTGTCGGCGGCAACGCACCCGATGCGGCCATGGTCAAACTTTTCGCGCAGCCGCGCCTTCTTGAAATGGGCGCGCTGGAGCCGATCGGCGACCGCATCAACGCGTGGCAGGGCAAGGCAGATCTTCTCGACAATCTGCTCGAACTGAACAAGGGCGCCGATGGCCAGCAATATTACCTGCCGATCCAGTATGTGGTGCTCTACCTCTATTACCGCGCCGATCTGTTTGAAGCGGCCGGTCTCAAGCCGCCGACGACTTGCGAGGATTTCCGCGAGGCGGCGATCAAGCTGACCAAGGCGCCCGACACCTACGGCTTCGGCCTGCGTGGGGGCAAGGGTGGCTGGGATCAGTGGGGCGCTTTCGTATTTTCGAAAGGCGCCGAACTGAAGCCCGGCGGCCTGACGACGCCAGAAGCCGTGGCCGCCAATCAATGGCTGATCGACTTGTTCCAGAAAGACAAGGTCATTCCGCCATCGGCGCCGAATGACGGTTTCCAGGAAATCATCGCGGCCTTCAAAACCGGCAAGACGGCGATGACGATCCATCATATCGGCTCGTCCAAGGATCTGGTTGCCGCTCTGGGCGACAAGGTTTCGGCGGTGCCGGTGCCGAAATGCGGCGGCAAGCAGTGGACGTCCTATGGCGACGAGTCGCTTGCCGTCTTCTCGTCGTCCTCGGTCAAGGATGCATCCTGGAAATGGATCTCGTTCCTGGCGGAAGGCGAAAACAATGTCGCCTTCAACACCGCGACCGGCCAGATGACCGTGACGAAAAGCGGAGCAGCCGATTGGAAGCTTCACGAACGCCGCTTCGTCGACGCTACTGTCCAGTCCCTGCCCTTCGCCCACGTCCTGCCCCAGAGTTCCGGCACGTCCGAATTCGTGAACACGGCCTGGCAGACGGCGATGCAGCAGGCCCTGACCGGCCAAACCACGTCGCAGCAGATGATGGAGCAGCTCAACACGCTCTTTGCGGAGTAAATGCCCGTGGCTCCGGTGGACCATCCACCGGAGCCGCCCCATCGCGTAAATTTGAAAGTCAGGATTTTCGCATGTCGACGATCGTTTCCACGCCCAGGGAACAGAAGGTAAAACCGTTCTGGCAACGCCAGCATTTTATGCCCTATTGGCTGCTGGCACCGGCTGTTTGCGTCACCGCTGTGATCGTCTTCCTGCCGATGATCCAGGCCGTTTTCACAAGCTTCTACGATCTCGTCCTGTTCAAGCCGAATGCAAGCCGCTTCGTCGGATTCGGCAATTACGTCAAATTGTTCAACGACCCTGTCTTCTGGAGCGCCCTGTGGAACACAGTGATCTGGATCGGCCTGACGGTGCCGCTGCAAATGGGCCTTGGCCTCCTCACAGCGCTGCTTCTCAACCGCGAATTTCCCTGGCGCGGGCTGGCGCGCGCCCTTGTCATCATCCCCTGGGCGCTGCCAAGCGTCGTCATCGCACTGATGTGGCGCTGGATCTATGATCCGAACACCGGTGTCCTCAACGATATCCTGCTCTACCTGCACGTCGTCCAGACGGCGGTTCCATGGCTCGCCGATCCGGGCGTCGCGCTTTACGCCATCATCGCAACGCTGACGTGGCAGGGTTTCCCCTTCTTCGCGGTGATGATCCTTGCCGGGCTTCAGGGCATTCCGAAAAGCCAATATGAAGCCGCCTCGATCGATGGCGCGTCCGCCTGGCGGCAATTCGTGCACATCACCTTGCCGGGTATCGGCCCGGTTCTGGCGACGGCCGGCCTGCTGCGGGTAATCTGGGTCGCCAATTCGATGGACGTGATTTTCGTCATGACCGGCGGCGGGCCAGGCTATGCCACCCATACGCTGCCGCTCTACGCCTTCATCAAGGCGCGTCAGAATCTGGACTTCGGCTACGGCACCACGATCGCCGTCACCTTCACCCTTTTGCTCGGCGCTTTTGTCGCCGTCTATCTTGCCCGCACCATGCGCGATGTTGAACGATGAACAAACCCAGCACCTTACGCCGCATCCTGACGACCGACCTGCCGGTTCTCCTGATCGTGATCTTCGCCATGGCACCCTTTGCCTGGATGATCTTGACATCGCTGACTCCAACGGCAGTTCTCAGTGCCACAGGCGTTTCCATTTCGCCCTCGGGCTGGAGCTTTGACAATTACGTCCGCCTGATCGAACAGACGTCATTTCTGAAGAACATGCTGGACAGCCTGATCATCGCCGTAGGCACCGTCGTTGTCGGACTGCTGGTTTCCGTCACGGCAGCTTACGCCTTCTCTCGCTTCAGGTTCGCAGGACGCAAAGCGTTCATGCTGCAGTTTCTGTTGATCAACATGTTCCCGATCGTGCTTCTGATCCTGCCGCTTTTCGTGCTGTTTCGAAAACTCAACATCCTCGACACGCATTTCGCACTGATCCTCGCCAATGCGACGGCGGCCATTCCCTTTGCCGTCTGGATGCTGACGAGCTATGTCGGCGCAATCCCCAGGAGCCTCGACGAAGCGGCGATGACGGACGGGTGCACGCGGCTGACGGCATTGCGCCGCGTCGTGTTGCCGCTGATGATGCCCGGCATCATCTCCACCGGCATTTACATCTTCATCACCGCTTGGAACGAATATCTCTATGCTCTGACGCTCGGCGGCAAGAACGTTCGCCCCGTGACCGTCGCGATCCAGACGCTGATCGGCGAATACCAGATCGAATGGGGCTTGCTTGCCGCCGGCGCCGTCGTGGGAGCCTTGCCGGCGACGCTGCTTTTCCTTCTCGTGCAACGCCGCCTGATCGGCGGGCTGACCCAGGGTGCCGTAAAAGGTTGACCACCATACCGCTCCGCGAATGCCGGGCCGGTCGATGAAAGAGGATACACACATGAACCCGATCGGGTTGATCTCCATGCAGTATGCAAGGCCTTTCACGGCCGAGCATTTCCCGCTCTTTGCGCGCATGCGCCAGCACGGCTACGATTTCGTCGAGCTGCTGGTTCCCGAAGTCGGCGAGATCGACATGAAAGAGGCGCGCAAGGCTCTGGACGATGCCGGGCTCGGCGTCGTGCTGGCCGCACGCGTCAATCTGCAGCGCAATCTCTCTTCGGCTGAGGGAGACGCCCATCGCGCCGGCATAGACTACCTGAAATATACGGTCGATTGTGCCAAGGCGCTTGGCGCGCAAATCGTCGGAGGCCCGCTGACGGGCAATCCCCTGGTCTTTGCCGGCCGCCCGCCCCAGCCCGTGGCGGAAGAAGAACGCCTTGCCCGCAAGCGGCGCTGCGTGGCGGGTCTGCGCGAGGTCGGCGACTATGCCAAGGCCGCCGGCATTCTGCTGGCCGTCGAGCCCCTTAACCGTTTCGAGAGCGACGTGCTGTGCACGACGCAGCAGGCCATCGAACTGCTCGATGCCGTTGACCACCCCGCGATCCAACTGATGCTCGATACCTTCCATATGCACATGGAGGAAAGCTCGATAGCCGAGGCCATTCTTCTTGGCGGCAGCCGGATAGTGCATTTCCAGGCGAACGAGAACCATCGGGGCTTTCCGGGAACCGGAGCAACGGACTGGGTCTCGGTCTGCCGCGCCCTGCATGCGGTTGGCTATAAAGGGCCGATATCACTTGAGCCCTTCCGCCGCACCGACGATCGGTTCGGTGTTCCCTTCGCGCAATGGCGCCCACCTCATGAGGATGAAAGCGATCGTCTCAGCGCCTCCAGCGCCTTCATCAAGTCTCATCTCACACTGACGGAATATCGCCGATGACATTGAAAATTGGTTGGATCGGGTGCGGCGTCCACGCTACCCAGATGCTTCTTCCGCAACTTGTTCGCCATGACGTCCAGATCGCGGCGCTCTGTGATATAGACGGAAAACGGCTTGCCGATGCGGGCCGGCAGTTCGGCGTCCAGGCATTGGCCAGCGATGTCGAATCGCTGCTTCGCACCCCCGGCCTCGATGCCGTCGGCATGGCCGTCGGTCCAGATCAGCATCTCGCTTTCGGCAAGGCGGCTCTCGAGCGTGGTCTCGGCGTGTTCATGGAGAAACCGCCTTCGGGCTCGGCGGCCGGCGCACGAGAGCTTCTTGCTGCATCCGAAAAGGCCAAAAAGCCGCTCCTTGTCGGCTTTATGAAGCGCTATTCGGTCGGCAACAAAATCGCCGCCAATATCGTCAAATCGGGCCGTTTCGGCGACGTTCTAGGCCTGACCGGCTATTACATGACGGCGCCCGGCTACTTCGCAGGCAACGTCGATTATACCGGCTTCTTCCTGCATCATTGCGTGCATTACATGGACCTCGTCTCCTTCCTCGTCTCGCCCGTGCGTTCGATGTCTGCGCGCAAGGTGGAAAAAACGCCGGGCCGCGTTCTCTTCCATATCGGCTTCGAATTCGAGTGCGGCGCCATCGGTAACATCGCCATGGGTACCATCCAGTCTCGGGGCACGCCTGTCGAACGCATCGAACTGATGGGCGACCATCAGCGTATCGAGGTCGAGGATGTCATCGAGGTCCGCTGGCATCGCAACCCGCCCTTCAAGACAGATGATCCGGCCGCGACGCTTGCTGACCACGTCGATACCCTGACCTGGAAGCCGAACTTCACGGCTGCCGCGAATGAAGACCCGAAGGGTTATTATTCGCTGCTCGCCGACGTCGTCCCGGCGCTTGGCGGGGCTCAAACCGCGGCACCGACCATTGCCGACGGCGTCATCGCCATGGAGCGGCTGGAGACCATGCGGCGCGAGCTAAGCCTGTGACAGGACTGCCTGGTCAAGATTTCAACATACTCCCCAGCACCAGTAGGTCCGGTCCGCGCACTGCTGGACTAACCGTCGGTAGGAAGAGAGGAAAATCAATGCTGCATGCAGTCCGTGTTCTAACTGGTCTGGTATTCGTGAGCGCAGTTCCGCCTTTGGTGGCGTGTTCAGCTGGTACAACGTCCGAAGTTAAAAGTGGCCGATGCGATGCCGCGGCCGCGCAAACACTCATTGGAAAGCCCAAGCCGACCGACGAGGAGGCCAGGCGGACAACCGGAGCAACCATTGCGCGTCAGATCGCACCCGACCAGCCCGTTACACATGATTACAGAGCTGACCGAATTACCATCGAGACCGATCCCGCCTCCGGCCGGGTGCTGAGAGCCACCTGCGGATGATATTGACGCAAAATGCTGTGAGTGCATTGCACTTGGTCGAAACGGGAATGCGCCTAGCTGTGAGCCTTGGGACCAATAGCCGCGCAATGCTGGCTCACGGTCCGACGTCGCGAGGTGCTGCCAAACTCGCGCGGAATCGCCTGCTGTGGCCAAGTGTCCAGGCGGTGCCTGAATATCCTGCCGTCGCTCTCCAGCATTACCTGCGAGAGTGGAGAAGTCTTTCTAGATCATCGGACACACGCTCGAGAGCTACCCGATGACCATGTTTCTACCCGAGACTTTGGCCTGATAAAGGTTTTCGTCCGCGGCTTTCAAACAAGAGTGGGGATGGAACCCCGGCTGGCAATGAAACACGCCGACACTCGCCGACATTCGCACTTTCGAACCTGACGGAGATCGCAGATCAATACGCGCGATCTCTTCCCGAATTTCCTCGCAACGCATAAGCATCTCGGCAGCCGTCAAATTGCCTTGAAACAGACCGAACTCTTCGCCCCCGAGGCGTCCCGCGAAATCTGACTGTCCTTGGTAGCGGGCGAGGACACGACCGGTGCAGCGAAGAGCTTCATCGCCGGTCGCATGACCATATCGGTCGTTGATCGACTTGAAATAGTCCAGGTCCAGAAACAGCAAGGCGCCGGATATGCCGCGCTGACTGGTCGCGTCTAGATCTTCCATGAAGGCGCTGCGAGTGAGAATTCCGGTCAGGCCATCCCTGCGAGATTGGACGCGAAGGGCGTCATAAGCCTCGGCGAGCTTGTTCAATGCCTCTTTTGTCGCAGCTTCAGCGCGTCGGACTTTTTCCGACTGAGTAAAATGCAGCGCCGAAGCCGGGATCGATATCGCCAGGGGGCAAAAAATCGTCATGAATAGCCCAGCGCCTGCCACTTGCCCGCCCAACAACGGAACAATGATCAACGTAAGAGCCAGGGAGGCGAACACTGAAAGCAGTCCAGTTAAAATAGCCTTTTCGACAATACGACGCATCAATACCACCGTGACGAAGTGAAATCGCTATGGGCTCATGAATTTAAAATGCTTTAAAACACATCGATAAAAATTGATTCATGCGTCCATTTCGTCGAGATTTCGCCGCGAATGGCCAAAATCCTCTCTTGGCTACCACATCGTTGCGACGCAGGGCGTCCTAAATTTCTCGAGCGAGCCAGCGGATCATATTGGCCATCAGCAGATCATAGCCGGGCCATCGCATGAACTCCTGGGACAGCCAGTGCGGGCCGATATCGGTCGTCCAAGCCAGGGTTCGGCCGGCGCCATAATCGCGAACCGATAGGAGCGGCATTTGTCCTGTGCGATGGCGGCAATGGATCAGTGTTTTCGTCTCAGTACCGCCGCGGGCGGCAACGCGGTTCATGCCAAGGAGACAAGGTATAGGCGATGGCACTCCCGCCAGTATCGAATGACCGATTTCATGAATGACCGGGTCCAAGCCCTCTGGCGCCTCTAAGCCATCCGGTCCGGGAAAACACTCGATAGGCAGGCATTCCTCGACAGCGGTGCCACGAAACATGGCAAGACCATCGATGCCTTGAAAGCTGCAATATCCGCCCGCCATCATCAGCGCCCCGCCTTTTTCCACCCAGTCCCTAAGAAGCTCGAGGCGATTGACGGAGCGGCGGCCCGCCCTCGTCTGCGGGGTATAGAGAAGCGACAGCGCACCCACATCGGAGAGCAGGACGACGGAATAGGCCGTAAGGCCTTCCAGTGTCGTCGGGAATTCGCTTTCGCAACGCTCGCCGCCGATCTGGACGACCGCGATGTCCTGCGCCGCGAGGCCTTGTATATAGCGCTCGGCGCCGTTGGAATAGCGTGACGATGCTCCAACCTCATATCCCTTGGCGGCAAAGGACGTGACGTGAAACGTCTCGCCGGCGAGCAACACTGGCTTCATGGTGGCCTCCCGATGTCAATTGGAACGGGTGGAGCCATGCGGCGCCACCCTTCAGCTCGAGGATTTCAGAACTTGAATTCTTCGACGTTTGCCGGCGTCACGATGTCAGCTGGTCCGAGAAGAACTTCGCCTTTTGCGCCAACCTTGTAGGAACCCAGCCTGCCGGCTTCGAAGGTCTCGCCCTCCTTGCCGGTCAATTTGCACTGCGCGACGGCCTGGGCCGCATAGTAGGTGAGATAGCCAAGATCCTTGACGTTCCACCAAATGTCCTGGACCGAGCCGTTCTGGATGTATTTCTTGATGAGGGTGGCTGGAGCAAGACCGGTCAGCTTGATCTTACCGAGAAGACCCGCCTGGTCCATGGCACGGGCAGCCGCGGGCAAGCCGATGCCTGCCGGAATGATGATGCCCTTGAGGTTCGGAAATGCCTGTGCCAGGGCCAGAGCCTGCTGCTGATTGACCTGTTCGCTCTCCTGGCCATAGGCGACTTGAACGAGCTTCATCTTGGCGTATTTCTTGTCGGCCGCCATGGTCTTCTTCATGAAGTCGATCCAGGCATTCTGGTTCGTCGCCGTGGGCGTCGACGACAGGATCGCAAACTCACCGTCGTAGTTGATCATCTGTCCCATCGATTCCAGCATCATTTCGGCCAGGCTGTCGCCGGCCGCCTGGTTGAGGAAGACGGAACGGGCGGCAGTCGACACGTCGGAATCATAGGATACGACTTTCACACCCTGCTTGGCTGCGCGGCGCAAAGCGGGGGCTACGGCATTGGCGTCGTTGGCGGAGATCGCGATGACACCGACTTTTTGCGAAACCAGATTGTTGATGAAATCGATCTGCGCCTCGGCGGTCGCCTGCGACGGAGCCTGCTTGATCGCCTTGCCGCCGATTTCCTTTGCAGCTTCTTCCGCACCTGTTTGCGCGACCTGGAAATAGGGGTCGGTGTCCAGTTTCGGCAGGAAGCCGACCGTGACCGGTTCCTTGGCGCATTCCTGCGCGTTTGCCGCCGCGATGCTTGCGATCACGCTGCCCGCGACCAGCAGGCTTCTAATAAGATGCGATGTCATGACGTTCCTCCTCAAGATATCCGGTTGAATGAAGCAGGCTAGCCCCGGAAACTACTCGCCTGCTTTGACTTTGAAATATCGCGTTCGAACGCTGGCAAAGACGCGCTCCGCCGCATTGCTGGCCAGCAGTGAAACGATGAGCAGAAGGCCGATGACCGTCCCCTGCGCGTCGCCGCCGATCTGCAGCAGACCAAGGACGTTGCGGATGGTGGCGACCAGAAGCAATGCCCACAGCACGCCGGTCAGCCGGCCACGCCCGCCGAAGACGCTGATCCCGCCCAGAAGCGCGATGGTGATGACGTCGAGTTCGATGCCGACCGCATTGTTGGCGCGGGCATTCGCCAGCCGGGCCGCGTAGACCATGCCGGCTGCCGCGCAAATCACACCAGATGTGACGAACAGGCCGAACACGGTGCGAGCCAGGCGAATGCCGGAATAACGCGCGGCGTCAGGGCTCCCTCCGATCGCATAGATGCGCCGGCCGAGCGGCATCTTTTGAAGCGATATGGCGAAAATCGGGGCAAGCAGCAGGAAGGGAAGAATAGTCTGCGGCACCGGCGATGTGCCGACAGTATCGATGCCGAAATCGAGGAAGCTGTCGGGAAAATCGTTGATGGAGTCCGAGCCGAGCAGAATATAGGCAACGCCGCGAAACAGGGCCATCGTTCCGAGCGTCACGACAAGCGAGGGAAGACCGAGCTTGGTCACCAGCACGCCGTTGAAGCCACCGCAAATTCCGCCGGCGACAAGTGTTACCGGAATGGCCAGAAGGAGTGGCGCGCCCTGCTGGATGAGCAAACCGAAGATCACGCTGGTGAGCGCCAATATGCTGCCGACGGACAGGTCGATTTCGCGCGCGATGATCAGCAGCACCATCGGCAACACGATGAGCGCCCTCTCCGAAATGCCGGCAACGGCCTGCGAAATATTGAAGACGGAAGCGAAGTTCGGCACGCCCAGGAGAGCGTAGGCGATAACGGCGATCGTCAGCGCCGCCAGGAAATTATCCCAGTTGGCAAAGCGGGTGACGAAGTCGGAATTGCGCTCGGAATTTGTGTCCATCAATGTGCTCCCTTGCGCTTGCCGGCGGCGCGGCGGGCGACGAGTGCGTCGATGCCGATGGCGGCGAGAATGACGAGGCCATAGACCCCCTGCAGCCAAAGTGGATCGACACGCACGAGTGTCAGCCCGTTGTTGATGATGAGCAGCATCAAGGCGCCGGCGGCGACGCCGAGCACCGTGCCGGAGCCGCCACGCACGGCAATTCCGCCGACGACGACAGCCGCAACCACCGTCAACTCGAAACCGTAGGCAACGCGTGCATCGACTGTGGCATAGCGCGAAGCCCAGAGCGCACCGTCGAACCCGGCCAGAAGCCCGGCTGCCGAAAACGCCATGAGGATGCGCGCCCGCGAGGGAATGCCGATGAGGCTCGCTCCGCCGGGATTGGAACCGATGGCGAACAGTTCTCGACCGATCGAGGTATTTCGCAGGATGTAGGCGACGACGAGCAGCGTGGCGATGGCAATCAGGAGGACAGCCGGAACCCCGAGAATATTTGCCGCTGTCATATCCAGCCAGGCTTGCGGCACCTGGTCGGCACTCACTTGCGTTCCGCCGGCCCAGAGGCTGTTGATGCCCCGGAAGATGGACATGGTGCCGAGCGTGACGACGATGGCCGGTACGCGGCCGTAGGTCACGATGAGCCCATTCAGGAAGCCTGCGGCGAGCCCGATCGCACAAGCCAGGACGACCCCACCCATCACGCCGATCTCGGGATGCAGATGGATCGTCGAGGCCGCTCCATAGGCTGCAAGGCCAATGATCGCAGCCACGGAAAGATCAATGCTTCGGGTGATGACAACAAGCATTTGGGCGACTGCGACGATCATCAGAAGGCCGGCATCCATTGCCAGGGCGGATAGATTTGCGCCGCTGAGCATACGTATGTTCAATATTGAAATCGGAATGACGACAGCTGCAATGGCCGCAAACAGGCCCAATTCCCGGCGGGCGAGAACCCGCCGCCATGTGCCCTGCGCCGCTCTTTCCGGGAGCTCCAATTTTTCCTCTTGATGCGGGACCGGCTTGGCGACAATCTCGCCGTCCACCTTCTTGACGATCGCGTCTGTCGCAGCGCCGATCACCTTTTCTTGCGTGGCCTCGTCGTGGAGGAATTCGGCCGTAACCAAGCCTTCTCTCAGCACGATCATCCGGTCGGCCATGCCTAGCAGTTCTGGCAGTTCGGATGAGATCAGGATGATCGCCATGCCTTTGCCGGCGAGATCAGCCATCATCGCATGCACATCGGCCTTGGTCTGAACGTCGATGCCTTGCGTCGGCTCGTCGAGGATAAGGATGCGAGGATTGGTCGCCAGCCATTTTGCCAGAACGACCTTTTGCTGGTTGCCGCCGGACAACGCGCCGACCGGCTGATCGAAGGATTTGAAACGCAGCCGAAGGCGATCGAGAAACGGCTTTGCAAGGTCAAGCTCCCTCTCGCGCGACATAAACCCGCCTCGGGTCGCCTTGTCGAGCACGGTCAACGACGCATTGTTCAGAATGGAGAAATCCATCACCAGGCTCTGCCCGATCCGGTCTTCGGAAACATAGGCGACGCCATTGTCCATGGCATCTTTCGGAGAGGCGAAGCGCAGTGCCTTGCCATCGATCCTGATTGTTCCCGCAGTCGGCTGATCGATCCCGAACAACACCCGGGCGATCTCGGTACGGCCACTGCCGACCAATCCGCCGAACCCCAGGATCTCGCCCGCTCTCAACTGAAACGACACATCCTTGAACGAGCCATCGCAGGACAACCCCTTAACATCGAGAACTACCTCGCCCGGGGAGGCGCTGTTGCGAGGATAGAGCCCGTCCAGCGCGCGCCCGACCATCATCTGAACGGCACGTTCCCGAGACAGATCAGCCGCGCCTTCCGTTCCGACATGTCGCCCGTCGCGCAGGACGGCGATACGATCGGCGACGCGATAGATCTCGTCCATGCGATGGCCGACGAACATCATCGCCACCCCTTGGGACCGGAGATTGTCCACGACTGTGAACAACCGCTCCACCTCTCGTTGGGACAGGGCCGCGGTCGGTTCGTCCATGATCAGAACGCGCGCGTCGAGCGAAAGCGCACGGGCAATTTCGACCAATTGCTGCTCTGATGTCCGAAGCCGCCCCAAGGGCGCCGTGACATCCACCTCGAGGCCGACGAGCGTAAGGAGGCGCGCCGCTTCGGCGCGCATATACAGGTGGTCAAGTTTCCAACGCAGCCCGGTCTGCCCGATGAACAGATTTTCAGCAATGCTGAGATCGGGAAAGAGACCCGGATGCTGATGCATAACCGCGACGCCGGCATGCTGGGCTTCCAGCGGGGACGCGAATGTGACGGCCTTCCCCAGAATGGAGACCTGGCCGCCATCTGGGCGATGCACGCCGGCGAGCAGCTTGACGCAGGTACTTTTGCCCGCCCCATTCTCCCCAAGCAGGGCCAGCACTTCGCCTGCGCGCAGTTGGATAGACACATCCGCAACGGCGACGGTACCGCCAAAAACCTTCGTGACGCCTTCGAGCGACGCAACGACCTGGCCGGCCTCCATCGTTGGCGCCGCGGTTCGACGGCCTGAAATTTCAAGCATCCCGAGCGTCCGACATAACCGGAATCGCTAACCCTGCACAGCACGTCATCTGTTCGATGCCTCCTCATGACCGAGAGCGTATCTCTCGCCCCAACTCCCATCGGGCATTTATTAAAGCAATTTACTATAATAATGCTTGAATGTCGTCAAGCCTCGTCTTAATGATTATCTGGGGAGACGGTTTTTGCTTCCGGCGCAATGAGTTGCGTTCATTCAGCGGTCGCGCTAGGTGTGGCGCACCGGCATGCGCTTAAAGCAAAGTGCTTTTGACTATGGTTTTCAACGGTGGAATCGGATGGCAGGAAAAGGCAGCAATTCCGTCCAGCTCCGTCACTACAACGAGCGCGTTGTCCTGGATGCCGTTCGGCGTTTCGGCCAAGCGTCGAAGGCAGAGATCGCGCGGTTCGCGCATCTTACGCCACCAGCTGTCGCTGCGATCGTCGAGGCTCTCGTCGCCGGCGGTTACCTGGTCGAAAACGGCAAACGCTTCGGCGGCAAGGGCCAGCCATCTGCCATGTACGGACTTGCCAGCAGCGGAGCCTATTCGATCGGCTTTCATATCGGCCGCAGGGCCATGGATGCCATCCTGATCGATTTTGCCGGGCAAACCTGCGCATTCGAGACCCATGACTACGACCATCCGGATCCTGAGAGCATAAGGCGTCTCGGTGGCGGGGCGATCGGGCGGTTCAGGACCCAGCTCGGGAGCGACGAAAGTTCGCGCCTGATCGGCATCGGGATATCAGCCCCTTATTTCATCGGCGGGTGGGACGAGGAGCTGGGCTTTCCCGGTGATGTCCAGCTCGCCTGGCGGTCCTTTGACCTGAAAGCCCATTTCTCAGACACGCACAATCTTCCCGTCATGATCGAGAACGACGCGTCAGCAGCCGCCGTCGCCGAACTGGTCTACGGATTGGGCAAGAAGTTTTCCGATTTCCTGCATATTTCGCTCAGCACATTCGTCGGCGGAGGGCTTGTCGTCGACGGAACGTTGCAGACCGGTCCGAACGGCAATACCGCCGCGTTCGGGCCTTTCCCGGTCACACATTCAACTTTAAGCTCCGTTCCAAAGCCGACTGGAAAATTCGAAGTCCTGCTGCATCGGGCGTCGATCTACACGCTCGTCCATCATCTTAGAACAAACGGGATAGACATAAAACGTGTCCGGGATCTCGACCCGATGCCGGCGGCCGCGCGGACCCTGGTCTCGGAATGGCAGGATGATTGCGCGGATGCCCTTGCCCAGGCAATCATCGGAAGCATTTCTGTCATCGATGTCGAAGCCATTGTCATCGATGGGCTTCTCCCCGCCCCACTGCTGATGGAGACCGTTGCCCGCGTCCGGCAATGCTTTTCGGAGATGGTGCCCCCCGGCCTGATCGCACCCACGATCGCCGCCGGCGCTCTGGGAGCCCGGGGTTCTGCGCTCGGAGCAAGCATTCTTCCGCTTTACCTGATGTTCGGGCCAGATACCGGCGTCCTTATGAAAAAGGGCAACGATAAGAAGCCGCTCTTGATTGGCTCGTAGGAAGTTGACCGTGCCCTTGGTTTTCACCAAGGCGATTGAGGTTTCAGCCACAGGCCTGTCCATTAAGGGATATATCCATGTGATTAACCATGTTGCTTAGCCTTTGATTCATCCTCACGGAGCAGTTTGCGGCCGGGATGGCTAGGAACCAGCCACAAAGGATCGAAGCTATGACCCATGCACTTGTGCTTTTCTCGGCCGTGACGGCGCTCGTGGTTTCCATTTCGGCGATCGGCACCGCGCCGGTGTCAAACAGCAAGTGGCCGGAAATCCATTCGGCAAAGACCTCCAGGCTGGTGCATACGCGCCTGCCCTGAACCGCATATTACCGGATGAATAGCGATTGCGCCGCTCGCGTATCCGCTTCATCAGGAATCCGAATGTACCTGGCCGGCTAAACATGCGCCCGCCCTTACTTTGCCGTGAAATGCGCTTTCCCCGATTTTCGACCGCTTGGTCAAAGAGGCCAGGAAACGAGGCTGGCGGTCTTTTGACGGATAAGGGATCTCGACCCAAATGGGCCAAGATCCATAGCGAACCCTTATCTGCCTTGTCCTATCGCTAAGGCAAACAGTCTTGCCTGCCGCTCAGCAAATGCCCGTGGGTTTACCGGTTTATCGCCATCAAGAATGCGCGCCTCATCGAGGAGGAGCCACGCGGCATCCTCGCGAAAGCTATGATCGTCGATCGATGCGATGTTTATAACGAGCTGACTCTGCGCGTTGATTTCTAAAATGGGCTTCGACGCCGTCTGCAGCCGCCCTGCCCCCTGGAGGATTTTCTCAAGTTGTCGATCAGGGCCGTGCTCGGAAGCAACCAGGCAGACCGCACTTTCCGTCAATCGACCGGAGACACGCACATCGGTGACCTCTTGGCCGAGAGCACCGCGTGCGAAATCGATGAAAGCGACAACCTCGGAAGAGGCGTCCTGTTTTTCCTCGTCGCTGCCCGCCTCGCCGGCGATTTCATTCAAATCGGCAAGGCCCTGGGTGACCGATTTGAATGACTTGCCCTCGAAATCAGGGACATTGGTGGGCCAGAAGCTGTCTACGGAATCGGTCAAAAGCATCACTTCGACCCCCTTGGCCCGGAAGCCCTCGAGATGTGGTGAAGCATTCAACTGCTCCAGGTTCGAGCCGCTGATGTAATAGATCGACGACTGCCCCTCCTTCATGGCGGCCACGTAGTCCGCAAGGCTCCGTGTCGCGCCTTCGACAGCAGTTGTGTGGAAACGCGCCAGCTTGAGCAATTGCGGGCGGCGCTCGAAGTCTTCGTAGATCCCTTCCTTGACGATTGCCCCGAAGAGGTCCCAGAATTTCCCGAACGTCTCGGGTTCACTGTCGGCCATTTTCTCCAGTGCAGTAAGGACCCGGCTGGTTATGCCCTTGCGGATCGCGGTGAGAACCGGGCTCTCCTGGATCATCTCGCGGGAAATGTTGAGCGGCAGATCGGACGTATCGATGATACCGCGCACGAACCGCAGGTAACGCGGCAGCAACTCGACGTCATCGGTGATGAAGACGCGCTTCACGTAGAGCTTCATCCGACCCTTGCGATCCGGATCAAACAGATCGAAGGGCTGGGAACCGGGTATGAATGCCAGCGTCGTATATTCGTGCCGGCCTTCGGCGCGAAAATGCACGGTGGTCAGCGGCTCATCATATTGACCCGAAATACCACGATAGAAGTCGTCGTAATCCTGTTTGGAAATTTCGCTCTTCTGTTTGGTCCAGAGCGCGGCTCCATCGGAGATCTGCGACGGCTCGGCCGCTTCCCTGTCGACGAGACGAATGGGAACAGGTACGTGGCCGGACTGATCGCGAATGATCTTTTCGACGGTCCATTTGTCGGTGTATCTTTTCGCATCTTCCATGAGATGTAGAACGACGCGGGTACCCCTCGTCGGCACCTCGACGGAATCGACCGCGACGATGTCGTAGCTTCCCTTACCGTCGGACGACCATTTCCAGGTTTCCTCCAGACCCGCACGCCGCGAGATCACGTCGACCTTGTCCGCCACCATGAACGAGGAGTAGAACCCGACGCCGAATTGACCGATCAGTTCAGCCTTCTCGCCGCCCTTAGTACCCTCAAGCCTCTCCATGAATGCCTTTGTCCCCGAACGCGCGATCGTACCAAGCGCGTCGATCATCTCGTTCCGGGTCATGCCAATGCCGTTGTCCTCGACAACAAGCGTCTGCGCCTCTTCGTTGAGGGTCACCAGAATTCCCGGCTGAATACCGTCGGCCGAGAGTCCCGGCTGGGAAATCGAGTCGTAACGAAGCTTTTCGCAGGCATCCGCCGCATTCGAGATCAATTCCCGGAGGAAGACATCTTTGTCGGAATAAACCGAGTGCACCATCATGTGCAGCAGCCGACTGACATCCGCTTCGAACGCATGTTGCTCAGGCTGCCGCTCTTCTACTGTCGTCATCGATAATCCCCATTTTGCAGAAGTCGCGCGTCAGATGGTTTTTCCGCTGACGGATTTCAAGCGCTCCACCTTAGCGGTTGATAGATCGGCGCCGATTGTCGGGGAACTTTAAATGGCTTGTAGAGAGCGAGAAGTTTTGCGCAACGTTGCAGACGAGTAACACGCGCATGCGAGCAGCGGCCGAAGGCGGCGCTGCCCTGCAGATACCGGTCGAAAGATCCCATTGATTGCTCAAGCCGATCCTCCCTCGTCGAGACGTGGTGTTTCAGGTGTCGCGGCGATCAACATGTACTGCGGCTAGCCGGTCGCATGCTTGCGCCGCCGTGGCTGCCATGGCAGGCGCGCCTCCTCCAAACAATGAGCATACCAGGCAAAGGCGCGTCCGCGCCGGCGCCAGTTCGCGCACGACTTGACCGGTTAAAAGGGCAGCCGCAGGAGGGTTAGCGAAGCGCCGCTCGCAACGAGCGGAACCCGGGACCGACTGCCCCCGGCAAGCCGTTCCGCTTGAATGGTACCCGTGTCGCCCCTCACCTCACCTGCCCGACCGCGCCAGCGGCCTTGCGATATCGACGATGTCGTCGCGCGAGGCGGTTGGGTCCTCCTTGTTCCAGGCGACACCTAGCCCGATCCGGAAGTCGATGCCTCTCACCGCATTCAGTTCGAGGGCCCCAAGCCCTCCGTCCATTCCGGCGCGAAATCCCTGTGCCACCAAGCGTCGTGGTTATTTTCGCGCGTGAGGGGCTCTCCACCCAAATGGTCTCCTCCATCCCACGCCTTGAACCAGTTCGAGCCACCGACCCGTTGATTCTCAGCATCGAGAACAAAGCCTAGCTCGTTGGCAAAGTGTCTGGCCATTCCTGCGCCCCATCGAGGACGCGAAGAATACGGACCGTTGTTTTGGAAATTGCATACGCCGCGACGTACGGGGTGCCGTAAATTGCCAGTTCGCGGGTGCCATCAATTCTGCCAACACGACCGCTCGCGGGAAATCTATCAACCGACGGACGGCAGCCATGATCCGTTCGTCGACTAGGCGGCTGCGGATTTTCTGCTTCTATGTATGTGAAGGTGGCGTCTCGATCCAATAACGCGAACGCAGACCAGGTAAGCTCCACGACTTGCGAGCACCCACGTTAAAGCGGACCGTCGCTCGACGCTCAGCAAAATGTGCCTCGACTTCATCATCCGCGACGTCGGGTCGAGTATCGTTCAGCGCTTCGAGTACCTTCGTAAGAAACCAAGCGTCTTGGACCTCGCTGCCCGAAAGAAGCTCCAGCGGCAGCGCCCCCTCGTTGGCCGTCCGGGAGAGTAAGATCCGAACCGCATCCGATACCTTTAGCCCCATATTTCCAAGCACTGCGGAAGCACGATCCCGAACCTCGGCATCGATACGAGTTTGTACCAGCGCGTTTGCAGCCATTGCTATCTCCACATTTCAGTCAAATGATAAGGGTGCTCTCTATGGCGATCTTTCTGAGGTGCCAACCGCATACACGCAAGCGCGGACCATCACGTTAGAAGGTAGTCCTCGCGAAGTCGGTCGAGACCGAGTGCTTCAGCAGTCAGCAAGAAAAGCACAGCCAGATTGGAGCTATCGTATGGCTTCTTCTGTGGCCAGCGCGACCGAAAGCAAATGCTCGTCGCCATTCGGCAAGCCGGAAAGCAGCAGACCGACAGGCATGCCGGCATCGCCGGCGCCACAGGGGATCGAGACACCGCAGCCGTCGAGGAAGTTGCCGATCAGCGTGTTGCGCAACGTCCTGGCATTGGTTTTCACGAAAAGCTCGTCGTCGGTCAAAAGCGGTGCGGTCAGGGGCGCGACATGCGGTAAGGTTGGCGACACGACCAGTTCGCCCGGTCCGATGCTGGACGCAAATTCCGCCATCAGATGCTCACGGGTGGCCAACGTCTCGATATAGCCTGTTAAAGTGATCGTCTCGCCCAGCCGCGTGCGAGCAACCACGCGAGGGTCCATTCCCTCGGCCTCCGGTCCCGCCAAACGCTCCCGGTGCAGCACGAAGGCTTCCGCCGTCACCAGCGGGCCGTATTTATCCATCAGCTCAAAGATTGCGGCATAGGCCGGAAACGCCTGCCGCCGAATTTTTGCCCCGGACTTTTCCAGGAGCTTCAGGGCCGCTTCGAAGGCCGACACCACGGCTGCTTCCGCATCATCGAAAACGATGGTTTCGGGAACGACGAGCGAAAGACCCTCGACCGAGCTACGGCGAATATCGGGTGCGACGAGGCCGCGCATCGCCGCATCGATCCACACCGCATCCTGCACGGTATGGCAGAGCGGCCCGAGCGAATCGAGGCTTTTCGACAACGGGAAAACACCCCGCATGGAATAGCGGCCGCGGGTTGCCTTGTAGCCGACGACGCCGTTAAAGGCTGCCGGGATGCGGACCGATCCGCCCGTGTCCGTCCCGATCGAAACCGGCACCAGTCCTGATGCCACCACAACGCCGGAGCCGGACGAAGAACCGCCGGGCAACCGTGCACCATCGGTCGAGGCCGGGTTCTGCGGCGTTCCGTAGTGAGGATTTATGCCGAGCCCTGAAAAGGCAAACTCGCTCATATTGACCCGGCCGATGCTGACCATGCCGGCCCCGGCAAGCGCCGCAACGACATCGGCGTCCCGAGTTGCGGGTACCGATGTTTTGAGCACGGTGGAGCCGGCCGTTGTTGCAAGCCCCTCGATATCGAAAAGATCCTTCCAGGCAACCGGAATGCCGTCGAGGAGGCCAAGGGAACGACCATCCCTGACGCGCTTGGACGAAGCGGCGGCTTCAGCCCTCGCCCGCTGTTCCAGCAGGGTGACGAAGATCGACTGGTCCTTGCAGCTGTCAATGGCGATAAATGTCTCCTCAGCGAGCGCCACCGGATCGAGCGCGCCGTTCTGTATCAGCACGGAAAGCTGGGCGACTGTTTTTCCACCGTGAGACGGCATCATGCGTTTCCTCTTCTACCGTCCGACAAGCTGCATCCACCGGCGGACGAGATAATTGTGTTCATCCATCGTCGTGTTCCAAACGGCGATGCAGTTTGCCCTTTGCCAGTACGACCCGCCGGCCCTTATGCTGCCCTTGTGAATTCGCACCGACCCATCCGGGCCGGGAAGATCGGTGGCGGCGGGGAGCCCCTCGTACCAGTAATCCCACTCTGCCGGCATCATGAACTGCCGGGAACGTTGCGGCGTCGAGATGTAATAACCCTGACGCGCGACGACGGCACCGGGCCAGCCCGATATCCACCAGTTCAGATATTCGTAGGCGACATCGAGCATCCGGCCACTCAGATCCTTGGACAGGCACAGACCGCCATGCCAGGCTCGGTAGCCCTCGACGGGGACCGCCTGCTCGACGGGAATGCCCTGCCCATTCAGAATGTTAATCCCCGTCGACCACATGCTCTGTACACAGGTTTCACCGTCGACCATCAACCGAGCGGCATCCTCTGCCGTTCGCCAGAACTCCCGGAAGAAACCGTCCTTCTTGCGTGCTTCCAGTAGATCGATCAGCCGGTCGATTTCGGCCACCGTCATGTTGCCGATATTGTTGAACGACATCAGTCCTGCCGCCTGCGCGGCCAGCGCAGCATCGAAAATACCGATGGCCGGCTCATCGACCAAGGAGACGCGGCCGGCCCATTTCTCGTTCAGCAGCGACGCCCAGGAGTTCATCTCGACGGCATGCTTCACCACGTCGGTACGGTAGGCGAAACTGTCGAAATTGTGCGTCGTCGGCAACATCGAAATGCGCGGCGATGGCGTATCGCCAAGCGCGAGGTTCGGCTGTACGAACAGCTTCTTGGCCGGTACATCGCCCTGTCCCAGCCGCGCGTTAGGCCCGATATGCCCGGTCTTGGTGAGATCGTTGATCTCGGACCACAGCTTGATCCGCTCGGTGCTGATCGGCTGCACGGCGCGCCAGTACCAGACGATATCCAGATTGTGGAAACACTGGTCGTAAATGTCGTAGCTTCCAGGCTCCTGCGCCGCCTTGTGCTGCGTCGTCAGGAAGTCGTTGTTATCGAAGGTGACGTCGATGCCGAGATCCTGCTCGGCCTGCAGACGTAGTTCCTCCAGCAGGGAAATCGCCGTGCCGAGTACGCGCAGTTTCGGCCTGCCTTCGAGATGGAGTGCTGGCGTGGCAGGTGGTTGCGGGTTTGGGTGATGCTTGTTCATCAAGAGGTCTGGACGTCCTGTCGTGCTGACGGTGCTCCCCCCGCCAGGGAGGACACGGGTCCTGCGAGTGTGAAGGCCTCGAAGGATCGTTTCAGCAGACTGGCATCGAGTCCGTCAACAATAAAGACGATATGCGAGCGGCGATCGTCCGAGGGCCAGGCAGCCATATGCGTGGGCGGGTGAACAAGATGCTGCACGCCATGGATGGCCACGGGCCGGGCCTCGCCCTCAAGATTGAGGATGCCCTTCACCCGCAGCACCCGTTCGCCGTGCCGGTGGAGTAACATGGTCAGCCAGACGCCGAACGCAGTCCAGTCTATGGCGCCCTCGACGCTCATGACGAAGGAGGTGACGGCCGCCTGATGGGTGCCGCCGTCTGCCGTCTCCAGCATGGCCGGCGTTTCGCAATAAAAGCCGCTCGGCGATTGAGCGATGCTGCCACGTGTGGCAACAGCCTCGTCAAACAGCCCGGCGACATCCAGCTCTCCATCGGCCGTCGATAGCAGAGCGGCATCGGGGTTGAGCCGCCGCAGCCGCTCCCGAAGAAGGTCCAGACCCTCTTCATCGGCAATGTCCGTCTTCGTCAACATCAGCCGGTCGGCGATCGCCGCTTGCCGGTTGGATTCGATATAGGTATCGAGCTGGCGCATGCCGTTGACCGCATCGACCGTCGCGATGACGTTGCCCGGCCGGAAGTGATGCCGCAGCACCGGGTCGGCCTTCAGCGTCGACAGTACGGGAAAGGGATCGGCAAGGCCGGTGCTTTCGATCACCACGCGCTTGAAATTCGGAATAAGCCCACGCTCGCGCCTGGAATGCAGGTCGCGCAGCGCATCGGCCAGTTCACCGCGAACCGTGCAGCAGAGGCATCCCGATTGCAGCAGCACCATCGTCTCGTCGATCCGCTCAAGCAGATAATGATCGAGGCCGACTTCGCCGAACTCGTTGACGAGCACGGCCGTCTCTGCCAGCGCCGGATCGGTCAGCAGCCGTTTCAGCAGCGTCGTCTTGCCCGAGCCGAGAAAGCCGGTAAGCAGGTTCACAGGGGTAAAGGCCGGGCTATTCGCCATCGCGCGCCGCCTCCATCCGCCCGATGATATCGATATTCAGCGGATCGCAGATCCGGCCTGAAAGCCGCTCGGCAGCCGGCCAGAGATGGCCGAGATCTTCGATGATCTCGCTTTTGCCGGTGCGCGTCGACAACACAAAGGCCGCCCCCTGCCAGTCCGACAGCGTCATGCCGAAGCCCGCCAACACCCGGTTTGCCACCCGCACCCGATTGGCACGCTCGCGACGCCGATCAATCCGCTCGACATTGCGCGTAAAAACACCGGGCCGCGCCACCGCATCGGCCCAGTGTTCATTTCCTCCGAGAACCCCGCACAGCGAGCACATAGTATTTCCTTGAAATATGTGAAAGGAGCGGACACCGCCCGCTCCTCGTCTTGCCGTTTACTTTTTGCGCGGAAAGCGCTTGGCGAAATCGTCGGCGATCTCGTTCATGGTCACGAACTTGACACCCGGATGCTTGCTCATATGCGCAAACAACCGCTCCAGCATCATCAGCACCTGCGGACGGCCGGCGACATCCGGATGGATGGTGATCGGGAAGACTGCATAATCCATTTCGCGATAGACCCAGTCGAACTGGTCGCGCCACATCTGCTCGATATCGTGCGGATTGACGAAACCGTGGCTGTTCGGCGCCTTCTTGATGAACATCATCGGCGGCAAGTCGTCGAGATACCAGGAAGCCGGAATTTCGATCAGGTCGGTTTCCTGGCCGCGCTTCAGGGGCACCATCCAGTCGGACGGCTTCTTCGAATAGTCGATCTTGGTCCAGCTGTCGCCGACACGCACGTAATAGGGCGTGAAATCGTTGTGCATCAGCGAGTGGTCGTACTTTATACCGCGCTCCAGCAGGAGCTCATTGGTGACGTTGGAAAACTCCCACCAAGGCGCCACGTAGCCAGTCGGCCGCTTGCCGGAAAGCTTGGTGACGAGATCGATGCACTTATCGAGAATTTCGGTTTCCTGCTCGCGGGTCATCGCGATCGGGTTCTCATGGGTATAGCCGTGAATACCGATCTCGTGGCCGGCATCGGCCACTGCCTGCATCTGCTCCGGAAAGGTCTCGATCGAATGACCGGGTATGAACCAGGTCGTCTTGATGCCGAAGCGGTCGAACAGCTTCAGCAGGCGTGGACTGCCCACCTCGCCGGCAAAAAGCCCGCGCGAAATATCGTCCGGCGAATCCTCGCCACCATACGATCCGAGCCAGCCTGCAACGGCATCAACGTCGACGCCGAAGCTGCAAAAGATTTCCTTCGCCATGGGTTATGTCTCCTTGTGGTTTCTTATCAGAAGGTGTCGTTTCAGTGGACCGGAATGACCGTGGCTTCCGCCGGATTCCACGAAAGAAGAACGCCGGAGCCGACCGGAAAGGCCTCGGGCTGATATTTGTCGATATGCGCCTCGAGCGCGACGGAGTGCCCGTCCGGCAGGCTGGCCGTCAGGTGCGAGACGTGGCCGACCACGTCGAACCGCTCGATCCGCGCATCAACGACATTGCCGCCGATCTTGGCGACAAGACGCTCGCGCAACTGGGTGTCGGCCGCATGCACCTCGATCGCTTCAGCGGGAATGACCAGATTGACCTTGGTCTTACCGGGCACAGCACCGTTGGCGCGCCCCGACAGCATGCCGACGGGCGTGGACACGGCGATATTATCTCCATGTGCGCCCTGTACTTCACCCTGGAGGATCGTGTTGCGGCCGATGAACTGCGCCACAAAGGGCGTGTTGGGTCTGGTGTAAAGCTGGTGCGGCGGGCTGATCTGCTCGACACGGCCCTGGTTCATCACGACGATGCGGTCGGACAGCGCCAGTGCTTCCGACTGCGCGTGGGTGACGAAGATGAAGGTGATGCCGAGTGTTTTCTGCAGCAGCTTCAGCTCGTTCTGGATCGCCTTGCGCAGATTGGCATCGAGCGCGCCCAGCGGTTCATCCAAAAGAAGAATATCCGGTTCGACAACGAGGCCGCGTGCCAGCGCGATGCGCTGGCGCTGGCCACCCGACAACTTGTCCGGCTTGCGATCGGCGATATCCTCCAGGCCGAGTGTCGCCAGGATGCGATCGACCTTGGCATCACGCTCCGCCCTTGCCATGCCCTTGACCTCCAGACCGTAGCCGACATTGCGGCGCACGGTCATGTGCGGAAACAACGCATAACTCTGGAAGATCATCGAGGTCGGCCGCCCCTGCGGCGACACGTCGTTCATCCGCACGCCCTTGATCATCATGTCGCCGGTGGAAATCCCCTCGAAGCCGGCAATCATCCGCAGCGTCGTCGTCTTGCCGCAGCCGGACGGTCCGAGAAACGCGATAAACTCGCCCTTGGTGACCGAAAGGTTGAAGTCGATGACGGCCGGTGTGCCGTTGTCATAGACCTTGCCAACATTTCTGAGTTCGAGGTCGTAGATCATGGGTGTTGCTCCGGACGGTGGGGGATGCGTCTGATTGTGTACCCTCCCCTTGAGAAGGGGAGGGTAGAAAGAAGCTTATGCGCTCAGGAACTCATCCCACTTCTGAATGAGGTGGTCGTATTCATCCGGCCACTGGTGCCAATAGGCGACATTGGCCGCGCGCTCCTCAAGCGATCCCCCGTCCCGAAGATCCCCTTCCTTGATGCCGCGCTCTTCCGCGCCGACCCACGGCTTGCCCTCATACCAGAAGGCATATTTCTCCGGCGCCATGACATCCTTGATGTTCGTCGACGGCGAATAGTAGCCCTGCTCCGAAACCGCGATGCCCGGCTCCCCGGAAAGCCAGTAGTCGGCGTAGGCGATAACGGCTTCCTTGTTGGTCGTACCGGCGATCATCGTTGGGCCGATCGCCCAGCCGCGATAACCTTCCTTCGGCACCGCGTACTTGCAGGGCTTGCCCTGCGCCTTGACGGCCATGACCGCCGGCTGCCAGGCGTCGCAGACGACCATTTCACCCGATGCCATCAAGTTGACGAGCTCGCCGAAATCACCCCACAGCGCGCGGAACTGACCTTCCTTCTTCTTCGAAATCAGGAATGCGGCCGCCTCGTCGATTTCCGCCGCTGTCGCATTGCCGGGGTTCTTGACATCTGAAAGGCCGAGCGTGTTCATCGCCATGATGGCCTGGCCGAAAGCGATCAGCGGATCGGTGTTGAGGCCGGACTTGCCCTTCCACTTCGGATCGAAGATCGCCGCCCAGGTATTTGCTTCCTCGGCGCTGACGACGTCGGGATTGTAGCCGATCGAATCGTAGTTATAGACGGCAGGCACCATGTTGAGCGTGGTCTGCGCCTCGTCGGCCCAGATCTGGCCGGTGATCTGCGATTTCACGTCCCATTTGTCGCTCGGCTTGGTGAACACCTCGCGAATGTTCGCCCAGTTCTTCAACGATGCGGCCGGGATCACTTCGACATTGTTGGTCATGACGATCGACGGCAGACGCTCGGCAATGATTTCCCAGCAATCATAGTCCTTCGAACCGGACAGGATCTTGGTTTGCGCATCCGGGAATGTCGCTGCCGTTCCAGAGGTGCCGCCGACGCCGGACGCCTTTTTGAATTCTTCAAGAATGCGTTCCTGAACCGTGACCGAAAGGCCGATCGTGCGCAGCTGCTGGCCAGCAAGGTCGGCCGCCTGCGCATAGGCTGCGCGCGACGACAGCAGATGCGTGCCGCCGCCGATGGCAAGCGCCATCACGCCTGCGGACCGCTTCAGAAGGGAGCGGCGATTGATTTCCATGTTGGACATGTCTCTTCTCCAGTTGATTGTTGTTCCCCGGACCCCGTTTGATCGCGGCCCCTTCCTCAGTCTCCGCAGGCCGCTGGCGGCGATAACAGCCACCATCAAGCCTCAACGGTTCAGTAGCGCCCCACGAGGAGGCCTCCATCCACGACCAGCACCTGGCCGGTCATGTATCTCGCGTCGTTCGACGCCAGAAATGCGATGACGTCCGCGATATCGTCAGGCGTACCGAGCCGCCCCATCGGGATGAATTCGGCTGCCTTTTCAGCCCCGGCCGGCCCCAGAGAATTCTCTTCGGACAGAAGCTGCGCCGTTCGGATGTATCCGGGCGCGATGCCGTTGACCCGCACGCCGTCCCGCGCCAACTCCACGGCCAGACCGCGCACGAGGCCGATGACACCGGACTTGGCCGCCGAATAATGCACATGCTCGTCCCAGCCATAGGCGATGCCCATGATCGAGGAGAGCGCGACGATGCTGCCGGATTTGCGCGAACGCATGCCGGGAGCCACCGCCCGCGCCAGGCGGAAAATGCCCTTGAGATCGATGTCGAAGGTCAGGTCCCACTTTTCGTCGGTGAGATCTGCCAGCGGCGTGCGGTGTGCGATCCCTGCATTGGCGACGACCACATCGATACCGCCGTGGCGGGCTTCTACGTCTGCCACCAGCGCCTCGGTGGCCTCGGTCGAGCGCACGTCGTAAAGCTGGAATTCGGCCGATCCGCCAGCCGACAGAATGGCCTGCGCTGTCTCCATTCCCTGCTTTTCCAGAATGTCGGTGACGATGACGTGGTCGCCACGCGCAGCAAGCGCTTTGGCCGTCGCCTGCCCGATACCGATCCCGGCGCCGGTGACGATGGCAATAGGTTTCGATGGTACCGTCATGGTTCTGTCCCTCTCACAGCATCACGTCGCCGGAATTCGGCCCGAGCGTCTGGCCGACGAATAGGCTCGCTGCCGGCGATGCGAGGAAGGCGACCGTTTCGGCCACTTCCTCAGGCTCGCCGAAACGCCCAAGCGGCAGTTCGGCCTTCTTGGCGGCGCGCCAGTCGTCGGACAGCGCCATCACCAGCGGCGTGTTGATCGGCCCCGGCGCCACGGCGTTCACCCGCACGCCGCGCTTGGAAACCTCGCGGGCCAGCGCCTTGGTCAGGCCGATGATGGCCGCCTTGGCGCTGGAATAATGCACAAGCTCGACGCCGCCGATCTGGCCAAGTTGCGAGGCGACATTGACGACGACCCCCTCGCCGCGGTCCAGCATCGCCGGCAGCACCGCCTTGGTCATCAGGAAGGTGCCGCGCACATGCACGGCGAACATCCGGTCGAAATCCTTGACCTCGAGATTTTCGAACAGCGCCTGATGGGCGATGCCGGCATTGTTGACGAGAAGATGCGTCTCGCCATGCGCCGTCACCGCAGCGGCGTGGATGGCAGCCACGTCGTCTTCGGATGACACGTCCCCGGCAATGGCGGCAGCGGTTCCGCCTGCCGCCTGAATTTCGCCGGCGACCGCATCGGCCCGGACCAGCGACAGATCGTTGACCATCACCGCGTAGCCCTCGGCCGCCAGCTTGTGGGCGATGGCCCGGCCGATACCGGAGCCGGCACCCGTGACGATCGCGGAGCGCTTTTGCGGCACCATCATGCCTCCTCCTGGATTGCCATCTGCTTGGCGCGGCGCACGGACAGCGTCATCAGCACGGCGTAGACGCCCAGCAGCGCAAAGGAGAACAGTGTGGTCAGCACCCCGAAGGCGAAGACATTCGGATGCACTTCCACCGAGAAAGTGCCGTAGATGGCCAGCGGCAGCGTCAGGTCACGGCCCGAGGCAAACAGCGTGCGCGAGAACTCGTCGTAAGACAGCGTGAAGGCGAACAGCATGGCCGACAGCACGCCCGGAAAGATCAGCGGAAAGGTGATCTTGCGGAAGGTGCGCGCCGGAGAGACCCCGAGCGACCAGGCCGCCTCCTCGACGCTGGGATCGAAGCGATTGAAAATGGCCAGCATAACCAGAAAGGCGAAGGGGAAAGTGTAGACGACGTGCAGCACGAAGGCCGTGCCCCACCAATGGCGGTCGATGCCGAGCGAGTTGGCAACCAGCGCCATGCCGAGGCCGACGAGCACGCCGGGCACCATCATGCCGAGCACGATCAGATAGAACACAAAGCCCGAGCCCTTGAACTTGCGGCGGAACGCCTGCGCTGCCGAAACACCGAGAACCGTCGAGACGACCATCGTCATCACCGCCAGCCCCATCGAGCGAACGAGCGCCTGCTCGATCGGCAACGGTGCGATGCGCGAGGGCGGCGTCAGACCGAAGAGATGCTTGTACCAGTAGGTCGACCATTCGATGATTGGAAACTGCGGTCCGCCTTCCGGCCCTGTCTGGAACGACAGGATCGCCAGAACCACGAGCGGCCCGTACAGGAAGACGAGGAAGAGCGCGGTATAGGTGCCGAGACCGAATTTGATGCCGGTTGCGTTCATGATCAGAGCTCCTTCCTGAGATCGACGATCCTAAGCAAGGCAGCGACCACGGCGCCCATGAGGATCGTCAGCACCACGCCTGCCACCGCCGCGAAGGCCCATTTGAGCGACCCGACCTGGGTAACGATGATGTTGCCGAGCAGGTTGACCTTGCGGCCCGAAAGTGCGGCCGAGGTGGCGAATTCTCCAAGAACCATAACCGAGACGAAGATGCCGCCGACGACCACGCCGGGCATCGACAGCGGCAGGATGATGGTGCGGAAGATGCGGCCGAAACTGGCACCCAGATCCTGTGCAGCCTCGATCACCGAAGGATCGATACGGCCGAGCATGAAAGCGATCGGACCGACCATGAAGACGCAGTAGATCTGCGTCATGCCGATAATGACCGACAGTTCGGAAAACAGCAGGATCTCGATCGGCTGCTGGACGACACCGATCTTCATCAAGATCAGGTTGATCGCACCTTCCTTGCCGAGCATCGGCCGCCAAGCCAAGACGCGGATAAGGAACGAGGTCCAGAAGGGGATGACGCAGAGGACCAGAAGAACGGTCTGTATCGTCTTGTTCCTGACGAACAGACCGACGAAAAGGGCGGCCGGATAGCCGACCAGCACCGTCGAGACCAGCACGATCAGCCAGATGCGCACCGTCGTCCAGAGCGCACCCAGATAGGTCTCGCTGCTGAAGAAGGTGATCCAGCTCTTCAGCGTCAGGGTCGGTTCGATCTTGAAGGTCGTCTGCGTCCAGAACGAAACATACACCATCATCAGGATCGGCAGCACCAGAAACAGCACCATCCAGAGCACGCCGGGCGCCAGCAGCCAGAGCGCGGGGCCGGAGAGCTTCCGTTTGCTGGACGTTTCGACCTGCGTTTCATCGCCAATCGCGACCATCGTCATCTCTCATTCTCCAGAACAGGGAAGGCCGTATGCGACCGGACTTTTTCAGGCAAAGACAAGAGCGTCCTCCCTCTTCCAGACCAGCGCGTAGCGGCCTTTCTCGACATAGGATTGCGGTGCGGAGCGGCTGAGGTGCGATTCCACCTCGAACACTCGGCCGTCATCGAGCGCGAAGAAAGAATTGATTGCCGCCCCGGAATATTCGCTGGCGACGAAATTGCCCTCCAGACGAACCTCCCCCTGAAGGACCGGCGCATTCTGCTCGCGAATATCGACCCGGTCGTAGCGGATCGCATAGGCAGGCTGCGATGCCGGCTGGCGAAAGCCCCCCAGCGCAAATCGTCCGGTCGGACTGACGAAAACATCGCCGGCAACACTGCCGGAAAACAGATTGTAGCAATTAAGAAAGCGCGCGACGGCAGGCGATGCCGGGCGGTTGTAGAGGAGATCGGAGTGAGCGGACTGGGCGATGTGCCCACGGTCGAGCACCAGCACCGTATCGCCCATGGCGAGCGCCTCGCTTTCGCTGCCTGTCACATGCAGGAAGGTGACGCCGCAGCGCTCGCGGATAGCACGCAGTTCGGTGCGCATCCGGGAGCGCAGATTGGCGTCGAGCGCGCCGAGCGGCTCGTCGAGCAGAACCATCTTCGGCTCGGTCACCAGCGTGCGGGCCAGAGCGACGCGCTGGCGCTGGCCACCGGAAATCTGCGTCACGGCCCGGTCTTCAAGGCCCGTCAGTCCGACCAGCGAAATGATGTCGCGCACCCTGGCTTTGACGCTTGCCGCATCGGTGACCGGGTTGAGCTCGCGGTTGACAAGGCCGAAGGCGATGTTTTCCGCGACCGAAAGATGCGGGAACAAGGCGAAATTCTGGAAGACGAAACCGATACCGCGATTGTGTGGCGCGATGTGGTCGATCCGCTTGCCGCCGAACAGGATGGCACCCTGTTCCGGCTCCTCGAAACCGGCAATCACCCGCAGAAGCGTGGTCTTGCCGGACCCGCTCGGGCCGAGAAGCGAGATATAGGCATCATCGGGCAAGGCGAGTTCGATCCTGTCCAGCGCCTTGAGGTCGCCGTAGGATTTCGAGACGTTCATCAGTTGAAGAGCTGCCGACATCGCTATCCTGCCAGTTTCAAAGGCAAGGAACATTCTTCCAGCAAAGCTTCGCCCATACCCGAACCGCTGATAGGTCCCGGCAGGCAAGCAAAAGCCGTTCGCGCAAACATCACACGCGCGTCAAGAGATGTTCCTTGCCGTTTTGATAAAGTTCCACCTGTTACGCTTCTTGCGAGCGCTTGCATTGCAAAAACTATGACACGAATGGTTTTTGTATTCAATAGGCTTTTTATAAAATCAAAACATGTCGGCTCGACGCACCCCCAAGACAGAGGGATCGCCCTTCAAAAACCAGCACATCTCTTTCGCGCCGCAGGCGATCGACGCAAATCTGAACACACTTCGCGCGGCATAATAGGACTATTTTCAACCAAACTGGCAATAAACCGCAGCAGATCATCAAGCAGCAGAGTGCTGCCTGCCTTATCGGGTCGACCTCAACCCGCGGTCGCCACCCACCCATTCATTTTCTCGACAAAATGAATTTTATCGTGCCTTTGTATTCAATAATCATTTTATTTTTGCCCTGTCCTTACTCCCGGCAAATGCGTAAAACTGGATTTAGGACATGGGCCAGAGGGAAAGCGGCGGATTTCATGACCGAAGATCGAACCAGATCGACCGCACAGAAGCGATACGAAATCGCCGAGGATATTCTGCGCAATAACATTATCGACGGCGTTCTGCCGGAGGGTCTGGTGCTGCTCGAAGGTCCCATTGCGGACATCCTGCAAATTTCGCGCGCGCCTGTTCAACGTGCGCTGCAAACCCTTGAAACCGAGGGGCTTCTGCATCGCTTCAACGGCCGGGGCTATCTCGTCGGAGCGCCGAATCGAGGCATCGAGCCCAACCGCACCGATATCAAGACGCTTGGACTGCACATTACGAGCCATGCCGACGAGGCACTTCAGAGCAGGTCGTCCTGGGAGCGCATCTACAATACCGTCGAGGCGGATGTGGCCGGATGCGTCGTGTTCGGCCAGTACCGCATCGTCGAGATCGAGCTTGCAAACCATTTCAACGTCAGCCGCACCGTCGTGCGCGACGTGCTGACCCGGCTGCGCGAGCGCGGGCTCGTGCGCAAGAACCAGAGTTCGCACTGGATCGCCGGCCCGCTGACGGCCCAGATCGTCAAAGATCACTTCGTTCTGCGGCGCATGCTGGAACCACAAGCTATCGTTGTCGGAGCAGGGCATATCGACCACGCCGTCCTGACCGATCTGTTTACCCGCCTCTCCACGCTGGAGCAGCATCAGCCGAAAGATTATCTCGGTGCGGTCGAGGCCATCCAGTCCAGCTTCATCGAAACCTGTGTTCTGGCGACACCGAACGAACGGCTGAAGGATCTGATCCGCAACAATCTTCTGCCGGTGACGGCGACCGAGCGTCTGCTTCGCCGCCTTGGCCTTCCCGGCGATCCGGCGATCATCACCGAGCTTCGGCTGATCGCCGAGCTGCTGATGCGTGGCGCGGCGACGGCCGCTGCCGCTATGATGGAGAGCCACCTCGATGCCTCCGTCAACCGCACGATCGCCCAGATGAAGATCGTTGCGATCATTCCAGGGCCGAGCGTCACGGCCGATTATCTGACGCGGGTGATGGAATAGCGGCAGCGCCGACTTGCCTTTCCCGCTGCCACAGTCGCCATGTCGCAAAGCCCGCATCGGACCGCCCTTCCTTAGGCCACTGCCGTGCGAAGGCTGGTCAACAGGGCTTGGCCTTCCGCCCGCGCCTTGAGCGCCTCGTCCATCGTCACCTTGACGAAGCGGGTGGGCGTATGAGGCTGGAGCTGGCCGATAAGATCCATGTCGGCGGAGATGACCGTTCCAACCATGAAGTAGCCGCCACCCGAGACGGCGTCGCGGTGCAGGATGATCGGTTCGGTGCCGCCGGGGACCTGAATGGAGCCATAGGGATAGCAGCTGTCGACGATGTTGGACGGATCGGAACCCGCGCCAAAAGGTTGCTCGCGCTCAACGAAATCGAGCTTGCGTCCGCCCTTGAAGCGATAACCCATGCGGTCGGCCTCGTTGGCGACTTTCCATTCGTCGGCGAAGAAGTTTTGCTGCGATTCTTCCGTGACGCGGTGCCAGTAGAGGCCCGGCAAAACGCGAAGCTCCGCCAGCACGGCCGGCTTGCGGCGCAAATCCTCGGTGACCGTCCGACCCTCGGTCGCAAAGCTGGCAGTGCCGACCGGAAGCTCGTCGCCGGCTGCGATCGCCCGGCCCTTGTAGCCGCCGAGCGCGCCGATCGGATAGGTCGAGCGGCTGCCAAGTGCTTCCGGCACATCGATGCCGCCCGAGACAGCGATGCAGATACGTGCGCCGGATCTGAGGTAGTCGAAGGTCAGGGTCTGCCCGGCCTTGACCTTGAAGGCGGTCCAGCCGGGTTGCGCGACGCCGTCGACCTTGGCCGGCATCTCGGCGCCGGTGACGGCAACCAGTGCGTCCTTGGTGAACTCGAGCTTCGGCCCGATGAAGACGGCTTCAAGCCCGGCAGCACCCTCGTCATTGCCAACGAGCAGGTTTGCCGCCCGCATCGCATAACGGTCCATCGCACCGCCGACGGGTATGCCGAGGTGGAAATAGCCGGGCCGGCCGAGATCCTGGACGGTGGTGGCGAGACCATGATGGAGAACCTTAATGGCCATTGAGCATGCCCTCCAGCGTGGCGTTGTAGCCGTCGATGTCCTTCTGGAACTCCCTGAGATCGAAGCTGACCTCGCGGATCGGCGGAGCAAACCGGCCCTTGTCGACATCCTCGACCGCCTGGTCGTAGGCATCGCGGCCGATCGGCTTGAACTTGACGATGTCGCCGGGGCGGAAGAACACCATGAAGTCTCGGAGATAGCTGGTGGTCTGGGTCGGATCGAAGATCGGCATGGGAGTGATGCCGAACATCTGGTAACCGCCGGCACCGCGCACGGAGTAGATGCAGCCGAAGCAACCGCCATGGCCGACGGTCAGTCTCGGGGTATCGGTGCGCGGGCGAAGGTATTTCGGAACCTGGATCTGCCTTTGGCGCTCGACCATCTGATACATGAACGGCAGCCCGGCGACGAAACCGACCATCGAGACGAACCAGGGCGAACCGGAATGGGCGGCGACGAAATCATCGACCGAACCGAAATTGTTGATGCGGGCGGCGTAGTCGAGATCGGTGCCCGCGGGATCCTGGTGGCGCTCGCGGAAGCGCATCAGCGTTTCGTGCGTCCAGGGGTCATTGTAGAACACCGGAATTTCGACGATGCGGGTCTTGATGACGGGTTCGGCCTTGCTGGCTGCTCCTTCGATCGACTTTACCTCCCGCAGGATATCGTCGGGGTGGATGATGTCGGGATTGAACTTGATCTGGAACGATGCGTTGGCCGGGCAGATTTCGGTCACCCCCTTGATGCCGCTTTCGCGCACCCCGGTTGCCATCGACAGACTGGTGAAAAAGGCTTCGAGCGACATCTCCTCACTGCATTCGATGAACAGATGCTCATCGCCCCCGAACGTATATCGTATGCTCATCAGGCAACCTCCGCGGTCTTGCCGGAAAGACCGGCGAATTCGGTTTCAAGCCATGTTTCGAGGAAGCGGGTGTGGAACGCGCCGCGCCGGACGCTCTCGTCGCTTACAAGCGCCAGATGCAGCGGCACCGTCGTTGGGATGCCGGTAATCGTCAGGCCTTCGAGCGCGCTCTTCAGCCGCTCAAGGCATGCGTCGCGGCTTTCGGCCCAGACGATCAGCTTGCCGACGAGCGAATCGTAGAACGGCGGGATGGAATAACCTTCGTAGAGCATAGTGTCGAAACGGATGCCTTCACCCTCGGGAACTTTCAGCGTCTCGATCCGCCCAGGTGCCGGCATGAAGTTGCGGGACGGATCCTCGGCATTGATGCGGCATTCGATGGCGTGGCCGCGCGCGACGATATCCTTCTGGGCGATCGACAGGTTGGCGCCGGCGCAGACCTTGATCATCTCCTGAACGAGGTCGATGCCGGTGATCATCTCGGTCACCGGATGCTCGACCTGGATGCGTGTGTTGACCTCGATGAAATAGAATTCGCGGGCGATCTCGTCGTAGAGATATTCGACCGTGCCGGCGCCGCGATAGCCGACCTCCCTGGCAAGCGCGACAGCGCTAGCGCACAGCTTTTCACGCACGGCCGGTGGCAGCAGGAAAGACGGCGCTTCTTCCCAGACCTTCTGGCGGCGGCGCTGCAGCGAGCACTCGCGCTCGAAGCAATGGATGAAACTTTCACCGTCTCCGAGGATCTGAACTTCGACATGACGGGCCTTGGTAATGACCTTCTCAAGATAAAGTCCGCCGTCGCCGAAGGCGGCAGCAGCTTCTGCCGAGGCCTGCGGGAAATGCCGCTCGAGATCGCCCATGTCGTCGGCGATGCGAATGCCGCGCCCGCCGCCGCCGGCAGCGGCCTTGATCATGATGGGGAAGCCGGTGTTGTTCGCGATGACGCGAGCCTCGTCGAGGCTGGCGATCCGTCCGGCACTGCCGGGAACGGTCGGCACGCCAGCGCGGGCGGCCACCGCGCGGGCGGCGACCTTGTCGCCGAGCAGGCGGATCGCGTCACCCTTCGGGCCGATGAAGGTCAGGCCGGCAGCCTCGACCGCGTCGGCGAAATCGGCATTTTCGGAGAGGAAGCCATAGCCCGGGTGCACTGCATCGACGCCGGTCGCCTTGGCCGCAGAAACAACTGCATTGATATCGAGGTAGGATTTGGCGGCGGATGGCGGGCCGATGTTGACGGCCTCGTCGGCAAGCTTCACGGCCAGCATATCGGCGTCTGCGACGCTATGAACCTGTACGGTGCGGATGCCGAGCGCCTTTGCCGCCTTGATGATACGCACCGCGATCTCGCCGCGGTTAGCAACGAGGAGCGAGCGGATGGTCATGCCTCCACCTCTGCAATCACCTGGCCGGCCATGACAGGCTCTTCATTATCGACGAGGAAGCGGATGGCCTTGCCGTCGAGGCCTGCGGGAATTTCCTGGAACGTCTTCATCACCTCGATCATGCCGATGGTGTCGGCGCTTGCGACCGCATCGCCGTCCGCCTTGAAGGGGGCCGCGTCCGGCGCCGGCGTCCGGTAGAACGTGCCCGGCAAGGGCGATCTGATTTCGAGCTTGCTCATGTCTCTCTCCGCTTAAAAGTCTCAGTGGCGTGCGATTTCCGAAATCGGCGCGATGCGGATGCCGTTGGCATTCAACGCCTCGCGCATCTGGCGCACGATATCGAGCGCGCCGAGCGTATCGGAATGGAAGCAGATGGATTCAAAGGCGATGTCGACATCGCTGCCGGTGACTGTCCTGACCTTGCCTTCCCTGCAGGCGCGCACGACCTTTCGGGCAATCGCGGCGGGATCGGGACGCCCGGCATCGCGGGTAAAGACGATCGAACCGGTGTCGTCATAATCGCGGTCCGCATAGAACTCGCGCACGACCGGCTGGCCGGCTTCCTTTGCGACACGATAGGTCGCCGAACCGCCCATGCAGAAGATGTAGGCATTGGGCTCGACGGTGCGCATGTACTGCACGAAGATCTGCGAGAGTTCGGCGTTGACAGCCATTTCCATATAGAGAGCACCGTGCGGCTTCACATGCTGCAGGCGAGCGCCGTGGCGACGCGCGAACTCTCGCAGCGCGCCGACCTGATAGACCATGTCGTTGACCAGTTCCTTTGCCGTTCCGGCGATCTTGCGGCGGCCGAAACCCTGAAGATCATTATAGCCTGGATGCGCGCCGATGCCGACGCCATGCTCCGTTGCGAGACGAACCGTCTGGTCCATGAGGTTGGGATCGCCGGCGTGAAAGCCGGCGGCGATATTTGCCGAGCTGATCAGCCCCATCAGCGTTGTGTCATCGGTATCGCCTACGCGCCACCGGCCGAAAGCTTCGCCCATGTCGCAATTGATGTCTACTGCATCGATCAACGTACTGTTCCTCGCCTGCCTGCAATGGGGCCACGTTTCCGTCTGCCGCTTTTTTGACAAAAAAGGCTAGGATGAATTAATTCATTTGAAAAATTCAATTTTTATATGCTTAGTATCTGAAAATCAGAACGCAGTGCTTAAATTTGGCGCACGTCGGAAGCATGTGATTTCAATCAGTTCGGACGAGCGTGCGCCTTTGCGTGCGGATATATGCTGCTTTTTGCGTCGGCTCTTCTGATTTTCCGATGGCATGTCTTGGATTATTGAATAGGAAGGCATCGTCATGGCGCTCAGTCTCCGACAGCTTCGTTATTTTGTCGCGACCGCGGAACTCGGCCAGATATCGCAAGCTGCGGTAGATCTTTCCATTTCGCAGTCCGCCGTGACGACAGCGATCAAGGAACTGGAGCAGACCGTCGGCGCCAGCCTGTTCATCCGTGCCCCACACGGCATGGACCTGACGGCGGCCGGGCGCCAGTTCCTGTCGCATGCCTATGACATCCTGAAAAAGGTGGATGAGGCAACGCATCTGAACGTCGTCAACAACGAAGTCGAGGGTACCCTGACGGTAGCGGCAACCTATACCGTCATCGGCTATTTTCTGCCGCTGCACATCGAACGGCTGCGGCGCCTCTTCCCCAAGCTCGATATCCAGCTCTTCGAATTGACACGCGAATCGATCGAGGAAGGTCTTCTGACCAACCGCTATGATATGTCGGTGCTACTCACCTCCAACATCCTCAACCCATCGCTTGTGACGGAAAAGGTGTTGAGTTCGACCCGTCGCCTGTGGGTGCCGACACAGCATCACCTGCTACAGGCAGATTCAGTCGGTTTGGAGGAAATCGCCGAGGAACCTTACATCATGCTGACCGTCGATGAGGCGGCCCATTCGTCGCTGAAATACTGGAGCGCCTCGCCCTACCAGCCCCAGGTGATCCTGCGCACGTCGTCCGTCGAGGCGGTGCGATCCCTTGTCGCCAACGGCCAAGGCGTGGCAATCCTCTCCGATATGGTGCACCGGCCTTGGTCACTGGAGGGTCGGCGGATCGAAACAATCAATGTGCGTGACCCGGTGCCGGCCATGGATGTTGGTCTTGCGTGGCGTAGGAACATCGAACTTTCACCGCCGATGCTCGCCTTCCGATCCTATTTCCAGCAGGCATTCCACCTGCCAGGGAATGCGCGCTAAAACTATAGCTTGTATTGCTCGCCTTGAGCGGAATCGGAACCCTCGGCACCTCATTTCTTGCGCCGAAGTTCATGATTTGGTTTCAACGATTTACCAATCAGCTTGGTCAAGAGGTCAGCGCGTTGTTGAGGTCATGCAACCCGACCAGCAGCATCATGGGGTCGGACGGGGAAGGCAGGAAGCCAACCGCTTCGTAGAAGGCTCTTGCGTCATCCGAAATCGCATGGACCAAAACGCCGCGAATCCCAAGTATCTCGGCGGCATTGATCAAGCGCAGACCTGCGTCGCGCACTAACGCCCTGCCGAAACCACGTCGCTGATAGGTTTGATCAATGGCAAGGCGTCCAAGCACGGCGACTGGTATCGGATCAGGCATGTTCCGCCGGAAACGTCCCGGCGCTTCCGATTGCTTTACCGCGCCGGAAGCGAGTGCGTAGTAGGCAATGACGCGGTTGGCCTCACACACGACGAAGGTACGCGATGCGCCGCTCGCCTGATTGGCGCGGGCGCGGAGACGCAGCCAATCGTCAAGCTCAGGGACACCAGAATGGAATTCGGCTAGCTCGTGATGATCAGCAAGTGGCGCGGGTGGGCTTAACGTCACACCTCATCCCACGGCGCTTTGGTCGACATGGTTCGTTTAAGACGCTCATTCGGCTGTGTTGGCGCATCGAGCCGGGCCAGATACTCTGCGTAGATTTCTGCGCTGACAGTAAAGGACGTCCGGTCAAGTAGTACTTCCTTGGCACGGCGCTCGGAAGCCTCCAGCATGAAATCTGTACGTGTCTTGCCTAGCATCTCAGCGGCGCGGTCAATCAAGTTGCGCGTCGCAGGCTTGATGCGCATATTCAGCGGCACGCTTGCGTCCGGGCTTTTGCGCGTGTGTGAGGTCGGCATGGGAGCTCCTGTCTACAAGGACCATATAGCGTAACGACATCATCTTTACAAGATTCGTAAAGATGATGTCGTTACGCGTTCATTCTCACCTCTTGAAAGGATGTAGGAACTGAAAGGTTCACACCTGTCGTTAACTCTGCAGGACTTCGTTGGTGCCAACTAGCGGCGCGAGCGGCGCGCCGCCAGATTTTGATCACGTAAACCCTTCGAGCACCACCTTGCCGATCGTCGAACCGCTTTCGAGCTGCTCGTGAGCGTTGTCAGGTTTGCCGCATTGGTCATCCCAAGGTCGGGATTTGCGTTCCGAAATCGGGTGGTTGTCAGAATGCCAGACAACTTTCCCGGCAGTTTAAATGCGTAAATTTCTTGGCTTGGCGGCGTTGCCTATGCTGGCGGCGGAGTCCACATCATCATGGTCGCTTGCGGCAAATGCTCCGCCTTCGAGATGATAGACCTTCGGTTCTTCCGAGAAATAATCCTGTATGCCTCTCATAAACGCCTCGTGGTCTTCGCTCGCTTCGAAGCCTTGAGTGTGATCCTCGATCGAGCGCCATCGCACGATCAGGTTGAGGACTTCGGGCGTTTCAATCCCTTGCGCAAGAATATGGCCCCGGTAACCCTCCGCGCGGCTAAGCAAAGGAAGCACTTCGGCGAATGCTTGTCTGAACGCTTCGAGTTGCTCCTTGTGAACGGGCAGCACGGCGATCTCATAAATCATGTTTGCACCTCTAGTGTTGGATGTGAGGGGGTTACGAACCTGCGCGCGTCGTGCCAGCCGACGGATCGACTGCGATCGCGATCTTGCCCCGGACACCGTTGTTCGGCGTCTCGAGCAGCGCATGGGCACGTGAGAGATCGGCGAGTGCATAGACAGCGCCAACGTGCGGCCGCAGCTGGCCACGCTCGACCAGGGTGCTCAACTCATCGAGCTTACCGCGGTTCTGTCTGGTGAAGACGAAGTGATAACTTGCGTTCTTGCCCCAGGCTTCGATCAGGTTCTGCGGCTGTGCGATATCCACGATCGAGACAATGCGGCCAAGCTGTGCGAGCACGTCCGGGCTGCGGGCCAATGTGTCGCCGCCGATCGTGTCGAACACGACATCGACTCCGCGACCATCCGTTTCCCGCATGATAGTGCTGATATAGTCTTCCTGCTTATAGTCGATGACGACATCAGCGCCGACACTACGCGCAAATTCGACGTTGTCTTCGCGTACGGTCGTGAAGACTTTGGCGCCGATGGCTTTCGCAACCTGGATCGCCACATGACCGACGCCGCCGGCACCGCCATGGATCAGGATGCTTTCGCCCACGCGCAGAGCGGCGCGGCCGACGAGGGCCTCCCACACCGTCCCGCCGACCAGGCTCAGGCTTGCCGCTTCGAGATGGGTGAGCGAGGCGGGTTTCTTCGCGATGATGTTTTCGTTCGCGACGTGGTACTCGGCATAGCTTCCCGGACCGTCGAAGATCTGCGGCGTGTACCAGACTGCGTCTCCCGGAGCGAACGCCGTCACGCCTGGACCGACGGCTTCGACAACGCCGGAAACATCATGACCGGTAATAGCCGGCAACGGCACATAGTCGCGATAGTCGCCGCGCCGAACCTGGTAGTCCAGGGGATTGATCGATGTGGCATGGACGCGAACCAGGACTTGTCCCGCCTGCGGAACGGGCTTGGGCACTTCGGAAAGCTCGAACGATTCCGGGCCGCCGAAAGAGTTGAGTATCATCGCTTTCATTTTAAATCCTCGTTTCTTGAAGGGAGTGTGCAGCAGCAGTTTTCGGGTTAGCCGCGCTGAACGCCGAATTTGTCACAGCAGACAGGCAAATACGGATCCCGGCTGCCGCAGGGCGTGCAAGCGTTTCGCGAGGCCTAGGGTTGTCCCCCATCCGCCCCAGACACGCTTTGTTGCAGAAGCTGCCCTCGGCAAGCCGCTCGTCTTAACGAGTCGGGTTTGCCGAGGGCTCTGCAGCATGCACGTGATCGGCACTATCGATTGCTCAACCGCCTACGGTTCACTAGCTCCAGCGATCGATCTTCCTTAACCTTGTAGGTTTCCTCATAGCGTGCGCCGCCTGCGTAGAAGCTGTGGGAAAAGATGCTTCCAACAGGAGACTTTTGCAGTTTTGTTTTCGGCTGGCCCTGATACGTGATGCTGCCCGGAATTGGTTCGAGGGCGCGAGCTCTTGTGGCAAGTGCCGTCTGGACTGCCAAGCTGGCCAGTAATACGCTAGTGGCAACAATCGTTCGAGTTCTTACGGTCATAATGCTTTCCTCTTTTGATCTGTACCGATGCGATCGTCGCCCGGTCTGTTTTGAGCACCAGTAGAGCTATGACGGAGGTCATATGCTGTGGTGCCGTCTTGATGGCTCCTACTTAACTTCTTGCGTTTTCTTTCGGTAGCAGCTCTGTTTTAGGATAAGTTTCAAAAAAGCTTTGAAAGCCATCGGCTTGGATGTGGACGACTGAATGTGTTCGCACGCATCGCCCAAAAGCGCAGCTTCAGCTTGAGGTGGTGAGGATGGCTCGATCAAACAGCCGCCCGCTTAACGCCAACTGACGTCTGAAAGTTGAAACGAACCGATTTGCCGGAGGCTCCAACTTCTGAGAAAGTGGAGCCAACATGCGCAATACGACCAACAAACTTCATCGGAAATCCGCGCCCGAGCAGTGCGGATGGTTCTGTATCCCCAAGGCGAGTATTCCTCGCGATGGGCAGCGGCTTCCTCGATCGCCGCCAAGATCGGCTGCTGGGCACAGACGATGAATGAATGGGTGAAGAAGGCGGAAGTGGACGATGCTTCTCGGCCTGGGCTCCCAAACGAAGTCGCCGAGAAGATGAAGGCTCTTGAGCGGGAGAACCGTGTGCTTCGGCAGGCCAATGAGATACTGTGCAAGCGTCCGCTTATTTCGCGATCGCGGAGTTCGACCGCCCATTAAAGCCGTGATCTCCTCCATCGACGGACACCCCTCGGTATCGTGGTCGAGTCGATCTGTAGACTGCTGCAGATTACCCCATCCGCCTACTACGAGAACGTTGACAAACGCCTGGCCCTGGAGCGGTTGTCAGTCCGCCCGCAGCGACATTGCGTTAAAGATCGAGATACGCCGCGTCTTCGAGGCGAACTTCCGCGTCTACGGCCTGCGCAAGGTCTGGCGGCAATTCACGCGGGAAGGCTTTGATACAGTCCGCTGCGCCGTCGCCCCGCTCATCCGATAGACTGGATCTTCAGGGTATCATTCGCGGCAAGCCGATCCGGACAAGACGGCTCCCGCCCGCTTGATCGGGTGAACCGCCAGTTCAAGGCTCCTGCGTCGCCGCCAGGCTCTGGATTTCGGATTTCACCTATGGCGCGCCTCCTCCCACAATGGGGGAGCGTATGTCTGGAATGAAAGGAGGAGTTTGACACTGCCGTGTTCCGTGGCGCAGCTTCGAAGCGGTTGAATTCGCCGCCCTGGTGTGGGTCGACTGGTTCAACCATCGACGGCTTCTGGAGCCCATCGGCAACATCCCGCCAGCCGAAGCCGCACGTACGGCTCGATGCGCCAGCCATGGCCGCATAAGTTAAACGAAATGGCCTTCGGCAACCCGGTGCGGTTCAGCTGTTTGCGCCTGAACAATCACCGGGCTGTTAATCTGTTGATGCTCAACAGGCGAAATCTCTCAAGAGGTTCCACAGGCATTCGATTGGAGAAGGTGCCAAGTACATTGACTACTCCCGCCTTGATCATTGCGCGCTGATGCTGAAATCCGGAATGACTTCGGCTCCGATTTCATCGAGCACTTCGGCTACAGGTCTCCGGCTGAACCTGAGATTCAGCGCGACATGATTGACGCCAAGGGCGCGCAGCTCTTCCAGAAGGACAGACAGCCGCCGGCGTCCGACACGATACCCGAGATGAATGCGGCTTGGCGGCGTATCCGAGTCGTCAGCCAGGTCGAGGTAGAGCGATTGGGCGAGTGGCTTGAACCCTGCCCCAAGGCGGTGAAGTGCTTCACGCCAGCCCGAGGCGACCTGCGCTTGCTGAATGGCGTCGCGCGGATACGTCAGCCAGCCATCGCTATACTCGGCGATCCAGTCCAGCGATTGCTGGCTCCGACCGGTAACGAGGGTTGGCAGTCGGGACGAAAGCGGCTTGGGCACGAGATCACCGCCGCCGCCCAGGTGGCCGTAATGTGCCGACGCATGGACAGGAAATTTCTTCGAAAGCAACGCGTCGACGTAACGGAACGCGTCACGGAAGAGTTCGCCACGCAGGCTCGCATCGCGGCCATAAGCCGGATATTCGACCGGACGGTCGCCCGAGGCGACGCCGAACACGAAGCGGCCGCCGGACAGATGATCCAATGACGCCGCCGCCTTGGCAACATCGATCGGGTGATGGAGCGGTAGGATGACGGCACCTGTCGCGAGTGCGATGGCGGACGTGCGTGCTGCGATCGTTGCGAGCCAAACGAACGGGTCGTAGATCTGCCCCAGATCGCCGAAGCTCGGATCGTTCAGCGGTACGTCGCGCGCCCAGACCGCCGCAAAGCCGAGGCGCTCGGCCCGCTGGGCAAGCTCGATCTGGTCGAGCATCGCCGGCTCAGGACCTTCGAAAGCTTCGATCGGGAAGTAGACCCCGACCGTCAACTGCCCGGGCGCGAACATCGATGCGTACCCGCGGCCGAAACGGCCGGAACCGAGTTTATTTTCGACTGAGGATGAAGCGGTGACCATCGAATTCTCCTTAGGCGGACGAACGATTTGCTCTCGTCCGTCCGCGATATTGCAGAAGTGGCTCAGGCGCCCGCCGCGCCGGAGACGTCGATCACGACCTTGCCGCGCAGGCCGCGTGTGGATCCGTTTTCCAGCAACTCGTGGGCCTCACCCATGCGGGCGAGCGGCAGCGTGGCACCGATGACGGGCTTGACCAGGCCGCGCTCGACCAGGTCGGTGAGCGCATCGAGTTTGCCGCGGTTCTGGCGTGTGAACACGAAATGGTAGGCGGCGTTCTTGCCCCAGGCTTCGATGAGGTTCTGCGGCTTGGCGATGTCGACGAGGCTGACCACGCGACCGGCATCGGCCAACGCGAGCGGGCTTCGCGTGAGCGTATCTCCGCCGATCGTGTCGAAGATGACGTTTACCCCTTCTCCTCCGGTCACCCGGGCGATCGCGTCCACGTAGTCTTCCGCGGTGAAGTCGATCGCCTCGTCGGCGCCGAGCGAACGCACGAAACCGTGGTCGCGGGCAAGCGCCGTCGTGACGACACGCGCGCCCATCGCCTTGGCCACCTGCACCGCGATCGTGCCGACGCCGCCCGCGCCGCCGTGGATGAGGATCGTCTCGCCGGAATTGAGCTGCGCGCGTTGCGCGAACGCCTCCCAGACCGTTCCGCCGACCAGGGTCAGGCTCGCCGCCTCGAGGTGCGTGAGGTTGCGGGGCTTACGGCCGACGAGCTCGACGTCTGCGACGTGCTGCTCTGCGTACGAACCAGCGCCGCCGAAGATCTTCGGCGTGTAGTAAACCTCGTCACCGACTACGAACTCGCGAACGTCCGAACCCACTTCTTCGATGACGCCCGAAATATCGTGGCCGATAATCGCGGGCAACGGCACGTAGGCCGTATAGTCGCCACGACGGATCTGGTAGTCGAGCGGGTTGACGGCCGTGGCATGCACTCTCACGCGCACCTGGCGCGGACCGACCGCCGGCACCGGAACGTCGCGCACTTCAAACGCGTCGGGGCCGCCGAAACGGGTCAGGACGGCTGCCTTCATCGTATTGGTCATGGGTGATATCCTTTCACTGGTTGAGGGATGAGGAGCCGGCTGAGCCATGGCGTCCTCTCGATGCAGATTATTTGCTCTTCCGCCGTTGCATTGAGTAGCGGCCCTGTTTTAGGATCAGTTTCAAATCTTTCTTGAAAGCGGATCCATGGATGTCGACGATCTGAACCTCTTCGTGCGCATCGCCCAGCTCAGCAGCATCAGCGCGGCGGCTCGTGACCTCGGTCTTTCTCCTGCGGCGGCCAGCGCGAGACTGGCGGCGCTCGAGCGAAGGCTGAGCGCCCGGCTTCTCCATCGCACGACGCGTCAGGCGACCTTGACCGAAGACGGTCTTGCCTTCCTGCCTCATGCGGAACATGTCGTACTTGCCGCAGACTCTGCTCGGGCGGCGCTTGGGAGGGAGCAAGCCGCGCCGCGCGGCACGCTTCGGGTGGCGGCACCGGCTTCGTTCGCGCGGATGCATATCGTACCGGGCCTTCCCGACTTCTGTAGCCGGTATCCTGGACTCGCCCTTGACTTGCGCATTTCGGACAGCATCGTCGATCTCGTTGAAGGCGCCTTCGACGTGGCGGTTCGTTATACCGATCTGAGCGATTCGTCCTTCGTCGCGCGGCGGCTTGCGCCGGACAATCGCGTGCTGGTTGCCTCGCCTGGATACTTGAAGCAACGCGGGCAGCCGACGACGCCGGACGACCTGGTGGACCATGCTTGCCTTGTCGTCGGCACGCTCGATCTCTGGACCTTTCGAGGGAAAGATGCGGAACCGATAGAGCGGCGTGTGACCCCGAGCCTTCGCATTAACGACGGCAGCGCCGTGCGCGACGCGGCCTCTGCCGGGCTTGGTATCGCTTTGATGGCCACATGGTGCGCGGCGGACGAGCTGCGCTCTGGCACCCTTGTACCGGCTCTTCCCGCCTACCCGCTGATCTCAACCCAAACGCTGTGGGCACTTTATCCGAGCTCCCGCGAGCTGGCACCGAAGGTGCGGGTCTTCATCGACTGGCTCGTGGAGCGATTTGGACATCAACCGTACTGGGATTCTGGGCTGGAAAAACTTCTGGTCGGCGATCCCTGACCAATACTCCACCGAGGGCCTGAAGCGCACCTCCATGCGGCTTAAAAGCAAGCTCACAAAAGACGTGACGCTGATGTGTCTTCGCCGAAGCGAGGCTTGCCTCGGCACGTCCAAGACAACCCTCTGTGTGACCTGTCCCTGATATGCGGGAACTATCAGGCATTACAACCGTCCTTGGCTTTCATCTGGCGGACCGTCCTGCCCATGCCTCGCAGTCTCAGGCAGAGTCTGAATTTGTCCTCGGGAGACCTTATCGCAATTTGGAAGCGCTGCGATTTCGCATGCCGCAGCCTGGCCAACGCGTCGCTTCGATGCTTCGCGTTGGCCGCACTCGTACATGGCCGTGCTTTAACTGAGTTGCGTCGGCAACCTCTCCACGGAGCTCCGCACCACGCCGTGTAGCGGGCCGTTGCAGTTAGCTTGCAGCTTTACAAGCTTCATCAAAGTTGAACTGGACGGCAGCGGTCGTATTCCTCAAGCGTTAGCGCCACCGTCTACCGTGAGCGTCGCGCCGTTGATCATGTCCGCATTCGAGCTCGCTAGAAACGCTACCATGTGCGCGACCTCGCGGGCATCCGCGAAACGCCCGATCGATGAAAGGCTTCGTTGAAAATCAGCACTCGGACCATCTGCCGGATTTGCCTCGGTGTCGGTTGATCCGGGCGAAACCAGGTTGACAGTTACACCTTGCGCCCCGAGTTCTCGGGACAAGCCACGTGTGAAAGAATGCAACGCCGACTTTGACATTGCGTAGGCCGTCACGCCGGGAAATGGTACGCGGTCTCCGAGCGCCGAGCCAACCGAAATTATACGACCGCCCTTGACGAGGTGCGGGATGACAGCTTTCGAGAACGCGACAGGACCGCGCACGTTGACATCCATAAGAGTTTGGAACTGGTCCAGATCGAGATCAGCGATCGGTCCGGCCAGCCCTATGGCTGCGCTGTTTACCAGGATGTCCAGGCCACCCAGCTTATCGACAGCCGCAGCAACGGCGTGTTTTGCGGAGTCCGCGTCGGCGCTGTCTGCCTGCACGGCCAGCGCGCGCCGCCCGAGTGCTTCGATCTTGGCGACCACAGCCTCGGCGCGATCGGGCGATTTGTTATAGGTGATTGCCACGTCTGCACCGTTTTCGGCCAGCACCACCGCGATCGCGGCGCCAATACCGCGGGAGCCGCCGGTAACAAGGGCCCGTTTTCCATTGATATCAATCATGTCGTATCCTCTTGCTGCATACTGAGAGGGCTCGACGAGCCGGCGGGTCACCGACTTCGCCCCTCCAGCCCGTTCTTAGGCGGGCATGCCGAGGATTAGGATCTACGATCGCACCAAAGGCTTGCCTAATCCTGCCAAATGGATCATGCAATTGAACATGAGAGCGTCTACGAACTTGATCGACAGCTTGCTGAACGATTTGGCACCGGTCGTCGCCGGCCGAACGGGAACCTCCGGGATTTCGACGTCTGTGCCCCGTGTGACAGTGTGGACGAGCACGGTAACGACCCTGCCCACGCCGGCCGTTTTCGAGCCCATGTTTTACGCCGTCATACAGGGGACTAAGCTGCTCATCATGGGCGCCAACCGCTTCGAACTGGAGGCAGGCGCTTGCGCGGCGTCGTCTTTCGGCCTGCCTTTCCTTCACCAGTTCACCGTTGCCACGTCGGCCCTGCCTTACGTTGCCATCAGCCTGCACCTCGATACGACGTTGCTCACCAACGTCATTCTCAGTATGCCCAAACGAGAGGATCGCTGGAGCTGTGCCGTTGCGGCCGGAGATCTAAGCGGTCCGGCGGGTGAGGCTTTCGCTAGGCTTGTCGGGCTGATGAAAACTCCCGACGACATCGGCGTGCTGGGGCCTCATTACGAAAGCGAGCTTTACTACCGCCTGCTCCAGAGTACGATGGGCGACACCTTGCGCCAGATTGGTCAGCGGAAGAAGAGGTTCCAGCAACTCAAAACGTCTGCGGATTGGCTTGCCTCGAACTACAGCGAGCCGGTCGATATCCGCCATCTTGCATCCTCCGCCGGAATGAGCGTCACTTCGTTTCATCGGCACTTCAAAAGGGTCACCGGCTTTAGCCCTCTCGCTTTCCAGCGTCACATCCGTCTTCTGGAAGCACGGAAGCTCTTGGCCGGTGGACTGGCCAACGTGTCGCGTGTCGCTTACGACGTTGGCTACGTCAGCCCGTCGCAGTTCAGCCGCGAGTATAAAAGCATGTTCGGCATTCCGCCTGTTGCCGACCTGCAGCGGTGAAACCCCGGCCTGCGTCTTCGGCCTCATAGGAAGGTCCGGCGAGCAGCACCGGTCCATCGAGAGTGTCGATCAGGTCGGAGACGAAACGGGCGTTGGCGGATAAGCTGCGCAGCAGATTGGCGACCGCGACAGTCTTATACCCGCCTTGCCGAAGTCGCGAGATCCCGCCGTTCCAGATTGAGGAGTCGGCGAACGCGCCATGGACGATAACGACCGTAGGCTTCGCTGGCTGCGCGACGGCCGTCCCGGACAGAAGGGCGCTCTCGAGCATTGCCGTGACTGCAAGGTGGGACATGAAGCCTCCTAGTTTGCCTTTTTTCTCTCGACGAAGAAATCGGCTGAGACAGACTTGGACGGCGACGCAACAGCGATCGCCTGCGAAGGTTCACAAAAATTTGGCACATCAGCTAGAGGTTCTGCGTTCCTCAGTCTGCGACGCAGTGTTTCAGGTACTGCGGCTACCAAGGCACCCCCCTTTATCGCTAACGGTAACTTCCGCGAAATCGCCGATGAGCGACCGCGACATGAACAGTTATTCTTTGAGTCGATGCTTTGCGATTGCGCAGCCCCTGTGTGTCGCGCAGCGGCACAACACACAGGGTAACGGCGTGCCCGGCCAGGCCGGTCGGTCACGCGTCACAGGAAAGGCGATCGCATGGCTGAAGCGAGCTTGGGGCAGACGATCGTTCCTGCGATTGTGCTGATGGGAGCAGCCGTCGTCTCCGTTCCCTTGTTCCGTCGGCTCGGCCTCGGATCCGTCCTGGGCTACTTCGCCGCCGGCGTGCTTGTCGGCCCTTCGGCGCTTGGCTTGTTCAGCGACGCCCTTTCGATTCTGCATTTCTCGGAACTCGGGGTGGTAATGTTTCTGTTCGTGATCGGACTGGAATTGCGCCCCCACAAGCTCTGGGCCATGCGCGGTCACATTTTCGGGCTGGGGCTCGCGCAGGTGGCATTGGCAACGGCCTGCCTCTCTTTGACAGGCACGATCGTCTTCGGTCTACCCAGCCCGGTGGCGTTCATCGCTGGAGCAGGCTTTGTCCTTTCCTCGACGGCTGTCATCATGTCGGTCCTCCAGGATCGCGGCGAGATCTCAAGTGTCGAAGGCCAGAAATCGGTCTCGATCCTCCTATTCGAGGATCTCATGATCGTCCCGCTTCTGGCAGTGGTCGCTTTCTTGTCGCCACTGTCCCGGGAACAGTCGGGCTGGATGGACGCCGTGCGGGCGCTTGCCGCGGTGCTCGTGCTTCTCGGCGTATCGAGATGGGGCCTGAACCCTTTCTTTGCCTTGCTGGCCCGGGCGCGAACGCGTGAAGTCATGACGGCAGGCGCGCTGCTGGTTGTGCTGGGCGCGGCTCTGCTGATGGACGTAGCCGGCCTGACCATGGCGATGGGTGCGTTTCTCGCGGGCGTCATGCTGTCGACGTCCAGCTACCGGCATCAAATCGAAAGCGACATCGAACCGTTTCGCGGCCTGCTGATGGGCCTGTTCTTCCTGGCTGTCGGCATGTCACTCGACCTCTCCATCGCCGCTGCGGAATGGCAGCGTCTGCTGTTCATGCTGATCGCATTCACGGTCGCCAAGGGCCTCGTGGTTTACGTGGTCGCGCAGCTTTTCGGCACCGCTCATCACCATGCTCTGCACCGAACGTCAATGTTCCTGCAGGGCGGAGAATTTGCCTTCGTGCTCTACGCCGCGGCGACCACCGGCGGCGTGATCGACGACCGCAACAACGCGCTGTTCACTACCGTAGTAATTCTCTCGATGGCGCTGACTCCGTTACTCATGATCGCGGCAGATCGTCTTTTGAAAACCAAGGCGTCGATGGACGGCATCGACGTCGCGCAGGACCTGAACGGAAAGGTCCTGATGATAGGGTTCGGGCGCTTCGGACAGGTTGCCTCGCAACTGCTTCTTTCCAAAGGGGTGAGCCTTTCCGTCATCGATACAAGCCCGGACAGCATCAAAGATGCGGCGCGATTCGGCTTCAAGGTATTTTTCGGCGACGGCACCCGTCTCGACACGCTACGTCATTCCGGTGCGGCAACCGCCGACGCGATCATTATCTGCATCGACGATCCGAAAGCCGTCATGCAGATAGTGGAACTTGCACGGCATGAGTTTCCACGCGCCAAGGTTCTCGTGCGCAGCTATGACCGCATCCATTCGGTCGAGTTGATCCGCGCTGGCGTCGATATACAGATCCGAGAGACGGTGGAATCGGCCTATCTCATGGGGCAGGAAGGGCTAAGGGCGTTAGGCTTCGGCGACCCGGATATCGAAGATGCCGCAAAGGACATCCGTCGACGTGACCTCGCGCGCCTCACGGAGCAGGTGCAGGGCGAACATATGTCGGGACGCGATCGCCTTCACATCCAACCGGCCGCACAACCGCCGAACGAAGTCTCGGTTTCGAAATAGAAGAGGCATCGCGTTCGTACGCTCGGAGCCAGGTATAGGTCTGAACAAGGAGTTGAGCCATGCGAACCCTCAGGGTTGCCATCGCAGGTCTGGGGGGCGTAGGGCGAGCGACGGCCGAACTGCTTTTGTCCCGCCGCGCGCGCTATAGGCACATTCACGGAGCGGATGTCCGCCTCGTGGCGGCCTGTGGATCGCAATCCGGCCTGAGTGACGAAGAAGGCCTCGAAGCGGACCGGCTGCAGCGCCTCGAGAACGGGCTTACCGGTCCGGACTTCATCGCGGCAAGCGGCGCCGATATCCTCATCGAAGCCGGGCCGAGCGACTTCCGCACCGGCGGGCCGGGGCTCGCCTATATCGGTTCGTCGCTTTCGGCCGGGCGGGACACCATCGTCATTTCAAAAGGCGCGCTCATTCATAGCGGGCGACGACTGCGTGACCTTGCCAGGGACTCGGGCGCGTATCTAAAGCTCAGCGGCGCGGCAGCAGCCGCTCTGCCGACGATCGACCTTGTAGAGCACAGCCTCAAGGGCTGTGAAGTGCTCGAGGTTGAGGGCATTCTCAACGCCACTACGAACTATCTGCTGGACGCGATGACGACACGCGGGATCGGCTTCGACGAAGCGTTGCTGGAGGCACAGCAAGGCGGTTTTGCCGAAGCCGACCCACGAAATGACACGGAGGGCTGGGATACTGCCTGCAAGCTGCTGATCCTCGCCAATTTTGCCCTCGACGCCGACCTCACTATGGCCGACGTCGCAGTCGAAGGCATCCAGTCGGTGACCGCGGATCGTATCAACGCTTGGCGAAGAGAAGGCCTCGTTCCGAAACTAGTCGGCAGTCTCAAACGATCCGACAACAAATTCCGTGCGGAGGTCGGTATCAAGGCTTATCCGCCTGCCGATGCATTTGCGAACGTGCACGGCAAGGGCAAGGCGATACGCATCACCACAGACGCGATGGGTGAAACAATCGCCATCGGATCCGGCAGGGAACCGCTCGCTACCGCCGGCGCCGCACTAAAGGATCTCGAGCACATACTGACGGCACGGATTCCAAAAACACGGCCGGAGTAGAAGCCATGACCTTTATGAACCGCGGCTCGAAGCCGATTCCCTATGTTGCCTTTGATGATCTCGAGAGGTTGGAAGCTCCTATCGACGCAGTCGGCTATAACCACGTGTGCGAGTGTGCTGCGGAGCGGGATGTCAAGTGGCTTGACCTATCCGGCGCTAGCCTTCCCTTGGCTCCGTATTCCGAGATCGGTTTCCAGTCCCATCCGGTTTCGTCGACACGCGGGAGACCGGAGTGCCGAACGCCCACTGTCGCCGGCTGACCGGCAGCCGGCGACAGCTTCGGCGCGCTATCGCCAGCCGCCGCTCTCGACGCCGTGATCTATGGCAAGTCCGCCAATGGGATCGAACAGTCGAAGATCGACCTGGCCAGATCCCTTATGCTCCGTCTACCGTGGCGCTGCGAGACCTGCCGGCTCTCAATTCGCAAGGCGATACAGTCACGCTCCGGATGGTTGCCGGCTCCTCCACCCAGTCCGCCGCAACGAGGTTCGGTCTTCGGGTCGCACTCGGCGTCCCGCGAAGAGGTCCGGGCGCCGCCTACGTTCGTAAGGCTACGCAGCGGTCGCCTCTCTCCCGCCCGCGAGTGACGGAAGCGGCCTGCCTGACGAGTAGCTTTTTCCGAGGGGCGAGGAACGACAGACGATGCGGACCGCTTCCCTGGAACAGGGAACATCCTGAGATCAGATAGAGGGCAATGCCATGAAACGAACCACTTTCAAGAACGGACACACCGAGGTCGTCGGAAACCTCCATCTTCCACCTGACTTCTACGAAAGCCGTTCGTATCCGGCGCTCGTTCTAGCGACGCCTGGAAGTAGCGTGAAAGAGCAGGTCGGCGCGATCTATGCGGAAAGACTGGCCGCGCGCGGATTCCTGGCCCTGACTTTCGACCCGTCGTATCAGGGCGAAAGCGGTGGAGAGCCAAGGGATTTGGAGGACCCGGCCACCCGTGTCGAGGACATTCATTGCGCCGTCGATCATCTGATGACGCTGCCGTATGTAAGCGAAGAGCAGGTCGGACTTCTGGGCATTTGCGCAGGCGGCGGTTACGCGGTGAACGCGGCCCTGGCCGAGCGCCGTTTCAAGGCGGTCGGAACGGTCGTCGCCAACGATATCGGTGAAGCATTGCGCCGGTTGCTCCCAGACTACCGTCAGACTCTCATGGAGGTGTCCAGCCAACGCACCGTCGAAGCGCGCGGCGGCGGTCTGCGGAGGGATCCTTGGATCCCGGACAGCCTTAAAGAAGCTGAAGACGCCGGAATAACAGACACAGAGGTGCTCGAAGCTGTCGCGTTCTATCGGGAATCACAATACCGCCATCCGAATTCGTCGAACCGGCTGATCTTCAACAGCTACGGTCGCATCCTGAAGTTCGACGCGTTTGGTCTCGTGCCCGATCTCCTGACGCAGCCCCTTCAGGTCATTGTCGGCGGCCGATCAGGGAAAACGGGGCAGTACGAAGCCGGACAACGTCTTTTCGATCTGTCCCCTGCGAAAGAGAAGCATTTTCTAGTCGTAGAAGGAGCAGGCCATTACGACATGTACTACAAAGACATATACGTAAGCCAGGCTATCGCTCGGCTGGCGGAATTCTTTCAGAAACACCTGGTTGATCAGAGCTTCTGATGCGCCCCGGTCATATAGCAGCGCCGCGCCCGAGATACCGACACCGCTTGGACGCACGACGTGCGATCAGCACCTCCGGGCAACTGCGTTCCACATTTTGCGACACAGCTTCGCAGAAAGACGCACTATCGCTTGAGCTACGGAAATGACACTTTCGGCTTTGGCGAGGGTCTCAGCCGGGGTGTGACGCTCGAACGCGGAGATTTCGAGGAGGGCCGGGTAGCCGGAGGAACCGCCGGCCTATTGCCGGGCGCAGTTCGTGCGCCTCAGTGGATCCGCGGCGCATTCCGCCGTGCAACTTCCAAAGGACGATCATGCAGATTGGTATAGATAGCTTTGCAGCCACCCTACCCGATCCTTCGACAGGTCGGGTTCAGTCGGCGACCATTCGGATGGCAGAGCTGCTTGAGGAAGTTGAAGTCGCGGACCGCGTCGGACTGGACGTTTTCGGGATCGGTGAACATCACCGCAGCGAATTCCTCGATTCCGCTCCTGCGGTCATACTGGCTGCTGCGGCGGCCCGCACCAGCCGGATCAGACTGACGAGCGCGGTGACGATCCTGAGTGCCGCCGATCCCGTGCGGGTCTTCCAGCAGTTTGCGACCCTCGACCTCATATCGGGGGGGCGTGCGGAGATCGTCGTCGGTCGGGGATCATTCGTCGAGGCTTACCCTTTATTCGGCTTGGACACGCGTGACTACGATGACCTTTTCGCGGAAAAGCTCGATCTCCTGCTTGCGTTGCAGGAGTCGACGAGTGTCACATGGGAGGGGCGTTTCCGTCCTCCGCTCAGCGGACAGAGCATCTTTCCACGCCCTCATCAACAGAGACTTCCGATATGGATCGGCGTAGGCGGCACCCCGCAATCATTCGCCCGCGCCGGCGCACTCGGCCTTCCACTGATGCTCGCAGTCATCGGCGGAGACTTCGGGCGCTTCCGTCCGCTTGTCGATCTCTATCGCGAAGCTGGTAAGCGCTCAGGGCACAGTGCCGAGACGCTCAAGATCGGTATCCATGCGATGGGTTTCGTCGGCGACACTGATGCCGTGGCCAAGGACGCCTTTTTCCCGGGGTGGGCGTATTTGACGACAACCATTGGGATGGAGCGCGGCTGGTCGCCGCCGACGCGTCAGCAGTTCGAAGCCATGGCGGGGCCGGAGGGTGCGTTCCTGGTAGGTAGTCCGGACACTGTGGCGGCCAAAATGCTGCAGGCGAGCGAGACACTCGGTGGCGTGTCGCGCATCACCTTCCAGATGAGCACTGCCGCATTGGATACCGCGGGGATGAAACGGTCGATAGAACTGCTGGGCACCGAAGTGGCGCCGATTGTGAGAGCAGCACGAGGGACTTGATACCCAGAATCATTCGCATCACGGGGACACTAGATGGACATCGAAGATCTGCGGACCTTTGTCGAAGTTGCCGATTCCGGAGGTGTGTCACCAGCAGCGCGGCGCTTGGGAATTTCCAAATCGATGGTCAGTCGGCGGCTGACCAGGCTCGAGGGCGAACTCGGTGTTCAGCTTCTCGCGCGCACCACCCGTGGCGCGAACCTTACCGAAGCGGGTGTCACGTTCAGGGATTACGCGGCGAAAACCTGCGTCGAGATAGAAATCGCCCGCGAAGCGGTTCTGCCTGAGGGTGACCTGCGCGGGCGCTTGAGGGTCGCCATTCCGCTGACATGGGCTCCGATGCATTTCGTCTCCGTGCTGGCGGACATGGCGCGCCGCCATCCGCAACTTCAGATCCATGCCGAATATTGCGATCGCCAAGTCGATCTTGTAAGCGACGGTTTCGACTGTGCGATCAGGGCCGGCACTCTGGCTGATTCCGACGTGGTCGCCAAGCGCGTGGGCGGGATCTCCTGCAAGCTCGTCGCTAGCCCGGATTACGTCAGGCTTCACGGTTCGCCCGAAACACCGGACGATATCACGAACCACCAAGCATTGCTGGGTGCCGAGGCATGGCGTTTCATGGACGACGACAAAATCGTCACTGTGCAGCCACAGGGTCGTTTTAGCTCCAACAACGGCGCGGCAATCGCCAAAGCGGCGGCCGCTGGCCTCGGTATCGCCTGGCTTCCGGATTGCGTAACCAACATGTATCTCGCGTCCGGCGCGCTGGTTCCGATCATGACCCGCTACCCGCTTCCCGTCGGGGACGTTCATGTCGTAAGGCCGTCCAGTCCGCATCCGCCGCGCAAGGTGCGCATTCTCTGCGAATTCCTGATCGCGTCTTTTGAAAGGCTTCGAAATCCGTCGGATGCAGAGGTCCATCTCGCGACGCCGCCCAGCGCTCCTTTTCTCTAACCAGGGCACCACGGCCTGAAGCTGGGGCGATACTGCGTCACACCAGCTCCCCAGCAACGAAGCACATAGCGTAACTTATATCGCCACAAACAGGAAAGGTGACCGCACATGAGTTGGAACCCCGCAATTGAACCGGGCTGCCCTGACGAGGTGAGCATCGATGCCATTGAGACCCTCATCGTTCCCCGCGCCCGCGACCTGGGTGGCTTCGAAGTTCGGCGAGCCCTTCCCTCTCCGAATCGGCAGATGGTCGGTCCGTTCATCTTCTTCGATCAGGCGGGTCCGGCCGAACTGCTGTCAGGTCAGGGTATCGATGTCCGTCCCCACCCGCATATCGGGCTTGGCACGGTGACCTATCTGTATCGCGGCGAGTTCCACCACCGCGACAGCACCGGAGCCGATCAGATCATCCGCCCGGGCGAGCTGAACTGGATGGTCGCAGGACGGGGAGTAACGCATTCGGAACGCACCACGTCTACCGCCCGCAGCGGCCCCAACAGCATGTTCGGAATCCAGACCTGGCTGGCATTGCCCGAGAGAGACGAAGACATGGAGCCGACGTTCGATCACTATGACAAGGAGGCGTTGCCGGTCATAGAGGACGGGGGCGCCTCCGTACGGCTCATCTTGGGCGACGCGTACGGTCAGACCGCGCCCGCGAAATTGCTTTCCGAAGCATTCTATGCGGATGTTGCACTGAGCCCGGGGAGCCGGCTGCCGTTGCCCGACAACCACGAGGACAGAGGCGTCTACATCGTCGAAGGTTCGATCTCGATCGCCGGACAGCAGTTCGAGGCATCGCAGATGATGGTGTTCCGTCCTGGCGACAGGATTACCGTCGCGGCGGGTGAGCGCGGCGCGCGCCTAATGGTACTCGGTGGCGCAACGCTCTCGGGTCCACGTTACATCTGGTGGAATTTCGTTGCCTCGTCGAAAGAACGTATCGAGGCTGCCAAGGCGGAGTGGCGAGCGGAGAACTGGGGCCAGGGACGCTTCGACCTCCCGGTCGATGATCGTCACGAGCATATCCCGCTTCCCGATTGAGGCCGGAACGCGATCGCCCGGACGCACCAGGCCCATCCAGACAGGCCTTAACCATTCGGCCTTTTCATAACGATTGGACAATCAAATGAGCAGCAAATGGCCCGACCTCGACTACCTCAGCTGGCGTGACACCTGTTCCGCACTGCATCTCTACCTTCAGGTCGTCGGCAAGTACCGCCTGGCGCATACGCCGTGGCTAAATCATTCCTGGAATGCGACCTTCTACATCACGCCTTCCGGTGTATCGTCCTCGCTGATCCCCGATGGCGCGGGCATCGAAGTCACTTTCGACTTTCACGATCATGTAGTGTCGGGTACGAGCGGAGACGGGCGCAAGGCCGCGTTTGCGCTCGGGGAGTCGACGGTCGCGGAAGTTCACGGAAAGTTCACCCGGCTGATCTCCGAACTCGGCGGCACGCCCTCCTTTCATGGTCAGCCGAACGAAGTGGCAGATCCAGTGCCTTTCGCCGAGGATCATCGGGACCGACCTTACGATCGTGATGCCGTCCGGAATTTCCATCAGGGCCTGCTGGCGATCGACAGGGTCTTCAAGACATTCCGGACATCCTTCCTCGGGAAATCTAGCCCCGTGCACCTCTTCTGGGGAAGTTTCGACCTGGCCGTCACACGCTTCTCCGGACGTCCGGCGCCGATCCACCCTGGCGGCGTTCCGGCCCTGCCGGACGACGTGGCCCAGGAAGCCTATGACCATGAGGTATCTTCGGCGGGCTTCTGGCCCGGCGGCGGCGGCATAGACTATCCGGCGTTCTACGCCTATGCCTATCCCGCACCGAGCGGCTTCAGAGCGGCGCCTGTTCAGCCGGATGCGGTTTTCTGGCACGACGGTCTATCCGAATTCATCCTGCCCTATGACGCAGTCCGGACCGCAACCGATCCTGACGCAGCGCTTCTGTCCTTTCTGGTTTCGACCTATGAAGCTGCCGCCAATCTCGGAGGTTGGGACAGGGCTTCACTCGAATGCAGCCACGGCGAGCGCGGCAAAGTGCGAGAGCTGAAGGCACAGGCTCCATGGGCGGAGGCGGCGGTCTCGACGGTCAACGGCGAGGTCGAGCGGGACGACGGCCCGTCGAAGGGACGTTACCGCATCGTGGTCGACGGCGTCGAAGCCGAGATGACCTATAGTCGCGCCGGCGCGGAAATCATCATCATCGACCACACCGACGTGCCTGCGGAGTTGAGGGGCCGCAAGGTCGGTGAGCGCCTTGTTCGTCAGGCGGTGGAGGATGCTCGCCACGAGGGGCTCTCGATAATTCCCCTCTGCCCTTTCGCCAAAGCGCAGATCGAAAGACATCCGGAGTGGCAGGACGTGCTTCGCAAGCAAGCAGGCGTGCGCCGTATTGGAGGATAACATGAACAAGGAATCCAACCTGGTCGTCGAGGCAGACAAACTCCTGATGGCCGCTGTCTACGAGGCGATCGACAACGCTGTCAGGGCGGCCGGGCCCGAACTTCAGGCGGCCGGTTCACGCATCCCGCCCCGCGATTACTTCGCAGATGGCGTCATGCGCCACCTGTTCCTTCGTTTGTGCGGAGCCGACCCGGAAGAAAACACGGGAGGTGATTCCGAAACCGCATGGAAGATTTTGTATGCCGGACGTAGCGTTGCGCGTCGTTGGGAAAGGGAACGCGGCAGTCGGCCGACGTTGCGGATGAAGAAAGACCGCCCGGAGGACATCGAAAAGAACGAAAGTGAGCGCCAGCAACTTGCACTGTCCGCAGAGAACTTCGCCTTGACGACGATCATTCGAGAATTGGTTAGCCACGCGCGTGCATCGGATCCGGAAATCACAGATCGCCTCAAAGCAGCAGTTCACGCACGCCACGCGAGGCTTGAGCCCTTATCCGACACGGACCGCGAGTTTACCGAAAGAGCAAAGCGGTTCGTAACCCTTCTCACCTTTCCGCCGGACCAAGAGCGGTAAGTCCGCTCGGGAATATGAAAGCTGATGGAGTTCGTCATGACAAACAGTTGTCCTGTTCTTACGCCTTCCGAAAGAAAGATCGTCGACGTCATCAAGAGTGCGGACAAGGCATTGGCTGACGCGGTGTGTCGGGCTTTGGAAGACGCGGTTAAGACAGCTGCCGAAGAGATGCGCGCAGTCGGACAGGAAGAATCCGCCCCGGCAATGCAATATTTTGCGAGCGTAATCCACCAGAGAATGTACTGTTTGATGTGTGGTGCAGATCCAGACACGCTGAAAGGCGGCGATCCCGAAATCGCTTACCACGTCATCCGGAACAGTCAGAATATCGCCAGGCACTACTGGTCGGCGGATATCGAACCATACCCGCCAAAACCTGTGTGATCATTCCCACGCATGCGTCTCAGCAAAGGTATCGGGTTCGGGCCAACACGAGAGGGCAGATCTTCACCTTCGCGGGCAGGAAAAGCCAGCCTTTGGAGGCGGATCGCCAGAAAAAAGCCGCTTCTCGGGCGGTCTCTGGTGTGCTGAACACGCACAAACCCGCCACGCTACGTGCGCGGCATCATTATCGTGACGTTAATTGGGCTGTGGTTCATCACTCCACTACTTATCACTTCGTGAGCGTTCCGTGGAGAGGAACTCTATTATGCATAAACCGACACTGCCATAGGGTGGAAGCAGACCGGCTAAGCGGATCGCTCGGCCTCGCCGTTCCGCGGGCTTCCAAAGCATTCGATGAGCATCTCTGTTAGTACGCTCACTTTTCTCGTCGGATATCGACCGGGCGGTCTTACAACGAAGATGGCGGCTGGCGGGATTGGATAACGCGTCATGATTGGCACCAAGGCGCCTGACGAGAAGTGATCGGTGACGAGCGGCTCCGGCAGATACGCGATTCCGATCCCGGCCAGAGCGGCCGCTACCAGCGATACGCCGTTGTCTGCGACGAACCGTCCCGGCGGCCGTAGCGTCACGATCTTGTCGCCATCCATAAACTGCCAGGTTTCAGCCTCCCGCGACACGATCTGGTGGTTCAAGATCTCGTCCGGCCGCTCGGGAGCGCCGTGAGCTTCGATGTAGGCCGGGCTAGCAACGAGCTTTCCAAACAGCGGCCCAATGCGTCTGGCGACCAGATTGGAGTCCTGCAGATATCCGACCCGTATTGCGCAGTCGAAACCCTCTCCGACAAGATCGACGAAGCGGTCGGTATACGACGAGTTGATCTGGAGCTGGGGGTGCCGTGCAGCCATCTGGGACAGCACGGGAGCAAAGTGCGTCGGGCCAAAAGACAGTGGCGCAGCGACCCTCATACGACCTCGGAGCTCGCCAGCCGGCAGGATCGTCTCCCGCGCTACATCCAGTTCCGCGGAAATACGAGCTGCGTATTCCTTGAAGGTAGAACCTGCTTCGGTAAGCGCTAGTCCTCGAGTCGTCCTCGCGAGTAACTGTGTGCCGAGCTCCGCCTCAAGCTGGGTAATTCGCCGGCTGACCATGGATTTGGAAATGCCCAATCGCAAGGCTGCAGACGATACGCCGCCTGAATCGGCGACCTCGACGAATATCCTTAAATCCTCGATTTCCATTCGGCGTTCCCTGACCCGCAACACAGCGTCACAAGACCGAGGACTACCGGACCGCACTGTATAATGAAAGAGTAAATCAAGCGCACCCGATGTGAAGGTGTCCCTCGCGTAAGATCTGAACGAATTGCCAAAAGACGACAAACCTATGACCTCGTAACGTCGTCGAATCTTCCCTTCGCCCCGGAGATCGCCGTCCCGTTCCGCACGATTATCAGCGCTATCGGCTGACCGAACTTCACGAACATGATCTTCAGGCTGTCGTCGACGATTGGGCGGTCCGAGCTGATGAAAACGTTCGCGTTCAACAATCCTCGCCGGCGTAGTCGAGGATCGACGCTGCAAGCCCAGCAAGATTACCACCGAAGTCTTTTGTCGGCATGCGGCAGCGACCCATAGGAAATGATGATGCGAATCGCGAAATTGGGCATATTCAACCTTGGAAGCGTGTGGCACGACGCCGGACAAGGTAGTAAGCAGCGGTCGAGACCCGCCTGCTTTGCGCCTTGGGCAAGGAAGCTGAGCTTATCGCTAATCGTCCTCGTCCTCTGTCAAACGGGTCAAGAGTCCGCATTCGCTGGCGAAGAAGCGTCCTTGGCGAAGAGGCCCACGATGAAACTCGACCGATCGCAGGAAGACTGGTCGCTTCTCGCGGATCCGAATTTGCGGACCCAGCCGCTGGATCGCCTCAAATATATTCCGTTATTTCCTTTCGATCCCGACAGCTATATTTCTCTGGGTGTCAATATCCGAGAAGTCTTCGACGTCAGCGATGCGCCAGCTTTCGGAACCGTGGCGGTTAATCCAGAAGATTCCTTTCTGCTGCAGCGCGCACAGTTCCATATCGACGTCCACCTGAATGAAAACTGGCAGTTGTTCACCCAGTTCGAGGATGTCCGTGCGTTCAACAAGACGGCGATAGGTCCTAACGACGCGAACCGAACTGACCTTCGACTGGCATTTGTCGGTTACCAGCAAGAGACCGACGCCGGAACGTTCAGGGCAAGAGTCGGCCGTCAGGACTTCGCGTTCGATCTAGAGCGGTTTGTATCCACACGCGATGGTCCGAACGTGCGCCAGTCCTTCGATGCGATCTGGGCCGGATGGGAAACGGACCAGTGGCGCTTCTATGGACTTGTCAGTCAGCCCGTACAGTACCGAGACGACCGGTCTTTCGACGACCGGTCAAGCAGCGCCCTGCGGTTCAGCGGCGTCAGGGTCGAGCGACAGCTGTCTCCGACGACGGAGGCTTCCGCCTATTACGCGCTTTACCAACGTGACGACGCCGGCTTCCTCACCGCTTCAGGCGACGAAGACAGGCATGTGCTCAACATTCGGTCGGCCGGAACCTATGCCGGTTTCGACTGGGACGCGGAAGCGATGGGCCAGATCGGACAGGTCGGATCAGCCGACATCCTGGCATGGGGTTTGGGAGTACGAACCGGCTATACCTTCGAGGCGGCTTCAATGTCGCCTCGGATCGGCCTGCAGTTCGACTTGGCTTCTGGTGACAGGAAAGCGGATGACGGCAGCCTTGGCACCTTTAATCCGCTGTTTCCAAACGGTTTTTATTTCTCGCTCGGCGGGCATACCGGTTACACCAACCTTATCCACCTCAAACCGTCGATCACGGTTAAGCCGACAGAGGCGTTGACCCTGATGGCCGGTGTCGGACTGCTGTGGCGGCAAACGACGGACGACGCGGTCTACACGCTGCCGAGCGTTCCAGTCGCCGGAACCGCGGGCATGGGAACATCTTGGACAGGGTCCTACCTGCAACTGAGAGCCGACTACAGGTTCAATCCGAACCTCACTGGCTCACTTGAAGCCGTCCATTACCAGGTCGGCTCCACGCTTCAGAATGCGGGAGGCCATGACAGCAATTACTTTCGAGCGGAAATGAAATATGCATGGTAGCGGACGGACATCGATGAGAAGTTTTACTGCGGTCATATGTCTCCGCGTTTATTCAGCCGTTTCGCCGATAAGAGAGGCCTCGGATGGTTAAGGCATGGTCAGTCGAATGGCCGGAAGGACTGCTTCCGGGCGATGCGGCTTGGGAAGAGATCACCAGGCAATTTGCCGACGCCGAGAACGACATCCTCATAACGAATGAGATGCCATTTGGCTTCTGGCAGCCAACGCGGCGTCCTTTCGATGTCCATGCTGCACGAGAATGGGCTGCGCTGCACGAGCGAGCTCTGGATACATTGTCTCGTCTCCCGGTCGCCGCGGTGATCTCCTCGCGCCCCGTCTTTACCGGTAACCGCTTGGTGAACGAGGGATTTGTGCTTATCGAAGGTCGATACGATTTTCTTCACCAGAAGCACTACTTTCCGTCCGAAGCCGGCTGGGAGGAAGAATCTTGGTTCGAGCTGCAGCGCCCTGGTTTCGATGTGGTCAAAGTTGCCGGGGTCAAGGTCGGAATGTTGATATGCACGGAGTTGATGTTCGTGGATAAGGCACGACACCTCGGAAAGGCCGGTGCCGATCTGATCGCGGTGCCGCGCGCGACCGGCGTCGATCACCGCATGTGGAAGACTGCCGCAAGCATGGCCGGCATTGCGAGTGGGGCTTGCATCGTGAGTTCCAACCGCGTCGGAAGTCGTCCAGGGAGCAAGCTCGTTTTTGGGGGCCGCGGGTTTACCGTCGATTCTGACGGCTTCGAGGTCTCCACAACATCTGCCGAAAAGCCGTCGATCGCCTTGGAGATCGACTTGACGCTCACCTCTGCCGCCAAGTGCAGATACCCGGTATATGTCAAGGAACCAGACCCCACCGATTCCATCGTTCCTACCTTCAGGACTGCGTCATAGGGAGGTTACCACCCCACTGTTCAGTTCCGCACCGGCTGTCCTGCCAGCGGCGCAAGGCCATGTCGTGAGCAGATCGGAACTACACCGAACGGGGGCTGGTCGAGCTTACTCGCTTTCAGCGAGGAAAGACGCGATATCATCATATCCGTAGAGGAGGGCCAGCTGGCTCGGTTTCAGACCGGCATGGCTTTCCAGGTCCAGACGCGCGCCTGCGGCGATCAAGGATCGCACGGCGTTTAGATGGCCGTGCCACACGGCGTCGTGAATTGCCGTCAGGCCATTGTAGGGTCCCTGCGCATCTACGCGAGGGGTTGGCGTTTCGCTCCTGGTGGAAGCAAGCATCTCGATGACATTCGCATGGCCGAAGTAGGCCGCCTCGTGGTAAAGGGTACCTTTCATGAGACCGACCGGCTGCTCGATGTCTGCTCCTGATTGCCGAAGGAGGTCAACAATTGCCGTGTGCCCCTCGCGCGCTGCGATCCCCACGGGAGTATAGTCATCGTCGGGGGTCCCGATAATTGGCATCCTCTGATCGACGTCGATCCCCGCGGAGATCAATCGCTTCACTCCCTCATAGTCACCCGCTTTGGCTGCTATTACGAGACCGCATTGCCGGACGAGATTTTCATCAGCGTGAACCTTGTCCCGGATCACGCGCGCGATCGCTTCGAGTCCGTCGCTTTCCGCAAGGTCTAGCGCTGTCTGACCCCAGTGGTTTCTGACGCCCGGTCTTGCGCCGTATGCTAGCAGCGTCCGCACCCCACCTTCCTGTTTATGGAGAACCGCGTCCATCAACGCCGTATGTCCCAATATGGGCGACTGTAGATCGACGAATGCGCCGTTCTCGAGAAGTAGGACAATGACGGCAGCATCCCCGGATTGAGCGGCCTTGTGAAGCGCCGCTGCGCCCATGCGTGGCTCAAGGAGCAGCGCGTCCGCCCCTGCAGCCAGCAGCAGTTCCACCATCTGCGGCTGCCCCAACCCGGCCGCGATCATCAGCGGCGTGAACCCTTCAGCATCGCGATCGTTGACTCCCGACGCCGACCGAATGAGGCTCTCAGCCCTGGCAAGATCGCCGGCGCGTATTGCGGACAGCAGTTCCATGTCAGATCTCGCTTCGAAAATGGTCTTGAAGGAACTTGCGCAACTCCGCATTGAAGCGGTCTGCCGCTTCGTGCTGCACCCAGTGACCGGTGCCGCCCAGACGAACGACGTCGACCAGCCCCGGCCAGCTTGCGCGCAGGTCATCCATTTCCGGGTTGTCCGAATGGAAGAACTTACACAGACCATCGTCTGCACCCCAGACGTACAGACTTGGCTGCCGGATGGGGGCGTTCTTGAAAGCGGACAGTAGTTCGAAGTTGCGTGGAACCGCACGGTAGTAGTTTAGGCCCGTTTCAAACCCCGACTGGGCGAACGCAGCCACCGTGCGACTGAAATAATCGGGATCAGCCCAATGTGGAGGGGCCGTAGGCGCGGGCCGTAGCATATGCTTTGCCGGATCTATAGGATCCCAGCGCTGTTCCGGCGGAGGGCTGGCTGAAAGCCAGTGAAGGACGCTGGCGATACTCCTCTTTGCAGGCTCGAATCTTTTCCCCGTATCCGGCTCGTCGAAAGCAAGCGCGTAATACCGCTCGCCCAACCCGCGCGCGCGTAAACTTTGGTTGAGGCTTTCTTCGCCTCGCGGCGCATAAGGGATGCTAACGCTGACGAGCGCCCGGAACCGATCAGGCCGCATCAGCATCGCCTTCTGGGCATGATCCGCTCCCCAGTCATGGCCCACAAGGGCGCAAGCGGGTATTTCCAGGGCATCGAGAAGACCAATAAAATCGCCGACGATATGCGGAGATGTGTACTGTTCGATCTCCGGCGGAGAATAGCTTGCGCCAAACCCGCGCATGTCAAGTGCCACGCCCCGGTATCCTTGTTCGGCAACCGCGCTGAGCTGGCTCCGCCAGGTGTCTGCCGTGTCGGGAAAGCCGTGAGCGAAGAGAACCGCCGGCCCCTGTCCTTGCTCGAGTACGCGAAAGCGATTTCCACCGAGGTTGATCATTCGCTCTGATACATCGCGAATGCGAGCGGCGTATGCTGCCATGAATTATCTCCTCGAAGGTTTACTGGCGCGGTTTGGAGGCTCCGCTTTTATTAGACGAAGCCGCTTTCGCCTCCCTCGTGAGGAGGATCCTGCACACTTCCCCCCACCGTTGATTGAGACCCGGCGAGGGCCACTGGAAAGGCACTGAATGATGACCCCACGACTGTAAAACGGTCAGGTCATTCCGCACGCCCCGCCGACTGTCGCGGACTGGGCGGTAGTTGATTGAACCACTTGAGTACGGACGCACCGTTTGATTACGCTCCGTTCACTTCGGCAGCGGGATCGTCGACGCGAAGGCATAGCGCGCGATCTTCCATTTGTCGTCGCCCTTTCGGAAGATGAACAGTTCGTGGTTGGCATCGGGAACTCGCTGGTTGGCCGCGATCACGGTCACGTGTCCCCTCGAATTCGTACGGACGAAAGCCCAGTCCGGAGAGACCTGCACGACCTCTTCGACCATCAACTCCGTGTCGAAACTGATCGCCTGGAAGATGCCGTCATAGGCCGCCCGGATCGCGTCAGCACCGACGGTCGCAGGGCTGTTCGGTGCCATGAAAACGCCGTCGGACTGGAATACCGACAGAACGGTCGCGGTGTCTGAGGCGTTCAGTGCGGTCTCGTATGTCTGTAAGACGTCCTCGATCTCAGCCTGCACGAGGGCGTCTATGAGGGACTGCTTGAGCCTTTTCATCACTTGATCTCCTTGGCGATCGAATCCTGATAATAGCCATGACTCATCTTCTGATCAGACCTATGCTTGAGAGCATCAACGGCTACGGTCTGGATTGGGAAGTGCAGCCGTCGTAGAGTTTCAACCAGCGAGGCACTCGCTGCACACGAAGGAAATCAGGCCGATAAAGCTCAGGTGAGCAAGTTCGATGCGGCTTCCAGACGCGACGCGGAATAATGGAAGTGCTCACGGCTTCCCACTTGTTACATTCAAGCGGCGCGGGTGATCGGCCCGCCGCCCGACTGCGGTCGAGAAACGGTTTCGACGAAGTAGAAGAGCAGAAAAATCTTTTGATTCTTCTCACTTCTCGCCGTAGTAGGTGCCGAAATATTTCACGGGCGACCAGGTCGGAAGGATCGGCGGCAGTTGGGGCGTCAGCGCGCTATAATCCTTCGCACCGTATACGACCCTCCCGTCCATCACTGTCAGAACGGACGAAACGGACTTAATTTCCTCTTCCGGCACGGAAAAATAGTCCCTGTCGAGAATCGCGAAATCCGCAAGATTGCCTGGTGCTATCTGGCCCATTTCGGATTCCGTATTCATGAACCACGCGGCGCCGGTGGTGAATAGTTTCAGCGCATCGGTACGGGAAAGGCGGTTGTCACTCGCTAGAGCTTCGGATCCGGACACGGACTTTCCAGAAACCATCCAGCTTAACGCGACCCATGGATTGTAAGTCGCCGCCCGGAAAGCGTCGGTGGTCATTGCCAGAGGGATACCGCTATCTTTAAGCTTGCTCAGGCGCGGGGTGTACAGCGCCTTCTCGCGGCCATATGTCTTGATGAACCCATCCGCGTGCAATGCCATCTTGGCGTCCAGGGCAATACCACCGCCTAAATTCTTCACCCGCTGGATGTTCTCAGGGCTGATGGTTTCGGCGTGTTCGAGACTCCATTTCAGACCGTCGAGCGGGATCGTCGCGTTCACCTCTTCCAGCGCGTCGAGGAACGGAGTGATGTTCTCGTTATAGGTAATGTGCAAACGGAACGGGACGCGCCGCTTGACGAGCTTGCTGACATCCTGCTCGACAAAGCGCTTCATCGTCTCCGGCTTTATGATCACCGCAGGACGATCGAAGTTCTCATGATCGTGAACTTCTCCACTCAGAACCTCCCCTGCGCCTCGATATTCGTGCCCGTGTTCCAGAGTGGGGTGAAGGTTTTGGCCCGTGCTTATCGGCGCGGTTTTCGTGATCGCCTCGACTTCCAGATCCACCATGTTCACAGGCCCCCCGTTGCCGAGCTGCAGGTCCACAAACGGCATGCGCACGTTGAGACGGTTGTCTCGCGCGAGGACGTCGACTCTAGCCTGGGCCTCCGGATAGGGCCACCTGCCTCCGTTGTCGATGATCGAGGTCACGCCGAACCGATTCAGGCCGTGGATGCTGCTGATCATCGAACTGACCTGTTCGTCGAACGTGGGCTGCGGCACCATGCTCTCAAGTGCGAGGAACAACCACGTGTAGCCACGGACCACGCCGGTGAAGTTACCGCGGTCATCTCTGTCGAACTCGGTGTCCGGCACCTTCGGAAACCGGTCGGTACCCACGCCAAGAGTTTCCATAGCCCGCTTGTTCAAGAAGGCCTGGTTATAAGCGTACTGCACGATCAGCGGGCGGTCGGGCACTGCCTTCTGCAGTTCTTCCAAAGTCGGGAAACGGTTCTCCTCGAACTGGTAGGGGGACCAGCCGCCGATCACTTTGACCCACTGTCCCTCCGGCGTGCGCGCGGCCTGTTCGCTCAGCATCGCCAATCCCCGTTTGAGAGATGGAACTCCGTCCCACCGAACGTTGTAATTGTAGGCCAGATCGTTGAGGACGTGAATATGGGCATCGATGATACCGGGGATCACTCTCCGGCTCCGTGCGTCGACCACCTTGGTCGCGGAGCTCTTCAGAGCGAGGATTTCCGCATCCGAGGCGACGGAATAGATCCGGCCGTCCTTGACAGCCAATGCCGAGGCTTCAGGCTGCGCACGGCTTCCAGTGAATATCTTGGCGTTAATGACGATCAAATCGGCACCACGCTGCTCCTGCGACGTCTGCGCATGAGCGGCGGAGAAACTTGAAACGGTTGCCAGCGCAATCAAGATTCTCTTGATGCTCTGGAATTCTCGCGACTGAGGTCCCGGTTCGCGGGCGGTGATCGGTATGCTCTTCCGAGCGTGCGATAAATGAAGACGTCTTGCGACGCCGTTACGGAAGGTCATGGAGCATATCCTCTATTGCTCGTGCGCTGAGGCGCAGCCACCAGGCTTACGTTGCGGGAAACCCTGCGAAGAGAACCTGTCACCCTATTCAGCAACTCGATAGCCCATGACCGCGTAACTCTGTGTTGCAGGAAAAGGAACGGCAACTGGTGCCGACCTGCGTAACCTAGCGCGAAGATTTATCGCCACTTGGGCTCGGGCAGTTGAGGGCCCACGGGTTTCGGCAGAGCTTCTGCCAAAATGGATGGCGGCTTCGTGGGCGGCAAGTTTCGAAGGCACAGGCGCCTGCCAATGTGCTTCGTACAAGACTTACTTGAAGAATGGCCATGAAGGTCGCGTGCGTAGGCGTGACTATGAGACCCGACATTGCGTTTCTCCGGATCAGGAACGACACGACGTCACCGCCCGTGCAGCAGGCGACGGTAACGTTCCAACTTTTGCAACTGTCTTTTGCACTTGTGGGGACTATCCGTCGGCGGCTACTGCCGTAGATTAATGCGGTGAAGTCGGATCCGAGTGCTACTTCTCGTCTGCGAATAGCCGGTCCGCGAACTTGATCAATAGTGGCCTGCCCAGCGTCCGTGTGATGTTTCCCACAAAAACTAGAACGTTACCGAGATTGAAAAGGCGAAGGACTCACGAGCGCGCTTCACCAGCGGTGATATCACACGGCTCGAAGGCGCTAGGCCAGCACACCCGTCCACGTTCAATCCTGCCCCGTAGAGGATAATCATGACAACCAGCAACAGTCGCGAATCGGAGTACCCGATTGACGTACTTTTTCTCAATCGCTGGTCTCCCCGCGCCTTCACCAACGAGACGATGCCGGAGAGGGATTTGCTGACGATCCTGGAAGCCGGCCGATGGGCGCCGTCTTCGTCTAACCATCAGCCTTGGCGGTTCGTCTACGCACTGCGCGGCTCGGAAGACTGGGAAAGATTCCTTGGCCTGCTGATCGAATTCAACCGCAGCTGGGTGAAGTCCGCCGCCGCTCTGGTGTTTGTCCTTTCGCGAACACACACGGGGGAGCCTAGCTCGGCCGACCAGAAGCCGATTTATAGCCATTCGTTCGACACTGGTGCTGCCTGGGCGTCAGTCGCGTTACAGGCACACCTGTCAGGTTATCAAGCGCACGGCATGACCGGTGTCGACTTCGACAGGGTGCCCGAAGCTCTCGGTGTTCCGGACGGGTTTCGCGTCGAATGCGCCGTCGCCATCGGCAGGATCGGCGACAGGAACCAACTGCCCCAGGGTTTGCGCGAACGCGAGGTTCCGAGCCCGCGCAGGCCGCTTTCGGATCTGGCGTTCAAGGGGAATTTCGCAGCGAAGTAACTCAAAGGTCCGAGCAGGCAGCCGGTGTCAGGTATCCGGACTGGAGACAGTGCTTTATCGGCTTGTCGAGTTTCCGTATCCGATGTTGTCCATCTGACGTCGGAATCTCACACCGACCGAAGTAACGATAGGATTTCCATGTCAAGGCACGTCAGTCGTCTCCACCACGTGGGTATCGTCGTCCAGAACCTGGAGGCAAGTGTTACCTGGTATTTGGATCATCTCGGGTTCGAGCACCAATCCAGCTTCAATCTGCCTGGCGCGGAGGTGGCGATGATTGCTCGAGGGCACGCCCGGCTCGAACTATTCCAGGTGGAGGGAGCTGCGCCTATGGCGGACCAACAAAAAGAGCTTGAGACGGTCCTTAATCTCGGTGGCGTGAATCATTTCGCTCTGGTTGTGGAAGATCTCGATGGGACTGTCGCCGCTCTCGCGGCAAAAGGCGTCGAGATCGTCATATCGCCGTCCCGTGTTCCTGATCAATCGGGCGATCGTTTCGCGTACATTCGCGACAATGAAAGAATGTTCGTGGAGTTGTACCAATCGGCGTCTTGACGTTTCCGCGGCGTCATTTCTGGCTCTGGCAGTGATCCGAGGCCGGGTTCCCATTGCCAACAACCTCCCGGGAGCCGCGGGCAAGGGCGCAGCTCGACCGTCTCCGGGACATTCACAAATCGCGCGCGCCTTCTCAGGCGCGGCCGTCGAGCTCGTTCATAGATTTACGATCACTCTCACGGACGGTGAGATTCGCAAGAGCCGCCGCCGGTCCGTCGACCGCCGCGCGAGCCTTCGCCCACGCGGAGAGATCTTCATGGAGCGCCGTTCGAAGCCAGGCGAGCGTCAGGCGTTTTGTGGCTTCCAGTACGTCAGGCGCTTCAATCTCGGTTTCTTTCGCGTCAATTCCGGCAATGCCGCCCAACCCATGCCCCACACCGCGCATCATCAAAAGGGCGTCCGCGCCAGGACCATCGTGAAATGCGTCCGCGTGCCACGCCGGTCCTCTGGTCGTAAAATGCGGATCGTCGCCATCCCCGCACACGACGAGGCTGCGGGTGCTTAATCGCGAGAAGTCGACGTCGAAGAACGGAAAACGTGTGGCGTTCGATCCGGTTAGATCCTTTCCACCGCGCCCTGGAGCCGCCATCAGTATGCCGGCACTGATGCGTGGATCGGAAAGATCCTCCCCGCCAATCCGCGCGCCTAACAGCAGCCCGACGGTGTGGCCGCCAAACGAATGGCCGGCCGCTGCGATCCGTGAGCGATCCAACTGTCCTGCAATCGCAAGCGCCTGGCGTTCGACATCAGGCAGACGGTCGAGGATCACCTTCATTTCCTGAACGCGCTCACGCCAGAAAAAGGGCGCACCCGGAGCATCTGCCGGCAGGCCACCGACGCGGGAACTGGCATGCGTCGGCTGTATGACCGCGAAGCCGCGTTCAGACCAGAATTGTGCAAGCGGTGCGTAGCCGTCCTTCGAAGGGATATAGTTGGACGGGCCGAACCCATGCGACAGTAAAACGATCGGAAAGCCACCACCGCTGGCAGGAGCGGTTAATCGCAGTTCAAGCGGTTCACGACCGTCCATCGGCAGACGGATCGGGCTGTAGGAGACCGTGAGCACGGCTTCAGGGGTTGGGATGTGACGGGCGAGGTCGATCAGATTGTTCATTTCAGATTTCCGTGCTCGGCCAGGTCTACGCGTCGGTTGGCCGCGTGGTGCGCCTCGCGAAACCATGTTTGCGCATCCGCGCCTGCTGGAGCTTTCATCGGCGCGTTCGGCTCCGTGACCGCGCGCCAGACAGTATGCGCCACATCCTCCGGCGTCGTGAATTCGGTGCCGGATCGTAGTGTCTTGAGATAATCCTGAACGAACGCAGCATATGGTTCGGGAATATCCATGCCCATCCGGGCGACTGCGTTCTTCCCGAAACCAGTCGTGGGGGCGGAACCGGGCAGGACCAGTTTGGCTCGCACTCCAAAAAGAGCAGTCTCCAACGCTAGACTTTCGGTGAACGCGTTCAACGCGGCCTTGCTTGCCGAGTAGACCGAAAGCGCGGGAAGCGGCCGTATGGTGACACTCGAACTGACGTTGACGATAACGCCTGATCGACGCTCCCGCATCAGCGGAAGAACTGCCCTGGTCATTGCCATCGCGCCGATGACGTTCGTCTCGAACAGCTCGCGGATCTTCAACACGTCGGCACCTTCCAGGACGTTGAGCATGCCGACCCCGGCATTGTTGACCAGAGCGTCGATAGGTCCTGCGGCATCGACGGCTAGTTGGATGCTCGCCGCGTCGGTGACGTCCAACGCGAGAATTTCCAGCTGGTCGCTAGGCGGGAGAAGGTCATTGCGTGGTCTGCGCATCGTTGCAACAACGTCCCAACCTTTGGACAGGAACGTGTTTGCAATGGCGAGACCGAAGCCGGAAGAGCAACCGGTGATAAGGATCTTTGGCATGTGGTGCCTCCTGTATATTCGACTGGCGTGAAGATGGACTGTCCTTCTTGGACTTGCTATTTCTAATCGTCCGAAAATTTTTAGCAGAAGTCCGAAATGACCGACCCCGTCGCAGAAATCGTTTCCCTGCTCAAACCGAGCCCGTCTATTTCCAAGCTGGTAGTCGGCGGAGGTCGATGGCTCGTCGAGCGCACCGAAGTCGGAAGCCCTTTTTATTGCGCGGTTGTAGAAGGACGCTGCGTGATAACGATCGTCGGGCACGAGCCGATGATCCTGGCGGCCGGTGACTTTGTACTCGTTCCTGAACTTCGTTCGTTTACCATCAGCAGCATGACCCCCCCGCCGCGGGGAGCACTGGCGCAGCGGCTGGAAATCAGCCCGGGAACTTTCCGGCTCGGAGACCCCGCGGCTCCCGCCGAGGTCGTGGCGATGGTCGGCCATTGTGCGTTTGGCTCGGACCACAAGGCTCTTCTCGTTTCGCTGCTTCCGGAGACAATTCACGTCCGCGGCGAGCAACGGCTGACGCAGCTCGTCCGGATGATCAATGACGAGACAAGAGCTGATCGCGCGGCGCGCGACATGGTGCTTCGCCGGTTGCTGGAGGTGCTGTTGATCGAAGCGATACGCTCGATGGCCGGTCCGGAAGCCTCGCCTGGCCTCTTGCGCGGAATGGCCGACCCGCAGCTTGCTCCCACCCTCCGGCGCATTCATGCGGATCCGGGACGTGGCATCACGGTGGAAGGCCTGGCGCAGGATGCTGCCATGTCCCGCTCAAGTTTTTTCGAGCGTTTCCGTCGAGAAGTTGGTGTTGCACCGATGGAGTACGCCACGGGCTGGCGCATGGCCATGGCGAAGGAGCTACTTCGCACTGATGTCGCGGTAGCAGAGGTCGCGGAACGCGTGGGATACGGCTCGGCGAGTGCGTTCAGTGTCGCGTTCACCCGCCACGTGGGTAAGTCGCCCGCTAGCTTTGCCCGCGAAAGCACCGCCGCGTGATGGCCAACTTACTCCAGAGCAATGGCTTATAACTGTGAGCGAAGATGCTGATGCCTAGTGCGCGGGCGGCGATCTCCTCAATTCCGGGCCGCCCCGAGCCATTTTTCGATCCTGAATTTCGGCCGATCCGGCGACGTGAAAATTCGAGGAGGACACGTTCATCTTGAGCACGAAGGGATTTCCTTGGGTCGGGGTTTCTGTCAAAGACAATGATGATGGCCTTGTGCTTTTCACGCATCGTCATCTCTCGCACCAGTCCCAATCGAGGCGGGAATGACGGAGGCTCTTCGCGGTGCGCTTGTCACGACGTCGCTTCGGAACTTCCGTCATCCCTTTGCCCTTATACGCCGCTTCCCGGCGAGCTCGGCACCGGCGTGTTGAGCAATTGCTGCTCCCAAAGATAGGCGATCCCGCTGCCCCCGACGTGCTGCACTACGACCTCGGTCACCTTCGCGGCCTGCTCGGCACGAGCCCAGTCACGTTGCCATTCGGACGCAAGAGCGAGCCAGGTCATCACGTTGACGCCTGCGGCGATCATACGCTGGATCGCCACCTGGTGTGCTTCGGCAGAGACGCCGCCGGATGCGTCGGTGATGACCGTGACGTCCCATCCCTCGCCCGCGGCCTGAATTGCGGGCATCGCAACGCACACCTCGGTCCACAGACCCGCAATGATCAGCTGCTTACGACCTGTCGCCTTCACGGTATCCACAACCTTTTGGTCCTGCCAGGTATTAATAAACGTTCGGTCGATGATTTCCTGATCGGGAAAGACGGCGGCGATTTGGGGAAACAGGTTGCCGCCCCTCTCGGCGATGACCGTGGTGAGAATCGTCGGGACGTCATAGGCTTTCGCTGCTTTTGCCAAACCGACCGTGTTGTTGACCACCATTGTCGGTTCGTGACTGTTCACGTTAGCCAGCTGGTAGGGCTGGTGGTCGATCAGTACCAGCACTGAGTCTTCGGGGCGAAGGAGCGAGTCGAGGCCGTTGCGAAGGGTCATTTGAAAAATTCCTGTTTTGGCGGTTCATCAGGTGTGTTGCGGGGACAGCTTCCGCGGAGAGACTATCCACGCTGAGCCTGTCATTCCCGCGATCGACGCGGTAGTGCTGAAATGTGTTAAGCGGTGTCGCAGAATGAGGAACGGATAATGGAAATCGAGGACCTGAAGGCGTTCGTCGAAGTCGCCGACGCTGGCGGAGTGACGGTTGCTGCGGCACGGCTTGGCGTCTCCAAGTCGATGGTCAGTCGACGCGTTGCCCGGCTGGAAGCGCATCTTGGAACCCGACTTTTCGCCAGGACATCCCGAGGGACAGTCCTCAATGAAGCCGGAGCCACGTTCCGTGACTACGCCGCCAGGGTGGCTGCCGAAATCGACGCCGGGCGTGAAACCATCTCTCCCGCAGGCGAGCTTCGCGGGCGCCTGCGAGTTGCGGCGCCGCTATCTTTCGGCCCGACGCATTTCGCCCCAATCCTCGCTCAGATGGCGCGGGAACATCCGCAGCTCCACGTCCAGTCCTGTTACACGGACCGCTTTGTGGATCTCGTCGCTGAAGGCTTCGATTGCGCGATCCGAGTTGGTACCCTTTCGGAATCCAATCTTGTCGCAATACGAATAGGTCCGATCTACGGAAAGTTCGTCGCGAGCCCTGACTACATCGAAGCCCACGGTTCTCCAGAGACGCCGGACGAACTCCTCGACCATCAGGCGCTCTTGCACGGCGCCGAGACTTGGCACGTTACAGACGGTGACACGATCGTGACAATCCACCCGCAGGGTCGGTTCAAGGCTGACAATGGCGTTGCTCTCGTGGCGGCCGCTTTAGCCGGTATCGGCATTGCCAGAGTGCCTGACGGTCTGACGAATGAACATATCGCGTCGGGAGCCCTCGTTCCGGTCATGACACGCCACCCCCCTCCTCCGGGCGGCGTCTTCGTACTGCGCCCTCCGGGTCAATATCCGTCCAGGAAAGTCCGCGTGCTGATCGAGATGATGACCGCCTGTTTCGGAGGTGAAACCTGAAACAGTCTGGCCGTGCTGGCGGTCGTAGCCGACAGACACGTCCGACGCCGACGGACATGAGCCAACCGCAGGCACATCAGCCCGGATCGCTAATTCGGACGCTTCTAAGCACAGCTTCATCTGCCGAACCGGTATATGCTGTTCAAATGGTCGATCACAGACCTGAATGCCGGGGCGGTCCGAACCCTATTAGGATAATAGAGACTGAAGCCCGGCAGATCAGGCAGCCAATCCGTCAAGACACTCACCAGCCTCCCCAACTCGATGTCGGCGCGCACCTGCGATCGAAAAACGTATGCTAGTCCAAGTCCGTCGAGTGCCGCAGCGCGGATCGCTTCACCGTCATTGAACACAAGCGCTCCGTCGGTCCCGTAATCAGCTTTCTTTTTGCCCTTGGCCAGCGGCCATCTGTAGAGCCTGCCCGAGCTGACGAAACGGTAACCGATGCAAGTGTGACTGGCGAGGTCTTCTGGTTTGACCGGCACCCCCCTTCTCTGCAGATAGTCGGATGAGGCGACAATAGTGACCGGACTGGACGGCGTCAGGGGGACGGAAACCATGTCCTTCTCCACCAGCGTATTGAACCTGATGCCGCCGTCGAAGCCGTCGGAGACAATGTCGCTCAGACCTTCATCGATCGAGACCTCGACCGAGACGTTCGGAAACTTGTCTCTAAACGATCTCAGAGTGGGCCTGAAAATCGTCTCGAAGGCGAAAGGAACCATGGTCAGGCGGACGGAACCCGAAACAGTCGCGCGCATCTCCTGGATATTCGCCAAGCCGTTACCAATGTCCTGGAAGGCCGGCACCAGCGTATCGAGCAGTTTCTGGCCTGCCTGTGTCAGTGAAACCTTTCTTGTCGTTCGCGCGAACAGCGCCAACCCGAGACGCCGCTCGAGCTGACTGACCGCGTAGCTCAGCGAGGACTGCGAAATTCCGAGTTCCGCAGCTGCAGCGGTAAAGTTGCGGTGTCGTGCGACCGTTTCGAAGACGGCGAGGTCACGTAGGACGAGGCGGTCCATTTATCTAGCTCATCGATATCCACATGCGAATTGCACGGCCTAATAGATGGCGGCGGTAAGGTCTATCTTCCTCCCATCACATTTCACACGCCGAGGACAAAATGACCACTACGAAATCCATGTTCGCCCTTCTTGCAGGAATTATGGTCTCCGGCCCCGCCTATGCCGATGCACGCAATGTCGTTCTGGTCCATGGCGCAACCATGGACGGTTCCGGGTGGAAGCAGGTTTATGACATTCTCAAGGCCAAGGGTCTTTCAGTCAGCGTCGTGCAGTTGCCCCATACAAGCCTTGCCGCCGACGTCGCGGCGACCCGATTGATTCTACGACAGCAGAACGGTCCGACTGTTCTGGTCGGTCATAGCTACGGAGGGGCGGTCATCACTGAGGCAGGCACCGAAGATACAGTGAAGGCGATGGTTTATGTCGCAGCGCTTCAACCGGACATCGGTGAAAATCTCACCGAACTTGCCAAGCGCTTCCCCATGAAGATCGACATGAAGATGCTCGACGCTCGGAGCTTCGTTCCGGCTGCCGGTTCCTATCACAACAGTATCGCCGCGGATCTCCCGAAGGACATCACCGATTTTATGTCCGCATCAGCAAAACCTATGACGCTCGAGCCTTATCAGGCGAGGTTCCAGCACGCTGCCTGGCATGAAAAGCCGACATTCGGCGTCGTGTCGACCGAAGACAAAGTGATCCCACCGGAGCTGATGCGTTGGATGTACGCGCGCGCAGGGACCGAGACGACAGACATCAAGTCCAGCCATATGGTCTATATCTCTCATGCCGTGGAGACAGCCGACGTCATCCTCAAGGCCGTCGCCGCGGTAGACTGACAGAGGCAGAAAAGGCGGGTCGAACAAAGGACCACCCGGCAGATGACATCTCAAGGCCCGCCTTCCGTTTTTGCTTCTCCTCTTCAACTTCCTACATGGGGTGGCGACGCTCTCGAAGCTCAGGGCGCCTTGGAAGGGAAAAACATGAGGATTCTGCTTATCGAGGATGAAGTCGAGTTCGCTAAAGCCTTGCGAGTTGCGCTTGGCCGCGACGGCTTTGTGGTGGATTGGGTGGACAGCGTATCGCTTGCCACTGAGGCGTCTAGGTCGCGTGCGCACGAACTCATCCTGCTTGACCGTACGCTCCCTGACGGTGACGGCCTCAGCCTGATTCCGCGGTTCCGAGCCGATAATCCGGGTGTACCGATCATTGTTCTAAGTGCTCGAGGAGAACTCTTGGAACGGGTTGCCGGACTAGATGAGGGCGCTGACGATTATCTGGTCAAGCCTGTCGATCTTGAAGAAATGCTAGCACGCATTCGTGCCGTCCGGCGCCGTCCGCATGAGCTCGCACCGGACGAAGTCAACATCGGCGAACTCGTTTTCGACGTAGCGTTCGGTGAAGCACACGTGCGTCAAACGCGGGTGAAGTTGCAGAGGCGCGAAAAAAGCGTCCTAACAGCGTTGGTCCGTAGACGTGGCCGCGTCGTCTTGCGCGAGTCTCTTGAGGAGGCCGTGTACGGCTACGACGACGCTATCGAATCGAATACGCTCGACTCCCATATTTCGCGCCTTCGGCGAAAGCTGAGCGATGTCGGAGCTGGCGTCGAGATTCATACGGTCAGAGGAGTGGGCTATCTGCTCAGGGCAGCGGATTGAGATTACCGAAATTCACTAAAATCTCAGAGTGTCTTTCGGACGGTGTAGCCATCCTCGGGATATCCGTGGCAGCCTTCAGCCTTGTGACCTTTTTTGTGGACTGAACCGGTCCGGTGGTTATGCCACGTCTCCTCCCGGCTTTTGGATTGTCGGGGAGAGACGCCGCCGAAGTCCGTATCCGAGAACTCTCGTCTTGACGGGTTTGCCGTCTGAGGCCTCGCGGTGCGCGTTTCGCGCTGCTGTTCGGGCGCGTCAGCAAGAAGCTTGATTACCCCTGAACTGAAGGCCGCCTCTGGCCTCGGACCGATCCCAGAGGCAGCACGGCTTCTATCGCCGGCACTCGCGCCGGTCGGGATTGCGCTTGCAGCGGTCCCAGCGCGCGCGATCGGCCATGACCTGGGCATTTTTCGCAATCTCCTGCGTCATCCGAGTCCGCTCCAGCGAATCCATTTGAGCGCTGTCGCGGCGACGCTGCTGTTCCAGCATGCAGTCCGTGTAAGCCTGCGACCCATAGGGCGCCCCAAAGCTCTCGCACGTCCCAGTGTCCCTGTAATGCCGCTCCTCGGCTGATACACACCCTGTCACGGTAACGCCGAGGAGGGCGATGGAGAGGATCGTCGTCGCAGTGCGGCGGTATTCGACATAAGGGCGTTTCAGCATTCTGTTGATCTCCGTGAGGGCTGGCGCCGGCAATTGTTGCTGGCATGGTCCATGGATAGAGGGACGTCGCTCGACGGCCTCCTAAGAAGTCAAAAATCAGTCGAAGATTGCAGCAACATTGTCCGGGTTGGAAATTGACAGGCGAACCGCCTGATCGAGGATCCCTGCCCGCAGGGCCATCGGCAATAAATGGAGCACTGCCTATCGGTCCTCTCGTAGGCGACTGGTGAACCGACGTGGAACGGGCGGAAGGGTAGAGTTTCATGAGGCATCCATGACGCCGTCGCGATCTAGAGAAGCGGCGAGAAGCGTGAGCCCGGGCCACCGCGAAAGCACCGATAGCGACGAAACCTCCCGCCGTCGAAACCGACAATACCGAGGATGACGGGATCGATTTAAGACAGGAGCCCCAGCGACAGGCCGAACAAGGCAAGAAGCAAGATATAGGACTGGAGCCCCGTGATCATCTCCGGCCAGCCGGAACGTTGCCGTCCATCATCCGTCATCAAATCAACCTCACGCAAGACAGGGCAGCGTCCTACGGTGGCGCCGAGCTGCAGAAAGCTACGAGATGGAGACGTCGAACCGCATCTCGCACCGCCAATGAAATAACAGGGAAACTTTGCGCCTACGTTTGCTCCGCCGCAGCTAAGGCATCGACCGGAAATCCAGTCTGACGATCGCACCGCCGCCGGGAGAATCTGCGATGCTGATGCGACCTCCATGATAGTCGGCGACCTGCTTCACTAGGTTAAGGCCGAGGCCGACGCCGGTAGAGTGCGGGCGCATGCGATAGAAGGGTTCAAGCACCCTGCTGCGCTCCGCCCTCGGAATGCCGTTACCGTTGTCCCGAACTTCCAACGAGGCTCCGTCGACCCGCACGATCACTTCGTTGCCGCCGTGATTAGCGGCATTCTGGATGAGATTGGTAAGCGCGCGCTCGATTGATCCCGCGTCGCCCCGTATCAGGCCGCGCCTTACGACGACCACCTCGATTGTCCTACCCGTCGCGATCAGCACTGGCGCAAGGTCGGCAGCAACGCGACGTGCAAGGACGCCGAGGTCGATCCGGCCAGCCGTTGGGCCATTGTCCAGCCGATGAAGATCGAGCAACTGCTCGGAAAGGGTGGCGAGCCGTGATACGTCCGGCAAGAGCGAACGCAGTCCTTGGTCGGTCGAGGCATCGATCTTCATTCTCAAGATCGCGACCGGCGTTCGCAGTTCATGTGCCGCCGAGGCGATGAAGCGGCGCTGGTGATCGTGGCCTTCGTCGAGACGGCCGAGTGCTTCGTTGAAGGCGCGGACCAGCGGCGCGATCTCGCGCGGCACCTTGTCTTCTGAAAGACGGACGCCCCGCTGCTCCGCGTCAATCCGCTCCGCTTCCTCTGCCGTCTTTGTTATACCTGCCAAGACGCGTTTGACGATAACCGGCGTTGCGATGGCCGAGATCAGCGCCAGAATGAGGAAAATCGTCGTGGCGACCACGTTCGATGCGATTATGATAAGCGCCGTGAACGGCCGGACACGGCCGTGCGCGATGATCCTCATCTCCCCCGCCGGTCCCGTTCCTCGTCGCAGGATAGCGGACAGCGTGAACGGCGCGAATTCGCCGCGCAGATCCGCAGACGCCAGCTTGTCAAGATGTGGGACGAGCGCGGCGACTTCCGCCGGTACGCGGCCGACGGTCACTACTTCGCCGTCGGCAAGACGTGCGGCGAACCACAGATCCGGCGCCTCCTCTCGAAGTCTGGCAAGTTCGGGCGTCACGGTAACGACGGCCATGCCGGCCGCGTTGCGGGTGACGGAACGGGCGGCAACGTCGATGACCGTTTCCTCGACATACATCCCGTCGAGAGCGGAGTTCATGAAAAAGATGACGAAGCCGATTGCGGCGGCTGCGACCGCTAGAAATTGAAGAGCGAGCTGGCCTGCGATGAGACGCGTCTTCAGGGATGGCTGACGGCGCATCACCTCCAAACCTTGAGCAGACAGCCCACTCCCTTCGCCTTAATGATATCGCCCACGCAAAGTGCACCGTTGAGTTTTCGATTCCGGCGCGAGGTGTGCTGATAGAGTGCGTCGGGCTCGATGACTTTATCAGATCCGCAGCTGGCTTCATGAAGCGGCTCGCGTACGAAAAGTCGCCCACCCGTCGTGACGCGGCAGAGAACGGCAGCGCATCTCGTCGCTCCGGAGCCAGCCGCATACGGCTCACGCTTAGTACACCAGGATCTAGCGCGCGACGTCAGTGCGTCAGCTCCAGCTCACCCGAAGCGCTGCGATGAGGTTTTTGAGGCCCTGGCTTGCCAGCAACCTGATGACTCCGGTTCGTCACGAGCGATCTTGCCAAGAGGTCAGAGAAGACGCGGACTTTTGCCGTAGTATAAGGACTGCTTGGTCTCAAAAGGAAAATCCCAGCTGCGGGTATAGGATAGCTGTCCATGATCGGAATGAGCGCGCCAGATGCCAGATATTGGTGAGTGACGAAGTCAGGAAGATAAGCGATGCCAAGACCGGCCACAGCAGCACTGGCAAGTGCGTTGCTGCTGTCGGCTTTGAAGTGACCGTCGGGCTGGAAAGTAATGATCTTTCCGTGCTCATTGAGGTTCCAGGCTTGGGTGCCTGTTAAGGTCTTGTGAAAGGAAAGTTCATCTGGCGTCTCGGGCGAGCCGTGCAGCGCGACGTAGTCCGGGCTGGCGACAAGCTTATAGTTGATCACGCCTACTCGCCTTGCAAGTAGGCTTGAGTCGCGGAGGACTCCTACTCGGATGGCGCAATCGAAACCTTCTGCGACTAAATCGACAACGCGGTCGCTATACGTCACGTCTATCCTCAGATCTGGATGGTGATGAGCCATGTCCGCGAGTACCGGCGTGAAGTGCAATTCACCATCGCATAGTGGTACCGCGACACGAAGCCGTCCGCGAAGTTCATTCTCAAGTCGGATGGCGTCCAGTGCCATTTCCATCTCAGCACTGGCGCGCACTGCATATTCTCTGAAGCTCTCGCCTGCTTCCGTGAGGAAAATCCCTCTTGTGGATCGCGACAGCAATTGCACTCCAAGCCCTGCTTCGAGACGCGCAAGCCGCCGGCTGATTACCGACTTAGACAAACCCAGGCGAAACGCCGCGGCCGAGACGCCACCGGCATCGGCTACTTCCACAAACGTTCGCAGTTCATCGATATGCATTAATTCTCTTCCTATTATCGGGCGAGGCTGTCCATGAAATGACGCGCGGTATCGGCAGCGCGTCGTTGTTGTAAGTCCAAGGGCAATGGACTGCGTTCAATGAAAAGCCCGAGCGATCTCCTGCTTCGGCCAAGCGTAGCGAACGTTTGGACGGAAGGCGGTGCGGAAATTGCTGCGACGGTGCCGATCTTGCGATCGACTTCTCAAACCGTCGTGATCCGATCAGTTCAAGGGGGTTGGCTTAAAGGGTGAACCCCCCTCTTCTGCTTTCCGTTATGACACGGAGAATTGAAGGGAACGGCCGCAATGGGTAGCTATCCGGTCGAGAAGCTTAACGATCTCTGGGGAGAGATCCGTCTCTCGGGCACTGCCCGGCAAATCACGATAGTCCAGGAATGACATGTTTCAGCGCTACTACAGAACCACGCAACGGCTAGCGGATCAGCGGCTCGGAATTGCTCGAGCGGACCGCTCGGCGGTAGTCGGTAGGCGTCATCTTATGAACTCTGCTGAACACCCGGGTCAAGACTTGATTTGACGAGTATCCGACCTCCAATGCGACGTCTGTGATTGAAAGTTCTGTCTGCGCGAGTAGCTCGCAGGCTTTTTCCATCCTCATCCGCGTCAGGTATACTCGAGGCGGTACGCCAAGGCTCTGCTTGAACATGCGCGAGAAATGGAAGGTCGAAAGCTGCGCCTCAGCGGCTAGTTCGTCGAGGCTGACATCCTCCGAGAGCCTTGCCCGCATGAATTCCAGAGAGCGTCGTTCTGCCCATGGAGCAAGACCCCCTTTCGGAGGCTTGAGTGGCCCTCCTCCTAATCGATAGAGTTCCGCGAGGATTTCGCATCCTGCGGCGCGCGCAAGTAGACGTGATGGCGCCCCCTCCGAGTCACTGAGCGCCCAAAGGCCGCGAAGCGCCGATCTGATAGCTGGCGAAGAAAATGTCCCGCCGCCGATACCAAGGCGGTTGAACGAGAACTTGCCGTCAGTCGCTTCATCGAGAGCGCTCTGCCACTGCACGATAGGAAAAGACAAGCTACGAAGCCTATGGGGGGTTTCCACCATGACTTTGTTGGCGAAGTCGGGCGCAGCAGGAAAGAAACTGCCCGTTTCGCTCAATACGTCGAAGCGCCCCCACCCCAGGTCGCCGCTGACTCGGTTGCCGCCAAGCAGACACTGGTAGAGCACGAAATCCGGGACGGCCGGGTCGGACATGTCTCCGGCAGGCTGAACCGCCTCGAGAAGATTGAGAACTCCACCAGGAGATCTCATAGTGTGCACGTAGGGAGCTAAGTGGCCCTCGGCGTACCATTGAGCAAAAGATGAATAAACGGGCGAGCTCAAAGGCAAGTCTCCAATGATCTGGCTATCGAACTGTCAGATTCAGGCGCGAGAAAAACTGGCCCGAAGCACGTCACCGTCTATCGTCCTTCAGGACGCATCCGGGTTGCGCAACGTTGTCAAAGCTACACAGTCTTAATTTGCCCCATCGAAGAGTCGATGTAGCTTCCTCCTATGAGGATTACCCGTTCGGTTTCGGTTTACAATAATTTTTTTGCCTTTCTCCTTAGTGAAATAAAGTCGACAACGATCCTCGCGCATAGTGTGGGACGGACCTCTGCATGAACGGCAGGTGATGGCGCTCGTCGTCGTCGCAACCGTTCTTCTCGGTGATTATCGGCGTGCAACCGGGTCATCAGCTTCCACCGGCGTCTGTATGTAAACCTTGTTTTGCGTGCGACAGATCCAGGGAACGTCGCTCGAGCGGATCAACAGCCAGTGGATCAGGAGTCATCATACTTCTCCACTCGCTCGTCCCGCCATATGCCTCGCGGTCTGTCGTTCCGGTTTTTAGTAACATCGTGTGTCATTCAACTGGGCTATCCTTGGCATAGGAGCGATGACAGTAAGCGACAAGCCGGGCCCGTTCAGGCGCCGTAGTTCCATGGCATGAGCGCGTCGATTTCACTGCTGGGCCATCCATTCGCAAGGCGCTCAAGCGTCTGGGTCAACCAAGCTTGCGGATCGACGGCATTCATCTTTGCCGTTTGCAGGAGCGTCGCGATGGTCGCCCAAGTTCGGCCGCCACCGTCGCTTCCAGCGAATAGACTATTTTTTCTCGTGATCGCTTGGGGTCTGATTGCTCGCTCGACTATGTTGGAGTCGAGTTCGATGCGGCCGTCGGTCAGGAAGCGCTCGAAGATGTTTCGACGCGAGATGGCATACCGCAGAGCTTCGGCGAGTTTGGATTTTCCAGAGACCCGCGGCAGGGTCGCCTGCCAGAGAGTGAAGAGGTCACGGACGATCGCTGCGGAGATCTCCTGGCGTGCAGCGACACGAGCTTCAGGGCTTTGGCAGCGCACACGCTCCTCGATCTCCCATAACCTCGCCATACGCTCGACGGTGTCTGTAGCGACTTTCGAGCTCTTTGCGACATGCAACTCGTAGAATTTTCTCCGGCTGTGGGACGAGCTTGTTATAGGCAGCATATCCATCGACCTGCAGGATTCCACGATAGCCGCTCAGGTGTCGTGCGACACACTCGGTGGCTCGACTGTCCTCGAAGCGATAGGCTACCATCGGTGGACCGCTGCCCCCGAAGGTTCGGTCATCCCTAGCATAGGCCCAAAGCCACGCTGTCTTCGCTGATCCGGAACCAGGCGCAAGTGTTGGCAAGGTCGTTTCGTCGGCAAAGATCCGTTCGGCCTTCTTGATTTCGCTCAGGATATAGTCGGCGAGGATATTGAGTTCGAACCCGACCTTACCCATCCATTGTGCCATGAGCTTGCGGTTGAGTTCGACCTTATCGCGTGCGTAGATGGCTTCCTGGCGATAGAGCGGCAGGCCATCGGCATATTTGGAGACGGCGATCTGGGCCAGGAGTGCTTCCGTCGGAATGCCGCCTTCGATGATGTGTGCCGGAGCCGCCGCCTGGATGACGCCGTCATCGTTGCGAAAGGCATACTTGGGACGACGAGTGACGATCACCCGGAACTTCGCAGCGACGACGTCCAGCCGCTCGGAGACATCTTCTCCAATCAGGATTTTCGTCTCACCCGCATGCTCTGGCAGGTCTTCCGGCTCGATCACGACCTCGACGCGCTCGAGATGCGGCGCAAACCCCTTACGTGGTCGTGGAGCGCGCTTGCTGTCCGCGCTGCCGCGGCCTTTCGTAACCTGAGCGAGCGTTGAGTGTTCGCGATACCAGAGGCTTCACCGCGAGATTCCGGCAAACCGGCAAACTCACCGCGACGAGACTGCAAATCATGGCCCTTCCGTAGAATGTGACTCACCTGTAGCCGCGGCCCAGCGATCAAGCTTACCTAGCAAAGCCTTATGAGACCGAGGTCTGCAATTTCCCGTGTCGCAGGTAATGCCATGCAACGCCTGAAGCCTCTCCCCCCATTCGCACATGCTAACCAGTAACGGCTCCAGTGAGAACCCAAGTTCCGTCAGTTCATACTCAACCTTGGGGGGCACTTCGGGATAAATAATCCGGCTGATAATGCCGTCGGCTTCCAACTCCCTCAGTTGAAGCGTGATCATTCGCGGTGTCGCTGCAGGAATGAGGCGACAGATCGCGTTAAATCTCATTTTGCCGTCGAGCAATTGAAATAGAATGACGGGTTTCCAGACGCCACCAATGACCGAGATCGTCGCCTCAACCGCGCATCCGGTCTTCGTCGCTGCGCGACGTGTCCGCTTCGTGGGGGTACTATCATTCATGATACTACATGCTCTCTTTGTACGTACTTACTAAGCAGGCATCTTACTCTTATGTAGCTCGCATGGAAAGACGGTTGCATCGAAACCAAGGTGCGCGTTTCCAATGGCTGAACCTACACGAGGAACTAAGCTTCGATGTCTCAAGAACAAAAACCGCTGTCTCGGTTGTCGGCGCAACCAGCAAACAGGGACGCAGCGTTGCGACGACGTTGCTCAAAAGCAATCAGTATCGGGTCCGCGCCCTGACCAGAAACCGCGATTCAGCGGAAGCCCGTAGCTTGGCGGATCTGGGTGCGGAAATTGTTGTCGCGCCCCTCGGTCTTGGTCATCAAAAGGAACTTGTCGCAGCATTCCAGGGTGCCGACGGCGCCTATCTGATGACGCCTCAGCTTGAACCGCAAAACAACGCCGAGTTTGCGCTTGGCAAACAGCTTGCCGACGCCGCGGTCGAGGCCGGCGTGGGCCACATCGTTTTTTCGACTTTGGAAAATGTCGACAAGATCACCGCGTGCAAGAAATATACGCCGCACTTCACCGACAAGGCTTTGGTTGCTGACTACATTCGGACTTTGCCCGTTACGCATTCGTTCGTGTCGCTCGCATTCTTCTACACGAACCTCCTAGAATATTACGTTCCCCAGATGAAAGGGGACACGCTTCTCATGCCGATCTATCTTCCCGAAGACTTCCGTGCACCGTTTGTCGACCCGACGACGGCGACGGGACCGGCCGTGCTCTCTGTCTTGTCCGACCCGGACACCTTCAAGGGCAAGACACTTCCGATCGTGGGTGATATCATTTCGCCTCGCGAGATAGTCGAGACATTTCAGCGAGTAACGGGCATCAAAGCCGAATACCGCAGCGCCTTCAAGCGTGACGAACTCCTGCATTACTTTCCTGGTTTCGGCGCCAATGATCTCCTCGTGCAGGAGCTGATCGGCATGGTCGAATATGCAGTCGAATACGGCTATTTTGGCAAGGAACACGATCTGGATTGGAGCCGCCGCTTGAACCCGGAAACGCTCTCCTGGGAAAAGTTCCTCCAAACCTCGGGCTGGCGCGGCGGTAAGCACCAGTTTGGGCTCTGACAAACCTGATTACCCCCACATCGGAGATATCTGATCCCGCCTCACCTAAAAGTCCGGCCCCAGCCGCAATTCCCGCCGCGGGCCGGACATCGCTTAAACTCAAACTCAAACCCCAACTCCAACTCCAACTCCAACTCCAACTAAGATTGTGGACCGAAATGAGCGTTGAAGACAACAAGCGCGTCGTGCGCGAGTTCTGCGACCACTTCAAGAAGTCGAATGCTGACGGCCTGATTGAAGCGATGACAGACGATGCGACCTGGTGGGTCAACGGCAAGCCGCACCTCTTTCCGTCATCGGGCACGAAGACAAAAGATGAGGCTGCAAAAATGTTCCGCAACATGCTTTCAGCCTATACCGACGGCCTCGATATGCAGATCGTCAGCATCATCGGCGAAGGCGACATCGTCGCAGTCGAAACCCGTTCGCATGCCACGACTAAATCCGGGAAAGTGTACGAAAACGAGTACGCTATCTTCTTTACGATCCAAGATGACAAGATTGCAAAGGTGCGCGAATACACAGACTTGCTCCACGTCCTAGAAGTGTTTGGTTGATGGCTAGTTTTCGCGCCGTGGTACGGCGCGACGGAGAACCGGCGCTCTCAATTCTTGCGAGACCAAAAGAGAATCGAGACCAGACTGGACTGACTCCGTCGATACTTTGGTGGCCTATGATCCAGGCTCAGGACTCATAACTCACAGCCAGAAGATAACAGCGGCCGCGATGCACATGCTTGAGAAGAAGGTATGCGCGCAGCGGTCGTAGCGTGTGTAGATGCGCCGCCAGTCCTTGAGCTTGCTGAACATGTTCTCAATTTTATGGCGTTTCCAGTGTAACCGCTGTTCCAGACCCGCATTGTCTTGCCTACAGGTCTCTGATCGAGCTTCTCCATGGCGAGCGAGTGGATTGAAAGGCTTGCCACTCATATTGGGTAACCTTGTAGAGACGTAATAAAGCCAGAGCCGTTGCCATCGAGAAGTGCTCCTATATCCTCTGGTCGGCGGCAAGAGAGTTAGGTTGCAGATGTCCAGAAGAAACCAGTTCAAAGGGATTTGCCACGACATTCTCGGAACATTTGTTAGCCGGTACAATGATCACGATGGTTATTGGTCTTTGGGCCAGTACGTTGCGCTCCTCGAACGTCTCGGCGAAGGCCAACTTCAGCTCAAGCTGAGGGATGCGACTGAGACTTCTGACGGTCGCGTCATCACTGTGTCAGAGGAGTATTATCGGGGCGCGGTTCTGCGAATGATGGAGGCAAATTCGATGCCGAAAGTGTGGCTCGCGAATGCAACCATCAAGGTTTCCATCATTGCCCCAGCCAAAGTCGCTTGCGAAATTGAAATTGTTTCTGATCTCGGCCGGGCTTACCGGAGCGAACGCACCATAACGGTTCGGCCTCATGACCCCGTCATTGAGCTGCGGAGAACAGATAGATTCGGCCCTTCAAACCAAAAAGGCCGCTAAATTTGGGCTGCTTTGTTCATCCAATTCCACGGCAATAGGTCGTCGATCTGGCTTTGCTTGTGGTCGTTCACGATGGCGGTGAGGATACTCGTCAAATACGCAAACGGCTCGACGGTATTGAGCTTGCAGGTCTCGATCAGCGAGGCGATGGTTGCCCAGTTCTCAGCTCCCGCGTCGTGCCCGGCGAAGAGAGCATTCTTCCTGTTCAAGGCTATTGGCCGAATGGTTCGCTCGACGCTGTTGTTGTCGATCTCGATGCGGCCGTCGGTCAGGAAGAGCCTTAGGCCGTCCCAAAATTTGGCGATGTAGGCCAAAGCTTCGCCGAGCGGGGACTTCGTGGCGACACGGGCACGGTGATGGACAAGCCAGCCCTGCATGTCGGCGACCAGTGGCGCTGACCGCTTCTGCCGTCAAGCAAGCCGAGCCTGCGGATCAAGGCCGCGCAACTCGGCCTCGATGCGATACAGTTCACCGATCCGCTTGACGCCGTCCTCGGCAACAGGTGCTGATCCGTTACGGGTGATCTCCACCAGCTTGCGGCGAGCGTGTGCCCAGCAATAGGCAAGCCGAATGTCCGGGCCAATCCGGTCTGGTGCAATCAGCCTGTTATATCCGGCATAGCCATCGACCTGCAGGCTGCCGGAGAAGCCCTGTAATATGCGTTCGGCATGAATGCCCCCTCGACCGGGAGCAAAGGTGAAGGCGACGCCCGGCGGAACACTACCATTCCATGCGCGATCATCCCGTGCCAACACCCAGAAGTATCCGGTCTTGGTTTTGCGCGAGCCGGGATCAAGCACCGTGGGATTCAAGAACTCCTGCCGTGGAACCATCGGCCACTCCGGTAACGCAACATAGGCGGCCGCAGGTCTGCCGCAACCGAGCAGTTCATATGCTTCGAGTTTACTGGTATTGCTCTCACTCTCAGATTTCATGCGATTGCGTGGAGCTTCCAATGAAGACAACCCATATTATTCCAGGTGATTCAGCCGCGGGGTCGTTGCGAGAGGCTCTTCGCATTGCAGGCCGTGATGACGACTTACTGGTGTTTCAGGATGATCTGAGTTGCGGCCCCATCGCAGACATGGCCCCATCTGCACGAGCAGTTTGGCGGCAGATGGATGGCTGGGATATTGAGAACAGCCTTCACGCCTTCTGGTTGAACGCGAGCAAGGCAGATCGGTTGGTCGTCTGGTTTGGGCGACATTCAGCTAGAGAAATGGCTTTTCGCCTAGCGTGGGCATGGCGAATGGCGGGACGTCACTACCATGTCATTGATGTGACAGGCCTTCGGGTGCCTGTCAGATGGGGCAATGGCACTGACGGAGTGATCCAGTCAAGCCGTTTCGATCATACCTGGCAACGGGCTGGCTACGCTTTTCGGTCGCGAAAGAAACGTTTCTGCTAATGAAGACATTCTGAACCAGCGGAGATGGGAAAAGCTTATGGCCGACAATGCACCGTTCCGTGTCGTAACAGCAGATGGTCTCGCGTCCGCACCTATCGATCACTTTGATGCTTTGCTACTGGCGCAGGCAAATTCGGAATGGAAAAAGGTTGCTTTTATAATCGGCAACGCTCTCGGTCTGAGTAGTGACCCATATTTACAGGTCGGCGACATGGCATTGCATGAGCGCGTCATCAATTTGGTTGAGGAAGGTGCCCTTATCGCAGATGGCGATCCCTCGGAAATGAGGACTTGCCAAGTCCGCCTGCCAAGCTAAGCCATCACGGCAATCGGCAAATACTGCCGTGCAGTCGCCAACCTTACAAGCTGAAACACAACATTTGTGGACGTACCCCTCGTTTTGATTCATTGAGATCGAAAGGAGAGTAAGCGGTGTGCCGCTTACGCGTCGCCAGGATATGTATCTGCAATTTTATGCCAGGCTCTTTGATCGATAGGATCAATGTGTGCGCGAAGTGACCCCGCGCATTCAAGTGTTATGCTGGTCATACGAGCTATAGAAGCTCGGGTCCTTCTCAAACACATCGTGGTTTTCGGAGGACTTGACGGGCTTCTCCTTCATTGTCTTTCGACGGAAAGCAAAAAGAAAAACCGCAGCCAGCAGGGCGATCCCGCCAGCGACTCCAACAAGCACGGCAATGAACGTCGTCATGACTCTGCCCTCTCTCGATTTCGCCATGTTATGTCATGTCACCAAAAGGGGCAATTAAGGGAGGCTTCAGGTCCGCAAATGGCGCCCCCCTTCCTCGGTTATTCAACCGGACAATTCCACGGCAAAAGCTTATCGATCTGGCCCTGCTTGTGACCGTTGACGACTTCGGTGGTAGTGTTTCTAGCGAGGATATCGGTAATATGACGGCGCAACTCGCGCTCACTAAGCGCCGGGGGCAAATCGAGCGGGCGTGCGAGCCGATGATCCCGAGGGATTTGCGCGAACAATTCTTCAATGGAGGTGACACCGATCGCATCCAGCATCTCCTGCTGAATCGCCGGCACCGAGTTAGCCATGTACGGGTGTGCAGACACGTCTCTCACAGAGATTTCTCCTTTTTGAGCAGTTTGACTAGGCCCGAACCTTGACCAACATGGTGCGGCCGGGAGCGGTTATGACGGGAATGTAGCCTGCCATAATTGCGTCGATTTCGGCGTCGCCGGTGTCAACCTGGAGAGCACCAGAGGGCAAATTGATAAGCTTCTCGGCAGTTGAGATTATTTTGATGTTGTCACGTCCCACTCTTCGGATTACTTCAGCGCTGATCTGTTGGTTACCGCGACCGAAAAGGCTGCCCTGACCGCCGAGCACGCTGAAAACGATCTCGGCCCGTCGACCTTCGATAATGCTCAAAAGGGTCTTCTCATCGAGGTCGAGGCCGATGACCTCACGATCCAGAAGCGCGTCCACACCCAACAGTGTTGTCTTAATGCCGAGAGCTTCAGCCACGCGACGGGTGGTCGTTCCCGGCCCGAGAATGTAAACTTGACCATCGCGCATTCCCTTGGCTATTTGTCGTGCCACCGCATCTAGCGTCTCGTTTTCTCCTGGGACCGAGCCGGCCTTTGCGTTTTGTGCAAGGCGGCGTTCAAATGGGCTCGGCGCATGGCCATAAAGCTGCGCCGAGATCGAGCCGGCACGAAACGCATCTTCATCCAAGTCCATCACTTCGGCGTCGCGCACTTGCGCACTCGCGCTGCCAGACAGGAACAATGCGGCGAGATGACCTGCGTTTGCTGGAGTCGTGCCAAAGACGGCCGAATGCATCTTCACTCCTGCAGGGATACCGAAAATCGGCACTTTTCGTCCGCTTTCGCTAAGTATATCGCGTGCCGTGCCGTCTCCTCCTGCAAATAGAATCAAGTCGACGCCCTCGGTCACCATCGATCCGACGGCCGAGCGAGTATCCGCGCTCGTCGACAAACCTGTGTTCGAAAGATGCAATACCTTGGGTTCAATGCCAGCTAAGCGCGCCACCTGCTCACCCATTGCCCCGGCAACCGTTAAAACGTTCACTTGTGGCAAGGATGCAGTTAAGCGGATCAGTGCTTTAGCTGCTCTTTCGCCCGCAACCTGCAAGGCGCCGCGTCGCATAGCTTCACGAACAGTCGCTTCCCGATCTGTACCCTTTAGACCAACGCTCCCGCCCATCCCCGCAACTGGGTTGACAACGAATCCTAATAGCGGACCCGCCCGGTTGAGGTGATTTTTTGATCGAGATGTGCCATGCGTATCTCCGTCGTTAGCGGATCGGTCTCACGGTGAGATCGGTTAAGGGCGCGTTGCCAGACACCATTTTCGCCGGTCAGGTGGACTGAACATTACTTTACGTTTTTGCGAAGGGCGGCGCCGAGGCTGCTACGAAGGCGCCAATCTTGCGCTATCGTATTCGGTTTGGTTTGTGAGGCATGTTTTGGAGACGAAGAGGATTGGTCGAAACAGAGACCGCACGCATTAATCGAAAGCGCGATTTTCGATGCGCCTTGACGACTTCTTCACTATTGGGCATTTGTCTTCGAGTAGTTGAACGGCAAAAGGTCGCCGATTTCGGCCTCTTCTTGCGCTGCTGCAACTCTGTGAGCAGGTGGCGCAGCCGGGCGAGCGGGTCGACGCGACAGCCGCGGCAGGTCATTATAATACTTTAGATCACGCCGCTGGCCTGGCTCCGTCGACGGTATCGCTGAACAGCGACGATTTCCTGCCATTGGCAAAAACTCTGATCTCGCTCTCCAGAATGTTGTTATCGATCGGCATCTGCCAAGGACAACCCTCGGCTTGATCATGAGTGACGTGAACTATCGGCTAGATTGGCGATGAAGCTCCTTGATCTCCGTTCGCATTGAGATGCGATGGTGCCAGACGACACCACACGAGTGGCTCAGGCCACCGCTTCTCGCGCGGACCCAATGTGCTCGGCCTGCAGTTTCATCCAGAGGTCCTTGCGGTTCGAGCACTGGCTTCTGGGTCACGCCAATGAACTGGCCGCGGCTGGAATCGCCCCCAGCAAAGCTGCGCCGCAATGCCGGGCGACATGCCCGCAGGTTTGAACAAGCCGGCACCGTCCTGCTTACCGGATGGCTGGCGGCCCTGGGGCGGTAGTTCCCTGGCAAGCCTTCTCCTTAATTCGCGCCATTGGAATTCACTGCAGCACGATCGAACGCACCGGGTGACGCACCGCCCGACGATAGTCGGACGGACTCATGTGCAAGTGCTTGAGGAAGACCCGTGCGAGGACCTGGTTCGACGAGTATCCCACCTCCTGCGCGATCTCGGTGACCTGAAGGTCAGTCGTCTCAAGGAGGTCGCAGGCTTTTTCCACTCGCAGCCGCGTCAGATGGACCCGGGGCGGCACGCCGACGCTTTGCTTGAACATGCGTGCGAAATGGAACGGAGACAGCCGAACCTCGGCCGCCAGTTCGTCGAGGCTGATGTCCTCCGAAAGCCGCTCCCGCATGAGCTCCAGGCAGCGCCGCTGGGCCCATGGGGCAAGGCCTCCCCGCGCCGATGTGAATGGTGAGCCGACCAGACGACAAAGCTCGGCCAGGATCTCGCAACCGGCGGCTTGCGCCAGAAGCCGCGACGGCGCGCCCTCCTCGTCACAAAGGCGCCAAAGATTGCGCTGTGCGGACTGGATTATAGTCGACGTGAACGGCCCGCGATGCAATGCTCCGAAATCGAGGGAGGAAACACGATCCAGGGTGTTTTCAAGAAGGCGCGTCCAGTACCCAATCGGAAAGGCTATGGTGCGGATATGGTGGTGGTTGTCGATGCTGATCGAGTTCGCGAAGTTTGGCGCGGCCAGCAAAAAGTTGCCCGGTCGGCTTGTCGCACTGAAACGCCCTGAGCCAAGGTCGGCTGTAACGCCAAAGCCGCCCATCATGTCGTAGTGCAGCACGAGGTCAGGCACAGGTGGGTCGGACATGTCTCCGGCCGGTGGCGCGCCTTCCAACAGATTGAGCATACCGCCGGACGATTTCATCGTGCGCACATAGGATGCGAGGTGGCCTTCGCAGTACCATTGCGTATAGGACGAATAGGCGGCCATGCTCATTGCTGTATCTCCTCTCGGACGGCGGCATTTTGCTTATCGAGAGTCCGCACGCTGCGCCGCGGAGAGCCCTGATCCTTGCCAACACGCTGGTTGTGCCGCCATTGGGCGGACGGCTTCGTCTTCATAATCTTGACCCAATAGCCGCTCGGACCGCCCGTCCGACCCGCGAACCGGAGGATTGCGGTCGTCGAGATAAGCGATAATTTTCGAGTTACATCGTTTCATATTAATTATGTATCGTTGCAACTGCGATTTGTCAAAGTTGTTGTCCAATCGCTTAGATGACCAGATGTAAGAGTGAGTCGTCCGGCGACTGGCTCGGTGCACAGGCGTGATCCGGTGGGAAAATCTGTCCAAGCCCGTTGGAAATGACCCGGAACGACAGTAAAGTGAATGGACTCGTCGAGACGAAGCAGACCGGAATCAGGGCGCATCGATTGGAATCCCGCAAGAAACCGACGCTGAAAACCATCGCGACTGCATTGGGTTTGGGCGTCACGACTGTCTCTCGTGCCATTCGTGACGATGTCAAAATCGCTGCCGCGACTCGAAAAGCCGTTCAGGATATGGCGCGCGAACTTTGCTACCATCCAAGCCGGGCGGGTCTGCGGCTGCGGACCGGAAAAACGAACGTACTCAGCCTTGTCCTGGATACCGAAGAGCAAATTGGCAGCTTCCTGTCGCAGATCATTTTCGGCATTACCGAGGGTCTCGAGGGCACGCCCTATAATCTCATCGTCATGCCCTATCCCAAGCACAGCGATCCGGTCGCGCCAATCAGGCACCTGGTCGAGAGCGAAGCCGTCGACGGGATCATCATTTCTCGAATCCAGCCGGCGGACCCAAGGGTCAGGTACATGATCGAGCAGGGCATGCACTTCGTGACCCATGGCCGGACGCAAATGGGTGTCGAACATCCCTATGTCGATTTCGACAACGAAGCTTTTGCCAGAATATCGGTAGAGTGCCTTGCCAACCTTGGTCGCAAACGTCTGTCGCTGCTGGCGCCGCCCGCAGGCCTGAGCTTTCACGACCACACGAGGCATGGCTTCGAGGCGGCGATGGTTGAGCACGGGCTAGAGGAGGTGCCGATTCAGGGCATCTCAAACGACAGCTCGATCCAGCAGATCAGGCTCGCCGTCAGAAAACTCATGCAGCAAAGCCCGGCGCCGGACGGGTTGATCAGTAGTTCCGGCGGGGTCAGCGGCACGGGCGGCGCCATTTTGGCAATACAGGCCGGCCTTAAGGATGTCGGCGCCATCATCGGGCGCGACGTCGACATCGTCACCAAGCAGTTGTTCGCAAACCTTCCAATCTTCGGCGACGAGTTCTACGTTGTCCATGAGGACGTACGAAAAACGGGCCGAGATTTGGCGACGGCGCTGGTTGGGTCGATCGAGGGCAAGCCCATTTCGGAGCTGCAGACGCTCGTCGTTCCGACGAAGGTCTCGCTACAGTCTACGACCGACCGAGACGAATGATCGTCTGGATCTCTATCGCAATATCTGGGCTTGCCTGCGTGGCGAAGCGGAGAAGAGCGATGAACGTCGTGACTGAACGCATTATCGAGCTCGGTATGCTGGTTTTTACTTTCGGCGGCTGGCAGCTCGACGTCTTCTATTTTTCGCCCCCCTCGATATCTTCAACCACATCGTCAGCTGGATCGTTGACCCAGGCTTTTACAAACATGTCTCGATAACCATGACGGAAACTGTAAGCGTTGTGCCAGTCTCACCTAGAAAATAAACTTTGGATGAAATGTCTGGGGGTAGAAGACGCGGCAAATATGTATCGAACGGAGCGCTAATTGTCTGATCGCCGTCCTAAGGGGGCATTCAAGTCGCGATGCCGCCCGGTTTCGATTTGAAGCTTAGCTTCAGGAAAGACGTGGGCCATAATTACCCGCTTCCGGTTTGTGCTAATCGTCCATGGCACTTGTACTGAGGACTTGTCGAGAAAGCGGCGCAATTTTTTCCACCAACGCTTGGCATCAGGGTGTGCAGGCTTTCCAATGGACTTGTAACGATCTTCAAGCCAGTTGAATTCCGATCTGGCGAGACTTCCTGGTGCTTCCTGACCAGCCTCAGCGAAGCTGAATGTATAAGGTCCCGGCAAATTGCCACCAAACCATGGCGACGTTTGGCCACTGTGCTGCATCGTCTGGAACCAACCCGCGAATGGATCGGCGACGATCTCATCAGGAATATTGCGGTCACCAGACGGAATGTTGAGCGCCCCGCTTTTGACATGCCAAAGCGCGTATATCTGCTCTTCCAGCACGTCAATGGCATCGACTGCCTTCCACTGGCAGATGCGGTCCTGTTCTGAAATTTTGACGATCCACGCGATATGTGGCTCGTCGTTGATCCAGGTTCGGATTAAATCGGCGTCATTTTTGGTCGCATAGATAATCATATTCACGCCTTAAAAAGCCGGAGAAGTCCCTTTTGAAATCTGGCGATAGATATTTGTGATAATAAAGCAATCCGCAATTGGCTGATTGCATCATAGGTGGGAGTCGTTATGCATGCCAAGGTAAGAGTTCATTGATCTTGCTCTGTTTGTGACCGTTGACGATGGCCGAGAGCGTACTTGTTAGATAGGCATACGGATCAACAGCGTTGAGCTTGCATGTCTCGATAATGGAGGCGATGATCGCCCAGTTCTCAGCTCCAGCGTCGTGCCCGGCAAAGAGAGCATTCTTCCTGTTCAAGGCTATTGGCCGAATGGTTCGCTCAACACTGTTGTTGTCGATCTCGATGCGGCCGTCGGTCAGGAAGAGCTTCAGGCCATCCCAGTATTTGGCGATGTAGGCCAAAGCTTCGCCGAGCGGGGACTTCGTGGCGACACGGGCACGGTGATGGACAAGCCAGACCTTCATGTCGGCGACCATTGGCGCTGACCGCTCTTGCCGTCCAGCAAGACGAGCCTGCGGATCAAGGCCACGCAATTCGGCTTCGATGCGATATAGTTCACCGATCCGCCTCACGCCCTCCTCGGCAATTGGCGCTGCACCATTGCGCGTGATCTCGACCAGCTTACGCCGTGCATGCGCCCAACAATAGGCAAGTCGAATGTCTGATCCGACACGGTCAGCCGCGATCAGCCTGTTGTATCCGGCATAGCCATCCACCTGCAGGATTCCGGAGAAGCCCTGCAATATCCATTCGGCATGAGAGCCCCCGCGACCTGGAGCGTAGGTAAAGGCGACGCCTGGCGGACCGCTGCCGCCCCAAGGGCGATCATCCCGCGCCAGCGCCCAGAAGTATCCAGTCTTCGTCTTGCGAGAACCGGGATCGAGAACCGGGGCACGGGTCTCGTCCATGAACAGCTTGGTCGAGCCCTTCAGATCGGCAATCAGCGCATCGAAGACCGGACGCAGTTCATAGGCTGCCCGGCCGACCCAATCGGCAAGTGTGGAGCGGTCGAGATCAACGCCCTGGCGGCTCATGATCTGGGCCTGCCGATAAGGCGGAAGGTGATCGGCATATTTGGAGACCAGCACATGGGCGATGGTCGCTTCCGTCGGTAGGCCTGCCTGGATCAGGCGAGCCGGAGCTGGGGCCTGAACGACGCCATCAGTGCAGGCCCGGCACGCATATTTGGGACGGCGGGTGACGATGACGCGGAACTGCGCCGGGACCACATCAAGCCGCTCGGAGACATCCTCGCCAATGCAATGCAGGCAACCGCCGCAGCCGCACGTCAGGCTTTCCGGCTCGATCACCTCTTCGACACGGGGAAGATGCTTTGGAAGAGAGCCGCGATTGATCGCGCGTGACTTGGTAATCCTGTTCCCAGCAGGAGCATCCGCCTCATCCTCGGCATGGATCGCGGCCATGGCCGTTTCCAGGTCTTCCAGTGCCAGATCGAACTGGTCGGGATCGGTCTTCTCGGACTTGCGCCCGAAGGCTGCCTGCTTGAAGGACGCGACCAGCTTCTCAAGCCGTTCGATCCGCTCATCCTTGCGGGCAATCTGGGCATCCTTGCCTGCCTCCCGTGCCTGTGCGGCAATCAGCATCGCCTTCAGGGCAGCAACATCATCGGGAAGGTCGGCGGTATCAAGCATGGCCGGAACCTATCAAATCCCGCGCCGATTTGCCTTTGGAATTTGCCGTGCTGAGTCATCGTGCCGCAGCTATTCGACGGTCTCCGGCGTTCTCGTCTGGACGGCATGAACTCGACGCCAATCAAGCCCCGCAAACAGGGCTTCGAACTGGGTGTGGGTCAGCGTCATCAGTCCATCCTTGATACCGGGCCAGGTAAAGGTGTGCTCTTCCAGCCTCTTGTAGGCCATGACGATACCGGAGCCGTCCCAGTAGATCAGCTTCAACCGGTCCGCTTTGCGAGATCGGAACACGAAAACTGTTCCGGTGAACGGGTCCTTGTGCAGCTCATTCTTCACAAGCGCCGCCAGTCCGTCATGCCCCTTGCGGAAGTCGACTGGTTTGGTCGCTACCATTATCCGAACGCGATTCGATGGAAAGATCATGTCGCCGCTGCCAGGGCACGCGCGATGGCCGCAATCCGGGCAGCAGACGCACCTTCCTCAAGACGGATGGTGACAGGGCCGACGACAATCTCAGCGCGGGAGACTGCTTTGGCAGTCGGCGGCTTCGTTGCGGGCATCTCGACAACCATGGCCGCGAATTCGACTGCGTCTTCCGGCTCGGGCAAGACCAGCTTGCCCTGCCGCGCCAGTGTTCGCCAGGACGACAGGTGGTTGGCCTTCATCCCGTGACGTTCCGCGACTTCGTTTACCGTCACGCCCGGACGCAAGCTCTCCGAAACGATCTGTGCCTTGACATCGTCCGGCCATTGACGGTGAGCCTCACGTCGACTCCGCCGTGCTGTGAGAACCTCCAATGTAGTGTCCATGGAGAAACTCCTTGTTGCTCGTCCATGGAAACTCGATCACAGATCAGGCGACAGCGGCAATGTGGGGGCAGAACATCGGTTACCGGAAACAGTGCTCGGTTATATCATCGGCACGGGTCTTGGTGTCGCCGCCGGTGTCTGGCTCGGACTCAGCCGCAGCGCGGCGAGGCTTCGATCCGTTCATTATGGGTCTGAACGCCATTCTGCGCGCTTGCCTCACCTGCCCGGCCGAGCCAGTGACCGTGCGATATCGACGATGTCGTCGCGCGAGGCGGTCGGGTCCTCCTTGTTCCAGGCAACACCGAGCCCGATCCGGAAGTCGATGCCTCTGACCGCCTTCAGCTCGAAGGCCCGGTTCGGCAGGCCCTCGGTCCATTCTGGCGCGAAGCCGATGCCAAGGCCTGCCGAGACCAGCGACACCAGCGAATAGGTGTCGTCGCAGCTATAGGCGATATTGCCGGTCAGATCATATTCCTCGAACTTCTCGTTGAAGTACCGCTCGGTGTAGGAGAGGTTCTTGCGATTGAAAGCGATGATCTTCTCCCCGCGCAGATCGTCGATGGCGATCTCCGCCTGCTCCGCCAAGCGGTTGGTTCTGGCGACCGCCAGGAGATAACGCTCATGGGCGATCGAGGAGAAGCGCAAGGAGCCAATGTTTTCCACCGGCCGGATGAAGCCGAGATTGATCTGGCCGTTCTCCAGGCCGCGAATGATGTCGCCGGTATTGCCGCTTGATATATGGATGCGGATATCCGGGTATTTGCGGGCGATCTTCGCAAGAAACGCCGGCAGCACGCCGGTGGTCGCCGGATAGACGGTGCCGATCCTGATCTGGCGGATGGTCCTGCCGGCCACCGCCCTGGTGATCTCGGCAGAAAGATCGACTTCGCTCAGGATCCCGACGCAGCGCTCGTGGAAGATCTCCCCTGCCCGCGTCAGTTCCACCCGCCGGGTCGAGCGGATGAACAGCGCGCAGCCGAGCTCGCGCTCCAGCGCCTGCACATGGTTGGACAACGCCGGCTGGGCGATGCGCACCTTGGCGGCCGCCCGGCCGAAATGCAGTTCCTCGGCCACCGCGACGAAATAGGAGAGCTGGCGTAGTTCCATTTTCGCGTCTCCTCTTCAAGCCCTGCGCCCTCGCCGTATCGTTTCAAAGACCAAGCTAGAGCACAATGATAATATGTCGGATATATCCGATGGATTAATGCAATGCAAGATGGTGGCCATAACATATGGACACTCGCGCACGCATAGCCTGGAACCTGCGAAATCTCAGGGTCTCCCAGAAAGTCACACAGGAGAATCTCGCTGTGGACGCGCAGGTGGATCGAACCGTCATTAGCGATTTGGAGAGAGGTAAGCACAACGCCTCCATTGATCTTATGGATCGCCTCGCTGTTGCGCTATCCGTTGACATTTCTACCTTTTTCTCTGAACCGTCACCGTCCGCGGGGACGCCAGAACCAATGAGGGCGGGACGAAAGCCGAAGTCTTGATCTCTGGTGCAAGGCGCCTCGTAGCGCCGTCGTTCAGTGTTACTGATTTTCGCAGAACGGTCAGACGCTCGCGGTAGGAAATCGCTATGCCACGAAGCGTCGTGGTTGAACTCGCGCGTGAGGGCTCTCCACCCAAATGTCTTCTCATCCCACGCCTTGAATAGATTCGAACTTACGACCACTGTTGGGCTGGCTTGGACGGAATGGATAATCAATCGGTTGCCTGTGTTGTGTGCTGCTCCGAATGCAATAGTCATCACTTGCGTACGGTACGCTAATCGCATACCCTTCCGCGCTAAATCGGAGGCTGGAAACTATGGCGACGGTCGAGAAAATCACGATTGCACTGACATCCGAAATGGCGGGCTTTGTGCGAAGCGCGGTCGATGCTGGCGAATATGCATCGACGAGTGAAGCCATCCGTGATGCCGTCCGCGAGTGGAAGGAGCGACGTGATTTGCTCGGCTACACCGTCGAGGATCTGCGAGCGCTCGTGCAGGAGGGCATCGAAAGCGGCCCAAGTTCGCGCACGACAATGGCAGAAGTAAAAGCTGCAGCGCGCGAACGATTAAAATCTTCACGACATGAACTCTAACCATGCTTCCAGTTATCCGAACCAATCGTGCGGACGAGGACCTGATCGAGATATGGTCCTACATAGCCGTTGGCAACATATCTGCAGCTGACCGTGTTCTTGACGCGATTGAAGCACGCTGGGACAATCTCGCCCGACACCCCTACTCGGGAGTTGCGCGCGACGATATCGCGCCTGGCATTCGGCATCTCATCTCAGGTGAGTATCTGACTCTTTATCGGCTCAGTGGCAGTGCCATTGAAATCGTCCGCGTCCTGCACGGGCGCCGAAAGATATCCTCCAAAGATATTACATAAGCGGCGGGCTAACGGGACCCTTCATAGAGACCCCGGATGGAGAAGCTAACCCAAGTGCATCATGCCCATTTTGCAGGGTAGGGGATCACGCCTCATCCTGCAAATGCGCCATGAACACCTCGGCTGGTGTCTTGTAGCCGAGGCATTTACGGGGTTGGTCGTTGAGATGACGTGCGAGTTGGATCAGGTCGTGTTGTGACACGGCTGCCAGATCCGTAGCGCCTGGCATGAAACGGCGAATGCGCTTGTTGGTATTCTCGACTGTCCCTTTTTGCCACGGTGCACTCGGGTCGCAGAACCAGCTACGCGCACCGATCCCTTCTTCCAAAGCCCTGGATCCGGCAAACTCGGTACCGCGATCAAATGTGAAGCTTTGACGCGCTAACGCCGATAAAGGAGAAAACGCTCTGATGATCTTGTCCATGATCGGGCGTGAGTGCCGGCTCGGATTCTTGATGAGAACCGTATAGCGGCTTCGGCGCTCCACGAGGGACGTGACATTGGCATGTCCGAGTGGGCGTTCAAAGATGAGGAGGTCGCCCTCCCAATGCCCAAACCGTGATCTATCTCCAATAAAATCAGGACGTTGGGATATGCGATGCGTGGCTGGGAACGCACCGTCGCGCGGCTTCCTGGAGCGCAGTGGACGACGTTTGCGGCGCGCTTCCGGTAGATACTGATAGAGGCCTAGCCCATAATCTTCCTTGCTGTAGATGAAGCGATAGATTGTCTCTTTGCAGACGCGAACAAGACTGAGCCTCTCCGACAACAGCCGCCCGGCGATCTGCTCTGGAGACCAGCGTGCCTCCAACTGGTTGATGATCTCCGAGCGTAAATTCGGGTGGCGCCGCAGCTTTCTCAGCCGGCGTCGCCGCTCCTTGGAGATATCGTGAGCAACCGTGCTGTAGTAGCCGTCGTAGTCCGGCAGTTCGCGATCACGAAACGTATTGCGCTTGATCTCGCGGTAAATCGTCGAGCGGTGACGGCCAAGCTGACGGGCCATCTCGTTGACGGCAACTTTTGCCGCCACCAGTTGATGTAGGCGTCGCCGGTCGGCGAGGGTGATTTGCGTATAGCATCTGGACATGCCAAAATCTCCGAAGTGAAGCCATTGAAATTACTGGCATGTCGCACTTGGAAATAGAATGTACCGGATGGCACGTGTGTCAGGCGTAAGCAGATTTATGGAACTTGCCCAGTTCTGATGGGAGGTTCAAGGATGAATTGCGACTGTGAATAATACCAACGGGTCATTACTCGCAAAGAACACGCAATGGATCTCACCCGCAGGATTGCTCGGTGGTGAGCGACCGGGCTGAGTGCCACCGTCATCGCCGAGAACCTCGGCCGGCATCGTTCGACGATTTCCCGTGAGCTCAAGCGGAATGCTTTTGAGGATCCGCAGATGCCGGATCTAAGCGGCTACTATCGCCGGGGCGCTTGGTTTATCAAGTGCGCCAGACGAAACCCTACCAGTCGCACACGTTCTTGAGCTATATCGGCGAAGGCGGTATACCGGCCCCGTCCAGAACTCCACCCAGCAATCATGACCTTCGACTGTTGGTTTCTATCGCCCGAGAGAAGTTCGCCGTCGCGGCGCGGCGAAGCAAAGCTGTTGAAACTTCATTTTCACGAATAACGCGGCATGCCTTTTTGGCGTCATCGACATCTGTCGCTTAAAGTCGATGTTGACCTCCAAGTCGCGAGTAGCTTATTAGCGGCTGGCAGCCACAATCTGCCGCGCCAAAGCCAAACTTGGTTGACCTCCTTGAGGACGGCGATCGGGCGCCTGAGCGGCCTCAGGGCTTTACAACAGGAACACTTTATCTGCGATCCGATTAGGAAATGCGCGGACTAAGCACCGAGCCGCTACTCACCCTTTACAGTTTGTGACGGCACCGCAACCACGCTTCCGACAACCGACGACACCGCCGCCATCCAGACCATTCTCGATGCTGGCAACATCTTCAACATCCCACACGGCAAGCTCTGCAAGATCACGCAATCGCTTGTCATCACCCGCAATGATTCCGGTTTAGTCGGTGACGGCAGCGGCGGCCTCTACATGGCTGCGGCCAACTTCAACAACACCTCGCTCGCCTTTAGCGACCGATACGGCACACACACCGTCGGCATCTATGCTCATGGCCTCTTGGCGGCGCCGTGGACCCCACTCGTCCATCCCGTCATCAAGGGCATCCGCGTCGTGTCGGAGGTCCAGCAGGGCCGATCCCTGAGTGCGGTGGTGGTGCAGAACGCGACACAGGCCAAGGTGATCGGCAACGAAATCCAGGGCTTCCCGCTCGGTATCGGTGTCCGTATCCAAAGCTGCGTGCTCGGTTGCGAGGTGGCGGAAAACTACATCCACGACTTTGTCGACAACACCACTGGATGGGCTGTCTCTTCGGTGCCTCAGATCACCGATATCGAAGTCGATAACGACATCTGGAACAACGTGTCGTCGTACCACGTCATCATTCGCGACAACACGATCCGCAACATGCTGGTCGGTGCGGCCTTCCTGGCTGTTTATGGCTACCAGACCGACTGCATCAACACCCCCCGCGTGACAACCTATAATACATCGATCACGGGGAACCACCTCGACACCTGCGCCGAGGGCGTCGACAATTTTAGCATCCACGCGGTCATCAACGATAACGTGGTGATGAACACCTATAACTTCGGCATCAAAAACGTCCACGGCGCCAGCTTCGTCTCGGTCAACGACAACACCACCACCAACTATGGTTTCGCCGGCATCGTCGTCGCGGACAGCTCGGCGGCCGGTGATAGCAATGTCGATAACATCATTGTCTCCGGAAACAACGTGTCGTTCGGCAACTACGGTGGAAACTGGGGTGGGCACGACAATGCAGCCATATTGGTCGGCATGAACGGCACCACCTCGATCCCGGTCAACATCTTCGTCACTGGGAACATCCTGCGGCCGGCGAACGGTGAGTATGCGCTGAACATCACGACAAACTCCGGCGTGACCGTCAGCGGCAACCTGTCGCTCTCGGGAACGAAGGGCGTCAGCAAGTAAGGATCAGAAGACCGTGGCCACCTTCACGTTTCCGCAAGTGGCAAAGCTACTCAAGGCGCATGAAGGTGGCCATAGCAACGTTCCGCGTGCCCTCGGGAGACCGACAAACTTCCGGGTCACAATTTACGACTTCCGCCGCTATGGACCCCACCTGCCACCGCTGCCGATGTCCGGATCTCAGTGGGATCCGGAACGAGATTGGAGGCTGCGACGCATCCCGAACACCTCGACGATTCAGATTGGCCTCTCGAGAGACGCCGTATCCCGTTATGTCAACGACTGGATCTCTGCGACACCCGAAAGGACCGCGGCCCCTCTCTCGCGCCGTCAGTAAAAATGAAAACTGAGCCTGCCGTTCCGATGAAGCGGGAACGGATACCGTGGGAGGTCTACCGGTCCCGCGACGAAGTCCGCAAGAACGTGTTCGATTACATCGAGATGTTCTATAATCCGAAGCGCAAGCATGTCGGAAATGGGATGCTGTCGCCGGTCGGGTTTGAACGGAAGTAGAAGCCGTAACCCGACGGTGTCTACAAAACTCGGCGCTGCCACTGCACTCTCGGCGGCAACTACATAGCCGGCATTAGCCGGACTTCATTTTGCTCAAGGTCAACGTGAACAATAAATTCCGGTGGGTCAATCACAGCATTTGGGTCAGATGCGCCTTCAACAGCTAGTGTCACTCGATACCTCCCGTCATCAAGGTGTTGAGCGGAGATGGGCTCTTCAAAGCGAAGTCCTCGTTCGATCGCGAAAGCTTTCGCTGCGGAGATTGCTTGATTCTCGGACATTACATACATTTTTCCTATTGTCCCCTCAATCTGTTCACATAGTCGATCGAGAATCGACGCTCTGCGTCCGTGTACGCAGACCAAGATCTGTTAGCTTGAAGCCGCTCTAGCACTGAAGCCTCTCGGCCGAGTCAGCCCATATCTCTATATGCCTCGAAGCCCATCTTTTTAAAGTCGAGATAATGCGAAAGTTCAAGCTTGACCTGCAAGACGGTTGGATTTTCCGGGAGCAGCAACTGCCCAGAGCCATTGGCCCTTGCCATGAATCCGGGATTACCTTCTGTTCCAAAGACAGAGACGTTTCGCCGCTCCAGATACCCAACCAGGCTCTGCAATCTCTCGGGCGGATATAGGCGGCCCCCAAACACCGGCCCATCCCCCATGTTGGCAAGGACGCCCCCCCTGCGGCACCGCCTTTGATGGCACCCGATCCTATCAGGCCCAATCCCGAGGCGCCGATCCGGCTGCGCGAGAGAAGATTGTGATTGGTGTCGTAGCTGTAGGCTTCGTCGAGCGTGTTGTCGCCGGCATTGTCGGCTTTGGTCAGGCGAGAGAGATCGTCATAGCTATATTCCCAGCTGTCGGTTGGCATCTCATCGGGCCCGACGATCTTCGTGATCCGGCCGAGCCGGTCGCGAGTGTACTGATTGTCCATCAGCACCGTCGTTCCCTTCGCCGTCGTCACCCGGTCCAGCCAGCGCCGCGTGGGCGAATAGGTGAAGGTGGTCGTCACGCCATTCAGATACTTGATCACACTCGTCTGGCCGTCGACCTCGTAGCTGGTCGAGTCGATCAGCCCTGGGATTCCTCGAAAGCAGATCGGCGTCGTTATAAAGCCAGGGCAAGGTCCTCTTGCCGACGACGAGGGTGGTCGGCATATAGCTCATCGCCGTGGTCTTGCCCGTCGGCCCATGCTCGACGGCAGCCGAGCTCGCCAGGCCGTCGATGACCGTGCGGGTGGTGACCTTATCGCCGGCGCCGTGGCCGACAAATGGTACCGGCTGAACGGCGAAGCCTTTGCCAAGGCCGAGGCCCTGGGTTGGCGGCCGGACGACGGCCAAGTTCGATAACGAATAGATTTAAGCGGGGGCTTATTCATGAGATTTTTTTCCGGTGGATTTCTGATCCGGGCTCTCAGTCTGATGCTTGTTTGCAGCATGCTGTCGGTATCGTTCGGATCGGGGGCAAATGCGCGGTTTATTTCACTGGACGACTGGAACCCTACCAAAAAGGGCGTTGGTACCAATCGTTATGCCTATGCCAAGAACGATCCAATTAACAAAAGTGACGCTAATGGCCATGTAGCCATTGTTGATGACGCAATAGGGGTCGGGCTCGCGACGCTGGCGGTAGCAGCACTTTCCTATACCTATGCTGATGCCGCAGACGACGGCAAGTTGAATGGTTCGGTTGGCGATGGTCTCGGGGCCGCAATCACCGACAGCTTTAGTGGGTTAAGCGATCGCTTATTCGGCATTGCAAAGGTGGAGGCGGAAGACTCGGGCAGCAAAACGAAATCACCGCCTAATCCCAATGGAGCGAAGGGTAGGGAGGATCACCAACAAAAAGTCAAGGAGCTAGCGGAGCAAGCCCAGGAAGAAGCGTTACCGGGGCAAACCGTCGTTGTTGAGGGAAAAATCAGTGCTGATGGATCAAATCGCCGTCCCGATGTTCAAATTCAAGACGAATCTGGTGCAACCATTTCCGTGAAAGAAGCCGAGAGAAACCCCAATGGAAAAGGAACAGAAATCGCGAAGCGGAGTATGATCGCCTTGGCATCAAAAATGAAACTTTTGGTGTGGGAAAAGGCGAGGGCGAAGGAAAAAGTGACAACAGCGGTCGCGAATACGAAACGCAGCAAAAAAATTCGCGTCACTAACTAATTAACTGGATACCTGAATGGCTGAGACACAGTTGGTTGTTACAGAAGAACGCTTAAACGAACTCATGGCTTTGATTTTTGCTGGATGTCAGGTTGCTGTAGACGGTGAGAGCAAAGTTATTCCGAACTTTGATGAAATACGGCATAACGTCATGAACCGTATGGTACAATTGTTCGTTAAAAATTCCGTTTTCTCTAATGAAGATTTTACGTTTCGGGTCACTTCCAATAATGCTGCGAATCGAGGAGGCTATTTTGTAGATCAGTTTGCAGGTGACGGTCACATCAAGATTCTGACGCTTCCACTTATCTTTAAAGAGAGGATTATATTTAGACTGTCGATTGCTTACCAAAGCTTTTATATTGATAGAAACGGGAAACATGTCGAACCTTCGAAGGAGCTCAAGGATTTCTACAATTTTCTAGTCAGTTTGACAGGAAAAATGACCAAGAGAACGAAGATATTCGAAAATAGGTTTATGAAAGTACAGGTTGTCTTGTTGAATGACGAGCGTGAGTTGGTTGAAGCTGTAAAATATTCATTCAAGAGACCCTAGCCGTTCTTTGGCAAAGAGTGAGCTGCAGGGATCTCTATTTCCATTATAAATATCGACTAAAAATTGTGGAAATTGCAAACATTTGGGACGTGCGGGATGCACTCTGACAATCAGTAACGTATTATTTGCGGTACAAGAAATGCGCGAGTCTTTCCATGAAATCTGTGGTGCCTGTTTGTCTGCTCGGCTTGCTGTTGCTTGCCGCCTGTAGCTCTACGGACTCGGTTGAGGATGTCCTCGCGGTAAAACTGAATGAGTTGGATTCCACCGGCAAACCTTTTCCCGCGTCTCATTATTCCTCGCGCGTGATTGGTGGATCTCCTTCCGACGAGAGTTTCAACGGCGCCATGGCATCCGCCGCAAGATCCGCATCGACCAGCATTAGGCCGCGAAACAGCGCCTGTGCTTTCGCCGCCGGCATGCCGACATGCACACCGGCCTTTCGGGCGGCCGCGTCGGCGGCCGACAACCAGCGCTTCGAACCGCTCTATACGCCGTTGCGGCATCCCGCGTTAGCCCGATCAGGCCTTTCCGCTGCAATGTGAAAATCTTAGTCTGCGGTGTTTTGATTTCGAGGACGCCATGACTGCTCGCTGACGGATCATCGCCCGGATGAATCAGGAAATCCGGCTCGCTTTTCCCCGGACGGCCGAGCGGAATGATATGGGCCGGCATCAACTTAATGGCAAACCTTCGGATAGAATGAACGGATTTGCGGCGAAAAACTTCTGCCAAATGGGTTCAGGATGCTTTGTTTTTAGCATCCACCGAAAGTCATCCCGCGCGTTCTTCAATTGGTTACGGGTAGGATACTCGGAGAGATTTTTGAACTTCGACATGGTTATGGGGGCTCGGCTGCGATCTGAATTTTGACTATGCCAAATGCTTCTCAACTTTGCCTAAACGCTCCACGCCCGAAACCTCCCCCTGCCCGTCATCTCTCGCAAGCCAAGCTCCAAAACAATCCGCCGCGCCGCCTGCGGCGTAACGTCGAGCGTCTTCGCCACCATTTTTGCCGACACCAACGGTTTGGCCATCACCAACTCAACCAGCTCCGGCAGTTTTGAAGATGTCCGGCGCCCTTCCAGCTTTCGCTGCATCATCGTTCTCGCCAGCGCCAGCCTGTCATGCTCCTTGAGCCCGATCTCCGCGGCCGCGATCAGTCCGTGGGCGATGGCCAGCATCCGGGTTTCCCGGTCGCGATGCCGGCGCCGGTCGACGGAAATGGATTTGAGACCGAGGTTGACGGCGGCGACATGGGTGCCCGTGGTGACGTCGGCCTGGCGCAGGATGGAGGCGGCAAATAGCCGGCCGAGCCAGGGTGCATGCTGCAGGACGGCAAGCTCGTTCCAGGCATCGAGGGCGACGATGGCCTGCAGCACCGCCGGCAAGTGTTCGGCCTGACGCAACACGCCGCGCCATTCATCGAGCCGGGCATCCTCGTCCCAGTCGAGATCATAGACCAGCGGATCGGCCGGAGCCCGGCCGGGCATCTTGGCTTGCGCGATGGCCGCCTCCGAACTGGCCAGCACCGCATCGATGGCGGCATAGTCAACGCCGGGCAGGTTCTCGGCATCATCACCATCATCCCCCTCCCCTTCCGGATCGACTGCGACCGCGGGCCGAATGATGCCGGTCGGCTCCACCTCAGCGCCGGTCAGATTGATGTCCGACGTCTGCCGAAGCGTCCGCAAACCGTCGCCTGACAGAGCCCAATCCGGCGGCTGGGCGGCGATGCGCCGGCGAGTGCGCAGCACGTCGCGGGCGATTGTCAGCTCATGGGTGGGTGTGCGAATATCGCGGGTGGCATCATGAAGGACGAGGTCCTCGAGGTGGACGAGTTCGCCGTCGATCCAGAGCGAGGCACAGGCATCGGTGAATTGGGTGCGCTCGAGGAAGCCCTGCCCCACTGGCGAACGGGCGATGCGCTCGTCCAGACGCGTGAGCCCGACACCGGCGTCGAAAGCCGGCCGCATCAGGGCTGTCATGCTGATTTTCTCGAGATCATAAGCCATTGAATTTATGGTAAATGACTTGCTAAAGGAAATCTATCTCAACGTTGCGGTTCGCCACTGGATATGATGCCCCAGCGCACCGCTGGCCATCGATAAGTACTGGTTATCGATGGTAGATTGATTTCAGGGCGCAAATCAGCGTGTCGGTCGCCCTGGATGACCGGAAATCCCTGGGTTTCCGGCCGTTTTGGCAGATTTCGGCTAGGATCGGTGGAACGGTAG
>NZ_LXFU01000031.1 GCF_001657485.1 Rhizobium sp. WYCCWR10014
GCACTGGTGGGAGCACGCGGCAATCTCCCGATGACCTCGTAAGCCGTTCACCCGGTCGCTTCCACGCGCAGATTTGCGGGTAGCCGACATGCACCCATCGTCGCAGCATCTGCGCATGCGATCGTATGCGGTCATTGTCCTGATGGCGCCGGGCAGATCGCTTATCGACGAGAAGGGAGACAACGACGGTGGCACGCAAAACCATTGGGGAACGGCTGGCGCAGCTGGAAGCCCAGCGAAAGACATTGCAGATCCGGCTCAGCAAGCAGGAACGCGCCATCGACACACGCCGCAAGGTGTTGATCGGCGCACTTGTGCTGCATCGGCTGGAGAATGATCGCGATGTTCACATCGGCGGAGGACTGGCAGCCTGGCTCAGATCCGAACTGCCAAGATTCCTCACCCGCGATGGCGATCGGGATCTGTTCGACGATCTCCTAAAGCCTCAGGCAAATGAGCCGTCTCTCGGCAATGTCGGCAACGGGAGCGCTTCATCATGATCCATGCCAACGAGATCAAGACTGCCTTCGCAAACATGATGCGCCTGGCGGCCCGCGATCAGGGCAATCTTGAACGCTTGCGTCGCGCGGCCGACTTTCCTGTCTGATTGCCGCCCGTGCTTGAGCTGTCAAGCTTTCGCCTGAGGATTCGCGAAAATTGGGCTGGGTCCCCGCCAAAATGCTAACGCAACTTGACCTTTAATAGCCGGGCGATGCGGTGTGTTCCACCGCAAAGGCTTCCATGGTCCAGAGGAGTCTCGTGTCTGCCTATGCATGCCTGAATTGATGGAGATTTCCCGCCGCGCATGTGGACTTGGTCGTCGTGGTCTGGCGTAGCGGCGGCGGTGGTGACCTGGGCTGCAGCGGGCAGTGTTGCAAGTGGCGACACGCTGAGTGACAGCGCGGCCACGAGCATTGTGAGATGGTTGCTTTTCATGATCGATCTCCGAGATTTTCGGGCACGCGGTGCCGCCACGCATTCTCATGCGCCGCATGCGTGCCCTGATTGTTTGATTGTAAGGGGCGGCTGGATCCGCCCAATGGTCACTCGATGACCTGGATGACCGTCCGTGAGGAAGGTTCGACGATCACCCGCTGATCGTTGACGCCGATGGAGCTCCGACCAGGCCGCCAATCGCACCCGTCGCAGCACCGCCTACTGCTCCTGTTACCGTCGAAGACTGCGCAAAGGCAGAGGTCGATGCCAACATGATGCCGGCGGCAATTCCTACTGCTTTGCTACTCATCTACGTTTCCTCCGTTGATGCAGTTGGTTCCGCTGGACAACCAAAGCGTAATATGGAGGAAGTGTTCCAGAGATAAGACTTCACGCGGGGGTTCAGTCGGACCTTAGCCCCAGCCCGTTTAACTGCCCTTGGCTGAAACGGCTTAGCATCCGGTCCAGGACGGTCTCCTGACCGACGATCATCGTTGCGAGTGAGATGATTTTGTCGCGGTCTGCGAACTTTGTTATGTAGCCTTCAAGCACAACGACGGGGCCTAGCATCCTGATCTCGATCGCACTGGTGTCAATGTCAGTTTCGGCGGAAAGAGCTGCTGATATCGTTGCGATGGTGGCAGCCGCAACATGGCCTTCCGAACAGCACTCTTCATGATTGTTGGGCCCGAATTTCATACACTCCTCCTGTTCCGCCCCTCAACGGACCTTCACGTTAACTCAAAACCAATATGAGCAGTGAGACCTAGGGTCGCTAGTCCGACTTAGGTCCGGCTTTCCCTCGGCACAATCGGGCCTAGATTGTCCTGATGCTTGTTGAAAGGACGTCAGGGAGGTTTTAGCGGTGTTGTTGACTCCGGTCTGAACCTTCCTGATTAGTTGCTCACTCGTCGATCCGTGTTGGAAACGAAAACAATGCAAAGAGCCGCATGGGGATTGGCGCGGCATGGCTGGAGCAGCCTTGATCGGTCCGGAAGGCTCCATGTCATCGGATGATGTTTGAAAGGTAACGACATGCGCAAGACAATGGCAGTCGGCGTGGCTGCCTTGATCGCCGTGTACTTTCTGGGCGGCATGAGCGCGAGACATGAGATCTTTCCTTGGCCCCAACTTTCCGCGCTGAAGAAGATGGTCGGCGGAGAGAAGGTGACGGCTCCAAGCCGTTATACGTTCGACGACAAGGAACGACTGGTCGGGGATGAATCAAAAACGCTTGTGGCCTGCCCGCCGCAGACTGACCGAACTGCCGTCTTACTCATTCTTGGCCAATCGAACGCGGCCAACTACGGTGGACAGCGGCACCGGTCGATGTATGGCGCTCGCGTTGTAAACGCCTTTGACAAACGCTGCTTCATCGCGGCGTCGCCCCTTCTTGGATCGACCAATACGAGGGGAGAGTATTGGACGCTTCTTGGGAACAATTTGATCGCATCGGGTCAAAATGACAGCGTCATCCTCGCACCTCTCGCATATTCCGGATCTGAGATCGCACGATGGGCGGCAGGTGGTGACTTCAATCCCGTGCTGGTCGATACAGTGAAACAGCTTCAGGATTCCGGTTACCGGATAACGAACGTCCTCTGGGTGCAAGGAGAGGCGGACCTCGTTATGGGCACCACTGCGGAGGCCTACCAGGAACGTTTCATGTCGATGGTTGACACGTTGCGTCAGCACGGCGTCGACGCACCCGTTTACATTTCGATTGCATCGAAATGCCTCGAACCGAGCAACGGCGGCTTCAAGGAGCATATTCCAGACAATGCGATCGTACGGGCGCAACTGGCCCTGTCAAAAAGCGGCCACGGTATCCGAGAGGGAGTAAATTCTGATGCGTTACTCGATGGAGACGACCGCTACGACGATTGCCATTTCGGGGGCACAGGCGGGGAGAAAGCGTCCCGAGCCTGGCTGAATCTTCTGCGCGGCGATCGCCCTCTGGAAACCTCGCGATAGTCAGGCGTTGGAGCCTGAACAACGCTGTCGGACAGGCCCGGCAGGCGTATTTGGGACGGCGGTGACGAGGACGCGTGCACTGCGCTGGAACGACGCCCAACCGTTCGGACACGTCCTCGCCAAGCCATGCAAGCCTCCACCGCAGAGCAGATGGGGCTTTCCGGCTCGATGATCTCATCGATCGAGGAAGATGGACGGGAAAGAGCGCCGCGATTGGCGGCGCGTTTGGGGTGCTGCTTGCCTGAAGGGCTATCGGCCTCGGCTCTGCATGAACGGCCGCGATAGCTGTCTCAAGGTCTTCCACCGCGAGATCCCTTCGCTTGTCCATGGAAAGGCGATCACAGGTCAGGGCGACGAGAACAATGTGGGAGCAGAAGACGGACCGCTCGATGTTCTATCGCGTGTACGTCGTGAATCAAATGCCGAACTTGCGACTGTCAGCACTTCTTGTTCTTGAGATCGTGCCTGCCACGGCAGGCAGCTTCCTCCAAACAATGAGCATACCAGGCGAAGGCGCGTCCGCGCCGGCGCCAGTTCGCGCACGGCTTGACCGGTTAAAAGGGCAGCCGCAGGNAAGCGCCGCTCGCAACGAGCGGAACCCGGGACCGACTGCCCCCGGCAAGCCGTTCCACTTGGGGTGTACCCGTGGCCCCTCGCCTCACCTGCCCGGCCGCGCCAGTGACCTTGCGATATCGACGATGTCATCGCGCGAAGCGGTTGGGTCCTCCTTGTTCCAGGCGACACCGAGCCCGATCCTGAAGTCGATGCCTCTCACCGCCTTCAGCTCGAAGGCCCGGTTCGGCAGGCCCTCGGTCCATTCCGGCGCAAAGCCGATGCCAAGGCCTGCCGAGACCAGCGACACCAGCGAATAGGTGTCGTCACAGCTATAGGCGATGTTGCCGGTCAGATCGTACTCCTCGAACTTCTCGTTGAAGTACCGTTCGGTATAGGAGAGGTTCTTGCGGTTGAAGGCGATGATCCTTTCCGAGCGCAGATCGTCGATGGCGATCTCTGCCTGCCCGGCCAGGCGGTTGGTCCTGGCCACTGCCAGCAGATACCGCTCATGGGCGATCGAGGAGAAGCGAAGTGAGCCGATGTTCTCCACCGGTCTGATGAAGCCGAGATTGATCTGGCCATTTTCCAGGCCGCGGATGATGTCGCCGGTATTGCCGCTTGATATATGGATGCGGATATCCGGGTACTTGCGGGCGATCTTCGCCAGAAACGCCGGCAGCACGCCGGTGGTGGCCGGATAGACGGTGCCGATCCTGATCTGGCGGATGGTCTTGCCGGCCACCGCCCTGGTGATCTCGGCACTCAGATCGACCTCGCTCAGGATCCCGACGCAGCGCTCGTGGAAGATCTCCCCTGCCCTGGTCAATTCCACCCGCCTGGTCGAGCGGATGAACAGCGGACAGCCGAGTTCCCGCTCCAGCGCCTGCACATGGTTGCTGAGCGCCGGCTGGGCGATGCGCACCTTGGCGGCCGCCCGGCCGAAGTGCAGTTCCTCGGCCACCGCGACGAAGTAGGAGAGCTGGCGTAGTTCCATGAATGGCCTGTCCCGACGACGGCTCACGTCGCCCTCGCGCTTCAGCACTGAGCTAGGCTATAGTCGCCGTTGATGAATCAGCTTGCGTGGGAGTTAGCCCACGCAACAATGCATACGACGTACAAATCGCCACGTCAAGGCGATTTCAATATGGGGAAGCGATTTTGTTGCCTATTCAGTGTAAGATGGCTCGGACCGCGCTAGAGATGGGCGTGAAACAACTCGCCGATGCAGCCGCTGTCTCAACAAATACGATCGTGAGATTTGAGCGCGGCGAGGACCTGAAGCCGAGGACAATCGCCGCCATTCGGACAGTCCTGGAGAAGGAAGGGGTTATATTCCTCGATGGCGAGTACTCTGGGGTCGGTGGTCCCGGAATTCGGTTGAAGGCAATGGAATGACGCACGGCAAGTCCATAGTGCTAATCGGAAATTACGAGCGATTCACACCTTTTGTGGTTCGCCGCCTTAGACAAATTGAAAGGCCGGTTCCTGTCGATCGAAGTAGCGATAGCTTGAATATTGTACAAGATCGGACACAACGTCTCATCCGGAGCGATCGAGTGTTTTCCGAGCAGGACCGTCGCGTCGGCATCATTCAGCGCATCGCGAATACTTCGACCGGTTAAAAAGGATCATTGTGCAGTTGCCGTCAGACCGGCAATCAGATGCACGGTTTACCGCCGTCGCTGAAAGTTAAGGTGGCCGGCGTGCTCCTGCAAGCCAGCCACCGCACTCGTCGACTTTCCCGACGAGGCTGGGAATGCGGCGCGACATTTCCAACAGAAGGCGCGACCTGTCAGGTTGCCTCGAGGATCATGTTGAGGGGCGTCTGGGCGGCACGCCGGATATGGGTGAAACCGCCTGAGCGGATCACCTCGGACAATCGCCGCTCTCCCGCTTGCGCACCGAGTGCCAGCCCCGTCTCCTGCGCAAGCGAGGTCGGAACGCAGATCATTGTCGAGGCTGAGTAGTAGAGCCGTCCAACCGGATTGATATTCTCCTCCAGCGTATCTCCGGCCATTGGTTCGACCACCATCCAGACGCCGCCCTCTTTTAACGCATTTCGGATATGAGCCGCAGCGGCTTTCGGGTCGCCCATGTCGTGCAAGCAGTCGAAGCAGGTGATCAAATCGAAATCCCGGCCGTCGAAGTCCTGCGCCCGGCCGACCTCGAAGTGCAGGTTCGTCAACCCGTGTGCCTGGGCGTGCGCGGACGCAGCGGCAATCGAGCCTGGATGGAAGTCGTAGCCCACAAACCGGGAATTGGGAAACGCCTGCGCCATCAGGATCGTCGATAGCCCGTGCCCACATCCGACGTCCGCTACCTTCGCGCCCGTTTTCAACCTATCGGTGACACCGTCGAGCGCCGGCAGCCAGTCCTGCACAAGGGCATTGACATAACCTGGGCGGAATAGCCGCGCGACAGCGCAGAACATGCAGCCGGCCTGATCGCCCCAGGCAACGCCTCGGCCGGTTTTGAAGGCGGACTGCACCTTCGGCTGGTTCTCGACCATCGCAGCAGCGGTATCGAACGCGCCGATCAGATTGACCGGGCTGTCCGGCTCGGCAAACACGAAGGCCTGCTCGGGCGTCAGCGAGAACAATCCTCGTTCATGGTGCACATAACCTGAGGCAGCCTGTGCCGCCAGCCACTCGCGCACATAGCGAGGTGCGCATCCTGTGGCATCGGCAAGTTCGTTGGCCTTCACCGGCCCGATCTCCTTAAGCGTCCTATATAGCCCGAGAGCATCTCCGATCCGTACAAGCGGCACGCTGACCGCTCCGCCAAGGTCGCCAAGGACGCGGCCCACGAGTTCATTGAGCGTTGTTTCGTTGATTTCCGTCACGTGAATTCCTCCCGGTCCTCGGATGGCGTCCTGCCATCCGTGACGCTAAGGATGAAGCTTGCCGTCTCGGCGGGCATGAGGCGGTTGTCCCGCGCCTGCGAAGAAATCCCGCTCCTTGGAGGGACACATGTCCCATCGGCATCGGAGGAGGTGTCTATCCACCTGCAGAAGCGGGACTATCGGGAGAGCGCGACGACAATCGCTTGCGAGCGGCTATGCACGCCGAGTTTGCTGAATATCACCGACAGCTGGTTTCGGACGGTCTTTGCACTCTTGCCAAGCCGTTCCGCGATCGCGCGGTTGTCTAGCCCCTCCGCGACGAGGTCGAGAAGGGCTGCCTCGGCGGGTGTCAGACCGGCCTCACTGACCGCACGCGGCCGCATCCACCGATCCTGCCCGAGAAAGGCGGCAAGTTCCGTTTGAAACACGTTCCACGCAGGCTCGTCCGGCAGGAGCACATGGTTCTTGCTCTCAAGCGGCACGAAGCGCGCGCCCGGAATCGCGGCGGCGAGCTTGCAACCCTGGTCGAACGGCACGCGCATGTCACCGCGGCTGTGTGCGATCAACGTCGGGACGCGCAGCATCGCCGCAAGGTCCAGCACATCGATCCCCTGCATCTGCCAAAGCAGTTGTGCGGCAACGTCGGCCGTTGCCGTTTGGCGCTCGAGATCGCCCCACCAGCGATGCTGTTCTGCTGTACCGTCGGGGATAAAGAGATTGGTGAAGAACCGGCAGAACGCCGGATTATCGCGTCCCCAGCCGATGCGAACGAAATTGACAAGGGTCTCGGCTTCCAGCCGCTCTGCCTCGGTCTGAGCTCTGGCGCGGGCACCCTGACCATAGGCGTTCAAAAGCACCAGATGCGATACTCGCTCGGGATACTTGAGGGCATATGCGATGGCGAGCGCGCCGCCCTGCGAAAGACCGAGGAGGACGAAGCGCGGCTCCTCGATCGACGCCGCCACGGCAGCAAGATCTGCGTGCCATGCTTCGACCGAAAGGTCGAAGACATGCCGGTCCGACAGACCGCAGCCGCGCGGATCGTAGCGCACAAACCGGTTGTGGGCGGACAGCGCCTGGAGCCACGGCCGCCACACCGGGCTTTCGAGATCGTAATCGACATGGCTCAGCCAGTGCGCCGCCCGCAGGATCACCTGGCCCTGCCCGCAAGACGCCATGGCGATACGGGTGCCGTCCTCGGCTGTAGCGAACCGTATGGTCTGACTGAGTTTCATCGGTCGAGAATATCGCAGCCGACGATCGCATAACAGGCCTATCTCCTACGGGATGATTCTCCTGAAAGACAGTGCAGCCTGGGAGGCTCGCTACGAAGTCTTTCGACAAATTTCGCCCGCTTCGGGCCATATACCCGACCGGCGACCTGAGCCCCTCCCGCTAGCGCTTGAGCACGAAGCGAAGTTCTCGCGACCTCTGTCGACTGTCGCTGGGCTCAGGGTCTTGCGGTGAGTGCGAGGAGGCCTTCGTAAAGCGCGGTGGCAAGCGGGTCGACATCCGGTGCCTCCTGGTGGAGGCGGAAGGTCGTCGCAACAAGTTTACCGCGACCGAGCCGCTTTTCGATGATGAAGGCAGCGGGTTTGTGAACCCAGCCGATAACGACGCCGGCGTGCACGCGACCTTGGAATTCCCAGGGACGAAGGCCGGCCATCACTTGGTGCGGCACGACGCCAGTGAAGGACAGGTCGAACAGCGGACCGCCCGGCACATGAGCGAACACACCATCCCGTCGCAGCCAGGAGAAGTTGCCGACCCAATCCCCGCGCCAGATCGATTTGTGACGATTGACGAGATTGTAGCCGGGAAAACTGAAGTATGGCCCGGAAACCATGCCGCCGGCGCCCGGATCGATTTCGATCGACATCGGGCCATCGCGCGGCGGCGCGTCATCGCGCAGACGGCCGGGATCCTTGTCGACGATCTGCAGCACGCGCTGGCCGGAATGGATTGCCTCGACGCGATCGGCATCGATGTCCTTGGTGATGAAGACATCCGCCTCGTGCGGCGACACGCTGACATGTCCAAGGGCTGACAACCTCTCGGAAAGGCTGGCGTCGTTCGAAGCAAAGCGGATGGGCGGCACATCGCGCTTGCCATAGACCGCAAGTGTCTCGGAATTCTGAGACAGCACGCTTCCATCAGGCGCCACGACCTGGAACCGTGCCTTTTGGATCTCGGGCACCGGCACTGCATCTGCTGTTGCGGTGATCGGGGCATTATGAACCTGCATCGGCGCCATGGCCGGCAGCAATATCTCGCCTTTTTCAGCGCCAAATTCCCAGACGAGGCGACTGCCTTCGGGCACGGCTGCTCCGCCGCTCGACACCTTGATGTCGAAGCTGGCCGTCTGCCCTTCATAGACGGCGTGGCGGGCCGCGCCCGGCGCGATGACGAGATCGGAATTGATGGCCGGCAGCGCTTCGGCGAAGACGCGCGGATTGCGTGCCATGTCCATCAATCCATTGCCCTCCCAATGGACATCGGTGAGTTCGGTGATGACATAGCCTCCGATCGGCGCGTGCGTTCGGATGACCTCGATCTCGTATTTGAGGTTCATGTATTGATACCACTGCACCTTCTCGACGAAACGACCGAGATCACCAAAGACTTTCTCAAGAGCGAGTTCGCGGAAACGGGCTTCGATGCCTTGGGGCAGTGCCGTGCCATCCGCCCAGGTGGCACCATAGGCCATCCACCAGGGGTCGCGGCCGTTCTTTTCGCGCAGACGGGCAGGATCGGGTAGACCCCAGACGCCGAACTCGGAGAGGACCAGCGGCTCCTTCCTCGTGCGCACGGCTTCCTTTTCGGTTGAGAAGGTCCAGTCGGCATTGCCTGCGAATTCGCGGCAGAGCCTGTCCCATTCCTCGCGCCGATCCACCGCCGTTCGGTAGAAGTGGTAGTCGTTGATGTCGGTCTTGACGTGGACGTTCGGGAAGCAGGCGGAATTGTCGACAACGAGCCGTAGCGGGTCTTCCGCACGCAGCCAGTCGACCATGTCGGAAATCCATTGCCGCTGTTCGGCCGCCTCGCGCAGCCGAGTTCCCCAATCTTCATTGATCAGGGTCCAGATTGCGATGGATGGGTGATTGCCGTCACGGGCGAGAATACCTTCCATGGTCGTGCGCAGGCGCTCGGCGGAGGCCGGGGTGAAGGTCTCGATATTTGGAATTTCGCTCCAGATCAGCATGCCCAGCCGGTCGGCGACCTCGTAATAGCGCGGGTCCGGCACTTTGATGTGGCAGCGCAGGCAATTCAGTCCCATTGCCTTAGCCTTGCGCAACTGGTCTTCGAGCAGGTCGAGCGAGGGCGGTGCGCCGAAACCATCGGGATAGTAATCCTGATCGAGCGCGGCGCGCAGATAAAGCGGCTTACCGTTCAGATGCAGGAAGCCGTCCTGGGCTTCGAAGCGGCGAAATCCGAAACTTTCCTGCCGGCTGTCGATCTCGACGCCGTCGGCACTGAGGATCGTTGTGATCGTATAGAGGTTCGGGCTGTCCGGCGACCATGGCGCGACGGCGTCGAGCTGAATCGAATGTTTGAGGGCATGTCCCGCGGCCGGAATGTTTCCGGTAAAGACGGGCATGCCCTGCGGATCGATGATCTCGATTTTCAGCGAGCCTGCAACCATGCTGGCGAAGTGGGCTTTAAGATCGAGCCTGGCTTCCGGCCAAATCGGGTCGAGGCGAAGCGACGAGATGTGAGCGGGATCGCGGGCCTCGATGAGGACGGACTGCCAGATGCCGCCTTGCGGGCCATACCAGCTCTGCTTGCCATGCGGGATCTCCGCAAAATCGGCGCCACTCTCGTTGCGATGAGCATCCGGCAGGCAGGCCAGGACCTCGACGGTATTCTCCGCCTTCAAGAGAGCAGGTGGGATCACGAATTCGAAAGGAAGATAACCGCCTTCGTGACGACCGATCTCAGTGCCGTTGATGAAGACAGTGGCCAGATCGCTGACGGCACCGAAGCGGATGGCGATTTCCCGAGCCGACCATTCTACAGGGAGCGTGAAGGTCCTGCGATAGGTTGCCGATCCGAAGCTGACGGAGAGATCCTCGAAACAAGCCTGCCAGTGCGCCGGCACCTTTGCATGCCGCCATTCACGATCGGTCTCGTGGCGGAACTCCCAGCTCCCATCAAGAGAAAGCGTTTCGCGGAGCGGCGTGTTCGCTGGGGCGAGCGACTGGGAATAGGCGTTCATCGGTTGTCCTTGGAAGATCGGCTTTTTCGATTGGAGTTCCGGGATACGCACGGCGTGGCGCGTATCCCGGCGGGAGACCAACCCCTCAGGAGGGGTTGGAGGAACTAGCGATTGCGACGCAGGACGCGCTCGACGCCGGCCTGCATCGCTTCAAGCGTTGCCTGCGGATCGGTGCCGGTCAGCCACATCGCGTTCAAGTCGGTGATCATCGCGTTGTAGACCGCACGCTGGTTCTGGATCTGCGGCAGCGACGTGGCATTTTTGGCAGTGTCGGCAAACTCGGCGCGGTGCGGCAGGGCCTTGAACTCTTCGGAATTCAGAACCGACTGACGAGTCGACAAATGGCCGGTACGCGACCACTGGAAACTGTTGTCGCTCAGAAACTTCAGGAAGGCGAGAGCGGCTTTCGTCTTGTCTTCGCTGCGACTGTCATCTTTCGGAATGACCCACATATGGCTGTCGGCCCAGACGGACGGCTTGGCGTAGAGTTGCGGCACATTGGCGACGCGATAGTCCTTGAGGGCCACTTTGCCGGCCTTGGCCTGGGTATCGTAGTTGTCGACGCCCCAGGTGCCGTTGATCAGAATCCCGGTTTCGCCGTTGAGGAACGCCTGTTCGGAGCCGGGATAATCGAGTGCCGGATTGGCAAGGCCTTCCGAGAATATCGATGAGATCAGCTTGGCAGCGTTCAGCCCTTCCGGTGTATTGATGCTTGCCGTCTTGCCGTCGGCGGAGAGAACATCGACGCCCTGTTGCCAGAGAAGCGTGTCGAACAGGCGCACCATCATGCCTTCCGAGCTTTGGGCTTCCGAACCGATATAGTACTTGCCGGTCGCTTCCTTGAACTTCTTGCCCTGCTCGAGCAGTTCCTCGGGCGACTTCGGCAGGATCGGCGAGCCGTCTGCGTTGACAAGGCCCGCCTTCTTCATCAGGTCCATGTTGACGTGGAAGAGCAGCGCATGAAGGTCGTATGGGAGGGCATAGATTTCATTCTTGGCGGTAGCGTTCTTCAGCGCCGCCGGTACGAAGTCGTTTGTCTGGATACCGAGATCGGCAATCGGCTTGGTCAGCGGCGTCAGGAGATCCCGGTCGGAAAAATTCGGCATCACCGAGGCGTGCATGACGGCGACATCAGGGATGTTGCCGGTGGAATATGTCGCGGTCAGCAGGTCGTAATAGGCACCCCATTCGGCCGTCTGGGTGACGACCTTGGCGCCGATGGTGTTTTCTGCGTTGAACTTGTTGGTGAGCGCGGTGATGATGCCGCATTCGCCATTGGCCTTGGTGACGTCTGTCACCGCGCCGTATTCGCCTTGGCAATCGCCGAAGAAGCGGAAGAACGAGATGTCGACTGCTTGGGCTGATCCTCCCCAGAGCGCGGTCATCAGTGTCGTGGCGAGCGCCAGACGTTGCAGCATTTTCGTCTTGTGCATCATATCCTCCTTGCGATGCCGTTGCGAAAAACCCGTCCCGGCATGGCCGGTCGGGCCGGTGCCTATTTGCCGGCGCTCATGGCAACACCTGCCACGATGAAGCGCTGGAAGATCAGGAACAGAAGAACGATGGGCAAGCTGGCGAAGACCGCCGATGCCATGACGGCGCCTATGCCCTCCGAGAAAGCGAAGTTGGTCTGGATCGAGGCAAGGCCGATCGTGACCGTGTACATGTCGGCCTTGGTCGCCGAGACGAGCGGCCAGAGAAAGTCGTTCCAGGCGAAGATGAAGGTGAACAGACCGAGCGTGGTCAGTGCAGGTACGGAGAGCGGCAACATGATCTTCAGAAAGATCGTCAGCCGTGAGGCGTGATCAATGGCGGCCGCCTCCTCCAGTTCTTTCGGAACGCTGCGGAAGAACTGCATCATCAAAAACACACCGATCGGCACGGCGACGCGCGGCATGACCAGCGCGAAGTGGGTATTATGCAGTCCCCAGCCCGAGACCATCGTGTGCAGCGGAATGAACACTGCCTGCTCGGGCACCATCAGGCCGGCAATCACGAGCATGAACAGCGTCTTCTTGAAGGGGAACTCCAGGCGCGCGAACGCATAGCCGGCCATAGACGAGACGATCAGAACCAGAATTGTCATCGTTACCGAGACGATGAGACTGTGCATCAGCCAGCGCGGCACGGTATCGAGCTTCAGGAGGCCGATATAATTATCGAGCGTGAAGGGGACCGGCAGGAAGCCTGCCGTGGAACGCATCAGCTCGGTATTCGGCTTCAGCGACATGGCGACGACCCAGACGACGGGCAGAAGCCAGAGGATCGCAAAGGCGATGGTTGCTCCAAGGATGAGAACGTCCGTGGCGCGGCGCAGGCCGCTTGTGCGTGCGCTTGCCATCATTCGTCCCCCCTGCGGCCGAGCCAGAGCTGCAGCATTGTGAAGCCAAGCATCAGGATGAAGAGCCCGAAGGACATGGCCGTGGCGTAACCGACCTGCCAGTCACGGAAGCTCGTCTCGTAAATGTACTGAACCAGCGTACGCGTTCGATTGGCGGGGCCGCCCTGTGTCATCAGGTGGGCCTGACCGAAAATCTGGAACTGACCGACGATCTGCAGGACCAGAACCAGGAGCACGGTGTGACGGATCGACGGCAGGGTGATGTTTTTCAGGACGCTGAACCGACTGGCATGATCGAGTTCGGCCGCTTCGTAAAGTTCCGGCGGTATCTGGCTTAATGCCGCCAGAAACAGCGCCATGGGGAGGCCGACACCCCACCAAAGCGTCGTCAACGCAATCGACGGCATGGCGAGCGTCGGGTGCCCGAGGAAATTGACGGGCTTGACGCCGATGAGATTGAAGAGCGGCACCAGCAGGCCGTTGTCCGCAGACAGCACCATCGACCAGATCAGCGTCACGACCGAGACCGAAAACACGCTCGACATGAAGAACACGGAGCGCAGCACACCCTTGAGCCGCCCCTGCCCGAACACGGCAAGAGCCAGCACCAGGGCCAGTGCGGTCATGGTCGGCACGGTCATGGCGACGAAGGTCAGCGTGTTGCCCACCGTCTTCCAGAAGATCGTGTCGAACCACATGTCCTCGTAGTTCAGGAGGCCGATATATTTCCGGTAGTTGCCGGCAAGCTCCCAGTCGTGGAGACTGATCCACAAGCCCTTGAAGAAGGGGTAGACCAGGAACGTGGCATAGATCACCGCGAAAGGCGCGAGGAAGATGTAAGCGGCGAGCGCATCGCGCCTGCGCGCGGCGGTCAGGCTGCTGGTGCTCATGCTCCACCCGCTTCAGAATATAGGGTAATCGAGACCTTGTTTGCATCGAAGACGTGGCGTGTGCCGGGGCCGATCGCAAAACGGGCGACGGAGCCGATCGACGGCGCCGCACCGCCGCGCAGTTCGGAGACGATGGTCGTACCATCGGCAAGCGTTGCATAGACAAGTTGCAACGAGCCGAGCTGCTCCACGACATCAACGGTTCCGCTGAGCGCCCCTTCATCGGCCGGTGACAGGATTTCCGGCCTCAGGCCGATCGTCACCGTGTCGCCTTTGGCGGGACTGGCACGGACGTTGGCAGTAAGGCGGGCATCTCCCGCACAGGCGAGTTCGACCGTTTCGCCGTCGACGGCTGTGACTGTAGCCGGGAGCAGATTGATGCGTGGCGCACCGAGGAAGCCAGCCACGAAGGCATTGGCAGGGCGCTCGTAAAGCTCGATCGGCGCGCCGACCTGTTCGATCTGCCCGTCCCTGAGGACCACGATACGGTCTGCCATGGTCATGGCTTCCGTCTGATCGTGAGTGACGTAGATCATGGTTGCGGCGAGGCGGTGGTGGAGCTTAGCAATCTCGGTGCGCATCGAGACGCGAAGAGCGGCATCGAGATTGGAGAGCGGCTCGTCAAACAGAAAGACATCCGGTTCGCGCATGATGGCGCGGCCGATCGCAACACGCTGACGCTGGCCGCCGGAAAGCGCCTTAGGCTTGCGGTTGAGATAAGGCTCAAGCTGGAGGATGGCGGCGGCCTTATCGATGCGTGAGGCGATTTCAGCCTTCGGCGTACCAATATTGCGCAGGCCGAAGGCCATGTTCTCGCGAGCTGTCATGTGGGGGTATAGCGCGTAGTTCTGGAAGACCATCGCCACCCCCCGATCGCGGGCGGCCGTATCATTGACCCGGTTGCCCCCGAGCAGGACGTCGCCGCCGGTGATGGTTTCGAAACCGGCGATCATGCGCAGAAGTGTCGATTTTCCGCAGCCGGAAGGCCCGACGAAAACGAGGAACTCGCCGTCGTTGATCGAAAGCGAAATGTCACGGATGACATTCACCGCGCCATAGCTTTTGGACACCCCAGCGAGCGTTACTCCTGCCATGCACTCCTCCCAGAGCGATTAGTTATAAATCACTGGTTATAACTAAAATTATTATCAAGCAAGCCCTCGCCGCTTTTGCGTTGGTAAAACTTCGTGCTAAGCGAATAGTCAGTCTTGCAAGGGGTTCGCGTGATCAAAAAGCCGACGATGTCCGACATCGCTGCCGCCTGCGGTGTCTCGCAGGCGACCGTGTCGCTTGTGCTCAACAATGCTCCGGGAACGCGCATATCGCCGGCAACGCGTGAGGCTGTTCGAAGTGCGGCGGCCAGAATGGGTTACCGGACGCAGGCTCGGCGCATCGACCGGCGTCCGCTGATTGCCATGCTCATCAACGAGGTGACAAGTTCGCCCCATGTCGCCGGCTTGATCGACGGAGCCGGAGAGGCGGCAAACGAGCTGGGCTATCTGCTCTCGGTGATGCCGACCGACGCCGACGAGGAGGCAGAGCAGGCAGCGCTGAGCCATCTCGCGACGCTGCCCGCTGCGGGCATCATCTATGCGCGGCTGATCACGCAGCAAGTGACGCTTGCTCCGCAGCTCGCGGAATGGCCGATGGTACTTTTGAACTGCTATACGGTCGACAAGCCCCTGCCGAGCGTGGTGCCCGGAGACCTGTCGGCTGTGATGAAGGCGACGCTGTCGCTGATCGATGCCGGGCATACGCGCATTGCTTATATCGGTGGCGAGGACGCGATCGAAGCTTCTCGCGAGCGCATCAAGGGTTATCGCCGAGCTTTGACGATGCGCGACATTCCTGTCGACAACCATCTCATCATCAAGGGACGTTGGACGATTCAGGGCGGCTATGCAGCCTTCAAGCGCCTGCAAGCGCTCGATGACCGACCCACGGCGATATGCTGTTTCTGCGACCGCATTGCCATGGGTGTCTATGAAGCCGCGAAGGAAGCCGGCCTCTCGATCCCGCGCGACCTTTCGGTCATCGGTTTCGACAATGAATCCTATTCCGGCGATATGCTGCCGCCGCTCACGACGATGCAACTGCCCCATGCCGACATGGCGCGCTATGCCGTCGAGAAGCTTGCCGAGATGATCGCCGCGCCGCGGATGCGACATGACAATCACAAGGTCAAGCTGGAGTGCGAAATGATCGTGCGCCAGTCGGTGGCGCCAATAGACGCCGTATAGGCCGGACGCCAGAGTGGATTCCCCGTTGTCCACAAGCGCTTGCTCGGATGACCGGCTCAAGGGCGAAACGCTGTTGAGGAGCAGACATGCGCTTCAACTGACAGAGTGACAGCCATGCGCACGGCTGTGGCCCATCAAGGCTGCGGCAGATCGCTTTCGTTGGACGGACCCCTACTATGGAAGTCGACCATGCTTCTTCGCTCCATGTTTGCCCAAAACTACCGCTCGTTACGCTCCATCCGCATGGATCTGGCCGGCGTTAATGTTTTCATCGGCGAGAACGGCGTCGGCAAATCGAACCTCTACCGCAGCCTCCAGCTTGTGCAGGCGGCGGTGCGCGGCACGTTCGCGCATGAGATCGCCGCCGAGGGCGGCATGGCTTCGGCGTTGTGGACCGGCCCAAGGCGCGACGAGAAGTATTTTCGCATCAAGCTGGAGGTGGAGGTTCTCGACGAGGAGCGGGCGGTGACGTGGCGATATTGGGTCGAAGCCGGGCTCAGACCACCGGAGGCCGCCGCCGGATTTGCCTTCGAGCCCCAGGTCAAGGCCGAAGAGCTTTGCTTTGAGGCCGGGTCGCGTCCCGTTACCATGATGAAGCGCAGCGGGCCGGGGATCATGGTTCGCGGTGTCCGCGGCCGCATGGAGGATTACCCGGAGCAGGCGATGACGTCGGAAACAGGAATCGCGATGCTCGGAGATGCTGGACATTATCCGGAAATTGCCGCCTTTCGCCGTCTCATCGACGGCTGGCGATTCTTCCATGGATTCAGGACCGATCGGGAGTCGGCGTTGCGGCGTCCCTGCCTGGCGGTCACGTCGACGCTGCTCGACCAGGACGGCGCAAACATGGCGGCGGTGTTCGCGACGCTGGTGCATACCCGCGGGGACACGGTCGAGCTCGACCGGGCCATTTCCTCCGCCTTGGGCGGGGCAAGGTTGCACGTGCCGGAACCGGGGGAGCATGCGGAATTCGGACTGATCTTTCCAGATTTCCCGCGCCGGATTTTTCAACCGCGCGAGCTTTCTGACGGACAGATCCGTTTCCTCGGGCTCGCTGCCGCGCTGATGTCCTATCGCCAGCCGCCGCTGATCGCATTGAACGAGCCGGAAGCAAGCCTGCATCAGGACATGCTGTCGCCGCTCGCCGACATGATCGCCGCAGCGGCACGACGTAGCCAGATCTGGATCGTCACGCATTCCCAACCTCTCGCCTCGGCCGTGGAAGAGCGCTGTGGGGTGCGGCCGAAGCGGGTGATCCGAAAGGATGGCGCGACCTGGATCCAGGGTATGAGACTGACGGGGGTCGTTGAAGACGAAGGTGACGATTAGCTGCAATCGAGCCGGCTCTTGGTAGGGCGCCAGGTCGGAGGCCGCGTATTCTGGGCCGCATCCACGAATCGACGTCGAGCAACACTCGCCGCCGCTTTGGCGCAAGGCCGGTGAGCTTCCGGCGACAAGACGGCGATTGCGCGCTTCAAGACCGTGACTACGGTCTGGCTCCCGCTGGCTCATTGACGCCGGCTTCCGACCGCTCCGCAAAAAGCTGAGACAGTGCTTGCGACGCGGCAATGGCACGGGGAAAGCCTGCCGGAACCGTTATCATATAGATCACTTCCTTGAGCTCCTCCTTGGGAACGCCGATGTTGAGCGCATATCCGGCATGAACCTTCATCAAATCTGTCAGGCCCATTGCCGCGAATGCAGCGACGGCGGCGAGTTGGCGCGTGCGATTATCGATGCCCGGACGTGACCACACATCTCCGAGAGCGTAGGCTTCGGTCGCTTCGGCGAGGAACGGAAACTCTTGCCGCATCGCTTCTAAATTTGGCTGTGTCATGCCGTTGTTGAGGCTCCGGATGACGGCAGCACCACGTTCGCGGCGCTCCTCCACAGTCTGAGCGAAGGCCACGTCCGGCGATATGGCCAAGAGCGCCGCAGTACCCGCGACTGCAAAGTGTGAGCGGATATTCTGATACATGGAAGATTCTCCTTGTTCGATCCATTTCTTCCGACGCGAGACCTGAGGACCCGGTTCGCTCCGCTCTCGTCAGCGCCCCAGGGGCGTCGATCCTCATCCCGAATGTCCTTGCACCGAAAGTATGGCGGAGACGACGGCGAAACAATTTACGAATGGTGACAAGCTTGGTAAGCTTTGCTGACCAATGGCCATCGATCTTAAACTCGTGTCCGTATTCCTCGCCGTCGCGGAAGCGAAGAGTTTCCGCGGCGCGGCTGAGCGCCTCGGCCTCACCCACTCGGCAGTAAGCCAGGCGATCCGGCGGATGGAAGACCGGATGGGAGTTGCTCTCTTCCAGCGCACGACGCGGAGCGTCAGCCTGACTGAAGCGGGCATGCGGCTTTACGAGCGCGTTGGGCCCGCAGTCGCCGAAGTCGAATTGGCACTGGATGATGCCCAGGATCGGGACTCCCAGCCGACAGGACTCCTGCGGCTCGCTGTATCGTCGATTGCCGAGCGGTTTATTTCCGGGCCGCTGCTTGCAAGCTTCACGCACGCCTATCCGGGCGTGCAGGTCGATGTAAACGTCACGGATGAGGAGTTCGATATCGTCGCCGAGGGTTACGATGCGGGTGTGCGGCTCGGCGAAGTGATTGAGCAGGACATGATCGCGGTTCCGGTCTCCGGCAGCCAGCGGCAGCTCGTCGTTGCCGCGCCGTCTTACCTGGAACGCTTCGGAAGGCCCGCAAATCCATCAGAGCTTTCGCGGCACTGCTGCATCGGCTGGCGTCCGGCGCCGGATGTGGCGCCGTATCGCTGGGAGTTCGAGGAGAATGGCCGGGAATTCGACGTGGCCGTCAATCCGAGGATCACGACAAACGACATGGGGGTCATGGTGCGGACGGCGTGCGCCGGCGGAGGCGTGACATTCGGCATGGAAGAAACGTTCAGGCCATATCTCGACCGGGGAGAACTGGTGTCGCTCATGGAGGAGTACCTACCGCCGTTCCCAGGTTTCTTTCTTTATTTCGCGGATCGGCGAAATCTGCCTCCGAAGCTGCGCGCGCTCGTCGACCATGTGCGCTATCGCTCCGACAGCAATGGACATGAAACGTCTTGGAAGGCGGGCTGAGGACGAGGATCGGTTTCAGCAAGTTCCTGTTTGCTGCCGGAGCCGACCGGCTGAGCTACCGCAGTATCATCAGCGGCAATAGCTTTTCAATATCCTGGGGCCGGCAGTCATAGTGCCGCCACAGAATTCAGCCCAATCAAGCTTGTTCAACAAGCGGATGGCGACAAGATGAGATTGCTGGCTCTCGTGGCTGCGGCCTTTTTGCTAACGGTCATTCAGACTCAAGCCCAGATCTATGGGCCGTATGATGGATATGACGACTTTGGTGGATACGGTTACGACGATCCATACAGCCCCTATCCGCCACCACTCGATTACGATCCGGCGCCTCCCTATCAAGAGCCCCTACATGATCGCAGGCAACCGCCGACCAGACGTACAAAAGGAACCATCGAAATCGTGACGAGCGAGCATACGCTCATTTACACCACCCCTTGGGGCGAGCAATTCGCTTACCCCATCGCGGTCGGCCGTGAGGGCAAGCAATGGTATGGATCCACGCGGGTCGTGTCGAAGCGGGCGCATCCTGAATGGCGACCCACGGCCGGCATGCGGCAGAAGAACCCTCGGCTTCCAGCGGTCGTGAAGCCCGGCCCCGCCAATCCGCTTGGAACCCGCGCGATCTATCTCGCCGATGGCCTGTTGCGCATCCACGGCACCAACGACCCCTCGTCCATCGGCACCAACGCGTCGAGCGGGTGCTTTCGAATGTACCGTCAAGATGTCGAAGAGCTTTACGAGATCGTCCAGCCGGGAACCCGGGTCATCGTTCGGCGCTAGCGGTCAGCCGATCGATCGCTGATGAACCCCCGCGAATTGGCGTTGGGATATCTAACCGTCGATACGCAGCTTGCGCGCCAGAGCCTGAAGCTCCTTGAACCCTTCATAGCGTTTATGATGAATATCGGGGATCGGGCCTTCTGATGGCAGGAATGTCGTTTCGACCGCCGAGAGTGTCGTCATCGCTTGACGTACATCCGCAAACAGCCCGCTGGCGACAGCGCCCAGGATGGCGGCCCCCAGGAGGACCGGTTCTTCTGCCTTTGTCGCGATGACCGGCTTGCCGCTCGCATCGGCAAGCAGCTGGCGAACAAAGTCGTGCTGGCCGGCGCCACCGCTGATGACGATGTTTTCGATGGTAACACCCGCATCGGCCTGCGTCTCGATGATCTGCCTGAGGCCGTAACCGATGCCGCAAAGCCCTGCGACGTAAAGAGAAACCAGGCTGCCGATATCGTCCTCCATCCCGAGACCGGCAATGATTGCGCGGGCATGCGGATCGGCAAAGGGCGCGCGGTTGCCGAGGAACTCGGGAACGACGTGCAATCCGGCCGCAAGCGTGACGGCGTCGGAAGAACGGCCCGCTTTTCGGGCGGCCATATCTGCAAGCAAAACCGGCAACGGAACGCCCGCCTTCTTCGAAAGCTCCCTCGCTTCCGCGGCAGCCGGATGGAAGGAGAGCAGCTGGTCGATCGCAGCGCCGGCGGCACTCTGGCCACCCTCGTTCAGCCATAGTCCCGGCACCATGGCCGAATAATAGGGCCCCCAGACGCCGGGCACGAACGACGGCTCTGCCGTCGATGTCATCGTGCAGGAGGAAGTGCCGAATACATAGGCCAGATTGGCTTGAGGACCGGCACCCGTGCCAACGGTTCCGATTCCGCCCGCATGAGCATCGATCAGTCCGGCAGCGACGGGCGTTTCAGGCTTCAGGCCAAGCTCGCCGGCTGCAGCCGCGGTCAGTCCTCGACCGAGTGCCGAACCGGGCTCGACGATAGCCTGCCCGATGCGGGCAAACTCTTCGTCGGCGAGCGTGCCGAGGCCGATCTGGTGAAAATAATCTCCATCCCAGCGCTTCTCGTGGGCGAGATAGGTCCATTTGCAGGTGACCGTGCAGGTCGAACGCGACAGATCGCCAGTCGCTCGCCAGGTCAGGAAATCTGCAAGGTCGAAGAATTGCCACGCGGCATCAAAGACCTCAGGGCGATTTTCCTTCAGCCAGAGGAGTTTGGGCGTTTCCATCTCAGGCGAGATGCGGCCGCCGACGTAACGCAGGACGTCATGGCCGAACGCATTGATACGCTCCGCCTGCGGCACGGCGCGGTGGTCCATCCATACGATGATGTCCCGGTTCGGATCTTCCGAAGGCCCAACGGGAAGCGGCTTGCCGCCTTCGCCAAGGACGACGAGCGAACAGGTGGCATCGAACCCAAGCCCCATGACGGACGCCGGATCAATCCCGGCCGAGGAAACCACGTCGCGCACTGCCGCGCAAACGGCCGCCCAGATCTCGGTGCTCGATTGCTCAACCATGGAACCCGGCTCGTGAAACAGGGTGATATTCCGCTTGGCGGACGCGAGCATCCGGCCGGTCAGGTCGAACAAGCCGGCGCGGGCGCTGCCGGTGCCGATATCGACGCCGATGACATGTTTGGCATCTGCTTCTGGCGTGCGAGATGTGTCGCTCATGGTCTCTCCTTTGAAGTCGGCAAGGATCAGGCTAACTGCAGTGTGGGCCGGTGTTTACAGATCCACGCTATTCGGCAGAATCACAAGATCGCGGACGGTCACATTACGCGGCCGCGACAGGATGAAAAGAACGGCGTCAGCCACTTCTTTCGGCTGCATCAGGCTGCCATCGGCCACCGCCTCCTCCATTTTCGCCTTCGGCCAGTCGTCGAGCAAGGCCGTGATGACAGGCCCTGGCAGCACCGCACCGACGCGCACGCGGTGCTGCGCCACTTGCCGGCGCGTGGAATGGACGAAGGCCTGAACTGCGAATTTCGAGGCCGCGTAGATCGGCTCCCACACGACCGGCACGACGCCTGACGGCCGTCATTCCTGCGGAATCTGCTGCTGCCACGCCATGAACACTATTCCACGTGCGCCCACGTATCTCAGGAACTCTCCGGGCGCCCATTTGTTTTACATTCCGCACCACCCAGAGATTTGCCTAAGGTGTAGTCGGCGACAGTGGAGCTGATCCATGGATATGACGCGCATCCGAGATCGCATGGTGGAGCACCACGTTACGCGTCGTGGCATTCGCGATCCAGGCGTGACCGAAGCGATGCGCACGGTGCCGCGCGAAATATTCGTTCCTGCGGGCTCCGAGGAATTCGCTTATGAGGATGCGCCGCTGTCGATCGGCGAGGGCCAGACAATTTCGCAGCCGTTCATCGTGGCTTTGATGCTCGAAAAGGCAGATCTGGATGCCGGCGACACAGTGCTCGAAGTCGGAACAGGTTCCGGCTACGCTTCAGCCCTCCTGAGCCGGATAGCAAGACATGTCTACTCCATCGAGCGCCACGAAAGGCTGGCGCTTCAGGCCAAAGAAAGGTTCGAGAAACTGGGATACCGCAACATTGACGTTCGCGTCGGCGATGGCAGCAAAGGCTGGGCGAAAGCCGCGCCATTCGATGCCATTATCGTTTCAGCGGGCGCACCCGAGGTACCAACCGCCTTGAAAGAACAGCTGGGCCTCGGAGGGCGGCTCATCATCCCGGTCGGCGGCGGTGAAGGGCAGCGCCTGACACGGCTCACGCGCACCGGCGCCGCCGCATTCGAGGAGGAAGATCTCGGCGGGGTGCTCTTCGTTCCCTTGATCGGCGAAGACGCCTGGACAGCTTCACATCCGATGTACACGGCAACGGCCCCCTCATGGCCGGCAACGGTTGCCTCCGAACCAAGTTCTCCGCATGACGGACAGGGAGGGGGAATGGAAAATCATAAAGTGCCTGCGTTGCCGCATCAGCATCATCAAGAAGCAGAAATCAGGCTGACAATTGACGACGAAGGAGACATCCCGACTTAAGGGCATAAACTCTCTACCATTTTTGAGTTGCTAGCCGCTTGGGATGCGCGTCAGAAGGACAGATCGAGCACCCTGCCCTCGAACAGACGGTCCCGGGAGCCTTCGAGATGCGCCTTCATCAGTCTTTGCGCATCGTCAGGCCGGCCATCGGCGATCGCTTTGTAGATGGCGTTATGCTCTTCGTAGACCTGTTCCAGCCCCTGGCGGGGGCCGAGCAAAGAGAGGCCGTGGAGATGCATGCCGACGGCGATATGGGCCTTCAGCGCATCGATCGAGGCCGTGTAATAATGATTGTTGGCAGCCTCCGTCACCGCGCGGTGGAAGAGGAAATCGGCGTCGGTGCGGTGAAGCTGGTGGCTGGTCGCCTCACGCAGATCTGCAAGCGCGCTGGCAATCTTCTGGATGGCCTGCTCATTGCGGCGTTTGGCGGCGAAATAGGCGGCCGCCGGCTCGATCGTCAGGCGGAACTCGTAGCAGCGCTGGATGTCGGCGATCGTCTTGACCGGCGAATAGGCAAGCTGCGTCGTCGGCGATCCATGCGCGCTGACGAAGGTGCCGGCGCCCTGCCGGGCATAGACCATGCCCTGATCGCGTAGGCGCGCCAGCGCATCGCGGACGATCGGCCGCGACACACCCAACATCGAGGCAAGCTCATGCTCGCCGGGAAGGCGTGAATCCGGCGGATAGTTTCCGCCACGGATACGCTCGAGCAATTGGTCGAAGACGCGATCGACCAGCTTGACGGCCTTGCCGCGTTCGGGCTTGCCCGGCGGGCCGGCTTCCGCGTTCAAGGATTCGCCATTCACTTCAGCCACGTCATTCTCCCCGGCGGTATCTTACTATGCCGCCCGATTCCAAAGAACCAGTCTTAGCAAACTATCGGGCTTGCCGAAGCCCCCGGACTTCACGGCGCACCGAAAATGCCGCCCGTCGGCTGCGGTGACATCGAACCACGGCACGCCGGCTTCGATTTCGCCCTTCGGCGCCAGCACTCTGACATCAAGCGCCCGGAAAACGGCAAGCGCCGTATCGCCGCCGCCGACCATCAGCATGTCAGGCTTGGTATCGTCGATAACCGATCTGACGCCTGCTGCAAAACGGCGGGCGACCTGTGCTGCATCGGCTGTCATATCGCCGGTGCAACGCAGAAGCGCCGGCAGCGCCATGCCCTCCCCGACTTCGACCTGCCCCATCGGCGCGTCCATCACCATCCGCAGGACGCCCGAGGCCTCGAGCTGGTCCATCTGGGTAGCGGTAATCGGATCGCGCGAGCCAAATGCGAACAGCGTACGCCGGGTTGCCGCAAACTCCGGCACCGCTTGCCGCCCCGTCTCGCCGAGCTGACGGGCAAGTGCCGCACCCAGACCCCGTGCGCCGACCGCAAGCGTCAGCCGCCAGTCATGATCGGCAACGATCTGATCGAGATCACTGTCATCCTCTGCATCGGCAACAGCAACATTGCCCGTGCGGCCCTCGAACAGATCGGCGATCGGCAGTGGCTTGTCGACGCCGCGGCCGACGACACAGCCTCTATAGGTCACACGCTCCTGATCGGGAATAGCGGGCGCCACGAGAATAGTCTCCAGGCCGAGCGCATCGGCCAGCACCAGGCTTTCCGCCGCGACATTGCCCTTCAGCCGGGAGTCGATCTTCTTCATCACGACTGCGGGCTTCACGCCACGAAGTGCCGCGGTCGCCAAGCGGACCCTCTCGGCAGCTTCCGGTTCGCCAAGCGCACGCGAGGCTGTATTGACGACGACGACGTCACAGCCGGTGGCGATCGCATCCTCCGCGGCCCCGACGTCGACAGCGACCGCAACCGAAAGGCCCGCTTCGACGAAGGGCGTGCCGGTATCGAGCGCACCGGTCAGATCATCGGCGACGATAACGGCCATCAGCGTCATGCGGTCTGTCCGGTGTTGACGGCGTGACAGGCGACGAGATGGCCGGGCTTCGCCTCCTTCCACGCGGGAATGACCTTGCTGCAGACATCCATGGCGATTGGGCAGCGCGTGTGGAAACGGCAGCCCGACGGCGGGTTCAGCGGGCTCGGCACATCACCCTGCAGGATCTGACGCTGACGTGTGCGCTCATGCTCGGGATCCGTCTCCGGAACGGCCGACAGCAACGCCTTGGTATAGGGATGCAGCGGATTGTCGAAGAGTTCCTCGCGGGTGGCAAGTTCGGCGAGGCGCCCGAGATACATGACGCCGACGCGAGTACTGATGTGGCGCACGACAGCGAGATCATGGGCGATGAAGAGATAGGTCAGCCCGTATTTTTCCTGCAGATCGAGCAGCAAGTTGATGATCTGCGCCTGGATCGACACGTCGAGCGCCGAAATCGCCTCGTCGCAGACGATGAATTTCGGCTGGCAGGCGAGCGCCCGGGCAATGACGACGCGCTGGCGCTGGCCGCCGGAAAGCTCGTGCGGGTAGCGCTGGGCAAACCGCGTGGACAGGCCGACATCGGTGAGCAGCGTCGCCACCCTCTCCTTCAGTTCGGCCTTGGTGCAGAGCTTGTGGAAGAGGATCGGCTCGCCGATCGCCTCGCCCACCGTCATGCGCGGATTGAGCGTCGAATACGGATCCTGGAAGACGATCTGCAGGTCGCGACGGAAGGGCCGCATCTGCTTTTCGTCGAGCGTCGCCAGATCCTGGCCCTTGTAGACAACCTTGCCGCTAGTCGCCTTGTAGAGGTTGAGGATGGTGAAACCGGTCGTCGACTTGCCGCAGCCGGATTCGCCGACCAGGCTCAGCGTCTCGCCTTCCATGATGTCGAGGTTGACATTGTCGAGTGCATAGACGGTTGCCGAACACTCACCAAAGGCGCCGAGCTTGACGTGGAAATGCTTGACCAGGTTTTCGATCTTGAGCAGCGGTTGAGCACCCATCATGCGGCTTCCTGCATTCTCTGGACGACGAAACAGGCGGCGCGGTGATTGCTGCTGCCGCTCAACGGTTCGAGCTGCGGCACCTTCTCGTGGCAGATGGTTTCGGCAAGCGGACAACGCGGCGCAAATGGGCAACCCTTCGGCCGGCGGCCAGGCTCCGGCGGCGTGCCGCCGATCGAGCTCAGCCGGCTTGCCGGCGGGTCCGAGAGCTTCGGGATCGATGACAGCAGACCGCGCGTATAGGGATGGCTCGGCCGGGCATAGAGCTCGTCGACCGGCGCATCTTCGACCACAGTGCCGGCATAAAGCACGGCGACGCGATCGACGAGGCCGGCGATCAGCGCCAGGTCATGGGTGATCCAGACGACCGACATGCCGAGCTTGGCTCTCAGATCCTTCACCAGATCGACGATCTGGGCCTGAATGGTGACGTCGAGCGCGGTTGTCGGCTCGTCGGCAATCAAAAGCTTCGGATTGCAGGCAAGACCGATCGCGATCATCACACGCTGGCGCATGCCGCCGGAAAGCTCGTGCGGATAGGCCTGCAGGCGCTCTTCCGGACCGGGAATACCGACAAGCCGCAGGAGCTCGACGGCGCGGGCGCGGGCCGCCGCCTTTTTCATTCCGCGGTGATAGATCAGCGGCTCGCAGATCTGGTCGCCGACGCGCATCACCGGATTAAGCGAGGTCATCGGATCCTGGAAGACGAAGCCGATATCGCCGCCGCGCACCTTGCGCAGCTCGCGATTGGACATCGTCTGAAGGTCGCGGCCGTCGAATGTCGCCGATCCCTTGGTGACCTTGATCTTGTTCGGCAGCAGCCGCATCAAGCTCAGCATGGTCAGGCTCTTGCCACAGCCGGATTCGCCGACGACGCCAAGGGTCTCGCCCCTGTCGACATGGAGATCGATGCCGTCGACGACCACGGCGGGGCCGTTGCGGCCATCGATTTCGACGGTGAGGCCCCTGACATCGAGCAGGCGGTTGGTGCTTTTCGTGTCCATCATTTGCTGCCCCGCGGATTGAGCGCGTCGTTGAGACCGTCGCCAAGGAAGCTGAAGGCAACCGAGGCAAGGCCGAGCACGGCCGCCGGAGCGGCGAGAAGGTGGGGATAATGCTGCCAGACACGCAGGCCGTCCGAGATCATGTTGCCCCAGCTCGGCGTCGGCGGATTGACCCCGACGCCAAGGAAGCTGAAAGCACTTTCCAGCACCATCGCCGTGCCGAGACCGGCGCTGACCGAGACGATCAAGGGCCCCAGCGCATTCGGAATGACATAACGCTTGATGATGATCCAGTTCGACAGGCCGAGCGCCTGGGCCGCGGTGATATATGGTCGGCTGCGGATCGACAGCACCTGGGCGCGGACGAGACGGGCGTAAGGCGGCCAGGATATCAGCGCCATCGAGCCGAAGACGAGGATGAAATCCACCCACATGGTTTCGCGATAGAAGGGATTGAGGGTCTCGAGGTAACGCGACTCCATCCATTTGCTGATCGGCGATTTCAGCGAGGCGTTGATGACGACGACGAGCAGCAGGTTGGGAACCGACATCGTCACGTCGGTCAGCCACATGATGGCGCGATCGAATGGATTGCCGAAGAAACCGGCGACGGCACCGAGCACGAGACCGATCAGCACGGCGAAGACGGTGACGATGACGGCGACGAGGAAAGCGGTGCGCGTGCCGAAGACCACGCGGCTGAAGACGTCGCGGCCGAGATCGTCGGTTCCGAAGAGATGGCTCATCGACGGCAGGACGTTGCGGGCGTTGAGATCCTGGCTCAGATAATCATAGGGCGTCAGGTAAGGCCCGAAGATCGCGGTGAAGGCGAGGATCACGACGATGACGAGGCCGAAGATGGCGAGTCGATTACGCTTCAGCCGATACCAGGCATCGCGCCACAGGCTGACCGGCTCTTCGACGGTTTCTATGGTGGAAAGAGGGATGGCGGACATGGTCAGCGGCTCCTTCTTGAATCATTGGCGCGCGGATCGAGCAGCGGATAGAGCACATCCACCAAAAGGTTCGACACCATCACCAGAAATGATCCGATCAGCGTGATCGCTAGAATGACCGGATAATCGGAATTGATCAGCGCCTGCACCGTCAACCGGCCAAGGCCCGGCAGGCCGAAAACGAGTTCGACGAAGATCGCGCCATTGACGATGGTGATCATGATCAGGCCGAGCTGCGTGACGACGGGCGTCAGCACCGGCCGCAAGATATGGCGCAACGCCACGATGATCTCGGGCACGCCCTTGGCGCGGGCGGTCCGGACGAAATCCTCCGACAGGACCTCGATGACGGCGGCACGCGTCTGGCGCACGATCAGCGCGATCGGCTGGAAGGAAAGGACGAGTAGCGGCAGCAGGATACGGACATCGAATATGCCGCCCCAGCCGTAGGGCACGCTCGCACCCGGCAGCAGCACGATGAGGCCGACCATCAGCAGCGGACCGGCGACATAGGCCGGGATCGCCCAGAGAAAGAGTGCGGAGCCCAGAATGGCATAGTCGATGCGCGAATTCTGGTTGAGCGCGGCGATCATGCCGAGCGGGATCGCGACGACGGCGGTCAGGATGATGGAACAGAGGGCAAGCTGAAAGGAGACGGGTGCGGCAGCCGAGACCATTGCCCAGACGGAACGGCCCGATGTCAGCGAGTTGCCGAACTGGCCGTGCAGCAGGTTCCAGATGTAAAGGCCGAACTGGACGATGAAGGGCTTGTTGAGGCCGGCACTTTCGCGAATGGCTTCGATGCGCTGCGGATTATAGGCGACGTCGCCCGGCGCGCGCAGGAAGATCAGCTTGATCGGATCGCCGGCGCCATAGAAGGCCAGCGCGTAAACCGCCAGCATCACCACCAGAACGGACGGAATCCAGATGGCAAATCGGGTTAGCACGTAGCGCAGCATGGCCACCTCCCACCTGTTGTTCGATGCGTTCCCGCTTTTGGCTGCGATCGCATCTCTTCTTCTTGAAACTTGCGCGAAGGCCTTGCGGCCTCCGCGCGGTTTATTGCCGACAGGGACGGTTTCCGCCGATCAACCGATGGAAATGTTCCAGGGTTCGACGACCTGCCAGTCGAGGTTCTTTTCCAGACCCTTGACCTCCTTGGTGGCCCAGCGCGACATCGCCTGAGAATACCATGGAATGAAGGCCCAATCCTCGCGGAACGCCTTCTGGGCTTCCTGGGCGAGAGTGATGCGCTGCGGATCATCTGCAGCCTTGGTCGTCGCTTCGGCAAGGGCACTGTCGACCTTGTCGTTCTTGTAGCCGCCGAGTTTGTTCTGAGCGTTCGACGAGGTCGAGGCGATGCTGCCCGCCAGATAGGAGACGGCATCAGGCACGCGGGTGCCGACGTCGTCGCGGAAGATCTGGACCGAGTTCTGATCCGGACCCGCATAGGAGTCCTGCTGCGGCTTCATATCGACGGCAGTGATGCCGAGATTCTGGCGCCACTGCTCGGCAATGAACTGGGCGGCAGCCTGAATGGCTGGCCCCGAGATGCCGACGAACAGGATCTTCGGCAGGCGCTCTGGACCGCCGTAGGTCGATTCCGCAAGCAGCTTCTTGGCAGCCGCCGGATCATAGGGATAGGGCTCGAAGCCGGAATTCTCCGCACCTGGGACCGAGTTGAGGATCTGATCGGCCTTCTTATGCGGCCCGTCGGGATAGGAAGCCTTGAACAGGCCATCGCGATCGACCGCCATGATCAGTGCCTGACGAACTTTCGGATCATCCATCGGCGCACGAGAGATGTTGAACCAGAAGTGCTGGCTGGTCGGGATCAGCGGGCCGGCGGAAAATTCCGGGCCGAGATCCTGGATAATGGTCGAGGTGATCAGTTCGGTATGGGCGTTAAACTCGCCCGACTTGATCAGCGACGTCGCGGTGACATTGTCCTCGATCGAGGTGATATCGATACGGGCAAGCTTCGGCTTCGGTCCGAAGAAGTTCTCATTCGGCTCGAAAGAGAGTTTGCCGGCGTCGATATCGAGGCTCGTCAACTTGAAGGGACCGGAGAAAACCGGCTTGCTCTCAGGCTTGTACCAGTCGATGATCTCCTCGCCGTCGCTGCCGCGCGACTGCGCTGCCTTGGTGATCGGCGCGATGTGGTTTGCCAGACGCATGAAGAAGATCGGGTCTGCAGCAGCCAGCGTCACGACGACCGTTCCCTCGTCGGGTGTCGCGACACCGGTGAGTTCGTTGCCGGAGCCGGCGGCGATTTCGGCGTAACCCTTGACCCTGCTCAGCACCTGGTCGGCGCGCTGGTTCTTGGTGTTCGGCATCGAGGAGACTTCCCACGATCCCTTGACATCGGCCGAGGTGATCTTGCTGCCGTCGGAAAAGACGGCCTTCGGGTCGATCTTGAAGGTCCAGACCGTGTTGTCCGCCGATTCCCAGCTGGTGAAGACGTAGGGCTTAATATTGCCTTGGCTGTCGAAATACATCGGCGATGCCCACCAGATGGAATTCCAGCGGAAGGTTCTGCCGCCGCCGCGTAGCGGCGACCAGTCCTGATCGAAGGCCGGATTTGCGACCTTCAGAACCTGGCCTTCATCGGCCATAACGATACGGGCATTCATCCCGAACACGGTGAGGCCGACGCCGGCTGCAAGGCCGAGCTTCAGCGCGTTACGACGTGATATATTGGTTTTATCCGATTGATCAGACATGGCATTCCTCCCAGAGTGAATTCGGCAGCGCTCTCCCTGCACCTGCCAGGCGCAGCACAATCCGTTCCGTATCGTTCTCTCGTTATTGTAAATATGTCAACAAAAAATCGCAATTTCAATTCGAACAAAATTTTCTTCCGAAAATATATAAGTTATAACAGATAGATAACTTTTCGGAGCGGCGTTACAGCATTTTGTCTTCTTGACAAAAGATCGGCAATGGAAAAGTTCTTTGCACTCCATCGCGACAGACGAATGACAACTGGAATGCGCAGCCTAGCGGTTCGAACACGGATCCCCAGACAGGACGCGCCGAGGAGGGCGAAATGAGCCATCACAGGATTACAGGCGTTTTCAGCGCCTCCGCAACGCCGCTAACAGCAGAGAATACGCCGGATTTCGCCCTTTTTACCGATCACTGCCAGCAGCTGCTGGCCGAGGGATGCCACGGCGTGGCGCTGCTCGGCACGACGGGCGAGGCTAATTCCTTCTCCGGCGCCGAGCGCCGCGCCATTCTGGAAGCTGCACTGAAGGCCGGCATTCCTGCCGACAGACTTTTGCCGGGCACCGGAGTCGTCGCCATTCCCGAGACGGTGGAGCTCACCCGGCACGCGCTGTCGCTTGGCGTCACCAAGGTGGTGATGCTGCCGCCTTTCTATTACAAAGGCGTCTCCGACGACGGCCTCTTCGCCGCCTATTCGCAGGTGCTGGAGAAGGTCGCCGACACGCGCTTGCAGGTCATCCTCTATCATATTCCGCAGGTCTCAGGCGTTCCGCTATCCATTCCGCTGATCGGGCGGCTGATTGCGGCCTTCCCGGAGACGGTCGTCGGAATCAAGGAATCTGCGGGAGATTTCAACAACATGCAAGCGATCATCGCGGCCTATCCCGGCTTCTCGGTGCTCGCGGGCGCTGATCCGCTGCTGCTGCCGCTGCTGAAGGCCGGCGGCGCCGGCTGCATCACCGCAACCTCCAATCTCGTGGCGAATTCGCTGCGCACCGTCTACGACCACGTCCATGACGAGGCGCGCGCCGCCGATGTCGAGGCGGCGCAGGCCCGCATCAACGCCTATCGAACGCTTTCCAATTCCTACGTCCAGATCCCGACCATCAAGGCGATGGTGGCACTGAAGACCGGCAATCCGGCCTGGAAACGTACGCGCGCACCGCTGATGCCGCTCGGCGATGCTGACTATGCCGCGCTCGCCGAAAGCTATGCCAAGCTGCCCTGAGGAGATCCGTCATGAACTTCACCGGCCTGCCCCCGGAAGCCGTTCCGACCCTGATGACCGGGACCATCGCCCATCACCCCATCGTCGAGGGTCGTGCGGATGCCTATCTGCCATCCCCCTGCATCCAGAACCACGCCGCAAATCTCGCCTTTCTGCCCGACGGCACGCTGACCTGCGTCTGGTTTGGCGGCACGATGGAGGGCATGGGTGATATCTCGATTTACATGTCGCGCCTAGTGCCGGGCTCCGAGCGCTGGTCCGTGCCGGAAAAGATGAGCGACGACCCGGAGAAATCCGAGCAGAACCCGTTGATTTTCAACGCTCCAGATGGAAATGTGTGGCTGCTCTACACCTCGCAGACCTCCGGCAACCAGGACGGCTCTGTTGTCAAATGCCGGATTTCAGGGGATGACGGCCAGACCTTTGGCCCGGTTCGTATCCTCTGCGACAGTCCCGGCACCTTCGTTCGCCAGCAGATCGTCGTGAACAGTCGAGGCGACTGGCTGCTTCCGGTCTTCCGCTGCGTCGGTCTGAACGGCCAGCGCTGGAGCGGTGACGCCGATACGGCGGCCGTGCTGATATCGCGTGATGGCGGCGCGAGCTGGCAAATGCGGGATATTCCGGACAGTATCGGCGCGGTGCATATGAACATCCTGCCGCTTGGCGGCGGCGAGATGATCGCCTTCTACCGCAACCGTTTCGCCGAAAACATCCTGTCCAGCCGATCATCCGATGGCGGTGAGACCTGGAGTTCGCCCGAGCCCACCGAACTGCCGAACAACAACTCCTCGATCCAGGCCATGATCCTGAATGATGGAGCAATCGCAATGGTTTACAACCATTCGAATGCCGACACGTCGGATGCGCGGCGCCAGTCCCTCTATGACGAAATCGAGAGCGGCGAAGCTGGAGAGACCGCCGTCGTTGCCGATAACAGCGCGCGCAAGGCCGTCTGGGGGGTTCCGCGCGCGCCGCTGAGCCTTGCGATATCAAGGGATGGCGGCAAGAGCTTTCCGCGTCGCATCGATCTTGATACCGGCGACGGCTTCTGCCTCAGCAACAATTCAAAGGATTCGCTGAACCGCGAATTCTCCTATCCCTCGATCGTCCAGGGCGGCGACGGCACGCTCCATATCGGCTACACCTACTACCGGCGCGCCATCAAATATGTGCGCCTCACCCCGCAATCCCTGCCGTAAACAAAGCGGCAGCCGGAAATTGTCATACTGCATCGGCTCGCACGCGAAAAGACGCAGGATGATAACGGCTGTGGGTTGACTGACGAAAAATTTGACAACATGGTTGGATTATTCGCTGCCGCCGCAAAGATGATGGCCAGCTGCGTCTGACATGCCGCTCTCATCATCACAATTTTCATAAAGCACTGATATCAATATCGATATTAGCACGGCAACACCGCCTGGAAGCGCGCGCCGATCGCACACCAGATGATAAAAAATACCGCCCCTTGGAATGCTGGCTTGACATTGATCTTACAACTTTACATTAAAGAGGGCGAGGATATTGCCGCAAGATCTTGCAGGGAGGACTGGTTCATGGCCAGCTTGGATTCGCCGATCACGATAGTTCGGCCGCATCTGATCGAATTCGGCGTCGGCACGGCGGGAAAGCTCGGCAAATGGGCGGCCGAAAAGGGCTATCGGCGCACGCTCGTCATCTCCGATGCCTTCAACGCTTCGCGCATCGACGTTCTGGAGCTGAACGGCGAGGTTACGGTCTTTGCCGACGTGACGCCCGAACCGGATACAGCCAATCTCGAAAAGGTTCTGGCGGCGGCAAACGCCGCCGATGCCGAGCTGATCGTCGGCTTCGGCGGCGGCAGCGCCATGGATCTGGCAAAACTTGCCGCCGTGCTTGCCGGCTCAACCCAGACGCTGCACCAGGTCGTCGGTCCGAACAAGGTGCATGGGCCGCGCAAGGTGGCGCTCGCCCAGGTGCCGACGACATCGGGCACCGGCAGTGAAGCCGGCATCCGTGCGCTCGTCACCGATCCGGCGACGATGGCAAAGCTTGCCGTGGAAAGCCTGCATATGCTGGCCGATATCGCTGTCATCGATCCGGCTCTGACCTTCAGCGTCCCTGCCCGCACGACGGCGGCAACTGGCGTCGATGCCATGGCCCATTGCGTCGAGGCCTTCACCAACCGCAAGGCCCATCCGATGGTCGACATCTATGCGATCGAGGGAACGCGCCTCGTCGGCAAATATCTCGCCCGCGCCGTCAAGGACGGCAACGACGCCGAAGCGCGCGCCGGCCTCTCGCTCGCCTCGCTCTACGGCGGTTTCTGCCTCGGCCCGGTCAATACCGCCGGCGGCCATGCGCTTGCCTATCCCCTCGGCACGCGCTGGCATGTGGCCCATGGCGCGGCCAATGCGCTGATTTTTCCGCATGTTCTCGCCTTCAATACACCGTCGGCGCCTGAGAAAACCAAGGCGGTGATGGAAGCGCTTGGGCGTGAAACCTCCGGGAACATCACCTCCGTCTTCGATGCGGCTTACGCCTTCTGCGCCGAACTCGGCATCGAGATGAAGCTTTCCGGCCTCGGCGTGCCGGAAACCGATCTCGACGCCATGGCCGACGACGCCTTTGCCATTCGCCGTCTGCTCGATAACAATCCGCGAGATCTGTCTCGCGCCGACATTCGCGCGATTTATGCTGCTGCCTTTTAAGCGGTAAGGTTTTTTAGAAGGGACTTGATCGATGGACAGAAATGCGAAAGTCGCCGTGACGCTCGGCGATCCGGCCGGCGTCGGCCCCGAGGTGATCGTCAAGGCCTTGGCAGCCCTTCCGAGGGAAGAGCGCCGTGATTTCGTGATCGTCGGCAATGTCGAAGCGCTGGAGCGCGCCGACCGCGTCACCGGCGCCGGGCTGCGGTTCGGGCCTGCCGATGCACCCAGTGACGACAGGATCGCCGTCGACGAGGTCGCGCTCGGCGCCGCCCTTCCCGAGATCGGCAAGGTCAGCCCCGTCGCCGGCGATGCCTCGGTGCGCTATATCACCCGCGCCGTCGATCTCGCCATGTCGGGGCAAGCGGATGTCATCGTCACCGCGCCGATCAACAAGGAGGCGATGAACCTCGCCGGCCATCACCATGACGGCCACACCGGGCTTCTCGCGCATCTCACCGGCTCGAAGAGCTCCTTCATGCTGCTTGCCTCCGAGCGGCTGAACACCATCCACGTCTCGACCCATATCTCGCTGAAGGGTGCGATCGAGCGCGCCAAGACCGAGCGGGTGCTGGCAACCATCGAAGCTGGCCATCGCCACTTCCTGCGGCTCGGCAAGACAGCGCGCATCGCCGTTGCCGGCCTCAATCCCCATTGCGGCGAAAACGGCCTGTTCGGCACCGAGGACACGGAATTCCTGGCGCCCGCCGTCGAGCAGGCGCAGGCAAAGGGCATCGACGTGGTCGGTCCGATCTCGGCCGATACCGTGTTTGCCCGCGCCTATAACGGCGCTTTCGATCTGGTCATCGCCCAGTATCACGACCAGGGCCACATCCCGATCAAGCTCGTCGCCTTCGACACCGCGGTCAACGTCTCGCTCGGCCTGCCGATCGACCGCGTCTCGGTCGACCACGGCACCGCCTTCGACATTGCCGGCACCGGCAAGGCCAACCACGTCAACATGCTCTCGGCCATCGCCTATGCCCGGCTGATGGCCCGCTCGCCGCGGCAGGGAACGTGATCGCGGCTTCCAGAAGGACCGACAGGCGCCGATCGCCGACACAACGATGTGGACTCTCGTTATGAAACCTAAAGACAGAAACCGGACTCTGTCGTTCAGGAACGTCCCATTGACGCATCGGCATTCCGCACGCACATAGCTAGACAGTCTAGCTAGGAGCAGAATCGATGGAATGGTAACTGCAGGACGCCAAGAACCAATTTTTGAAGGTCGTGCAGAAGGCCCGACAAGAAGGGCCGCAGGTGGTTACGGTGCGCGGTGAGCGCACGGCCGTCGTTCTATCCGCCCGCGACTACGATGCCCTGCGCGCCGGCAGACCGACGCTCGTCGACGACCTGCTCGGTGGCCCCGCCTGGGACGATGAGTTCGCCGATGCGGTCGAAGCACGCAACAAGACTCCAAGCCGCGACGTTGCCTTCTGATGTATCTGGTCGACACCAACATCGTCTCGCAGGCGCGACGCGGCACGCTGCAGGCGGTCTTCTGGCTGCGCTCCGTCGATCCGCTCACCATCCACCTGAGCGCGCTGACGCTTGGCGAGATCATGCGCGGCATTGCCCTCAAACAGAAGTCGGATCCGAAGACCGCGGCGCATCTCACCGAGGGGCTGCGCAAGCTGCGTTATGATCATGGCGACCGGATCCTGCCGGTGACTGACGAGATCGTCGTCGAAATGGGGCCGCATCGCCGCCCATCCGGCCGCGTGGAGATATCGACGGGCTGATCGCCGCAACGGCGATCGTTCATGATCTGATTGTCGTCACTCGCAATGTCGGCGATTTCGGCGACACCGGCGCAGCGGTGATAAATCCATGGGAGACGGACGCGTGAACGGTCGAGGCAGGCACCTCCTCGTTTAAAATGGCCTCCTGTGCAGTTGGATAAAGGCCTTGGCTACGTCGGGGCCGAGAGCTCTTGTCGGTGCGTTTGGTAGCAGCATCATGATCTGCCGACCAAGCCTCATCTGTCCGGCGTTTTGATCTGCTCTGCGGAAACATTGATTGCACCCCAACCCGTCACATGCCGAACAAGCGGCGATCCCAGAAAACCGGTTGGTGAAGGCTTGTCGTGATCGACGGGAATTCCGGGTGGGCCGGGTTGATCAATATGTTGTTGTCGACGCGGGCGACAACGCTTGGCACCAGCAGGATGGCGCTGCGCTTTTCCTGGCACCACCGCTCGCCGAAAGCCTTGCTGACGTTTGCCGGCATGCTGTCCCAGCCGGGCAGCGCGGGCTCGGAGAAGACCTCGTAGCTTAGCCCACGCGGTAGGATGATCGTGACATAGTGCTGATTGGGTGGCAGCCGCCCGCTGCCATGCACGAGCTTTTCGAGCAGTGCCGTGGAATAATGCTCGCTCGTATAGATGATCGGGCTGCCGGACGTGTTCCACCGGCCAGGCGCGATGGTCGAGCCGGTGGCGTCGAAGATCGGATAGGTTCCACTGGGATCTCCGATGCGGACGGATGTCAGTGTGCGGTCAAGAAGCTGTGCGCTCACGCAGCGCTGCCGTATTTCAAGCTTCCGAGAATATCGAGCACGAGCTCGCCGCCGATCTCGCTCTGAATGACCACGTCGATCGGTCGCCTGTCCTCAAGCATTGCATGCGGCCGAAACAGGAAATCGCGGGCCTCGATCTCGGTCTGCCAGACATCGAGCGCCTGACCCCAGACACGCGCGAGACGGGCAAGCTTTATGCCTTCATCTGAGGAGAGCCGATGCTTGGACTTGCGCCGTTCATAGGTGGCCTTCGGAACCAGCCGGTATTTGAACTGGGCGTCATCAGGCGCCAGAAGCAGCGCCATCCGATCAAGCGCCTTGACTGGCAATCCTTCCTCGATGCTAGAGAGCAGGCCGAAGGCCGAACGCGATACCGGCTCCCTGGCGGGCAGCCCGAGAACATCGGCGATACCGGCAAATCCCATCATGGCAAAGCTCCTTTTCACTTGAGGTTACATTTAGTCTCAAGTGAGTTAATGTTCAAGAGTGCCATCCCGGCTTATCTTCGATAGCAGCGGGTTGTCGTGCGCGCCGGAGACCTCTATATTTTTCGAAGGCACGAACAACGAAGGAGGTTGCCTATGTCACCGCGGGACGCCTGATCCAGCAATATCAAGACTTTTGCCTTTCCAAGGGCATCGATTTCATACGCATAGAATCCGTACGGCCGCATGATCATACCACGCTCTTCTGCAGCGCTGGAATGCAGCAGTACAAGCCCCTCTTCACCGATCCCTCCCATAGTGGAACCGTCGCAAACAGCCAGGCTTGCCTGCGCATGGGCGACCTCGACGAGATCGGCGACGGAACCCATCTTCTCCATTTCACCATGCTCGGCCTTTTCTCCTTCCGGGAAATGACCGTCGGCAATGCCATCGATTTCTGGCTCGATTTTTTGGAAACGGTGGGGCTCGTGCCGGATCATGTGACAATCCATCCAGACCGTCTGGTGGAATGGACGCCGCTCTATCGCGGGCGCGTGCCCATTGTGCCGGATCCGGAATGCATGTGGAGCGATGGCAGCATCAGCGGATACTGCACCGAGTTCTATAAGGATGGCGTCGAGATCGGAAACATCGTCAATCCGCTCGGAACCTGCATCGACGTCGGCTTCGGTCTCGAGCGTCTCGACATGATCGTCAACGGCACGCCGCAAGACGATGCGCTCGGGACATTGTGCGAGACGGTCATGACGATCGTGGAGAGCGGCTACCGGCCGGGCAACAAGGAGCAGGGATACGTCTTGCGAAAACTGCTCCGCCGCATCCATAAGATGGGCGGTACGCTCGACCATCCCTTCTTCAAGGAAGAGGTCGAACGCCAGAAGCGGCTGCGCGCCAAATATCTGCGTTTGCGTGACCGCCATTCCGAGATGGGTCCCGACTGGTGGTTCGACACTCATGGCATCGATCTCTCCGACATCAGTGAGAGCATGGAGGAGTAGCAACGGACAAGGCCTCCCGCAAATAACAGCGGGAGGCCTTGTCATATCCTGGAAAGCGTCAGCGTTTCGGCGCGCCGCATTGAACGCTTTCACCTTTGCCCCGGCTGCAGCCGACGGAAAATCCGCTCGACCTGGGCAACAGCGGCAAAAAAGACGATGCCGGAGAAAGAGGCGAGCACGACGGCGGCAAACAGCCTTTCCGCCTGATAGTTGAATGTCGACTGGATGATGACGGCGCCCAGGCCCTGGTTCGAACCGATCCACTCCCCGACAATCGCGCCGATCACACAGGTGGTTGCCGAAATGCGCAGCGACGCAAAGAGCAAGGGCGCGGATCGTGGGGCGCGCAGGCGCCAGAACGTCTCCCACCCGCTCGCCGAAAGCACATGCATCAGGTCAAGCTCGCTCGCAGTTGCCAGATTGAGGCCCCGGGCCGTATTCACCAGGGTTGGGAAGAAGCAGATGAGAGCAGCGATGATGACCTTCGGAAGCATGCCGAGGCCGAAGATGAGGATGATGATCGGCGCGAGCGCCAGCACCGGGATGGTGTTGAAGAGCAGGACAACGGGAAAATAGGCGGCCTGGAACCGCGGATTATAGACAAAGGCAACCGCCAGGATCACAGCGAGACTATTGCCCAGGAGGAAGCCGAGGCCCGCCTCGGCCCATGTCGGGATCGCATTCGACAAAAGGAAGCGCCATTCGATGCCAAGCGTGCGCAGGATCGCCAGCGGCGTTGGAACGATATAACCGGGAACACCGAGAGCCGGCACCAGCCATTGCCAGGCAAGGAGCAGCGAAAGAGCGCCAATAACAGGAAGGCCGATTGCCTCGGCGAATGACAACGGACGATGCGTCATGCAGCCGAACTCCCCTGCTGCAGCAATTGGCGCAGACGGGCGGCGGTCTCCTGGACATCGAGGCTCTCGCGCCGACAGAGCCCACGCTCGTCTTTCAGCGGTGCAAGGTCGATCAGCGCCTGGACGCGACCCGGATTGGCCGCCAGGACCATCACGCGCCCGCCGAGATAGATCGCCTCGATGACGCTGTGGGTCACGAACAGGATGGTCGTGCCGGTCCGGCGCCAGACGTCCAGAAGCTCATCGTTCAGTCGTTCGCGGGTGATCTCGTCGAGCGCACCAAAGGGCTCGTCCATGAGCAGGATATCCGGCTCGCATTGAAGAGCGCGCGCAATGGCGACACGCTGCCGCTGGCCCCCGGACAGTTGATGCGGATAGCGGTCGGCCAGATGCGACAGGCCGACCAGTTCGATCCAGTGGTCGGGCCGCGGATCGACCGATCGCGAGACGCTGTTCTTCCCCACCTGCAGCGGCAGCGCAACATTCTCCCTCACGGTCCGCCAGGGCAACAGAGTTGCATCCTGAAAGACGAAGGCGACCTCGCGCCGCCGGCGCGCCTCCGAGGCTGTCTTGCCGAGCACCGACAGCCGCCCGTCAAGCGGCGGAAGAAGATCCGCCACCGCACGCAGCAAGGTCGACTTGCCGCAGCCGGAAGGACCGAGAATGGTCAGAAACTCGCCCCTGCCGACAATGAGGTCGACGCCGGACAGAATGCGGGTCGTCTCGACAGTGCCGGCATAGCCGATAGCCAGATCCCTGGTTTCGATGGCCGCTGCTTCAGGCAAATTCGCTCTCACGCAATCTTCGGGCGGTCGCCCGCCGTCATGTCGAGTATCTCAGTCGTATAGCAATCCTCCAGCTTCGGCGCGCCGCTCTTGAACTGGCCGATCTTGTCGTAGACGGAAATCTGCTCGGCAAGAGCGGCCGGATCGAAGCTGCCCCAGCCGTCCTTGCCTGTCGTCGCGTCGAAGCTCAGCGACAATATGCGCGGCACCGTCTTCAGCTCCACGGCAAGATCGAGCTGCGGATAGGCCTCCACCGTCAATTTGACCGCCTCCTCAGGATGTTGATGCGTCCAGGCCCAGCCCTTGGCGACGGCACGCAGCACCTTTGCCAGTGTCTCGGCATGGCCGCTCACGGCATCGTCGGTGGCGAAATAGACGTTGGCATAGGACGGCAGGCCCATGTCCTTCATCATCAGGTCGATGCGATCGGGACCGATGATGGAAAGGGCCTGCGTGTTGGTGATCCATCCGGTCACTGCATCGACCTGACCGGTCATCAGCGGCGTCATGTCGAAGCCGATATTGGTGATGGTCAGGCTCAAGGGATCGATATCGTTCTTCAGCAAAATGGCATCAAGGACATAACGGGCGGTCGGCTGGATGCCGATGCGCTTGCCGACCATATCCTTGACGGTGCGGATCGGCGCCTTGGGCAGCGAATAAAAGGCGAAAGGCGCCATGCGGAAACCGCAGGCGAAGATCTTGATCGGCACGCCGGATGACCTGGCAAGAAGAAGCTGTGCCGAATCCGAGAATTGGCCGAGCTGCGCATCACCCGTGATCACGGGCGGCACCGTCGCCGAATTGGGACCGCCAGGGGAAAACTCGACGTCGAGACCCTCGGCCTCGAACAGCCCTTGCTTGACTGCGACGATATCGCCGATCTGTCCGTTGCTCATCAGCCAGTCATATTTGATGACGACCTTGGATGCGGCGGCATTCGATTGACGCGGCACGAACACGCTAATCCCTGCCGTCGCTGCAGCAAGGGCAAAGGCTCCGCCCTTCAGGACGGTACGCCTGCCGACCACGATTTGTTTGTCATCCCCGTTCATTTTCCTTGCCTTTCCCCTTGTTGGATTGTTGGACGACCGGCCGACTGCGCTTGCTATTGCGGGTCGATGTCACCGATCGGGCCGCCTGCGGACCATGCATAAATTTCCCAGAGATTGTCGTCAGGATCAGCGAAATAGACGCATCGCGCGTTCCAGACATAGTCCTGCGGCGGTGCGTGGAAGAGCACGCCCGCAGCTTTCAGCTCCGCATAGGCGGCATCGACCTGCTCTGGCGAGGCGAGCTCAATGGCCGCGCAGGCCTTGTGCGCACCTGGAGGGGCGCGGCGGCTTGAGACACCGGTATTCTCGGCGATATGCTCGATCTCCCACAGCGCCAGCGTCACGCCCGCCCCTTTGAAATCGGCAAAGCCCGGAGCCCGGCGGCGCGGCTTGAAGCCAAGCCGCTCGACATAGAAGGCCGATGCCTTGTCGATATCCTCGACCAAAAAGCAGATGTCGGTAATCGGATTGGTTTGGGCAAAAACGGTCATATGGGCCTCCTGATGGGAAAAGCCTCGCAGACCGCAGCCTCAAGAGATTTCAAATTCGTGCGGTTGTCTTTCGCAAAGCTGCTGATCTGTCATCGGCAAGAGCCGCTCAAAGACGGACCGATCGCTGGTACTCCTTCGGGGTCGCCCCCATCAGACGGCGAAAGACGCTGGAGAAATGCGCCTGGCTGGAAAAGCCTGTGGCATAAGCGATGTTTGCGAGCGTCTCCTTGCCATCGGCGAGGTAAAGCCGTGCTCGCTCGATCCTGCGTTCGAGAACGAAGCGATGCGGCGCCATGCCGGCCGCCCGTTTGAATTCCCTGCTGAAGTGAAAGGGGCTCATATGGGCCACCCCGGCCAGTTCCTCCACACTCAGATCGGATTTGCCAAGCAGGTTCTCGATGTAATCGATCACACGCCGGAGATTGTCCGATGTCAGCGGGCGATCGCCTGCTTCAGGTTTTGCGCCCAGCAGCTTTACGACGCAGCAGGCGAGCGCCATCCCAAGATGCTGCATCAAAAGCGGATCGTCGCGCCCGGTCTTCTCGGCGGCAAATGCAAGGGAGAGCGCGACTTGCAGCGTTGTCGGATCAGTCGTGGCGCTGAGCGCATCACTATCCCAATGCTCGGGATCGAAGCGAGAGCCGCCGATGCCGCTGTAGAGCGCAGGTGACTGGAAGATCGAGATATAATCCGCCGCATCGCCATCGACTTCGAGGACGGTGGCGGCCGGTTGAAATCCCAGGGTGAACGGCGGCCTCTCAACTTTGCGGAATGCCCCGCTTCCAAGCCGATAGGCATATTTGCCGTGCGCCGTGCGGTTGATCGAAATTCTATGAAGGGAGCCCCGCGAAACCATTTGCCCCGCGGCGCTGCGATAGGTCTCGACGATCATGTCGCGTTGAACGAAGGCCATGTAGCCTCCGAGCGATGGTCGGCTTATTGAGAAAATCTGCGGGTCGATATCGGGCATTGTTTCATTCTCCCTAGCAGGAGAGAGGCAAGTTGCGCGCCAAGTGGAAGCCGAGCTTCGCGCTGGATCATCGTCGCAGCATAAAACCTGATGGCGCCCATGAAATAGTGATTTTACGCCTGCAGTCGGGCCACACGGCACAACGGCCTAGCAGCAGTTCATCCTCGGCAAATTTGGTCGCGTGCGCAAGAATTATGCAGTGCATGTTTCTTCTTGATCGGCCCGCTCGCGGGAAACCGCAGCCAGGAATGAGCGTTCGCTCCGTCCACTCTTTTCATCGGAGAGCGTCATTTTGGAAATTCCTTTCTCCCCCATTCTCATTAGTCTACTTAATTTATAGACATAACTGAATTGGAGAGAAATTGCGATGAGTAACGAAAAGTCCGGAAGCGGCCTCGGAAGGCGAGATCTGTTGAAACTGTCTGCCGCGGCCGGGGCCGTCGTCGCGGGTGCTGCGCTCGTCGGGCAGAAGCCGGTTTTCGCGGCCGACGAAGAACTGTCCCTGAAAGGCAAGCGCATCGCTATCAGCGCAACCGGCACCGACCACTTCTTCGACCTGCAGGCCTATAATGCCCAGATCGAAGAGGTAAAGCGCCTCGGCGGCGAGCCGATCGCCGTCGATGCCGGACGCAACGACGGCAAGCTGGTCTCGCAGCTGCAGACGCTGATTGCCCAGAAGCCGGATGCGATCGTTCAAATCCTCGGCACGCTCAGCGTCATCGATCCCTGGCTGAAGAAGGCGCGCGATGCCGGGATCCCGGTTCTGACCGTCGACGTCGGCTCGACCAATTCGATCAACAACACCACCTCGGACAACTGGGGCATCGGCAAGGACTTGGCGCTGCAGCTCGTCTCCGATATCGGCGGCGAAGGTAATATCGTCGTCTTCAACGGCTTCTACGGCGTAACCCCCTGCGCGATCCGCTACGACCAGTTGGTCAATGTCGTCAAATATTTCCCGAAGGTGAAAATCCTCCAGCCGGAACTGCGCGACGTCATCCCGAACACCGTGCAGGACGCCTTCACGCAGATCACGGCCATCCTCAACAAATATCCGGAAAAGGGTTCGATCAAGGCGATCTGGTCGGCCTGGGACATTCCGCAGCTTGGCGCGACCCAGGCTTTGGCCGCCGCCGGGCGAACCGAGATCCGCACCTACGGCGTCGACGGCAGCCCGGAAGTGCTGCAGCTCATCGCCGATCCGAATTCCCCGGCCGGCGCCGATGTCGCCCAGCAGCCGGCAGAAATCGGCCGCACCGCCATCCGCAACGTTGCCAAGCTGCTTGCCGGCCAGGCGCTGCCGCGCGAGACCTATGTTCCGGCCCTGCTCGCCAACAAGACCAATGTCGGCGAAGTCACCAAGAAGCTCGGCATCGGCTGACATTGAACCCGAGCGATCCGGTCATGTCGGATCGCTCGGAATCTACCCGCCCGGAGAGATCGACATGACGGCCATTTCGTTGAAGCAGCCGGTGACGGCACGCGACGACATCATCCGCTTTGAAGGCATCGTCAAGCATTTCGGTGGCGCGCAGGCGCTTGCCGGTGCGTCTCTGATCGTCAGGCGCGGCACCATCCACGGCCTCGTCGGTCAGAACGGCGCCGGCAAGTCGACGCTGATCAAGCTGCTGGCCGGTCTGCACCAGCCGGATGGCGGCCGGATCGAGATCGAGGGACGAACGTTCGACAGGCTGACACCGCATCTTGCCGAAGAGCTCGGCATCCACTTCATTCACCAGGATCGGCTGTTGGTGCCGACCTTCACCGTCGGCGAAGCCCTGTTCCTTGGCCGGGAGCCACGCATCGCGGGCACGCCGTTCCTCGATCGGCGACTGATGCAGCGCCGCGCATCCGAAATCCTCAACGACTATTTCGGTATCCGGTTGCCGAACGCCGCCTTGATCGGCGAGTTGTCGACGGCCGAAAAGCAGATCGTCCAAATCACCCGCGCGCTCCTCAATCAGCCGAAGGTGCTGGTCTTCGACGAGCCGACGGCCGCCTTGGTTCGTCGCGAAGCCGATATCCTCTTCCGGCTGATCCGCCGTCTGCGCGACGAAGGCGTCACCATCATCTATATCTCGCATTACCTGAACGAAATCGAAGAGCTCTGCGACCACGTCACCGTGCTGCGCAATGGGCTGGACGTCGCCTCCCTGCCGATCGGGGAGACTTCGGCAGGTGCCATTGCGCGGCTGATGGTCGAACGCGACATCAAGGAGATGTTTCCGAAGCCGCAGGTGACGCCCGGCGAAGACATCCTCAAGGTGGAGCAGTTGTCGACGCCGGGGAAATATAGCGACATCAGTTTCACGCTTCGCCGCGGCGAGGTGCTGGGCCTCACCGGCCTGCTCGGCTCCGGTGCGAAGGAGCTGGTCCGCACGCTCTTCGGTCTGGAGGTGCCGGCTTCCGGCCATATCGAGATCAGCGGCGAGGCTGCCCGTTTCACCAATCCCACCCAGGCGGCCGGCCGCGAAATCGCCCTGGTGCCGGAAGATCGGCGTCGCCACGGCGTCGCACTCGACCTCAGTGTCGCGGAAAATATCAGCCTTTCGAGCCTTGGCCGCTTCACACGTTTTGGCTTTCTCGATCGCAGACGCGAACAGAGAGAAGTGGACGCTCTGATTACGCGGCTGCAAGTGAAGACCAATGGGCGAGATGCCCTGCTGCGCACGCTTTCGGGCGGCAACCAGCAGAAGATTGCCATCGCCAAGTGGCTGAGCCGCCGTTCCGAGGTCTATCTCCTCGATGAGCCGACAGTCGGCGTCGATATCGGCTCCAAGGTCGAGATCTATACGCTGATCGGCGAACTCGCATCGCGCGGTGCCGGGGTCATCGTGCTGTCTTCGGATCTGCCCGAACTCATCGGTATCACCGATCGCATCCTGGTACTCTTCCGCGGCCGCGTGGTGCGGGAATTCATCTCGTCGGAGACCACGGCGGATGCCGTGCTGGCTCAATCGACCGGATCACCCGAGGGACAACGCCATGTCGGCTGAAGTGGAATTCGCGCCTTCCGGTTTTTCCGCTGCAGAACCGCCTCCCCGCCCGGCCGGCAATATTGCAGCTGCGGCATTGCGCTTCGGATCGCTGATCGCATTCGCCGCCATCCTGATCATCTTTTCGCTGACCGCACCCTATTTCCTCAGCATCGGCAATATCGGCAATGTACTTGGCCAATCGGCCATCTCCGGCGTGCTTGCCATTGGGTTGACGATCGTGCTGATCGCCGGCGGCTCCAATGTCGTCACCGGTGGCATCGACCTGTCGCTCGCGGCCAATATGGGCCTCAGCGCCGCAGTCTATGCGAGCCTGACACAGCTCGGCTACGGCGATGCGACGGCGATCGCGGCGGCGATCCTCACCGGCGCCTTGATCGGCACGGTCAATGCCATTGCCGTCGTCTATGCCGGCATCGTGCCGCTGCTGGCCACTCTTGCCGTCATGAATGTCGTCGCCGGCCTGGAGTTGGTGTTGACCGGCAATACCGTCCTGCCGGCCTCGACGGCTTTTCTCTCGGCGCTTTCCGCCTCGGATGCTTTCGGCATACCGGTTCTTGCCTATGTGCTCCTCGGGTTTACGGCGATCACCACGGCGATCGTGCAATATACGCCGCTCGGCCTGCGTCTCTACGCCGTCGGTGAGTTCCCGGATGCGGCGCGTGCCGCCGGTCTGCCGCTTCGCCGGCTGCTGGCCGGCGCCTTCGTTGCCAGCGGCGTCTCCGGCGGCATCGCTGGCATCCTGTCGGTTTCCTATCTGAGCGGCAGCACGACCGGCGCCGGCGAGATGCTGTTGCCCGTCGTCGTCACGGCCCTGCTCGGCTCGGTCTTTTCGCGCCGGCTGGTTCCCACCATCACCGGGACGCTGCTTTCGGCCCTTTTGGTCGGCTTCCTGGTCAACGGTTTCCAGCTGCTGAACATTTCAAGCACGCTGGTCAGCGGCGTCCAGGGCGTTCTCATTCTCATCGTCGTTTCCGCGACCACGCTGCTGCGCCGGCAGGAGGCCTGATCATGTCGCTCCAGACCCCTCCCCCCGCCAGCATCGGCCTGCCGCGTCTTCTCGTCGGCGGCCTGGTGCGCTATGGCTTGATCCTCGCCCTGGTTGCGGTGTTTGCCGCGTTTTCCGTGGCAACGCCGACATTCCTGACGCCTGCCAACCTGCAGAGCATCCTGGTCAATAATTTCACGCTGCTTGCCATCGTCTCCATCGCAATGACCTTCGCCGTCGCGTCGGGCGGCATCGATCTTTCGGTGGGAACGGCGATGGATTTCGCCAGCTTCGCCTTGGTTTCGCTCGTTCTCGCCGGGCAGCCGGTGGCAGTCGCCGCACTCGCGGGACTGGCGGCCGGAGCGTTCGTCGGCGCCTTCAACGCGCTGCTGATTTCAGGGATCGGCGTGTCGCCGTTCCTCGCCACGCTCGGCACGCTGTTTATCGGCCGCAGCGTTCAGCAACTGCTGACCAATGGCGGCAATCCGGTCTATCTACCGCCGAACGGCGTGCCGGAAGCCTTCCGTTTTCTCGGCCATGGCACGATCGCCGGCTTCCCAGTAGCGCTTGCCGCTGCCATCGTCGTGATCGCGGCCGCTGCCGTTGTCTTTGCCCGGACGCGTTTCGGCCGCGTCATCCTGTCGATCGGCATCCAGCCGGGCGTCGTGCGCTATTCCGGCATCGCCGCGCCGGCCCATGTCGCGGTGACTTTCATCCTGGTCGGGTTGATCGCGGCAATCGCCGGCCTGATCCTGACCGCAACCGTCACCACCTACATCCCCTCCTCGGGCAATGCCTTCTTGCTGAATGCGATCGGCGCGACCTTCATCGGCACGACACTCAGCCCACTCGGACGGCCGAATGTCGGCGGGACCGTACTCGGCGCGCTGCTGCTCAGCATCGTCGCCAATGGCCTGCTGCTGACCGATCTGAACTTCTATTGGCAGCAGGTTGGTACGGGCACGCTGATCTTCGCCGTGCTCGCCCTGAGCTTCATCAACAGAAAGGCTGCCGGCAGCGCTTAAGAGAAGCCGCCACTGAGGTGGTATCCTCGGACGCGGTTCTATACCGCCGAGGCGTCGGAAATCATTCTGGAGACGGCATTCTTCCAGCCGATGATCTTGCCCTGCCTCTCGGTCTCATCCATCGAAGGGCTGAAGCGGCGGTCGCAGGCCCAGGCCTGCGCAAAATCCTGCTTGCCGGGCCAGATGCCGGCTTTCGAGCCGGCAAGCCAGGCCGCGCCCAGCGCCGTCGTCTCGCGGATCGCCGAGCGGTCGACAGGGTTTCTGGTCATGTCAGCCAGGCACTGCATCGTCCAATCCGAAGCCGCCATGCCGCCATCGACGCGCAGCACGGTTTCCAACTGGTTGACGCCCCAGTCCTTCTTCATCGCCACCAACAAATCGAGCGTCTGGTAGGCGACCGATTCAAGCACCGCGCGGGCAAATTCCGCCGGCCCACTGTTTCGCGTCAGACCGAAGATCGCGCCGCGCGCAGCCGGATCCCAGTAGGGGGCGCCGAGGCCGGTGAAGGCTGGAACGATGTAGACCTGCTGTCCGGGATCGGCCTTGGCGGCAAGCACTCCTGCCTCGGATGCCTGGCCGATGATGCCAAGGCCGTCGCGCAGCCACTGCACGGCGGCACCGGCGATGAAGATCGAGCCTTCGAGCGCATAGGTCGTTTCGCCGTCAAGCCGATAGGCGATCGTCGTCAGCATCCGGTTGGAGGATGAAACACGATCCCGGCCGGTGTTCAACAGGGCAAAGCAGCCGGTGCCGTAGGTGGATTTCATCATGCCGGGCTCGAAGCAGGCATTGCCCATCGCCGCCGCCTGCTGGTCGCCGGCGACCCCGAGGATCGGAAGCTCCGCGCCGAACAGCGCCTTGTCGACGCGGCCGAAATCATCGGCGCATTCCCTGACGTCAGGAAGCATGGCGGCCGGAATACGGAGAATGCCGAGAAGCTCCTCGTCCCAGGCACCGTCATCGATATTGTAGAGCAGCGTTCTCGATGCATTGGTCGCATCGGTGGCATGCACGCGTCCATCAGTCAGATTGTAGATCAGCCAGCTGTCGATCGTGCCGAAGCAGACATCGCCGGCCTCGGCCTTCTCACGCAGGCCATCGACATTGTCGAGCAGCCAGCGCAGCTTCGTTCCGGAGAAATAGGGGTCGAGCAGCAGCCCGGTCTTGGCGCTGAACAGCTTCTCGTAGCCATCGGCCTTCAGGCTTTCGCACATTTCTGCGGTGCGCCTGTCCTGCCAGACAATCGCGCGGTGGAGCGGCTTTCCTGACCCGCGATCCCAGACGACCGCCGTCTCGCGCTGGTTGGTGATGCCGATCGCGGCGATATCGGCGGCGTCAATACCGGCGTCAGCGATCGCCTTGCGCACTGTGTCGACGACGGATCGCCAGATTTCGGCGGCGTCGTGCTCCACCCATCCGGGCTGCGGATAATATTGGGTGATCTCCGCCTGCGCCGAGCCGGCCATTTTCATGTCGCCATCGAAGATGATGGCGCGCGACGATGTCGTGCCCTGGTCGATTGAAAGAATATAGCCGCTCATATCCGTCTCCGGCTCGCACGAAACCGCTCCGCCTGCAGAGGACAGCAGGACGCGGACGGTTCACGAGAGAAAGATTGTGGGTGCCACCGGCTTGCTGCCGGTGGCAGGAAGTGATGGCCGGAAGCCTCGTCGCCTCCGGCCGGGTCCGCCTTACTTCTTCTGCCAGCTCTTGACGAGTTCGTCGTAGTTGACAGTGACCGGCTTGTCCTTCTCGTTCTCGATCTTCAGCTGCGGGGCAAGGTTGCCGTTCTTCACCGCATCCGCGTTCCAATAGGCGAGATCATGCTCCTCGGCGAGTTTCGGGCCGATGTCGCCCTGGACCTTTGCGCGTTCCAGGCGCTGCAGCACCTTTTCCTGTTCGGAGCAAAGCGAGTCCATCGCTTCCTGCGCCGTCTTGGCGCCGGAAGAAGCATCACCAATCGCCTGCCACCAAAGCTGTGCGAGCTTCGGATAGTCAGGAACGTTCGTACCGGTCGGCGACCACTGCAGGCGGGCCGGCGAACGATAGAATTCGATCAGACCACCGAGTTTCGGCGCACGATCGGTGAAGGACTTGTGATCCAGCGTCGACTGGCGAATGAAGGTCAGGCCCATGTGGCTCTTCTTCACGTCGACAGTCTTGGAGGTGACGAACTGGGCATAGAGCCAGGCCGCCTTGGCGCGGTCGTCAGGCGTGGACTTCATCAGTGTCCACGAACCGGCGTCCTGATAGCCGAGCTTCATGCCGTCCTTCCAGTAGACGCCATGCGGGCTCGGTGCGAAACGCCATTTCGGCGTGCCGTCCGCATTGACGACCGGCAGGCCTTCCTTGACGAAGTCGGCGGTGAAGGCCGTGTAGGTGAACATCTGCTGGGCGACTTCGCCCTGCGACGGGACCGGGCCGGATTCGGAGAAAGTCATGCCTTGGGCGGCAGCCGGTGCATAGGCCTTCATCCAGTCCAGATATTTCTGGATGGAATAGACCGCAGCAGGGCCGTTGGTATCGCCGCCGCGCGCGACGCACGAGCCGACCGGACGGGAGTTCTCGTCGACCTTGATGCCCCATTCATCGACAGGCTTGCCGTTCGGGATGCCCTTGTCGCCGTTGCCGGCCATCGACAGCCAGGCATCGGTGAAGCGCCATCCGAGCGATGGGTCCTTCTTGCCGTAGTCCATATGGCCGAAGACCTTCTTGCCGTCGATCTCGCGGCCGGTGAAGAACTCGGCAATATCCTCATAGGCCGACCAGTTGACCGGCACGCCGAGATCGTAGCCGTACTTCGCCTTGAAGTCCGCCTTGTTCTTCTCGTCGTTGAACCAGTCGTAACGGAACCAGTAGAGGTTCGCGAACTGCTGGTCAGGCAGCTGGTACAGCTTGCCGTCAGGCGCCGTCGTGAAGGACTTGCCGATGAAGTCGTCGATGTCGAGGCCGGGATTGGTGACATCCTTGCCTTCGTTGGCCATCCAGTCGGTCAGAGAGCGGGCCTGCTGATAGCGCCAATGGGTGCCGATCAGGTCGCTATCGTTGATATAGGCGTCATAGATGTTTTCGCCCGACTGCATCTGCGTCTGCAGCTTCTCGACCACGTCGCCTTCGCCGATGAGGTCGTGAGTGATTTTGATGCCGGTGATCGCCGTGAAGGCGGGCGCCAGCACCTTCGATTCGTATTCATGGGTCGTGATCGTTTCGGACACGACCTTGATGTCCATGCCGGCGAAAGGCTTCGCAGCATCAACGAACCACTGCATTTCCTTTTCCTGGTCGGCGCGTGGAAGCGTCGAGAGATCGCCGACTTCCTTGTCGAGGAACGTCTTGGCCTCGTCCATGCCGGCATAGGCCGATGCTGTCATTGCCAGCAGCAAGCCTGCTGTCGTCGTCAATAAGTGCCTTCGCATAATATCCTCCCAGGGTTTGCGATTGCAGTTACGTCTCAGGCGGCCAGTACCCCCGGCCATCTGTCTTCTCCTTGCCGTCACACGTAGCGGAAGACGCCGATGGCGTAGACCACGGAGATGGCAAGAGCCCACCACAGGTTGGGCCCACCGAGCCCAAGCCATGCAAGATGAATGAAAGCGCTGCCCAGCAGCGAAATGAAGAGCCGGTCGCCGCGCGTCGTCTCGAAACGCAGCACGCCCGTGCGCGGCGAGCCGCCCGGCGAAAAATATTCCCAGACACTCATGGCGATCAGAAGCGCCAGGATCGTCAGGAAGAACAGCGTCGTCGGCAGCGTCCAGGCCATCCAGGAAAAATTCATGACCGTCTCCTCCTCAAACGCGCCCGAGCGCGAAGCCCTTGGCGATGTAGTTGCGGACGAAATAGATGACGAGTGCGCCCGGAATGATGGTGAGCACGCCGGCAGCCGCCAGCACGCCCCAGTCCATGCCCGAGGCGGAGACCGTTCGCGTCATGATCGCCGAGATCGGCTTTGCCGCCGTCGTCGTCAGCGTGCGGGCCAGCAGCAGCTCGACCCACGAAAACATGAAGCAGAAGAAGCCCGCGACGCCGACGCCGCTGGCGATCAGCGGAATGAAGATCTTGATGAAGAACCGCGGGAAGGAATAACCGTCGATATAGGCGGTCTCGTCGATCTCCTTCGGCACACCGGACATGAAGCCTTCGAGGATCCAGACGGCGAGCGGCACGTTGAACAGGCAGTGGGCAAGGGCCACGGCGATGTGCGTGTCGATCAGGCCGAAGGCGGAATAGAGCTGGAAGAACGGCAACGCGAAGACCGCCGGCGGCGCCATGCGGTTGGTCAGCAGCCAGAAGAACAGGTGCTTGTCGCCGAGGAAGCGGTAGCGCGAGAAGGCGTAGGCTGCCGGCAGCGCCGCCGCGACTGAGATCACCGTGTTCATCACCACATAGATGATCGAGTTGATATAGCCGTTATACCAGGATGGATCGGTGAAGATGACCGTGTAGTTGCGCAGCGTCGGGTTCGTCGGCCAGAGCGAGAAGGCACCGGTGATCTCCGAATTCTCCTTGAAGCTCATATTGACGAGCCAGTAGATCGGCAGGATCAGGAAGATGATGTAGATCGTCGGAACGAGCCAGGAAAGGCTGCCTGCAGGTTTGTATTTGTTGCTCATGTCTCGCCTCCCCTTTAGCCGTTCTCATCGCTGCTGGTCATCACGGTGTAGAACACCCAGGAGAGCAGCAAGATGATGAGGAAGTAGATGATCGACATCGCCGCCGCCGGGCCAAGGTCGAACTGGCCGACCGCCATTTTCACGAGGTCGATCGATAGGAACGTCGTCGAGTTGCCGGGCCCGCCGCCGGTGACGACGAAAGGCTCGGTGTAGATCATGAAACTGTCCATGAAGCGCAGGAGCACGGCGATCAGCAGCACCCGCTTCATCTTCGGCAGCTGGATGTAGCGGAAGACGGACCAGCGCGAGGCGCCGTCGATCTTGGCGGCCTGGTAATAGGCATCCGGGATCGAGACCAGGCCGGCATAGCAGAGCAGCACGACGAGGCTTGTCCAGTGCCAGACGTCCATGACGATGACGGTCACCCAGGCATCGATCGGATCGCGGACATAATTGTAGTCGAGGCCGATCGCTTCGAGCGTGTGGCCGAGCAAGCCGATATCGACGCGTCCGAAGACCTGCCAGATGGTGCCGACGACGTTCCACGGAATGAGCAGCGGCAGCGCCATCAACACCAGGCAGACGGGAACGCCCGGTCCTGATTTCGGCATGTTGAGCGCGATGAAGATGCCAAGCGGAATCTCCAGCGCCAGGATGATGAAGGAGAACAGCAGATTGCGCTGTAGCGATTCCCAGAAGCGGTCGGAATGCAGGGTCTGGACGAACCAGTCGGTACCGGCCCAGAAGAACTCGTTGTTGCCGAACGTATCCTGCACTGAATAGTTGACGACAGTCATCAGCGGGATGACGGCCGAAAACGCCACGAGTAGCAGCACCGGCAGGACCAGAAACCAGGCTTTGTTATTCCACGTCTTCTGCATGGCTCAGGCCTCCCTGCCGACACGCCAACTGTCGGCGTAGATGCTGATGGCGGACGGGTCGAAGGTGACGCGGGCGTCCGCGGGAATGTCGGCGTCTTCTGGCACGACGATGGCGATCGGCTGGCCGGCAAAGCGGGCGCGCACGATCTTCTGCCGGCCGATATCCTCGACCTTGCTGATCGTGACCGGCATGCCCTCCCGTCCGAGGCGAATGAATTCGGGGCGGATGCCGAGTTCGGTTTTGGCCGTGCCTGATGTCTTCGGCGCGTAATCGAGCGTCAGGGTTTCATCTCCGACCGCCACAGTGCTGCCCGCGATCCTGGCCGGCATGAAATTCATGCCCGGCGAACCGATGAAATAACCGACGAAGGTGTGGCTCGGCCGCTCGAAGAGCTCGGCCGGCGTACCGATCTGGACGATCTGGCCGTCATACATGACGACGACCTTCTCGGCGAAAGTCAGCGCCTCGGTCTGGTCGTGGGTCACATAGACCATGGTGAAGCCGAACTGCTTGTGCAGCCGCTTCAGCTGCGAACGCAGCACCCATTTCATATGCGGATCGATGACGGTCAGCGGCTCGTCGAACAGGATGGCGTTGACGTCGTTGCGCACCAGCCCGCGGCCGAGCGAGATCTTCTGCTTCTGGTCGGCGGTCAGGCCCTGCGCCTTGCGCCTGGCCCAACTGGCAAGGTCGATCATTTCGAGGATGTCGCGGACACGCCGGTCGACATCCGCTTCGGCCACACCGCGGTTGCGCAAGGGAAAAGCGAGATTGTCGTAGACGGTCATCGTGTCGTAGATGACGGGGAACTGGAAGACCTGTGCGATGTTGCGGCTCTGCGTCGAAAGGTTCGTGACATCCTTGCCGTCGAACAGGATGCGGCCATGCGAGGGCTGCAGCAGGCCCGAGATGATGTTGAGCAGCGTGGTCTTGCCGCAGCCGGAGGGGCCGAGCAGCGCATAGGCGCCGCCATCGTTCCATTCGTGGTCGACTTCCTTCAGCGAATAATCCTTGTCGGACTTCGGATTGGCGCCATAGGCGTGGCGGATATGGTCGAGCGTGATGCGTGCCATTGTGCTCTCCTATACCTTTCCGGCCGCAGCGATGGCGTGGCCGTCGCTGCCGAAGGCCATCAGGTGGCGGGTGTCGAGAAAAGCTTCGACCTCCATGTCGGGATCGATGTCGTGAATGCCATGCGCCAGCATCACCCAACGTACACCGTCATATTCCAGGTGAACGAAGCTCTCCGAGCCGGTGATCTCTGAAACCAGCGTGCGCGCCTGCAGGCGGGCCGCGTCGCCGGTCTGCGGCGCAAGGCCGAGATGATGCGGGTGAAAGGCGATAGTGACGGGACCGTCCGGCACGACGGCCAGATGCGAGGGAACCGGAATCGTAACCCCGCTCGGACGCGTGAACACGTTGCCTGATTTCGTGACGTCGAGGGTGTTCAGCGGCGGATCGGCGAAAATTCCGGCGGTGGCGAGATTGACGGGTCGGCGATAAACCTCGATCGTCGGCCCGAACTGGGTCACCCGGCCCTGGTTCAGCGTTGCCGTATTGCCGCCAAGCAGCAGCGCCTCGGAAGGCTCGGTCGTCGCATAGACGAAGATTGCGCCGGATTGGGCAAAGATCTTCGGCAGTTCCTCGCGCAGTTCCTCGCGCAGCTTGTAATCGAGATTGGCGAGCGGCTCGTCCATCAGCACGAGGCTGGCATTCTTGACGAGTGCGCGCGCCAGCGCCGTACGCTGCTGCTGGCCGCCGGACAGATTGAGTGGGGTGCGATCGAGATAGGGCGTGAGCTTCAGAAGCTCGGCCGCCTTGCGCACCTCACGGTCGATCGTGGCAGCATCCTTGCCCGATATGCGCATCGGCGAGGCGATGTTGTTGTAGACGCTCAGCGCCGGATAGTTGATGAACTGCTGGTAGACCATGGCGACGTTGCGCTTCTGTACCGGCATGCCAGTGACGTCAGTGCCGTCGAAATGGATGGAGCCGCCTGTGGGACGGTCAAGCCCCGCCATCAGCCGCATCAGCGACGTTTTGCCCGCGAGCGTCGGCCCGAGCAGGACATTCAGCGTGCCCCGCTCGAGAACCAGATCGGTCGGATAGATATGATAGTCCGCGCCCACCATCTTGGCGGCGTTTCGCAGTTCCAGCATTCCGATTCCCGTGCCTCCACGCAGCGGGGACCACATGGCTCCTACCCGGCCATCGCCGGCATGGCAGCCATGTACTCCTCCAGTGACTGGGCCTGCTCCTTCGAAAGGCGCAGACCATCCTTTGTTCTCCTCCACAGCACGTCTTCGGCGTGCCGGGCCCATTCATGTTCGACGAGATAGGTGACCTCTGCCTCGTAGAGATCGCCGCCGAACAGCCGTCCGAGATCGTCGATGCCGCTGGCATTGCCAAGCAACTGCTCTGCCTTGGTGCCGTAGCGGCGCACCAGGCGGCGGGCAAGCGGATCGGCGAGGAACGAATAACGCCGCCTCAGCTTGTCAACCTGTGCCTCGTAACCGCGGACCGGGAAATCGCCGCCCGGCAGATGGCTTTTGGCCGTCCACGGGGCGCCCTTGGCGCCGATTGCAGCACCGATCTTCTCCAGCGCATGTTCGGAAAGCCGGCGATAGGTGGTGAGCTTGCCCCCGAAGACGTTGAGCAGCGGCGCGGCGTCACCTTCACCTTCCAGCTTCAACACATAGTCGCGCGTCGCCTCCTGCGCCTTTGAGGCGCCGTCGTCATAAAGCGGCCTGACGGCCGAATAGGTCCAGACGATATCTTCGGGCCTGACCGGCTCCTTGAAATATTCAGACGCCGCATTGCAAAGATAGACGGTCTCCTCCTCTGAGATCCGGACATCCCGGGGATCGGCGGTATAGTCGCGATCCGTGGTGCCGATCAGGGTGAAGTCGCCCTCGTAGGGGATGGCGAAGATGATGCGGTTGTCGGGATTCTGGAAGAAATAGGCTCTCACATCGTCGAATTTCTTCTTCACGACGATATGGCTGCCCTGGACGAGGCGGACATGGTGGGCTTCGTTCTGGCCGAAGGCGGAACGAATGACATGGTCGACCCAGGGACCAGCGGCATTGACCAGCATCCTGGCCTGATAGCTGTCATTGCGGCCGCTCACCGTATCGGTGGTCTCGATATGCCACAGGCCATTCTCGCGCCTTGCCGAAACCACCTTGGTGCGCGGCATGATCAGCGCGCCCTTGTCGGCGGCATCGCGGGCATTCAGCACCACCATGCGGGCATCGTCGACCCAGCCGTCGGAATATTCGAAGGCCTTGGAAAACAGCGCCTTCAGCGGCTTGCCGGCCGGATCGCGGCGCATGTCGAGCACCGATGTCGGCGGCAAGAGCTTGCGTCCGCCAAGATGGTCGTAGAGGAAGAGGCCGAGCCGGATCAGCCAGGCCGGACGGATGCCGCCCTTGTGGTAGGGCAGCACGAAACGCAGCGGCCAGATGATGTGCGGCGCCATCGCCCAGAGGATCTCGCGCTCCATCAGCGATTCACGCACCAGACGAAACTCGTAATGCTCGAGGTAACGCAGGCCGCCATGGATCAGCTTGGTGGCGCCCGACGACGTACCCGAGGCGAAATCGTTCATCTCCGCCAGCGCCACCGAATAACCGCGCCCGACGGCATCGCGCGCAATGCCGCAGCCGTTGATGCCGCCACCGATGACGAATATGTCGTGAATATTTCGGCCCAATTCCCCCTCCGAGCCCGCCGTCAATTTCGCATCGCACAAAACTTGCGCAATTGCGAAAGTAACATCAGTTAAAACGAAAGGAATACGAATGTCAAACGAATGTTTGTGAGGGTCGTGATCTAGCGAAATCTGCCGTTCGTTTCGATCAGTTTCACATTGTTTTCGAGGCAGAGATTGCGGATCGACGGCACCGGACAGTGATCGGTGATGAAGGTATGAACCTGGGAAAGCTGGCCGATCCTGACCGGAGCGGTGCGTTCGAACTTCGTCGAATCGGCAACGAGAATGACATGTCGGGCATTAGCGATGATGGCCTGGGCGACCTTCACTTCGCGAAAATCATAGTCGAGAAGCGCGCCGTCGATATCGATCGCCGAAGCGCCGATCACGGCGTAGTCGACCTTGAACTGGCGGATGAAATCGACGGCCGCCTCGCCGACGATCCCGCCGTCCGAACCACGCACGACCCCGCCGGCAATGACCACCTCGATTGCCGGGAAAAGCCGCAACCTATTGGCCACATTGATATTATTGGTAATCACCATCAGCTCGTGATGGTCGGCAAGCGCTTCGCCCACCGCCTCGGTCGTCGTCCCGATATTGATGAAGAGCGAGGCCCCGCTCGGGATCAGCTCGACCGCGGCAATGCCGATCGCCTGTTTCTCGGAGGCGGCGATCTGGCGGCGTGCTTCGTATTTGACGTTCTCCGTCCCGCTCGGGAATGTGGCGCCGCCATGGATGCGCGTCAGCACCTGCGCATCGCAGAGATCGTTCAGGTCCTTGCGGATCGTCTGCGGCGTCACCGAAAAGCGGGAGGCGAGCTCCTCGACCAGCACCCTGCCGCTCGATTTCGCAATCGCCACGATTTCGGTTTGCCGGTCGGTCAAGAACATGAGCGTGCGCCTTTCGATCTGCTTTCGTTTTAAAGAAAGCGAACGGCAGTGCAACGTCTATCTATTACCAGGCCGTCTTTCACGGCCCGAATTCGACACTACCGCTTCCGCATCACGTTGACGACGAGCACGCCGAGGATTGCCATGACGCCGCCGACAGCGCCCAACGCCGTCGGCGTCTCGCCCAGCCAGACGAACCCGATCAGCGTGGCGACTGGGGGAACGCCGTACAGGAAATTCGAGGCGCGGGCGGCCGTCAGCCGCTTCAGGGCGATCGCCCAGGTGAGGTAGCCGATCGCGGTCGGGAAGATAACGAGATAGGCAACGCCCCAGTTCACCTCCGCCGGTGCGGCGGCCAGCGCCTGAATCGTCGCCGGGACGGCCGGAAACAATGGCACGGAACCGATGAGCAGGATCCAGGCAGTGACGGCAAGCGCCGGCAACCTCCCGAGCAACGGCTTCTGCAGCACGCTGGCGATCGCCGAGCAGAGCGCTGCGCCAAGGATGAGGGCGGCATTCGGATCGAGCTTGAAGCCGTCGTCGGAGGCGACCGCAATCAACGCCACGCCGCCGAACGAAACCGCGGTGCCCACCCAGCCCCAGCGGCCGAAGCGCTCGCCAAGCGCGAATGTGGCGATCAGGGCGGTGAAGACCGGCATGGTGTTGATGATGAAGCTCGCCGGTCCTGCAGCAACGGTCTGCTCGCCAGTGTTCAGCAGAACCGCATAGGCGGCGATGAAAAGCACGGCGGCAACGGAGAGGCGGAAAAAATCGCGTTTTTCCGGCATCGGCCGATAGATGACGAGATAGACGAGGGCGATGATGCCGGCTGCCACATAACGCGCCGTCGCCAGTTCGATCGGCGTCAGCGGTCCGAGACAGATGCGGATCACCACGAAGGAGGAAGCCCAGGAGAGGATGGTGACGAGGATCGCCGCAAAGGCCACCAAATCGAACCCGCCTTGCTGTTTCGTCGAAACCGGTACGCTTGCCGCCATGCTCATTTTCGCCTCCACATGTTTCTGCGACAGTGATTAGGCCTTCGATGCGTGCTTGAAAAGCATCGCAATCGATGATCAAATGTGCGTATGGTTCACAGCTCGCCAGTGCTTCCGCCGCTCGATACGCTCGAGACTTTTGCCCGCGCCGCCCGGCTCGGATCGTTTTCGGCTGCGGCCGAGGAAAGCGGCATCACCCACGGGGCGGTGTCGCGGCAGGTCTCGCGCCTGGAGCGCTGGATGGGCGTGCGCCTGTTTGCGCGCGAAGCCCGAGGCGTGCGCCTGACGCCGGAAGGCATGCGGTTTTTCGCTCGGGCGGAAGAAGCACTTACGCTGCTCGGCAATAGCGGCGAACGCTGGTTGCCTCGCCGCAACAAGGCGGTGGTGCGCCTTTCGGTAACGCCCTCTGTCGCCTCTCTATGGCTGTTTCAGCGCCTGCCGAAGCTTGAAGGAAACGAGCTGCGTGTCGAGCTGACGCTCGAACACCGGCTGGCGGATTTCGGCGAAGGCACGGATCTTGCCATTCGCTGCGGCAAGGGACCATGGGCCGGCGTGCGCGCCCTGCCGCTCTGGCAGGAGAAGTCGTTTCCGATCGCCGCCCCGGCGCTGGCGGAGCGGCTCGGGCAGCGTTCCGATGCCTTGTCGCTGCTCGATCTGCCGATCCTGCACGATTCGAATATTGAAGGCTGGCGGCGCTGGCTCTCCCGTGAGGGCGTCGACTATATACCGCGCGGCCATGACCGGCGCTTCGAGGACTACAATCTGGTGATCGATGCCTGCGCCCAGGGCCTCGGGATCGCGCTCGCGCGGCCGCCGCTGTCGGATGCGGCGCTGACCACCGGGCGTGTCGTCGCTGTGTCGGAGCGAACGCTCGACTATCATGTGGCCTTTCACCTGATTAGACCTGACGAGGCCCTTAGAAGTCCTGCCATCGAATTCGCCAGCCGCTTCCTGCGCGAGGCCGGCCATGACGAGACGACGATTGCTACTTTTATCGCACCCGGCCGAGCGAAAGCGTAGGTGGAAAGCTGGGCGGCGGCTCCGGCGATCGCCGGTCACTACTCCGCCGAAAACTTCAGGCGCATTTCCTTCGCCAGTTCAAAACCAGCGGCGCGATAGACGTGTTCGCCGGCATCGGAGGCATGAATGACAGCAGTCGTGCAGCCGATCGATTTCAGATAGTCGACAGCCTTGCTGGTCAGCGCCAATGCGATGCCGCGCCGCCGGAAGGCGTCGGCGACATAGACGGACCAGATGTAACCGTGCAGCCGCTGTTCCGGCTGGATAACCTCCGGAAACGGCGATTGGTGCAGCTGGCAGGATGCGGAACCGGCGATGTCCCCGTCGACGATGGCAAGGAACGAGGCCAAGCGGCGCTCTTCGCGACCGGTTCTGATGAAAGACAAGATCCGCGCCGCCGCATCAGGCCTGTAATGTTCCGGTGGTGTGCCGTAGCTGTCCCAGATCTTCAGATAGTGCCCAACCAGGATCTCGTCCTCGCCGGGCGTTGCCATTCGAATATCCATCGTGTCGTGATCCGGCTTGGGCATGCGAGGGTACGAAATCGCGCCTCAGACGAGATGACATCCCCTGCCGCGACGCGGCAGGGGATGTCAAAAAGGCCATATCAATTCGCTGATGTGAGCGTCATCGAGGCGCTGCCGGCTGCAACGTTGAGGCCGAGCTGACCGGTCAGGCTGACCGTCTGCAGATGGATCGAACCGGAGGTGCCGCCAACCAGGAGATTGGCGCCGACACCGGCGCCGAGCGTCGCTTCGGCGGTGGCGCCGACATAGAGGCCGGCGAGCGATCCGCGGTGATAGCCGGCCGTCGGCGCGAACACGGCCCAGATCAGGCGGCTGCGGGTGGTGAAGCCAAGGTCGATGCCGAGCTTTCTCACTTCACCCGTATAACGATCCGAAAGCTCGTTGCCGACGGTCGACTGGAAGATGCAGTCGGCCTCTTTCGAGGAACCAAGCACGTAACCCGTGCCGCCGCCGATATCGCAGGTGAGGTAACCGATCTTCACGCCGTTGCGCAGGTCCGGCTCTTCATATGTCCTGGTGCCGAGATCGGCGGCATTGACCGCCCCAGCGCCGACCAGCGTCAACGATACCGCGGCAAACGCCGTCGCAAGAATTTTTTTCATAAGTTTCTCCTTCTCAAATCGTGACGGGAGCATACCCGGCTACTCGCCACCAGATTCGGCAACAGATAACGGACGGAACCGCAAAACGATCCCGAACCGGCATCATTTACGCATCGCGTGTCAAAGCGCCTGGGAGGGCGCAAGCGACAAACACGCTTACGGTTCAGCTCCCATTGGGACATTTCGAAGGCACCTTTTCGCGTCATCCGATTATTTCACGATGTTGTCAGGGATGGTTGCCGGAAAGGCACGATCCTGATCGCCGTCAACTCTCAACGAGCGGTATCATGCACATCGCAGGTACCCTACTTGGATAGGCGATCGATGATCGCGCAGGTTGCCATGCCGTATAGATAGCTGTACTATTTGAAAATACTCTCCATGCAGCACTGCAACGGGAGAGGAAACGGCATGATTGCTTGGCATTGCCGCAGAATTTCCGCCTGTTTTCCGGAATTCTGCTTCTGTTCGAACAGAAACTAAGTCTGAATTTGAGAAATATAATCAGGCGATATTTTCGCGGGGGCCGGACAATCGTACGCCCGCCGATCTCTATTGGAGATAACGGGTAATTTATCGGGAGGGAAAGATGCGCATACGCAGGACAAACATCATACTGGCGGGATGCCTTGCCATCTCCGCCTGCCAGTCCGGCCCGACGTCGCAGGCCGTCTCGGATCGTAATTCCGAATTCGGCTGCATCGCGGGAACCGTCGGCGGCGCGATTATCGGTGGCTTGATCGGCAGTACGATCGGCGCCGGAACCGGACAGGTGCTTGCTGTCGGCGCCGGCATCGGCGGCGGCGGTTTCGTAGGCAACCGTCTGGCTTGCCGCTAATTGGGGAGGGATATCAAGCGATGAAAACCTTGGCTTTCGCGACGACACTCATCCTGTGCCAATGTGTTGGGGCAGTGGCGCAACAGCAGCAACAGCCCGGATCGATGTATCAGGGCCAGATGGACCGGCTCGACGGCAATGCCAGCAAGGCCGTCGACCGTTCGGAATACGAGACCTTCATGGGCACGGCTTTCGGAAGTCTCGACAAGAACAAGGATGGCAGCCTGCAGTCCGACGAGACAGTGCAGATCCTGACGGTCGAGCAATTCACTTTGACCGACGCGAACCAAAACGGCCGCATCAGCAGAAGCGAATTCATGCAGCGGGTGATGGCGGATTTTGCGACAGCCGACCACGACCGGGACGGAAACCTTCAGTGACGGAGACGTCAAACCGAATGTGGCAATAGAGAAAAACCCGGCGATGTGCTTCGCCGGGTTTTATACTTTAATCTGTCCGCGTTATACTTTTCGCATCAGTCGCATGACGAGCGACACGACGAACAGCACCAGGAAAATAAAGAACAGAACCTGGGCAATGGAAGCTGAAGCACCTGCGATGCCGCCAAATCCTAGGACGCCGGCAATCAAGGCCACAACGAGAAACACCAGAGCGTAGTAAAGCATCGCAATCTCCTTTTACGTTGCTGCGGAGATAACGGAGGCCGCCCCATTTGGTTCCCGTCCGTGTCACGGTCGGCGCATCGGTTTGTTCAGCCGAAATGAAAGGCGCCGCTGTACGTCCGGTCGCCTTCATTCGGCTCGGGAGGTTCGGCCGCATCGAGATAGGCCTTGAGCGGCCCGGTCAATACGAACCAGATGCTGGCTCCCAGCATGAAACTGGCCCCGACCGGATCGTCGATGCGGGCGATGAACGGAAGGCAGGCGGATGCGAAGAGGACGATGATCCGCACCGACCACTCCCCCTCACGTTTGGCGATGGCGCGCGCTCTCAGCGACTTGTACTCCCGGGCGCCGTAACCGCCTTGCCCTGCCTTCACAGCCGAAAGCAGCTTTCGCGCCGACGGCAGCGCCAGCATGATCAGCGCGGCAACACTGAGCGTGAAAGTCTCGCCGGCCATGACCTGCCCGCTCGCGATCAGGAGAAAGGAGAGCACGACGAGATTCCATGTCGGCTCCAGCAGCTCCGGCGGTTGCCGCGTGCGGAGATGCCAACTCCGTAGCAAACCCGCCGCGCCGTGCAGTAGCGGCTGATCGATATAGCGATTGATCCAGTCCATGCCGTTGTGCCCGTCCCCGATTGCATGAAGAGGCCTCCGAACACCACGGAATTTGGTCATCATCGTGGCGATAACCGTCGAATCCGCTCTTCACGTGGACGAACTGGCATTACCGACGCGCGTCACGGTCGCAAAATCTGAAGGCGACCTCAGAACTTGGCGACACCAGTTTAGCGCAATTCCTGCGCAACCTCCCAGAGATGGCCCGACGGATCCGCAAAGGCCGCAGTGCGGCGGCCCCATGGACGATCGATCGGACCATTGAGCAGCGTGACCCCGAGCTTGCGCAGTTCCGCGCAAACCGCATCGACTGCATCGACCTTGATCGTCAACAGGACGCGCGCGCCGGAACCCGGTGCTGCCACCGCCGACGGATCGACCAGTTGAGGTGCTTCCGTCACTTTCAGCAGGTTGATCATCGTTCCGGAGAATTTCAGCACCGAGGATACTGCGTCCTCATAGACGATCTCAGGTGAAAAGACCTTCTGGTAGAACGCTTTGGCCTCGTCGATATCATCGACGAACAGGGTGACGACCTCGATCCTGTCTAACAGCATGGACATCTCTTCCTTCGTTGCTCCGACCGCTCAGCCGATATCGCTGGCCGGCTGTCTGCTGGTCGCTTCGAGCCTGGCAGTTTCGACATGCCCCGCGAAAAAAATCCGTCAACTCCGCAGGCCGGGCGCCTCATGGCCGGTGCGCGCCACGTATTCGGTGTAGCCGCCGCCATATTGGTGGACACCCTCGGGCGTCAGTTCCAGCACCCGGTTGGAGAGTGCGGCGAGGAAATGCCGATCGTGCGAAACGAACAGCATGGTGCCCTCATATTGCGACAGGGCCTTGATCAGCATTTCCTTGGTGTCGAGGTCGAGATGGTTCGTCGGCTCGTCAAGCACCAGCAGGTTCGGCGGGTCGAACAGCATGATCGCCATGACCAGCCGCGCCTTTTCGCCGCCTGACAGGACCCGGCACCGCTTCTCGACATCGTCGCCGGAGAAGCCGAAGCAGCCGGCCAGTGCGCGCAAGGGCCCCTGCCCCGCCTGGGGAAACTGGTCTTCCAGCATCTGGAAGACAGTGCGCTCACCGTCCAGTATGTCCATGGCGTGCTGGGCGAAATACCCCATCTTGACGCTGGCGCCCAGCGCAACGCTGCCCTGATCCGGCGCGGTGGAGCCGGTCACCAGCTTCAGCAGCGTCGACTTGCCGGCGCCGTTGATGCCCATGATGCACCAGCGTTCCCGCCGCCGCACGACAAAATCCAAACCCTCGTAGATGCTGCGGCTGCCGTATTTCTTGTGAACGTTCTTGAGGTTGACCACGTCCTCGCCGGAGCGCGGCGCCGGCTGGAACTCGAAGGAAACGATCTGGCGGCGCTTGGGCGGCTCTACCCGGTCGATCTTCTCCAGCTTCTTCACCCGGCTCTGCACCTGCGAGGCATGCGAGGCGCGCGCCTTGAACCGTTCGATGAACTTGATTTCCTTGGCGAGCATCGCCTGCTGGCGTTCGAACTGGGCCTGCTGCTGCTTCTCGTTCTGCGCCCGCTGCTGCTCGTAGAATTCGTAGTCGCCGGAATAGGCGGTCAGCGTGCCCGCATCGATCTCGATGATCTTGGTGACGATGCGGTTCATGAACTCGCGGTCGTGCGAGGTCATCAGCAGCGCGCCCTCGTAACCTTTCAGGAATTCCTCCAGCCAGATCAGGCTTTCGAGATCCAGATGGTTGCTCGGCTCGTCGAGCAGCATGACGTCGGGGCGCATGAGGAGAATGCGGGCGAGCGCCACGCGCATCTTCCAGCCGCCCGACAGCGCGCCAACATCACCGTCCATCATCTCCTGGCTGAAGCTCAGACCCGCGAGCACTTCGCGCGCACGTCCTTCGAGCGCATAACCGTCCAGCTCCTCGTAGCGCGCCTGCACCTCGCCGTAACGCTCGATGATCTCTTCCATCTCATCGGCCTTGTCGGGGTCGGCCATCGCCGCCTCCAGATCGCGCAATTCGCCGGCAACGATGCTGACCGGACCGGCGCCGTTCATCACCTCGGCGACGGCGCTATGGCCTGCCATCTCGCCGACATCCTGGTTGAAATAACCGATGGTGACGCCCCTTTCGACGGAGACCTGCCCCTCGTCGGGCTGCTCCTCACCGTTGATCATCCGGAAGACGGTCGTCTTGCCGGCGCCGTTCGGACCGACGAGACCGATCTTCTCACCGCGATTGAGCGCTGCGGACGCCTCGATGAAGAGGATGCGGTGACTGAGCTGCTTGCTGATATTTTCGATACGGATCATGATTTGCGCGGGAGCCTGGGAAGGAGATTTTGGCGCGCTTATGCCATGCGGGGAAATCGCAGGATAGCCCTGTTTCACACCCTCTCGATCAAGAGTATGACGCCGAAAGGTGTGAGCGGTTTTCGGGCGACATCATGCTCGCCTTCTTTAATTTGGAACCGGATTGGATATTATCGCCGCTCACGCCAACGGAGACCTGTGCCAATGAGCGTTCGTCCACCACAGTCCTTCAGACAATCCCAGCAGGATAAAAACGGCTTCAACGTCCTCGAATATGAGCTGATGTCGGAACGCGCGGATTCGCTTGGACGTCACGGGCTGAAGGTTGAGGCGGCGCTTGCCGCTCTGAAGGCATGGACTTCCGACCGCCAAAGCGCCGAAGACCGCGAGAAGCTTCTCAATGAAGCCTCCGACGCCGTCTGGGCGTTTTTCATCCAGCGTGAGATCTGCGGGTTGCGGAACAACCGCGACGCCATTCAGCGCTACGGCATCCCGAACGAAGTGCTCGCGAGATTGGGCGCGATGCGGAAATAACGCGGCGATGGCTGGAGTGGCTGCCGTCGCGACCTCTATTGGGTGGCAATCCCCGGTTCGGAACGGTATGGCTGGGTGCCGAACCAATGCGAAAGGAAACGCGATGCCAATCTCAATCCGGATCGGGAATCAGGATCTCACCGTCGATGTCTCCTCCCTCGGCGCCGAGATGCAGGCGCTTACGTCAAGCGACGGGCGCCCTTGGTTATGGACCGGCGACGCAGCCTTCTGGACCGGGCGGTCGCCGATCCTGTTTCCGATCGTCGGCAAGGCGTCTGACGACAAGATCACGATCGACGGCACGGTCTATCCGATGGCCCAGCATGGTTTTGCCCGCCGCAGCGAATTCACGCTTGCGGCATCCACCGAGACGATGTGCCGGTTCGAACTGACCGCCTCAGAGGCGTCGCGGGCGGTCTATCCCTTCGAGTTTCAGCTGGCCGTGGTGCATGCGGTCGAGGGCCGGGTGTTGACTGTCACGGCGGAGGTCACCAATCGCGACCAGAAGCCGATGCCCTTCGGTCTCGGCTTCCATTCGGCCTTCGCCTGGCCATTGCCCGGCGCTTCCGGGCGCGACCATATCGTGACGCTCGACAATGAAGGCGAGCCGGCGCTTGTGCGGCTGGGAGGCGGTCTCATCAACCCTGCGGCCCTGCCCTCGCCGTTCAAGGCCGGCCGGCTGGTGCTCGATCATTCGATGTTCGAGCAGGATGCAATGATTTTCCCTGATGGTGCGGGCGAAGGCTTGAGTTACGGCGCCGAAGGCGGGCCGACCATGCAGTTCCATTTCGAAAACCTGCCCAATCTTGCGCTGTGGACCAAGCCGGGTGCACCCTTCCTCTGCGTCGAGCCCTGGCATGGAACGGCCGCAGAAGCTGGAGGATCGAACGAGCTTTCGGCGAGGCCGTCCACCACGATCCTGGCCCCGGGCGCTGTCGCCCGCTTCGCCTTTACGGTCGAAATTCCGTAATAGAGAAAGCGCCCGCCGGAAAGCCGGGCGAGCGCTTCTGTCTCCGTTTCAGTGGGCGCCGGCGCCACCACCGGCCCGCGGTTTTTGGGTGAGCAGCAGGGCGACGGCGGCAATGGCAAGAACCACGCCGATGACGGCGAATGTATCGGCAAAACCCAGGATGAGGGCCTGGCGTTTGACGACCTGGCCAAGCGCCACGATGGCCTTCTGGGTTGCGACGGCAGGGTCGGAAACACCATGCTGCATGAAGTAGCCTGTCAATTGGTCGAGACGGGTGCGGACTTCGTCACGGCCGAGCGTCACCGACTGGCCGATGATATTCGAGTGGAACTGCTCGCGTTTGGTCAGCACCGTGCCGAGTGTCGCCGTGCCGACGGCGCCGCCGAGATTGCGCAGCATGTTGGTCAGGCCCGAGGCGGCGGCCGCATCCGAAGGCGCAATGCCGGCAGTGGTGATGGCGGTGATCGGCGTCAGCACCAGGGCTTGGCCGATGGCGCGGACGATGTTCGGAATCCAGAACTGGTCGCCTGCCGTGTCGGCTGAAAGCGTGATGTTCATGAAGCAGCTGATCGCGAAGATCGAGATGCCGAGGAAGCCGATGTAACGCGCATCGAAGCGCTTCATCATCATCGGCACGAGCGGGATCAAAAGCAGCTGCGGCAGGCCGGTCCATGCCAGCACGTTGCCGATCTGCTCGGCATTGTAGCGCTGCACCTGGCCGAGATATTGCGGCAGGATGTAGACGGTGCCGAAGAGGGCGACGCCGACCAGCACGTTGACGGCAACGCCTATGCCGAAATTGCGCTGTTTCAACAGGCGCAGCTTGACCAGCGGCTTTTCCACCGTCAGCTCGATCCAGATGAAGGCGACGAGGAAGACGAAGGCGACGATGCTGAGCTTGATGATGAAGGGCGAGGAGAACCAGTCTTCCTTGTTGCCTTCTTCAAGCACGGTCTGCAAAGCCGAGAGACCGATCGCCATGGTGAAGATGCCGGCCCAGTCGCCTTCTCTCAGCAGGCCAAGCTGCATCGGCTGCTTGTCGAGCGTCAGCGCGAGGGCGACCGCCATGATGGCGCTCGGGATGGCGTTGATGAAGAAGATCGTCTGCCAGCCGTAGTTTTCGGTGAGGTAGCCGCCGATGGTCGGGCCGATCGCCGGGGCGAAGGTGACCGAGAGCGCGAAGATCGCAAGACCCAGCGGCTGCTGCGATTTCGGCAGCTTGGTCAGCACCATGGTGAAGGCCATGGGGATCAGCACGCCGCCGGCAAAACCCTGCAGGCCGCGCAGCACTATCATCGTACCGAGATCATGGGCGAAGGCACAGGCAATCGAAAACAACGGGAAGAGGACGGAGTTGACGAGGATAAAGCGGCGAAACGAGAAGACGTTGCTGAAATAGGCCGTCAGTGGAATGACGACGATTTCGCCAATGAGGTAGGAGGTGGAGATCCAGGCGCCGTTGTCGACGCCCGTTCCGATGCCGCCCTCGATGTCTAGCAGCGAGGCATTGGTGATCTGGATATTGAGGATCGCCATGAAGGCGCCGATCATGCCGGCGAGAACGGCAATCCATTCCCGGGTGCTGGCGCCGGTTTTCGGCTGCGGAGCGGCGATTGATCTTGCTGCGATGGTGGACATGACACGAACTCCTCGTCCCCCGGCCTAGCTGCGGTCGTTCTTGGTATCGATGCTCGGCTGGACGGACATGCCGGGTCGCAGGTCGCCATTTGCGGCGGCGTCGCCGTCGAGCACGATCCTGACCGGAATACGCTGGACGACCTTGGTGAAGTTGCCGGTAGCGTTATCGGGCGGCAGCAGCGCGAATTCCTGGCCGCTTGCCGGCGCGAGGCTGTCGACATGGCCGTGATAGACGCGGCCCGGGAACATATCGACCTCAATATCGACAGGCTGGCCGGCCCGGACGTCGGTCAGCTGCGTTTCCTTGTAGTTGGCGATGACATAAGCAGCCGTCGTCGGCACGACCGACATCAGCTGGGTGCCGGCCTGGACATATTGACCGACGCGCAGCGTCCGGTTGCCGACGGTGCCGTCGACGGGGGCAGTGATCGTCGCATAGGAAAGGTTGAGCTCGGCCTGGTGCTGGACGGCCTGGCTGCGGGCAAGGGCCGCCTTCGCCTGGGCCAGCTCGGCATTCAGCAGGTCGACCTGCTTGACGGCGGCGTCGAGCGAGGCGGTGTCGCGGACGATCGAAGCCTGGGCGGCAGCGATCTGCGAGGCGGCCTGCTGCGCCGTCTGGACCGGGGCATAGCCGCTGGTGGCAAGGTTCGAATAGCGCTTGTTGTTCTGCTCGGCGAAGGTCTCGTTGGCGCGGTCGACATCGACGGTTGCGCGGGCGGCGGAAATCGTTGACTGCTGGATATCGAGCGAAGCCTGCTTGGCGTTGACGGTGGCCTCGGCTGCGGCGACGTCGGCCTTGGCCTGATCGAGGGCCGCCTTGAAGTCGCGATCGTCGATGCGGGCAAGCGGCTGTCCGGCCTTGACGGTCTCGTTGTCCATGACCAGCACCTCGGCGAGATAGCCTGATACCTTGGGGGCAATGGTGCTGCTGTCGGCCTTCACATAGGCGTCGTCGGTCGAGATATGGAAGCGGCCGACCGTCCAGTAATCATGGCCGTAATAGGTGCCTGCGGCGATCAGCACGAGGGCGGTAGCGCCGAGAAGCAGGGAGCGGCCACCGCGCCTGCGAGTGGGCGTTTCCTCGGCAACGGGGGCGGCAGCTTCCGCGATGCGCGGCGGCTGGCCGGCGTCCAGGCTTGCCGGTGCGGCTTCGGCGGTGTTTTCAACGGCAGTATTGTTGTTCAAGGCATGCAGCGTCTTGATTGTCATTGTCTTTCTCCTGATGACGGTCGCCGTCACTTGGGCTGCGGCCTCTGAATTCGAACGAATGCACTTTAGGAAACTTGATATTTTCCAAAATATGCATTAGAAGATAGATGTCAACGAGAATTTGGAAAATCAGCATGGTCCAAAATCACGAAATCGAGAAGAAGCCGCGAGGACGCCCGCAAGTCCGCTGCGACGAGGATACGAGAAGCGTGATCATCGAGGCGGCGAACAGGCAGTTCCACGAGAATGGCTATGCCGCGGCAAGCATCGCTGCGATCGCCCAGGAGGCCGGTGTTTCGACCAAGACGCTCTACCGGCTGTTTCCGACGAAAGGAGATCTCTTTTCAGAGATGATCACGGAGCGCACCGGGCGCTTTTTGATCGCGCTTGACCCCGGCACACTCGCCGTGGCCGATCTCAGGCAGGGGCTGGAGCGCATACTGACGGCCTATGGCATGCTGACGCTCTCGGTGGATACGATCACCTTGACCCGGCTCGTCATCAGCGAGTCTGATCGTTTCCCCGAGATCGCCAACGCCTTCTATGAAAAGGCGATCGTCAGAACCAATACGCTGATGGAGAACTGGCTGCACAAGCAGATCGATCGTGGACTGATTGCGCTTGATGATCCGCATGCGGCCTGCGGCATGCTGCGCGGCATGATGATCATGGAGCCGCAGCGTGCCGCGATGCTGCGCCAGGAGCCGCCGCCGAAAATCGAGACGATTGCGGCGCGCGCGAAGATGTGCGCCGATCTGTTCTTGAAAGGTTGCGCGCTCTGAAGCATCGCTCGGGCTTCAGAGCGCACTGATTTTCGCTAGAGCAATTCCAGCAAAAATGCGCGGCGGTTTTGCGTCCACCCTCAGTTTGGCGGCGCACCGAGCGCATGCAGGATGCCCCGCAATTCGGCAAGGCCGCGCATGCGGCCGATGGCCGGGTAGCCTGGCGTGACGACCTTGTCGAGGTCATCGAGCATGCGATGGCCATGGTCCGATCGGAACACGATGGTGTCCTCGGGACTGCGGCGGCGGTCTTCCGCAACCAGTTCGCTGAGAACCGCCACCATATCGACGTCGCCTTCCAGATGCGCGCTTTCATGGAACGTCCGACCGTCACCCTCGCGCGTCGTAGCGCGCAGATGGGCGAAGTGGATGCGCGAGGCGAAGCGCCGGGCGATCGCCGGCAGGTCGTTTTCGGCGCGCACGCCGAGGCTGCCGGTGCAATAACACATGCCGTTCGCCGCCGATGGCACCGCATCGAAGAGAGCGGCATAGTCGTCCGCCGTCGAGGCGATGCGCGGCAGGCCGAACAGCGAACGCGGCGGATCGTCGGGATGCAGCGTCAGCTTCACGCCACGGGCTTCGGCGGCCGGCGTCACCGCCTCCAGGAATTCGATCAGGTGCCGCCGCAGTCTTGCGGTATCGATACCGCTATAGGCGACGAGCTTGTCGCGGAAGGCCGGAATGGTCAGAGGCTCAGTGGTCGACCCCGGCAGAGCCGAGGTGATGATGCGCGTGATGTCGGCGATCTCGTCGTCCGTCATCGCTTCGAAGACGATGCGCGCCCGTTCGCGGTCTTCGCTAGAATAATGCTGCGCCGCATCCGGCCGCTCCAGGATGAAGAGATCGAAGGCTGCGAAACGCTCGTGGTCGAAACGCATGGCGGTGGCGCCGGTCGGCGTCACGAAATCGAGGTCGGTGCGGGTCCAGTCCACGACAGGCATGAAATTATAGCAGACGATCGGAATGCCGCAGGCGGCGACCGCTTCCAGGCTGGCGATCCACGCCTCGATTTCGGCCTTCGCCTCCCCGCCCTTGCGCTTGACGGCGTCGGGGATCGGGATGCTCTCGACGACTGACCAGACGAGCGGCGAGCGGTCGCCGGGCGTCGTCTCGATCAGAGCCTGGCGTTCGCGCACTTCTCTCTCCGTCCAGGCCCTGCCGATCGGTACCTGATGCAGCGAAGAGACGATGTTCGTCGCGCCCGTCTGGCGGACATCGTCCAGCGTCACCGGCGCTTCCGGTCCGAACCATCTCCAACCCTGTCGCATCCTTCTTCCTTCCCTCTCGCTTTTCGTTTCGTGTTGGCCTGCCGTCAGCAGAAATAATCGGGGTAGCGCGCGCGCAACTCGTCGACATCGGGAATGACGGCACTCAGATGATGGGTCATCGCGCTGCGCGCAACCGCCGCATCATGGGCGGCGAGCGCATCGCGGATGATCATGTGTTCCTGCACCACATTATCCATGCGCCCGAGCACCGGTAGCGTCAGGCGCCGTGCCCGGTCGATCTGCACCTTGACCGTTTTCAGGATTGCCCAGATGCCGGGATAACCCGATATCTGCGTAATCGCCTCATGGAAGGCCTCGTCCTCCTCATGGAAGCTCGAGGCATTGCCGGTCGCTGCATGCACCTGCTGGCGGGCAATGATGGCGTCGAGACGGGCGATATCAGCGGCCGTCGCGGTCAGAGCCGCAGCTTCGACGGTTGTGCCTTCGAGCGCCTTGCGCACGACGACCGCCTCAGGGATCGCCGAGACCGGCACCCGCGACACGACAGTGCCCGACTGCGGGTAGATATCGACCAGTCCGCCTTCGGAAAGCCTAAGCAGCGCCTCGCGTACCGGCGTGCGGCTGACGCCGAAATCATCGGCGATCCGCTTTTCCTGCAGCAGCATGCCGGGCGGCATCCGCAGCGACACGATGTCGGCATAGAGGCGATCGTAGATGGCGCCGGCCGTGGTGATACGGCGCAACCTGCCCCCGACCTCCCGCGACGTCGGGACGACCAAAACCTCTGTTTGTGATGCCTGCCGCATGACATACCGGGACGTTGAAACTTTGCGGCATACTAGTATATCAGTTTTGCCACCTCGCCAAGAGGCACCGCTGAAGGCTCTGGCGCATCGCGACTTGAGCATGTCGAGCTCGGCCGCAGGCTCGGGGCGGAATCGAAAACATGGAACGGATATTGCAGTGTAAAAGCGGGGTGAACGGCGGCAGAGGGCCTCGCGGAATCGGAAGCCCGATCTTTGCGCCGCACTCTTTGTTTGGAACTTAGATCGGCCGAGTTGGTTGAGATCCGCAAGGAGACACTCATGAAAAACCCAGCACGACGCAAGACAAGCGAAAGGAAAGCTGACGGCGGCCGGCCGGAAGCTCCACCCGCCGCGGACGATGGCGGACGGAAGATGGCTCGGCGAGCCGCAAACGAAATCGACAGGCCGAGCGGCGGCTTGCCAGTACCCAGCCGCGAGGAGGAGATCCGAAGAAGGGCTTATTCCCTGTGGGAGAACGAAGGGAGGCCGGAAGGCAAGCACGGGCATCACTGGACCGTGGCCGAACATGAACTCGATGCACAGCAGGGCGAAGCCGACAATCCTCCAAACCTCGCAGCACTGCGAGAGGCTTCGCGCCAACATACGGATGCATTTCTCGTCAAGACCGATCTCGAGGACGCCGACCAACGCGAAGCCTCCCCCGGCACACGCGAGCAGGATTGAACTTTCCGGCTCGCGCCAATCTCAGACCTCTTGCCAATTTCAGAAAGGTCCCCGACATGACCGACAAACAGAACTTGAACGCCGGATTCACCGGAACGCCCACCGAGCAGCCGGAGGGATTGACCAAGGTCGCGAAGTCGGCAGCCAATGAGATGAAGCGTGAGGCTTATGCCGTCGTCTCCGGCGTTAGAGAGCACCCACACACCGCAAGCGCACTGTTGCTCACCACCGGCATCGTCGCATTCGGGCTTGGCTATCTCCTTGGTCGATCATCGGCGGAAGGTTCGACACGCCCATATTGGCGATAGCAGCAGCCATTTTATATCAACGGGGCGCATGCATCGTTCTTCGACCAGCCGTGCCGATCCCGACGTTGCCGCCTTCTCTCCCGGCGGTACGCTCGTCGGCCGCTGGAGGAGCAAACCTTCAAATTGAGCCCGCACCTCAAACGTGTTTTCTGTTGAAGCCGGCCTTACCGTCGCACCCACTTGCCACCCATCATCGAACAGAACCACGTCTGACCCGACGCCTGTTGCTGGAATACCACGTCGAATAAAGCCACAGATTGCATCCCCATCACAGCTTGACAGCTGTGATCGCGATCCTTAGCGAGGCAGCATCGACACGGTCAGGACCGGCAAAGTGAATTATTTTAGACAACTCAAGATGGCAGTCCTTTGTCCGGGGGATGAGGCCGGAAGCGCACTCGACCGAAACAACCGCATTGCCGTCTTTCTCTTTGCAATCCTTCCAGGGCTTTCGCCGAACTTTAACTCCTTCATCCTCCTCGCGTCGATGGTGTGGGGCGTCTACTGTCTGGCGACGGGCCGCCTTGTCTTGAACCTATCGAAATCCGACCGGCTGGTTGCCATTTGCATGTCGATCTACCCGTTAGTGATGATCGCCAGCATTTTCATCAATCCCCCTTACTCGGAAGTATCTGACTGGATATTCCGGCTCCTGCCCTTCTTTTCCATCTGGCTGATATTGCCGCGGATGCGCCAATCTCCCGATGGCCGTCTTGTGCCGCTCTTTATCCTCGGCGCAGGCATTGGCATGATCGTCACCTTTCTTTTCAGTCTTTTGCAGATCATCTTTTTGATGGAGAGGGCAGAGGCTGGGACTTCGAACGCTGCACTCCTCGGCGTGATAGGTATTCTGTTCGGCGGCATTGCGCTTCTCAACATTCAATCTCCCAGAAGCGTGGAGCAAAGAATTGCGATATTGGGATATGCCGCGGGTCTAGGTTGCGTTCTGCTTTCCGGAACGCGCTCGGCCTGGCTGGTCATTCCCATCCATATCATCATCTTTCTCTGGTATTTTCGTAAACACAGCTTCCATCTGAGTTTGCGCAGCCTGGTTATTACCAGCTCCTTGCTGTTGGCGGGACTTATCACCCTGGGCAGCGGCCAGATCCTCCATCGAATCCAGGCGCTTCAGGAAAATCTGACATCGCTCGAACGCACCGACGGCGAGATCACGTCGCTGAGTGCCCGGTTCGCCTTGTACAAAGGCGCACTATCAGCAATCAGTAAGGACCCGTTGACTGGTTATGGCCCGCAGAACCGGATGGCTTCGGTTTTGGCAGAGCTGCCCGATAACATAAGGCCACAGCTGCCTTACTCGCATGTCCACAACGGCTTTCTGACGGCAGGTATCGACGCCGGCGTTTTCGGCATTGCAGCGCTTTCGCTGCTGCTGCTGACGCCCGTGATAGGCGCGTTGAGAAAAGAAGCGGGGCCGGGCCGGGATTTAGCGATTGCGCTCGCTCTTCTGCTCGTCAGCAGTTACGTCATCACGGGCAGCTTTGGCATTATGTTCAATCAGAAAGCTTTGGATCCGATTTTCGCCTACATGGTCGCCCTTATTTGTGCGGACCGCGGCAGCACGGGCTTTGCGCCGGTCGTTCGGAGCTGACGTCTGGCCTCCCATGAGCCTGCAACCCCCTTACAGCGTGCTTTGAATTGTCTGGGGCACCCTAACTGGCTCGGCACCAGTGAAAGCCAGATCCGAGACCTCACCCGTTGACGAATAGCCGGAAACAAGCTCCGCCAATGTCGCACGTGCAGCGATCATATCGTTCCGGTCCAATACCGCGTTGAGCGCGTTGAGCCTTCGCGACAGCTCGGGCCATGACAGGAAATCCTCGCGCGCCTTCATAATCCGAGGATGTTCGGTTGTTTCCGGATTATCCCCGATCAACAGCTCTTCAAAGAGCTTCTCGCCGGGCCGAAGACCGGTAACGGACAGCTCGATATCGCCTTCGGGATTGTCTTCGTCGCGAACGGCCAGCCCGGAAAGCTCTACCATCTTGCGGGCGAGATCGGCGATGCGAACCGGCTCACCCATGTCGAGCAGGAAAACATCTCCGCCCTCGGCCATCGCGCCGGCCTGTATGACGAGTTGGGAAGCCTCCGAAATGGTCATGAAATAGCGGGTTATATCAGGATGTGTCAGCGTCACCGGGCCGCCGTCCTTGATCTGCTGCCGGAAAAGCGGCACGACGGATCCGGAGGAGCCGAGGACGTTTCCGAAACGGACCATGGAGAAATTCGTTCGGGTTCTGTCGATAGCCGATTCCGCCGCAAGCGCCTGCAGAACCATCTCCGCCAGCCTCTTGCTGGCGCCCATCACATTTGTTGGACGCACGGCCTTGTCTGTGCTGATCAGCACGAAATTCGAGACGCCGCATTTATTCGCCGCGCGTGCCGCGACCAGCGTACCCATCACATTGTTCTTGATGCCTTCCACGGCATTATGTTCGACAAGGGGCACATGCTTGTAAGCGGCTGCATGATAGAGCGTCTGAGGTCGCCAGCTCTGCATGACATGTTCCATGCGATCCTGATCGCGGACGGAACAGAGAATCGGGACGATCTGCATATTTTCATGCTTGTACAGTTCGGCCAGCTTCTGCAATTCAGCATGGATATTATAAAGCGCAAACTCGTTCTGATCGATGAGGATCAGGCTTGAGGGCCCGGTGCGCAGAATCTGACGGCATAACTCGCCGCCGATCGAGCCGCCGGCACCGGTGACCATCACCACCTTGTTGCGCATCGACTTGTCGAGTAGGTCCTGGCGCGGCGCGACCGCTTCTCTCCCCAGCAGATCTTCGATCTCCAGCTCTCGGATGTCGGAGACGGCAATGCGTCCCTGAGCCAGGGCAGTGAGATCCGGCAACGTGCGAACATTGACCCTGGCTTTACGGATGTGCTCCAGGATTTCGTTGCGACGCTGCCGCGATGCGGAGGGAAGAGCAAGAAGCACGTTGTGCACGCCGAGAGATTCGGCAAGCACCGGAAGATCCGAGGGGTCGTAGATCGGCAAACCACCCATGACGCCGCCCTTGAGACGCGGATCATCATCCAGATAGCCGACGACATTGAGTTCGGCACTGTTGATCAAGGCACCGGCCAGTTGCCGCCCGGCCGTCCCTGCCCCATAGATCAGCACCTTGGCGAGCATATTCTTGTGAAGGATGCGCTGGTAGGCATCCCCGAGCCAGTAGCGGATACTCAACCTCGACAGCCCAATCGCAATCAACAGAAGGAAGGGCTGGAGGATGCCGACGGTTCTTGGAACACCGGGGACGCTGAGGGCTGTAAATATCGTCATGAAGGCGACGCCGTAGATCGCAATCGCCTTCAGAACAGTAATGAAAGCAGCCATATTGGCATAACGGAAGATCGCCCGATACATGCCCATGACGATGAAGATGGGAAGGGCCATGCACAGTGAAACGAAGACCGGCAGCCACTGCACACCTGTCAGCACCGTCCATTCGTTTAGGCGGAAACAATAGGCCAGCCAGATCGTCAGAACACAAAAGCTGGAATCCAGCAGCAAGGCCAGAGCGCGTTTGGCAACCCGCGGCATCGCCAGCAGAGGGGCGACGAGCGCTTGCATCGGCATTAAGAACCATCCTGAGCGCGGCGTCTCAGTGGGAGAATTTTCGGGCATCGCTTACCAGCGTCTCGCAGATCAATAGACAACCACCTTCTTGTCGCTTTCTGCAACGAGCGCAACTGAAATAATCGGAAATCACGGTCTTCCGCACCGACTTATCTATCAGAAGTAGGTAGCTTAATGCCTTATTCCCTTACGGCGGATGACCTTCCCGGCCGTCATAAACAGGATGCTTATGTCGAAGCCGAACGAGCGGCGTTCGAGATATTCGACATCGAATTTTACCTTCTCCGGAATCGGCAATTCGTCCCGGCCATTGATCTGCGCCCATCCCGTCAGTCCGGGCAGGAGCTTGTCGACACCATGGGCCGTCCGCAACTCTATCAGATCATATTGATTGTAGAGTGCCGGCCGCGGGCCGACGAAACTCATCTTCCCCTCGAGAATGCACCAGAGCTGCGGCAGTTCGTCGAGGCTGGACTTGCGCAGAAACGAACCGATCGGTGTCAGAAAGCGATCCGGATCTTCGAGCAGATGCGTGGCAACCGTCGGTGTGTCGACGCGCATGCTGCGAAATTTCGGCATCAGGAAGATCTGATTGAAACGGCCGACACGTTTTGACCAATAGAGGATCGGTCCCGGCGAGGTAAGGCGAACACAGAGAGCGACGGCAAGGATTGGAACGAGCAGGATCGCCGCCGCAATCAAAGCCAAGAAAAAATCCACCGCCCGTTTCAAACCCATGCTCCGCAGTTCCGCCTTACTGGCGGTCTTTTCGCCATTTGCACCATCGCCCTGCCGTATCGTCAAAAAACGTTTCGCGTCAACTACGAGGACGTGGTGTTCTCCATCGACCGACATAGTCGCCCACCCTCTTGCAGGTGCCGCATCACCTCGCAGGTTTTCGTCAGGTTCCCTAACCCACTGATCCAAAAGCAACAAGACACCAGTCAGAAGTTATCTCGACCTTTATTTCCGTTACATTCCGTTAACCATAACAACTCACGTCAGCCAGACCACGACGCGAATTTCATCCCGTCTTCGCTCTCATCGGCGAATTGCTGCGGGCAAGGGCCATCAACATCGGTCCGATGGCGAATTCCCCTTTCTCGGCGCGTCGTGTCAGGTCGCGCAGGTAACCGCCAGCGGAGTTGATGTGCCCTGCCCTTTCGAGAACGCAGGCCATGACGGTGGCCGCATTTTCAGGTCCCATGATTTCGCAGGCCTGCTCATAGGCCGATGGGCTGACGCCCAGCATCGAACGAACGACCACAGCCGCGGCCATCAGCTCGCGCCATGTGCCGACCGAGCCCTGCGGTCCATAGGCTGCGATTTCCGGGCAGGCCTGCAGCACCAGCCCCAGCGGGAAGGATTTGAGCGCGGCGTTGGCAGCGGGGGCAGAACTTGTGGCCGGCACACGCCCGTTCTTCTCTTCATCTTTCTGGATTCGGACTGTCGGTTCGGCCCGCCCCCCCAATCGGTCGTCCGCCGTTGCGCCCTGCTTCTTTTCTGAAGCTGGTTCAAGTTCAGTAATGGATTGTGGGTTTGAATTCTGTATGTGCCGCTCATAATGTTGGGCATTGCCGCTATGATTCTGAGTTTTAACCTGCATTTCCAACTGATTGGTGATTTCTTCGCGCAGCATCTCCAATTCGTCGAGTGCAGCTGCGACCTGTTCGGCGGAAGGCGACCGCGGCAGCCGCTCGACGACATCGCGAAAATGCAGGTGAATCCCGCTCCAGTCGCCGGCGGCGCCCTCCTCCAATGCCATCTCGATGAGCTTGGCGACATCGCGTCGGCAAAGCGTCAGGCGTTCTCTCAGCCGCTGCAGGTGCAACCGTTCCGCAACCACCTCCGCCGCCAGCCGCCCGATCTCCTCAGCGCGCACCAGCAGCGGCGCCAGTGAAAAACCGAATGCCTCGCGGATCTCCCCACCCTGCTCCTTGCGGGCGTAGCGCTTGCCGTTCGGGCTATCCTTGCGGATCAGCAGCCCGGCCTCGATCAGGGTCGCCAGGTGGCGACGGATCGTCTGCTCCGCCATTCCATGTGCACGCAGCGAGAGCTGTGCATTGGAAGGGAACACCACGAGCCCGTTTTCCTCAGAGAGCTCCCCCTTGGGATAAAAGCTCAGCAAGGCGTTCAGGATAGCGAGCGCCCGGTCGGTGATGCCGAGCAGCGGCTTGGCCTCGCACAGAGCACGATAGAGTCTCCACTTGTCGATAGATTGGCCGGGCTCGATTTTTCGAGCAGCCGCCTGGCTTGCTAACATGCCAAGCGTCATTGGCCGCCGCCCAAAGGGCGTCGTCACATTTCCGCTTTCCATTTTCTTCGCCTTCTTCAAGGCAAAAGATCACGGCTCACCAAATTCGGTGCCAAAGACTCTTGACTATGATTCGCGGAAATGTGATTCTCTGGGTGTCTAGATCAGAGAGGGCTTCCGCGACGGCAACGTTCGGGGGCCTTTTCTTTTGCTTATTGATCTCCGTTCTTCGTCAAATCCTGTGTCTTCTCGAACGCCTCGTAGAGACGATCCAGATTGCTGGCGATGTAGGCTCCAAAGGCAGACGCCTTCTCCGCCTTCAGCGCGATGGTGAACTGTTTCCCGTCATCCTTGATCTTCGCCTTGATCGCACCGTCCTTGCGCTGCCAGGCTTGAGCGGCGGGCTGAAGCGCCGCTATGGATGAGGCCTGTTGTTGCCTCCTGCTGATGAAGGCGACCAGCATATCGAATCGGGCATCCGGCTCAGCCGTTTCGAATTCCGCCGATCTGGTGAACTCGATCGTTCGTGGGCCAATGTTTTCGGTCTCGAATTTCACGGACAGATCGTGCCACCGATCACGGCCGGTGGTCTTGGCTGCACCGATCGCGGTCAGGACTTCGGCTGGGATCCGCTTGGTGACGGACAGCATCTTGGATACCGTCGTCTTGTCGGCGCTGAGCGCGGACATGATCGTTTCCCTGTCGAAGCCCAACGTGTCGAGCTTGTCGGCAAACATCGTCCTCTCGATGAAAGAGAGATCGGCGCGTGCCGAATTCTCCTGGCCCTGCGCAATGACATGGTCGCGATCGTCGAGTTTCTTGACCACGGCGCGGACAGGTCGGCCGAGTTCCTTGGCGGCCCGGGCGCGACGGTGGCCGAAGGCGATCTGATATCGGCCGTCCTTCTCAGGATGTGGACGGACGAGGATCGGTGAATCCTGGCCACGCAACCGGATCGCCTCGACCAGCTCGCGAAACTGTTCGTCGGTATGCGCCAGCCGGTCAGTCACGAAGGAATCTTCGATCAGGGAAGGGTCGAGATCAATCACCGTCTCACCGGTCGCCAGCTTTTCCTCGATCGCTTTGGCGGCATCGGCCTTGGCAGCCAGCGCATCGATACTGCGCGTCACGGCACCGAGAGCGCCGATCCCCTTATAGGTGATCTGCTGCTTCTCGTCTCTGTGGAGCGGTTCGTCCTCATTGTTTACCGCAGTAAACTTCTTGGAATCGTCCATCAGACCCGAAAGGAGATTCTTACGCGCCATCAGCCAGCCTCTCGTCCCAGTTTACCGCAGTAAACTTCTCGGTCATTTCCGCCCCCAAGCCTTGTGGATGAGATCGGCGATCTCGGTGTTGACGGCATCCATCGCCTCCATGGCGCGGTCATAGGTCGCGCGGGTAAACTGGTTCCGCTCGACTTCGTAAAGCGTCTGATTGGTCATCGCCGCATCGGAGATCGCGACGCTGCGCAACATCGGATTGGTGAGCACATGGTTCTTGAACATCGAACGCATAAAGGCGACCATTTGCGTCTGCGGCCCGTCCTGCGGATCGTAGCGGGTGACGAGATATCGCAACCAGTCGAGGTTCATGTTGCCGCCGGCGCCTTTCAGTGTGTTCAACACCTCGCCGAGCATCTGCAGGAATTGGCACATCGACATGACGTCGAGCATCTGAGGATGAACGGTGATCAGAACTGCCGTCGCGCCGCAAATGGCGCTCATGGTCAAAAAGCCGAGCTGGGGAGGGCAGTCAATGATGACCACGTCGTAATCGTCGGCGACTGAGGACAGCGCCTCGTCCAGCCGCGCGAAGAAGACGCGTCCATAGTCACCTGCCTTGCCCTGAGCAAGGACGCGCGGCGTATCGTGCTCGAATTCCATCAGTTCGAGATTGCCCGGCACCAGATGAAGGTTCGGGAAATTTGTCGGACGGATGATCTCTCTCAGCGGACGCCGCTGATCGTCATAACGAATGGCGGCGTAGAGCGTCTCATTCTCGTTGACGTCGAACTCCGGCTGAAAACCGTGGATGGCGGAGAGAGAGGCCTGCGGATCGAGGTCGACGGCAAGGACGCGGTGACCCGTCAGGGCAAGATGCTGGGCAAGGTGTGCTGCACTCGTCGTCTTGCCGCTGCCACCTTTGAAGTTGACGACGGCAACGACCTGCAGATGTTCGTTGCCGCGGCGATGACGCATATAATGCGTTCCAGCGCGGGCATTGTGCTCCAGGAAGCTGCGCATCTCTTCCATTTGCTCTGCCGTATAGGAGCGACGGCCCGACGGCGTAACCTGGGGAAGGGCGCCTTTGCCTTCCAGCGACAGGTTGCGAAGATAGCCGCTGGTGACGCCGAGGAAACGCGCCGCCTCGGCAAGCTGGAATTCCCTCAGACCCTTCAATGCACGCGGCGGAAACATCTCGAGCCGATGCTGCTTCAGCTTGTCGGACAGTTCCTGCGCCTGACCAATAATCAGCTGATCGACATCAGAAATTGCTTTTTCTATCTGCGGTGCCATATTCATGGAAATCTCGAAAATGCGATTTAAAAGCCCCAGGCGCTGTGAAACCGCATTTAGCGCCGATTCTGGAGGGGTGGCAAGGCAAATAGGGTTAACAAGACCCTACCGCGAGGTTGTCCAATCTTTTTCAAAGGCTTGAACATGCCGCCCGGTGCCGCTGTCCGGCGTGGCAATCGCGCATTCACTGGCCGAATCGCAAGAGCAAGACTGCACAACCAGCACCATAGCCGATTGGATACGTCGGAATCGAGATATCGAGCGTGCCCAGCTTTTTGAACTACGTCCGTGACAGCAACGTACTTGGACAGTCAGTGGCCGTTCAGCGCCGCGTGGCGGCGACCGTCCTGATTGCTTGCGCGGGGAGGGAGACGCCGCTTCCGTCGAGGTCCTGCAGCAGAGCTGCCGAGCGCAAGATCCAGGCGATAGGCGGAGAATTCAGCGCCCAGCTCGGCACCGTCCGTCGGATAGCGATTCAGCAAATGCCAATCGCAAGCAGACCCTTTCGAGAAATGCCAACTGATTGTCCGGTCGGCTCGCCAGGCGCAACGCCCCAAAATGACTCGCGCCTGAGCTTCAAGCGGATATTGCCTGCCGATATGCCTGGCTATTCCCCGCGCGGCAGGGTGATATCCGCTACCGAGGCCCCCGATGTCGTACCGCGACTTTCCGCCTGCGCCATCGCCTTCACCAGCGCGATGACGGTCTCGCGGATATTGCTATCAGCGATCTTTAGAAAGGCGCGATTGAGCACCAATCCCTCTTTCGTTCGGAGGAATTCGACGACCGGATCGGTATTCGCGGACAGATCCAGCCCTTGCAGCGTCAACGGCTCGGAACTCTCCTGTTCGAAGAAGAAGCTAGGCGACGTGTGTAGCACCTCGGCGATCCGCTGCAGCCGGCTCGCGCCGATGCGGTTGATGCCCTTCTCGTATTTTTGAACCTGCTGAAAGGTCACGCCGATCTGCTCGGCAAGCCGTTCCTGGCTCATCCCGAGCAACTGCCGGCGCATTCTGATGCGCGCTCCGACATAGCTGTCTATTGCATTCGCTGTCTTGACATTCATCGCGTGTTTTCAGCCTCGATCGCATTTTCAATCGGCGCAGCTGTAGTGCCCCCCGCCACGGTTTTCCATGGTTGTTTTTATATAGCATAGTGGATATGGAGACGATCGCGAGTGACTGTGATATGAAAGCCCCGTCCAAAAAGACGTGAAATCACGCAGAAATCACTCAGCGGGAGCGGAAATCGAACAAAAGCCGTACCAATACGGCTAAAACTGGGCTGTAATTGCGTCCCGGCTTACGCTAAATGCAGGTCAGCGACCGTCGCACGAGAGTCTTCCCAGCCCCGATCGCCCGAAAATCCATCGAACAAAAGCGACGTCGCACGGCACCGGCCGTGCCTGTGCAGGAGAAGTATTGATGGCAACCGTCGCCGAAAGCGCGCCCCGTTTCGAAAAAACAACGATGTCTATCCTCATGGCGGTCAGCTTCTGCCACATGCTGAACGACATCATGCAGTCGCTGCTCGCCTCGCTCTATCCGCTGTTCAAGGCGAACTATGATCTCGACTTCGTGCAGATCGGTCTCCTCACCATGACGTTCCAGGTCACCGCTTCGCTGCTGCAGCCGCTGGTCGGCATCGTCACCGACCGCTGGCCGATGCCCTATTCGCTGCCGGTCGGCATGGCGAGCACCTTTTGCGGCCTCATTCTACTCGGCAATGCCGGCAGTTTCACCCTGCTGCTGGTTGCAGCAAGCCTGATCGGCTTCGGCTCGGCGGTCTTCCACCCGGAATCATCGCGCGTTGCCCGTCTTGCCTCCGGCGGTCGCCACGGTTTCGCGCAATCCTTCTTCCAGGTTGGCGGGAATGCCGGCCAGGCGATCGGTCCGCTGCTTGCCGCCTTCATCGTGCTGCCGCTCGGCCAGCACAGCGTCTCCTGGTTCGCCGCCATCGCCATGGTCGGCATGGTCGTGCTGAGTTGGGTCGGCAACTGGTACATCAGCCACAGGCGCCAGAATGCCAGTAAGCCGGCAATAAGCCGAACCCTGCCGCTGCCACAGAACCGGGTCATCTGGGCGCTGCTGATTCTCGTGCTGCTGACGGCAACGAAGAATGTCTACATGGCCAGCGTGTCGAGCTACTTCACCTTCTATGTCATCGACAAGTTTGCCCTCAGCGTGCAGCAGGCACAGCTGATGCTCTTTCTGTTCCTCGGCTCGGTGGCCGTCGGCACGTTCCTCGGCGGGCCGATCGGTGACCGCTTCGGCGCGCGTTTCGTCATCTGGTTCTCGATCCTCGGCGTCATTCCCTTTGCGCTCTTGCTTCCCTATGCGAACCTTTTCTGGACGGGTGTGCTCAGCGTCGTCATCGGCCTGATCTTCGCTTCGGCATTCTCTGCAATCGTCGTCTTCGCACAGGAACTGGTGCCTGGGCGCGTCGGGCTGATTGCCGGCGTCTTCTTCGGCTTCGCATTCGGGGCAGGGGGGCTTGGTGCAGCACTGCTCGGGAGTTTCGCCGATACCCATGGCATCGATTTCGTCTACCGCATCTGCTCCTACCTGCCGCTGCTCGGTCTCCTGACGGTTTTCCTGCCGCGTATTCCGAAGCAGAAACCAGTCTGAAGCGGCATCGCTTACGGACAATCGATCGGGCCGGAATGTCACCGACACTCCGGCTCGATGCATCATGCAGTTTTGCACGTCGCGATCGCTCATAGGCCCGAACGTATTTTTCTCCCCATGTGGAGAAGAGGGATCGCCATTCCTTTAATCCACTATTTTTATAGATAATATTCATCCAACAACGACGTCGGTCTCGGCACGATATTGGAAGGAAATGGCATGTCTGCTCATAAATTGGTCGGCCTTGCGGGTAGCTTCAACCGCCCCTCGAAAACCTTTGCGCTTGTCGAAAACGTTGCTGGTCTCGCCGGCGAGCAATACGGCTTCGACAACACCATCTACGACCTGACCGACGTCGGCCCCTCGCTTGGCCAGGCGCTGCGCCGTGACGATCTCGACAGTCGCGCCAGGGAAGTCATTGACGACATCGTCAGCGCCGACGTGCTGGTCATCGGAGCGCCGACTTACAAGGGTAGCTATCCCGGCCTCTTCAAGCATCTGATCGACCTGATCGACCCGCATGAGCTGCGCGCCAAGCCGATCATCATCACTGCGACCGGCGGCGGCGACCGGCATGCGCTGATGGTCGAGCACCAGCTTCGCCCGCTCTTCGGTTTCTTCATGTCACACACGCTGCCGACCGCCGTTTACGCGTCCGACCGCGACTTCACCGATTACCGTGTGTCGTCCGATCCGCTTTCCAAGCGGATCGGGGAGGTCATCGGCGAGCTCGCAGCCTTCTTTCCCAGCCGGAATCAGGCACTTATCGCTGCCGAGTGAAGAGCGTCGGCATAGGCTTGAAACGGCGCCACGGAGGCGCCGTTTTCATTTTTGGACCATGCTCACGAGCCGCAATTAATCCACAAATTTGATGGAAATTTATCCTGCCGATATCGATGGCAGGGCAAGAGTTTTTCCGGCCCTCCCTCCACATCAGACATTCGTGCTTCGCTCGCGATCCGCCCATTTGCCATGATCAGCCTGCTCGGGGCGTTCGGCCTCATTCAGTCAGACGGGATATAAAATGACCAAGAACAAAAATCTTCACGGCTTCAATTTTTCGCGCCGCGCGGCTCTTGCCGCCATCGCCGTTTCCACGGCCGCAGTCTTTTCCTTTGCAGCACCCACTCCTTCCCATGCCGAGGACAAGTCGATCAAGGTCGGCATCATGTCCGGCGAGGATGAGGATGTGTGGCGTGTCGTCACGAGCGAGGCGGGCAAGAAGGGTCTCAAGATCGAGACCGTCATCTTCAACGACTACACTCAGCCGAATGAAGCGCTGGAGCGCGGCGAAATCGATGCCAACGCTTTCCAGCACCAGCCCTATCTCGACAACCAGATCCAGCAGCACGGCTATCACATCGTTCGCGTCGGTTATACCGGGGTCTGGCCGATCGGCCTTTACACGAAGAAATACAAGTCCGTCGCAGAGATTCCGGAAGGTGCCGTCATTGGCGTGCCGAACGATCCCTCGAACGAAGGCCGTGCGCTGCGCGTTCTCCAGAACGAAGGCCTGATCAAACTGAAGGACGGTACCGGTATTCTCGCGACTGTCGCCGACGTCACCGACAATCCGAAGAAGATCGAGATCAAGGAACTCGACGCGGGCATCGTCGGCCGTTCGATCGACGATCTGGATGCCGGTATCGTCAACACCGACTGGGCGTTGAAAAGCGGTCTTTCGCCGGCCGAACGCATTGCCCAGGAGCCGATCGCCGACAATCCATACCGCAACTTCATCGCCGTCAAGGACGACAACAAGGATGCCGAATGGGTCAAGACGCTTGTTTCTTCTTATCAGAACGACACCGTGAAGGCCGAGTTCGAAAAGGTCTATAAGGGAACGGGTCTCAGCGCCTATTGATCCGAGGCAGGGCTGGGGTTAAGGCCTGCCGAGAGGCGGTCCGGGCGTTCTTTGCCCGGGCCGCCTTCAGTATTTGTAAGGAAAAACACATGAATTCCTTTGTTTCCACCACGGCGATCGAGGCAGAGCCGCAAGCGGCGACCGAAGAGGTGGTGAGGCTGACCGACGTGAAGCGGCGGTTCGGAGCCACTGCGGCCCTCGACGGTGTTTCGCTAACGGTGAAGAGAGGCGAGATCCTCGGCATCATCGGTCGCAGCGGCGCCGGCAAATCGACACTGATCCGCTGCCTGAACGGCCTTGAGCGCGCCGATAGCGGCGAGATCCTCATTGAAGGCCGAGATATCACCGGCCTTTCAGAACAGGACCTGCAGCCGCTGCGCCGCCGCATCGGCATGATCTTTCAGCACTTCAATCTGCTTTCTGCCAAAACCGTCGAAGAAAACGTCGCGCTGCCGCTGAAGATCGAGGGTCTTGCAAAGAGCGAGCGCCTGAAACGGGCGCATGAGCTGCTCGATCTCGTCGGCCTTGCAGACAAGGCGAAGGCTTATCCCGCATCGCTGTCCGGCGGCCAGAAACAACGCGTCGGCATCGCCCGGGCGCTGGCCGCACGCCCGGCACTGCTGTTGTCCGACGAGGCGACATCGGCGCTCGATCCGGAAACGACCCGGTCGATCCTGGCATTGCTGAAGGACATCAACCGTAAGCTCGGACTGACCATTCTGCTCATCACCCACGAGATGGAAGTGGTGCGCGGCATTGCCGATCGTGTGGCGGTCATCGATGCCGGGCGGATCGTCGAGGAAGGGCAGGTCTGGTCGGTCTTCGCCAATCCGCAGGCTGAAATCACCGGGAGCCTGCTCGGCGGCATCCGCCCGCAGCTTCCTCAGCATATCGCCGGCCGGCTGTCGGCAACGGCGGGCAGCGAAGCGATCCTCAGCGTCGATCTCGCCGGGCCACAGGCGCAGGGCGCGCTGTTTGCTGAACTCTCGGCAGCATTGCCGCATTCCTTCCGCCTCGTCCATGGTGGCATCGACCACATCCAGAACCAGCCGGTGGCCAGGTTCTTCATCGCCGTTCCCGCGCGTGACCCCGCGCTTGCCGGAAAGGTCGAACAATTTCTGATGGCCCGGTCCGCCCGGGTGGAGGTGCTTGGTTATGACACCGATCATGCTTGAACTGCTTTTTCGCTCCCTTTGGGAGACGATCCTGATGACCGTCGCCTCGGGAGTGATTTCGCTCGTTGCCGGCCTGCCGCTCGGCCTTGCACTGGTCGCGACGGCGCGCGGCGGTATCGCCGAAAACCTCTGGATCAACCGCGTGCTCGGCGCAGGCATCAACGGTTTCCGCTCGGTGCCCTTCATCATCCTGCTGGTGGCGCTGATTCCGCTGACGCGGCTGATCGTCGGCACAGCGCTCGGCACCTGGGCGGCCATCGTGCCGCTCGCCATCGCCGCAACGCCCTATTACGCCCGCATCGCCGAAGTATCGCTGCGCGAGGTCGACCGCGGGCTGATCGATGCCGTGCGCGCCATGGGCGGCAATCGCTGGACCATCATCCGCGAGGTGCTGGTGCCTGAAGCGTTGCCAGGCATCGTCGCCGGTTTCACCGTCACGCTGGTGACGCTGATCGGCGCCTCGGCCATGGCGGGCGCGATCGGCGCCGGCGGCCTCGGCGATCTCGCCATCCGCTATGGCTATCAGCGTTTCGAAACCAGCGTGATGATCGCGGTGGTGGCCGTCCTCATCGTGCTCGTCTGCGGCATCCAGTGGCTTGGCGACCTGCTGGTTGCCAGGCTGGACCACCGATAAATCAGCGCCGGTACTGGGCGGCGGGATGAGCGGCGGGTAACCTGCCGTTCCCGCCGCCGAAAAGCTTCTGCCGCAAGGGTCCTGCAGCATAGTCCGCCTTGAAGACGCCGCGCTCCTGCAGCACCGGCACGACCAGGTCGACGAAATCGCGCAGGCTTTCCGGCGCCACTGTCCGCGCCAGATTGAAGCCGTCGATGCCACCCTCTTCGATCCATGTCGCGAGATGATCGGCGATCTGCTCCGGCGAGCCCACCATTGGCTTCATCCGGCTGCCGAGTACCATCTGGTCGATGATGTCACGCAGCGTCACCGGCTTCGCTGCCTGTTTCGTGATGGCCGCAAGTGCGGATTGATTGGCGTTGGTCGAGTTCCGGTCGATGACGTCGTCCAATCCATACTTCGAAAAGTCGATACCGACGGAGGCGGAGTAATGCGCAAGCGAGGCCTCGACGCTCGCATGGCGGCGATAGTCCTCGAGCTTCTCCTGCGCTTCCTTCTCCGTGCGGCCGACGACAACAGTGATCAGGCTCAGGATCTTCAATGCGTCGGCGCCGCGGCCGAATTCCTCCGCCTTCACCCGCAGCGCATCGACGGTCGGCCTGGTCGCCTTGGGATGAGGCCCGGCGATGAAGACGCATTCGGCGTGGCGGGCGGCAAAGTCCTGCCCGCGTGCAGAGGCGCCGGCCTGAAAGAGCAGGGGCGTGCGCTGCGGCGAGGGTTCTGAGAGATGGATGCCCTCCATCCGGTAATATTTGCCGTCGTGACTGATAGTGCGCACTTTGGACGGATCGGCATAGGTGCCGCCCGCCTTGTCGCGCAGCACCGCATCGTCGTCCCAGCTCCCTTCCCAGAGCTTGTAGAGTATTTCGAGATATTCCTCGGCTGCGTCGTAACGCGCATCATGTTCCGGCAGTTTGTCGAAACCCATGCTGCGGGCCGCACTGTCGAGATAGCCGGTGACGATGTTCCAACCGATCCGTCCCTTGGTCAGGTGGTCGAGCGTCGACATGCGCCGCGCCAGCAGGAAGGGTGGCTCGTAGGTGGTGTTGACGGTGACGCCGAAACCCAGATGTTTGGTGACATAGGCCATCGCCGAAATCGGAATCAGCGGATCATTGACCGGGATCTGCGCGCCCGTCTCGATCACCGGCGCCGGACTACCCTTGTAGACATCATAGACACCGACGATATCGGCCAGGAAGATGCCGTCCAGCTTGCCACGTTCGGCAGTCTTGGCAAACTCGGTCCAGTAGTCGAGATCGGTATAATGTGCTGAGCAATCGCGCGGATGCGTCCACAGTCCGTGGTTGATGTGCCCGACGCAGTTCATGTCAAAGGCATAGATCTGCATGGTCTTCATGAGGCGGGTCCCAAAGCCGGCAATAGAAATCAAGGATTTGCCGCATTAATTATCCTAGAGCATGATGCCGAAAAGTGTGAGCGGTTTTAGCACGACATCATGCTCTAACTATATAATATGGAACAGGATTCAGATTTTAGGCCGGCTCGGCCTAAATCATCCTGTTCGGGCTCTATCGCACGAGGAGCCGGTAAAATGGTAGGGTGGGGATGAAAAAAGCCGGAGGAACCGCATGACGAAGAAGACGCTGTCGGATTGGGCGGAGCTTGCGCAAAAGGAACTGCGCAGCTCGCCTGAAACGCTGACCTGGCAGACGCCGGAAGGCATTGCCGTCAAGCCGCTCTATACGGCTGAGGATCTCGACGGCGCCGGGCACCTTGGTTCGCTTCCCGGTTTTGCCCCCTTCACCCGCGGCCCGCGGGCGACGATGTATGCCGGCCGGCCTTGGACGATCCGCCAATATGCCGGCTTCTCGACGGCAGAGGAATCGAACGCCTTTTATCGCCGCAATCTGGCCGCCGGCCAGAAGGGCCTGTCGGTCGCCTTCGATCTTGCCACCCACCGCGGCTATGACAGCGATCATCCGCGCGTCGAGGGTGATGTCGGCAAGGCGGGTGTGGCGATCGACAGCGTCGAGGACATGAAGATCCTGTTCGACGGCATTCCGCTCGGCGAAATGTCGGTGTCGATGACCATGAACGGTGCCGTCATCCCGATCCTTGCCTCTTTCATCGTGGCCGGCGAGGAGCAGGGTGTTTCGCGGGCCGAACTTTCTGGCACCATCCAGAACGACATCCTCAAGGAGTTCATGGTCCGCAACACCTATATTTACCCGCCCGAACCATCGATGCGGATCGTTGCCGATATCATCGACTATACCGCCCGCGAGATGCCGAAGTTCAACTCCATCTCGATCTCCGGCTACCACATGCAGGAAGCCGGCGCGACGCTGGTGCAGGAACTGGCCTTCACGCTGGCCGACGGCCGCGAATATGTCCGCGCCGCCATCGCTAAAGGCCTGAGCGTCGATGAGTTCGCTGGCCGCCTGTCCTTCTTCTTCGCCATCGGCATGAACTTCTTCATGGAAGCGGCCAAGCTGCGCGCCGCCCGCCTGCTCTGGACGCGGATCATGGAAGGGTTTCATCCGGAGAAACAGTCCTCGCTGATGCTGCGCACCCATTGCCAGACCTCCGGCGTCTCGCTGCAGGAACAGGACCCTTACAACAACATCATACGCACCGCCTTCGAGGCGATGTCAGCCGTGCTGGGCGGCACGCAGTCGCTGCACACCAATTCCTTCGACGAGGCGATCGCGCTGCCGACCGAATTCTCCTCGCGCATTGCCCGCAATACGCAGTTGATCCTGAGCCATGAAACCGGCGTGACAAAAGTGGTCGATCCCCTGGCGGGCTCCTACTATGTCGAAAGCCTGACGGCCGAGCTTGCCGACAAGGCCTGGGCCTTGATGGAGGAGGTCGAGGCACTGGGCGGCATGACCAAGGCCGTGGCCGATGGCCTGCCGAAACGGCTGATCGAGGAAGCGGCCGCACGCCGGCAGGCGGCGGTCGACAAGGGCGAAGAGGTCATCGTTGGCGTCAACCGCTACCGGCTCGACAACGAGCAGCCGATCGACATTCTGGAGATCGACAACAGCGCGGTGCGCAAAGCGCAGATTAGACGTATCGAAGAAACCAAGCGGCGGCGCGATGGCGGAGCCGTGCGCGAGACGCTGGCCGCCCTGGCGGAGATCGCACAGAGCGGCAAGGGCAACCTGCTGGAAGCCGCGATCGCAGCGGCGCGAGCCCGCGCCACGGTCGGCGAAATATCGGACGCCATGCGTGCTGCCTTCGGCGATCATGCCGCCACCCCTGTGGTGATCAAGGGCGTCTATGGCGAGGCGTATGAAAACGAGCCGGAACTCGCCGTGCTCAAGACTCGCATGACGGAGGTGACGGAAGCCATGGGGCACCGGCCGAAGATCATGGTCGCCAAGCTCGGTCAGGACGGACACGACCGAGGCGCCAAGGTGATCGCCTCGGCCTTCGGCGACATCGGCTTCGATGTGCTCGCCGGTCCCCTCTTCCAGACACCGGAGGAAGCTGCCGGCGTCGCGCTCAGCGAAAAGGTCAACGTCGTCGGCGTCTCGTCATTGGCGGCCGGTCACAGGACGCTGCTACCACAGCTGATCGACAGGCTGAGGGAACAGGGCGGTGGTGATATCATCGTCGTCTGCGGCGGTGTGATCCCGCGTCAGGACTATGAATTCCTGCACGAACACGGCGTCGCAGCCGTGTTTGGCCCGGGGACAAACGTTCTCGAAGCGGCCAACTCCGTCCTCGATCTGCTGCAGGGCAGGCGACGGAATCAGTAATTTATAGAAGCCCGCGCTTTGCGAGGTTGCTCATCAGCGCCGAAATGCCGAATGTCCAGGGCGGGCATTCGGTGGAAAGGCGCACGGTGTTGACGAGCGCGCCGAGGCCCGCCGAGGAAATCTCGACGACATCGCCGATCTTGTGGGTGAAGCCTTGCTTCGGTGCGTCGCGGTCCTGCGTCGGCGCAAACAGCGTGCCGAGGAACAGCATGAAACCATCGGGATACTGATGATGGGCGCCGACCGTCTGCTTGACGAGATCGGTCGGGTCGCGGCTGATCTGCGACATCGAGCTTTTGCCGTGCAGCACGAAACCGTCTTTGCCCGACACCTTCAGGTCGAGTTCGGCTTTGCGTACATCATCGAGGCTGTAACCGGCATCGAACAGGCGGATGAAAGGACCGATCGAGCAGGAGGCGTTGTTATCCTTGGCCTTGCCGAGCAGCAGTGCCGAGCGGCCTTCGACGTCGCGCAGGTTGACGTCGTTGCCGAGCGTCGCCCCCTTGATTTCGCCGCGGCTGTTGACCGCGAGCACGATTTCCGGCTCGGGATTGTTCCAGGTCGAGATCGGATGCAGGCCGACATCCGCACCCCAGCCGACGGAGGAAAGCACCGGCGACTTGGTGAAGACTTCGGCATCCGGCCCGATGCCGACCTCGAGATATTGCGACCACATGCCCTCGTCGATCAGCGCCTGCTTGACCTTGGCGGCCTCCGGCGAGCCCGCCTTCAGATTGGTGAGGCTGCCGCCGATCAGCGTGCTGACTCGCTCGCGGATCGAGGCCGCACGCTCCGGACTGCCGGCCGCCTTCTCCTCGATGACGCGCTCGATCATCGACTGTGCAAAGGTGACGCCGCAGGCCTTGACTGCCTGCAGGTCGACGGGCGCAAGGAGATAAGGGCGCGCTTGATCCGGAGCTCCGGTACTGTTGGCGGCAATGTCCGCCAGCGAGCCAACCGCCTTGCCACTTGCTGCACGGACGAAGGCGGCGGCATCCTGCCGCTCGAGCAGGGCGCTCAGCGTCGGCGTCTCGCGCGACGTGATGTCGACCAGCATGCCCTCGCGTAACGTCACAATGCTCGGTCCCTCCGCTTCGGGGTTCCAGATGCGACCGACAAAAAGACCATCCGAAGCGGCGACATCGAGAAGAGCTTGAGACATGGTGATCTTCCATCAAGGCGAGCGAGAAGAGCTCTTTTAAAAATTGCGGGGTGTTGCCGCCCTCCGACCCGGCGACGACCAAAATCGATCACATTCATGAAGACGGGGCAAGATGCGCGGGGGAAAAAGACCTTTGCCTGATCGGCTCAAGCGGCGGGATTCCTCGGGAATCCAATTGCAAAAGCCTACAAAATAACTATTTAGATACAAAATAACTGTTATATTTCAAATATTTAAATACAGGCCGCGACGATTTTGCCCTCCATCTCGCCTTGACAGGAGCTGGCTTTCGTTATCTGTTTTGCGCGACATGGAGGAGGCTGGCGTCAGCCGGCCGCACGAGAATCCCAGGAGGATATTGCAGCGATGTTGAGATTTGCCGTCGTCGGAATCGACCATGGGCATACGTTCGATCACGTGAAGGGATTGCTTGCTTCAGGCGGCGAATTCGTCGGCTATTGCCCGCAGACCTCGGTGTCGGCACTGCGCGAGGCCTTTGAGAAGACCTATCCTGACGCGCCGCAGATCGACCGGGAAAAGCTGTTCGACGATCCGTCGATCGACGTCATCTGCATTTCCGCGATCCCGCGTGACCGCGCCGGGCTTGCGATCCGCGCGATGAGATCGGGCAAGGATGTGATGACCGACAAGCCTGGCGTGACGACCTTCGCCCAGCTCGAGGACGTCAGGCGCACCGTTGCCGAGACCGGCAAGATCTTCTCGATCTGCTTTTCCGAGCGCCACTGCGTGCGCTCCGCCGTCAAGGCCGGCAAGCTCGTCGCCGAAGGCGCGATCGGCAAAGTGATCCAGACGCTCGGCGTCGGTCCACACCGGCTGCAACTGCCGACCCGGCCGGACTGGTTCTTCGATCCTGAAGCCTTCGGCGGCATCATCGTCGATATTGCTTCACACCAGGTCGACCAGTTCCTGTTCTATACCGGCTCGACCACAGGCGAGGTCATCGCAAGCTCGATCGGCAATTTCGGCATGCCCGACAAGCCCGCCTTCGAGGATTTCGGTGAAGTGCTTCTGCGCTCCGACAAGGCGGCGGGTTATGTCCGTGTCGACTGGTTCACGCCGGAGGCGCTGCCGACCTGGGGTGACGGGCGCCTGACCATCCTCGGCACCGAAGGCTACATCGAACTGCGCAAATATATCGACATTGCCGGCCGACCGGGCAAGGATCATCTCTTCCTGGTCAACGGCAAGGAAATGACCCATATCGATTGCAGCGGCGAAAAGCTCGATTATTTCGACGCGTTCACCGCCGACGTCGGCAACCGCACGCAGACGGCGATGACCCAGGATCACGTTTTTGAAGTCTGCCGTCTTTCGCTCGAAGCCCAGGCTAAAGCCGCGCGCATCGGCGCTCGCTGAGGAGGAAATCATGACCAGGAAATTGCGCGTCGGCGTCATCGGCGCAGGCATCGCTGCGCGGCATCTGGCCGGCTTCGGCTGGAACAAGGAGCTTTTCGAAGTCCCCGTGCTCTGCTCGCTCGACGAGGAACGCGGCAGGGCGCTGTGTGAGGAATACGGCATTGGCGAATATATGCAGGATGCGGATGCGCTGTTTGCCCGTGACGATCTCGACATCATCGACATTTCGACGCCGCCGAGCTCGCATTTCGAACTTTGCCGCAAGGGCATCGAATCCGGCAAGCACGTGATCTGCGAGAAGCCGCTCTTCGGCTCGATCGCCGAGGTCGATGAGATGGGGCGCATCCTCGATCGTTACCCCGGCAAGAAGCTGATGCCGATCTTCCAGTATCGCTACGGCTCCGGCCTGCAGAAGCTGAAGTTGCTGATCGAGCGCGGCCTGGCCGGCAAGCCGTTCCTGACAACGATCGAAACCCATTGGTGGCGCGGTCCGGATTATTATGCCGTGCCGTGGCGCGGCAAATGGGCGAGCGAACTGGGCGGCGGCCTTCTCGGCCACGCCATCCACGCTCATGATATGCTGAACTATGTGCATGGCCCCTGTGCCGAGGTGTTTTCCTATGGGGCGACGCTGGTCAATCCGATCGAGGTCGAGGATACGGCAGCCCTTTCGGTGAGGATGCAGAATGGCTCGCTGGCGACGCTGTCGATGACGCTGGGTTCGCGCAAGGAGATCTCGCGGCTGCGCTTCTGCTTCAACGACCTCGTCGCCGAAAGCATCATCGAACCCTATACGATGGGCCGTGATCCGTGGACGTTCGTCGCCGGGACAGAGGAACATCAGGCGCGGATCGATGAAGTGCTCGCCGCCTATGTGCCTGGCGAGGATGGCTACACCCGTCAGTTCGAGCTCTTCCACAAGGCGATCGTCGAGGACACCGACCCACCGGTGACATTGCAGGATGCCCGCAATTCGCTGGAACTGGTAACGGCCGCTTATTTCTCGCAGCGAACCGGACAACCGACGCCGATGCCGATCGCTGCCGATCATCCGCTTTATCGTTCCTGGCTTCCGGCAGGGGAATGGCGTGCTGCGGCCACCGTCTGAACCGGGAAGGGCTCTCCCCATGCTGAAATCCTTCGAGCATGTCGGCATGACGGTCAGCGACATGGACCGCACCGTCGATTTCTACTGTGGCCTGCTCGGCCTCAGCCTCGTGCTGCGCAAGATGATGGCGAATGGAATGCAGGTAGCGTTCCTCGATGCAGGCGGCGGCATGCTGGAGGTCTTTGCGCCGCCCGGCGGCGCGTCGAGAGCGGTCGACGTGCCTGACGATACGGCCGGTGTCCGGCACCTCACCTTCCATTTCGACAATGTCGACGAGGCCTTCACCCGCCTTGAACAGGCGGGCGTCGAGATCAAGGAGCGGCCGCGCTTCGCCGTCCACTCCGAGATGTTGAACAAGATCGCCTTCGTTCGCGATCCCGACGGCATCATCGTCGAGCTTGCCGAACGCTCTCAGGACCGCCAGGGCTGACACAGGTACTGCCGATCGCTTCGCTGCGGGCGGTCAGACCGTCCCGCAGCAGATCGATCAGGCGCTGGACGAGCTTTGCCGCCATGCAAGGCTCTCCTCAGCTCGCCAGCTTGGCGCTGATATAGTTGCGCCAGCCGCCAAGAGCGGTGATTTCCTCGGCACCTTTCACGGCATGGGCTTCGCAGACGAAGCCGGAGACGCTGGAACCGTCTTCGAGCGTCAGCTTACCGATGCCGAGGGGTGCCGGAATCTTCTGGACGAACCTGCCGAAAGAATCGGCCGGCAGTGCCCAGACCTCGACCTCCAGCCCCTGACCCTTATGGCCGGGTTCGCGCAGCAGTCCCGGTTTGGCCGGCGTGGTATTGGGCAGAACGAAGAGGCGATAGTCGCCGGCCGTGCAGCAGGTCTTGACCAACCGTCCGCCCGTGCCTGCCAATTCGTGATTGAGCGGCATGCCGGTCAGATGCGCACCGACGACCGCGATTTCGATGAAACCGTCATCGCCAGGCACAACACGGCTTGCTTCGGGAATCGCAGCCTGCCGGTCGATGCCCATGCCGGAGCTTGCTGCGCGGTGCAGCGCATCGGCAAGCGGCGCCAGCGCATCGTCGGTGAAGGCAGGTGCAATGACGGTCACGCCGCCCGGCAGCCCACCTTTTCCGAATCCCGCCGGAACGGCGATCGCCGCGCAATCGAGCAGGTTGACGAAATTGGTGTAGCGGCCGAGGCGGCCGTTGAGCACGACGGGATTGGCCTGCATGTCGGCGACCGTGTAGGTGGTCGGCGCCGTCGGCAGCAGCAGCACGTCGGCCTTTTCCCATTCGGCCTCGGTCTTGCGGCGCAGTTCCTCCAGCCGGTAGCGGCCGTTGAAGGCCTCGACCGCGGTCTTGCCCTTGGCGCCTTCGATGATCCCTCTGACCGTCGGATCGAAATCGGCGGCGTTGGTGGCGAGGAAGGTCTCCACCGCCGCCAGACGTTCGGCAACCCACGGCCCGTCATAGAGAAGGGCGGCAGCCTCGCGGAATGGCGTGTAATCGAAGGGCACGATGGTCGCCCCGAGCGCTTTTGCCCGCTCGATCGCCTGATCGTAGAGCGCCTCCACCTCCTTGTCCCCGAAGAATTCCCGTTCGGCGTCGGCGAGGACGCCGATGCGCAAGCCCGATACCGGCAGCTTCGCCGGCACGGCGCGACGCGAGAAAGGATCGGCGGCATCGAAGCCTTCGGCGACCTTGCGGATCGCAACACCGTCAGAGACGGTCGCGGCGAAGATCGTGATGCAGTCGACGCTCTTGCAGGCCGGAACCGCGCCGGTATTCGGCAAGAGACCCGGCGTCGGTTTGATGCCGACCAGATTGTTGAAGGCAGCCGGCACCCGGCCGGAGCCTGCCGTATCCGTGCCGAGCGCAAAGGCAGCAAGGCCGGAGGCCACAGTGACCGCCGATCCGGAACTCGAACCGCCTGAGATATAGGCCGCATCGAAGACCGAACGCGGCGCGCCATAGGGCGAGCGCGTGCCGTTGAGGCCGGTCGCGAACTGGTCGAGATTGGTCTTGCCGATGACGATGGCGCCGGCCGCCTTCAACCGGGCAACGACGGTGGAGTCCGCCTCCGGCCGATATTCATAGGCCGGGCAGGCGGCCGTTGTCGGCAGGCCGGCGGCATCGATATTGTCTTTCACGGCAAAGGGAACGCCCCAAAGCGGCAGGCTGTTTGCCTCAGGCGCGCGTGCCATCAAAGCTTTGGCGGCAGCGCGCAGCTCCTCATCCGGCACCGGGGTGATGAAGATTGCCGGATCCTTCGAGGCGGCACGCCGCGCGATCACCTCTTCGATGGCGTCGAGCGGCGTCAGGCCGGATTGATAGGCGGCGCGAAGGCTTGAGAGATCCAGGATGGTCGGCAGCATGTCAGCATTCCTCCAGAACGACGATGATATCGCCGGCTTTGACGTTTCTTCCCGGCCCGGCGCGCAGATCGCGGACGCGGCCTGGCGCATGGGCGGTGACGTTGATTTCCATTTTCATCGATTCGATGATGGCGAGTGTATCGCCGGCCGCAACCGGGGCGCCCGGCTCGACCATCAATTTCCAGATATTGCCGGGCACGGCGCTGGCAACACCGAAGCAGCCGTCGGGGATATCCCCATCCAGACTTTCGCCCGTGCCTTCATCGGTGACGAAGCTGTCGAGCCCGGCCTCCTTCCAGCGCTGGCGCTCAGTATCGAAGGCCGCCTGCTGCGTTGCCTTGAAGCGGCCGATCGACGCCGAATTCGCCTGCAATTCCTTCTCATAGGCGGCATAGGAGAATTCCGTCTCCTCGATCCTGATTGGATAACCGCCATGCGGGAAGGCGGCGCGCGCCTCCGTCAGCTCCTGATTGCTGACCGGGAAGAAACGGATTTGGTCGAAGAAGTTCAGCAGCCAGGGTTTGCCCCTGGCAAAGGCCGGTGTCTCCCGCCATGTGTTCCAGACCTGAATAGTACGGCCGAAGAGCTGATAGCCGCCCGGTCCTTCCATGCCGTAGATGCACATATAGGCGCCGCCGATGCCGACGGCATTTTCCGGCGTCCAGGTGCGGGCGGGATTATACTTCGTCGTCACGAGGCGGTGGCGCGGATCGGTCGGGGTCGCAACCGGCGCGCCAAGATAGACATCGCCGAGACCGAGCACCAGGTAGCTCGCATCAAAGACGATATTGCGGACGGCCTGTTCGTCGGGAAGACCGTTGATGCGGCGGATGAACTCGATATTCGACGGGCACCAGGGCGCATTCGGGCGCACGAGCTCCTGATATTTGCGCATCGCAAGCTCCGCATCCGGATCGTTCCAGGAAAGCGGCAGATGCACGATACGGCTCGGCACCGTGACCTCCTGGGCTGCCGGAAGCGTCGCCTCGATCTCGGAGAGCAGCCCGAGCAGGCGCCGGCGCGTCAGTTGCGTGCCGTCATAATGGATCTGCAGCGAGCGGATACCGGGGGTGAGGTCGATGACGCCGGGAAGGTGGGCCTCGATGACCGCCTGCATCAGCAGGTGCACCCGCAGCCGAAGTGCGATGTCGAGCGTCATCGGCCCATATTCGACGAGCAGGTTGTCGTCACCCTGGCGGCGATAGACGACGGAAACCGGGCCGTCATTGCTGATGCCGACGATCGGCGAACCGGTCTCTTCCGTGGGCCGCCGCACCACCGGGCCGGCGATCGGGTCTTCCGGCCGCACTACTGCATGAAAACGGATACGGTCGCCGGGCTTGAACTGGCCCATCTTCCACTGCTCGTCGCGGGCAATCACCGCCGGGCAGACGAAGCCGCCAAGGCTCGGGCCGTCAGGGCCGAGGATAATCGGCATGTCGCCGGTGAAATCGATCGCCCCGATCGCATAGGCATTGTCGTGCAGGTTGGATGGGTGCAGCCCCGCCTCGCCGCCATCGCGGCGCGCCCAAAGCGGGGCCGGGCCGATGAGGCGAACGCCGGTGCGGGCGCTGTTGAAATGCACCTCGTAAGCCGTCGAAAATAGCGTCTCGATATCACTATCCTCGAAGAAGTCAGGTGCACCGTGCGGGCCATAGACAACGCCGACATCCCACTCACGTGTCAATGTGGCGGGCTCCGTCGCAGGCGTTGCCGGTTCGGCCGCCGCCTGCCGGGCAAAATGCAGCACATGCCCTGTCTTCAGCGTGCCAGTGGCGTTACCGCCGAACTGGCCGAGGCCGAAGGTCGCCCGCGAGCCGAGCACGACGGGGGCGGAAAAACCGCCCGCGACGGCGAGATAGGCGCGTTGCCCCGGTCCTTCGATTGCGCCAATCGACAGCACCTGACCAGCCCGGATCGTTACCGGTTCGTCATGCAGCAATTTTGTGCCATCGCATGTCATCGGCATCCGCGCGCCGGCAAGCGCGATCGTCTGGTCGGCATAAAACCGCAATGTCGGACCGGAAACGGTCAACTCCAGCGCAGCCGTCACATCGTCATTGCCGACCAGCCGGTTGGCATGGCGGAAGGAGCGCTCGTCCATCGGCCCGCTCGGCGGTACTCCGACATGCCAGAGGCCGAGCCGGCCCGGCAGTTCCTGGATGCTCGACTGGGCGCCTGGCGCCAGAACCTCAACGACATCGGGAACGAAGGCGAAGTCGCGTAGAGCCGTCGTTGCCACCTTGGCGCTGGCCAGCAATTCGGAAGCGGCGATCGTCCTGAGGTAAGCGAGATTGGTCTCGATGCCCGATATCGACGTTTCGGCGAGTGCTGCCTTCAGTTTCTCGATCGCCGCCGGCCGGTCTTCCGCCGCAACGATCAGCTTGGCAAGCATCGGGTCGTAGAAGGGCGTCACCTCGGTTCCCGTCTCGATCCAGCCGTCGACGCGCGCACTTTCCGGAAAAATGACTTCGGTCAAAAGGCCGGCACTCGGGCGAAAGTCGGCATGCGGCATCTCGGCATAGATCCGCATCTCGATCGCCGCACCCTTCGGCGTCAGGGCGTCAGCACCCGAGAGCACGTCCTCGCCAGCCGCCTGCCGGATCATCCATTCGACGAGATCGATGCCAAAGACGGCTTCCGTGACGGGATGCTCGACCTGAAGGCGGGTGTTGACCTCGAGGAAATAGAATTCCTGGCGCTGAGGATCGTAGATGAATTCGACGGTGCCGGCCGATTCATAGGAGACCGAGCGTCCCAGATCGACCGCCGCCTTGTGCAGCTGCGCTCTAGTTTCGGCGGAGAGGCCGGGGGCAGGAGTCTCCTCGACGACCTTCTGGTTTCGCCGCTGCAGCGAGCAGTCGCGTTCGCCGAGCGCAATCACGCCGCCCTTGCCGTCGCCGAAGATCTGTACCTCGACATGGCGCGCTTCGGCAACGAAACGCTCGATGTAGACGCGCGCATCGCCGAAGCTGGCGCGGGCGGTCCGCTGCACGCTTTCGAAGGAGGCCTTGAGGCTTGTGGCGTCGGCGCAGAGCTGCATGCCGATTCCGCCGCCGCCGGCCGTGCTCTTCAGCATGACGGGATAACCGATGGTTTCGGCGGCCGAAAGCGCCTCGTCGACGCTCTGCAAGAGATCGGTGCCGGGCAGTAGCGGCACGCCGCTCGCTTTCGCCAATTCGCGCGCCGTGTGCTTCAGGCCGAAGGCCGACAGATGCTCCGGCCGTGGGCCGATGAAGGCGATGCCTTCGGCGGCGAGCCGCTCGGCAAAGCCGATATTCTCCGAGAGAAAGCCGTAGCCCGGGTGGACGGCTTCAGCGCCCGTCGCCTTGCAGGCGGCAATGACGGCGTCGACGTCAAGATAACTTTCGGCAGCAGGCGCCGGGCCGAGGCGGACGGCCTCGTCAGCGGTCAGCGCCGGCTTCGCGAACCGATCGGCATCGGAATAGACGGCAACGGAGGCAATGCCCATCCTCTTCAATGTGCGGATGACGCGGACGGCGATTTCGCCGCGATTGGCGATAAGGACCTTGGTGAACATCGATCAGTCCTCGCCGTCCCAGATCAGCACCCGGATCGGCGTCGGATCAAAGCCGTTGCAGGGATTGTTTATCTGCGGGCAGTTGGAGATGACGCAGAGCACGTCCATCTCCGCCACCAGTTCGACGTAGTCGCCGGGCGCGGAGATGCCGTCGACGATCGTCATCTCGCCGTTCGGCTTGATCGGCACATTCATGAAGAAATTGATGTTCGGCACGATGTCGCGCTTGCTCATGCCGTGTTTGGTCACCTCGATCACGAAATTGTCGCGGCAGGCATGCAGGTATTTGGTGCCGTGGCCAAAGCGCACCGTGTTGCTCTCGCAGGAGCAGGCGCCGGCTGATGCATCGTGGCGGCCGCAGCTATCGGCCGTCATGACAAGCATGACGTTGCCTTCGTTCGAGATGATCTTCGTGCCGGTGCCGATATAGGCGCCACCCTGCGCCCGCATCGTATCCTGGTTGGAATAACGCTCGCCAAAATCATCGGCGCGATAAAACAGCGTGTCGATTGCCTGCTGGCCGTAGCTGTCCTCGATGCGGATCGTCTGGCCCTTGCGGACGATGCCGGACCATGGCGCTTCGGCCGGGATGAAGTGATCCTGCACGGCGTTTTCGAAGCCGCGCGAAGCTGAAGTCTTGATGAAATCGGTCATCACAATCCCTCCTCAGGCCAGCATCGCGGCGTTGTTCTCGAAGCCGCGAAGGGCTTCGGCGGTCGCCGTGCGCGAGAGGTCGTCGGCTGCGGGCGCGGCTGCTCGAAAGCGGGTGACGATGACAGGCTTCGGCGTATAAACAGGGTCGGGATCGAGCGGATGCGGGCAATTGGAGAAGCCGACGATCATGTCCATCTCGGCGCGCAGCTCGGCATAGTCGCCGCTGTTGGAAAGCTTGCCACGCCAATGGAAGCCGCCCTCATCATCGACGCGGACGGGGGCGAAGAGATTGAGAATCCCAGGGATGTCGCGCCTGGTGAGACCGAGCTTGCCGGCGACGAGCACGAGATTGTCGCGGGTGTTGCGGGTCTTGACGCCGGGATATTTCCCGGCATTCGAAGCTGCCGTCGAGCCACCCATCAGGCAGTCATGCGCGCCGGAACTGTCCTCGATCAGCGAAAACATCACCCGGCCCATATCCGAGAAGATTACGCGTCCTTTGCCGAGGGCGGTCGTCCACTGCACCTTGACCGTATCGACGAGATTGAGCCGCTCACTGGTGTCAGCGGCACTCCAGGCGACGAGCGCGACCGTCGACCCGCCTTCGCCCTGATCGATACGGAGCGCCTCGCCGCGCTTCAGCGCGGTCGACCAGTACCAGCCGCCGGGGATGGTTTCCTGATGGATGATCGCAGCCGCATCGATTGCGGGGGCGGGAAGGGGGCTCGGCGCCGGCAAGGCCTTCGGCGCAAATTCCAGCCCCTTCTTCTGATGTTCCTCATAACGCTGCCGGTTGGCGGCGATTTCCTCGGGCGAACGTCTGATATGCATCATGGTTTTTCTCCTGACGGACTGGAAGCCGGGTCGTCCCGGCGAAGGCCCAGAGAAATGACCGGGCCGTCCCGGTCGGGGCTGAAGACGGAGGGCGCGCCGGCAAGCCTGGGCGGCCAGATCGAAATATCCTTGGTGATCGTCGCGCCGTAGCGCTCCTTTTCCTCCGGGCGATCACGCTTGCGCTCGAAGGCGACGACCCGCGTCGCCAGCGTGAAGGCCTCGCGCATGTCGTGCGTCACCATGACGACGGTCATCTGCGTTTCGTGCCAGAGGCGCTTCATCAATGTGTGGATTTCGGCGCGGATGCCGGGGTCGAGCGCGCCGAAGGGCTCATCGAGCAGCAGCACCTTCGGCTTCATGATCAGCGCCTGCGCCAGTGCCAGGCGCTGCTGCATGCCACCGGAAAGCTGCGCCGGATATTTGTCCTCGGCGCCGGAAAGGCCGACTTCGCCGATCAGCCGCCGTGCCTCGTCGACGGCGCTGCGGCGGGCAGCGCCAAAAAGCTTGGCCTTGTAGCGGGACGCCGAGAGTTCGCGCCCGAGCAGCACGTTTCCGAGGACCGTCAGATGCGGGAAGACGGAGTAGCGCTGGAAGACGACGCCGCGATCCGGGCCTGGCTCCTGCGGCAGCGCTTCGCCGTCGAGCAGGATCGTGCCCCGCGTCGGCCGCTCCTGGCCGAGCAGCATGCGCAGGAACGTCGACTTGCCACAGCCGGACGGTCCGACAAGGGCGACGAAGGCGCGCGAAGCGACGGTCAGCGATACGTCCTCAAGCACGATCTGGTCGCCATACTCCTTCCAGACCTTTTCGATCACCAGTTCGCTCATGCCTGCTTCTCCAGCTCCGACCAGGGGAAGACGGCGATGCGGATGCGATCGAGGATATAATTCATGATCACGGCGAGCAGCGTGATCCAGACGACATAGGGAAAGATGACGTCCATCGAGAGATAGCGGCGGACGAGGAAAATGCGGTAGCCGAGACCGGAATCCGACGAAATCGCCTCGGCCGCGATCAGGAACAGCCAGGCGGGACCGAGCTGGAGCCTCAGGCAGGTGATCAGCCGCGGCAGGACCTGCGGCAGCACGACCCGAAGCCCGATCTGCCAGGAAGAGCCGCCGAGCGTCTCAGCCTTGACGATCTGTTCACGCGGCAGCTCCAGTGCCTTCAGCGCAAGGTCGCGGATCATCGTCGGCGCTACGCCGATGACGATGAGCGCGATCTTCGAGGCTTCGCCAAGCCCCATGGCGATGAAGAGGATCGGCAGCAGCGCCAGCGGCGGCACCATCGAGATGACGGCGACGAAGGGCGAGAGCAGGGCTCGCAGATATGGCAGCATGCCGATCAGCATGCCGATGACGAGCGCCGTGATCGTCGAGATGCCAAGGCCGGCAAACAGCCGGACCAGGCTCGCGCCGGTATCGGACCAGAGCAGATATTGGCCGGTGCGCGGATCGGCGATGAAGGCCAGGCGGTCGATCGCATCGGCAAAACCGGCAAGACCGGGCAACAGCTTGTCGTTGGCATTTTCCGCCAGCCGCGCCGCCGAGCCGAACGTGTAGGCAACGATCAGCAGCACGAAGGGCAGCAGCGTCAAGGCAAGCTGCGCGCCCCGGCTCGGTCTGGTGTTGATCCAGCGCATGAGGAAAGCTCCACTGATGAAGGTCGGACGGCGCGGTCAAAGCCGCGCCGCTGCTTTGAGATCGCTCAGAGCGAACCGTCGGCGGCTGCCTTCATGTAGGTCTCGGTGAAGCGCAGCTTGACGTTGCCGCTGTCGCCGAGGATCTTGCCGTCCGGCATTTCGATGCCGATGACATCGGCGGAGGGCGCGCCATTGCCGAGCAGGCCCTTCTCGAACAGGAAGTTGCGGACAAGATCCATTGTCTTCGGCAGGCTGCCCGAGGCAGTGAAGGCAACGGCATCGGCCGGCTTGGCAAACAGCTTGGTGGCGGCAAGCTGGGATTCGAAGCCCTTGAGATCGGTGCCCGATGCCTGGCCCATCGCCTCGCGGGCGGCCTTGCCGTCGGCACTGTCGGCAGTCAGCAGTGCTGCGGTTTCATACCAGATGCCGGCGAGCGCCTTGCCGAAATTCGGGTTGTCCTTCAGCACGCCTGAATTGGCGACCATCAGGTCGATGATCTCGCCCGGCACCTGCGAGCTATCGAAGACCTTCTTGGCCGTGGGATCCTCGAGGATGGTCGAGACCAGCGGATTCCAGGTGACGACCGCGGTCACGTCTGCCGTCTTGTAGGCGGCGACCATATCGGCATCGGAGGTGTTGACCACTTTCACATCGCGCTCGGTCAGCTTGATGCTCTCGAGCGCGCGGGCCAGCAGATAATGCGAGACGGAAAATTCGACGAGATTGACGTTCTGTCCCTTGATGTCGGCAAGGCTCGCCTTGTCCTTGAGGATGACGGCATCATTGCCGTTCGAGAAGTCGCCGACAATTACGGCCGTGGTATCGACGCCGCCGGCAGCCGGGATCGACAGGCCGTCCATGTTGGTCAGCGTCACGGCGTCGAAGGCGCCTGCGGTATACTGGTTCATCGATTCGACGTAGTCGTTGAACTGGGTGACCTCGATCTTGATGCCGTATTTGTCGGCCCATTTCTTGACGATGCCGTGATCAGCAGCATAACCCCAGGGCATCCAGCCGACGTAAATCGACCAGGCGACCTTGAAGTCAGTCTTCTGTTCGGCCTTGGCGATGGAGCCGAGTCCCAGCACCAGGGACGCCGTCAGTGCGGTAATCGATAGAATCTTCGAAAAAGTCTGCATTGAAATTCCCCTTTTGCTTTTCTTCAAAAGGGATCGGCAATGACCATCGTGCCGCCAATCCCTTGGCTTACGAGGTCTCCCGGGCTTTTGTCCCGCCGTGCACCCGGCGGGATGTCTCCCCTGCCGGTGGTAGCTCTCGGACCAGCCACGCCCTGCGACGCCGGAACCCTAGCCACCAACTCTGCAACTATCGAAGCAAAGTGCGTGCCAAATTATAAATCATTGATTTTATTGAGGGTGCGATGGCACCAATTTCCTGGAAAATGCAATAGTGCATGCACTTGCACAGAAAATGTGCGTATTCTGCCGCCACCTTAGGCGTTGGTTCTTTTTTGCCCAGTTTAAAAAAAGCAGCAGGCAGAGCACGCAGACGCCGAATTGCGGCTAGTTCCGAAAGGTCCCGGGCGGGATCGTCGTTACCAGCCGGATATCGCGGCGGAAATTCGACGGTGACATGCCGGCGATGTGGCGGAAGGATTTGTTGAAGGCGCTGATCGAGCCGAAGCCGCTGTCCATCGCCACCTGCAGCACGTTGGCGCCCTCGCTCATCAGCATCGCCTGGGCGCGCGACAGCCGCAGCAGCGTCACGTATTTGCTGAGCGTCATGCCGGTCGATCGCTTGAACAGGTTCATCGCATATTTCGGATGCAGGTCGGCAGCGCGGGCGATATCGACCGAATCGATGTCGTGCAGGAAATTGGCGGCGATGAAATCGCACATGCGCGCGACGCTGCGTGAGGAATGCGGATGCGGGTGATCGCCCTCGAGATTGATGGTCGCCTGCGACGTCATGGAATAGGGTTCGAGCGCGATGCGCTCGATGCGTAGCAGCAGCTCGTCGACGGCGTGCTGGGCCTTGGCGGGATCGCCGGAATTGGCATAGCGGAACCAGCGGGTAAAGTTCTCGTTGTCTGCAGCATCCGTTGCCGAGGTCAGCAGCGTCTCGCCCTTCATCAGCCGGCTGGAAACGCTGATCGGCAGGCGCAACCGGAAGAAATAGACGAGCGGCAGATGGGCGCCGGCATAGAGCGAATCGTCTGAGGATTCGTCCATCTGATGCGGCTGACCACCCCAGAACAGGCACATTTCCCCGGCGTTCAGCCGGAATTCGTGATCGCTCATCCGGTAGTGCACGGTGCCGCGCATCACATAGTTGACCTCGACCTGCGCGTGCCAGTGCGGCATGGCCATGACAGGCGGATGGGCATGAAACATCTGCAGCGCCGTTGGCAATCCCTCGATGCTGCTCGCGCCGGGTTGGTAGATTGCACGTGTGCCGACCTTACTTTCCGCCAAATTCATATTCCCTTTTTAGGAGACACCCGCTCCCTTGCAGATAGTCTAACCGCGTTCGTGAAAGATCGGCAATTGAAAAGGGAGGATTTTCAATGCGCTTCAAACTTCTCGCTGCGACCGCAGCTGTCGCAGTGCTTGCTTCCGGCTCCGCATTCGCGCAGTCGGCCAATCTCACCATCTGGAGCTGGAATACGGCCGCGTCAGGGCTGAAGTCCACACTCGCAGGCTTCAACAAACAGTTTCCCGATATCAAGATCACGGTCGAGGATCTTGGAAACGGCCAGGTCTTCGACAAGACGCTCGCTGCCTGCGCTGCCGGTGGCGATGGCTTGCCCGACATCGTCAGCATCGAAAACTTCGAGGCTGAAATCTTCTGGAGTCGTTTCCCGGATTGCTTCGCCAATCTGAAGGAACTCGGATACACGCCCGAGATCCAGGCGAAATTCCCCGAATTCAAGCGCACCGAGCTCGAGGTCGGCGATGTTGCCTACGCCATGCCGTGGGATTCCGGCCCTGTCGCCGTCTTTTACCGCCGCGACCTCTACGAAAAGGCCGGCGTCGATCCGAGCACCATCAGCACCTGGGACGATTTCATCGCTGCCGGCAAGAAGATTTCCGCCGCCAATCCCGGCGTCGTTATGGCCCAGGCCGACTTCAACGGCGACAGCGAATGGTTTCGCATGATCGCCAACGAACAGGGTTGCGGCTATTACTCGACCGACGGCCAGTCCATCACCATCAACCAGCCGGCCTGCGTTGCCACGCTGCAAAAGGTGAAGGAGATGAAGGATGCCGGTACGCTGACGGCGGCCAACTGGGAAGAGAAAATCCAGGCCGATACCGCCGGCAAGGCTGCGAGCCAGATGTATGGCGGCTGGTATGAGGGCACCGTGCGCTCGACCTCTCCCGATCTCAAGGGCAAATGGGGTGTCTACAAAATGCCGAGCCTGACGGCCGACGGGCCCCATGCCGCCAATCTCGGCGGTTCGTCGCTCGCCATTTCGGCGACGTCCGCGAATAAGGAAGCCGCCTGGAAATTCGTCAACTATGCCCTCGGCACGGATGAGGGTCAGATCACCATGCTGAAGGAGTTCGGTCTGGTCCCGTCGCTGCTTTCGGCCGAGAAAGATCCCTTCGTCAGTGAGGCGCAGCCCTATTGGGGCGGCCAGAAGGTCTGGGCCGATATCCTGGCGACGCTGCCGAAGATCGTACCGAGCCGCGGCACCGCCTTCCAGAGCGATGCCGATGCCATCTACAAGGCGACGCAGACGAAGTTCTTCTCCGGCGGCTATCCCGATGCGAAGGCGGCTCTCGACGATGCCGCCAACCAGATCGCTTCGGCGACCGGCCTTCCGATCGCTCAATGAATGACGATGCCGGGCGCTTCAGGCGCCCGGCTTTCCCCCGGCTTGCAATGCGGCTGGTCATTCGTTGGTTTTGTGAGGAGGAGGCCCGATGCCGTTCAGAACCCGGAGCGCCTATGCGTTCCTCGCCCCCTATCTGCTGGTCTTTGCCACCTTCTGGCTCTGGCCAATCATCAATTCGTTCCTGATCTCCTTTCAGAACACCCGCATTAACCCGTGGAAATACAGCTTCCAGGCCAATTGGGGCCGGCTCTTCTATGACCCGGCCTTCTACAACGCTCTTTACAACACGCTGATCATCCTGGTGATCCAGGTGCCAATTATGATTGCGCTTGCAACCGTGATGGCGGTGCTGCTCAATTCACCGCTGCTGAAAGCGCGCCCGCTCTTTCGCTTCGCCTTCTTTGCCCCCGTCGTCGTCGGCGAGGTCGCCTATGCTGCCGTCTTCCGGCTGATGTTCAGTCTCGATTTCGGCATCATCAACAAAATGATTTCAGCAATCGGCCTCAGTCCGGTTTCTTGGTTCGACAATGCGAATGCGGCAATGGCGGTGTTGATCATCGCAGTCACATGGCGCTGGGCCGGCTATAACGCCATCATCCTCCTTGCCGGACTGCAGTCGATCCCCGAGGACGTTTACGAGGCGGCAACGCTCGACCGGGTGAGCAAGACGCAGCAATTCTTTCACATCACCCTGCCGCTGCTGAAACCGATCATCCTCTTCTGCGTGGTACTGTCGGTGATCGGCACCATGCAGCTCTTCACCGAGCCCTACCTGATCACCTATCGCGGTGGCCCGGGCGGCGGCACGGAGACCCTTGGTCTGCTGCTCTACCGCCAGGGCTTCACCTCATTGAACTTCGGTTATGCCTCGGCGATCGCCTATACGATAGCTGCCCTTGCCGTGGCGATCTCGCTTTTCAATCTCTGGGTCGGGAGGGATCCGAAATGAGATCCAAATCGCAATCCCTTCTGCTGCGTCAGATCGCGTTGCATGCCGCACTGGCGCCGCTCGCGATAATCTGGCTGTTTCCGCTGTGGATGATGTTCGTCTTCTCGACAATGCCCGATAACGGGATCTTCAGCCCTGACATCGTGCTCTGGCCATCGACCAATTTCGTCGAGAATTTCAAGAACCTGCAGGCCGATACCGATTTCATCGGTGCCATGGTGATCTCCATCGGTGTCGCGCTCATCTATACGGTCCTGTCCGTACTGCTGACTTCGATGGCCGGCTGGGCACTGGCACGTTACCGTTTCGTCGGCCGCTCCGTCGTCATCGCCATCATCCTCGGCACGATCACGCTTCCCTTCTCCGTGGTCGTCATCCCGCAATTCATCATGGTGGCGCGCGAGTTCAAGCTGGCAAACACCTGGGTGGCTCTGATCGTGCCGCCACTGTTCAATTCGCTCGGCGTGCTGTTCATGCGGCAATCCTTCTCGATGATGCCGGGCGAGCTCTTCGATGCGGCCCGGGTCGAGGGCGTCAAGGAATGGCAGATCTTCCTGCGCATCGCCTTGCCGCTGGCGCGCCCGACCATGGCGGCATTGGCGATCATTCTCTTCCTGCACTCGTGGAACAATTACCTCTGGCCGCTGCTGATCAATTCCAGACCGGGGATGATGACGGCGCCTGTGGCATTGGGAACGCTGATCGGCCTCACCAAGGTCTCCTGGGGCGGCATCATGGCCGGCGCGGTACTGCTGACGGCGCCGATCCTCGTCATCTTCGTGGCTCTTCAGCGCCATTTCATCGCCGGCATCGCGGCCGGCGCAATCAAATAATCGGGAGGCTGCATGGCAGAGCTTTCACTCAGCAACATCGTCAAGCGCTTCGGCGGTTTTGAGATCATCCACGGCGCCAATCTGGAGGTTAAGGACGGCGAATTCGTTGTCTTCGTCGGCCCCTCCGGCTGCGGCAAGTCCACGCTGCTCAGGATGATCGCCGGCCTCGAGGATATTACATCAGGCGAGCTTCAGATCGGCGGCAGGGTCGTCAACGACGTCGAGCCGGCCGATCGCGGCATCGCCATGGTCTTCCAGTCCTATGCGCTCTATCCGCACCTGACCGTCGAGGAAAATTTGAGCTTCGGACTGCGCATGAACGGCAATCCGAAAGCCGACACCGAGCGGCGCGTGCGCCATGTCGCCGAGATCCTGCAGATCACCGAGTTGATGAAGCGGCGGCCGAAGCAGCTTTCCGGCGGCCAGCGCCAGCGTGTCGCGATCGGCCGCGCCATCGTCCGCGAACCACAGGTCTTCCTATTCGACGAACCTTTGTCGAACCTCGATGCCGAACTGCGGGTGCAGATGCGCGTCGAAATCTCAAGGCTGCACAAACAGCTCGGGACGACGATGATCTATGTCACCCACGACCAGACCGAAGCGATGACGCTCGCCGACAGGATCGTCGTGCTGCGCGCCGGCAATATCGAACAGATCGGCGCGCCGCTCGACCTCTACGACGATCCCGCCAATCAGTTCGTCGCCGGCTTCGTCGGCTCGCCGAAGATGAATTTCCTCAAGGCCGTTGTGGTTGAGACGCAGCCGGGCAGGGTGGTGATCGCGCTGGAAAGTGACGCCAATACCCGCCTGATGCTGCCGGTCGCCGATCCCATCGAAGCCGGCGCAAAGGTGACGCTCGGCATCCGTCCCGAACATTTCGTCGATGCGGGCACGGGCGATGCCGACCTCACCGTCACCATCGACGTCGCCGAACATCTCGGCAATACCAGTTACATCTACGCCACCATTGGTCCCGAGCAACTGATCATCGAGCGGCCGGAATCGCGCGTCGCCGGCAATCGCGAAACGTTGACAGTCGGTCTTCCCGCCAACCGCACATTCCTTTTCGACGGCGCCGGTAAGCGGCTTCGCTGAACCAAATCCCAGGACAGAAAGACGAAAGAGGATTTTCCATGACTTCAGATCAACCGATCCGCTGGGGCATCATCGGCCCCGGCACCATCGCCCGCACCTTTGCCGACGGCGTCGCCCATTCGCGCACGGGAAAGCTGGTGGCGATCGCTACCCGCAATCCTGCAAAGCCGGGCCTTGCCGAAAATTTTCCCGGCGCCCGCATCGTCAATGGCTACGAGGCGCTGCTTTCCGACCCCGAGGTTGATGCCGTCTATATCTCCGTGCCCCATACCGGCCATGCCGAATGGGCAATCAAGGCGGCACGCGCCGGCAAGCACATCCTGGTGGAAAAGCCGATCGCACTCTCGGCCTATGATGCCGAAGCGGTTTATTACGAGGCGAAAAAAGCCGGCGTCTTTGCCGGGGAAGCCTTCATGTACCGCGTGCATCCGCAGACGGAGAAGCTCGTCGAACTCGTCAAAAGCGGCGTCATCGGCACCGTTCGCATCATCCGCTCGAGCTTCGGCTTCAACATGGGCAGCTACAAGCCGGAACACCGGCTTTTCGCCAACGATACCGCCGGCGGCGGCATTCTCGATGTCGGCGGTTATCCGGTCTCGATGGCCAGACTGATATCAGGCGCCGCAGAGGGCAGGGCCTTCCTCGAACCGGAGAAGGTCTCTGGCGTCGCCCACCTTGGCCAGAGCGGCGTCGATGAATGGGCATCTGCCGTGCTCAAGTTCCCGAACGAGATCATCGCCGAAGTCTCCTGCTCGATCATGGCGCAGCAGGACAATGTGCTGCGCATCATCGGCTCGGAAGGCCGGATCGAGGTCCAGGACTTCTGGTTTGCCTCCGGCCACAAGGGCGGCGTCGGCAAGATCGAGATCTTCAAGGGCGGCAGCCGAGAAACCGTCGAACTCAGGGAGGATCGCTGGCTCTATTCCTTCGAGGCCGACGCGGCAGGCGATGCCATCCGCGCCGGCAAGACCGAATTCAGCTCTCCCGGCATGAGCTGGGCAGATTCGATCGGAAACCTGCGTGTGCTCGACCAATGGCGTGCCTCGGTCGGCCTCGAATACGGCGTGGAAAAAGCCGGCAAACGCACGACAAACATTGCCGGCGGCGCGATTGCGCGCGGCAACAGCGTTCCGCAGCGTCAAATTCCCGGCATTTCCAAGCCGGCCTCGGTCGTGACCCTTGGCTTCGAGTTCTTCCCGAACTTCGCCGCCGCCTCGCTGACGCTCGACGCCTTCTACGAGGCCGGCGGCAATGCCTTCGACACGGCCTATGTCTATGGCGGCGGCAAGACGGAGGCGATCTTCGGCGACTGGCACACGAGCCGCAAGGTGCCGCGCGAGGAGATCGTGCTGATCGGCAAGGGCGCGCATTCGCCGCTCTGCTATCCCGATATGATCGCAAAGCAGCTCGACCAGTCGCTTTCCCGGCTGAAGACCGACTATGTCGACATCTATTTCATGCATCGCGACAATACGGACGTGCCCGTCGGCGAGTTCGTCGATGCCATGGATGCCGAGGTCAAGCGTGGACGCATCCGCGGCATATTCGGTGGTTCGAACTGGACGCGGGCGCGCTTCGACGAGGCGATCGCCTATGCCGAAAGGACCGGTAAGACGGCGCCGGCAGCGCTTTCCAACAACTTCTCGCTCGCCGAGATGCTCGATCCGATCTGGGCCGGCTGCGTTGCCGCTTCCGATGACGACTGGAAAAAGTGGCTGAACGAGAAGCAGATTCCGAACTTCGCCTGGTCGAGCCAGGGTCGCGGCTTCTTTACCGATCGTGCCGGCCGCGACAAGCGGGATGACGAGGAGATCGTCCGGGTCTGGTATTCCGAGCGCAATTTCGGGCGCCGCGACCGTGCCATCGAGCTTGCCAACAAACTCGGCCGCAATCCGATCCACATCGCGCTCGCCTATGTGATCGCCCAGCCTTTCCCGGTCGTTCCGCTGATCGGGCCGCGCACCGTCGCCGAACTGGAAGACAGTCTCTCGGCGCTCGACATCAAGCTGACACCCGATCAGGTGAAGTGGCTGGAAGGCTGAAGCAATAGCAAGGGCGCGGTTTGAACCGCGCCCTTTGCTTTTCTACTTGCGCGGCTCGGAAGCTTTCTTCCTGGCCGCATCGTCCATCAACTCATACCACATGGCGTTGAGGACGGCGAAGGCAGCGGCCAGCGGCAGGCCGAGCATCCATGCAAAATACCACATCGTTTGGTCTCCCTCAGAGCAATTCCAGGAAAAATGCGAAGCGGTTTTCCGTCCGGAATTGCGTAAAAACAAAAGGTTAGAGCGGTTCTCCTGAATCGCTCTAGTAAGCGTGGCTATTCTTGTCGGTGATCGACTTCTCATCGACCTTGCCCCACAGAACCTTGTAGACCCAGGCTGTGTAGGCGAAGATGATCGGCAGGAAGATCACCGTCACCACAAGCATGATGAACAGTGTCATGTGGCTGGAGGATGCATCCCAGACCGTCAGGCTCGATCGCGGATCGAGCGAGGAGGGCAGGATGAACGGGAACATCGACAGGCCGACCGTCGAGATGATGCCAAAGATCGCCACCTTGCTGAAGAGCAGCGTCATGACCTCGCGCCTTGCCCGCATGGCAATGAAGGCCAGTGCCGCGCCGACGAAGCCGAGGACGGGCGCGATGATCATCCACGAGTGGGTGGTGTAGTTGGTAAGCCACGCGCCTTTCTCCAGCGCCACGGTCTTCAGCAGCGGATTGGAGGGGCCGATCGGGCTGATATCGCTGGTGATGCGATAGCCACCGACGCCGATCCACAGGAAGAGGCCGCCGAGTGCGAAAAGCACGATGACGGCAAGGGCGGCGATGCTGCCATAGCTTCTGGCACGCACCGCGACCGGGCCACTCGACTTCAACACCAGCCAGGCCGCACCATGCATCGTCAGCATGGCTAGCGAAAGCAGGCCGCAGAGCAGCGCAAAGGGGTTGAGCAGGGCGAAAAACGAGCCCTCGTAGAAGATCCGCATATCGTCGGCAAAGCGGAATGGCACGCCCTGCAGCACATTGCCGACGGCAACGCCGAAGATCAGCGACGGCACGAAACCGCCGACGAAGAGCGCCCAGTCCCAGCCGCTCCGCCAGCTGGCGCTTTCCCGCTTCGACCGGTATTTAAAGCCGACTGGGCGCAGGATGAGCGCGAAGAGGATCGCGAACATCGCCAGATAGAAGCCCGAGAAGGACACCGCATAAAGCGGCGGCCAGGCGGCGAAGATGGCGCCGCCGCCGAGGATCAGCCAGACCTGATTGCCCTCCCAGGTGGCGCCGATGGTGTTGATCGCCACGCGCCGTTCCGTATCGGTCCGGGCGACGAAAGGCAGAAGTGTGCCGACGCCGAGATCGAAACCGCCTGTCGTTGCAAAGGCGATCAGCAATACGCCGAGCAGCAGCCACCAGATGAGACGCAGGGTTTCATAGTCGATGAGTTGGTGAAGGATCATGGCAGGTCACTCCGCGGCGGGGACGAGGGTTTCGGAAATCAGAACCGCTTCCGGCTCGTCGTCCGGCTCCGGTCCTTGCTTGATTGCCTTGATCATCAGGCCCATCTCGATGACGATCAGCGTCGTGTAGAGTGCCGCAAAACCGATGATGGTCAGAAGCACGGTGCCGGCGCCGAGGCTGGAGACGGCGGCGGCCGTCGGCAACACGCCTTCGATCACCCAGGGCTGGCGGCCGAACTCGGCGACGACCCAGCCGAGTTCGATGGCAACCCAGGGCAGGGGGATCGCCAGCACGGCAATCCGCAGCAGCAGCGGATATTTGTCGAGATGGCGGCGCGCCGACAGCCAGAAGAAGGTGGCGGTCAGCAGGATGAAGAAGATACCGAGGCCGACCATGATGCGGAAAGACCAGAAGAGCGTCGGCACGTGCGGGATGGTATCACGCGCAGCCTGAACGATCTGCTCCTCGGTCGCCTGGCGCGGATCGTCGACATAGCGCTTCAGAAGAAGAGCGTAACCGAGATCATGGCCGAGATCCTCGAAGGAGCTGCGCACTTCCTGCGCAACCTGGTCCTGCACCGGTACTGAGCGGATCTGCATCAACGCGTCGTAAGCCTTGATACCGTCCCGGATGCGGGTTTCGGCCTGCTGTTCGAGCTTGTCGATGCCGGGGATTTCGGTCGTCAGCGAGCGCGTGCCGATCAGGCCCATGACCCAGGGAATGTGCACGGCAAAATGCGTTTCGCGCGCCTCCTGGTCGGGGAAGCCGAAGGCGGTGAAGGCTGCCGGCGCCGGTTCCGTCTTCCACATGCCCTCGATTGCCGCGAGCTTCATCTTCTGGTTCTCGGTCGCGAGATAACCGCTCTCATCGCCAAGGACAACGACCGAAAGCGCCGAAGCGAGGCCGAAGGAGGCCGCAACCGTCATCGAGCGCTTGGCAAGCTCGATATGCCGGCCCTTGATTATATACCAGGCCGAGACACCGAGCACGAAGATCGAGGCGCAGACGTAACCTGCCGATACCGTATGGACGAATTTCGCCTGGGCCACCGGGTTGAACACCACATCGAAGAAGCTTGTGATCTCCATCCGCATCGTCTGCGGGTTGAGCGCCGATCCCACCGGGTTCTGCATCCAGCCATTGGCAATCAGGATCCAGAGCGCGGAGAAGTTCGAGCCGAGCGCCACAGCCCAGGTGGCGACCAGATGGCCGACCTTCGACAGCTTGTCCCAGCCGAAGAAGAACAGCCCTACGAAGGTCGCCTCGAGGAAAAAGGCCATCAGGCCTTCGATCGCCAGCGGCGCGCCGAAAATGTCGCCGACATAATAGCTGTAATAGCTCCAGTTCATGCCGAACTGGAATTCCATGACGATGCCGGTGGCGACGCCGATCACGAAATTGATGCCGAACAGCGTACCCCAGAATTTCGTCATCTGCCGCCAGATCTGGCGGCCGGTCATGACATAGACAGTTTCCATGATCGCCAGGAGCACGGACAGGCCGAGCGTCAAGGGCACGAACAGGAAGTGGTAAAGCGCCGTCAGCGCAAATTGGAAGCGCGATAACGCGACGATATCTAGTTCCATTGTCTTTCTCCCACGGTCCCACGCGGTACAGGGCGTTCCTCAGCACCGGCCGGCGCGTGAGGGCATGCGGTCTCCGCTCTAGTCCGGCCGAAGCCGGTCGAGCGCCTTTTCGAACGCCGCCTCTCCACGGCGCGAAACTTCTACGATGCGGCCGCCTTCAATGACGGCGATGCGGTCGGCGATTGAGGCCTCCCGGCGGATATGCGTGGCGATCACCAACGAGCGGCCCGCCGCCATGGCTGACAGGCGGCCGAGCACGTCTCGGGCGGTGACGCCATCGAGCCCCTCGGTCGGCTCGTCGAGAAGCCAGAGCGGCGTGTCGCGCAGGAAAAGCCGGGCAAGCGCCAGCCGGCGCGATTGGCCGCCCGAAAGGCCGAGGCCACCTTCGCCAAGCGGCGTATCGATCCCCCGCGGCATGGCCTCGACATCGGAAAGCAGGCCGGCGGCAGAGAGCGCCTCGAGACAATCGATCTCGCCCGCATCCGGGTTCGCAAGGAGCAGGTTGCCGCGCAGGCTGTCCTCGAAGAGTTCCGTCCGTTGCGTCAGCAGCGTTGCTCCTGCCACGGCCACGCTTCCCTTCCGCGCCGGCAATTCGCCGGAAAGCAGGGCGAGCAGGCTCGATTTGCCGGCGCCGCTGCTGCCGATGACGGCCAGTCGTTCACCCTGCTGAAGCGCGAGTTCGATGCCTTGGAGCGCCGGCACATTGGAATTTTCATGAAAGGCGGAAACCTTCGCTAGCGAGAAAGCATATCCCGGCAGCGCCGCCGCTAGGGGTTCTTGTGCTGCGACTGCGGCAAGCCGCGGTGCGATACGCCTTGCCGCAAGCAATGTCCTGCCGACTTCCAGCGCGCCGCGGCGGAGCGCTGCGAAGGGTTCGGTCGCGGCGAAGGCGACAAGCAGGCCGAGCGCGGCGACAGGGGCGGTGATCGCCTTCGTTTCGGCAAGCGCTGCGACGGCGAGCAGCGAAGCCGTCAGCAGCAAGGTCGAGACAAGGCCGAAGCCGAATGTCAGGCCGGTTTCGACCTGGTTGAGCCGGTCGTCGGCGCGGGCGGCGTAATGGTCTGCCGCGGCAATCGCCTCCCTTTGCGCGGCAAGCCGACCGGCCATCAGCAGATCGGTCTGGCCGGCAACGAGATCGATCGTTCGCGACCGCAGCGCCTCGATGCCATGGGCGCGTCTGCGGGCGTGCTTGCGCGCCGCCCTCCCGGCGATGAACGGCAGGCCGAGGCCGGCACCGGCGAGAAAAAGGCCGAAGCACAGGCCGAACACGGGATGCATCAGCCCCAGCACGAGGCTTGCCGCCAGCGCTGCGCCAGTCGCCACCGCAGCCGGCACGAGGATGCGCAGGTAAAGGGAATCGAGCGCATCGATATCGGCCGTCAGCCGGAAGAGCAGCCGCGCGGGACGATGCAACAGGGCGCGGGCAGCACCCGGTTCGGCAAAGCCGCGAAACAGCCTTTCGCGCAGGGCGGCGAGCACGCCGAGCGTTGCGTCATGGGTTGCAAGCCTTTCGCCGTAGCGCGCGGCCGTGCGGACGATAGCGAGCAGGCGGATGCCGGCTGACGGCGCAAAGACGTCGAAGGTGATGGCGGCAGCGGCCGAAAGGCCGGCGAGCGAGGTGGCGGTGATGAACCAGCCGGACAGGCCGAGCAGGGCGATGCCGGCAGTTACCGTCGCCGCCGAAAGTGCTGCACCGAGCAGCAGCGCACGCCGGCGCTCTGCGAAGAACAGGCGCAGGATCGGCTTGAGGTCGGCAGCAAATCCACTCATTCGGCGGCCTCCCTGATAACAATGCCGGCATCGACGCGCATGGCGCGATGCATGCGGGCGGCAAGTAGCGGATCGTGGGTCGCAACGATCAAAGTACGGCCCCTGGCGAGCAAAAGCAGCTTCTGGGTCACCTCGGCGGCGGTAGCAGCGTCGAGATGCGCGGTCGGCTCGTCGGCCAGGATAATCCGGAGATGCGGATTGCAGGCCGCCCGCGCGATCGCAAGCCGCAGCGCCTCGCCGCCGGAAAGCCCGATCCCGCCTTCGCCGAGCGGCCGGTTGCCATAGGCGGCGGCGACTTTTCCGAGCCGGGCGGCGCCGAGCGCATCCGTCCTGTCGTCTCGCAGGATACCGGGCCTGCCGAGCGCGATATTGCCGGCGATGGTGCCAGCAAAAATATGCGGTCTTTGGCCGATCCATGCCATGCTGGCGCGCAAGGCGTGGGCGCTGTCATCCGCAAGTTCGATACCGCCGATGACGATGCGGCCACCGGTGCAGGGCGCCAGTCCTGAAATCAGCGAAAGAAGCGTCGACTTGCCGGAACCGCTAGCGCCGAGAAACGCCAGATGTTCGCCGGCCGCGATATCGAGGTTGAAATCGTCGAGGATCAACGGTTCGTCGGCGTTGTAGCGGAAATCGACACTCTCAAGACGGATGGACGGCGCTTCGGCGACGGCAGATGCCGCTGGCGCGACGTCGGCGGCTCCTCGGATGGACAGGCCGCCGGCAGCGAGGGTGTCCAGGGCCTTCAGCGCCGCTTCGCCGGCCGCCCGATCATGCCAGACAGCCGAGAGTTCTCGTAGAGGCTCGAAGAAGGCCGGTGCGAGCAGCAGGATGAACAGTCCCTCGGTCAGGTCGAGCCGACCTACCCAAGTGCCGAAGCGAATTTCGCCGAGCAGGCTGAAGCCGACATAGACGGCAATCATCGCCACGCCGAGTGCGGCGAAAAGCTCGAGCACCGCCGAGGACAGAAAGGCGATCTTCAGCACCGCCATGGTGCGCGCACGCAGCGACTCCGCCTCCGACCGCAGGCGCAGCGCCGTTGCATCGACTGCGTCGAGCGCACGGATGGTTGCCAGTCCGCGCAGCCGGTCGAGTAGGAAGCCGTTGAGGCCGCCGGTCGCGACGAGCTGTTTTTCGCTGGCCGCCTGGGCGCGCCAGCCGATCAGCGCCATGAAGATCGGGATCAGCGGCGCGGCAAAGAGCAAAACCAGCGCGGCGATCCAGGAGACCGGCAGAATGAAGGAAAGGATGACGAGCGGCACAAGGCTCGCCTTCATGCGCGCCGGCTGGAAACGGGCGAGGTAGGGCACGATCAGTTCGGCCTGTTCGCCAAGCACGCTTGCGGCTTTGCCGGAGGCCGGCCGGCTGCGATCAACCGGCGACGACATGGAAAGTGCCGCGGCGGCGAGCTGCCGCCGGCGGCTGAGCTCGCCGCGGGCGGACTGAAAGGCCATGCGGCCGCCAGACGCATCGAGACAGCTTCTTGCAAATCCGAGGGCGAGGATGCCGAGGGCTGGCCAGAGAATGTCATGCAATCCGCCGCCATCAGCGATGCGGCCGACCGAGACGGCCAGCAATGCGGCCTGCGGGATCCAGACGGCGGCGGCCAGCGCTTGCAGCATTGCCGCCCTGCGCAGCCCGCCTTTGACATCATCGGGGCGGGTGACAGGCGAGACTGTATCGCCGTCCGGCACCGGCTCGGCGCACCGTCTGTCCTTCGCGTCAAAGAAAGCATTGCCCATGGCGCTAACTCTTGTTCGCAGGATTTGGCCGGCGGCTGCGGCCGAGCGAAACGACCCGGTCCTTGGCCTCCAGAAGCTTGGTCACTTTCGCGCCTAGCGAGAGTAGCGTTGCGAGCCTTTCTGTTTCAAGTTGTTTTACGTCTTCATACCAATGCGTCAGCTGCTCGATCAGCGTGTGCATCTCGCTCATGCGCTGCTGTGCATGCCGCTCGGCGTCGCTGGCCGGCCGCTGCATCAGGATCTCTCGCAGAACCGACAGCGTCGGATCGACTTCGCGCTTCTTTCTCTCTTCGGCAAGCGTCCTCAATATGTGCCAGACATCATCAGGCGTGGTGAAGAAATCGCGACGGTCGTCCGGCTTGTGTTTCAGGATGACGAGGTTCCAGGCCTGCAACTCGCGCAGGCTCATCGACACATTGGAGCGCGAGATGCCGAGCGACTCGGCGATCTCCTCGGCGCAGACCGGCGCGGGCGAGACGAAGAGCAGGGCATAGATCTGGCCGACCGTGCGGTTGATTCCCCAGCGCGACCCCATTTCGCCGAAATGGAGAACGAAGGACTGGACGAGAGGCGGAAGGTTCATAGTCGTTTCCGTTGCGTCTGTGATTTCAGAAATTTCTGAAATCACTATACTGACTTTCGCGTCTCACCGACAACCGGCAAGGCGGCCCTGCGTCAATTTGGATGTCCGTTCGTTGATCGTAAGTTGGGTATACCCGGGCGCGACGAGGCTGGATTTGACCTGGGTCAAGTCCGCAGCACTTTCCCGCAATGACGCGGAAACGCCCGGCATGCGCTACGCATACCGGGCGTCCCGTTGGATTGGATGTCTAGGCCGCCGCTGCTGCCCAGTTTTCGTTCAGGACTGCCGTCAGGCTCAGATCAAGCCGGCCAGGATGCCGACGCCGGCAATGGCGGCAATGCCACCTGCCGTGCGCGTCACGAAGACGCCCTGGCGTTCACCGGCGCGGCCGATGACGTAACCAACGGCGAGACCGGCGACATGCAGCAGCGCCGTCGCGGCCATGAAGCCGGCGGCATAGGCGGCACCGGCGGCATTTTCCGGCATTTCGGCGCCATGTGCATGACCGTGGAAGATGGCGAAGAGGCCGACGATGCCGAGCGCTGCGGCGAGCGGCGCCTTGACATTGAGCGCAACGATGGCGCCGAGGACGACGACGGAAAGCGCGATGCCCGTTTCAACGAAGGGAACAGCAATGCCGGCAACGCCGAGAGCACCACCGAGTGCCATCACCAGAACGAAGGTCGTCGGCACGAGCCAGGTGGCGCGGCCGCCGAGCTGAAATGCAAAAACACCGACCATCACCATGGCGAGGACATGATCGAGGCCAGACATCGGATGGGCAAAGCCATGGCTGAAGCCGGCAGCTTCGCCGATCGCGGGATGGGCGGAGGCGACGGCGGGAAGCGCTGCGACAGCCAAGGCAAGCAGGCCGCTCTTGATTGCTGATTTCATTGCTCATTCCCTCGTGAGTTTTCGAATATCCGGCGGCGGCCGAACACCGGCATTGTTCCAAGTCGCGCGCATTACGCTAGTTCAAAGAATTCTCGCCGTCAACGAAAATGCCGTGAAATACCGAGCCAATTCAACTGCTTATCTGATAGGCAGATGCCACTTTCGACAGCTTATCCCGACGCGCCGCGCCTCAAGATCGAACTGGAAACAACTCCGCACAGAGGCTATCAATCGTCCGGCAGAGACGGCGCAGGCCGCCGCGATGGAGGAGACGCCATGACGAATACCGAACGGCCGCTGGCGATCAGCGCGCCCGAGCCGCGCACGCTCGACCTGATCTTCAGCGACAAAGCGCGCGCCGAACTGCATGCGAAATACGAAATTGTCGAGGCCGATCCCGAGAATATCGCCGGGCTCGGCGACGACATCCTCGGCAGGGCACGCTACATCATTGGCCAGCCGCCGCTTTCGGCGGACACGCTGGGACGTATGCCGGGGTTGCGCTCGATCCTCAACGTCGAAAGCAATCTGCTCAACAACATGCCTTATGAAGTGCTCTTCCAGCGCGGTATCCACGTCGTGACGACAGGGCAGGTCTTTGCCGAACCGGTCGCCGAAATCGGTCTCGGTTTCGCCTTGGCCTTAGCGCGCGACATCGTCAACGCGGATGTCGCTTTTCGCCAAGGCAACGAACTCTGGGGAGGGGAGGGGAATGCAAGTGCGCGGCTGCTCTCCGGTTCCGAGATCGGCATCGTTGGCTTCGGCGATCTCGGCAAGGCGCTGCGCCGGGTGCTTTCGGGCTTCAGGGCGCGCATCCGGGTATTCGACCCCTGGCTGCCGCAATCGATCCTCGAGGAAAACGGTGTCGAGCCGGCCAGCATGGAGGACGTCCTGACGAAGAGTGATTTCGTCTTCGTCGTCGCCGCCGTCACCAGCGAGAACAGGGGATTTCTCGGCGCCGAGGCTTTCGCCAGCATGCGCAGGGGCGCGGCCTTCATCCTGCTCAGCCGCGCCGATGTCGTCGATTTCGATGCGCTGATGGCGGCCGTCTCGACAGGCCACATCGTCGCGGCAAGCGACGTCTACCCTGAAGAGCCGCTGCCTTCCGACCATCCGGTGCGGAGCTTGAGAGGTTTCATCCGCTCGGCGCATAGGGCTGGCGCGCTCGACAGCGCCTTCAAGAAGATGGGCGCCATGGTGCTCGAAGACATGGACCTGATGGATCGCGGCCTGCCGCCGATGCGCTGCAAGCGGGCGGAACGCGAGACGGTCTCCCGCATGCGTTCCAAACCGGTGGCGGTGAATTAGAGCATGTCGCGCAAAAAGTGGGCAGCGGTTTTGCGATACCGACATGCGTAAAAACAAAGATCTAAAGCGCGAGCGAATCTGAAAGATTGCCACGCGCTTTAGCAAAATGCCGATTGACGCGAAGGGTTAAGCGGCGCGCTGCTCCGCACCCTGGATCGCCGCAAGCTTCCAGTCGGCGCCGGACTTGCGCACGAAGGTCCAAACCTCGGTACTTTCGCTCGGACGGCGGTCGTCACCGGATACGACGCGGCCGCTGTCGCGTTCGACCATCGCATCGATCGAGGAATAACGCATGGCAAGCGTCGCATATTCCTGGCCGTCCTCGCGCCAGGCTTCGGCAATATCGCCCTGCAGCAGCTTGACGTCGGAGACGCTGTTGCGCACACCGTTGGTGGCGTTTTCACCAAGCTCCTCGGCGAGATAGGACATCGCCTCGGGCGTCGTCAGCCGGCGCAAGGTACCGTAATCCTCGGCACCGTAAGCGGTCTGCACTTGGGTCAACAATTCCTCGAACTGATCGAGATCGGCCTGCGCCAGCCCGATCTCGTCGCTCGGCCGATTGCCGCGCGATTGCCCGCCGAAACCGCCCCCCGAACCGATCGTCGGGATCTGGAAGGACGAATTATTCGTGGCCGACATGTTATAGGACCGGCTCTGGCCCCCGACGCCATAGGAAGGCTGGCGACGGTTGGCGAAATAACGCATGGCGAGCATGACGGCGCCGCCGATCAGCGCGATCTGCAGCAACATGCCGAGCAAGCCGAAGCCGCCGCCGAAACCGTGACCGAGCAGCATGCCGAGAAGACCGCCGGCAATCAGGCCGCCGATCATCGAACGGCCGAATCCGCCGAAGAAACCGGGGCGCTGAGCGCCGAGGGGCTGTTGCGCGGTAGCAGGTGCTGTGGTCTGCGGACGTGGCGTCATCGACCTTTCGATCGGTGCTGTGGTTCCAGGCGCGGTGTTGGTGACAGGCGGTGCCTGGAAGGTGCGCGTGCCGCGGCTTCCGAAACCGCCGCTGCCGGCGCGGCGCGCCTCGGCATCGTCAAGGGAAGCAAAAACGGTAGCGCTCGTCAGAGCGGCAATGGCCGCGATCTTGGCAAAACGCGAAACGGCACTCGGCATTCCTGATCTCCTGTCATGCGCAATCACGGCATGTCGAGATGTAATATAGGGACTCTTTCTGCCGTGTGAAGCTCTTCGGCGCCATTACTGGCAGACGTCGACCCAGCTGGCGCCGGTCAGCTCCGCCAGCCGTCCGGTTTCGATGCGCACGGCCGAGTTTGTCGAGCCGGCGGCCGGCACGACTTCATCGAAGCGTTTCAGCGAGATATCGCAATAGATGGGCAACGGCGAGGGCAGGCCGAAGGGGCAGACGCCGCCGACCGGATGGCTGGTGACGGCCACAACCTCTTCGGCATCGAGCATGCGCCCCTTGGCTCCGAAGGTGTCCTTGAACTTGCGATTGTCGAGCCGCGCCGTGCCGCCGGCAACGACCAGCATCATCTGCTCGCCGACACGCAGGCAGATCGTCTTGGCGATCTGGGCCGGCTCGACGCCATGGGCTTCGGCGGCAAGCGCCACCGTCGAGGAGCTCTCGGCGGTTTCGATGATTTCGATATCGGGTGCGTGGGTGCGCAGGAAGGCGCGGACAGATTCAAGGCTCATGACGCGATGCTAGCCCAGGAAATACGCAATTTGAAGCGTAAAAGACGCCTGTCAAAAACCGCCGCTTGCAAGTCGTGCGGACATCGTCATAATAATTTTGCACACGTGCTCAATTTTGTCATTCGGCCGTTACGTTCAACCCCTAGAGCGGGATACGCCACGTTTTCGTGGGGTTTCGGAGCGGTCATCATCAGCAGTGCTGACCCGTCAAGAGGCCTCACACTGCTCTTCTAGGGAGACGAAGAAGATGACCATTTTGCCGACACTGAAATCGCTTGCCGTCGCGGCCGCCATCCTGGCCTCGACCTCTGCAATTGCACTTGCCAAGGATGTTCACATCAGCGTCTGGGCCGGCGGCACCGGCCCGAACGACGTCTATCGCCTCGACGCCATCGAGATCGCAGCCCAGCAGCTGCAGCGCGAAGCCGCCCTCAAGGGCGAAGAGCTGAAGATCACCGTCGAGAAGAAGCCCTATTCGGCCTGGGAGGACTTCAAACAGGCGCTGACCCTTGCCGCCGAAGCCAAGACCGCTCCGAATATCGTCGTCAGCGGCCATGAAGACATCGCACCCTGGTCGCAGGCCGGGCTGATCGTTCCAATCGAGGATTATGTCGATCTCGACTCTTGGCCGCTCAGCGACATCTATGAAAACCTTTTGCAGATCGCATCCTACAACGGCACCGTCTACGGTATCCCGCAGGATGCTGAATCCCGTCCGATGTTCTTCTGGAAGCCTTACATGAAGGCGATCGGCTACAGCGACGCCGATCTGGATGCGCTGCCGCAGAGCGTCCAGGACGGCAAGTACACCATGAAGAACCTGCTCGAAGACGCCAAGAAGATGCAGGACAAGGGCCTCGTCCAGGCCGGCTACGGCTTCTATCCGCGCACCAGCAACGGCCCTGATTACTGGCAGTTCTACACCAGCTTCGGCGGCACGATGGAAGAAGGCGGCAAGCTCGTTTTCGACAAGGCCGCGATGACCCGCACCTATCAGTTCTTCGCCGATGCCGTGAAGACCGGTGTTACCAAGAAGAACCACATCGGCATGCCGGGCGACCAGTGGTGGAAGGAAGTCGCCACCGGTAAGGCCGGCATATGGGACGGCGGCACCTGGCACTATGCTCGCCTCGTCAACCAGGAAGGCCTGAAGGACTTCTTCGGCAACGTGATCTTCACGCTGATCCCCGCCGGCGAAGGCGGCAAGCCCAACACGCTGACTCATCCGCTCGTCTACCTGCTGACCGCAGGTCACGACCAGGAAGACACCGAGATCGCCGCCCAACTGGTCAAGATCGCCTCCGAGCCGCGCACCAACGCGCTGCATGCGGTCAAATCAGCCCATCTCGGCATCTCCAAGTCGGAATCCACCGTCGAATTCTACTCGGCCGACCGCTGGACCCGCGAAGCCACCGAGCGCCTGCTGCCGCATGCCAATGCGATGCCGAACAATTCCGATTTCGGCAAATATTGGAACATCATGTGGAAGAACCTCGAAGCATCATGGACCGGTGCCAAGACCGTGGACGCCGCTGTCGGTGACGCAGAGAGCGAGCTGAAGACCACGCTCGGCGACAAGATCGTCATCCGCTAAGATCGAAGCACTCTTCCGGGCGGCGGTAACCCGCTGCCCGGTCGGTCCGCGAGGAGGCTTCCATGAAATCGTCCAGAACGCTCGGACTGGTGATGATCGCGCCTGCGGCGATCATGATCGTCCTGTTCTTCCTGATGCCGGTGGTTCTGACGGCGGTCTTCTCAATGACCAACATGACCACGGCGACCGGCATTTCCGGCGGTGTCTACCAGATCGCACCCAATTCCCTGATCGCGCTAAAATCGGCGATGCCAGACATCGCAGCCGAGATGGCCGAACCGCGCTACACGATCGACGATGCAGGCCTCAAGGCCGTCGAAGGCCTCGGGATTGCGCCGGGGATTGCTGCGGAATTGCGCGACAAACATACAGGGGAGGTCTTCCCGACACGCCGCGACGTCGAGCGCATGATCAAGGATCTTGCCGAACGACCTTCGACACGCGAGGTCAAGCAGATCTCCGAACAGTTCAACCGCTCCGTCCTCAACACCCGCTTCGACAGCAAGGAGCAGCTCTTTTCGGCGCTGGACAGTCTGGGGTTCAAGCTGACGCCGGAACAGAAGGAAACCGTCGCCAGGGTCACCTATACCGGCTGGACCTGGACGACCGACAATTTCTCACGCATGGCCACCTCGCCCGACATGGCGCGTGTGCTTTTCAATACCGTGCTCTACGTCGCGCTGGTGCTGATGCTCTTCAATGTCGGTTATGCGCTGTTGCTTGCCATCTTGACGCACTACATGCCGCCGACGCCGGCCTCGATCTTCCGCGGCATCTGGCTCCTGCCGCGCATCACGCCCGTCGTCATTTACGTCATGCTATGGAAGTGGCTCGCCTGGGACAGCGGATTCATCTCTATCCTGATGGGCAAGTTCGGCTATCCGCCGAAGAACTATCTTCTCGACAACGCCTATAACGCCTGGTTGTTCGTCGTGCTGATCAACGGCTTCATCGGCGCCTCGATGGGCATGCTGGTGTTCTCCTCGGCGATGAAGGCCATTCCGAAAAGCCAGTTCTATGCGAGCGAGGTCGACGGCGCCTCCCGCTGGCAGCAGATCCGCTACATCATCCTGCCGCAGATGCGCTGGCCAATCCTTTTCGTCACCTGCTATCAGACGCTGTCGCTGCTTGCCTCCTTCAATGAAATCCTGCTCGCGACCAATGGCGGACCGGGCAATGCGACTGAGGTCTGGGCGCTGTCGGCCTATCACACTGCGCTGAGGAACTATGCCGGCAATCTGGAATACGGGTTGGGTGCAGCAATGGCATTGGTGCTCGTCGTCATCGGCGTGATGCTGTCGCTCCTCTATCTGCGCGTCTTCAGCTACGGCACGCTTGTCGCCAAGCCCTTGATCGAGGATTGACCATGGCCGAACGATCGCAACCCTCGGCAAATTACAGCAACTGGCCTGTCATTACGGCGCTGACGATCGTCAGCCTGCCGCTGCTCCTGATGTATGTCTATCTCTTCCTTGACACCGTGACGGTGAAGCAGGCGGACGCGCTGTTGCCTTCGGGCTTGACGCTCAATCACTGGCGCTTCCTGTGGCAGACGACGGAGGGCAAGGCGAACATCTGGCAGGTGACTGTGAATACGCTGCTGTTTGCGGCCTGCACCACCAGCCTCGTGCTCATCGTCTCGTCGATGGCGGGCTACGTGCTGTCACGGCTGAACGTGCCGGCGCGCGGCTTCTTCCTTGCCGGCGTCATGGTGTTGCATGCTTTCCCGTCGGTGACGCTGATCATCGCCATCTTCATCGTGCTGCAAATGATCGGCCTCTACAATTCGCTGCTCGGCGTCATCCTGGTGAAGGCGGCGATCGACCTGCCGCTCGGCATCTGGCTGATGAAGGGCTTCTACGACACGGTGCCCTGGGAAATCGAAATGGCCGGCGTCGTCGACGGCGCCTCGCGCTTCCGGGTCTGGCGCAGTCTCGTGCTGCCGCAGGTCAAGCCCGGGATCATGGCGCTCGGCCTCTTCTCCTTCCTCTCCGGCTGGGGCGAGTTCATCCTGCCGCAGGTGCTGGCGCCTGGTAACCAGGTGCAGGTGCTTTCGGTGTATCTCGCGGCCTTCCTCGCCGACGACAACAATTATGATTTCAACATGTTCAAAGCGGTCGGCGTCTTCTACCTCGTTCCGGTGCTGATCGTTTACGCGCTCTTCAACAAATATCTCATGAACATCTATGGCGGCGGGAGCAAAGGCTGATGCGCATCCTCCTCGACAATTTTTCGAAGAGCTTCGGCTCCACCAAGGTCATCGAGAACATGCAGCTCGAAGTCGGCGACGGCGAGATGCTGGCGCTGCTCGGCCCGTCCGGCTGCGGCAAATCGACGACGCTTTTTGCGGTCTGCGGCATTCACCGGCCGACCAGCGGACGCATCCTCTTCGGCGACCGCGACGTCACGGACCTGCCGAGCCAGGCCCGCAATGTCGGCGTCGTCTTCCAGTCCTATGCGCTCTATCCGCACATGACGGTTACCGAGAACATCGGCTTTCCGCTGAAGGTGAAGGGCATGCCGGCCGCAGAGATCCGCAAGGAAGTCGACCGCATCGCGGCCCTCGTTCAGATCGGCAACCTGATGGGCCGCAGACCGGCCGAGCTTTCCGGCGGCCAGCAGCAGCGCGTGGCGCTCGCGCGCGCGCTGATCCGCAAGCCCGACGTGCTGCTGCTCGACGAGCCGCTCGCCAATCTCGACGCCAAGCTGCGCCTCGAAATGCGATCGGAAATCCGCCGCCTACAGCGAGAAACCGGCATCACCGCCATTCTCGTCACCCACGACCAGGTCGAGGCGATGAGCATGTGCGACCGCATCGCCATCATGAAGGAAGGCGAGATCGTCCAGATCGCCACGCCGGCCGAAATGTACAATGATCCGAAGACCGCCTTCGTTGCCGGCTTTCTCGGCAATCCGCCGATCACCTTCCTGCGCGGTGTCTTGGACAAGGGTGCCTTCACCATCCCGCAAAGCGAGATCCGCGTGCCGCTGCCGGATTCTGTCGGTGCCGCCGAGGGCACGAAGCTGATGCTCGGCGTCCGGCCGGAGCATTTTACGCCGGCAGGCGACATCGCCGTTCCCGGCAAGGTCACCTTCGCCGAAACGCAGGGCCGCGAGAACCTCTACGACGTGCATCTTGCCGGCGGGCCGCTGCTGCGCTCGATCCAGCCGGTGCGCAGTGATATCCATGTCGGCGACGACGTCCGCTGGGCGATCGACAGCCGTGGCGTGTTCGTCTTCGACGAGAATGGCAGGAGGCTCTGATGACCCGCGATTTCTCGGCATTTTTCGGGCGCTACGGCTGGCCGTCAGGCAAGGGCCGGCTCCCCTTCTGCATCGGCCATCGCGGCGCCAGCGGCCATGAACGCGAGAACACGATCGCTGCTTTCCGCCGCGCCGCCGAACTCGGCGCGGAAATGTGGGAACTCGACACGCAACTGACCAAGGACGGCGTGGTCGTCGTCTCGCATGACGATCACCTCGAGCGCGTTTTCGGCATCGACCGCCGCATTTCCGAAATGACGGCGGCAGAGCTCGCCTCTCTCGACGGCGTCGACGTTCCGAGTTTTTCGGAGGTGGCCGCACTTGGCCGCGAAACCGGAACCGGCCTCTATGTTGAGCTCAAGGCGGCTGGGACGGGCCTGCGCTGCTGGCAGCACCTTGCGGAGATGAACCAGCGTTTCGCTTGTCTCGGCTCCTTCGACACGGCACAGGTGCGCGAACTTAGCGACGCGGCCTGCGATTTTCCGCTTTCGGTGCTGATCCGGGTCGGCCACGATCCGCACGCGCTCGGCGACGAGGCTGGCGCCGATATCCTGCATCTGTGCTGGGAGAGGGCAGGCGAACGTCCGCAGGATCTGGTGACCGACGCGCTGATGCGCCGCGCTTTCGATGCGGGCCGCGAGATCGTGCTCTGGCACGAGGAACGGCCGGCTGTTCTCGATGACCTCATGAAGCTTCCGGTTCTCGGCATCTGCACGGATCTGCCCGATCTGATGCGACCGTTGGCGGTCAAGGAAAAAGCAGTTGGCAGACAAGGATAAGGGACCGCGCAAAGCAACCTCCTTCGACGTGGCGCGTGTGGCCGGCGTCTCGCGCGCCGCCGTGTCGCGCGCCTTCACGCCGGATGCCAGCGTCTCGCCGAAGACGCGCGAGAAGGTCTATCAGGCCGCCAAGGAGCTCGGCTATCGGGTGAATTATCTTGCCCGAAGCCTCACCAACAAACGCTCCGATCTTGTCGGCCTCGTCGCCGCCGGCCTCGACAATCCGTTCCGCACGCTGCAGATCGAAAATCTGGCAAGAGTGCTGCTCGCCCGCAATTTCCGCCCCATCCTGCTCCCGACCTCGCCGAAGGCCGATACCTCGACGGTCATCGGCCAGCTGCTGCACTACGCCGTCTCGGGCGTCATCGTCACCTCGGACGCGCCGCCGACCGAGATCTGTGAACAATGCGCAGCCGAGGGCGTGCCGATCGTGCTGATCAACAAGGGCAATGACATTCCCTTCGTCGACCGCATCATCTCCGACGATCGCATGGCCGGCCATCTCGCCGCCACCCACCTGATCGACAGCGGCGTGCGAAAGCCCGCCGTGATGGCCGCACCTGCCATCTCCTATACGGCGCGGCGGCGCAGCGAGGCCTTCCTCGCACGCTGCAAGCAGCTCGGCGTCGAGGCGCAGTTTCTGCAGGTCAGGATCAATGACTACCGGAGCGGCTATGATGCGGCAGCCGAACTTGCGGCATCCGGCATCGACGGGCTGTTCTGCGCCAACGACTACATGGCCTGCGGCGTGGTCGATCGCATCATGCAGGGCCGCGGCCGCGCTGATGCTCCGCCGCTCAGCATCATCGGCCATGACGACATCCCTCAGGCGAGCTGGACCGCCTACGATCTCACGACCATCCGTCAACCCTGCGACGTCCAGGCCGAAAAGACGGTCGACCTGCTGATGAGCCGTATAGTCGAGCCGGACCTGACGGCGCGTGTCGAATTCACGCCGGTGACACTGATCAAAAGAAGGACTGCGTGATGAATTCCGCATTCGATGCCGCCACCATTCGCGCACGGGCGGAGGTCGCGATCACCGTTGCCCTGGAGGTCGGACGGGAGACGGCACGGTTTCGGCGCGACTCTGACCCCGGCACCCTCACTGTCGAGAACAAGGGATTGCAGGATTTCGTCACCATCGCCGACAGAAAGGCCGAGCAGGCGATCCACGAAGGGCTGCTCTCGCACTTTCCGGATGATAGTTTCATGGGCGAAGAGAGCGGCGGACAATCGGGTAAGGGCGGCACCTGGGTCGTCGATCCGATCGACGGCACGACCAACTATATCAGGGGCTTCCGGCATTGGGGTGTCTCGATCGCCTTTGTCGTCGGCGGCAAGGTGGAGATCGGCGTGGTCTACGACGCCGCCGGAGACAAAGTCTTTCACGCCGTGCGCGGCGGCGGCGCCTTCAAGGACGGGATTCCGGTCCATGCGGCGGCGACCGCCGATCCGGCCAATGCGCTTGTCATCCTCGGCCATTCCCGCAAGACGAGTTTCGACGACCATCTCGCACTCTCGCGGCGGCTCCACGAACGCGGCATGGATTATCGCCGCATGGGCGCGGCGGCGATCGACCTCGTTCGTGTCGCCGAGGGTGCTGCCGATCTCTATTACGAGCGCCACCTCAATGCTTGGGATATGCTTGCCGGCGCGCTGATCGCCGAAGAGGCCGGCGCTGTGGTGGCGATGCCGCCGGTCGACAGGCTGCTTGCGCAGGGCGGGCCCGTCATCGCCCATTCCCCGGGGCTTGCCGGAGAATTCGCGTTCATCCTCGACATCGAGGGGCTATAGATACACCTCTCCCACAGGCGATCCGCCCGATTTGTGAGACTGCGAACTTTGCCCGAAAGTTACGGAACGCCCATTACGCAACAACGCGATTGCGACCGGTCTTTTTCGCCGTATAGAGATTCTGATCGGCGATCGCCAAAATCTCGTTCGGAGACTTGGCAGACAGGGTACCGGCGACACCTATGCTGATCGTCACGTGCAGCCCGTTGCAGATCTCAGACCAATCCCATCGTTCAATGGCTGAACGCAGCCTCTCGCAGAGATCTGCGGCGCCTCGGGGAGCGCCGGCGAACAGGACGACGAATTCCTCGCCGCCAAACCGAATTGCCTGATCGGTAATGCGTAACTGGCTGCGCAATATGGTTCCAATGGCACTCAGGACCCGGTCACCGATCATGTGAGAGAAGTTGTCGTTGATCGACTTGAAGTGATCGACATCCAGCATCGCGATGGAATATGGACGCTTCTCAGATGTCAGCGCTTTAAAGCGGCTGTCGAGATATTTGCGATTATAAAGCCCGGTCAGTGCGTCCAGATAGACGGCATTGGCAAGGATATCGGTTTGCTCTTGCAATTTCTGATAGGAGGCCTCCAACGTTTCTGCGCGCTTCGACTCCGTTTCGGCAACTTCCTTGAACCGCTTGGTTTCATAGTAGATTTCGGCGAGACGTGCGCGTCGCTGTGTACTCTCGGCGCTATTGCGCAAATAGGCTTAGTGGTATTTCTTATGGGCCTCCAGCGCCGGATCGAACTGCCCCAGCCCCTCATAGGCCTGCGACAAATAAAGATAGATCTGCACATAGGAATCGAAACTGCCGCCGGCGTCCATCAGCTCCACCGCCGCGAGGAGCGGCGACAGGGCTTCGGTGAATTTTCCGGAATTGTTGTAGATCTGGCCCAAAGTGTAGAGATATTGCTGCCTGTCCCTGACATAGCTGTTCTCTTGAAACAGCCGATAGCGGGCCATGCACCGGAGCGCCTTGTCATGCTCGCCCAGATGGCTGTGGAACTCGGCTTGGTTACCGAGACAGAGGCGAGCGGCCCAGCTGTCGCCGATCTCGATTGCGATGTCGAGCGCTTGTTCGGTCAGTTCCAGCGCTCTGACCAGCATCTGGTGTTCTTGCTCCGGCTGGCCGAGCGCCCGCGCGATATATCCGCCTTCCGAATGAGCGCCGCCGAGATTGATGAGCCACCAGCATTCATAGTTCTTATTGCCAATCGATCTGGCGAGTTCGACGGACCTCTCGCTCATCAAGATGGCCCGGTCGGGCTGTTTGTTGCACCAGAAGATAATTCCTATGACGTTAGTGGCCAGGCTTTGTGCTTTCGGGTCCGCGGCCTTGTCGGCCAGATCCAATGCGCGGGTAGCTTCTTCGATTGCTTCCTCCGGCAAGCCCAGTTCCAAGAGCAGCCATCCGAAATAGGCGCGGGCACAGGATTCCTGTTTGCGCTCCCCGGTCAATTTCCAGAAGTCTACCGCCCGGCGGACATGCGTCAGTCCAAGTTCGGCCTTGCCGATCTGAAAACAATACCAAGCAATGTCGGTGTCGCATTGCGCGGCGAGCCGATCGTCGCCCCGCGCTTTGGCATCCGCAAGAATTTCGCCGGCCAGTGTGAGCGCCTCAACCGATCGGCCCGTACACCCAAGATGCCACGCTTCCTGCAAGCTGGAATTTGCTTGTTGCGCAATTGCTTTAATATCAACAACTTGCATATCGGACACCAACATTTGTCTGCTGGTTATGGATAGCATCAGAAGTTTAAAATGATGGAAATTACGCAAAACATGCGACTAAGAGCATGATGCCGAAAAGTGTGATCGGTTTTTGGACGACATCTTGCTCCAACGCTCGCCGGTTAAACCGCCATGCGGCGGCGCCAGGCGCGTTCGGTCGCCGGCGCCTCGTCGGTGGTGATCTGATCCGGTTTCAGGGCCGTCAGCGCCGAAAAGCTTTGCCATTCCTCTTCGCTGAAGCCGGCCTCCGGATCCTTCAGGGTGAAAGTCCAGGCATCGACACGTTTGCCTTCGTCCTGGCAGAGCGCGATCATATCCAGCCCCGCATTGGCGGCATCAAGGATCAGCGGCCAGTGCAGATAGATCGTGTCCGGTTCGGTCGGGCCGCGCAGGTCAGCGCGCAGTTCCGTCTCGACCGCCTTCCAGCCGTTGGCCATCCTGATATCGTAGAGCTTGTTGGTCGGATCGATGCCGCGCAGGAGATGGGGAAGCTTCTCCTTGACCGCGACGATGAGGTCTAGACTGTCGCCACTGACGATCACCGAGGCGGCGATATCGCGGAAATGCGTGGCCAGATGCGCGACGCCCCTGGCGCCGATCGCTTCGTAGTCGTCCTTCATGTCGAATTGCAGCAATGCGGCTGGATGCGTCGATTGCATCATGGCAGCCAGATCCTCGCTGAGGATCAGCGGCCGGTCGCCGTCTTGCATCCTGATATCGCTGAGGTCACTGACGCTCTTTTCGGCGACCGGTCCATGTCCTGTCGTCTCGCCTTCGAGTTTCCTGTCGTGCAGCACGACGAAACCACCGTCGGCGCGGACGCGCAGATCGAGCTCCATCGAGGCGCCCGCCGCAAAACCCTCCGCCATTACTTCGGCGGAAAACAGCGGGTCGGAAACCCGCTTACGCAACCGGTGCCATTTAAGGCGGGTGCGATGCCCCTCATGCGAAATCTCCAGCCCCTGCGCATCCAGCAATCTCGTCATTTGCACCAAGTCTCCGCGATGCCACTTTCCTGCCTTGACGAGCCGTGATTATCAAGGGCCCAATACGGCTTTCATCGGGGTGCCGGAAAGTTTTCGTCGCTCGGCCCTAAGCCGGAGCCGTCTTGTGGTCGCTGGATGCCTTCCCGATTCCGAGAGCATCCCCTCAGCGGCTGTAGGCTGCTGAGATCGCCTCTAAAGCCGCAGCAATATCCGCGGGATGGCCTGCCTGCCTAAGGGCCATGCCGTAAGCCACCACATTCGAAAGCACCGTCTGGAATGCGCCGCGCGGACCGGTATGGTTGAGCCGCACGAGACGGGCAGACCCATTTCCGACACCGGCCGTGATCTCGACCCCCAGCCGCCCCGCGGCCGCGATCAGCGAAGCGGGCTCCACTGCCTCCGGCACAGGCACCGCCGTCACCAGGTTCGAGGCCTTTTCCGCCGGCACCCAAGCCGCAGCGCCAAGTGCGGCAAGTCCCGCCCGTGTCGCCGATGCCGCAAGCACATGACGGGCGACGATATTCTCCATGCCCTCGGCCTCGATCCGGTCGAGCGCCGCCTCCAGTGCGAAGAATTCCAGCGGCGCCGGCGTTCCTGGCAGGCCAGGTCTGCCGCCATCGACCCATGTCTTCAGATCGGCCAAAGACAAGATCGAATCGCGCGATGCGCCGTCGCGGAGGATCAAATCCCAGGCCCGGCCGCTGACCGAAAGTGCGGACACGCCGGCCGGGCCGCCGAGCGCCTTCTGCGGCCCGATCACCGCGATGTCGATGCCGAGATCATCGACGTCGAGCTGATGGCCGCCGACCGAGGCGACCGCATCAACGACGGTGACGATGCCGCGAGCCCGGGCAAGCGCCAGTATCTCCGGCAGGGGGTTGAGAATGCCGCTTGCGGATTCGGCATGAACCAGCGCCAGCACATCGATGTGAGGACCAGCGTCGAGCGCTTTTGCAACGGATTCGATCTCGATCGGCAGGCCCGGCTCTGCGACAACATCCTCTACCGTCACGCCGCCCCGCCGCAGCCATTGCCCGAACCAGCCGCCATAGGGGCTGGTGATGATGTTGAGTGCGGTAAGGCCGGGGCGCGCAAGGCTGACCGCCGCCGCCTCCAGCGCCACCACCGCCTCGGCCTGCACCAGCAATATATCGTTGCGGCTGCGCAAGATGCCGCCGATCCTGTCGGCAAGGACGGCGTAGCGCTCCGCTGGATAGGAGGGCACGCCATGCAGGGGATTCCAACCAAGATCGGACATGAACACTTCCTTCAGCAGGGATCGGTCACGAGACGGGGGACGGCGGCAACGAGTGCGCGGGCGGCCTCGGATTGCGGCGCGGCAACGACCACCGCTGCCGGGCCGCTCTCGACGATCCGCCCGCCATCCATGACGGCAATGCGGTGGGAGACGGCGCGGACCACGGCAAGATCGTGCGAAATGAACAGACAGGCAATGCCCTGTTCTTTCTGCAGATCGACCAGAAGCTCCAGAATCCTGCCGCGCACGGTGACGTCGAGGGCGGACACCGCCTCATCGAGCACCAGCAGCGATGGCCGCGTCGCAATCGCCCGCGCTATCGCCACGCGCTGGCGCTGGCCACCGGAGAGCGAACGCACCGGCCGGGCGGCATGATCGGCGGTGAGGCCGACACGCTCCAGCAGCATGACGATCTCGCCGGGGCGCCGGTCCTTCGCCGCAATGCCATGGATGCGAAGCGGATCGTCGAGCACCGTGCCGACGGTCGCCAGCGGATTGAAGGCGGCGAGGGGATCTTGAAACACCATCTGCATGCGCGCCCGCTTGCGGCGTAGGGGCGCACCATCAAGTGCCAGCCAGTCTGCCCCTTCGAAGCGGATCGAACCGGCATCGGACGAGAGGAGCCGCAGCAGGATGCGCGATAATGTCGATTTTCCGCTGCCAGAGGCGCCGACAAGACCGAGTGTTTCCCCAGGCGCGATCGTCAGCGACACATTACAGAGGGCGGCAACCTGCCTGCCGGCAGAAGAAAAGCCTTTCGACAGGTTTTCGATGGAAAGCAAGGTATCGCTCATGCCGGCACCTCCGCGATCAGCGGCGGCGTCGCGAGATCGCGATGGCTGGCGATCAGGGCAGCGGTATAGTCGTTCTCAGGCCCCGAAAGTACCGAACGGACGGGACCAGCCTCAACCAGCCTCGCATTGCGGAAAACGGCGATGCGATCGACAAAGCCGGAGGCAAGCGCGATGTCGTGGGTGATGAAGAGCAGCGTCATGCCATCCTCGCGCACCAGCCCGTCGAGCAGGCGGACGATCTCGGCCTGGACGACGACATCAAGCGCGCTGGTCGCCTCGTCGGCAATCAGCAGCGCAGGTTTCGCAGCGATCGCAGCCGCGATCGCCACGCGCTGGCGCTGGCCACCGGAAAGCTGATGCGGAAAGGCCCGCATCGCCTTGTCGGGCTGCGGTATCCGTACCCGCTCAAGCAATTCTTCAGCCCTGATATGGGCCTGTTTCCAGCTGAGGTCGAGATGGCGCCTTGCGCCTTCGGCAACCTGCTCGCCGATCGTCAGGACGGGATTGAGGCTGGAGCCCGGATCCTGGAAGACCAAGCCGAAGTCGCGGCCTGGGCGAGGCGGATGGCCAAGGCCGGGCCAGAGCATCTCGCCACTAACCTTCGTTCCCTCCGGCAGCAGACCGGCAAGCGCTCGGGCAAGCGTGCTCTTGCCGGAGCCGCTTTCGCCGATGATCGCCAGCCTTTCGCCGGCGACGATATCAAGATCGATATCGTCTAGAGCGGCCGCACCGCTGCTGCCGCGCCCATAGGTGACCGAAAGCTGTCGCAGGCTCAAAAAAATCCCGCTCATGCCGCCCTCACGCCATTGTCGCCAAGCGCCTTGCCCAGACCCTCGCTGAAGAGATGGACGCCGAGCACGGTCACGGCGAGTGCCGCACCCGGTATGACCGAGAGATAGGATGCCGAACGCAACACGCTGCGGCCCTCGGCGATCATCGAACCCCAGGTGGCGATGTTGGGATTGCCGAGACCCAGGAAGGACAGCGCGGCCTCGGTGAGGATCGCGCCGGCGACGATGGTGGCCGAAAGCGCCAGCACCGGCGGCAGCGCATTCGGCAGGATCTCCCGGAAGGCGATCTCGGCCGGATGCATGCCGATCACCCTTGCCGAGGCGACATAATCCTGCTCGCGGATCGCAAGCACCTGCGCTCGCGTCAGCCGCGCCGGATCGGCCCAGGTGCCGAGGGCGATGGCAAGGACGACAATGGGCGTCGACACGCCGATGGTGCTGACGAAAGCAAGAGCGAGCAAGAAAGCCGGTACGATCTGGAAGGCGTCGACCACCCGCATCAGCGCCTCGTCGACGAGCCCGCCGGCAAAACCGGCCGCAAGGCCGACGCAGAGCCCAAGCACCATGGCCGCAAACGCCGCCGCCAGGCCAACGGCAAGCGAGGTCCTGGCACCATAGAGCAGGCCCGCCAGCACGTCGCGGCCGAGACGATCGGTACCGAGCGGAAACCCCGGATCGGTGAACGGCGCCAGCAGGGCGCGGCCGGCAATTTTCAGCGGATCGCCCGGCGAAATAACAGGAGCGAGCAGCCCGGCCGAAAGAAGGACGAGAAGGATCGCAAATCCTGCAGCACCTTCCGGCGTGCGCAGCAGTCGCCGCAGCCAGCTCATGCGCCGCCCTCCGATGCGCCGATGCGCGGGTCGAGTGCGGCATAGACGAGATCGACGAGGAAATTGACCGAGATGACCAAGACGGCGCTGGTGACGATGATGCCCATCAACAACGGCGCGTCGCGGCCGTTTACCGCCTCCTGCGCCAGCCGCCCGAAACCCGGGATCGCAAAGATGCTCTCGATCACCACGCTGCCGCCGAGCATGGCCGCCGATTGCAGCCCGAGCATGGTGACGAGCGGCAGCAGCGCGTTGCGCGCGACATGGCGCAGCACGATCCGGCTCCGCGACAGACCCTTGGCCCGGGCGAAAAGCACGAAATCGAGCTTCCAGGCCTCGGCCATGCCGCTGCGCATCACCCGCAGGAACAAGGCGAGATAGATCAGGGCGAGCGCGCCGACCGGCAGAACCAGATGATCGGCGATATCGAGCGCGCGCGAAAAACCTGTCTTGCCGGAAGCGATCGTCTCGACGCCGGCGATCGGAAACCAGCGCAGCTTCACCGAAAAGGCGATGCTCAGCACCAGGCCGAGCCAGAAGCTCGGAATGGCATAGACGATCAGTGAGCCGATCGACAGCAGCCGGTCACGCAGACCGCCCGGCCGCGCTCCGGCAAGGATGCCGAGCGCTGAGCCGAGGCCGAAGGAGAGTGCTGTGGCGCTGCCCATCAGCAGCAGCGTATTGGGCAGGCGTTCGGTAATGAGGGCACCGACCGGCCGGCCGAAGGCGACTGACCAGCCGAGATCGAAGCGTGCGAGCGAGGAAAGATAGAGCCAGAGGCGCGCGAACATCGATTGGTCGAGGCCGTAGCTCTCGCGCAGCGACTGCCTAAGTGCGGCATCGCCGCCGCCGATCGAGCCGAGATAGGCGTCGACAGCATCGCCCGAGGCGGATTCAAGCAGGAAAAAGGTGAAGATCACCACGATCAGCAGCACTGGAATGCTGCTGATCGCCCTGCGCCTCAGGAGGATAATTGCACGTCTCACGCCGGACAGGGCCTCTGGAAGAGAATTGCCGCCGATCCTATCACGATTGCAGCGCCGTATCGCCCCAGTTCGAGACGGCCCAGCGCGGATTGTCCGAGACGTTGAGCACGCTGTCGCGCGCGACGGTGATGAAACCCCATTCCGCGACGTTGATCAGTGGCAGATCGGCAACGACGAGCTGCTGGAACTTGCGGTAGAGATCGGTGCGCGCCGTCGTGTCGATAGTCTCCGAGGCCTGCTTGATGATCTTGTCGAGCTCCGGATTGACGTAGCCGCCCTGATTGGAGAAGGGCACGCCGGCTGGCGTCCCGGACTGGACGAGAATGGTGGTGGAGATCGCCGGATCACCGCGGAAGACCGGCGGACCGACGGCAAGGTCGAAGTCGTGGTCGGTATAAACAGCCTTCTGGTGCGCGGCCGCATCGGCATTGACGATCTCCGCATTGATGCCGATCACGGCGAGCGCCTGGCGAAGGTAATCGCCGAACTGCCGGGTCTCGTTGAAATAGGGCGCCGGGCGCAGTTTCAGCGTAAAGCGGTTGCCATCCGGTCCTTGCTTGTATCCTGCCTTGTCAAGAATGTCGTTGGCGGCCGCAGGGTCGAACGAATAGGCCGCGACATCGGGTGTATAGAACTCCGGCGCATTCTTCGGCACCGGGCCGGTCGAGGCGGCCGCATAACCGAGGAAGATGGTGTCGACCACGAATTTCTTGTCGATCGCCTGGGCGATTGCCTGACGGACCCTGAGGTCGGAGAGCTCCTTGCGGCGGTGATTGATCTCGACGACGAGCTGGTAGGTCAATGCCTCGTAGCCCTTCGAAATCACCTTGATCCCGGCGACCTTCGAGATACGGTCGAGATCGGCGAGCGGCACCGCCGAGAAGGCGGCAAGCTGGATTTCCTCGGCTTCGAGTGCTGCACCCGCCGCTTCGCGATCGGGCAGCACGCGGAAGATGATCTCGTCGAGTTTCGGCTGCTCCTTGTCCCAGTAATTTTCGTTGCGCGTCAGCCGGTAATATTCGCCGGGCTTGTGTTCGGCGAACTTGAACGGACCGGTGCCGATCAGCGTGTTATTGGCAGGGTTGGTCGCGATGTCGGTGCCGTCGAAAATGTGCTTGGCGACGACGCTGGTGACAACAGGCAGCGCGTTACGGATCAGTTGGAACGGCGTCGGCTTGGAGAAGCGGAAGATGGCGGTGTAATCATCAGGGGTATCGACGGCTTCGAGATTGGCGAAGACCAGGCGGCCGAGATTCTGCAGCGGCTTCCAGATGTTGAGCGCCGAGAAGGCGACATCGACCGAGGTAAACGGCTTGCCATCGTGCCAGGTGACGCCGTCGCGCAGCTTGAAGGTGACCGAAAGGCCGTCCGCCGCACCCTCCCAGGATGTGGCGAGGCGCGGTGAAAGCCCGTCCTTGCCGTCGAACGACGCTTCGGCGAGCGGCTCGATCACCTTGCTGGCGACGAAGAAGACACCGTTCGAGGCGACGATGGCAGGATTGAGGTTCTTCGGCTCGGAATCGGCCGCAACGATCAGCCGGCCGCCGCTCGGGGTGGTCTGCGCCGTCTGCGCGAGCGCCTGCCGGGCGAGCGCCGTCGAGGCAAGGAGCAGGGCAGTGCCCTTCATCAGCGTGCGCCGCGAGATAGATGATACGGTCATGACCCCTCCTGGTCGGTGAACAATTCGCCAGACTATATTCGAAGCGAAAAGATCATTGCGACGGATATTAAATTCAAATGCGCAAGCCGGGCGAGATATTTTTCCATCCTGCGCGCATTCGCGCGCTGCATAATTCCTTAATCGAAATCGATTTACAGAATTATGCAGCAATTCAGAGTGTTAGAGCGTCCTTTGCGCGTCTGAGAGGACGCGCGGCGGCCGGTCAGCCGCCGGCGGCAAGCCTGACCGGTTCTCCGGCGAGGTTGCGATAGGCCGCCCCCGGATGCGGCGCGACGAGCCGCGGCCCCGCTCCCCCAAGTTTTTCCCGCAACGTTCCCTTGGCGTAGTCGGTCTTGTAGACGCCGCGCTTTTGCAGTTCCGGGACCAGCAAATCGACGGCATCCTCGAAGCTCTCGGGCGTCACGGCATAGGCAAGGTTGAAGCCGTCGACATCGGTATCCTCGATCCATTCCTGCATCAGATCGGCGACCGTTTGCGGCGAGCCGACGAAAACAGGGCCGAAACCGCCGATGCCGACCCAATCGGCCATTTCGCGCACCGTCCATTCCTTGGTGGGATCGATGGTGGTGAAGGTTTCGACGGCCGATTGCACCGCATTGGTATGGCGGTGCCGCAGCACTTCGTCCGGCCCGAACTGCCCGAAATCGATGCCGGTCCAGCCGGAGATCAGTGTCAGCGCACCCTCGAAGGAGGCGTATTTGCGGTATTCGTTAAACTTCCGCTGTGCCTCCGCATCGGTCTCGCCGAGGATCACGGTCTGCAGGTTGAAGGCAAGGATTTCGCGCGGGTTGCGGCCGACGCGCTCGGCCGCCTCGCGGACATTGGCAACGTAACGCTTCAGCACAGGTTTCGACGGGGATGCGACGAAGATGCACTCGGCATGGGCGCCGGCGAAATCCTTGCCGCGGCTGGAGGCGCCGGCCTGGTAGAGCACTGGCGTGCGCTGCGGCGAGGGTTCGCTCAAGTGAATGCCGGGCACGTTGAAATGCTTGCCGGAATGGCGGATCGGGTGGACCTTGTCAGGATGGGTGAAGATACCGCTTTCCCGGTCGCGGACGACGGCGCCGTCCTCCCAGCTTCCCTCCCAGAGCTTGTAGCAGACCTCGAGATATTCCTCGGCAAGATCGTAGCGGTCATCATGCTTCGTCTGCGCCGGCTGGCCGATATTGAGCGCCCCGCTGTTGAGGTAGGAGGTGACGATATTCCAGCCGACACGCCCTTTCGTTAGATGGTCGAGCGTCGATATGCGGCGGGCGAAGGTGTAGGGGTGCTCGAAGGAGAGCGACGCCGTCAGGCCGAAGCCGAGGTGCTCGGTCTCGTAGGCCATGGTGGGGATCAGCTGCAGCGGATCATTGACCGGCACCTGCGCCGAATGGCGAAGTGCGGCGTCGACATTGCCGCTCAGCACATCGTAGACGCCGAGCACGTCGGCGATAAACAGTCCATCGAACTTGCCGCGCTCCAGCGTCTTTGCCAGATGCACCCAATAGTCGAGATCCTTGTAGGTCCAGGACTTGTCACGCGGATGGCGCCAGAGCCCCGGCGACTGGTGTCCGACGCAATTCATATCGAAGGCGTTCAGCCTGATTTCGCGGGTCATGTCTTTCTTCCTTGGAATTAGGGATTGCTGCGGCCGAGGCCATAGGTGAGGGCGAGTGCGCCGACGAGCACGGCGCCCTTGACGAAATCCTGGGTGTAGTAGGGAGCGTTCAGCATGGTGAGGCCGTTCAGCAGCACGCCGACGAAGACGGCGCCGGCAATGGTGCCGAGCACGTTGGGACGCCTGAGATTGAAGACGGCGAAACCGATTAACGCGGCAGCAACAGAATCCATCAGCAGCGAACCGCCGGAGGAAATGTCGCCGCGCCCGACGCGGGCGGCGATCACGATGCCGCCGAGCGATGCCAGCGTGCCCGATAGGACATAGGCGAGCGTCTTCAGCCGCACCGTCGAAGCGCCGGCAAGCCGGGTCGCGACCTCGTTGCCGCCGGTCGCAAACAACAGCCGACCGATGCGGGTGCGTTCGGTGAGGATGAAGAGTGCGATGGCGACCACCGCCATCAGCACCACCGAAACGGGCAGGGTGCCGAGGATGCTGTAGCGGCCGATCAGCAGGAAGGCCGGATCGTAGGCGCCGGTCGCCTTCGACCCGTCGGGTAGAGTGAGGCCGGCCGATATCGACCGGCCGGCGGTCGGGATCAACTGGAGGCCGGAAAGCAGAAACATCATCGCCAGCGTCGCCAAGAGATCCGGCACCTTCAGGCGGACGATGAGGAAGGCGTTGACGAGGCCGACCAGAGCGCCAAAGGCGAGCACCAGCGGCACCGTCGCATAGGCATCAAGGCCCCAGACGATCATCGCATAGCTGGCCGCCATCACGCTGGATGCGGCGACCGCGCCGATCGACAGATCGAAACCGCCGACGGCCAGCGTGACGGTGACGCCGGCGCCGAGAATGGCGACGACGGACACCGCCTGCAAGATGCTCATCAGATTGGCGATATTGATGAAGGCGGGTTGGGCAATGGTGAAGCCGACGATGAGCAGCGCCAGCAGGATGAACACCGCGCCCGCCCGCAGGAACGCCCCGAGGGCGGCGAGACGGCCGTTATCGGCTTGCGGCGATGCCTTCGGCCGGACGCTTGCCTGTGGAAGTGTGTCGTCGTCGATCGTCGTCATGCGGATATTCCCTGGATGGCAGAGGCAAGAGCGGCCCCGTCTGCCGCGGGCCTCAACACGTGGCGGTCGATGACGAGGATGCGGTCGGCCACCTCATAGGCCTCCTCCGGGTCGGAGGTCGCAATCAGCGTCGCCCGGTCGGTGCGGGCGCGGATTGCCCGGATGATGTCGTGACGGGCACCGACATCGACGCCCTGGAAGGGTTCGTCGAGCAACAGAAGCCGGCTCGGTTCGGCCTCCCAGCGAGCGATCACCGCCTTCTGCTGGTTGCCACCGGACAGCGACCAGACCGAGGCGAGCGGACCCGCGGCCTTGATGCCGAGACGCGCGATTGCCTGTTCGGCCTCGCGTCGTTCACGGCCGCCGACGAGGAAGCCGCTCGGATACCATTTGCCAAGATGCGGCAGGCTGATCGTCGCCGACAGCGAATGGCCCGGCCATGCCGGCGGCATCAGCGAGGAGCGATGACGGTCTTCGGCGGCCATGGCGACACCCGCCGCGATTGCATCAGCCGGGCTTTTCGGCCGGTACGGCCGGCCATCGAGGAACATTGTGCCGCCGGCAAGCGCCGTCTCGCCGAAGATCGCCTGGAGCAGCCGGCTCTTGCCGGCGCCGAGCACACCGGTCACCGCCACCACCTCACCCTCATGTAATGACAGATCGAAGGAGGTGGCCCCAGAGAGCAGTCTGATATCGCGCATCTCGAAAATCGCCGGACCGGTCGCAGGTCGCGCATCCGGCCGAGCCGCCTCCAGTCTGCGGCCGATCATCGTCTCGATGGCGCTCGAAAAATCGATCGGCCGCGAGAAGCTGCCGACGACGCGGCCGCCGCGCATGACGAGCGCGCGGTCGGCGATGGCTTCGAGATCGGCGGTACGATGCGAGATATACAGGATCGCCAGTCCGCGCTTGCGAAGCCTAAGCAGAATATCGAAGAGGCGCCGGCTTTCCTCTCCGGAAAGGCTTGCCGTCGGCTCGTCGAGAATGAGAAGATCGGCGCGGTTGGCAAGCGCCCGGGCGATCGCCACCAGCTGCCGATCGGCGCTGGTGAGTTCACCGAAATCACGGTCCAGCGGCAGACTGAAGCCGGCGGCATCGAGCATGGACTGCGCGGCACGGCGGATGCCGGCACGCGAGACGAAGAAGGGCGTGCTGCGATCGGCGAACCGGTTGAGCAGCAGGGCATCGGCAACCGTCAGGCCGGCGGCACCGACGAGATCCGTCGACTGGTGCACGGTGACGACGCCGGCCTTTGCCGCTTCGGCCGGACTGCGCGGCGCAAACGGACGACCATCCAGATTGATCGAGCCGCTATCGGCCGGAAGCACGCCGGAAAGAATCTTGACCAGCGTCGATTTGCCCGCACCGTTTGCACCCATCAGCGCCACGATCTCACCGCGCTCCATCGAAAGATCGGCACCGGCAAGCGCCCGCGTCGACCCGAAACTGCGGGTGATATTTTCAATGTGAAGAAGCGGCATCGATAGTGTCCGGGACTGCATTCGAAGCCGGAGTGTGCCCCGTCCGGGCGGTCGTACTCCAGGCACGCCTTTCCCTCACAAACTGTCCTCGGGAAACAAAGAATCTCCTGCAGCCCGTAAAATCGGATCATTTACTCTACTAAAAACATAGAGATTATATCTAATAATTCAACGCGTCGCGAGGGCTTCCAGACCTGTCAGACGACGCCTCCGATTTGCTAGAAGGAACGCGACGATGAAATCCCTCGCACGGCTCGCACTGTCTGCCGCCGTCATTCCGTTCATTTTCATTCAAGGCGCAAAAGCCGACGGTCTGTCCGGCGCTCCGGCCCCCTTCGATAAGGGTGGCGTCAAGGTGGCTCTGATCAGCTACATCTCGGCCGGTGATTTCTTCCAGGCCTACCAGGCGGGGGCTGAAGCCCAGGCCAAGGCGCTGGATATCGACCTGCGCATCTTCCCCGGCCGGCAGGATGCCGCAGAACAGCGCGAGCAGATCCTGCAGGCGATCAACCTCGGCGTCTCCGGCATCGTCATCGACCATGGCCTGCCGGAATCGCTGGGCGACGTCGTGCAGCAGGCGCTCGACAAGGGCATCAAGGTCGTGGCCTTCGACGTCAACCTCAACAACCCCAAGATTCCGCAGGTGGAGCAGAGCGATCACGAGCTTGCATCACTGGCGCTCGAACAGGTGGTGAAGGACAACGGCAACAGCTTCAACGCCGGTTATGTCTATGTCGCCGGCTTTGCGCCGCTCGACCGCCGCAACGAGGTCTGGGACAAGTTCAAGTCGGACAATAAAGGCGTGGTCGAAAAGGCGCGCTTCGGCAATGTCAGCGACACAACGGCGACCTCGACTGCCGATCAGGCGAAGGCCGTGCTGACCGCCAATCCCGATATTTCTGTCGTCTTCGCCCCCTATGACGAATTCGCCCGCGGCGTGAAGCTTGCCGCCAACGACCTCGGCATAGCAAACAAGCTCAAGATCTATTCGGCCGACGTCTCGACGGCCGATATCCAGGAAATCACCGAGGAAGGCAGCCCTTGGGTTGCGACCGTCGCGACCAATCCTGCCGTCGTCGGCGCCGTCTCCATTCGCGCCGCCGCACTCGAAATCGCCGGGCAGACGGTTCCTCACCAAATCACCGTGAAGCCGACGCTTCTGACGCAGGAAAGCCTGCGCGCAGCCGGCGTCAAGACGATCGAGGAACTGGCCGAAAAGATCCCGGTCTTCAGCACGAGCGATGCTGCGACCGCCAGCTGGATCCCGGACAAGCTGTTCTGAGACCACGCACTTCGATCCTTCCGGCGGAAGCCTCTGCGGCTTCCGCCGGATCATCTTTTTGGAGAATTGGAGTTCCGCCCATGAGCCAGTCCAATGTCGTCTTCGCGGCCAGCCGCAACCCGACGCGCGAAGACCTCTTTGCCCGTGCCGAGGATATCTCGGCCGACCTTTCCAGGCGCGCCGCAGACCTCGACCGCGAAGGCCGCCCGCCGCTTGCCGAAATCATCAAGTTGAAAAATGCCGGGCTGCTCAATGCGTTGCATCCCACGCAAATCGGCGGCGGTGGCCTCGATTGGGTCGACGGGCTGAGGCTGGTGCGCATCCTCGCCCGTGGCGAGAGCTCGATCGGCCAGTTGCTCGGCTACCACTATGTCAACAGCCAGTACATCTATTGGGCCCTCGATGCCGCACGCGCCCATGCGCTGGGTAGCGATACCGTCGCCAGGAACCTCTATTGGGGTGCAGCCGTCAATCCGCGCGATCCCGGACTGGTGCTCACCCGTCGGGGCAACGGCTATGTGCTGAACGGACGCAAGTCCTTCTCCACGGCGGCGCGGGTCTCCGATTACATCAATGCCAATGCGGCGCTCGACGACAAGATCGCCGGCTTCGCCGTGCCGACCAATCGTCCAGGCTACGTCGCCAACGACGACTGGGACAATATCGGCCAGCGCCTGTCCGACAGCGGCAGCGTCGAGTTCCGCGACTTTCCCGTCTACGAGGAGGATTTCGTCGGCGAGCCGGCTGCACCTGATGTGGCGCCGCCTGTATTGTCGACCTTCAACACGCCGTTCATCCAGCTGGTCTTCGTCAACTTTTATCTCGGTACCGCCGAAGGCGCGCTGCAGGCGGCCGTCGATTACGTCCGCAACACGACCCGGCCATGGATCACCTCGGGTGTCGAGCGGGCGGCGGATGATCCTTATATCCTCGAACGCGTCGGCGAATTCACTGCTGCGGTGAAGGCCTCGGCGGCCCTTGCCGACAGCGCGGCATCAGCCGTGCAGGCGGGCCTTGCCCGCGGCGGCGACGTCACCGCGCGCGAGCGCGGCGAGGCAGCGGCGGAAGCCTATGCCGCCAAGGTCCACGCCACCCAAGTCTCGCTTGACATCACCGCGCGCGTCTTCGAGTTGACAGGCGCGCGCTCGACGGCCGACAAATACCGCTTCGACCGGTTCTGGCGCAATGTCCGCACCCATACGCTGCACGATCCGGTTTTCTACAAGGCGAAGGAAGTCGGTGAATTCGTGCTGAACGACAGGATACCGGAGGTCAGCCTCTATAGCTGAGCGGCCATCCTTCATCGAAAGCAAAACCCCATCGCCGGCACCGGCGGTGGGGTTTTCGGTTGGAGAGGGGAGATTTCAGAGCGCGCCGTTCTTCGGCGGCGTCACGCCGTTCAGATGGTAGTTGCCGACGACGTGATATTTCCAACGCACGGGATCGTGCAGCGTATGGGTGCGGGCATTGCGCCAGTGGCGGTCGAGGTTGAGGCCTGTTTGTACCGACGAGGTGCCGGCAAGCTCGAAAAGCGTGTTCGAGGCCTCGAGCGCCACTTCGGTCGTCAGCACCTTCGCCGCAGCGACGGCCAGCGTGGCCGCGATCACCTTTTCCTCCGTCGTCTCGACCTGCGCGGCATCGACCTTGTGCCCGGCGCGCTCCACGAGAGCCGTTGCAGCTTCCAGGCGAATGGCGATCTGGCCGACCTTGGCGATCGTCAGCGGGTCGTCGGAGGCGCGCTCAAGGCCGCTATCCATCCAGGGGCGCGATTTCGTCCTGACGAACTCCAGCGTTTCGGCAAAGGCCGCCCGCGCGATACCGAGGTCGACGCCGGCATGGATGATCTGGCCGACGGAGCCGATCGTCGTCGGCCGCTCGAAGCCCTTGTGATGGAAGACTACGGAATCCGCGCTGACATAGACATTGTCGAGGATCGTCGTGCCGCTGCCGGTGGTGCGCTGGCCAAAACCGTCCCAGTCGTCGACGATCTCGACGCCTTCGGTGCCCTTCGGCACAAAGGCCATGGTCAACCGATCCTCCGGATCGAGCGCGAAGATGGTGATCCAGTCGGCGAAGAGGACGCCGGTCGAATAGAATTTGCGGCCATTGATCCGGTAACCCGGACCGTCGCGGGTGATGCGCGTATTGTAGTGGCCGACCGTCTTGGTGCCGCGCTCGGATAGCGCGTTGCCGAAACGATCGCCGGCCAGCACGCGACCAAAGAAATAACGCTGCTGCTCCTCGCCACCGTCGGTTCTGAGCGCCTCGAGAATATAGAAATGGTTCTGCGGGATCTGGCCGATCGAACCGTCCGCCTCAGACAGGATCGCGGTGATCTCGGCAAGCACGGCGTTGGAGACGTCAAGCCCGCCATATTGCGCCGGCACGGTGATCGCCAGAAGGCCGGACTGGGCGAGAAGATCGAGTTCGCTAAACGGCAGTATCCGGTCGGCGTCGCGCTCGGCTGCGCGTGCGGCAAATTGGGCCGCCAGTCTGCGGGCGGTAGCGATCGCCTCATCATCGCTGCCGATACGGTCGGCCACGGGCCGGATCTGGTCTGCTTGCCTCAGCACGGTGTTCATCGATGTCTCCAATTCTGACGAGCCTATCGGTGAAAGAAATTAAGCGTCGAGATAAGAGCACAAATTCTATAGATGCGATGGAAAATGAAAAGTGTTTGCTTATCAGGCTTAGACCGCCGCGATTATTGTCGCGGTCCAGCACTCGTGCGACGAAGTCGCCCGGGAAGCGATAAATTCCTGCCCAGAACTGGCGCTCCCGGTCTCGTTTTGACGATGGCGACCTCCTACGTAATCGATGTCAGGTGCGTCACCGCGCCGGTTGCAGAAATGAACGCCCAATGCGGGGCAGGGCGGCCGCCTTGCCCGATCCATGAGGAAAATCATGACCCGTTCACGGCAGTTGCGCCTCGGCGCCTTCATGCGTCCCGTCAGCCTGCATACCGGCGCCTGGCGCTATCCCGGTTCCTATCCCGACGCCAATTTCAATTTCGCCCATCTGAAATCCTTCGCGCAGGCGCTGGAACGGGCGAAATTCGACGCCTTCTTCATGGCCGATCATCTTGCCGTGCTCAACATGCCGGTCGAGGCGCTCAGGCGCAGCCACACCGTCACCTCCTTCGAGCCCTTCACGCTGCTGTCGGCGCTGGCGGCGGTGACGGAGCGCATCGGCCTCGTTGCGACCGCCTCTACCACCTTCGACGAGCCCTATCACATCGCCCGTCGTTTCGCCTCGCTCGACCATATCAGCGGCGGACGCGCCGGCTGGAACATCGTCACCACGTCGAACCCTGATGCCGCGCTCAATTTCGGCCTCGACGAACATGTGGAGCATGGCGAGCGCTATCATCGCGCCCGGGAATTCTACGACGTGGTAACCGGGCTCTGGGACAGCTTCGCCGACGATGCCTTCATGCGCGACCGGGAAAGCGGCCTGTTCTTCGATCCGGCAAAGATGCATGTGCTCGGCCACAAGGGCGAGGAACTCAGCGTCCGTGGGCCGCTCAATATCGCCCGGCCGCCACAGGGTTGGCCCGTCATCGTCCAGGCCGGCCAGTCGGACCCCGGCCGCCAGCTTGCCGCGGAGACCGCCGAGATGGTCTTCTGTTCGCCGCGCGACCTGGCCGCCGGCAAGGCGCTTTATGCCGATATCAAAGGCCGCATGGAAGCCATCGGCCGCAACCGTGACAATCTGAAGATCCTGCCCGCCGCCTTTATCATCGTCGGCGACAGTATCGAGGAGGCCCGCGCCAAACGCGCCACGCTCGACAGCCTGGTGCACTACGACAGCGCCATCGCCTCGCTTTCGATCGCGCTCGGCCATGACGCTTCGGGCTTCGATGCCGACGCACCGCTCCCATCAGATATTCCCGACACCAATGCCAGCAAGACCGGCCGCGCCCAAGTGCTGAAGCTTGCCGCGGAAGAAAATCTGACGGTGCGTCAGTTGGCGCAACGTTATGGCGGCTATGCCGGCCTGGCCTTCGTCGGCACGCCGGCAAGCATCGCCGACGAGATGGAGCGCTGGCTTTACGAGGAGGGTTCGGACGGTTTCAACGTCGTCTTCCCCTATCTGCCGCAGGGTCTCACCGACGTCACCGAACGGCTGGTTCCCGAACTGCAGCGCCGCGGCCTGTTCCGCAGCGAATACGAAGGCACGACGCTGCGCGAGCATCTCGGATTGCCGCGGCCGGAGAACCGGTTTTTCACGGCTGGTGCATGAGGCGCTGCTGCCGGCAGTTCAGGCTGCAAAACGCCAGGGATCGATGCATTCGACCCCTAGTGGGACAAAATGCGCGACATTGCGCGTAACAAGTTTCAACCCGTGTTCCAGCGCTGTGGCGGCAATCATCGCATCGGCGGAAGGGCGCCCGTCGGCTGTCGGCAACAGGCCGGTCCGGCGTGCCGTCGAGGCATCGAAGGGCAGGATGCGCTCGGCGAATTCGGCAAGCACGATCTCGTCCATCCAGCGGCAGAGATCATCGGCGAAACCAGGGTCATCCCTTGTCCGCTCGCGCTGGATGCCGAACTGGATTTCCATAATGGTGACCGCCGAGAGATAGGCATCGGCGACGGAAAACTCCTTCATGAAGTTCTGGAATTCCGTCGCCTGTCGTTCGACCCTTCGCGCAGCAGAGATGACATTCGTGTCGAGCAGAAACGCCATTAAAACTCGACGGTCCTGTTGTCGAATTCCAGCCGCTCAGGTTCGAATTCTCTTTCGTCAGCCCCCGGATCGCGCAGGGCCGCAAAGAGGGTCTTGGGCGCCTTCCAGTTCGCCTGGAATTCGGCATAGCTGACAAGCACATAGGCGGCCTCGCCGTGATCGGTGATCACGAGCGGCTGCTCGCTCGCCTCCTTCTTCGCTTTGCTTGGATTCTGATTGAAGGCGGCGCTGGTCATGAAGGACATTTTCATCGAAACCATCCATACTATATTTATAAAGAAATATACTACATCCAGCTCGCTTTACAAGATCGCCGAAATAGACGCGCCTCGCTTCTTCTTTCCGGAAGCAAGCCGATAGCGCTCAGCCCATGACCCCAACCCGAAATGCATCGCTTTCGCCCGGCATCAGTTCGAGGGGCCAGATGATGTTGCGCTCGCCTCCCGGATAGAAATCTCGATAAGCCGGCATGGTGGCGAGAAGCATCCGTCCGAGCGCGACGCCGAGATCGTAGAGCGAGATGCGAAAGCAGCTCAGCGACGGCTGCAGGAACCGTGCGCGCGGAGCGTCGCGGAAGCCGATCACTGCAAGGTCGCGGCCGGGCATGACGCCCGATTCCGTCAGGCGGCGGTAAAGGCCGATCGCCATCAGCTCGTAGATCAGGATCACCGCCGTCGGCCGCTCTTCGAGCAGCAGCAGCTCATGGGCCGCCTGATAGCCGCCTTGTTCGCTCGACCTGACGCGGATGACGAGCGACGGATCGAAGGGAATATCGTGCCGCTCGAGCGCCCGGCGATAGCTGTCGATAAAGAGATAGCCGAGATTGGCCTCGCTCGACGGCGCGGTGATCGCGATCCGGCGGTGACCCAGCGTGATCAGCCGCTCGACGGCATGGTCGGCCACGCCCTCGAAATCGAGATCGATCCAGGGAAAATTGCTGGCCGAAAGGCTGCGGCCGAGCGCGACGAAGGGGATCTTCGCCCGCGACAGAAAGTCGATGCGCCGGTCGACCCGCTGCGTGTCCGAGATGATCATCGCATCGACGATGCGCCGCGCCACCATCCGCTTCAGATATTCGTGCGGGTCCTCGTCGCTCGGGCAGGGCAACATGAGGAGGTCGAGCTTGTGGCGCGCAAAGACGCTCTGCAGGCCGCTGGTGACGCCGAGGAAGAAGTTGTCGGCGTTCTCAACTGTCTCCTTGCTGGATTCGATCATCAACCCGATGACCTTCGTCTCCCCCTGCCTCAGGCTCCGCCCAGACTGGTTGGCGACGTAGCCGAGTTCCTCGGCCGCCGCCAGCACCCGCCGGCGAGTTTCCTCATTGACATCGGGCTTGCCGTTCAGCGCGCGGGAGACCGTGCCTATCGAGATATTCAACTGTTCGGCAAGCTGGCGAATCCCCTTCATCGCTGACGATTTTCCCGGGAGCATGATGCCGAAAAGTGTGCGCGGTTTTCGGACGACATCATGCTCCATTTCTATAATTCAGATCCGTCCGGATCTGGGCCCGCAATTTCCCATTTGCCGTCTATTGACACCGCAAAATGTTTCCGCATACAGTCGTAAACGTTTACGGAGTGCGTGTCACGAGGAGAGTTGACACCGTTCCTCTGGAGGAAATCGTGAAATTCAGTGCCATTCTGTGCGGGTGCGGAGCTATGTCTAAAGGTTGGTTGCGCGCCATCGCTTCCAACCCTCTGCTGGCCGATTCCGTCACCATCGTCGGCCTCGTCGACCTGAACCGGGAGACGGCGGAAAAGCTTGCCGCGGAGTTCGGCCTTGAAGGCGCCGTCATCGGTTCGGATCTGTCCTACGTCATCGCGGCCACAAAGGCCGACCTGGTCTTCGACGTCGTCATTCCGGCTGCGCGCTACGACGTCGTTTCGACGGCACTCAAGGCCGGCTGCCATGTGCTCAGCGAAAAGCCGATGGCGGCCTCGCTTGCCGAGGGCGCTGCGTTGGTCGATCTTGCCGCCGAGACCGGCCGCATCCACGCCGTTATCCAGAACCGTCGCTTCATATCAGGCGTCAGGCGCCTGCGTCGTTTCGTCGAAAGCGGCGCGATCGGCGAACTCACCGGCATCCATTGCGACTTCTTCCTGGCGCCGCATTTCGGTGGCTTCCGCGAAGAGATGGACAACGTCCTGCTTCTCGACATGGCGATCCACACCTTCGATGCGGCCCGCTACGTCGCCGACAGGAAGCCGCTTGCCGTCTATTGCGTCGAGCGCAATCCGAAGGGTTCGTGGTACCGGCACGGCGCCTCGGCCAATGCCATCTTCGAATTTTCCGACGACATCGTCTTCACCTATCGCGGCTCCTGGTGCGCCGAGGGCGAGCGCACCAGCTGGGAAAGCCAGTGGCGCCTCGTCGGCTCGAAGGGAATGCTCACCTGGGATGGCGAGGAGAGTTTCAAGGCGACCATCGCCGGCGAAGAGCCCGGCCTCTTGCGTGGGCAAGCTTCCGTAAACGTTCCCGGTCCGGAACACGACGAGGAAACCCATGGCCACGCCAGCGTCATCGCCGACTTCATCGCGGCGATCGGCACCGGCAAACAGCCCGAGACGGTCAATTCCGACAATATCAGAAGCCTTGCCATGGTCTTCGGCGCAATCGAAAGCGCCAAGACGGGCAGGCGCATCGAAATTTCAGCATAGGATGACGTGACGTGAGCAACCCTGCAAAATCCATTCGTATCGGCACCATGGTCAGCGGCAACAAGGGCGATGCCGCAACCCGCATCGGCGAGATCGCCGGCATGGGCTTCGAAAGCTTCGAACCCTTCTTCTGGCAGACGACCAAGGGCCAGGACCTTGCTGAACTCGGCAAGCGCTGCCTCGATGCGATCGGCGACCGCGACATCACCATCTCGACGCTCGGCATGTTCGGCAATCCGTTGGAAGAGACCGCGATCGACCTCGAGACGCTGCAGGGCTGGAAGGACTGCATCGACAATGCCCATCACTTCGGCGCCACCTGCGTTGCCGGCTTCACCGGCCGCATCCGCGGCAAGCCGCTGACCGACAGCCTGCCTCGCTACAAGCAGATCTGGAGCGAGCTTGCCAAGCGCGCCGCCGACAAGGGCGTCAAGATTGCCTTCGAGAATTGCGCCATGGACGGCAACTGGGCAAGCGGCGACTGGAACATCGCTCACAATCCCGATGCCTGGGAACTGATCTTCAACGAGACGCCTGACGATAATATCGGGCTGGAGTGGGAACCGTGCCATCAGATGGTCTATCTGATCGACCCTTTGCCGCAGATCCGCAAATGGGCGCACAAGTTCTTCCACGTCCACGGCAAGGACGCGACCATCCGCTGGGAGGTCATCAAGGAACACGGCATCTTCGGCAAGGAAAAGTTCGTCTTCATGCGCACGCCGGGCTTCGGCGACAGCAACTGGACCGACATCATTTCCGAGCTGCGCCTTGCCGGCTGGTCGGGCTCCATCGATATCGAAGGCTGGCACGACCCGGTCTATCGCGACGCGCTTGAAATGACCGGCCAGGTCTATGCGCTCAACCACCTCAAGCATGCCCGGGGCGGCGAATTCGTCGTCGACCCCATCTGATGATATCGTTTCCGGCAAGGAGGAATTGCCGCAAACGGGGATAACCACAAAGGAGGAGAACCATGGCTATCCGCAAATATGCAATTCTGGGCGCTCTCGCGCTTGCAGGCGTCTCGCTGTTTGGTCTTTCGGCCAAGGCCGAAGACGTCACGCTGACGCTCTGGTCGCTGGACAAGGATATCCAGCCGGCGCCGAACCTCGTCAAGGAGTTCAACGCTCAGAACAACGGCATCAAGATCGAATATCGGCTAATCCAGTTCGACGACGTCGTCACCGAGGCGATGCGCGCCTATGCGACCGGTCAGGCGCCCGATATCATCGCCGTCGACAATCCGGAACATGCGCTGTTCTCGTCGCGCGGCGCCTTCCTCGATCTCACCGACATGATCGCCAAGTCGACCGTCATCAAGCCGGAGAACTACTTTCCGGGACCGCTGAAATCGGTCGAGTGGGACGGCAAGTATTTTGGCGTGCCGAAGGCGACCAATACGATCGCCCTCTACTACAACAAGGACATGTTCAAGGCGAAGGGCCTCGACCCGAACAAGCCGCCGCAGACGTGGGACGAACTGGTCGAGGACGCACGCAAGCTGACCGACCCCGCCAAAAACGTCTACGGTCTCGCCTTCTCGGCCAAGGCCAATGAGGAAGGCACATTCCAGTTCCTTCCCTGGGCTCAGATGGGCGGCGGCAGCTATGAGAACATCAATGCCGAAGGCGCGGTCAAGGCGCTCGAGGTCTGGAAGACGATCATGGACGAGAAGCTCGCTTCTCCCGATAGCCTGACGCGCGGCCAGTGGGATTCAACCGGCACCTTCAACTCGGGCAATGCGGCAATGGCAATCTCGGGTCCGTGGGAGCTCGACCGCATGACGCAGGAGGCGAAGTTCGACTGGGGCGTCACATTGCTTCCGGTTCCGAAGGAAGGCGCTGAACGCTCCTCGGCCATGGGCGACTTCAACTGGGCGATCTTCTCCACCAGCAAACATCCGGCCGAAGCCTTCAAGGCGCTCGAATATTTCGCTTCGCAAGACGACAAGATGTTCAAGAATTTCGGCCAGCTTCCTGCTCGCTCCGACATTTCGATCCCGGAAACCGGTCAGCCGCTTAAGGATGCCGCCCTCAAGGTCTTCCTCGAACAGCTGAAATACGCCAAGCCGCGCGGCCCGCATCCGCAATGGCCGAAGATCTCCAAGGCCATCCAGGACGCCATCCAGGCGGCTCTGACCGGTCAGATGAGTCCGAAGGACGCGCTCGATCAGGCAGCCGACAAGATCAAGGCTGTGCTTGGGTGAGGACCGTTTCCGCGCAGCCGAAGCAATCGATCCAGTGAATCGATTGCAGCGACGATCGCCCTGAGCCCAAAGCGAAGGGCCGGGGGTCGCAACTTGCTCCCTCTTCTCCCAGCGGGAGAAGAGGGACCGGAAGCAAAGCGTCATTTAACCGGATGAGCCTCGGTTCATCCCATCATTTCCTCCCGGCAGGGGCCGTCTTCCGCATCATGCGCCAGGCGGCCCCGTTCGGAGTATCGGAGGACGCATGAAAAGGATCCTGATGAGCGTCAGGGACGGTCGCGGTTTCGATATCGTGCTGGTCGCTTTCCCGCTCGGTTTTCTGTTCCTGATGGCGGGGCTGCCGCTGATCTACAATGTCGTGATGAGCTTCCAGGAGGTCGACATGTTCAGCCTCGGGACCTTCTCGCGTCCCTTCGTAGGCTTCAAGAATTATACCGACCTCTTCGCGCAGCCGGAAACGCTGCCGATCCTCTACAACACCGTCATCTTCGTCGTCGGCTCCATCGCCGGCCAGTTCCTGATCGGCTTCGGCCTGGCGCTGTTCTTCTGGGTCAATTTTCCCGGCGCCTCATGGATGCGCGGCCTGTTCCTGGTCTCCTGGGTGATGCCAGGCCTCGTCGTCGGCGCCATCTGGAACTGGATTCTCTCCGGTGATTTCGGCGTGCTGAATTTCATTCTGAAGGAAAGCGGCATCATCTCGGGCAACATCTTCTGGCGCTCGGACCCGCATTATTCGCTCTATGCCGTCATCATCGCCAATGTCTGGCTCGGCACCTCATTCAACATGATCCTGCTTTCCGTCGGCCTTGCCGGTATTCCCGCTGATCTCTATGAAGCCGCCGAGCTCGACGGCGCCAATGTCTGGCAGCGCTTCTGGACGATCACGCTGCCGATGATGCGCTCGACCATCGGCGCCATCATAGCACTTGGCCTGATCTTCACCTTGCAGCAGTTCGATCTTTTCGCCGCGATCACGTCGGGCGGGCCGAACAATTCATCGAATGTCACGCAATACTGGGCCTGGGATTTGTCCTTCCGCCAATACGACTTCGCCAAGGGCGCAACGATTTCCGTCATCATGATCGTCTTCGTCATGTTCGCGTCCGTCGTCTATGTCCGGTCCACACGCCACGAGGTGCGCGGATGATTACGACGAACCGCGACCGCCTGATGCTCGCCATATCGATCGTCATGGCAGCGATCTATCTGTTCCCGCTCTACTGGATGTACATCACCGCGCTGAAAAGCGGCTCGGAAATGTTCGCGACCCCGCCGAGCTTCTGGCCGGTTGCACCCCAATGGGGCACCTATGCCTATGTCTGGGAAAGCCGCGACATGGGCCGCTATCTCTGGAACTCGCTGGTCATCGCTCTCGGCTCCATGGCGCTCATCACCCTGCTTGGCGTCGGCTGCGCCTATGTGCTCGCCAGATACCGCAATGTCTGGGTGGATATCGGTCTCTTTCTCATCCTCATGCTGCAGGTTCTGCCGGCCTCGCTGATGATCACGCCGATCTTCGTCGGCTTTTCACAGATCGGCATGCTGAATTATCCACGCCTTGCCGTCATCATCGCGGTCGCGGCAAAGAGCATGCCCTTCTTCGTGATCCTGGTGCGCGCCACCTTTATGAGCGTTCCCCAGGAACTGGAGGAGGCGGCCCTGGTCGATGGCAATTCGCGCGTCGGCGCCTTCTTCAACATCGTGCTGCCGCTTGCTCGCAACGGCATCCTGGTCAGCGCCATCCTGATCTTCATGCAGGCCTTCGGCGAATTCGTCTATTCGAAGTCGATGATCCAGGCGGTCGATCTTCAGCCGGCAAGCGTCGGCCTCAATTCATTTATGGGGCCGAACACCAACGAGTGGAACAACATCATGGCCTACGCCACGATGTATGTGACGCCGATCCTTGCCATCTTCGTTCTCTTGCAGCGCCGCATCGTATCCGGCCTCACCTCTGGAGCCCTCAAATGACCACTCAGATCGAGCTCAGAGGCGTCAACAAATATTACGGCGCCTTTCACGCCCTGAAGAACATCGACCTTTCGATCGCCAAGGGTACTTTCGTCGCGCTCGTCGGCCCCTCGGGCTGCGGCAAGTCCACGCTGCTGCGCTCGCTTGCCGGCCTCGAAAGCATTTCGTCGGGCGATCTCAGGATTGCCGGCGAGCTGATGAACGGCGTGCCGCCGCGCAAGCGCGACGTCGCTATGGTGTTCCAGTCCTATGCGCTCTATCCGCATATGACGGTCGAGGAAAACCTAACCTACAGTCTTCGCATCCGCGGCATCGCCAAGGCCGAGGCCAAGAAGGCTGCCGAGGATGTAGCGGCGACGACAGGTCTTTCGCATCTCCTGAAGCGCTATCCGCGCGAGCTTTCCGGCGGCCAACGCCAGCGTGTCGCCATGAGCCGCGCCATTATCCGCCATCCCAAGGCCTTTCTGTTCGACGAGCCGCTGTCCAATCTCGATGCCGCGCTGCGCGTCCACATGCGCAAGGAAATCCGCTCGCTGCACGACCGGCTGCACGCAACCTTCGTCTACGTGACACACGACCAGGTCGAAGCGATGACGATGGCCGACCATGTGGTGGTGATGCGCGACGGCATCATCGAACAGCAGGGCGCGCCGCTCGACCTCTACGACCGGCCGGCAAACCGGTTTGTTGCCGGTTTCATCGGTTCGCCGGCGATGAATTTCATTCCCGCGATTGCCGCGGAAGACGGCAGGAGCCTGGTCCTGGATTTCGGCGCGGTGAAGCAGACGCTTGCGATATCACGCGCAATCGAGCCCGGACGTAAGCTCATCGCCGGCATCCGGCCGGAACATATCGGCGTCGTCGAGCCCGGACATGGCAGCTTCGACGTGCCGATCGCCTTCGTCGAATCGACCGGCTCCTCGACCTTCATCGTCGCGGAGACCCAGCCGGAACTGACGATCGTCGAGACGCGGCGCGACAGGGTCAAGGCGGGAGATATGATCGGCCTTTCGATTGATCCGGACCAGATCCATCTCTTCGACGCGTCGACGGACCACGTGGTATAGGCTCGGTCGGGCAGCCGATCGAGCTCAGCCGACGTCTGATCTTAGAAGACGTTGCCCGCCTCCTTGATTTTGCCGCGAATGTACGCTTCCGGTTCTCAAAGAACGGCAAAACGGACAGTACGCGCCGCGGTCAGGTCACACGCGGGCGGGCCGGCGATGAGCGTGTCGTGAATATTACAATTGCATGACGCTTCTGCAATAAAAGCGAAGAAACCCACGATCCGTTCAATGTCATGGAACTTTGAAAAAGTGGTCATCGCGCTGCAATAATCGCGGTTCAAACAGCCCCGCACAAGTGGGGGCTCCATGCGAAAGAAAAACGTTCTCCTCATCGTCGTTGACCAATGGCGAGCCGATTTCGTTCCGCACGTTCTGCGTGCCGACGGGAAAAACGATTTCCTGAAGACGCCTAATCTCGACCGGCTCTGTCGCGAGGGCGTGACCTTCAGGAACCATGTGACGACCTGCGTGCCCTGCGGTCCGGCCCGTGCGAGCTTGCTCACCGGCCTCTATCTGATGAACCATCGCGCCGTGCAGAACACGGTGCCGCTCGACCAGCGCCACCTCAATCTCGGCAAGGCGTTGCGCGGCGTCGGCTACGATCCGGCGCTGATCGGCTATACGACGACGGTGCCGGATCCGCGCACCACTTCGCCGAACGATCCGCGCTTCAGGGTGCTTGGCGACATGATGGATGGCTTCCATCCGGTCGGCGCCTTCGAGCCCAATATGGAGGGCTATTTCGGCTGGGTGGCACAGAACGGCTTCGAGCTGCCGGAGCATCGTCCTGATATCTGGCTGCCCGAGGGCGAGGACGCCGTTGCCGGCGCCACCGACCGTCCGTCACGCATCCCGAAGGAATTTTCGGACTCGACCTTCTTCACCGAGCGGGCCCTGACCTATCTCAAGGGCCGCGACGGTAAGCCCTTCTTCCTGCATCTCGGTTATTACCGGCCGCATCCGCCCTTCGTCGCCTCTGCTCCCTATCATGCCATGTACCGGCCGGAAGACATGCCGGAGCCGATCCGCGCGGCCGACCCGGACACCGAGGCTGCACAACATCCGCTGATGAAATTCTATGTCGACAGCATACGCCGCGGCTCCTTCTTCCAGGGCGCCGAAGGGTCAGGTGCAACGCTCGACGAAGCAGAACTGCGCCAGATGCGCGCGACCTATTGCGGCCTGATCACCGAGGTCGACGATTGCCTTGGCCGGGTCTTTAACTACCTCGACGAAACCGGTCAGTGGGACGATACGCTGATCATCTTCACCAGCGACCACGGCGAGCAGCTCGGCGATCATCACCTGCTCGGCAAGATCGGCTACAACGATCCGAGCTTCCGCATTCCACTCGTCATCAAGGACGCCGGCGAGAATGCACGCGCCGGCGCGATCGAAAACGGCTTCACCGAGAGCATCGACGTCATGCCGACCATACTCGACTGGCTCGGCGGAAAGATCCCGCACGCCTGCGACGGGCTGTCGCTGCTGCCCTTCCTGAGCGAGGGCCGGCCGCAGGATTGGCGCACCGAATTGCACTACGAGTACGACTTCCGCGACGTCTATTATTCCGAGCCACAGAGTTTCCTCGGCCTCGGCATGAATGATTGCAGCCTCTGCGTCATCCAGGACGAGCGATACAAATACGTTCATTTCGCAGCACTGCCGCCGCTGTTCTTCGATCTGCAGCACGATCCGAACGAATTCACAAATCTCGCCGACGATCCGGCCTATGCCGCGCTCGTGCGGGACTATGCGCAGAAGGCGCTCTCCTGGCGCCTGAAACATGCAGACAGAACCCTGACCCATTATCGCTCCGGCCCCGAAGGCCTGAGCGAACGCAGCCATTGATCCAACCCACCAGAGAACCCAAGGAGATATTCCCATGGTCACCTTCACCCGTCGCGGTGCTCTCGGCCTTGCCACCGGCGTCGCCAGCTCGCTGATCCTGCCGCGCTTTTCCATCGCCCAGGCCGACAACCGTCCTTCGATCACCATCGCCGTCCAGAAGATCTCGAACTCGAACACGCTGGATACGTTGCGCGAACAGTCGAATGTCGGCCAACGCATCTTCAATTCGTCGCTCTGGGAAAGCCTGATCGGCCTCGACTGGCTCGGCAACCTCTCGGCCGTTCCGTCGCTCGCCACCGAATGGCGCCGTCTCGACGACAAGACCGTCGAGCTGAAACTGCGCCAGGGCGTCAAATTCCACAATGGCGACGAGATGACGGCTGAAGACGTCGCCTTCTCCTTCAGCAAGGAACGTATGTTCGGCGATACGCAGCCGAGCACCGGCAAGACGATCTTCGTCACCGAAAAGAACCCGCTCGGCCGCGAAAGCAAGGAACTGCCGGTCGAAATTCCGGCCGTCGCCCGCCGTATCTGGCCGGCCCTGCTCGGCATCGAAATCGTCGACAAATACACCGTCCGCTTCGTCAACGGTTCGCCGGACGTGACGATGGAAGGCCGCATCTCCGTTGCCGCCAGCGCCATCGCCAACCGCCGCAGCTGGGATGAGGCAAAGAGCTATCTCGACTGGGCCCGCGCACCGATCACGACCGGTCCCTACCGCGTCGCCGAATTCAAGCCGGATACCTACCTGATCTACGAAGCGCATGACGAGTATTGGGGCGGCCGTCCTCCGGTGAAGCAAATCCGCTTCGTCGAGGTTCCGGAAGTCGCCTCGCGCGTCAATGGCCTGCTGTCCGGCGAATATCATCTCGCCAGCGACATCCCGCCGGATCAGATCGAAGGCATCGAAAAGAACGCTGCCTTCGAAGTCCAGGGCGGCATCATCACCAATCACCGCCTGACCGTGTTCGACAAGACCCATGCCCCGCTCGGCAACCCGCTGGTTCGCCGCGCCTTCACGCATGCCATCGACCGCCAGGCGATCGTCGATTCGCTCTGGGCAGGCCGCACGCGCGTTCCGGCCGGCCTGCAGTGGGATTTTTATGGCGATATGCTGGTCAAGGATTGGACCGTGCCGGAATACAATCCGGATCTCGCCCGACAGCTCCTCAAGGAAGCCGACTACAAGGGCGATCCGATCCCGTATCGCCTGCTGAACAACTACTACACCAACCAGACGCCGACGGCGCAGATCCTCGTCGAAATGTGGGCGCAGGTCGGCCTCAACGTGCAGATCGAGATGAAGGAAAACTGGCAGCAGATCCTCGAAAAGACGCCGACGCGCGCCGTCCGCGACTGGTCGAACTCCGCAAGCTTCCCCGATCCGGTTTCCTCGATCGTCGCCCAGCACGGTCCGAACGGCCAGCAGCAGCAGGTCGGCGAGTGGACCAACCCCGAAATGAACACGCTGTCGACCTTCCTCGAGACCAGCACCGATCGCGCCAAGCGCCATGACGCTTTCGCCCGCATGCTGCAGATCTGCGAGCGCGAAGACCCCGCCTACACCGTTCTCCACCAGAACGCCGTCTTCACTGCCAAGTCGAAGTCGATCAATTGGAAGGCCGCATCGGCCTTCGCCATGGACTTCCGCCAGGGCAACTGGTCCTGATCAAGGCCCGACGACATCAGCGAGCCGGGGGAAACTCCGGCTCACTGCCATTTGGTACACCGGCTATCCGGAAACCAGGCAAGCCCGACAGGCACCAGCATGATGCCAAGAAGTGTGAGCGGTTTTCGGACGACATCATGCTCTCGTTCGGATCTGGCGGCCGGCGGGAATGCGAGAAGGAGAGGCTGAAATGCCATTGGTCGAGATTTCCAATTTGAAGGTCGCTTTCAGCGGTATCGAAGTCCTGCACGGCGTCGATCTGGCGATCGAGAAGGGCGAGGCGGTGGGTCTCGTCGGCGAATCCGGCTGCGGCAAGTCGGTCACCTGGCTGGCGGCACTCGGGCTCCTGCCTGGAAAGGCTTCCGTCTCAGGCAGCGTGCGTCTCGGCAGCGATCAGCTGATCGGCGCGTCGCGCACGAAGCTCGAAAGCATACGCGGCGGCCGCATCGCCATGATCTTCCAGGACCCGTCGAGCTCGCTCAATCCCGTCATCCGCGCCGGGCGCCAGATCGCCGAAGCCGTCGAACTGCACCGCGGGCTGACCGGCAGGGCCGCCCGCAACGAGGCCGTCCGGCTGATGGAAATGGTCGGCATTCCCGACGCGGTGCGCCGTTTCGACAATTTTCCGCATGAATTTTCCGGTGGCCAGAACCAGCGGCTGATGATCGCCATGGCGCTCGCCGGCAATCCTGACCTGCTGATCGCCGATGAGCCGACGACGGCGCTGGACGCGACGATCCAGGCGCAGATCCTCGATCTGCTGATTTCAATCCGCGAGGAAACCGGCATGGCGATCGTCTTCATCAGTCATGATCTCGGCGCGGTGTCGCAGATCTGCGAACGCGTCTGCGTCATGTATGCCGGCAACATTGTCGAGAAATGCCCGACGGAATCGTTGTTCCGGTCGCCGCGCCATCCCTATACGCGCGGGTTATTCGATGCCATTCCGCGTATCGATGCCGGCCGCGACCGTCTGATCCCGATCCCCGGCACCGTGCCGCAGCCCGGCCGCATGCCCGGCGGCTGCGCTTTTGCTCCGCGTTGCGGCCATTCCTCGGAGCTCTGTCATAACAAGGTGCCGCCGCTCGTCGCATTTGACGACGAGCGTGCCACCGCCTGCTTCCATCCGCTCAGTGACGGCGCCACCGCATCGACACCGAACCTCATGCAGGCCCAGCAGGGAGTGGTATGGGCATGAGCGAACATCAGCTGATCGAAGCAAACGATCTCGTCAAGACTTATACGATGCGCCGCGGCGTCTTCGGAAAGCCGAGCCATGTCCGGGCGGTCGACGGCGTTTCACTGTCGGTCGCGCCGAAGACGACGCTCGGCATCGTCGGTGAATCCGGCTCAGGAAAATCAACCATGGGCCGGCTACTGCTCGGGCTCGAAGCTCCCACCGAAGGCAGCGTCCGCTTCGACGGGGAGGCGATGCCGGCACTCAGAACGCCGCGCTGGCGTAGCCTGAGGGCGCGCATGCAGCTCGTCTTCCAGGATCCGCTGGCAGCCCTTGATCGGCGCATCTCGATCGGCGCTCAGATCGGCGAACCGCTTGCCATCCATGCCGTCGGAAGCGAGGAGGGGCGGCGCGAACGTGTCGATGAACTGCTCGTCGCCGTCGGTCTTCGCCGCGATCAGGCGGAGCGTTATCCGCACGAGCTTTCGGGCGGCCAGCGCCAGCGCGTCGTCATTGCTCGCGCCATCGCCACCAATCCGGAGCTTCTGGTCTGCGACGAGCCGGTCTCGGCTCTCGACGTCTCGATCCAGGCGCAGGTGATCAACCTGTTGCGCGACCTGCAGGAAAACCGCGGCATAGCCATGGCCTTCATCAGCCATGATCTGAAGGTCGTGCGCAACATCGCCGATCGCGTCGCGGTGATGTATCTCGGCCGGATCGTCGAGGAAGCAGCCTCGGAGGATATCTTCCGCAGCCCGTTGCATCCCTATACGCAAGCACTGGTCTCCAGCGTTCCGGTTCCCGGCACGGCGCTGCGCGACCGTATCATCCTGCAGGGAGAACCGCCGAACCCGGCTGCCCGGCCTGCCGGCTGCGCCTTTCATCCCCGCTGCGGCCATGCGGTCGAGCGCTGTCGCGTCGAGACGCCTGAACTCGTCACCGTCGAGGCGGGCCGAAAGGCCGCCTGCCACCTCGTCACGCCCGCATCCGCATCAACGCTCATGGAGAGCTGAGCCATGATCCGCTTCTTCCTGATAAGGGCGTTCCGCGCGCTGATGACCATCGTGCTGGTGGTGACCTTCGCCTTCGTCGTCCTGCGCCTTTCCGGCGATCCGGCCCTGACGATCATGGGTCCGGAAGCGCCGCCGGAAGCAATCCGCGCCTTCCGTGCCGCCTGGGGTCTCGATCAGCCGATCTGGGTGCAGTATCTGCGCTATTTCGGCGCGATCGCCCGCGGTGATCTCGGTATCTCGATGCGCGACGGCCAATCGGCAATCCAGCTCGTGCTCGACCGCATTCCGGCAACGCTGGAGCTGACGATCCCGGCCCTCATCCTTAAGCTGGTGATCGGCATTCCGGCCGGCGTCTACGCCGCCCTCCATCGCGACAGCTCGACCGACCGCGCCGTCATGGCGAGCGCGGTGGTCGGCTTCACCATGCCGAGCTTCGTGCTCGGCCTCGTGCTGGTGCTGATCTTCTCCGTCACGCTCGGGCTGCTGCCGTCGGGAGGCCAGGACAGTTGGATGCATGCCATTCTGCCTATCATCACCATGAGCATCGGCGGTGCCGGCATTCTTGCCCGCTTTGCCCGAAGCGCGATGATCGAGGTCCTTGGCCAGCCCTATATCCGTACTGCCAGCGCCAAGGGCACTGCCTGGCGAAACGTCGTCTGGCGCCATGCGCTGCCGAATGCGGCGATCCCGATCGTGACAATCGCCGGCTTCATGGTCGGCACGCTGATCGCCGGCGCCGTCGTGGTGGAATCGCTGTTCTCCTGGCCAGGCGTCGGCCGGCTTCTCGTCGTCGCCGTCTCAAACCGCGATCTCGCCGTCGTTCAGTGCATCCTGCTGTTGGTGGCAGCGACCATGGTGTTTTCGAATTTCGTCGTCGACATCCTTTACGGCTATCTCGACCCACGTCTGCGCAGCAACCAGGCAAGGCATTAAGGAGCGGAACCATGGCAAATATCTCTGCTCAACCGGCAGCCGTCATCCACGACGTGCGCGAGAAGAAGAAGCGCGGTGTGCCCGTTTTCGTGATGATCGGTTTTGCCTGGATCGCCGTCGTGATCCTGATCGCGCTGACGGCCGACTGGATCCGGCCCTACAATATCACCGCCTTCGACCTGAAGAACCGCCTGTCACTGCCCGGCAATGCCACGCATTGGCTCGGAACCGACGAACTCGGCCGCGATGTTCTCTCCCGCCTCATCGTGTCGATCCGCATCTCGCTGCTGATCGCCTTCGGCGCAACCCTGATCTCGGCTTTCGTCGGCACGACGCTCGGCTTTCTCGCCGCTTATTTCCGCGGCGTCGTCGAGCAGCTCGTCGTCATGCTTGCCGATTTTCAGGCGGCCATGCCCTTCCTGATCATGGCGCTCGCCGTACTTGCCTTCTTCGGCAGTTCGCTACCGCTGCTCATCTGCCTGATGGGCTTCTACGGTTGGGAACGCTATGCGCGGATTGCGCGCGGCCTTGCCATCGCTGCCAGCGGCCAGGGCTATGCCGCCGCCGTCACACAGCTCGGCGCCAAGCCGGCGCATGTCTATCTCAAGCATATCCTGCCGAACATCGCATCGACGCTGATCGTCTCGATGACGCTGACTTTCCCCGAAATCATCCTGATGGAAAGCAGCCTTTCCTTCCTCGGCCTCGGTGTGCAGCCGCCGATGACCAGTCTCGGCAATATGGTGGGTTACGGGCGCGAATATCTGACCCGTGCGCCCTGGATCATGCTGGCGCCGTCCTTTGTCATCATGCTGACGACGCTGTCGATCAGCATCACCGGCGACTGGCTGCGCGACAAGCTCGACCCGACGATCGGCTGACCGCCTGCCGGTCGAGTTTCGATCGGATCGCAAGAAAAACGAATCCCGCACGATCATCGCTGTTGACAACGGCGAGCAATCGATATTGTCTTGTAAAGCGGTTTACTAAACCGCTTTACAATGGGTTCAGTCAATGGCCAAGGGAACGACACCGAGCCTGAAGGATGTTGCCGCCGCCGCCGGCGTGTCGGTCACGACAGTGTCGCGTTTCGTCAACGGCAGCCTCGATCTTCCCTTTCAGACCAAGAAGCGCATCGAGGATGCGATCAAGACGCTCAACTACCGGCCGAACCCGCATGCGCGGCGGTTGAGCAGGGGGCGCTCGGATACGATCGGCCTCGTCGTGCCCGATATCGCCAATCCCTTCTTCGCGACACTCGTCGCCGCCGTCGAGCAGGCGGCCGATGAAAAGAAGCTCGCCGTCTCCTTGCACGCCACGCTCAACCGGCCGGGACGCGAGATCGAATATCTGCAGCTGATCGAGCGCAATCACGTCGACGGCCTGATCTTCGTCACCAATCACCCCGACGACGGCGCGCTTGCCACGCTGATCAACGGCAGCGGCAAGGTCATTATCGTTGACGAGGACATTCCCGATTCGAAGGCGCCGAAGCTGTTCTGCGACAACGAGCAGGGCGGTTATCTCGCCGGCCGGCATCTGGCCGAGCAGGGCCATCGGCATGTTCTGTTCATCGGCGGCGACGAGCGTATGATCAGCGCCCGCAGGCGCTATGACGGCCTGCTGAAGGCGCTCAGGGAACGGTATGGCGACGAGGCCCGGGCCGACCGCTATGCCGGCGAATATACCATCGAATACGGCCGTGCGGCTGCGCTCGGCTATCTCTCCGGCGACCGAAAGGCGACGGCGATCTTCGCCAGCTCCGACGAGATCGCCATCGGGCTGGTCGAGGTCTTCAGAAGCCGAGGCGTCTCGATCCCTTCTGACATCTCGGTTATCGGCTTCGACGATGTCGGTCCGCTTCATCTTTTTGCACCGCCGCTGACCGCCATCCGTCAGCCGGTGCGTCAGATCGGAAGGCGGTCGCTGGAGCTGCTTCTGGAAACAAATTGGCACGAGTGGAACCCATCCGCCTCGGAAGAACTCCTGCCTGTCGAAATCGTGGTGCGGAACTCCGTTGCGCCGCCTGCGAAATAATAATCAGCAACGTCAAAAAACCAAAAGAGGATGAGAACATGACACGGAATTTGACAAGACGAACGATGATCGCAGCCGCCGGCTTCACGGCATTGACCTTCATCGGCCTGTCCAGCGCCGCTGCGCAGGAAAAGACTGTCGCATTGGTGCAGATCAACCAGCAGGCGCTTTTCTTCAATCAGATGAATGAGGGCGCCCAGAAGGCGGCCGATGCCGCCGGCGTCAAACTGGTGATCTTCAACGCCAACAACGAGACGACCGCGCAGAACAGCGCGATCGAAACCTACGTCCAGGAAAAGGTCTCCGGTCTTGCCGTCGTGGCGATCGACGTCAACGGCATCATGCCGGCGGTCAAGCAGGCGGCCGATGCCGGCATTCCGGTCGTGGCCATCGACGCCATCCTGCCGGATGGTCCGCAGAAGGCGCAGATCGGCGTGGATAATGCCGCGGCCGGCGCCGACATGGGCAAATACTTCCTCGACTACGTCAAGGCGAACATGGGCGGCAAGGCCAAGCTCGGCGTCGTCGGTGCGCTGAACTCATTCATCCAGAATATCCGCCAGGAGGGCTTCGAGAAGACCTTGAAAGGCGTCGACGGTATCGAAATGGCCGGCGTCGTCGACGGCCAGAACATCCAGGACAACGCCCTTGCGGCGGCCGAAAACCTGATCACCGCCAATCCTGACCTGACGGCTATCTACGCCACTGGCGAGCCGGCCCTGATGGGGGCAATCGCCGCCGTCCAGAGCCAGGGCAAGCAGGACAAGATCAAGGTGTTCGGTTGGGATCTGACTGCCGAAGCCATTGCCGGTATCGATGCCGGCTTCGTTGTCGCCGTCGTCCAGCAGGACCCGGCCGCGATGGGCGGTGCGGCCGTCGACGCGCTGGTGAAGGCCTCTGCCGGCGAGGCCGTCACCAAGACGATCTCGGTGCCGATCACCATCGTGACCAAAGAGAATGTCGAGCCGTACCGGGCCGTCTTCAAATGATCGGCAACGGACAGCATGATATCGCTGTCGCCGGTTCCGGAGGGGTCGCACCCTCCGGAACCGGAACTTCCGGCAGCACCCGATCCGACCCGCGCATCTCCCTGCGCGGCATCCGCAAGTCCTTCGGCTCGCATCAGGCGCTGCGCGGCGTCGATCTCGACATCTTCCCGGGCGAATGCCTTGGTCTCGTCGGCGACAATGCCGCCGACGAGACCAAGATCATCTCGGGAACCTATATTCCCGATGCCGGCACGATCACCATGGAGGGCGAGGAGGTTCGCTTCTCCGGCCCCGCGGATGCGCGTGGGCGTAACATCGAAATGGTGTTCCAGGATCTCAGCCTCTGCGACCATATCGATGTCGTCGGCAATCTCTTCCTCGGCCGCGAGCTCAGCCGCGGGCCGTTTCTCGATACCAAAACGATGCTGATCGAAGCCCGCAAGATGCTGGATTCGCTTGAGATCCGCATCCCGAGGCTGACGGGCAAGGTCGCCCAGCTCTCCGGCGGGCAGCGACAGGCGATCGCCATTGCACGCGCCGCCTCCTTCAAGCCGAAGGTGCTGATCATGGACGAGCCGACATCGGCGCTCGCGGTCGCAGAGGTCGAGGCGGTGCTGTCGCTGATCAACCGCGTCAAGGCAAACGGCGTTTCGGTGATCCTCATCACCCACCGGCTGCAGGACCTCTTCAGGGTCTGCGACCGCATCGCTGTCATGTACGAGGGCACCAAGGTGGCCGAACGGCAGATCGGCAGCACCAACCTCGAGGATCTCGTCCATTTGATCGTCGGTGAAGGAGCCAGGCAATGACAGCTTATACGGAACGCGGTCACGGCTCACGCGCTGCCGATTTCCTCGGCGAACATGCGCAGGTCCTGTCGATCGCCATCTTCTTCCTCGCCTGCATGATTTTCTTCTCGATCGGCAGCGAGACCTTCTTAACGCTTGGCAACATCCTGAACATCGTCAGGCAGGCCGCTCCCATCCTGATCGTCGCCATTGCCATGACCTTCGTCATCATCACCGGCGGCATCGATCTGTCGGTCGGCTCGCAGGTCGCCCTCATCAATGCTGTGGCGGCAATCGTCATGGCGATGGGGGTTCCCTGGCCGTCCGTTGTCATCGGCATGCTCGTGCTCGGCGCCTTCATGGGGCTGGTCCAGGGCTGGTTTACCGCCTATCAGGGCATCCCGGCCTTTATCGTCACGCTCGCCGGCCTCTCGATCCTGCGCGGCTTGGCGCTCTACCTGACGCAGGGTTACTCCATCCCGATCAAGGATGCGCCCGGCTTCTTCGCGCTCGGCCGCGGCGAGATCCTGAGCTTCCCGATCCCTGCCATCATCGCCCTCATCATCGCCGTTCTCGGCTATGTCGTCATCACCGCAACGAAATACGGCCGGCAGGTCGTGGCTGTCGGTTCCAATATGGAGGCAGCACGGCGTGTCGGCATGCCCGCAAAATGGATCATCGCCTCGGTCTACATCATCTCGGGCGTCGCCTGCGCAGTCGCCGGCCTGCTGATCGCTGCCAGGCTCGGCTCCGGCTCGTCCAATGCAGCCGTCGGTTTCGAGCTGCAGGTGATCGCCGCCGTCGTTCTCGGCGGAACATCGCTGATGGGCGGGCGCGGCACCATTCTCGGCACGGTATTGGGCACGCTGACCATCGCCGTCATCGGCAACGGCCTGATCCTGATGCACATATCGCCGTTCTTCACCCAGATCGTCACCGGCGCCATCATTCTCGTCGCCATATGGCTGAACACGCGCATCTTCACCGCCAATTTCCGTTTCGGAATGGGCAGGAAAGGATGAGGCGATGAGCGAACAGAAAATAGAGAGCCTGTCAGAAGCCCATGTTCGCTCCGGCAAGGCGATGACCGTCACCGGTCCGATTTCGGCGGATGCGCTTGGCGTGACGCTGATGCACGAGCACATCCTCAACGACTGCCGCTGCTGGTGGCATGCGCCGAAGACGCCGGAGCGGCAATATCTCGCCGAAAGCTTCGTCTGCATGGAGATCCTCGGCGAACTCCGGCAGGACCCCTTCGTCAACAAGCACAATATCACGCTGGATGACGAACATCTGGCGGTGGCCGAACTCAAGGATTTCGCAACGGCGGGCGGGCGCACCGTGGTGGAGCCGACCTGCAAGGGCATCGGCCGCGATCCGCTGGCACTGAAACGTATCTCCGAAGCGTCAGGCCTCAACATCGTGATGGGAGCGGGCTATTATCTCGGCTCCTCGCATCCGGAAGGCGTCGCCGCGATGAGCGTCGATGACATCGCGGGCGAAATCCTCCGCGAGGCGAGGGAAGGCGTCGACGGCACCGGCGTCCGGATCGGCCTGATCGGCGAGATCGGCGTCTCCTCGGATTTCACCGCCGAGGAGGAGAAATCGCTGCGCGGTGCCGCACGCGCGCAGGTGCTGACCGGACTTCCGCTGATGGTGCATCTGCCGGGCTGGTTCCGCCTCGGCCACCGCGTGCTCGACGTGGTGGCGGAAGAAGGAGCGGATCTCCGCCACACCGTGCTTTGCCACATGAACCCGTCGCATGACGACATCACCTATCAGAGCGAGCTGGCCGCGCGCGGCGCCTTCATCGAATATGACATGATCGGCATGGATTTCTTCTATGCCGACCAGCAGGTGCAGTGCCCAAGCGACGAGGAAGCGGCGCGCGCCATCGTGCGTCTCGTCGAGGCCGGTTATCTCGACCGGATTCTTCTGTCGCACGACGTCTTTCTGAAGATGATGCTGACGCACTACGGCGGCAATGGCTACGCCTACATCCTTCGCCACTTCCTGCCCCGTCTTCAGCGGCACGGCCTCGACAAGACGGTTCTCGACGAAATGATGCGCAGCAATCCACGCCGCGTCTTTCACGCCGGAGCTTAGCTCCCTCCATTCAATCGATCACAGGTAAACGCAGACCATGACCAAGAAAATCCTCCTTGTCGGCGAGAGCTGGGTCAGCTCCGCCACACATTACAAAGGCTTCGACCAGTTCGGCAGCGTCACCTTCCATCTCGGTGCCGAACCGCTGGTGAAAGCGCTTGCCGGCAGCGCGTTCGAGCTCACCTATATGCCGGCGCACGAGGCAGTGGAGAAATTCCCCTTCGATATGGCGGGGCTCGACGCCTATGACGCCATCATCCTCTCGGATATCGGCGCCAATTCGCTGCTGTTGCCCCCAGATGTGTGGCTGCATTCGCGCACTGTGCCGAACCGGCTGAAGCTTTTGAAGGCGTGGGTGGAGAAGGGCGGCGGCCTGCTGATGGTCGGCGGCTATTTCTCCTTCCAGGGCATTGACGGCAAGGCGCGCTGGCGGCGCACCCCCGTCGAAGACACGCTGCCCGTCACGTGCCTGCCTTATGACGACCGCGTCGAGATCCCCGAGGGCACGGTTGCCGAGGTGGTGAAGCCGGGGCATCCGACAATGCAGGGCCTCGAAGGCGCCTGGCCGGTGCTTCTCGGCGTCAACGAGGTCGAAGTGCGCGACCGTGCCGATGTCGAGGTCGTCGCCCGCCTGCCGCAGGATCAGGGCGGCCATCCGCTGCTCGTCGTTGGCACGCATGGCGCTGGGCGGACGGCGGCCTGGACGTCGGATATCGGCCCGCACTGGCTCTCGCCCGCTTTCTGCGAATGGGAAGGTTACGGCCGGCTCTGGAAGAACATCCTCGGCTGGCTCACCGAAAAGCAGGCGTGATTTCGGCACGCGCCAGGAATTGGAAAGGGAGTGACATGCAGGAAATTTCGGACAGGCCATCCAACGCCATCAGGGATATCTTCGGCAGGGACAAGGTTCTGATCGGCATGATCCATTGCCCGGCCTTTCCGGGCGCGCCGCGCTACCGGGGGGGCGCGATGGATGCGATTTACGACGCGTGCATGCGCGACGCCGAAGCCTGCGTGGAAGGCGGCCTGCATGGGCTTATCATCGAAAATCATGGCGATCTACCGTTCTCGAAGCCCGAGGATATCGGCCCTGAGACGACAGGCTTCATGTCCGTCGTCACCGACCGGATCGCGCGCGCGGCCGGCATTCCGCTTGGCGTCAACGTGCTGGCCAACGCGCCGATCCCGGCTTTTGCCATCGCCATGGCCGGCGGCGCCAAATTCATCCGTGTCAATCAATGGGCCAATGCCTATGTCGCCAATGAAGGTTTCATGGAGGGCAGGGCCGCCGAAGCCATGCGCTACCGCTCGCTGCTCAGGGCCGAGCACATCAAGGTGTTTGCCGACAGCCACGTCAAACATGGCAGCCACGCCATTGTCGCCGACCGCTCGATCCAGGAGCTGACGCGCGATCTCGCCTTCTTCGATGCCGATGGCGTCATCGCCACCGGCCAGCGGACCGGCAATTCGGCAACGATGGAGGAGATCGAGGAAATCGGCGCGGCGACGCACCTGCCGCTGCTCGTCGGCTCCGGCGTCAACAAGGACAATATCGTCGATATTCTGAGCCGCACCAATGGCGTCATCGTCGCTTCCTCGCTGAAGCACGGCGGCGTCTGGTGGAACCCGGTCGACGTCGAGCGGGTGCGCGCCTTCCGCGCGGCTGCCGAACCGGGGCTGGAGGGCTGAGCATGGCGGCGGAAAGCCTCTCGGACCGTATCCTGCGCGAGAACGATGCTGTCCTTGGCGCGATGCTGAACCACCGCTTCGTCGCGGACGTGAAAAACGACAGATTGAGCAAGGAGGCTTTCGAGCGTTATCTCGTCTATGAAGGCGCCTTCGTCGACAGCGCCATCTCGATCTTCGCCTATGCGGCGGCGACCGCCAAGACGATGACGCAGAAGCGCTGGCTGATCGCGGTCCTCGATGCGCTCGCCAACGAGCAGATCGCCTATTTCGAGCGCACCTTCGCCAGCCGCGGCATCGATCCCTCGTCCTTCGACACCGGCATCGCCGAGGTCGAGGCCTTTCGCGCCGGCATGCTGGAGATCGCCCGCCAGGGCGGATTCCTCGACACGGTCGCGGCGATGTTTGCGGCCGAGTGGATGTACTGGACCTGGTCGAAGGAAGCAGCTGACCGCCCGATCAGCGATCCGCTGCTGAAGGAATGGGTCGACCTGCATGTCGATCCGAATTTCGCGGGCCAGGCACAATGGCTGAAGAATGAACTCGACATTGCCGGAGAAACGCTGGAAGAGGATGAAAAAGCGCGGCTCAGCGCGATCTTCGGCCGGGCAATGCAACTCGAGATCGATTTTCACGATGCGCCTTATCTTTAGCTTCACCTTGCGAAAGCAGATGCATGCGCGCCTACATAGTCGGTAACGTCGCCATCGACGAAACCATCGCCGTCTCCGAACTTCCCGTTATCGGCGCCTCAATCCTCGGCAATGCCGGTGGCAGCGATCTCGGTGGCAAGGGCACGAACCAGGCGGTCGTCATGGCCCGCTGCGGCGTTCCGACAACGCTGGTCGCGCCTGTCGGCAGGGATGCGAGGGCCGATACCATTCGCCATTACCTCGCGGACGAGCCGCTTCGGAGCGAACTGATCGAAATGGAAAATGCATCGAGCGATGTCTCGATCATCTTCCGGCTGCCGGGCGGCGAGAATGCCATCGTCACGACGACGGAAGCGGCGCAGAGCCTGTCCCTGTCCGATGTCAGGCGGATCCTCTCGACGGCCGGTCATGGCGATCTCATGATGCTGCAGGGCAATCTGTCCGACCAGACGACCCGCGAGATCCTGGAGCATGCAAGAGCGATCGGCATGGTCACCGCCTTCAATCCCTCACCGGTGCGCTCCTATTTCTCTGATCTTTGGGGGTTGATCGACATCGCCTTCCTCAACAAGGGCGAGGCGCAGACCCTGACGGGAACGACAGGCAGGGAGGCCGCCGAATATCTGCTGAGCCGCGGGCTGCGCGAAATCGTCCTGACGCTGGGCGGCGACGGCGCGATGCTCGTGACCCGGCACGCCAGCATCGAAGTGCCCGCCCAGGTCTGCGATGTTGTGGATACAACGGGCGCAGGCGATACCTTCATGGCCGCAGCACTGTCATCCTGCGCGCTGCGCGGGCAGCGGCTGGACCGGCTAGCCATCGAACACGCAGTCGCGGCCGCGGCCATCACCGTCTCAAGGCATGGAACCAGAAAGGCGTTTCCGACCATTTCCGAGCTTGAAGCGATCCTGAGATAACCGGCACGGTGTGACGGGCGCTTCATAAAACCATCATCAGCCTCTGCGAAGGGATGGGCTTCTCGCGATTCCTTCCGTTACATCCGGACTTTCCTCATGACATCACCCTCGATTACCGCGCGTCTTTCTCCGACCGCATCGTCCCGCCTTATCGTGCTTGCCGAAACGGTATTGAAGGCGGGCGAAACCGCCCGTGGCTCGCTGCGGCGACGAACGTCGGCAGAAATGCTCGCCAAGGCGCCGCGCGATTATCAGACCGAAATCGATGTCGCCGTCGAGCGGATCATCGTCGACGAGATGACGAAGGCCTTCCCGGACTATGCCATCCAAGGCGAGGAGGCCGTCGGCAACCGCACGGCCGCGCCGGAAACGCCTGTTATCTACATCGACCCGATCGATGGTACGACCAATTACGCCTGGGGCATTCCGCATTTCGGCATGACGATCTCGATCGTCGAAAGCGGCAGGCTTGTCATGGGCGTCGTCTATGACGCCATGCAGGATGAGCTGTTCAGCGCCGAGATCGACGGCGGCGCTTATCTCAACGGCGAACGCATCCGCTGCGCCGATGTCGGCGATATCGAGAACGTGCTCGTCGGCGCCGGCCTGCCGATTCCGGGCCAGGTCAAGGCGGTTACGGAAGAGGTCTATTTCGATGCAATCAAGCGCCTGATGGCCAATACGGCAGGCGTGCGCCGCCTCGGTTCGGCGGCACTGTCGATCGCCTATGTCGCCTGCGGCCGGCTGGACGGTTTCTTCGAGGACGGGCTCGCGATCCATGATTTCGGCGCCTCGGCGCTGCTGGTCGAAGAGGCGGGCGGCATCGTCACCCGGTTTTCCGGGGCCGAAGTCGACGGGCGGGGCGATATCCTTGCCGCCAGCAAGGCGCTGCATCCCTGGCTGCTGGAAGGTTTCCAGAGCAAGGCGTGAACCGGCACATTCCTACCGTCTAAACCCGCAGGAGCTCTTCGATCTCCACATCGCCCTTTGCCGGCATCGACTGATGGACCAGCGCGTTGTCGCGAAAGACGAAAAAGCCGGCGAAGCTCGGCTCGACCCTCATCCCGGCCCGGATGCGATCGTCCGGCGCCACCATCGCCTTCAGGCGGGTGCCGTCGGCAAGATCGATATCGACCATCTTGTGGGTGCCGAAATCGACGGCGCGGTGGACGGTTGCCGCGTCCGGCCGGTCGGAGGGACGGATCGTCAGCGCTTCCGGGCGGGTGGCCAGCGTCACTGGCCCGTCCTCGACGGGAACGGCAAGCGGAAAGAGCGGATGCTCGCAGACACCGTTTCTAACGCGGCTCTGGACAAAATTCATCGAGCCGATGAAACCGGCGACGAAGGCCGTCTGCGGCTGTCGGTAGATGGTGCTTGGCGGCGCGATCTGTTCGGTACGTCCGTCGCGCATGACGACGATGCGGTCGGCGAGCGCTAAGGCCTCGTCCTGACCGTGTGTGACGAAGAGCGTGGTGATGCCGAGGCGCTGTTGGATATCGCGCACCTCCTCCCGTAGCCTCTCGCGCAGATGCTGGTCGAGGCTGGCGAAGGGCTCGTCGAGCAGAAGGATCTTCGGTTCGAGCACGAGCGAGCGGGCAAGGGCGACACGCTGCTGCTGGCCGCCTGACAGTTGCGTCGTCATCCGGCGGCCGTAATCGGCAAGACCGACAAGCGCCAGTCCAGCCTCGACACGCTCACGGATTTCCGCTTTCGGCAGCCGGCGAAGCTTCAGGCCAAAAGCGATATTGTTGAAGACGTCCATGTGCGTCCAGAGCGCATGGCTCTGGAACACCATGCCGGTCGGGCGCCGCTCGGGCGGCAGCGTCGTCACATCCTTCGCGTCGATGCGGATGGTTCCGCCGCTCGGGCGCTCGAAGCCGCCGATCATTCTGAGAAGCGTCGATTTGCCGGAACCGGATGGGCCGAGCAGGCAAACGAGCTCGCCGTCGCCCACTTCGAGCGAGAAGTCGCGAACGGCAAAGGTGGTCCCGAACAGCTTCGAAACACCCTCGATCGCCAGATGTGCCATTCTCAAACCCTTTCCTGAACTGACGCGCAAGGCTTCATGCGCCGAAGCCTCTCGCAAACGCGCCGGTGCCGATCACCCGGCGGGCAAACATCAGCGCGATGAAGGACGGCACCCACAGCATGACTGACAGTACGGCGCCGTATTGCACGACGATCTGGTTGTTGATGAAGCTGATCATCAGCACCGGCATGGTGCGAATCTCCGGCGCGCCGATCAGCCAGGCGCCTTCGGTCTCGTAGAAGGTGCCGACGAAGGTCAAGAGCAGCGCGGCTGATATCGTCGGTGCGGCCTGCGGCAGCGTGATCGACCAGAAGACGCGCAGCGGCGTTGCACCGGCATCGCGTGCTGCCTCTTCCATGCGCCGGTCGACATTCTGAAAGGCTGCGACCGGAATCCAGATCATCAGCATCAGCGTGCCGACGAGCTGGATCAGTACGACGCCCCAGAAGGTGCTGATCAGGCCGAGCTGCAGGAAGATGCCGGCAATGGCGACGAGCAGGCCGAATTTCGGAAAGGCATGTGATGCGAGGAACGACAGGAACAGGATGTTCCTGCCGGGAAAGCGCATGCGCGCGAAAGCATAGGCGGCGGGAAGGCAGATGACGGCGGAAAGAATGGTGACCGTCGTCGTCAGTCGCAGGCTGAGGAAGAGTGCGTCCCAGACATCCCCGCGCGCCAGCGTCTGGCCCCAGAAGCGCAGGCCGAACTGCTGCGGGATCACCGAGGGGTAACGCCAGACCTCGGTGAAGGCCCATGTGCCGACGACGATCAGCGGCAACGCGATGAACAGCGTCAGCAGGCACGCGAAGAGCAGGCCGATCCAGTCGAAGCGCAGGCCGAAGTTCGATCTGCCGGCATTCATGGCTGGGCCTCGCGGTTGCGGGCGATCGACCTGATGTAGAGGATGCCGAAGATCAGGCAGAAGCCGAACGTGATGACGGCCTGGGTCATGGCGTTCAGCGGGTCGTTCACATCGGCGAAGGTGCGCTGCATGAACGGCCCCATCATCTCCGGCGATGCCGAGCCGAGCACATAGGGTAGGGTGAAGGCGGAGAAGATGCCAAGCACCGCAAAGGAAGCGGTCACCAGGAGCGAGTTCCCCATGCGCGGCAGGATGATCGAGAGGAAGACCCGAAGCGGCCTTGCGCCGACATCGCGGGCGGCTTCGATCGCACTGTTCGAAATGGAGGAAAGCCCTGATGTCAGCATCAGCACCGTGAGCGGAAGGTTGTCCCAGACGAGACCGATGACCGGTCCCCACGGCGTCAGATAGGGCGTGCGCAGCTTGGGAAGGCCGACGGAATTCAGCAACAGGTCGACGGTGCCGTTCGGGCCGATCGTCCTGATCAGCGCATAAGCGAGAATGATCGATGGCACGAACATCGGAAAGATCGCCAGGCCCTGCACATAGGCAGCAAATCGCCCCTGCGAGAACCGAAGGTAAAGCGCGATCGGAAGGCCGATCGCCAGAAGCAGGATACCGCAGACGGCGGTGGTCCAGAGCGTCAGCCATAGATTGCCGAGGCTGTAGCCGTCGGTGAAGAAGAAGCGGTAGGAGGCAAGCGAGAATTCCGTCGCTCCGTCAGGGCCTCGAACAAAGATTGTGCCAACGACCGCCGAAAGGATCGGAAAGACGACCAGCCATGCAACCAGGAAGACCGGCAGAGCAACGAGGAGGAGCCCGATAGAGCTCCCCCTTCCGATGGATCGGGGACGGCGCAGAACCGCCGGCGCAGTATCGGTGGACATCAGGTGCGGCTGATGCCCGGAGCGACGTTGCGGTACCAGCCGTCGGCGATCGCCTTTTCCCAATCGCCACTCGGGAAAGTCGGGATTGTTGAGGGAATGACGTCGGCATACTTCTTGCGAAGATCGTCGGAGATGTGATCCCACGAGATGGCGGGGAAACCGCCGATCTCGGTTATGATCGCTTCCTGCATTTCCTTCGTCAGCATGAATGCGGCGAGCTTCAGGGCCGCATCCTTGTTGGCCCCGTTCGAGAAGACGGTGATGCTGGAGAAGCCGCCGCAAAGGGCGAGATCGGTAAGCTGCACGAGACCGGTCGTATCAGGCAGAACGCCCTGGGAGATCGCCTGCAGCACTTGGTCCGACCAGACCGGCACCATGGTGACCACGCCTTGGGCGAGCAGCTGGATCGACTGGGTGTTGCCGGCCGTGTAGGCGCCCTTGTCGTAGAGCGCCGGGGCAAGGTCGTTGAGGATCTTCCAGGCCGGCGTCAGCGTTTCGGTGGCGAAGTCGGCGGTAAAATTGTCGACCTTGAACTTCTTCGGGTCGCGGCCATTGGCCTCATGGATCGCGCGGCGGACGAAATTTCCGCCCGAACCGCCCTTGTCAGGACGGTTGTAAATGAACTGGCCCGGATTGGCCTTGATCCAGGCGGTGAGCTGATCCCAGCTCTTCGGCGCATCCTTCGGATCGAGCTTGGTCGTGTCGTAGGCGAGAAGGACCTGCGAACCGCGATAGGGAAGGGAGTAGGGCGTATCGAAGGCAAGCGGGTTGATATGGTCGTAACCCTCGATGTTCTCGGCGGAGAACTTCACCCAGAGGCCGGCATCCATGCCGCCCGATGGCAGACGCGGATCGAATTGCTCGAAAAGGTCGGCCTGCGGATCGGTCTTCGTCTTCAGCGCGGCGAGCGCACGGTCGGCGATGGCGCGCAAGCCGTTATTGTCGCCGGCGTCGGTCACCTTCAACGCGACGCCAGGATGCGCCTTTTCGAAGGCCGGACGGATGACATTGTTCCAGAGGTCGACGATATTGGCATCCGAACCACTGTAGAGATCGATCGTGTCGGCGGCGGCCGATGCGACACGCGGAAGAGCCAGCAGACCGGCTGCAGCTGATGATGTGATCAGAAATTCGCGTCTATTCATAACCCGTCTCCATCAGGTGTCGAGGCTCAGCCTCCGCAGGATTGTCTGAGGCCTTGCTAGCGCCGGCTCGTAACATCGACATGACAGATCGGGCGTATCTGGGGGAAATTGCACAGCTGTGCTCTTTGCACCGTGTGGAAATCGGCGGCAGGAGATACTATCTCTTGCGGAAAAGGAGATATCCAATGACCGAAGAACGTGCAGTCCTCGCCGGCGGTTGCTTCTGGGGCATGCAGGACCTGATCCGCCGATACAAGGGCGTGATTTCGACCCGCGTCGGCTATACCGGCGGCGATGTGCCGAATGCCACCTACCGCAACCACGGAACCCATGCCGAGGCGATCGAGATCATCTTCGACCCCTCAAGGATCAGCTATCGGGAAATCCTCGAATTCTTCTTCCAGATCCACGACCCGAGCACGCGCAACCGCCAGGGCAACGATGTTGGCTTGAGCTACCGCTCGGCGATCTTCTACGTCAGCCCTGAGCAGGAGCGCGTCGCCAAAGACACGATCGCCGATGTCGACGCATCAGGCCTGTGGCCCGGCAAGGTCGTCACCGAAGTCGTGCCGGTTAGCGATTTCTGGGAGGCAGAACCCGAGCACCAGGATTATCTGGAGCGCATTCCGAACGGCTATACCTGCCACTTTGTCCGGCCCGGCTGGAAACTGCCGGTCCGCCAGAAGATCGCCTGAAATTGATCAGGCTCCCATCGCCGCGCGGCTGGTTTCCAGAAGCGCGGCGACGAGATTTGTCCTCGGCGAGGATCGCGTCACCACGATGCCGACCGTGCGAACGGCGGACGAGCGGGGCAGGGGCAGCTTGAGGATATCAAGGCCAGCCGGCCAGGGCGGCGCCCAATCGGGCACGATCGAGATTCCGAGACCGCGGTCTACCATCACCGCGATTGCCTCCAGCGCGTCGAGCTCGTAACGCTCGACTGGATGGATGCCGATCTCGCGCAGATATTCGTCGGCGATGTGACCACCCCACTGGTTGCGGTCGTAGCGGATGAAGGGCAGGGTCTTCAACAGTTCGAGCGGATCCGCTCCCTCACAGTCCCGCGGAGCGATCAGCACCAGGGGTTCCTGGCGCAGCTTGTTGAAGGTCAACGTCTTCTGCATCGGAAATCGAGGTTCGATGATGAAGGCCGCATCCAGCGCGCCGTTCAAAACCTCGGCATAGAGGTCCATCGAAGCGCCCGGCTTGAGGAAGATCTCGATCAGCGGATAGTCTTGGGCGAGACGGTGGAGAATGTCGGGCACGAGACCGGTCAGCGCCGTATTGATCGCCCCGATCCGCATCTCGCCCGAAATCGTCGCGGTGCCGGCCATCGCCTTCAAGTCGCGTGTATCGCGCACCAGATCCCTGCAGCGGTCGAGAATGGCAAAACCCGCCTCCGTCGGCCGCATGACGCGGCCGGAACGCACCAGCAGCCGCACGCCGAGCTCGGCCTCCAATGCGCGGATGCGCTGGGCAACGGCCGCAGGCGTAAGATTCAGCCGCTGGGCCGCCTCCGCCAGCGAGTGCCGCTCGGCAACGACAATGAAGGTTTCGAGAAAACGCGTATCCATCGATAGTTTTTCTATCTCTTGAACGAAGCAGAAGCCATATTTTATTTATAGTCCGTTGCTCCGAAAGATGGCCGATCATTGAGGAGACGGATGGAATGGATTTCGGCCTGAAGGACAAGACGGCCCTGGTGCTCGGCGCCGGCGGCGGATTGGGCAGCGCGATTGCCGTCAAGCTTGCGCGCGAAGGCGCCAGAATTGCCGCGGCGGATATCGATCTCGCCGCCGCTGAGAAGACCACGGCTGCGATCGAATCCGAAGGCGGCAAGGCACTGGCTCTGCAATGGGACCTTTCCGATCTCGGTTCGATCGATGCGCATGTCGCTGCAATCGAACAGCAGTTCGGACCGGTCGATATCCTCGTCAACAATACCGGCGGCCCACCGCCGACCACCGTCTCCGGCCAGGATCCGACGCTCTGGAACCAGTATTTCCAGAGCATGGTGCTCTCCGTCATCGCTATTACCGATCGCGTGCTGCCTCAGATGCGGGCGCGCAAATGGGGGCGCATCGTCACCTCGACCTCGTCGGGCGTGGTCGCGCCGATCCCCAATCTCGGAATCTCGAATGCGCTGCGCCTGTCATTGGTCGGCTGGTCGAAAACGCTGGCGCGTGAGGTCGGGCGCGACGGCATCACCGTCAACATCGTCCTGCCGGGCCGGATCGCCACCGGCCGCATCACCTTCCTCGACGAGCAGAAGGCCAAACGCGAAAACCGCTCCGTCGATGACGTCGTCGCAGAAAGCACCGGCAGCATTCCGCTTGGCCGCTATGGCCGGCCGGAAGAATATGGCAATGTCGTCACCTTCCTTGCGAGCGAGCCTGCCTCCTACCTCACCGGATCGGTGATCCGCGTCGATGGTGGCATGATCCAGAGCATCTGACAGAAACCGAATTGGAACCGATACCCGATGGCCCTCAGCGCTGAAGCGATAGAAACCCTCAAGACCGTCTCGACGGCGACCCTAACGACCGTTCTTCTGAAGAAGGGCCTGCGGAACGTCTGGATCCGCGGCGCCGTTCCCCTGAAGCCCGGCCAGCCGCGCATCGTCGGCCCGGCCTTCACCCTGCGCTTCGTGCCGGCTCGCGAAGATCTGGCGACGCCGGCATCCTGGGCTTCGCCGATCTCGACCCGCGCCGCGATCGAGGCGATGCCGGAGGGCTGTGTCGCCGTCGTCGATGCGATGGGCGTCACCGATGCCGGCATCTTCGGCGATATTCTCTGCGCCCGCATGCAGAAGAGAGGCGTTGCCGCACTCATCACCGACGGCGTCGTGCGCGACCTTGCCGGCGTGCTCGATGCCAACCTGCCGGTCTGGTGCAGCGGCGTCGCAGCACCCCCTTCGGTCGCCGGCCTCACCTTCGTCGCCTGGCAGCAACCGATCGGCTGCGGCGGCGTGGCTGTTTTCCCCGATGACATCATCGTCGTCGACCAGGACGGCGCGGTGCTGATTCCAGCGGATCTGCTCGAGGCGGTGCTGGCGGAAGCCCCGGAACAGGAGCGCATGGAAGCCTGGATCATGACCAGGATCGATGAAGGCGTATCGCTGCCCGGCCTGTACCCGATGAACGCGGAAACCAAGGCGCTTTATGAGGCTTCGAAGAAGTAGGCTCCGGGCTAAGACGGATTGAAGGGGTGCGCCTTCGCTCAGCCCGTAACCCAAAATGTGAATTACTTTTGGGATTGCTGGGCGCGGTGCATAACGGCGATTTTGCAACGAATACCAGTAGCCAAAAATTGTCTCTGAATGGGTTGATCTGCTACCTTTTGTAGAAGGAGCATCGGTCATGACGCGCACTGCTATTGTTGGAAATGCTGGAGGGGGAAAGTCGACACTTGCGCGTGAGATCGCGAGCGCATTTGGGACACCTCATACCGAGATTGACAAGTTGCTCTGGCAGGAGGGCTGGGTAGAAAATCCGCCCGAAGTCTACGAGCGTCAACATGCCACTGTAATTGCTGAAAACAGGTGGGTGATCGACGGTCTAGGGAGGCTCGACCTAATCCCCCAACGGCTAGGCCGCGCGACCGAAATTATCCTGATCGACATGCCGCTATGGATGCATTTTTGGTTGGCGGCCGAACGACAAATTTCATGGGTGAGAGGTGCCCTTGAACACACACCGGGTGGACTATCAGCAATGCCGCCTACGGAAGCTCTGTTCCAAGCTATCTGGGAGGTTGAGCAATCGTGGATGCCTAAAATTCGCGCCTTATGCAGCGAGGCGGAAGAGCGGGGAAAGTCGGTAACACGGTTGGCAAGCGTTGAAGAGATCAACGCCTTCGCGGCAAAAATACGCGGTGAATAATTCAAGAATTCTGCGCCACGTCACCACCGCGCACTCTCAATAGCTTGCGCGGTCCAAGTGGCAGTGCCGTTCTCTAGATGTGATGCATTTGGCCGACGTGGCATTAGACTGAGGTCCGGTTTTGCTGCCCGCGCGTCGCAGAGCTGCTCGTCTGCTTTCCACCCCATCTGTGTCGCTACCCGTGTGTTGCAAAAATCCCGACTTTTGCCGCGTTCGGAAGTCAGGATCTCCGCGACAAGGCAGGAAATTCGTCCTTGCCGTGCACGGGAGGTCAGCGGGTAAACCCACCCCGCTGACCAACGCCCATTCGTCAGAATAGGTTGCGACCGTCACTCCTCGGATCACCATTTATCTGGTGAGGCGTGTAAAGGTCGGCGCGAGCGTTTCGCCGCCAAGGTCTTGCAGGAGACTCTGGATCGTTTCTGATGGTCGTAACTGCGATCGCAGCTTCCCCACTTGTGGGGCATCGTACCGTCCATTGCCCGTCAGGCGCAGCTATTCCGGAAGGGACCGTGAAGCTCTGCGGCGCATGGGCCGAGAAACTGATCCAGTAGGAATTACTAGCAGCGTGTCCTAATGCCTCTGCAGCGAAAGCCAGTGAAGGCGTTGAAGGCGTCTCGCCTGTGGTGGAGAACAGTACGCAATCGACATCATGCCGTTCATATTCTGTGAAAATTTCCGGATAATGCAGTTCCATGCCCATCGAGCAGCCAAAACGGAGACCATCCACCTCAAAGGTCACCGGATTTTTTCCCGGCGAGTACATAAAAGAGATTTTCGTATTCGATAGCAGACGCTCGTCGTAGCGTGTCACCAGCTCTCCACGATCGGATATCACGTAGAGACTGTTATGCGGTCGATGTGGCGAAGTGAGCTGATGGACGGAACCAAATATCGTCCATAGCTTAAGTTCGCTCGCACATTTTCTGGTTGCCTCCAGTTCCTCCCGCAAAACACTCCATTCGTAGCGCGTCCAATCGGACGGGCCAATTTCCCGAGGTCCATTCTCAGACATGATGCGCTTGTTAGGCGAACAGGTCGCTCCCTCGGGGAAGTGTATGAGGCGAGCGCCTGTCTCATGGGCTTCCTCCATAAGTCGGCGCATTTCCGCTCCGCTGGCACGGAGCGCCGAAATATCACGAGGATCGTTGAACAACGATGTTTGGGCGACAGCGATCCGTATTGAACGGATCACGGGCTCATCCGGTAGTTGGCGGATATGTTGAAGAGCTGCGGTGTAAGATTCGCCGGTTTTGGCTGCGCGAGCACGTACAAGGCGTTTGAGATTTCCGTTTTGCGTCATTGTCAGGCCTTTCACGTCTCGGACGCAGTTCCCCAGCAACCCGCCCGAAACGATCGGACCAAGACAGCGGCCTGAGACGAAAGTCCCTTTGCCTCCGTTCAAGACCATGCCGGGGAAGGTCTGGGAGGTTAGGCGCAGGCCACGCCGAAATAAAATTGTCGAGTAGGTGCTGATTCGTCAAGCTGTTGCGACAATCCCGATCAAAGCGACGCTTTGCGACTGATCCTTGCGATGTCGCGAAACCCGATGCTATGCGACGGTCAGGTGAAGCGAATGCTTCACGGAGATATCGACTTCGCGGCCTTTTTGTTTTGGCGCAGATGAAAGCTGCTCCGGTAAGCCGGAAAACCCCGCCGCATCTCAATAACGAGGCACGTAATCCAGGCCGCCGTCGATCCGTGCCGGGCGACCGTTCAGGAAAAGCTCGCCGATGCGCGGCGCCGAGCGGGCGATGACCTTGCCGCGGCGGATCACCGCCAGGCGGTTGGGTTTCAGCCGCAGTGCTTCCAGCGTGTCGCTGGCCTGGAGGATGAGGAGGTCGGCGTTGCATCCTTTTTCCAGGCCGTAACCTGCAAGGCCCATCGTCTTTGCCGAATTGACGGTCAGCGCGTCGAAGATCTTCTTCTTGTCGTCGATGCCGGCCATCTGCGCGACATGGATTGCCATATGGCCGACCTCCAGCATGTCGCCCGATCCCATCGAATACCAGGGATCCATGACGCAATCGTGCCCGAAGGAGACATTGAGCCCGGCATCCATCAGCTCACGCACGCGGGTCATGCCGCGGCGTTTCGGATAGGTGTCATGCCGGCCCTGCAGCATGATGTTGATCAGCGGATTGGGGATGACGTTGATCTCGGCCTCCGCCATCAGCGGAATGAGCTTGGAAACATAATAATTGTCCATCGAATGCATCGAGGTCAGATGCGAGCCGGCGACGCGCCCCTGCAAACCGAAGCGGATGGTTTCCGCAGCCAGCGTCTCGATATGGCGCGAGAGCGGATCGTCGGTTTCGTCGCAATGTATATCGACCGGCAGGCCGCGATCGGCGGCGATCCGGCAGAGCGCCTCGACCGACGCCGTGCCTTCGCCCATCGTCCGTTCGAAGTGGGGAATGCCGCCGACGATATCGACGCCCATGTCGAGAGCGCGGTTGAGCGCGTCGATCGCGCCCGGCGAGCGGTAATAACCATCCTGCGGGAAGGCGACCAGCTGCAGATCGATATAGGGCGCGATCTTTTCGCGAACCTCGATCATTGCCTCAACGGTCACCAGCCTCGGATCGCTGGTGTCGACATGGCTGCGGATGAAGAGCAGGCCCTGAGTGACCGCGAGATCGCAATAACGCAGCGCGCGATCGACCAGTTCCTCCTTCGTCACGATCGGGCGCAGCTCTCCCCAGAGCGCGATGCCCTCGAGCAGGGTACCGGACACGTTCATGCGCGGCAGGCCGAGCGACAGCGTGGCGTCCATATGGAAATGCGGATCGACGAAGGGCGGGCTGACCAGCCTACCGGTCGCGTCGATCTCTTCTCCTGCCTGCGCCTGGAGATTAGGCTCGACAGCGAGGATCTTGCCGCCCTGGATACCAATATCGATCCCCTTTCGGCCATCGGGGAGATTTGCATTTCTGACGATCAGATCGAACATCGGAGCCTCATTGGACAGAAGTGGTTCAGCGTTCGCCGCGCCGATAGGGCTGCATCAGCGCCTGCGGAACGCGGGCGCGGCGGGCCATGACGGCAAGGGCGGCAATGGAAAGGATATAGGGCGTCATCAGAAAGAGCTGATAGGGAACGAGCCCGCTCAGCGCGGTTTGCAGCCGAAGCTGAAAGGCGTCAAAGAAGGCAAAGAGCAGGGCGCCGAAAAGCGCGCGGCCGGGCCGCCAGGAGGCGAAGACGACGAGCGCGATGCAGATCCAGCCGCGCCCCTGCACCATGGTCGGAAAGAAGCTGTTGAACGCCGACAATGTCAGGAAAGCGCCGCCCATACCCATCAGCGCGCTTCCAGCAATCACCGCGCCGTAGCGCACCTTCATCGGATTGACGCCCTGGGCTTCCGCCGCATGCGGGTTCTCGCCGGTCATGCGAATTGCAAGCCCCACCGGCGTGCGGAAGATGATGTAGGCCATCAGCAGGGCGATGGCGATCGCAAGATAGGTCGGCGCCGTCTGCGTGAAGAAAGCCGGCCCGATGAAAGGCAGCGTCGAAAGACCAGATATCGCGATCGGCTGGAACGGCACGATGGTGGGCGGAGTATTGGCAAGCGGCACGATCAGCCGGAAGACATAATAGCTGAAGCTCGAGGCAAACAGCGTGACGCCGAGACCGGAGACATGCTGGGAGAGGCCGAGCGTCACCGTCAGGCCCGCATGTAACAAGCCGAAGACGCCGCCGGCTAGCGCCGCAATCAGCAGGCCGGTCCAGAGATCGGCGCCGTGATAGACGGAAAGCCAGCCGATCATTGCGCCGAAGGTCATGATGCCCTCGATGCCGAGATTGAGCACGCCGGCCCGTTCGCAGAGCAGTGCGCCGAGCGTGCCGAAAATCAGCGGCGTGGCGATCCGCAGGATTGCCGCCCAGAGCCCGGCGGAAGCAATGATGTCGAACAGTTGCATCATCGCCGGATCCTGTATTGGGTGAAGAACAAGGCAATCAGCATCGTCAGCAGTGACAGCGCCACCGTGACGTCGGCGATATAGGTGGGGATGCCGAGACCACGGCTCATGCCATCCGCGCCCACGAACATGGTGGCGGTGAAGATGGCGGCGAAAACGACGCCGAGCGGATTGAGGTTGGCGAGCATGGCAACGACAATGCCGGCATAGCCGAAGCCGGGCGACAGATCGGTCGTCACATAACCCTTGACGCCCATGACCTCGATCGCCCCCGCCAACCCTGCAAGCCCGCCCGAAAGGCAGGCGACCTTCACCAGCGTTCTGCCGAGCGGGACGCCGGCGAAGACCGCGCCGCCGGGATTGAGGCCCGCGGCGCGAGACTGCATGCCGAACACGGTGCGCGACTGGACGAAATGGACGATGATGGCCAGCGCTATCGCGATCGCAAAGCCGATATGCAGGCGCGAGCGGGCGATCAGCTTCGGCAGCATGGCGTGATCGCTAACGGATTGCGACTGCGGCCAGCCGAAGGCGAGCGGGTCCTTGAGAACGCCGTCGATCAGCATCGAGACGAAGAGCACGGCGATGAAATTCAGGAGCAGGCTGGTGACGACCTCATCGACCGAGAAGCGCAGCCGGAGCCAGAGCGGAATCAGGATCAGCACCATGCCGGCAATGGCGCCGACCAGCAGCAGCAGCGGAATGAGAATGGGGCCGGGAAGATTACCCAGCAGTCTCGAACTCGCCGCCGCAACGGCGATGGCGCCGAGATAAAACTGGCCTTCGGCGCCGATATTCCAGAGCCGCGCCCGGAAGGCGACGGCGGCGGCAAGCCCCGTCAGCATCAGCGGCGTTGCCCGCGTCAGCGTTTCGGTGGCCGAAAGCCGCGAGCCGAAGGCACCGATCAGGATGCGCCAATAGGCATCGAGAACCGGCGCGCCGGCGATTGATATCAGGATACCCGCCAGCGCCAGCGCTGCGATGACCGCGATGACAGGCGTGACGATCAGCAGGTAAAGCGGGCGGTGTTCGCGGCGCTCAAATCGCATGATCGGCCTCTGGGCTTTCCTGCCATTCGCCAGCCATCATCAGTCCCAGCCTGCGGGCATCCGCACCGTCGGCTTCGACGGGCGGTGACAGGCGGCCGCCGACGATTGCCTGTATGCGATCGGCAAGCGCGATCACCTCGTCGAGATCCTCCGAGATCAACAGCACGGCGGTGCCCTGCCGGCGGGCTTCGAGCAGGCGTGCGTGCACGGCTGCCACGGCCCCTTCATCGAGGCCACGCGCGGGCTGCGCGGCGATCAGGATGCGCGGCCGCCGATGCAGGTTTCGGCCGAGAATGAGCTTCTGCATATTGCCGCCGGAAAGCAGCCGGGTGCGGATGGCGGGGCCGCCGCCGCGTACATCGAATCCGTCGATAATTTCGCTCGCGAAGGCCATGCCCGCCTTGCGGTTGACGAGGCCATGCCGCGAAAAGGCCGGTGAGGTGATGCGCTCCAGCACGACGTTTTCCCAGATCGCCATTTCGCCGATCACGCCCTCCTCGTTGCGATCCTCGGGAATGCGGCCGATGCCGGCTTCGACGACATCGGCAACGCCGAGATTGCCGATGGCTTCCCCGAACAGCAGAAGGTCGCCGGCACTCCGCGAGAGCGTGCCGGAGAGAAGATGCGCCAATGCCGCCTGGCCATTGCCGGAAACGCCGATGATGCCGAGGATCTCGCCCTGGTGCAGGCGGAAACTGATCGATTTCAGCCGATCGACGCCGCCGATACGCACCGTCACATCGGCCGCTTCGAGGGCAACGGCACCCGGTGTCGACGGCTCGCGTACGGGCCTTGTGACGCGGCGGCCGACCATCAGCTCGGCGAGTTCCGCCTTGCTGGTTTCCGACGCCTTGCGTTCGGCGACCATCTTGCCGCCGCGCAGGACGACGATACGATCGGCGGCCGCCATGACCTCGTCGAGCTTGTGGGAGATGAAGATCAGCGACAGGCCCTGGCGGGCCATTTCCTTCAGTGTCGTGAACAGCCGTTCGGCCTCGATATTGGTCAACACTGCCGTCGGCTCATCGAGGATCAGGATGCGGGCATCATTATAGAGCGCCTTGAGGATCTCGACGCGCTGCTCTTCGCCGACCGACAGGTCACCAAGGCGGGCATCCGGATCGACCTTAAGGCCGAAGCGCCCAGAAATTGCCAAAAGCTTGTTCCGCGCCGCCGATGTTCCCGAGCGCCAGGACCACAATCTTTCGGTGCCGGTCATGACATTTTCGAGAACGGTCAGATTGGGCGCAAGCGAGAAATGCTGATGCACCATGCCGACGCCGGCACGGATCGCCGCACGCGGCTTGCCCTGCGGCACCTCCGTGCCCTCGATCAGAATGCGGCCGGCATCCGGCATGTAGTGGCCGAAAAGGATGCTCATCAGCGTGGTCTTGCCCGCACCATTTTCGCCGAGCAGGGCCACGACCTCGCCCCTGGCAAGCGTCATGGAGATATCGTCATTGGCGAGATTGTCGCCGAAGCGCTTGCTGACGCCGATAATTTCCAGCATAGGCCCGGTCATGACGGCAATCCCGCCACAGGAAAACGGTGCTGCCATCGTCCCTCGGCCTCCAGGCGCGCGGCAAACGACAGCAGCCGCGGCTCGTGACCCATCGGCGCCATGATCTGCACCGGCAGCGGCATGGCATGCTCATCCTGTCCGAAAGCCAGCGTCAAAGCAGGAAAACCCGAAATATTGGCGAGGCAGGCAAGCGGCGCAAATGCCGTCATCCGCTCGAGATGCAGATCCGTGTCGGCATGATCGGACGGAAAGGAGCCGATCGCAAGAGGCGCAAACGAAAGCATCGGCATGAGGATGCAATCGACCCTGTCGAATAGCGCCCAGAGCTTATGGCTCACCAGGACGGCATCGCTCAGCGTGTTCCAGAGCGATGTCGCCGGCAGCGCCCGTCCGCGCGCCGCGAAAGCCTGCGTCAGAGGCTCAGCCCTGCTTTCATCAAGAGCCGCAGCCTCGATGAGCGCCGCAAGGTTGACGGAGACAATATCGGCGAAGGCGCGGCCGCTGGCGGCGACGCTCGATTCGAACTCGACCCAGCTTAGCGGGACGATAACGTGTCCGTCGTTCTCGAGGGCACGAGCCGCATCCTCGACGGCTGCGAGCCGATCACCCTCGGTCGGATAGGCCGCGCCGGTATCGGACAAGAGGCCGATCCGCAAACGCTCGTTGTCGATATCGACAGGGGAGGTATCCGCAAAGGGACCTCGTGAATTGCCGCTCAGTCCGTCGAAAATCAGCGCCGTATCCCGCACCGAGCGGCAGACGGAGAGTTCGCTCGCGATACCGGCGAGGTGATTGCCAAAGGATGGCCCGCCGGGGATGGCGCCGCGCGTCGGCTTCATTCCAACAAGGCCGCAGCAGGCAGCCGGCACACGGATCGAACCGCCGGCATCGGTGGCATGCGCAATCGCGACGATGCCGGCGGCAACCGCTGCCGCCGCCCCGCCGGAGGAGCCACCCGCGGTCCGGGCCGGATCGAGTGGGTTGCGACAGACAGGCCCGATCGCCGGTTCGCTGGCGAGCGACAGACCAAATTCCGGGCTGGTCGTCAGGCCGAACAGACAAAAGCCGACGTCTCGGAAACGGGCAGCGAGATCGGAATCGGCTTCGCCTCCTTTTCTTTCGAAGAGACGGGAGCCGGCCGTTACCGGCAGCCCGGCGAAGGGGCCGCCGAGATCCTTCGCCAAGGTCGGCACGCCGGCAAACGGCCTTGCGGCAAAGCGATCGGGCTCGCTCTGCCGTTCCCGGTCGCGGGCGTCTGCCGAGGCGAGACCCATGGCGGCATGGAGATAGGCGATCGCGCCGAGCGGCTCCTGCCGCTCGGCTGCGGCAAGAGAAGCCTGCATCGCCTCCGCAGCGCTCAGGTTGCCTTGCCTGATCGCTGCCGCCAGATCGGTCGCATCGCCTTGCATCAGCCTGTTTACTTCGGCTCGTCCATCATCTTCGGAACTTCGAAGGTGCCGGCCTTGATCTCCGCCCGTTTGGCCTCCATCGCAGCCTCTGCGTCGGCGGGCGCGACGCCCTTGACGAAGACGATATCGCTGCCGCCTTCCTTCATCAGGCCGTAGGACGTGTAGTTCCTGCCGACCGGCTTTCCGGCAGCGACATCGGCGATCGCAGCGTCCAGGATCGGGCGGAAATACCACATGGCGTTGGCAAACACCGTATCCGGATAACGTGGCGTATAGTCGATCAGCGAGCCGACCGACTTGATGCCGCGCTCCTTGGCGGCATCGGCGGTGCCGATGCGCTCGCCGAACAGGATGTCGGCGCCGGCGTCGATCTGGGCAAGACCGGCTTCGCGAGCCTTCGGCGGATCGAAGAAGGTGCCGATGAACGACACGAGGTGCTTTGCGTCCGGGTTGACCGCCTTGACGCCGGCCGCGAAGGCGTTGATCAGCATGTTGACCTCCGGGATCGGAATGGCGCCGACCGAACCGACGACATTCGACTTGGTCATCTTGCCCGCCAGCATGCCGGCAAGATAGGCGCCGTCATGGTTCCAGGTGCCGAAGACGCCGAAATTGTCGCCGGCCTGCTCGCCGCTAGAACCCAGCACGAAAGCGGTATCGGGATAATCGGCCGCGACCTGCCGGGCCTCTTTCTCCACCGCATAGGCCTCGCCGATAATCAGCTTGTTGCCCTGTTCGGCATATTCACGCATGGCGCGGGGATAATCGGTGCCGGAGACACCTTCGGAGAAGACATATTCGATGACGCCTTCCTTGGCCGCGTCCTGCAGGGCCTTGTGCAGACAGGAGTTCCAGGCATTTTCGACCGGCGACGCATGAATGCCGGCAACCTTCAGCGGCGCGGCCGCCCTTGCCAGCGGGGCAAAGCCGCTGACCCCAAGCGCAATGCCGGACGCGATCACTGCCCGGCGTGAAATCAGGATATCTTTGGTCATTGATTGTTCCCCTTTTTTACCATTTGGTTCAAAAATCATAGTAGCGCCCAAAAATGTGTCAAGCAGCAAACAGGCTTAAAAATCAGGCTGTTCAATCTGTTGGGCCTTGCGTTCTGCAGCCATTTTTTCCGAACTGTATGGCGCCGCGGCTTGGCGCGACGCAATTGGCAGGATATGCAAGGATCATCGGGGTTGGGGGACATGAAATGGGGGAAGAAGAGGGCGCCTCGCGGCGACCGATCGCGAGCCGGTCGTCGTCCTGGGCCATCGGCCTCAGCGCGTGGCTGGCGCGGAGCGGCGCGACACCGAACGGCATTTCGCTTTTATCGGTCGTGTTCGCGGGTATAGGCGCAGCACTCATCGTTTTCACAACACATCCGATTGCCATGGTTTGCGCCGCGATCTCGGTGCAGCTGCGGCTCGTCTGCAATCTGCTGGACGGAATGGTCGCGATCGAAGGCGGCAAGAAAACCAAGAGCGGGCCGCTCTACAATGAATTCCCCGACCGGGTGGCCGACAGCCTGTTTCTCGTCGCGGCTGGCTATGCCTGCGGCTTTGGCTGGCTCGGCTGGCTGGCTGCGCTGCTCGCCGCACTCACTGCCTATATCAGGGTCTTCGGAGGAGCGGTCGGTCTTCCCCAGGACTTCAGCGGCGTCATGGCCAAGCAGCGCCGCATGGCGGTGCTGACGGCGGGCCTCCTCGCCCAGAGCTTGGAGACGCTGATATCAGGCAGCCACTGGTCGCTGATCCTGGCATCGGCGGTCATCGCGGCCGGCAGCCTTGTCACCTGCATCACACGCACGATAACGCTTGCCCGTTCGCTGGAGAGACTATGATCGCGCTCATTCGTCGCCTACTCGTGCTGTTCGTCCGTATCCTGGTCGGCGCCCGAAGCGAGTGGCGGGGCTGCGCGCCCGATCCCCGCCGCCGCATCTATTTCGCCAATCACAACAGCCATGTCGATACCGTCGCCGTCATGGCCGCCCTGCCGTGGCCGGTGCGCCGGCTGACCCATCCGGTCGCCGCACGAGACTATTGGGGAACGAGCGCACTTCGCCGCTTCATCGCGGAGAAATGCCTGCGCGCCGTCCTGATAGACCGCAAGCCTGCGCCGGACAGCAACCCGCTGGAGCCTCTCGAGCGCCTGCTCGAGGAAGGCCGTTCGATCCTGATTTTTCCTGAGGGAACGAGAAGCGCCACCGATGAGATCGCGCCGTTCCGCAGCGGCATCTATCGCCTCGCCTGCCGTTTTCCGGATGTCGATCTCGTACCGATCCATCTCGACAACCTTCAGCGCATCCTGCCGAAGGGAAGCATGCTGATCGTCCCGATCACCTGCACGGCGCGCTTCGGCAAACCGCTCCGCGTCGAACCGGGCGAGGAAAAGGACAGCTTCCTGGCTCGCGCGCGCGCCGCGGTCATTGAACTCGCAGATGGGGGGCATACCGCATGACCAGTCTGTTCTCCATCGTGCTGGCCGCGATCCTCGGCCTGCTTGCCGTCGCCTCGGCCATCGGTTTCATCCTTCAGCGGCGTGCGACCCAGCCCGGCTCCGTCGCCACCGTCCAAAATCTCAACGCCCGTATCCGCTCCTGGTGGATCATGGTCGCAGTGTTCGGCGGGGCAATCCTGCTCGGTGACACGGCGACCGTCATCCTGTTCGCATTCCTATCCTTTATGGCGCTTCGCGAATTCTGGACCCTGACACCATCGCGGCGCGGCGATCACCTGGCGCTTTTCCTGTCTTTCTTCGTTGTGCTGCCGCTGCATTACGTGCTGCTCGGAACGGAGTGGTACGGCCTCTTTGCGATCTTCATCCCGGTTTATGCCTTCCTGATCCTGCCGGCGGTGGCGACCTTGACGGGTGACGTCAACGAATTCCTCGCCCGCAGCGCCAGGGTGCAATGGGGATTGATGCTGACGGTCTATTCGATCAGCCACGCTCCCGCGCTTCTCATGCTGGAGACCGGCACACCGTCCGCACTTCTTCTCGTCTATCTGGTCGTGGTCGTGCAGCTCAGCGACGTCTTCCAGTATGTCTGGGGCAAGCTCCTCGGAAAGCACCGTTTCTCGCCGAATATCAGCCCGTCGAAGACGATCGAAGGGCTGGTCGGAGGCGGCGCCTCGGCCATCCTCGTGGGAACACTGCTATATCGCCTGACGCCCTTCTCCCCGCTACAGGCCGCAGCGATCAGCACGGTCATCGTCGTCGCCGGCTTCTTCGGCGGCTTCGTGCTCTCGGCCATCAAGCGCGATCTCAATGCCAAGGACTGGGGCTATGTGATCGAGGGCCATGGCGGCGTGCTCGACCGCCTGGACTCCATCACCTTCGCCGCACCTCTATTCTTCCACATCGTCCGCTATTGGTTCACCACATAGAAGCTGGTTTTGGCTAAAACCGATCCATGTCCTCGAGGCTCTCGAGCAGCCGGCGCTGAACATCCCGCTCCTGCTTGCCGATGGCCGTCATCAGCTTGCCCATCGTTCCCCGCAGGCCGTGCAACTCGTCGACCAGTTCCATGACGATATCGACGCCGGCTTCGTTGACACCCATGTTTCCCATGAGGTCCAGGATCAGCCGGGCGCGTGCGACGTCTGCGTCGCGAAATTGCCTCTGGCCGCCTGACGTCTCCGGGATCAGCCAACCCTGTTCGATCCAGAGGTCGAGCTGGACGACGTCGATTTTCAAGTAAAGACGGAATTCGAGATCATCCATGATCAAGCCTCCATGTTCTTTCTCGGATCGTAGGAGTTTGCCGTCGCCCATTCCTTCATCAAGGCCGTCAGCCGTTCATCCGGGGCGTCGGGAAGCACAATCTTCAGCGAAATGTAGACGTCGCCGTGTTCGCCGCCGCGTTTTGCAACACCTTTGCCCTTGAGACGCAGGACCTTGCCGCTGTTCGAATAAGGCGGGAGCGTCAAATTGACTGGTCCGGAAGGCGTCGGCACACGGACCTTGCCGCCGAGCACGGCCTCACTGAGGGAGATCGGTAGTTCCAGGCGGATATCGTCGCCGTCTCGCGTGAAGAAGCGGTGTGGGGTCACACGGATTTCGATCAGGGCATCACCTGTCGGCCCGCCTCCAATGCCCGGCTCGCCCTTGCCGCGCAGCCGCAAGGTCTGGCCGTCGCGCGTCCCCGGCGGGATTTGTACCTCGAGCGCCGGACCATTCGGCATCTTGACCTCCGTCCTGGTGCCGTTGACGGCCTCGAGAAAGTCGACCTCCATGGAAAATTGCCGGTCACGGCCACGACCACGGGGCTGGCCGCCGCCGGCACGACGTGAAAAGAAGCTGGAGAAAATATCGTCGGCATCGCTGAAATCGGCAAAGCCGGCGCTGTTGTGGTAGGGATCGCCCGGCCCGCTCTTCGACGCGTAGTCGCGGTAATAATTGCGCTGCGCACGCTCGGCGCCCGTTATATCGATCTCGCCGCGGTCGAAGCGTCCGCGTTTTTGCTCGTCACTCAAGATCTCGTAGGCCGTTGAAATTTGCTTGAACCGTTCCTCAGCCTTTTTGTCGCCGGGGTTAAGGTCGGGGTGAAGTTTCTTGGCGAGCTTGCGGAACGCGCTTTGAATATCCTTTTGCGTCGCATCGCGTTTCACGCCCAGAAGCTCGTAGGGATCCTGGCTCATACATGTCTCCGGTCGGGCAGCGAATCCTGCTGGTTGGCTTGGCAATGATATAGGTTGTCGGGCCGCCGCCGGGGAGGGGAGGCCGCCCGCCCTGATCGACGTCAATCCGAATAAAGCGCCCGCTGTCACCCAAGCTCAGTGGAGCTTAGAACAATGCCGCGTCTTCCGCGGGGGATGCCAAGCCTTCCTGCGCGTGATCTAAACGCCGATCGATGAGAACCGAGCACCCGGCATGGCGCACGACCTTGTCGACGATCGAGGAGAAGACGTAGTCGGTGATATCGGTCACATGCGATGAAACCAGGATGAGATCGGCCGACTTCTCCCTTGCGACGGAGACGAGCAGGGAGGCGGCAATGCCGATGCGAACCTCGATCGTCGCCGGAATTCCCATCTCTTTGCAAAGCGATGCAAGTTTCTTTTCGGCGTCGACGATGGCGGTCGTTTCGAATTCCTCGGGAAGCTCCGTCAGGTGACGGCGGGGAATATTCTCGATGACGTGCATGACGACGATACTTCCGCCTTCGTCCACGAGCGCAGCAGCCCGGCGCAGAAGGCGGCTGGCCGTTGCGCGGGGACCCATGCCGATGCCGCAGATGATCGTCCGATACATTGAAATCCATATCCTTGAATGCGAATGATAACACCGATCATACCGGTGTCGACCATCCCGGCATTGACGAATATCAAGAAAAAGTGCCGCAACGGCAGCGCGCATGAAACGGCCAGCTGCTTCGGAACAGACCTCCGGCTGAATCGTCGCAGTTGACGGCATGGTCTCCAGCAACATTTCTAACCCGGTGTCGTCACTGATTGAGGTTCACATGCCGAATTTTGCGATTATCGGATCGGGTGCGATGGGAAGTGCCGTCGCCAAACGGCTGATCGACCACGGCGCTACGGTGCGGACCTATCTCGAGGGCAGGAGCGAGCAGACGATTGCGCGGGCAAAGGCAGCCGGCATGGTGCCGGTCGGCCGCCAGGAGCTGACGAAGGCCGAGCTGATCCTGTCGATCGTCCCGCCGGCGGAGGCGATCAAGGTCGCCGGACTCGTCGCGGACATATCGTCGGAGATGCAAGCGCCGCCTCCCTTCATCGACCTCAACGCGATTGCGCCGAAAACGATGCAGGCTTTGGCGGCACGCTTCGAAGGCAGCGGCATCGAGGTGCTTGACGGTGCGATCATCGGCGGGCCGCCGGTTCCCGGCAAACCCGGTCCGACCATCTATATCAGCGGCGATATTGCGGGGCGAAGCCGGCTGCTGGAGGATTACGGCCTGCGGATCCGCCGGCTCGACGGACCACTCGGCGCCGCCTCGGCCCTGAAGATGTGTTATGCCGGCATCAACAAGGGATTTATCGGCCTTGGCACCGCCATGCTGCTTGCGGCATCGCGTTCCGGTGCTGCCGAAAGCCTGAAAACCGAGCTCTCCGAAAGCCTTCCCGACGTCGACCGCAAGCTGTCGAGATCCATTCCCGACATGTATCCGAAAGCCTATCGATGGGTTGCCGAAATGCAGGAGATCGCCGATTTCCTTGGAGAGGATGATCCGGCCGCGACAATCTTCCGCGGCATGGCGGACGTCTTTGCCAGGATGGCTGATGACGTGGAGGGCAGCCGCGTGCTCGTCGGGCAGCTGGACGAAATCCTCGCGCGCCCCGACATCGATCGCTGACCGCAACAGCCTTACAGGTGCTTGGCTACGTCCATTCTTTGATGAAGGATGCGCACGACGATGATCTGGCCCGCATCATTGCTTTTGAAATACAGAAAATGAGAGCCAACAGAGACTTTTCTGTACCCTTTCCGAATATCCGAGGGGCGGCTCATCCGTATTCCCTCCGCCAGTTCGTGGCAGGCGTCTCTTATGTCCTGGATGTAACGCTCTGCCTGATCAACATTCCAACTCGTCGCCGTGTAATCCCAAATCTTGTCAATATCGGTTTGCGCAGCAGGAGAAAATATGATGCCTGTCATTTCGCCTCGAACGCCGCCCGTTTGCGAGCGTTGAAGGCATCGAAATCAAAGGGCGTGGCAGGGCCGGATTCCTCGCCTTCAATCAAGGCGTCCTGCAACGCCTTCACTTTGGCTTCGTGTTCTTCAAGTAGGCGAAGGCCGGCCCGAACAACGTCTGTGGCTGAACCATAGCGGCCAGTCTGAACTTGCGTATCGATGAAGCTGGTGAAATGCTCGCCGAGCGATATGGACGTATTTCTGGCCATGCTGAATCTCCTTTAAGCCAATATACCAATTTTTGGTACATAACAAAACCCAGTCTTCACAGCGTGAATCTGATCTTTGGCCAACTCTGACGATTGTGTGAAACCGCGCCAACACCTGTGACAAAACCTCATCGCCTCTGCTATGTCAGGAAAAATGCGGCGGCCCACACCGGCGTCGCGCGCTGTCCGACCAATGCCAGGAGTTTGAAAGATGAGCGGTTCTCCCGAATATACACCCCCGAAAGTCTGGACCTGGAACAAGGCGAATGGCGGCCAATTCGCCAGCATCAATCGCCCGATCGCGGGGCCGACGCATGACAAGGAGCTTCCGGTCGGCCGTCATCCGCTGCAGCTCTATTCGCTCGGCACCCCGAACGGCCAGAAGGTCACCATCATGCTCGAGGAGCTGCTGGCCCTTGGCCATGAAGGTGCGGAGTATGACGCCTGGCTGATCAAGATCGGCGATGGCGATCAGTTCGGAAGCGGCTTCGTCGCGGTCAATCCCAATTCCAAGATACCGGCGCTGATGGACCGCAGCGGACCAAAGCCGATCCGCGTCTTCGAATCCGGTGCGATTCTCACCTATCTCGCCGAGAAGTTCGGCGCCTTCCTGCCGACGGAACCGAGCGAGCGCGCCGAATGCCTGTCATGGCTGTTCTGGCAGATGGGAAGCGCGCCCTATCTCGGCGGCGGCTTCGGCCATTTCTACGCCTATGCGCCGACGAAGATCGAATATGCGATCGACCGTTTCGCCATGGAAGTGAAGCGTCAGCTCGACGTGCTCGATCGTCGCCTTGCTGAAAGTGAGTATCTGGCAGGCAGCGATTATACGATCGCCGATATTGCCGTCTGGCCCTGGTATGGCGGGTTGGTGAAGGGCTGGACCTATGGTGCAGCCGAGTTTCTGCAGGTCGAGGACTATAAGAACGTGCTGCGCTGGGCCGACAGCATCTACAGCCGGCCGGCCGTGCAACGCGGCCGGATGGTCAACCGCCTCTCCGGCGAGCCCTCGAGCCAGCTGCACGAGCGCCACGACGCCAGCGACTTCGACACCAGGACACAGGACAAGCTCGCGGCCGCCGAGTAAGCAAGCGGCCCCAGCCACGTGTCGCAGCAACAAATGATGCTCCGCCGCCTGGAGGCGGCGGAGCATCTGCATGCTGTCAGAACTCAGTTCTTGACCGTATCTTCCAGGAAGAACCGGCCGAGCGGGTTCTGGTAGAAGTTCTCGATATTCTTGCGTGAGACGTTGATATAGGGGCTGTAATACAGGTCGATCCAGTTGACGTCGTCCTTGGCCATCTTCTGCAGATCGACATACATCTGTTCGCGCTTCTTCGGATCGAGCTCGAGACGCGCCTTGGCAACCAGTTCCTTCACCGCCTCGCTCTTGTAATTGGTCGAGTAGTTGTTGTTAGAATCGTGGCCGAGGACGAAGGTGGTCTTCTGGTCCGGATCGAGAATGTCGTTGGTCCAGTAGTTGACCGAGACGTCGTAGTCGCCGGCAACGATCATGTCCCATTCCTGGCTTGGGTCGACCTTCTGCAGATTGGCGGTGATACCGGCCTTCTGCAACTGCTGCTGGACGAGCACAGCCGTCTGTTCGTCGACTTCGTCGCCGGCGCGGACCAGATAATTCAGCGTCAGGTCCGAGGCGCCGGCAGCCGCCAGCAGCTCCTTTGCCTTTGCGGGATCATAAGGCCGCTGCAGATTGTCGGCATAATAATAGAGGGCGCCCTTCGGAATGTAGGAGTTGGCAACCGTGCCCTGGCCGAAGGTTACGGTGTCGACGATCGCCTTCTTGTCGATCGCAAGATCCAGCGCCTGGCGGACTTCCTTTTTGCCGAGCGCGCCATGCGCATGGTTGATCAGCAGATGATCTTCGCGGGTCGAAGCGTCGATATCGACGTTGAGGTTCGGGTCCTTCTTCAACTCCTCGACGCGGGAGAAGGGCACGAAGATCGCCGTATCCAGCTCACCAGCCTGGACGTTCAGCATGCGGGTATTGTCGTCAGGCACCGAGATCCACTCGACGCCGTCGAGCTTCACCCGGTCCGCCTGCCAGAAATTCGGGTTCTTCTTGAGAATGACGCGGTCGCCGCGCCGCCATTCCTCGACCACGAAGGCGCCGGATGCGATCGGCTTTTCGCCATAGGCATCGGGACCAAGCGATTCCATGCCCTTCTTGGAGATGACGGAGGCATTCGGCAGCGCCAGCGTCGAAAGGAACGGCGCGGACGGGTTCTTGAGCTTGATCGTCAGCGTGTGCGCGTCGGTCGCCACCGCCGTATCGATCACCTTGTAGGAATCGCTCCAGAGCGAGGCGGCGTCATCGCGGATGCGCAGCAGGCTATAGGCCGCGTCTTCCGCCGTCAGCGGCGAACCGTCTGAGAATTTTGCGTCGCGGATCTTGAACGTGTAGGTCAGCCCGTCATCCGAGGTGGTCCAGCTTTCGGCAAGACCCGGCTCCAGTTTCGTGCCTGTCTTGTCGACGCGGATCAGCACGTCGTAGACGTTGGAGAACACCCAGTTGTCGATGTTCTGCGCGGTCTTGATCGGATCGAATGTCGTCGAATCCTCGCGGCGGCCGATGGTGAGTACACCGGCGGCCTCGGCATAGCTTGCGCTGAGCGTCAGACCGGCGAGCAAGGCTGCAAGCCCGATTGATTTCCACCTGTTTGTCATGAGTTCGTTCCCTTCGTTGTTATGGCATGCGTTTAATTGATTGAATCGGCATCGAATGCGGATCGTCCTTGCCGTCGGCGTCTTGAAGCAGCCGCTTGTCAGGATCGATGTCGGGAATGGCGGCGATCAGCGCCGCCGTATAGGGATGTTTCGGCCGAGCGAAGACTTCTTCTGAGCGACCTTCCTCGACGATCTCGCCGCGATACATCACGACGACGCGTTCGCAGAGATTACGGACGATTGCGAGATCATGGGCAATGAAGATAAGCGTGAGGTTCATCTTCGCCGTGAGCTCGCGGAAGAGCTCGATGATCTGCGCCTGGATGGTGACGTCGAGGGCCGCCACGCATTCGTCGGCGATGATCAGCTTCGGATCGACGGCGAGGGCTCGGGCAATGCCGGCACGCTGGCACTGGCCGCCGCTCATGCTGCGCGGTTTGCGGCCGGCGAATTCGCGTTCGAGACCGACGAGATCGAGCAGTTCGCCGATTCGAACAGGGATATCGCTCCTGGCGACCTTGCCCTGCACCTTCAGCACTTCGGCCAGCATCTGCCCGATCGTCAGCCTCGGATTGAGCGCATTGTATGGGTCCTGGAACACCATCGCCGTCTCGCGCCTGAGCTTTGCCAGGCCAGCGCTTTTCTGCTGCGCCAGATCGACGCCGTCGAAGGTGACGTGACCCGAGGAAAGCGGTGTGAGGCCGAGCACGGCGCGGGCAAGCGTGCTCTTGCCGCTGCCGGATTCGCCGACGATGCCGACCGTCTCGCCCGGCATGATCTGCAGGCTGACGCCGGCAACGGCACTGACCGTTTTGGCGCCGCCCCTGAGCAGGGCGCCGCCGGCTCTGAAGCGCACGTGGAGATCATCGATTTCGAGCAACGGTCTTGCTGGGTTGCTGGCTTGGGCAAGCTCGGGCAACGGCGCTGATATCGCGCCCGGCAGGGAAGGGTGGCTGTTGATCAGGTTGATCGTATAGGGATGCTGCGGCCGCGCCAGGATCGTCCGCTTCGGCCCCTCTTCGATGAGCTTGCCGCCGCGCAGCACGGCGATGCGGTCGCAAGTCTGGGCGACGATACCGAGATCGTGGGTGATCAGAATGATCGACAGGCCGCGCTGATCGCGAATGTCAATCAACAGCCGCAGGATCTGCGCCTGGATGGTCACGTCGAGCGCCGTGGTCGGCTCGTCGGCGATCAGGATCTTCGGATTGCAGGACAGCGCCACACCGATCATCGCCCGCTGCCGCATGCCGCCGGAAAATTCGTACGGGTAGCTATCGTATTGGCGCACGGGATCGGGAAAACCGACCTGCGCCAGGATTTCCGTCGCCGCGGTGCGGGCCTCGCGGGCACCGAGGCCCTGGTGATAACGGATGCCCTCGGCGATCTGATCGCCGATCCGCATCACCGGGTCGAGATGGCTGGTCGGGTTCTGGAAGATCATGCCGATCTCGCCGCCGCGCACTTTCAGCATCTCCCCATCGTCGATCCGCATGAGGTCGCGCCCTTCGAGCAGCACGCTACCGCTTTCGATCTTCAGCAGCGAGGAGGGCAGCAGGCGCACCAGGGAACGGCAGAACAGGCTCTTGCCCGAGCCGCTCTCGCCGACGAGACCGAGGATCTCGCCCTTGCCGAGGTCGAGCGAGACCGCATCGAGCAGCGTGCGCGGACCGGAATCGACATGCGCCCTGACGGTGAGATCGCGAACGGATAGCACCGAGCCGCTCATTCATGCACCCCCAGCAGTTCGCCGAGGGCATCGCCCAGCATGCTGAAGCCGAAGGCGAGGCAAACGATGGAGAGGCCGGGAAACAGCGTAATCCACCATGCCGTGGTGATGAAGCTCTGTCCTTCTGCGACCATGACGCCCCATTCGGCGATCGGCGGCTGGACGCCGAGGCCAAGATAGCTGACGGCAGCGCCGCTGAGCAGCACCAGTGTCGCATCGGACATCGAAAAGACGATCGAGCCGGCGATTGCGTTCGGCAGCAGGTGGCGGAACATGATCCTTGGGCGGCTGAAGCCGAGGCTGACAGCGGCAACGGCATAGTCGCTGCCCTTCAGCACCAGCATCTGCGCCCGGATCAGCCGCGCATAGGAGACCCAGCCGACCAGCGCCATGGCGATATAGAAACTGCCAAGACCCGGGCCGAGGATCGCGATGATCGACAGCATCAGCACGAGGAAGGGGAAGGCGAGGATGATATCGACAAGACGCATGAACAGCGCATCGACGATGCCGCCGAAGAAGCCGGCGATCGTGCCGACCGTCGTGCCGATCAGGAACGGGAAGATGACGCCGATCAGCGCCATCTGCAGGTCGAGGCGCGCGCCCCAAATAACGCGGGAGAGGATATCGCGGCCGAAATTGTCGGTGCCGAAGGGATGCAACAATGAAGGCGCCTGCAGGCGCACCTCGGCATTCTGCATGATCGGGTCGTAAGGCGCGACGATGGGCGCACCGATCGCCAGCAGGACGAAGAACAGCAGCAGGCCGGCACTGAGCACAAGCATCGGCCGCCGGCCGAAGAACCGGCGCCAGCCGCGGGAGGCGGGGGCGATTGCCTCGACGCTCATAGCTTCACCCTCGGATCGACGGCGACAGTGACGATGTCGGCGATGAAATTGATAAGCACGGTGGCGCAAGCAAAGACCATGGCGACACCCTGGACCACCATGTAGTCGCGTGAGAAGATCGCCCTGACCAGCAGCTGTCCCATGCCGGGCAGCGCAAAGACGCTCTCGACCACCACCGTGCCGCCGATCAGCCAGCCGATGTTGACGGCGAGCAGGTTGATCGTCGGCACCAGCGAATTCGGCAGCACATGCCGCCAGAAGACGATGCCTTCGGGCATGCCGCGGGCGCGCGCCGCCGTCGCGACATCCGATTTCAGCTGCTCGATCATCGCCGCCCGCAGGCTGCGCGTCAGCACGGTCGAAAGCGACAGCGCCACCGTCAGGCTCGGCAGCACCAGATGCGACAGCTTTTCGCCGACCGTCGCGCCATAGCCCGAGACCGGCAGGATACCGAGATCGACGCTGAACAGGATAATCAGCATCAGCCCCAGCCAGAAGGGCGGAAAGCCGATGCCGAAGGTCGAGACGATGCGCACCGCATGATCCGGCGCCCGGCCGGCATTGCGTGCGGCGATTGCCGACATCGGCACCGCGATCAGGACCGAAAGCACCACGCTGGATACGACGAGCGCGAGTGTTGGCTCGATGCGGGTGACGATCAGCTTCAGCACGTCGATCTTGTAGAGGATCGACTTGCCCATTTCGCCATTGGCGAGGTTCTTGAGGAAATAGACATATTGCAGCCACATCGGCTGGTCGAGACCGTACTGGGCGCGGATGCTGGCGAGAGCCGCCGGCGTCGCGCGCGTGCCGAGGATGTTGCGCGCCGGATCGCCGGGGATCAGCCGGACCAGAATGAAAGTGATGACGCTGATGCCGAAGATGACGGGCAGGAACTGCAGCGGTCGCGTCAGAACGAATTTATAGCGATGCATGACGGCGATCGCCCCTTTGTCTTCGTCGGGTTCGGTCCGCTTCCTGTTGCATCAGCCTGCCTCGTGCCGGGCGAGAAAATCGAGAAGTGCTGGATAATAATCCTGCGGGTTCTCATAGAACGGCATGTGGCTGGCATTGGCAAATACCTTCAGCTCGGCATTTGGCAGGGCAAGCTTCATCCTGAGCGCACAGGCCGGCGTCAGCTCGTCATGCTCTCCCGTCGTGATGAGCACCGGCAGCGTCAGCCGCGGCAGGTCGGGGATGCGGTTCCAGTCCTTGAGGTTGCCGATATAGAGAAACTCGTTCGGCCCCTGCATCGTCTCATAGGGCGCCATGTTCCAATCGTCGAGCGAGCGGCGCACCGGCGCCGGCCATTCGGGCAGACGACAGACATGGCGATAGTTGAGGATGGTGACGGCAGCGAGATATTCCGGATGATTGTAGGTGCCCTGCGCCTCGTGCTTCTGCATCATCGAGACCGTTTCCGGGCCGAGCGCTGCGCGCAGCCGTTCCAGTTCCAAGATCAGATGCGGCATGTCGGCGACGGTATCCTCGAGGATCAGTGTCTTAAGGTTCTCGGGATAGGTCAGAGCGTAATCGATCGCCAGCCAGCCGCCCCAGGAATGGCCGAGCATATGGATCTTGCCGAGCCCCAGTGCTTTACGCACCGTCTCGGTCTCCTCGACATAACGGCCGATCGTCCAAAGCGAGAGATCATCCGGACGGTCGGAAGCGCCGGTGCCGAGTTGATCGAAGGCGACGACACGATAGCCCTTGTCGATCAGGCAGGAATGCGCCTCGCGCAGGTAATCGCAGGGCAGACCCGGGCCGCCGTTCAGGCAGAAAACCGTCTCGCTGCCGGTCCCGAAACTATAGGCAACGACGCGATAGCCATCGACATCGATCTCGAATCGCTCGTCCGGCCGTATTTCACGCCACATTGATCGCTCCGGCAGAAGATTTCGCTTGCTCAATATTTGGGCACGGCTAAATTTTTACCTTAAACCGCATTCAGTGCCAGCTATAAGAAGTGATAGGGTGGGCCGCGATGCCGAACCCCGGGAGCAGCCCATGCTTGACGACCCCATTCTTGACGACATCGGAACGATCAGACGGCAGTTCACCGCGCACGAAACGCTGGACGGCCGGATCGACCAGGCCTTCGAGGCGATGAAGCAGATCGGCTTCGAGGCGCTGATCTACGACTATACGCCGGTGCCCTACGATCTCGACGGCGCGATCATGATACCATCGCTGCTGAAACTGCGGAATATCTCCGACGACATGCACGACTACTGGTTCAATCGCGGCTATTTCCGTATCGATCCGGTGCAGCAGGTGGCGCTGCGCACCTCCGCGCCCTTCTTCTGGAACTACGACCCGGACGCCGACACGCTGATCAATCGTTTCATGAACGATGACACCGCGCCGGTGACGCGCTATTTGAGCGAACGCGATATGTCGACCGGCGTCACAGTCCCGGTTCATATGCCACGCGGCGACTATGCGACCGTCACCGGTATCCGCTTCGGCCGGAACAAAGATTTCGAACGGCACGCACTGCGCTATATCGCCGACTTCAACCTGCTTGCCCATGTTTTCCATGAGACCGCCTATTCGCTTTTCGACACGCGGGCGAAGAGCGTCGGCACGATCCGCCTGACCGAGCGGGAACGCGAATGCCTGCGCCATTCGGCGGAAGGTTACTCCGCCAAGGAAATTTCCCGCATCATCGATCGTTCCGTGCCGACTGTCGTGATGCATCTGAACGCCGCAACAAAGAAACTCGGCGCCCGCAACCGCACCCAGGCCGTGGTGCGCGCCACCCACTACCGCCTGCTCGAAGACCGGCCGACCCATAATTGGCCACCCTATAACTTGTGATAGCTGCCTTCACCGTCGCCGCCGCGTTATGTTTTTCATCAATGCTAAAAGATGGAGACACCCGTGGGCGAAGTCACGACCAAAGAAGCCTATCTGCCCTTTCGCGACTATCGCACCTGGTATCGCGTCACCGGCTCGCTGGAGAGCGGCAAGCTGCCCTTGGTCGTCGCGCATGGCGGGCCTGGCTGCACCCATGATTATGTGGATTCCTTCAAGGATATCGCCGCCCTCGACGGCCGTCCGGTCATCCATTACGACCAGCTCGGCAATGGCAATTCCACGCGACTTCCGGAAAAGGGCCCGGATTTCTGGACGGTCGGCCTGTTTCTCGAGGAGCTGGACGCACTGCTTTCCCATCTCGGCATTCGGGATCGTTATGCCTTCCTCGGCCAATCCTGGGGCGGCATGCTCGGCGCCGAACACGCGGTGCGCCGACCGCAAGGCCTGAAGGCGCTTGTCATCGCCAACTCGCCGGCCAACATGCATACCTGGGTTTCGGAGGCGAACCGGCTGAGGCAGGAACTGCCAAAAGAGGTGCAGGACACGCTGCTGAAGCATGAACTGGCGGGAAGCCTCACCGATCCGGACTATATCGCTGCCTCGCGCGTCTTCTATGACCGCCATGTCTGCAGGGTGGTGCCGTGGCCGCCTGAAGTGGCGCGGACCTTTGCGATCATGGACGAAGACAACACCGTCTACCGCAACATGAACGGCCCGACCGAATTTCACGTCATCGGCACGATGAAAGACTGGACGATCGAGAACAGGCTGGACCGCATCGAGGCCCCGACGCTGCTGATCTCGGGAAAATATGACGAGGCGACGCCCCTGGTGGTAAGGCCCTATCTCGAACGCGTTCCCGGCTGCGAATGGGTGCTCTTCGAAAATTCCAGCCACATGCCGCATGTCGAGGAAAAGCAGCTTTGCCTGGCGACCGTTTCCGGTTTCCTGTCGCGGCACGATTAATAAAACTCGTCCACGCCGACAATACCGTTTCTTGCCGCGGAGGTGACGCTTGGGATAGTCTTGGTCCCATTCGAGAACGAGTGGAACGGACCGATGAACGACCATCCGCAGGCAGGAAGCGCCACAGTCCTTGCAACGAGCAGGGGACGCGGCTGGCGCGGTCTGGAGGCTGAGCTGCTGCGCATTCCGCCTGGTCGCACGCATATCTCAGGCACGCCCTATCATCGCCTCGGAATCCATGTCGGCCGGCCGGTGCGGGCGCAATGCCGCTGTGACGGGCGGGAGTATCGCCGCCTGCAGAAGCATGGCGATATCGATGTGGTGCCAGCCGGCCTTGATGGCGTTTGGGAGGACGACCGCGAATGCATGATCCTGCGCTTGAAGATCAGCAAGGATCTTTTCCATCAGGCTGCCATCGGCCTCGGCCGCGATCCAGCGGCGGCGATCGCCCCGAAATTTCAGCTCCGTGATCCGCGGCTCGAGGCAATCGCTTGGGCCTTGAAAGCGGAACTCGAAGCGGGTGTACCGTCCGACAACCTCTATGCCGATACGCTGGCGACGGCCCTCGCGCTCCGCCTGATCGAGGCCGGCGGCGATACCTCTCACCCGGTGGATAACAGCAGAGCGCTCTCGCCCCGTCAGAAACGAATGCTCACCGACTACATCGAAGACAATCTTGATATGCCGCTTTCCCTTGCCGAATTGGCGGCTCTTGGCGGGCTGAGCCTCTCGCATCTGAAGACGCAGTTTCGAAACAGTTTCGGCATGCCGCCGCATCAGTATGTGCTGCACCGCCGGGTGGCTCGCGCCGAGGTGCTGATCCGGAGTTCCGACCTGCCCTTGAGCCAGATCGCGCTTGAGGCCGGCTTTGCGCATCAAAGCCATATGGCAAACAGCATGAAGCGGCTGCTTGGCATCAGCCCCGGCACCATCACCCGCTCGCGCAATTAAAAAAATTGGCCGATCCTGCAACGGATCGGCTGAATGCGCAGGCAATGCCCCTGGCGGCAGTACATCTTCCTTCGACTGCGAACAGAGGAAGGAATGATCATGTTTGTCGTCTTCGGCGCCACCGGCAAAGTCGGTAAGGCAACGATAACAAGGCTTCGCGCCAAGGGCACTCCCGTCAGGGCGGTGCTCCGCGATCCTGCCAAGGCTGTATCCCTTGCGGCGCTCGGATGCGAGATCGCCATGGCCGAGGTCGGCGATGCCGATGCCATGGCCGTCGCGATGAGAGATGCGACGGCTGTACAGCTCATCTGCCCGATCGACCCTCGCACCGCCGATGCTAGCCGCCAGATGCTGCAGTCGATCGAGCGGATGGTGGAGGCGATCGATGCCGCCCGGCCGCCGCGCGTCCTGGCGATCTCGGATTACGGCGCACATCTGACGATCGATACCGGCATTACCAGCCTGTTCCGTGCGATGGAGGAGCGGTTCCGGCAGTGCAGCACCCGGATGGTCTTCCTGCGTTCGGCCGAACATATGGAAAACTGGGCACGCTACCTGAAGATCGCCGGCGAGACCGGCATAATGCCGAGCATGCACCTACCAATGTCGCGACCTTTCCCGACCGTCTCAGCCGCCGACATCGGCGATATGGCCGCCGACCTTCTGCTGGCTGACGAGGATCATAGCCCTTCGCCGCGGATCGTCCATGGCGAGGGGCCGCGCGAATACACGGCGCTTGAGATCGCTGCGGCCTTGGGGAGCTTGTTGACCCGGCGCGTCGTCGCACACGAACTGCCGCGTGCCGAGTGGCCGGCAACGCTAATCCGCGCAGGACTTTCGGAAAGTTACGCCGATCTGATCATCAGGCTCAGCGATGCGCACAACAAAGGTCTGATCGGCGCGGAAGCCGGTGTCGGTGAAATCCGCCGTGGCCGCACGGGGCTTTCCGCTGCCCTTGAACCATTTCGTCCTGACGTTCGGCAGGCTGTGTCGCGATAGCCTCAATCCCGCATGGGGAGGAGTCCTGCCGGGACCCTATCGGCGAACCAGCCATTTCTTGGCAACACGGCAAGCCATCGTATAGGCCGGATCGAAGACATTGCCGACATCATAGCGCACCACCTGACCGAGCAGATGGCTGGCAGCCGTCCTGTCCAGGCCGTAATCCGATGCCAGCCAATTCAACATTTCGCTGGTCGCATGCTGGAGCGCCTGATCGAGGGGCCGGGCATTGCCGATGGTGAAGATGTCTTCGGCCGTTTCTCCGCGCGGCCAGACCAATCCGGCCTTCTTTTCCACCGTCAGCCGCACCGTGACCTCGAACGTCGTCTCGACGCCGGTTCCGACGATCTCGCCATCCCCTTGCACGGCATGGCAGTCGCCGAGAAAGAACAGGGCGCCGGCAGCTGCTACGGGCAAGCGGACCGTGGTCCCGGGGCCGAACAGCCGATAATCCATGTTGCCGCCATATTCGCCGCTGGTGGCGGTCGATATCGCCTGGCCGAGGCTCGGCGCCACGCCGAAACAGCCGATCATCGGAGCGAGAGGCAGAACGAAATTTTCAAGGCCTGCAACCGGCTCGGAAAGCCGGACGGTCAGGGCTTCGCGGTCGATGGTCCAAATGGCGATATCGCGCGGCGGCAGGTCACGAACCGTTTCAGGATCGACCACATTGGCCGCGACGACGCTGCGGGTAAAACCCGTGTCCCTGGTCGGGATCATGCTGATGATCTCGACCCTCAGCGCATCCCCGGGCTCGGCACCTTCCACGAAGATCGGACCGTTCATCGGATTGCCGCCGGATGCCTGCTTAATGCCGTCCTTGTCATGCCCGGCGGCGTCGAGCGTCTCGGTGACGACCGTATCGCCGTCGGCGATGTGCAGGGCCGGCGAAAGAGAGCCGATGACATTGTGAAAGCTCGTCGGGATGAGGCGGTGAGTGGTCATGAAAATACAGCTCTCGCTCGTTTCGAATGTCATGAGCCTGCGGCTGAACTGCCCGGCGGAGAGAGTTGCAGACTACTGTATAATTCCGTAAATCGGAATCGATTTAAGGACAAAATTATGCAGCAATTCAAAGTGCTACAGTATCGTTTGGCCCGTGCAAGGGCATCAAGCCAAGCGTCGGCGGCTGGGCAAGAATCATCGGGCACAACACGATATTCGTCGATGACCGCGATCCGCTGGCGCACGGTTTCCAGATAGTTTGATTGGACGCAAGTATCGGGTGCGTTTGTCATAATCGGTGATTCAGGGCTGGCCTGGACCTGCCGTAGCCAAAGCGCTGGTCGGTCGCGCTATCCAGAACGTCGCGATTGGCGCCGGACGGGGCGCTTTGAGTTCTTCTTCCGGGCAAGACCGCTCCTAAGATGTCTTGGCCACCTTCCCTTCAAGCAGATAGGCAGATCATGACACATATCGAGCAGATGCAGGACCAGCGACTTGAAGCGCTCCGACTGACGAAGTCGGGAGCACCGAAGCTGCCGTCCAATCCGTTTTTCGGCGTCGGTCCGATCACCGATGCGACCACCGACGAAGTGGATAGCCGCCTGCGGCGCATCGCTTTCGATACATGGATCGAGAAGACCTATCGCAAGTTCGACGACAGGGGCAACGATATCGGCGGCTTCACCACCGCCGAAATTTCCCGCAGCATGCACCGCGGCTACCCGGCAGATAAAATTCTGACCGACATGATGCGGGCGATCCATCGCTATTTCCACTTCCCGAAGGCGAACCGGATGGCTGTGGGACTCGGCGGCGGTCACAGCGGCTATACCGTCTGCGTCCAGCACCTGATGAACGCCAACGACGCGTCCCAGCGCGTCTACGTCGATACGCCGCGCCCGGAAAGCGATCCGGCCCGCGCGGCAGGCTTCTTCCGTCAGTCCTGGGCCACGCAGCTGATCGAGATGCAGCGCTTTGCCGAAAAGGGCTGCGAGAGCCGCATTCATTTTGCCGCCTCCGAGGGTGTGATCCCGACGGCCGCCGAGCTTTCCGCTCTCGGCGTGTCGATCTTCGTCGGCGTCGGCCACGAGACGACCGGCGCCAATGCCTATACCAGCCGTGAGATCCACGAGCTGCTGACCTGGATCGATGGCGATCCGGCAAACCGCCATGCGGTGTTCGACGCGACGTCGATGCTGGGCGCCATGCCTTGGGAGCCCGAGCTGGTCGATGCCGTGATGGCGAAATGCTGCTTGTTCATGCCGTTTCAGAAGGCGATCGGCGGGATATCGGGGTATTTCGTCGCCTCCTTCACGCCGCATGCCCTGACGCTCGTGGAGAAAAACCAGCAGGATCCGTCCTGGGCGATCCCGCGCCAGCTCAAGATCGCGCCGCCGATCGACGCGCGGCAGCCGCTTTCCGCCAAGCGATCCGTGGATGCCGGGCCGTTTTACGATGCCGCGGAAGACCGCATGCTCGGCGGCGTCATCAACACCTACAGCGCGCTTGCCTTTGCCGAAACCACCTTCGGCCTCCTGCAGTCCGAGGCGCGGGTCGGCTCGATGGTCGAGCTCAACAAGCGGTCTGCGGCCAATCGGGCGGTGATCGACGGCTGGGTCGAGTCGCACCCGCTGTTTTCGCTCACCGTCACCGATGCCGAGCGGCGCGGCGCGGCAGTGACGCTGCTAAAGGTGGAGGACGCCGGCATCACCGATCCTGCGATCCATGCCCGCATTATCGCTCGTTCAAAGCAACTGCTCGGCTATGAGGGCTTTACCCATCCGAACGGCGAGTTCGAGCCCGGCCTCGATGCGGCGCGCTACGTCAACGCATTCCCGGGAACGCCCGGCGACTACCGCGCCTGGGTCGGGGGCATCCGCGAGCCGGCCGATATCGTCGCGTTGCTGGAGAACCTGCAATATGCCTATCTGCGCGCCAAGATCGTCGTGATCGAGGAGGAACTGGCAAAGCAGGGCGTCACGTTCGCGTCGCCTGTGAAAGCCGGCGCGATGATCCGCAAGGACGATCCCGAACACGCCTATACGGTGCTGATCGCCGATCTGGTCGGCCTGCGCATTGGCGCAAATGGACAGCCCGACGACAGCGAAATCAGGACCTATGTCGAGGAAAAGGGCGGCGTCTTCCATGCCGGCCCGATCGGTGACAGGGCGGTGCTGGAAAAGGGCCGCATCCATTTCTTCTACCAGCCAAATCTCAGCACCGAGGCCGAAATCCTGCCGCAGACGGACAAGGGCCAGTATGACGCGCTGATCGCGGCGGCGACCTTCATCCCAAAGGCTTCCGTATTCCCGTTCGGCGGCGTGCGCATCGGCGCGGGCACCGGCAATATGGGCTCGGCCTCCTGGGGCGGCGGCAACGGCGAGGGCGGCGAGGCGCCTTTGATGAACACGCCCGGCATCAACAGCCGGGCGACCGCCCAGATGGCGATGAAGGCGATCCTCAAGGTTGTTCCCGACCTGCCCGTCGACAGGCTGCACCAAATGGTCGCCAACGGCGACTTTGATACCGGGCGCCAGCTCAAGGATTTCCCGACCGCCAAGCTGGAGGGCCGGAAAATCGCCATTCTAGGCTACGGCAATATCGGCCGCGAAGTCGCCAAGCTCGCCAAGGCTTTCGGCATGAAGGTGGTGATCTACGCGCGCCAGCATCACCAGCACTGGATCGAGTCGGAAGGCTTCGATTACGCCGCAAGTCCGGTTGAAGCGGCGACCGGCGCTGACGTACTCTCCGTCCATATCGGTCTCGGCCGGCTGGATGCTGCGACCGGCGCATACTCCAACGCAGGTGTTGTCGACACGCAGGTCCTCGACGCGATGAACGATGGTGCGGTGCTGGTCAATTACGACCGGGGCGAGGTCGTCGATGCGGCGGCGCTCGACCGGGCGCTGTCATCAGGAAAGATTGCCCATGCGGCAATCGACGCCGATCTCTTCAAGGATGCAGCGACCGGCAAGCTCAGCGGACCGATGGTTCCCTATCTGCCGCTCGAAGAGCGCCATAAGGGCAAGCTGGAACTGCTGCCGCACGCCGCCGCCGATACCGACCATCCTTCTCGGGTGACCGGCGCCAAGCAGGCGGTCGATCAGATCTTCGATGTCATCCGCTTCAAGTCGGTCACCAATTTGAAGGGTGATCTGCCGGAAGGGTATGTCTCGGCAGGCGGCCGCACACCTGCCGGAATCGGCCGTGTGACGAAGCGGGTGGTTAGCGAGATCAGCGGCAATTCGGAACTGCTGGACGAATTGCGGCGGACCTCGGAAAAGGTCGCGGCGATCGTCGGCGCGCTCTCCGTTGTCTCCGATCCGAGCCACCGCGACCGGATCATCGATCGCTATACCGGTCTGCTGGCCGAAAATGCCGGCCGGCAGCGGGCGCTTCTCGATCAGCTTGGCCTCTACGGGCCGGCGGCAGAGTAGGCCGCGGTCACGACCGTTACTGCATGTACCAGCCATGGCTGACAACCAGTGACTGGCCGGTGAGAGCATTGGTCTCGAAACCGGCAAACAGCAGCGCCACTTCGGCGACATCGTCAACCGTGGTAAACTGTGCATCCACAGTGCCGCCGAGCATTACCTTCTTGATGACCTCGTCTTCGGAAATTCCGAGTTCTTTTGCCTGTTCCGGAATTTGCTTGTCGACGAGCGGCGTCCGGACGAAGCCGGGACAGATGACGTTGGCGCGCACGCCATCCGGTCCGCCTTCCTTGGCGACCACGCGAGCAAGGCCGAGCAAGCCGTGCTTGGCGGTGACGTAGGCCGATTTCAGCGGCGAAGCCTCATGCGAATGCACCGAGCCCATATAGATGATCGCGCCGCCCTTCTGCGCCTTCATATGTGGTACGCAAGCCTTGGTGGTGAGGAACGCCCCATCGAGATGGATGGCGAGCATCTTCTTCCAGTCGGAAAAGGCGTAGTCCTCGATCTTGTTGACGATCTGGATGCCGGCATTGGAGACGAGCACGTCCACCCGGCCCCACTTGGTTACAACGGCGGCGACGCCGGCATTCACGGCTTCCTCGCTGGTGACGTCCATCGCAAGACCGATCGCCTCGCCCGGGCCCGCAGCCGTCAGGTCCTTGGCCGCCGCTTCCGCCGCCTCGAGCTTCAGGTCGGCGATGACGACCTTGGCACCTTCCGAAACGTATTTTTTGGCGATCGCCAGCCCGATACCGCTGGCCGAGCCGGTGACGATGCAGACCTTGTCCCTGAGCTTCATGGTTCGACTCCTTATTTTGCAAGATAATCATGGACCACTTCGCCGAGGCCCAGCGTCAGGTCCGAGAGAATATGGACGGCGGATTTGACCTCAAGCACCGGCAGGTCGGCGACCGGCGCCAGCGCGTGCGGAAACAGCGCCAGGGCGCCCGGTCCTTCCCACGCGCCCTTCACCGTCAGATCCTCCAGATAGTAGCGCACCAGTTCGCAGATGCGCGGTGTACAATCGACATGTGGAATAATCTTCAGCATGAAATTCGGCTGCTTCAGGCTTTCGAGGATTTTCGCCTCGTCGAGTGACCGATGCTTGAAGCCCATCGTTGCGGTGGCGACGCGCTGACCGCCATAGTCGAGCGTGCCGACCAGCGCATCCTTGACGGATGTCAGCGATGGCTCGGCCAGTTTCTTCGGAAAGCCCCAGATTTCGCGTCCGCCGGCGATCGGCGCGTCGTCGTTGAGATACATGGAATGCACGTAACCGCCATGTACCCCCTGATAGGTCACCGGGATGACCTGGCCGGATTCGGTATAGTCGCCAAAGCCGGTCGAGTCCGGCATGCGGATGAATTCGTATTTCACCAGAGGCTCATCGAACTGCAGCGGTTCGGGCACGACCCGGCGCAGGGCCTCCGGATCGGTGCGATAGGTGATGATCATATATTCGCGATTGACGAACCGGTAAGGCCCTGGCGGGTAGGATGGACTGGTCAGCGGCATGGCAAAGGCATTGCGAACGACATCTTCAATTTTCATGGTTTTTTCCCATGCAGGCGTTGCTCGGCAAGGTCGAAAATCCGTATCCCATTGGTCGGACGCGTTCGGTCGAGCCAATCTGGATGGTTCAGCGTCTCGACCACATCGTCATGGCCGGCCTTCCAGTGTTCCTCCACGGAGAGCCGCGAAAACTCATAGTCCTTGGACCCGGTTTCATAGGCGGCATGCCGATAGATCAGGTGCACCATGGTCACGGCGCAATCATTGCCGATCTTTTCAAGGAGCCTCGCATCGGGATCGTCCTTCAGCTCAGGCGGCAGCTTTTCAGTCAGCCTCTTGGCCGCCATGCGCACCGACTGAAGCTTGCGGAACTGGTCGGTGTTGAGCCGCGTGCGGCTGGAAAAACGGATTTCCTTCTCGCGGGCATCGACGTCAAAGACATCCTTCGGCAGCACGCCCTTGGCGCTGAACAAATCGACCTGGAAGATGCAGAGATCCGTCTCCAACTCGCTACCACCGAGAATGCGCTGCAGCGGCGTGTTGGAAACGATACCTCCATCCCAATAATAGCGGCCGTCGATCTCGACGGGCGCAAAACCCGGCGGCAACGCCCCGGAGGCGGCCACGTGTTTGGGTGAAAAAGCACAATCGCGGTTGTCGAAATAATTGAAGTTGCCGCTAACAACATCGACAGCGCCGAGGCTGAGACGGATGGCACCGGAATTGATCAGGTCGAAATCGACGAGACCGGCGAGGGTCTCCTGCAACGGCGCGGTGTCGTAAAGGCTGATCGCGGCCATCGGATCGCCCGGGATGTTCCATGGCGCAAAGACGCGCGGCGTGAAAAAGCCGGGAACGCCGGTCAAAGACCCCAGAAAAGCGGAGGATTCGTTGAACCATTTGCGCATCGCATTGCCATTGCCGAGAAAATGGCCGGACAGTCCAGACGAGACCCGATGCCAGAAGGTCCTTAGGTTATCGACACGCTCATCGACGGGGCTTCCAGCAATGATGGCTGAGTTGATCGAACCGATAGATATCCCGGCCAGCCAGTCGGGGCGGATGCCAGCCTCATGCAAAGCTTCGTAAGCGCCGGCCTGGTAGGCACCCAAAGCACCACCGCCCTGAAACACCAGCACGGTTTTCTCTGTCGGAATAGTACTCACGGGGCGCTTTTCCTCAAATGCTGCAACTGCTAACAAATAACACAGAAAAGGCCATCGAGCTGCACAGGGCAGATTAAGTTTCAGTAATGCACGATGGCTTCAGAGTAATCGTATACTCAGTCATTTCAGAGGCTTGCTAGTCAAAACGGCGGATTCTTCGCAACCATTGAGGCCTTTAGTTAGTCCTGCCGAGGGCATCTTGCAATGCAACAAAATGTGACAACGCTGGCCATTCGGCTATGTAGACTGCGAATTCACCCACGCCAGGCCAATCCTTCATTTCAGGCTTGCTACGACGTTCGACCAGCGTCGTCGGCTGGTTCAATCAACGAAGTCTCGCTTCGAGACAGGAGTACTCTTAAGTTCCATAATATCCGTTACGCCGCAAATTTGTGTAAGGGGGGCAGATTCCATTTTCAAATGCAACGAGGAGAATAACGGCCATAGTTTCAGGAGGATGGAATGGCCCGCTCTTTTGTGCAGTTGAGTATGGACGAACGTCGCGTCATCGCACGGATGCATGAGAAGAAGATCAGCCAGGCGGAGATTGCTCGCAGCCTTCGGCGTGACCGCTCAACGATCTGTCGTGAGCTGCGCCGGAATTTCTGGCATGACCGGGAGTTTCCAGCAGCTGAGGGTTACTGGCATGTGACGGCGCACGATATGGCTTCCGCGCGTCGTCGAAGTTATCGCAAGTTACGGCGCGATCCTTTGCTGTGCTCGGCCGTCATCGAGCAACTGAAGGAAGGCTGGTCGCCCGAACAGATTGCCGGACGCCTGAGAATTTCTGAGGGGCCTGCAAGGCTGTGCCACGAAACGATCTACCAGTATGTGTACTCTTCCGAAGGTCATGAC
>NZ_LXFU01000032.1 GCF_001657485.1 Rhizobium sp. WYCCWR10014
GACATCTATATCGTCGACCATGTCGGCGACATCGTCACGGAAGCCGCCGACGCGGGGAATGATACGGTTCGCACGACGCTGGCAAGCTATACGCTTGGCAGTGATGTCGAGAACCTCACCAATATCGGCACGGCAGCCTTTACCGGAACAGGCAATAGCCTCGACAACATAATCACGGGTGGCGCCGCCATCGATACGCTTTTCGGCGGTGTCGGCAACGATACGCTGAATGGTGGCGGCGGGGCCGATCGTTTGATCGGCGGGGCGGGTGACGACACCTACATCGTCGACAATGCCGGCGACGTCGTCACTGAGGTCGCCAATGAGGGGATCGACACGGTTCGGACAAACCTGAGTGCCCACACATTGGCGGCCAATGTCGAGAACCTCACCTACATCGGAACGGCAGCCTTTACCGGGGCGGGCAATCTGCTCGACAACATTATCATAGGCGGTGTTGCTGCCGACAAGCTCGTGGGGGCTGGCGGCAACGACACATTGATCGGCGGGGCTGGTGCCGACACGATGTCGGGCGGGACGGGTGACGACATCTATGTCGTCGATATTGCGACTGACATCGTGATTGAGAACGCGAACGAAGGGACGGACACGGTCCGGACGGCGCTTGTCAGCTATACGCTCGGCAACAATGTCGAGAACCTGACCTATACGGGATCCGCCAGCTTCACCGGCGCCGGCAATGCGCTCGCCAACACGATCACCGGCGGCGCCGGCAATGATGTGCTGAATGGCGGGACAGGTGCGGATAGCTTGATCGGCGGTGCGGGCAACGACACTTATATCGTCGACAATGCCGGTGATATCGTCACCGAGATCGCCAATGAGGGGGTCGACACGGTTCGCACGAGCCTGGCGAGCTATACGCTTGCCGCCAATGTCGAGAACCTCACCTATATCGGAACTGGGCCGTTTGCCGGAACAGGGAATGCGCTTAACAACGTGATCGTCGGCGGCAGTGGTTCTAATACGCTGATGGGTGGCGCCGGCAACGATACCCTCACTGGTGGAGCGGCAGCCGACGTCTTCGTTTTTTTGCTGAACTGGGGCCACGATACGATCACAAACTTCGTGGCAACCGGCTCCGCACACGACACGATCAGGATCGACCACAGCATTTTCGCCGACTGGGAATCGCTTTTTGCGGCATCCAGTCAGTATGGCAACGATACAATCGTTACAGCCGATATCGACAACACCATAGTGTTGAGGAACGTAGCCTTGACGAGCCTAGACTCGGGGGATTTCTTTTTTGCGTGAACCCAATCGGACCTCTTGGTAAACCCTGCGGGGGAGATCGAGCATGCTGCGGCGGAGAGGATGACGGCGGTTTGTGGAGGAGATGAGGCAAGGGGATTGAACACACCATTTTTCCGGCAATTGAGGCAATCACAATTTGGCTCAGCTCTTCGTCGCCGTGGGGATCAGGCCGTGATGGAACTCAAAGTGGCTGATCCACAGAAACAATCATTAACACAAGAGCGTCGCATTTGGTCCGCCCCGTTGCTGGTGGCCTTGAAGTTGTGACAATCGGCGATTGTGCGAATGAAGGTACTTGTGCGGTCATAAACGCCTGCTCTCCAAGAGTGGTTCGGGATGAAATCATGAATTTAAGTCAAACGGCTTTTGTTTTTCCGCGTCGTTCCGCTGGTTGTTCTTTGCCTTATTCTCGGGTGGATTTACAGCGGGGCACCGGGATTCCCGGCACCGAGTTTGAAGCGGATAGCCGTCGCTGATTGGCAACCGCGTGATTCGGCTGGAGAACTCGTGTATCATGACAAGCTTTGGCTCTTAGGCGGCTGGAAAACAAAGCCGACAGAGTTGCTTCGGGATGTCTGGAACTCGACGGATGGGATCAAGTGGGATCTGTCCAGTCGGAGCTACCTTTCCATTATACCGACCTGCCGATGACGATCGTTTTCAAGGACCGAATGTGGGTAATGGGTGGGACTACACTTTCGGACCCGGAGCATCCTGCCACCAATGCGGTGTGGAACTCAGATGACGGAATTCGCTGGAACAACGTGCAAGTAGCAGCTTCTTGGAGTCCTAGAACAGCCACGCCGATTGTGATGCTAAATGGTAAGCTGTGGATTCTCGGGGGGCTTGAGTGGGTTGATCGCAAGCAGACCCTTAAGAACGACGTGTGGAGCTCCCGCGATGGTATCAACCGGACCAAGGTGACAGAACACGCGGCATGGCAGCCGCGGGCATTATCACGGAAAACTATGGGTTCTTGGCGGCGGGTCATATCACCCAGACTACATTGCCTTGAATGACGTCTGGAACGTGGGGGAATCGCTCGATCACTAGTTGCGTTGTTGTAGCACTTCTAGCAGTTGTGTGCGTGACCCAGTTTAGAAGCTACTGGGGAGCGATCGTCGCTTTAATGTTGTTCCACGCGCTTGCGTCTCGGACACTTCTTATCTCTAGATGGATGGTGCTGCTGCTAGCTGTGTCGGCTGGCTCGGCCCTGGCGTTTCCGACCTATAGATATTTGCAGGTCGGGCAATTTTTTCTTCCGGCCGGCGGCATCAATCTTCTGATATCGGCGTCTCAGGCTAACCCCCATCCGTCGTCGGCGGATGGCGAGGCGGTCGACAGCGTCATCACAATGTCGGACGCTGTGTTGACCGCCGAAAAATGGAGAGCGGAAGGACTCTCCAATAGCGAAATTAACAAGAAGGCGGAGGGGCTCGCCAGCGCACTACGGTCGGATGGCATGAAGTTCAATTGAACCGGCTTCTGTATGGTATGGCATCAATCGGGCGATCTTGCCGTCTGCCGTAGTTCCGCAAACCCACGAAGTCCTCCCGGGATACTCTCCCAGGGATTTTCTCAATCACCTATACGACTATTATCGCTGGCAAAGCTGGACATCCGGGCAGGACTATCGGTCGACGTTCGAGCGTTTCTTTGGGCCACAGGCAGCTTCAGATGCGGCGATTTTCCCCTTTGCAGTTTCATCGAATGCGAAGATCTATGCCGCGTTCAATCCGTATATTTCGACCTTCCCAGAGAGACTGCGTGACCCAATAGATATTGGTGTTGCCCCGCCCGACGTCTGGCTGATATTGGCGTTGCTCGCTGCTGCACTTTTGGCCGTACAAGCGAGGGAAGTAACAATATTACTTCTTTGCGCATTAGCACCAGCCTTCGCTGTCGCGTATGCGTTTCAGGTTGGGAATCCGCGCTATGCGGTACCATTGTTTCCGTTGTACTTTTTCGTTACGTCGATTGGGGCAACTCACGTTATTGCATGGTCGCGACTTTTGAGAGTTCATCAAAAGAGCGGCTCAAATATCTCATCTTAGGTCAGATAGCGCTTTGAATTCCGCGCGCGTCAGCGTTGCGGCCATCACCTGTGTCGAGGCTACCGTGATCACTGAGGCCAAATGCCAATTCCAGACGGGAAATGGCAAGCTGCCACCACTCAGGAGGTGTGCGTAAGATTCGCGAAAAAACTACCAGTATGATCAGTATGCTCCCATTGATGAAGATTGACTTTTGTGGCGAGAACACCCAATGAGGCGTAACTAATCCTTTCCGCGCGAGTCCGACATGGCAACTGTGCGGTCGTAGATAAAGAAGCCGGGAAGCTTCCGGTCATGCCACGGGTGCGCGAGCAAATATGGGCAGTTTTCCAAAAATATTCGTAGCCGGTCATACTGGTATGGTCGGCTCGGCGATCGTACGGCGCTTGGTCGCCGAAGGGCATCCGCCCGATTCCGTCATCACCGCAAGGCATCAAGACCTTGATTTGATAGAGCAGTTGGACGTTCGTCGGTTTTTCGAAAAGGAGCGCCTTGATCAGGTCTACCTTGCAGCGGCGAAGGTGGGCGGCATATACGCAAACAATACCTATCCGGTTGACTTTATCTACGACAACCTGATGATTGAATTGAACGTCATGGAGGCTGCGTTCCGGACCGGCGTTCGGAATCTGCTGCTGCTCGGATCAAGTTGTATTTACCCGAAGCTTTCCGACCAGCCGATCAAGGAAGATGCGCTTCTTACAGGTCCGCTCGAGCCGACCAATGAACCTTATGCAATTGCCAAGATTGCCGGTATCAAACTTTGCGAGAGCTACAATCGCCAGTACGGCGATACTCACCGTGTAGACTACCGCGCTGTGATGCCCAGCAATTTATATGGTGTGGGAGATTCATATCATCCCCAGAATTCGCATGTCATTCCGGCGCTCCTGCGGCGCTTTCACGAAGCCAAAACCAGCGGCGCGTCCAGCGTGGTGATCTGGGGCAGCGGGATGCCGCTGCGGGAATTTCTTTACGTCGACGACATGGCCGCCGCCAGCGTGCATATCATGAATTTGCCGGCGGAACGCTACAACGCCTTGAAGCCAAAAGGCCAGACCCATATCAACGTAGGATATGGAAGCGACGTGACCATCCGCGAGCTTGCGACGACTATCGGCGATCTTGTCGGCTTCCGAGGGAAGATAGAATTCGATACCTCCAAACCGGACGGAACACCTCGAAAGCTCATGGACAGCGGGGTGGCGAGAGAACTCGGATGGTCGCCGGCAACCGATCTGAAGGAAGGTCTCAAATTTGCCTATGAAGATTTCCTGTCTCGGGAGAACGTCGCATAATGTCTAAAGTCGCTCTCATAACCGGCGTCACCGGTCAGGACGGTTCCTATCTGGCGGAATTTCTCCTCGAGAAAGGATATACCGTTCACGGAATCAAGCGACGCATGAGTTCGTTCAACACGCAACGCGTCGATCATATTTACCAGGATCCACACAGCAAGAATATGTTGTTCAAGCTGCATTACGGCGATCTGACGGATACAAGCAATCTCATCCGCATCATGCAAGAAACGCAGCCGGACGAGGTCTATAATCTCGGCGCCCAGAGCCATGTCGCCGTAAGCTTCGAGAGCCCGGAATATACAGGCGATACCGACGCACTCGGAACGCTCCGCCTGCTCGAAGCCATACGCATACTGGGATTTGAAAAGAAAACGCGATTCTATCAGGCGAGCACGAGCGAACTCTACGGCCTTGTGCAAGAAACCCCTCAGAAGGAAACGACACCATTCTATCCGCGCAGTCCCTACGCGGTTGCGAAGCTCTATGCTTACTGGATCACCGTCAACTATCGCGAATCCTATGGTTTATACGCGTGCAATGGAATCCTATTCAATCATGAGAGTCCTCGTCGCGGCGAAACGTTCGTGACGAGAAAAATCACGCGAGGTCTTTCCAATATCGCGCAAGGTCTGGAAGAGTGCCTGTACATGGGCAATCTCGATGCGTTGCGTGATTGGGGCCACGCCAAAGACTACGTTCGCATGCAATGGATGATGCTCCAGCAGGATCAACCGCAGGATTTCGTGATCGCGAGCGGCAAGCAATACACCGTACGTCAGTTCATCCAATGGGCTGCAGAGGATCTCGGAATTACCCTTCGCTTCGAGGGAGTGGGCTTGAATGAACGAGGGATCGTTGAGACCGTCACAGGCGACAAGGCCCATCGCGTGAAACCCGGCTCCGTAGTCGTACAGATCGATCCTCGCTATTTTCGTCCGGCCGAAGTCGAAACACTTCTCGGAGATCCTACGAAGGCCCGCGAACTACTCGGCTGGGTTCCGGAAATTTCCGCGAGAGAAATGTGCCGGGAAATGGTCATGCATGATTTGGGGCATGCACAGAGACATGCCTTGCTTAAACAGCATGGCTTCGATGTTAACGTAAGTGCCGAGTGATTGCGGGCGAATACGATCGCATGGGGAAAGAACTCTTGATAAAATTCGCTATTGTTGGCTGCGGGCGCATTGCCAAAAGACATTCCGAACTGTTGGGCCTGTCACAGATAAAAGGTGCGACGCTCGCTGCGGTTTGCGATGTTGCAGAGGAAAGAGCGAGGGAGTTCGGTGAACGATTCGGCGTTCCCTACTATCGGTCGATCGATGAGATGCTTCAGAACACTGAGGTGGATGTCGTATCGATATTGACGCCAAGCGGCATGCATGCGGAACACGTCATTACGGCAGCAAAATATAAACGACATATCGTTGTCGAAAAGCCAATGGCTCTGACTCTGACCGATGCTGAAGCGATGATCAGGGCTTGCGACGAGAATAATATTCGATTGTTCGTCGTCAAACAAAACCGTTTCAATGTCCCGGTCGTGAAGGCGCGCGAAGCTCTTGATGCTGGCCGCTTCGGTAAGCTCGTGCTCGGCACGGTTAGGGTACGATGGTGCCGCGATCAGAGTTACTATGATCAGGATAGCTGGCGCGGTACCTGGCAATACGACGGCGGTGTCCTTGCCAATCAGGCAAGTCATCATATCGACATGTTAACTTGGTTCATGGGTGATGTCGAAAGTGTTCACGCGCGCGCGGCGACAGCGTTGGTGGATATCGAGGCGGAAGACACCGCAGTAGCCACACTGAAGTTCCGCAATGGTGCTCTCGGCATTATAGAAGCTACCGCAGCAACCCGACCCAAAGACATTGAAGGATCGATTTCGATACTTGGAGCTGGGGGCTCTGTTGAGATTGCGGGCTTTGCGGTGAACAAAATCCGCACCTGGCAGTTCAGCGATCATGACTTAGGCGATGAGCAAGTTATGGAGAAATACTCTGTTAATCCTCCGAACGTTTATGGTTTTGGTCATCAGGCTTATTACGAGCATGTCGTCGATTGCCTAGTGAATGATACAAAAGCCCTCGTGGATGGTCATGAGGGCCGCCAGAGTCTTGAACTGATCTCGGCGCTTTACGAATCAATCGCGTCGAATAAAGAAGTGAAACTTCCTTTGGAATTGAAACACTCGAAACTGGGACGGTCTTCCCAGTGACCGACGGCTCCCCCACGCTTTGGAAGACGCAGGTCAGAGACGTCGTTTGCGGCGCTCGGGTGAAAATAGTTGAGCCGGCCAATGTCTATGAATGCGAACTTGCGGATGATTGTTTCGTCGGTCCGTTCGTCGAAATCCAGAAGGGCGTGAAGATCGGGCCGCGCACAAAGATACAGTCACACAGTTTCATATGCGAACTTGTAGAGATTGGTGAGGATTGTTTCATCGGACATGGGGTTGTTTTTGTGAACGACGTTTTTTCGGGAGGTGGGCCTGCGCGGGGAAATCGCGAGCTCTGGAAGGAAACCCGAATCGGCAATCGGGTTTCGATCGGCTCGAACGCTACGGTCCTTCCGGTTCAGATATGCGACGACGTTGTCATCGGCGCGGGCGCCGTTGTAACCCGGGATATCACCATTTCTGGCACCTATGCCGGCAACCCCGCCCGGCCTTTACCTCGCTCGGCTAGCAACGAAACTTAGTTTGTGCGGAAATGTCGTCGTTGGTAGACAACCCGGCACCTTTGGCTTTGTGAGCTTCTCGCCGCAAGGTGGCCCATAGAAGGTCGTTGACCTTGCCCCTTGGGAAAAAGTTGTTTCAGTGTTGAGCCAATGCATGGCCGAATGTTATTTGACTTGTTGCAGTGACGGCGCTGCCAGACGCGGAAATCATGAAAATTTACCGAGAGCAGGTTTAATGAAAGTTCCTTTCGCTGATCTTCATCTCCAATATCTCTCGCTAAAGGAGGAGATCGATGCTGCAATTGCTTCAGTCATCCGGTCTTCCTCGTTTATCAGGGGGCCATTCGTTCAGAAGTTCGAGGACGAATTTGCCGTCGCCGTCGGCGCCCCTTATTGCATCTCATGTGCTAATGGAACGGACTCACTCTTCATCGCCATGCGCGCGCTAGGCGTCAGACCTGGGGATGAAGTTATTACGACTGCCCATTCATGGATTTCAACTACCGAGACCATTTCACAGGCCGGCGGCAATGTTGTCTTCTGCGACACCGACGCTTCGACATACACCATCGATCCTGTTCAAATCGAAGCGAAGATCACGCCTCGAACGGTTGGCATCATCCCGGTTCATCTCTATGGCCAACCGGCAGATATGACTGCGATCATGGCGATCGCCCGGAAGCACGGTCTCTGGGTCATAGAGGATTGTGCTCAATCCCATCTGGCTGAGATTGATGGGCAGGTCGTCGGGAGCTTCGGGGATGTCGCTTCCTATTCTTTCTACCCGGGTAAGAACCTTGGCGCGATGGGCGACGCAGGCGCCATTACCTGCAAGGACAAATCACTTGCCGATCGGATGGCAATGTTTGCGCGGCATGGCGGGCTTTCAAAGGGCGACCACCAGATCGAAGGCATAAATAGCCGCCTCGACGGACTGCAGGCCGCGATCCTGTCGGTGAAGCTGCCGCGTCTGCCTGAGTGGACTGCAAAGCGGCAGGAATGGGCGAGACGATATGCGCGCGCCCTCGAGGATATTGGTCGGCTGGACCTGCCTGAAACGGCAGCCGGACGAAATCACGTCTATCACCTGTTTGTGATCAAGCACCAGCGGCGCGATGCCCTGGCCGCCCACCTCAATCATGCCGGCATCCAAACCGTGGTCAACTATCCAATATCGCTGCCGTTCCTGCCGGCTTACGAACGCCTTGGCCATCGGCCGGAAGATTTTCCCAACGCGTTTGGAAATCAATCCAAGATTCTCTCAATTCCGATTTTCCCTGAAATGACAGAAGCTCAACTCCTGTACGTCGCAGATACGATCAGGGGATTCGCCGAGTGAGTGATGAACGCCCGGAGAGCCATGGAAGGCGCAGCAATCTTCTTGGAAACTCAGGCTGGAATTTTGCGGGTTTCCTTTTTATGCTGGTTGCTAACCTTGCCACGGTGCCGTTCGTCGTACGCTGGATTGGACTGCAGACGCTGGGAAGCGCCGGCATAGTGATCGCTATCGCAGCTCCCGTGACGCTGATCGGCACCGTGCTCGGGCAGGCCGTTGTCAGGGAAATTTCCGCGCGGATTGGACGTGGCGAGGAGCATGCCGCCGCCCGTATTGCTATCGTCGGAATAAAAATCTGCCTGATCGCTTCGGCGGTGGCGTGGCTAGGGATCGTGCTTGCCGGTCCATGGATCATGACCGGCATCGCCGGTGCGTCTCTTCCGTCACAGAATCTCGCCGTCTCCTTCCTCATTGTCGCAACCGGCACAATGGCGCAGCAGTTCTCGTTTGTCCTGCAAGGTATTTGCGTGGGAAAGCAAAGTTTTCGATTGGTGGCCCAAGCATCAGCCTGGAGTTCATTCGCAACCATCATCATGACCTTGGGATGCACTTGGTCCTTTCCAGTGCTGAACGGCTATTTGCTCGGATTTTCTGGAAGTCTCGTATTGTCGACTGTAGGATGGATATGGATTACATCCTCGGAATTCCGTGAGAGCGGCAGATTGATTTCATCGTCTCCCGACGAACTGAAATCATTGCTTCATTTTGGAAAATGGCAAAGCCTCTCTCAGCTTGCGGGAATCTTTGGCAACCAGATTGACCGCTACGTTCTGGCTTCGCTCGCGCCGTCTGCCGTTGTCGGCCAATATAACGTGTGCAATCGCGTCCAGGAGGCCGCTTACATCGCGGTCATACGTATCTGTGAAGTCCTGTTTCCTCGATTTGGCAACATGTCGAACAGCCGCGAAGAGGAGCGGCATGATTTCTTTATGCTCGCCTCATGGGGCAATTCGGCTTTCGGAGCCATCGTACTCTCACCAATCGCGGTTCTCTCCAGGCCGCTGTTGACGGTTTGGGTCGGCGAAGAAACCGCTGCAGGCGGCACGCATCTGCTCCAGATACTCATTCTCGGCGGCATCGTCGGGTGCGGTTCGAATGTATTCCAGTATTACGCCATGGGAATGGGCAGAAACGCACCGGCTGCATATACTTCACTTGCGTATTCGGTGATGACGGTTGTTTTTTCTTTCATTTCCATTTGGTGTTTCGGTCCATACGCTGCTGGAACAGGCTTGCTTGCTGCCAGCCTTGTAAGAGTACCTCTCGCGCTTTTGGTGACTCGCAATTGCTTCTTTCGCACTTTCAGCGCGGAGCAAATGTTTGCCTGTACAGTTGCTCCTATCTTGGTTGGCATCTGCATAGTTGTCGGATCTTTAGGCCTGAATTTCACCTGGATCAATGGCTGGCTGTCCCTCGCTTTCGCGTATGTCTGTTCTGTCTGCGTTGTCTCCGCCGCGATCGCAGCCGTGGCGATGACGACGAAAACCGGGAGCATTATCTTGTCCCGTATCTATGGGTCCGTTAGAACGGCTTTGTCCGAGAGACGCCTGATTGGATGGAATAACCATCTTGTGAAACGCAAGAGAGGGTTTTGAGTGATCACTGTGGTAGACTATGGCGTCGGGAATATCGGCGCAATCACCAATATGGCGGAGTATCTGGGGATCGATGCTCGGCCAAGCGGCGATCCCAAGGAGATCGAAAGTGCCGCGAAGCTCATTCTTCCAGGAGTCGGTGCGTTTGACAAAGCAATGGCCACGTTGAGAAACAGACAATTAGTCGATCCGCTGAATCACGCGGTGCGCGAACGGAGGGTTCCTGTTCTCGGCATATGTCTCGGTATGCAGCTGTTGGCGCGATCCAGCGAGGAAGGCTCGGAAACTGGACTTGGCTGGATAAATGCGGATGTAAAGCGCATCGGGCTAGCGGCAACATCATCCCTTAAGGTTCCTCATATCGGCTGGCTTGAGATAAGGCCGCGCCGAGAAAGCGCTCTGTTCGACAGGTCCAACCGGCGGGAGCGCTTTTATTTCGACCACAGCTATTTTGTCGATTGCGATGATCCGAATGACGTTACCGCCGTCATCGACTATGGCGAGGAGCTATGTTGCGCAGTGAGTTCGAACAATGTCAGCGGCGTGCAATTTCATCCTGAAAAAAGCCACCGCTTCGGAATGCGGATTCTTGAAGCATTCGGAAAGCTTTGATGAGAAAAAGGCTTATACCCGTCCTGCTGGTCGATCAGAAGCGTCGGCTGGTGAAAACGATAGAGTTTGGTGAACGCACCTACGTCGGCGATCCCTTCAATGTTGTTCGCCTGTTCAACGAAAAGGAAGTCGACGAGATCTGCATTCTCGATATCGACGCCACGCGTACGGGGCGAGGTCCTGATCTCGGCTTCGTTCGCGAACTCGCAACCGAATGTTTCATGCCTTTGGCATATGGCGGCGGCATCACCGAGCTTAAGCAGTGCGAGGAACTTAACCGCTCCGGCGTCGAGAAGTTTGTACTCGGTCAAGGCGCGCGCAATTCGCAACTGGTGGGAGCGATTGCTGCCGATATGGGCAGCCAGGCTCTGGTTGCCTGTGTCGACGTTGACGGTCGCGGCGCGGCGGCGAGCTGCTACACTTCAAGCGGTGCGAGGCAAGAGCCGATAGAATTCTGCCTGAGGCTGCAGGATGTCGGCGTTGGCGAAATAATTCTCCAGTCGAAAACTCTCGACGGCACGCGCAACGGGTATGATCTTGAGTTGATCCAGTCGATTACCCGAAAGCTGAGCATTCCGGTCGTTGCCTTGGGTGGCGCCGGAAACGTCGCCCACCTGATGGAAGGCCTTGATGCCGGCGCTTCCGCCGCGGCCTCGGGGAGCGCCTTCACCTTTATCGGTCGGCTGAGGGCAGTCCTTATAAGCTACCCTGCACCAGAAATTTTGGAGGAGGCGGAGCAAGGTGCTCATGGATAACGCGTCGCGAGTTTGCTCATTTTGCGTCATGGACAATTCCAACCCGTCGATCGTGTTTGACGCAAACGGCCAATGTAACTGCTGTCGGGATGCGCTGAATCGCAAGCCGCACGAGTGGTGGACCGGCCCCGAAGGCGACATACGAATGCGGCGATTGATCGCCACATTGAAGGAAGAAGGCGCAGGTAAGCCATACGACGCAATGGTCGGGCTTAGCGGTGGAATTGACAGCGCGTTTCTTGCGCATCTCGCCGCCCGAAAGCATGGTCTTCGTCTTCTGGCGGTCCATGTCGACGGCGGTTGGAATTCCGAGCCCGCCGTCCACAATATTGAAATTCTTGTCCGGAAACTCGATCTCGACCTTCACACGTATGTAATCGAGTGGCAGGAGATGCGCGATCTGCAGATTGCGTTTATGAAGGCTTCTGTCCTCAATCAGGACATCCCGCAAGATCATGCATTCTTTTCCACCCTCTATAGGACAGCAGCTAAATTCGGCATTCGTCACTTCCTCAGCGGCGTAAACTTCGCGTCAGAATCGGTGATACCCCGCGGCTTTGGCTATCCGTCGATTGACGGAACGCATGCGAGCGCGATTCAAAAACGCTTCGGCTCCTTGAAGCTCACGACCTATCCCTTCATGAGCCCTCTTGAGTATATTTGGCTTACCCGCGTCCGCCGGCAACTCACCATTCACCGTCCACTCAACTACATCGACTACAATAAAGAAGAGGCGCGCACTGAGCTTCAGCGCGAATATGGGTGGCGTGACTACGGCGGCAAACACAGTGAATCTAGATTCACAAAATTCTACCAGGATATCTATCTTCCGAGAAAATTTAACTTTGACAAAAGACGGCTTCATCTTTCAAGTTTGATTGTTGCCGGACAAATGACACGGGAGGAGGCGCTGCGCGAAATTTCAACGCCCATCATCTCCGTTCAGGATGCCCGCAGGGAAACAAAGTTCGTGGCCAAAAAACTGGGATTGAAGCCGGAAGAGCTCCAATGGTATATCGAGGCACCGCCAGTACCGCACAGTAATTTTCCGAACGGCATGTGGCTTCATAAAGCGCTTTTGCGCCTGCGTAAGGTGACTCGAATTTTGCTGCCGTCACGTAGCGCAACCGTAGAGGCAGCTGATGTCGACTAGCCTCGTCTTCGCAATGGCTGTCACACTGTCGGTGGGCTTCTACATTTGGAAGGTGGGTATCAATCTGACGCTTTCGTCAGTATTTTTAGGCCTCATGCTCACGCTTCATGGCCCTATGTATCTATATTACACTCGAGTATGGGGTCCTCAGACCAAGTTCTTCGAGACAATCATGTCTGCTGCCCCCTATAATGATGCCATAGGCGCGCTGGATCTCTCACTTGCCATTTCAATTGTCTGCATTACTCTCGGTATAGGGTTGGCAGATTTCGCGTTTGGCATTAGTCATCAGCAGATCCAGGCTGCCCTGCATTCCTGGCGTACTCGGCCTGTCCGGATATCTGAAGGCGTCGCTCAACGCGTCGAGCTTATTTCAATAATCGGACTCCTTATCATTTTGGCGGTTGTTGTGTTAGAAAACAACATACCCAAAACTATCGTCTACTTTATTTCGGATGCAAGTGAGGTCGCGAAAATTGCGATGCGACGAGAGTCGGGTGGAAGCCGCTTTTATCTTTTCAATCTCCTGGTCTCCAATGTGCTTCCGTTCTGTGCCTTTTGCTGCTTTATAGCGATAAGACAGCGGTCAATGAAACTGAGAGCGATCGCTTGGGCTTTTATAATCGCCGTTATGTTGGCCAAGGCCTCAACTCTAAGCAAGGCACCACTGGCGATATTTATACTGCAGTTGCTAGTCGTTGAACATCTTAGAAAATCTTTAGATTTGCCGTTGGGGATGGCGATCAGATTTATTCTGTTTGGCGTACTTCTGTTCGGAGCGATGGTACTTATTGCCATTCGTGAATTACACGGTGTCGGTGACGCACTCGACTTTCTCTTTTACCGGATATTCATGATCCCGAATGAGAGCTTGCTTGAGTATTATACTGCAATTCCAAGTGTTCTCCCCTATGGTTGGGGTAGTAAGTTCAGTTGGCTGGTCGGCTCTCTGACCGGTCAACCCAGCCAACCAACCTATCTACTGGTCGGCGCCGTCCATCGCGGCATGGAAGGTTCCACCTCGACAGCGATGTTTATCGCCGATGCCTGGGCCGACTTCTCTTGGATGGGTGTCCTTCTATTTTCGCTATTCGCCGGATTTTTTATCCGCTTGCTAGATATCCAGCTGATAGTGAAACGAGGGAAGACCGTCGCAACGATTGCGGGGCTGGCTCTCGGCCACTATGGAATATTCGTCATGCTTTCGACCGCACTTCAAACGGCGATGATGACCGGCGGTTTGGTTTTGGTTGTTCCATTAGTGCTAGCGCTGTCCAGCGCGATGAAGTGGGTGCCAGAAAAGAACGACGGTGGACAAGAGCATCTTGTCCACCTCGGATCGGTATAGAACCCAATATGCGCGTTTTTCAAAATTCCGGGGTATATGCTGCTTATATGCGGCGGCTTGATATGCTCGCAGTTGATGCGAGAAGTTTTTCAGACAGATTGGCCCTTTTTCTGGATGATCGCTATGGCGCTTGCCATATACTGCAACCGGTAATGGAGACCTCTCCAGACATCTTCTTTACGAACGGCGATGACGAGATACTTCAACGATACTGGGCGGTAGAAAATGGTTTGCCCGCCACCTCCGACATGGAGCAGATCTTGCTGAGCCAGATCGAACATCACCGCACCGAGATATTTTATAATTCGGATCCGATGCGATACGGGAACGACTTCGTCCGCAAACTTCCTGGCTGCGTTCGGAAGTCAATCATGTGGCGAGCGGCGCCTTCCGGCAATACCGACTTCGGCGCCTACGATTTGATCGTCTGCAACTTTCCTGTCATATTGGAAGGTTATCGGAAGCTGGGCTGGCGCGCGGAATATTTTGCACCAGCCCATGATCCGGCAATGGATAGCTATGCCGAAAATCGAGACCGGCCAATCGATGTGCTTTTTGTCGGCGGCTATAGCCGTCACCATCGTCGGCGTGCAGAGATACTGCAAGCCGTTTCGGCTATTCGAAGGGATTTTAAAGTTTACTACCACCTTGATCGATCGCGATTGACTAGGCTTGCTGAGAGCCCGATTGGTTGGCTTCTGCCGCTTGGGAAGCACAGACGTCCGAAGAATATTCGTGCAGTGTCCCGTACCCCACTCTTCGGACGTGAGCTTTATGAAGCGATTTCGCAGGCGAAAATTGTTCTAAATGGCGCCGTGGATATGGCGGGAACGGACAGGGGAAATATGCGATGCTGGGAGGCGCTAGGATGCGGTGCGCTAATGGTCTCGGACTCCGGTGTTTATCCTGAGGGGATGGTCAATAATATCAGCATGGTAACATATGAAGATGCAGAATCCGCGGCGCGGACAATTGTAAATCTGCTTCGGGAACCGGAGCGCCTCCAGGCGTTAGCCAACGAAGGAACCCGTACTGTACGAACCGTGTACAACAAGCGTGCCCAATGGCTTAACTTCCAACGGCTGGCTGCAAGCGCATGAAGCTTAGCCTGACCACGATCGCAAACATGGCGGCGGGATGGTTGGCTCGCAAGCGGAGCAAATTTGTCGTTGGGAGTGGTAGCAATGTCCGTTGGCTGGTATTGCGATCCGTTCGCGGAGGCAATGTGAAGATCGGCGAGAACTGTATCATCAATTGCAATATCAGCTTCGATGATCCCCGCGGCCGCATCAGCATTGGCGATCGCTGCTATATTGGTGCCAGTCACCTGGTATGCCATTCCGGAATTACGATTGGAAACGATGTCATCATCTCATGGGGAGTGACAATCGTGGATCATGATTCTCATTCTCTCGACTGGGAATTGCGCAAGAACGATGTGACCGATTGGGGCTTAGGAAAGAAGGATTGGACCGGGGTTTCCATCAAGCCAGTGTTTATTCAAAACAAGGTGTGGATTGGTTTTGGCGTGAGTATCCTGAAGGGGGTGACAGTCGGCGACGGGGCAGTTATTGGAGCCCATGCTGTTGTCACGCGCGATGTCCCCCCTTACACCGTCGTCGCCGGTAACCCCGCTCGCATAATTCGGAATCTCAAGCCGACGCAAAAAGAGACAGAAGGTCAACCATGACGGCAACAAAATTGGACACGTGGGAAGCAGCCGTCCAGTGGCTTCGGCAACAGCCTGACCAGCAAAAGCTGGTGCTCGATGCCTACTACGACGATCCGATTCTGCAGGCGGCCGAGCGGTATTGGCGGAGCGGCGAGTGGGGTGCCATCCGCGAATTTCTCCCGCAGGCGCCAGGAACTGCAGTCGATATCGGCGCCGGTCGTGGTATTGCCAGCTATGCTCTGGCCAAGGAAGGTTTTGAAGTAACGGCACTGGAGCCCGACGCGAGCGACCTCGTGGGTGCTGGTGCAATTCGTGCCCTCTTCAATGAAGTTCATCTTCCCATTTCGATCGCCGAGGAGTTTTCCGAAAAGCTCCCATTCTCCGACAATGCCTTCGATGTGGTCTTTGCCAGAGCCGTTCTGCATCACACCTCCGATCTGTTGGCCGCGTGTCGTGAATTCTTTCGAGTGCTCAAGCCCGGCGGGCGCTTCATCGCAGTTCGCGAACATGTGATATCGAGCGAACGCGATTTGCCGATCTTTCTGGATCGCCATCCCCTGCACAAACTCTATGGAGGGGAAAACGCCTTTCTTCTGAAGGAGTATCAGAACTCTATAGTTTCGGCCGGTTTCAAGATGGACAAGCTCCTTATGCCGCTGGAGAGCGAGATCAACTTCGCCCCCTACACTCCGGCGGAGTTGAAGGCGCAGATTGCCATGCGATTGCCGCTCTTCGCAAGAGCCGCTCCAGCGCTTTTGAGTTCTCGGTCAGTCTGGACGATCTTCTCGCATATCGCAGCAAAATTCGATCGGCGGCCGGGCCGGCTGTATTCGTTCGTCGCCACGCGGCCCCAATAAAGAAAAAGAATGGCTCGTATATTAATCACAGGCGCTCACGGATTTATCGGAAGATATCTGGCAAAGTCGCTTGCACTTGCCGGGAACTCCGTATTCGGCCTTGGGCACGGTACCTGGTCACCGCTTCATGCCCAACGCTGGGGGCTGGTTTCTTGGCATAACGGTGAGGTCGATATCCCCAATCTTCGGTTGATTCAACAGCAGTTTGGGACGGTGGACATTGTGTACCATCTTGCGGGGGGCTCGTCGGTCGGAGCAGCAATCGCAAATCCTCGCGAAGATTTCCACCGCACGGTCAGCTCGACCATTGAACTGCTTGAATGGCTGAGACTGGAGGCCCCTAAAAGCAGCTTAGTGGCGGTTTCTAGCGCTGCTGTTTACGGGGCAGGCCACACAGGTCAGATAGCTGAGACGGCGAAACCCAACCCCTTCTCTCCCTACGGTCATCACAAGCATATAATGGAATCTCTCTGCGTCTCCTATTGCGAGAGCTACGAGTTAAAGGTCGTGATCGGTCGTCTGTTTTCAGTTTATGGGGAGGGATTACGCAAGCAATTGCTCTGGGACGTTTGCTCCCAGCTCGAGGTTCATCCTGAGCGACTCCTTCTCGGCGGCAGTGGCAACGAGCTTAGAGACTGGACGGCGGTGACCGACGTCGTGCGCGCGCTGTCGCTTATCCACACCGAGGCGAATCCCTCGCCAAAAGTTATCAATATCGGCACGGGCCGCGGCACCAATGTTCGTGCGATCGTTGAAGGCATTGCCCAAGCATGGGCGGTCGATACCAATTTGGAAGCCAGGATTGAATTTTCGGGTAAAGCACGAGCTGGCGACCCTCAAAGCCTGATAGCCCAATCCGAGCAACTCGCAGCCCTCGGGTTCGAGTGGCAGAAGGATTTGATGGAAGGCCTCTCAGGCTATGTCAGGTGGTTTCGATCGGAATCCGGTGTGAGATCATGACCCGTATTGCCTTTACGATGATCGGCGGGAAAAACTGGACCGGCGGTTATAACTATCTGATAAATCTCGCCAGGCTGCTGTCCGCTGATCAGAGCAGAGCTCTTACGCCCGTTATGTTCTTTGGAACCGACGTCGATGAAAAAGATATAACTCCATTTGCGGCTCTCAATTGCGTTGAGGTGGTCCGTAGCCCGCTCTTTAACAGATCCAGGAGCTTTAGATCTCTGCTCACCGGTCTTGTCACCGGCGCCGACTGGCGTGTGCGTAAGCTGTTTAAAACTCACCGGATAGATGTCGTATTTGAGGTGGCACAATTTTTTGGTTTCAATCTCGGCATCCCCGCTATTGCCTGGATCCCAGATTTCCAACACCGCTTCCTCCCCCGTCTCTTCAGTAAGCTTGGCTACTGGAAACGCGATATAGGGTTTAGAATTCAGGTCCTGGGAAAACGCGAGATCATGTTGAGCAGTGAGGACTCGCGCGTCTCGTGCGAAGTTTTCTATCCGTCCTCCCGGGGGCGCACACACGTCGTCAGGTTTGCGGTGCCGCCCAAGGGAGTGATTGTTCCTGCGGCTGCTCGTGCTCTTGCCGACAAATACGGACTGCCTGAGCGGTATATCTTCCTTCCCAACCAGTTCTGGCAGCACAAGAATCATCTTCTTGTCGTGGAGGCATTGACGATCCTCCGTCGCCGCGGTCACGACGTTACTGTCGTAGCATGTGGCAGCCAGTCTGATCCGCGCGACCCCTCTTATTTTCCGCGTGTGAAGGCTGCTATCGAAAGTGCCGATCTCTCCTCGAACTTCATTCTTCTCGGTCTTATCCCATATGGCGATCTTGCTCCACTCGCAACCGCTAGTATGGCCTTGCTGAACCCATCTCTCTTCGAAGGATGGAGCACGACAGTTGAAGAGGCCCTGTCGTGGGGCGTGCCGTTGATTTTGTCTGATTTGGACGTCAACAGGGAACAGGCGGGCGAAGCGGCCGTATTTTTCGATCGCCATGACGCGCAGGCGCTTGCCGACGCACTTGCTTCGACAAATCTGTCTTCGCCGGATATTCTGTTCGAACGGGCGGCGAAGGCACAGGCCTTCGCTAATGAACGCGTCAACCGTTTCATCACTGATTTCCATGCGCTTGTTCAACGGGTTGCCACCAAACGCCGGTAGCAAACCACCGAAGAATGCCGGGGGACCTCGCCTCTACCCACCAGCTATGAAAGTAAGTGTGAATGCGCGAACCGAAAATTTCAATCATCACCGTTGTCTTCAACAACGAAGCCACGATCGCTGATACGATCGAATCCGTTCGCGCTCAAAACTACCCAAATATGGAGTATATCGTCGTCGACGGACTCTCAAAGGACCGCACGCTTGATCGGATCAACGAACGCCGCGATGTTATCACGCGCCTGGTTTCCGAAGAGGACTTTGGCATCTATGATGCTATGAATAAAGGAATAAGTCTTGCAACCGGCGAAGTTATCGGCTTCATCAATGGGGATGACTTCTACATGCCGGGCGCTCTGGCAAAGGTCGCGGAGGCGTTCCGGGATCCGGCCTTGGAAGCATGTTACGGGGATCTCTGCTATGTTCGGCAAAATGATACCTCGACGATAGTGCGCGACTGGCGCTCTTCGCCTTTTGTACCTAAGGCTTTCGAAGAAGGCTGGTGCCCGCCTCATCCAACATTCTTTGTTCGGCGCGAGGTCTACAAGCGCCTTGGGTCATTTGACCTCAGTTATAGGATTGCTGCTGATGTAGAATTAATGATGCGCTTCCTAGAACGCCACTGTATCAAGTCGGAATACCTGCCCGGCATTATGGTGAAGATGCGAATGGGCGGCACCACAAATCGCAGCTGGAAGAATATCCTGCAGCAAAACAAAGAAATTCTACGTGCGCTTGAAACTCACGGGTTGAGAGCCAGCCCTGTACATTTCTTCTCTAAGAAGCTTATGTCGCGGGGCATGCAGGTACTTCGTGCGGCCTTGCTTAACGTGCGCTAACGCATTAGCCGTTCGACCGGCTACGGCGATTTCGCTGCATGAGGTATGCGCTTTTAAGGAGGTTGACTAGAACGCCGATAACGAACCCGACAAAGAGACCTGCAGTCAGAATAGTTATCTTGGTCGGAGAGGCGGCATTTGATGGAGCGTAAATTGGGGAAAGCAGAGTCGCAGGCTTGCTTAGTTCTAGTTTACCCGTCAAGTCGGCAATGTCCTTACGCAATGCGATCGCATCGTCGCGTGTCGCGAGATATATTGCCTGCTGCCACCCGGAATCCTGCGCCTCCTTCAGGAGCTTCGAATTTTCCACGAGTTGATCCTGCAGTGACCTGATTTGAGATTTCAGATGTTCCAAGCTGATGGACGCAACCAACGTCTGCTGTTCTTGAATCCCCCGCACGATCGCGGCGACGCACTGCCGTGCCAATTCAGCGGCTGGGGCGGTAAAGGAAATCTCGATGACGTCACTGGGAACTGATGGTGCCGTCACCCTCACATTTTGCGAAATCTGTTCGGCGGTTACCGGGCCGCCGTCGGAGCACGCGGAGACGGTCTGCTGATCGAAAGCTGATGGAGATCGCAGACGAAAAGTAACATGCTCACGAGGCTCCACAAGAGCGACTGCATCAGGGTCTAGTTGCGTTGGATTGGACGAAGCCGCAAGCACGAGTTGTGCTGAGGCTTGATAAAAGGGTTGGCTACGCCACAGGAAAATGCCTGCTAGTATAGCTCCAATGGAACAGCACAAAGCAATGGTGCCGATGCCCCTTCGTAGGAAGGAAACAACAGAAAAGAGATTAATTTCCTCGTCAAATGATCTCTGTTCCATCATCTCAGCTTTCAGAATCCACCGTAGGCTCAAAATTAGCAAAAAATTTCACAACAGCAGGCCTAAATGTCGCTTCAATCTTATTGGCCCTGCAATGTCAATCATGAAAAAATCACATCCAGCGCATATCGCGATGCCATGCTTCCTTAGGCCGTGACGAGGCCTGGAAAAAATACCTGAATCGGTCCTTGAGCTAGCGATTATGCTCGCTCTGCTTCTCGCCGTCAGCAACATCATAACGGGAGCTTATCATGTTTGATCAAAAAGCTCTGGAACCTATCTCCGCCTAACTCGTCGTGCTGATCTTTTACGGCTGCTGCACCCACCGCGCTTTGTCACTCGCAGCAACATTCGTCGACGTGGGCTCGCCGACCTTGGGTGTCTTAAGCCGCGTTGTTGGTTTTAAGGTGCCGGTGAAAGCCAGATCCGAGACCTCGCCGGTTGACGAATAGCCGGAAACAAGCTCCGCTAGTATCGCACGTGCAGCGATCATATCGTTCCGATCCAATACCGCATTGAGCGCGTTGAGCTTTTTCAAAAGCTCCGGCCACAACAGGAAATCCTCGCGCGCCTTCATAATCCGGGGATGTTCGGTTGTTTTCGGATTATCCCCGATCAGCAGTTCTTCGTAGAGCTTCTCGCCGGGCCGAAGACCGGTAACGGACAGCTCGATATCGCCTTCGGGATTGTCTTCATCGCGGACGGCCAGCCCGGAAAGCTCTACCATCTTGCGGGCGAGATCGGCGATGCGAACCGGCTCTCCCATGTCGAGCAGGAAGACATCGCCCCCCTCGGCCATCGCGCCCGCCTGTATGACGAGTTGGGAAGCCTCCGAAATGGTCATGAAATAGCGGGTTATGTCAGGATGTGTCAGCGTCACGGGGCCGCCGTCCTTGATCTGCTGCCGGAAAAGCGGCACGACGGATCCGGAGGAGCCGAGGACGTTTCCAAAACGGACCATGGAGAAATTCGTTCGCATTCTGTCGACAGCCGATTCCGCCGCAAGCGCCTGCAGAACCATTTCCGCCAGCCTCTTGCTGGCGCCCATTACATTTGTCGGACGTACGGCTTTGTCTGTGCTGATCAGCACGAAATTCGAGACGCCGCATTTATTCGCCGCGCGTGCCGCGACCAGCGTACCCATCACATTGTTCTTGATGCCTTCCACGGCATTGTGTTCGACAAGGGGAACATGCTTGTAAGCGGCTGCATGATAGAGCGTCTGAGGTCGCCAGCTCTGCATGACATGTTCCATGCGATCCTGATCGCGGACAGAACACAGAATCGGAACGATCTGCATATTTTCATGCTTGTACAGTTCGGCCAGCTTCTGCAATTCGGCATGGATATTATAAAGCGCAAACTCGTTCTGATCGATGAGGATGAGGCTGGAAGGCCCGGTGCGCAAAATCTGACGACATAGCTCGCCGCCGATCGAGCCGCCAGCACCGGTGACCATCACCACCTTGTTGCGCATCGACTTGTCGAGTAGCTCCTGGCGCGGCGCGACCGCTTCTCTTCCCAGCAGATCTTCGATCTCCAGCTCTCGGATGTCGGAGACGGCGATACGTCCCTGAGCCAGGGCAGTGAGATCCGGCAACGTGCGAACATTGACCCTGGCTTTACGGATGTGCTCCAGGATTTCGTTGCGACGCTGCCGCGATGCGGAGGGAAGAGCAAGAAGCACGTTGTGCACGCCGAGAGATTCGGCAAGCACCGGAAGATCCGAGGGGTCGTAGATCGGCAAACCACCCATGACGCCGCCCTTGAGACGCGGATCATCATCCAGATAGCCGACGACATTGAGTTCGGCACTGTTGATCAAGGCACCGGCCAGTTGCCGCCCGGCCGTCCCTGCCCCATAGATCAGCACCTTGGCGAGCATATTCTTGTGAAGGATGCGCTGGTAGGCATCCCCGAGCCAGTAGCGGATACTCAACCTCGACAGCCCGATCGCAATCAACAGAAGGAAGGGCTGGAGGATGCCGACGGTTCTCGGAACACCGGGGACGCTGAGTGCTGTAAATATCGTCATGAAGGCGACGCCGTAGATCGCAATCGCCTTCAGAACAGTAATGAAAGCAGCCATATTGGCATAGCGGAAGATCGCCCGATACATGCCCATGACGATGAAGATGGGAAGGGCCATGCACAGTGAAACGAAGACCGGCAGCCACTGCACACCCGTCAGCACCGTCCATTCGTTTAGGCGGAAGCAATAGGCGAGCCAGATCGTCAGAACACAAAAGCTGGAATCGACCAGCAAAGCCAGGGCACGTTTGGCAACCCGCGGCATCGCCAGCAGAGGGGCGACGAGCGCTTGCATCGGCATTAAGAACCATCCTGAGCGCGGCGTCTCAGTGGGAGTATTTTCAGGCATTGCTAACCAGCGTCTCGCAGATCAATGGACAACCACCTTCTTGTCGCTTTCTGCAACGAGCGCAACTGAAATAATCGGAAATCAAGGTCTTCCGCACCGACTTATCTATCAGAAGTTGACGAACAGATGGCGCGGGTCATGATGGAGGCGAGATTCTCCAAGTTGCCGGCATACGTCAGCACATTGAGGTTGACGATCGGTTCATCATGAATCGCAAGCCAATGGTCGGTTCACTTGGCTCTGAATCAAGAGAGAGCAGGTCAAGAGATAAGTCAACCGCCGTCGTGACTGCAACGCCTGTGAAAGCGCGAGGTCACGGGGTTGCAGCTGATTGTGGTAATATGTTAGGGGCAGCGACCCGAGAAGAGCGAAGGCGTTCCCGGTCCAGAGACGGTACCGCTTCCAAAGAGAACATCAAAAGAACGTGATACGTGGCCTCTTCAATCATCAGCGCCCGCGGGCGCTTATAGCCTCGGCAATAAGCCTTGTCGTCCTGATCTTCCTGCTTCGGGCATTGGATTGGGAGGAAGCTATCCGCATTTTTCGTAGCGGAATATCGGCAACATCGCTTTTGTGGTTTATGCTTGTTACCTTCGGTATCGCTGTCGGCTATGCGCTGCGATGGCGGCTATTGCTGGACGGGAAGATCAGTTACGGGACGTCTCTCATGGCTTCCCTGCTCGGTCTGGGCGCCAACATGTTTCTTCCCGCGAGAGGCGGAGACCTTTTGCGCGTGCATTACAGCCGAGTTGTCGCGACAGTCCCTACGTCCGCCTGGGCCTCGGCTGCGCTCTTCTCGGCAACAAGAACATAGCCGGCGCGCGCCTGCCTCGCCGCTGAGGGATAGCCGATCGAGACGGCATAGAGGTGATAGAGCATCAGGCCACCAGCGAGGCCGGCGCCCATCTTGAGATAGTCGATGATGCCGAACATCAGGTCCGGATACCATTGAGGCAGAGCGCCCGTTCCGCTGTGCGGCGCTTCGTGAGGCCCGGGAGACGGATGCCGGCGGCCTTATCCCACTTGGGCAGCTCATTGCAGGCGCCGACGACGTCGCCCGAGTTCAGCTTGCGCGTCAGTGTCGATTTGCAGAACGCCCCGGTTCCGACGTTGTACGTGAAGGAGAGGAAGGCGACATAGGCGCCGGACGGCACTTGATCCGGCTGCTTCATGCAGGCGCGCATGCCCGTCTCGAATTCCTTCAGGCTGTCGCCGAGTATGTCCTTGCATTGAGCGACGGTGTAGCTGTCACCCATCTTGACGCCGCGTGTCTCTCCGAAGCACACTGTTGGAATCCCGATCGGATCTCGATAGGCGACAGTTCGCAGCCCTTCGAAGGTGCTGACGACGGCGATGCAGGCAGCAGCAATCGCGCTACCCTTCTTGAGGCGGCTTGCCATTGGCGAGGTCTCCAGAGACTTTCTGTTGAACGAAGATGCGGGCGATGATAGCGGCAACGGCCAAGAGGCCGGTGACCGCCGACATCCCAAGTTGGATGTAGATGTTCTTCGCGACCCATGTGGCGGCGAAGAAGGTGTAGATCGGCTCGATGATGATGCAGAGCAGGGCCAGGACCATGAACCTGATTGACCAGGCATGCTTGACCACCGCGCGCAAGTTGCTGACGAGCATGGGAGCTCCAGATTGTGGGATTTCACTTTGTGGTGTATCGATGCCCTCTCACTGCTCCGGAGGACGAGATGAACAGCAGCACCGAAATACTCGAGATGTACGAGGGGTATTACGCAGACGGCTCAGTCTCGGAGAAACGAGCCATAGCTGCGCGGCAGTCTGTCGGGCACATACGCAAAATCACGGAAGGCCAGACGTTCAACTCGGTTGTCGACATCGGCGCCGGCGAAGGTGCGGTTCTTTCCGAGTTGAGCAATTCTGCCTTTGCAAAGCAGTTCGCAGCCGTGGAAATCTCGAAATCAGGGCTGGACGCGATAAGCAACCGGCGCATCAAGAACTTGGCTTCAGTTGATCAGTTCGATGGCTACAAGATCCCCCACCCGGGCAAAGCCTTTGACCTCGCGCTTGCCATCCATGTCCTTGAGCATGTCGAGCATGAGCGTATGTTCCTCTACGAGGCCAGACGGGTGAGCCGGAAGCTCTATATCGAGGTGCCCTTGGAGCTGACGCGGAACCTAGACAAGTCGATCCGCGAATCCGGCCCTTATGGGCATATCAACTTCTACACCCCCGGCTCTTTCGAAAACCTGCTGAAGACATGCGGTTTTAAGGTGGAGCGCCTCATGGTGTTCCCACATGACATCGAATACGAGCAGCACCTTGCCGGTAAGGCAAAGGGGTGGCTGAAGTATCAGATCCGGCAGAATTTCCTGAAATTGGCTCCGAAGACTGCTGCGCGGAACATGGTGTATATGGCCGGGGCTCTCTGCTCCGCCTAGAGGATGTGGATTTCCGATATATAGGCGCACGCATAGTTCAGATGCCCGATCGTGTGCGGGTGGATGCCGTCCTCATCGCAATCCGTCGTGGCGTTGTAGAAGTTGTTCACCGGGACAGAGCGAACCGGGAACCCGGCACTTGCCTATTCGTCCACAACACCGTCGATGATCAGAGCAAGCACGGCGACCCGTGGGGAGCGAGACGCGTGGGCTGAATCAGTTGGTTCCCAATTTGCAGCTTACATCAACGGTCGGATTGAAATTGGAGAGGTGAAAAAAGCTAGCTTGGACCTCAGCATGAAAAAGCAGTTTTATATCACGTGAAAAGTGATCTAAGACGACTTTAACCACAACCGTGACAGGGTCGCTTAATCGAAGGCGATCCAGAAATAAGCAGCGAGCAGTCCAATATGGCGCTGAGTGAGAATTATAAAAGCGCCCCTGTCGCAGGCTCCAGTCACGCGATGACTGGCCTGACGCTAGCAGCAACAATGTTGATCCTCGGCTGGGTGCTCAAATATAGCTCCTACGGGATCGAGTTCACCGATGAAGGCTTTCATCTGGTGTCGATATCTAACCCGTTCATCTATGATTTTTCGATCACGCAGTTCGGATTTGTGTATCATCCTCTGTATGTTTTGCTCGGCGGGGACATTGCGGCATTAAGGCAGGCCAACATACTCGTCACATTCGCTTTGGCTGGGGGGCTGGCACATACACTTCTCGTGGCAGTCGCACCCGAATCAAGAGCGAATGATGTCGTCCTGTGCGCTGCCGCGGCTGGACTGGCAACTAGCGTTTTTGCCCTGTTCGACTCGTGGCTTCTAACGCCCAGCTATTATAGCTTGGCACTTCAGTCTTTGCTGGTGACGAGCATCGGTATGCTCATGTTTGAACCAGCATGGAACTGGCGGAGCGTTGCAGGCTCGATGTTGATCGGCGCAGGTGGCTGGCTGGCCTTCATGGCCAAGCCAAGCACTGCAGGCGCACTGGCTGTGGGCACCCTGGTCTACCTGATCGTTTCCAAAAAGTTCCAGCTGCGTCTGCTCTTACTTGCCATCACCAGTGCGGTCGTCCCACTTCTGCTCAGCGCATTCGTAATCGATGGCTCCCTTCGGAAGTTTGTGGAACGGCTACAGCTAGGACTTGAGTTTGGACAATATCTCGGTGGCGGCCACACATTCACCGAACTTTTGCGCATCGATAGTTTCTGGCTGAACGGCAAAGATAAACTACTTACCCAACTCGTATTCCTAGCAACGTTTATTGCCGTCTGGGGTTTCTTGTCGCGACGATCCGTGAGCGTGATTGTATCCCTGATCGCTGCGGTCAGCCTCTTCCTCGTGACGGCGCTCCTCGTATTTGGCCAGATCCCTAAGGTTGCAGAGCTGGGGCAGTTTCAAGGGTTGTCATTTTTCGGCGTCGTCTATGCTGCAGCGCTCGCAGGCCTAGCCTTTGGCAGGCCGAGACCATTCAAGGGCTTATCGGTGGCGCACTGGAGCATCGCGTGTCTCTTTTTGATAACCCCGCATATGTATGCCTTTGGGACAAACGTTAATTATTGGGAAAGTGGGATACAAGCGGGTTTTTTTTGGCTGCTGGCCGGCATTGTACTACTTAGCCCAATTGCTCGTGAACGATCAAATTGGTCGTTTTTGTTACCCCTCGTCCTTGCCGCCCAAGCGGTGACGGCGACCCTTCTTCAGTCAGCACTAGAGCAACCGTTTCGCCAACCTCAATCGCTCAAGCTCAACGATGCCCCCATAAACCTTGGGCCTCATCGATCTGAATTGATACTATCGAAGGCGTATGCTTCCTATATTTCGGATGCGGTTATGGCTGCTAAAAACAGCGGTTTCAAACCAGGCGATCCCGTCATCGATCTATCTGGTCAATCTCCAACGCTCCTGTACGCCATGGGCGCCGAAAGCATCGGAGCCGCTTGGATGATTGGCGGCTACACCGGCAGCCTGAAATATGCGACCGCAGTGATGGGCCGTGTGTCGTGTGAAAAACTCGCCGCAGCTTGGGTTCTGGTGGAGGCAACAGGCCCTCGCAGCATTCCGACAGAACTCATGGCCGACATGGGAGCAATGTTTCCGCAAAACTACAAGCATGCGGGAACGTGGAGCACCGCTGATGGTGCGGGCGGTTACATCGCAAGCCGGGTTCAGGAGCTTTATCGGCCGATAAACCCCGCGGACACTCTGAAAGCGTGCAAGGCACTGCGAGATAAGGATGCGGAATGAAGAAAGTTGCGATAGTCCAGTCAAATTACATCCCTTGGAAGTCGTGCCTTGAGCTTCGCTCGATTCTAAAGTAAGCGTTCGCTTGGATAGAGGTCATGGAAGCAGGAGGCGCTAAGCTCCAGGCCGCTGAACGGTACGCCCCTAATGAGACTTAGCGAAGAAATCGAAGGCGACGGTTGGGCATGGTTGATGCGACGGATATATCAGCGGGCGTGGAGTCCCTTTCAAACGTGCGCCGCAGCAAAGGGATCCTCGTAACCAGCCTGATATTCATCATTGCTCTTTCCCTGGTCGCTCTTACCGGAACTTGGGACTGGTTCGCGAATCGCTTTTTCGGCTTTTTCCCGCTGCTGATCGGTTTGTTCGTACTCGGCATCCACCCCGTAGTTAGAGTGAAGGCCGCAGTCGTCCTAAGTGGTCTTGCGGATTGGCTCGCTAGACGCGGGGCCTTCGTATCAAATCCAGAGGAGGAAGCACCGAAATTCGCGCTGATCCGAATAGTATTTGGGCTCTTCATGATCGAGCGCGCCTTCTGGGTGATCTCCTATCTTGAGCCTTCGGATTGGGGGCAGCCATCGATTTGGTTGACTGCCATGATGGGATTGCTCTGCGGCGTCTTGGTGACAGCGGGTCTGCTGACGCAGTACACTCTCGTGTATCTGATCGTTTTTCAGTGGCAGATGGGAGACATACTACTCCGCACATCCACATTGGGAAACTGGATCGCAGCGATGCTTTCAGTGCTTCTGATTTTCGCAAACGCCGGAGCGAATTTTTCGCTGGACCGGCTGCTTATGAAAAGAGGCACGTTCGCGTGCAAGGTCATCTCAGCGTTCTACTATGACAACGGTTTGCCAAGTGAATCCGGGCTGCAGCTCGCAAAGTTGATGACGCTCGCCTGTTACTGGTGCGTGTGCCTGTACTCGCTTTCGATCCATTTGGCCGAGCCTGCCTGGATGTCAGGTTCGGCTGGCCCACTGCTGCTCACCAATAACTTCATGTCCAGATATTCGAGTGAGTTTAGCTGGCTGCTTTCGCAAGGCCCGATCCCGGTTTTCCTGGCGCGCGTATCACTCTGGGCGATGTTGCCGTGGTATCTTCTGCTGCTTCCGTTTGTGCTTCTCGGCGGAGTGTTTCGCAAATATGTAATCATGTGGGGCTTGCTGTTCTTCGGGCTGAGCCTATTCATCCTCCAGCTCGGGTGGCTAGCCCAATTCGAGTTCCTGTTCTTGGCCGCCTTGTTTTGGAGCAAGACATTCATCAGTGGCGCAAACAGGCTGCAGGTGGCGTACGATGACCGCTGCAACCTGTGCGATAGAACGGTGACGTTCGTAAAGGCCGTCGATCTCTTCAGGCGAGTCCACCTTAAGCCGTTGTCCAAGAACATTCCTTGGCTTATCGAAGTCGGCATCGATCCAGATGATGCACGAAAGGACCTTTACGCTGTCGACGTCAGCAGCGGGAATGCCGTCAAGGGCTACGAGTTCTATGTGCTTTTATCGAAGCACGTGTTCCTTTTGCTGCCGCTTCATCCGTTGCTCATAGTCGGTCGATATTTGGGCGGACCGGCAGTGTACAGGTTCGTTGCCGAGCGTCGGACGAGGATGTTCGGCGTCTGTCAAATCCCTACGCCAAAGCCAGAGTATACGCTGTTGCCAACGGGCCAGATGGTCCACAAGGACATCGTCCCGGGTGATCCGATCTCCACCGTCTTCTGTCATGTAATGATTTTGCTGGCATGCTTTGCTATCTCGCTTCCTCTGCCGTACCTGGTGAAGAATCCTCCGACGGTCCTGCGGAAAATCCAGAGATCCGTTGCGGCCCCGACGAACGCAGCTGGTATCTACGGGGTCGGTCCAATTGACGTGTTTAATTCTACCGATCTTCGGATGGCTGAGAACTGGTTTACCCTCAGCAAGAAGACCAAGGACGGCTTCGAACAGCTTCTTCCAATATTCTCCGAGGACGGGAAACGTCTAGCTGCTCACAGATCGGACCGGGTCTATTTTGGGAACACTGTGGCGTTCAGGCGCGGCGTAATCGGGAAGGAGGGCTGCCAATTTGAAGCGTTTCGCCAGCAGGTCAGCTACCTTGGCGAAAACGAACATTCAAACGGTGAGACCCTCATTTATCGTCAGTACGTGGAGCCGCTACCCAGCGTGGATTTGCTACTGCGGGGCCAATATATGGCGAGCGAGAGACGACTGGTTTGCGAAGTGACGTTTTAGCGGAACTGTCGACGTTTGAGGGCGGCTGTCCATATACAATCATCTTTCATCAGGACTGGGGAGGCGAGTTCGCTAATCCTGAATCGTTTTTGCTGCGATGACCAAAAGGACTTTATCTGCTCCGGCTTCTTGTTAAAACCCTCGTGGTCAAGAGAATTATCGTCCTTCGTCGGCGGCTCCTGCGAACCGTCGAGCTGCTGTCCTGTGACGTGACTGGTTCAGTTCAACCCAGAGCTCCTTCGGAGCACGCCGCCGTATCGGCCTCCTATCATCGCGGGGCTCATCAAGACGCGAACCATACCATCTGATTACCGAGACTCTAGTCAGCCCATCGACGATCAGCGGGCGCTGCCAATCTCCTTGAACAGGATGCCCCGAGGAGGCGCGTTGACGATCTCCCAACAAACAATGATGTGCAGCCGCAGGCGCAGGCGGCTATGATGCCAGCCGTACTCAAGAGCTTTACAAACCGACGGCAGCGAGTGAGGCTTTGAACGCCTGCCGTGCCATTCGAGCGAAGGAAATGAAGTGAAGAAGGTGGCTATCGTCCAGTCAAACTATATCCCGTGGAAGGGTTATTTCGATATGATCGCTGCCGTGGATGAGTTTATCCTCTACGACGACATGCAATATACGCGACGTGATTGGCGCAATCGCAATCAGATCAAGACGCCTCAGGGGATTCAATGGCTCACAGTCCCCGTTCAGGTAAAGGGAAAGTACCATCAGAAAATCCGAGAAACTGAGATAGAAGGCACCGAATGGGCGAACGCCCATTGGAAGAGCCTGATCCAGAACTATCGTCGTGCTGCACACTTTGAGGAAATCGCTGTGTGGCTGGAGCCTCTTTACCTGAATGAACCGCCAAGTCACCTTTCGCCGCTCAATCGCCGATTCATTGAAGCAATCTGCAATTATCTCTCAATCCAAACTGTAATTTCCCATTCATGGGACTACACGTTAGTGGAAGGAAAGACAGAGCGTCTGGCTGCGCTTTGTGCTCAAGCGGGTGGCACAGAGTACGTATCTGGCCCCGCGGCAAAAGACTATGTAGATGAAGAAGTCTTTGAAGAACGAGGAATTAGGCTTACCTGGTTCGACTATGCCAGCTATCCTAAATACCCTCAGCTCTGGGGTGAATTCGTTCATGGAGTGACGATCCTCGATCTTCTCTTTAATTGTGGAAGGGACACGCGAAATCACATGAGGTACCTGAAATGAAACCTTCACAGCGCCAAATTTCTGGTCCTCTAGTGAATTGCGCTTTTGAGAGTGGCGGAAATGATTGGGCACCGCTGGAGGTGTTTCGGTGTTTCGACACTCTCGCCACCAACTCCCGGGAACAAGGAAACGAAGGGTGGATGATCGGCGCTCTCTGTAGCCTGGAGGCTGCAATGTAAATAGCGTGGGGCAGTTTTGATCCTTGGGAGAGGCATAATGAGTTGACTAACACTTGAATCTTTGGCGTGGGTTTCCGGCGCCGCACCACCCTTTGGAGCATTGGTGCGCGTGTGCAGAAAGAAGAAAGCGTACCGGATACTGGCGCCAATCCTCCACACTTTTAAGGCTTGCGCGTGGTGACAAAATTGCGTTATTGCGGTCCGCTAGCAAGCACTGCGGGGGACTTCGCTTGACGGAATATATTTCTAGGTGTCCCGCATGTGGGTCAGCAGATTGTAGAAATCTACCTATTCCGCATGCAGCCCGCTCGATGGTTAGCGACGGCAAGGTGGTATCGAATCCTCTTAAGCGCTGTTCTTGTAACAACTGCGGCCATGGCTTCCACACCCAAAGTTTTTCAGAAGAGCAAATAAAAGAGATTTATAGCGCCGACTACTCGATCGGCCTGCGAGACGCGGTGGCGGAGGCTGCGCGCTCCGCCGAATATAGCCGACAGATAGAAGCTTTCTTGACGCATCATCTGGGGAATGAAGCCAATTTTTCCAAAATCATAGAGTTTGGATGCGGCAGCGGTACGTTGCTCGGTCATCTGACCAAGAGGCTTGGCGCTCAAATTTCAACCGGAGTGGAGCCTAGTTCCCGGATAGCCGCGAATGCGCGTTCAAACGTGGGAGGTCGAATTTCCATCCACGAGGGTTTTGCTGAGCAGTTCGAGGCCTCCCCCCCCGGCTACAATCTTTGCCTGTCCGTTAACGTGATAGAGCACACACGTAATCCCCTCGGTTTTCTGCAAGCATGCCGACGCGTCATTGTTAAAACGGGGAATATTGTCGTCATTTGTCCGGATGGAGAAATCGTAGGGTCGGAGTTGCTGTTTTACGATCATATATCCAACTTTACGTCCGCTTCCTTGGCAATGATTGTAGCGGGTGCAAACCTGCGGATGGTTGCGAACTCCCCCTTAACGGGCAGCCTGCAGGGATTTAGGATTTACCTGTTGCAGTTCGGCGACGCTGACCCTGACAGTCAGATCCGCGGCTTCGCCTTTCTTTCTCAGGAGCGCGCAGAGTATGTGAACACGTGGAGCAAGATACGAGACGCGACCAACCGAGTGCTTAAGGGCCGGAAGTATGGCATCTTCGGCACGGGTGAGTATTCGGATCTTCTTCACGCCTATAGCCCGTCCGTGATCGAAAACGCAGAGTTTTTTGTTAGGGATCAACCGGTAGAGGCGGATTTCTATGGTAAACCTGTTGTATCGGTCAAAGACTTCTTGAGCTTTCCAAGAATGCCCCTGATCGCGGCTGTGCACGAGCGAAGCTGGTCGCTCATCCGAGATCGTTTTGGATCGGAGGATGTTCCGATCTTTCATTCTCTTGAAATTGCAAGGCAGGATGCCATCCTATGACGGAAATTTCTCGCTACGGCGTTATTGCGACAACCGAAGCAAACGACATTTACGACATCCTCGCGGAGGAGGTCAGGCTACTGGGATACACTACGCTAGATTCCGGATTGGCCGGGGCTCAGCTCGATGAACTCTCGCAGTTGTTCAATAGAGCGGAGTTAGAATACGATACCGAGGCAACAGACCGAGGTTATGATCTTAGCAAGATTAATGAGCGTGATACGATTCGCCTCCTTCCGATGGTGTGCCCCAATTTCTGGGAGGTCGTTTTCAATCGGCCACTTCATGTGTTATTGTCGCGGCTCCTCGGCGGTTACTTCATCCTGAACCAGGTGAACGGCCTGATAAACCGCGGCCACCAAAGCAAATACCACCAAGCCCAGTATCACAGAGATCTTCCGTATCAGCATTTCACTAGCTCTCGGCCGCTCGCTATCAATGCACTCTTTGCATTAGACGACTTCACTATCGAAAATGGCTCCACGCGCGTGATCCCTGGAACACATCATCGTGAAGCGTTTCCACCTGACGAAGTTGTTCGGCGCTTGGAGACCCACGTCACCGTCAAACGGGGGACGTTCATTGTCTTGGACTGCATGGTTTATCACGCCGGCAGCACCAATAAGACCGATAAAAATCGTCGCGCCATTAATCACGTCTTCACAATTCCTATGCTGCGTCAGCAGTTCCATATTCCTTCTGTGCTAGGTGAAGCTCCAGATTTTACAGAGCAGCAAAAGAAAATACTGGGCTATGGCCTAGATGAATTTCGTTCAGTTGGCGACTGGTTCAACTCTCGGTTGCCGAAAGTCAAATGAGTTCCATGACACGCAAGTTATCCATTGTTACCACTCTATACAGGTCAATGGACACAATCGATGAGTTCATCCAACGTGCCTTGGCCGCGGGAGAGGCGGTATCGGATGATATTGAAATCGTGATTGTCGATGATGGCAGTCCGGACGGTTCGGCGAACATCGTGCGAAATTGGGTTGAGCGCGACGCTCGGATCTCGCTATTATGCTTGAGCAGAAATTTCGGGCATCATAAAGCGATGCTCGTGGGTTTGGAGCATGCCCAAGGCGACCTAATATTCCTGATTGACAGCGATCTCGAGGAGCCTCCCGAGTTGCTTTCGGAAATGGCGCAGGTTTTGCGGGGAAAAGCTGTTGATTGTCTCTACGGGCTGCAGGAACGTCGGAAAGGCGGCCGGATGGAGCGGATATCGGGGCACCTTTTTTATTGGCTTTTCTCCGCGTTAAGCGAGGTACGCCTACCCCAGAACGTATCAACGATGCGATTGATGACCCGTCGCTATGTATCCGCTCTACTTAAATTTCGCGACAAAAACCCAGTCTTCGTTCCACTAAGCATTCTTGTTGGCTATCCCCAGGCATCGTTCCCTTTTGTCAAAGCCAGCACCTCGGATACGACCTACTCGTTAGGAAGGCGGATTGCTCTGACCGCCCTTGCTATCACGACGTTTTCAGCCAAGCCACTGATATTAATGCTGTGCTTCAGCTTAATGATGGCTTTCTTAGGTATCGTCTACGGCGGGTTTGTTGTGGTGCGCGCGCTGATCGGACCGGTCCAAGACGGATGGGCGTCACTCATGGCCGTCGTGGTCTTTTTCTTCAGCTTGAATGCTGTTTTTACCGGGCTGATGGGCCTTTATGTCAAGCAGATCCTGGAGGAGGTGAAGGATAGACCGCGCTCGATCATTCAAGATATCTATTCTAAAAGGAATTCCTCAGAGACCTAGCCGATCTATTCCGAAAAATACTCACGCGCTTTACAAAAGTTGGAGGGGCGTTTCCAACGTCGTCAGCCGGGCGGTATATGCTGTCGCGGGTGTTGGAGTAGATATTGCTGGAATGGCTACCACGTGGCGTGACCTACCTGGAGTTCATGTTGATGATCGCCCGCGTCAATCGTAGATACCCGTCACTTGAGTATTCGGACGCGGTAACCGGCTCACGGGAAATGACCAAAATTGGGATACGAGATGTTGCTGGTCCCTCACAAATGCGAGCGCTGAAAGCGATAACGAAGATCGAAGGAAGACCTCATATTTCTTTGAGTGGCGGACTGGTAGTGTGTTTATAGGATTTTTGAGAACAATTAGCGCCGCTAAACATCAGCGCCCTTACACGTGGTGGGACATTCATGGTTGAATCGAGTGATGACATCCTGAAGGATGTGGCTGACTATTATTCGGGACGGATCGCTGAACATGGCCAAACCGCAGCAGGTGTTGACTGGAACAGCCAAGCCGGCCAAATCATGCGCTTCAATCAACTTCTCAAAGTGGTCGATTCTTCGCAACCATATTCTATCGCCGATATAGGATGCGGATATGGAGCGTTGCTTGACCACCTCTCGCAGTTGGGACACGCCACTCGGTATATAGGTGTCGACATTGCTCTGCCGATGATTGAAGCCGCCCGTTCGCGTATCGCCGCGTCGCCGGACGTGACTTTTAGGCCGGGTAACTCGCCAGGTGAGATCGTCGATTATTCTGTAGCGTCGGGAATTTTCAATGTGCGGCTTAGTCGGACGGACGAGGAGTGGCTTGCGTATCTGGTGGAAACACTGGACATGATGAACATATCCAGTCGGACAGGTTTTTCTTTCAATTGTCTAACATCCTATTCTGACGAAGCCCGGATGCGGGGTGATCTTTTTTACGCCAACCCGCTGGACTTATTCGATCTTTGCAAACGGCGCTATTCACGGCAGGTAGCTTTGTTACATGACTATGAGCTATACGAGTTTACGATGATCGTGAGGAAGTTGCCATGAGGCGGAAGCTCGTCATTTTTGGGACAGGTGAAATTGCCCAACTCGCCCATTACTATTTCGAAAATGACAGCGATTATGATGTGGTCGCGTTCACTGTGGACGAAGCTTATTTAACTGATCGAGAGTTTTGTGGCCTGCCGGTCGTTGCCTTCGAAAACGTCGCTGATCGCTATCCCCCGGCCGACCATGCCCTTTTCGTCGCACTCAGCTACTCTAAGCTAAATCAAATCCGCAAGCAGAAGTTCGAGGCCGGGCTGGCTCTCGGTTACGACCTGGCAAGCTATATCAGTTCTAGCGCAACAGTCCTCAACGAGCACTCCGTCGGACGTAATTGTTTTATTCTTGAAGACAATACGATCCAACCATTTTCGCATATTGGTGATAATGTCACGTTGTGGAGTGGTAACCATATCGGTCATCATTCGGATATTGGAAGTCACACGTTTATTTCCTCGCATGTCGTGGTGTCCGGTGGGGTCAGGATTGGCGAGCAGTGTTTCATAGGGGTCAATGCCACCCTTCGCGATCACGTTAGTATCGGGGCAAGATGCGTTATCGGTGCCGCAGCGCTCATACTGTCCGATGCCGAGGCTGATGGAGTCTACGTATCTAGCACCACTGAACGCTCGCGTGTTCCCAGCTCAAAACTGCGCAAGATATGACCGGCACATGGATCAAAGCCGGCCTGCTCTTCAAGCCGTCCGGCGTTCACCCCAAGCTGAGGAGTCACGCTGCGAACCCGCTCGCACTTCACCTCGAACGTGACACATACAGGGTATTTTTTAGCGGGCGTGACAGCGAGAATCGTTCCTCTGTGGGCGCCGTTGATATCAATCTCTTGACGCGAGAAGTCGTGCACGAGCACAAGCAGCCCTTTCTGGTACACGGTGCTGGCGGCAGTTTCTTTGAAGCGGGTATCAGCATCGGTAACTGTTATTGTGCGGGTCCGCAGCGCTATATGCTATTCATGGGATGGCAGAGGCCCCCGGGAAGGCACTGGCGAGGCGATATAGGCCGCATAAAGGTTCGACCCGATCTAACGCTTGAACTGGACGCCGACCTAGCGTTTATGGCCTCGGATGAGGAGGATTCCGTCAGTCTTTCCTATCCATGGGTTGAAAGGACAGATAGTGAAACGTTCAGGATGTGGTACGGATCTACCGTAAGCTGGGACGCGGGCAACGGCGAAATGCTCCATGTTATCAAGTCCGCAACTTCAAGGGATGGCCATATATGGCACAAGGACGGTACGGCAATTCCCTATGAAATAGGCAAGGCGCAAGCCTTCTCCCGGCCCACGGTTCTCATTGATGCAGTGTGTGGTTACCGGATGTGGTTCTCTTACCGCAGCGGTCAAGGCGAAGCCTATCGGATCGGGTATTCTGAAAGCCGAGACGGAATCGCGTGGATCTTGAAATTAGACCAAGCGGGTATAGACGTTTCCGAAAACGGCTGGGATAGCACGATGATCGAGTACCCTTACGTGTTTCGGCACGGGGACAATACATATATGCTATACAATGGCGATAGTTTCGGGAAAACGGGTTTTGGCTTGGCCGTTCTGGACGAAAATAAGGTGGAGAGATCTGATTCTATCTAAAAGTAGTATATTGCAGCTGGCCCGTTTTGGATTTATCGGCTTATTGACGAACGCCTGCGGATATATCCTGTACCTCATGGTCACCTTTGCTGGGATTCCGCCAAAGTTGGCAATGACTATACTTTATTTGCTCGGAGTTGTTATGAGTTTTGCTGCCAATCGGCGCTGGGTTTTCATGCAGGCTGCGGAGCAGCAGAGCGCCCTAGTCCGATATGGAATCATCTATGGCGTTGGTTACGCGCTGAACTACAGCATCCTCTACGTGTTTGTGGATAGGCTCCATTACGCTCACTTTTATGTGCAAGCATTTGGTATAGTTGCTGTGGCCGCATTCGTATATGCGGCGTGCAGCATTTATGCCTTCCCTTCCACCAGCAAGAGAAAACAAAATCCGTGAGCTCCCGTTGTTTGGGTTGTGGAACTAAATTCGACAGCGAAGCCGGCAAGCCTCATTGCCCCGCTTGCCGTTGGGAGCCTGAGGAAATAGGCGGAATTGCAGCTTACGCTCCACAGTTTGCTAACCAAGGAGGTGGATTTGAGGCTTCTTATTTCAAAGTTTTGTCGGAATTAGAGGCCACAAATTTCTGGTTCCGGTCCCGAAACGATCTTATCCTGTGGGCTTTGCGCAAGTACCATCCCAAATTCCGCTCTTTTCTGGAAATTGGCTGTGGAACGGGTTTTGTTCTTTCCGGCGTCACCGGGAAATATCCAGAAGCTGAGATTTTCGGAAGCGAGATATTTATCGAGGGTCTGCGATTCGCTTCTGAGAGATTGCCTAATGCACGACTCATGCAAATGGATGCCCGGGCAATTCCATTCGCGGAGGAATTTGATGCCATCGGCGCATTTGATGTTCTTGAGCACATCGAGGAAGATGAAACCGTCCTGCAGCAAATGCACGCCGCGCTGAAGCCTAAAGGTACGCTGCTGGTGACTGTTCCGCAACATCCATGGCTGTGGAGTCCCCTTGACGATTACGCTCACCATTGCCGTCGGTACACGGCCAGCGAATTGAACAGGAAAGTTACTGCCGCGGGCTTCACCATCCTTCGCAACACCTCCTTCGTCTCGTTCCTGCTGCCGGCGATGCTTGCTTCGCGTTTAATGAGCCGGAATAAATCGGTTGACGAGATCGACGTTCGAACCGAGATGCAACTTCCAAGCCTGCTCAATAACGCTTTCAGATGGATATTGCGTGCGGAAAGCGCTCTCATCGGAACTGGTTTGGATTTCCCTTTGGGTGGTTCGCGACTGCTCGTCGCCAGAAAGATGTGAGGCTGATGTTGTCCCTTTCCCTTTTGTCGAGTGGAAGGGCATTCATCTAACGGAGACCGATCGCGGCGAGGCTATCGTGTGGGGAGACATGAATGAAAGCGATTGTTCTTGCTGGCGGCGCGGGGTCGCGCCTGTATCCTCTGACGCAAGTGTCCAGTAAGCAGCTCCAGGCTGTTTTCGACAAACCTATGATCTATTACCCTCTGACCGTCCTGATTGCTTCGGGTGTCAAGGAACTCTGCATCATATCAACGCCAGCAGACATACCCCGATACCAGCAACTGCTCCGAAACGGCGAACAATGGGGAGTGGCGATCCAGTACCGCGAGCAACCAAGGCCTGAAGGAATTGCGCAGGCATTTTTGATCGCCTCCGATTTCGTCGGTTCCGATGATGTCATCCTAATGCTAGGTGACAACATTTTTTCCGGCGGGGACGATTTTCCCCGAGCGGTATCAAGTTTTACGGGGGGTGCGACGATATTTGCTTACCATGTCAAGGATCCAGAACGCTACGGCGTTGTGGAATTCGACAGAAACGGCAAAGCGATTTCCATTGAAGAGAAACCAAGCCACCCAAAAAGCAATTTTGCAGTACCCGGAGTGTATATCTACGACAACAGCGTGCTGGAGATTGCAAGAGCGGTCAAGCCGTCCGCGCGCGGCGAACTGGAGATTACCGCTGTCAATCTGGAATACCTTGAACGCGGCCAATTACAGGTGCGACGCCTGAGCCGTGGCTTCGCCTGGCTTGACGCCGGAACCAGCACTGCTCTGCATGAGGCGTCTAGCTATATCGAAGCGATCGAACGAAGACAGGGCGTAAAAATTGGTTGCCCGGAAGAGGCTGCCCTCGTAAGAGGCTTCCTCAGTATTGAGCAATTCGAAGGCCTGATAACTCGCATGCCAAAATGCGAATACAGCGAATACCTGCACAGTGTCTCCGAGGAATGGCACAGACTTCAAGGGGGAAGCAGTGAGCAATAAAATAGAATTCAACCGTCCTTTCATGACAGGGAAGGAACTCTATTACATTGCCGAAGCAAAGTTTGGAAACATGCTTGCGGGAGACGGCCCATTTACCAAAAGATGTCATGAGTGGCTTGAGCAAACAAGCGGCTGCAACAAGTCGCTACTAACTCACTCATGCACTGCGGCGCTCGAAATGGCGGCTCTGCTTCTCGACATTCAGCCGGGTGACGAGATCATAATGCCATCATACACTTTCGTCTCGACTGCAAACGCCTTCGTCCTGCGCGGCGGTGTCCCGGTATTCGTCGACATCCGTGAAGACACTCTGAATCTAGATGAAAGCTTGATTGAAGCGGCGATCACCCCGCGCACTCGCGCTATAGTCCCAGTTCACTACGCGGGCGTTGCATGCGAAATGGACACCATTATGCGCATCGCCAAACAACACGGTCTCAAGGTCGTAGAGGACGCGGCACAGGGCGTGATGGCCGCATATAAGGGGCGCCCGCTCGGCAGCATCGGCGATCTCGCGGCATACAGTTTTCACGAGACCAAGAATGTCATTTCTGGCGAAGGCGGAGCGCTATTGGTCAATGATCCTGCGCTGGCTCTGCGGGCCGAAATCATCCGTGAAAAAGGCACTGATCGCAGTCGTTTCTTCCGGGGTGAAGTTGACAAGTACACTTGGCAGGAAGTGGGCTCGTCCTTCCTGCCGGGGGAGTTGATCGCGGCCTTCTTGTGGGCGCAACTCGAAGAGTCAGAGCGCATTACAAAAGACCGTCTGGCGATCTGGCATTATTATCACGCGATCCTTGAGCCGCTCGAAACCGAGGGGCTGCTCCGTCGCCCTATCGTGCCTGATGATTGCCAGCATAATGCCCACATGTACTATGTACTGCTGCCGGAAGAGAGAGACCGTCAAAAGGTACTAGGTGAGCTGAAAAGCAACGGCATTTCGTCAGTCTTCCATTACGTCCCTCTTCATTCCTCGCCCGCAGGAAGACGATATGCGCGGATGTCAGGCGAGTTGCCGGTAACGACTTCGCAGTCAGAGCGTCTGATACGCTTGCCCTTGTGGGTAGGCCTGACGTTCGAGCAACAGAACCGCGTTGCGGCAGTTCTGGCTGACGCGCTGGAAGGATGGGCGGCGTAGTTTGTCATCCGCGCCTAACCTCAGCCCAAAATTCCGCGAACGAGCGGCTGTTCCTTATAGAGGCTGGATACGCAAGCTGCCATCCGCTGAATTTCCAAGGTTGTCAATCAGCATCCAAAATTCACCCCTTATCGGGGAGCACCTCAATCACGCCCACCCGCTTACCTGCATATGACTTTAGCCCCGTGCCGGCGTCGGACGAATTCCAATCATCGACGGTCATAGTCCGGCCGCCATCCGCGGGTCATGCCTCGGCTCATGGCACCTTCTGCCAATGCCAACTGCCGGCGAAGGTGCCGGATATCGTCGAGTAGCGTGCCGATCGCTGCGCGGACATTGTCGTCATGCCAAGCAAGAACTGCTTCAATTTCCCGCTCGGTCTCAACGTCATCCCGAATGGGGACAACACCACGTTTTGCTTGGGTCTCAGGCATGTCAGCGGCCGTGTGATGTCGCGCCTTGGTCAACAGGCTCCTCGGGACGCTTCCCCTGAAAATACCAGTCGAAAAAGCCTGACTTAATCAAGCGGTTGTAAACTTCGCTGAATATTTCGTCAGTGTCCTTCAGTTTGCTGGAGAACCATTCCGGCTTCGTCGCATAGTCGTTGTGGTCGCGATAAGCTCTGTAAACACCACACGCTTCATGCGTAGCCATGTCGATAGCTACATCAAAGAAGCCAGCCGGGAAGGCCGAAGGTATTTCAAAAGCGCTGGCACTGAAGAGCTTGACTTGATCCGGTCGCCTTCCGGCAATCGCCTCCAACAAGTTCTTGTGCGCGTCCTCCCGCTGCATTTCGCCCGGTGGCGTCCAATAGAGACCGGAAAGGTCCATCTCATCTTCATCATGCATGGCTTCGCTGTCGGCCGATTGCTCTAGAGTCTGTCAGCGCTAATCGGAATCGTGTGGAGAGATTCCCTTGCCTTTGATTTTGTGATTCAAGATCGTTGCTGGTG
>NZ_LXFU01000033.1 GCF_001657485.1 Rhizobium sp. WYCCWR10014
CGCGAGCCACCGCGAAGGCGACGAGCCATCGCACATCGACAACTAAGTTAGCGCCTATGGGGTCAAGCCCGAGGATGACGGGTGGGGTGGGCGGAAGGCAATTCACGCAAGCGGGCTTTTCCCGGCGAATGCGCAGGCCTGCTAAAACGAAACCGCCTTGCCCTTCTTGAAGGGCTCCATGCCCCGGCGGGCGAGTTCGTCGGCGCGTTCGTTTTCCGGGTGGCCGGCGTGGCCCTTGACCCAGTGCAGCGTCACCTTGTGGCGGTCGCGGGCCGCCTCCAGCGCCTGCCAGAGTTCGGCATTCTTCACCGGCTTCTTGTCGGCGGTCTTCCAGCCGTTTTTCTTCCAGCCGAAAATCCACTTGGAAATGCCGTCCTTGACATAGGCGCTGTCGGTATAGAGATCGACCTCGCAGGGGCTCTTCAAGGCCGATAGCGCCGAGATCGCCGCCAGCAGCTCCATGCGATTGTTGGTCGTATCCGCCTCGCCGCCGCAAAGCTCCTTTTCGACATCGCCATACCGCAGGACGGCGCCCCATCCGCCGGGGCCGGGATTGCCGGAGCATGCGCCGTCGGTGAAGATATCGACGTGTTTCATAGGCTCAATCCATATTCGGCGGGCGTCTTGATCTGGCGGTGGAACCGCAGCTTGCGGAGATATTCGAGCGGGTCCTTCTTGGTGACCATGGCGCCCTCCGGCGTCGTCAGCCAGTCATAGAGCCGGGTCAGGAAGAAGCGCAGCGCCGACCCACGCGACAGCACCGGCAGGGCAGCGACTTCGGCATCGCTCAACGGCCGGACGCTCTGGTAACCCTCGAGCATCGCCGTGCCCTTGGTGATGTTATAGGCGCCGTCCTTCTCGAAGCACCAGGCATTCAGGCAGATCGAGACGTCATAGGCGAGCAGGTCGTTGCAGGCGAAATAGAAATCGATCAGGCCGGAGAGCTGGTCGCCGAGGAAGAAGACGTTGTCGGGGAAGAGGTCGGCATGGATGACGCCGGCCGGCAGGCCGCCCGGCCAGGCTGCAGAGAGGAAATCGAGTTCGCTGCGGATCTCGGTCTGCAGGCCGGGCTCGACCTCGCCGGCGCGCGGCTCGGATTTCTCCCAGAGGCCCCGCCAGCCGTCGATCGATAGCGCATTCGGGCGCTTCAGCGCGAAACCATCGCCCGCCACATGCATCTCGGCCAGCGCCCTGCCGACTTCGCGGCAATGTTTGGCCTCCGGCTTTCTCAGCCACATGCCTTCGAGGAAGGAGATCAGTGCTGCCGGGCGGCCGGACAGCGAGCCGAGCAGCGCGCCATCCCGGCGCGGCAGCGGCAGTGGGCAGGACAGACCGCGGGCGGCGAGATGCTGCATCAGGCCGAGGAAGAAAGGCAGATCGCTCTTTTCCACGCGCTTTTCATAGAGCGTCAGGATCAGCGGATCCTTGGAGGTGTGCAGCAGGAAGTTGGAGTTTTCGACGCCTTCGGCGATGCCCTTATAGGAGAGCAGCGTGCCTGCGTCATATTCCGTCAGGAACCACTTCAGATCGTCTTCGGCGATATCGGTATAGACTGCCAAGTGAGGTCTCGCCCTTCATGCCTTGTTGATATTGGATTTTGCCGGAGTGGACGCCAGGGCCGAATGGCCGATCTAGCCGTTGACGAAGGCCATGTCGGCCGCCGTCAGCTCGATGTTGCGCAGTTCGCGATTGACGAGGAAATTTTCGGTTTCCTGCACCGTTTCGGCCAGCTCGACGTGGGCGTCGAAGCGGGCACGGAAAGCCTCGATGATCTCGTTGACGATGACCTCGGGGGCCGATGCGCCCGCGGAAAGGCCGAGCGTCGAAATCGCGCCGATCTCGTCCCAGTCGAGCTCGGCGGCGCGCTGCACGAGGATCGATTTTTTCGCCCCTGCCCTGAGCGCCACTTCGACGAGGCGCTTGGAATTGGACGAATTCGGCGCGCCGACGATGATGAAGAGATCGCAGCCCGGCGCTGCCTGCTTCACCACCTCCTGGCGGTTGGTCGTCGCATAACAGATCGAGTCCGCCGCCGGCGCGGTCAGGTTCGGGAAGCGCTCGTGCAGGCGGGTGATGACGCCGGCCGTATCGTCGACCGACAGCGTCGTCTGGGTGACATAGCCGAGATTGTCGGGATCAACAGGGACGTAGGCATCGGCATCCTCGATCGTCTCGATCAGCGAGACCGAACCCTCCGGCAGTTGCCCCATCGTGCCGATCACCTCGGGATGGCCGGCGTGGCCGATGAGGACGACATGGCGGCCGAGGCGATTGTGGCGCATCGCCTGTTTGTGGACCTTGGAGACCAGCGGGCAGGTGGCGTCGAGATAAAAGAGGTTGCGGCTTGCTGCATCCTCCGGCACGGATTTCGGCACGCCATGGGCGGAGAATACCACCGGCTGGGCGCGGTGTTCGGCCGGAATCTCGTCCAACTCCTCGACGAAGACGGCGCCCTTGGCCTCCAGCCCCTCGACGACATAACGATTGTGGACGATCTCGTGGCGCACATAGACCGGCGCGCCATAGGATTTCAGCGCCAGCACGACGATCTGGATGGCACGGTCGACACCGGCGCAGAAGCCGCGCGGACCGCAGAGCCTGATCGTCAAGGGAGGTTTCGCCGCAATATTCATGTCAGTTCCGGGTTGAGAGATTTAGGGACCTCTAGCCCAAAATGGTCCAGAATTGAAGTGATACTATTGCTGAGGTGTCTTGGCGCCCTTGCGGAACCAGGAGATCGCCACCACGACGAGAAGCACGGCGGCAAGCCCATACCAGGTGAAAGCATATTGCAGATGGTCGTTCGGCAGATCCACCTGGGTGACGCCGCCGATTGGCAGGCCAGCCGGATTGGGGGTCGAATCAGCGTCGACGAAAAAGGGAATGACGCTCGCTTTCTCCAGCCCGACGCTCTCGGCCATGACGTCGAGATCCTTCCAATAGAAGATGTTCTTGGCGACGTCGTTATCCGGCACCACCCAGGAGGGCTTGCCGGGAAGCTTTTCGCGCGCCAGGCCGGTGACGGTCTGCTGATCCGTCAGCTGGCCCTGCATGCGCGTTTCCGGCTCCTTGTTGTCAAAGGGAACGAAGCCGCGATTGACGAAGAGAATGCGCCCGTCGGCAAGCTCCAGCGGGGTATAGATGTAATATCCGGTCTGGCCGCGCCAGGTGGCGAAGAAGTGCCGCTCCTTATTGTTGATATAGCGGCCGGTGGCGGTCACCTTGCGGTATTCGATTTCGCCGCCTGCAGCCGCCATCGCCTCGATGTCGGCGAGCGGCACGGGGGCTGCAACTTGGCGTGCGGCGATATCGGCGATCAGGCCCTCCTTCCAGTGCAGGCGCTCCACCTGCCAGGTGCCGAGCGAAATCAGGATGGCAAGGGCGATCAGCACCAGGGTGCCGGTAAAAACCGGCAGCCGGCGGCGCGGCGCGGCATGATCGATATCAGTCACTCAGGCGTCCTTCGCGGGCATTATGGCGGTATTGCATGGCGATCAGGATGCCTTTGAACCAGCGCAGCGTCAGCAGCGACAGGATGATGGTCAGCGGAGCGAAGAGCAGGATATGCACCCAGATCGGCGGTCCGTAATTCACCTGCAGCCATAGCACCATGCCGATGACGATGAAGCCGACGATGAGGATGACGAAGACGGCGGGACCGTCACCGGAATCGGCAAAGGAATAATCGAGGCCGCAGGCTGCACAGCGCGGCTTTACGCCGAGCAGGCCATCGAACAGCTTGCCTTGCCCGCAGCGCGGGCAGCAGCCCTTGATGCCTGTCTTCACCGGATCGACGGGGGGAAAATGGGCGCTGTCGTCGTTCATTCCACTCCTTCTGGCCACTCCTTCTGGCCATTCCTTCCGGCAGCCTTGGTGGTCGCGGCGCGATGCCGCCTTAACTCTCCCATAAAGTATTCGCAGGACGAAGGGAAATGCCTGCGTGATTTCGTCCCGCTGATAGTTCCTCACATCGGAATCGATGTGAGGAACTATCAGCAATTCAAAGTGTTACAGCGTCCTTGCCGCGTCTGAAAAGGTCGCGCGGCGCTGTAATGATTCGCGCCAAACAGAAGAAGAAGACTGATGACCAATGATAGCCATTCCGTGCAGATCATAATCCTGAACGGCGCGCCGCGGAGCGGCAAATCGAGCATCGCGCGCGCAGTGCAGGAACACTTCGAGGGGCCGTGGATCAACCTCGGCGTCGACAGCTACAATGCGATGACACCGAAGCGCTACCTTCCGGGCATCGGACTGCGGCCGGGCGGCGAACGGCCGGACCTGGAGGAACTGGTGCCGTTCTTTTATGCGGCGCTCTACGAATCGATCGCCATCCATGCCAGCCTGGGGCTCAATGTCGTTGCCGATCTCGGCCATCACGACAGCTATTCGCAGCCGCTCGGCATCCTCGGCGATTGCGCCCGGCGGTTGGAAAACTTTCCCGTGCTGTTCGTCGGCGTCCGCTGTCCGATCGAGACGATCATGCAGCGGCGCGACATTGTCCAAGAGGGGCGCGAGACGCTTTATCTCAGCGCCACGGAGGACGTGCCCATTCCAGAACCGGTGCAACGCTGGCAGGATGAGGTTCATCGTCCCGGCATCTACGACATGGAGGTCGATACGTCAGTGCTGACACCGCTCGAATGCGCCGAAGCCATCCGCCACCAGCTGGATCTCGGCATTCCCGAACCTTCGGCTTTCGAACGGATCGCCGGGGCGCGCTGAGTGATGAAAAGCGGGCACGGGCCCTCACCTCGGCCCAGGAGATTGCCGCACCTGCCCCTCGTCCGGCTGCCGCCACCGACGGGGGTCGAGCCACTGGTCTCGACCCGTCCTTTGGACCCCCGCAAACGGGGCGAAGGGATACGCCGCAGCCTCGCGTTTCCCTCTTCTCCCCTCGGGGAGAAGGTGCCCGTAGGGCGGATGAGGGGGCCGGGAATGCCGGTCTTTCAACAATATCTATGCGGCTTCGACCGCGCTGGTATTGTCTCACCGCTGTTCAGAACGCTGTGGCCGGCGTTGCCGTCGGCATGGCGGGATAGCTTATTGCGGAAAGAGTGTGCCGTGTAGCCCCCTCATCCGCCTGCCGGCACCTTCTCCCCGAGGGGAGAAGCGATTTGCGGCAACCTCTGCTGCCCGTCCCACGATGACGGAGCGTGGGGAACCGCCAACAAAAAAGGCGGGCACGGGGCCCGCCTTTTCTCAAGTTTCGTTCCGGTCAGCCAGCTACCGGTGCGCCCCAGCCGCCCCAGACGTAGATGCAGAAGAACAGGAACAGCCAGACGACGTCGACGAAGTGCCAGTACCAGGCGGCCGCCTCGAAGCCGAAATGCTGCTTCGGAGTGAAGTCGCCGCGCAGCGCACGGATCAGGCAGACAGCCAGGAAGATCGTGCCGACAAGCACGTGGAAACCGTGGAAGCCGGTCGCCATGAAGAAGGTCGCGCCGTAGATCGAGCTTTTGAAGGCGAAGGGGGCGTGAGCATATTCGTAGGCCTGAACGGCAGAGAAGAACATACCGAGCAACACCGTCAGCGTCAGGCCCTGGATCAGGCCCTTGCGGTCGTTGTGCAGCAGCGCATGGTGCGCCCAGGTGACCGTTGTGCCCGAGAGCAGCAGGATGACAGTGTTGTAGATCGGCAGGTGCCAGGGGTCGAGGACCTCGATGCCCTTCGGCGGCCAGGTGCCGCCGGTATAGAGCAGGCGCGAGGCCTGGATCGCTTCATTCGGATAGAGGCTGGCGTCGAAATAGGCCCAGAACCAGGCGACGAAGAACATCACTTCCGAAGCGATGAACATGATCATGCCGTAGCGCAGGTGCAGCGAGACGACGCGGGTATGGGCGCCCTCATGGGCTTCCTTCACCGTATCGGCCCACCAGCCGTACATGACGTAGAGCACCAGCGCGAAGCCGATATAGAAAACCCAGGGATTGGCAAGCTCGAAGCCGGCGACCTTGAACGAGCCGCCGTTCAGGTAGCGCATGTAGGAGACGCCGCCGATCGCCATGATGAAGGCGCCGAGCGAGGCTAGAATCGGCCACGGGCTCGGATCGATGATGTGATAGTCGTGATTCTTCTGATGAGCATCGGCCATGTCGCTATCCCCGGATGTCTTCCTTCACTCCGCTCCCGGCATAACCGGAAACGAGCCTTGATCAAAGTTTCTTTTCAATCTTCTCCGCTCCACCCTCATTCGAAGCCACCGGCTTCGGACCTTCTTTCGGGTAGAACGTATATGACAGCGTAACCGTATGGATATTCTTGGATTCCACCGCCTTGACGATTTCAGGATCGATGTAGAACACCACCGGCATGTCGAGCTTCTCGCCCGGCTTCAGGTCCGTTTCCGTAAAGCAGAAACATTGCACCTTGTTGAAATAGACGCCGGCTTCGCCCGGCGTGACGTTGAAAACCGCCTGGCCGCGCTGGGTCTCGTTCGAACGATTCTCGGCGGTGAAATTGACCTGGATGGTCTCGCCGATCTTCGGATTGACCTCGCGCTCGACCGGCTTGAAGTCCCATTGCAGGCCGGGAGCGACATTGGCGTCGAAGGTGACGCGCATCGTGCGGTCGAGCACGACGCTCGACACCTGGTCGACGCGCTGCGTCGTGCCGTTATAGCCGGTCACCTGGCAGAAGATGCGGTAGAGCGGCACGGCGGCATAGCTCATCGCGCCCATGCCGAAGACGAAGCTCAGGCACATCATGACGACGGCACCGTTGTTGCGGCCCTGCTTCTTCGGTGTACCGGCGTTGTCGCTCATCCGGCCGTTCCCCCGCCGATCTTCACGATTGCCATCACGTAGAAGAGAACGACGAGGCCGGCAAGCACCAGCCCCAGCGCGACGTTGCGGTTGCGGCGCGACTTGAGCTGCTTTTCCGTGAGCTTGACCAATTCCATCAGAACCAACCTCCCGCATGCGAGACCAGCACCGACGCCAGCCGATCGATCATCAAGGCGGAGAACACGGCGAAGAGATAGAAGATCGAGAAGCCGAAGAGCTTCTTCGCCGGGATCATCTTCAGATCGCCGTCGGGCATGCGCCAGACGGCGATGGAACAGTATATGAAGATCGCACCGAGAGCGGCGGCGACGAGGCCATAACCGAGGCTCGCGAAACCGAGGAAGGATGGCAAGACCGCGCAGATAGCGGTCAGCACCGCATAGGCGACGATCTGATGCTTGGTCACCCGTTCGCCGGCGACGTTCGGCAGCATCGGCACGCCGACGGCCTCGTAATCGCGCATCTTGAAGAGGGCAAGCGCCCAGAAATGCGCCGGCGTCCACAGGAAGATGATGAGGAAGAGAACGGTGCTCTCGATCGTCACGCTGTTGGTGACGCAAGCCCAGCCGATCATCGGCGGGAAAGCGCCGGCAGCACCGCCGATGACGATGTTCTGCGGCGTCGAGCGCTTCAGCCACATGGTGTAGACCACGGCATAGAAGAAGATGGTGAAGGCGAGGATGCCGGCCGAGAGCCAGTTGACGGCCAGGCCGAGGATCACCACCGAAAAGCCCGACAGCACCAGACCGAAGGCAAGTGCCTCGGAGGGCGCGATGCGGCCTGCCGGGATCGGACGGTTGGCAGTGCGGCTCATGATGGCGTCGATATCGGCGTCATACCACATGTTCAGCGCGCCGGAGGCGCCGGCGCCGACGGCGATGCAGAGGATGGCGATCATGCCGAGGACGGGATGGATGTGGCCCGGCGCCAGCACGAGACCGGCAAAGGCAGTGAAGACCACGAGCGACATGACCCGTGGCTTCAACAATTCGAAATAATCGCGCGCACTCGCTTCCGACAATTCGCCGTCCTTTGCAAGCGCCCCGTGATTGTCGATAACAGTCATCATTCCGTCCTGAATGTCTTACCATCAGGACGCCGTATCGAATGCGGCGTCCTGATGCCCGCGCAATTTACTTGATGCGCGGAAGCTGTTCCCACTGGTGATAAGGCGGCGGCGAAGGCAGCTGCCATTCGAGCGTCGTTGCACCCTCACCCCACGGATTGTCGCCGGCCACACGCTTCTTGGCGAAGGCTTCGAAGACGCCGTAGAGGAAGATCAGCACACCGAAGGCCGAGATGTAGGAGCCGATCGAGGAAACGTAGTTCCAGCCGGCAAAGGCATCCGGATAATCGATGTAGCGGCGCGGCATGCCGGCGAGGCCGAGGAAGTGCTGCGGGAAGAACACCAGGTTGACGCCGATGAACATGATCCAGAAATGCAGCTTGCCGACCAGCTCGTTGTACATGTAGCCGGTCATCTTCGGGAACCAGTAGTACCAGCCGGCGAAGATCGCGAAAACGGCGCCGAGCGACAGAACGTAGTGGAAGTGGGCCACGACGTAATAGGTGTCATGCAGCGAGCGGTCGAGACCGGCATTGGCGAGCTGGACGCCGGTGACGCCGCCGACCGTGAACAGGAAGATGAAGCCGATCGCCCAGAGCATCGGCGTGCGGAACGAGATCGAGCCGCCCCACATCGTCGCAATCCAGGAGAAGATCTTCACACCCGTCGGAACGGCGATGACCATCGTCGCGAAGACGAAGTAGCGCTGCGCGTCGAGCGACAGGCCGACCGTGTACATGTGGTGGGCCCAGACGACGAAGCCGACGGCGCCGATCGCGACCATGGCGTAGGCCATGCCGAGATAGCCGAAGATCGGCTTCTTCGAGAAGGTCGAGATGATGTGGCTGACCATGCCGAAGCCCGGCAGGATGAGGATGTAGACCTCGGGGTGACCGAAGAACCAGAACAGGTGCTGGTAAAGGATCGGATCGCCGCCGCCTTCCGGAGAGAAGAAAGCAGTGCCGAAATTGCGGTCGGTGAGCAGCATGGTGATGCCGCCTGCCAGAACCGGCAGCGATAGCAGCAGCAGGAAGGCGGTGATCAGCACGGACCAGGCAAACAGCGGCATCTTGTGCAGCGTCATGCCGGGAGCGCGCATGTTGAGGATCGTGGTGATGAAGTTGATCGCACCGAGGATCGACGAGGCGCCGGCAATGTGGAGCGCGAAGATCGCAAGGTCGACCGCCGGTCCCGGCGTGCCGGTTGTCGCCAGCGGCGGATACATCGTCCAGCCGCCACCCGTGCCATAAGCGCCTGCCGGGCCTTCGACGAACATCGACAGCAGCAGCAGCGCGAAGGCGGGAACGATCAGCCAGAAGGAGATGTTGTTGAGGCGCGGGAAGGCCATATCCGGCGCGCCGATCATGATCGGCACCATCCAGTTGGCGAAACCGCCGATCATCGCCGGCATGACCATGAAGAAGATCATGATCAGCGCGTGCGCCGTCGTGAACATGTTGAACATCTGCTTGGCGCCGTCGATCGCGGCATCGCCCTCATAGCCGTAGACCATCGAGGCCAGGCCGTGGAAGATCTGGATGCCAGGCTCCTGCAGCTCCATGCGCATGGCAACCGACAGCGCGCCGCCGATGATGCCGGCAATGATCGCGAAGATCAGGTAGAGCGTGCCGATGTCCTTGTGATTGGTCGAGAACAGCCAGCGATTGGCAAAGCTCGGCTTGTGCCCGTGATCGTGATCGTCATGCGCGTGGTCATGATGGGCGGCGTGATCATGAGAATGATCGTCGTGAGCGGAAGGTCCAGCCATTGTCCCGATCCCCTTAATTACTGTGCTTCGGCGACGTTGACGGTCTTTGCGGGACCATCGGTTGCGGCCATGAGTGTCTTGTAGGCGCCGGGCAGGTCGCTGGCGGCTGCGGTCAGCCACTGCTTGTACTTGTCCTCGGAGACGACGCGGATGGCGATCGGCATGAACGCATGGTCCTTGCCGCAGAGCTCGGAACACTGGCCGTAGAACAGGCCTTCGCGCTCGGCCTTGAACCAGGTCTCGTTCAGGCGGCCCGGCACGGCATCGATCTTGACGCCGAAGGACGGCATGGCGAAAGCGTGGATAACGTCGGTCGGCGCCGAAGTGACGAGAACGCGGACCGTCTTGTTGACCGGCAGGACCAGCTCGTTGTCGACGGCGAGAAGGCGCGGATAGATCGACTTGTCTTCCTTGCCGGCGGCCGCGCGGTCCTGATCCTTCAGCAGGTAGGAATCGAAAGCCAGCGGGCTTTCGCCCGAACCTTCATATTCGTAGTTCCACTGCCACTGGGTGGCGGTCGCCTTGATCGTGACGTCGGGGTTTTCCGGCAGCGTCAGCTGCGCCGTCAGCAGGTTGAACGAAGGAATGGCGAGAAGAAGAAGCACCAGAACCGGCCCCACGGTCCAGGCAATCTCGATCAGCGTGTTGTGGCTCGTCTTCGAGGGAACCGGGTTCGCGCTGGCGCGGAACTTGAAACAGACGACGATGAGCAGGACCAGAACGAAAAGCGTGATCGGAACGATAAACCACAGGGTATATTGTTCGAACCAATGGATTTCCCGCATGATCGGCGTTGCCGCCGGCTGCAGCGTCGCCTGCCACGGCATGGGCTGGTCGGCATATGTGCCGGAAGCAAAAAGCAGACAGACCAGCGTGGTCAGGGCTGCATAAGCCTTCTTCATCACCTTATTATCTCCCTCGAGCGCTTGACCTGCAAAATAGAACGCAGAATCCTTGCCATCTTCAGCGCTTCAAACCACAGTTTGGCATTTGCCGCAACAGGTCAGAGCAATTGTCTATGCGGCATTTTTGCTCAAAGCATAGGCAGGTCAGAACGGCAAAACATCCCAAGTTTTTCATCAGCATATGAAAAATCGGCTTTCCGGCCAATCCGCGCGCGACACATTATTTCGCAAAGGTCCAATTTCCGCCGCAGTCCCCCGGTTTTCACGGGGTGGGGCTTTTCATTTTTGGTGGGCAGCTTCAACAATAGCCGCAATGATTCGATATCCAGAGGTTTCCATGGGTTTCCGTTCCCTCGCGCAGTCGCTTCTCCTGACTGCCAGCATCGCGGCCGCAGCGACGACGCCCGTTTTCGCACAGCAGCAACCCACGCCGTCACAGGCCAAGCCCCCGGCTTCCGCGCCGGCGCCGACCCCTGCTCCGGCGCCGCAACAGCCGAGCGCCGCCAAACCGAATGTCGAACCGGTGCAAGGCCAGACACAGCCCCCGGCGCCGGGCACGGTGAAGTCCAATCATGGCGCATGGTCCGTCGTCTGCGACAAGCCGGCGGGTGCGGCGACCGAACAATGCGCGCTGATGCAGAATGTCATCGCCGAGGATCGGCCGGAGGTCGGGCTTTCCGTCGTCGTCCTGAAGACGGCCGACCGCAAGTCGAAGATCCTCCGCGTGCTGGCGCCGCTTGGCGTGCTGCTGCCGAACGGCCTCGGGCTCAATGTCGACGGCAAGGATATCGGCCGCGCCTATTTCGTCCGCTGCTTTGCCGACGGATGCTACGCCGAGGTCGTGCTCGAGGACGAGTTGCTGAAGACCTTCCGCAGCGGCGCCCAGGCAACCTTCATCGTCTTCCAGACCCCGGAAGAAGGCATCGGCATCCCCGTCGACCTCAAGGGCTTCGCCGAAGGTTTCGACGCTCTGCCGTGAGGCGGGCTCCGACGGCGTCGAGTGTAGAGTGCAGCTACGCTCCTATTCCGTCACCCATCGCCGTCCTTGCTCCAGAAGCTCAACCTATACTCCGTCATGCTCGGGCCTGTCCCGAGCATCTGCAGTCGGCTGATATGTAGCAGATCCTCGGCACAAGGCCGAGGATGACGGAGGGCGCGTTTTGCCGCTCCCATCCCTTTAAAAAAGAATAATTCGACGGCGGGGCTTCACTCCTTATTATGTGGAGCCCTATCTAGGAGTAAGTGCACTCCTGAACGCATGCCCATTGGAGCCATACCATGACCACCGATCTCCTGACGCTTTTCGATGCCGATGAAGCCACAATGCGCAAGCACGTGGCCGAGGCGCTGTCCGGGGCCGATGACGGCGAACTGTTCATCGAGCATGCGCAGGCGGAAGCGCTGACCTTCGACAATGGTCGGCTGAAGGGCGGCAGCTTCAACACCGAACAGGGTTTCGGCCTGCGCGCCGTGGCCGGCGAAGCGGTCGGCTATGCCCATGCCGGCGATCTCTCGGTGGCGGCGCTGAAGCGGGCGGCCGATGCCGTCGGCGCGGTGACGCGCGGCTATTCCGGCTCCTATGCGGCCGCGCCCCAGGGCACCAACAAGAAATTCTACAGCGACGAGAACCCGATCGGTCAGCCGAGCTTCGAGGAGAAGGTCAAGGTCCTGCAGGACATCGACGCCTATCTCAGGGGCAAGGATGACAAGGTGCGCCAGGTGACGGCCTCGGTCGCCGCAAGCTGGCAGGTCGTCGATATCCTGCGCGCCGACGGGCACCGTGTGCGCGACATCAGGCCAATGACGCGCATCAACATTTCGGTGATGGTCGGCGAAGGCGATCGGCAGGAGAGCGGCTCGTATGGCCACGGCGGGCGCATCGGCTTTGGTGATTTCATCGCCGAGCGCAGCTGGCAATACGGCGCCGACGAGGCGCTGCGCCAGGCGCTCGTCAATCTCGAGGCGATCGATGCGCCGGCGGGCACGATGGACGTGGTGCTCGGCTCCGGCTGGCCGGGCGTGATGCTGCACGAGGCTGTCGGCCATGGGCTAGAAGGCGATTTCAACCGCAAGAAAACCTCGGCCTTTGCCGGCCTTCTCGGCCAGATGGTCGCCGCTCCAGGCGTCACCGTCGTCGATGACGGCACGATCGACAATCGCCGCGGCTCGATCACCATCGACGACGAGGGCACGCCGTCTGCCTACAACGTGCTGATCGAAAACGGCAAGCTCGTCGGCTATATGCAGGATCGGCAGAATGCCCGGCTGATGGGCATGGCGCCGACCGGCAACGGCCGCCGCCAGGGCTATTCCCATGTGCCGATGCCGCGCATGACCAATACCTATATGCTCGGCGGCGACAAGACGCCTGAGGAAATCATCGCCTCGGTCAAGAAGGGCATCTACGCCGTCTCCTTCGGCGGCGGCCAGGTGGACATCACCTCCGGCAAATTCGTCTTCGGCTGCACCGAGGCCTATCTCATCGAGAACGGCAAGGTCGGCGCGCCGATCAAGGGCGCGATGCTGATCGGCAACGGCCCGGATGCGATGAAGCGGGTGTCGATGATCGGCAATGACATGAAGCTCGATACCGGCATCGGCAATTGCGGCAAGGCCGGCCAGTGGGTTCCCGTCGGCGTCGGCCAGCCGCATCTGCGCATGGATCAGGTGACGGTCGGCGGAACGCAGACCTGAGGCGAAAGGACCCGTCATGGCGGACGTCGAAATCAGAACCTTCACCGCCGATGACGCCGATGCCGTGCTTTCGGTGATCCTGCCGATCCAGCGCGAAGAATTCGGCATCGATATCACCGTGGATGCGCAGCCGGATCTCAGGGTCATCCCGGATTTCTACCAGTCCGGCAAGGGGCAGTTCTGGGTCGCCGTCAAGGATGGCGCCATCGTCGGCACGGTCGGGCTCAAGGATATCGGCAACAACCAGGCGGCGCTGCGCAAGATGTTCGTCGCCGCTGCGGTTCGCGGCCACGAGCATGGCGTGGCGGCGCGGCTCCTTGACCGGCTGTTTGCCCATGCCAGGGATGCCGGCCTCACCGATATCTTCCTTGGCACGACCGACAAGTTCGTCGCCGCGCATCGCTTCTACGAGAAGAACGGCTTTACCGAGATCGCCAAAAGCGCCCTGCCCCGCTCCTTCCCGCTGATGGTGGTGGACAGCAAGTTCTACCGTTATAAGGTCGGCTGACTTAAGTTTCCGAAGACTGACGGCCGCGCGTAACGTGGGGCGACCCCCATCAGCTCTTCGGCACCTCCGCCGGCCGAAACAGCCACTTCCGTTCGATCGCGGCGGCAAGATCGAGATCGTTGTGGCGGGCAAACAGCAGAAGATGGCCTAGAACGTCGGCGGTCTCGTCGGCGAGGTCGCGCTGCATGTCTTCAGGCGAGCGGCCCTTCGCACGGCCGCGGCCGGTCAGCCGGTTCCATGCCTGGGTCAGTTCACCCATTTCCTCCTGCAGCTTCAACAGGAACCAGTCGGCATCACGCTCGATGTTGTTGGCAGCGACGTGAACAGAGGATGAGATTTCGAACTGGTCGGCAAGACGACGCAACATGGGCGTTCTCCTTTTGTTTATGGAGGAGACGCTGATTCCCGATGCTTGTCCAGAGTGAATTGGGGCAGTGCCGGGGCTGCGATCAGCCGTGGTCCGGCAGCAGCATGCAGTCATAGGAGCGCTGCTTCAGCGCATCGCAGGCCGAGACGGCGGCATCCCTGCTGGCGAAACCGACGAAGCGGGCGCGATAGATCTTGTTGGCCCCCTGCCCGACCGCCTCGGTATAGGGCGAGGCGGACACGAGCGGTGCGCCGCCTTCCGACTTCGCCTGGGCGAGAAGTGCACGCGCCGCATCGGCACTTGGTGCGGCTGAAATCTGGATCTGCCAGTCGCCATTGGTCTTCGCTGCCGATGTCTTCGGCGTCTTGCCGGCGTTCAGGATCTCGTCCATCGCAACGGGACGATCCAGCGGGACGACGGCGTCATCGGCATAAGCAAGGCTCTTGGCTGCGAGATCGTCGACTTGCCGCGGTGCGTTGAATGGCACCGGGACATCAGAAGCCTCAGCGGCGGACGCGACTTCGACGGGCTCCTTGGCGCCGACGCTCGCCATCAGCTTTGCGCCGCCGGAAGACGAGGCGCGGCCGAGATAACGGTCGAGCAAGCCAGCCATCTTGGCGTCGCGGCTGCGGGCGGTGCGGCCGCCGAGCACGACGCCGACGACGCGGCGGTTGCCGTCTCTGACCGCGCTGACGAGATTGAAGCCTGACGCGTTGGTATAACCGGTCTTGATGCCGTCCATGCCCTGGTAGCGGTACATGAGATTGTTGTGGCCGCGCACCGTCCGGCCGCGGAAATTGAAACTGGCCGTCGAAAACAGCCGGTATTCGTTCGGATAATTCTTCATCAGCGCGATGGCGAGCGTCGACATGTCACGCGCCGTCGTGACCTGGCGGCCGTCCGGCAGACCGGAGGCATTGACGAAGACGGTGCGGCTCATGCCGAGCTGGCGGGCTTTGGCCGTCATTACCCGGGCAAAGCCGCTTTCCGAGCCGGCGAGCTTCTCGCCCATGGCGGAGGCGGCATCATTGGCGGATTTGACGATCATGCCATAGACCGCCTCGCGCACGGTGATCGTGCCGCCCGCCTTGACGCCAAGCTTGGTCGGCGGCCGGGAGGCAGCGTATTTCGACATTTGGATCGGGGTGTCCCAGGCGATCTTGCCGCGTTTCAACGCCTCGAAGGTGAGATAGAGCGTCATCATCTTCGTCAGCGAGGCCGGATGGTTCAGCGTATCGGCGTTTTCGGCGGCGAGAACCTTGCCGGTTCGGGCATCGAGGATCAGCGAAGCGTTGCCGGCAAGGGCCGCAAGCGGCGCCGAAACGGCAAGCGTTACGGTCAAAACAGCCGCCAAAAGCTTTCTCATGCACTTTCCCCTCATATGCTGGCCCTTCATGCGCAGGCCCTTCATGCATTGGCCCGCGATAGGATCGGCGTTTTGTCCCGTATTGTGACAGAAGCCGTAAGTTTGGCGCGACTTTGAGGCAACGCCTATCATTTTTCTAGTCTTTTCATCGTCTTGGTTAACAAGAAATCAAAGACCTGTGCTGAACCGGGATTCAGCAAGGCTTAAGTCGCACTTGCTAGTGTCCGGAAAAGGCAAGGGACGGGCGCCGCATGACGGGACAATTCAAGCGATTGGGCAAGCGACTGGCGATCGGCGCCGGGCTCGAGTTTTCCTGGCTGCTCGCCTCGGTCGGGCTGATGCGCGAAGCACGCGGGCGCGGCGTCGTCTTCACGCTGCATCATGTCCGCCCGCACGTGGCCGAGGCCTTCGAGCCGAATGCGCATCTCGAAATCACCCCGCGTTTTCTCGACGCGGCACTGCGGCGGCTGAGGCGGGAGGGTTATCGTTTTGTGCCGCTCGGCGAGGTGCCGGCGCTGCTGGCGGAGCCGGAAGGCGCAAAGCCCTTCGCGGCCTTCACGCTCGACGACGGATACCGCAACAATCTGGAGCATGCGCTGCCGGTGTTCGAGCGGCATCAAGCGCCGTTCACGGTATTCGCAGCCAAGGGTTTTGCCGAGGGCTCTCACAGCATCTGGTGGGAGACGCTGGCGATCCTCTTGCGCCGGGCGGCCGAACTCCACTTCGATTTCGGCCGCGGCATAGAACGGCTGGCGCTCGATAGCCCGCAGCAGCAATGGCATGCCTTCGACTGCTTTGCCGCCTATATCCACGGCTCCGACGAGGCGAGCGCCGTTGCCGCCATCGATCTGCTGGCGCGCGAAAACGGCATCGAGCCGACGGATATCGTCCGCGAGCTGGTAATGGGGCCGGGAGAATTGCAATGGCTGGCGGCACATCCGCTCGCAGCGCTCGGCGCCCATACGATCAGCCATCGGGCGCTCGCCCGGCTGCCGGAAGCCGAAGCCCGAATCGAAATGCAGGCTTCGGCGGATTACGTCGAAGCAGTGACCGGCATCCGTCCCGAGACGATCGCCTACCCCTATGGCACGCCGGCGGCTGCGACCGCCCGCGAGGCGCGCCTCGCTCGCAATCTCGGCTTCACCCTCGCCGTCACCACCCAGCCCGGGCTGCCGTCAGCGCAGCTGACCGGCTATCTCCCGCGCATTTCGCTTAACGGCTTCTACCAGAAGCGACGCTACGTCTCGGCGCTCGCCTCGGGCATACCGCTGAAGCTGATGGGCCGGTAGAGCCCGTTACGGATACATCCGCACCTTGTCCCATTCACCTTCCGGTGACGGCCGGCGGAATTCGACGCGGTCGTGCAGGCGGAATTTTTGGTCCTTCCAGAACTCGATCGAGGTCGGCCGGATGCGGAAGCCCGACCAGTGGGCGGGGCGCGGAATCTCGCCGATGGCATAACGCGCGGTATATTCGGCCACGGCCTTTTCCAGCGCGAAACGGCTTTCGAGCGGACGGGATTGTTTGGAGGCCCAGGCGCCGATGCGGCTGCCGCGCGCCCGCGTCTTGAAATAGTCGTCCGCTTCGGCATCGGTGACGATCTCGACGGGACCGCGCAGCCTTACCTGACGACGCAGGCTTTTCCAGTGAAAGCACATGGCGGCCTTTTTCTGGCCGAGAATTTCGCGGCCTTTCTGGCTCTCGAAATTGGTGTAAAAGACGAAACCGTCGTCGTCGAATCCCTTCAGGAGAACCATGCGGACATTGGGAAGACCATCCTCATCGACCGTTGCCAGCGCCACCGCATTGGGGTCATTGGGCTCGGAAACCTCGGCTTCTTTCAGCCATTCTGCAAAGAGCTTGAAGGGCTCGCCACTTTCGGTAAAGTCACCGCTTGTTAACTCGTTTGCCGACATATTGGTTCAAATGCCCCGGATTATTCAAAACTCGCCCAGCTTTTGATAACTGGACAGGATGCAGGGTGGAAGTCATAGCAAAGTCATCTCGCCATACAAAGGGCCTGCGGCGACGCAGCAGCGCGTTCTTCGTCATCGGCATCGCGATGTTGTCGCTGTCCGGCTGCGTCGGCGGCGGCATGGATTTCCTGAGTGAAGCCAAGGTCGACCGGTCGGTGGCAACCGGCACCGTGCCGCAGACGCCGCCGAGCACCGACACGCTTTCCGACGAAATGACCGTGCGCAATGCCGTGACCTCGGCCGACGTGCAAAGGCTCGAGGGCCAGCCGCTTCCCTGGGCGAACGCATCGACCGGCAGTGCCGGCGTCATCGATACGATCGTCGAGAACAATGAGTCCGGCCAGGTTTGCCGCCAGTTCCGCACGACCCGGCATTCCTATGTCGGCATTGCCAAATTCTACGGCAAGACCTGCCTCGTCGGCGGCGGCAACTGGCAGCTCTTAAGCTTCCAGCCCGAGAGCTGATCTTCCTAAGGTCGTTCAAAATATTACAGCGTGCCTTTGCGCGTTCGAAAAGACGCGGGGCGCGCGCGCCCTCAACAGGTTAACGCGTGAACGCTTTCTGCCGAATGCTTAGCAAAGAGCTAACCATTTACCGCGAAACACCCCACATCTCTTCACAGAAATAACAAGTGATTAGCAACTCCGCCGCAGGATCGGCGTTGAGAGTGGCTGTTCCTGCCTTTGCGGCGGGTGGCGCCACATACGTTTTATTGGACGGGGATGCCGGGCAAGGACGAGGCTTGCCGCATCGCAACACCGGCGGTTTTGACATGCGCGATCCTTATAAAATTCTGGGCGTCAAGCGCGACGCGGCAGTAGACGAGATCAAGGCGGCTTGGCGCAACATGGCCAAATCAGCCCATCCCGATCACAATCAGGACGACCCGACGGCGACGGCCCGGTTCGCCGAGATCGGCCGCGCCTATGAAACGCTGAAGGATCCGCGCAAACGCAGCCTGTTCGACAATGCCCTGCGGATGGCCGAAGCCAAGAAGCACGAGCAGACGATCATGCAGCAGCGCCAGGCCGCCCGCGAGGCGGCCGTGCGCGCAAAGGCGGCGCAGGCCAATGCCGAGCGCGTGATGGAAGAGCTGGCGCGCGCCGCCCAGAAGGCCGCCGCCGACGGCTCCAGGCAACAGGCAGGTTCCGCTGAGGCCGCCGACGAGATGGTGGATCGCATTTTTGGCGCTCAGGCCCGCGCGGCCGGCGGCGGCCAGGCGCAGGGTCGCGCCCAGCAGACGCAATATCAGCAGGCCCAAAATCAGCAGACACAAAACGCCCAGGGCGATACCGGCAAGCGCATGGATGGCGATGCCGCCGAGGCCGAGGTCAAGGGCGATGAGGAGTCGGGCGAAGCTGCGCAGAATGCCGCCGCCAACCTGTCGCTGCCGCTCAGCATCCTGACAAATCTGGTGCGCCGTTTCACCGGCGCCAAGGATACCGGCCTCGATAAAGCACCGGATGAGGTGACGACGGCGACGGTCACGATCGACGACGTGTTGAAGAGCGGCTGGATCACCGCGTCGCTGCCGGAGGGCCGCGAAATCGGCTTCGCATTGCCGCCAGGCACGACCGACGGTCACGAGATCAGGCTCAAGGGACAGGGCTTCAAGCTGCCTGGCATGCAGCGCGGCGACGCCGTCATCAATATTCGCATCGCACCCGATCCGCGTTTTTCGGTCGATGGTTTCGATCTGCACGCCGTGCTGCCGCTCAGCATCGAAAATGCCGTGCTCGGCACCGAGGCGCGTATCGAAGGACCGAGCGGGCCGCTGAGCGTGACGATCCCCGCATGGTCCGGCTCGGACAAGACGATTAGAGTTCCCGGCCAGGGATTGCCCCGCGAAGAGGGCGGCAGAGGCGATCTGGTCGTCGAATTGCGCATTATCTTGTGGGAAAAACCCGACGATAAAATCACCGATCTCATGCGGAGCATGCGCGAAGGCCTGTTCCTATGAAATTTTTATGACATTCGCACCCTTTATTACGATCCCTAACAGTTGATGATCCCGGCCAAGCTTGAACCGATTAACGGCCTATGCCATAGGCAGGATCGATCAGAATCCTAGGGAGCGAAATATGGCTCAAGCATCCGGCCTCATGGCAGGCAAACGCGGCGTCATCATGGGTGTCGCCAACAATCGTTCGATTGCGTGGGGTATTGCCAAGGCCATTCATGCGCAGGGCGGAGAAGTTGCGTTCACCTATCAGGGCGATGCGCTGAAGAAGCGCGTCGAGCCGCTCGCCGCCGAAATCGGCGCGACGCTCGTCGGCCATTGTGACGTCGCCGATGAAGCCACCATCGATGAGGTTTTCGGGAACGTCGAAAAGCTGTGGGGCAAGATCGATTTCCTCGTGCATGCGATCGGCTTTTCCGACAAGGACGAGCTGACCGGCCGCTACGTTGACACCTCGGCCGACAACTTCGCCAAGACGATGCAGATCTCCGTCTATTCCTTCACCTCGGTCGCACGCCGCGCCGAGAAGCTGATGACGGATGGCGGCGCCATGCTGACGCTGACCTATTACGGCGCCGAAAAGGTGATGCCGAACTATAACGTCATGGGTGTCGCCAAGGCCGCGCTCGAAGCGAGCGTCAAGTATCTCGCCGTCGACCTCGGGCCGCAGAATATCCGCGTCAACGCGGTTTCGGCCGGACCGATCAAGACGCTTGCCGCCTCCGGCATCGGCGATTTCCGCTACATTCTGAAGTGGAACGAATATAACGCGCCGCTGCGCCGCACCGTCACCATCGAGGAGGTCGGCGATGTCGGCCTCTATCTCCTGTCGGACCTGTCGCGCTCCGTCACCGGCGAAGTGCACCATGCCGACAGCGGCTATCATGTGATCGGCATGAAGGCGGTCGACGCACCCGACATTTCCGTCGTCAAGGACTGAGTTCTCCATAGGGATGTGAGACCGTGCTTATCTACGTGATCAGACACGGCCAGACCGCCTGGAATGCGGAGCGGCGTCTGCAGGGTCAGAAGGATATCCCGATGAATGCCACGGGCCTGGAACAGGCCCGGCAGAACGGTATCGCGCTTGCGGAGATTCTCGGCGACACGGTCGACGAATTCGATTTCGTCGCAAGCCCGCTCGGGCGCACGCGCGCGACCATGGAAATCATGCGCAGCGCCATGGGCCTGCCGCCGCTTGCCTATCGCACCGATCCGAGGCTGGTGGAAATTTCCTTCGGCGACTGGGAGGGCTCGACGATCAAGGAGCTTAAGGCGACGCAGCGCGAGCGGGTGGCGGAACGCAACGCCTCGAAATGGGATTTCATCCCGCCCGGCGATGATGCGGAAAGCTATGAAATTCTCTCCTGGCGCACCGGCTCTTGGCTGAACTCCGTCGATCGTCCGACGGTCTGCGTCACCCATGGCGGCGTCATCCGCACGCTTTTCCAGACCATCGCCGACCTGCCGAAAAGCAGCGCTGCGGAAGGCGCGATCCCGCAGGACCGGATTATCAGGATCGAAACCACTGAGCGGACGATCGCCTGGCTGTAGGCATTGCAGGGCGATAGGTCGGATTGGGACACGAGCGAGTTGTCGGCCAATGAGATTGCCGACACCAGCCCCTCATCCGCCTGCCGGCACCTCTCCCCGTAAACGGGGCGAAGGGACATGTCGCAACCTCTCCGTTCCCCGCCAACCTCTCGCAGGGCACGTCCCCTCGCCCCGTTTTTACGGGGGTCCGAAGGACGGGTCGAGACGAGTGGCTCGACCCCGGTAGGTTAGGGTGAGGGGCAGCCATCGGCGCGTACGTCACCCGATCATTCTCTAGAGAACTGCCTACTTAACGATGTCGAGATCGTTGATGACGCGCTTGCCGTCGACCTCGGTATAGAAGACGATCACCTTCACGCCGGCTTCGAGGCCGTCGAAATTGAATTCCTCGGGCGCCTGATAGGTCTTGCCGTCGTCGAGCGTCAGCACGAGGTTGGCCGTGTCGACCTTTTTGATCGTCGCCTCGACATCGGCGCTCTCGGCAAATCCGCTCATCGGTGACAGGAAGCTGGCTGTTGCCAAAAGCGTGGCGACGACGAAACGCATGGCGACAATCCTTTTAAGACGCTGCACGAAAACATGACTGGCCACAGATAAGCTCCTGAATATGGCGAAAATTGCCCGTAAGAATGGCTTTTCCCGCCCAATTGATGAATAGGATTTTAAATATAATCAAGATGGTGCGTTAATCCGCGATTTTTCCCTTCCCGCGAGCTCTCGGCATCGCCGGCGGGCAATCGTAAATTAACCCGCGCGCCCTACAGTTGCTCGTCAACATGGGGGTTTCATTTTGTTATCCAGGCTGAGCGACAGCAAGCAGTTGCGGCGCGTGTTGAAGAATAGCCGCGTCTCGTTTCTGGTTTCGTCGCTTGTCGCCCTCGTCGTCATCATGGTCGGCTTCGGGCTCGACCAGGCCAATACTGGGTCTCATGTGCGTGAACTTCATATCCGCACCGAAAACGAGACGAACCTCATCCGCGCCCGCGTTATGGCCGAGATCAATATGGACCTCAGCGTCGTGCGCGACCTGACGAACCTGATCTCCGTCAGCGCGGCAAACGGGGAGGAGATGGAGCGCCAGATCAACTGGCTGCTGATCCAGAACCCGTCTTTCATTCATATCGCCGTCGCGCCTGATTTCATCGTCCGTGACATTTACCCGCCGCAGTCCGGCAATGAGCGGATCGGCCGCGACGTGCGCGAAGCTCTCTTCTTTCGCAAGGCGATGACCAGCGCGACCGGCGACCAGTCGGCGCGCTTCTACGGCCCGATCAGCACCGACGGCCGGGACGCCTTTGCCATCTTCTTCCCGGTTTACGTCAAGGAGAATGGCCAGCGGCGGATCTGGGGGGCGGTCGAAGTCGCCATTGACCAGACGATGTTCTACCAGGCGACCGGGCTGATGCCGGCACGCGACCGGGAAAATCAGGAGCGCTATCCGCATCTCGGCCATCTTTCGATCGCCATTCGCGATATCGGCTTGCCGGCCGCCGCCAAAGCTCCTCCCCCCGCACCGTTCTTCGGGTCCTCCGATATCGACGGCAAGGATCCGATGCGCCAGAAGATCGGTTTTGCCGGCGGCAAGTGGGAGCTTTCCGCTGTCCCGAACAGCGGCTGGAACGCGATACCCGAAAACCGCACCGAGCTGCGCCTGATCATCGTTGCCGCCGGCTTCATCATCATCGTGCCGATCTTCTTCGCGACCCTGCTGCTCGGCGAGCGCAATCGCAACATCACCGCGCTGGAGACGCGCGAGGCAAAATTGCTGGAACTGTCGCAGCGGCTCAACCTGGCGCTGGAATCCTCCAATATCGGCATCTGGGAGCTGGAGGATCATTCGAGCAGCCTGCTCTGGGACGCGCGCGCTGCAGCCCTGCACGGCAAACCGGCGGCAGAAGGAAGCCGGGCGCTCGACGAATGGCTGGCGGCGATCCTGCCCGAGGATCGCGAGACCGCCGAAGTGCATTTCTTCAGCTGCAGCATTGCGGGTGCCGCCTGCACGGCGCAGTACCGGATCCTGCTTGGCGACGGCGGCATCCGCCACCTGCGCTCGGTCGGCGCCTTCTATACGGATGCCGGCGGCGTCAGCAAGACGATCGGCATCGTCTGGGACGTGACTGCCGATGCGGAGATTACCGACACGCTGCGCAAAGCCAAGGATACGAGCGAGGTCAAGAATGCCGAGCTGGAGCTGGCGCTTGAAGAGCTGTCAAGCCGCGAGGGGCAGCTCGCCGAGCTTTCCAGCCGGCTCGACCTGGCGCTCAATTCCTATCAGTGCGGCATATGGGAGGCTCGGCCGGGCCTCGGCGGCTCGATCTGGAACGAGCGGATGCACGAGCTCTATGGGCTTGCGCCGCGCAACGGCTTCATGACCGAGGAGACCTGGCTAAGCCGCATCCACCCCGAAGACAGGAGCCTGGCGCTCGAGAGCGCGCGTCACTTCAAGCGCAACGGCGATACGCACACCCTCGTCTGCCGGGTGATCGTCGACGACGGCTCGGTGCGCTATGTGCGCTCGGTCGGCAAGGTCCACCAGACGGGGACCGGCGAGATGAAGATCATGGGCATCGCCTTCGACGCCACGGAAGACGTGCTGATGACGATCCGGCTGAAAGCGGCCAAGGACGAGGCAGTCGCCAAGAATATCGAGCTCGAGCTTGTCAAGAACAGGATCGAGCACAATTCGCTGCACGACCCGCTGACCGCGCTCGCCAACCGCCGCAAGCTCGACATCGCGCTCGAAGATCTCACCCAGGATGGTCGTCAGCAGCGGCAGAAATTCTCGATCCTGCACATCGATCTCGACCGCTTCAAGGACATCAACGACACGCTCGGCCATGCTGCCGGCGATGCGATGCTGGTGCACGCCTCGAAGGTGCTCGCCAAGAATGTCCGCGGCAGCGACATCGTCGCGCGCATCGGCGGCGACGAATTCGTCATCCTCGCCCTCGACGTCGGCGACAAGGAGATGGCGCAGCTTTCGACGCGGATCATCGAGGAGATGCGCCAGCCGATCGATTTCCAGGGCTTTTCCTGCCGCTGCGGCGTGTCGATCGGCATTGCGCTCGCCAACGGCATCCATGTCGATGCGCGCAAGGTGCTGATCAATGCCGACATCGCGCTCTATCGCGCCAAGAGCATGGGCCGCAACCGCTTCGAATTCTTCAATCACAATCTCCAGGCCGATATCATCAACACCAAGCGCACCGCCGACGAGATCCTCGCCGGCATCGACAATTGCGAATTCACCGCCTGGTATCAGCCGCAATTCTGCGCCCGGACGATGGAGCTGACCGGCGTCGAGGCGCTGGTGCGCTGGAAGCATCCGTCCAAGGGGTTGCTGACGCCCGACAAGTTCCTGCGTATCGCCGACGAGATCAACGTCGTGCAGATGCTCGACCGGATCGTCCTCGAAACGGCGCTGCGCGACAAGATGCGCTGGACGGCGCGCGGCATTGCCGTGCCCAAGGTCTCGGTCAACGTTTCGGCCCGGCGGCTGCATGACGGCAGCCTGTTGGAATCGCTCGCCGACCTGCATATCCGTCCGGGCGAGATCTCCTTCGAACTGGTGGAATCGATCTTCCTCGACGAGAGCGAGGACGTCGTCTCGCAGAATCTCGAGCGCATCAAGGCGCTCGGCATCGACATCGAGATCGACGATTTCGGCACCGGCCATACCTCGATCGTCAGCCTGTTGAAGCTGAAGCCGAAGCGCCTGAAGATCGATCGCCAGCTGGTGCAGCCGATTGTCAATGCCTCGCAGGAGCGGGCGCTGGTCAGCTCGATCATCGAAATCGCCCGTTCGCTCGGCGTCGAGACGGTGGCCGAAGGGGTGGAGACGGCGGCCCATGCCGCACTGCTGCGCGATCTCGGCTGCGATATCCTGCAGGGCTACGCCTTCTCGCGGCCGCTCTCCTTCGACGATTTCACCAACGAAGCCACAGGAACGGGGTGGCGGCTGGCGTCCTGATCGCCGCCTGCCGATCGGCCGCGCCCTGACCCCTCCCCGCCTGCGCAGAGAGAATGGCGGCAAGATGTGCCGCCCATCCGTGGCAACGAACGGAAACAGCGTTTCCTGGGCTGCCGGTTTGGCGCAAAGAAAGGCTTTTGCCTTGGCGGCTTTTTGGCCTATGAGTGTCGCGCCTTTTCAAGCAATGGCGTGGCCGGCAGCGATCGGCTTTGGCGCGCCACCGGTCGGAACACATGTCGCACAATACATTCGGTCACCTCTTCCGCGTAACCACCTGGGGCGAAAGCCATGGTCCGGCGCTCGGCTGCGTCGTCGACGGCTGTCCTCCGGGGCTCAGCTTCAAGCTCGAGGACCTGCAGGTCTGGCTCGACAAGCGCAAGCCGGGACAATCCCGCTTCGTCACGCAGCGGCGCGAGGACGATCTGGTGAAGGTACTATCAGGCGTCATGCTGGACGCCGACGGCGAGACGATGACGACCACCGGCACGCCGATCTCCATGCTGATCGAAAACACCGACCAGCGCTCCAAGGATTATGGTGAGATCGCCAAGCAATACCGCCCCGGCCATGCCGATTATACCTATGACCTCAAATACGGCATTCGCGACTATCGCGGCGGCGGCCGCTCCTCGGCGCGTGAGACCGCCGCGCGGGTTGCCGCCGGCGGCATCGCCCGCCTGGTCGTGCCAGGTGTTGCCGTGCGCGGCGCGCTGGTGCAGATCGGCAAACACAAGATCAACCGCCGCAACTGGGATTGGGACCAGGTCGATCAGAACCCGTTCTTCTCGCCCGATGCCGCAATCGTGCCGGTCTGGGAGGAATATCTCGACAGCATCCGCAAGAACGGCTCCTCGATCGGCGCCGTCATCGAGGTGATCGCCGAAGGTGTGCCGGCCGGCCTCGGCGCGCCGATCTATGCCAAGCTCGACCAGGACATCGCCTCGCTGCTGATGTCGATCAACGCCGTCAAGGGCGTCGAAATCGGCAATGGTTTTGCCGCCGCCGAAACGTCAGGCGAAGACAATGCCGACGAGATGCGCATGGGCAATGACGGCACGCCGATCTTCCTTTCCAACAATGCCGGCGGTATTCTCGGCGGCATCTCGACCGGGCAGCCGGTGGTGGCGCGTTTCGCCGTCAAGCCGACCTCGTCGATCCTGACCGAACGCCAGTCGATCGATGCGGAGGGCAAGAATGTCGATATCCGCACCAAGGGCCGACACGACCCCTGCGTCGGCATCCGCGCCGTGCCGATCGGCGAGGCGATGGTCGCCTGCGCCGTCGCCGACCATTACCTTCGCGACCGCGGCCAGACCGGCCGTCTGAAATAGGAGCGCTCGCCCCATGTCTTATGACCAGAAGCGCGTCGTCGACGCCATCCGGGCCTTCGAGGCCGGCGAGATCGTCGTCGTGATGGACGACAATGACCGGGAGAATGAGGGCGACCTGATCGTCGCCGCCGTGCATTGCACGCCGGAGAAGATGGCCTTCATCGTGCGCCACACCTCCGGCATCGTCTGCGCGCCGATGCCGAAGGAGGAGGCCAAGCGCCTCAACCTCAACGCCATGGTGGCGGAAAACGATTCGGCCCATACGACGGCCTTCACCGTCTCGGTCGATTTCAAGCACGGCACATCGACCGGTATCTCGGCCGACGACCGGACGCTGACGGTGCGCAACCTTGCCAATCCGAATGTCGGCGCTTCCGATTTCGTCCGTCCCGGCCACATCTTCCCGCTGGTTTCCCGCGAAGGCGGGGTGCTGATGCGCTCCGGCCATACGGAAGCCGCCGTCGACCTCTGCAAGCTTGCCGGCCTGCCGCTGATCGGCGTCATCTCTGAGCTCGTCAACGATGACGGTACCGTCACGCGCGGACCGCAGGTGGTCGACTTTGCCGGACAGCACGGGCTGAAGCTCGTCTCCGTCGCCGACCTCATCGCCTATCGCCAGCGCAAGGAAACGCTGATCGAACTCGGCGCCAGCTTCGACATCGAGACGCCGTTCGGCAAGGCGAAGGCCCATACCTATTCCCTGCCCTGGGACCCGATGCAGCATCTCGCCGTCGTCTTCGGCGACATCCGGGACGGCGTCGACATCCCGGTGCGTCTGCATCCAGAGAATGTCGCCGAGGATCTCTTCGGCAAGAACAGCCCGGTCGATTTCTACATGCAGAAGATCGCCGAACAAGGCCGCGGCGTCATCGTCTATCTGCGCGAAGGCTCGGTCGGCGTCGGCCATCACGATAACGGCCGCAAGGCCCGCAACCAGGGCCGCGAAGCCCATGCCGAAGCCCAGACGCGCGACAGCGAATGGCTGGAAATCGGCCTCGGCGCGCAGATCCTCAGGGATCTCGGCGTCAGCTCGATCAAGCTGCTCACCAGCCGCGAGCGCCACTATGTCGGCCTCGAAGGTTTCGGCATCAAGATCAGCACGACCGAGATCTGCTGAAGGAGCTTTCCCCCCTTCTCCCCAGCGGGGAGAAGATGTCCGAAGGACAGATGAGGGGGTGAGCGACGTTTAGGAGCGAGTGCACTGAGCGCAAGCGAAGGGCAATATTGAGCGGCGTGCCATGAGGCCCCCTCATCCGGCTGCCGCCACCTTCTCCCCGCTGGGGAGAAGGGATTACCCTCTCCACCCCTCCAAAAGCACGACCTTCTCCACACCCGCAAAACGCGCAACCCGATCAAGCTCCGCTTCCAGCCTCTCCAGCCGCCCGGCTGACGGCTTGACGCCCGGCTCCAGCCAGAGCCGCTTGACATCGAGCGTCGACTTCTTCCGATCCGCCTTCATGTCGATGCGGCCGATCAGCCGGTCGCCTTCAAGCAGCGGGAAGACGTAATAGCCATATTCGCGCTTCGGCTCGGGCACGAAAATCTCGATGCGGTAGAAGAAGCCGAACAGGCGTTCGGTACGGTTGCGGTCGCGGATCATCGGGTCGAAGGGGCTGAGCACGCGGATGCGCGGCGGCGCGCCGGGGTAGTTGTCGAGCGTCGAGAGGAAATAGGCAAACGCCCAAGATGGGCGCGCCTTGCCGCCAAGCGCCGGTTCGATCAACACTTCGATCAGTTCGTCGCGATGGGTTGATACCCAGGCCTTGGCCTCTTCGGGCGAGACCAGGTTCCAGAAGGCTGATATCTCGCCATGGGTGGCGAAGCCGAGCCGGGTGAGCGCGCTGCGGCAAGCCCAGTCGACGAATTCCTCGCGGCTCACCTCCGGCTCGCGGAATTCGGCCGGGATGACGCGTTCCGCCAGGTCGTAGATCTTCTGGAAATTCGAGCGGCCGGCGATGGCGAACTTGCCGGTGTGCCAGAAATATTCGAGCGCCGTCTTGTTCGGATGCCAGTTCCACCAGCCGCCGGAAACGTGGCCATCGGCCTTGATATCGCGTGAGAGGATCGCGCCGTCGCGCTCAACGCGCTCATAGGTCTCCGCGAACGCCGCCTCGAAGCCCTCGCCGCGCCATTTGCGCCAGCGCTCGACGATCACCTTTTCCTGATGGCGGAACTTGTGCTTCCAATAGACGAAGAAGGCGCTCGGCAGGATGGAGGCGTCGTGCGTCCAGTGCTCGAACAGCGCGCCGTCCTTTTCGAGCAGCGCGGTCAGATGCTCGCGCCTGTAGGTCTGATTGCGGGAAAACAGGATCTGATGATGCGCCCGCTCCACCGTCTGGATGCTGTCCACCTGGACGAAACCCAGTTCATGGATGAGCTGCAACAAGCCGGCCTTGGTCAAGGCGCGGTTCGGCGGGGCGCTGAGGCCCTGCTTGGCAAGGAAGACACGGCGGGCGTCGGAATTGGAAAGCAGATTCGTCATGGCCCCATCATAATCCGGAAAATCTTCCTAGCCACCCGATATCGACAGCGAGATTTGCGCTTTCATCATCACGGGTTCCCCGTATAGAAGCACTGCTATCAGGTTGGCGCCAATGGCTGGCCCCTCACCCTAACCCTCTCCCCGCTCGCGGGGAGAGGGGACGTGCCCTGCGAGAGGTTGGTGGGGAACGGAGAGGTCGCGGCATATCCCCTTCGCCCCGTTTACGGGGAGAAGGTGGCGGCAGCCGGATGAGGGGCAGGTTTCGGCGATCTCCTAGGCCGCGGTGTCGAAGATGACATTGAACCTCCTGCTCGTGTCTCGAAGACCGCAGGATGCGAGGGTTTGGTTTGGATATTCGTTTCGAAGGCGCCGGGGTCAGTTTCGGGGCGCGGGTGGCGCTGCAGCCGCTGACGCTTGGCATCAGTGGAAAACGTATCGGCGTCATCGGGCTGAACGGCTCGGGCAAGACGACTTTCGCGCGGCTGATCAATGGATTGACCAAACCGTCGGTCGGCCGCGTCACCGTCAATGGCCGCGACACGAGCGATGAGAAGGCTGCTGTGGCCGATGTCGGCTTCATCTTCCAGTCACCGCAGAACCAGATCATCCTGCCGATCGTCAAAGACGACATCGCCTTCGGGCTGAAACGGCGCGGCTTCACCAAGGCGGAGATCGAGGCGAAGGTCGAGGGCGTGCTGGCCCGCTTCGGTGCCGAGGCGCTGGCCGATCGGCGCGCGCATGAGCTTTCCGGCGGCGAGCTGCAGGTGGCCGCTCTCTGCTCGGTGCTGGCGACGGGGCCGGGCATTCTCATCCTCGATGAACCGACCAACCAGCTAGACCTCAAGAACCGGGCGCTGGTCGAAGGGATTATCGCCGGGCTGCCGGAAAGCGCCATCATCATCACACATGATCTGGAGCTGATCGCCGGTTTCGAGCGGGTGCTGCTGTTTCATGAAGGGCGGCTTGCCGCGGATGCGCCGGCTGCCGAAGCGATCGCCCGCTACAAGGAGATCGCCGCCTGATGCAATCGCTCTATGTCGAAGGCAACAGCGTCATGCACCGGCTTTCGCCGCGGCTAAAGCTGTTGTCGCTGACGGTCTTCGGCGTCCTCCTGTTCATCAGCGACAACCTCATCCTGCTCTCGATCGCCGTGCTGCTGACGGCGGCTCTCTATAGCATGGTCGGCCTGCCGCTTGCCGATGCCCTCAGGCGGCTGCGACCGATCTTCCTGACGATCGCGGTCGTCGCACTCTTCAACCTCATCTTCAATCCCTGGCAGGAGGCGCTCGTGCCGCTGCTGCGGCTGACGGCGTTGATGCTGCTTGCCGCCACCGTGACGGCGACGACCTCGATCACCGAGTTCATCGACGAGGTGACGGCGCTTGCCCGCCCGCTCGAACGCACCGGCTGGGTGCAGGCCGACGATATCGGCCTGGCGCTGGGGCTGGTGCTGCGCTTCGTGCCGGAGATCGTCGGCCGTTATCAGGCGATCCGCGAGGCGCATAAGGCACGCGGGCTGAAGGTCCGGCCGACAACGCTGCTTGCGCCGCTGATCATCCTGACGCTCAAGGACGCGGATAATATCGCCGCGGCGATTGACGCGCGCGGCATTCGGCGGCATGTGAGTTAACGATTGATAAACACGGAATTCATGATGAGCACTCGCGATCTCGTTCTTACCGCCCTCTTTGCCGCGATCATCGTGGCGCTCGGCCTGCTGCCGCCGATCTCGCTCGGCTTCATTCCGGTGCCGATCACCGCCCAATCCCTCGGCGTCATGATGGCCGGCGTCGTGCTCGGCGCCCGGCGCGGCGCAATTGCCGTGCTGATCGTGCTGGTGCTGGTGGCAATCGGCCTGCCGGTGCTTTCCGGCGGCCGCGGCGGGCTTGCGATCTTCGCGTCGCCAACGGCCGGCTTCCTGATCGGCTGGATCTTTGCCGCCTTCGTCACCGGCTATCTCAGCGAGCGGCTGGTCAACGAACAGCAATCCGGACTGGTGCAGACGGTGAGCTTCTTCCTTACCGCCATGGCCGGCGGCATCGTCGTGCTCTACGCTTTCGGCATCGCCTATCTCGCAATCGTCGCCGGCCTCGGCTTCCAGAAAGCCTTCGTCGGCTCGATGGCCTTCATTCCGGGTGACGTTATCAAGGCCTTCGTCGCAGCCCTGCTCGGCCGCGCCGTCATGGTCGGCTATCCCCTGCTGCCGTCGCGCGCCTGACGCATAGACCGGTCTTGTCCGGTGAATACCCCAACGGCCCTTCGGGGCCGTTGGGCTTAAAGACATAGAACCTATGCGAAAGCCTTCACCAGGCGTTCCGCCGGTCCGCATGAACGGAAACTTCCAAACTTTCTTTTCATTTTTCCGCAATGAACATCCCCGAAGGAGAAATCATGCGAGGCGACCAGCAGGAGGAGATGGCTGCCTGGTTCCGCTCGCTGGATCCTGTCCAGCCGAAGGACTTGGTCGGCCTCTGGAGCGGCGCCGGTATTCCGTCGGATCATCCACTGGACGGCGTGCTCGAGAATCTCAACTGGTTTGGCAAGCGCTTCCATGCCGACATGAGGGCGGACGCCCTGCTCTTCACGTGGAGACCGGGCCGACTCGTGGCGCTCGAGCCAAGCTTCTTACCCATCAGGCTGGCGATCAAGATAGCACCCTTTGGCCGCACGTTCGTCGCCCGCAGCTGGTTCTCCTACCTGCAGAAGCTGCTTCGAGCGAGAGGCACGACCGCTTCGTTACGGCTTCAGGCCTTCGACGGCATTGAAACGGCTGCGATGATCTACGACAAACAGCCGATCGTCGACTACTTCCGGAGGATTGACGATGACGAGATTGCCGGAATGATGTGCGTTCGCGACGACCCTCGGCGATTCTTCTTCAAGCTCCATAGAGTAACGGACTGAGGTATGAAGCAAAGGGCTGGCGCCTGGATAATCTTTCCTCAATCCAAAACAGGCTGAGCGTGCTATGAAAGCAGGGAAGAGGACGAGATGACCGTCATCGATCGAAATCATGTTCAAATCCGGGGCGATGGCCAGCGTGCGATGATCTTTTCGCATGGATTCGGGTGCGATCAGAATATGTGGCGTTTCGTGGCTCCGGCCTTCGAAGGCGACTTCAAGACAGTGCTGTTCGATCATGTTGGCGCAGGACGATCCGATCTCACCGCTTATGATGCGGGAAAGTATTCTTCATTGTCTGGTTATGCGGATGACCTCGTGGAAATTTGCCGCGCGCTTGGCCTGACGCAAACGGTCTTCGTCGGGCACTCCGTCAGCGCGATGATTGGCGTCATCGCGTCGCTTAAGGCACCCGAACTGTTTGAAAGCCTGGTCCTTGTCGGGCCGTCGCCGCGCTATATCAACGACGGCGATTATATCGGCGGCTTCAGCGCGGCTGAGATAGACGAACTCCTGACATCGTTGGATGACAATCACTTGGGGTGGTCTGCCGCCATGGCGCCCGCCATCATGGGCAATCCGGATCGACCGGAACTTAGCGAAGAGCTGACAAATAGTTTCTGCCGTACCGATCCAGAGATCGCCAAGGCATTCGCACGGGTGACATTCACCTCAGACAATCGCCGCGACCTTCCGCAGGTCACCGCCAGAACGCTGATCCTTCAATGCCGCGATGATATCATCGCCTCCGAAGAGGTCGGTGAATTCGTCCATCAGCAGGTCCCGAATAGTCAATTGGTCGTGCTGAATGCGAGTGGCCACTGTCCTAACCTCAGCGCTCCCGACGAGGTCATCTCTGCAATCCGGCGGTTCGTCCGATGAGCGGTCCCGACACGCAGATCTCCATGCCGGCGGAAGACCTTGAGGATTTGTACGAGAACGCGCCATGCGGCTATCTTTCGCTGCAGCCGGACGGACGCATCGTCAAGGTGAACAAAACGCTGTCGACCTGGATCGGCATGCCTGCCGAGCAACTGCATGGCAAACGACTTCACGACCTGCTCAACACCTCGGGCCGTATATTCTATGAAACCCATTTTGCGCCTCTGCTGCGCATGCAAGGGTTTTTCAACGAGGTTGCCCTCGATCTTGTGGCGGCGGACGGCAGACGGTTGCCTGTGCTCGCCAATGCCATGGAAAGACGTGCAGAAGACGGTGCCCTGCTTTTCACCCGGGTGACGATGTTCCAGGCTGCCGAGCGTCGCCGTTATGAACGGGAGCTGGTCGAAGCGCGCGCGGCGGCGGACACGGCCGGCGCCATCGTCAAATCCCAGCTCGACTTCGAACAGCAAACCGCCGAGTTGCGGGAGCAGTTCATCGCCATCCTTGGCCATGACCTGCGCAACCCGCTTGCCTCGATTACCGCTGCGGGGCGTATGTTGCGAAAGGAAGAGCAGACCGATCGCTCGATCAAAGTTCTCGATTTGATGCAGGGCAGCGTCGTTCGCATGTCTGGCCTGATCGACAACGTGCTCGACTTCGCGCGTGCAAGATTGGGTGGCGGCATCGTGCTCGACAGGCGAGCGGAGCAGCTCGAGCCGATCCTGCGGCAGGTCATCGAAGAACTCCGCTATAGTCACCTCGACCGCGCAATTGAGGTGCGCATCGAATTGGACGGCCCTATAAGTTGCGACAGCAGCCGGATTGGCCAGCTGGTGTCTAATCTCTTGGGAAATGCCCTCACCCATGGGACGCCGGACGAACCGGTGCGGCTATCGGCGGCAACCGTCGACGGAAAACTGGAGCTTTGGATCGCCAATGGCGGCGCTCCTATTTCCAGCGATGCGATGACACGGCTTTTCCAGCCTTTCTTCAAAGGCGAAGCCGGCACAAGTCAAAGAGGATTGGGGCTGGGTCTGCATATCGCTTCGGAAATCGCCCGCGCCCATGGTGGGACGATCACGGTCAGTTCCGATGACAAGGAGACACGTTTCACCTTTGTGATGCCCTTGGATTGAACCGACCTGCACAGCTGCGCCGGCATGGCCAAACGTTCCAGTCGATTGTCGGCCCGGCCCAAAATCCGGGCAACAAAAAACCGCCTTGAGGCGGTCGGGCATTCTATCGATTTCAGTTTTATTTAGTCTCCTCCTCCACCATCTCCGCCACCGCCGTCACAGTCGCCTGAGGCGTCGAACCAGCCTCCACCTCCATCGCCGGAGCTTCCTGAACTGCCCGACCTGCGCTTGGTGTTTGCGGTGGTCCGGGCGGTGCGCCCTCCTGCTGTCCCGGTGATCAGGGCAAACAGGCCAAAGCCTGCGATGAGCATGGTAGTCATAAGAAATATACTCAATCAGTCTCCTTCGTTTGTTTCAGGAAATCTTGTTTCCTGACTAAAATAGTAGATTATTTTCCCGCTCCCGGAAATAGCCTGAATATGAAACTTTCATGACATTCTGGGGCACGTCAAAACTCTGCGCTGCCTCAGTTGCAGCGCAGAGAATTTCAAGCCGCCGCTCTTTGCGGAAAGAGGACGGCTTGCGGAGCGGCTTTGACCCCGCCCACGATCAAGGGGTCCCGATAGAGGCGAGGCGACGCTATTCCCAGCCTCGAATGCAGCTTTGCGGCCGAGCTGGGCAGGAACGGCAGGAGGGAGCGGGCAATGATCGCAAGGCCGTGGACCTGCTCGGCCAGGGAGGCGCCGAGGCGCGCAGTGGTCGTCTTTCGATCCTCCGGCGAGAGATCGCCAAGCAGGGCTTTTGCATCCGCCCACGGCGCGCGTTGTGTAAACCGTCTGTTCGCCTCGCCGATAAACTCGAAGATATCCGCGAGGCCGACATGGAGTTCGTAGGCATCGAAGGCTTCAGCCACCTTCCCCGGAAGGCGGGCAGCCTCGTCTACGAACGCGCTGTCCGGCACGGGCGGAACGATTCCGTCGAATGACGTGGACAGAAGCGCCAGCACCCGGTTGGCGAGATTTCCGAGCTGCCCGGCGAGCTCTCCCGACCAGGCGGCTTCCAGACGCTCATCTGAGAAATCGCCATCGTCACCCGAGCGTATATGCCGGAGCAGGTAATATCGCAGCGCGTCGGGCGTTTCGTAGGATTGGATGATGCGTTCTGGATCGATGCCGTTGCCGGCCGACTTGCCGATCTTCCGGCCGTCCACCGTGACGTAGCCGTGCACCAGGATCGACGAAGGTGGCGGCAGGCCTGCGGATAGCAGGATGGCCGGCCAGTAGATGGCGTGGAATTTGGAGATGCCCTTGCCGACGACGTGGATGCGTTGGCCGCCGTTCCAATAGCGCTGCAAGAGGGATTCATCGGACCCGTGGCCGAGACCTGTGAGATAGTTCGCCAGCGCATCGAACCAGACATAGACGACCTCATCCCCATCGGGGACGGGCACGCCCCAGCCGCGCGCCCGCTCAGAACTGCGCGACACGCTGATGTCGGTCAGGCCACGCCGCAGCTGGGCAAGTATTTCGTTGCGCCGATGGGCGGGAACGATCCGAAGCTCCCCGGTCTCGACAAGCTCAAGCAGCCGATCGCCATATCGCGAGAGACGGAAGAACCAGTTCTCCTCCCGGATGCTCTCAAGGGCGATGCCATGTTCCGGGCAGCGCCCGTCATCGAGTTCCGACGGCTCGTAGAATTGCTCGCAGCCGACGCAATAGAGGCCCTCATAGGCCTTGCGATAGAGGTCGCCATTTTCAGCGCAGGCCCTCCACAAGGCGTGGACGCAGGCAATATGCCTCGGATCGCGCGACGTGCGGACGAATTCCTCGTTGGAGATATCGAGCAGGCCGCCAAGGTGCTCGAACCTGTCTGCATTCGCATTGACGAAGTCCTTGACCGGCACTCCCGCGGCTTCCGCCGACCGGACATTCTTCAGGCTGTTGTCGTCGGTTCCGCACTGGAACCTGACGTCGTGGCCGAGAAGGCGAAAATGGCGGGCATAGGCATCGGCCTGGACGAGCTCGAGGGCAAAGCCCACGTGCGGCGCGGCATTCACATAGGGGATCGAGGTGGTGATGTAGATCTTGTTCATCGGTGTTTCCTTTCGAAGGCTGTTTGCCCCGCGAGACGGATCGACCCATGAAAAGACCGCCTCGAGGGCGGTCGCTGGTGCATTCTGGACGCACGAAACCCGCCACGCTATGAGCGCGGCATCATCATCACGAAAGTGCTGATCACGGTGTTGTCCATGCAACTTTCCTAGCATCAAGGGCGGTTTCGGACAAGCGCGTTCGTCGATCCGGATGCGTTGGCCGCCGCGGGCATGACCTGCGGCGGAAAGCGATGGTTCCTGGCAGCCCGCCGTCACACCAGCCCGGGCACGACGAACACCAACCAGGCGACGATCGGGCCGATGATCGCGATGAGGGCACTGTAGATCAGCAACTGTCGCAGCACCTGCTCACGGCTGTCATCGGGTGCATTGGCGACGACAAGGGCGCCATTGGTGGAGAATGGGCTGGTATCGACGATCGTCGTCGAGATCGCGATCGCCGCGACCACACCGATGGCGCTGACATGTCCTTGCAGGAGGAACGGAACGGCGAGCGGGATGATCGCGCCGAGCAGAGCGGTCGAGGATGCAAAGGCCGAGACGATGGCGCCGGTAAAGCACAGCAGGAGCGCCACCAGCAACGGCATGCCGAGACTGGATATGCCGTTCGCCACGTAGTTGACCGTGCCGGCTTTCTCCATAACGCCGACATAGGTGATGATGCCTGATATCAGCAGCACGGTCGACCAGCTGACCTTGTCGATTGCTGCCTTCTGGGTCTTCGGTGACAGCAGCGCCAAGGCGACAGCCACGGTCATGGCGACGAGGCCAACGTTGAACTTGAAAACCAGGGCGCCGATGCCGAGCGCCGTCAGCCCGATCAGGGTGGTAATTCTCTCATTGTTCAGGCGCAATGTCGTCGCGGTATCAGCCGCCGTACCATAGGCATGCTCCCTGATCGGTTTTGCAGGCGTGCCGCCGTGACCTCTGATCGACTCCGATACGCCCTCGGGATGGAGTTCGGGCAAGGGGCCAAATGATGTGGGATCTTGCTTCATCACCCTTGCGCCGCCGAAAATGAAGAAGACCAGCACCGCGATCGCCAGGTTGAAGAAGAAGCTGGAGAGAAACAGCGAGGTCGGCGCGAAAGGCAGGCCGGCCTTCGCAACGATCTGGTTGGTGATACCGCCATAGATGCTGATCGGCGAAAAGCCGCCTGCCTGCGCGCCATGGATCACCATCAGGCCCATCATGACAGGGTGAATGCGGTACTGCACGGCAAAGCTCAACGCGACGGGTGCGAGAATGGCGACCGCGGCAGGCCCAAGTGCACCGAAACCGGTAATGATGGCGGCGACCAGGAACATCACCCAGGGAATCAGCCCGATCCGCCCGCGCACCAGGCGGACGGCGCATTCGACGAGCCAGTCGATCGTGCCGTTGATCTGCGCGATGGCGAAGAGGTAGGTGACGGCGACGAGCGTCAGAAACAGATCACTCGGAAAGCCGGCGAAAATGTCGGTGGTTTTCATCCCGATGATCATCGAGCCGAGCACGAAGGCGCCGGCAAAGGCAAGCGCACCCATGTTGATCGGCTGGATCGTCGCAATGATGAACATGGCGACCAACAGGCCTATGGCCAGTAATTCAATACCCATGATTCCCCTCCCTCCGACGCCTCCAGCGCCGTAGTTGTTGTGTTCAAGATTGATGCGGGATGTCGACGCACCCTCCTCCCAGAGGGCGCGGCCGCCTTCGAGCGGTTCAGCTTTTCATGGAAACGCGGAACCGCTCTAAGTTTTTGTTTTTACGCAATTCCTTACGGAAAACCGCTTCACACTTTTCCTGGAATTGCTCTAGTGTAAAGATCGGCGTATTGCTGCCGCAGGATGTTTTTCTGAACCTTGCCCATCGTGTTGCGCGGCAGGTCCTCGGCGAAGATGATGCGCTTGGGTTGTTTGTAGCGGGCGAGACGTTGCTGGAGGGCGCTGACGATGGTCTTTTCATCGAGGACAGCGCCGGGCTTGCACACGACGATTGCCGTTACGCCTTCTCCGAAATCGGGATGCGGCACACCGATCACAGCGCTTTCGACCACACCCTCGATCTGGTCGATCTCGCCTTCGACCTCTTTCGGATAGATGTTGTATCCACCCGAAATCACCAGATCCTTGCCGCGGCCGACGATGTGGACATAGCCTTCCCGGTCGATCTTGCCGAGATCGCCGCTGATGAAGAATCCGTCTGCGGTGAACTCGGCCGCCGTCTTTTCCGGCATGCGCCAATAGCCCTTGAAGACGTTCGGCCCTTTGATCTCGATCATCCCCGTTTCTTCAGGCGGCAGTTCGAGCCCGCTGGCGGGGTCGGTGACGCGCACCGTCACATCAGGCAGCGGGAAGCCGACGGTTCCGGCAATCCGTTTCCCCTCATAGGGGTTGGAGGTGTTCATATTGGTTTCCGTCATGCCGTAGCGCTCGAGAATGGCGTGACCGGTACGGGCGTGGAACTCGGTATGGGTTTCGGCGAGCAGGGGAGCCGAACCGGAAATGAAGAGGCGGATGCTGGCAACCGCCCCTCTGTCGAGGCGCGGGCTTTGCAGCAGGCGCACATAGAAGGTCGGCACGCCCATCAGCATGGTTGCCTGCGGCATCAGTGAAACGACCTCGTCGGCGTCGAATTTCGACAGCAGGAACATCGAGGCGCCGGAAAGCAGCGTGACGTTCGTGGCGACGAATAGCCCATGCGTGTGGAAGATCGGCAAGGCATGGATCAGCCGATCACCTGATGTGACGCGCCAATAATCTCGCAAGGTCAGGGCGTTGGAGAGCAGGTTTCCATGCGTGAGCATCGCCCCCTTGGAGCGTCCGGTCGTTCCCGACGTGTAGAGGATCGCCGCCAGATCATCGGCGGAACGCGAGGCATCGACAAAGTCGGCCGGCTCATCGCGTGCGAGATCCAGCAACGAGCCGCTGCCGTCGGTGTCGAGCGTTTCGACGATCGCGCCGTGGGGCTTGGCGATTGTCTCCACGCCGCCACGAGCCGCCGGCGCAACCACCACCAAACGCGGCTCCGCATCGCCGATAAAGTAATCGAGCTCAGCCAACGTATAGGCGGTGTTGAGCGGCAGATAGACGGCGCCGCTTCGAAGACAGGCGAGATAGAGGATCAACGCCTCGGCACTTTTCTCGACCTGCGCCGCCACCCGGTCGCCGGGGCGAATGCCGAGCGCGTCCATCGCGCTGGCAATGCGGCCGGAAAGAGCGAAGGCGTCATCATAGGTCCATGTGCGGGTGTCATCGATCCGGATGAACGGTGCGTCACCGGGCGCGGCAGCCCGCATGGCGTCGAAAAGATGGTTGCTCACTTTCGCCCTCCTCCAAGCGTTGAGTTCATGATGTTTGCGAATGGCCGGGAGCCTTGCTGGCCATTGCCGCCGCTGCGGCCTTCGTCGTTCTGGCTGAGCAAGCTTTTGACAGCAGGCGAGGCAATCACTTCGCCGCGCTGCGCCAGAGCCTCATGGTTGGCCACGATGTCATCTAGCTTGTAGAGGTAGTTGACCATCAGGCCGTGTGCCTGCTGCATCGCCTTGGTCGAGCGGTCGCCAAGAAAATTCAGTCTTTCCAGTCGAGCGCCGTTGCCGAGATGGAAGCGGGCGACAGGATCGACGGGGCGGCCCTCCGGCGTCCGTTCGGTCAGGAAATAGCGCGCCGCAAGAGGCAGCAGCACGCGCTCCACTTCCGTCGCCGCCTTCTCGTTGTCAGGCCAGTTCGGATCGTCCAGCAGCATCAGCGTTTCGCGGGCCGCTTCCGGCAGCAACCGGTCGGTGGTCGAGGTACGCGCCCTGGCAAGCCAGCGAGCAAAGCCTGGAACGGGCGACAGCGTGACGAAATTCTTCAGGCCGGGCAGGTCTCTGCGCAGGTCTTCCACGACCTGCTTGATCAGGAAGTTGCCGAACGAAATGCCGCGCAAGCCATCCTGGCAGTTGGAGATCGAATAGAAGACAGCCGTCGTCGCCTCGTCGGCATTGATCTGCGCCCTCCCCTCGACGAGCACATCTCCGATCGCGCTGGGCACGGATCGTGTCAGGGCCACCTCGACGAACACCAGCGGCTCGTCGGCCAATCGGGGGTGGAAGAAGGCGAAGCATCGACGGTCGGCCGGCGCCAACCGGCTGCGCAACTCCTCCCAGCCGGCGATCTCGTGCACGGCCTCGTATTTGATGATCTTTTCAAGGATGTAGGCCGGCGTCGACCAGTCGATGGGGCGCAGCGTCAGAAAGCCGCGATTGAACCAGGAGCCGAACAGATGCGTGAAGTCGGCGTCGAGCGCGTGATATCCTGCGGATTGGTCTTTGGAAGCCAGCAGTTGCTCACGCATCCGGACGAGCTTGGCAGTGCCGTTCGGCGCGTGGTTCAATCGGCGCAGAAGCTCCTGTCGCCGCGGCTCGGCTGCCTGGTGGAGAGCAATGATCGCGGCAGAGCTTTTGTCAGCCCGGTAATTTTCAATCGCCTGGTCGAGCTTGGTCGTGTCGGGCCCGAACTTTTCACGAAGCATAAGGAGGAATGCCTGGGCGCCCTCCCTCTCAAGTGCGCCCCATCGATCGAGGATCTCGGCAGCAAGCGCCATGCCCGAGGCTTCGCCCCGGCTCGATAGCAGCATTTCACAGAGCGTCTGGAGATCGGCCTTGGCCGCGACCTGCGTGGCGCGCGAGCCGGAAAACAGAAGCTGGCGTCCGCGATCCGTGATGCTCTGCAGCATGTCGGTGAAGAAGGAAGCCTCAGACATGCCATTCTCCTCTCTTCTGCCGGCCGGCTGGGTGCGGACCTTTTTGACGGCTGCTTCCCATCGTCGGGTTTCACCGGTAGTATGTAGAATGCCACTCTTCGTACACGAGGTCAACAATCGTGTATACAAGAATTGTGTTTATGTATGAGGGAAGTAAGACGAATGTCCGAGAATGTCGGCCGATGGCTTCGGGATGAAATTGAAAATTCAATTCTTTCCAACGAATTCTCCCCCGGTGAGCGGCTCGACGAAACGGTGCTTGCGACGCGTTTCGGGGTCTCTCGCACACCGGTGCGCGAGGCGCTGATGCAGCTCGATGCGATCGGCCTCATCGAAATTCGACCGCGCAGAGGTGCCATCGTCATCGATCCGGGGCCGCACCGCGTCTATGAAATGTTCGAGGTGATGGCCGAGCTGGAGGGCCTGGCCGGGTCGCTCGCCGCACGGCGGCTGGACGAGGCCTCCCGCGAAGCGATCACGGCCAGCCACGGCCGCTGTGAGAAATCAGCCGCTGCGGGTGACAGCGATGCCTATTATTACGACAATGAGGAATTCCATAAGGCCATCTACGCAGCCGGCCGAAGCGAATTCCTCGAGGAGCAATGTGTGCAATTGCACCGCCGCCTGCGGCCTTACCGCCGCCTCCAGCTGCGCGTCCGCAACCGCCTGTCGACGTCCTTCTCGGAACATTGCGCCATCGTCGATGCGATCTTTGCCGGAGATGGAGATAAAGCCCGTCGTCTGCTGCGGACGCATGTCGGTATTCAGGGAGAGAGGTTCAGCGATCTGGTCGCAAGCATGGCGGCGAGATGATTGGACGGCGGGAGTCATCTCAGGCGGCAGGAAAGCCCCACACCCGCGCGATGGAAGCCGCTGTCCGATATGCGCGGATCTCCGTCAGGAAAAATTCTCCAGCACGGCCAGGAACGTATGCCGGTCGCCCTGCCCTTCGGTCAGGCGCACGCGACCCTCGATGTCGGCGAGATGGTGGTCCATCAGCTGTTGCGCCTTAGCAAGGTTTTTCTCCTTCAGGGCGGCAACGATCATGCGATGGTGGTCCGCGCCGCAGTCGTCCTTGCGGTCCTCTTCGTACAAGGACATGACCAGCGAAAGCCGAGCAACGATCTTGGCGAGCACTTCGGTCAGCACCGGGTTGCCGGCGATTTCGGCAAGCACGATGTGGAACTTGCCGGACAGAACCGTCTTCGACTTTTCGTCGCCATGGTGGTGGATGTGCTCTTCTTCATCCGTCAGCTTTTGCAGCGCATCCAGCTGCTCCGGCGTGACGCGGGCGATCACCAGTTCGAGCAGCAGGCCCTCGATCTTCCGGCGCGCTTCGAAAAGGCTCATCGCCTGCTCGACGCTCGGCTCGGCAACGAAAGTCCCGCGGTTTCTCTTTCGCTCCAGCAGGTGGTCGCTTTCAAGCACGCCGAGCGCCCCGCGCACCACCGTCCGGCTGACACCGAAATGCTCGGCGATCGCTTCCTCCAGGATCTTGGTGCCAGGCTTCAGCGCCCCTTCGCCGATGGCCGCGGCAAGCGTGGAGCGGATGCGTTCCGAAACATCGTCATTGGTATCGGTGCTTTCCACCGGCCCATTGGCAGCTGTCATCGCTTTGGCACTCTGACGGCGCATCTTTCTCATTGCAGTCTCCAAATTGCCTCTGGCGGCCCGGTGTGGATTCGATCGCTCACCAGATATCCGTGCCCGATAATTATTTCCATAAGAATATTCTTGCGTAGATCATCTCGGCACATGTATTTCGATCGACGGTACCGGCGAAAACACCGACACCGCCTTGGGAATTAAGCTGCTTTCTGCTTCTTCACCGGTGCGGACAGGGCAATACCCTTTTCGGTGCAAACCGCCTCGATGTGACGGGCCGATTGCCTGATGAAGCCGATCGCCTCGTTGAAGCCGTAAGACTGATTTTCGTAGGTCGGATAGCCGTATTGGCTGCTTTCATAGGCTACCCAGTCCGGAAATTCACCTGAGGCGACCCGTTTCTCATAGGCATCCACCATCGCCATATAGGCCGCAAGCTCATCCGCCGTCAGGTCGGGGTGGCCGGCGCGCCAGATAGGATCGTCGATCTCGATGCATTGGCGCGGATTGGCTTTGCGAGGCTTGTCGGCGACAGACTGGGCGACTTCCAGCGACAGGTTCAGCGTCGAGTGGGCGTCCGCAAGAATGGGAAGGATCGCGGCGAAATCGACGATGCCGCCGCCAACGGGTCTTGTCTGGAAATCGAGACCGCCCGGAGCGCGCCCGACATAGGCATCCTTGATATGGGTTTGGCGGATATAGGGAGCCAGGCGCTTGGCGGCGAAGACCGGATGCTCGCCCCGCTGCAGTCCGTTTGCCGTGTCGAAGACGACGCCGACGCAATCGGCGCCGACCTTCTCGATCAATCGCAGGATCTCGAAGGACGTGATCTCGTCATGGGTTTCGATGTTCATGTGCGCGCCATTGGCGCGCGCGACGGGCGCCAGCTTGCGGAGGACCTTTTCGATTCCGAGCAACTGCTCTTCCCAGGTCACATCGGTGCGGAAGCGGTCATTGGCCAGCCGGCCACGATATTCGCTCTTGAAATTGCCCGGAGCAACCCAGAGCTCATGGCAGCCGATTGCGGCACTTGCCTCGATCATGCGCGTGAAACCGGCAATGATATCGCCGCCGCCGGCTGCCCGAAGGGCCGGTTCCTCGGCGCTGCAATAGGGATTGATCTTGCCGATGCCGCTTTCGAGATAGAGGCCAAGGTCGTCGGCCTTTGCCCTGATTTCGCGCAGCAGGCCGCGGTCGAGGTCGGGGCTCATGTCCAGCGCCGTACTGAAGAAAATGCCTGCGAGCCCAAGTTCCTTGACGTGATCAAGGCTTGCCAGAGGCCCCCGCTTCTTTGCCTCGGGCAGCTTTATGCCGTCGATTCCCAATTTCATGTCATGCTCCTCTGCTGTTTCCTGATGGAGCGCGCTGCACTGGCGACCCCTTCGTTGTTGATCTGAATTCACATCGATGGATCCGCGATCACGCCCGTCCGGGAGCGCGAGGCTTCTCTGCTGCCCGGCCTTTCGGAACGAGACTCTTTTCGAGATAGTGCTGGCCTATGGATGCGATACTCGTGATGGCGAGGTACCAGATCGAAGCGACGAACAGCAGTTCGATGACCAGGAAGTTCCGGGCGTAGATCGCCTGGGCCTGCGTCAGCAGATCCTGCATGCCGATGACCGAGACGATGGCACTGGCCTTCAGCATGCCGATGGCCTGGTTCCCCGTCGGCGGGACGATGATACGCGTGGCCTGGGGCATGATGACGGTGAAAAAAGTCTGTGTCTTTTTCAGCCCGAGCGCCGTTGCCGCTTCGCGCTGGCCGCGATCGACCGCAATCAGGCCACCGCGGATGATCTCCGACATGTTCGCAGCTTCGTGAAGTCCGAGTGCCAGGAAGCCGGCCAGGGCCGGCGTCACCAGATCGTTGATCGAAATGGTGAAGCTTCCCACCCCGACCTGCGGGATGAAGAGGGCGATATTGAACCAGAAGAAGATCTGGACAATGAGCGGGACGCCGCGAAACCACCAGACGAAGCCGGCGGCGATCGCCTTCAGGACCAGGTTCTGGCTCGTCGCCATCAGTGCCAGCAGGCATCCGAGCACGATGCCGAACACCATGGCGCCAGCCGTCAATTCAAGCGTCAGCAGCACGCCGCGCAGGATCGAAGGATCCACCAGGTAGCGGGGGATTTCGGACCACTGGATGCTCTGGCTTTGCCCGACGACGAGCGCGAAGAAGGCCAGCGCTGAAATCGCGATGGCACCGGTTGCGATCTGGCCCCAACGCCTCGGTCTTCCGACCGATGAAGCAACGGTAAGCGATATTGGTGACGCTTGAAACAGGGCCATCGGCGTCAATCCGCAGGCATGTTGGCGGCATCGTTAACCTTGACGGTCTTCACGGCCAGCGGTCCGAGGCTCCACTTCTTCATGATGGCCTCGTAGGCGCCGGAGTCCACCATCTGCTGCAGGGCGGCAACGACGCTGTCGCGCAGTTGCGGGTTGTCCTTGGCGGTCAGCATGCCGAGATAACCGACGGCAAGGCGGATATCCGGCAGCGCCTGCAGGCCCTTGCCGTTTCCGGTCTGGTGTTCGGTCGTGTAGACGCTGGTGGCGTAGCCATTGACCGTGGCGTCAGCCCTCCCCGTGCGCACGGCCTGCAGCACATCCGGCATTTTCGGGATCGACATGATGTTGACCGGCGTCGCGCATTTGGCCGATGTCGCCTCGACCATCTTCGCCTGGAAGGTACCGACCGGAACGGCGACCTTCTTGCCGCACAGATCCTCCATGCCATTGATCCCGAGCGGATTGTCCTTGCCGGTCATGATCGTGGTGGCGTCATACATGTAGTCGATGACGTCGACCTGCTTTTCCAACTCCGGATCGTCGTTGATCCCCGAGATCGAGATGTCGAAGCGCTTTGCCAATATGGAGGGCACGATTGCAGCACCCGCGCCGACATCGGTCATCTCAACATCGACACCCAGGATGACGCCGAGTGCGGCAGCGATATCGGCATCGATGCCGATCAGCTTGCCATCCTCGCCGTGAAAGCTGATCGGCGGCGTCAGGTCGGTCGCAACCTTCAGCACGCCCGACGACTTGATGGAGGGCGGCAGCCCGTCGGCCAGTTTCTGCGTGAGGACGATACCGGGGAGCTTGGCGATATCGGCATCGGCCGTCATCTTCTCGGCGGCACCTCCGGCAGCGCAATCAGAGGCCGCGATCAAAGTGACCATCGCTCCGGCAACTCCTGCCTTCAAGATTTTCTGGATGCGCATCATGTGATCCCCTTTCATTTTTGTATTGGTGAATTCTCGGGATCGTTCATGCAATCGCCGTGCCACTTGCAGTGGCGTGTCACTAATAATTTGATATCTAAAGGATTTTTGTCGAAAGCACTATTTCGGAGGGATTTCCGCAATAGGATTCGCATAAAGTTTCGAACATACAATGCACAATTTTTACCCGCCGTGGCCGTGCCGCATCATTTTTTGACCGTATCATTCGCCACCAAGACCCAAAACCACCGATTCAGATGCCAAAACCCGCAGTTTTCGGCGATTGATCTGCCGTTCAGGGCCGTGACTACTTCCATCTGATGCCCATTTAATATACGGCGCTGGCGAAAATTTATACATAAACTGCATGCGAATTTCAAACCGCATGATTATTATTACAAACTTTCGAAACTTTGTAAGTCAAAAATATCCGTTTATTTTCATAGTCTTGACCACCTCTTCAACGGTGAACTGCAAAACTGGCACGCCGCTTGCAATTCGTTTCTCATGAACAAGCTCGACGCAAAATTTCTCGCCGGACCGCATCTCCGTCTTGTGCCGGAGACAGCGCAGCAATCCGTGACCTCGACCCAGAACCAGGGAGGCCCTATGCCAGGCATACCGAATACGGCTGAACGCAAACGGCTCCGCGTTCAGGGCCTCACCCATAGTTACGGTGGCCAGAATGCCATCAGCGACGTGGCCTTCGATATCGAGGCCGGCGAGATCGTTGCCCTGCTCGGGCCGAGCGGCTGCGGCAAGTCGACTGTGCTGCGCGCCATCGCCGGGCTGATCCAGCCGAAGACCGGCAAGATTGTGCTGGGAGATCAGGATCTCGCCGATGTCTCGGCCCGCTCGCGCGGCGTCGGCATGGTCTTTCAGAATTATGCTCTGTTTCCGCATCTGACGGTCGCAGAAAACATAGCCTATCCGCTGGCCTGCCAGAAGCTTCCCCGCGCCGAGCGCAAGGCGCGCGTCGAGGAGATGCTGTCTCTCGTCAGGCTCAAGGATTATGGCAACCGCCTGCCGCGGGAACTCTCCGGCGGCCAGCAGCAGCGCGTCGCCGTCGCGCGCGCCATCGCCGGGCGCCCGTCCCTTCTGCTTCTCGACGAACCCTTCGGCGCGCTCGATCGCGCCCTGCGTTTCGATCTGCAGGTGGAGCTGCTTCACCTGCAGAAGACGCTCGGCATCACGACGCTGATCGTCACGCATGACCAGGAGGAGGCCCAGAGCCTCGCAAACCGCCTGGTGCTGATGAACAAGGGCAATGTCGAGCAGATCGACACGCCGATGACCGTCTACGATCGCCCGAAGACGCTCTTCGTCAACACCTTCATCGGCCAGGCAAACCTGCTCAACGGAACGGTACTGCGCCTCGATGCCGACAACACGCTGATCGGCCTTGCGAATGACAGGACCCTGCTCCTGCCGCGCCGGCTGAACTTCACCCTCGGCTCGAAGGTCACGATAACCTTCCGGCCGGAAGAGGTTCGCCTGTCGACGCAGCCAAGCGAGAGCACCCTGCCGGTTCGCATGACGGTTTCCGTACCGCTCGGCCCCTCCCTCGTCCATGACCTTGTTCTGGAAGATGGCACGGGCCTGCGCGCTTCCGAGGTCAGAGGCCCCTCCACATTCATTCCCGAACCGGGAACGCAGCTATTTGCCGAGATCGACACCGCAAGGTGTCACGCCTTTCCGGCCGAACCGGAAATCATGAGTGAAGAAACAATTCAACAGAGGTGAACGTGATGAAGGACTTTCAGATTACCCGTCGTGGGTTCGGCTTCCTGGCGGCCGGTGTCGCCGCATCGGCCATGCTTCCATTTACCGCCCGCGCTGCCGGCGGCGGAGCCGTTGCCGCCACTTTCCCAGGTAGCTGGGAAGACGCCTACCGCACAGTGCTGACGCCGATGGTCAAGGATGCAGGCTACGACCTGACGATTGCGCCGGCGATGGCGCAGGACCAGCTTGCCAAGATCATGGCAAGCCCCGGCAACCCGCCCTATGACACGCTGCTGATGTCGCCCGGTCAGATGGCCGTCGCCATCGAGAAGGATCTCATCCAGAAGATCGATCCTGGCAAGCTCAAGAACTGGGGCATGCTCGATCCGTCCTTCCAGGGCGAATTCGGCCCGACCGTGACCATCGAGGTCAACGGCATCGCCTACAATCCCGATCTCGTTCCGAAGCCGAAGGGATATCGCGATCTCTTCGAAAACCCGGCCTATAGCGGCAAGGTTTCCTGGACCGGCTTTGCCTCGAACACCGCCGTCATGGCCTATACCGAGATCGCCAAGATCTTCGGTTCCGGCCCGAACGACATGGACGCCGTCTTCAAGCTGTTCAAGGATCATCCGGAGCATCTGAAGGGCGTGGTCGACAGCACCAACCACCAGATGACGCTGTTCCAGCAGGGCGAAATCGCCGTCTTCATGTGCTCGACCGGCAACGTCGCCCGTCTGAAGAGCCTCGGCCTCAGCGCCGAATTCGTCCATCCCGAAACCGGCTCGCCGGCGGCCCCCGTCAACATCCACCTGACCAAGGGCTCGGCCAATCTCGACGCGGCCTATGCCTATATGGATGCCGCCATCTCCAAGGCCGCCCAGGACCAGCTCAAGGAGCCGCCGACCGAGATGTTCCCGACCAACAAGGACGTGGCGCTGACGCCGGGCATCGAAGCCTATGTCACCCGCGACCAGATCAAGACCATGGTCTATCCGGACTGGGTCGCGATCAACAAGAACCGCGACGACTGGATTCGCCAGTTCGACGCACTCGTTGCCGGTTGAGGTGATGTGATGAAGGCGAGCGGCTTCCCATACGTCCTACCGATGCTGTTGCTTTGCGTGGCGTTCTTCGCAACGCCGCTCGCCGTCCTCGTCGGTTTCAGCTTCGCCGGTCCCGGCGGAGCGACCCTCGACCATTATGCCCGCTTCTTCGGCGACGCGTTCAATTTCCGTGTCCTCGTCAATACCGCAAGGCTCGGGCTCGAAACCGTCATCGGCACGACCTTGCTCGGCGTGCCGATCGCACTCCTCTACTGGCACGGCGGCCGAAACCTGCGGCAGGTGCTGATCTTCCTGACGCTCATTCCGATGCTGACCAGCAATGTCGTGCGCACCTTCGCCTGGATCGTCATCCTCGGACGCCAGGGGCCGATCAGCGAAGCGCTGGCTGCGCTCGGCCTGACGGGAATGCCGACCAGCCTGCTGTTTACCGAACTCGGCCTGGTCATGGCCATGTGCCAGATCGACCTGCCGCTGATCATTCTGCCGCTGATCGCCATCCTGTCACGCACGCCCGTCCAGCTGACGGAAGCCGCCCAGGTTTCCGGCGCCGGTCCCTGGCGCATCCTTGTGACCGTGCTTCTGCCGCTGATGCTGCCGGGCCTGCTGGCGGGCTGGATCCTCGTCTTTGCCAGCACCAGCAGCTCCTTCGTTACTCAGGCCGTCATCGGCGGCGCGCGCAACGTCTATGTTCCGCAGCTGATCTACCGCGAGGTCGGTACGCTGTTCGACTGGCCGCTGGCCTCGGCCATCGCCGTCGTCCTGCTGCTGTCCACCGGCTGCCTGTTGGTCGCCCTTACCATGATGTCCCGTCACAGGAGGTTGGTCGGCCATGCGTGATCGCCGCGAAAATCCCATTCCCGTCATGCTCTACAAGGCATTCGTCTACGGTTTCGGCGGGCTCTGCGTCATCTATCTCGTGGCACCCATCGTGATAGCGCTGACGATGTCGTTTACCTCGGGGCAGACATTGAAATACCCGCCGCAGGGCTTCTCGCTCAGGTGGTACGCGGCGCTGCTCGATCCCGTGCGCTCGGCAACCGAACATATTGCCGCCTGGAACTCGCTGAAGATCGCCGGCCTTGCCGTCCTCGGATCGCTGATCTTTGCGGTTCCGGCAACCATCGGCATGACGCGCATGAAGCGCAGCACCGCCGGCACCATCGAGCCGCTGCTGCTCGCCCCGCTCGTTCTGCCGAGCCTCGTCTACGGCCTTGCCGCCTTGATCGTCGCCAATTTCATCGGCTTCAAGCCGTCGCTCTGGCTGACCGTATCAGGCCATGTCGTGGTCTTCGGGCCGCTGATGTACCGCGCCGCCTCCGTCGTCGCCCAGGGTCTCAACCCCTCGCTTGCCGAGGCATCGACAACGATGGGCGCGAGCTGGTTCATGACACTGCGGCGCGTCACGCTGCCGCTGCTAATGCCCGGCATTCTGGCCGGCGCATTCCTTGTCTTCATCCAGTCGCTCGACAATGTGTCGGTATCGCTTTTCCTCGCCGACGCTCGAACGACCGTCCTGCCGCTGCGCATGTTCGCTTTGATCGAGGAATCGCTCGACGTGCGGGTCGCGGCAATCTCCGGAATTCTGATCGCCGTGACGCTGGTCGGACTGCTGGTTGCACGGCGCGTTCTCGCGCCGCCGCGCCAGGCCTGAACAATCCGTCATTGACCTATGCCTGAACTTGGAAGGAACAAACTCATGAACATGCGCCCGACAAACGCAGGCGCCTATCGGATGGGATCGTTGCTGGCCGATTTCCAGCCGGATTTCGATTTCTCTGCGCCGCTGCCGCTTCCTGTCGAAGAGTTCGAGGATCGCCTTCGCAGAATTCGCCGTCAGGCGGTCGAAGCCGGTCATGACGCGCTGGTCGTCCATGCCGGCAGCGTCGGCTGGTTCCACGCTTCGAATGCCTATTTGCGCTATATTTGCGACTGGATGCGCGAGGGCGTGCTGATCATCCCGACCGATGCCGACAAGGCGATGGTGCTTCTCTCCTTCTTCACCCAATCCGTCCTGCTTCCGCCGGGCGGCGAGCCTGTGCTCGTCGACGAAATCTGGCAGATCGGCCCGATCGGCCGCGAATATGCCGACCGTCCCGGCGATTCCGTCATCAAGACCGCCGAGAAATGCGCCGAGGTTCTCGCCAGTCTCGGTCTTGCCAAGGCCCAGATCGGCAGGATCGGCGACCGTACGTCGCTGACCTTCTGGTCTGCCCTCGACGAACTGCTGCCGAAGAGCAAGTTCGTGGCTGACAACGCCATTCTCGACCGCATGCAGAAGGTCCGCTCACTGCCCGAGATCGAGATGTTCCGCGCCGCCGCCCAGCTGATCAGCATCGGCACGCAGGCCGCCTATCACGTGGCGAAGTCAGGCGTCACCGACCATGAAATCCTGGCCGCCTTCACCTATGCGCAGATGGCGCTCGGCGGCGAAACCGGCGACGGCTACCAGATCGGCATCAATGAATTCGGCACCCATTGCGGCAAGCCCTATGGCCACATCGTCAGGCCCGGCGACCTCATCAACCTCTATATCTCCAACGTGACCTATCGTGGCTATACCGCCCAGACCGCCCGCATGATCGCGATCGGCGACATCACCAGCCATCAGGAGGATGTGCTTGCCGCCTGCACCGAAGGCGTCAAGCGGGCCGAGAAGCTCATCAGGCCCGGCGCATTGATGCGCGACGTCAATAACGCCGCCTTCGAACCGATGATCGAGCGTGGCATGCTTTCGTCACCGGAAGCGCGCACCATGCCCTATAACTGGTCGCCGATGCCGGATGGCGGCGCACGCCTGATCCCCAATCAGTATGTGAAGGACATCGACTGGGAGGCGCAGGGCCGCAAGCTCATGCACGTCTATCCGGCAACGCACGGACCACACAATCCGAACCTCGGCCATTCGGTCGGCATGGCCGGCGGCCAGAACAGCTTCAACATCTCCTCGCATAACTACGACAGGATGGAGGAGGGCATGGTCTTCGTGCTGCATACGCAGTGGCTGGAGCCGCTGTCGGCCGGCTGCAATATCGGCGACATGTATGTCGTGACCAAGGACGGTTTCGAGAACCTCAGCCGCCATACCCCGCTTGAAACCCACCGCGTCGCTACCGAGGCCTGACATGACCCGTCATAGACAACACACGCATTTCGATTTCGCCAAGCTGACCGAGCGCGAGCGTTACAAGATCCTCATCGGCACGGTCATCCCGCGCCCCATCGCGCTGGTCACCACCCTGAGCAAGGAAGGCCTGCCGAATGCCGGCCCGTTCAGCTTCTTCAACGTTCTCACCCACGACCCGGCAATCGTTGCGATCGGCGTCGAGAATTATGCCGACATGCGCTTCAAGGATACGGCCCGCAACATCCGCGAAACCGGCGAGTTCACGGTGCACATCTGCGATGACGCCCTTGTCGACCAGATGGAGGTCTGCGCCATCAAGTTCGGGCCCGAGGTCGACGAACTCACCGAAGCCGGACTGGCAACGGCGCCGGGACAGATGGTCAGAGGCCCCCGCATCCTGGCAGCGCCCGCAGCACTCGAATGCCGCCGCCACACCACCCTGCAGGTCGGCCCTGCCCGCGAAATCATCCTCGGCGAAGTGCTCGGCGTCTATGTCAGAAGCGATGCGGTCAATCCGACGAACCTGCATATCGACCAGCAACTGATGGACGCCGTCGGAAGAATGGGCGGCCATACCTACACGAGGACGCGCGACCAGTTCGACGTCAAGACGCAGACCAAGGAGGAGTGGAATTCGCGAAAGAGCGTTTCGGAGCCGGTCATCGCATAGCCGGGCTTGGGCTCCGGCCGATCACGCGCCGTCGGGTGATCCGGTCCAATATATCGAGGGTGACGCGAAGAACCGGCTCAGGCTGACCGCCATGCTCGTCGAGCTGGAGCAACTCCAGAATCAGCTTACCTGCTGTCGACTTTCTCGAGGAAGGCTGGAAACGTCCGAGAGACCTCGTTTCCGTCCGGAAAGCGTTCGGTCACAACCGTAAATCTGATCCAGCCCTTCCATCCTATAAGACCGGTGCGCTTCGGCGCGATTACCACTACCACGATGTCTTCATTCGGAACGACATGAACGGCACGAACTCCTGGACCAGGCTCTGAGTGCAGCACTGCGAGTACCTTTCCGCCCCCGGGCTTGGCACCCGCATAGATGGGAGAACCGTCACCTAGCGGTGCGATTGCGCTTATAAAGCGCGTACTGACGTAACCCTTGCCGTTGAAGAAGAGAGGACCTTGATAAGGACGGGGAGGCTCCTCATCGCCCCAAGCAGCGCAGACGGACACAAGTAACAGCGCAGTAGCGAGCATTGAAATTTGCTTCACCGAACGGCTCCTTTCCAAGATTGGCTGGAACAATTGACATGGACCGCAAACCTTTGGAAGAACCTTTCGAACGACGGGTCAATCACCGCTGCAGCCGCGAGGATAGGAATGAGGAATCTCTGGATGTGTGTCCTTGCTGGAATAATGCTGACGAGCGTTGGACCCGCCAAAGCCGCTGACGATCTCAAGGGTTTCGAATTGGATAGTTCATTTGTCGAAGCTCGACGGAACGCCGAGTCGAACGGTTGGAGCCTTCAACCGCTATCATCTGAACTACCTCACCAATGGGTTGTTCGAGACACGAATTTCCGTCTGTTCGTTTGTGAGGACAGAGTCGCCTCGATACTAACGCTCCAGAGTGGCGGACTTGATGACTTCGCTGCATTAGTCATGCGGCGCCAGATCGAGATGGGTGACCCCCGAACCCAGATCGTATCTTTCATGGCCGGCTCAAAGCGTATTTCGACAATTACGTCCCGTTTCTCTGACGCAGTGGGCAGGGAGATATCCCTGCAGTTAACCAGCATTGCCGGCGTTCCAAGTATTTCTACGAATTACGCGTCAAATACTCCTTGCCCGGAAGAAAAGTGATCCGATGACTGGGCTCTACGCCTTCGGTATCACCTATCTGCGTTCGCGCGGGAAAAGGCGCGTGTCATTTGCTAGATAATTTGGCACGGCCTCGGCAGTGAAATCGATTTTAGAAAGCACATCCCGCCGCCCGCATAACGCCCTAATTCAAAAACCGATAAAGCCAGTCGCGCGTCTCCTCCGGCAGCGAGGCCGGGGACTGGTCTTCGGGGGCGTGGGCCTGCCAGATGATTTCCACCTCGGCGGCGCGCTCCTCGCCGGTATCGATCGAAATGAGGAAACCGATGGAGCGCACGCCGATCTTGTCGATGGTGGCGGTGAAGGTTGCCGGCTCGTCGTAGTGCAGCGGACGGTGGAGAAAGCAGGAAACCCTGCTGGGGCTATAGACGGGTTCGTCATCGACATCGGGCCGCGACGACCAGAAGCTCGCAAGCACGGACTCGGCATAGGAAATATAGGATGCCAGAAACATCCGGCCGGTCATATCGACATCGCGAAACGGCAGGCGTATTTCCGCCACATCAGGACGTTTCGACTGACTCATCAACAGATCTGCCTTACAGAGTTCCCATCGCAACACTACTTCATAATTGCTTATACCGGAACCTGCTTAAGGATAAAATTACGCAATAGTTCAAAGTGTTACAGTGTCCTCCACGCGCCTGAAAAGATGCGGCGCCGCTGCACTGGACCGGCTCGATGGAAACGGCGCAAATGAGAAGCGTGATAGCCGAAGGGTCGGCAGGCGCGGCAAGAGCGCTTGTTGAAATCGTCAGGCGATGCCCCATCTGCTGTGGCACATGACATAAGCGACCGATAGAGTGTCTTCATGAGCACCCGTCTTTATGAACACCCGATCTTCCTGGAACATGTCACGCCCGCCGGTCATCCGGAGCGATCGGACAGGATCCGCGCCATCAATGTCGCGCTGGAACATCCGAATTTCGAGCGGCTGGAGCGCCGGCAGGCGCCGCAGGCGAACGAGGATGCGGTGCTGCTTGCCCATCCGGAGGAGCATCTGACCGCCGTGATGCGGGAGATTCCGGAGGAAGAGGGTGAGATCAACCAGATCGAAGCCGATACCTATGCCAGCAGCAAGAGCCTGCAGGCGGCGCTGACCGGCATCGGCGGGGCGATGGCGGCGGTGGACGACGTCTTTACCGGCCGGGCCGACAATGTCTTCGTCGCCGCCCGGCCGCCGGGGCACCATGCCGAGAAGATGACGGCGATGGGCTTCTGCTTCTTCAACAATGCGGCGATCGCCGCCCGGCATGCGCAGAAAACCCATGGCGCCGAGCGCATCGCCATCGTCGACTGGGACGTGCATCACGGCAACGGCACGCAGGATATCTTCTGGGACGATCCTTCGGTGCTGTTCTGCTCGACGCATCAGATGCCGCTCTATCCCGGCACCGGCGCCAAGGACGAGAAGGGCAAGCACAACACCATCGTCAACGCGCCGCTGTCGCCGAATGTCGGCAGCGACCACTTCCGCGAGGCGTTCAAATCGCGCGTGCTGCCTGCGCTGGACGATTTCCGGCCGGATCTCATCATCATCTCCGCCGGCTTCGACGCGCATCACCGCGATCCCTTAGCGCAGATCAATCTGACCGGCGAGGATTTCGACTGGGCGACCGGGCGCGTGCTCGAACTCGCGGACCGGCACGCGAAGAACCGGGTCGTCAGCCTGCTCGAAGGCGGTTATGATCTCGAGGGACTCGCCGAATCGGCGGGCATGCATATTCTGAGAATGATGAAGGGTTGAGAATGACTGACAGCGCCAAGCCGGAGGTGTCCGGCCTTTCCTTCGAAAAGGCGGTTGCCGAACTCGAAAGCATCGTCGCCCGGCTGGAACGCGGCGATGTGGCGCTGGATGAATCGATCGAGATCTACGAGCGCGGCGAAGCGCTGAAGAAACATTGCGAGACCCTGCTTTCGGCCGCCGAGAACCGCATCGAGAAGATCCGGCTCGACCGTGCCGGCAAGCCGCAGGGCGTCGAGCCGCTGGACGGCGCCTGAGGCGCAGAAAACCCCCTTTCGAAGGCGCTTGGCTATCGGCTTCAGACCGATCTATGATCCCCATCCAAAACGATGAGGGGACAAGGAAATGTCGGACAGATTGAAGGGCAAGGTCGCCATTATCTCGGGCGGCGCGACCGGCATGGGCGCCGCCGCCTCGAAGCTTTTTGCAGCGGAAGGCGCGCGCGTTGCGATCATCGACCGCAATGGCGATGCAGCCGCCGAGACCGTGAAGCAGATCCGTGATGCCGGCGGCGATGCCGATTGCTGGACGGCCGACGTCTCGGACGAAGCAGCCGTCATTGCGGCCGTCGCCGGTGTCGAAGAACGTTACGGCGCTGTGACTGTGCTCTTCAATCACGCCGGCACGATCGTTATTAAACCTTTCCTGGAAACGACCGTCGAGGAATGGGACTGGCTGCACGCCGTCAACGTGCGCTCGATGTTCCTGATGACCAAGGCCGTGCTGCCGAAGATGATTGCCAGCGGCGGCGGGTCGATCGTCTGCACCTCGTCGATCTCGGCGGTCGCCGCCACGCCAATGGAAGTGCTTTACGACACGACCAAGGGGGCGGTGCATATGTTTGCCCGCGCCATCGCGGTCGAATTCCGTGACCGCAACATCCGCTGCAACGCCGTCTGCCCCGGCTTCATCCGCACGCCGCACGGCCTGCGCGAGGTGGCCGATCTGCAGGCGCTCGGCGTCGACGTTTCGGACGCCGCGATTGCCGCGCAGCAGGGGCGGATCGGCGAGCCCGAAGATGTCGCGCGAGCCGCCCTTTATCTCGCCAGTGACGAGTCGAGCTTCGTCAACGGTGCCCATCTCTTCGTCGATAATGGCTTTACCGCGATCTGAGACCGGCCGCGTGTCCGATCGGACGGACGGCGCGCTTTCAGGTGGTGGAGCGTCCTTTTACGCGTCCGATTGGACGCGCGGCGCTCCAGGCGCTATCTGTGGGCGATGACGCTCGGCACTGTAGCGATCGGAGATCCCAATGTCCTTCTTTCCCGGTAAAGACCCCCTGCCCGGCGATGCCTTCGCCTGCGACGCGATCGAGAACCTGATCATCCCGCGCACCAGCGATATCGGCGGTTTCCAGGTGCGCCGTGCGCTGCCCAGCCGGCAGCGGCGGCTGGTCGGGCCGTTCATCTTCTTCGACCGCATGGGGCCGGCGATCCTGAAGCCGGACGAGGCGCTCGACGTCAAGCCGCATCCGCATATCGGACTGTCGACGGTCACCTATCTGTTCGACGGCGAGATCCGCCATCGCGACAGCCTGGGCACCGAAAAGGTCATCCGTCCCGGCGACATCAACCTGATGACGGCCGGCCGCGGCATCGTGCATTCCGAGCGCACGCCCGACAATCTGCGCGGCCATCCGCTGCTGATGTCGGGACTGCAGACCTGGCTGGCGCTGCCCGACGACAAGGAGGAGATCGATCCCTCCTTCGCCCATACGGAAAAGTCGGCGATGCCGCTGATCGAGACGGCAGGCGTGCGCGGGCGCGTGGTCATCGGCTCGTTCGAAGGCATGACATCGCCGGTCGGTATTTTCTCCGACACGCTCTATGTCGATCTCGACCTGCAGGCGGGCGCCAAATTTCCCTTCGGCGCCGGCCACGAGGAGCGCGCCGTCTATGTGCTGTCGGGCGAGGTCGTCATATCGGGCGACCGCTTCGCCGCCGACCAGCTGCTGGTCTTCCGGCCGGGCGATGCGATCACGCTGGAAGCCGGCCGCGATGGCTGCCACCTGATGCTCTTCGGGGGCGCGGCGCTCAATTCGAAACGCTATATCTGGTGGAATTTCGTGTCCTCCTCGAAGGAGCGGATCGAACAGGCCAAGGAGGAATGGCGCACCGGCCGCTTCGATATCGTTCCCGGCGACGAAGAGGAATTCGTGCCTTTGCCGGAAGGCTAAATGGATCCCGATGATCCGAATCCTCCTGATCGGGATTGAGAAATAGAGCTGAATCTCCGCCGAAAACCGCTCACACTTTTCGGCACCATGCACTAAGGTAAAAACCTTCGGTTCCTGAAATGCACTTGTTTTGCCGCAATCTAATCGAATAAAGCGGAACAAGGAAAAGCAAGAAAGAGCGCCCGCCCGTGACACAACTGCCGAAGACCCCCCTGCTCGACCAGGTCATCTATCCCGCCGACCTGCGCAAGCTCGAGGATCGCGACCTGCCGCAGCTCGCCCGCGAAGTCCGGGACGAAATGATCGATGCGGTGTCGCGCACCGGCGGCCATCTCGGCGCCGGTCTCGGCGTCGTCGAATTGACGATCGCCATTCATAGCGTCTTCGACACGCCTGATGATCGGCTGATCTTCGATGTCGGCCATCAATGTTATCCGCACAAGATTCTCACCGGCCGGCGTGACCGCATCCGGACGCTGCGCCAGGAAGACGGGCTGTCCGGCTTCACCCGCCGGGCCGAAAGCGAATATGATCCCTTCGGTGCGGCGCATTCCTCGACCTCGATCTCGGCCGGCCTCGGCATGGCGATTGCCGCCGACCTTGACAAATCAGACCGCCGCGTCATCGCCGTCATCGGCGACGGGGCGATGTCGGCCGGCATGGCCTATGAGGCGCTGAACAATGCCGGCGCCCTCGATGCCCGCCTCATCGTCATCCTCAACGACAACGACATGTCGATCGCGCCGCCGACGGGCGCCATGAGCGCCTATCTCGCCCGCCTCGCCTCGGGGCGCACCTATATGGGCTTCCGTGACTTCGGCAAGAAACTGACGGCCTATCTCGGCAAGAATATCGACCGGGCGATCACCCGCGCCGTCGAGCATGCGCGCGGTTATGTCACCGGCGGCACGATGTTCGAGGAGATGGGCTTCTATCATATCGGCCCGATCGACGGGCATTCCTTCGACCACCTGCTGCCCGTGTTGCGCAATGTGCGCGACAATGGTCGCGGGCCGGTGCTGATCCATGTCGTTACCCAGAAGGGCAAGGGCTATCCGCCGGCGGAGGCCGCAGCCGACAAATATCACGGCGTCAACAAGTTCGACGTCATCACCGGCGCCCAGGCAAGGGTCAAGCCGAATGCGCCGAGCTATACCAGCGTCTTTGCCGAAGCGCTGGTGCAGGAAGCCGCCCTCGACGACAAGATCGTCGGCATCACCGCCGCCATGCCGAATGGTACCGGCCTCGACAAGCTCGCCGAGGCCTTTCCATCACGCTGTTTCGACGTCGGCATTGCCGAACAGCATGCCGTGACCTTCGCCGCCGGCCTGGCAGCGGAAGGCTACAAGCCGTTCGCGGCCCTCTATTCCACCTTCCTGCAGCGCGCCTACGACCAGGTCGTGCACGACGTAGCGATCCAGGGACTGCCGGTGCGTTTTCCGATCGACCGTGCCGGCTTCGTCGGCGCCGACGGGCCGACCCATGCCGGCTCCTTCGATACCGCCTTCCTCACCACCCTGCCGGGCTTCGTGGTCATGGCGGCGGCCGACGAGGCCGAACTCAAGCATATGGTGCGCACGGCTGTCGCCTATGATGGCGGGCCGATCTCGTTCCGCTATCCGCGTGGCGAAGGCGTCGGCGTCGACATGCCGGCACGCGGCGAAATCCTGCAGATCGGCAAGGGCCGCATCGTCAAGGAAGGCACCAAGGTGGCGCTGCTCTCCTTCGGCACACGGCTCGCCGATTGTCTGCTGGCCGCCGAGGATCTCGACGCCGCCGGGCTTTCGACGACGGTAGCCGATGCGCGCTTCGCCAAGCCGCTCGACCATGACCTGATCCGCCAGCTTGCCCGCCACCATGAGATCGTGATCACCGTCGAGGAAGGCTCGATCGGCGGTTTCGGCAGCCATGTGATGCATTTCCTTGCCACCGAAGGCCTGCTCGACAACGGCTTGAAGCTGCGCTCGCTTGTGATGCCCGACATCTGGATGGAACAGGCCAAGCCCGAAGCCATGATCGCCCACGCCGGCCTCGACCGCGCCGGCATCGTCTCGACGGTGTTCAAGGCGCTGGGACGTGGTGTTGCGGTTGGGGTTGCGGGATAGGTGAATTTGTGAGGGTTTGCCGTTGCGCGCCCTCTTTGAGGGTGTGCCGGTCCGCCCCTCATTCACCCCTACGGGCCACCGACAGGACTTAAGTCCTGAAAGAGGTTAAGGAGCACGACCGGCAGGAGGCGCAACGCCTTCTTCTACACCGCCCATCGCTATACTTGCTCCGGGAGCCACCCCATCCTCCGTCATCCTCGGGCTTGACCCCATAGGCGCTAACTTAGTCTTGACGGTGATGATCGTCGATGATTCACCGTGCCTATGAGCGATTTGTTGCAAGCATTG
>NZ_LXFU01000034.1 GCF_001657485.1 Rhizobium sp. WYCCWR10014
GTCATGACCTTCGGAAGAGTACACATACTGGTAGATCGTTTCGTGGCACAGCCTTGCAGGCCCCTCAGAAATTCTCAGGCGCCCGGCAATCTGTTCGGGCGACCAGCCTTCCTTCAGTTGCTCGATGACGGCCGAGCACAGCAAAGGATCGCGCCGTAACTTGCGATAACTTCGACGACGCGCGCAAGCCATATCGTGCGCCGTCACATGCCAGTAACCCTCAGCTGCTGGAAACTCCCGGTCATGCCAGAAATTCCGGCGCAGCTCACGACAGATTGTTGAGCGGTCACGCCGAAGGCTGCGAGCAATCTCCGCCTGGCTGATCTTCTTCTCATGCATCCGTGCGATGACGCGACGTTCGTCCATACTCAACTGCACAAAAGAGCGGGCCATTCCATCCTCCTGAAACTATGGCCGTTATTCTCCTCGTTGCATTTGAAAATGGAATCTGCCCGGCTACACCAACTTTGTGGCATAACGTAGTTTATGGAACCACCAACTATTTCGCCGCCACCCGGCGAGTTAGTTCTTCATCCCGCCGCCGGCGGCCACGATATCGTCCGGCGTATCGACGTCGAGGCAAGCTGCATCGCTGACATCGACATCGAGCACGGGCAGATCGGACGTAGCAATGATGTCGGGCGCGCCGACAGCGCGGCTTCAATTTCGCTCCTGCGATGGCCGACTACAACAGTTACAGATGCTGCATTCGCACCGAGCGCGGTCAATGCTGACCGCCGCACGAGCGGTACGCCGTCGAACTCGGCCAGCAGCTTGTGTTTCCCGCCTTCACCCATCCGGCTTGCCTTGCCGGCAGCGAGAATGACGATCGCGACTGACGCCTTACGCATAGGCCACCAGTCTTGCCGCAGCGACATCAGCCAGAACCGACAGGCGAGCGAGCTTGCATCCCGCGTCGGGCCGAACATCCCGATGGGCGCCTTGATACGACCGACGTCGTCGCGTTTGAAACCCATGGCTGTCAGCCGCTCGACACGTCGACGATGCGTCCGGGTGCTGCCGAGCGCGCCAATGACGCTCTCACAGCTCAGTCTTTTCATGCGCTCCGATCCGCCCCACGCGCGTGTTAGCATCCAGTTTCAGTCGATAGCCAGACATTGCCGTTTCCGAAAACTGCGTAAACTTTTTGGACCCCCGCTCTATTGTCACCGGACTGACAAACTGACATCATGGATGGGCAGGCTCAAATGGGCCGCTGATATTCCATGAGCAGGGTAGCTCTCGACCGGAAACGGGCGGGAGCTTTTTTATTTTTGGGTGGGCAATGATGCAATCAGACAACTGGCGGGTCGGCGTGCTGTTTTCCGAAACGGGCGTGACCGGAGCGGTGGAAAAAACCCAAAAGGCGGCAACGTTGCTGGCGATCGACGAGATCAACGCGGCCGGCGGCGTGCTCGGCCGGGCGATCGAACCCGTCGCCTATGATCCGCAATCGACGCCCAATCTCTACAAGGAACTTGCAGTCAGGCTTTGCGACGAAGACCGGGTCCGGGTCGTATTCGGTTGCCATATGTCGAGCACCCGCAAAGCCGTCCTTCCCGTCATCGAGGCCCGTGACGCGTTGCTGTTTTATCCGACGCTGTACGAGGGGTTCGAATATTCCCGGCACTGCATCTATACGGGGGCAGCTCCCAACCAAAACTCCGTTCAGCTCGTCGACTTCCTGACCAGGCATTATGGAAAGCGGGTTTTCCTCGTGGGCTCGAACTACGTCTATCCTTATGAGTCCAACAGGACGATCAGCGACCTCTTTCTTCAGGTCGGCGGACAGGTGCTGGACGAGATGTATGTTCCCCTGAGCCTCAAAACCGAAGACGTCGCCAAAATCATCCGGCATATTCACGCGGCAAAGCCGGATGTCATCTATTCGACCATTGTCGGTGACGGTATCATCCCCTTCTACACAGCATTCAAGGAGGCCGGATTCGATGCGGCGACGATGCCGATCTCGAGCCAGTCGACCAGCGAGGCCGACGTGATCCGCATGCGGCCGGAGGTGGCCGCAGGGCACATTACCGCTGCCCCCTTCTTTGCGTCTCTGGATACGCCGCGCGCCCGCGCCTTTGTCTCCGCTTACGAAAGGCGCTACGGCCTGCAGATGCCGCCCACAGCGCCAGCCGAAGCCGCCTACTTCCAGGTTTATCTCTATGCGGCGGCTTTGCAGCACGCCGGCAGCGACAGGCTCGAGGAGCTTCTCCCTGCTCTTTCTGAAGTCGAGTACGATGCACCGCAGGGGGCAGTTAAGATCGACCGGATGACGAACCACACGCATCTGTGGCCGAGAGTGGCAAGGGTGAATGCGCAGGGCAGCTACGACATCGTCTACGATCCGTCGCTCCGGGTCGCGCCCGATCCGTTCATGCGCGAATATCGCCCGGACTTCACGCAGTCTTCCCCGCATAGCGTCCAGGTTTGAGAGGGAGCGAGATGTCATTCGCCCTTCTCAGGGATCTGCGGGATCTCAAAGTTGTGGTCATCCACCCCCGGACATCCGAGGGAGATTTTCTCGTGGATCATCTGCGCCGTATCGGTTGCATGGTCAATTGTCTCTGGCCGGTACCAGCCGAATTGCCGCATGGCACGGATGTCGTCTTCCTTGCCATGGAAGACGAAGCGAGACCGGAAATCGAGCGCCTGCTGAAATCCTTTCCCAACCCGGCACCGGCCATGCTTGCCATTGTCGGTTACGAAAACCCCTCGACGTTGCAGATCGTGCTGGAAAGCGGCGCGCTTGCCATCGTCGAAAGACCGATCAAACCCTTCGGCCTCCTGACCAATCTGGCCATCGCCCGCAACCTGTGGCTCGAACGCCAGAAGCTCGTCAAGGAGGCACGCAAGTACAAGCGCAAGGTTCTGGGTGACCAGAAACTGGCACGGGCAAAAGCGATTCTGATGGCCAACCGCGGCACCAGCGAGACCGAGGCCTACCGCGAAATACGCGAGCAGGCGATGGCCCGGCGCGTGCCCATCGATGAAATCGCCAATTCGATTATCAGCGCCGAACAGCTCTTGCGCCCCGCCCAGAAACATGATTAGTTTTTCATGTGTTTCGAACGAAACGCCTCCGGTACATCCCTTCGCTTGACGAAGCCATGTGCCGCTGTTGCACACGGCGCAGCCGTGATGCGGTGATGGCAAGGGTGCCCGCAGGCTGTGACAAGCCTCGCGGGTTTTTTGTTGTCTGCTGACAGTGACGTCAGTTCTCTACCCATTTCCGGCATGAATGCCTCGCCGTTCGGCGGGCCGTGCCGACGTGCGCGCCAATCAAAAAAAAGGGGAACCAAGATGGTGTTCAACAGACGTGAATTTCTGAAAACCGCAGTCACCGCTTCTGCCGCGCTCGCCCTGCCGGCTCTGGGCGGCCGCGCCTTCGCAGCCGATCCTATCAAGGTCGGCGCGCTCTATTCGCAAACGGGCGGGCTTTCGGTTGCCGAAAAGCTTCTGGCAAACGGCGTCATGATGGCCGTTGCCGAAATCAACGCGGCCGGCGGCGTTCTCGGCCGCCCGGTCGAGGTGGTCGTCGAAGACGGGGCATCCGATCCGAAGACCTTCAGCGAGAAAGCTTCGAAACTGATCCTCAAGGACAAGATCTCCACCGTGTTCGGCTGCCATACCTCGGCCAGCCGCAAGGCCGTGCTGCCGATCTTCGAGCGACGTGGCGCGATGTTGTTCTACCAGACACATTACGAAGGCTTCGAGTGCTCGCGCAACGTCGTCTATTCCGGTGCCGTACCGAACCAGCAGCTCTCCAACTACATCCCCTGGATCGTCGAGAAACTGGGCAAGAAGAAATTCTTCATCGTCGGCTCGAACTATGTCTATCCGCGCGAGATGGCCAAGGTTTCCAAGAAGCTGATCGAGGCAGCAGGCGCCGAATGGGTGGCGGACGAATATCTGGAGCTTGGCCATTCGGAATGGGCCGTCATGGTCAGCAAGATCAAGGAATCGGGCGCCGACGTGGTCCTGTCCAACGTGGTCGGCGACTCCATCATCGCCTTCTATCGTGAGTTCAAGAACCAGGGGCTCTCGCAGGAGGTTCTGCCGATCTGCGCGACGGTCACCTCCGAAATCGAAATCGCGGCGATGGGCGCCGAATATGCGGCCGGAAGCTATACCTCCTTCCCCTATTTCATGTCGATCGACACACCGGCAAACAAGAGCTTCATCGACCGCTTCAGGACGTTCGTCAACGATCCAAAAGCCGTTACTTACCATTCACTCGAAGCCGCCTATTTCCAGGTCTTCCTGTGGAAGCAGGCCGTCGAAAAATCCGGAGATCTTTCTGCGGAGGCGATCAGGGCCGGCATTCGCGGCCAAACCTACGAAGCACCCGGCGGCAAGGTGACCACCGATCCCGATAACCTGCATTGCTGGCTGACGCCGCGCATCGGGCAATGGCAGGCGGACGGCCAGAGCAAGGTGGTGAACGCCTACCCGGCGCCGATCAAGCCCCTGCCCTATTCGGCCTATGGCGAGACGGAGAGCAATCTATTCTGCACCAGCAACGGTCTCGACGCCGCAAAGCTCAAGGGCTGACCCCTTCCCCGCGACGTCCCGCCATCCATGGATGGCGGGATCATCTCTCGGTAAGGCCGGCCTCCCCTCTTCTTCCGCAAGCTGCCATCCGGATGGGCAAGGCGCAGGAGAGTTCGGCCCGCCCTTCTCACGAACGGTGGCGTTATGCTCGACATTCTCTTTATCGGCCTCAGTCTCGCCTCGATCCTTCTTTTGGTCGCGCTTGGCCTTGCCATCACATACGGCGCCATGGGCGTCATCAACATGGCCCATGGCGAGATGGTCATGATCGGCGCCTATGTCGCCGTCCTTTCCGGCATCTGGCTAAAAGCAAGCCTTCTCTTCGCGATCCCTCTGGCCTTCGTCGTGACGGCGCTGCTCGGCCTGCTGATCGAGCGGGTGGTCGTCCGACGGCTCTACGGCCGTCTGCTGGACACGCTTCTCGCCACCTGGGGAATAGCCATCCTTTTGCAGCAGGCCGTGCGGCTCGAGTTCGGCCTGTCCTTTTTCGACATGCACGTCGAAGGCCTGGGGGCCGGCCTGCAGAACGTCGCCGTGCCTGTCTACCTGCAGGGCACGTTCAGGCTCGCCGGCGCTGATATCAACGCCTACCGCGCCTTCATCATCGCCGTTGCCGCCGCGCTGACACTGGCGACATGGTTCATCCTCTACCGGACGGCGGCCGGCATGCAGGTCCGCGCCATCATCCGGAACCCGAAAATGGCCGCCGCCTGCGGCATCGACGTGAAACGCGTCAACGCCATGACCTTCGCGTTCGGGTCGGGCCTTGCCGGCGTCGCCGGCGTCATGATGTCCGGCTTCAAGACCGTCTTTCCCGACATGGGCACGACGATGGTCGTCGACGGCTTCATGGTCGTCGTGACCGGCGGGGTCGGCAGCCTTTTCGGCACCATCCTCTCCTCAGGCCTGCTCGGCGAGATCAATGCCCTGGTGGCAATCGGTACGAACGACATCCTGGCGCGTGCCGTCGTGTTCGGCGTCGTCATCCTCGTCATTCTCGTCAAGCCCAGCGGGCTGTTCTCGTTCAAGGGACGCTGATATGAGCATTGAACGGAAATTCCAGATCGCGGCTTATGTGCTTTTCATCGCGGTGATCTTCACAGCCCCCGTTTTCGGCGACGAATTCTGGCTGAATCGCATTTCGAAATACCTGGTCTACGGCATGCTGGGCGTCGCCATCGCGCTTACATGGGGATATGCGGGCGTTCTCAATCTCGGCCAGGGACTGTTTTTCGGCCTGGGCGCCTACATGCTGGCCATGTCGTTGAAGCTGTCGAGCCTGACCAGTCTCCAACAGGGTTCCGACAAGCCGGTTCCGGATTTCATGCTCTGGAATGCCGAGCCCGGCGCCCCGACGGAGCTTTGCTGCATCAACAAGGGCTCCTTCCTCTGGCTTCCCTTTCAAAGCCAGTCGGTGGGTCTTGTGCTCGGCATCGCGCTTCCGGTGGTGATTGCCGGCGCACTCGGCATGCTGGTTTTCCGCAAGCGCATTTCCGGCGTCTTCGTCTCGATCATCACGCTGGCGCTCGTTCTGCTCGTCCGCCTCGTCATGGTCGATGCGCAGCCGGTGACGAACGGCTTCAACGGCCTGACCGATCTCGGCTGGCTCACGATCGGCGGCGTCGAATTCGATCCCTACAGCCGGTCGACCTATTATCTGTGCGCTGTATGCCTGTCGCTGACACTCATCGGTGCGCGTCTTATTGTGGAAACCCGAGCGGGCATGATCCTGCAGGCGATCCGCGATGACCAGGTGCGCGCCCGGTATCTTGGCTTCGACGTCTCGCTCTACCAGGTGTTCTTCTTTGTCATTTCGGCAGGGATCGCCGGCGTTGCCGGCATGCTCTACGTCGTCGTCGCGGAGTTCGCCTCTCCGACCTTCATGGATCTGTCCTTCTCCGTGACGATGGTCGTCTGGGCTGCCGTCGGCGGCCGCTCGTCCCTGCTTGGCGCCTGCATCGGTGCAATTCTGATCAACATGATCGAGGCGGAGGTCAGCGAGACCGAGGCGCTGGTCGAGGCGTGGAAAGCGATCATCGGTCTGATCTTCGTGCTGGTCGTTCTATTCATGCCGCGCGGCCTTGGCGGCGTCGCGCATGACGTGCTGCGGTGGTTCGTCCGCCGGCGTAAACCAGCTGAGGCCCTTCCGGCCTTGCCGCGGCAAAGCGAGGCATTGTGACATGAGCGCCATTGCATTGACCATCGACGGTCTCGGTGTCGATTTCGGCGGTTTCCGCGCCGTCAACAATGTCAGCATCACCGTCTTCGACGGCGAGCTGCGTGTGCTGCTTGGCGCAAACGGCGCCGGTAAGACGACCTTGATGGATCTGGTGAGCGGCAAGACGCGCAGCACGCAGGGCAGGGTCTTCGTCTACGACACCGACATCACCAACTGGCCCGAACACCGCATCGCACGCGCCGGCATAGGCCGGAAATTCCAGATCCCCAGCGTCTTTCGGGACCTTACGGTGCGACAGAATCTGGAGGTCGCCAATTGCCGCAATCCTTCGGTGCTCGCCAATCTTCGGTTCGGCTTTTCGCGCGCAGAGGCGAACCGCGTCGACGACGTCATTGCCCTCATCGGCCTCGATGCCGAACACGATGTGATGGCCGCCTATCTCAGCCATGGCCAGACGCAGTGGCTGGAGCTCGGCATGCTCATCGTCCAGGATCCCAAGGTGGTTCTGCTTGACGAGCCGACAGCCGGGATGACCCAGGCCGAAACCCGCAAGACCGCCGAGATCATCAATAATCTCAAAGGTCGCCATACGATCCTCGTCGTCGAACACGACATGGGGTTTGTCCGCGAGATCGCCGAACGCATCACCGTTCTCCATCTCGGAGAGGTTCTGGCGGAGGGAAGCGTCGAAGATATCGAACGCAATCCGAAAGTCCGTGAAGCCTATCTCGGTTCGAAAGGAATTTCCTGATGCTGTCGTTGAAAGACGTGCACGGCTATTACGGCCGCAGCCATATCCTGCACGGTGTCACCCTCGATGTTCCGGCCGGCAAGGTGACGAGCATCCTCGGCCGCAACGGCACCGGCAAGACGACGCTGTTGAAAACGCTGATGGCATTGACCGACCGCATGACGGGCGAGATGCGTCTGCAGGGAAAGGACATGGCTGGATCCCCAACCCATGAAAGGGCAAGGGCCGGCATCGCCTACGTCCCCCAGGGCAGGGAGATCATTCCCGATTTTACCATCCGCGAAAACATTCTGATGGGCGCCTTTGCCCGTACCGATGGCAAACGCGAGATTCCAGCGCTGGTGCCAGAGCTTTTTCCATACCTGATGGCCAATCTCGATCGGCCTGGCGGCGTGCTTTCGGGCGGCCAGCAGCAGCAACTCGCCATCGCCCGCGCGCTGGCCGCCGATCCGAAAGTGCTGCTTCTCGATGAACCTAATGAAGGCATCCAGCCCTCTATCGTCGAGGAGATTGAAAAGATCATCATCCGGCTCAATCGCGAAATCGGTATGACGATCATCCTCGTCGAGCAAAACGTCGCATTTGCGCGGCACGCGTCTCACCGGTTCGCGATGCTTGAGAAGGGGCGCGTGGTCGCTGCCGGCGCCATCGATGCTCTCTCCGACGCGCTTGTTCATCGGCATATGGCTGTCTGAAACAGCCGGCTACCCTCCATAAAGACAATGGGAACGACAATGACATCGACACAAAACTACACCGCCGCCACCATCCAATTCGAACCCACCATGTTCGAAAAGGCGCGCAATATCAGCCGGCTGGCAGCCCTTTGCGAGGAGGCAGCGGAGGCAGGTGCGCGCCTGATCGTCACTCCCGAAATGGGCACAACCGGCTATTGCTGGTTCGACAGGGCGGAAGTGAAACCTTTCGTCGAGACTATCCCCGGACCGACCACGGATGTATTCCAGGCCATTGCCAGCAAACACCGCTGCTATATCGTCGTCGGCATGCCGGAAGTCGACCCGGCGAGCGAACTCTACTACAATACCGCCGTGTTGATCGGCCCTAAGGGCGTCGTTGGCCGGCATCGCAAATCGCATCCCTATATCGCGGAACCGAAATGGGCTGCCAACGGTGACATCGTCCACGAGGTATTCGAAACGGAGATCGGCCGGATCTCGATGCTGGTCTGCATGGATCTGCACTTCTTCGAGACGGCGCGTCTGGAGGCTCTCGCCGGTGCCGACATCATCTGCCATATCTCCAACTGGCTGCAGGAGCGCACGCCGGCACCTTACTGGATCAATCGCGCCTTCGAAAACGCCTGCTATGTCATCGAAAGCAACCGTTGGGGACTAGAGAGAACCGTGCAGTTTTCCGGCGGAAGCTGCGTGATCGATCCCGACGGCACGGTCGCCGCATCCATCGATACGGGCGACGGGATCGCCTTTGGCACTATCGATCTCGCTCTTGCCCGCCGCCGCGAGGTCCTGTGCGAACCGGTGTTTGAGTCCCGCCGGCCCGAACTCTACATGAACATGATGACCAACAGCTTCACCTGGAACCCGGGCGACTACTTCCGTCTCTATGGCTACCAGCCGATCCCGCGCGGACGCGCATCGCGTGCCGCCGTCGCCCAGTTCGCCCCCTCCTCCGTCGTCGCCGACAATCTCGCCCGCATCGCCGATCTGGCAGCCCAGGCGAAGGCGACGACGGCGCCGGACATTCTGGTTTTCCCGGAACTATCGCTGACCGGACTGGAGGCCCCGCAAAGCCGGGCGGAGCCGCTCTCGGGCCCGACGGTATCGGCCTTTGTTCGTCTGGCGATGAAGCTCGGTTTCTATCTTGTCGCCGGATTTGCCGAGGCGGATGGAGACAAGGTTTATAACAGTGCGGTTCTCGCTGGCCCCGAGGGGCTTGTGGGAAGCTACCGCAAAACGCATCTCGGCATTTCCGACAGCTGGGCGACGGCCGGCGACGAATGGAAAGTCTACGATCTGGCGATCGGCCGCGTCGGTCTGGCAATCGGCCACGACGCGCTCTATCCGGAAGCCATCCGTTCGCTCGCGCTGTTGGGATGCGACCTGGTCGCTTGCCCATCAGCCATAGCTGGCACTTTCACCGGCAGCCACAACGGCACGAAAATTCCGCATAACTATCCGATCCCCAAGGGCGCCGATCCCTACCACTGGCATGCGTTGCGCGTGCGCGGCGGCGAGAACAACGTCTATTTCGCCTTCGCCAATGTCCTGGATGCGGCGCGGGGATACCTGGGCAAGAGTGCGGTGTTCGGGCCGGATTCCTTTGCCTTTCCGCGCCAGGAATCGGCAATCCTGGATGAGGACGGGATTGCCGCGGCAACCGTCGACACCACCAATCTGGAAACGCCGTATCCGACGAACATCGTCCGGCGAAAAGATCTTGTCGTCATGCGCCAGCCGCATCACTATCAGCCGCTCGTCAAATGGCACCAGTGAGAGACCGGCAAGATGTCCACATTCACATTCGCGACCGTCCCGCAGATCATCGCGGGACCGGGTTGTGTCGCGAGGCTTTCGGAGCTGACGACAACCCGGCTTGGACCGCGCGTCATGGTGATTTCGGACGAAGGGGTCGTCAAAGCAGGGCTCGTTCAGCCGGCACTGGCAAGCCTTGCCGACGGCGGCGCTGATATATCGATCTTCAGCGGCGTTGTCGCCGATCCGCCGGACGCCATCATTCATGCGGCGGTGGCGCAGGCGATCGGTTTCGGCGCCACGGGTGTACTTGGCATCGGCGGCGGCTCGTCGCTCGATGTCGCAAAACTTGTGGCTCTGCTCTGTAAAAGCGGCGATGCACTCGATGATATCTATGGAGTGGGCAAAGTCCGCGGGCAGCGCTTGCCGCTGGTGCTTGTGCCCACAACGGCAGGCACCGGCTCCGAAGTCACACCGATTTCCATCGTCACCACGGGCGCATACGAGAAAAAAGGCGTCGTATCGCCGGTCCTACTGCCGGATGCGGCGCTTCTCGACGCGGAGTTGACCCTCGGCCTTCCTCCAGCCGTGACGGCTGCAACGGGGATTGACGCCATGGTGCACGCCATCGAGGCTTTCACCTCCGCGAGTGCAAACAACAATCCGGTTTCCCGTGCCCTTGCCAAGGAGGCCCTTCGGCTTCTCGGGGCGAATTTAGAGATAGCAGTGATGAGAGGAACCGATCTGGCCGCCCGGCAGGCGATGCTGCTCGGCGCGATGCTGGCCGGCCAGGCCTTTGCCAATTCGCCGGTCGCCGCCGTCCATGCTCTCGCCTACCCGATCGGTGGCCGCTATCACCTTCCGCACGGCCTTTCCAACAGCCTGGTCCTGCCGCACGTGCTGCGCTTCAATGCGACGGTGTGTGGCGATGCCTATGCTGAACTGGCGCCGTGCCTCTTTCCTCATCTCGAGCCTGCCGGTCAGGCCGAGCGACTTTCCGGTTTTATCGAAGGACTGGCATTGCTGCCTGTACGCCTGAACCTGCCCGTACGCCTACGCGATGTTGGAATTCCCAAAGACGGGCTTCCTCTGCTAGTTGAAAGTGCGATGGAACAGACCCGCTTGCTGGTCAACAATCCGCGCAAGGTGTCGCAGTTGGATGCCGCGAGCATCTACGACGTCGCTTGGTAACAAGGTGCCTAACGTGAGGATACGGAGCCGATCTGGTCGCGCGCACGCGCGGCATGGTGCTCAGCGACTTCCATGGTTTTTACATTGACCAGAGAATTGAGAGGGGGGCTGCGTGCAACTTCTCTCCGAACGGGGTCACGCGATCATGATCGTGAAGCACCAGGCCACGGATAAAGCGCTCCCCAACGGCGTCCTGTAATTGCCTCAATCCTTTGAAGTCGTCCGATTTGACCGTGGCTGATGCTTTCACTTCAATTCCGACGATCCGCCCGCGACGGTCCTCGATCACCACGTCCACCTCGTCCTGATCCTTGGTCCGGTAGTGCGAGAAGGTTAGGCGCCGCTCCGACCAGGACGCAAGTTTCAGAAGCTCGGAAACCACGAAGCTTTCCAGAAGTGCTCCAAACCTGGTTCTGTCGCGTCGCAGAGTTTCCAGATCGTCTTGCCGTAGGCTTGCAAGGAGGCCGGTATCGATAAAGTGAAGCTTTGGGGTTTTCACGAGCCGGCTGAGGCGGTTGTTCGACCACGGCGCGATAGTCCGCACCAGAAAGAGCCGCTCAAGGATTGCCACATATTTCTGGGCCGTCACGCTCGACAATCCGAGCGCCGATCCGAAGCTGCTGTGGTTCACCAATTGCCCAGTATGTTCAGCAAGAACGTCAAGCAATCGCGGCAGCCGGTCAAGTTGGTCGATGTTGGCGATATCGCGCACGTCACGATCGAGAATGAGAGACACGTAGTCCTCAAGCCACGCCGTCCGGCGCGCCGGTGTCGATCGGCGTAGAACTTCCGGATAGCCACCCTTCAAGACGACATTCGTTAAATCATCACCAAACACGGCCCCTTCACTGATCGTCGGCTCATCGCCAGCAAATAAGCCATCAAGCAACCGCCCAGGCGTCGAGAGGATTTCGGATTGTGCGAATGGCAGCAGCGAAACGACCGCCATTCGTCCCGCCAGGGAATCGGCAATAGCTGGCACCGTTGCAAGGTTGGCAGATCCAGTCAGCAAGAACCGGCCGGGCTTTTCGTCACGATCCACACTCTCCTTGATGGCGAGCATCAGATCAGGGGCACGTTGGACTTCGTCTATGACAGCGCGGTCGATACCACGAATGAAGCCGGTCGGATCGGACTTCGCGGCGTTCAGCGTACCAGCGTCGTCCAGCGTTATGTACGGACGATTGCCATCGGCAAACTGGCGTGCGAGCGTCGTCTTCCCCGCTTGACGCGGGCCCGATATGAGAACGACGCGTGTGTCGGCCAGCGCGGTTTCGACAATGGGCCGGGCTTTTCTTTCGATGTAGGATTTTGACACAGGATCGGGTTTCATACGACCATTCTTAATTCACATTCCGTCCAATTTAAAGTCGAAAGGCGGCCAATTTTAATTTTCATGCCCCGCACCACTGAAGGGCTATGCCGGCATGCGGTTCTTGATCATCACGGTATAGCGGCTCTTGCGCTCGACGAGCGAGGTGACGTTGGTCTCTCCGAGTTCACGCCGGAAGATCAGGAGATCGCCCTCCCAATGCCCGAAGTGTGATCGATCATCAATAAAATCAGGGCGGTGGGAGATTCCGCAGTCAAGCGGGATCAAGCCGTCGCGTGACTTGCGTGCGCCGCTGCGCCGAAGGTTGGGGTGTTGTCGCGGGTGGACCGCCACAGTCGGTTTTAATGTGCAGCGCCTAGCGCGCAATCGTGGTCATAGCCAACATTGGCGCGGGGACCGCGCACTCATCTCAATTGATTGGCAAATGCGCAGCGATGTGACCGGCCGGCAAACTTGGCTGACCGATCCCGAAGAACGCGCGCGCGGTCAAGCAATCGCCATCCCCTGGGACGCAGGCGCGGCAGCCGTCAGGCCGAAGATCATACACTTGACAGGATGTCTCTGACCCGACGCGACCGACCAGTGCGGAGCAACGCGCACCGTCGCAACGCATTCCCTGCTGGTTCGCGGCTACGAAGTGCGCCGGCAGCAAATCGAGAGCAGCATCTGTCTCGGTGGAAAATCTGGGCTAATTCGACGAAAAGGAGCAGCAGGCTCCGCAGCTTCGGCAATCGAAATCGATCAGTGATGTCACGACCCGCTCCTACCACACAGCCTGCCAATGATAAAGCTGCCGGCTAACCGCTTCTCTTGGAGCGATCGCATCCATCTTCATCAGGCTCCTCGTTCTGACGCCGGGCCTCAAGGCGATCTTGCCGAGGGTGTCGAGCGCTGCCGATCGCTCTACGATTGAGGCTTACCGGAGCGGTGGTTCGTGCGTCAGGACCATGTCGATCGGCTTTCGGGCCGAGACCGGCACGCGAAAATCCTCGCGCATCTCACCAAAACCGATCAGCGTGATGATGATTTCGTTGTCGGGGATGCCGACGCAGGTCCGCATCTTGATATCCTGCTCGCGCGCCGCACTCCAGTTCAGCATGCAGGCGCCCAGTCCCTCCGCGTGGAGGCCAAGCGCCAGCGTCATGGCGAACATGCCGCCGTCCACCCATCCCTGGTTTCGTTCGCCGACCGTATTCCAGTGCGACAGGTCGACTGTCACGACGAATACACCGCCGAGCTGCTCGCCGAAGCCGCGATTGCCGTCGTGATGGGAAAGAACGCGGGCGATCGACGGCTTCTCGGTGAAGGCGTAGACACGGCATGTCTGTCGGTTGCAGCTCGAAGGCGATTGCTGGGCTGCACGGATGGCTCTTTCGATCTTCTCGAACGCGACTGTCCTGTTGCTGTCATACTGGCGCACGCTGTGGCGTGCCTCCATGAAGGAGACAAAATCCATCCGCGCATGCCTGACGATCTCGGCTGCACCGACCGCCTCGCTGCCGCCGGGCCGGATATTGTGCCCGGCGCCGGCAACGACGAGCAGATCGTCCAGCAGTGCCTGTGCCTCGCTGACATCGCCCTGCTCCGCATTGAAGGCGACATAGGCCGAGAGCACGGAAAGGCCGATATCGGCCGAAGCATCGCGGCCATCCTGCTCGATATAGCGGCGCGTCTCTGCCGCCAGCAGCCGCACCTTGTCCATGCCGAAGCCGTTGCGCGGATTGGACAGGGACATTCCGTATTCCAACATATGCGCCAGGAGGTGGATATGCGCCCGCCGGTTTTCGCGCGACTGTGCGCCATCGATGAAGGAGGCGCGGCGGAAACGGCGATAGTCATAGGCGAAATTCGAAAACAGGCGCCACGCCGTTCTGGCGCGGTTCTGGAAGGATGATGCGGAAGGCGCGGCTTTGGCCGAAGGCATGGCACGATTCCCCGGTGATGAGCAGGCGGTCTTGAACCTGCCGTCGTCGATGCAGGGTTATCCGTCTGCTCGGCCTCGTCAAACCCCCTGATGGCGGCAGGTTTTCACGCTGGAATGCAATGCTTCTGGAATTGGTCTGTCGAGAAGTATCTGTTTTAAAATCGCTTTTTCTATAGCACCCTATCCGTTCGAATAGGTTCTCCACCATCCGTACCGGTCGATGACCCATCCGAATCACATCCGCACCTACTCATTTCAGAACTTCCAAGCCGGGGCGGACTGCGGCACCGTAAGCCCATGAATTGCCCAGAGCGAATTGTGCATCAAGGAGGCCGGCCGTGCAGGATAGCGTCGTAGAAATTCGCGTGGTGTCACCGATCGTCACCAAGGGATTTCGCAAAGTCGCCGATCTCCGGGCATTGGAGTATCCCGGCATCAAGGTCAGCCACTCGCAGATTACGGCCGGACCGGGATCGATCGAGAGCGAGTTCGAGGCTGCCCTCTCGGTGCCCGGAACGATCGCCGAAGCGATCAAGGCACAGAATGAAGGTGTCCATGCCGTCATCATCGACTGCATGGGCGATCCGGGGCTCAGGCCGTCGCGGGAAGCCGTGACAATCCCGGTGCTCGGACCCTGCGAGACCGGCATGCACCTTGCGGCAATGCTCGGCCATCGATTTTCCGTCCTCACCGTCATGCGCCGGCTGCGCGCATCTTTCGAAAACACCGCGGCAGTCGCCGGCCTTTCGACCAAGCTCGCCTCGGTGCGTAGCGTCGATATTCCCGTTCTGGAATTGGAGGAAGATCTCGACCGGACCAAGACGATGCTGATCAAGGAAGGCATCCGGGCGGTTGAGGAAGATGGCGCCGAGGCGCTCGTCTTCGGCTGCACCGGCCTGATGGGCTGCGCCTTCGCTTTGCGCGAGGGACTTCTGGCGCACGGGATCGATGTGCCTGTCATCGATCCCATTCCGGCCGCTGTTTCCGTTGCTGCCGCGCTGGTGCGTTCGAACCTTGCCCACAGCAAGCTGACCTTCCCACAGCCGCCCAAAAAACAGTTGCTCGGCTACGACTATATTCATCTGCCCATGCCGCTTGCGGCTGAATGAGAGAACGCTGGACGTTCCATTGAGAGGACAGAGATGGCGATTGCGCAAACGGACACCATGACACAAACGGAAAAGCGGAAAGGATCGACCACCGCCCTCCAGGATTTCCGCCTGTGGTGGCTGGTCATCCCGGCGTTCCTCGTCTTCCTTGTCTTCTTCGTGATCCCGACCGCATCACTGTTCGGGCTGGCCTTCAACAAGTCCGTCGCCGGCGTCATCGCCCTCAACAGCCAGATCACCTTCGACAATTTCGTCCGTATCTTCACACGGGCGAGCTATTATGAATCGATCCTGCGCTCGATCTGGATTTCCGCCATCGTCGGTGCCGCTTGCCTGTTCTTCGGCTATCCCCTCGCCTACGTTATCGCAAAGACGGTGAAGCCGCGCCGCGCCACGCTGTTGATGATCCTCGTGCTCTCCTCCATGCAGCTCGACATGGTCATCCGCATGTACGGACTGATGGTGCTGCTCGGCGATAACGGCCTCATCAACGGATTTCTCCTCAGGGTCGGGGCGATAACAGCGCCGCTGCCGCTGATGTATAATGTCTTCGGCGTCATCGTCGGGTTGGTGCAGATCACCCTACCGTTCATGGTGCTGTCGCTGATCGGCATCATCAAGGCGATCCATCCCTCGCTCGAAGAGGCAGCCCGCAGCCTCGGCGCCTCGCGCTGGCACGCCTTCGTCACCATCGTGCTGCCGCTCTCCATGCCCGGAATCCTGGCCGGCACACTTCTGGTCTTTGCGCTTTCGATCAGCTCCTACGTCGTTCCCGCTTTGATGGGTGGCTGGAAGGTGATGGTGCTGCCCATCCATATCTATCAGCAGATCGCCGAGGTCGGGCGCTGGCAGTTTGGCGCCGCCATCGCCGTAGTGCTCTTCGTGACGAGCATCGCAGCCGTTGCAGTCTACCACCAGGCGGCGGTCAGAACCTCGGGAGGGCGCACCTGATGCGTGAAGAATCCGCCATCCCCTTTGCCTTCAAGGTCATCTCGCTGCTGTCGCTGGCGATCCTCCTGGTGCCTGTCTTTATCGTGGTGCTTGCCGGCCTCAACTCGGGCGACTACCTGACCTTTCCGCCGGAGGGCCTGTCGCTGCGCTGGATACAGGCGTTCCTGACTTCGCCGGTCTTCCTCTCGGCCTACGGCGTCAGCTTCATGATCGCACTGGTGTCGACGCTGATCTCGACCGTGATCGGCACCATGGCAGCGATCTATCTGACACGCTCACAGAGCCGCGTTTCCAGCATCTTGCGCGGCTTCTTCATGCTGCCGATCGTGTTGCCCGGTGTGGTGCTGGGACTTGCCCTCTATGTCTTCTACGTGACCACGGGCATCGGCCTTGCCCGCACCATGCCGGGGCTGATTATCGGCCACGTGATCGTCACCTGCCCCTTCGTCATAGCGACGGTGACGGCGGCACTGGTCGGCTTCGACCGCTCGCTGGAAGAGGCCGCCCGCAGCCTTGGCGCCTCGCCTTTCACCGCGTTCCGGTTGGTGACGCTGAAGATCATCGGGCCGGCAATTTCGGCGGGCACGATCTTCGCCTTCATCGTTTCGTTCGGCCAGTTCGAAGTCACGCTGTTCCTGTCGACGCCGAACCTGCAGACGCTTCCGATCGCGATGTATGTCTCGATGCGCTACCAGTTCGAGCCGACGGCTGCCGCCGCGGGCATCTTCGCTATCGCGCTCGTCATTGTCTCCACCGTGCTGACCTCCAGACTCGTCAACCTGAAACGCACCTTCGGGGGATGAATACCGCCACGCCTTCACATCAACGATAGAGCAAAAAAGGGGAACTTCATGACTGAGAAAACGACAGGGCATACCCGCCGCACGATCCTGAAGATGGGCGTCGCTGCCACCACGCTGCCCCTGTTCAACATCAATCACGCCTGGTCGCAGGATGTCGCCTTCGACGGCAAGGTCTTTGATGCCGGCGGCGCGGTGCTGCGCGTCGGCGAATGGGGCGGTCCCTGGGGCGAACTGGTCAATAAATACCTGCTGACCGACTTCCAGAAGGAGTTCAACTGCAAGATCGAATACGACTCGACCTGGCCTTGGTTCCCGAAATTCGTCGCAGGCGGCGCCGAGAAGCCGCCGCTCGACATTACCAACTGGAACTTGCCGGAGATGTTCAAGACGGCAAAGGCCGGCGATTTCTTCCTGAAGCTCGACGAACTGCTGCCGAACGTGCCGAACGCCAAGAACCTGTGGCCCTTCGCCACCGCCAATGGCGTCGGCGTCACCTGGGCCTTCAACCAATATGGTTATGCCTACCGCACCGATCTGGTTTCGCCGCCGCCCTCGTCGTTCAAGGATCTCTGGAAGCCGGAATTCGCCGGCAAACGCGGCACCTACATCACGTCAAACACGCTGCAGATGGATTTCTTCCTCGTCGCCTGCGGCATCTTCGGCAAGGATCAGTATGATCTCGATGCCGGCTACGAGGCGATGAAGGCGCTGATGCCCGCCAAGATCTCCGATTTCACCGGCAACATGCAGACGCTGATGGACCGCGGCGAAGTGGTGGTCGCCGTGCTCGACGATGCCGAGCCGATGCAGGCCCGCGACAAGGGCGCGCCCTTCGCCTTCTGGTACTGGACTGAACAGCAGCCGATCCTGACGCAGACCTATACGATCAGCCGTTATGCCGAGCCGGTGCAGAAGAAGCTCGCTTTTGCGCTTCTCGACCGCGCCCTCGATCCGACCTTCATCGGCAATATGGGCAAGGAATTCTACCTGCGTCCGACAGTCAGCAACGCGGTCCTGCCCGACAATCTCGCCAAGGCCGGCGTCGTCAACAGCGCCGACGCCATCAAGGGCTTCTGGGTGCCGGACTGGAATTCCTATCTCGAAAACGAAGACGACATCGTCGAAACGGTCAACGGCATCTTCGCCAGCTGATGCCACGGCAACGGGCGGCTTCCACGCCGCCCGCTATTCATCTTCATAACAGGAGAGACTTCGCCGCATGTCCGATATTCATCTGAAAAAGCTCGCCAAATCCTATGGCGACAGCGTCGCGGTCGCCGGCATCGACCTGCATATCGCCGAAGGAGAGTTCTTTTCCCTTCTCGGTCCATCAGGATGCGGAAAATCGACGACGCTCCGGATGATCGCCGGCTTCGTGCCGCCGAGCGGCGGCGAGATTCTCATCGGCCGCGACGACGTGACGAGATTGCCGCCGGAGAAGCGCGACATCGGCATCGTGTTCCAGAACTACGCGATCTTCCCCCACATGAACGTCGCCGACAACATCGCCTTCGGCCTGAAGCTCCGGAAATTGCCGAAGGAGGAGATCCGCAAGCGCGTCACCGCCGCGCTGCGCCAGGTCGGGCTTTCGGGATATGAGGAGCGTTTCCAGCGCCAGCTGTCGGGCGGCGAGCAGCAGCGTGTCGCCCTTGCCCGCGTGCTGGTGACGGAGCCCCGCATCCTCCTTCTCGACGAGCCGCTCTCGGCGCTCGACAAAAGCCTCAGGGAGGAAATGAAATACTGGATCAAGGATCTGCAAAAGAAGCTCGGCATCACCACCGTCTATGTGACCCACGACCAGGACGAGGCCTTGACGATGTCCGACCGCATCGGCGTCATGCAGAAGGCGCACATCGTCCAGGTCGGGACGCCCGAGGAAATCTACGAGCGACCGAAGACGCTGTTCGTCACCACGTTCATCGGCCATTCGAACGTGATCGATGTCACCGTCGGCGCCAATGACGGGCAAGGCATGACGGTGCTACTGGAGGGAAGCGTGTTGCCGACGCGCGGTCCCGAGGGACTTGCCGCCGGACAGGCGGCAAAGCTGGTGGTTCGCCCCGAGAACGTCATCATCGGTCCGGACAGCTCATCCGGCGTCAGCCTTCCCGCAACCGTTCTCAGCGAAACCTACCAGGGTGCGCTGGTGCGCTACCGGCTGGCAGTCGGCTCGCAGGAGATCGTCGCCGAGCGCCAGAACCAGTCTCGCACCGAACGATTTTCCCCCGGCGCCGCCGTCACGGTCGGCTGGGATCCCGACCGATCCGAGGCGCTCGTCGCCTGAAGCAACACGGAAACAAAGATCATTGCCAGCACCGGAGCCATCCTCTCCGGCGCCACGGCCAAGCATATTCTCACGGAGGTCATGATGCGTATTGGAATAGATGTGGGCGGCACGAATACCGATGCTGCCCTGATGGACGGCCCGCTGGTGCTCGGCGCGTGCAAGAGCCCGACGACTAGCGATGTCGGTTCCGGCATTGTCGCCGTGCTGAAGCAGGTGCTGTCGATGACCGGCGTCTCGGTGTCGGAAATCCAGGCGGTGATGATCGGCACGACGCATTTCACCAATGCCGTCGTTGAGCGCAAGCGGCTGCTTGAAGTCGCCGCTATCAGGCTCGGCCTGCCGGCGACCAAGGCGCTGCCGCCGATGACCGACTGGCCGAAGGATTTGGCCGACACGCTCGGCCGCCACACCTTCATGGTGCGTGGCGGCAATGAATTCGACGGCCGCAAGATCGCGCCGCTCGATGAGCCTGAGATCCTGCGCATCGCCGGTGAAATCCGCAATCGCGGCCTCAAGGCAGCCTCGATCACCTCCGTGTTTTCGCCTGTCACACCCGACATGGAACTGCGGGCGGCCGAGATTCTCGGCAACGAGATCCCCGGCCTGTCGATATCGCTCAGCCACGAAGTCGGCCGGGTCGGTTTCCTCGAACGCGAAAACGCCTCGGTGATGAATGCGTCGCTCGCCGACCTGTCGCGCAAGGTCGTCAACTCCTTCCGTAACGCTCTGAAGGAACTGGCGATCAACGCACCCTTTTATATCAGCCAGAACGACGGGACACTGATGGTGCCGGACTATGTCGAGCGCTATCCGGTGCTGACATTCGCTTCCGGCCCGACCAATTCCATGCGCGGCGCGGCGATGCTTGCCGGCGAGAAGGAGGCCATGGTCGTCGATATCGGCGGGACCACGTCGGATGTCGGCATGCTGATGCAGGGCTTCCCGCGCGAATCCGCCGTCGCCGTCGATATCGGCGGGGTCAGAACCAATTTCCGCATGCCCGACGTGCTTGCCATCGGTCTCGGCGGCGGCTCGATCGTGCGCGACGATGGTGCCCGGATCGGACCGGATTCGGTCGGTTACGAAATCACCTCCCGCGCCCTGATCTTCGGCGGCGACACCCTGACCACGACAGACATCATCGTCGCAGCCGGCCTCGAGGATATCGGCGACCGTTCACGTGTCGCCCACATCCCGGCAAAGACGATCGAGAGGGCGCTCGATACCATCCACCGCATGGCCGACGAGGCCGTCGACCGGATGAAGACGAGCGCCGAGCCCCTGCCCGTCATACTGGTCGGCGGTGGTTCGATCCTGATCTCGCGTGACCTGCCCTCCGCGTCGCGCGTCATCCGCCCCGAAAATGCCTCCGTTGCCAATGCGATCGGCGCGGCGATCGCGCAGGTCGGCGGCGAGGTCGACCGCATCTTCTCGCTCGAAGGTACCTCCCGCGACATCGTGCTCGGCGGCGCCAAGAAGGAGGCCGAGGAGCGTGCCGTCAAGGCGGGCGCGGAGGCCGGAACGGTCAAGATCATGGATATCGAGGAAGTGCCGCTCGCCTATCTGCCCGGCAGTGCGACGCGCATCCGCGTCAAAGCCATCGGCGATCTCGTGATCGGATGAGGACCCTATGAAACTCAACAGTCAACAACTCTGCGACCTCGCCGTCGGCGCGGCATTTCTCGGGACCGGCGGCGGCGGTGATCCCTATGTTGGCCGGCTGATGGTGCAGCAATGCCTCGATGAGGGGCTCGAGGTGAACATCATCGACCCGAGCGAACTGGCCGACGACATGCTGGTCATTCCAACTGCCATGATGGGCGCGCCGACCGTGCTGGTCGAGAAAATCCCGAGTGGCGAAGAGGCGATGTTTTCGCTGCAGCGGCTCGAACGCCATCTCGGCCGCAAGGCGCAGGCGACCATGCCGATCGAGATCGGCGGCATCAACTCGACGATCCCGCTCGTCGTCGGCGCCCGCCTCGGCCTGCCGATCGTCGATGGTGATGGCATGGGCCGCGCCTTTCCCTTTCTCGAAATGGAAACCTTCGGCGTCTATGGCGTGTCCGGCAGCCCGATGGCCGTCAGCGACGAATATGGCGATTGTGCCATCATCGAAGCGGTCGATAACCGTCAGATGGAATGGCTTTCACGCGCTGTCGCCATCCGCATGGGCGGCTGCGCCTATATCGCGGAATATGCAATGTCGGGCGCCGACGTCAAACGCACCGCCATTCCGAACACGCTGAGCCTCGCCATCCGCATCGGCGAAGTCCTGCGCAACGCCAAAAGCTCGCACGAGAATCCGATCGAGGCGCTGCTCGGCTTTCTGCCTTCGACGCTCTATCGCTATGGGCGCATCATCTTCGGCGGGAAGATCATCGATGTCATGCGCGAGACCAAGGCCGGATTTTCGATCGGCCGCGTTACGATCGGCGGGCTGCCGCCCTTCGGCTCGACGATGGAGATCGAGATCCAGAACGAGAACCTGATCGCCCGCGTCGACGGCAAGGTGAAGGCGATCGTGCCCGATCTCATCTGCATCATGAACACGGAAACGGCAGAACCCATCACCAGCGAAAACCTTCGCTACGGACAGCGCGTCACCGTGCTGGCGGTTTCCGTTCCCGAAATCATGCGGACACCGGAAGCGCTCGATGTCTTTGGCCCTGCCTGCTTCGGGCTGAAGGAACCCTTCATTTCCATCGAACAGATCGGCTGAACACATGGCAACCATCACCAACGAGGATATCGACGATCTGGCGGTCGGCGCAGCCCTTCTCGGCACCGGCGGCGGCGGCGATCCCTATATCGGCAAACTCATGGCAAAGGCGGCGATCGAACGTCACGGCCCGGTCGATCTTCTGGCGCTCGACGACCTGCCTGACGGCATTGAGGTCGCCGCCTGCGGCGCGATGGGGGCGCCGACGATCCTGATCGAGAAGATGCCGAGCGGCGAAGAGATCGGGCTTGCGCTCAGAGCTTACGAGAAACGCGTCGGCAAGGCGATGGGGGCGATTATCCCCTTCGAGGCCGGCGGCATCAACTCGATGGTGCCGATCATGCTGGCGGCGGAATGCCGGCTGCCAGTTATCGACGCGGACGGCATGGGCCGCGCCTTTCCCCAACTCGAAATGGAGACCTTCAACGTCTACGGCGTGCCCGCCGCACCTGTGACCGTCGCCGACGAGCAGGGCAACGTCGTGATCATCGAGACCGAAAGTGCGGCCAAGGCCGAATGGCTCGCTCGCGGCGTAACGATCCGCATGGGTGGCCAGTCCTATATCGTCAATTACGGTATGGATGGCCGCACGACCCGTCGCGTATCCGTTCCCGGAACGATGTCGCTTGCCATCGGCATCGGGCGTACCATCCGGCTGGCGCTTGCCGCGCATCGCGATCCGCTCGCCGATCTGATCGAATTCTTCTCCGGAACGCATTACGAGACCGCGCGCCTTCTGGCCTCGGGAAAGGTGGTCGACGTCTCGCGGCGCGAGCAGAACGGCTGGTCGGTCGGCGTCGTGACGATCGAACCTTTCGACACAAGCCGCAGGCCGGTGCGCATCCAGATCCAGAACGAGAATCTGGTGGCCGAGGAAGATGGCAGGGTGCTGGCGATCGTGCCGGATCTCATCTGCATCCTCGAAGCCGATACTGCCGAACCGATAACCACCGAACGCCTGCGTTATGGTCAGCGGGTCAACGTGCTTGGCGTCAAGGTGCCGCCGATCATGCGCACACCAGAGGCATTGGACGTCTTCGGCCCCGCCGCCTTCGGCCTGACGCAGAATTACGCACCGCTCGAGGCGGGTTAGATCTAGGCTGGCACGGGATATGCTTCTTGAAGCTCGCAAGTCAGGATGGTCGAATGAGCGAGGCGTTTTTGGATGCATCACAGTCGTTCCGAAGGCAAAACTGCAACCCGCCCCGGCGGGCGTGAACCGAAGACGCTAGCTTCCCGTTTTCGCCCGCCGCGCATGCTGTTCACGGCCATCGACCGTCCCTTTCCCCTTTCGAAGATCCGTGACGGTCTGGCGCGCCAAATCGTCGTCGTCCATGCACCGTCTGGCTTCGGCAAGACTGCGCTGCTCAAGGCAGGATATGAGGCAGTCACGTCCGGCTCCGATTATTTTCAGTCGCTGTTCGATGGCGGCGTCGGTCATTGCGGCTGGATCACGTTGGACCCCTCGCATTGCCGGCCTGCCGAACTGCTGGCCGATCTTTTCCTGGCGCTCGGCATCCACACCCCACGGCCTCCCGCTTCTTTGGGGGAACTGTTCGACATCGTCGCCGACCGGGAAAGCGGCGCAATCCTGTTTATCGACGAGCTCGATATTGCTTCCTCACCTGACGTGCAGGCTTTCCTCGACGGATTTTTCTTAGGTGCCCCCGACAATCTGAGGATCGTCTGCGCGTCGCAGCAGAAGCTGCAGCTGCCGCTCGCCCGGCTCAGGGTGCGCGGGCTCGTAACAGAGATCAACGCCGTCGACCTCGCCTTCAGCCGCAACGAGATCCGCAGCCTGTTTCCACGCAACATCAACACTGGCGATGTCGCAAATTTCGTACGCGCCACCCGCGGATGGCCGGCCTTGACGCAGATCGCGCTCGGCGTGATGGAGTGCGGCGGTATAGACCAGCGCAACAGGCTGCTGGCAGGAGAGCATCCCGACCTTTTCCGCCATATCGACGAAGCCATCCTGCGTCCGCTGTCGCCGGCGCTTCGCCGAGCGCTGCGCGTCACCTCGATCCTGGAGGAATTCCCGTTGGAGCTGGCAAGCCATCTCTCCGGCACCGATCTGCAGGCAGATGACCTTCGGCTGCTCGAGGATATGAGCCCGCTGATCGAAAAGAGCCAGACCGGTGCGGCCTGGTATAGGCTTAATCCGATCGTGCGGAAGTGCCTGACGACCGAGCTTGCCGGTGATCCCCAGACCGACGAGGCAACGTTGCACTCCATTGCGGCGATCTGGTTTGCCGAGCGCGGATTCCTGGAAAGGGCCGTTTCGCATGCGGCGCGCGCCGGCAACTTTTCGCTCGCAGCACAGACGATCCGGCAGGCCGGCGGCGTCAATCTCTTCATCCGCGCCGGCCACACAGTGCTCGAACATCTGATCGACGACCTGCCCGCCGGCGTCATCCACGAATCTCCGAGCCTGTCATTGTGCTACGTGCTCGTCCTCGCGAAGAAGGGGCACATCAAGGCGGCTCGCGAGCGGATGGAAGCGATCAAGCAGGGTCGGGCCTTGCATGGCGACGAGTTCCTGACGATCGAGGCATCGACGCTCGATCACATCGACGGGCTGGTCGATATCTATGAAGATCTTCATCTCGACGATGCGCAGATTCTGCATCTCGAACGAATGGCGTCAGGTTTCTCGCCGCAATCGACCTGGGAGCTCGGCTGGATCTACAACCATCTGTGCATCGCCTATACCAGGCGCGGCAATCTCGACCTTGCCCGGCTGAGTGCCTTGAAGGCATTGGCCTATTATCGCGAGGAAAAGACGGCCTATGCCCAGATCTTCATGCTCATCCATCTGGGGCTGGTCAATACGCTCGCCGGCAACTTCTCGGCGGCGCTGACTTTCTGCCGGGAGGCGCAGGACCTGATCCAAAGCGCGCAGTGGACCGACGTCAATCTCGAAGCGATCTGCCGCGTGGCGACGGCAGATGTTCTCTATCTCCAGGGTGAGATCGCTCTGGTCGAGAAGAGCCTTGGCGAGGTGGTCAATGCCGTGGCTCAGGGCGAAGGTTGGGTCGATATCTATTCCCGGATGTTTTCGCTGCTGGCCCGCAGCCGGCTGCGGTTGAGCGGTCTCGATACGGCAGTGGCAGCGATCGACAAGGCGGAAGAGGTCGCCGTCGAACGCGCCCTTCCGCGCCTGAAGATTGCGGCCGACATCATGCGCGTCGATATCTTCTCGAAGACCGGCCTGATTGAATCGGCGGTGCTTCTAGCCGAGCGGCTGGCTTCGTCGTTGCGCGATCCCGAACTCGGGCACTTCTGGACATGGCGCGAGGAAAGCGATTTCCTTGTCGCGCAAGCGCGCCTTCTCAAAGCCCAGGGACGACCGGGCGAAGGGCTCGCCAATCTGGAGATCGTGATGGCGCGAAGCCGCGCGAACGGCAGCGGTTATCACCTGCTGGCGGCGGAAATACTGGCAACGGTTGCCGCCTGGAACGACGGCCGGCATGCCCAGGCGCTCGAATATTTCCAGTTTGCGATCGCGCGTGCTCGCTCGCACGAGGTAACCCAGATTTTCGAGGACGAGGGGCTCGAATTCTCCACGGTCGTGCGGGCGATCGTGCGTCGTTTCGGCCTGAAGGTCTTCAGTGCCGATGCCGTCGACTTCATCGGTCGCATAATTGGCCAGGGTGAAAGAAGCGTCTTCGGCAAACCGGCCGATAACGGCCGCCGGATCAAGGGTCCTCTTGCCGGCGGCAAAAGTCTTCTCAGTCAACGCGAGCAACAGGTCCTGCTCTGCCTACACGAAGGCAAGAGCAACAAGGAAATCGCCCGCGCGCTCGGGCTTTCCGAGCCGACGGTGAAATTCCACCTCAAGAACGTGTTTTCCAAACTTGGGGTCAGTCGGCGGGCAATGGCCCTGGCAGTTTCGGCTAAACTGAACCTTAGATAGCACGACGAAATGCCGACACTGTCAGCATAACGATCTATAGTTCCACATAAACATCCGAACCGGGCAATCATGAAATTCTGCCAGCTGGTGATGGTCGGCCAGTGGTATCGGCGCGTTGAGGGTCACGAGATGCACCCTTCTATATCATGAGGGTGGTAGAACAGCTGCAGCCTGGTCGGCGGCCCGCAACCCGCTTTCCCATGCGCCATGCGCGGTCGAAAAGTCGGACTGGTGTGTCGCCTCGCCGGCGAAAAACAGCCGGTCGCCGACCGGTCGCGCCAGGACTGCGCGTGCCTCTGCATGGCCGGGCAGAGCATGGCTATAGGAGCCGCCTATCCAATCGGTGCGACACCAGGAAGAGGCTGCCAGGGGCCGCAAGTGGCGGCGAATGTTGCTGCCGAGCAGCGATGACAGCTGGTCGAGTGCGAAGGCGAATGCGTCCACCAAACCCGCGCGTTCGATGACGACAGCGCCGTTTCCGCCAAAGAAGCCTTCGATGATTGGCCGGCCGAGCGGCCGGATATAATAGCTGCCGGTCTCGGCATTTTGCGGGTTGCCGAGCAGATGGGTTTCCGGCTCGAGACCATGATTGCCATGGAGTTCCAAAAACAGCTTGTCTGCGAGGCCAAGCGGCAGCTGACTTGCGGCATGGAGGTGATCGTCGGCCCCCGGATCGAAGACAATGGCTCCGTGGGCCAGAACGGTGGTCGATGCCGTGATGATTGCGGCACCTGATGTAACAGGACCGCGGTCGGTCTCCACTCGGATGCCGTTTGCGGTCATTGCCACGCGTCGAACGGGCGTCGAAAGGCGCAAGGCCACATTCGGAACGGCCGCGCTGATCAGACTTCCATAGCCTTCGTGCACCCGCCAATTGGCGTCGGTCGCCGCATTGTCGTAGGCAAGAAAGTCAGTGATCGACAATCGATCGAGCGGTGCGCCGTTCAGATATCCGCTTAAGGACTGGCAGTAGGCGTTCCATTTGCCGCCGGGCTCCAGCGCGTCTGACGCCCTGTCGCTCGCGGGGGGGCTGGCCCGCATCCGCTTCTTAAGTGCGTTCCAAGCCGCCGCCGCCGCCGCGCGCTCATCCTGTGTGAAGCCGAGATCGCGCCACTGGCCTTGCCACGCCGTCGGCCCGCGCTCGATATTGAACCCGGCCGCACGGCCAATGGCGACGAGAGGATTGCGCTCGGCAGAATGCAGCCAGCCGCAACCCATATCCAGCGGCATTCCGGCCAGCTCGATTGTCCAGGCTCGTCCGCCCACGCGATCGCTGGCCTCCAGGATGACGACCGAGCGGCCGGCATCGGCCAGCCCTTTTGCTGCTGCAATACCGGCCGCGCCAGCGCCGACAATCGCAACCTCGTAGTCCATCGTCGCCCTCCGCCGCTGCGTCAGCAGCTTGATACGACACAAGCTTTACATCGGGGCTGCACCCGCTTCAATGTGCCCGAAAGCCTGCTAGTATGCTGAAATGACTTTCTTCGAAACACTTGTCGCATTGCTGGCGGTTGCCATCCTGTTGCTGCAGGTGACGCGTCGCACGCGCCTGCCCTACCCTGGCATTCTGGCTGCCGCCGGCGTCGCCGTGGCGATGCTGCCCGGCGCGCCCGCGATCCCGATCGATCCACCGACAGCGCTCGCCTTGTTCATCGCCCCCGTTCTTGTCGACTCGGCCTATGATTTCCCGGTCGGGTCGGCGCGGCGCATGCTGCTGCCGCTGTTCTTCTATGCCGTCGTCGCCGTTCTCGTTACGACAGGCGTGGTCGTGTCGATCAGCATGCTGACTGTCGGGCTTCCGATTGCGGTCGCGGTCACGCTGGGCGCAATCGTTGCGCCGCCCGATGCCGCAGCCGCCACGGCAGTCCTTTCCAATTTGCCCGTTGCCCGCCGTGTGGATGCCCTGCTCAAGGGAGAAAGCCTGTTCAACGACGCGACCGCGCTGCTGCTTTTCGGCGCCGCGCTCACTGTCCAGGCGCGGGGTGGGCTGGATGCCGGGACGGCGCTTCAGGTAGGGTTTGCCGCACCCGGAGGAATCCTGTTCGGCATTGCCTTCGGCTTTGTCGTCTCACGGCTCCGACCGATAACCGAAAATACGGTCGGCGGGACCCTGTTTCAATTCGTCTACGCTTTTTCAACCTGGTTGATCGCCGAGCATCTTCACTTGTCGGCTGTCCTTGCCACCGTGGCGAGCGCAATGACCATCGCTACCCTTTCTTCGGTCGAGGATTCGCCACGGATGCGGGTGCATTCCTTCGCAGTCTGGACAACGGTCGTCTTCCTGTTGAACGTGGTGGCTTTCCTGCTGATGGGGCTGCAGGCTCGTCGCATCCTCGAGGCGATGTCGGTTGACGAGCTTCAGCGGGCGATGGGATTTGCCGCCATCGTGGTGGTCGGCGTCATCCTGGCGCGCATGGCGATGGCATTCCTGCTTCACGCCGTCGTCGCGTCTCGCCACCGAAACGGCCATGAACTGGCGCCTTTCACATCCGGGGAAACCTTGCTGGTCGGTTGGGCCGGTATGCGCGGCCTCGTTACGCTGGCGACGGCCTTCGCACTCCCCGCCGACTTTCCCGAGCGAGACCTGGTCGTGCTCACGGCCTTCACGGTGGTGCTCGCGACCCTGGTCATTCAAGGGGCGACCTTGGCACCGATGATCCATTTCCTGAAACTCGGTCGGCAGGCAGAAGTCCGCGACGAACTCAAGGCGGCCCGAAGATCGCTCGCCGAAGCTGCCTTTCAGCGGCTTGAGAAGGAAGGTGGCACCGAGGCAGAGGCGATCCGGACGATCTGCAAGGATCATTGGACCGCATCAACCGATGCAAACGAGACCTCGCCGCTCGATCGCCGCCGGCACCTGACGATCGCCGCCGTTCTTGCCCAGCGCCAGCGCCTAGAGGAATTGCGCGACACAGATCAGATCGGCGCGACGCAATATCTCGAGCTGCAGGAGGATCTGGACTGGAAGCAGCTCTCCGTCGGCTCCGATGAAGATCGCCGCATCACAGAAAGCTAGATCCGATAAGGCAGTTGTCGATGCCAACGCGATCGGCATCAAAGAGTCTGTTGCTCCGTCAGCCCAGCATTTCCAACGAGGCGGGACGCATTACTCGATATCTTTCAGCGCATCGAGCGGGCCGGTCAGCGCCGTGCGCGGTGGCACGAGTGTCGGCCGCACCAGATGCGTGATTGGCGGGCGGCGGTCCGCATCGAGGATCGCAAACCCTTTGGTGATCATCGTTTCGCTGTCCTGCCGGATCATGAAGACGGGGAACGGGAGGAAGGAGCCGAAGGGATCGTAGTCGTAGCAGCCGACGATGATGTCGGCGAAGGTCTCATGCGGGTGCAGGGCGAGGAAGCGCATCAGGCCTTCGAGGTTGATCGAGGAATTGACGAAGAATGCGCGCGGCAGCTTTCCGTGGCCTTCATAGAAGGCTTCGAAGGCGCGGGCAGTCATGGCGGGGGAATAGCCGGTCGGCTGGATGCAGATGTCTGGATCCGCGCCCAGCACTGCGCGCTTTACGTCGCGGAAACCGCGAATTCGCTCATGGCTGGCATGGTCGTTGCGGCCGCCGAACAGATACAGATCGTCGGGTGAAAGCGGTCCATCCTCCTGCGCGCGCTCGATGATCGCCTGCGTCAGCATGCGCGCACCTTCATGATTGTCGCTGATGATCGACGGCGCCAGCGTGCCCGGCAGATCGATGTTGACGTGCTTAAGCCCTGCCTTTTCGCAAACCTTGTGCACGCCATCCGGATCGGTTGCGCCGGCGATGAAAAGCTCGTCGATCGAGTAGGAGATCAGCGTCTCGACGACCTTGCGCTCCTCCTCCGGATCGCGACAGGCGCTGACGACGAGAGGGCACTGGCCGCGGCTTCTGACCTGCGCCTCGAAAGACTGCGCCATGGAGGAGAAATAGCGGTTGTCGTGCACCGGCAGCAGAAGACCGACGAGACCGGAGCGGGACGAACGCAGGCCACGGGCCTGCAGGTTTGCCGTATAGCCATGCTCATTCGCCAGCTTCTGAATGAGCTGCGCCGTCGCCTCCTTGATACGCCGCTTCCGCCAGCTTCCGTTCAGCACGGCGCTCACGGTGGAAGGCGACGCACCCGATAGCATCGAAAGATCGTAGATCGTCGCCTTCTTCTTGCCGATGTCGGTCATATCTCGCCTTTCCTTTGTCGCTTCCCTTAGAAACAAACCCCTCTTGACGAAAGCCCTACCTTGATCGATAGTCATTGCACCATCGATTGTGCAAAAAAGAAAGATCGATTGTGCAAAGATGGTTCGCCGGAGGAGGCGGGATGGGAGGCAAGGGTATTCCCTCGCCAAGAAGCAACCAGGAACAACCTGCCGCAAACCGGCCGGTGGTCGTCGTTCGTATGAGCGACCTTTGAGGAGGAGTGAGGATGAGGAGCCTTATCGTAGCGGCATTTGCCGCATCGCTGTCGCTTGCCGGGGCGGTGGTCGCGTTTGCGCAGGACGCGCCGAAGGTCGGCGTTGTCGTCAAGATCGGCGGCATTCCCTGGTTCAATGCGATGGAAGCCGGCATCAAGGAACAGGGCAAGAAATTAGGCGTCGATGCCTTCATGATCGGCCCGACAAGCGCCGACCCGGCGCTGCAGGTGCGCGCCATCGAGGATCTGATTGCCCAGGGCGTCAAGGTCATCGGCGTGGTGCCGAACGATGCCAAGGTGCTCGAGCCCGTGCTCACCAAGGCGCAGGCCGCGGGCATCAAGGTCATCACGCATGAATCGCCCTCGCAAAAGGGCGCCGACTGGAATTTCGAACTTGCATCGGCGACCGGTTTTGGTGAGGCGCATGGCAAGCTGCTCGCCGAAAAGATGGGCGGCAAGGGCGAATATGCCGTCTTCGTCGGCTCGCTGACCGTTCCGCTGCACAATGCCTGGGCGGATGCCGCAATCGCTTATATCAAGGCGAATTACCCGGACATGAAACTCGTCGGCGAGCGCTATGGCGTCGCAGAAGATGTCGACAAGAGCCGCTCGACGGCGCTCGACCTCATCGCTGCCCATCCGGATCTGACGGGCTTCCTCGCCTTCGGCAGCCAGGGTCCGATCGGCGCTGGGCGCGCTATCGAGGAACGCCGCAAGACGGGCAAGATTTTCGTGCTCGGCCCGTTCTCGCCAGGCCAGGGCCAGAAGCTGATCAAGTCCGATGCGATATCGGGCGGCTTCATGTGGAACCCGAAGCAGGCCGGTGAAGTCTTTGTCACGCTCGCCGATCGCCTGATCAAGGGCGAAAGCGTCAAGGAAGGTGATGACATTCCGGGTCTCGGCGTGATCAAGCCTGTTGGTAACGACATCATCGTCGATCAGCTGCTGCCGATCAACAAGGATACGGTCGACGACCTGGCCGCAATGGGCCTCTGAAGAGGCCCCCTCCCCGGGTGTCGGGCCGGTCCACGTCGACCGGCCCGGCGTTCGGGAAAGAGAGCGGTATCCGGCCATGGCCGGACCATTGATCTTTCATGGCATTCGACTGGACAGGCAACCGGCATGAGCACGGCAACGGATGATGGTGTGAAGGCCCAGCCGCTTCTTTCGCTTCGCGGCATCAACATGACATTCGGCGGTGTGAAGGCGCTCAAAAACGTCTCCTTCGAAGTCTTGCCCGGCGAAGTGCATTGCCTCGCCGGCGAGAATGGATCCGGCAAGAGCACGTTGATCAAGGTGATCTCCGGCGTCTATCGGCCTGCAGACGGCGCCGAGATCGTCTTCGATGGTGAGACGATATCCCTCATGACGCCTGCCATGGCCCAGTCCCGCGGCATCCAGATCATCTGGCAGGACCTCGCGCTCTTTCCGGAAATGAGCGTGGCGGAAAACATCGCTTTCCAGACCCTTTCCGGTTCGCGACCGCGCTTCGTCAACTATGCCGCGATCCGCGGAATAGCCGAGGAAGCACTCGCCCGGCTCGGCGTCACCCTCGAGGTCGACAGACCCCTAAAGGACTTCGCCATCTCCCAGCGCCAGATCGTCGCCATTGCCCGCGCGCTGGTCGGAGAGGCCCGGATCGTTTTCATGGATGAGCCGACCGCCTCGCTCACCCAGTCGGAAACCGATCATCTGCTGGCGATCGTGCGCACGCTGTCGGCCTCGGGCGTTGCCGTGGTCTTCGTCAGCCATCGTCTTGCGGAAGTGCTGGAAATCTCCTCGCGCATCACGGTGCTGCGCGATGGCGCGCTGGTCGGGGTCTATCCGGTGGAGGGCATGACCCAGTCTAAGATCACCGAGCTGATGACCGGGCGCACCTTCGACCAGAATGTACTCGCCCGCGACGTATCGCAGAACCCGGTCCTGCTTTCTGTCAGCAAGCTTTCCCGGACGGGCGAGTTCGAAGACATCTCCTTCGATCTGCGCCGTGGGGAGACGCTCGGGATCACCGGCCTGCTCGGCTCCGGGCGCACCGAACTTGCGCTGACGCTGTTCGGCATGCGCCGGCCCGCCTCCGGAATGATCGTGTTGGAAGGAAAGCCGGTGCGCTTTGCCTCCAACCGCGAGGCGATCACATCAGGCATCGCCTATCTCTCCGAAGACCGGCTTTCGCTCGGTCTCAACCAGCCGCAATCCATCGCCGACAATCTGGTCATGGCCTCGCTTAACCGTATCCTGAGTGGCCGGCTCATTTCGCCGGAAAAGAAGCGCTCGCTGGTCGCGCGCTGGATCGCCGATCTCGGCATCAGGATTGGCAAGCAGGACGATGCGATCTCGACACTATCGGGCGGCAACCAGCAGCGCGTCGCGATCGCCAAATGGCTCGCCACCGATCCTAAGGTGTTGATCCTCGATGCGCCCACGGTCGGCGTCGATGTCGGCGCGCGCGCCGGCATCTTCGAAATCGTTGCTCGCCTCGCCGAGGCGGGGCTGGCGATCATCCTCATCTCGGACGAGGTGCCGGAGGTCTATTTCAACGCCGATCGGATCGTCCATATGGAAAAGGGCCGGATCGCCGGCTGGCACGATCCCCGCGCGACCACACTGAAGGACCTGGAGGCGGCGGTCTATGCGTAAGCTGTTCCTGGCCTATACGACGGAATTCGTGCTGTTTGCCGTCATCATCGCGATGAGTATTGTTCTCGCTTTTGCGACCGACCGCTTCTTCACGCTCGGCAATGGGTTCGACCTGCTCAATATCAGTGCGGTCAACATCATCTTTGCCGTCGGCCTGCTCGTGGTGCTGATATCAGGCGGGATCGACATCTCCTTCGCCGTCGCCGCCTCGATCGTACAATATGTCACTGCACTTGCGCTTGAGAGGATCGGCGGCGGCGGATGGGTATCCGGCATCCTGATTGCGGCCGGCATCGGCATCGTGCTCGGCATGATCAACGCCTTCCTGATCCACCGCTTCCGGATCATCTCGATCGTCGCGACGATCGCGACCTTCAACGTCTATTTCGGCCTGCTGATGTTCTGCACCAAGGGCGTGTCGATCTACAATCTGCCCGACTGGCTGACGAGCCGCGTCATCATCTACGAGCGCGAAATGGCCGATGGGAGCTGGGCTGAGATCACCTTGCCTGTTGTGGTCATGGCCGTTTGCACGCTCGCCACCTGGTTCTTCATTACCCGCACGACGACCGGCCGGCAGCTCTATGCCTTCGGCGACAATCCAGAAGGCGCGCGCCGCTTCGGCATCAATATCGGCGCCATGCAGTTCATCGCCTTCGGCTGGCTTGGATTGATGGCAGGCATCGCCGGGCTCATGCAGGCGCATTATGCGCAGGAAGTCGTGCCGAACGCACTTTATGGCCGTGAGCTCGATGTCCTGGCTGCCGTGGTGCTCGGGGGGGCGCGGCTGGGCGGCGGCAAGGGCTCGGTGCTCGGTTGCGTGCTGGGCGTGCTGCTCGTCTCGATCACTCAGAACGGCCTCAACCTGATGGGTGTCTCGCCCTTCGCCTTCAAGATGATCGTCGGCGCGATCATCCTCGTAGCGATCACCTTGTCGAGCGCCCGCATCGGCAATCTGGTGCCGGTGTTTGCGACCCGGAAATCGACCGGTGACAGGCCTGCAGACAGGGGAGAGAGCTGATGAACGCGCTCGCCGCCCGCTTCAACGCCATCTTCGGGGCCGACATGGCCGGTCCCCTCGCCGCGCTAGCGGCAGTGCTTATCGTCTTCGGTTTCGCCTCGCCGCATTTCCTGACGGTCGCGACCTTCGGATCGGTTGCCTTTCAGCTTCCCGAGCTCGGCGTTCTGACGCTTGCCATGCTGATGCCGATCCTCACCGGCGGCCTCAACCTTGCGATCACCTTCACCGCCAACATCGCCGGCCTGACGCTCGCCTGGACGCTGCAGGCCAATGGCGGCATCGATGCCGGCCCGGGCGCCTTTCTTCTCGGCTCGGCTCTGGCGCTTGCCGTCGGCGCGGCGAGCGGCCTGATCATGGGCCTGGTCATCGCCTTTACCCGCGCCCATCCGATCCTCGTTTCGCTATCGATGATGATCTTCCTGCGCGGCCTCGGCGAGTTCCTGACACGCGGCGGCGATATCTCGGGCTTCCCCACCTTCATCGCTCCGATCGGCCACGGCAGCATCCTCGGCATCCCGGTACCTTTGTTGATCCTGATCGCCTGCGTGATCGCCAGCCACGTTCTGCTTTCGCGCTCCAAGCTCGGCTTTTCCACCTACATGATCGGCTCCAATATCGAGTCTGCCCGCTATTCCGGCATCAACACCCGCAAGGTCCTGGTGCTGGTCTACATGCTTTCCGGCGTGATGGCTGCGGTTGCCGGCATCATTATGCTCGCGCGCTTCAATTCGGTGCGTATCGGCCATGGCGAATCCTATCTGCTGATCACCGTGCTCGCCTGCTTCCTCGGCGGCATCAATCCTTTCGGCGGCTTCGGCCGCGTCCTGCCCGTTTTCGTGGCGCTCATCGTGCTGCAGCTTCTCTCTTCGGGGCTCAATCTGCTCGGCGCCAACCAGCACCTCACCACTGCCGTCTGGGGCATCCTGCTCATCGTCGTGATGGTGCTGCGGTGGCTCTCGGCCAAGTTCTTCAGAATCGTGAAATAGGAGATACGACTATGGAAGGTTTCGGCGTTCACACCAGCATGTGGACCATGAACTGGGATCGCGCAGGCGCCGAGAAGGCGATTGCCGGAGCCGTGCACTACAAGATGGATTTCATCGAGATCGCGCTGCTCAACGCGCCTGCCGTCGATGCCAAACATACCCGCGACCTGCTTGAAAAGAACAAGCTGCGCGCCGTCTGCTCGCTTGGCCTGCCGGAACATGCCTGGGCCTCGACCCGCCCGGATGCGGCAATCGAGCACCTGAAGGTTGCGATCGAAAAGACCGCAGAAATGAACGCCGAGGCCCTGTCCGGCGTCATCTTCGGCGGCATCGGCGAGCGCACCGGCGTGCCGCCGACTAAGGGCGAATACGACAACATTGCCAAGGTGCTCGACGCAGCGGCAAAACATGCCAGGAAATACGGCATCCAGCTCGGCGTCGAGGCCGTGAACCGCTATGAGAACCACCTGATCAACTCGGCGCAGCAGGCCGTCGACATGGTGGAACGTGTCGGTGCGGACAATGTCTTCGTCCATCTCGATACCTACCACATGAATATCGAGGAGAAGGGTGCGGCAAACGGCATCCTGATCGCCCGCGATCACCTGAAGTACATCCATCTTTCCGAAAGCGATCGCGGCACGCCGGGCTATGGCAACATTCCGTGGGATGTGATCTACGCCGCGCTCGCCGCAATCGGCTTCAAGGGCGGACTTGCGATGGAGAGCTTCATCAATATGCCGCCCGAGGTCGCCTATGGCCTGGCAGTCTGGCGCCCCGTTGCACGCGATATGGAAGAGGTCATGGACAAGGGCCTGCCGTTCCTGCGCAACAAGGCGGAACAATACGGTCTCATCTGACCCGGTTTGGAGATATTCTGGATTCAGCGGCCGCACAGGGTGTTTGGCTGAAGAGTTCTCGCCATCACCACAAGGGGGATGACGCTTCATCTCTTCAGCACATGCACTGAATTCATTCGGCTCGTGGATGCATAATGGCTCTTGAGAACATATCACGCTGTCTGTGATATTGTTATTGCCGCTTGTTACATTCCTTCTCCTATGCCATTTTGCCTATTAAAATAAGATGCTTGAACGGCTCACGCCCGGGCTCTAGTTTCGAAGAGATGGCGGCGTTTCGATCGACCATCAATATGGGGGAATCTTGGATGGCACGCATTACGCTGAGGCAACTGCTCGACCATGCTGCGGAGGAAGGCTACGGCGTTCCCGCTTTCAACATCAACAACATGGAGCAGGCGCTCGCCATCATGGAGGCCGCCGACGCGTGTCAGGCGCCGGTTATCATGCAGGCGTCGCGCGGAGCCCGCGCCTATGCCCATGACGTCATGCTGAAGCACATGATGGATGCCGTCGTCGAAATCTATCCTCATATTCCGGTCTGCGTGCATCTCGATCACGGCAACGATCCGTCCAACTGCATGACGGCGATCCAGGCGGGCTTCACCTCGGTGATGATGGATGGTTCGCTGAAGGCGGACGCCAAGACGCCCGCCGACTGGGCCTATAATGTCGGCGTCACCAGGATAGTGACCGATATGGCGCATTTCGGTGGCATCTCGGTTGAAGGCGAACTCGGCGTTCTCGGTTCTCTGGAGACCGGCATGGGCGAGGCCGAGGATGGCCACGGCGCCGAGGGCAAGCTTTCGCATGACCAACTGCTGACCGATCCGGACGAAGCCGTAAAATTCGTGCGCGAAACCAAGGTCGATGCGCTTGCCATCGCGATGGGCACATCGCATGGCGCCTACAAGTTCACCCGCAAGCCGGACGGTTCGGTGCTGGCGATGAACGTCATCGAAGAAATTCACCGTAAGCTCCCGAACACGCATCTTGTCATGCATGGCTCGTCCTCGGTCCCGATCGAGCTGCAGGAGATCATCAACAAATATGGCGGTCAGATGAAGCCGACATGGGGAGTGCCGGTCGAGGAAATCCAGCGCGGCATCAAGAACGGCGTGCGTAAGGTCAATATCGACACCGACGGCAGAATGGCGATGACCGGTCAGATCCGCCGCGTGCTGCAGGAGGACCCAAGCGAGTTCGACCCGCGCAAATATCTGAAGCCGGCAATGACGGCGCTGACCAAGCTTTGCAAGGAGCGCTTCGAACAGTTCGGCACCGCCGGTATGGCCGGTCGCATCAAGCCCCTTCCCGTTTCGGAAATGGCGAAGCGTTACAAGTCCGGTTCCCTCGATCCGGCTTTCTCCTGAAACTGGGTTAGCCCGATGCCGGGCGCGGTGCCTTTTCCGGCTCGGCGGCAGGCTTGCCCTTCAGAGTTTGGCCGTGGAAACGGCTCAGCTGGCTGACAACCTCCTGGATTTCGCTTGCCGTCCGTTCGCCATTCCAGCCGAGCGCTGCACCGGCAACGCCGGCGATTTCCTGCAGGCCTTCCAGCGTCAACCGGCCCTCGATCGCAAGCGTCGTACGACGCATCACGATGTCCGACAGGTGGACGACGAGCTCGTTCCGGGCGATCCAGTCGATCTCGCGGAGACTGTAATGCGGCGCACCCGTCAGGCGCTGTTCGTCGGAATGGCTTGAAGGGGAAGAGAGCAGGGCCACAGCCGTCGTGCCGTAGCGGCCAAGCAGTTCGTCGGCACGCTCGGCAGCAACGCCGCTACGCGCCGCGGCATCGCCGATCCAGGCGTTACGCTGCTCAGCATCAGCCGGAAAGGCTTTGCCACCGCCGATCGCCAGATAGCGTGTCGACTGGCTGCGGCCGCGTTCCAGCCGGGAGAGAACGGTGTCGGCGACCTCTTCCGCAAAGCCGCGGAACGTCGTCCACTTGCCTCCGACCAGCGAAATGACCGGAAAAGGTCTGCCGTTCTCTGGTTCCTTTACCGGCGCGGAGTGGTCGCGGCTGATCAGCCCAGGTGCGGTCGCATCCGATGCCGGCAGCGGGCGGATGCCGCTATAGCTGTAAACGATCTGATCGCGATCGAAGCGAAGCGTCGGCAGCAGCGAGCGGATGCTTTCGAGGAAATACTCCGTTTCCGGCTCCTCGCAGGAGACATTGTCCGGATCACCTGCAGGAATGTCGGTCGACCCGACCAGTGCCAACCCTAGATAGTCGTAGACCAGGCAGATGCGGCCGTCGTCGGCCTCGAAATAGATCATGTGGCCGTTGAGGCTTCGCACCAATTCGGGATGGTCAAGCAGGATATGGGAGCCCTTCGTGCCGCCGATCAGCCGGGATGGAGCGCCGAGCAAAGTGTTGACGTGATCGATCCAGGGACCTGCGGCATTGACGACCAGCTTGGGAGCGACGCTGAACTCGCCACCATCGGGCTGCCGGAAGGTCAAACGCCCTTCTGAAGCGGCAGCCAGTGTCGCGAAATTTGCCGCGAGGCTCCTCGCATTCGCATCGAGACCATCACGCACGAGCTCATAGACGAGCCGCTCCGGCCTGCTGATCTTGGCGTCGTAATAGATGCCGCCGGCGACGATGGCGGGGGTAATGTGCGGCATTTCCTTGCGCGCCTGTTTCTTCAGGATCAGCCGGTGGCGCGGCATGACCTGGTCGCGCGAACCGAAGAAGTCGTAGAGCCGAAGCCCGATCTTGATGAGAACCGCGCCACGGCTGCGTGGCGCCGTCTTCGACCCGAAGAGCGTCCGGATCGCTGCCCAGATGCCGCGCGTCCAGGAAAAGACCGGAATGAAGGTCGGCAGCGGTTCGACGCAATGCGGCGCATTCTTGAGCAGGAGGTTGCGCTCAAGCGTCGACTGCGCAACCAGTCCGAACTCGCCCGTTTCCAGATATTTCAGGCCGCCGTGAATGAGCCGCGATGGTGCGGCGCTCGTGCCGGAGCCAAAGTCGGCCTTGTCGACGATCAGGCAATTGACACCCTGTAGCGAGAGGTCGCGGAACAGGCCGGCGCCGTTGATCCCCGCCCCGATGATCAAAACGTCGATATCACTCTCGCCGAGGTTCGAGAAGCGGTTCTGCAAATCGGGGGTCATGCTCATCGTCCTAAATCGCCCGCCGCAGCAGGCATTTGTTTTTTCAGTTTGCCGATTGCTCCGGCGCAAGCGCGGCAATCTTCGGCCAAAGGGGGATCATCGCGTCGGCAATGTCGCGGAATACCTGGTAACGCTTTTCATAATCCGCGCTGCGCGCCGCATCCGGCCGGCAAGTCTTCGCGATAGCGGCCGTGTCGCGCGGATCGCTCTGCGGATCGGCGAAGACACCGGCGCCCGACCCGGCACAAAGCGCAGCACCCCAGGCGGCCGCCTCATCCGTCTCGGTTACCGTGACCGGCATTCCAAGCACATCGGCAAACATCTGCACCACGGCAGGATTGCGCGAGACGCCACCGGCGAGCCGGGCCTGATCGAAGGCAAAGCCGTCTCGAAGCGCGTCGACGTGGATGCGATGATTGAAAGCGATGCCCTCAAGCACGGCGCGCAGCATGTCGCCGCGGTCGTGCCATCCACCGAGCCCGAAGAAGCCGGCGCTGGCCGCTGCGCCATAAGGCGAGCCGAACAGATAGGGATGGAAGAGCGCCGTCGAGGGGCGATCGAAGGCGGCGTCGATCTCGGGCGCCAGCAGGGCGTGGATCGAGTTGCCTTGCGGCTCGCCATTGTTCCGTTCGGCAGCGCAGAGCGTGTCGAGAAACCAGTCGTAGTTCGCCGTCGATGCCGGAGAGATCGACATGCTGTTCCAGATGCCGGGTGCAATCCCGTTGCGGCAGAACCAGCGCCGGTCGACACGCGGTTCCGACGAAAGCGTCTCGTTGATCGAATAGGTCCCGGCAATGACCGCGACAACGCCCTTGGCATAACCCCCTGCCCCGAGCGCCGAGGCCGTGACGTCGTGCAGACCGGCAACGACAGGCGTTCCTTCGGCAAGGCCCGTCAGCTGCGCGGCTCCACGAGTCACGCGTCCGACGATCTGATCGGAGCGCGAGGCTGGCGGCAGCGCGTGGACGAGATCCTGCAAGCCAAATAGCCGCAGGGCATCCTCACTGTAGTTCTGCGTTTTGACATTGGTGAAGGAGGTGCTGGCTTCCGTGCGGTCCGTACCGATGATCCCAGTCAGGCAGAGCCGCAGCCAGTCCTTGCAGCTGATAAAATGGCCGATGCGCTTGTAGCGCTCAGGCTCCATTTCGCGGATCCAGGCAAGCAATGCCGATGGCGCGGAGACATGCGGGATCTGCCCCGTCAGTTCGATCGCCAGGTCGGCGACATCGCTCTGCGTCCACCGGTCGACGATCGCCCCTGCCCGGCTGTCCAGCGAGAGAATGGCCCGGCCAAGCGGCTTTTGGGCGTGATCGAGCAGGTAGATGCCGTCTCCATGCGCGGTTGCTGCAATGCCCTCTATATCGCTTGCCGGTCGCCCGCTAAGGGAAATCGCTTCGCGGATGGCATCGGCCGTCGCGTTCCACAATTCATCCATGTCGCGCTCGATATGGCGGGCCTTCGGAATGAACTGCGTGACGCGGCGCCGGGCGGCTGCAAGCGGCGTGCCGTCGATATCGAAGATGACCGCCTTGGTAACTGTCAAACCACTGTCGATCCCGAGCAGTGTCGGCATTTAAATTTACCTCACGATGAGCAACCGGCCCGCGCCGTCAGGAGCGCCCTCCGGCGCCCTTGGCGATGACCACGTTGATATCTCTGGACCGCATGCGGTCGATGTGCACCGGCTGGGTCTTGTCGTCGACGATAACGACGTCGAACTCATCCAGTGCTGCGAAACTGTGGAGCGCACGCCGTTCGAACTTGGTATGATCGGCAAGCAGGATGCGTTTTACGGAACAATCGAACATGGCGCGCTTGGTATCGACTGTTTCAGGGGACTGGTGCAGCACCGTGCCATCGCTGATCGCCGACATCGAGATGAACGCCACGTCTGCCCTGAGAGCCTTGATCTCGTTGATGGTCATGCGGCCCATGAAGGCATTGCACCAATTGTAATATTGGCCGCCGAGTGCCAGCAGCGTCACGTCGTGCAGGCCCGTCAGCGCATTCATCAGGGTCAGGGAATTGGTAATTGCGGTGACCGGCACCTTCGAAGGCAGATGGGCCGCCATCTGAAGAACCGTGGTCGAGTCATCGAAAAAGATCGCCTGCCCCGGTTCGACGAATTGCATTGCCGCCTCGGCGATCAGCTTCTTTTCGGCCGACTGACGGTTCGAGCGATAGACGTCGCTGGATTCGATCAGATTGGTCGCCGCCGCCGTGACGATACCACGCGTCTTCCTGAAGAGGCCGCGGCTGACGAGTTCATCGACATCGCGGTGAGCCGTCATCAGGCTGATCCCAAAGCGGTCGGTCAGGTCTTCAATCCGCATCGAGCCTTCACCCATCACGGCCTCTGCAATCATGCGGCGGCGCGCGATCTGGCGCGTCTGCCGGCTGTCGCTGGTGAGCTGGTCCAACAGATCGTCGTCCCGGCTGGTCTTCTGTGTCACGGGTCACCCCTGTCGCTGAATTATGGATCCCAGCTTCGTACAGTGATTGCCGCGCCAAGGCAAAAAGGTGAAACGCAACCGTCGGTTGGACCGCCGGCCATCGCTTCCAGCATGAAAATGAGGGCGCTCTTGCGAGCGCCCTCTTCCGTTTACTGCGCCAGAACGAACGGGCCAGTGTACTTGTCGATGTTGTCCTTGGTGATCAACAGGCAATCGAAGAGCTGCTTTTCGCTCTTGGCACCGGTGTTACCCGTCTTGATCAGGTTGTCGGCCTGCTTGACGGCTTCTTCGGAGAAGACGGCAACCGGTTGGAGGACGGTGTATTGGAGTTCGCCTGCCTTGATGGCAGCAACGGCATCCGGCGAACCGTCGAAGCCGCCGACCTTCACATTGGCGAGCTTGCCGGCTTCCTTGAGTGCGGCGATCGCACCGAGCGCCATTTCGTCATTGCCCGAGATGACGCCGACGATATCCGGGTTGGCCTGCAGCATGGACTGCATCTTGTTGTGGCCCTGGGTGCGGTCCCAGTTGGCAACTTCCTTGGCGACCTTCTTCAGATCCGGATACTGCGAAAGGACAGTCTCGTAGCCATTCGAACGCGTTGCCGCGTTGTTGTCGGAGGGCGCGCCGAAGAGTTCGGCATAGTTGCCCTTGTCGCCGATCGCTTCGACCCATTGCTGCGCGCCGAGGGCGGCACCCTGTGCGTTGTTGGAAACAAGCTGCGCCTTCGCCAGGCCTTCCTGGTTAATTTCGGCGTTGACGAGGATGACCGGGATGCCGGCAGCAACGGCCTTCTTGACCGCTCCGACGGAACCGTCGGCATTTGCCGGGTCGAGGATGATCGCCACCGACTTGTTGGTGATCGCCGTATCGATCAGGTTGCTTTCGGTATTGGTGTCACCCTTGTGGGCGTTGACCGAGGCCGTGTAGCCCAGCTTTTCGGCGGTTGCCTTGGCGACGTTGCCTTCCGTCAGCCAATAGGGATTCGACGGATCGTTGACGATGATCGTCATCATGCCCGCTGCCCAAGCCGAGCTTGCCAGAAGCGGTGCTACGGCCGCGGCGGCCAGAAGTATGCGCATGCCTTTCTTAAACATAGTCTCTCTCCCATTCGTGAGTTCAGTTATTGCCGGGGATCCGGCGTTGCTTTCCCCAATCGGCTTTCCTGGTATCCAGCTTGCCGTCGTGGATAAGTTTCGGTCTCAGCCGTCAGGACGATTTGACCCGGCGGCCGTATTGGATGCTGTTCATGAGGACTGCGAGAACGATCACAGCGCCGGTAAACACTGTCTGCCAGTAGGCCGAGACGCCGATGATCACGAGGCCGTCCGAAAGGAAGCCGATGACGAAAGCGCCGAGCATGGTGCCCCGAACCGTACCGCGGCCGCCGGTCAGCGCCGCGCCGCCGATGACCACGGCTGCGATCGCCGTCAGCTCGTAGGTTGTGCCTGCCGTCGGACCGGCCGAGGTCAGCTGCGAGGAGAGGACCAGGCCGGCGATTGCGGCACAGACACCCGAAAGCACATAGACGATGATCTTCACGCGCTTGACCGGAACGCCGGAGAGGTCGGCTGCACGCTCGTTACCGCCTGAGGCGTAGAGCCAGCGGCCGAAGGCGGTGCGGCTCAGCACGATGCCGCAAATGATGGCGAGAACCGCAAGCACGATGACCCCGATCGGAATGCCTGCGAGGCGGTTGAAGCCGAGCCAGTCGAAACCGGTATTGCCGAGTTCCGGACGGCCACCGAGATTGTTGTAGGTCAGGCCGTTGGTCATCAAGAGCGCGATACCGCGGGCGACGTAGAGCACGCCGAGCGAGGCGACGAAGGCCGGCACCTTGAGATAGGCGATCAGCACGCCGTTGACCGCACCGACCAGCGCGCCGAGGGCACATGTGATGACGACGACGGCCCAGACCGGCGGATAGAGGATGACGCCGAAGTAGGTGAGCGTGACGCCGTGCATCAGGAAACCGGCGATGCAACCTGCAAGCCCCAGTGTCGAGCCGACCGACAGATCGATACCGCCATTGAGGATAACGAGCAGCATGCCGATCGCCAGAATGCCGAAGATAGCGACGTGCGAGGCCATGATCAGGAAGTTGTTCAGCGTGAAGTAATAGGGCGACAGGAACGAGAAGACCGCGATGATGACGATCAGCGCGAAGAAGGCCCGGCCCTCCAGGATGAGACGCACGATATTGGTATTGCGCTTCGGCCCGCTGGAAACTGATTTCTTTTCGGTGACGTTCGTGACTGACATAATCAGTGCTCCATAATCCAGGCTAGTGCGCGATAACGGCTTCGCCGGAGGCGGCCATGATCTTTTCCTTGGTGACATCCGAGCCGAACTCGGCCGATATCCTGCCGCGGTGCATGACGATGATGCGGTGTGCGATACTCAGGCATTCATTGACTTCGGACGTCGAATAGATGACCGCCAATCCCTGTTTGGCGCGCTCCGCGAGCAATTTGAAGACTTCCGCCTTGGCGCCGATGTCGATGCCGCGGCTTGGCTCATCGAGCAGGATGACCTTCGGCTGGGTTGCCAGCATCTTGCCGATGACGACCTTCTGCTGGTTGCCGCCGGAGAGCGAGCCGATCGAGGCCGCACCGCCATCGGTTTTTACATGCACCCGCCGGATCGCGTCATTGACGAGATCGCGCTCCCGATGGCCGGAGGTGAAAAGCCCTTTGGTGAAGGCGCGGATACTCGCAAGCGACAGATTGGAGCCGACCGTCATCGTCTGGACGAGGCCGTCGCGCTGGCGATCTTCGGGCACGAGCACGAGACCGCTGGCAATGCGCCTGGCGATGCTGAGCCCGCTGACGTCCTGTCCTTCGAGCAGAACCTGTCCGCCACTTGCGCGCAGACGTCCGGCAATACACTCGAGCAGTTCCGTGCGCCCGGCGCCCATCAGCCCGTAGATGCAGACAATCTCGCCGGCACGCACCTTGAGAGACAGACGATCAACTGCATTATAGGCAGCGCCGGAGGGACCGGGGACACTGAGGTTTTCGATGGAAAGCGAGACGTTTCCGAACTGGTGATCTTGCGGCGGGCTGCCAAGGTCGAAATTCTCGCCGACCATGTTGCGGACGATCCATTCGAGATCGATATCCTTGCGCTCGGCATAGGCTGTCATGTTTCCGTCGCGCAGAACGACGGCGTGATTGGTGATCTGCAGCGCCTCTTCCAGATGATGCGAGATGTAGACGATCGACACGCCGCGGCTCGTCAGGTCGTGGATGACCTTGAAGAGCACTTCCACCTCCGTCGCGCTCAGCGCCGAGGTCGGCTCGTCCATGATCAGAATGCGCGAATTGACGGACAGCGCCCGTGCAATCTCGACGATCTGCTGCTGGCCGAGGCGAAGATCCTCGACGCGCGTCAGCGGATCGATGTCTTCCTCGAGCTCTTCCATGAGCGCCCGGGTCTGACGCGCCTCTTCAGCGAAGTCGACGACACCGCCCTTGATGATCTCCCGGCCCATGAAAATATTGTCGCGGACACTGAGATTGGGGGCCAGGCTGAGCTCCTGATGGATGATGGAGATCCCGCACTCGCGCGCATGGGTCGACGAGCTAAAGCTGATCGGTGAGCCGTCGAGAATGATCTCGCCGGAGCTTGGCTGCGCCACACCCGAAAGGATCTTCATCAAGGTCGACTTGCCCGCGCCATTCTCCCCGAACAGGGTTGTGACCTGGCCGCGATGGATGTCGAAGTTCACTCCCTTCAGGGCGTGAACGCTGCCGTAGGATTTTGCGATGTTGCGGGCTGCGAGGACGACCTCGCCTTTCGCCCCGTTGCTGCGTTGCGGCTGGCTCATTTGAGCTCGACCTTCACTGGCGTGACGAGCCAGTTCTTCGGGTTGATGAGCTTGAAGACGCCGACGACGGTCGCCTGCTTTCCGTCCAGGGCGTCAGCATCCAGGCCCGCAAAAACCGCCTTCTTCATCTCGTTATTGATGGCCGAGCCGGCATCCTGATACTGGATCTGGTTGGTAAACTGGCCGAATTCGATGGTGCCGGTTGCATCGCGGAGGTCCGTGCCGTTGACCGCAGGGCCGGTCTGGACACGGACCACCGTCTCGGGAGGCAGCCCATCGATCTTCATGTCGTTGGTGTTCGACTTGCGGGCGCCGAAAACGCCGGTCAGCGTGACGGGAATGACTGGTCCGGTGCTCGTTGCGGTGCCGTATTTCTCGGCCGCGGCCTTCTTGTCGGCGGCAATGGCGGCGGCGAGATCGGCGGCTGCAACGGCCCGCTCCTCGACATTCGCCTTGATCTTCGGAAACTGCTCGGCACCGAAGGTTTCCGGAGAGAATGCCTGCTGCCGGACATCGTTTTCGGAGCCGATCCTGACGACCGTCGTATCGAAAGCGATCGCTGCAACGACGATGACCGCCAACGCCGCGCTGACAAGGAGCGTGCGATTGCCGCTGCTCGGCTTTGATGCTGCATGATCGGGCGAGGTACTCATGTCCGGACGGCCTTTGGCTTGGAATGGCAAGATGGGGAGGGCTAGCGAGATGATGATCGCAAGCGCGCTGAAGCATTGCGTCGCACCGGAACAGAAACCGGCGGGCTATCTGCAAGAGTGCAACTCTGGACGAAAATTCGCATTGGAAGCCTCCTCAACAAGACCGGCGGCTGTCTCCTCCAACCACCTGGGCCTGCAAATTCTCCATCAGGAAGCGCACTTCCGTGATAGAACTATGTTATTTATGCCGTAAATGATGTTATATATTTTACAAGCTGTCAACGGCACTTTCGCGGCAACTCGACTGAAATGCACGACCTCACATCTTGTTTATCACGCTGCGCTGCAGCAAAAAGGGCAGCAGATGCTGACGTCTTCACGCATGTCATTCGACCACTTGATGGCGGTATCTAGCTGTTTTTAAATCAACATTGTGCATGCTGAGCATTGCGGGCGCTACCGTTTTCGGTGTCGCACTCCAAGAGTTCGGCGGCACAGGCATAACTTCCCTGGTCTTCCATTTTAGATGAAAAAAATTACATCGCTAGAAAAATCTTACTGGTATTATGATATCTTTGTGTTATATTTTTGAGGGAAATCAGGGAGGTTTCGGCTGCGCGCTCGATCTGGGCTTGACCCACTTGCCGTTGACCATGGGGCGCTGAATTTGGCAGTTGGATGGATCATCCCAGAGAGTTTGGCCGATCGGGAGGACTTCAGATGAATTTGATGCGCGTATTGCCCGCCGCGGCGCTTGCGATGGTGGCGAGATAGGCCTGCAATGACATCGACCGAAAAGATCATAATTGGCATAGATGCCGGCACCTCGGTCATCAAGGCCGTCGCCTTCGATCTGTCCGGGCGCCAGATCGCCACGGCCTCCGTTCGCAACAGATACACCACCGGAGACGATGGCTCGGCAACGCAGTCGCTGGATCAGACCTGGCTCGATTGCGCCAGCGCGTTGCGTGGTCTCGGAGAAAAGGTACCCGACCTTGCATCACGTACGGCAGCCATCGCCGTCACCGGACAGGGCGACGGCACCTGGCTCGTCGGCCGCGGCAATATGCCGGTCGCCGATGCCTGGCTGTGGCTCGACGCGCGCGCCGCGCCGACGGTTACGGCGCTGGCCGGCGGAGCGCAGAACCGTGCCCGCTTCGAGGCGACGGGCACCGGCCTCAACACCTGCCAGCAGGGTGCGCAACTTGCCCATATGGACCGCTTCACGCCGGACCTTCTCGATCAGGCGGAGGCGGCGCTGCACTGCAAGGACTGGCTCTATCTCAACCTCACAGGCTTGCGGGCAACCGATCCATCGGAGGCAAGTTTCACCTTCGGCAATTTCAGAACGCGCCAGTATGATGCAGTGGTGATCGAGGCGCTGGGTCTTGACCACAGACGCGGGCTCCTGCCCGAAATCATCGACGGCAGCGAGACCACCCACCCGCTGACGTCGGAGGCGGCGAAGGCCTGCGGGCTTGTTGCCGGAACGCCGGTCTGCCTCGGTTATGTCGACATGGTGATGACGGCGCTTGGCGCAGGCGTGCGCAGCGGCGCTCGCAACGCCGCCTGCTCGACGATCGGCTCGACCGGCGTGCACCTACGCGCCAAGTCCGTTGACGACGTTCAGCTCAATCGTGAGGGCACCGGCTATGTAATCGCCCTGCCCATCCCCGGCATCGTCACTCAGGTCCAGACGAATATGGGCGCCACGATCAACATCGACTGGATCATTGATGTCGCCGCCTATCTCATGGCCGAGGCGGGCAAGCCTGCTTCGCATGCAGACCTCATTGCGCGCATCGACGGCTGGTTTGCAGAAAGCCGACCGGGGGCGGTGCTCTACCATCCCTATATTTCCGAAGCAGGCGAACGTGGGCCTTTCGTCAACGCCAATGCGCGCGCGGGCTTCACCGGTCTTTCGACGCGTCACCGCTTCCCCGACCTGCTGCGCAGCGTGGTCGAAGGGTTGGGGCTTGCCACCCGCGACTGCTACGTGGCGATGGGCGCGATGCCCGAAGAGCTGCGGGTCACGGGCGGGGCCACACGCTCCGTCGCCCTTCGCCGTTCACTCTCGGCCGCCGTTAACGCGCCGATCCGCCAGTCGCGCCGCGAGGAGACGGGGGCGGCCGGCGTGGCGATGATGGCGGCGGTGGCTGTCGGCGTCTATTCCAGCATGGACGATTGCATAGCCGACTGGGTGACGCCGCTGCTCGGCGATCCGGAGACACCGGACGCCAGCGAGGCCCACCGGTTCGACCGGCTCTTTTCCGCCTATACCGATGTGCGCCAGGCAATGGCGCCCGCCTGGGACAAGCTTGCCGAAGCCGCAACGACGTCGCCGGTCGGCGCGTAATTCTGATGCAGCGGGCATCGAAGGAGCATGACATGACCGAACCCGAACTCCTGGATCTCTTCGTTATCGGCGGAGGCATCAACGGCGCGGGGATAGCACGCGATGCTGCGGGCCGCGGCCTGAAGGTCGTGCTGTGCGAAAAGGACGATCTGGCACAGGGAACCTCTTCGCGCTCAGGCAAGCTGGTGCATGGCGGTCTGCGTTACCTCGAATATTACGAATTCCGCCTGGTGCGTGAAGCACTGATCGAGCGTGAAGTGCTGCTCAATGCCGCGCCGCATATCATCTGGCCGATGCGGTTCGTCCTGCCGCACAGCCCTGAGGATCGCCCCGCATGGCTCGTGCGGCTCGGCCTCTTCCTCTATGATCATCTCGGCGGCCGCAAGAAGCTGCCCGGGACCCGAACGCTCAACCTGCTCCGCGACCCGGAAGGCACGCCGATCCTCGATCAATACACGCGCGGCTTTGAATATTCCGATTGTTGGGTCGACGATGCCCGCCTCGTGACCTTGAATGCGTTGAGCGCAGCGGAAAACGGCGCTCTGGTGCTGACCCGCTCACCGGCCGTGTCGGCCCGTCGCGAGAATGGCGGTTGGACCGTGGTCACGAAAAACAACTCCACGGGAGAGACGCGAACCTTCCGTGCCAAATGTCTGGTAAACTGCGCCGGCCCCTGGGTGATGGACATCATCAATCGCGTCGCCGGTTCGAACTCCGGCCGCAATGTCCGCCTCGTCAAGGGCAGCCACATCATCGTGCCGAAGTTCTGGGCGGGCGCCAATGCCTATCTGGTGCAGAACCACGACAAACGCGTCATTTTCATCAATCCCTATGAGGGCGACAAGGCGCTGATCGGGACGACCGATATCGCGTACGAAGGCCGGGCCGAGGATGTTGGCGCCGACGAGACGGAGATCGAGTATCTGCTCAAGGCGGTCAATCGCTATTTCAAGGAAAAGCTGCGTCGCCACGATGTGCTGCACAGCTTCTCTGGCGTGCGTCCGCTGTTTGACGATGGCAAGGGTAACCCGTCGGCCGTTACCCGCGACTATGTCTTTGATCTCGACGAGACAGGCGGCGCCCCGCTGCTCAACGTCTTCGGCGGCAAGATCACCACATTCCGCGAGCTCGCCGAACGCGGCATGCAGCGTCTGAAGCACATCTTCCCGAACATGGGAGGCGACTGGACTGAGAAAGCGCCGCTGCCGGGCGGCGAAATTCCGAATGCCGACTACGAGAGCTTCGCCAACAGCCTGCGCGATATCTATCCCTGGATGCCGCGCAAGCTCGTGCATCACTACGGCCGTCTCTATGGCGCCCGCGCCAGGAACGTGGTTGCCGGCGCGACAGGCATGGAAGGGCTCGGGCGGCATTTCGGCGGACAGCTCTATGAGGCCGAGGCCCGCTATCTCGTCGCCACGGAATGGGCCGAAACGGCCGAGGACATCCTCTATCGCCGCACCAAACACTACCTCCATCTGAACGAAGCGGAGCGCGCGGCCTTTGGCGAGTGGTTTGCTTCAACCCGCCTTGCCGCCGCCTGAAGGATGCTGCCATGCCGCTGACCCTTTCGCTCAATACCAATCCGCTGGTCAACCGCTTCGCGGACCCAGACGACCTCATCGACACGGTGGCGCATGATTTGCGGATCCGCGACCTCCAACTGACCCACGAATTCATCAATCCGAGCTGGCAGGCGCCGGTGATCCGCCGGCTGACGCGCACGATGAGCGCTGCGCTGAAGCGCACCGGCGTACGGGTCACCTCGGGCATGACAGGCCCCTATGGGCGCCTCAACCATTTCGGACATCCGGATGCCGATGTGCGCCGCTACTACGTCGACTGGTTCAAGACCTTTGCCGACATCACCGCCGATCTCGGCGGCCATTCGGTCGGCACGCAATTTGCGATCTTCACCTATAAGGACTTCGACGATCCGGCCAGACGCGAGGAACAGATCAAGATCGCCATCGAATGTTGGGCCGATGTCGCCGAGCATGCGCGCGCTGCAGGCCTCTCCTACATGTTCTGGGAGCCGATGAGCATCGGCCGCGAGTTCGGCGAGACGATCGCCGCCTGCCTGTCGCTGCAGGGGCGGCTGACATCCGCCGGAATGGCCATCCCGATGTGGATGATGGCGGATATCGATCATGGCGACATCACCTCCGCCGATCCCGATGACTACGACCCCTATGCCTGGGCACGCGCCGTCCCGCCGGTATCGCCGATCATCCACATCAAACAGAGCTTGATGGACAAGGGCGGGCACCGGCCCTTTACCGCCGAATTCAACGCCAAAGGCCGCATACAGCCGGCGCCTCTTCTCCAGGCGCTGGCCGACGGTGGGGCAAAGGACAATGAAATCTGCCTGGAACTCTCCTTCAAGGAACGCGAGCCGAACGATCGCCAGGTCATCCCGCAGATCGCCGAAAGTGTCGCCTTCTGGGCGCCGCATATCGACACCGGCGTCGCCGACTTGAACATCTGAGGCGGAGATCTTTAAAAGGCAGCACTGCGATACGGCGGAATCGCCGCATGACCTTCGTAAAGGAGCCGTGATGACGGACGCCGATGATACGCTTGCCGTGCGTGCTGCCTGGCTTCACTATGCCGGTGGCCTGACGCAGTCCGACGTTGCGCGCCGCCTCGGCGTGCCGTCGGTAAAGGCCCATCGCCTGATCGCCAGAGCGGTCGCCGATGGTGTCGTCAAAGTCACCATCGACGGGGATATCGTCGAATGCGTCGAGCTGGAGATGCGGCTTTCGGAACGGTTCGGGCTTCAATATTGCGAGGTCGCACCTGATCTCGGCGAGGAAGGCTTGCCGCTGCGCGCACTCGGCCATGCCGGCGCCGGCTATCTCAAGCGCGAGATCGAGCGCGGCGACAATACGGTGATCGGCCTTGGTCATGGCCGGACGCTTTCCGCCGCCGTCCAATATATGCCGAGGGTCAGCGCGAAGAACCTGCGTTTCGTCTCGTTGCTTGGCGGGCTGACACGAAACTACGGCGCCAATCCCTATGATGTGATGCATCGCATCGCCGAGAAGACCGCCGCCCATGCCTATGTCATGCCGGTTCCCTTTTTCGCCAATACCGGCGAGGATCGCGAAGTGCTGAAGGCGCAGCGTGCCGTCAAGGAGGTCTTCGATCTTGCCAACAATGCCGATCTGAAGCTCGTCGGCCTTGGCACTGTCGATGCCGAGGCGCAGCTCGTCTTGTCCGGCATGGTCGAACCCGGTGAAATCGACGACATCGCAGCCGCAGGCGGCGTCGGCGAAATCCTCGGACATTTTTTCGACGCCGACGGCCATATCCTCGACACCGCGCTGACGGCGCGCACGCTCTCCGCGTCTTTTCCCAAGACCAAGAAAGAGCGGCTCGTGGCGCTGGCGGGCGGACAGTCGAAAGTGTCGGCCATCCGGGCAATTCTGAATAGCCGCCGCCTTTTCGGGCTGATCACCGACGAGCGAACCGCGCAGGCACTGCTGAAGTAGCGATGGAAAGACAACAATATTTGATCGCAAAATAACATAATAAATGTTGATTATCACGCATACTCCGTTATCTTCACATCAAACGAGGGTGGAGAGCGGGATGAGGCGGGAAGAGCGGCAGCAGTTGATCGTCAACCTGCTCGTCGAAAACAAGACCGTCGATCTCGACGACCTTGCCGATCGCTTCACCGTGTCAAAGATGACGATCCATCGTGATCTCGACGATCTCGAGCAGGCCGGCATCCTGCGCAAGGTTCGCGGCGGCGCGACCATTGACGCCGGAACGCAGTTCGAAAGCGACTTCCGCATTCGCGAGCGCCAAGGCAGCGAGGCAAAGCTGGCAATGGCTGAGACCGCGCTGGAACTGGTCGAGCCGGGAATGACGGTGATGGTAAACGACGGCTCGATGGCGGCCGTGCTCGGCGAAATGCTGCTGCAGAAGCGGCCGCTGACCTTGATCACCAACAACGCGGCGATCATGGAGCGGCTGAAAGGCGAAACAGGCATCACGCTGATCGCGCTCGGCGGCATCTACTCGGCCAAATTCAACGCCTATCTCGGCGTTGTCACCGAGGAGGCACTGTCGCGACTGAGGGCCGACATCGCCTTCATCTCGACGCCGGCCGTCAGCGGCGGGCGCGCCTATCACATGGACGATAACGTCGTGCGTGCCAAGCGGGCGATGATCGCCTCGTCGACCAGGACCTGCCTTCTGGTCAACCATCAGCGCATCGGCCACACCGCCCTGCATGTCATGGCGGATCTGGCCGACTTCGACGCGATTATCACCGACAGCGCACCGGATGCTGCTGTCCTGGAGGAATTCGAACAGGCGGGCATTACGCTCACCATTGCATCAACGCAGGATCCGACATGACCGAAAAGCCGCGCTTCTGGATTGGCACCAGCTGGAAGATGAACAAGACGCTTGCTGAAGCCGAGCATTTCGCCCGCGGTCTAGAAGCTGCCGATGCCGCGCGCGACCCACGTATCCAGCGCTTCGTGATTCCGTCTTTCACGGCGGTGCGCGAGGTCAAGGCGATGCTTGCCAAGACCTCGGTGAAGGTCGGCGCTCAGAACATGCATTGGGCCGACCAGGGCGCCTGGACCGGCGAAGTCTCGCCGGTGATGCTGAAGGACTGCAATCTCGATCTCGTCGAGCTCGGCCATTCCGAGCGGCGCGAACATTTTGGAGAGAACGACGCGACTGTGGGTCTGAAGACCGAAGCGGCCGTTCGCCACGGTCTCATCCCGCTGATCTGCATTGGCGAGACGCTTTCCGACCGCGAAAGCGGAAAGGCCGCCGACATCCTCGCGACCCAGGTGCGCGGCGCACTTTCGAAACTTTCGGGCGCCCAAAAGGCTGCCGAGATCCTGCTGGCCTACGAGCCGGTCTGGGCGATCGGCGAGAAGGGCATCCCGGCGACTGCGGATTATGCGGATGCCCGCCAGTCTGAAATCATCGCCGTTGCCGAAACTGTGCTGGGCCGGAAGATCCCCTGCCTCTACGGTGGGTCGGTCAACCCGCAGAACTGCGAAGAACTGATTTCGAGCCCGCATATCGACGGGCTTTTCATCGGCCGTTCGGCCTGGAATGTCGAAGGCTACCTCGACATCCTGGCCAAATGCGCCGCCAAACTCTGAGGAGAAAGACAATGAAGCTTGCCATTGCAGGAGACAGCGCCGGCGAAGGCCTCGCCAAGGTTCTGGCCGACCATCTGAAGGACCGCTTCGACGTGTACGAAGTCTCGCGCACGAGCGCCGGTGCCGATCCTTTCTACGCCAACCTCTCGGACCGCGTCGCCTCAGGCGTCATCGACGGCACCTACGACAAGGCAATCCTCGTTTGCGGCACCGGCATCGGCGTCTGCATCTCGGCCAACAAGGTTCCCGGCATCCGTGCCGCCCTGACGCATGACACCTATTCGGCCGAGCGTGCAGCACTTTCCAACAATGCGCAAATCATCACTATGGGAGCCCGCGTCATCGGAACGGAGCTTGCAAAGTCGATCGCTGACGCCTTTCTTGCCCAGACCTTCGACGAGAACGGCCGCTCTGCCGGTAACGTCAAGGCCATGGATGATCTTGACGCGAAGTACAGCGCCCGTTGAAGATTGCTGATGCCGGGGCCGGGCCGGAGTGTGTTCGATGTCACTGAGGCCGCACCGGGACGACTGCTCGGCCGATCCAGATCCGGCAGCGATTTCGGGCCGGAGGCATCGACACGTCCTTGAATTGAGATTCGTTTCGACTCGGAACAATCGGCCGAATGATTCGGTTGAGTCGCGTTGTTGCCATCGAAGCGAAGAAGAAGCAGATGAAAAGGCCGTACAGGGCAAAGCCCAAGACCAGGGAAAAGCAAGGGTCGGCACCGAGCAATGTCATCAGAATCATGAGTGTTCTGCGCAACTCGGTCGACGCGGAAAACAACCCGGGGAGGCGTCAGACTTAATCATGAAGCGTCCGCGCCGCCCACTGCCCCTGCTCGACGAATCTCACTCAACGCTGCAGTCTCGTCCGATCCGCAAGCGCGATCCCGACCAGCCCAGCCTGCCCTTCGATCCAATGCCGTCGCGCGTCGAGCCCTGCCTTGCGCTGCTGAAGCCGACTGTGCCTGCGGGGCCGGATTGGCTCTATGAGGTGAAGCTGGATGGCTATCGATTGGCAATCCACGTTGAGCCGAAGGGCGTGCGGGTCATCACCCGCGGCGGCCATGACTGGACCCACCGCTTCCCCACCATCGCCGCCGCAGCGAAAAAGCTTGGAGTGACGACCGCCATTCTCGATGGCGAGGCGGTCGTACTTGATGATCATGGCCGATCGGATTTTGGCGCCCTGCAGCGCTCGCTCGGCGGGCGGGGCGGCAAGCGAGTATCGACCGAGTCGATCCTCGTCGCCTTCGACCTTCTCTATCTCGATGGACACGATCTGGCCGGCACCGAGCTTGACGTGCGCCGGCACCTGCTTGAAGATCTGATACCGGACGGCGATGATCAGGCGATCCGAATTTCCGAAGAAATAGACCTGCCGGCTGAAGATCTTCTCGAGCACGCCTGCCATCGTCATCTGGAAGGCATCATCGCCAAGCATCGCGACCGGCCCTACGGAAGTGGCCGCACGGGCGATTGGCTGAAGATCAAATGCGTCCAGAGCGAGAGCTTCATGATCGTTGGTTATGAGCCGTCGGCATCCGCCCGCGGCGGCATCGGCAGGCTGCTGTTGGCCGGCAGACGAGGCCTCGACTGGATTTATGTTGGCTCCGTCGGAACCGGTTTCGGTGCCAGTGATGCTGAATACCTGAAAAAGACGCTCGACCGATTGAAGACGAGCCGGCCGGTCGTTCCCCTGAAGGGCAAGCGCCTCGTCCTCGTGCAACCGACGCTAATTGCCGAGATCGAGTTTCGCGGCTGGACGGATGACGGCAATCTCCGCCATGCCTCGTACAAGGGGCTGCGCGAGGTTCAGGACAACGCCGCTGTCTTCGATATGACCTAAAGTCTGAATCCTGTTCTCAATTAAATAGTTAGATCCGAAAGCCGCTCACCGTTTTCGGCATCATGCTATAGACTTCATCACTCTCAGCAGGTCAAAATGCTGATCAGAGATTCTCCAGAAGAAGCCCAGAACTGGGCCGCCATTCGAATATATCGACGCTCCCGTAAACACCGGAGCGCACGAAGGGATCTCCTGCGCTGAACGCCTCGAACTCGGCGAGCGTTTCGACTTGCGCGATCACGATTGCGGTGGAACCCTTGCCTGCCGCCGGCGGTGCGGAAGGTCCCGAAAGAAGGATGCGGATCGCCGCGCCATGCAGATAGGCCCTGTGCTCATCGAGCAATCGGGAGCGTTCGGCAGCCTTGCCGGGGGCGGATACCGCGTAGCGGGCGACGATCATTGTGTATTCTCCACCGGCGTCAGCACGAAATCGAAATCGGAACGCCAGATTGTCCGACGATCGACCCGGTCGAAAGGCGCGACAAGGCTGTTTTTCACCCCAAATACCGTATCGGATTCCAGATAGGGATCGTCGCCGACAAATGTGTGGGTGACGAGCTTCTGATAACCTGAAGCCGTGATCAGGTAATGAGTATGGGCAGGACGGTAGGGATGGCGGCCGAGGGACGCCAACATCTGGCCGACCGGGCCGTCATCCGGGATCGGGTAGGAAACCGGCTTTATGCCGACGAAGCTATAGGCGCCATCTGCGCCGGTCACGAAGATGCCCCGGTTGTTCCACTTCGGCTGGATATCCGGCTGCTGGACGTCGTAGAAGCCATCGGAATTATCCGACCATACGTCGATCCGGGCACCCTCGATCGGATTGCCATTAAGATCAAGCACCCGCCCGATGAAGAGGCAGCTCTCGCCCTTGCCGTCGAGAGAGATGTTTTCACCCATCTGCCGTATGGGCGCGCCTTCGACATGGAAAGGTCCAAACACGGTATTTTCCGTGGCGCCCGGCGGACGCCGGTTGTTGATTGCGTCCACCAGCATCGACAAGCCAAGCGTATCGCTGAGCAGGATGAACTCCTGTCGCTCGTCATGACAGAGATGGCCGGTACGGGTCAGGAAGCCGATGGCCAGCTCCCATTCCGCCTGGGTGAGGCTGATATCCTTGGCAAAGGCATGTAGGTGCTTGACAAGCGACGCCATGACTTCGGTAAGACGCGGATTAATGTCCTGCCCCATCCGCGAGTTGACGGCTTCCACGGATCTCTCTTCGGTGAAATATTCAGGCACGTGGCCATCCTCCTAAGGCATTAACGCGGCCGCGCGCCCTCCCAGGCGCTTTGCAACAAAGCCCGGATCGCTTTCCGTTCGATCGGGCGCGGGTTCCAGTAGGGGTTCCGGGCGGCGAGTTCCGCCGCATGGTCCAGATCGGATTCCTTCATACCCAGATTGCGCAGCGCCAGGGGGGCGCCGATCGAAGCGGCAAAATCATAAAGACCGTTGCCCAGCGAGCCGCCGAAAAGATCGGCAGCGGGCTTTAGCGTATCCGCTGCGGCTGCGGCGTTGTAGGCGGCAGAATGGGGAAGAATGACCGCATGGGTTTCCGCATGCGGCAGATCGAAGCTACCGCCCAGCGTATGGCAAAGCTTGTGATGCAGGGCCATGCCAACGGCTCCGAGCACCGTGCCGCACAACCAGGAACCGTAAAGCGCTTCGCTTCGCGGCTCGATGTCCCCAGGTGAATTGACGATTTCGGGTAAAGCCTGCTTCAGCGCACGCAGGCCCTCGACCGCCATCATTGACGAAATGGGGTTGCGATCCTGCGCATAGAGACCTTCGACCGCGTGCGCCATTGCATTGAGCCCGCTGCTGACGCTGATGTTGACCGGCAATCCCAATGTCAATTCCGGGTCGTAGATCACCACTTCGGGCAGGATTTCGGGTCCGCGGACCGTCGTCTTCTGCCCGTTTTCTGTCTGGCCGAGGATCGGTGTAACCTCCGACCCCGCATAGGTCGTCGCCACCACGATTTGTGGCGCGTCGTTGCGATAGGCGATCGCCTTGCCGAGACCGATCGTCGATCCGCCGCCGATCGCGACGACGCAATCGGCGCCGGCTGCGTTGTATGCCGCCATTGCGCGCTCGGTCACATCGACCGGCGTATGCATCGTTGCATCGTGGAATAGTCCCGCCGCAAGCGGGCCGAGGGAAGCGGCGATGCGTTCAGCCTCCGCTTTCTGGTGCGGGGTTGAAAGAATCAGGGCGTGCTTGCCGCCCTGTCCTGCAATCGCCTCGGCGAGACGGTTCAACGAGCCGCTCCCGAAGAAGACCTGGGCCGCGCTGGCCGTGTATCTGAAAGGTGCAACCATGCTATCGATCGAGTTTGAAAAGTGAAACCGCGTTGGTGCGACCGATCTTCAGACGGTCGGCTTCGGAGATGGTCGTGCTGTCGAACCAGTTTGCAGCATGGTCGATGTTCTCGAATGGCCAGTCCGTCGAGAACAGAATTCGGTCCGCGCCAATTTCCAGCATAGCATCGATAAGCGATTGCGTGCGGAAGTTCCCCGACGTCGTGATGTAGAAATTCTCGTTGAAATAATCGGCAATCGGGCGTTTGGCCGGATGGTTCTTTTCCACCTTGACCCACGCATTCCGGTTGTCGATGCGCCACATCATGTATGGCAGGCCCTCGCCCATGTGACCAACGATGATCCGCAAAGCCGGATGTTCGTCAAACAGGCCGGACCCCATCAAGCGCAGCGCATGAACAGCGGTCTCCTGCGCGAACGCCCATGTCGGACCCATCAGCCAGGAATGGCCAGCATAGATCCGGCTATCTTGCGGCAACGGGTTGCGCGGATGCAGATAGAAGGGAACGTTGAGTTTTTCGACTTCCGCCCAGAACGGACGATATTGCGGCAGGTCGTAGTAAAGCGGCGTCGTTCCGTCACCTTCTTGCGAGAAGCCATTGACCAGTGCGCCGACGAAACCGAGCGTCGTCACGCAGCGCTGCAATTCCTGCGCAGCCGCATCCGGATCCTGCAGGGGCAAAGCTGCAAATCCCAGGAAACGGTTCGGGTTCTTGACGCATTGCTCCGCCAGAAAGTCGTTGGCGCGTCGGGAAATATCCAGGGCCTTTGCCTTATCCGGAATTGCCTGCACGGCCGGAGCGTTCAGCGACAGGATCATTTTCTCGATGCCGTGGGCATCCATTAGCCGCAGACGCTTGTCCTGGATATCCAGAAGACGGGCGGACAGTTCCGTCCAGTAATCGCCCGGCACGAACCCAGCCGAATCCTGCAGCGTCTCGGGAATGGCGAAATGTTCTTCAAGCGCGATCTTGCCTTGCACGATATGCTCTCTTTCCTGTCTTGAATCGAAATAATAGGGATGGCGGATCAGAATTGTCCCTTGGGCGGAAGACCGAGCAGCTGCTGGCCGACCATGGTGCCCACGGCATCCCAGTTCATGGAAATGTGGCGCCCGACTGCATTTGCATCGCGCCATGCCCGCTGGACGGGGTTGGACATCTGGAGGCCGAGGCCGCCTGTCGATGCATTGAGTGCTTCCGCGGCCCGAAGGGCGAGGCTGACCGCAAAGGATTGGCTACGACGGGCGAGAATCCGATCTTCTTCGGTGATCTCGCCCGCGCCATCCTCGCGGGCCTGGGCCAGTTGCTGCGCCCGGGCAATATCGCGCAGAATGATTTCGCGGGCGGCATCCACGGATGCGGAGGCTTCCGCCACGCGAAGCTGGATCGTCGGAAATTCGGCGATCTTGTTGTTGCCGCCGGCCACTGCACCACGTGTCACACGAGCTCCCATGTGGTCGATATAGCTCTCCAGTGCGCCCTTCGCCGCACCGACGGCTGCGCTGCCGAGGCAGAACGGAACCCCCATGAGCAGCGGAATGTTGAAAAGGCCGATACCTTTGTAGCCACGTCCGCCCGGCGTTCTGCCGGAAGTCGCATCCGGAAAGCTCAGCATGCGGTATTCCGGAACGAAGACATCCTTGAGGATCAGGCTTTTTGAGCCGGTGCCCGCAAGGCCGACCACGTCCCAGGTCTCGGCAATTGCATAGTCGCTGGCAGGAACCAGAAGGAACGCCGGTACAGGACGCTCCCCCTCGCCGCTTGGCGGAATGATTGCCGCACAGAGCGCCCACTGGGCATTTTCGCATCCGCTCGCAAAGGCCCAATCGCCGGATAGCCGAAAACCACCGTCGACGCGTTCCGCCATGCGGACCGGCGCATAGGAGCCGCAGAGCAACGCATCCGGATTGCTGCCCCACACGTCCTGCTGAACCCTTTCATCGAACATGGCAAGCAGCCATTGATGCGCGGAAAGGAGGCCGGCAACCCAGCCGGTGGAGGCACAGGCCGACGACAGTTGGATATTTGCATCGACAAGTTCGGCAAACGATCCTTCCTCGCCACCGAAACGGGCAGGCTTGACGATATCGAAATAGCCGGCGGAGCGCAGCAGCTCGATAGAGCGCGCCGGCACACGGCCGGATTTTTCGGTATCGCGCGCGCCGGCACGGATTTCGTCCAGCACCGGGGCGATGCGATCTGCAAGACATGCGGTCTTGACCCGCGCCGAGGCGGGAAACAGGGCGGCTGTATTGTTCATGAAACTACCTTCAGTTCTGGGATGCAGGGAGCGCGTGCAGTGGCGCGCAATATTTCGAATTCTCGTACATCAGCGCGATCGTGTTTTCGGCATGGCGGGTATCCACGACCTGCCCGATGAAGATCGTGTGCGTTCCATAGGGAACTGCGCCCATGCGGCGGCAGACAACCGAGGCATGAGCGGTCTCCAGCACCATCATGCCGCGCTCATGGCGAACCCAATCGGCAGCGTCGAACCGACGCTCAGGCGCAATCTTGCCGCTGAAACCTTCCGATACTGCTGCCTGCCTGTCGGTCAGAATGCTGACTGCGAATTCCGGCACCTCGAGCAGCATGTCATGCAGGTAGGTGCGATTGTTCAGGCAGATGATGAGAGATGGCGGATCCATCGAAAGTGATGTGACGGCCGTTGCCGTCATTCCATGATCCGCACCGTTGCGACAAGCAGAAATGACCGTCACCGTCGCCGGGAAACGGCGCATGGTCGATCGAAACGCATCGCTGATCGGTGCGGGGGGCGGCGCTATGCCGAGGGCAGCAGTGGCAGACATGATTTCCTCCCGTGTCTCCTTGCTATCCAAATTATTGCATTTGCAATTGTTGTCAATGCAAATTTAAAAATTAGGCAGAAATGCTTGATCTGCCCAGCCGTTCTCTGCGGCTGAAGCCAATCGTGTTGTCATCCCGGTCATTTAGGTGCATGTCGGAGAGAGCCTCCAGCAAGCCGAATCCCGCCAGCAGACAGAGACATGTACAAACTTACCGATTCCGTTCCGTATCTTCTCAATCGCGCCGGCGTGCGGATAGCCGAGGTATTCGCGCAGAGAATCGCCGAAGACAATCTCAGCGTGGCGATGTACCGGGTTCTGGCCATGCTCAAGGAGCGCCGGGAGAGCACCCTGGGAGATCTCGCCGACGTCGTCTCTGTCGAGATTTCGACGCTTTCGCGCCTCGTCGGCACACTGGCCAAGCGCAAGCTGGTGTCGCGAACACGTCCGGAAGATAATGGCCGCATCGTCATCGTAAGGCTGACCCCGCAGGGCGAGGCGCTGACGGAAAGGCTCATGCCGCTTGCCGTCGAGCTTGAACGCACCGCGGTTCAGGACATGTCGGACGAGGAGGTCGCAGCACTGAAGAAGGCGCTGCGCCGCATGCACAGCAACCTGCCGGCAATGTCCGGAAAGGGAAAAGTTACAAGCTGAAAAGTTTGCAGTTGCAAATATTTTATTCGCAAGTATTTAATAGCGTGTCATCGTTGTCTTGACATAGCCCGTTTGCGGGTGAGTCTGGCGCTGGGAGGAACCACGCCGGCAACGATCCAGGAGGATTTGTACACGGATCGACGCGGACCTGCCGCTGGCAGGAACGTACTTCCTGTACGCAAATGTATGGGGAGGGAAAATTGGCCATACAAGATCTCGCTATTATCAACGAACGCGTCCGCAGCCCGAATATCATCATCGCCCTTTGCGGTCTGCTGATCCTGTTCGACGGCTATGACCTGATCGTTTACGGCGCAGTCGCACCGGCGTTGCTCGGTGAAGCCAGCTGGGGCCTGACGCCGGGCATGGTCGGACGCGCCGCCTCCATCACCCTGTTCGGTATGCTGCTGGGCGCTCTCGTTGCCGGAACACTTGCTGACAGGATAGGTCGTCGCAAGGTCATCATCGGCAGTCTGCTGAGCTTTTCCGTTATGATGATCGGCAGCGGTCTTGCGCCGAACTTTCTCGTTTTCGAGGGAACACGCTTTCTCGCCGGCCTGGGCCTTGGAGCTCTTTTTCCCACGGTAACCGCTCTAATCATCGAGTTTTCTCCGCCGAAACGGAAGGCAATGGCCTATTCGATTGCTCTTCTGGGTTATCTGGCCGGCGGCATCATCTCGGGTGTCCTCGGAATGCTGCTGATACAGAAATACGGATGGCGTCCACTGATGATCATCGGCGGCGCACCGATCCTGCTTCTGCCCTTCTTCATCCGCCTGATCCCCGAGTCCCCCGAATGGCTGGCAACGAAGAACCGCCAGACCGAAGCCAACCAGATCGCAAACCAATACGGGCTGCCCGACCCTGTAGCCAGGCCCGTTGCGTCACGCCAGGTGGGCATCCGCTCACTGTTTTCCGAAGGTCGCCTGCTGCCGACATTGAACGCATGGGGCATTCACTTCTGTTCGCTTCTGCTCACATTCGGCATGGTCAACTGGCTTCCGACCATCATGAACAAGATGGGCTATGACCTCGGTTCTGCCCTCCTCTTCTCCGTAACGCTCAATCTCGGCGCCGCCGTCGGCCTTCTGATCGGCGCAAGGATTGCCGACCGCGGAAACGTCAAAATTGTCGTGGCAGGGATGTTTCTTCTCGGAGCCTGCTCGATCTGGTTGCTGACGCAGGTGGATCAGGGCCTCCAGGTCTATGGTCTCGTCGCACTTGCCGGTACGGGAACGATCGGTACGCAGATCCTCGCCAACGTTCTCGTTGGAAACCTCTATCCGGTCGAGATCCGTGGAACCGGCCTTGGCTTCTCGCTCGGCATCGGCCGTATTGGCGGCATGATAGGACCGGCCATCGGCGGTGCGGTTCTGGGTGCAGGCCTGGCTCCGCAGTGGAACTTCTACATCTTCGCATCGGTCGGAGTTTTGGGATGCGTCCTCGCGCTCATGACGTTGCTGTATCGCAAAAAGGCTGATTGACGGTCAGATTGTCGGCAGGTCTGGCATCCAGAACCTGCCGGCAATGCAAACCTTGTGAAGCCGATTCCCGATCATGGTCGATGGCTTTACGCGCTCACCGAGGCGAAAGACCGGAAGCGCAAGGACAGTGGTTTCCGCCGCCGGCACGCTGGCGATCGAGCAGGTCGGCTAAATCCCCGTGTCGTAAAACAAGATATATAGTCGACGAAGCGGCCGACATCCCGTATGCCGCTCATATGTCGTTCCGACAGGCAATAGAAAGTGGCAACTATGGCAAACCCGCCCCGCAGATCTGTCAATCCAATGGATGCTGCCGAAGCGTTGTTCAAACCCGCGAAGAAGAAGCCGGAACAAGCTGTTGAGCGGCCGGCGCTGCCGAATACCAAGGAGCTTGTTTCGCTCAAGATCGACAGTGATGTCCTTGCCTTTTTCCAGGAAGATGGCCCCGGCTGGCAGGATCGGATCAACGATATATTGCGCGCCGCGATGAAGAACAGGCTCTGACCCTGTTGCGCCATCTTGTACGCCACGGGTGGGTGGTGTGATGCCGAATATCCTGCACCGGCTTCTCCGCAGCGGCGTTGTCCATGTTCTCTTCGCCTTTTTGGCAATGGGCAGCTGGGCGGTTTTCGCCAATCGCGCGCACGCCATGCCATTGCCGCTCTATGCCGGCCTTGTGCAGGGTACGATATCCGCCTGCCTGACGCTTTTCCTGAAATCTGTGATCGACTGGCTTTCGAAACGCTTCGTCGGATCCGCACGATTTTGGGCACCGCCTCTCATAGCTTGTCTCGGCTCAGCCAGCATTCTCGTGGCAATCCATACAGCAACCGGCACACCGGAAATACTCAAGACCATCGCATTTCCGCTGCTCGTATCGACCATCTACGCGGCAATTTACAATTATTCGATCTCGGCAAGACGAGGTTTCGATACATGATGGGAAGGCGCCTGATCCCATTTTGCGGACACTCCTCCTGCGCACGGTAACAAGCAGTCGCAACTGCTGCAGGAAGCAGCAGCGTGTCCGCGGTAGACTGTCACTCCTTCACCGCCCCGGTCATCGATGAGACGTAGTAGTCCACGAAGAACGAGTAGAGGATGACCACCGGGAGCGAGCCGAACAGTGCGCCTGCCATCAGCGCTCCCCATTCGAAGACGTCGCCGCGCACCAGTTCGGTCAGCACGCCGACCGGGATGGTTTTGTTTTCCGACGACTGGATGAAGGTGAGCGCATAGATGAATTCGTTCCAGGACAGCGTGAAGGCGAAGATGCCAGCTGAAATCAACCCCGGCACGGCGAGCGGCAGGATAATCTTGGTGAGAATCTGCCATCTGTTGGCGCCGTCCACCAGCGCGCTTTCCTCCAGCTCGAATGGGATCGACCGGAAATAGCCCATCAGCAGCCAGGTGCAGAAGGGAATGAGGAAGGTCGGATAGGTGAAGATCAGCGCCAGCCGCGAGTCGTAGATCCCGAGCTTGAAGACGATGAAGGCAAGCGGGATGAAGAGGATCGACGGCGGCACGAGATAGGCGAGGAAGATGACGAGGCCGACCGAACGCGAGCCTGTGAAGCGGACGCGCTCGATGGCATAGGCGCCGAAGACTGACGCCACCAACGAGAGGAAGGTGGAGCAGACCGAGACCAGCATCGTGTTCCACAGCCAGCCCGGATAGGATGTCTCAAAGAACAGGTATTTGATGTGATCGAGCGTCGCTCCCACGACCCAGAAGGGGCTGTAGTTGTTATAGTCGGTCAGCTGATCGTTCGGCTTCACCGCGGTGATCGCCATCCAGTAGAACGGGAAGAGCAGCACGACGACGAAGACGGCCATCGGCAGGTAGAGCATCACGATCCGCCTCGGCAGGCGGTTCAGATAGCTCATGCCTTCGGCATTGTCGGTCACGACCTGATCGGCGGCGTTTGAATTTATCGACATCGTCACTCTCCCTAACCCCAATTTGGCTATAACTTGGCCCTAATCCTGGCCGCCCTGTTGCCATTTGCGCCGTTGCAGGCCGAAGAAGCTGAACATGATGGCGCCGAGCAGGAAGGGCACCATGGCGACCGCGATGGCCGCACCCTCGCCGAGTTGACCGCCTGGAATGCCGCGCTGGAAGGATAGCGTCGCCATCAGATGCGTCGCGTTGACGGGTCCCCCCTTGGTCAGCACGTAGATGAGCTGGAAATCCGTAAAGGTGAAGAGCACCGAGAAGGTCATCACAACGGCGATGATCGGCGTCAACATCGGCAGCGTCACATAGCGGAAACGCTGCCAGCTCGTGGCGCCATCGAGCGAGGCGGCCTCCTGCAGCGACGCTGGAATGGTTTGCAGCCCCGCAAGCAGCGAGATCGCCACGAAGGGAATGCCGCGCCAGACATTGGCGATGATGACGGATATGCGCGCATTGATGGGGTCGCCGAGGAAGTTGATCGGCCCGCTGATCAGCCCGAGCTGCATCAGCGACCAGGAGATGATCGAAAATTGGGAATCGTAGATCCACCAGAAGGCCAGCGCCGAAAGCACCGTCGGCACCACCCAGGGAAGCAGCACGATTGCCCGGAAGAAGGATTTGAACGGCAGATGCTGGTTGAGCAGCATCGCCAGCCAGAGGCCGAGCGCGAATTTCAGCACCGAGGCGACGGAGGTATAGAGAATGGTGTTGAAGACCGACAGCCAGAAGACGCTGTCGTCCATCAGGAACTGGTAGTTCTCCAGCCCGATGAAGATGCCGTCGCGGCCGATCCTCGTATCGGTGAAGCCGAGCCATACGCCGAGCCCCAGCGGATAGGTGAGAAAGCAGACGAGGAACACTGCCGCCGGCAACATGAACAGGAAGCCGAGCACATTGTTATTCTGCAGGAGCGAAGAGATCGGCCCGCGTCTATCCTCCGGATTCACCATCGACATTGCTTATCTCCAGATTGCGTTTTGAACTCGCAGAGTGCTTGCGGCATGCCGAAGTCGGCATGCCGCTTGCTTTGAAGCGCGGCTCAGACGCGATAGTAGCGGTTTGCCCGGCGTTCAGCTTCCTTCATCGCATCTTCGGGCGACATCTGGCCGGTGACGGCGGCCGCATACATGTCGACCAGAACGTAATCGGCCATGGTCGCTGCCGAGGCATAACCGAGTGGGCCGGCATAGCCGTTCGGACGCAGCTTTTCCGAGGCACGTGCATAAGGCGCGTGGATCGGGTCGGAGGTCCAGATCGGGTTCTGGGCGAAAGCCTTGAGCGGCTGGCAGCAATAGGCGCTGGAGCCCTGGATCCAGGCATTCATCTGGTCGGCTTCCATCATGAACTTGATGTAGGCCTTCGCCGCTTCCGGATACTTCGTATGCTTGAAGAGAAGCAGTGAGCTCGTCTGGAAAAGCTCGACGCTCTGGCCAACCGGGCCGACGGGGAAATTCGTCGTGCGGATGTCCTTGGCGATCTCGGCGAGCTTCGGGTCGTTCTTGGCCGTGTAATAGACCGAGACGCCGTTGGCGATCAGCGACACCTGGCCCGCGAGGAAGGCTCGGTTGTTGTTGACGTCCTGCCAGCTTTCCGTGCCCGGAATGAAGGTCGCATAGAGCTGCTTGGCATAGTTGATCGAATCAAGTGTTTCCGGGCTGTTGATCGTCACCTTGCCGCCTTCGTCGACCATCTTGCCGCCGTGGCTCCAAAGCAGCCAATGGGCGTAGTTGTTGCCGTCGCCGACGGCCTTGCCGTGCGGGAAGCCGGCCGGCGTGCCTTTGGCTTTCATCGCCTTGCAAAGCTCGAGGAAGCCTGCCGTGTCTTTCGGGAACTCGCTGAAGCCGGCTGCCTTCACGTGAGTGTCGCGATAGACCACCGCATTGCCGATTGCCGCCAGCGGCATGGCGATGAAGGTGTCGCCGCGCGCGGCATAGCCCTTCACACCGTCATACCAGCCGCCATACTTGTTGCCGAGATAGTTGGCGAGTTCGGTCAGGTCGACCAGCTTGTCGGGATACTGGTGGGCGTCATCGAACCAGCACATGATGAGGTCCGGGCCGGAGCCGACATTGGCCGCGACGGCCGCCTTCGGGCGGATATCTTCCCAGCTTTCCTTGTCGATACGCACCTCGACGCCGGTCGCTTCGGTGAATTTCTTGGTGTTGGCAAGCCATGCCTCCTCGTCGCCCTTGACAAAGGGTGTCCAGCGCAGCAGCCGAAGGCTGGCGCCGCTTTCCGGCGTGTAGGTCGGTTCGGTCTGCGCGAAGGTCGGCCGGATGCCGAGGCCGGCGGCGCCGGCTACGGCAGCCGAGGCGGCAAGAAAGTCACGTCTCTTAAACCTCATGATATTCCTCCTCATCAAAAAGCGGGTGCGAACTCCCCGCCATTCACCTCCCGCTTGGTGAACGACGGTCCTTGCATCCCTGAAACGGGGTGCTGCCGGCCTGCGGGCGACGGGGCTCCTCCGCCCCGCGCAGCCGCCGGACGGCGTCAGTCGGTCAATCTCCGGCCGCTCTCGGCATCGAAGAGATGAACATGCGCGGCGTCGATCGCAACGCGCAGGGTCTCGCCCGGCCGCGCGCTGACGCGTTCGCGGAAGACGCAGCTGAGGTCGCTGCCGCCGAGCCTGAGGATGAGATGCGTCTCATAGCCGGTCGGCTCGATCACCACGATTTCACCGGGCAGGCCATTGGCATCGAGCAGGATGTATTCCGGGCGAAGCCCGTAGACGAGGTCGCGGCCCAGGGCGTCGGCAGGCGGATTGGAAACCGGGAGCGCCGTGCCGTCGGGCGCCTTGAAACTTGTGGGGTTTTCAGGATCGAGCCTGCCCTTGATCATGTTCATCGCCGGCGAGCCGATGAAGCCGCCAACGAAGAGATTGGCGGGCTTGTCGTAAAGCTCGAGCGGCGTGCCGATCTGCTCGACGACGCCGTCATGCATGACGACGATCTTGTCGGCCATGGTCATGGCCTCGATCTGGTCATGGGTGACGTAGACCGTCGTCGTTTTCAGCCGCTGGTGCAGTTCCTTGATTTCGGCACGCATGGCGACGCGCAGCTTCGCATCGAGGTTGGACAGCGGTTCGTCGAACAGGAAGACTTCCGGATCGCGGACGATCGCCCGCCCCATGGCGACACGCTGGCGTTGGCCGCCGGAAAGCTGGCGCGGATAACGGTCGAGCAATTTGTCGAGACCGAGGATGCCGGCGGCATATTTCACCCGCTTCTCGGCTTCCGCTTTCGGCGCCTTGTTCAGCATCAGCGAGAAGCCCATGTTCTCCTGTACCGTCATATGCGGATAGAGCGCATAGTTCTGGAACACCATGGCGATGTCGCGGTCCTTGGGCGGCAGCGTGTTGACCACGCGCCCGCCGATCTTGATCTCGCCGCCGGAAATATTCTCAAGTCCCGCCAGCATCCGCAGAAGAGTGGATTTTCCACAACCCGACGGGCCGACCAGGATCACGAATTCCCCGTCTGCAATGTCGATATCGACGCCTTTGATGACCGGAAATGCCCCGAATGATTTCCGCACATCCGCGAATTGAACGCCTGCCATACCCACTCCTCCCAGAAATCGAGCGCTACATGCTATGTATTCGTATTTTCGTATATCTTGCCGGCGGCCTTATCTCCTCAAGTCCTTCTGCCGCTGCAATCCCGCATATGCGGGCGTACCCAGGCGGTACTCTCCTCCTATGGGGCGGTTTTAGCCCAGCCCAATCTCATCCGGACGCACCCGGAGCATCTTCCGCGAGGTAGACCTCGATCAGCTCGTCCACCGTGGTTTCGGCGACGAAACCCAGTTGCGTGGCGCGTTCGGGCGTAAAGGACTTCGGCCATCCGGCGACGATCCCTTCAATGACCTCGTCCCGGCGACGATCGATCAAGTCCGCCGCCTCGGGACCGGCAGCACGGCGCAAGGCGGCAATCTGGTCGGCAACGGTGGCGGCGACGCCCGGCATGGTGAGCGTGCGCCGGACACCCAGCGCCGCCGTGTCGAGCGTCGCAGCATGGATCAGGAACTTGATGGCGGAACGCGGGCTTGCCAGCCAGTGCTTGACCGTTTCCTCGACCGGAAGAACAGCCCGCTGGCCTGCGAGCGGTTCACGCAGGATTCCGGAAAAGAATCCCGATGCGGCGGCATTCGGCGCACCCGGCCGGATCACGATGGTCGGCAACCGAATTCCGACGCCGTCGATAAAGCCGCGCCGCGAATAGTCGGCAAGCAGAAGCTCGGATATCGCCTTCTGGACTCCGTAGCTGGTGAGAGGCGCCAGCACGTAATCGTCGGGAATAGGATCGGGAAACGGCGAGCCATAGACCGCGATCGACGAGGAGAATACGAACCTGGGAACATAGGCTTGGCGGCTTCCTTCCCGGCGGATCGCTTCCAACAGCGATCGCGTGCCGTCTAGATTGACCCGGTAGCCGAGTTCGAAATTACGCTCGGCTTCGCCGGAAACGATCGCGGCGAGATGGAAGATCACGTCGGCCCGGCGAGCCGCCAGGGCTTCCGCTGCGCCGCTTTCGGAAATATCGGCAGCCAGCGCTTCCACCGGGCCGGAGAAGCCGGCGGGTACCGGCGGCGGCGCGATATCCACGAGCGTCATGCGCGTAACCGCTCGGCCGTCGAGGGAACCGCTGCGCGCCAAGGTGGCAGCAAGCTTCTGGCCGATCATTCCTCCCGCTCCGATAATGAGAATATGCATCGTGTTTCGCCTCCCTGCGAACTACGAGAAGAGTAGTTTGGTGGTTGTGTAAATACGGGTTTCGTGGATCGCGAAGGCCGCGCATGCGGCGTCCGGGTCCCGCCTCTCCAAGCCGGCGAGAATCATCCGGTGATCGGCGATGCTCGTGGCGATACTCCCGGGCTGCGATACGACGCGCCTTCGGTGGCTCAGAAGATAGGAATAGAGGTCGGCGGCCATATCAGCCAGCACCGCGTTGCCGCTGGAACGGTAGATGGCGGTGTGAAATTCCCGGTCACATATTAAAAAGCGAACAGGATCGTCACAGGCGGCTTCCTGTGCTGCGATCGACTTGCGGAGGTAATCAAGAGTTGAAGGCTCCATCTTGAGCGCGGCAGCCCTGACGACCTGTGCTTCGATCAGCAGCCGGGCCTCATGAACATTGTCGAGACTGTAGTCCGCGATGTCGCGATACCGCGCAGCCTGGACGGCCAATTCGCCGACATCCTCTGATGCCACCACCGTGCGCGTTCCGTGCACAACCGAGAGAATCCGATGCGTGGAAAGGATAAGGATCGCCCCACGGACGGTCTCGCGGCTGACCGAGAGTGCGGAGGCGAGTTCACGTTCGCTTGGCAGCGGATCGCCCACCTTGAGAATGCCGGTGGCAATGAAGGTCGCAATCTTCTGGACGACGAAGTCTTTCATCGACTTCTTCGGCGCTCCACCGAGCGCCGCAACGTCGTCTTCGAGCATCGCTCGAACGTCCATTGCTTTTCCCCTCCCCGCGCTCAGGTCTACTGGTCCGGTAAGTGGACCAGTAGACCTGAGCTAAGGAGGATTGTCAACGCGTGACGGCACGCGATCTACCCAACCGCTATTTGGAGCAGTTTTGTGAATGGCAATATCAGCACGCAGAGAAAACCAGCTAATCACAGTGCCGGACGGACTGTAGTCCGATAACGCTCAAGCCACTTTGGAGACTTTCCCGAGGCGCTTGATCGCCTGTTCTAGTGGCCGCTGGCCGTCACTGTAATCTCCCAGGCGGAAGATTTTGACTGCAGGGTCGCAACGGTGCGCGGGCGCCGGCGGCTCCGCGGTCATCGACGTCGGAGGCTTTCTGGGCTATTGGCGCGAAGCCTGTTGCAGTTCCGATTTCGGATCTTGAGTTCATGCGCGATGAAGACGGCGACGTTCATGCCGTTACGAGCTGGACCAAGGACGAGCTCAAGCAGATGCCCGAGCACCGGGACTGAGCGTAATCACATGATGCCTCCGTCCTGGCGTAGTCGTTGACGCTGCTGAGCGGAAGGCCCATCTACTGGTACATGACAAAACCCAAGACCACCGACGATGCGGAGCTGATCAAGGAGTGGCCCCTATCGACCGCAGCCACGCTCGGATCATCCGTTCGCGCGAAGGGGATTCTGCTGGAAATTCGCGCACGTCTGCCGTTGGCGGTGAGAAAGTCGCTCGAAATCGAGGCGGGTGCTTTGACATTGGCGATGGCTGAAACGGCTAAGAGTGCGTTCCGTGCTGCTTCGTCAGTCGTTTCCAACGCGCTAGAAGACATCGAAAGCCTGCCTGTGATCCCCCGTGAAATCCAGGACATCCTGACGATCTCTACTACCGAGAGACATCGCTGGCTCGGCGACGGGCGCTTGCCCAGTGCAGGAACCCGCACGGTGAAGCTGCGTGGGCGGGCGAGGAAAATTACCTTCCACGTATTCGACCCGCGCGTGGTGGAGGACATCCTCGACCGAGATCTGGTGACAGTCTGGCGCGAAGAGGATGCTGAAGCTACGGCCGAGAAACGACGGCGGGCAGCCTTGAAAGCGAAGTTGACGCGTTCGCTGAAGACCAAGGCCAAGACCCCTTTGAAACCTGATGCCGACCCCGACGATGCGTCGCGATCGAAACCTCTCGGCTGGGAAGAGTTCAGTCGCGATGGGTTGCTCCGCTAAGGCGGCGGAACCTCTGCAACGCAGTCTTCGATCCCTTCCCAATAGTCGCCGAAGGCACACAGACGTGGACGCCTCCACCCCTCCACCGGCATGCTGCAATACAGCTCTCTGGAATTTCTCCTTCGCGAGGAGGACGAGACAGTTAAGACTGTCACCGAGGGACTTCCGTGTCATCGGCGACTTGCGGACCGATGAGGGATCTACAGTCCCTGGATGAAAATCTTCGTATCCGGCGACAGCTCTCAGCGGAATTCGCGTCGTCAGGGTCCCAACGCTGGAGACACTTTTTGGCGGCGTCAATTCTGCAACTCTGTAACCGTGTCGATCCGCTGATCACTTCTCGCAAAGCTTGGCCACGTTCTTCTCCAGACTTCGCCGGAGGGCGCCAGAGATTTCAGTCTCAAGCCCTTTGACGATGTCGCCGAACCGGCCGCCGGTCTTGACGATCTCGATGGAGGTCTCGGTCATCTTGCAGGTCGTCAGGTCGACCTTCAGCCGAACCTCAGCGGTCGCTGAAAACCCTCCTTCTACCAGCGCTTCGTTCGAGGTCTTGCAAGCAAGCGTGCCGCGGGCGCTCGCCTGCGCGGTGTTGCCATTCACCGACAATTGCAGGTTTTCGATCTTCACGGAATCGAGCTTGTCGACGCCTACCTCCACACTGATGCCGAAGCTCGATACCTTGGTCTTCAACGACCTGCATGGCTGCGCATCTCCGATGGCCCTCTCCAGGGCATTCGGTGACTGTGCGTTGGCGAAGGAGCATAGCTGGAGGAGAGAGACTCCTGCAGCTAGCAGGCCTAAACAATTCCGCATCGCTCTCCCATCTCCCTGGATTTCATGCAGGCGCCTCCGAATGATAGGGCGGGATCGGTCTGCGGGAAAGGCAATGACGGTTGCCCGACGTGACCGTCGCATAACGAACTTAGACGTCAAATAGTGCTTTACGACCGATGGAAACTCGTCGTTTGCAGTACGAGCTCGTGGCCGCGGCAATGGCGAGCCACATCCCTCGCATTCCGATCCGATTCCGGGCCGGAAAGATCCTGTGTCGTCTTTCGAGCCGCTCGTCGATCTTCCCGCGACAAGTTTTCGGAAACTGTAAGCACAGGAGACCGCAGCTCCGCGTATTGCTCTTAGAACACTGATCTGTTCGAAAGAAAGCGATGATTTTTCAGACCGGTATTGGTTTCATGAGCGGCGACTGTGTTCAGGAACCGGTCGAGCATCGAGTTGAAACTCTCCGGCTTTTCCCAGAAGGGCGCGTGTCCAGCACCTTCCATTACATGCGCTTTGCCTTCGAAGAGCAACTGGATGTTCAGGCCCGAAAAATAGCTGAGTTTGACAAAGGGATCATGAAATCCATTCACAAAAGCAATGGGTATATCGGCCTGTTCGACGGTGCGGCGCTGATCCACCCCCTGCCCCCGCAACATTGCGCGAGAAAAAACGCTTCTTAGTCTCCCGTCTGCGCGCGCTATGGCGTCGCGAAAGGAGGGGTTGCTCGTGTCTCCAAAGCAAAGAGACTGAAACCGCTCCACGTCACGCGATGTAAAGTTCTCTTTTGAAGCCAGAAGAATGTCAAATGATGGATGGAATCCCCGCAGCATTCCGAGGAGACCGCTGGGGACCGGTGGCGTGCCGCACAACATCAGGCCCGAAATGCCGTTGCCGCTGCCCGCCATCTCAATCGCGACGTGACCGCCAAGCGACCATCCCAGCACGGGAAAGCGATGAAGCCCCAGGCGGGCTGCCACCTCTCCTACGCAGTCGGCAAGACCGGTGACGGTGTAAGTTGACTGCGGATCTCGAGCGTCGCTCGATTCGCCATGTCCCGGAAGATCGAGCGCAATCAGACGCCAATTCCGGGACAAGTGACTGTGTAGTTGCCGTGAAAAGACCGTCCGTGAGCTGCCGGAACCGTGTATCATAACCAGTGGTGCAGCGCCATCAATGGTGTCACTGATGCGCACAGCGCCGTGGCTGGTGTCGATTGTACAGTGAAATACATCCATAAGCTGCGACCCCTAAAGCGCAGCCAAAGTCTGGCACGAAAATATCTACGGCAGGTGCATGATCATCGTAAACCGGATCTAAACCAGGTCGTGCAATCACGACACGTTTCAGTGCGGTTGCGTATCATCCATCAATCATTTGCATAGGCGTTGTATACGGGTTAGGTCTGTCGCAGCAGCAATTGCAACCAACCTTTCAACGTGGGCATCACGATGCAATTTCTTCTGGACTTTATTATTTCGATCACCAGCCTGATTATCGTCGGGTCCTACGCGTGGTCGTTGCGAGGCCACTTCAACTCACCGAAGATGGAAGCCGGAGCAAAGTTGATCACCGTCGGCGTCATCGCGACGACGGCGTTTTTCCTCTACCTGGTTTGGTCCGGGACGCAGATGCTATGGGTACAGGTAGTAGGACTGGGATTTGAAATCGCGTCGGCGGGCTTGTTCTGGTGGGCGGTGTCGGCGTCGCGACAGGCCAGGTTGCGCTTTGTGTTCACCCTCGATCACCCAGATAGTCTTGTCACCGACGGTCCCTATCGCTACCTGCGGCACCCCTTTTACACGTCCTACCTGCTCTTCTGGTCGGGGTGGGCGCTGGCATCTTGGTCGATATGGTCGATCCTGCCGGTCTTATTTTTTACGGTTGTCTACGTGATTGCAGCCCGCAATGAGGAGAGGAAGTTCTCCCTATCACCGCTGGCATCCGAATATGAAGCCTATCGGCGCAAGACGGGCTTGCTGACACCGTGGTTCGATTGGCGGTAAACCTGCCTCCGAGGGAAGGTACGCATGGCGGAACCGCGTCGGACGCGATGAAGCTGTACCACGAGGCATCGGCTCGATAGGCGACTGACCTCTCGACGATGCGATGAAGCAGTCAGCGTCGAAAGCCTCCGACCGATGGACTTTTCGGACTGCTCCACGGAAACTGTCGATCGTGGCCAGGTGAGTGTCGTTGCCTGCAACAAATCCAACTTGAACACCACGGCATTAATCCGACGCCTGGCTCGGCTGTCGCCACGGTGGATCGCCGGGCGGGAACTCCCAAAGCAATTCCGGTTCGGGCTAACTATCACCTCGAACCCGGTCCGCGGATAAGCCCTCAATCAAGCCGCCACCCGCGCCTTGGCGAGCCGCTTGATCGCCTGTTCGAGCGGACGCTTGCCATCACCGTACTCTTCCCAGGCAGAGGATTTCGACAACATGGCCGGAACGGTGCGGATGGTGAAGCGCTTGGGGTCCAGATCCGATTTGACCTGGGTCCAGGTCAGTGGCATCGAGACGGTGGCACCCGGCCGGGCGCGCGGTGACAAAGGCGCCACGGCCGTCGCCATCCGGTCGTTGCGCAGATAGTCGAGGAAGATCCGGCCGTTCCTCAGGCTCTTTGTCATTTTGATCAGATAGAGATCGGGATTGTCGCGCGCCATTTGCTGGCAGACATCGTGCGCAAAACCCTTCGCTTCGGCCCAAGAAAGCGGCTTGCGCTTGTTGATTGCGAGTGGAGTGACAACGTGCAGACCCTTGCCGCCAGTCGTCTTGCAAAAGCTGATCAGGCCTAACGCATCGAGACGGTCCCGCATTTCGCGGGCTGCCGAAACGACCGCGGAGAATGGCACGTCCGGACCTGGATCAAGGTCGAAGACGAGCCGGCCGGGCACCTCAGGCTGATGCGGTTCGCAATTCCAGGGATGCAGCTCGACGGCGCCGATCTGGGCGACGGCAGCCAAGCCTTCGACCCGGTCGATTTGCAGATAAGGCCTTTTATCGCCGAAGACCTTGACCAGTTCGACAAGGTTCGAGGTGCCGGGCATCGCGTGGCGTTGGAAAAACTGCTCGCCGCCGATCCCGTCGGGCGCGCGGATGATGGAACATGGCCGTCCCTTGATGTGCTCGATCAGCCAGGAGCCGACGGCTTCGTAGTAACGGGCCAGCTCTTCCTTGATAACGGGTCTGCCGTCATTGGCATCCGGCCACAGCGGCTTGTCCGGGTTGGAGATCAGCACCCCCATGACCTCGGCCTTGGCGCCCTTTTTGCGGGTAGGTCTGGCCTTCGCCTCCACGGCCGGCTGCGGCACGTCAGTTTGCGCGGGCTTTGCCGGCCGTTCGGCCTTGACCTCTTTGGCCGGCTTGTCGTCCCGCAGTCCCTTGAAGGCCGCCTGCCGGACAATACCGTCGGCGGTCCAGCCTGCGAATTCGATTTCCGCCACGAGCTTGGGCTTCAGCCAGGTGACCTCGGCCTCCTTCTTCGGCGCGCCGATGCCGGTGAAAGGTGATTTTGCCGTCTCGAGCGCTTTCAACTTCGGAAGCAGCGTTTCAACCTTCTTCGCGCCATATCCTGTGCCGACGCGGCCGACATAGACGAAGTGGCCGCCGCGGTAGACGCCGACCAGCAGGGATCGGAATTTCCCGTTGGTCTTGGCATAGGCGCCGATCACCACCTCGTGGCCGGCGCGGCATTTCGACTTCGCCCAGCTTTCGGTACGGCCGGATTGATAGGGGGCATCCGCCTCTTTCGAGACGATGCCTTCCAGCGAGAGCTTGCAGGCAGACCGGAGAACTGCATCACCGCCGGTGTCGAAATGCTCGACGAAACGGATGCGCGGATCATTGCCGGCGTCGGACAGAAGGCTTTGAAGCCGCGTCTTGCGCTCGACGAGCGGCAGAGTTCGCAAGTCCTCGTCACCCTCATGGAGAAGATCGAAGGCGAAATAGACGAGCTCGCCGGTCTTGCCTTCCGAAAGGGCCGCCTGCAGGGCCGCGAAATCAGGAACGCCATGATCGTCGAGGGCGCAGATCTCGCCGTCGATGATCGCATCGGGCAGTGTCGATGCCGCCTCGGCGATCTCGGGATATTTGGCCGTCCAGTCGAGCCCTTTCCTGGTCTTCAGCGTCGCCTCACCATCCAGCACTCGCATCTGGATCCGGTAGCCGTCGAACTTGATCTCGTGAATCCAGCCGGTGCCGGCCGGAGGGCGTTCCAGGGTCTGGCAGAGCTGCGGCGCAATGAAATCCGGTAGATCGACCTTTGTGACCGGTTTCGATTTCCGACCGCCTACGGGGTCCTCTTTTCGCTCTTCGGCAGCCAGTCCGTGGTTGCTGTCCCAGACGGCATCAGCCTGAACGTCGCCACCCTCGACCATGAAAGGCTTGGGCTTTCGTCCCTTGCCGGCGGCAATCATCTCCATGGTTCGGCCGGAGGCGACAGAGGTGTTGTTCTCCTCGAGGATCGCTTCGCCATTATTTTCGACGGAGAACTGATCATGGTGTTTGATGAGCAGCCAATTTGTCCGGTTGCCGCCGTTGCGATCATTGCGCATGCGCACCAGCACGAAGCTGCCGCGCAGGCGTTTGCCTTCCAAGGTGAACTTGAAGTCACCCTTGGCGAGTGCCTGCTCGGGGCTCTTATTTCCTTCCGGTTCCCAATAGCCCCGATCCCAGAGCATGACCGTCCCGCCGCCATACTGACCTTTCGGAATGGTGCCTTCGAAGTCGCCATAGTCGAGCGGATGATCCTCGACCTCAACTGCCAGCCGCTTGTCATGCGGGTCGAGAGAGGGGCCTTTGGTGACCGCCCAGGATTTGAAGACGCCATCCAGCTCGAGCCGCAGGTCGTAGTGCAGCCGGGTGGCATCATGTTTCTGGATCACGAAGCGACGGCGATTGCTGCGGGCGAGCTGCGTTTCGCCGCTCGGCTCCGCCGTCTTTTGAAAGTCGCGCTTCGACCGATAGGTCGATAGTTTGTCACTGGCCATGGTCGTTCCCGAAAGCAACCCCGACAGCGAAATGCCGCCTGGAGGCTGGAAGTTCCATCTGGGTGCTCCTCCAGCCGTCAGCGGATAGAACGGCTGGGATAGATGAGAAAAAATTTCTCCACCTCGCCGCATCGTTCTCTTGCTTGAAACGTTAATTGCTACCACCGGGATGCAAATATGCGCGCTGATCAATGGCTATCTCTTCTCATCATCGCGCTGATGATGGGCGCGTTCCTGTGGGGTCGTTTTCGATACGATATAGTCGCCGTGAGTTCCCTTCTCGCTGCAATCATTGTCGGCATCGTCCCTGCCAAAAATGCTTTCTCCGGCTTTTCCGATGACATTGTTATCATCGTTGGCAGCGCACTCATCGTCAGTGCGGCGATCTCCAGATCGGGGATCATGGACGTCGCCTTGCGCAGATTTTCTCCCGAACGACGCGGGCCACGGATGCAGCTGATCATTCTGGTTGCCATTGTCGCAGCCCTGTCGGCGTTCATCAAAAACATTGGTGCGCTGGCGATCATGATCCCGGTCGCTGTGCAAATGGCCCGGAAATCACGCGTATCACCGTCGATGTTCCTGATGCCGATGTCTTTCGCCTCTCTGCTCGGAGGGCTTATGACGCAGATCGGCACCTCACCAAACATCATCGTTTCCCGGGTGCGCGAGGAGATCACCGGGCAGCCGTTCATGATGTTTGACTATACGCCTGTCGGCCTGGCGCTCTCGGTCGCCGGCGTTATCTTTCTGGCGCTGTTCTACAAGCTGCTGCCTGAAAGATCACGGGTCGAAACGTCGATGGATGAGGCGGTGGCGATCAAAAACTACACGACCGAGGCCAAGGTCACCACACCATCAGGGGCGATCGGACGCTCCGTCAGCTGGCTGCAGAAGCCGGCGGGCGGCGATGCGATGGTGACTGCGATTATCGGTGGCAACGGCCAAAGACGAACGCCCCTTCCCGACACGGTGCTCAAGGATGGCGACCTACTTATTATCGAGGGGGAGCAGAGCGCCCTCGACAAGATCGTCAGTGAAGCCAAGCTTCAACTGTCCGACCGTAAACACCAGCCCGAGACACGCCAAGACATCAGTTCTGTTGAAGCTATCGTTGGCGAACATTCCCGATTGATCGGCGTCAGCGCAAAAGACGTTTCTCTCTTCCACAATACCGGGCTTAACCTTCTTGCCGTCAGCCGCCGCGACAGGCGCTTCACCGAGCGTCTGGGCGAGATCAAGATTCGCAATGGTGACGTCGTGGTCCTGCAGGGCGACTTGCAGAAACTACCGGATCTTCTACGCGAATGGGGTTGTTTGCCGCTGGTCGAACGAGATATGAAGCTCGGCAACGCCCGCAATGGCATGATCCCCGTCATTATCCTGATGGCAACGATGGGGGCGACAGCCTTCGGGGGCATTCCCGTCGCGACAGCGTTTTTCGCCGCCGCTTTTCTGATGGTGGTCACCGGATCCGTTCCTTTGCGGGAAGTCTATCAGCATCTCGATGCGCCCATCCTGATCATGCTGGCCGCTCTCATTCCGATCAGCGACTCGCTCAGGACCACAGGAACCACCGACATCATCGCGGACCTCCTCTCGCGAACCGCCGAAATGCTCCCGCCCTTTGGTGCTTTGGCTCTCATCCTGGTTGCGGCCATGGCTGTAACCCCGTTTTTGAACAACGCAGCGACGGTTCTGGTCATGGCGCCGATTGCTGCGACCTTTGCCGAGAAGCTGGGCTTCAAGCCCGATGCTTTTCTGATGGCGGTGGCAATTGGAGCCGGCTGTGACTTCCTCACGCCCATCGGACACCAATGCAACACGCTCGTGATGGGACCGGGTGGATATCGATTTGGTGACTACGCCCGACTGGGTCTGCCGCTCTCGCTCATTGTGGTGGTCGTCAGTGTGCCGATCCTGTTGTTGGTTTGGCCGATTTGATTGCAACCGACACCGGGCATTGCGGCGACCGATAAGAAGTTTCGAAGCAGAGATGGGTTCCTCACTCGGCGACGTGGGGAATAGGCAAGCCTCGGATCTCGGCATGTTTGCAAAGCTTCTGCCAAGCTGCATCGCCGACCGGCACGCCCTCTTCCAACGCCGAGCGGCGCTTTCGTGCTGCGCTGTCGCCCGGCATGCGAACGGGGCCATTGTTCCAGGGCGCCGGAGGATTGCTGCGGCAGGCAGAGGCGAGAAAGTCAGACTGCGCCGTAAAGGCATCCAGCCCGGCAAAAAAGGCGGGATCGATGATCTGAAGGAAAGCGCTTTGCGAAAACACACCGGACGGCGTGTTGGCCCGTCCCTTGCCGGAAAGCCCCTGCCCTAGCAACTCGACGATCAGCCCGAGCCCAAAACCCTTGTGCCCCTTCAACTGGCCGCCAAGAGGCATCATTGTCCCGCCCCGTTCGGTCACCTCGCGCGGATCATCGGTCGGCTCGCCTGCGGCGGTGAAAGCCCAGGCCTCCGGAAATGTCTTGCCGGCCTTCGCCAGGTTTTGCGTCATGGTCGTGGTGGTGATCGAGGCCGAGACATCGATCAGGATCGGATCCTTAGACGTCGGGAAGCCGGCCGCCATCGGATTGGGCGTCAGGAGCGGCTTCGTGCCGCCGTAGGGCGCAACGCGGCTTGCAGCGGGATGCGAGACCGACAGCTGCACGATCAGGCCCCGGTCGGTTACCTGCCGCATGAAGGCTGAAAGTGCGCAAGTATGGTGGCAGTTGCGGATCGCGGCGGTGACGACGCCATGATCGCTTACGCGTTCACAGGCCTGCTCGATCGCCTTCGTCAGTAGCCATGCACCGGGCAAGGATTTGCCGTCCCAAACAAAAGCTGCGCCGCGGTCATTGACGACCTCATAGCTGCCGGACTTCGCCAGAGAACCGTCTTCCAACGCCTCGACATACCAGTTCAAAAGGCTGACGCCATGGGTTTCATGGCCAATCATGTCGCCTTCCACCAGCACGGCGGCGGTCTTTTCTGCCTTGTCGGGCTCCATGCCGGCGCGGGTCAATATCTGCTCGGCGAATTGGGTCAGGGCAATGCGGTCAATCAGGGGCAAAGGCATTTCTCCCTTACGTCATGGAAAGCACGGGCCGCTATTTGCGGCGGCCCGTGCTCAAGTGCGGCATACCGGCCTACTTGAAGCGGATCTGCGACAGTTGCAGCTCGGAATTCGTCGCGATCGTCGGCTTGAAGTCGAGACGCGGCGAGACGCGGGTGAAACCGACCATGTGAAACATCGGGATGTCCGCGATGATTTCGGTATTCACCTTGGCGAACAACTCCTTCCAGAGTTTGGTGCGCTCGTCGCCGGTGGCAGACGTCGCCTTGGCGATCAGCGCGTCGACGGCGGGATCGCGAACCATGGAGTGCGAGCCGTCGGTCGCGTATTTCACGAATGCGGTGAAGACGGGATCGCCGGTCGCATTGTCGTGCTGCGACTGGGTCAGCGTCGGACCGGAATCGGCGACAAAGGGTGCAACGAAGTAGCCGTTCCACACGGAAACGTCATACATGTCGAGCTTTACGTTCAAGCCGACTTCCTGAAGCATTGCCATCATCGCTTCCATCGCTTCGGTGGCATTGGGATATTGCCCATTGCGACCGATGATGCGGATCTCCTGATCGACCGGCACGCCGTCCGCTTTCGCTGCTGCGACCAGTTGCTTTGCTTTTTCGGCATCATAGGGCCAGGCGGGGATATCGGCATTGTAGCCGATCGTGGTCGGCACGACGAGCTGTGTCGCGATCTTTGCCTGTTCGGGGAACAGCGTTCCGAGCATCGCCTGACGATCGATGGCGAGGTTCATCGCTTCACGGATGCGCCGGTCGTTAAGGGGTGCTGCGCGCGTATCGATGCGCAGCGATGTCGTCTCCGAATTCGGATAGGCGAAATCGGTTTCCTTGTTGGTGGCATCCTGTACGGATACGGCCGGAACGATATCGGCTTCGCCGGCATCGACCATCGCGGCGGCAACGGCGCTGTCGGAGCGGAACAGATAGGTCGCCTGTTCCACCTGGGGCTTCTCCCCCCAATACTCCGGATTGCGCTTCAGCACGATCGACTGGCCGATTTCCCACTTGTCGAACGTATAGGGGCCGGTGCCAATCGGCTTGCGGGTGAATTCGTCTGCTGGCGTCGCCTCGGCCGATTCCACGGCCATCACCGTCATCAGAAGCGGAAGAATCGGTTGCGCCGGTTTTGTCGTAATGCGGATCGTGTTGGCATCCGGGGTTTCGAAGCTGAACTCGGTGCCGCCGAAATATTTGCCGCCGGTCTCACAGCTGAGCTTCTTGTTCTTGTTGCGCTCGATGGTGAATTGGACATCCTTGGCGGTGAACGGCTTGCCATCGTGCCATTTGACATTCGGGCGCAGCTTGAACTCCCAGGTGTCGTCATCGATCTTCGACCATTCCGTGGCCAGGCGAGGTTTGAGGCCGCCATTGACGTAGTCGAATTCCACCAGCATCTCGTTGACGTTTTCAGAAATGACCCGGCCGACGTCCTGGCGCGCTGCCATACAGGGTTCGACGACATCAACGGTTTCGGCGAGCACAACAGTGACGTTGCTCTTGGCATCCTGAGCGTGCGCCGTACCGCCGCTCAGCGCGAGCACGGTTGTTGAAAAGCAGGCAGCTAACAAATGCAGTTTCATTTCGTTCTCCTCCCATGCGCCATTGGCGCTCCTCACAGCGAATCTGCGTCCCGTTTCCGGTGTTCCGACATCTATCTCCTCATAGTTCCGCAAAGCACAAGTGCACTAATATACCAGTTCACGACAGCCTTCAACCCTGGCGCTCCGAGGCGCGGAGCCCTCAACCGTGTCTGAACCGCTTCATTTTTATCTGGCCGAAGCAATCAGTTCGCGCATCATCTCGACTTCCTCGTCGGTGAGATCCGTCAGCGGCGCCCGCACTGGTCCCGCCTCAAAGCCGCGCAACCGCACGCCTGCCTTGACGGCGGAAACCGCATAACCGGCTTTGCGATCGCGGATACGGGCAAAGGGATAGTAGAAATCGCGCAGCATCTGTTCACAGGCCGCATCGTCGCCGGCAAGGAATGCCTTGTGGAATTTCAATGCCGTTTCAGGCACGAAATTGAAGACCGCCGAGGAATAGGTCGGCATGCCGGCTCCGCGATAGGCCTGGGCAAACAGTTCATGTGTCGGCATGCCGCCAATATAGGAAAGCCGGTCGCCGAGCGCGATCGTGACACGGCGCACCGTATCGATATCGCCGGTACCGTCCTTGAAGCCGATCAGATTTGGGCATTCGTCGGCAAGCTGAGCAAGCTGCTCGGCCGAAACCCGCGCCTGGCCACGATTATAAACGATAACGCCCATATTGGTGGCCTTGCAAACGGCCCGTACACGCGCGGCAATGCCATCTGCCGGCGCCTCGGTCAGGTAATGCGGCAGCAGAAGAATGCCGTCGCCACCAGCCGCCTCGATCTCGCGCGCCATGTCGCAGGCAATGCGCGTGCCGTAGCCGCATCCGGCAATAACCGGCGCATCGCCGGATACGGCGCGGGCGGCCTTTACCACCTCAACCACCTCGCCCGGCGTCAGCGAGAACAGCTCACCGGTGCCGCCTGCAACGATCAGGCCGGCAACGGGGTAGGATGACAGCCATTCCAGATGTGCTGAAAACGGCTTGGCGGCAAACCGGTCCTCGGCATCGAAAGGAGTGACGGGAAAAGACAGCAGGCCGTTGCGAATGATCTCGCGAAGTTCCGTCGGGGCGATCAATTTGGTACTCCTCGGTTTCAGTTGCGCAGGTCTTGCGGCAACAGGTCGGCGGGGAAATTCTGATAGGCGACGGGGCGCAAGAACCTGCGGATCGACATGGTCCCGACGCTGGTCGCACCGAAATTGGTCGAGGCCGGGTAGGGTCCGCCATGCACCATGGAATCGACAACCTCCACGCCGGTTGGGAAGCCATTGACCAGCAATCTGCCCGCCTTTCTTTCCAGGATCGGCAGCAGGTCGCGGGCAAGGCCAAGATCAGCGTCGTCCATATGGATCGTCGCGGTCAGCTGTCCTTGAAAGCTTTCGGCAAGGGCCACCATCTCTTTAGGCGAGCCGACGCGCACGACGAGGCCGAGAGGGCCGAACACCTCTTCGCTGAGCGAGTGATCGGCAAGCCAGGCCGAGCCGTTGGTCTCAAACAGGTTCGGCGCTGCGTCGCGGCCAGCATTCTCTGCCGTGAGAACCGGCGCGACCGCATTGCTTGCCCGCATCCGGTCGACACCTTCGTGATAGGCCGTGGCGATGCCTTTGGTCAGCATCGTCTGCGGTGCCGTTTTTTCAAGAGCCGACTTGGCAGCACTGGTGAACTTGTCCGCCTCCGGCCCGTCGACGACGACGGCGATACCGGGATTGGTGCAGAACTGGCCGGCACCAAGCGTCAGTGAACCGGCCCAGCCGGAACCGATTGCCTCCGCCCGGGCAGCGGTAGCAGCCGGAAGCAGGAACATCGGATTAACGCTGCCCAGTTCCCCGAAAAAGGGAATTGGCTCAGGGCGCTGGGCGCAAAGGTCAAAGAGGGCCCGTCCGCCGGCAAGCGAGCCGGTGAAGCCAACGGCTTTGATGGCCGGATGCGTCACCAGAGCCGTTCCGACATCACGGCGGCCGCCCTGGATCAGGCTGAAGACGCCGGCCGGCATTCCAGTGCGCTCGATAGCGGCTGCAATCGCCTCGGCGATGATTTCACCTGTGCCGGGATGGGCCGAATGCCCCTTCACCACGACCGGGCAGCCCGCCGCAAGCGCTGCTGCCGTATCGCCGCCGGCCGTCGAGAATGCCAGCGGAAAATTCGAAGCGCCGAAGACGGCGACGGGGCCGATCGGCCGTTGCACCAGACGGATCTCGGGCCGCGGCGCCGGTTGCCGGTCGGGTTGGGCCGCATCGATGCGAGCGTCGAGATGCGCGCCCTTGCGGATATGGTCGGCAAACAGTCTGAGTTGGCCGGTGGTGCGAGCGCGTTCGCCGTTGAGCCGGCCTTCCGGAAGCCCGGTTTCCTGCGTTCCGATGAGGGTGACGGCCTCGCCGCGCTTGTCGATCTCCTCGGCTATTGCCTCGAGGAAAATGGCGCGCTCCTCGCGTGTCGTTGCCGAAAACGCTGCAAAAGCAGCTTCGGCGGCGCGGCAGGCGCGGTCGACCAGTTCCGTTGTGCCGACAGCAAAGTCGTGTGCCTGCCCATGCGCCGGCTCGGACTGAAATGTCGTCGTTCCGGCAATCCACTCGCCGGCGATGAAATGTTTGCCTGAAGGGGTCCAGCTCATTGTTATTCTCCTCGGCGGAGCCTCGCTCCGTCCTGATTCGGTGATCCGTTGTTCAAGATGCGCCGCCCTAGAACAGAATGATTTTAGGCTTTATTCGCCTAAAATCTGAATCCTGTTCTCCATTAAATAGCTAGAGCATGATGTCGTCCGAAAACTGCTCACTTTTCGGCATCATGCTCTAGCGGCCATTCACCTTCCGCCATTCGGCAAAGAGGGTCAGATTGCTTTCGTCGGTGGCCGGGTAGAGGCCGATGATCGTATGACCTTGCTTGACGCGTTCCGTCACGAAATCCTCGTAAGCGGTCATCTCTACCGCTTCATCAGCGATCTCGTCGGCGATGTCGGCAGGGATGACGATCACGCTATCGTCGTCGCCAACCATGATGTCGCCCGGGAAGACCGCCACATCGCCACAGCCTATCGGCACATTGATGTCGATTGCCTCGTGCAGCGTCAGGTTCGTCGGGCTGGAGGGACGGTTGTGATAGGCGGGGATATCAAGGCCACCGATCGTCATGGCGTCCCGGAAGCCGCCATCGGTGACCACGCCGGCGCCGCCGCGCATCATCAGACGAGTAATTAGGATGTCGCCGGCAGAGGCTGCGCGCGGATCCTTGCGGCTGTCCATCACCAGAACAGAGCCTTCCGGGCAAGTCTCGATGGCAAGCCGTTGCGGATGTTTCGGGTTCCGAAAGACGTTCATCGCGTTCCGGTCCTCACGCGCCGGCATGTAACGCAGCGTGAAGGCCGGTCCGACCATATTGCGGCCCTTCGGCTGCACCGGCCGGACATCCTGGACCGTCTGGTTTCTCAGGCCACGCTTGAACAGCGCCGAACAAAGCGTCGCGACGGAGACACCCATCAGTTTTTCACGGGTTGCGGGGTTCATATATCCTTCTCCTCGTTCTCATTCAGACGCCGAAACTGCGCGTTTCCACGGTCCAGTCGCGGGCTTTGCCGGTCAGGCTGCAACCAAGCCCCGGACGGGCCGGCACGATCATCCGGCCGTCCTTGATCTCGAGTTCTTCGTTAAACAGTGGCGCCAGCCAATCGAAATGCTCTACCCACGGCTCATGCGCATAGGCGGCGGCCAGGTGCAGATGGATTTCCATGGCGAAGTGCGGGGCCAGGCGCATACGCTTCGCCTCGGCGTGCGTGCAGATACGCAGAAAGGGCGTGATGCCGCCGACACGCGGCGCATCCGGCTGAATGAAGTCGACCGCATCGGCCCGGATCAGCGCCATGTGCTCGTCGGCGCTTGCCAGCATTTCGCCGGTGGCGATCGGCGTGGCGAGTTCGCGTGCCAGTGCCGCATGGCCCTCGGCGTCATAGGCATCGAGCGGCTCTTCGATCCATTCGAGGTTGAGCGGCTCGACCAGCCGGCCGAAACGCAAGGCCGTCGTGCGATCCCATTGCTGGTTTGCATCCACCATCAGCGGAACACGGCCATCGATATGGCTAGTCACCGCATCAAGCCGGCGAAGGTCGATCATCGGGTCCGGCTGTCCTACCTTGATCTTAATGCCGCCGATACCGGAAGCGATCGAATGGTCGATGGCATCGCGGATTTCCTCGACGCTCGATGACAGGAAGCCGCCGGAGGTGTTGTAGCAGGCGACACTGTCGCGATGGGCGCCTAGCAGTTTTGCGAGCGGCAGGCCGGCGCGTTTCGCCTTTAGGTCCCAGAGGCAGATGTCGATGGCGGCGATTGCCTGCGTTGCAATGCCGGAGCGGCCGACCGAGGCCCCGGCCCAGCAGAGCTTGTCCCAGATGCGCGCGGTATCGTTGGGATCTTCGCCGATCAGGTTGTCGGCAAGCTCGCAGGCATGTGCATAAAGCGCAGGTCCGCCTGCCCGCTTCGAGTAACTGAAACCGAGACCGCTATGGCCGGCCTCGGAGACGATCTCGCAAAATAGAAAGGCCACCTGGGTCAGCGGCTTCTGCCGGCCCGTCAAAACCTTGGCATCGCTGATCGGCCGCGCCAAAGGCAGATAAGCGAGCGACAGGGTGACCGATCGGATGGCGTCCAGCTTGGACGGACCGGCAGCGAAGCCAGCCTTGGGAGGCTGTGCGGGAATGGTACGTCGATCGGGATCAAACATCTTGGTGCCTCAGTTGATTGCCGGTTCCGGCGTCTTGCCCCCGAATTCCGTCGTCAGGAAATCAAAGTCGCAGCCTTTGTCGGCCTGTTCGATATGGCCGGAGAACATAAAGCCGTAACCGCGCTCGTAATGCCGCGTCGGCGCCACCCAAGCGGCACGCCGCGCTGTGATCTCTTCTTCGGAAACCAGCATATTGAGGCTGCGTGCCGGAATATCAAGCTCGACCATGTCCCCCGTCTTCAGCAGCGCCAGAGGCCCGCCAACATAAGATTCCGGTGCGACATGCAGCACGCAGGCGCCGAAACTGGTTCCGGACATGCGGGCGTCCGAGATGCGCACCATGTCGCGCAGGCCGAGCTTCAACAGCGCCTTCGGCATCGGGATCATGCCCCATTCCGGCATGCCCGGTCCGCCCTGGGGGCCGGCATTGCGGAGCACGAGAACCGTGTCCGGCGTCAGCGGATAGTCGGGATCGTCGATGATCTTCTTCATCTCCGCATAGGTGTCGGCGACCAGCGCCGGGCCGCAATGGCGATGGAATTTCGGGTCGCAGGCCGCCGGTTTGATGACCGCGCCGTCGGGACACAGGTTCCCCTTGAGCACGGCCAGCGAACCTTCGTGATAGACCGGGTTCGACAGTGGACGGATAACGTCGTCATCGTAGATCTTCACCTGGTCGAGACCATCCACCAAGGGTTTTCCCGTCACGGTGATCGCGATGGGATCCAGCTTGTCGCCGAGCTGCTTCATCAGCGCACGCAAGCCACCCGCATAAAAGAAATCCTCCATCAGGTAGGTCGAACCGGAAGGCCGGATATTGGCGAGAACCGGCGTCGTGCGACCGATGCGATCGAGATCATCGAGCTCCAGCGGAACGCCGGCGCGCCGCGCCATGGCGATCAGGTGAATGATGGCATTGGTGGAGCAGCCGGTCGCCATGGCGACCGTGACTGCGTTGTCGACGGCCGCGGGAGTAATGATCTGGTCCGGCGTCAGATCCTCCCACACCATATCGACGATGCGGCGGCCGCAGGCCGCCGACATGCGCTGATGGTTGGCGTCGGCTGCCGGTATCGAGGACGCGCCCGGCAGCGTCAATCCCATAGCCTCGGCGATCGCCGTCATCGTCGACGCCGTGCCCATTGTCATGCAATGGCCGTAACTGCGGGCGATTCCGCCTTCGATGCCCTGCCACTCCTCCTGGGTGATCGTGCCGGCGCGGCGCTCGTCCCAGTATTTGAAACCGTCGGTGCCGGAGCCCAGCGTCTTGCCGGCATAGTTGCCGCGAAGCATCGGGCCGGCGGGGAGATAAATGAAGGGAATGCCCATGCTGACTGCGCCCATGACAAGGCCGGGTGTCGTCTTGTCGCAGCCACCCATCAGAACGGCGCCATCGACAGGATGGCTGCGAAGCAGTTCCTCGGTCTCCATCGCCAGCATATTGCGATAGAGCATCGTGGTCGGCTTGACGAAGTTTTCGGAGAGGGAAAGAGCAGGCAGTTCCATGGGGAAACCGCCCGACTGAAGAATTCCGCGCTTCACCCATTCGGCGCGTTCACGGAAATGCATGTGGCACGGCTGGGCATCGGACCAGGTGTTGATCACGGCAATGATCGGCTTTCCTTGCCAATCCTCCGGCGCGTAACCCATCTGCATGGTCCGTGACCGGTGGCCGAACGAGCGCTGATCATCCGGCAGCATCCATCGGGCCGACCGCAATTGCTCGTAGGTTTTCCTCGCGGTCACGGCTCTCTCCCACCTTTTCGCTTGCTTATTTCAGCGTTTGCACCAACTGATATTTTAGTTTGACATATATATCAATGGAAAGTTTGCGTTCTTGTGCATTAGGTCGTGCAAAGCTATGAATGGACTGAAAAGGACGCCTCACATGAATTCCCAGTTCGCCTCCACATTCGGCCTGACCGCGCCCGGCTTTCCGGTTGTTGCCGGCAGCACGGTCCAGCGGGTCTATGATGATCTGCGAAAGCGCATCATCACCATTCAGCTGCCGCCGGACACCACGCTGTCGCGCACCGAGCTTACGGAGACTTATGAAGTCAGCCAGACTCCGATCCGAGACGCATTGCAGCTTCTTAAACAGGAGGGTCTGGTTCGCATTTATCCGCAGTCCCGCACAGTGGTGACCAGGATCGACGTCCTGCAGATTTACGAGGCACATTTCCTTCGCGTGGCGCTGGAAACGGAGGTTTGCCGCCGCCTCGCAACCGATCCGGATCCAGATCCGAGCGTCATCACGCGCGCCCGGTCGATCATCAAGATGCAGTCGGCAGTCGCTGACGACGCCGATCAGATCGCGATCTTCCAGGAGCTCGACGAACTCTTTCACCAGACATTGTTTGCAGGCGCCAAGCGCAGCAGCCTCCACCAATTGATACGCGAGCGGTCCGGCCATCTCGAGCGCATTCGTCGTCTGCATCTGCCCGAAAAGGGCAAGATCGCGAGCATTCTCGATGGGCACCACGCCATCATCGATGCGATCGCCGCTCGCGACGAACAGGGCGCGGTCGATGCGATCCGCGAGCATCTCAGCCGCACCGTCGCAAAAGTGGAAGACATGCGGAAAGAGTTCCCGGACTATTTCGTCTGATCTGCCGCGCCGCGGGTTTTGCCGAAGTCAATTGACCGGCGTCAGCAGCGGCCTGCCTGCAAAGAAGGCGGCAACGTTGTCGACCGTCAATTGCGCCATCCTGTCGCGCGTTTCCTCGGTACCGCTGGCATGGTGGGGATAGAGCACAACGTTGTCGAGCGCTGCAAAGCGCGGATCGGGATTGGGTTCGTTGAGGTAGACATCGATGCCGGCCGAGGCGATCCGCCTTTCCTGCAAGGCCTTGATCAAGGCCGGCTCGTCGACCACGGTGCCGCGGGCAATGTTGATGAAGCTGCCCGTCGGCCCGAGCGCATTCAGCACGTCCGCCGATATCAGTCCTTCGGTCGAGGGTCCGCCAGGGGTCGCGACGATCAGGATATCGGCCCAGTCCGCCAGTTTTACCGGTGCGTCGAAATAGGCAAAATCGTTGCCGGCCTTCTTCGTCCTCCCATAATAGCCGACCGTCAGCCCGACAGCTTCGCATCGCTTGGCAATGGCCATCCCGATGCGGCCGAGGCCGACGATCCCGGCCTTCTTGCCCGACGTCGATGTCGTCAGCGGCATCATGCCCTTCTTCCCCCAATCGCCGGAGCGCACATAGCGATCGCCTTCCGGCAGGCGCCGGCGTGCCGCCAGCATCAGAAGCAGTGCCATGTCGGCAACGTCGTCGCAAAGCACCTCGGATGTGTTGGTGAGCTTGATGCCGCGCCGTGTCATCGCCTCGACGTCCATCTGGTCGTAGCCAGCCGAGGAACAGGCGGCGAGCTTTAATGCCGGCAATTTCGAAAGCAGGGCTTCGTCGATCGTCACATGGCCGTTGCAGACCAGTGCGGAAGAGATCGGGCCGGCTTTCCGCAGGAGAGCATCCCGCTCTTCGCCTTTGACAAGATCCAGCCGATGCAGCGTGTAGGTCTCCTCCAGCATTGCCATCTGATGGGGCCGGAGCGGATAGGCGACGATGACATCGGGCTTCATGCGGAAACGAGTCCTTCCTGTAGTTGGCGGGCAGCGCGTCGGGCGGCCTGGATTTCCGGATCGGGATCGAGGCTCGCGGCAAGAAGCGCCTGCGTGTAAGGGTGGGAGGGCGCGTTGAAGATCTGTTCCACCGGCCCCTCCTCGACAATCTCGCCGGCCTTCATGACGATGACGCGATCGGCGAAATCGCGAACCACCGGCAGGTCGTGTGCAATGAAAAGGTAGGACAGTCCGAATTCGCGACGCAGGCCCTCAAGCAAGGCAATCACCTGTGCCTGGATCGACACGTCGAGCGCCGAAACCGCCTCGTCGCAGATGATCAGTTTCGGCTCCATCGCAAGCGCCCGGGCAATCGCGATGCGCTGGCGCTGGCCGCCGGAAAACTGATGTGGATACCGGTCGGCCATATCCGGTTTCAGGCCAACCTTGACCAGCAACTCGGCCACCCTCTCCTTCCATCTTGCTTTCGGCAGGATATCCGGGTGAATGACCCAGGCCTCCGAAATCAACCGGAACACGCTCATGCGTGGGTTGAGTGACTGCGTCGGGTCCTGAAAGACCATCTGCAAATCGCGACGCAGCCCGAATATTTCCCTCGGGGTCATCGCAAGCAGATCGTTGCCGCGGTAGAGGACCTTTCCCTCCTGCGGATCGTCGAGGCGAACGATCGCCCGGGCAAGGGTAGATTTGCCGGAACCGCTCTCACCGACAACGGCAACCGTCTCGCCGGGCATGATGACGAAGTCCACGCCCTTCAGCGCCTGAAATGCGCCGAAACTCTTCTTCAAGCCGATGGCGCGCAGCAGCGGTTCGCCCTGCCGGTCACGCTCTTGCGCCATCGCACCCTTCCCGGGTGCGGCAGCAATCAGCTTCTTCGTATAGGCGTTCTGCGGGTTGCGATAGACTTCGGCCGCATTGCCGGTTTCGACGACGCAGCCGGAATTCATCACCACGACGCGGTCGGCTATCTCGGCAACGACGCCCAAATCGTGAGTGATCAGCAACAGGCCCATTCCGGTTTCCTGCTGCAACTCCTGCAGAAGTTCGAGCACCTGCGCCTGCACCGTAACATCAAGCGCGGTGGTGGGTTCATCCGCGATCAGGATATCGGGCTTGCAGGCGATTGCCATGGCGATCATCAAGCGCTGCCGCTGTCCGCCGGAGAACTGGAATGGATATTTTCGCATCGCAGCCTGCGGATCGCTTATGCCGACGCGCCTGATCAATTCGAGCGCCCTTGCGCCGGCGCGTTCGGCCGGCTGGCCATGCGTCGTCATCATCTCGGTGATTTGCCAGCCGACCGGGTAGACCGGATTGAGGTGGGCGAGCGGGTCTTGAAAGATCATGGCGATCTTGGCGCCGTTGATCGAGCGCCGCTCCTCGGTCGTCATTTTCAGCATGTCGCGGCCGTTGAGGAGAATGGTGCCGCTGGTGATCTTGCCGGGTGGCATGTCGATCAGGTTCATGATCGCCGAGGCTGACACGGATTTGCCCGAACCGCTTTCCCCAAGGATCGCCAGGGTCTCGCCGCGATCGAGATGCCAGCTGACATCCTGCACCGCCTTGACGGTCCCGCTCGCGGTGTGGAACTCGACCGAAAGGTCACGCACTTCCAAAAGATGTTCGGCCATTTTTCCTGCCCCTCATTTCAAGGCGCCAGCGTTGCGTCGGATCGAGTGCGATACGCAGCCAATTGGACAGTAGGTTCAGCGACAGTGTCGTCAGAATGATTGCAAGGCCCGGCCAGAAGGAAAGCCACCAGGCATTGGTGAGATAGGGTCGTCCTTGAGCAACCATGAGACCCCAGGTGATCTCCGGCGCCTGAATGCCGATCCCGAGGAATGACAGGGAGGATTCCGCCAACATGACGAAGGCGAAATCCAGCGTCGCGATGGTCACGAGCGTGGGGAAGATCACTGGCAGGATGTGATGGAAGACAATGCGCCAGTACGATGCTCCCATGACCTTCGCCGCCTGCACGAACATCCGCTCGCGCACTTCCAGCACTTCGGCGCGCGTGGTGCGCAGATAGATGGGAATGCGGGTGATTGCCAAGACGAGGACGATATTGGTGACCGAGGGCTCGAGCATGTAGAGCACGATCACCGCCAGAAGCAGCGACGGAAAGGACATGATGACGTCGCCGAGGCGCATGATCCATTGAGCAGCAGAAGAGCGGCTGTAACCCGCCACCAGACCGAGCCCCGTGCCGACGACGGATGATGCGAGCACGGCTGCCGCGGCAACCAGGATGGTATTTTGCGCCGCCACGATGACGCGGGCAAGAAGCGGCCTGCCCAGCGCATCGGCGCCGAGGACATAAAGCATTCCGCGGGTGATATCGAACGGCGGCGCGTTCCGGCCCCGCAGGTTCTGCTTGGTGGCGATGGCCTCCAGCAGGAACGGGCCAAACAGCGCACAGAGCAGAACGATCAACAGGAACAGCGCCGCGAAGAAAGCGAGCTTGTCCGCCCACAGCATCGTCAGCCAGCGTCCGATCGGGCCGCTTGGTTTTTTCTCGGCGAGGATTTGTGTGTCGGCCATCGTCATCGCTCAATACCGGATGCGCGGATCGAGCAGCGCATAGGCAATGTCGATCAACAGGTTCATGATGAAGATCGCCAGTGCCGAGACCATGATGACGGCCAGCACGACGGCGAAATCGCGAAGCAAAATAGAATCGATCATCAGCTTGCCGATTCCCGGAAAGCCAAACACCGTTTCGACGACAACGGCACCGTTCAAGATGGCGGCCGCCTGGTCGCCGATGACTGTGATCACCGGCAGCATTGCGTTGCGCAGTCCGTGAATGAAGATGATTGAGTTCGAACGGACCCCCTTGGCGCGGGCCGTCTTCACATAGGCGGAAGACAGAACACTGATCATCGAGCCGCGGACCACCTGAAGGATGAGGCCGAAAGGCCGGATGAACAGCACGCTGACCGGCAGGACCCAGTGCCAGAAAGTTCCCGTTCCCGATGTCGGCAGGACATGCAGTTTGACGGCGAAAATGACGATCGCCACGATGGCCAGCCAGAAATCCGGCGCCGCAGCGCCGATCAACGAGAAGAAAGTGGCGAGACGGTCGAAGACGCCGCCGACGCGAAACGCCGCGAGCGAACCGATGACGATCGCGGCGACCGTGACCAGCGCCATGGTGATGACAGCCAGCCAGAAGGTCCAGACGAAGGCCTCCAGCACGACATCCATGGCCGGACGGGCCTGTCGCAGTGATTGACCGAAATTGCCCTGGACGAGATCCGAGACATAACGGCCGAACTGGATGATCAACGGATCGTTGAAACCGTTCATCTCACGGAATTGCTGGCGCATTTCCGTGGTCGCATCGATCGGCAGATAGAGGTCGGTCGGATCGCCCGTCAGCCGGGACAGGAAGAACACGATGACGATAAGCACCACGAGCGATACGCCACTGGCGATCGCGCGCTTGCCGATGAAACTCTTCATGCCACTCCTCCCGAGTGAACCCCATGGGGTCGTGATGTCCGGTTTCGTCTTCGTCTGTGCTGACTGTCATACCCCTCCGGCAACAGGCACGGTTCCAAGACCAGTCGCTATAACTGAAATATTAGTGCATCTAAAATTTTTGTGAACCCCAAAAATGATCAGGGCTTATCAACCGGCGGCTTGCGTCGCCATGTCAGGCCGCGCGTTCCGATAATGGCCGCGCCGATAATCACCGCCGCTCCGATCCACGTCTGTGCGGCGGGAACTTCCGCGAAAAATGAGAAGGCCATGATGGCCACGACGGGCAGTCGGAGAAAGTCGAGCGGTGCCAGAACGCTTGCGGTCGCCATACCGAAGGCGCGTGTGATCAGCGTCATGTTGAGTGCGCCGAGTGCCCCTTGCATGGCAAGCAGCCCGAGTTGGCTCCAGGTCGGCATTGACCAGACCGGCAGCATGACGATCAGGCCAAGCGGCACCGTCGTTGTCAGATTCCATGCAACCAGCCGGTCGGCACTATCCCTCAACGCCATCCGCCGCAGCATCAATTGGCTGGCCGCCGTCAAAACCGCTCCTGCCAGCGCAAAAAGCAGCCATTGGTCGAAACCGGACGCTCCAGGGCGAATGATGATCATGACGCCGACAAAACCTGCGACAATGCCGGCCACGCTGGAGAGGCCGACATGTTCCTTGAGCACAAGCCACGCACCGAGAACGAGAAACATAGGCATGGTGAAATTGATTGCCGTGGCATCGGCGAGTGGCGCGTGCGCAAAGGCGACAAACAATGCGACCAGCGAGGCAAGCTTCAGGCCCGCGCGCACGACATGCAGAACACGATAGGGAGAGGCTTTCAGGTCGACCCGTGACACGATCCAGGGCGTGACGACAAGAAGTCCGAAAAACGACCGGAAAAAGCCGATCATCAATGGATGCACCTCGCCGGCCAGCAAACGCACGATGACTGCGTCGAGACTATTTAAAAAAGCGGCGGCGACCATCATGCATACGGCAAGGCCTGTGCGACCAGGCTGCATCACGCTTCTCCTGATCGAACAAAGGTGAACCCCGCTATATCGGCCATTCGATACAGCTGTGCGTTGAACCGGCAATCCATTGGAAATAAAGCCTTCCGGGCGTGTATGCTGATCTCCGGGCTCCCGACGGTTTGCCGCGGCCGAGACCGCTCGTTCTCACCAGAGGCCGGCAGCATCCGTTATCTCCGGCGCGGATTAACGGCTTTATCTCAATCCATCAGCCGCCGTCCACACTGACAGAGCACAATGCTTAGAGGGCCGCTCTCACCTCCCGCTAGTGAAGCACTCCGTTCGTTTTTGCCCGGTTCGAGAATTGGTGGACGAGCATGATGCCCTGCTCAAGGAGCAACTCGGCTGCCTGGAGATCGCGCGGCGTGAGATCGCCGGATAGTCCGCGGATCGTATTGGCGACGCAGATGGAGTTGGCGACGAAGCGGGTGTCGCCCTCACCTTCCGCCTCTTCGGCCGTCGCTTCCAAGGCGTCGGCGACGGTGTCGAGCAGGCTCGAGCGTTCGACAAGCGTCATGTCGTTCAGGGTTTTGGAAATGCCGTTCATGATTGTCTCCTCGCGCGTGCCCAAGGCGGATCGCAGCTCCAATTTCTCGATTTCAGTCACATGGCGGTGACTGTCAGATAGGATCGTTATCTTCAGAAGCAACTCATGGCTGCCGCGCACCTGACGCATAGTGCAGCCAGATAGGACGGCTTAGTCACCAACTTCGGGCCGAATAAGGCCGGTAAGCATTGGTCGCTGCCCTTTCAAGAGCTTTATGGCTGCGTCGGTGAGAGAAAACCAACCCGCACGATCAACCTCCGGAAAGCACTGTACCCGGCCTGACCGTGGCGGCCATTCCATTTGAAATTCGCAACTCTGTATCGCATTCACGTCCAGTACCGGATCGGCTTCGATCGACCACGCGACAACTATCTTTCCGCCAGGTTGTCGGTATTCGCCCAACGGTGTGAACCTGCCATCGACTGCCACACCCAGCTCTTCGGCAGTCTCCCTTATTGCCGCCGCGAGCTCATCTTCTCCAGGCTCGACCAGCCCCTTCGGGATCGACCACGCAGCCTCGTCTTTCCTGACCCAGAAAGGACCACCCGGATGGACGAGAAGAACTTCGATCTCCCCGGAAACGCGCCGGTATATCAGAAGTCCGGCGCTACGGATTACCATCGTCTTGCGCCCTTCTTGCGTCGATCACGAGGCCAGGCATTCCTCACAGATGCCGCAGCCGTCATCGTCCATCCACCGACGCCGGCGCTTGCAGCAAAGACAAGCAGCGCTGTCGGGTTGTTCCTTCAAGTCTTCCGGAGGAATGATCTCGATCGTCGTGTCGAATAGAGTGTCAGCCACAAGCTCCGCCATCTCGTTGCTCCATTAGTCTGTTCTAAATAAGATAGGAACGGCGATCGATACCGGCAAGCTCTCGACGACGTCAGGCGGTTTCAAGGAAAGGGTCAACTTCGACGCCGGTCGAAGCGGCAAATCGCTTGTCGAACCACATTCGGCGATCTCTGCGTCGAACGCTGGGCCTTCTTGCGACAAGTGATATAGTTAAATTTCGGTCGTCCAGCTGGACGATGCGACAAAGGAATTATTCCATGGGAGACCAGAAGCGCCCGCTGCAACCAGGAGAAACCGCCCCCGCCTTCGCACTGGCCACGGCCAACTTCGAAGGAACGATCTCTTTCGCCGACTTGAGCGGTCGCCCCTTCGTGATCGGGTTTTTTCGCGGGCTGCACTGCCCGTTCTGCCGGCGCCAGTTAGAGCAGCTTGCCGGCGTACAGCCGACCCTGCGCGCCGCCGGCGTGGAAACTGTTGCCGTTATCAACACGCCGGTGGAACGTGCCCGCCTTTATTTCCGCCACCGGCCGACGCCGATAACGCTTCTGTGTGACCCGGATTGCCGCACGCACCGGGCCTACGGTGTGCCGCATGGCGAGTTCCTGCCGGAAGGGAGCTGCGAGCAGCCCGAATGGCCCTATGGTGCAACGATGGCGCAATTCCAGGCGGCACGCATCAACCCCACGGGCGAGCTGCCGGAACCGCTGCACCCGATGGAAGCCAACGTCGTACTCAACGCCAAGGACCGGTTTGAGCTTGACGAAGCCGATAATGTGATCTTCGCGAACCACGCTACCCAGCTCGTCGGTCACTTCCTGGTCAATGCGAACGGCACCATCGGCTGGGCACAAATCGAGGCGCTCGACGGTCCCAACAGCCTCTCGATCTTCCCGACCGCAGCGGAGATCATCGCCGCCGCTGGCAGCCTTGGACGCTGAACTGCAGCGAACCGTCGGCATGTTACGTTCCGCCGGTCCGGAAAATCATCACGTTAGACGGACCTCAACCGCTTCTCGGTTTTTGCGTCGAACAGATGTAGTTTGCTAAGGTCTGGGAGAATGGCGATCTGATCGCCGGCGCGCAGATCAAGGCGCTCTCTTACGGTCGCAACGAGGTGATCGGCGCCAAACTTCGTGGTTATCTGGATCTCCGCACCGGTAGGCTCAACGAGAACGACCTCAGCGGCAACAGGACCGTGTCCGATTGTGAGATGTTCGGGGCGAATGCCGTAGATAAGCTGCGCGCCGCGTTCCAATGACGCTGCTTCCGGCAGCGGCAACCTGCCTCCGCCGTCCACGATCAACTCCGGCGGCCCCGACGTGCTGACCTGGCCTCGAATAAGGTTCATCGCCGGCGAACCGATGAAGCCCGCCACGAAAAGGTTTGCCGGCCGGTCGTAGAGATCGAGCGGCGAGCCTATCTGCTCGACGAAGCCGTCCCGCATCACAACAATTCGATCGGCCATCGTCATCGCCTCGATCTGGTCGTGGGTGACGTAGATGGTCGTTGTCTTCAGTCGCTGATGCAGTTGCTTGATTTCCGAACGCATCTGCACCCGCAGCTTCGCGTCCAGGTTCGACAAGGGTTCGTCAAACAGGAAGACCTGCGGATTTCTAACGATGGCACGGCCCATCGCCACACGTTGGCGTTGGCCACCCGACAGATTTTTCGGATATCTGTCGAGCAGATGCTCGAGCCCCAGAATTTCAGCGGCCGCTCGAACACGCTGCCGGGTCTGCTCCTTGGGTGCTTTCGCCAGCTTCAGCGAAAAACCCATATTCGCCTCGACTGTCAGATGCGGGTAGAGCGCGTAGGACTGGAAAACCATCGCGATATCGCGTTCTTTTGGCGCGACATTGTTCACGACCTTGCTGCCGATCGATATCCGGCCAGCTGAAATCTCTTCAAGGCCGGCGATCATCCGCAACAGTGTCGACTTCCCGCACCCGGACGGACCAACCAGGATTACGAATTCGCCGTCTTGGATATCGATATCCACCCCATGCAGAACCTCGAAGTGACCGTAGCTCTTGCGGGCATTCGCCACACTTACTGACGCCATAACTTTCTCCGGCTGAATATTGGTTTCTTCGGGACGCAGCCGCTCGTCTGACACGGCTGTTTATTGCTCATCGGCTTGCCGTGGCGGCTGAATAAGGCGTCAATACCGAGTCGATCGCAGCAAGGCAGAGCTCGCGGGCCTTCGGAGCGACCCGCTTTGACACCACGTCAGAATAGAGTCGGCCGAGATATTGGCTGATCAGAGTTTCGGGAATTTCATCGGGGAGCCGGCTGAACAATTCACTGACCGCGGCGGATGCGCGAGGATCCGGCCAGTAATAGCGAATTCGATCACTATAGCTGAAATGCCGTTGCAGTCGCTCCTCATCGGGACTGCCGCCATAGTGGCCCGCCCAGCTTGCCGGTTGCTCGACCATGATTTTTTCCATGGTCGTCACCAGTCCGGTTCGCGGCGCCCTCCCTGCAAGCACGTCAGCGATCGCATCGAGACCGTAGAGTGCTTCGCGCAGCGCGAAAGTCAGGCCCGGTCCGACCTTGAGGATTGCAAATCCGCCGTCAACGAGAGCAGACAAGGCTTCGGCCGGTTGGTAGTCGGTGGAATGTGCTTCGAAAACCAAGCCCGGCATGTCGTCCAGCGAACGAATGAGGCTCTTGGCCCGTTCGGGCTTGTAGAGCGCCACGTCCGTGTTGCCAAATTCCACGCCCGGCTGAACCACGATCCCAATGACCCGCTCCATCGCCGACGTCAAACCTGCTTCGGCAAACGACGCCCGGTGAACCGCCAGGGTTTTCATCGCCGCATCGGCCCGGGTAATTTCGATTTCTTCGAGTGCGTGCGTCGCACCACCCGGAGGCGGCACCTCGGTTCCGATGATATAGACCGGCGGACGGCGGCCTGCACGAAGAGCGGCCTCCTCAGCGGTCTTTGCCAATCGGGCGGCGCGCGCCGCGGTCAATTCGTCATCGAGCGCCGTTGGTTCACCCGCACAGCCCATCGACGTGTCCAGGTGGATCTTTTCGAACCCTGCCTCGACATAGGCCGTCACCATAGCCGCGGCGCGCAGCATTGCCTCCTCGGCCGCCAATTTTCTCCATGGGTTGGGACCGAGGTGATCGCCTCCGAGGATAACGCGTTCGGCCGGAAAATCAGTCGCTGCGGCGATATCCTCGATGAACCGGCGAAAGTCCGCCGGCGTCATCGCGGTATAGCCGCCCTCCTGATTGACCTGATTGCAGGTGGCTTCGATGAGGACCGCCCGTTGCTCCATGCCGGCACGTCGAAGCGCTGCCTCGATGATCAGCGGATGCGCCGAGCAGACCGAAGTGACGCCATGGGGAAAGGGCAGGTTTCGGGCACCGAAAAGCTTACGCAGCGCGACCTGGCGGTTCTCGTCGATCCTCGTCATGCGAGCGTTACAACCTTCGTCAGGTGACGAGGGGAGACCGTGTCGATTTGCCGAGCCTGCGCGGCGCGTTCGCCGAGGACCTGCAGCGCCGGAAGGACAACGAGACCCGCAAGCGACAGATCGACATCAACGGCGAGTTCCAGATCGCCTGGACCACCCACACCGATGACGACCGCGCCTTTTTCTCTCAGTTCTCCCACCAGTTTCGTCTCCGCCTCCCTCTGGTCGGAGCTGTACAGCATGACCGCAACCGTCTTCCCGTCAACGAGGCTGATCGGCCCATGACGGTATTCCAGCGGATGGAAGGCCTGAGTCATGATCTGGCTCATTTCCATGAGCTTGAGCGCTCCTTCCAGGGCGACGCCGAAGAGGGGCCCCCCACCGAGAAAGACGAAGTGCGACCGGTCGGCAATAATTCCAGGAAGTGCCGCATCGAGAGCGCTCGCGAGCTGGCGGGCGGAATTCACGACAGAGGCCGGAACCTTCTGCCCGATCATCTGCAAACCGAGAAGGACCATGAGGCTCGCCGATACCGTCATGACGATCCCTTCGTCCGGATGCGTTTCGGCCGAGACCATCCGATCGCAATTTCTCGCCAGAGAGCTTTCCGGTTCGACGGTTATCGCCGTCACGAAGGCGCCGGCGGCCCGACTTGCCTTTGCTGCGGCGACTGTTTCCGTCGTCTCGCCGCTGCGGGAAAGCGCAACGACGTGCGTGTTGCGCCACTCCGGCCAGAAGGCCGATGGCCGGTTTTGCCATTCGGCGCCGGGGACCGCGATTGCCTTGCGTCCGGCCATATTGGCATAGGCTGCCAGCGAGAGCGCAAGATTGAAGGATGTGCCGCAGCCGACGAAGACGAGCAGCTCCGCGCGGTCGTCGGCTGAATTCAATTCAATGGCCTTCTCCCAGTAAGGAAATTGCTCGAAAATAACCTTTTCGGTCGTGTTCATGAAGTCTCCGATTATTTGACTGAACCAGCCAACAGGCCGCTGACGAGGTAACGGTTGAGGAAAATGACGACGAGGGCGGGGATGACGATGGCGATCGATCCGCTCGCGGTGATGAGGCCGTAGTCGATGAAGTTCTTCGTTACGAATTCCGGAATCAGAACCGTTAGGGGTTTCGTTGCCTGCGGCGAAAAGATGAGCGGTACGAGATACTGCCCCCAGGCACCCAGAAACGTAAGGATTGCCGCTGCCGTCAGACCCGGTCCGGCCAGCGGCAGGACGATGTTGAAGAAGATGTAGAGCCGGCCTGCTCCGTCGAGTTGCGCCGCCTCTTCCAGTGCGATCGGAAGAGCTTCAAACACGCTGCGCAACAGCCAGAGCGACAGGGGCAGGAAGGCCGATACATAGATCAGCGAAACACCCACATAGGTATCGACGAGATGCAGCTTGATCATGATCTGATAGAGCGGGATCAAGACAGCGTAGGCGGGAATGGCCAAAGTCGCGACGACAGCGATAAAAAGCACTTTCCGGCCAGGAAACTGAAGCCTGGTGAACGCGTACGCTCCAAGAGAGGATATAGCGACGCAAAGCAGCGTGGCAGCGATGGATGTCACCACGCTATTGAGCAACGCGGCACGGAACTGTTTGAACACCTCCACACCCCCAATCCGCGCAATATTGATGCCGAGCAGCCGGGAGTAGTGATCGAGCGTAAAGTGCTGCGGAAAGAAGTTGATCGGTCGGGTCGAAAAGTCTTCGCTGGGCGTAACCGAACTCGCGATGGTCCAGTAGATCGGCCCTAGAGACCAGATCAACAGGACGACGACACCGGTCCAAATCATCATTCGATAGGCAATAGTAGATCTCATCAGTCGAACCGTGTGTTGCGATAGACACGAAGGACGTAGACGAGCGAAATCAGCAGAGACACGAGAGTGATCACGACCGATAGCGCCATGCCATACGAGAAGCGGAGATTCTGGAAGGTTTCGAGGTAGATCTGGACGAGCACCGGTCGGGTCTCGAGGCTGGCACCCGCCAGAACCCAGGCCTCGTCGAAGAGATTGAAAGCGTTCACGGTTGCGTTCGTCATGGCGACAGCGATCGCACTGCGAACCAGCGGAAGGGTTACCCATCCGAACATCTGAATGCGCGTGGCCCCATCGATCCGCGCAGCCTCATAGAGGTGCGCAGGGATGCTCTGCATCGCGGCAAGGACGATGACGATAGTCAAAGGCATCATGCGCCAGACATGGACGACCGTTACGGCGACGATGGCGCTGGTGCGATCGTTGAACCAGACATGATTTTCGAACGGGAGCCCGAGTGCGGAAAGAATACCGTTCAACAGACCCGCGCCCGGTTGATAAATCCAAAGCCAAATGACCGAATTCACAACGCCGGGCAGCGCCCAGGGCAAGATCACCGCTGCGAGAACCCACTGCCGCCCGACCTTGATCTGATTGATGAGAGCGGCGGCAAGAACGCCGAACACGGTTTCGGCGGCAACAGCCAGAACAACGTACATGAGCGTGTTGCTCCAGGTCGTCGCGAGCTGGCCATCCGACAGCATTCGGCTGTAGTTCTCAAGACCGACGAATGGCGTGCCGGCCTGCATGGGGTTGACCCTGTGCAGGCTGTCCCAGACGGTTCTTCCCATCGGGTAGAAAACCAAAGCTGCCATCGTGATAATGATGGGCGACACCAACAGCAAGCCGAGTGTGGCGTCGGCGTTGAAGCCGACCCCACGTTTGCTCGTGGCCCCTTCGGACGCCAAAGCTGTCATTGCGCCATTGCCTGCTTGGCGGCGGAAGCGATAGCCTCCATCGCCTGGTCGACACTCATCTGTCCCTTGGCAGCGCTATTGATCGCCGTGTTTACACCGCTGGAAAATTGCGGGTACCAAGGCGGCGTGCCTTGCGGGAACAGCGGCTCAACCGTCTTCGACTGCGCCACCAGAGCGTCGCCGCTGTTCAGCTTTCCGGACTCGTTGAGTTCGGAAAGCGCCGACGTGCGTGTCGGCAGGAAGCCGTTCACGGCATTCTTCTTCTGGAAGTCCTTGCTGGTAAACCATTTGACGAAGGCGATCGCCGCCTCCTTGTTGGGAGAGACGTTTGGAATAGCCAACGCTTCCGGAAGGCCGAAACTGCGCGTTTCACCGCTTGCCGTCGGCACGAGGATCGCTTCTACCTGGCCGGCGACTTTCGACTGCTTGGGGTCGTTCATCTGGCCAAGACGACCAGGCTCACCGGAGATCATGATGCTGGTGATGCCCTGCGCGAACATGCTCTCATTGATCTGGCTGTCCTTCAGGCCGGTAGATGCCGGATCGACCAGCCCTTCCTTGAGGAGCATCAATTCGAAAGCAAGCGCCTTGTAACCAGCCGAATCCGGTGAGGTGAACAGCGGATTGAAGTCCTTGTCGAAGAGTTCGCCACCGAAGGCCTTGGTCAGCAAGTACCAGCTCGTTGACGCGCCTTCGGTTGCTGAAACCGGCAGGCCGATCGGATACTCGACAATGCCCTTTTCCTTGATTTTCTTGGCTGCAGCGACCAGGGCGTCCAATGTTTTCGGCATCTCGGTGATGCCTGCATCCGCGAAATGCTTCTTGTTGACGAGCATCACCCGGAAGTCGTTGGTGTAGGGAATTCCCAATAATTTTCCATCAACCGTGAAGATCTTGGCAACGCCGATATCTTTCACGGTGTCGGCGTCGATCACGTCGTTGAGCGGCATATACCAACCGGCTGCGCTGAACTGACCGGTCCAGGACCAATCGAATTCGGTCACATCCGCTGGCGCTGTCCCGGCAACCAAGGCTGTCACCAGCTTCGGGCGGATGTCGTCCCACGACAGGGTCTGCAGGTCGACGTGAATGCCGGTTTCGGCCTCGAAGTCAGAGGCGATGTTCGGTCCCTGCGGCGATGGCATGAGCACCGTGATCGACTGGCCGGCAAGCGGCTTGGCGTCCTGGCCAAGAGCAGGTACGGCGATTGCCAGGGCTGCTGATGCAAGTAGAGGCAAGATCAATTTATGCATGTTCCCATCCTTCATTATTCTTGAGCTCAATTCACTGGGATGCGCAGTCACCGCCTTCGGCCGTGGCCACGATTTGCCCGAACCAGCCGTCGTCTGATGGCCAGTCGAGAAGTTGGGCGGCAGCCAGGAGCGCGCCGCCAATCGGGGGAAGTCTCGGCAAAGCCGCAGGCCTGCCAATACGGCGTTCAAGCGCCTCCAGAAGTAGCTGGCTCGAAAAAGTACCGCCGGCATAGGTCCAGTTGGCATCCGGATTACAGTGGCCGGCAATTGCCGCATGATGCTTCGCGAGTTCATCGGCCGCCTGCTCGATCAACCCGACGGCCCCTTTATCGCCGCCAAGTGCGACCTTATCGACGAGGGCCGAAATCGCTGCAATGTCCGCCCGTTCATTCGCCAGGGAACTGGCCCAATCACCGAGCCCATTCATGGGATTGCGCGGGTCAATGCCAAGGTGGTCAAACAGGGCCTTTGCGAGAGCCGTTGCCGGAGCACGCCCGTCCAGGCTTTGGCTGACGAGGTTGAGCGCCCTCTGCCCGATCCAATGGCTGCTACCCTCATCACCGATGAGATCCCCCCAGCCGCCGGTGCGCGCCGACTGGCCTTTGGAATTACGCGCCCATGCCATTGAACCCGTGCCGGAAAGAATGAGGATACCCGGCTCGCCCGCAAAAGCACCGAGGTGCGCCGCGTCGACGTCGTTGAGGACGCGCCGGTGGACGTTTGGGAACAGGCGCTCGATCGCATCGCGCTGTAGAGCCGACAGGCGTTCGACCTCCCCGTAGGCTGGCAGCGCTGCGGCGACGGCGGCTAGATTTCCTTCATCGCGAAAGGGAAGGAGATGCTGCTCCAGCTCCTGGAGCCAATTCGGATTGTCCATGGGATTGACGCCATGGCCTAGCGAACGCCGCAATATCCGGCCGCGCTTGTCCGCGAGGGCAACCAGCACCTTGCTTCCACCACCGTCGATGCCGAGGATCAGCGCGTCGCTCACTCTTTTACCCTCAGATCGGCGATCGTTGCGTCAACACCGAAGTTGACAAGCTCCTCGCGCCAATGCCGCGAAAGCCCGGAATCGGTAATGACTTTCGCGGTATCCAGCGGCGCGACCTTGTAGGTCGCCGTGGTTCCGAATTTCGAGGAATCGGCCAGGACGAAGCGATTGGCCGACCGAGCCAGCATGCGCCGGTTGAGGCTCGCTTCCGCACTGTCCACGCTATAAATCGCACCGTCGGAACTAATGGCGCTGGCGCCAAGAAAGAGCTGGTCGAACCATAGTGTTTCTAGCATTGCCTCCGCCTGAGGTCCGACGAGCGACGCATTCTCGCTACGCAGCTGACCGCCGAGAAGCACAACTTCCAAATTCGGAATATTCAGGAATTCCTGCGCTACCGTCAGGCCATTGGTGAATATCCTGAGCGGCATGGGGTTGATGCGAACGAGGCGCGCAAGCTGCAGGACGGTCGTTCCCGCGTCGAGAAAGATTGCCGTACGCGGATGAAGCAGATCGTAGGCTGCGGTGGCAATCGCCCGTTTGGCCGATAGATGGCGCTTTTCCCGCTCCTGAAATGCAACCTCAACCGATGATCCTTCGGCAATGCGCGCTCCACCATGCACGCGATCAATGGCCCCCTCCTGCTCGAGGATCTGCAGGTCTCTACGAACCGTGGCAAGCGATGCTCCGATCGCATCGGCAAGGGCCTGGATGGTCGAAAAGCCGTTCGCGTAGAGGTGGCTGCGAATGGCGTCCAGCCGATCGACCTTCACTCCGACTGCCTGGCTCAACGAAAACCTCCCTCACGATCGATCTCAAGTTCGGTCACATTTTCATTTCAAATGATCAGTGTCAATCAATTTTCTGACGTTTTTTGATTTATTGGATGAAATCTGGAAATGAAAAAGACGCGCCGTGAATTCACGGCGCGTCTAAAACGAATGAACTGCCATCCGCACCGGTGCTTGTGGCTGGTTTATCCGTGGGATCTCACTGATATCTCGGCAACAAATCGCCGTGCGCGTCGATCAGGTCGTCGACAAGGTTCCAGATTTGGTCTGGAGACAATTCCGCAGATGTGTGCGGATCGAGCAGAGCGGCCTGGTAGATGCGCTCGCGGTTTCTTGTGAGAGCCGCCTCGACCGTCAACTGCTGAACGGAGACGCTCAAGTTCATGACGGCGGAAAGCTGCGAGGGGATCCGACCAATCCGGACCGGCTGAATTCCGTTTCTGTCGACATGGCAAGGTACTTCCACGATGCATTCATCGGGCAGATTCTCGATCAGGCCGTTGTTTGGGACATTGCCGTATATCAGCGCCGGGTTGCCGGTGACCGCGGCATGAATGATGCCGGCCGCGTATTCGTTGCTGCGGCACACCTCGATCGGCTTGTCGCCTTCCAGTTCCTTGCGCAGGGCATGCCACTCTTTGATCTGCACTTCGCAGCGCCGGATGTATTCGTCCAACGGAATATTGAGCTGATCGATCAGATCCCCTCGTCCCTCCTTGATGTACCAGGAGGTATACTCGGAGAAATGCTCGCTGGATTCGGTGACGAAGTGGCCGAGCCGTTTGAGCACATCGAACCGCACGCGATCGTCCGATGGAACGCGGCCATCGGCGGCGAGCGCGTTCAGTCTCGGATAAAGGTCTTCCCGCCGCCCGTCGCTATGAACTTTCTCATATTTCAGGAAGAAGGCGACGTGGTTGATCCCAGCCGAAACATAGTTCACGTCGGCAATGTCCTCGCCGAGGCATTGCGCGAGATGCGCGGCTGTGTGCTGCACACTGTGACACAAGCCGACGGTGCGGATTTCCGGGGCCAGATCCTTGATCGCCCAGCAGTTGATGGCCATCGGGTTGACGTACTGCATCAGAAGAGCCTGCGGGCAAACCTCCTGCATGTCTCGGCAGATCGCCTCAAGGACTGGTATCGTCCGCAAACCGCGGAAAATGCCGCCGATGCCAAGGGTGTCGGCGATCGTCTGACGCAAGCCGTATTTTTTTGGAATGTCGAAGTCCGTGACGGTAGCCGGTTTGTAGCCACCGACCTGCATCATGAGGATCACGAAATCGGAACCGCGCAGCGCTTCCCGTCGCTCAAGCGTGGCGTCGATCCTGACGTTTGAAAGCTTAAGCGACTCGCAGATCCGGCGAGCGACGATCTCTGACGTCTTCAGTCGCTCTGGATCGATATCGAAGAGGCTGATGACGTAGTCGCCGCCTCTCTGCGAAGACAGGACGTCTCCCAGAATGTTCTGTGCAAAAACGGTGCTACCAGCGCCTACCAGGCAAATCTTCGGCATTGCAATCTCCCTATCGGTTGTGATTGCTTACTGCTCCTTCTAGATCAGAATTTCTTCCTGGCATCGGCCTATTAATTCCGGAATTCGAGTCTGAGACACATGAAACATCCCCAAAGCCGTGGCGAATGGATTGGATCCCGAGGCGAGTTCCTGATCGAGCGCCACATCGCTGATGCGATGGCCGCACCGCATTGGCACGACCACGTTGAAATAAACCTGCTCATGGCCGGCCAGATGACCTACCTTTTTAATGGAAGGCAGGAACAGGTGGAGGCCGGCCGCCTGGTTTTATTCTGGGCCGCAATTCCGCATCAGACGATCGCTGTTAGCGAAAACGCGCCGCTGGTGTGCCTCTATCTTCCTCTTGTCGATTTCCTGGGTCTGCCGGTGGACAGGAAAGCAAGGCAGTCGATCATGCAGGGGAGATTTCTGGCGCAGGCAAATCAGGAAACGATGGATGCATTGACCCTCCCACGATGGGAAAAGGAATGGCAGTGCGGCAGTGCGGCAAGACGAAAATTGGTCGTGGAAGAAGCACGACTGCGAATACGACGTCTGATCCTGGACAATGCTGAAAGCGACAATTCGCCAACCCATGTCTCTCCGACATCGTTGGCCGGCCAGGCGGTGCGACACGTCGAGCTGCTGATCGACCTCATCAATTCCCGCTACGCAGATCCGGTAAGCGTAGCCGACCTCGCAAAACTCGCGGGCATGCATCCAAGCACCGCCAACAGCGCTTTCCGAAAGGTTTTGGGAATATCAGTCAACGAATACCTGACTCGACATCGGATTGCGCGGGCGATGCAACTGCTGACGGACACGGACGATCCGGTCCTCCAGATCGGCTTTGACTGCGGGTTTGGTTCCAGCAGTCGCTTCTACGAGATTTTCAAGGAGCGAACGGGTACGACCCCCCGTCATTTCCGGGAAGCTGTGAACTCCAAGAACACTCCAGCGTCCTAACAGACGAGGTCGTGATGGCTCTGGGTGCTCACCTATTTCGGCTCACTACCTGAGCAGATGCGTGCGGCTTGCGCTTCGACCTCACGCGGATCCAGTGTCGCCGTTTGGTCCCGACGATAGGTCTCGGCGGAAATCACCGCGAGGCATCGATCAAAATCGGAGGGACGGATGAGGATCGCGCCACCAACGATGATCGCGGAAAGCAAGATCGCCCCTGCCAGCAAAATATCACTTCTGACCATGTTCCCCCAGCGCGACCGCCGTACGGCTCTAGTGGAGCGTGCCGCTGATTACCATTTTTGACACGAATGCGGAAAGAAGCTGGCTATCGAAATGGCCCGGCGAATTCATCATCATGTTGATCGCCTCTGCTTGTGAGAAGGCGCGCTTATACGGCCTGATCGTGGTCAGCGCTTCGTAAACGTCACAAATCGCCGCAAGCCGGGCGACGTAAGGGATCTTCTTTCCGGCGAGCCGACCAGGATAGCCCGAGCCATCGAATTTTTCGTGGTGGTAGCGACAAATGTCGAGCACCGGCTTCGGGACATGCGCGACCCGAGAAACCAGCTCATATCCCCGCTGAGGATGCCCGCGGACAAGATCCATTTCCTCGGCCGTCAGCTTACCGGGTTTTGTCAAAATTTCGTCCGGGAGCGCCATTTTTCCAAGATCATGAACCAGTCCACCCAGTCCCAATGCCCGCACATCCTCTTCTCCATGACCGAGGCTGCGCCCTAGGGTGATCATCAACGCGCTAACCGCCAGCGAGTGGAGGAACGTCAGTTCATCTTTTTCCTTCAGCTTTGCGACTGCGATCAGCGCGCCGGCGTTGTCGAAGGCTGCCGACATGATCCGCTCCACAGCTGCGCTTGCCGCATCACTGGCAAAAGAGGCTTTGATCCTGGCGTGGGCAAGCATTTGACGGATCTGCGGTCTCGTATCCTCGACGCATTCCCTCGCCTGCTTGATATCCTTTGCCGAAAACACCGCACGAAGCTGGGCGTCAAACGCAGCCCGGTCGATGTCTTGTGCCCCGCCCGGATCGACATCCGCGCCTTTTCCGACGTCGATAACGACCGTCATCAGGCGGTTTGCCATCAAACTCTCGACCTGACCGGCGGCCGAGATCAGGAACGGCTTGAACCGGCGTGTCCTGTCTTCCCCCTCGATTTCGACGTCCTCGACATACATTCCTACCCGCAATTGGCTGACATGTATCCGTTTTCGCATCTCTGATCCGTTCAAAATAATCTTGGTACTCAAGCGTTGTCTCAGGTATCCGGGGCTGGCCCGAGCGCGAAAACCTCGCTCAAACTATAGGGCTCCGGCACGGGTCTTGTCTTGGTTGAGCCGTTGTCCATGCTGCTCTAAAATGGCCGCGGCAATCGTTCGATCGACTGCTTTCGAAAACAGATAGCCCTGTCCGAGCTTGCAGCCGAGCTGGCTCAATTGAACAGCTTGGGGTTCTGTTTCAATCCCTTCTGCGACGACCCGGATTCCCAGCTTGTCAGCTATTCCGATCAGGCCCTCAACGATGACGGTCCCAGCGTCGCCCGGCACCATGCGGTCGATGAAGGACTTGTCGATCTTGATGATGTCGACCGGCACCGTCAGCAGATGGGTCAAAGACGCGTAGCCCGTGCCGAAGTCGTCGAGGGCAACCCGCAAACCCTTGGACCGAAGAGCCTTTATCTCGTCCGCTACAACATAGTCCCGTTGTCCGAGATAAACCGATTCCGTAACTTCGAGGATGATGTGCTTGAGAGGAACCTCTGCTTCCCCGAAAATTCGGCACAGCCTGTCTAGCAGATTACCGCCACGAAAATCTGCGGCAGACAGGTTGATGCCGACATGCTGGAGAGGAAGGCCTCGGGCGAGCCAGCTGCGGATGTCTCTCGCAACCCTCAGCAACATCCGTTGGGTCAGCTCAGCAGCGATATGCGCGTCTTTCGTCGCCTCATGGAAATGCGCTGCGGCTATGATTTCGCCGGAAGGCGTGGTCATTCGACATAAGGCTTCGAAACCGACGATTTCCCGCGTATCGAGGCGCAGGATCGGTTGGTAATGTGCGTCGATCCGATCGTCTTCCAGGGCGACGCCCACGTCCCGAACCGCCCTGAAGCGTCTGGTCAGGGCGGTGCCCAGGCCGGGATAGTGTTGCACGTACCGGCCGCGATTGTGTTCTTTCGCATGATAGAGCGCCACATCGGCGTTCTGGCGGATCTGGTCAGAGTTTGTTTCCGTCTCTGCCAATGCGCCGCCAATCGTCGCGGCGGGAAAGACGACATGACCGTCGCACGTTGAAGGAGAGGACAGTGCTTTGAGGATATCGGAGGCTCTCGCACTCAGATCAAGGTCTTTGTCGTCCGATACAATGACAGCAAACTCATCTCCACCAAGCCTAAACGTGTTTTTGGCGCCTGCTGTTGCGGCGATCCGCTCTGCAACCACTTGAATCAATGCGTCGCCGGCTGCGTGCCCGAACGTGTCGTTCACGAGTTTCAAGTTGTCGATGTCAACAAGCAAGATGCCCCAGGCGCGCCGCGATCGAGGCAGCTCTTCGGCGAGAAACTGGTTGAAACGAGCGCGATTCGACAGTCCCGTCATAGCGTCGCTGTATGTCAGCCGCTGACGTTCCATCACCCGTTCTTCGCGATCGATGGCGATTGTGCAGAGATGGACACAAGCCTCGACGAGGTCCCGTTCGACGGCCTTCGGACCGCGGTGGTCTCGATAGTAGAAGGCAAAGGTGCCGATCACCCGCTCGCCGCTCTTGATCGGACTGGACCAGCAAGCCCGCAACCCCAGCGGAAGGACCAGGGACTTGAAGTCCTGCCAACGAAGATCGGTCTCGATATCGGTGACAACGACCGCTTCTCCGAAATGGGCAGCAGCGCCACAGGAGCCCGCAAGAGGACCGGCTTCAAGATTGTCGACAGCCGCTGAATAGTCAGGCGGAAGGGAGGGGCCAGCAAGCGTGTGAAGACGGTTTCCGTCGAACGTCAGCACCGAAGCGATGATCCCAGGAACGGCGGCCTCAACCCTAAGGCAAAGTTGCTCGATCGTTGTTGCCAGCGGTTCCCCTTTGGCAATCATTTCCAGAATGGCATTCTGCAACTCAAGGATCATGACGTCACTTCCCGGAAGGAGACCCTGCCTACCAAACCGACTTTCAGATCAGGTTACGCCGTTGATTAGATTTTGATCGAATAGACGCCGAATGATCAGTTCAGGACCTGTCGTGGCGAGCGTCACGTACGAAAGGTTTTCGCCACCATTCCGACCTCCTTCTCGAACGGAGGAGATTGACCGATGTCACGGTCATTCTCTAAAGACGATTATGAAATACAATCCTCAGTCGTGCCCTTGAGGGCGCCGAGTCAGCGAGCACTGCATAATTTTCGAGAGTCAGAAATCAGCTTATCGGATATGGTTCGGAATGCGTTGCAATGTCCCCATCTGGCCGTCGCCGCACAATGGAAATTGGCCTAAAAGATGATCGGTGGCGATAAATACGTTGGCTCCGTAGGAAAAGCATCGCTCGCGATCATCGCGCTGATGTTTCTGTCATTGACCACCCTCTTGTCGCTCTGGCTCATATCCAGTTACGAGACAGCGGTTCGCCGGGGCGATGAGCGTGTCAGCGCCGCTTCCAAAATCGTTGCAGCAAACGCGAATTGGTTGAATTCCCTTGCTCGGGAGACCCTGCACCGAATTGATGATGCTCTGGGGCCGAGCACATCTTTGCCCGGCCCGGCCCGCGTGCGCGATCTCGACGCTGCCGTCTATGACCTTCCTCCTCAGGCGACTGCCTATGTCATCGGGGCTGATGGAGAAACGCTCTATTCAAATGATCGCAATATCCGGCCGATCAACGTTACGGACCGCGACTACTTCGTTCGGCTGAGAAACGGTGCTGACGAATATACATCCCCGCTGATCGTCAGCCGCCTTACCCAGCGGCAGATATTCGTCTTCAGCCGCAGGCTCGAACGAAATGGCGTGTTCGCCGGCGTCGCCGTGATTGCCTTCGACGCGACCATCCTCAGGCCAATATGGGACGCGGTCGCGATAGGCGAGAACTCGATTGTCAGCTTCATAAGACGCGACGGGCAACTTATCGCCCGATACCCGGAACCTGCCGGACCAGTCGATATGCGAAACCACAAGCTGTTTACCGACTATATGAGGAAGGCGACATCAGGCACATATCGCTCCGTGTCGCCAGTCGACAATGAAGATCGCCTGGTCGCCTACCGAATCCTCGAACGCACGCCTTTTGTGGCCATTGCTTCGGCAGATATCCATGTGATCATGCAGCCCTTTTGGGAGGATGCCAAAATCGCGGCTTTGCTGGTCGCTTTCGCCCTTGTCGGCGCTTTAGCCGCTGCATTGTGGATTCAGAACCTCATCAAGGTGGACACATTGCACACAAGGCAGCTTGCGGATGCGTTGCGATCGAATGAAACGCTCATGCGCGAGATACATCATCGAGTGAAGAACAACCTGCAGACGGTGATGGCCCTGCTGCGCTTGCAGGGTTTTGAACCGGAGGCTGTTCAAAAATTAAATGAGCGGATCTCTGCGATGTCCGCAGTTCACGAGCAGATGTACGGCTTCGACCAGTTTAGCGGAATCTCTGCTCGAGAATTCATTCCATCATTCGTTAAGACGCTGGTCGACGTCCATGGTCGCGCCGTTTCCGTCGACTTTGAAATCGACGACATCGTGATTGCAGCCGACAAGGCAACGCCGTTTGCCCTCCTGCTCAACGAGTTGATTGCCAACAGCATGAAATACGCGTTCGACGGCCGGGCATCGGGAAATATTCGCGTCATGCTGCACGTGACCGAAGGAGAGGAATCCCAACTTACCGTCGCTGACGACGGGATTGGATTCGATGGCCGATCGGACAGCGCCGGGATGGGCACGCGGCTGATCAAAGCCTTCGTAAATCAACTGCATGGCGAGGCGAGATATAATCGCCTGGAAGGGACGCAATTTACGGCAACCCTCAAGCTTGGCGATTGAGCGAGAGTTAATCCGACGCCACGTCTCCGTCCAAAGCAAGCCTTCGGTTATCCCCGCCGCATCGGGGGCACTTTTCATTGGGCTTGGGACGACACATTTTCCAGATGCCCTGCCGGTCGTGCGGGATTTCCTCGCCGTCGGCTTGCTCAATTCAGATGTCACTGGAGCAGAACATGACGAAAGTTCCTACCATAGCTCGTATCTGGCGTGGCCGCACGAAGCCGGAACTCGCTGATGAGTATGAAGCCTACAACCGCGCGGAGGGAATTCCTCCACTGCTAAAGACAGCACTCGACGTTCAACTGTTGCGCGAAGACCGTGAGGATGAGACGTGGTTCACGACAATTTCGTACTGGGCCGACGTGGAATCGATGACCGCGTTTACGAAAGGCGATCCACATCAGGTTCATCATCTTGAGCGGGACGCAGAACTACTTTGCGAACTTCCTGAGCGTATCCAGATACATAAAATAGTGGTCCCGCCTAGGTTGCGCTGAGAACCCCGCCCTTAGCATATCTCTGTGACGTCTCTGCTTCGTCTTGAGAGATCATCCGCGCGACATCAGAGTGAAATCCAAAACGTTTTGGCTTGACTCCCAAAACGTTTTGGAGAATCTTTTTGTCACTTCGGGAGGAAGAGCTTGGCCAATCTCAAACAGCTTGCGCAATCGCTGGGATTGTCGATCACCACGGTGTCGCGTGCGCTCGATGGTTATGCCGATGTGTCGGCTTCCACGCGCGAGCGGGTTCGGGAGGCCGCCGACAAGGTCGGCTACCGGCCGAATGCTTCGGCCCGCCGCCTCCGCAGGCAGCGCGCCGAACTGGTCGCCGTCACGCTGCCGAGCGATCCCGGCCATATCGGCCCTCCGCATTTCCTCGATATGTTGTCCGGCTGTGCCGAACATCTTGCTGCTGCCGGCCTCAATCTGGTGATTGCGCCGGTACCGCGCGGCGAGAGCGAACTCGACATCTGCCGCCGTTTCGTCGATGGCCGCCGCGTCGACGCCATGCTTCTCGTCCGCACCAAGCGGAAGGACGAGCGCGTCGAATTCCTGCAGTCGCGCGGTATTCCCTTCGTCACCAACGGCCGCACCGAAAGCCTGATGCCCCATCCCTATATCGATGGCGACGGCTTTGCCGGCTTTCGCGCCGCAACACTGCGCTTCCATGCCGCCGGCCACCGCCGCATCGGCCATATCGCTGGCCCGCAGGAATATTACTTCGCACATGATCGCTGCCGTGGCTGGCGGGCGGCGATGGAGGAATGCGGCCTTGCAACCGACCTCTATGCCGAAGGCGCGCCATTGGAACAGGGCGGTTATCTCGCAGCACTCGAACTTCTGCGCCAACCGTCGCGTCCGACCGCACTCGTCTGCGCCACCGACGAAATGGCGATCGGGGCACTGAGAGCGCTGCGCGAGGTCGATGGCGGCAATCAGATCAGCATTGTCGGCCATGACGATCTGCCGATGGGCGCCTTCACCAGCCCGCCGCTCTCGACCATGCGCATGACCGGCGAAAACCTCGGTGCGAGCTTCGCCTCGCTGCTGCTGCGCGCCATTGCCGGCGAACCCGCCGAAGAACTCCAGGAGCTTCACGCCATCGAATTCGTCGATCGCGACAGCCACCGCCGTCCGCTTAGAGCGGCATAGACAGAAGTGCATCTCAAACAAAGAACAATGAAGGAGGAGAAGATGAAACATACCCTATCACTTGGAATTCTGGCTTCGGCGGTGATGGCATTCGCCTCGCCGGTGCTTGCCCAGACGGTTTTCGTGTCCACCCAGCTTCGCCCGATCGAGGAGGCGACCGTCGTCCGCGAGGAACTCCTGAAGGACGTCGGCTCGGTTGATTACGTGGTCGAGGAGCCGCCGCAGTTTGCGGTGCGCATGGAGGCCGAACGTCAGGCCGGCAAGCGCACTGTCAGCCTCGTCGGTGCGCTGCATGGTGAGCTCTCGCCGCTTGCCGACAAGGACACGCTCGAGCCGCTCGAGGATCTCGCCAAGAAGCTGGCCGCGAGCGGCATGCCGCAGTCGCTGCTCGACCTCGGCAAGCTCGGTAAACCGACCCAGCAGTATATTCCCTGGATGCAGGCGACCTATGTGATGGCCGCCAAGAAGGAAGCGCTGCAATACCTGCCTGATGGCGCCGACGTAAACGCGCTGAACTACGATCAGTTGATCGAATGGGGCAAGAATATGCAGGAGGCCACCGGCCAGCCGCAGATCGGTTTCCCGGCCGGTCCGAAAGGGCTGATGGCGCGTTATTTCCAGGGTTATTTCTATCCGTCCTTCACGGGGGGTGTCGTGCGCACCTTCCAGAGTGCGGATGCTGCCGCCGGCTGGGAGAAGCTGAAGGCGTTGTGGGCCTATGTGACACCGAACTCCACCAGCTACGACTTCATGCAGGAGCCGCTGGCTGCCGGCGAAGTCATGGTCGCCTGGGATCATATCGCCCGGCTCAAGAATGCCATTTCCGCCGCACCTGACGATTATGTCGTCTTCCCCGCCCCCGCCGGTCCCAAGGGTCGTGGCTACATGCCAGTCGTTGCCGGTCTCGCCATTCCGAAGGGCGCGCCTGACAAGGCCGGCGCAGCAAAAATCATCGAGCACCTTTCCATGCCGGACACGCAGCTCCTGACCGCCTCCAAGGTCGGCTTCTTCCCGACGCTGAACGTCAAGCTGCCGCCGGATCTCGATGCGGGCGTCGCCCTACTCGCCGGTGCGGTCACCGCCACCCAGGCTTCCAAGGACGCGGTCATCTCGCTGCTCCCGGTCGGCCTCGGCGACAAGGGCGGTGAGTTCAACAAGGTCTACATGGACAGTTTTCAGCGCATCGTGCTCCAGAACGAGCCCGTCGCCGACGTGCTGAAGGCCCAGGGCGCCACGATGGCCAAGCTGATGACCGACACGAAGGCTGCCTGCTGGGCGCCCGATGCCAAGAGCGACGGCCCCTGCCCGGTCGAATAATCCCCCCATGAAGCGTCCGGGTGGAATGCCCGGGCGCTCTTCCCAAACTCTGCTCGTCAAGGCGGGAGCCGATGACCAATAGCCGACCTTGGATCCCCTATCTGCTGATCCTGCCATCCGTCGCCTTTCTGGCGCTGCTCTTCGTCGTGCCGCTGGTGCAGACGATCTGGCTGGCGGTCTCGGATAATGGTGTGCCGTCGCTTGCGAATACCGAGCGCATGGTGACCGATATCAATTTCACCCGCTCGGTGAAGAACACCTTCCTGCTGACGATCGCGGTCGTGCCGGTGCAGATCGCCCTTGCGCTTGCCATGGGCACGATGGTCGCCAAGGTCGGCCGCGGACGCGAGACGATCCTGTGGATCTGGACGATCCCGCTCGGCATTTCCGATCTCGCCGCCGGTCTCGTCTGGCTGTCGATCCTGCAGAATACCGGCTATCTGAATTCGCTGCTCTTCGGCCTCGGCATCATCAGTCGGCAGACAAGCTGGCTTTCCTACCAGACGCCGGTCGCGCTCTTCATCGCGATTGCGGTTGCCGAAATCTGGCGCGGCACGGCGATTGTCATGGTCATCATCGTCGCCGGTCTCAACCAGGTGCCGAAGGAATTCAAGGAAGCAGCCGAAATCTTCGGGGCTGGCCCGTGGACGCGCTTCTGGCGCATCACCCTGCCGCTGATCCGCCCGGCTCTGCAATCGGCGCTGATCCTGCGCACCGTGCTCGCCTTCGAGGTCTTCGCGGTGGTCTATGCGCTCGGCGGGCGCAATTTCCCTGTTCTCGTGGGCGAGGCCTACAACTGGCAGAACCAGAACCAGAACTACAGCGTCGCTGCCGCCTATGCGGTGCTGATCATGATCATCTCGCTTGCCGCCACGCTCATCTATCTGAAGGCCTTGAAAGTCGATCCGGAGCGCCTGCCATGACCACGGACACCATCAGCACGGCCGCAGACACACCCAAAGCGGCCGGCTTCATCTCCTCGCGCCGCTGGCTGCTCTGGAGCGGCATCGCAGCGCTTTGCGCCTGGGTGTTGGTGCCGATCTATCTGGTGGCACTCGGCGCACTTGGCGGTCGCCAGGGCGTCTATATCTGGCCGAAGACCGGTCTTCCCACTGGCATATCGCTGGAGCCCTTCATTCTCTTCCTGAAGACCGAAGGCGTCGTCCAGTCCTTCCTCAATTCGCTGGGGGCAGCCGGCATTACGGTGGCGCTTTCGATCCTGCTCGGCGCGCCCGCCGGTTATGCGCTCGCCCGCTATGATTTCCGCGGCAAGGACAGCTACCGCCTTCTGGTGCTGCTGACCCGCGCCTTCCCGCTGGCAATCCTGGCGCTGCCGCTGACGGTCTCCTTCATCCGGCTCGGCCTCTACGACACGATCCTCGGCGTCGGCCTTATCCATACGGTCCTGGCGCTGCCGTTTGCGGCACTCGTCACGCAAGGGATTTTCCTCGGCGTGCCGAAGGAGTTGGAGGAAGCCGCCTGGGTATTCGGCTGCACGCGCATCCAGGCCTTCTTCAAGGTGGTGGCACCCTTGGCGCTTCCCGGCATCGTCGCGACCGCTGTCTTTGCCTTCGTCATCTCATGGAACGAGGTCTTTGCTGCCTCGGTGCTGACGGTACGCAACCGAACGCTGACCGCCTACCTGCTGACCGTGCTGTCGGAAAGCCCCATGCATTACCGTTTTGCCGGGGGCCTGATGCTCATCCTTCCCTCGGTTGTCTTCATCTTCGCGGTCAGACGTTACCTCTTCGCGATCTGGGGCATTTCCTCCAAATAACGGGACCAGAGATATGGCCAATATTGTCATCGACCGCATCCGCAAGAGCTTCGGAGCCTTCCAGGCGCTGAAAGAGGTCTCGCTGACGATCAACGACGGCGAATTCGTCTCGCTGCTCGGTCCGTCCGGCTGCGGCAAGACCACGCTGCTGCGCATCATCGCCGGCCTCGAGACCGCAACGTCGGGAGATGTCCGCATCGGCGACAAGTCGGTGATCGGCTTGCCTCCCAAGGATCGCGGCCTTGCGATGGTATTCCAGAACTACGCCGTCTTTCCGCATATGACGGTCTACGAAAACGTCGCCTTCGGGCTGCGGATGCAGAAGGCCGACGACGCACGCGTGAAGGCGCAGGTCGAGAAGGCCGCCGGCCTGTTGCATATCGAGCAATATCTCGACCGCTACCCGAACAAGCTTTCCGGCGGCCAGCGCCAGCGCGTTGCGGTCGCTCGCGCCCTTGCCGTCGAACCGAAGGTTCTGCTGATGGACGAGCCGCTTTCGAACCTCGACGCGCTGCTCCGTCTCGAAATGCGCACGGAGCTCAAGACCGTGCTGCAATCGGCAGGCACCACGACGATCTATGTCACCCACGACCAGACCGAAGCCATGGGCCTTTCCGACCGCATCGCCGTCATGCATGGCGGCGTGGTCGAGCAGGTCGGCCATCCGGTCGAGATCTACAATCACCCGGCAACACGTTTCGTCGGCGGCTTCATCGGCAACCCGCCGATGAATTTCATCAAGGTGGCGGTGACGAACAGCCAGGTGGCGGCAGGCGCCGAGCAGCTCGCCGCGCCGCAGGGATCAGGCAATGAAGTGATCCTTGGCCTGCGCGGCGAAGCCGTCGAACTCGCGCCGCTGCCGCAGGGTCTCGAAATGAGGGTACGCGTTGCCGAGCCGATGGGCTCGCACCTGCTTCTGACCGGCTCGATCCACGACCAGCCGGTCCGCGTCATCCTGCCGGCCTCGGAAACCGTAAAGAGCGGCGACACGATCGGTCTGAAGCTCGACCAGAAGCGCATCACCTGGCTTTCGCCCGAAAGCGGCAAGTCCTTTCCGGCCGTCTTGGCCTAAGAATACCGGAGCATCCGAGATGAACATGCATATCGACCAGGCGAAGCGCATCCTCGCCGCCAACGATCGCGGCGGCTATACGGTGCCGACAGACCGGCTCTATCCCTTCCAGTGGAACTGGGATTCAGCCTTCGTCGCCATGGGCTTCGCGCTCTACGATATCGATCGCGCCTATCGCGAGCTGGAACGGCTGGTCGAGGGCCAGTGGGCGGACGGAATGATCCCGCATATCGTCTTCCACGCGCCAAGCGAAACCTATTTCCCGGGACCGAACGTCTGGCGCACGACGCACACGATCCCGACCTCCGGCATAACCCAGCCGCCGGTCTTCGCGATCGCGCTGCGCAAGCTGCATGAAGCCGCGGGCAACGATGCCGAGACGCGCACCCTGCCCCTCTACGAGGCGGCGCTGAGATGGCACCGCTGGTGGTATTCCGCCCGCGATCCCGATGGCACCGGGCTCGTCGCGCTGCTGCATCCCTGGGAAAGCGGCAGCGACAATTCTCCCGCCTGGGACATCGCGCTCGCTCGTGTACCCACCACCACCGATACCCCCGTCGTGCGCAAGGATACCGGCCATGTCGATGCCGACATGCGCCCGCGCGACGAGGATTACCGTCGCTTCATCCATCTCGTCGATACCTATGCCGCCTGCGGCTGGGATCCGGCGAGACAATGGGAAAAGGCGCCCTTCAAGGTCGCCGAGATCCAGACGACCGCCATCCTGCTCAAGGCGGGCGAGGACCTAGAGCACCTTGCCCGCCTGTTCGGCCGGACCGGGGACGCGATCGAGATCGCTGCCTTCAACAACCGCACACGCAAGGCGATGACGGCCCAATGGCGGCCGGACCTTGCCCGCTTCGTCTCGCGAGACCTGATCTCCGGTGAAGATGTCGAAGCCGCAACGCAAGCCGGTTTCATCCCTCTCCTCTCGCTGGATCTGGACAAGCATGTTGCCGACGCGCTGGTTTCGGAAATGAAAGCCTGGTCCAAGGGCCTCAAGGTCGCCTTTCCCACCACCAAGCCGGGCATCGCCAGCTGGGAGCCGAAGCGTTACTGGCGCGGCCCCGCCTGGGCGATCATCAACTGGCTTCTGATCGATGGATTGAATCGCAATGGCCATGCGGATGTCGCCGAAGAGCTGCGGCAATCCACCGTCGCAGCGATCGAAACGGAAGGTTTTGCCGAATATTTCGATCCGGTCACCGGCCAAGGCTGCGGTGGCCTCGGCTTTTCCTGGACGGCTGCGGCCTATCTGTGGCTTGAGCGAGGCGGAGTCCTAGAGTCTGTCAGGGTTATTTTGAACCATACCCTGCATGTCTGAGGTAGTTGGAGCACTCCTGGGGACTGAACGCCTTC
>NZ_LXFU01000035.1 GCF_001657485.1 Rhizobium sp. WYCCWR10014
AACCTGAAGGGTCCGAAGGACGGTTCAAATCCTGCCCCCGCAACCAATCTTCCCAAATAGACAATATGCAAAAGCCCGCCTTGTGCGGGCTTTTTGCGTTTCCAGACCTGGGTCGAGCAGTTAACACCTCAGCAGCGGGCCGCAACAAGGCCAGGCGATGATGAATAGCCGATCTGCCTACATGCCCGTTCGAGTGTCTGAACCAAGTCCGCGCCCCGGCAGGTGATGCGAGCATAACCCTCGGATCAACCCATTTATCGGTTCTTAAGCAAAGAATGACAGCTTAGCTCCAATCGGTGGCGAGGGTGCATTCGTGGTAAATGGTTTGATGTCGCGGGTTCGCATTCAGACGAAGGTGCTCGTACTTTTGGCGCCATTCGTCATTAGCCTATGCGCAGTGGGACTGACGGGGTACTACGCGTCCAGCCTTCTCGAGGGACGGATGGAGATCTCCAACCATGTTTTGCAGTCCCTGAACGGGTTCAAACATGTTTCTTCCAGCATGACCGGCTTTCTGAGGAAGCCGTCGCAGGAAGCCCGTGATACCGCGCTTGGGGACGCCCGAGAGCAACTGGCAAACCTGAAGCAGACGATCGAGAGGCTAAGGCCGACGACCGATGTGGGGCTTCTTGACCGGGCGCTTGATCAGTCGCAAATCATCCCGCAAAAGATCGAAGCGATCTGGCAAATCGAAACGGGACAGCAGAAAATTCTCAGCGATGTGGACGCTGCTTCCGCGGCACTTCTTGACCTGCAAGGGCAGGTTGGCAAGCGCTCGTTCATGCTGATGGCCAGTGCGAAAAAGATGGAAAATGCCAACAAGAGCGGCCTGAGCAATTCCGTCTCCATCAGCACCGCCGCCAGTGTCGCGACAAAACTTCGCAATGATTATACGAACGCGACGACGCCGGCTGATAAAGTTAGCCTGCTAGCCAAATATGCGCCCGAATTGCCAAAGGCAAAGGAGCAGCTTTCGTCTGCTGTCGCGACCGACAAACAAGCCCTTGCCGCGCAGTATGCCGCTGCAGTGGATGCCATCGCCAACGCTTCGAAGGTGTCGCCTGACACTTTGGATGTCCCAGCAACGGATACCGCCGTCGCCAATCTTGCTGCAAGTGGCGACAGTCTCAAGACGATTGGCGACGATCTGATGCGGACCTCCGTGCTTGCGCTTGCCGCGTCGGACAAGGATATCTCGCAGGCGACGAATGTCGGCAACGCACTGCGCGCCATCGTTAACAGCAATAATGAGATCCGCGTCGGCTTTGCTGAACTCGCCGGCAATCCAGACGAAGCGCGAGTGAAGAAAGTCCAGCAGTCGATCTACATGTATCAGACCGAACTCGGCCGTCTCGCCGGCGTGGTGAACGACGATCCGGTCTTTGGCGAAATTCCGAAGAAGGCTCAACCCGTTCTCGATCTGCTCGCGGCGAACGCGGCAGCGCTCTCCGAAGGTGCGGCGCGCAAGCTGGCTGAGTTCGACAGCGCTGCGGGGCAGATCGACAACACCTGGAACCTGCTTGCTCAATTCGCCGAGACGCAGAGGCAAAATGCCGGGCAGGATCGTCAAGAGGCCAATAGGATATCAGGCGGCGCGATTGTCATCGGCATCCTGATTGCTATGACCGCGGGTGCCGCGCTGGTCGTCACCCTGAAGGGACCGATCACCCAGATTACCGCAGCGATGCGCAAGATTGCAGAGGGAAGGCTCGATACCACAATCACCGGCGAGGCACGGGGCGACGAAATCGGGGAAATGGCCCGTGCGCTTTCCGTCTTCAAACAAAATGCCCTGTCGAACGTCGAAATGGAACACCAGGCCGAGATCGCGCGTAGCGATGCGGAATCTGAGCGCGCCCGCAACGAACTCGAGCGACGTAGCGCCAAGGCCCAGGTCGACGCCGCAATCGAGGCGCTTGCAGAGGGTCTCACGCGGCTGTCGCGCGGGGAGTTGAATTTTTCGATCGATACGCCCTTTGCCTCCGAACTCGACCGGATCCGCACAGATTTCAACATGTCGATCGCGGGTCTCAGGGAAACGCTCTGCGATATCCGCGAGACGTCTTCCCTCATCAGCGACAATGGCCGCCAGATGGCGGCAGCCGTAGATGACCTGGCCAGCCGAACGGAAAAGCAGGCGGCCGCACTTGAGGAAACCGCAGCGGCAGTGGAGGAGATTTCTTCCGCCGTCAACACCTCTTCAGGACGGGCAGCAGCAGCGCTTGCGCTTGTTCAACGCGCCAAACAGGGCGCCGACGCCTCGGCTTCAGTGGTCCAAAACGCGGTTTCGGCCATGGGACGGATTGAGGACGCGTCCGGCAAGATTGTTCAGATTGTCAGCGCCATCGACTCTATCGCCTTCCAGACTAATCTCTTGGCCCTAAACGCGGGAGTCGAAGCGGCGAGAGCGGGTGAGGCCGGCAAGGGCTTCGCTGTCGTGGCACAGGAGGTGCGGGAGCTGGCGCAGCGATCGGCGCGCGCAGCCAAGGAAATCGGCGAGCTCATCAACAATTCCGTCCGCGAGGTTGCGTCCGGCTCGGAATTCGTCGGCCGCACCGGTAATGCGCTGATGGAGATTTCCAGAGAGATCGTCCACATCGTCGGTCATATCGAGCTCATCGCCTCGTCAAGCCGCGACCAAGCGACGACACTCCATTCGATCAACGCATCGGTAAACGATATTGATCGTATGACGCAGCAAAATGCGGCGATGGTGGAAGAGACGAATGCTGCCACCCGACAGCTATCGTCCGAGGCGCTTGCGCTTACCGACATGATTGCCCGCTTTCGGCTTGAAGGCCGCGAGAGCCCGGCTTCAAGAGGGTACGAGGCTGCGGCATGACGGCAGCATGTATTCGCAGAGCCTGTTAACTTGCTGTGAGATGCATGGTTTCCGCGCAGAAAGCTGATGCGTGATACGCTTCTCTAGATCAGTTTTCAGGCGCACGATAGTTGCTAAAATAGCAAAATTCTAATATACGTGGAGCCGGCGTTTTAATATTTTCGCAGCGGCAAGCAACGTCCCTCCAATTGGTGGGCGTTTATTATCCTATTCAGCAGGGCGTTCGATTTCATGAAGTAAATTAGAGATTTATAGGGGGAGAAATAATGCGAAAATGGGCATCTTCTCTACTGACGGCTCCGCATGGAGGGCGTCGTCTTCCGTTTGCTATCTCGGGATTGCCGGTGTTATGCGCAGTGGCGCTCTTTGCTGGCGTGGCGTCCGCTCAGGCGCCGACTGACGAGCAGCGCAATGCGATCAGGGCGGAATGCCGATCCGATTTCATAGCGCAATGTTCAGGGGTGACGCCGGGCGGTATCGAGGCGCTCACTTGTCTGCAGCAGCATAGCGCCACGCTTTCGGCCGGTTGCCGGAAAGCGGTGTCGGCGATTTCCAAACCCAAGTCGACATCCGCGGAACCGGCTCCGGCTGCGCCCGTAACCACTGGGGCGATCAGCCCGGCGCCTGCGACCGCTACGCCAGCGCACCAGCCGACCCAGGCGCAGCGCAGCGCCGTCAAATCGGCCTGCCAACGCGATTTCATGGCGCAATGCTCGGGTGTCACACCGGGCGGCACCGAGGCACTCAGCTGCCTGCAGCAGCACAATGCCTCTCTATCGGCGCCGTGTCAGCAAGCCGTTGCGGCCTTGGGAGGATCAACCGGAGGAGGATCAGCCGGATCAACCCCAGCCAGCGGCGGTGCCGCGGCGACGGTTGCGACTACGCCTGCTCCTCGGGCCGTGATGCCGGCCTTCTCGCCACGCGAGGAACTAATGATCCTGCGCGAAACCTGCGGATCGGATTTTCAGGCCCTATGCCGCATGGTGCCTTTGGGCGGAGGGCGGGGTATGGCTTGCCTGCGGGACAATCTGCAACGCGTATCGCCTGCCTGTCATAGGGTGCTGACCTCGGGACTATAGGGTCTGTTCTATTTCCCGCTGTGAAGAGCCACCCTCACGGCAACCTGCTCCCGCGCGAAACCGCAAGTGATCGCGCGACAGGCCGTTCCACAGCCTTACTGAACCTTCGGCATCTCCGTTTCCGCGAGGCCTGCTGTCTTTGTGCGCCCCTTCCAATATTCCTCGAGGCGCTGCAACAGGACGTAGAAGGACGGTACGAAGAGCACGGCGAGGCAGGTCGAGGCGATCATGCCACTGAAGACCGATATGCCGATCGACTTTCGGGCCGAAGCGCCGGCGCCGGTCGCCAGCACCAGCGGCAGGACGCCGAGGATAAAGGCAAAGGACGTCATCAGAATTGGCCGGAAACGCAAGCGGGCGGCCTCGACGGCCGCGTCAAGGATTTCCATGCCTTCCGCCCGCTTTTCCCGCGCATATTCGACGATCAGGATGGCATTCTTCGATGCAAGCGCGATCAGCAGAATAAGGCCGATCTGCGTATAGAGATTGTTGGCAACGCCGGCTGCCGTGAGTGCTGCCACCGTGCCGAGGAGGGCGAGCGGCACGGCGAGAAGGACTGCCAGCGGCAAGATCCAGCTTTCATACTGGCCCGCGAGCACGAAATAGACGAGGAGCATGGCAAGCGCAAAGATGAAATAGATCTGCCCGCCCACGGCCTTCTCCTGATAGGATAGCGCCGTCCACTCGAAGCCTGTGCCCGGCGGCAGGGTCTGATTGGCAATCTGCTCCATGACGTCGAGCGACTGGCCGGAACTGAAGCCGGCGGCAGGCCCACCAACGATGGTTGCGGACGGGTAGAGATTGTAGAGGCTGATCAGAGACGGGCCTTGCGTCGTCGAGACATCGACGACCGTGCCGAGCGGCACCATCGTCCCATCGCCGGCCTTGACCTTCAGATCGCGGATATCTTGGGCGCTGACACGGAAATCGGAAGCGGCTTGCGCATAGACCTGGAAGGTGCGGCCAAATTTGTTGAACTGGGTGACATAGCTCGATCCGACATAGCCGGAGAGAGCGGAGAAGACCTGGCCAACCGTAATTCCCAGTGTTTCCGCCTTGATGCGATCGACGGAAACGGCAAGTTGCGGCACGTTCGAGCGAAAAGGCGTGCTCAGCCTTTGCAGCGACGATTGGGCACTGCCGTTCTTGACGATCGTATCGGCAAGCGATTGCAGCAGCGGATAGTCGGAAATGCCATTCCTGATCTCGACCTGCATGGTAAAGCCGCTGGCATTGCCGACGCCCTGGATCGGAGGCGGCACGACCACCAGCGTCTTGGCGGCGAGCACGCTTTGCAGCGCGCCGTTCAAATGCTGGTAGATCGACAGCAGATCCTGCCCCTTTTCCTTGCCGCGCTCGTCCCAATCTTTCAGCACGACATAGGCGACGCCGGCATTCTGCAGGCTGGCATTGTTGTCGAGAACGGAAATGCCGCTGATGGTCAGCACCTGATCGACGCCGGGTGTGGCTTCGGCGATCTTGCCGACCTCTTCCATCACCGTGTCGGTGCGTTCCTTCGATGCGCCGTCGGGCAGCTGCGCACTGATCAGCACATAGCCTTGATCCTCGATGGGCAGAAACGCAGTCGGCAGGCGGGCGAGCCCCCAGACGGCAACACCGATCAGCGCAAGTGCTGCTATGACCATGATGCCGCTGTGGCGGGTCATCGATCCGATCAGCCCGGCATAGCTGCGTTCACCCCTGTCATAGACCCTGTTGAAGCCGCGATAGAAGATGTTGCGTTTCTCGGGCGGGACTGGTGGCCGCAGCCAAAGGGCGCATTGCGTCGGTTTCAGCGTGACGGCATTGATGGCGCTGATCAGCGCCGTGGCGGCTATGACGAGGGCGAATTGCCGATAGAGCTGTCCGGTCAGGCCGGGCAGGAAGGCGGCCGGAATGAAAACTGCCATCAGCACCAGCGTGATGCCGATGACCGGGCCGAGCAGTTCCTCCATCGCCTTTTCGGCCGCCTTTCGGCCGGACATGCCCGCCTCGATGTGGCGGGCGACGCCTTCGACGATGACGATGGCGTCATCGACGACGATGCCGATGGCGAGAACGATGGCAAACAGCGTCGACAGGTTGACGGTGAAGCCCAATGCCGCCATAGCCGCGAACGCGCCTATGATGGTGACCGGAACTGTGGTCGCCGGCACGAGCATCGCCCGCCAATCCTGCAGGAAGACAAGAATGACGATGAGAACGAGAATGCCGGCCTCGATCAAGGTGACGTAAACCTCGTCGATGGAGGCCTCGACGAATTTCGTCGTGTCGAACGGCACGTGATATTCGAGGCCCTGCGGGAAGCTCTTCGACAGCTCTTCCATTTTCGCGCTTACTGCCTGCGCCACCGCAATGGCATTCGCCTCCGGCAGCTGAAAAATGCCGATGCCGGCCGCCGGTCGACCGTTCTGCATGAAGGACTGGCTGTAGGTCTGGGCGCCGAGTTCGACGCGGCCGATATCGCGGATGCGGGTAACGCGGCCGCCCTGTCCGCTTTCGACCTTGACGACGATGTTTTCGTAGTCGGCCGCTTCGTTCAGCCGGCCATTGACGTTCAGCGTATATTGGAAGACCTGCCCCTTCGGGACCGGCGGAATGCCGATCTGGCCGGCGGCAACCTCCTGACTCTGCTGCTGCACGACGCTGACGACATCCTGTGGCGTCAGGCCGCGCGCCTGCAGCAGGTTCGGATCCATCCAGATGCGCATGGCGTATTGGCCGGCACCGAACACGGTGACGTTGCCGACACCCGGCAGGCGGGCAAGTTCATTCTGCAGATTGATGACGGCGTAGTTCGATAGGAACAGGCTGTCATAGCGGCTATCGGGCGAGGTCAGGCTGACGAAGCCGAGGATCGCCGTCGATTTCTTTTGCGTCGTCACGCCCTGAAGCTGCACCGCTTCGGGAAGCGATGACATCGCTATGGCAACGCGGTTTTGCACCAGAACCTGGGCCTGGTCCGGATCCGTTCCGATGGCAAAGGTCACGGTCAGCGAATAAGTGCCGTCGCTGGCGCTCGTCGACTGCATGTAGAGCATGTCCTGCACGCCGTTGACCTGTTGCTCGATCGGCAGCGCGACAGTATCGACGAGGGTCTGGGCGCTGGCGCCCGGGAAGCGCGTCGTCACCTGCACCGTCGGCGGAACGACATTCGGATATTGCGCCACAGGCAGCTGGAACAAGGCCACCGCGCCGATGAGCACGAAAACCAACGCCAGAACATTGGCGAGTATCGGTCGCTCGATGAAGAAACGCGAGATCATGCTGTTGTCCTTAGACGTTCCAGATGAACCATGATGGCGAATTCATTGCGTGGTGGTCTTGGCCTTGGCATCGCCGCCGGCAGCTGCCGGCGGGTTCATTTCGATCTTCTCGGGCGTGACCTTGCTACCGGGGATGGCCTGCTGGATACCTTGCGTCACGACCCAGTCGGCCGGATCGAGGCCGGAGTCGATGACACGGAGCGCACCTTCGCGCTGGCCGGTCTTGACCTGCTTCTGCTCGACGACGTCGTCCTTGCCAAGAACAAGCAGGTAGCTGCCCAGCTGGTTTGTCCCGATGGCGTCGTCGCGCACCAGCAGAGCCTTGTCGTTATGGCCGACCGGCACCCGGACCCGCACGAAGAGACCAGGCAGCATGGCGTGGTCCTTGTTGTCGAAGAGGGCGCGCACCTGAAGCGTGCCCGTGGAGGCATCGAGCTGCGGCGAGACGTAATCGAGATGTCCCTTGTGTGGGTAGCCTTCCTCGGTCTGCAAGCCGAGCTCCGCGGGAATGCTTGGAAGGTCCGTCTGCTTGAGGGTGCGCCCCTGCTTTGCCAGCGTTTCCTTGATCATCAGCACCTGGGTTTCGCTGACGTTGAAATAGGCATACAGCGGATCGGTCTGAACGATGCTGGCGAGTTTGGTGGGACCGGATACGCCGACAAGCGCACCGATATCGACGAGGTGATCGGTGACGGTACCGTCGAAGGGGGCAAGCACCTCGGTATATCCGAGGTTGATCGTCGCCAGATCGAGATTGGCCTGAGCGTTGAGGATGGATGCATTCGCTTCGTCGAGCGTTGCCTTGGCGCTGTCGACTGCGGTCTGCGTGGTGACCTGTTGCTTCGACAGATTGAGCTGGCGGTCATACTCCTGCTTTGCGCCGACTTGGGACGCCTGCTGCGAGGCGAGTGACGCCTTCGCCTGATCCAGTTGCGCCTGATAGGTGTCGCGCTCGATGCCGAAGAGCTTGGCGCCCTTCATCACCGTCATGCCGTCCTGGTAGTCGATCGATTGGATATAGCCCTGGACGCGCGCCTCGATATCGACAGCATTGAGCGGCGCGGTATTGCCGGTGAGTTCGAAGTAGATCGTCACCGGCTGTTGCACCGGTTGGGCGACGCGAACCGGAGGTGGAGGAGGAGCAACGTAAGTATTGCCACTTTCCTCACAGCCAGCGAGAATTGCCATGCCGGCAAGCACCACGGAGAGGTGCAGACCCTGATACAATCTCACACGCATTGCCGCCGCCCCGATGTTTACGAGCCCCAGTCTTCATGCGTGCCTCGGCGGAGACGACCCCTCTCCGAAAAGTTCCGGGCATGCGATATTATGTCGCGGCATTGCTAAAAATTGCAATAGCTGCTGGTGCACAATTAAACTGTGTCGAAGCTCATCCTCGACGGTCGCCCCGACATGGCTAGGGTTTCCCGAGGCGTTCGATGGCGGACTGCAAAGGTGCATCCGAAACACGGATCAGCCCGACATATGGGTTGGCCATGTCGGAAACCAGGAAGATCGCGCCAGCGACGGACAGGGCGCAGACGAGCAGAATTGACAGCACCGTTGGATTAGCCGGCGCCTGCAGCCCGAAGGTCGCAAAGAGCAGCGAAAGCCAACAGACGAGAACGGTGAGGAAGGCCCAAGGCAAACCCTCTTTGCCGGATTCGACCAGCAGCCAGTGGGTTTCGGCCAACATGGCGCTCACTTCCTGCGCACGCGCCTGGAGAGAGTGCTGCACGGCATCCCTCGGCGCCAGGGATCGAAGGTCGGCCTGAACCGCCTCGATGTCCTGATATTCCCCCGGCGCATTGCCGGATGTCTCGTCGGTGGTCTCGGCAGTCCAGCCGCGGCTCAGCCGTTTCTCGATGAGTTCACGCAGCAATTGACGCGCCTTGTCGGTTTCCGGCCCGTATTGCGCCATGACGCGGTCAAGCAGGAGTACCCGTGCCGCCGCCGTTCTCATTTCCACTTCGGCATTGTCATGGGACGTCTTGGCGGATGCGATCAGAAGGCCGAGAGCCAGAGCCGACAGCGTTCCCACCACTGCGGTCGCCAGCCTGATGACGTCCTTGGATTCTGCATTGAGATGGTGATCCGGCAAGCGGCCGCGCACCACCAATCCTATCGATGTTGCCATCGACAGAAAGACAAATACAAGCCCGCCAACCAACAGTGAGCCCAAGTCCGGTCTCCGTATCGCCACGTAAGTCCTGCAGCCACCTTGCAAGCTGTGCAATAGCTCCCGTCATCATAGCGGAAGACGGACCAAGCGCGGAGCTCTTTACTTTCCTGATCTTGTGCGGCCGCAATCGGGCGGGTTTCATTGCTGGAAAATCAGCAGCACGTAAGCCAGGAATAGCACCAGATGGACAGCGCCTTGCATGAGATGCGTGCGGCCGCTGGCAAAGGTGATGATGCTGACGGCAAGGGTGAGCAGGAGCATCACCAGATCCCCATGCTCCAGGCCGAGGGTTACCGGGTGTCCGTAAAGCTGACTGACAACAAGCATCGCCGGCACCGTCAGCCCGATCGTCGACAGCACCGAACCAAGGAAGATGTTGACGGAACGCTGAAGATTATTGGCGATGGACGCACGCACGGCGCTGATTGCCTCAGGCGTCGCGACAAGGATGGCCATGACAACACCGCCAAATGCGGTTGGAGCATGCAGGGTTTCGATAATGTAATCGATCGGCCGGGCAAGCTGTTCGACGAGAAAGACGACGGGCGCCATATAGGCGAAAAGCAGAATGGCATGAGGCCAGACCGGTCCATGGCGAGGGACGCGTTCGCTGATGGGCTCGTCACGGTTGCTGTCGTCAGTGAAATAGTCCCGATGGCGGCCAGCCTGAAGAAACAGAAACGTAGCGTAAAGGCCGACCGATATTATACCCAGTATCAGTTGTCTCGGTGCGGATGGATGCTGTCCGTCCGGGCCTGCAAGAAATGTCGGCATCACCAGGCTCAGGGTCGCCAGCGGTACGATGACCCCGAGATAGGCGTTGGCGCCCTGCAGGTTATGCTGCTGTTCCGGTCGCCGCCATGCGCCCAGCAGCAGGGACAGGCCGACCATGCCGTTCAGGATGATCATGACGACTGCGAACAGCGTGTCGCGCGCAAGCGTGGGATTGTTCTCGCCGTGAAGCATGACGGCTGATATTGCCATCACCTCGATCGAGGTGATGGCAAGCGTCAGGATGAGCGTGCCGTAGGGCTCCTTCAGCCGCTCGGCCAAATGATCCGCGTGCCGGACAACCGACAGAGCGGAGCCGAGGACGGCAGCGAACAGCCACGCGAAAACGACAGTGAACCAAAGCGGATCGGAAAGCTGCCCGAAGAGCTGCTCCTGGAAAACAAGAAACGCCAGGCTGGTCGCGACGCTGACGCCCAGGAACCATTCCTCGCGTATCAGGCTGGCTGCGCCGACAGCGCGCAATGCCGGACCGTCCGTCATCGAAACCACCCGCCTTCTGGCAAATGCCGCCGCAATGCGATCCTCAAGACCATTGTGTCCGCCCGCTGTCTTGTGCCCGTCACATGAGCGGGCGGAGACGAGGCTGCCTTAAGGCGAAGCGAAGCTCAAGCCAGATCGTGTGTCACGGACTAAAACTTGCAGGTCTCCGTAGTCTCATCACCCATTGCTCCCCGACAAGGGACTGCCGCCGAAACAGAGGGTAAGGTGAGGCCCGGTCAAAGATCGGCGCGGGCGGTTGCAGCGCGTTGCGGCTGCCGCTCACGCCGCGTCTTCCTTTATTCGCGGCCGGTCGCGGGGATTGCTGCGCCAGTGACGACGGCTGCGGCCGGCGAAATCAGGAAGGCGATGAGGCGGGCGATCGATTGCGGCGACACCCAGCCATCCGTCTTCGCATCGGGCATGGCCGCGCGATTCTCAGGCGTGTCGATCGTCCCAGGCAGGATGCAGTTGGCGGTGATGCGGTCGTCGCGGCATTCGGCAGCGATCGCCTCGGTCAGGCGGATGACGGCGGCTTTCGAGGCGGCGTAAGCGGCCTGCTTGGCGCCGGCCTTAAGGCCGGGCGCGGCGGCGATATGAACGATGCGGCCGTAGCCCGCGGCCTTCATGGTCGGGAGAACCGCGGCGCTGATCGTCAGCGCGGTGCGGGCATTTGCGGTCATCATCGTCTCCCACTGCGCGGGGGCCTCCGGCCCGACCGGTCCCATCTGGAAACCACCGACGGTGTTGACCAATGCGCTAACACCGCCGAAGCGCTTGACGGCCCGGGCGACAGCGGCGGCGCAGGAAGCATAATCAGTGAGATCCGTTCCCGCGATCGACAGAAATTCCGTGGAGCCAGGAAGATCGCCGGTCAAGGCTTCCAGCTCACTGCTCGAACGGTTCATGCAGACGAGTTTCGCGCCGGCGTTGGCAAGCTCGCGGACAACGGCGCTGCCGAGGTTGCCGCCGGCTCCCGTGACGATCACGGCTTTCTGGTCTTTCATGGCAATCGATCTCCTGACGGTGCCCGCGCTGGACGGTGCCGCGCATTGTTGATCCAGGCTGTGCGGCAGCGCAAGCCCGCCGCCCAAGACAAGGTCAGATGTTTGCCAAACGGCCCGCGGAGCTATCCGCGGGCCGCTCGTCTTTGATCGTCTGTCGGACCTGATTTCAGTGATATTTCGCCCGTTCGCGGCCGAGGATGACAGGCGCGTCGAGACTCGAGATCGGTCGAGTGACATCGGCCGGGATGTCGCCGGTGAGCTGCAGGTCGAGATAGCGGGCGCAGCAAACCCGCAGGAAGGAGGTGAAGTTGCCGAGATCGTGGCCGGCATCGATCGATTCATGATGAAGCCGGGTGATCAGTTGGACGACATTCATGCCGTCGCGCCGGGCGATCTCCTCCAGCTTCGACCAGAAGAAGTTCTCCAGTCTGACGCTGGTGACCATACCGTCGATGCGCAGCGACCGGGTGGCACTTTCCCAGAGCCGCGCATCCGCCTTGATGAACAGTTCACACATGTCATCCTCCCCGTGCCGCCGTTCTCAGGCGGCGTTGGTTTCGAGCAGTGCTGCGGCATCGAGCACGGCCATGAACTGGCGCAGCCACGACGGATGCGCCGGCCAGGCGGGCGCCGTGACCAGATTGCCGTCCGAGACTGCATCGCTGATTGATATGTCGGCATAAATGCCGCCGGCAAGTTCGACTTCCGGCCGGCAGGCGGGATAGGCCGAGCAGGTGCGGCCCTTCAAAACGCCGGCGGCGGCAAGCAGCTGGGCGCCGTGGCAGATAGCGGCGACCGGTTTTCCGGCGTCGAAGAAGTGCCGCACGGATTTGATGACGTCGGCATTGAGGCGGAGATATTCCGGCGCGCGGCCACCGGGGATGACGAGGGCATCGTAATCTTCGGCCCGCACGCTGTCGAAGGTGGCATTCAGCGCGAAATTATGGCCGCGTTTTTCGGAATAGGTCTGGTCGCCCTCGAAATCGTGGATGGCGGTCGCGACGGTGTCGCCGGCCTTCTTGCCGGGGCAGACGGCGTCGACCGTGTAGCCGCAGGCGAGCAGCGTCTGGAACGGCACCATCGTTTCGTAATCTTCGGTGAAATCACCTGTTATCATCAGGATCTTTGAAGCTGGCATCGTTTCCTCCCTTTGAAACCAACAGGCGGAGAGTAGCAAACAGCGACGGAGTGCAGGTACTATGGGAATACTACAGGCGAAATTCGTACCCGATAAGGCGACGGCATCAAACCGCCCTGACCTTCACCTCAGGCACCGCGCAAGCCTCGCCGCCGCCGAAGAGGCGGGAGCGGGTCAGGAAGCGCTTCTCCCGGCCGTTGTCGAGCGAGAACATGCCGCCGCGGCCCGGTACGACGTCGATGATCAGCTGCGTATGCTTCCACGCCTCGAACTGGCTGGCGCTGATATAGACCGGTACGCCGCCGATCTCGCCGAGCTTGACGTCGCCGTCGCCGATCATGAATTCGTTAGCCGGGTAACACATGGGCGAGGAGCCGTCGCAGCAGCCGCCGGACTGATGGAAGAGGATCTCGGGATGATCCCGCTTGATTTCTGCGATCAAATCGAGGGCTGCATCGGTCGCGAGAACACGCGCTTCGCCGTTGACGGTGGTTTCCATTGTCTTCCTCCTCAGGCGGATAACCCCGAAAATCGGATCGATTTTCCGAAATGTTATACGCAAATTCAAAGCGTTAGAGCGTCCCACGGGATGCGTGGCGCTCTAAAGACAAGGCCTTCTCCCCGTGTCGGAGAGAAGGCTTTTCATCATTACATCATCGGCTGCTCTCAGAAGAAGCCGAGTGCTTTCGGGCTGTAGCTCACCAGCATGTTCTTGGTCTGCTGGTAGTGGTCGAGCATCATCTTGTGGGTTTCACGACCGATGCCCGACTGCTTGTAGCCGCCGAAGGCGGCATGGGCCGGGTAGGCGTGGTAGCAGTTGGTCCAGACGCGGCCGGCCTGGATCTCGCGGCCGAAACGGTAGCAGCGATTGGCGTCGCGGCTCCAGACACCGGCGCCGAGGCCGTAGAGCGTGTCGTTGGCGATTTCGAGCGCCTCCTTCTCGTTCTTGAAGGTCGTGACCGAAACCACCGGTCCGAAGATCTCCTCCTGGAACACACGCATCTTGTTGTGACCCTTGAAGATCGTCGGCTTGACATAATAGCCGTTCGCCAACTCGCCGCCGAGATCGTTGCGCGAGCCGCCGGTCAGCACCTCGGCGCCTTCCTGCTTGCCGATGTCGAGATAGGCGAGGATCTTTTCCAGCTGCTCCGTCGAAGCCTGGGCGCCGATCATCGTCGCGGTGTCGAGCGGGTTGCCCTGCTTGATCGCCTCGACGCGCTTGACGGCCTTTTCCATGAAACGGTCGTAGATCGATTCCTGGACGAGGGCGCGGCTCGGGCAGGTGCAGACTTCGCCCTGGTTGAGGGCAAACATCGCGAAGCCTTCGAGCGCCTTGTCGAGGAAGTCGTCATCTTCCGCCATCACATCGGCGAAGAAGATGTTCGGCGACTTGCCGCCGAGTTCCAGAGTCACCGGAATGAGGTTCTGGCTGGCATATTGCATGATCAGCCGACCGGTCGTCGTCTCGCCGGTAAAGGCGATCTTGGCGACGCGCGGGCTGGTCGCCAGCGGCTTGCCGGCTTCGAGGCCGAAGCCGTTGACGATGTTGAGCACGCCGGGCGGCAGGAGATCGCCGACGATCTCGGCCCAGAGCAGGATTGAGGCCGGGGTCTGCTCGGCGGGCTTCAGTACGACGCAGTTGCCGGCGGCAAGTGCAGGTGCCAGCTTCCAGGTGGCCATCAGGATCGGGAAGTTCCACGGGATGATCTGGCCGACGACGCCGAGCGGCTCATGAAAGTGATAGGCGACGGTATCGTGGTCGATCTCGCCGATCGAACCTTCCTGGGCGCGAATGCAGGAGGCGAAATAGCGGAAGTGGTCGATCGCCAGCGGAATGTCGGCCGCCATGGTTTCGCGGATCGGCTTGCCGTTGTCCCAGGTCTCGGCCTGGGCGAGCAATTCCAGCTTGTCTTCCATGCGCTGGGCGATCTTCATGAGGATATTGGAGCGTTCTGCAACCGAGGTGCGACCCCATTTTTCCTTTGCCGCATGAGCGGCGTCGAGTGCGAGGTTGACGTCCTTTTCATTGGAGCGGGGAATGTCGCAGAGTTTGCCGCCGGTGACGGGCGTGAGGTTTTCGAAGTATTTGCCTTCGACCGGCTCGCGCCACTCGCCGCCGATATAGTTGCCGTATTTCAGCTTGAACGGCGACTCGACGATTTTCTGATGAAGCATGTCATCCTCCCTTGATGATCCAGGTTCCCAAACGAACCAGTGGGAGGAAAATGAGCATGTTTTGGCGGAGGGACTAGGGTTGGTCTTCCATACCGCAGTGCACAGTGTCGCAGACCTGCGACAGCATCGGGCCACGATTGCTCCAGGAGCGGGACCTTTACTCCGATCAGTGGAGATCGAGCTTTTTCATCTTCCTGTGCAGCGTGGCGCGGCTGATGCCGAGCGCGATCGCCGCCTGCGAAACATTGCCGCTGGCGCGCGACAGCGCCCGCAAGAGTGCCGCCTTCTCCGCCTCGACGATCTCGTCCTGCTGGGAGACGCCAGCCTCGTGCAGGGCATCGGCCGCCGGAATGCCGGCGGCGATGCGCTTGTCGTCCAGATGCAACGCGATGCGGGCGGCGCGCGTCGCGCCGAGCACCAGATCGTGCCTGTCGACGGCCAGCAGGGCGGCGGCGGAATTGGCGCCGGCCGGGACCATCACGAAACGGGCGCCGGCAAAGGCCGAGCGGAAAAGGTTGAGCTCGATGCGCATCGCCGCATCGCGCACGGTCTGCGTCAGGATCGCCAGCGTCATCTCGTTGACGTCTTCACGGCATGTGGAAATGTCGAGGGCTGCGGCTACCCGGCCACGATGATCGCGGATCGGCGCCGTCGTGCAGCTGAGGCTGCTATTCGAGCTGAAAAAATGCTGATCGCGGAAGATGGCGACGGCGCGCTCGTCGGCAAGTGCGGTGCCGATGCCGTTGGTACCGATGCTGGCCTCTGTCCAGACCGAGCCGGTCCAGAGGCCGAGTTCGCGGAATTCCTTGTCGTCGCCTGCAGCGCCCCGGCGCTCCAGCGCGATGCCGATCTTGTCGGTCAGAAGCAGGCAGCAGCCGGCCCTGCCAACGGTGGTAAAGAGACGATCGAGCTCTTCCGTCGCGCTGGCGATCAGCTGTTCGGACTGCTCGCGCGCGCGGCGGAATTCCTGGTCGGTCAGGCGCAGTGGAGCCCGCTGGTCCTCGGGGGCGAGCTGGTGCATGGTCATGCACCGCCGCCATGAGGCGACAACAGGGGAGCTGGCTGCCGCAGAATCGTGCTGGGCAGACGTGTAGACGTGCTCGGCGTGTGCTGAGTGTTCGTGCATCGGCTCCTCCCACCGAATTTCAGCACACTCTGATGGAAAAGTGGCTGGTTTGCAATCGGTCGGCGCTGGCGGTCGTCACCGTGCGGCGCTTCCTGACGAAAGTGGCGGAAATCACATTTCGGTGTTTGGGCGGCCAAGGCGTAACAAAAGACCCTCGCTTTCGTAGTTCTTTGCAGAAGCAAGGTTTGCCAGACGAGGAGATCCGACCATGCTGAACAGACGATTGTTGCTGATGGGCGCTGCTTTTGGGGCGCTTGTGGTTCGCTTAGGCCCGGCCGGTAAAGCGATCGCCGGCGAGACGTTTGCGGTGACCCACACCGAGGAGGAATGGCGCAAGCTGCTGACGCCGGATCAATATGTCATCCTGCGCCGGGCGGGAACGGAACATCCCTTCACCAGTGCCTTGCCGCATGAAGAGCGAAAGGGCAATTTCGCCTGCGCCGGCTGCGAACAGGACCTCTTTTCCTGGACCACCAAATTCGACAGCGGCACCGGCTGGCCGAGCTTCTGGGCGCCGCTTGAAAATGCCGTCGGCACGACCGGCGACACGACCTTCAGCATGGTGCGCACCGCTGTGCACTGTAGCCGTTGCGGCGGTCATCTCGGCCATGTCTTCGATGACGGGCCGAAGCCAACCGGGCTTCGCTACTGCATGAATGGTCTCGCCATGACATTCCATCCGGCCTCGGCCTGATCGAGGGATGACGTTTGCATCAGTGCTGACAGCCGCCTGGATCTAGCGCTCCAGCCAGGCTTCGATGCCACGGGCTGCCGCCCGGCCGGTCGCCAGGCAGGCGGTGAGGAGATAGCCACCAGTCGGCGCCTCCCAGTCTAGCATTTCGCCGGCGACGAAGGTGCCCGGCAGCGCTTTCAACATGTAGCTGTCGTCGATTCCGGTCCAGCGGATGCCGCCGGCAGAGGAGATCGCCTCGGCGATCGGCCGGGTTTCGATCACCGGCACCGACAAGGCCTTGATCATACCGGCGAGACGCTCCGGATCGGTTCGGTCGCGCTCGGGAGCGAGTTCGCGCAGCAGCGCCGTTTTAACGCCGTCGAGGCCGGCGCCCTTGCGCAGGCGGTTTGAAAAACTCGATTTGGCGTCCTGGCGCGCAAGGCCGCGGCTCAGCCTCTCAATGGTGCGGCCCGGTGCAAGGTCGAGGGTCAGGGAAGCGCTGCCATGGTTCAGCAGCCGGTCGCGCAACGCGGCCGTGTGGGCATAGACGAGGCTACCCTCGATGCCGCTGCCGGTGATGACGAATTCGCCGGGAAACGTGCCGGCCCCGGACGTGGCGGTGACCGACTTCACTGGCTCGCCGGCGAAACGCTCGCTGAAGTTGCCGCTCCATCCGACGACGAAGCCGCAATTGGCGGGTTGAAAAGTGTCAATTTCCACACCCCTGCCGGCCAGCCAAGGCACCCACGCAGCGTCGGAGCCGAGGCGCGGCCAGCTTGCGCCGCCGAGCGCCAGCAGGGCTGCGTCGCAATGGACGATGCCGCGCCCTTCGGGCGTTTCGAAAACATAACCGTCTTCGGCAAAACCGGTCCAGCGGTGGCGGTTGTGGAACGCAACTCCATTGTTCTCCAGCCGCTTGAGCCAGGCGCGGAGCAACGGCGAGGCTTTCATTGCCTTCGGGAAAACCCGGCCGGACGAGCCGATGAAGGTCTCGGTGCCGAGCCCTGCCGCCCAGCTCCTGATATCATCAGGGGTAAAGGCATCAAGGGCGGGGCGCAGGCGGGCGGAGGCGGCGCCGAAGCGCGTGGCGAAACGGGCATAGTCCTCGGAATGAGTGATGTTGAGACCCGACTTGCCGGCCAGCAGGAACTTGCGGGCGAAGGTCGGCATGGAGTCATAGACCGCGACCGCGTGGCCGGAACAGGAGAGCAACTCGGCAGCCGCGAGACCCGCCGGGCCGCCGCCGATGATTGCAATCCGCTTCTGGTTCATTGATGTCTTCGCCCGATTCTCTCTGTATGCAGTTTTGGCGCGGGCGCGGATCGCCTGCAAGGGCGGAGATCAGTGGTGCGGATGCGTGCACTGCCCGTGGTCGGCGAGAACCTCGATGACGCGGCATTGGTCGACGCGGCCGTGGCCGCAGCCTTCCACCATGGTTTCCAGCTCGGCCTTCAGCGCCATCAGGCTGCGGATGCGCTGCTCGACCTCGATGAGGCGGGCCTTGGCGATGGCGTCGGCGGAGGCGCAGGACTGGTGCGGATCGTCCTGCAGGGTGAGCAGCGTGCGGATCGCCTCGATCTCGAAGCCGAGTTCGCGGGCGTGGCGGATGAAGGCGAGGCGGCTGATATCGGCAGGTTCGAAGGAGCGCTGGTTGCCCTCGCTGCGGCTCGGGGCAACGAGCAGGCCGATGCTTTCATAATAACGCACCGTCGGCACCTTGACGCCGCTCTTGCGGGCGGCTTCACCGATCGTGATCTTTTTCATAATTTTCCTCTTGCACCTCTAGTCGCTAGAGGATGTAGGAGGGATGCTTCTATTTGACAAGGAAGCGGATCATGGCTGAGAGCGAGACACGATACCGGGTTGGCGGCATGGATTGCGCCTCCTGCGCAACCAAGATCGATACGGCGGTCAGACGCTTGGCAGGTGTCGCCGATGTGTCCGTCTCGGTGATGTCGGGCACGATGACCGTCCGGCACGATGGCAGCAGCGATCTCAAGGCGATCGAGAAAAAGGTGACCGGGCTCGGCTATTCCGTCGCGCCGCTTGCCGGAAACGCTGCGCCTGCGCATGCCCACAGCTCGCAGCATCGTCACGACCATGGACATGATCACCGCGATCACGCGGACCATGACCACGATCATGCGGGCCATAGCCATGACCATGCAAGTCATGACCACGACGATCATGGTGAGAAGGAAATCGAGGGGTTGCACGGGCACGACCATGCGCCGATGGCCGGTCCCTGGTGGCAGAGTAGGAAGGGCCGGCTGACCATCCTTTCGGGTGCGGCACTCGTTGCCGCCTACACCGTCGGCCATCTCGTGCCGGCGATCGCGTCCTATGCCTTCATCGTCGCCATGCTGATCGGGCTGGTGCCGATCGCGCGGCGTGCCGTCATGGCCGCCTTCTCAGGCACACCGTTTTCGATCGAGATGCTGATGACGATCGCCGCCGTCGGCGCCGTCATCATCAATGCCGGCGAAGAGGCGGCAACCGTTGTGTTCCTGTTCCTCGTTGGCGAGCTGTTGGAAGGGGTGGCAGCGGGCAAGGCGCGCGAAAGCATCCAGTCGCTGACGGCGCTGGTGCCGAAGAGTGCGCTGGTCGAAGATAACGGGCAAACGCGGGAAGTGCCGGCGGAAAGCCTTGCCGTCGGCGCGATCATCATGGTTCGTCCAGGCGACCGTATCTCGGCGGACGGCATCATCCTCTCCGGCGAGAGCGCGATCGACGAGGCGCCGGTGACGGGCGAGAGCACGCCGGTACGAAAAGGAGTCGATGCCGTCGTTTTTGCCGGCACGGTTAATGGCGATGCGGTGCTCAGGGTTCGCGTCACGGCGGCTGCCGCCGACAATACCATCGCCCGCGTCGTCAAGCTGGTGGAGGAGGCGCAGGAATCGAAGGCGCCGACCGAGCGCTTCATCGATCGGTTCTCGCGCTATTACACGCCCGGCGTCGTCGTGGTCGCAGCGCTTGTCGCGGTCGTTCCGCCGCTGCTGTTTGCTGGGCCGTGGGGCGAATGGGTCTATAAGGGCCTTGCGATCCTTTTGATCGGCTGCCCCTGCGCGCTCGTCATCTCGACGCCGGCGGCAATCGCCGCCTCGCTTTCATCCGGTGCGCGGCGCGGGCTGCTGATGAAGGGCGGCGCGGTGCTGGAAACGCTCGGCAAGGTGACGATGGTCGCCTTCGACAAGACAGGCACGCTGACGGAAGGCAAGCCTCAGGTGACTGACATCATTTCCTTTGGCCTGAGCGAGGCGCAGGTGCTGTCGCGCGCGGCGGTGCTGGAGCAGGGTTCCAGCCATCCGCTGGCGCTGGCGATCCTCAACCGCGCCAAGGCGGACGGCGTTCCCGTGCCGCCGGCCTTCGAGCTGGAAGCGCTGCCGGGCAAGGGTGTCAGCGGCAAGGTCGGCGGCGAGACGCTGGATTTGCTGTCGCCGCCCGCCGCCCGCGAGCGCGGGGCGCTTGGCGCGGAACAGGATGCACGCATCACGGCGCTGAACGACGAGGGCAAGAGCGTGTCAGTGCTGCTCGTCAACGGTGTTGCGGCCGGCCTGATCGCCATGCGTGACGAGCCGCGTGAGGATGCCGAGGCCGGGCTCGCTGCCCTAAAATCAGCAGGCGTCAAGGCGATGATGTTGACGGGTGACAACAAGCGGACGGCAGCAGCCGTTGCCGGCATGCTCGGCATCGACTGGCGCGGCGAGATGATGCCGGAGGATAAGCAGCGAGTCGTCGGCGAATTGAAGCGCCAGGGCTTCATCGTCGCCAAGGTCGGCGACGGCATCAACGATGCTCCGGCGCTGGCCGCGGCCGATATCGGCATCGCCATGGGCGGCGGCACCGATGTGGCGCTGGAGACGGCGGATGCCGCCGTGCTGCACGGACGCGTTGGCGACGTGGCGCGGATGATCGAACTTTCCAAACGCACGATGCGCAACATCCTGCAGAATATCACCATCGCACTCGGGCTGAAGGCGGTGTTTCTGGTGACGACGATCGCCGGCATCACCGGGCTCTGGCCAGCGATCCTCGCCGATACCGGTGCCACCGTGCTGGTCACGATCAATGCGTTGCGGCTGCTTCGGATAAAAATATGAATGTCGTTTGAGGAGCCGGCTTCTGCCGGCTCTTTTTATGATGGGTTCTCCACAGCGCTTTTCTGTTAACGCTTCGTTATCCACATCATACACAGGCGCGGCGATTCGTTGCCGCCATTGCTGCGCCGCCACAACAACTTGTTGACGTCATGATCGATTCGCGTACCATATCTAGTGTTCGAGGTTCCGTCGATTCGTGAGGATCGGCGGCTAAGACGGGAATTCGGTGCGCTTCGCCATCATGGCGCGGCAATGCCGGGGCTGCCCCCGCAACTGTAAGCGGCGAGCAACTGTCCGATTTCAGGTCACTGGAGCATGATGCTCCGGGAAGGCTGGGCAGGCGCTTTGACCCGTGAGCCAGGAGACCTGCCTCGAACGAAACGTCCACGGGCGGGGTGTCCGGAAGGTCGCGTTGCATGGCTGCGGGGAATCTCCGCATCGCGTTTCGCAGGCCCGAACCTCCGCCCCGAAACCTTCGCATTGAGCCACTTCGGGGTGAAGTTATGTCAGAATTTCAGTTCAGGCCGCCACCCACTAGAGGTAGAGGGCGGAGTACGCCCAGCGGCTAAACAGCCGCACAGCTCAAAATCATCAGAGAATTTTTCGACGGATATCGACAGATTTCCGATCGATGTTCTGCGCCCAATCGCATCGTCACGAGGAATATCATGACCATTACCGTCTACAGCAAGCCTGCCTGCGTCCAGTGCACTGCCACCTACCGCGCCCTCGACCGTCTGGGCGTCGATTATGACATCGTCGATATCTCGCAGGATGCCGAAGCGCTCGATCGCGTCCGCAGCCTCGGCTACATGCAGGCGCCTGTCGTCATCGCCGGCGAGCAGCATTGGGCGGGCTTCCGTCCCGACATGATCAGCGCGCTCTCCTGACCTGAGGACAAGCGATGGGCCTGATCGTCTATTATTCCAGCCGATCCGAAAATACCCATCGGTTCGTCGCCAAGCTCGGTCTGCGCGCGGCGCGCATTCCGCCAGGTGGCGCAGACGCGTTCCATATCCGCGAACCCTTCGTGCTGATCGTGCCGACCTATAGCGGCGACGGCGGCAAGGGTGCCGTTCCCAAGCAGGTGATCCGCTTCCTCAACGATGCGGAAAACCGAGGACACATCCGCGGCGTGATCGCCGCGGGCAACAGCAATTTCGGCGAGACATACGGGCTCGCCGGCGACGTGGTCTCGCAGAAATGCCAGGTGCCGTACCTTTACCGGTTCGAGCTCATGGGCACCGAAGACGACGTCGCCAAGGTCAAACACGGAATGGAACGATTTTGGACACGGGAACAAACCTAACGCGGGATGCGGGCGCAAAACCGCATCAAACTTTTGCTCAGCCCACCGGGGAAAGGCCGCCGAAGGCAGCCGAAACGCTCGACTATCACGCGCTGAACGCGATGCTGAACCTCTATGACGATGAGGGGCGGATCCAGCTAGACAAGGATCGAATGGCTGCCAAGCAGTATTTCCTCCAGCATGTGAACCAGAACACGGTGTTCTTCCACAATCTGAGGGAAAAGCTCGATTACCTCGTGACCGAGGGCTATTACGAGCAGGAGGTTCTCGACCAGTATTCCTTCAATTTCGTGCGGGATCTGTTCGACCAGGCCTATGCCAAGAAATTCCGTTTCCCGACCTTCCTCGGCGCCTTCAAATATTACACCAGCTATACGATGAAGACCTTCGACGGAAAGCGCTATCTCGAGCGCTATGAGGACCGCATCTGCATGGTGGCTCTGGCCTTGGCGCGTGGCGACGAGGCCCTTGCCCGCGACATGGTCGACGAGATCATTTCCGGCCGTTTCCAGCCGGCGACGCCAACCTTCCTCAATGCCGGCAAGAAGCAGCGCGGCGAACTGGTTTCCTGCTTCCTGCTGCGCGTCGAGGACAATATGGAATCGATCGGCCGCTCGATCAATTCGGCGTTGCAATTGTCAAAGCGCGGCGGTGGCGTGGCGCTGTCGCTGACGAATATCCGCGAGGCGGGTGCGCCGATCAAGCATATCGAGAACCAGTCCTCCGGCATCATCCCTGTCATGAAGCTGCTCGAAGACAGCTTCTCCTATGCCAACCAGCTGGGTGCCCGGCAGGGGGCGGGTGCCGTCTATCTCAACGCTCACCATCCCGATATCATGCGCTTCCTCGACACCAAGCGCGAAAATGCCGACGAGAAGATCCGCATCAAGACGCTCTCGCTCGGCGTCGTCGTGCCGGATATCACCTTCGAGCTCGCCAAGAACAACGAGGATATGTACCTGTTCTCGCCCTATGACGTGGAGCGCGTCTATGGCGTGCCTTTCACCGAGATTTCGGTGACGGAAAGGTATCGCGAGATGGCTGATGATGCCCGCATTTCGAAGAAGAAGATCAAGGCGCGCGAATTCTTCCAGGTGCTTGCCGAAATCCAGTTCGAGAGCGGTTATCCCTACATCATGTTCGAGGACACGGTGAACCGGGCGAACCCGATCGCCGGACGTATTTCGATGAGCAATCTCTGCTCGGAGATCCTGCAGGTCAGCGAGGCGAGCGAATATAATGACGACCTTTCCTACAAACATCTCGGCAAGGATATTTCCTGTAATCTCGGCTCGCTGAATATCGCGGCGGCAATGGATTCGGCCGATTTCGGCAAGACGATCGAGACCTCGATCCGGGCGCTGACGGCCGTTTCCGACATGAGTCACATTTCCTCGGTTCCCTCGATCGAGAAGGGCAATGACGAGAGCCATGCGATCGGCCTCGGCCAGATGAACCTGCACGGTTATCTCGCCCGCGAGCGCATCTTCTACGGCTCCGAGGAAGGCGTCGATTTCACCAATATCTATTTCTATACGGTGACCTATCACGCAATCCGCGCCTCGAACCTTTTGGCGGTCGAACGCGGTACGAGCTTCAAGGGCTTCGAGAATTCGAAATATGCATCCGGCGACTATTTCGACAAATATACAGAGCAGCTCTGGGAGCCGGCGACGGAGACAGTCAGGGCGCTGTTCGAGACGTCAGGCATCCACGTTCCGACGCAGGAAGATTGGGCCACGTTGAAGAAGGCGGTGATGGCCTCCGGCCTCTATAACCAGAACCTGCAGGCGGTGCCGCCGACGGGCTCGATCTCCTACATCAACCACTCGACCTCCTCGATCCATCCGATCGTTTCGAAGATCGAGATCCGCAAGGAAGGCAAGATCGGCCGCGTCTATTATCCGGCGCCGTTCATGACCAACGACAATCTCGACTATTATCAGGACGCCTACGAGATCGGACCGGAGAAGATCATCGATACCTATGCGGCAGCGACCCAGCATGTCGACCAGGGCCTGTCGCTGACCTTGTTCTTCCGCGACACGGCAACGACGCGCGACATCAACAAGGCGCAGATCCATGCCTGGAAGAAGGGCATCAAGACGATTTACTACATCCGCCTTCGCCAGATGGCGCTGTCCGGCACCGAGGTGCAGGGCTGCGTTTCCTGCACCTTATGATTTGATTGCGGCTGACGCTGCAAGAAGCGGGAGGGTTCCGCAGTTCCCTTCGCCATGCAGACGCTGACGCCCGAAAAGGACCACCCGATGAACATGCAAATCAAACCTGCGTCCCGCGTGCGCGCCATCAATTGGAACCGCATCGAGGACGATAAGGATCTCGAAGTCTGGAACCGGCTCACCGGCAATTTCTGGCTGCCGGAAAAGGTGCCGCTTTCGAACGACATTCCGTCCTGGGCGACGCTGACGCCGGTCGAGCAGCAGCTGACCATCCGCGTCTTTACCGGATTGACGCTGCTCGACACGATCCAGAACGGCGTCGGTTCCATCCGGCTGATGGAGGATGCGGTGACGCAGCATGAGGAGGCGGTGCTTTCCAACATCTCCTTCATGGAGGCGGTGCATGCGCGCTCCTATTCCTCGATCTTCTCGACGCTGTGCTCGACGCCTGATGTCGACGATGCCTATCGCTGGTCGGAGGAGAATGAATTCCTGCAGCGGAAATCGGCGCTGATCATGGAGCAGTACGGCTCCGGCGATCCGCTGAAGAAGAAGGTCGCGAGCGTCTTCCTCGAAAGCTTCCTGTTCTATTCCGGATTCTACCTGCCGATGTACTGGTCGAGCCGCGCCAAGCTCACCAACACGGCCGACATGATCCGGCTGATCATCCGCGACGAGGCGGTGCACGGCTACTATATCGGCTACAAGTTCCAGCGCGGGCTGGAGCGCCTCAGCGAGGAGAGAAGGCAGGAGATCAAGGATTTTGCCTTCGAGCTGCTGCTCGAACTTTATGACAACGAGGCTAGATATACCGAAGCGCTCTATGACGGTGTCGGGTTGACTGAGGACGTCAAGAAATTCCTGCACTACAATGCCAACAAGGCGCTGATGAACCTTGGCTATGAGGCGCTGTTCCCGGCTGAGGCCTGCAAGGTCAATCCGGCGATCCTGTCCGCGCTTTCGCCGAATGCCGACGAGAACCACGACTTCTTCTCCGGCTCGGGTTCCTCCTATGTCATCGGCAAGGCTGTCGCGACCGAGGACGAGGACTGGGATTTCTGAGGCTTGATCGCCGTCTGCCTCTTATCATTTGCTCTCTCATCGCCCACATTCAGCGGAACTAAATTCGGTCCTCGCCGGTAATGTGGCGTAGCGGGAGTTTTTGATGTCGTCTTTTTTGAACAAGGCCGGGACTGCCGTCGAAGCGGAAGAGGGCGTCTGGCCGATCCGCAGAAGACGGATTCTCGACTGGCTGGTGAACGATACGCGCGGCGAGCGGTTCATCGACAATATCCTGGTGGAAATGTGCGAGAAGCTTTTGGCATCGGGCGTGCCGGTGGCGCGGGCGACATTGCATTTCAGGACGAACCATCCGCAATGGATCGGCGCCCGCATCCTCTGGAAGGAAGGCCTGGCAGAGGCGAAGATCAACACTTTCGCCTATGGTGTCGAAAACACGCCGGAGTTCCTGAAGAGTCCCGTCAACGCGATCCATCAGGGTGTGGAGGAGGTGCGTAAACAGCTGGAAGCCGCAACCGACGGGGACAAGGATTCATTCTATCAGGAACTGCGCGACGACGGCCTCACGGAGTATATCGCCTGGCCACTCGAGCATACTTTCGGCAAACGGCACGTCGCGACCTTTTCTACCAGCCGGCCGGGCGGCTTTACGAGCGAGCATGTCGATTTCCTGCGCGACCTGCTGCCGGCCCTGACCCTCGTCAGCGAAATCCGGCTGAAGAACATCATGGCGCGCACGCTGCTGCAGACCTATGTGGGACCGCATGCGAGCGAACAGATCCTGGCGGGCGTCACGACGCGCGGCAGCGGCGCGACCGTCGGTGCGGCGATCATGATCTGCGACCTGCGCGACTTTACGGCGATTTCCGATCTCTGGCCGCGCGACGATGTCATTCATCTGCTCAATGATTACTTCGACGCCATGTCGGATCCGATCGAACGGTATGGCGGCGAGATCCTGAAGTTCATGGGCGACGGATTGCTGGCGATCTTCCCGCTGAGCAAGGACACGGCCTGTCACGATCTGCTGCAGGCGATCCGCGAAGGGCAGGCGTTGATGGCGCAATTGAACCAGCAGTATGCGGGCAACGGACGCGAACCGCTGCGCTACGGCGTCGGCGTGCATGTCGGCGACGTCATGTACGGCAATATCGGCTCGAGTCGGCGGCTGGATTTCACCGTCATCGGCCCGGCGGTCAATGTCGCCTCGCGGCTGGAAACCCTGACCAAGGAGGTCAAGCGTCCGGTACTCTTGTCGCGGGCCTTTGTCGAAATGGCGGACTGCGCGAAAGACATGGACAGCCTCGGCACCTTCCCGCTGCGCGGGCTCGGCGAGCCGGTCGATGTCTTCGCCTTTCCGGAGCGGTAGAAACTTATACTCCTCGCTTGTTACCCCAGAGCAGCACGTGCAATTGGGGTAGTACGCGTACCGCAAACCATTGGTCGGCCGTCACCCTTTCGACAAGCCAGTGCATCCGATCCATCACGCCGTCGATATCAATGCGCGCGTCATCGTCATCGGGCGGTGGCGGCGTATGATTGCCGGGCTGAAGGAACAAGGGAATTTGGGGATAGCGCCGACCCGCCCGTTGGGCGAACTCGTAGTCAGTATCGTCGAAGACTACAATCTTCAATGCGATCTCCGGTCCGCCGGCGGCCAGGTGAAGACAGTGATCCACCTGGTCCCAATCCGTCAGCATTCCGCTTGATGGCGGTTTGGGGCTGATGACCAGGATGTCGAGATCGCGAAACCAGGCCTGGGCCACGCTTCCCTGTGTTTCCAGTGCAAAGCGGTATCCTTGGGAATGGCCTAGCTGGATCAGTGGCCTCAAGGGTTGTATCGCCGGATTGCCTCCGGAAAGGGAAACCGTCAGTGGCTTGCCCCCAGAGAGTTCCGTGACCTTATGCCAGACAGCCTCAGTGGACATGGGAATCCATTGATCCCGGAACGCGCTGTCGACCGCGTGAAGACTGTCGCACCAGGAACACCTATAGTCACAGCCGCCTGTCCTCACGAACACCGTCGGCAGCCCGATCAAGGCACCTTCGCCCTGTATGGTCGGGCCGAAGATTTCGCTGACGCGAATGGTCCCCACGCTCACGGCCTGTACTCCGCCCAGGTTTTCGGCGTCTCGCTGACGCGAACGGACGATGTCTCCGGGAAGCGCTGCTTGCACCAGTCGTAAAAGTGCCTTGCGAGGAATTCGGAGGTGACTTTCGAGTGGCCGAAGACGTCGTTCAGGTGACGATGGTCGAAAGTTTCGTCGATATAGCGCTTGAGTGGCGAGAGGTCGTGATAGTCACGAACGAAGCCATCATCATTCAGGTTTTCGGCAGCCAGTTCGACGATGACGATGTAGTTGTGACCGTGGAGCCGAGCGCATTGATGGTCGGCAGGCAGGTGATCCAATTGATGGGAGGCGGAGAGATGAAACTCCTTGGTGATGCGGTACATCAACGCACCTCCGTGGCCGAGTATCGCGACACGACCGCTCTCCAGAAATCGCGGTCTTCGTACTCCGTGGGATCGGGAACACCGGCAAGATGGAAAGCTTCACGGCGTTCCACGCAGGTTCCGCAGCGTCCACAGTGGAGCTCGCCGCCCTTGTAGCAGGACCAGGTCTCCGAAAATGGCGTGCCGTGTTTTGTGCCGTCAACAACGATCGCCGCTTTGGAAACATCGACATAGGGTGCAAGCAGTTTCACGCTGGCATAACCGTCCAGCGCTTCATTCTGCATGCGCTGGAAAGCATCGATGAAGCCCGGTCGGCAGTCCGGGTAGATGAAGTGGTCGCCGCCATGCACGGCGACGGCAACGGCATCTGCTTTTTGCGCCGCAGCCAAACCGAACGCGATTGCCAGCATGATGGCATTGCGGTTGGGCACAACGGTGGCCTTCATGGTCTCCTCGGCGTAGTGGCCATCGGGAACCTCGACATTGTCGGTCAGGGCCGATCCGCTGAGATGACCGCCGATACTGGCGATGTCGATAATATGATGGGGAACGGAGAGTCGTGCGGCACATCTGGCGGCGAAGTCGAGTTCCTTGCGATGCCGTTGGCCGTAGTCGAAGGAGACGAGGGCGATAAGCTGTTGTTCCGTCGCGACCTTGTGGGCAAGCGAAACGGAGTCCAGTCCGCCTGAGCAGACGACGATGGTTTTCATATTTTGGATCCCTTGTTTTGACCGGGTGGGCTGCGACCGGATTACGCGGTGCTTCTAGGACAAATCACGCGCCATGGAAACAGTTTTAAATGCCGGGATTTCACAGCCGAGCAGCTAATCGATCGGAAAGTTGATCTGCGGCGGCAGCGGGAGCTGCAGATCCTCGGCATCCGGATTGTTTATGCGCTGCAGCAGCTAGCGTCCCAGATCCTCGCCGGCCGCAGCCGTTCCATTAGCCATCAGTAAATTCATATAAAATTCAAAAGGATGCCGTAATAACCATATTTTTCTCGGGAGTCGAGAAAGGACTTGACGACCAAGGCCTTATAACGTTTTAAATTGTTAACCGCGCGGAGGAGCGCGGCCGTATGCTGACCGCTGCAATGGCGGGAGGCATCGGGCGGCAGGGAGGGTCCCGCCGCCGATTTGCAAACGGGAGGAAATTCATGAACAGGTTTTTGAGCTCGGCAGCTATTGCTGTCGTGATGATGGCTGGCCTCAGTGCTGCCCAAGCCGCCGACGTCAAGGAAGTGCAGATGCTGCACTGGTGGACGTCTGGTGGCGAGGCGGCGGCACTGAACGTTCTGAAGCAGGATCTTTCGAAGGAAGGTTTTGCCTGGAAGGACGTGCCGGTTGCCGGCGGTGGCGGCGATGCGGCGATGACGGCGCTGAAGGCGATGGTGGCAGCCGGCACCTATCCGACAGCCTCGCAGATGCTCGGCTATACCGTGCTCGACTATGCTGAGGCCGGCGTCATGGGCGATCTGACGGAGACGGCGAAGAAGGAAGGCTGGGACAAGTCGGTTCCGGCCGCATTGCAGAAGTTCTCGGTCTATGACGGCAAGTGGGTCGCAGCCCCTGTTAACGTCCACTCGGTCAACTGGCTGTGGATCAACAAGGCTGTGATGGACAAGATCGGCGGCACTGAGCCGAAGACCTTCGACGAGCTGATTGCGCTGCTCGACAAGGCCAAGGCCGCCGGCGTCATCCCGCTCGCCCTTGGCGGCCAGAACTGGCAGGAAGCGACGATGTTCGATTCCATCGTGCTGTCGACCGGCGGTCCGGAGTTCTACAAGAAGGCCTTCAACGACCTCGACGAGGAATCGCTGAAGTCCGACACGATGAAGAAGTCCTTCGACAATCTGGCGACGATCATCAAGTATGTCGATCCGAACTTCTCGGGCCGCGACTGGAACCTGGCGACCGCCATGGTCATCAAGGGTGACGCGCTGGTGCAGGTGATGGGCGACTGGGCCAAGGGCGAATTCGTCGCCGCCAAGAAGACGCCGGATACCGACTTCCTCTGCTACCGCTTCCCCGGCACCGACGGCAGCGTGGTCTACAACTCCGACATGTTCGGCATGTTCAACGTCCCCGACGACCGCAAGGCGGCCCAGGTGGCGCTGGCAACGGCAACGCTGTCGAAGAGCTTCCAGTCGGCCTTCAACGTCGTCAAGGGTTCGGTGCCGGCTCGTACCGATGTTCCCGATACCGACTTCGACGCTTGCGGCAAGAAGGGCATCGCCGACCTGAAGGCAGCCAACGAAGGCGGCACGCTGTTCGGCTCGCTCGCCCAGGGCTATGGCGCGCCTCCGGCCATCGCCAATGCCTACAAGGATGTCGTCTCGAAGTTCGTCCACGGCCAGATCAAGACCTCCGACGAAGCCGTCAAGCAGCTCGTCCAGGCAATCGACGACGCCCGCTGAGGCCACGTGTGATGACAAATGCTTCCCCGCCTGCTGGCGGGGAAGCTTCAGGCTCCGCGCCGATCATACGGGATGATCATGCGGGGCCGATTGCCCGGACGATCATGCAGGCAGGAGATGACATTCCATGAGCACCGTTGCGACCACCGATCCGGTTTTGACGCCGAGGCAATCGACGGGGATCTCGTTGAGGGGCCGGCTGCAGGATGCGCTGCCGAAGATCGTCTTGGCGCCGAGCTTCGTCATCACCATCATCTTCGTCTATGGCTTCATCGTCTGGACGGCCTATCTGTCGTTCACCAATTCCAAGACCTTTCCCTCCTATGCGCTGACCGGAGCACGCGCCTATCAGCGGCTGTGGCGCTGGACCTTCGAGAGCGATCCGCCGTCCTCCTGGTACACCTCGATCACCAACATGGCGATCTTCGGCTTTCTCTATGTCGGCATCTGCCTGGCGCTCGGTCTCTTCCTCGCCATCCTGCTCGACCAGAAGATCCGCGGCGAGAGCGTATTGCGGCCGATCTTCCTCTATCCGATGGCGCTGTCCTTCATTGTGACAGGCGTTGCCTGGAAATGGTTCCTCGATCCCGGCCTCGGGCTGGAACAGACGCTGCACCATTTTGGCTGGACGAGCTTCCACTTCGACTGGATCAAGAACAAGGACTTCGTCATCTACACCGTCGTCATCGCCGGTGTCTGGCAGGCGTCGGGCTTCGTCATGGCGATGTTCCTGGCGGGTCTGCGCGGCATCGACGGCGAGATCATGAAGGCCGCCCAGATCGACGGCGCTTCCGCCTTCCAGCTCTATCGGCGCATCGTCATTCCGCTGCTGCGGCCGATCTTTCTCTCCGCCTTCATCGTGCTCGCCCATATGGCGATCAAGTCCTACGACCTTGTGGTGGCGCTGACCTCGGGCGGCCCCGGCGGCTCGGCCTGGCTGCCGTCGAACTTCATGTATGAATACACCTTCAAGCGCAACGAGATGGCCGTCGGCTCGGCCAGCGCCATCATCATGCTGATGACGATCTCGGCGATCATCGTGCCCTATCTCTATTCCGAACTGAAGGAGAAGGCGCGATGAGCAGCGTGACCTCTCCGATAGCAACCTCGACCTCACCGCTGCCGCAGGGTGGCGACTATAGGAACGACAGCAGGAACAGCAACAACACCCGCTGGATCGGCCGCACCGTCATCTACGGCCTGCTGCTGATCTTTGCCGTCCTCTATCTGATGCCGCTCTTCGTCATGCTGACGACCTCGTTCAAGACCATGGACGAGATCCAGAACGGCAACATGCTGGCGCTGCCGCAATCGCCGACCTTCGATCCCTGGATCAAGGCCTGGGGCGAGACCTGCGTCGGGCTGACCTGCGCCGGCATCAAGGGCTACTTCTGGAACTCGATCAAGATGGTCGTGCCGGCTGTGGCGATCTCCACCATCATGGGGGCGCTGAACGGCTATGTGCTGACCAAATGGCGTTTCCCCGGCCACACGCTGGTGTTCGGGCTGATGCTGTTTGCCTGCTTCATCCCGTTCCAGTCGGTGCTGCTGCCGATGGCAACGATCCTCGGCAGCCTCGGCCGCTTCGGCATGACGCTGCAGAATGCCACGGGCTGGAGCTTCGGCTTCGGCAATCCGACCGTCAATCTGGTCTTCGTCCATGTCGTCTATGGCCTCGGCTTCACGACGCTGTTCTTCCGCAATTTCTACGAGGCCTTTCCGACCGAGCTGGTGCGGGCCGCCCAGGTCGATGGCGCCAGCTTCTTCCAGATCTTCCGCCGCATCATGCTGCCGAACTCGCTGCCGATCATCGTCGTCACCGTCATCTACCAGTTCACCAATATCTGGAACGACTTCCTGTTTGCCTCAGCCTATGCCGGCACTGGTGAATCCATGCCGATGACGGTGGCGCTGAACAATGTCGTCAACACCTCGACCGGGGTGGTCGAATACAATGTCAACATGGCGGCTGCGATGATCGCAGCCGTGCCGACGCTCATCGTCTATATCCTCGCCGGCCGCTACTTCGTGCGCGGTCTGATGGCGGGCGCTGTCAAAGGGTAATCCATGGCCTTCCTCGAAATCTCCGGTCTCAGAAAACGCTTCGGCGCCGTCGACATTCTCAAGGGGATCGACCTCGAACTCGAAAAGGGCGGCTTTCTCGTGCTGGTCGGCCCGTCCGGCTGCGGCAAGTCGACGCTGCTCAACACCATTGCCGGGCTGGAGACGATCACCTCTGGCGATATCAAGATCGACGGGCGCGACATCAGCGGGCTGCATCCCTCCAAGCGCGACATCGCCATGGTGTTCCAGTCCTACGCGCTCTATCCGAACATGACGGTGGCGGGAAACATCGCCTTCGGCATGGAGATCCGCGGCGTTCCGAAGGAGGAGCGTGTCAAGGCGATCGCCCAAGTCTCCGACATGCTGCAGATCGGCCATCTGCTTGACCGCAAGCCGAGCCAGCTCTCCGGCGGCCAGCGCCAGCGTGTCGCCATGGGCCGGGCGCTGGTGCGCAATCCGCAGGTCTTCCTGTTCGACGAGCCGCTCTCCAATCTCGATGCCAAGCTGCGGGTCGACATGCGCACCGAGATCAAGCGGCTGCATCAGCGCATGGGCACCACCTTCGTCTATGTCACCCATGACCAGATCGAGGCGATGACGCTGGCGACCAAGATCGCCGTGCTGAAGGACGGCGTGCTGCAGCAGTTCGGCACGCCGGCCGAGATCTATAACAGCCCGTCCAATATCTTCGTAGCCGACTTCATGGGCTCGCCGGCGATGAACCTGCTCAACGCCACCGTCGAAAACGGCGCCGGCGGGCTGGAAGTCTCGCTGGAGCGGCCGAATGCTGCCCCGCTGAGATTGCCGGTCATCGCAGGCAACAATGGCCTGACCGCCTATACCGGCAGACAGGTGATCTTCGGCATCCGGCCGGAAGCGCTGACCGATCCCGATGGCGCCGACCGCAAGGCGCGCTCGCTGACCGAGGGCGACTGCCTGATCGAGGTGGTCGAACCGGCCGGCTCCGACACCTTCGCCGTCACCAAGCTCGGCGGCAAATCCGTCGTCGCCCGCCTGCGTGCCGATACCGGCATCGCGCCAGGACAAAACACCCGTCTCGCATTCAATCTCGACAAGGCCGTCTTCTTCGATCCCAATAGCCAGCTCAGGATTTCGTAACGGTCATTAGAGCGCCGCGCGTCTATAAGACGCGCTAGGGACGCTCTAACACTTTGAGTTTGCGCACAATCCTTTCCGAAAATCGATTTCGATTCTCGGGGTTGTGCGCTAGGCAGCCGTCACCCCGAGCGTCACCGGCGCGAAACGCGTGGAAACTGCTTCGACGGTGATCTCGCCAGTGAACCCCGTCGCCTCCAGCCAGAATCCGGCGGTGCCGCCCTGCAGCGGTACGTTGCTCGGGCCGACGATCCTTGCCGGGCCGTGCACCTTCAGCGAAATGCTGTCGTTGATGAAGGGCAGGCGCTGGCCGCGCTGGTCGAGGGCGCGGATGATGACGCGTGTGCTGTCGCGTTCACGGGCTTTCAGCGTGCTGCTATCGGCAACCACCTCCAGAGTCGTCGGCAGCGGATCGGCCACCAGCGTCAGGCTGGCCACCGGCTCGCCGCCGATATAGCCGGTGAAGGTGCCGTCGATCCATTCGAGACCCCAGGTGCCGAGCTCGTCGGGGGTGAAATGCCGATGGTCGAGCACGACGGGCGGATGCGGCAGATGTGGATAATTCTCGCGATCCGGACCGATGCGCTTGCTGAGCGCGCCATATCGCAGCTCCACCTCGTCGCAGTTGGTCAGGATGATCAGCGGCAGCACGCCGCCAATATTGCGTTCGCCGCGTGCCCAGAAGGTCACCGGCTTCATGACGATCTCCTCGGAAGGGTCGCACTGGCTGATATAGGCATAGGCCGCGAATTTCGGCTCGCGGAACATGTCCATGACGCCGTGATAGCAGATGCGGTCGCCGGAGCCGAAATCCTTGTGGGTGTTGTAATCGAACATGCACCAGCCGATGGCGCCTGAGATATCAGGATCGCCATAGGCGGCATTCAGCACTTCCAGGTGACGGCGCACATGCTCGGCCTGACGCTGCTCCTGGTCATAAATCTTCGTCGGGTGCATGTGGCCGTTGAACTCGGTGATGAGGTACGGCACCTTGTGCGGCAGTCCGGTATTTTCCTGCTGGGCGCGCAGCGCGGTGCGCGGGCGGTTGGCGCCCGGCAATTCCTCGTTACCGAGGATGAAGTCGTTCATCGTATAGACGTCTTCGAGCAGTTCGCTCTCGGTGAGATAACGCACGCCGCCGGTCTGGCGGGTGCTGTCGAGTTCGCGGGCGAGACGGTTGGTCTCGGCGTAGAAATCGTGATTATCCTGCGATTCGTTGATGCGCACGCCCCAGATGATGATCGAGGGGTGGTTCCAGTCGCGCTCAATCATGCGGCGGACGTTTTCGATCGATTCCTGCTGCCAGTCGGCATCGCCGATATGCTGCCAGCCCGGGATCTCCTCGAAAACCAGCAGGCCGATCGTGTCGCATCGGTCGAGGAACCACTTCGACTGCGGATAATGCGAGGTGCGGACGACGTTGCACTTCAGCACCGTCTTCATGATGTCGGCGTCGCGCTCCTGGGCGGAACGGCCGGCGGCATAACCGACATAGGGGAAGGCCTGGTGGCGGTTGAGGCCGCGCAGCTTCAATGGCTTGCCGTTGAGGAGGAAACCTTCCGGCGTGAATTCGGCGGTGCGGAAGCCGAATCTGGTCGAGACACGGTCGGAGCCGTGTTCGGTCCTGAGCTCGACGGTGACGTCATAGAGCGTGGGATCGGTGATGTCCCAGAGGGCGATGCCGGTGAGGCCCCCAAAGGAGAGCGTGGTGCGGCTGCCGATCGTTTCGGTTGCGGCGGTGGCGACCACCGTACCGTCGGCCTGTTTCAGCGTGGCGGTGACCGTCGCCGAGAAGCTGCGGCCCTCGGGATTGGCGATATCGACGCGTATGGTCGCCGATTTCTCCGGGCTAAGAACGTCTGTGGTTTCGATCTTGAGATTGCGGATCGAGACCGGGTCGGTGACCTTCAGCCAGACATCGCGGTAGATGCCGGCATAGGTCAGATAATCGATGCGGCCGCCGAAAGGCGGAATGTCGGGGTTTTCGCTGCCGTCGATCTTGACGGTGACGAGGTTCTCGCCCTTGGCGAGCTTACCGGTGAGGCGGGCTTCGAAGGGGGTGTAGCCGTCCTTATGGGCAATGATTTCCTCACCGTTCAGATAGACGACGCTGTCGGCCATGGCGGCGTCGAAGACGAGCGAAACCTCGCGGCCCTCGAATTCCGGCAGCCAGCGCAGCACCTTCTGATAGGTGAAGGCGCGCTGATAGCTGGTCTCGTCGAAATAGCTGAAGGGCAGTTCGACGGCGGTATGCGGCAGGCTGACCGACTTGGCGGCATCGAAAGCTTCGAGCAAACGCTGGCCGAAGCCCTCGTGGAAACTCCAGCCTTCATTGAAGGAAACAACGGAACGCATTTCAGGCTCTCCAGATTGCGGCATCAGGGACATTGCGGCGCTTCTCGGCGCGTGAAAATCTGGTCATCGGTATTCCTCCTCGATGCAATGGATGAGCGAGTCGCTAAAGCACGTCACAGCGAACTTGATTCATGCGACGCGCTTTAGCTTTTTTCATGCATGTCGTCATCCCGGAACCGCTGTACATTTCCAGGCGACATGCATCAGGCGGTCGAGCCCCAGCGGGCGGTACAGGTGAGCGTGATGCTGTGCGGGCCTTCGATCTCGGCGTCATGGCGTTCGATCAATTCGACGACGGCATCGATGAAGGCGACATGGTCGAGGCTCAGCGTGGTGAGGTCGTTGCAATCCCAGGCGGCCATGGCGATGCCGTCCTGGCCGACGATGGCGATATCATCAGGCGTGTTCTTGCCGAGCACCCGGCGGGCGGCATCGCGTGCGCCGATCGCCATGACGTCGTTGCCGCAGATGATGGCGTCGACCTTATCCCGGTGCAGCAGGAGCACGGCTTCCTTGAAGCCGGAATCATAGGAGTAGTCACCGAAGGCCTGTGCCTCGAAAGAGAGGCCGCGCTTGGCCAGCGCATCGGCGAACCATTTTCGTCTGAGTTTGTCGATCCAGCTTGAATTGGTGCCGGAGAGGTAGGCGAAACGCTTCTTGCCGTCGCGGACGATCTTGTCGATGATCTCGTCGGCGGCCTCAGCGCCGTCGATGCGGATGCTGGAGACGCTTTCGTTGTCGAGCGGCTCGAAGGAGACGATGATCGGCTTGGTCGTGTGGAAGATATCGACGGCATCCTGCATCGACACCATGTCGGAGAAGACGACGACGTGATCGACCTGATAGGTGGAGGCAAGGCGCATCAGCTGTAGCCGGTCGGAATGATCGGCGCAGCAGAGGATGATCGGCAGCAATTGTCTTGCCTGCAGGCGGTGGACGAGAAGCTGCTGCTCCTCGGCCTCGCAAGGGTTGCCGATTGCATTGACGACCAGCGCGACGAGCCGTGAGCGCTGGTTGTTCAGCGAGCGGGCGATCGCGTTCGGCTGGTAGCCATGTTCACGGGCGACAGCGAGGATGCGGTCGCGGGTGGCGCTGCCGATGCGTGAATCCGGCGAGAAGGCGCGGGAAATGGTAGCGGAGGAGACGCCGGCGAGTTTCGCCAGTTCCTTCGAGGTGATCCGCCGTCTGCTCATACCGCTCATCTTCAGCGCCTGTTAGGCGACGATCCTGACGGAAGCGCCGTCGGCCGCTGCCGATTCCTTGATTGCATCCCATAGCTTAGCGAATCTGAGGCCCATTTCAACGGAGCCGGAGTTTTCCATCTTTCCCTCGCGAATGGCGAGGAAATTCTTCATCGGATTACCGAGAATCTCAGCCTCCTCGCGCGGCTCGGCGGTGCGGCCGACACTGATCTCGCGCCAACCGCCCCAGGCGTCGATGCGCACGATCGCCTTCGAATAGAAGAAGGTGATGTAGGAGGCGCAGCCCGGAGGGCCTTCGCCGGCGGCCGTCAGTGTCGCTAGCGCGCCGTTCTTCAGCCGGGCGGAGACGGCGGTGGCGATATCGACTTGCCTGCCGTGATTGTTCATGTAGGCCGACACGCTGTCGAAATCGGAATTGGCGAGCAGGCAGACGGTGTTCATCATATGGGCGCCGGTATCGAACATGAAGCCGCCGCCGGAGATATCAGGCTGCTGCTTCCAGTGGCCGTCATAATTGGACGACCAGCTTTCCCAGATCATGCCTGATATGGCGATCAGCTCGCCGAATTCGCCGGCGAGAGCCCGCCGGCGCGTGTCGAGCACCAGCGGCGACAGGCCGCCCTGGAAGGCGGTGACGATGGTGACGCCGCTCTTTTTCTGTGCGGCGATCAGCCTCTCGGCTTCAGTGACCGTCGTCACCATCGGCTTTTCCAGGAAGAGGTCGAGGCCGGCCTCGGCGACGGCGGTTGCCTGCTCGGCATGGAAGGCGTGCGGGGTGGAGACGTAGACGATGTCGAGTTCACCCCTGTTTTCGGCGAGCATCTGGCGATAATCCTCGAAGCTCTTCGGTTGTGGTGCGCCGGCGGCGAGGCAGACGTCGATCAGGCGCTGGCGCGAAGCCGCGGTGGTGTCGGCGAGCGCAGCGAATTCGATCTCCGGCATCTTGACCCAGCTCTCGGCATATTCCGCCGCCTTCAAGCCAGCGCCGATGACACCGAGGCGTAATTTCCTAGTCATGAAAATTCCTCCCTGAATGCATTGTGCACACGATTACACAAACGACATAGCGATGGCAATATCTATATAGATAAGCAATATCAGTATATTAAAACTCGCATTCGAATCTTTTCAAAAACCATCTTGTCAGTGTTTGGAATGCGTGTACATTTTCGCAACCGGTGCTGGAGGGCGCCGTGTCTCTAAAAAAGGGAGGACTTCCATTGAAGAAGATGGTTCTTGGCGGCCTGTGCGCCGTTCTGCTGAGCGCGGTTTCGACGCTGGCGCAGGCTGAAACAATCCGCATTGCAAATCACGGTCAGGCCGGCATCGACGCGATGAAGTCGACGGTCGAGCGGATCGAAAAGAAATATGGCGTCACCGTCGAGGTCATCGAATATCCGGCGCCCGACAAGGATTACCTGACCAAACTCCTAACGGAACTCGGCGCCGGCAACGCGCCCGACCTGTTCTCCATCCCAACGACGGCTGCCGTTTCCGACATGGTGGAAGCCGGTTACCTCGCGCCTGTTACCAAGGAGTTCAAGGCCTGGGACGGTTACGCCAACCTCTATGACGTCGCCAAGGAGCTTGCCGTCAGCCCGGATGGTGAAACTTATGTAATGCCGTTCATGCTCGGCATTCAGGAAATCTATTACCGCAAAGACGTTCTCGAAAAAGCCGGAATTTCCACCGAACAGCCGAAGACCTGGCAGGAACTTCTCGACCGCGCGGCCGAGATCAAGCAGAAGACCGGCGCCTACGGCCTGCTCTTTCCGGCCGGCGTTTCCTGGGGAAGCGGCGCCTTCGATGAAGGCTTCCAGCATCTGCTCGTCGGTTCCAAGACGCCGCAGCTGGTCGATGCCGACGGCAAGCTCGATCTGAATGGCGAAGGCATCAAAGATGTCTTCAACGTCTACAAGGAACTGATCGACAAGGACCTGATGCCAACGCAGCCGCTGCTCGGACCCGAGCCCTGGGTCGTGCCGAAGTACCAGATGTTCCCGGCCGGCAAGCTCGTCGCGACCACCTGCGGCTCCTGGTGCTATATTTTCGACTGGGGTCGCGAAAGCAAGAATCCGATCCCTGACGTGACGAAGGTGGTCGGCACCTGGACCGTTCCCGGCCAGAGCAGCGGCCAGTACGTACTTGCCAACCTCGCTGCGCCGTGGGCCGTCAATTCCAAGTCGGCCAATACGGAACTGGCGATCAAGGCGCTGATGGAGATCGGCTCGATCGAGACGCAGGTTTCCTACGCCGCCCGTATCGGCAATATCCCGGCCAGCAAGGGTGCGGCTGACAATGCCGAGTTCCAGAAGCTGACGGAACTGGTTCCGATCCATGCGGCTGCCGGGAACGGCGTGTTCCTGAAGCAGGCCTCCGGTTTCGGTACGGTCTCGGAAGGTGTCGCGCGGGCCACCGAAGCGCTGCTCCGCAAAGAAACCGATGCCGCCGGCGCCCAGAAGATCCTTGTCGACTACGTCAAAGAAACGCTCGGCGACGACATGGTTAAGTAAGCTCCGGCACCCTCTCTTCCGCCAAGACGGGGACGCGGCACCATCGCCCGCGTCTTCCCGCTTTCATTCGATAAGCCGATAAGGTTGTGAGCTTCCATGGCCCGAAACTCTCATGAAAAGCGCACTGAGCGGCAATGGCTGCTGATCCTGCTGCCCTCGCTGGTGCTGCTTCTGGCCTTTGTCATCTATCCGGCCCTCTATTCGATCTATCTGAGCTTCACCAACGAGGCCCTGACTGGGGCCGCGGCCCTTCGGCCCCGCTTCGTCGGCTTCAGGAACTATACGCGGCTCTTCAACGACGCGAAGTTCTGGAATTCGCTGTTCGTCACCTTCGTCTTCGTCATCGGTTCGGCGGTGATCGGCCAGTTCGTGCTCGGGCTGATCTCGGCAATTGCGCTGCGTCGCCCGATCCGCTTTCGGCGGGTGTTCTCGTCGATCATCCTGTTGCCGAACGCGGCCCCTGAAGTCGTCGCCGGATTCATGTGGATCTCGATGCTGGCGGGCGGCGACAATGCCACACTCAGCCGCATCGTCAGCTTCTTCGGCGTCACGCCGGCGGACTGGCTGCAGGTCTTCCCGCTGTCGATGATCATTGTCGTCAACACCTGGCGCGGCATCGCCACGGCGATGATCCTGTTGACGGCCGGCCTCAGTACCATTCCGGCGGAGATTTATGAGGCAGCGCGCATGGACGGCGCCACTCCATCGCAGATGTTCCGCCGCATCACCCTGCCGCTGATGATGCCGACGATCCTGCTCTATATGTTGATCTCGGCCGTCTCCACCATCGCCGTCTTCGGCCTCGTCTATGCGCTGACGCGCGGCGGGCCGGGCGGGGCGACCGAGGTGGTCAGCATCTATATCTACAACCAGTCCTTCACGGCGTTCCAGCTGGGTTATGGTGCCGCGGTCGCCGTCGTCGCGCTCGTCATCTCGCTGATATTAGGCATCGCCTACGTCCGGGCCATGAAGGTGGAGGTCTGACATGGCCGTCGTTTCCCCAAGTGAAACCGCAAACAAGGGTCGCTCCGACCTCATCGCCTATGCGACCCTGTCGCTGATCTCGATCTTCTGCGCGGTGCCCTTCTTCTGGGTGCTGCTTGCCTCTCTCGACGGCAATGCGCAGCTCTTCCTGCATTGGCCGGAGCAGTGGACCTTCGCCAACTATGTAAGAGTTTTCACCAAGGAGGACGGGGCGAAGTGGCTGTTCAATTCGCTCTTCGTGGTCGCTAGCGCGACGCTGCTCGTCATGGTGCTTTCGGGGCTCGGCGGTTACGCGCTGTCGCGCACCCGGGCCTGGTGGAAGCTGCCCTTCCTCTACGCGATCCTGCTCATCCGGGTGCTGCCGCCGACGGCGCTGGTCGTGCCGCTCTACAAATTCCTGCTGACGTTGAACAACGCGGAAGCGGCGGTGCTCAGGCCGATCTTCGGCAGCTATACGCGTGACATCATGCGCTGGACCGGCTTCATCGACGGGTATCTCGGGCTGATCCTGGTGCTTGCGACAATGCAATTGCCGCTGGCGCTTTGGATCATGAAGACCTTCTTCGACGGGCTGCCGAGGGACTACGAGGAGGCGGCGCTGATGGATGGGGCAACACTGATACAGCGCATCCGCCGGGTATTGATCCCGCTGGCGCTGCCGGGGCTGGCTGCGGCCGGGCTTTTCGCCTTCATGTCGGCCTGGGGCGATTTCCTGTTGCCGCTGATTCTCCTGTCATCGCCGGAGCTGCAGACGCTGCCGCTCGGTCTCTTTCGCGCCTTTCTGCGCATCAACGAGATCGATTACGGCCTGCTGACCGCACTTGCATTCATCTATCTGCTGCCTGCCGTCGTCGCCTTCGGCTTTGCGCGGCGCTTCCTCGTCCAGACGTTTTCGGGCGGTGTGAAGGGCTGAGATCAAGAAAGAGAAACAGATGATCAATCTCAGAAATGTTCGCAAGTTCTACGGTGCGCTCGAGGTCATCAAGGGCGTCGACATCACCGTGGAAGACGGCGAATTCGCGGTCTTCGTCGGCCCGTCCGGCTGCGGCAAGTCCACGCTGCTGCGGATGATCGCCGGCCTCGAAGGCATCGACGACGGTGACCTCATCCTCAACGGCAACCGCATCAACGACGTGCCACCCGACAAGCGCGGCATCGCCATGGTGTTCCAGTCCTATGCGCTCTATCCGCATATGAGCGTTGCCGAAAATATTGGCTTCTCGCTCAGCCTGAAGAAGGTGCCAGAGGCCGAGATCCGCCGGCAGGTGGAGGGCGTCGCCGAAATCCTGCAGCTCACCGATTACCTCGACCGCCGCCCGGCCGCGCTTTCCGGCGGCCAGCGCCAGCGCGTGGCGATCGGCCGCGCCATCATCAAGAAGCCGGCGCTGATCCTGTTCGACGAGCCGTTGTCGAACCTCGATTCGGCGCTGCGGGTGCAGATGCGCGCCGAGCTGCAGCGCCTGCACCGCGAGTTGAAGGCGACCGTCGTCTACGTCACTCACGACCAGGTGGAGGCGATGACGATGGCCGACCGCATCGTCGTGCTGAACAAGGGCGTGGTGGCGCAGGAGGGTGCGCCGATGGCGCTCTACCATCAGCCGGACAATGAATTTGTCGCCACCTTCATCGGTTCGCCGAAGATGAACATCATTCCCGTCACCGCAACGCGGCCATCGGCGGGCAAGCTGCATCTCGATAGCCCGATCGGGCTTTCGCTCGATCTGGCTGATGCGAACGGCGTGGTTCCGCAGGGGGAGGCCAAGCTCGGCATCCGGCCGGAGCATCTGAAGATCGCAGCCGAGGGCCAGGGCAATTTCACCGCTGAGGTGGTCATCGTCGAGCGGCTCGGCGTCGAGACCTACATGACCGTCGGCTCGCAGCAGCAGCCGATCGTGGTGCGCGCCGAAGGCGATATCGCCGTGCGGCCGGGTGACCGGGTGTCGCTGACGGCCGATCCCGCCGCCTGCCATCTGTTCGATTCCGCCGGTCGGGTGATCCGTCCGGCAACCGCCTGACAATTTCGCCCGACACATCAAGGCCTGGACATCGAGGCCCCCAAAAATCGAGGAATGCCATGACAATCAAGGTCACCATATGGAACGAGGGACGCCACGAGCAGCTCCATAAGGAGGTTCAGGAGATCTACCCTGATCGTATCGACGGAGCGATCGCTGCCGGCATTGCCCATCCAGATTTCGAAATCCGCCGCGGCACGCTCGATGATCCCGATGAAGGCCTGCCGGACAGCGTGCTCGATGACACCGACGTGCTGCTCTGGTGGGGGCATATGGCGCATGAGGAGGTCAGCGACGGGCTGATCGATCGCGTGCAGCAACGCTTGCTCAAGGGCATGGGATTGCTGGTTCTGCATTCCGGCCATCATTCCAAGCTTTTCCGGCGGCTGATGGGCACCAATGCCAACCTCTCCTGGCGCGAGACGCCGGATGGCGATCTGGAGCGCGTCTGGGTGGTCAATCCCTCGCATCCGATCGCCGAGGGACTGCCGCCCTATTTCGAGGTCAATGCCTCGGAAATGTATGGTGAGCCCTTCGATATTCCGCAGCCGGACGAGCTTGTCTTCATATCCTGGTATTCCGGTGGTGAGGTGTTCCGCAGCGGCTGCACCTTCCAGCGCGGCCGCGGCCGCATCTTCTTCTTCAGCCCCGGCCACGAGACCTACCCAATCTATCACGACAAGACCGTGCATAAGGTGATCTCGAACGGCATCCGCTGGGTGCGGCAGAATCACACCGATGGCCGCATCCTGGAGAACTGGCACCGGGCCGAGCCGCTGCACGGCCGCCCCGAAAGACCGAAGGCCTGATCTATGGATATTGTGCGCCGGTCGTCTTGAGATAGATCGAATAGACCGAACGCGTCGCGGTGATAAAGAGCCGGTTTTTCTTGGGGCCGCCGAAGGTGAGGTTGGACACCGTCTGCGGCACCCTGATCTTGCCGAGCAGGGTTCCGTCGGGCGAAAAGCAGTGCACGCCGTCGGAGGCACTCGTCCAGAGGTTGCCGGCGACATCGAAACGAAAACCGTCGGGATGGCCGACATCGAGGCTGCAGAAATAGCGGCTGTTGGCGAGCGCCCTGCCGTCGGTGACGTCGAAAACGCGGATATGGCGCGGCACGTCATGTTTTGCGGAGCCGGAATCGGCAATATAAAGCTTCGTCTCATCGGGCGAGAAGGCAAGGCCGTTCGGCTGGATGAAATCCTCGACGACGGCATCGATCGTCCCGCTTACGGGGTCGATCCGGTAGACGTTGCGTGTGGGCTGCTCGGGCTCGGCCTTGTGGCCCTCGTAATCCGACAGGATGCCGTAGGTTGGATCGGTGAACCAGACCCCGCCATCGGAGTGCACGACGACGTCGTTCGGCGAGTTCAGCCGCTTGCCCTGGTAACTGTCGGCGAGAACGGTGATGGTGCCGTCCGTCTCGGTGCGGGTGACGCGGCGGCCGCCATGTTCACATGAGACCAGCCGGCCCTGCCGGTCGCGGGTGTTGCCATTGACGTAGTTGGAGGGTGCGCGGAAGACGGAGACCGTACCATCCGGTGTCCATCGCATCATGCGTTCATTCGGGATATCGCTCCAGAGAAGGCAGTTCAGATCGGAAAACCAGACCGGGCCTTCCGTCCAGCGGCAGTCGGAATAGAGCTCCTCGAGGCCGGCGCTGCCGATGACCATTGCACCAAAGCGTTCGTCGCGGATCTCATAAATCGGATTGTCGCCCATGCCAGTTTCCTCCCTGAATGCTGCCGTTCTTTTCCTAGCGGCAAAAAGCTGGGGGTGCCAGAGCCCGGCGATGGAAATGCCGGGCTCTGGCTTTTTCAGAGGGCGGCGTCCGGATGCGGCGAGCCGTCGTAAGCGCCCCAGATCGACTGGTCGAAGCAGATGACCGAGCCCGTCATCAGGCCGGATTCGGAAGACGACAGGTAAGCGCAGGCGCGCGCCACCTCGTGCGGATCGACAAGACGGCCGAAGGGCTGGCTTGCCGCCGCCTTCTCCAACCAGTCGGCCGGTGCGCCGTGATATTCGCGCTGAATGCGGTCCTCGCCTTCGGAGGCCATCCAACCGATGTTCAGACCGTTGACGCGGATGCGGTTGCGCAGGAGCGCATAAGCGGTGTTCTTCGTCAGCGTTTCTAGCGCGCCCTTGGAGGCACAATAGGCGGCGATGAAGGGCTGGCCAGCTTTGGCCGACATCGAGCCGATATTGACGATCGTACCCTCGATCTTTTCCCGGCGCATGACCTTCACCGCCTCCTGCATCAGGAAAAACGGCGCACGCACATTGACGGCGAACATGGAGTCGAAGAGTTCCGGGCTGGTATCGAGAATGGTGCCGCGATCGGTGATGGCGGCGGCATTGACCAGCGCGTCGACGCGGCCGAAGGTCTCGTCACAGGCGCGCACGACATTCTGTGCATCCTCGACCTTGCCGAGGTCGGCTTTAACGTAGACGATCCTGGTGCCGGTCGCAGCCGAAATCTCCGCCGCCTTTGCCTTGCCCTTGGCTTCGTTGCGGCCGCAGATGACGATGCCTTTTGCGCCGCGTTCGGCGAAGAGACGGGCAATGGTTGCGCCCAATCCTTGTGTGCCGCCGGTGACGATGGCGATCTTGCCGTCGAGGCGGCCGTGGTCTGTGCTCATGTGGTTCCTCCATTGTGATGATGTGCGAATAGCCTCCCGCGGCTGCGGGAGGCTTTATGTCAGTGCGGATGCAAGAGGCTCGAGCTCCAAATCAGCTCAGCTTCTTCTGGGCCTGCTCGGCAAGTGCTGCCGTAAAGGCTTCATCGCTCCAGCCTTCCTTCAGCGCCTCATGCATCAGTTGCGCCTGTGTCTTCGGCGCCAGTCCGCCGAGTGGCGGGTCGCGGTCGAGATTGGTCGGGAAGGAGTAGCCCTCGGCGCAGGCGGCCACGGCGTTGGCGATTTCGTCAGGCGAGAGCCTGCCCTGCAAGGCCTTCAAAGCAGGGTACAGCCTGGTGCTCATCTTCTCGCGGTTGACGGTTTCCATCGCCCGGCCGAAGGCGGAGGAGACCTGCAGGAGGTTGGCGACGCGCTTGATGTCGGCCGAGCGGTTGGTGCCGGCGGCATGGAAGAGGGCGGGATTGAAGAAGACGAGGTCGCCTTTTTCGAGCGGCAGCTGGACATGGTTGGCCTCGAAATAATCCCGGAATTCCTGCCGCTTTAGTGCGAGGTAACCCGGCACATAGGTCTGGCTGTGCGGCAGGAAGAGTGTCGGGCCGCTTTCGAGCGGCATGTCGCAATGGGCGACCGCACCCTGCAATGTCAGCACCGGCGAGAGCCGATGCACATGTGCCGGGAACTGCTCGATCACCTTTGAGGACTGAAAGCCGAGATGGTAGTCGCGATGCGCCGATTGCGCCGAACCGCCCGGATTGACGCGGTTGACTTGCGCCGTCATCTGGTAGCTCGGACCGAGCCAGGCTTCGCTTGCCAGCGCGATAATGGCGTTGCCGTAATATTCGGCGAAATTTGCCGGATCGGCGAGACAATGTTTTTCCAGCGAATTCCAGATACGGTCGTTGGCGCCAGGCTTGGCGAAGTGGTCGCCACCGCCGGTCGAGGTGCGGTGCTGTTCCTCGATGATCGCATCGAAGATCGTGCTGGCGCGGTCGACGATGCCGGTGCCTTCGTAAGCGCGCTTGAACACGACGACACCAGGACCTTCGCCGAACGCCTCGCAGATTTCCGCCAGCACGGCGCGTCGGCCTTCTGGCGTTGCGACTGCGGCCATCACCTTGCGGCTGTCATAGATCAGGACGTTTTTTTCGACCGCAGACGCTGAGGGGTAATCGGCAAGCACGGTGGTCTTTTCCGCAAGGCCGCGGAAATCGTCGAGATCGCAGGCGTCTTCGCTCAGCCAGACGCGGTCGGCGCGCAGTTTCTGCTGGTTGTCGGTTTTCATGGCGGGCTCCTCCCTCTTTCCAATGGGGGCACTATACGCCGCGATGCCGGGTGATATAGATCAGAAATCCATCAAAAAACCATCAGGCTGATCGCATGGCACACCTCTTTCTCGTCAAGGACATCGCCTTCCAGGCCGGGCTCAGCACCGCCACCGTCGACCGGGTGCTGAATGGCAGACCGGGCGTGCGCCGGCAGACCGAGATGCGGGTGAAGGCAGCGATCGCGGAGCTGGAGAAGCAGCAGGCCGCGGCGATGGGCAACGGCCGCATGCTGGCGATCGATATCGTCATGGAGACACCGCAGCGTTTCAGCGATGCGGTGCGGGCCGCCTTCGAGGCGGAGATGGCGACCTTTCTGCCGGGCGTCTTCCGCTGCCGGTTCCATTTTGCCGAGGTGATGAAGCCGGCCGAGCTGGTGCAGCTTCTCGATCGCATCCGGCTACGTGGCACGCACGGCATCGTGCTCAAAGCGCCTGACGTCGCCGAGGTGGCAGCCGCCGTCGCGCGGGCGGACGCGGCCGGCATTCCCGTCGTGACGCTGGTGACGGATCTGCCGAATTCGGCCCGCATCGCCTATGCCGGTGCCGACAACCGGGCGGCGGGAGAGACCGCAGCCTATCTGATCGGCGAATTCCTCGGGAGTGATGGTGGCAAGGTGCTGGTGACGCTGTCGAGCGGACGCTTTCGCGGCGAGGAGGAGCGCGAAATCGGCTTTCGCCGCGTCATCCGCGCCCGCTATCCCGATATCGGCATTACCGAGATCAGCGAGGGCCACGGCACCGATGCTGCGACGGGAACGCTTGCCACGGCAGCGCTTGCGGCCGATCTCGCCATCAACGCCGTCTATTCGATCGGCGGCGGCAACCGGGCGGTGCTGGCGGCCTTCGACGCGGCCAACCGCCCCGTCCGCGTTTTCGTCGCCCATGATCTCGATGCAGATAATCGCGCCCTGCTTGCGGCGCGTCGGATCGGCTTCGTGCTGCATCATGATCTCAGAACAGATGCGCGTTCGGCCTTCCGGGCGATCATGAGCCGGGCGACTGCCTTGCCGCGCGCGGCTACGCCCTCGCTTTCATCAGTCGAAATCGTCACGCCCTACAATATGCCCGCGGGCGATTGAGCCAATTGGCTTTCCTTCGATGCCGAATTCGAGCTACAGCTTTGACACGAGTGAAGGTGAGAACATGGATTACAGCGACGTCAGCACGATTGCAGCCTGGATCACGGAGCAGGGACTGAAGGGCGTTTCGGAAGCCGAACTGATGACCGGTTTCTGCTCGGCTTGCCGGGATGCCGGCCTGCCCCTCGACCGCGGTCTGGCGCTGATGGATACGCTGCATCCGGTGCATGAGGGCCGCGCCTTCCGCTGGGACAGCATCGAGGAAATCCAGACCGAGTTCGAATATGGTCCGACGATCTCGGGGGAGGCAGCGTCGAACTGGCAGCGTTCGGCCTTCTATCATCTTTGGTCTCGCAACGAGCGGGAGATACGCCGGCGTCTCGGCTTCGGCGATCCGATCGATTTTTCCATGCTCGATACGATCGCTGAAGCCGGTCACACCGACTTTGTGGCGATGATGCATCGTTTCAGCGAGGCCGGCACGATCGGCGAGATGGATTGCTTCTTTTCGCATTTCGCGACGAAACATCCCGAGGGCTTTTCCGATCACGACCTCGCCATCCTGCGCAAGCTGGTGCCGGTGTTGGGGCTGGCGATCAAATGTATCGCGCTCGGGCGTATCGCCCGCACCATCGCCGAGGTCTATCTCGGCGAGGATGCCGCGCGCCAGGTGATGGAAGGCAAGATCAGCCGCGGTAAATCGGAACGGATTTCCGCTGCACTCTGGTTTTCCGACCTGCTGAACTACACCAAGATCTCCGACAGCGTGCCGCCGGAGGAGATCATCCCGCTGCTCAACGACTATAGCGAGGCGGTTATCACGGCGATCCACGAGTCCGGCGGCAACGTGCTGAAGCTGATCGGCGACGGTGTGCTCGCCATCTTTAAGGGCGAGGTGCCGGCCGAGACGTGCCGTGCGGCGCTGAGCGCCGAATCGTTGCTGCGGGAAAAGCTCACCACGCTGAATGCCGCGCGTGCGGCTGACGGCCGGGCGACGACCGACGTCTATATCGGCCTGCATATCGGTGATGTCTTCTATGGCAATATCGGGAGCCAGGACCGGTTGGACTTCACTGTCATCGGACCTGCCGTCAACGAGGTCAGTCGGATCGCCTCGATGTGTCGTTCCGTCGATCTCAACCTGTTGATCTCCTCCGATTTCGCCGCGGCGATACCGGAGCAGCAACGTACCGCACTCGCCTGCGTCGGGCGCTATGCGTTGCGCGGCGTGCAGCGCGCGCAGGAACTGTATACCCTCGACAGCGCCCGGCTGAACGGCTGAGTTCTTACTGCAAGAGCTATCGCAACAGGCCCTGGCCGCCGTCGATCCAGATCGGCGTACCGGTGATGTGCCGTGCGCGGTCGGAGGCGAGGAAAAGGATTGTTTCGGCGACGTCCTCGCTCTTGCCTGCCTTGCCGCCGGCAATCGGGATATCCCCTTGCGGCCAGATTACGGGAACCTCCGTCTCCTCGCGATGGCGGCTGTCGGTATTGGCGCCGATATTGGTCTCGATCTCGCCCGGGCAGACGGCATTGACGCGGATGCCGTGCCGGCCGAGTTCGAGGGCGAGCTGCTGGACCATGGCGACCTGGCCCGCCTTGGTTGCGGTGTAGGCGGTGGCGCCCGGCGTAGTGAAGGTACGGGTGCCATTGATCGAAGCGACGACGATGATCGAGCCGCCGTGGCGCTTCAGATGCGGAACCGTCAGATGCAGGGTCAGATAGGTGCCGCGCAGATTGACAGCGATGGTCTTGTCCCATTCTTCCGGTTTCAGATCGTCGATCGGTGCCCACACGCCGTTGATCCCAGCATTGGCGACAACGATGTCGAGGCCGCCGAGGGTGTCGGTCAGTTGCGTGACGGCGCCCCGCATTTGAGCTTCATCGCTGGTATCTGCCGTCAACGCGATCGACTGGCCGCCAGCGGCCTTGATCTCGGCGGAAGTCTTTTCGACCTCGTCGGCGGTGCGGCTCAATGCTGCGACCCTTGCACCCTCGGCAGCGAGCCGCAACGCCGCGGCTTTGCCGATGCCGGAACCGGCGCCTGTCACCAATGCGATCTTTCCCTTCAACTCCATGGGTGGGCTCTCCTTGCCGTTTTGCCGACATGCCAACTGTTCGGCGCGGCAGTTGGTTCCGGAAGGAGGCGGGTCGTCGCGGTTATCTTGGAAGCGTTTGCTTCAACGCCCATCTCTCCGGCCCGTGGACCGCGGCAAAGAGCAGACCGGCGAGGAAGGTAAAGTGATCGATGAAGAAGCCGAACTCGGCCTGGTTCTGCTGCCAATGGGACGGACCATGGAAGGCGAAAGCAAGGAAGATCACATAAATGGCTGCGAGCAGGCTGGCCTCGGTGAAGAAGGCCCCTGATATGAAAGCGAGCGCCAGCGCGATCTCGAAGAAGGCGGCGGTCCAGGTAAGGAATGTCGCCATCGGAAAGCCGGCAGCGGTGATGTAGCCCGCCGTTGCGCCGATATCGGCGAACTTGAAGGCGGCGGCCATGAAGAAGACGAAGCTGAAGATGATGCGGGCGACGATGATTGCGATTGCTCTGGCCATCCTGAAATCTCCTCTTTGAGCTTCCACTATGACGGACGAGACCCCCGATATCCTACACGGTGAATGAAAAAGGGCCGCTTGCGCGACCCTGTCACTTTGAATTACGCGCTCTCACCACTCGGCGAAGCTGCCGTCGGCATGCCGCCAGATCGGGTTGCGCCAGCGATGGCCCTCCTTGGCGCGTTCGATGACATAGGCCTCGTCGACCTCGATGCCGAGCCCTGGACCCTGCGGGATCGAGACGAAACCATCGGCATACTGGAACACCTCCTTGTTGGAGATGTAGTCGAGGATGTCGTTACCCTTGTTGTAGTGGATGCCGAGGCTCTGTTCCTGGATGAAGGCATTATAGCTGACGGCATCGACCTGCAGGCAGGCGGCAAGCGCGATCGGGCCCAGCGGGCAATGCGGCGCCAGCGCCACGTCGTAAGCTTCGGCCATCGCCGCGATCTTGCGGCATTCGGTGATGCCACCGGCATGGGAGAGGTCCGGCTGGATGATGTCGACATAGCCGTCGGACAGAACCTGCTTGAAGTCCCAGCGCGAAAAGAGCCGCTCGCCGAGTGCGATCGGCGTCGAGGTGTGGTTGACGATATCGCGCAGGGCTTCCTTGTTTTCGGAAAGCACCGGCTCTTCGATGAACATCAGCTTGTAGGGATCGAGCTCCTTGGCGAGAACCTTCGCCATCGGCTTGTGCACGCGGCCGTGGAAATCGACGCCGATGCCAATATGTGGGCCAATCGCCTCGCGGATGGCGGCGATGGTCTCGACCGCCTTTTCCACCTTTTCGTTGGTGTCGACGATCTGCATTTCCTCGCAGCCATTGAGCTTGATCGCCTTGAAGCCGCGGGCAACCACTTCCTTGGCATTGTTGGCGACATCCGAGGGACGATCGCCGCCGATCCAGGAATAGACCTTGATGCGATCACGGAGCTGGCCGCCGAGCAGGGAATGGATCGGCTGGCCGAGCGCTTTGCCCTTGATGTCCCACAGCGCCTGGTCGATGCCCGAGATCGCGCTCATGTGGACGGCGCCGCCGCGATAGAAGCCGCCGCGATACATCACGGTCCAGTGGTCCTCGATCAGGAAAGGATCCTTGCCGATCAGATAGTCTTCCAGCTCATGGACGGCGGCCTGAACGGTGAGCGCGCGGCCTTCGACGACCGGTTCGCCCCAGCCGACGATGCCCTCGTCTGTCTCGACCTTCAAAAACAGCCAGCGCGGGGGAACGATATAGGTGGTGAGTTTGGTGATTTTCATCGCTGTTCTTTCAGTCTCTTCCCGGGTTTGCGATCGGCGGCGCGTCCGCAGATTTGTCGTGATCGGTCATTTCGTTCTGCCGATCGCTTTTTCGGCGGCGGCAAGATCGCGCACCGCTAGATCGAGCATGCGGTTGGCACATTCGCGGGCTCCCGCCTTGTCGCGCATGCGCAGGGCTTCGACCAGCTGGCCGTGAACGAGCACCGCATCCTCGCGATTCTCGACACCGATATTGGAGGCATGCAGCGCATATTTCAGCGCCGCGTGAATGGCGCTCGACAGGCGGCGGAAGACCTGATTGTGGCTGGCGGTGAGCAGCACCGTGTGGAACATGACGTCGGCATCGGTGAAGCTTTCCGGGTCGCGGGCGCTGTCGCGCATCTGCCGCCAGGCATTGTCGAGATCGGCGATCTCCTGGGCGCTGGCGCGCTCGGCGGCATATTCGGCGGCTGCCGGCTCGATGGTGCGGCGGGCTTCGAGAATGCAGCCGAGCAGGTCGAAATCCTTGATATAGGGACCCATCCATTCAAGCACGTCGGCGTCCAGGATATTCCAGTCGTCCTTGTCGCAAACGGTGGTTCCGATGCGTGGCTTACCGCGGACGAGGCCTTTGGATTCCAGCACTTTCAGCGATTCGCGAATGACGGTGCGGCTGACGCCGTAGAGCTCGCAGAGATCGTTCTCGCGGGGCAGCGGCGAGCCCGCGGGATAGCGGTCCGCACAGATATCCTGAGCGATCGCCGCCGTGACGTTGCGGCGTACGCGCGGGCGGCGCTCGATGCGGCGGCTTTCGGCCCCGCTCTGTCGCTCGATTGTTTCCAACTCACCTCTCCGCTCTGTCTCGCGTGCTAGGCAATCGAACCTGATTATCCGAATTCGATCCGCTTTGCGACGCTTCCTCCCGGCATATCGTCAATAATCCTATTATTCCAATCATCATACATTGGCAATTGACTGGTATGATGATTTATCATAATTCATTGGACGTTGCCTGGGAGGCAGCTGCTCGGTTTTTGAGAGTTTAGGGAGAGAGACATGCGCTTGTTCAAAGCAGCCATTCTGGCTGGCACTTTCGCCATTCTGGCAGCCAGCTCGGCATTTTCCGCGGACGTCAAGATAGGGTTCATCGTCAAGCAGCCTGAGGAACCGTGGTTCCAGGACGAATGGAAGTTCGCCGACCAGGCCGCCAAGGAAAAAGGCTTCACCGTCGTCAAGATCGGCGCCGAAGATGGCGAGAAGGTCCAGTCGGCGATCGACAATCTCGGCGCCCAAGGTGCGCAGGGCTTCATCATCTGCACGCCCGACGTCAAGCTCGGCCCCGGCATCGTCGCCAAGGCCGAAGCCAACCAGCTGAAGCTGATGACGGTCGACGACCGCCTCGTCAGCGCCGACGGCAAGCCGCTGGAAGAGGTGCCGCATATGGGCATTTCGGCCACCAAGATCGGCGAGACCGTCGGCCAGGCGATCGTCGACGAAATCAAGAAGCGCGGTTGGAACATGAAGAATGTCGGCGCCGTGCGGGTCTCCTATGACCAACTGCCGACGGCCGTCGACCGCGTCGAAGGCGCGATGTCGGTGCTGAAGTCCGCCGGCTTCCCGGCTGAAAACATCTATGATGCGCCACAGGCGAAGACGGATACGGAAGCGGCGCTCAACGCGGCAACTACCGTTCTCAACAAGCATGCCGACGTGAAATACTGGGTCGCCTTCGGCCTCAACGACGAAGCCGTCCTCGGCGCCGTCCGTGCTTCCGAATCGGTCGGCATTCCGGCGGCCAACGTCATCGGTGTCGGCATCGGCGGCGCGGAATCGGCGATCAACGAGTTCAAGAAGCCGGCGGCGACTGGCTTCTTCGGCACCGTCATCATCTCGCCGAAGCGCCACGGCTACGAGACCGCGCTCAACATGTACGACTGGATCGCCAACGACAAGGAGCCGGAAAAGCTGACTCTGACCTCTGGTTCCCTAGCGCTGCGCGACGACTATGAAAAGGTCCGCAAGGATCTTGGCATCGAGTGATCGTCCTTCCAAGATGATATCGTCCGGCGGCCGCCTAGCGTGCCGCCGGCTCCTTCTCGGCGGAGCGATGATGGCTTTTCTCGAATTCAACAATATCTCCAAGGGTTATCCCGGCGTGCAGGCGCTGGCGAATGTTTCCTTCACTGTCGAGAAGGGCGCCGTCCACGGCCTGATGGGCGAGAACGGTGCCGGTAAATCGACGTTGATCCGGGTACTGTCCGGCGATCAGGCCGCCGATGGCGGCAACATCCTCATCGACGGCGAGGAGCAGAGATACGGGTCCGTCCGCGGCGCCTTCCATGCCGGCGTCATCGTCATCCATCAGGAACTGCAACTCGTTCCGGAGCTAACCGTCGCCGAAAACCTCTGGCTCGGACGCTTTCCGGCCAAGGGCGGCGTCATCCATTCGAAGACGCTGATCGAGACAGTGCGGTCGAAGCTCGAGGAGACCGGCATCGACGTCGATCCGTCGGCCAAGGTCGCCTCGCTTTCGATCGGCGCGCGGCAGATGGTCGAAATCGCCAAGGCCGTCATGCTCGATGCGCGGGTGATTGCGCTCGACGAGCCGACCTCCTCACTTTCCTCGCGTGAAAGCGAAATCCTGTTTTCACTCATCGACAGGCTGAAGGCGAAGGGAACGGTCATCCTCTACGTCTCGCATCGTCTCGACGAGATCTTCCGTCTTTGCGACAGCCTGACGGTGCTGCGCGACGGCAAACTTGCCGCCCACCATCCTCAGATCGCCGAAACCACGCGCGAGCAGATCATCTCGGAAATGGTCGGACGCGAGATCAGCAATGTCTGGGGATGGCGCGAACGCGCGCTCGGCGACGTACGGCTGGAGGTCAAGGGCCTGTCGGGGTCAAGGCTGCCCAATCCGATCAGCTTCTCGGTTCGCCAGGGCGAGATCCTCGGTTTCTTCGGCCTGATCGGCGCCGGCCGCAGCGAGATGGCGCGGCTGCTTTACGGCGCCGACACCAGGCATCAGGGCCAGGTGACGATCGACGGCGTTGCCGTTTCGCCGAACAATCCGAAGGCGGCGATCAATGCCGGCATGGTGCTCTGCCCCGAGGACCGCAAGTTCGACGGCATCATCCAGGGGCGATCAATCGAGGAGAATATCGCGATCTCATCACGCCGGCATTTTTCGCCCTTCGGTATTCTTAGCCCGAGACAAGAGGCGGCGCTGGCAGATCGGTTCATCGCCAAGCTTCGGGTGCGAACGCCGTCGCGCAAGCAGGACATCATCAACCTCTCCGGCGGCAACCAGCAGAAGGTCATTCTCGGCCGCTGGCTGTCCGAGCAGGGGATCAAGGTGCTGGTCATCGACGAGCCGACGCGCGGCATCGATGTCGGGGCGAAGTCCGAAATCTACGAAATACTCTACGAGCTTGCGGCCGGCGGCATGGCGATCGTGGTCATATCCAGCGAGTTGCCCGAAGTCATGGGCATTTCCGATCGCATCATGGTGATGTGCCAGGGCAGGGTGGCGGCCAATGTCGCTCGTCCGGATTTCGACGAGCGCAGCATCCTGACGGCAGCGCTTCCCGACAAAAACGCCGCAGGCACCATTTAGAGCGGTTCAGCTTTTCATGGAAACGCAGAACCGCTCTAACTTTTCGTTTTTACGCAATTCCGGACGGAAAACCGCTTCGCGCTTTTCCTGAAATTGCTCTAGGATCAGGAATACGGACGATGAATTCGTTGAAAAAAATCCTTCTCGGCGAACAGGGACTGGTGGTGATCTTCGCTGCCGCCTTCGTGATCGTCTCGCTCTTCGTCCCGAACTTCCTGACCGAGCGAAACATGCTGGGGCTTCTGCAGTCGGTCGTCACGATCGGCATCGTCGCCTGCACGATGATGTTCTGCCTTGCCTCCCGCGATTTCGACCTTTCGGTCGGATCGATCGTCGCCTTCTCCGGCATGATCGCGGTGATGGTCTCGAATGCGACGGGCTCCATTCCCGTCGGGCTGCTCGCCGCCCTGCTTTGCGGCGCCGTCGTCGGCTTCGTCAACGGCATCGTCATTGCGCGCTTTCGCATCAATGCGCTGATCACCACGCTTGCGACCATGCAGATCGTGCGTGGGCTGGCGCTGATCGCCTCCGATGGCCGCGCCGTCGGCATCAACGATCCCGATTTCTACCAGCTTGCGCTGTCGCGCTTCCTGACCGTGCCGACGCCGATCTGGATCATGCTGATCCTTTTCATCCTCTTCGGTTTCGTGCTCAACCGCACCGTCTTCGGCAAGAACACGCTGGCGATCGGCGGCAATCCCGAGGCCTCGCGGCTTGCCGGCGTCAACGTCGTCAACATGCGCATCTGGATCTTTGCGCTGCAGGGGCTCGTCTGCGGCATTGCCGGCATCCTGCTTGCCTCGCGCATCACGTCCGGCCAGCCGAATGCGGCGACAGGGCTTGAGCTTTCGGTGATTTCCGCCTGCGTTCTCGGTGGCGTTTCGCTGGCCGGCGGCCGGGCGGCGATGAGCGGCGTCATCGTCGGCGTGCTGATCATGGGCATTGCCGAAAACGTCATGAACCTCTTGAATATCCAGGCGTTCTATCAGTATGTGGTGCGCGGGCTGATCCTGCTGATCGCAGTGCTGCTCGACAATTTGAGGTCTTCGGCTGCGGGACGGCGCGGATGAACCAGGGACGAGACGGGGACGACATCGAACTGAGGCACGGCGATCTCGCTGTCCGGGTCAGCTGTCGGGGTGCCGCCATCACTGCCGCGACCTATCGAGGCATGCCCTTTCTCGTGGCGGCCGGCGGGCCGGATGAAGCGATGGCGAATTTCGCGATGGTGCCGTTCGGCAACCGCGTGGAAGGCAACACCATGTCCTTTGCCGGACGCTCCTATGCCTTCCAGCCGAATACTTCCGATCCGCTCTATCGGCACGGTGACGGCTGGCTCGGCCTCTGGCAGCTGGAAGACTCCAGCGCGGAGCATGCGCGGTTCTCCTTTTCCCGGAGCGCCGACAAGGTTTCACCCTATGCCTATCTGACCCGGCAGGAGATCCGTCTCGCCGGCGATGCCCTGATGCTGACGCTTTCCGTGGAAAACAGCGGCGAAGCGGCTCTTCCCTTCGGGCTCGGTCAACATCCCTTCTTCGCGCGCACGCCAAAGACGAGGCTGACGATTGCGGCCGATCGCTACTGGAACGAGCGGCCCGACCATCTTCCCGATATGCCCGGCCCAGTGCCCGATGATTTCGATTTCAGGTCCGAAAAGCTTTTGCCGCAGAACTGGATGAACAATGCCTTCGAGGGTTGGAATGGGCGGGCGGCAATCGCCTGGCCGGAACTTGGAATCCAGGCGGCGCTGGAAGCCGGCGGTGCGCTCGATCGCTTCATGCTGTATATGCCGGTCAACCGGAGCGACTTCTTCTGCCTCGAGCCGATGAGCCATCTGCCGAACGGCCACCACCTTCCTGATTTCGGTGGGCTTACGCCGCTTGCGCCGGGTGAGGCACTTGCCGGCACAGTGACGATCCTGATGTCGGCGCTGCCGGTTCAACCGAAGGGGTCATAAGATGGGCAGCCGCCTGCAGGGCAAGAACATCCTTATCACCGGTGCTGCGCAGGGTATCGGCCTTGCGATCGCAAAGGCTTTCCTGCGGGAGGATGCCGCTGTCTTTCTCGTCGATCGCGATGCGGCGCTGTTGGCGCAGGCGGCAAAAGAGCTTCAGAACAGCGGCGGCCGGCTTGGTTATCTGCCGGCTGATATTACCGATGCCGGGACGATCACGACATTGGTCGCTCAGGCGAATGAAGAAATCGGACAACTGAACGCGCTCGTCAATAATGCCGGGGTGAATGTCTTCGCCGAACCGCTCGAGACGACGGACGAGGAATGGAACCGCTGCTTCGACATCAATCTGAAGGGAGCATGGAACTGCTGCAAGGCGGTGCTGCCGGGCCTGATCGAACAGGGCGGCGGCGTTATCCTCAACATCGCCTCGACGCACGCTTTCACCATCATCCCGCACACATTTCCCTATCCGCTGGCAAAACACGCCCTGCTCGGAATGACGAAATCCTTGGGGCTGGAATATGCCGCCCGCAATATCCGCGTCAACGCACTGGCGCCGGGCTATGTCTCGACGCAGAAGGTGATCGACTACTGGAACGGCTTCCCTGATCCGGGGGCGGCAAAGGCCGAGACGATGAAACTGCATCCCGGCGGGCGCATCGCGACGCCGGAGGAGATTGCCATGGCGGCCGTGTTCATGATTTCCGACGAGTGCCCGTTCATCAATGCCACCTGCCTGACGATCGACGGCGGCCTCAGCGTGCTGCAGCATCCCGCTTGAAAGGGCTTCGATTCCGCTGATTTTTACAAGCCTGTCGTCTTCTCCGGATAGAGCATTATATTGCCCATCGGGAAGGCTCTCTGATCTCCCGCTGGCATGGAGCGGCGCCCCGCCGCTTTCTGAAAGCTCAATCGAAAACAGGAGGACGGCATGCAGATCAATCGTACGGCTTCGGCTCATTGGACCGGTGGCCTCAAGGACGGAAAAGGCCTGATCTCGACGCAGAGCGGCGCCCTGAAGGATTATCCCTACGGCTTTGCGAGCCGCTTCGAAGGCGTTGCCGGCACCAACCCGGAAGAACTGATCGGTGCCGCCCATGCCGGCTGCTTCACCATGGCGCTGTCGTTGATCCTCGGTGAAGCCGGCTTTACCGCCGAGCATATGGAAACCTCTGCCAAGGTGACGCTCGAAAGCGTCGAGGGCGGCTTTGCCATCACCGCCATCCATCTCTCGCTCTCCGGCCGTATTCCCGGTGCCGATGAGGCGACCTTCACCGAACTCGCCAACAAGGCAAAGGCCGGCTGCCCGGTTTCCAAGGCGCTCGCCTCCGTTCCGATCACACTCGACGTCAAGGTCGTCTGACTTGTCACTTTGAAGTGCCGCGCGCTTCGCCGCGGCACTTCCCATTTGCTGCCCCCATTCTCGGCGTCCGCCTATTCCGACGTCTCGGTCGTCGGCATCACGCGTGCGGGCCACGCATTCTCACCATTCATCGATCGTCTCGAGTTGGTGCTTTCGCCGGATCACGCTCGTCCGGCGAGACCTTGTGCTGCGCCACAGCATATTGACAAATAACGTCTGATATTTTACGACTGACGAAATTCGAAAATCGTCAGTCGTAATTGGACCTCGAAAATCATGAACGACATCGCGGAAAATACGCTCGACGTCACCCGGCAAGAGAATGTCACGCGCATTCTCGACGCGGCCGAACGGCTGTTTCGGCACTATGGCTACAGCAAGACGACGGTGGCCGACATTGCTCGCGATCTCGGCATGTCGCCCGCCAATATTTATCGTTTCTTCGCCTCCAAGGTTGAAATCCACCAGGCGCTCTGCGGGCGCATGCTCGCCACCGCCTATCAAATCGCCTATGACATTCGCCATCAGCCTATAAGCGCCAGCGAGCGGCTGCGCCGCTATGTCGAGACCCAGCATCAGTTGACGCTGGATCTGATGCTCGACGAGATGAAGGTGCACGAGATGATCATCGTCGCGATCGAGCGCGACTGGCATGTCATCGAGAAGCATATCGACCGTGTTCATGATCTCATTGCCGAAATCATCGCCGAAGGCATTGCAGCCGGGGAATTCGCCGAGCAAGACCCGGTCATTGCCTCGCGCTGCTTCGGTGCGGCGACGATCAATCTCTGCCATCCGCAGATGGTGGCGCAATGTCTTGCCAAAACGAACCGCGCAAGCGTCGACGAACTGATCGACTACGTGATCAGGGCGCTGAAGAAATAATGGACGGCAGCCGCCGTCGGAACCCCGAAACGATCCAGGAGTGCGGAAGATGTTTTCGCTCAAGACCCTCAGCCATCGCATGCCGTCCGTCGCCAGTCTCGTGCTCTTCGGCGCCATCGGCATCGGCGTTTCCGCCTGCTCGGAAGAGAAGGCTGAGGTCAAGCAAGTCATCCGGCCGGTGAAGGTCGTCGAGATCGCCAAGGCCGGCGACACCCGCAAGCTCGACTATTCCGGCTCGGTCAAGGCGCGTACGGAGATGAACCTCGGCTTTCGCGTCGCCGGCAAGATCACCGAACGCCTCGTCGATATCGGCGACAAGGTGAAGCCGGGCGACGTGCTCGCTCGGATGGACTCCACCGATTACCAACTGGCGGTCAAGACGGCGGAAGCCAATCTCGCAGCCGCTGAAAAAGGCGTCGAAACCGCCGATCTCGTGAACAAGCGCAATCAGCAGCTCTTCGACAAGAATGTTTCGCCGAAATCCCAGCTCGAGCAAGCCTCCCTCAGTTACGATCAGGCCGTTTCAAGCCGCGATGCCGCCGTCTCTGCGCTCGATCAGGCGAAGAACCAGGTGAGTTATGCGGAGCTGAAGGCCGACCACAACGGGATTGTCACGACCATCAATGCCGATGTCGGCCAGGTCGTTGCGTCGGGCACTCCCGTCGTCGCCGTTGCCGTCGATGGCGAAAAGGAAGTGCAGATTGCGGTTCCGGAAAATGACATTGCCGAATTCAAGCCGGGCAAGACAGTCAAGGCAAGCTTCTGGGCCGACGACAGGCTGGTGCTCGACGGCAAGGTGCGGGAGGTTTCCGGAAGCGCCGACCAGCAGTCGCGCACCTTTGCGGTCCGGGTGAGCCTGCCGAACGATCCGCGCGTTTTGCTGGGCATGACGGCGACGATCGAGGCCGATGTCAGCAACGGCAACAGCTATGTCTCGATCCCGCTCAGTGCCCTGGCTGAAAAGGACGGCAAGCAGATGGTCTGGACCGTCAACCGCGACACGGCGACCGTGCATGGCCGCGACATCAAGGTCGCCGATTTCACCGGCGACGGCGTGCATGTGACCGAGGGTCTCGATACCGGCGATCTCGTCGTTTCGGCCGGCACCCAGTTCATGAGCGAAAACCTGAAGGTGAAGGTGCCGGACCAGCAGTCGGCCCTGGCTGCCACGGACCAGACCGTCCGCTAATCGCGCCATAGGATAGGGAACAAGACCATGGACGCCACCACCGAAAAGCGGCCCTTCAATCTGTCGCGCTGGGCGATCGGACATCCAAGCATCGCCCGCTTCCTCTTCGGGCTGATCATCATCACCGGCGTGCTCGGCCTGATGCGCATGGGCCAGCGCGAGGACCCCGAATTCACTTTCCGCGTCATGGTCGTTCAGGCGATCTGGCCGGGTGCTTCCATCCAGGAAATGGAAGATCAGGTCGTCAACAAGATCGAGCGCAAGCTGCAGGAAACGCCGCATATCGACTGGGTCAAGTCCTATACGCGGGCGGGCAACGCGATCATCACCCTGCAGGTCAAGGGCGACACGAATTCGCAAGAAGTGGCGGATGCCTTCTACCAGGTGCGTAAAAAGGTCGGCGACATCTCCAATGAGCTGCCGCAGGGCCTGCTCGGCCCCTATTTCAACGACGAGTTCGGCGATACCTTCATCACGCTGCATTCGATCAGCGGCGACGGTTATTCCTATCCGGAATTGAAGAAATTCGCGATCCAGGCGCGCGACATGCTGCTGACGACGCCGGGCGTCGAGAAAGCCGTCATCATCGGCGACCAGCCTGAGAAGATCTATGTCGACGTCTCGTCGAAGGCGCTCGCCGAGCGCGGCCTGACGATCCTCGATCTGCAGAACGCCATCAAGGGCCAGAACAATGTCGATCCGGCCGGCTCCGTCGATACCGGCCTGCGCTCGGTGCGCATATCGGTCGAAGGCGACGTGAAGAAGGCGGCGGATATCCGTGAGCTGCGCCTTCGCGCCGGCGGCCAGGTGACGCGCCTCGGCGATATCGCCACCGTCAGTTCCGGGCTCGAAGATCCCTACCAGCGCAAGTACCGCTTCAACGGCCACGACAGCGTTCAGGTCGGCGTCGTGATGGCCAAGGGCTTCAATGTGACCGATGTCGGCAAGGGCGTGGAGGCGACCTATCAGCGCTTCGAGGAAGCGCTGCCCTACGGCGTCGCCGTCGATCAGATCGCCAACCAGCCCGACGTGGTGACGGATGCGGTCAGCGAATTCATGCATGCGCTCGGCGAAGCTCTCATCATCGTGCTGGTCGTCTCGTTCGTCTCGATCGGCTGGCGATCGGGCCTCGTCATCGCCATCGCCATTCCGCTGGTGCTCGCCGCCACCTTTGCGCTGATGTACGAACTCGGCATCGACCTGCAGCGCATCTCGCTTGGCGCGCTGATCATCGCGCTCGGCTTGCTCGTCGACGATGCGATGATCGTCGTCGAGATGATGGAGCGAAAGCTGGAGGAGGGGCTCGTCAAGATCGATGCGGCAAGCTTCGCTTATTCCTCGACCGCCTTCCCGATGCTGACGGGCACGCTGATCACCACGGCCGGCTTCATTCCCGTCGGCTTCGCCGCATCGACCGCCGGCGAATATGTGCGGTCGCTGTTCTACGTCGTCGGCATCGCGCTTGTCACCTCGTGGTTCGTCGCGGTCTACTTCACGCCGTGGCTCGGCTATATGATCCTCAAGCAGCGCCATCACGCCGGCGAGCATCACGACGCCTTCGATACCGGCTTCTACCGTCGGCTGCGCGGCACGGTCGGCTGGGCGGTGCGCCACCGTGTCATCGTGCTGCTGCTGACGCTCGGCACCTTTGTCACCAGCCTCTGGGCCTTCCAGTTCATACCGCAGAATTTCTTCCCGCAATCTTCGCGGCCGGAAATTCTCGTTGATCTGTGGCTGCCCGAGGGCACCAGCATCAAGGAAGTCGAGGTACAGGCAAAGGCGCTTGAAGCCAAGATGATGGATGATCCCGACAAGCGGTTCATCGCCACTTATATCGGCGAAGGCGCGCCGCGCTTCTTCCTGCCGCTCGACCAGCAGCTGCGCAATCCGAACTTCGCCCAGCTGCTCGTCATGGCCAATGACGAACCGGCACGCGAGCGGCTGATCGTCAAGCTGCGGACGATCCTTGCGGAAGACTTCCCCGACATTCGCGGCAAGGTCGACCGCCTCTTCCTCGGTCCGCCGACCGGCTGGCCGGTGCAGATGCGCGTCATGGGGCCTGACCGCCGGGAAGTCAGGGAGATCGCCGATCAGGTAAAGGCGCGCTTCCAGGCCAATCCGATGCTCGGCGCCATCCATGACGATTGGCTGGAAGAGGTGCCGGGGATGAAGCTGGTGATCGACCAGGATCGCGCCCGGGCACTCGGCGTCACCTCGCAGCGCGTCCGCCAGATGCTGCAGACCGCCATGTCAGGGGCTGCACTCGACGATTTCCGTGACGGCGAGGAGACGGTCTCCATCGTCGCCCGCGAGCCGGATGCCAGCCGCTCGTTGCTGTCGGCGGTCAACTCGGTCTATGTCCCGACGGATTTCGGCGGCTTCGTGCCGGTCTCGCAGGTTGCCAAGGTCGTGCCCGTCATGGAGCAGGGCATCGAATGGCGGCGCAACCGCCTGCCGACGATCACCGTGCGTGCGACGCTGCCTGACGATGTGCAGCCGAACGACGTGGTGATGAAGATGTATGCCGACATGAAGGACCTGCGCGACAGCCTGCCTGCCGGCTACAATGTCGAGATTCAGGGCGGCGCCGAGGATGCGGCGGAAAGCCAGATGTCGATCGCCGCCAAGGCGCCGATCATGCTCGCCGTCATCATCGTGCTGCTGATGGTGCAGCTGCAGCATTTCGGCAAGGCGATGCTGGTGCTCGCCACCGGTCCGCTCGGGATCATCGGTGCGGCGGCCGCATTGCTGATCAGCGGCGCGCCCTTCGGCTTCGTGGCGATCCTCGGCGTCATCGCGCTGCTCGGCATCATCATGCGCAACTCGATCATCCTGGTCGATCAGATCGACCAGGATATCAAGGCCGGTATGGACCGGCAGGAGGCGATCGTCGGTGCCGCCGTGCGGCGTTTCCGGCCGATCATGCTGACGGCGCTGACCGCCGTGCTGGCGCTGATCCCGATCTCGCGCGGTGTCTTCTGGGGTCCGCTCGCCTACGCGATGATGGGCGGCATCCTGGTTGCGACCGTGCTTACCATTCTGGTTCTGCCCGCCGGTTACGCCCTTTTCTTCGGCCGGGAGCCGAAGACAAAAGACGAGCCAGGCCAGCATGCCGACGCCATCCAGGAAGAGGCGGATGACAGACATCCGCCGGCGTTGGCAGCAGAGTGAGGACGGCGCGGCGAAAGCCGCGCCGTTTTCCTTGCAGGTCGCAGCTTACTCAACAAAGCGCGCTGCTGCCTCCAGCGCCGCGCAGTCTTTACGGGCTACTCCGTCTTGGAGCTGCGCGCCGATTCCATTGCCGCCTCGAAAAAGCTAAGCTGCAAACGCATGCCGGGAGAGCAACCGCGATCCCGGCCACTCATTGACGAGGCAGGGCACGACCATGGCCGATTACCATCTGGAAGCAAGCTGGAGCCCGATCGAGGGCAGTTTCGGGCGCCTCACCTTCACGCTTTTCAATATTTCGACCGAGCCGCTGTCCGGCTTCTCGCTCACCTATACGTCAGAGACGCGAGTTGCCGACAAACATGTCTGCGACGGCGGCAGCCTCAAGCGGCAGGTCGCGCATTTCCATGAATTCCTGCCGCCCGAAGACCTGACCGTGCCGCCCGGCGGGCGCTGGCGGTTCACCGTCGAGGGGCTGACCAGGGAGCCGAAACATAGGACATCAGGCGTCAAATCGGCCTTTCTGACATTTGGCGATGGACGCCACGTTCCTGTTGGTTTCGGCGATCTCATGCTCGAAGGACGGAATGGTGGCGTGGCGCCGCCGCTTCTGCCGCCGGGCCGGGCCGAGGAACCGTATTCGCTGCTGCCCTGGCCGCTGGCGCTCGGGCTGAAGGCGGGAGAGCTGCCGGTTATCCTTTATCCGGCCGAGCGGACACGGCCCGATGCGGTCAAGGCGCTCTCGCTGGTTCTCGCGCTCTACCAGCGGCTCTATCCGGCCGACAATATGCCGTTTTCCCTCAGTGCCGTCGAAGGCGGGCGGGCCATTCGTTTCGTCACCGAATCGTCGATCGCCGCCTTCGCTTACGAATTGCGTTTTACCGCGCATGAGATCGTGCTTTCGAGTTCGGACGATGCCGGGCGGCATTACGGGCTGATCAGCCTGGCGCAACTGCTGCACGGCGCCCGCGCCGATCCCGAGCGATTCAAATTCCCCAGTTTCGGCACGATCGCCGACCAGCCGCGTTATGAGTGGCGCGGCTGCCATCTCGATGTGTCCAGGCAGTTCTATCCGGTGGCGGACGTCGTACGGCTGATGGATATTCTCGCCTGGAACAAGCTCAACATCTTCCATTGGCATCTGACCGATGACGAAGCGTGGCGGCTGGAGATCAAGGTCTATCCCGCGCTGACGGAGATCGGCGCCCGGCGCGGGCCGGATGAGGTGCTCGTGCCGCAGCTTGGCGACGGGGCGCAAACGCGCTCCGGCCATTACACGCAGGAGGACGCCAGGCGGATCGTTGCCCATGCAGCCTCGCTGCATATCGAAGTGGTGCCGGAAATCGATATTCCAGGCCACAGCATGGCGACGCTGTTCTCACTGCCCGAGCTCGTCGACGGGCAGGAGGCGCCGGACAGTTACCGCTCGGTGCAGGGTTATCCGAACAACGCCCTCAATCCGGCGGTGGAATTCACCTATGAATTTCTCGGCAAGGTGTTCGACGAGATGGTGACGCTGTTTCCCGGCGAATATCTTCATATCGGCGGCGACGAGGTGGCGCATGGCTCCTGGCTGTCCTCGCCGCTCTGCAAGGCACTGATGGCGCGGGAGAAACTTGCCGGCACCGCCGAGCTGCAATCCTATTTCCTGAAACGTATCAAAGCCATGCTGTCGGAGCGCGGCAGGAAACTTGCCGGCTGGAACGAGGTCTCGCATGGCGGCGGCGTCGACCGCGACGGCACGCTGCTGATGGCCTGGGAAAAGCCCGCCGTCGGCATCGAGCTGGCGCAGGAAGGCTACGACGTGGTGATGACACCGGGGCAGGCCTATTATCTCGACATGGCGCAGGCTGAGGCATGGGCCGAGCCTGGCGCCGCCTGGGCGGGCTACGCACCGCCAGAACACACCTACGCTTACGAGGCCGAGGGCGAGCTGCCGGAGGCGCTGCAGGAGAAGATGCGCGGCATCCAGGCCTGCATCTGGACCGAGAATTTCGTCTCGCGCGCCTATTTCAACCGGCTGGTTTTTCCGCGTCTCCCGGCGGTCGCCGAGGCTGCCTGGACGCCTTCTGTGCGTAAGGACTGGGACCGCTTCGCAGCGATCGTGCGGATGTGGCCGGTGCTTTAAGGAAACGCAACTGCGGACGGAAAATCGCTTCGCACTTTTCGTGGAATTGCTTCAGGCCATCTCGGCCTTCAGTCCCAGTAGTGCCGCGCCAATCAGGCCGGGTTCGATGCGGCATTCGCTGCGCACCACCAGCGGGCGGTCGAATTTGCGCAGGATACGGGCGCGCACGGCGTGGTCGAGCTCGGCAAGCAGCGGCTCGACATTGGAAAGCCCGCCACCGACCGGCACGATGGTCGCGCCAGTGATGTTGATCGTCAGCGCCAAGGGCGAGGCGACGAGATCGACATAGACGTCGATCGTCCGTGTCGCCTTCTCCTCTCCATGGCGCCATTGAGCGATGATCTCCTCGCTGGCAAAGTCGAGATCGTGCAGCGTCTTGTGCAGGCGCTCCAGGCCGCGGGCGCCGCCGACGGTGTCGACGCAACCCTTCTGGCCGCAGCCGCAGGCATAAGCGGGAATGGCGACGGGCGGATTGCCGGCTGCGGATGCGATGATCGGCCCGTGACCCCATTCGCCGGCAAAGCCGCCGGCCTCGTTGACGAGGCGTCCGTCGGCAACCAGGCCGCCGCCGACGCCGGTACCGAGGATGGCGCCGAAGACGATGCGGTGGCCGCGGCCGGCGCCGAGGCCGGCTTCGGCCATCGCGAAACAGTCGGCGTCGTTAGCGATCAGCACCGGCAGGCTGAGCTCGGCTTCGAGGTCGGACGCGAGCGTGCGGTCGTGGATGCAGGGAATGTTGGCGCAGATCAGGCGCTGCGTATCGGGATCGACGACGCCGGCGATGGAAAGGGCGATGCCGTTCGGCTGTTCGCCGGTTTCGGCGATGATGCCGCGCAGGCTCTCGACGAAAGCGGCAAAATCATCCCTGGGTGTCGGACGGCGGCCGAGGGGAACGATGTCTGTCTCGGAACGAGCGATGCCACCCTTGATGGCGGTGCCACCGATGTCGAATGAAATGATCATTGCCACTCTGCCGTTTCTCTAGTCTCCCGCGTCTGCTTGCATTGTTGACGGGGAATTTCAAGCGTTCATTCGGCGGTGGTGTCGCGGGCTTTATGGTCGTGCCGAGTGCCACCCCTCTGTTCGGCCGGACATCTCTCCCACAGGTGGGGAGATCGGATAGACGGGACGGGTTTCCATCTTCCATTCCGTCATGGCAAGACGTTGGAGAAAGCTGGTGAACCGAAGCCCATCGGCTCCGATCGCAGCCGCAATTTCTAACCCCGCAAGTCATTCAATTGGCATATTGCATCGCCAGAATCCGGCCCTACACTTTCATCAACTGCCGGACCCACGACCATCGATACGAGAGAAAACAATACCATCCGAAGAGCACGTCCCAAAGGCCGCCGCCTCTCATCCATTTTGCGGCAGATGGCCGCCGATCACAGCCGCGAACGGATCTCGATCGGCGATCTATTCGATACGATGGGTGACAGGGCGATCAGCGCGTTGATGCTGATCTTCGCGCTTCCGAACGCCTTTCCCACTCCGCCGGGCACCTCGGCGGTGCTCGGCGCGCCCTTGGTCTTCCTGGCAGCGCAACTGACCTTCGGGCTGAAACCCTGGCTACCGAAGGTGATTGCCAACCGTTCGATGCGGCGGGAGGATTTCGAGACCATTGTCGGCCGCATCCACCGCTGGCTCGCTTGGGCGGAGCGCATGCTGAAGCCGAGGCTTGCGATCTTCGCCGAACCGCCGGCGGAATATCTTGCCGGGGCGGCATGCCTGCTGTTGTCGATCGTGCTGCTGCTGCCGGTTCCGCTCGGCAATATCCTGCCGGCGGTCACGATCTCGGTCTTCGCGTTCGGGATCTTGGGCCGTGACGGTCTTTTCGCGCTCATCGGCTTCGTGATGACGGCCGTGTCGCTCGTCGTTGCCGGCGGGGTGATTTACGGTCTCGTGAAGGCGGCGATCTATCTCGTCGTGCAATGGTTTGCTTGAGCGGGTTTACCCGAGTGACGGCGGTTATTTGGCGGGGCTCCTTGCAACAGGCTCGACATTTGCCGGAATTTTGTTTTGATCTGGCGCGATACAGACTCAAATCATGTTCGGCGACGGCACGCCGGCTCATTTTGCGCGGTAGGCATTAGATGGTAAAAAGATCCGAGACCCCTGCACGGCTCGACGATGCGGCGCGTGCCGGCTGGCTCTATTACGTTGCCGGGCGTACGCAGGATGAAATCGCCGCTGCGATGGGCATCTCGCGGCAATCGGCGCAGCGGCTGGTGTCGCTGGCGGTTGCCGAGCGCCTGATCAAGGTGCGGCTCGATCATCCGATCGCCGCTTGCCTCGAGCTCGGCAATCAGCTGCGGCGGAAATTCGGGCTGAAACATGTGGAGGTGGTGCCGAGCGATCCCGCGTCGTCGTCGACGACGGTCGGTATCGCCGAGGCGGCGGCGGCCGAGATCGAGCGGTGGCTGAAGCGGCCGGAGCCGATCGTCCTCGCCATCGGGACCGGCCGCACGCTGAAGGCAGCCGTCGACCAGCTTCCGGCGATCGAATGTCCCAATCACCGCATCGTTTCGCTGACCGGCAATATCGCCCCGGACGGGTCGGCCGCCTATTACAACGTCATTTTCAGCATGGCCGATGCGGTGAAGGCACGGCATTATCCGATGCCGTTGCCGGTGCTCGTCACCTCGGCGGAGGAGCGGGAGCTGCTGCATGGCCAACAGCTGGTGCGCTCGACGCTGAACATGAGCGCGCAAGCCGATGTCACCTTCGTCGGCATCGGCGAGCTCGGCATCGATGGACCGCTCTGCGTCGACGGTTTTCTGGAGAAGGACGAGATGATGGAGCTGATGCGCGGGGGGGCCGTCGGCGAAATCTGCGGCTGGATCTTCGATGTCGACGGCAGGTTGATCGACAACCCGATCAACGAGCGCGTCGCGTCAGCGCCGATCCCGTCCCGCGACGCATCGATGGTCATTGGGCTGGCCAAGGGGAAGCGCAAATTCAAGGCGATCAGAGCTGCCGTTGTCGGCCATCAAATCAATGCTTTGATCACTGATGAAGAGACTGCTGAGTTTTTGCTCAGGAATTGAGCAAAAAATATTTTAATTAAATCAATGAGATGACCATCTCCTTCGGCATCGCAGCAACGATTGTCGATTGACATTCTTTGTCGTTTGTTGAGTAATTGCCCATGAGCGAAGCGAATGCTCACACCCCATCTTCTGGGAGGAAGATTATGACATTGAGAACTTTTCTGCTGGGCGCCTGCTCAGCACTGGCGTTTGCCGGTATGGCTTCGGCCGAAACGCTGACCATTGCGACCGTGAACAACGGCGACATGATCCGGATGCAGAAGCTGACGGATGATTTCAAGGCGAAGAATCCCGGCATCGACCTTGAATGGGTAACCCTCGAAGAAAACGTGCTGCGCCAGAAGGTCACGACCGACATCGCGACCAAGGGCGGCCAGTACGACGTCTTGACGATCGGCACCTATGAAGTACCGATCTGGGCAAAGCAGGGCTGGCTGGTGCCGCTCGACAATCTCGGCGCCAATTACGACGTCGACGACCTGCTGCCGGCAATCCGCAGCGGCCTGACCATGGACGGAAAGCTCTATGCGGCGCCGTTCTACGGCGAAAGCTCGATGGTCATGTACCGCAAGGACCTGTTCGACGCTGCCGGCCTGAAGATGCCGGACGCTCCGACCTGGGACTTCATTGCCGACGCTGCCCGCAAGATCACCAACAAGGACAAGGAAGTCTACGGCATCTGCCTGCGCGGCAAGGCCGGCTGGGGCGAGAACATGGCCTTCCTGACGGCGATGTCCAACTCCTTCGGCGCCCGCTGGTTCGATGAAAGCTGGAAGCCACAGTTCGATCAGCCCGAATGGAAGGACACGCTCGACTTCTACGTCAAGCTGATGAAGGATGCCGGCCCTCCGGGCGCTTCCTCCAACGGCTTTAACGAGAACCTGGCGCTCTTCCAGACCGGCAAGTGCGGCATGTGGATCGACGCAACGGTTGCTGCGTCCTTCGTCAGCAACCCGAAGGAATCGACCGTCGCCGACAAGGTCGGCTTTGCGCTGGCTCCCGACAAGGGTCTCGGCAAGCGCGGCAACTGGCTGTGGGCCTGGAGCCTTGCCATCCCGGCAGGTTCGCAGAAGGCCGAAGCCGCCGAGAAGTTCGTCGCCTGGGCCACGAGCAAGGATTACACCAACCTCGTCGCCGAGAAGGAAGGTTGGCTGAACGCACCTCCGGGCACCCGCGCCTCGCTTTATGCGAATGCCGAGTACCAGAAGGCGGCTCCCTTCGCCAAGACGACGATCGACTCGATCAACTCGGCCGATCCGAGCAAGCCGACCGTCAAGCCGGTCCCTTATGTCGGCGTCCAGTTCGTGGCGATCCCGGAATTCCAGGGCATCGGCACGGCGATCGGTCAGCAGTTCTCGGCAGCCCTTGCCGGCCAGCTTTCGGTCGACCAGGCGTTGCAGAGCGCACAGCAGCTGGCCACCCGCGAAATGACCAAGGCTGGCTACATTAAATAAAACCTCCTGAGCAAGAGGCGGATCCTTGACAATCCGCCCCTCTGGGCCGCCGATTGCCCGAACTGCATCGGCGGCCGCTTTTTTCCCAGACAAAGCTGCCTTGCGGCCGCTCCCCGCTTCAGTCCAGATCGGTGATTGCCATGGCAACGTTACATACCCGCTCCTCCGCGCGCCTGATGATTGCGCCTTCCGTGCTGCTCCTCTTTGCATGGATGATCGTCCCGCTGGCGATGACGATCTATTTCTCGCTGCTGAACTACAATCTGCTCAGCCCCGGCATGGAAAGCTTCGTCGGTTTTCTGAACTATCAGTACTTCCTGACGGATCCGGCCTTCTTCGCCGCGCTGATCAACACGCTGCTGCTTGTTGCCGGCGTGTTGTTGATCACCGTCATCGGCGGCATCGCCTTTGCGCTGTTGCTCGACCAGCCGATGTACGGCCAGGGCATCGTGCGCATCCTGGTGATTGCGCCGTTCTTCGTCATGCCGACAGTGGCAGCGCTGGTCTGGAAGAACATGTTCATGAACCCGGTCAACGGGTTGTTTGCCCATCTTGCCAAGGCGCTCGGCCTGCAGCCGATCGACTGGTTGGCGAATGCCCCGCTGTTTTCCGTCATTCTGATCGTCGCCTGGCAGTGGTTGCCCTTTGCCACCCTCATCATGCTGACGGCGCTGCAGTCGCTCGACGAGGAGCAGAAGGAAGCCTCCGAGATGGACGGCGCCGGGCCGATCTCGAAATTCATCTACATCATCCTGCCGCACATGGCGCGCGCCATCACCGTGGTGATCCTGATCCAGACGATCTTCCTGCTTTCGGTCTTTGCCGAAATCCTCGTCACCACCAATGGCGGGCCGGGCACCGACAGCACCAACCTCACCTATCTCGTCTATGTGCAGGCGCTTCTCCAGTTCGATATCGGCGGGGCATCGGCTGGCGGCATTGTGGCTGTTATCCTCGCCAATATCGTCGCGATCTTCCTCGTGCGCCTCGTCGGCAAGAATCTGGAGGCTTGAGATGGCCAGAAAAGTTACAACGCAACGTAAGGTCATCGTCACCGCGATCGCCTGGACGCTCGGCATCCTGATCTTCTTCCCGATTCTCTGGACCTTCCTGACCAGCTTCAAGTCGGAAGCCGACGCCATCGCCTCGCCGCCGCAGTTCCTGTTCTTCCACTGGACGACCGAGAATTATACGGAAGTGCAGAGCCGGTCGAACTATCTGGGCCACTTCATGAACTCGGTGATCATCTCCTTCGGCTCGACGCTGATCGGCCTGGTCATCGCCATTCCGGCCGCCTGGGCGATGGCGTTTTCGCCGACCAAGCGGACCAAGGACGTGCTGATGTGGATGCTGTCGACCAAGATGATGCCGCCGGTCGGCGCGCTGATCCCGATCTATCTGATGTTCCGCAATTTTGGCCTGCTCGACACGCGCACCGGCCTGGTGATCGTGCTGACGCTGATCAACCTGCCGATCATCGTCTGGATGCTCTACACCTACTTCAAGGAAATCCCCGGCGAGATCCTGGAGGCGGCGCGCATGGATGGGGCGTCGCTGATGAAGGAGATCGTCTACGTGCTGACGCCGATGGCGGTGCCCGGCATTGCCTCGACGCTGCTTTTGAACATCATCCTTGCCTGGAACGAGGCGTTCTGGACGCTCAACCTCACCGCCTCGAAGGCGGCGCCGCTGACGGCCTTCATCGCCTCCTATTCCAGCCCCGAGGGCCTGTTTTACGCCAAGCTGTCGGCGGCATCGACGATGGCGATCGCGCCGATCCTGATCCTTGGCTGGTTCAGCCAGAAACAACTCGTCCGCGGCCTGACCTTCGGCGCTGTGAAATAACATAAAAGGGAGAGAAACATGGGCAGCATTACCCTTCAGAAGGTTTCCAAGGTCTTCGGCGAAGCCAAGGTCATCCCTTCGATCGATCTCGACATCAAGGACGGCGAATTCGTCGTCTTCGTCGGCCCGTCGGGCTGCGGCAAGTCCACGCTGCTCCGGCTGATCGCCGGGCTCGAGGATGTCTCCGGCGGCAAGATCGTGATCGACGGCAGGGACGCCACCGAAAAGGCGCCGTCTGAGCGCGGCCTTGCCATGGTGTTCCAGTCCTATGCACTTTATCCGCATATGAGCGTGCGTAACAACATCGCCTTCCCGCTGAAGATGGCCGGGATCGACAAGGCGGAGATCGACCGCAAGGTGAGCGATGCCGCCCGGGTGCTTAATCTCACCGATTATCTCGAACGCAAGCCGCGCCAGCTGTCCGGCGGCCAGCGCCAGCGCGTGGCGATCGGCCGCGCCATCGTGCGCCAGCCCTCGGCCTTCCTGTTCGACGAACCGCTGTCGAACCTCGATGCGGCGCTGCGCGTCAACATGCGCCTCGAAATCAGCGAGTTGCACCAGCAGCTGAAGACGACGATGGTCTACGTCACCCACGACCAGGTCGAGGCGATGACCATGGCCGACAAGATCGTCGTCCTGAACAGGGGCAATATCGAGCAGGTCGGATCGCCGCTCGAACTCTACAGTCGCCCCCGCAACCTCTTCGTCGCCGGCTTCATCGGATCGCCGAAAATGAACTTCATCACCGGCCAAAACGCCGCCGCGCTCAATGCTCATACCATCGGCGTCCGGCCCGAGCATGTGCTGCTGTCGATGGAAAGCGGCGACTGGAAGGGCAGGGTCGTGGTCGCCGAACATCTCGGTTCCGACACCTTCCTGCATATCGATGCCGATGGCATCGGCATGCTGACGGCGCGCGGCAGCGGCGATTTCGCCGCCAAAGCGGGCGATACGGTCTTCCTGACGCCGGACCGTTCGCGTATTCATAAATTCAACGAAGGCGGTCTTGCCATCTGAGGCAGCCGGCCGGGCCGGGGGCAGGCATGCGAGCCGGACGATGGCGCCCGGCCGTCTCGGCAAGAAGACCTTCAAGAGGACTGAAACATGACGTGCAAATTATCGCTGGCAACGCTTTCGGATGTGGCGCGCACTGCTGCCATCCCTGGATATGACAGGGCGTCGCTGAAAGCCGGCATCGTGCACTTCGGCGTCGGCAATTTCCACCGTGCCCATCAGGCGATCTATCTCGACGATCTCTTCAACGCGGGCACGGATCACGACTGGGCGATCGTCGGCGCTGGCGTGCTGCCGTCGGATGCCGCGATGCGCGAAAAGCTTGCGGCGCAGGATTTCCTGACGACGGTGGTCGAACAGGACAACAACAAGACGGCGGCGCGCGTCACCGCACCGATGATCGACATCCTGCCGGTCGGCGATGCCGCGGCGATCATCGGCAGGCTTGCCGATCCCGAAATCCGTATCGTTTCGATGACGATCACCGAGGGCGGTTATTTCATCGATGCATCAGGCACGTTCAATCCGGCCCATCCAGCAATCGCCGCAGACGGAGAGAACCCCGATGCGCCGAAGACGGTGTTCGGCCTGATCGTCGCCGGCCTGAAGGCGCGCAAGGACAAGGGCATCGAACCCTTCACCGTCATGTCCTGCGACAACATTCCCCATAATGGCATCGTCACCGCCAATGCCGTCGTCGGCACGGCGGCACTTTCGGATCCTGCCTTTGCCGACTGGATCCGGGCGAATGTCGCCTTCCCGAACGCCATGGTCGACCGAATCACGCCTGCGACCAGTCAGCGCGAGATCGATTTCCTCAGGGACAATTTCCAGATCGAGGACAGTTGGCCGGTCTATTGCGAGGAATTCAAGCAGTGGGTGCTCGAAGATAAGTTCACCGCCGGCCGGCCGGCGCTGGAAAAGGTCGGCGTCACCTTCGTTCCCGATGTTACGCCCTACGAGCATATGAAGATCCGCATCCTCAACGGCGGGCATGCCGCGATCGCCTATCCGGCGGCGCTGATGGACATTCATTTCGTTCATGATTCCATGGAAGACCCGTTGATCCGCGCCTTCCTCGCGAAGCTCGAGAAAGACGAGATCATCCCGATCGTGCCGCCGGTGCCGAACACGTCGCTGACGGATTATTTCGCGCTGATCGAACACCGCCTGCTCAATCCGAAGATTGCCGACACCATTCCGCGGCTGGCGCAGGACGGCTCGAACCGCCAACCGAAATTCATCCTGCCGTCGACGCTCGACAATCTGCGTCAGGGCAGGGACGTCGTTGGTCTGGCGCTGGTTTCAGCGCTCTGGTGCCGTTATTTCGCCGGCAAGACCGACAGTGGCAAGGATATCGTCTTCAACGACGCGAGCGCAGAGCGCCTGCATGCGGCAGCGCTGAAAGCCAAGGACGATCCGTCGGCCTTCCTCGTCTTCGACGATATTTTCGGCGAAGTGGCGAAGTCCGAACTTTTCCGCAAGCGTTTCGCCCATGCTCTCAAAACCTTGTGGGAAAAGGGCACGCGGGAGACGCTGCAGCTCTATCTCGACGGCAAGCTCGCAGTGTAAGGAATTCGGTGGCGGTCTCTACTGCCGCCATTCATCCGGCCTTGCGAGTGAAGCGGGACGGTAACGCGTCCGAATTGAACTCAGGTTGGGTCTTCCATGGCTGATGCTGAAACACGGCTGGTGATCTTCGATTGCGATGGCGTACTCGTCGATAGCGAGCCGATCTCGATCAGCGTGCTTGTCGGGGCGATGAACGATCTCGGCGTCTCGATCACCGAGGACCAGGCCTATGAGCGTTTTCTCGGCCGCAGCCTGTCGACCCTCATCGATACGTTGGAAACCGAATTCAACGTCCATGCCGACGAGGAATTCCTCGAGCGTATCCGCATCGAACTCTACGCCCGTTTTCGCACGGAACTGAAGCCGATCGACGGTATCGCCGCGGCGATCGACGGGCTTGGCGTTCGCTGTTGCGTTGCCTCCTCCAGCCAGATGGAACGAATCCGGTTGTCGCTATCGGTAACCGGGCTTCTCGACAGGCTGCCCGACATTTTCAGCGCAACGATGGTCAAGCGGGGCAAGCCGGCGCCCGATCTCTTCCTGCATGCAGCGCGTGAAATGCAGGTCGAGCCGGCTCATTGCCTTGTCGTCGAAGACAGCCCGGCCGGCATTGCCGCCGCCAAGGCGGCAGGCATGACGGTCTTTGCCTTCACCGGCGGATCACACGCAAATTTCACCGGATATCGTGCCGAACTCGACCGCCTTTCGCCGGAAGTGGTGTTTGACGCCATGCCGGATTTGATACACCTTGTCCGCAACCATAAGCTGGACGGGACCAAGACTTGATGCGTGATCATGTGGTTGCGGTGGATATCGGCACGGGCAGCGCGCGTGCCGGCGTCTTCGATGCACGCGGCCGTCTGCTTGCCAAGGCCGAGCATCCGATCGTGATGAACCGGCCGCGCGAAAACCATGCCGAGCATGATTCCGAAGACATCTGGTCGGCCGCCTGCACGGCGGTGCGCAGGGCGATGGAGCAATCCGGCATCGCCGCCGCCTCGGTCGGAGCGATCGGCTTCGACGCTACCTGTTCGCTCGTCGTCCGTGACCTGGAGGGCCGGCAGCTCAGCGTTTCCACAGGCGGCGACCGGCGTTTCGACACGATCGTCTGGCTCGATCACCGGGCGCTGACGGAAGCCGATTTCTGCACGGCGACGCAGCACAGGGTGCTCGAACATTCCGGCCACGTGATGTCGCCGGAAATGGAAATGCCGAAGCTGATGTGGCTGAAGAAAAAGCTGCCCGCCACATGGGAAAAGGCCGGCTACTTCTTCGATCTCGCCGATTTCCTGACGTGGAAGTCGACCGGATCCCCCGCCCGTTCGCGCTGCACGCTGACGGCGAAATGGAACTATCTCGCCCATCTCGAAAATGGCTGGCAGCAGGACTTCCTGGAGCAGATCGGCCTCGACGACCTTCGGGCGCGCGGTCACCTGCCGGATGAGACCACGGCTGTCGGAGACAGCGTCGGCCGACTGACTGAGGAAGCGGCGGAAGCGCTGGGGCTGACCGTGGACTGCCGTGTCGCTGCCGGGATGATCGATGCCTATGCCGGCGCGCTCGGCGCGCTCGGCGGCTATGCCAAAGATCCTGTCAAACTCGAGCACCAGCTGGCGCTGATTGCCGGCACGTCGAGCTGCATCGTTACCTTCTCGCGGGAGCGCAAGCCGAGTCATGGCATGTGGGGTCCCTATTACGAGGCAGTCTTCCCGCAATCCTGGCTGGTGGAGGCCGGGCAATCGGCGACGGGCGCGTTGCTCGACCACATCGTGCGCATGCATGCGGCCGGCGGTGAGCCGACGGCGGTGCTGCATCAGAAGATCGTCGCGCGCATCGCCGAATTGCGGGCCGAGGAGGGCGATGACTTCGGTGCGCGGATCTTCGTGCTGCCGGATTTCCATGGCAACCGTTCGCCGCTCGCCGATCCGCATGCGGTTGGCGTCGTCAGCGGGCTGACACTCGATACGTCCTTCGACGGGCTCTGCGCGCTCTATTGGCGCTCTGCGATGGGGATTGCGCTCGGCGTTCGCCATATTCTGGAAATGATGAAGGAATACGGCTACATGACCGATACGCTGCATATTGCCGGCGGGCATGTGAAAAACCCGGTGCTGATGGAGCTTTATAGCGATGCGACCGGCTGCAAGGTCGTGGTGCCGAAGATGAACCAGGCGGTGCTGCTCGGTACGGCGATGGCAGCATCCGTCGCCTGCGGCCTGTACAAGGATCTGGCGGCGGCCGGCGAGGCGATGTATCCGGGCGCCGACGAACGGCTTCCCGACAAGGCGAAGCAGTCGCTCTACGACCGCGACTACCGCCGTCTTCTCGCTATGCATCGGCACCGCGCCGAATTGGAAACGATGCTATAGAGCGCCGCTCGAAGGACGCTCTATCACTTTGAATCTGCGCCTGATCCTTTTAATTTAGTGGTTCGCCGTCTCGCCGAGGACGGTCGCGAACTCCATCATGCGGCGGCGGCGAAGTGCCGCCTCTTCTCCGACTTGAAGGATGACGGATTCCGACAGGCAATCGAGCAGCGCGATCAGCGGCGGAAGATTGTCGAGATCGGGGGCGCGAGCGGGCGGCAGGGGCAGCATGACATTCGACTGATCCGCCATCCAGTCGGCTTGCTGCGGCGAAATGAGCACGACCTTATAGCCGTAGCGCCGCGCCGTTCTGGCAAGCAGCCGTGCCTTGGCGAAGCGGCGACAATCGATGATGACGAGCAGCGCGTCGTCGACCGCCAGCCGGGCGAAAAGTTCCGCAAAACGGTTGTCGGCGGCGTCGAGCGTGCGCACGCCGTCGCGGGCTTGCGTCAGCCGCTGACAGAAATGATTGGCCAGGCTTGCGAGCCGCGCATGCGTGGCGATCGACACTTCGCGGGCGGTGCTGATCAAGCCGACGGCTTCCGACCAGTGCGGCTGCGCCGTCAGATGATAGATATGATGGAGGGCCTGGATCTGTTCGGCAACCAGCACGGCGAGCGGTTTGCCCTCCGCGGCGTCGGCATGCAGCTCGCTCATGGCGCTCTGCAATTGCGCCGGCGATGTCGTCACCGTCTCGCGAATCTCCACCTTGACGCTGTCCAATCCCTGATAACCGAGCGAGCGCAGGAAGCGCCCGACGGTCATCGGCGAGAGATCCAGCCTGTCGGCAACGGATGCAGCCGTCTCGAACGGCAGGTCGTTCAGGTGTTCGGTGAAATATTTCGCGATACGGCGCTCGGCTGGAGTACCGGTTTTTGCGTATTGCCTGAGTTTTTGGACAAAGTCTTCCACGTCAGCCTCCCCATCTTCCTCAGAGGCGTTCCGTGGATGCGCTGTTGCGACCCCTTGTCTTTGCAACTATTTCGGAAGCTGCTTCTCAGGCCCGTGCGTATTTCATGTATGCCACAATATTATATTAGTATTTGGTTTTCGACAAGTTTTCTATTACTGAATGCAATTTTATTCTCTCTTGTCGGTGGCCTCCATCTTTCCTACATCTTCGGCGCAACCGGAGACGCCTGAGACATGATTCTTGACGCCGCTCGACTTTCGCTCGCCAATCTGTTCGCGTCGGAAACGCGTTCTGTCTTCTGGAAGGTGCTCGGCCTGACGGTTCTCGTGCTCGTCGGCCTCTGGTTCACTCTGCGCGGAGCCTTCATGGCCTTTCTCTTTCCCTGGCTCACGGGTTTCTTTCCCGATATGCCGGATTGGGCGGGGTGGTTCGCTCTCATCTTCGCAATTCTTGCCGGTATCGGCCTTGCCCTCATGCTGGCGCTGCTGCTGTCGCCGGTCACGGCGCTGATCGCCGGCCTGTTTCTCGACGACGTCGCCGATGTCATCGAAAAGCGCGACTATCCCAAGGACACGCCTGGCACCGCCATGCCGCTCGGTCCGGCGATGGCAAGCTCGATCAAGTTCCTCGGTGTGGTGATTCTCGGCAATATCGTGGCATTGCTGCTGCTGTTCATACCCGGCGTCAATCTGGTCGCGTTCTTTCTGGTGAACGGCTATCTGCTCGGACGGGAATTCTTCGAATTCGCCGCCATGCGCTTCCGTTCGCCGGATGAGGCGCGGCTTTTTCGCGCCAAGCATGCCTCCACCGTCTTTCTCGGCGGGCTGATGATCGCCCTTTTCCTGGCGATCCCGATCGTCAATCTTCTGACGCCGCTTTTTGCGGCCGGCATGATGGTGCATCTGCACAAGCTGATTTCCGCACGGGATACCGGTTTGCGTGCCTAAGGCTCAAGCGGGCAGGGCGGAGGTGTCGTACATCGCCGCGAATTCGGCGCTCGGCGGGATCGGCTTGATGATGTCGATCAGCACGCCGTTCGGGTCGGCGGTGATGAAATGCCGCTGGCCGAAATCCTCGTCGCGGATTTCTCTGAGAATTGGCAGTCCGGCGTTCCGGCAGGCTGCATAAATCGCATCGACATCGTCGACCTCGAAATTGAGGAGCAGGCCGGACACCCTGCCGCGGGCTTTGGCCGGGATGGTCTCGTGGCTGCCGTCAAGGATGGCAAGCGCGATATGCTCCTCCTCTGCCGATTGGAGGTGAACATACCAGTCGCTTTCGAACAGGGCTTTGAAGCTGAAATGCGTGCAATAGAAGCTGGCGGTGCCGGCAACGTCTTCTGTCATGATGACAGGATAATAGCTCGTCGATTTCATCTCTTTTTCCTCCTTTTTTGTTTACATACAGTCTGTATGTTTTTTCTATTAACATACATTCTGTTTGTATGTAAAGAGGTGTGCATGAGCCGCAGCAATCGCGAGAGAACGGAGCAGACGAGACAGGCACTGATCGATGCCGGTCGACGTCTTTTCGTCGAGAAAGGTTATGCCGAAACCGCGACGCCGGAGATCGTCATGGCGGCGGGGGTCACGCGGGGGGCGCTCTACCATCATTTTGAAGACAAGAAGGCGCTTTTTCGGGCGGTTATCGAATGCGAGGCACGCGCGGTGGCCGCAGCGATCGAGGCTCGCTCGGCGTCCTACGACGCGCCGCGTGCCATGCTGATCGCCGGTGCCTCGGCCTATTTCGATGCGATGAGGGCAGAAGGGCGTACGCGGCTGCTGCTGATCGAGGCACCTGCCGTTCTCGGCTCGCTGGCGAGTGCGGCGATCGATGCAGAGAATGCGGAAGCGACGCTGCGGGCAGGGCTTGTAGCGATGCTTCCGGAGGCCGGCGCTATGCTCGAACCGCTGACGTCGCTGCTATCGGCAGCCTTCGATCGCGCGGCGATCGCGATCGAGTCGGGTGCCGAAAGGCGGCAATACGAACAGGCGATCGCTGTCCTACTCGACGGCCTCGCCGATCACCTGCGGCGGTAGCTCGACCAGCGGCGCCGGCACATCCCAGCTCTTCTCGAGCGATTTACAGAGATCGGCGATGACGCAGCGCTCACATTCGGGCCGGCGTGCCTTGCAGGTATAGCGGCCGTGCAGGATCAGCCAGTGATGCGCATGATAGAGGTAATGTTTCGGGATCACCTTCATCAGGCGTTCCTCGACCTCGTCAGGTGTCTTGCCGGGGGCGAGCCTGATGCGATTGGCGATGCGGAAGATGTGCGTGTCGACGGCCATCGTCGCCTGGCCGAAGGCCATGGAAAGCACGACATTGGCGGTCTTGCGGCCGACGCCCGGCAATCTCACCAACTCGTCGCGTGTCTCCGGCACCTTGCCGCCGAACTGGTCGACCAGCATCTGCGAGAGCGCGATGACGTTTTTCGCCTTGTTGCGGTAGAGACCGATCGTCCTGATGTGGTCGCGCAGCCGCTCTTCGCCGAGATCGAGCATCTTTTCCGGCGTATCGGCAATCTTGAAGAGCGCGCGCGTCGCCTTGTTGACGCCAACATCGGTTGCTTGCGCCGAAAGCGCGACGGCGACGACGAGCGTGAAGGGGTTGGTGTGCTCGAGCTCGCCTCTCGGTTCCGGCCGCTGCACCGAGAAGCGGCGGAAGATCTCCTCGCGCTCGGCCAGCGAATAGGCCGTGCGCACCACGGCCGCCGGCTTGCGGTGGGCGATCACATTCGCGTCCTGCGGCGTCTTGGTAACGGATTTGAGTTTCGGATTCGCCATGGAAACTCTATAATCAGCAGCCATGATGGAAAGCAACGCCGACAGCTTCAATGAGCAGCCTGTTTTCGCTGCCGAGCTCTTTCCCCACCGGTCGCTCGGCCGCCGGGGCTTCAAGGTGCTGCTTGCCCTATCCGGTGCCGTCTGCTTGCTTTACGGCACGTTCTTCATCGCGACGGGGGCCTGGCCGATCGGCTTGTTCTTCGGAGTGGATTTTCTGCTTCTCTACGGCGCCTTCTGGCTGAATTACCGCTCCGGGAAAGCGCGCGAACAGGTGACGGTATCGCGCACGGATGTGTCGGTGCGCAAGTTTGCGCCCTCGGGACGGATGGTGGAGCATCATTTCAATCCGTTCTGGACGCGCTTCCTCGTGCGCCGGCACCAGGAGATCGGCATCCTTTCCATGCATATCTTCGGCGAAGGCCGGCGCACGGATATCGGCTCGTTCCTCAATCCCGATGATCGCGAAAGCTTCGCCAAGGCCTTCAAGGGAGCGCTGGCAACCGTCAAGCAGCGGATCTGAGCTAGAGCGGTTCAGCTTTTCACGGAAGCGCAGAACCGCTCTAGCTTTTATTTTTACGCAATTCACGGCAAAAGCGCTTCGCGCTTTGCCTGGGAAAACCGCTTCGCACTTTTCCTGGCATTGCTCTATCCAGATGCACAAGAATCGGGTGGTTTGCTCACCGCCTATTGACTATCTCCTGGTTACAAGGAGAAAGACGATGAATATGATTGCCAACCTGCAGACAGACATCACGCCTGACGGCCCTGATTATGACATTGTCCGTCGGGTGATCGAACTCATCACCGAGGATTACCGCGACCAGCCTTCGCTGGAGGCGATCGCGGCGCGGCTCAACCAGTCGCCGACCCAGCTGCAGAAGACCTTTACCCGCTGGGCCGGGCTGTCGCCCAAGGGCTTCCTGCAGGCGGTGACGCTGGATCACGCCAAACGGCTGCTGCGCAAGGAAGACATGCCGCTGCTCGAGACCTCGATCGAGGTCGGCCTCTCCGGGCCGAGCCGCCTGCACGACCTTTTCGTCACCCATGAGGCGATGTCGCCCGGCGAATGGAAGGCCAAGGGCGGTGGTCTCATCATCCGCTACGGCTTCCACATCTGCCCTTTCGGCGTGGCGCTGATCATGGTGACCGACCGCGGCCTTGCCGGCCTTGCCTTCAGTGATTCCGGCGACGAGAGGGCCTGCCTCGAGGATATGACCTGCCGCTGGCCGAACGCTGAATATGTCGAAGACCTGCAGGCGACGGTCCCCTACGCTGCCCGCGTCTTCGAGCCCGGCAAATGGTCCTCCGACCAGCCGCTGCGTGTCGTGCTGATCGGCACGGACTTCCAGGTGCGCGTCTGGCAGAGCCTGCTGAAAATTCCGTTCGGCAAGGCCGTCACCTATTCCGATATCGCCAACGATATCGGCAGCCCCACGGCGCAGCGCGCCGTGGGTGCGGCGGTCGGGGCAAACCCGATCTCCTTCGTGGTGCCTTGCCACCGGGCGCTCGGCAAGAACGGCGCGCTGACGGGCTATCATTGGGGCCTCACCCGCAAGCGGGCGATGCTCGGCTGGGAATCGGCGCACGCCTGAGGGGCTTTCCTGGGCGGAGGGCGGGTCGTTCGCCGCTTATCGCTCCGCCACTTCTCCCTGCTGGGGAGAAATGGCAGACGGTGATGTCTCGGCCAGTTCCAGTAACGCCCGTGCAGCACTTTCATCGGTGATCAGCGTGTTGCAGCCGATGCGCTTGATCGTCGCACGGATCGCCACGGCCCGATGGGCGCCGCCGGAGGATAGCACGATATGCTTCGCCTCTTTCAGCGTGTCGAGATCGACGGACATCACGCGCCGATTGATCGAATGATCGACCGAATTGCCGTCCTTGTCGAGGAAGTTGAACATCGTGTCGCAGACGCAGCCGGCATCGATCAGTTCCTGCAGCTCGGCCTTCGAGATCCAGCCCTCCGACAGCGAGGTCGAATGCGGGCCAATATCGCCGCAGCTGACGATCGCCAGATCCAGGTTTTCGGCAAGACGGTAGATCGTGTCCAGCCCGCATTTCTCGATCAGATTGCGCTTGGTCTCGATGGAATCGACGAGGAGCGGCGCCAGGAACATGTAGCATTCGGCGCCGAGCTGATTTGCCAGCCGCCATGTGTAATCGATCGGGTTGGTCTGGTGCACGGCAACGATGCCGCCGAGTAGTGAAACGACCTTGCAATTTGCGCGGCGCGGCGGCCGGAAGCTCGACAGCGAGGCGGTCATGGTGCGGCCCCAGCCGACGCCGATGGTATAGTCGTCGGGGATGGCTTCGGAGAGGAACTGGCCAAGCGCCAGACCGACATTTTTAGCCAGAGAATTGACGTCGCCATTGACCGGTGCGGGTACGACGATCGCCTCGTCGAGGCCATAGGCGCGCTCCAGCTTCACCGAAAGTTCAACGCAGTCGCCGATCGAATCGTTGATCCAGATCTGGACTTCGCTGCGCTTCATCGCCTCGTCGAGCAGGCGAATGACGGTGGTGCGGCTGATACCGAGCTGTTCGGCGACATCCTTCTGGGTCAGGCCCTCGTTGTAATAGAGCCATGCCGCCCTTAGCCGCAGCGAGGATGCCTCCGAGTAGGCCGTGTGCGTGCCGCGTTTGAGCTTGACCACATCTCCTCCGCACGATTTCCTGCCCTAGATCCCTCATGACCATGAGATGAAGGCCTTAGCGACGCTTTTGTTGCCGGGGATAATGACGGGTGTGACACTTATGTCAATTGAAATGCACAAATGTCCTTGACTTTTCGTGAGGCGAATGGCGATAGTCCTGACGACACACGTCGTTCTTGTCCGTCCGAGGAGGACATAGTGCGGGCATGCCGAAAGTCACGACCGGCCTTCCAGCCGCAGGCGGTACCGCTTGCGTGCGAGCGGCCGTTCGTTCGCGGCCGGAACACGGCCACTGTCCTTCACGTTTATGAATCATCCGTGACGGATGCGCGCATTTTCGCCTGCAGTATGCAAACAACCTGTCGGTAGATCACCTTTGCCCGGCGGAACTCGCGCCGGTCGCAGCCCAAGTTCAACAAGGATTATTGACCATGACATCCAAGCTTGACCAACTACGCGAGATTACCACCGTGGTCGCCGATACCGGCGACATCGAGGCCGTCGCCCGCCTGAAGCCGGTCGATTGCACGACGAACCCGAGCATCGTGCTCAAGGCTCTCGGCACGCCGATGTTCGCCGACGCCATCAAGGAAGCCGTCACCTGGGGCAAGAAGCAGGGCGGCAATCCCGAGGCCGTTTCATCGGCCGTCGCCGATCGTCTCGCAATCTCCGTCGGTGCAGCCCTGGTGAAGCTCGTTCCGGGCCGCGTCTCGACCGAAGTCGACGCCGATCTTTCCTTCGATACCGAGGCTTCGCTTGCCAAGGCGCGCGCAATCATCGCCGCCTACAAGGATCGCGGCATCGGCCAGGACCGCATCCTCATCAAGCTCGCTTCCACCTGGGAAGGCATCCGCGCTGCGGAAGTGCTGCAGAAGGAAGGCATCGACTGCAATCTGACGCTTCTTTTCAGCAAGGCCCAGGCGATTGCCTGCGCCGATGCCAAAGTGTTCCTGATCTCGCCCTTCGTCGGCCGCATCCTCGACTGGTACAAGAAGTCGACCGGCAAGGACTACACTGCCGAGGAAGATCCGGGCGTCATCTCCGTCCGTGAAATCTACAACTACTACAAGGCGAACGACATCAAGACGATCGTCATGGGCGCCTCCTTCCGCAGTGCCGGCGAAATCGAAGCCCTTGCCGGCTGCGACCGCCTGACCATCAGCCCGAACCTGCTCGATGAACTGGCCAAGGATGAAGGCAAGCTGGAGCGCAAGCTCTCGCCGGAGAGCCGCAAGCCGGATCCGAAGGTCTCCGTCGACGAGAAGACCTTCCGCTGGATGATGAACGAAGACGCGATGGCGACGGAAAAACTCGCCGAAGGCATCCGCGCCTTCGCCAAGGATCTCGGAACGTTGCGCACCATGGTGCAGAAGGAACTGCAGCTCGCCGCCGCCTGATAAGGCGCGGCATGCAATCGGAGGCGCGGCTGTCGGCTGGCAGGCGCGCCTTTTTCATGCTGTTATCAAGGGCATATACTGTCGGAGACCGATATGGCGGATGAGGAACGGGCAAATTCGCTTGCGGCATTTGCCTACAAGCATGCGAGCTTCATCATCGCCGTTGTTGCCGGACTGGTGGTCTTCTTGGCTCTGACCTCGCGCGAAGTCAGCGCCGGCAATATCCTGTTCGGCTGGAATGTCAGCGCCGGCGTTTTTGTCGCGCTCAGTTGGCGCAAGATGCTCTGGGCGACGGTTGAAAGCATCCGAAAACGCTCGGCCGATCTCGATTTCTCCGACACCGTCCTGTTGGCTCTTTCGATCGGTGCCGCACTTGCCAGCATTGCCGGGATCGGCCTCGAGCTTCATTCGATCAAGGAGGCTGCACCCGACGTCGCGCTGGCGCGGGCAGGTGTTGCGGTTCTGACGATCCTGATCTCCTGGATCTTCCTGCACACGCTCTTCACCATCCATTATGCCCATTATTTCTATGGCGGGGCGGACGAGGAGGGCGGGCTCAAGTTTCCGGACGGGATCGAAGAGCCCGGCTACTGGGATTTCCTCTATTTCTCCTTCACCATCGGCGTTGCCGCACAGACGGCGGATGTCGCAGTCAGTTCGACCAGCATGCGCAAGCTGACGTTGCTGCATGCCGTGCTGTCGTTCCTGTTCAATACGACGATCCTGGCGCTGGCGATCAATGTCGGGGCGAGCCTGCTATAATGTGCCTTGCCATGAGCGGGCTAACCACCTGCTCTTCAAACGGAGGGTATGATGGAAAGCGCCTCAAGCCGGCCCCGACTGGCCGATCTCGTTCTTCTCCTCGGCAGGCTTCTGCTGTCGCTGATCTTCCTGCACGAAGGTTGGTCGCTCGCGGCAGATATCACGGCGACTTTCGACATTTTCGCAAAACTGGGGCTGTCGGCGCCGGTGGCGATTGCCACCATTGCCCTTCAGATCGGCGCCGGCCTTTCCGTTGCGACAGGCTTCCTCAGCCGGCTTGGCGCATTGGCATTGGCGCTCTTCTGCCTGGCGACCGCCTTGCTCTTTCACACGAATTTTGCGAGCCAGAATGAACTGCTGCATTTCGAGAAGGACCTGGCGATTGCCGGCGGCATGTTCGTGCTCTCGGCTTCGGGTGCGGGATCGATATCGATCGACAAGCTGCTGAGAAAGCGAACGAACAAAATGCCTCCATGGCTCAGGGCCGTGTTGTCGTGAAATGCGCGCACCGAAATCCGAAGGCCTGGTAAATTTCGCGGGCCCTCGGTGGCGCAATAAAACCGAATAAAACCGAACAAACAGAAGCGTCGATGCGAGCTACACTTTTGGCGACAGGTCAGGAGTGTGCCAGTGATGTCTTCCGCGCAAAACAATCAGCAAAAGCCAATTCTCGTCTTTCTCGCAAAAGGCGCTGCCTGTGACATCGTCTCGAAATTGAATGAGAACGGATATGTCGCGGCGGCCGTGTCCTCGGTGCCGGAGCTCTTCGATGCCTTGCGTTCGGACCGATATTTTCTGGCCGTAACGATGCGATCGGATATCGACATGGTCCGAAACATCAAGCCGATACCGGTCGTCAATCTGGAGGTGTTTTTCCATATCGTCCAGTCGGCCACGAAGTCCATTCGCTCCTCGAAGCAGTTCGACAGCGACGCATTTCTAATAAGGATCGCGGCCCTCACGGAGTCAAGGACAGGCAGGGTTAGTGCAGTCCGAAGAGATCCGGCCGCAAACGAGACAGTGACTGCAAGCACGGCGAAGGCATCCCGGTGGCGGGCCGCCACATCTCTTCTGTTAAGTCGCCGCGCCGCGCCCGGCGCAGAACGGGCCGATTAGACGTGGGCGCATTCTCATCCCCGACGGACCGGTCTTCACCAGGTTCAGATCCCGATGCCCCATCTCTCCGGCTGTCCACGCTGCGCAACGTTCCGGACGGATCTTATGGGCATCTTTCTGCCGGGTTTCGTCGGCTTGAAACCGTCGTTCCGAAAGCAGAACTTCTTACTTGGTGCGGGTGTCTTTTGATGTTTCAGTTGCTCGGGGCTGCGTCAGCAAGCGGATATATCATCACGGCATTGTTCCTGCTCGTGGCGCTCGGTCGTTTCGCCAGAAACAGCCTCGATAGACTGACCGCACGGCTGCCGAAGCGCTCGGCATTGAAGCATTACACGACTGCGGTCGTCTCTCTGGTGTTCTTTTGCCTGCTGGTCATTCGAATGTGTTTCATCGCCACCGTCATCATCGATAGCGCAATCCAAGGTGACCATGTGGAAGTCAGCGGTGACCTAGAAAGGCAGTTTTGACGGCGGACACCGTGACTGAAATCCCGCAACATATCTCAACATTATCGAATATAGCATTGCACGATACTTGATATCCTGAAGGCGGAGCCGTGTCGGTGCGGCGACAGATCGTGTGATGGTGACAGTGGCCGAAGCCGCCTGACCGAGGCACGGTGAAACGTGGTAATTTCGCGCCGAGAGACATCTTCCGGCTAGAGAACGAATGACGATGGCATATGAAATGGCAGTTCCCAATCAGGCTCATATTCTCATCGTCGAAGACGATCCCGCAATCGCAGATATGCTGGTGGACCTTGTTCGAAGCAGCAGCTTCGAGGCCTCTTCGGTGGAGAGCGGCGCGGCTATGGATCGAATGATGGCGCGACAGCAATTCGATCTCATCGTTCTCGATGCGATGTTGCCGGGCGAGGACGGCTTCAGCATCTGCAGACGGCTTCGTGCGTCGTGCTCGGTGCCAATCCTGATGCTGACGGCGCTGCAGGAGGACATCGACCGCATTCTCGGCCTGGAACTCGGAGCCGATGACTATGTCACGAAACCATTCAACTCCCGCGAGCTGCTGGCCCGGATCAAGAGTATTCTCCGCAGAGCGTCATATGCTCATCATCAGGAGGAAGCACTTGGACCGATGATGTTTTCGGGATGGCGCATCGATCCAAAAAGCCGCCAGCTCCACGACGCGGATGGAGCGCAGGTTTCCATGACAACCGCGGAGTTCGATATCCTCCTGGCCTTCTGCTGCAATCCCAACAAGGTTTTGACGCGAGAACAGCTCTTGTCGATGACACATGCCGGATCGGCGGGGCCGGTCGAGCGTAGCATCGACGCCCACATCAGCCGGGTCAGGCAAAAGATCGAACCAAATCTGAAAGATCCGACGTTCATAAAGACGGTGCGGCTGGGGGGATATCTCTTTGCATCCAAGGTAGAGCGTCTCTCTTGAGAAATTTCCGGCGAGCTTCGATCCAAAGCCAGATCCTCATATTGGCGACCTTCCTTGTCGTGCTCGTTTCCGTGGTGGCGACCGCCATGGAGCCCTATATCTACGGCCGTCATGATCGCGGGTTTCAAAACGGTCTGTTTGCTGCCAGAGCGGCGATGGTCGCGGAGCAATTTGCCCAGGCAAGTTCAGCGCAAGACGAAGTCGCCGTTCTCAAGAGAGCAGCGGTACTCGGCGTTGGGGTCGAAAAATTGTCGCTGGAGCAGCCGCTTGCCGGCAAGCAGCAGATGGTATCTCCCGGCGAATTGGTGGCGCGTATCAACACAATGCTCGCCGACAATATTTTTGCAGCATTTCATCGCTTCGTCATCGGTCAATCGCACCCAGATGTGCTGACTGTCAGAATTGACGACAAGCGCGCCCTCGTCTTTCAACTGCCGGTTTTTCCCAGCGACGTCTGGTTTGTTCCGGCTGCTGCGAGCGGGTTTTTGAAAATCGTCATCCCATTGGTGCTGCTCGCATATTTCAGCAGCTGGCTTATCACCGAACCTCTGAGGCACTTTGCCGCCGCTGCAAAGCGAGCGAGCCTGGAGAGCAGTTGGGAAAAGCCCTTCGAACCGGACGGCGCAGCCGAGATTCGAAGTCTGGCGGAATCGCTGAACGTCATGAGCGATCGAATCCAGAGCATGGCGGAGGATCGAACAAGAATGTTGAGTGGCGTGGGTCATGACCTCAGGACGCCTCTGACGAGATTGCGGATGCGTGCCGAGCGTTCCGGCGAGCCCGAGCTTCGCGGCCTGATGCTGGCCGATATCGCCACCTTGAGTTTCATGATCGACGAGTGCCTGGCCTATTTCAAAGATGCGTCCACTGCGGAAACTGATCGAAAGGTCGATATCTCAAGCCTGCTGCAGACGATTGCGACAGACTTCTCCGACATGGGCATCGATGTGAGCTTCACCGGTCCGCGGCGGCTGGCGTTTGTCTGCAAACCTCAGGCCCTTACTCGGGCAATTACCAATCTGATCGACAATGCGTCTCGTTATGCAAAACAAGTCGAAATCGATCTGCAAGATGGAGACGATGGCGGGATCAAAATATCGGTGGGCGACAACGGCCCGGGTTTGACTGACGAGGCCAAGGCGAAAGTTCTGGAGCCGTTCTTCAAAGTGGATAAATCCCGCCAGATCGGTGCCCAGGGCGGTTCCGGGCTTGGGCTCGGCCTTCCGATCGCCAAAGGGATCGTCACCAAAGCGCACAATGGACAATTGACGTTGTTGGACAGGAAGCCAACCGGCCTGGTCGTCATGATCGATCTTCCTGCCCCTCAGGGGATCCAGCCCGGAGGCTCGCCGTCGATCCCTTCATCACCATGACTTCCGGCCGGCCGGTGGCGTTGCCCCGGTTTACATCGGCTGTTTTCGTAGCAAAGACGGCTCGCGAACATTTCCGCATATCATAGCAAACACAGCAACATTCGAATTCCATAAAACCGGTGCCAGCAGATCCCATGCCATTCGGCATTTCCAAAGCTGGAGCCAAGCCCTTGATAAAAAATCTTAAAATCGGCGCCGCCCTGATGCTCGCCTGTTCGAGCGTTGCCGCATGCACGACCCCTGACCCCACGGTTTATTCCGGACTTGCTTCGGCATCGCAGCTCCAGCCGAACACTGAGGATAAGACTGGCCGCGTGCCGTATCGCTATCAAACGAAGGTCAACTGGAGCCAATACAACCGGATCATTGTCGATCCCGTTACCGTCTATAACGGTCCTGACAGTCAGTTCGGCAAGCTTCCGGAAAAAGACAGGATCTTCCTGGCCAATTACATGCAGACTCAATTCACCGAAAAATTGAAGACGCGCTTTGCGGTCGTCAGCGCAGTCGCTCCGGCAACTCTCAGATTGCATCTGACGCTGACGGGCGCCAAGGTGACGACTGCGGTACTCGGAACGGTCACGCGCATCGACGTCGCAGGCGGATTGTACAACACCGTCCAGGCCGCTCGCGGCCGAGAAGGTTCGATGACCGGTTCGGTGAATTATGCGGTGGAGATCTATGATGCTTCGAGCAATCGTCTCCTGTCTTCCTATGTCACCAAGCAGTATCCCAATGCGATGAATATCGGCGCAAGCTTCACGGCGATGGATGCCTCCATGGTGGGCGTCCGCAAGGGTGCCGATGCTCTCCTTGCCGAGTTGAAATAGGCCGCGGGGCTTAAGGGGGCTGTGGCGACAACAGACGGCGAGGGCCGCAAGCGCAAGGCGCAGCGGCCCCCCCCGCGACCGCTCACAGGATCGCCTGTCCGGCCATCAGCGCAAGGACAAGGAAGATCAGGAAGATCACCAGCGCGATACCGAAGAGAACGCGTGCGATTGTCGCGGTCGCTGCGGAGACGCCGGAGAAACCGAAGAAGCCGGCGATGATCGAAATCACGAAAAATATCAGAGCCCATTTCAGCATGACATCATCCTTTGCGTTTGCTTGGGAAAGACGCAGCAACCGGGAAAATGTTCCAGATCGTGGGAATGGAATGGCGCTGATCTTCGGCTTTATCCTCTCGGTGCTGCTGATGGGCGTTGCGTCGAATTTCGTACCTTGCCTTCCCCCTGATCAGCCGTGATTGATCATCACGTGGCGTACGGCGGTGTAATCCTCCAGCGCATAGACCGACATGTCCTTGCCGTAGCCCGACTGTTTGAGGCCGCCATGCGGCATCTCGTTGACCAGCATGAAATGTGTGTTGATCCAGGTGCAGCCATATTGCAGGCGCGCGGCGGTCTTCATGCCGCGGCCGATATCCTTGGTCCAGACGGAGGAGGCCAGGCCGTAATCGCTGTCGTTCGCCCAGGCGACGGCATCGTCGGCATCGGAGAAGCGAGTGACCGATACGACTGGGCCGAAGACCTCGCGGCGGACGATCTCGTCGTCCTGCAGGGCGCCGGCAATGACAGTCGGCGTGAAGAAGAAGCCCTTGTCGCCGGAAACCTTGCCGCCGGCGGTGATCTCCATGTGTTTGTGTTCGGAAGCGCGGGCGACGAAGCTTTCGACGCGGTCGCGCTGGCGCTTGGAGATCAGCGGGCCGATCTCGTTTTCGGTGTCGTCGGCCTGGTTGAAGCGAATGCTCGAGACGGCCGAGGAAAGATCGGCGACGAAATTGTCGTAGACCCTGGCATCGGCATAGATGCGGCAGGCAGCGGTGCAGTCCTGACCGGCATTGTAATAGCCGAAGGTGCGGATGCCTGCGACGACCGCATCAATATCGGCGTCATCGAAGACAATGACCGGGGCCTTGCCGCCGAGTTCCAGGTGGGTGCGCTTGACTGTCTTGGCAGCGGCCTGCAGCACCTTCTTGCCGGTTGCGACATCGCCGGTGATCGAGATCATGCCGATCTTGGCATGATTGATCAGGGCGTTGCCGACACTTTCGCCACGGCCGAGGATGACGTTGACGACGCCTTCGGGAAGGATTTCGGAGAGCAGCTTGGCCATCTTCAACGCCGTCAGCGGCGTCTGCTCCGAAGGCTTGAAGACCACGGTATTGCCGCCGGCAATGGCCGGCGCCAGCTTCCAGGCCATCATCATCAGCGGATAGTTCCACGGCGCGATCGAGCCGACAATGCCGATCGGATCGCGGCGGATCATCGAAGTGTGGCCGGGCAGATACTCGCCGGCCGCTGGTGTGTGCAGGTTGCGCACGGCGCCGGCAAAGAAGCGATAACAATCGACGATCGCCGGGATCTCGTCGTTCAGCACGGCATTGATCGGCTTGCCGCAATTCAAAGCTTCCAGCGTGGCGAAGCCGACGGCGTCCTTTTCGATCGCGTCGGCGATCTTCAGCAGGTAACCGGAGCGCTCGCCAGGCGTCGTCTGCGACCAGCTTGTGAAGGCTTTTTCGGCGGCATCGACGGCGGCATCGACCTGGGAGAGCGACGCTTCGGCAAGGTCGATCACCGTCTCGCCCGTCTTCGGGTTCAAGATGTGCTCTTCCGTCTCCGTGCCTTTTTCGAAGCGGGAACCGATCAGCATTTGGATATCCATGATGTTCTCCCTTTATTTGCCGGCGCCGGCGATCTGGTCGCCATCGCGGGTGAGGTAATAGGCTGCCAGGATTGGCAGGAAGGTGACGAGCACCACGACCATGGCGACCACATTGGTGACGGGGCGCTGGCGCGGGCGGATGAGTTCTTCGAGCATCCAGATCGGCAAGGTCGATTGCTGGCCGCCGGTGAAGGTGGTGACGATGACCTCGTCGAAGGACAGCGCGAAGGCAAGCATGCCGCCGGCAAGAAGAGCGGTGCCGATATTCGGCAGAATGACATGGCGGAAGGTCTGAAAGCCGTCGGCGCCGAGATCCATCGAGGCCTCGATCAGCGAGCCGGAGGTGCGGCGGAAGCGGGCGACCGCGTTGTTGTAGACGACGACCACGCAGAAGGTGGCGTGGCCGAGCACGATGGTCCAGACCGAAAACGGGATGTCGAACAGGCTGAAGGCGGAGCGGAGCGCAATGCCGGTGATGATGCCGGGAAGGGCGATCGGCAGGATGACCAGCAGCGAGATCGCCTCGCGTCCGAAGAACTTCGTCTGGCTGACGGCCGCAGCACAGAGCGTGCCGAGGACCAGCGCGATCGCCGTGGCGATGACGGCGACCTGTACGGAAAGGCTGAGCGCCGACCAGACGTCCGGCCGGTTCCAGGCGACGGCAAACCACTGCAGCGTCAGCCCGGGCGGCGGCCACTGATAGCTCTTCTCTTCGGTCGTGAAGGCATAGACGAAGATCAGCAGGATCGGCAGGTGCAGAAAGAGCAATCCGACGGCTGCGGCGATCTTCAAGGTCAGTGGCGATGTCCTGTGGTCAGAGCGCATCGAAAGCCCCCATTTTCCTGGCGAGCGACAGATAAAGCGCCATGATGACGATCGGCACGACGGAGAAGGCGGCGGCGAGCGGCACGTTGCCGGCCGTTCCCTGCTGGGCATAGACCGCCTGGCCGATGAAGAGCCTGGACGAGCCGATGATCTGCGGGATGATGTAATCGCCCAATGTCAGCGAGAAGGTGAAGATCGAACCGGCGACGATGCCGGGGAGCGCTAAGGGCAGGAGCACGGTGCGGAAGGTCTGGCGCGGCGTGGCGCCGAGATCCGCCGAGGCCTCGATCAGGTTGCCGGGTACCCGCTCGAGGGCCGCCTGCGTCGGCAGGATCATATAGGGGAGCCAGATATAGACGAAGACGATGAAGGTGCCGAGGTAGCTGACCGACAGTGAGTTTCCGCCGATGACGGGCAGGTTCAGGATGGCATCGAGCAGCCAGGAGAGATGGAGCTTCTCGAAGATCCAGGTGAGGATGCCCTCCTTGGCGAGGATTAGTTTCCAGGCGTAGATCTTGACGAGATAGCTCGACCAGAGCGGCAGCATGACGCCGAGATAGAAGAGCGCCTTCCATTTGCCTTGCGCATAACGCGCCGCATAGTAGGCGATCGGGAAGCCGATCAGGGCGGCAGCGATGGTGACCAGCGCCGACATCACCAAGGTGCGGATGATGATGTCGAAATTCGCCGGATTCAGCAGCTGCGCATAGGTCGAGAGGGTGAATTCGGTATTCACCAGCCCGGAGAAATCGTCGATCGAGAAGAAGCTCTGCAGAAGCAGGGCGATCAGCGAGCCGATATAGATGATGCCGAGCCAGAGCAGCGGCGGCGTCAGCATCAGGAAGAGCAGCAGCTTCGGGTGCCGCCAGAAGGCATCCGACAGTTGGCCGAAGAAACCGCCACGCCCCGGAAGGATCGAAGTCTTGCCGCCTGTGATGGTGAGCGCCGTCATGCCGCATCATCCATGTAGTGGATATCGGCCGGCTGCCAGGCGAGGCGGATACCGGCGCCGAGATCCGGCACTGGCGCGCCGGCCGGCAGCATGACATGCAGCCGGCTGCCCTTGAGGTCGACGCTGAGACGCGTCGCCGCGCCGAGGAAGCTTGCATTTTCGACTTTCGCCTCGACGCCGTCGCTTGCCAGCCGGATCGCCTCGGGGCGGAGGCTCGCCCAGCGTTTCTCACCGCCGAGCAAGGCCATGAGATCAGGCGCTATAACGTTCGAGGAGCCGACGAAATCGGCGACGAAACGGGTCTTCGGGCAGCGGTAGATATCCTGTGGTGTGCCCTGCTGAACGATGTTGCCATCGTTGAAAACGGCGACGCGGTCGGCCATGGACAGCGCCTCGCCCTGATCGTGGGTGACGAAGACGAAGGTGATGCCGAGCGCGCGCTGCAGGCTCTTCAATTCTTCCTGCATCTGCTCGCGCAGCTTCAGGTCGAGCGCGCCGAGCGGCTCGTCGAGCAGCAGCACCCTGGGCTTGTTGACGAGCGCGCGGGCGAGCGCCACGCGCTGCCGCTGGCCGCCGGACAGCTGGCCGGGGCGGCGGGCGCCGTAGCCGGGCAGCTTGACGAGCTCGAGGGCATCGCCTGCCGCCTTCATCCGCTCCGCCTTGCCGACGCCCTTGACCATCAGCCCATAGGCAACATTGTCGAGGATATTGAGATGCGGAAAGAGTGCGTAGTCCTGAAACACGGTGTTGACGTTGCGGCGATAGGGCGGAATGCCGTCGGCCGTCTCGCCGAAGATCTGGATATGGCCCGCGGTCGGCTGTTCGAAGCCGGCGATCAATCGTAGGCACGTCGTCTTGCCGGAGCCGGATGGCCCGAGCATAGCAAAGAATTCGCCAGGCGCGATCTCGAGATCGACGCCGTCGACGGCGCGAACCTGGCCGAAATGGCGCGATACCTGCTGGAAACGGACGGCGGGTGTCATTTTGGGGGCTCCGGCTTCTTTGCTTTTGAGAGAGGCTGAGGTCTTGTTTTATAAGACCCCGCCCCAAACCCCTCCCCACGAGGGGGAGGGGCTTAACCTGCCGCACCCTTTCGCAAATACCTTGGCGTTTCGGCAGGATCTCGGCGGTGCCACTCCGAGCCCCTCCCCCTTGTGGGGAGGGGTTGGGGAGGGGATTTTATCGACACGGATCGCGGTTTATCGCCCGCCGATCACGCCGATATAATCAGACACCCAGCGATGATAGGGCACGCATTCGCTCTGCGTCGTGCATTTGGCGACCGGGGTCTTCCAGAACTTGATCTTGTCGAAGTGATCGAAGCCGTTGGTGGCGCAGCCGCTATCGCCCATCAGTTCGTTGCCCTTGCAGGCGGCGGGAACCGAGGGCACGGCGCCGAACCAGGCGGCGGCGTCACCCTGGACCTTGGCTTTCAGCGAATGTTCCATCCACATATAGGCGCAGTTCGGATGTTCGCTGTCGGCGTGCAGCATGGTGGTGTCGGCCCAGCCGGTGACGCCTTCATCCGGAAAGGTGGAGGCGATCTTCTGCTTGTCGGCCTGCAGCAGGTTCACCTGGAAAGGCCAGGAGCCGGAGGCGACGACGCCTTCGTTCTTGAAGTCGTCGATCTGGATCATCGCATCGTGCCAGTAGCGGGAGACGAGCTTGCGCTGGCCGCGCAACAGGTCGAGGGCGGCCTTGTATTGGTCCTCGTTCAGTTCGTAGGGATCCTTGATGCCGAGATCCGGCTTGTGGGCCATCAGATACATGGCGGCATCGGCGATGTAGATCGCGCCGTCATAGGCCTGGACGCGGCCCTTGTTCGACTTGCCGTCGGGCAGTGTCTGCTCCTCGAAGACGACGTTCCAGCTGGTCGGCGCCTTGTCCTTGAACGCATCGGTATTATACATCAGCACGTTCGGCCCCCAGAGATAGGGTACGCCGTAATGCACGCCACCGACCGTGTACCACGGGCCGTTCTGCAGGCGCTCGTCGACGGTCTTGAAGCTCGGGATCAGATCGGTGTTGATCGGCTGGACACGCTTGCCGGCGATAAGGCGGAGCGAGGCGTCGCCCGATGCCGTGACGAGATCGAAGCCGCCCTCGTTCATCAGCGACACCATTTCATCGGAGGTGGCGGCGGTCTTGACGGAGACCTTGCAGCCGGTCTCCTTTTCGAAATCGGTGACCCAGTCGTAGTTCTTGTCGGTTTCGCCGCGTTCGATATAGCCGGCCCAGGCGACGATGCTGACCGCACCTTCGCCCTTGCCCAAGGCCTTTAGCGGTTCGGCGGCGATTCCCTGCGTCGCGAAGCTCAGGCAGGCGAGCGCTGCCGTGCAGGATTTCAACAGATTCGTCATCATCCGTCTCCCGGTTTGCCACTTCTGTGGCGGTTTGTTCCCGGATGAAAAGGTGACGCGAAAAAGCCGCTTTCGCAAATTCATTTATCAGAAAGACGGTATCGGAAATTCCGATATCAGCGGATGCGGCCGGATCTTAAACTCTCGGCGATACCGACGAAGTCGCGGGCCGCCTGCGGCAGGCTGGAGCCCTTGCGCCAGACCATGCCGACCTGGACGACCGGCAGCGAACCGGAGACGTCGCGGCTCTCGATGCGGTCGCCTTCCAGCGACCATGGTCGGTAGACAAGATCCGGAAGCAGGGCCACACCGGCGCCTGTTGCAACCAGGCTGCGCACCGCCTCCACCGAGCGGGTGCGGAAGGCGACATGCGGGCGGGCGCCGAGTGCTGAGAGCAGCTTGCCGGTATTCTCCTCGATTTCGTCGACCGTCAGCATGATCAGCGGTTCGCGGGCGATGTCGGCGACCGAGATGATGTCGGCCGACACCAGCGGATGGCCCATCGGCAGCCATAGTCGATAGGGCGAGGTTTCGAGGATCTCCGCCTGCAGCGCCATGCGGTCGCGCAGGTTGGATATCACCATCACGGCGACATCCAATTCGCCGCCGACCAGGAGATGTTCGAGGTAACCGCCATTGTCCTCGATGGCGCTGACCTCGATGCCCGGACAGGCGCGCCGGTATCGCGCCAGGAGATCAGAGAGCACATAGCCAGCGACAAGCGAGGTGACGCCGATGTTCAGCGTGCCGGAGAGGGCGCTTTGCTGGCCGGAAAAGCTGGTCCGCGCATCGGAGACGGAGGCCAGGATCTTCGTCGCATGACGCAGGAACTGATGGCCGTTGTGGGTGATTGTCAGGCCGCGCGGATGGCGCTCGAAGAGCTCGACGCCGAGGTCGGTTTCGAGCTCCTTCAGCGCTTCCGTCACCGAGGATTGCGAGATCGAAAGGTTCTGTGCGGCTCGCGTCACCGAACCCTGTTCGGCGACGGCGACAAAATATTGAACCTGGCGAAGCGTGAAGGCCATGGGGTTTTAGAGCATGGCGGAACGGGCCGTGGCAAGCGGTCGGAAAAAGCGGACCTTTTTTGGTATTTTCCTAAAATGGAGCGGGCTTCGCATGCCCACTTAAACTTTCGGAAACGTCATTTCCTTAGCTTTCTCAACACTTGTCCTGCGTTGGAGTTTCAGATGGCGGAGCAGTTGGCGTGAAGGCCTTACTGCGCATATTCCGGCCTTCCCGGAAATTGGCAATCATCATTGGCGGAGTCGCTCTTCTGGCGGGCGTGTCCGGCGGTGCGGCGGTCTATGTCGGCAAGGACAGGCTGATCGGTGCAACTGGTGGTGGCTACGGGCTTGAATGCAGTGACGTCAACCTGGTGACGATCCGGAAGCAGGACCACGTCTGGGTGCGCAAATACATCAAGACCGAACCGACCGACGGGATGACGCGGGTCAAGACCGCGCTTCGTGTCGCTCAGGCGGTTTATGCCGCGCAGAAGCCGGATCTGGTGCAGGTGGTGGTGCTCGACGAAAACGGACCGACGATGCGCGCCGATATTCGCGGCCGGGCGATTGGCGCCGATGTCGTCTATATCCCGCATCCCGACAAGACCGTTCCGGGCCTCGACGACAAGTCCTATACAGCGCGTTATTACGACGGCAAGGCCAGCGAAAACGGGCTGTTCTTCGGCGAGCGGATAGAGATGCCGTTCGACGAGATCGCCATGATCAGCGCCGCGTTCAAGGATCCCGAGGATTGCGTCGACCCGGTCGCGGTTGCTTCCACAAAGGGTGAGGGCAAGGCAGCAGCCGGCGGACACGGCGCAGCGCCGGAGACCAAGGAACCGTCTGCTCAGGAGGAGGCTGCCAAGGATGCAGCCGCTCCCGCAGAAGAACCGCCGGCCAAAAGCGGGCACTAAACCAAAAAGCATCAGGCGGCAGGCCTGATATTTTCCCTTATCAGCGAGGCGTCGCGCGCCGGCGGCTGGCCGAAGAAACGTGCATATTCCCTGGTGAATTGCGAGGCGCTCTCGTAGCCCACCGAATAGGCGACCGAGGAGGCGTTTCCGGATTGGGAAATCAGAAGCTGGCGGGCCTGCAGCAGGCGGATACGCTTCTGGAACTGGATCGGGCTCATCGCCGTCACAGCCTTGAAATGGCGATGAAAGGCCGAGACGCTCATGGCGGTGAGGGCGGCGAGTTTTTCGACCTCGACCGCTTCGGCATAGTGCTCGCGAACCCAGCGAATGGCGAGCCGTATCCGCGACAGGGCGCTATCGGGTGCTGCGATATCGCGCAGCATCCAGCCCTGCGGTCCCTGCAGCACGCGATAGAGGATTTCGCGTTCGTAGGCCGGGGCAAGGGCAGGGATATCCTGCGGGCGCTCCATGAGTTGCAGCATCCTCAGCCAGGCACCCAGAAGTTCCGGCGTCATGCGACAGACGGAATAGCCACCGCTTTGTCCCTCCTGATAGGATTGCGGCGGAAGATCCAGCAGAAGCGCTGCGACCTTTGCCGGATCGAGCGATAGGCTGACGCCGATATAGGGCCGGTCGGGACCTGCCTGCTGCACCATGCCCGTCGCTGGCACATCGATCGATATCACGAAGTAGCTGGCTGGATCGTAATAATAGTCCTGTCCTGCGATTGTCAGCGTCTTGCTGCCATCAAGGATCAGGTTGACCATCGGCTCATAAACGGCGCCGAGCCTGTGTTCGAGGATCTCCCCCTTGACCATCAGGATGCCGGGTATGCCGGTTTCCGTCGGGTGGTTTTCGGCGTGGGCCGTCAAACGGCGCATCTCTTCGAGCATTGTTTGCATGGCGAAATCCTGACCCAGCAAGTGACATGGCGCAAGGTAAAAGCAGGAATAGGCAAGAACGAGGCAGTTTCCGGCGGAGTGCAGGCCGGCTGTTTCCCATAGCTTCCGGCCATCGAAGCAAAGGAGACAGAGATGAAAATCGCAATCATTACCGGCGGCAGCCGTGGCATTGGTCAATCGGCAGCTCAGGAATGCGCAAGGCGCGGCATGGGTGTCATCCTCACCTATAACAGCCACAAGCCAGGTGCGGATGAAGTCATCGCCGCGATCAAGGCAGACGGTGGTCAAGCCGTTGCGCTTGCTCTCGATGTCGGTGATGCCGACAGCTTTCCGGCCTTCGTGGCGGAGGTTAAGAGGTTGCTTTCCACCTATTGGGGCCGGGATACGTTCGATTGCCTCGTCAACAATGCCGGTTTCGGCATGTTCAATCTCATGGAGACGGTGACGACGGACCAGTTCGACGCTCTGATGAATGTCCACCTGAAAGGGCCGTTCTTCCTGACGCAGGCCTTGCTGCCGCTGATGGTCGATGGCGGCGTGATCCTCAATGTAACGAGCGCTTCCGTTCGCGTCGCAACAGCAGGTGTTGCGCCCTATGCAGCCCTCAAGTCCGGACTTGAGACGTTGACCCGCTATCAGGCGAAGGAGTTCGGCGATCGCAGGATCCGCGCCAATGCTATCTCGCCCGGTCCTATCCGCACCAATCTTGCCGACGCTGCGCTGGACAAGAACCCGGAGTTCGCCGCGTTGCTTGCCTCACAGACGGCTCTCGGCCGTATCGGCGAAGCCGAGGATGTCGGCCGCGTCATCGCTATGCTCGCGTCCGACGACGGCGCATGGATCAATGCGCAGACAATCGAGGTCGCCGGCGGCTACATGATCTGAGTGTCAGGACGAACTCGGTTATAACAAAAACCAACGAAATAACGTCATTCCGTGATCGACCAAACCACTATGTCTTGGTCCATCGGCTCGGTTTTTCACCAGTCTGCCTAAAACAAAACGGAGCGTCCTTTCGGGCGCTCCGTTTTTTCATTTAAAGAATGTCGTTCTCAGTCGGCTTTGCTGCGGCGGGCCGGGAAGAGGATGACGTCGCGGATCGATGGCGCATTGGTCAGAAGCATGATGAGACGGTCGACGCCGATGCCGAGGCCACCTGCCGGCGGCATGCCCTGGTCGATCGCGTCGAGGAATTCCTCGTCCAGCTGCTTTTCCTTTTCGCCGCGGGCATGCGCCTGTTCAAGCTGCTCCACCATGCGGCGGCGCTGCTCTTCGGGATCGTTGAGTTCCGAGAAGGCGTTGCCGAGTTCCCAGGCGTTGCAATAGGTCTCGAAGCGCTCGACGAGGCGCGGCTCGCCCGGCACTTCCTTGGCGAAGGGCGAGATGTCCTTCGGAAAGTGCGTAACGTGCGAGGGTTGGATCAGCGTCTGCTCGACCTTCTCTTCGAAGATGAAGGCGAGGCATTCGCCCCAGGTCCAATCCTTCTCGACCGCGAAGCCGGCAGCCTTGGCGGCGGCCCGGGCCTCTTCATCGGTCTTGATGGCACGGAAATCGATGCCGGTCGCTTCCTTGACGGCGTCGGGCATCGGCACGCGCTTGAACGGACCCTTGAAAGACATGGTCTTGTCGCCGAAGGGGAATTCCGTTGTGCCGTGAATGGAAAGCGCCAAGCTTTCGAACAGCCGCTCGACGAGGTCCATGATGTCCTCGTAGTCGGCATAGGCCCAGTAACACTCCATCATGGTGAATTCGGGATTGTGCCGGGTGGAGACGCCTTCGTTGCGGAAGTTGCGGTTGATCTCGAAGACCTTGTCGGTGAGGCCCGAGACCAGCGTGCGCTTCAGGAACAGTTCCGGCGCAATGCGCAGGTACATGTCGAGCTTCAGCGTGTTGTGATGCGTCTTGAACGGCTCGGCGGTGGCGCCGCCATAGACCGAATGCAGCATCGGCGTCTCGACTTCCATGAAGCCGTCATTTTCCATGAAGCGGCGGATGCCGGAGAGGATCTTCGAGCGCTGCTGGAAGCGGAGCTTCGAATCCTCGTTGGTCATGATGTCGAGATGACGCTTGCGATAGCGCAGCTCGATGTCGGAGAGACCGTGCCACTTCTCCGGCATCGGCAGCAGCGACTTCGTCAGCATGGTGATGGTCTGCGCGTTAATCGTCAGCTCGCCACGCTTGGTGCGGCGCACGATGCCGGTGACGCCGATGATGTCGCCGATGTCGATCATCGGCAGCAGCGCGCGGGCTTCTTCCGGAGTCGTGTCCTTGTGACTGAAAATCTGGATCTTGCCGCCGGCATCGTGGATGTCCATGAACATGCCGGAGTTGCGCGACGAGTAGACGCGGCCGGCGACGGTGACGACATCCTGCGTCTCGACGTCAGATTCCAGGTTCTCATATTTCGCGATGAGCTCGGCATTGGTCATCGTGCGGTGGAAATGCGCCGGATAGACCTCGCCGATCTGCTCGCGCAACAGCTTCAGCTTCTGGGCGCGCACTTCCGTCGCGTCGGAGGAAAGGGTGTTTTCGGTCTTGTTATCAGCCACTGTCGAAATCCTCTGACTGTTCTTACTTCGAGCCGACGAGGGCGGCGACCGCCTGCGAGGCGAGCTTCAGGCGCTGACGCACAACGGACCGGCCGAGGATCGCCATGGAATCGAAGAGCGGCAGCGAGCGCGACGAGCCGGACACGGCGACGAAGAGCGGCGAGACCACGACCTTCAGCTTCTTGCCCATGCGGTCGGCGATCGCGCGCAGCTCCGCCTCGATCGTCTCGACATTCCATTCCAGGATCTTTTCGAGATCCGGCTGTACGGTGTTGAGGATCTCCAGGATCTCTTCCGGCGGCGACTTGATCTTGGCGAAGTCGGAAGGCTGCAGGCCAAGATCGGACTTCAACAGGAAGCCGGCGAGATCGGGCAGTTCGCCGAGCTTTGAAATGCGCGTCTGCGACAGGCGCAGACCTTCCTTCAGGCGGTCGTTTTCCATCGCCCAGGTCAGCACACGTGCCTGGAATTCCTCTTCGGAGAGCTTCTCGCGGATCCAGCGGCCGTTCAGCCAGTCGAGCTTCTGAATGTCGAAGATCGCGCCGGCCTTGGAGAGGTTCTCCGGATCAAACTTCTCGGAGAGCTCGTTGATATCAAGCAGCTCTTCGCCTTCGGCAATCTGGATGAAGAACAGGCCGAGGAAGTTCATCAGCGCTTCCGGGATGTAGCCGAGCGCGGAGTAATAGGAGATCGAGGTTGGGTTCTTGCGCTTCGACAGCTTCGACTTGTCGGCATTGCGCATCAGCGACAGATGCATGAAGACCGGCTGATCCCAACCGAAATAGCGATAGAGCAGGATGTGCTTCGGCACCGAAGCCAGCCATTCCTCGCCGCGCGCCACATGAGTGATCTTCATCAGATGGTCGTCGATGACGTTGGCCATGTGATAGGTCGGCATGCCGTCGGCCTTGACGAGGACCTGCATGTCGACCGAATCCCACGGGATGCTGACATCGCCATAGACGCCGTCGGTAAAGTCGCAGGAGCCTTCGGTCGGGATCTTCATGCGGATGACGGTCGTCTCGCCGGCGGCCATGCGTGAGGTGACTTCCTCGGCCGCAAGATTCAGGCAGAGGCCGTCATATTTCGGTGGCTTGCCGGCGGCACGCTGGGTTTCGCGCATCTGCTCGAGGCGCGCGGGCGTGCAGAAACAGCGGAAGGCATGGCCCTTGTCCAGCAATTCCTGCCCGTAAGGCTGGTACATGTCCTTGCGATCGGACTGGCGATAGGGGCCGTAGGGACCGCCGATATCAGGGCCTTCCTTCCATTCCAGCCCGCACCATTTCAGTGCGTCCAACACCTTCGTCTCGAATTCCGGGGTCGAGCGCGTCGCATCGGTATCCTCGATGCGCAGGATGAACTCGCCGCCGTGCTTCTTGGCGAAAAGGTAGTTGAAGAGAGCGATGTATGCGGTGCCGACATGCGGCTCGCCGGTCGGCGAGGGAGCGATGCGGACGCGGACGCCGGTGGCTGTCCCGGAAACTGTCATTGTGTGTGCCCGTCAATGAATGCCGGACGGCTTTCATGGGAAAGCGACGTTCGGCCGGAAGGATGCAGATAGCTTCGTCGGCAAACCGGCCGGAAAAGGGCATGCGCCCGCACTATCCGCCGATCGTCCGTTCGGCTGGCCTTAGGCCATATTCAACCGGGCGCGTCAAGAAAAACCGCGCCTGCAAAGGCCTGATAGCGGTGCGTGAGGGCGCGCCGGTTCCGCCGCGCCCTCACGCCGAAGCCTCAATGCGCGGCGTCGCGTTTGCGCTTGCGGGCGTTGCGCGCGAACATGTTCAGCACCTCGACCAGCGCCGAGAAGGCCATGGCGGCATAGACGTAGCCCTTCGGCACATGGAAGCCCATGCCTTCGGCGATCAGCGTCGTACCGATCATCAGCAGGAAGGCGAGCGCCAGCATGACGATCGTCGGATTCCTCTCGATGAAGTTGGCAAGCGGCGTCGCGGCAACAAGCATGACGGTAACGGCGGCGACGACGGCGACCACCATGATCGGCAGATGCGGCGTCATGCCGACGGCGGTGATGATGCTGTCGACTGAGAAGACGAGGTCGAGCAGCAGGATCTGGCCGATCGCCGATGCAAAGCCTGTCGTGGTCGAGTTGGCGATGAAATCTTCTTGATGGTCTTCCGGATCGACGGTGTGATGGATTTCCTTGGTGGCCTTCCAGACGAGGAACAGACCGCCGGCAATCAGGATCAGATCCTTCCAGGAGAAGCCGTGGCCGAAGGCTTCAAACAGCGGTTCGGTCAGCTGCACAATCCAGGCGATGGTGCCGAGCAGGACGAGACGCATGACGAGCGCAAGTCCGATGCCGATCTTGCGAGCCTTCTCGCGGTGCTCGGGCGGCAGTTTGTTGGTGAGAATGGAAATGAAGATCAGGTTGTCGATCCCGAGAACGACTTCCATCACCACCAGCGTGATGAGCGCCACCCAGGCGGCCGGATCCTGAATGAGCGTCATGATTTCCTGCATCAGCATATATCCCTTTTGCGTCACGTGAGTAATGACGCTCGCAATGTAATGTCGCCGGCCTGCCAGGCAAGCGCCGCAAGGGGGTATACGAAACCGATGTGACTTTTATTCCCTGGAACAGGATGTCGTCCGAGAACCGCTGACACTTTTCGGCATTATGCTCTGATCGGCAACCAGATTTCGGTGATGCCCATGCCGGTATAGGGGTCGAAGCGCTCGTCGTAGCGTTCGAACATGTCGGGTGTCTCGCCGTGCTCCAGGCCTGAGGTCGGCCACCATGCGCCAAATATCCGGTTCATGGTCGCCGGAATGCCGGAGACATGGCCGCGATGGGCAAAGACGACGTAGCGCTGGCCCGGAAGCTTGAGCGTTGCAAAATCCGCCGGCAGATCGCCGGCGTCCGAGATTTCGACCGCGGCCATATAGCGGAATTTCTCCGCTTCACCGTCGATATGCGTGCAGATGCCGTAGGCGACATTGCCTTTCTGACCGGAGATATGACCAAAATGGGCATTGAATTTCTGCCAGAGTGAGGGGATGGCGGCATTGCCGCCATAGGGGTAGATCTCCTGCAGGCCGGCAAACAGCATCGGTTGAAGGGTTTCGAAGCGGGGCGGTTCGAGGTCGTTGAGGTGGGCGGGGTCCATTCTGATCGGCTCCAGCAAGACAAGGTTACGGGCGTGCCCCTGTCTGCGCACCGCATCCGGCGTCATGCCGAACTGGTCGCGGAAGGCACGGGTGAAGGCCTCGTGCGAGCCGTAGCCCGCGCAAAGCGCAACCTCGAGAATGGTGGATGAACCGCCGACCAGTGCCGGCACGGCGCGGCTGAGGCGGCGCCCCCTTATATAGCCGCTGATCGAGTGACCGGTGACGAGCCCGAAGACGCGCGACAGATGGTAGCGCGACAATCCGGCTGCTTCCGATATCTCCTCCAGCGATATATCGCTTTCGAAATGGCTCTCGATGAACCAGATCGCCCGTCCGACGGCGCTCATCCTCATTCTCCTGGCTGCAGCTTCTTCTTTAGAGGAAGGCCGCCAGCCGGATTTGATCGCTATTGCGGGATTCTGGCCGATGGAGCGCCGCGGTCAAGGGTGCAGTCAGGCGGTCTCGTGCCGGCGCGCGCCGTAGGCGGCCATGAAGACCCGGATCGCGCCGCGGATGACGCGCTCGATTTCGTCACGCGGCGGCGGCTCTTCCATGCTTCCGAACAGGCGGAGCTTGAAGAAACTACCGCTGGCGAGATCGAGAAACTGGCCGGCGGCCAGATCGATGTCGTCGATCTCAAACCTGCCTTCGGCGATGTGTCGTTCCAGGAAGTCGCGCATGATGGTGCGCAGGTTTTCCGGGCCCCTGAAGAAGCGTTGACAGAGCACCGGCATGCGGTCGCGAACGCCGAGAACGGTGCGCATTGCGCTGATGACCTTTTCGTCGGTCATATGGGTGACGAAGCTTATCCCGAATTCGTACAGGCCGGCTTCGGGATCGTCATGTTCGGCAAGCGCCGTGCGCACGGCTGCCACGAAGGCGGCGCGCTCGGTCTCGATCATCGCCGAAAACAGTTCTTCCTTGTTGGTGAAATAGACGTAGAGCGTTCCCTTCGAGACTCCGGCCTCGCGCGTCACGTCGTTCATGCTGGCGGCGTCGAAACCCATCTTCATGAAGACGCGCTTGGCGCCGGCGAGGATCTGCTGGCGCTTGGCCGGATCTTCGCCTGCGGCAAATCGGCCTCCGGCAGCGGGAGGACTGAATACGGCGGCGTGGTCGGGTGTCAGCGTCATGTCCCCTTAACCGTGTTGACGGTTTCGCATGTTCCTTAAAAGAAATCGAACCGATTGGTTCTATACATCTTGATATGACGATAAAACAGGTTTAAGTCAACTGAACCGAACCGTTCAGTTCGATTATTTACTCCAGATCGGTAAAGTGGCCATGTCGAGCAACCAGAAGAGCAACGTCGCGCGTATCGTCAGCGAAAATGCCGGGACCGAAGAGGTAAAGGCCGAGGTCGCGGCCGTAGAAGCTCCGACGGCGGAAGCCCGCGAAGTTCCCTCTGCTCCCGCGCAGTCGGCGCCGGCTCCGGTCGTCGCACCGGCGGCTGCGAAGAAGCGCCGCAGCCCGGTGCTGCCGATCGTCGTGCTCGCCCTTCTCGCAGGCGGCGGCTGGTATGGTTACGAATGGTGGACGAACGGCCGCTTCATGGTGTCGACCGACGACGCCTATATCGAAGGCGATATCGCAACGATTTCGCCGAAGGTCACGGGCTACGTCGCGAAGGTGAACGTTGTCGCCAACCAGGAAGTCAAAGCGGGCGACGTGCTTGCCACGCTTGATAACGGCGACTACCAGAACGCCCTCGACTTGGCCCAGGCCCAGATCGTCACCGAACAGCTTTCGCTGCAGCGTATCGACGCGCAGATCGAAGGCGCGAATGCAAGCCTCGTGCAGGCGCAGGCGCAGAAGGTGGCACTCGAAGCGGCCGTTCGCGGTGCCGAGATCACCCAGAAGCGCCAGAGCGATCTTCAGGCGAAGTCGGTCGGCACCGCCGCCGATCTCGACAACGCCAATATCGCCCTTGACCAGGCCAAGGCCAATCTTGCCGGCGGCGACGCCAACATCACCGCCGCACAGGCCAACATCACCATTCTTCGGGCCCAGCGCAAGGAAGCCGAAGGCTCGGTCCGTTCGCTTGAGATCTCGCGCGACAAGGCCGTCCGTGACCTTTCCTTCACTGTGCTCAAGGCGCCTTATGACGGCATTGTCGGCAACCGCTCCGTCCAGGAAGGCGACCTCGTCTCTCCCGGCCAGCGCCTGATGGCGCTCGTTCCGGTGCGCCAGCTGTATATCGACGCCAATTTCAAGGAAACGCAGATCCAGCATCTGGTGCCGGGCTCGAAGGTCAATGTCCAGGTCGATGCCTATAGCGATCATCCGATCGTCGGCACCGTCGAATCGATCTCGCCGGCTTCCGGCTCGGTCTTTTCGCTGCTGCCCCCGGAAAACGCCACCGGCAACTTCACCAAGGTGATCCAGCGCGTGCCGGTGCGCATTGCGCTGCCGCAGGATGCGCTCGACAGCGGGCGTCTGCGCGCGGGCCTGAGTGTCGTCGTCGACGTCGATACGCGCACGGCGCCGAGCAAGTAAGCCTTCGGGAAAAGGCGGAGGTGGTCTGATGGCCGGAAGCGCGACAGCAACAGCGGGGACGATGCCGGCGGCACCCGCCCAGGCTGACGAGCGCATGGATCCGAAGAAGCTTATCGCTTTTTTCGCGATGGTGCTCGGCATGTTCATGTCGATCCTCGACATCCAGATCGTCTCGGCCTCGCTCGCCGAAATCCAGGCCGGCCTTTCGGCCGGCAGCGACGAGATCGGTTGGGTGCAGACGTCCTATCTGATCGCAGAAGTGATCATGATCCCGCTTTCGGGCACGCTGGCGCGCATCATCTCGACGCGTTATCTCTTCGCAATCTCGGCCGCCGGCTTCACCATGGCGAGCGCGCTCGCCGCCACCGCGACGAATATCGACCAGATGATCGTTTACCGGGTCATCCAGGGCTTCATCGGCGGCGGCATGATCCCGTCGGTCTTCGCGGCCGCCTTCACCATCTTCCCGCCGTCCAAGCGCAGCATCGTCTCGCCGATCATCGGCTTGATCGCGACACTGGCGCCGACCATCGGCCCGACCGTCGGCGGTTATCTCAGCCATGCCTTTTCCTGGCACTGGCTGTTCCTCGTCAACATCGTGCCCGGCATCATCGTCACGATCGTCACCTGGAACTTCATCGATTTCGACAAGCCGGAACTGTCGCTCTTCAAGAAGTTCGACTGGTGGGGTCTGATCTCGATGGGCGTCTTCCTCGGCGCACTGGAATATGTGCTCGAGGAGGGCAATTCGAACGACTGGTTCAACGACAGTTTCATCACCATCGCAGCGGTTGCCTCCGGCGTTGCCGCCATCGTCTTCTTCTATCGCGCCTTCACGGTGGATTTCCCCGTCGTCGACCTCAAGGCCTTTGCGAACCGGAATTTCTCCTTCGGCTCGGTGTTTTCCTTCGTCATGGGCATCGGCCTCTATGGTCTCACCTATATCTATCCGGTCTATCTCGGGCGCATCCGCGGCTATGATTCACTGATGATCGGCGAGACCATGTTCGTTTCCGGACTTGCGATGTTCTTCACCGCGCCCATCGCCGGGCGGCTGTCGACCAAGATGGACCTGCGCCTGATGATGGTGATCGGCTTCGTCAGCTTCGCCGCCGGCACCTTCATCATGATGCATCTGACGGCGGATTGGGATTTCTACGAACTGTTCATCCCGCAAATCCTGCGCGGCTTCGGGCTGATGATGTGCATGGTGCCGATCAACAACATCGCGCTCGGCACGATGCCGCCCTCGCGCATCCGCGGCGCGTCCGGCCTGTTCAACCTGACCAGAAACCTCGGCGGCGCCGTCGGCCTTGCCGTCATCAATACCGTGCTTACCAACCGGCAGGACGTGCACTACGAGCGGTTGCGGGAGAATATGGATTGGGGCAATCCGGCTGCGATCGACCAGATGAACAACATGGCCGCCAACTTCAACACCTATGGCATGGATGGCGCCTCGGTTGCGATCAAGCAAATGGTCGGCCTTGCCACCAAACAGGCGATCATTCTTTCCTTCAGTGACGTGTTCCTGATCCTGACCGCGCTCTTCCTTGCCATGATCCTCGGTGTCGCCATGATCAAGAAACCCGCGCCGCAAGGCGGGGGAGGCGGTGGCGGCCACTGACCTCCGGCCTGCCGCCCCTTGAAAAGGCCCTCTTCGGAGGGCCTTTTTGTTTGCCGTTTTCAGGTCGCTGTGCCATCGGTTGATCATCGCCGCGGATCGGTCCGAAGCGAATAGGGAATGCCGGGAAAACGATGCGGAAACCGGCCCGTTCGATTTTTTGATTTACGTACATCAAAATTGGCGCTAATGGTCTCGTCAGGAGGAATGATGAGGCCAACCGTTCACGATATCGCCGCCGCCGCCGGTGTCAGTCTGGCGACCGTTGACCGGGTTCTCAATCAGCGCCCCGGTGTGCGCCACGTCACGCGGGAAAAGGTCGAGACCGCGATCCGCGAGCTCGGTTATGTCAGAGACGTCGCCGCCGCCAATCTTGCCAAGGGGCGCACCTATCCGCTGGTCTTCATCCTTCCGGCCAGCGACAATTCCTTCATGCACGGGCTCAATGCCGAGATCCGCCAGGCGATCGTCCGTTCGTCGGCAGAGCGTACCGATATCCGCACCATCGAGGTGCCGGCCTTCGATCCCGCCGCCCTCGTCTCCGTGCTCGAAGAGCTTTCCCGGGAAAAGCCCTGCGGCATCGCGCTGGTTGCGACCGATGCGCCTGACGTGCGCGCCGCCGTCGACAGGCTGGTGCGCGAGCGCTTTCCCATCGTCACCCTGGTTTCCGATCTCACGGGCTCGCTGCGCCATCACTATGCCGGCGTCGACAATATCGCAGCCGGCCGCACAGCGGCCCGTCTGCTCGGACGATTCCTCGGGCCGCGAAAGGGCGAAATCGCCGTGCTCGCCGGCTCCATGCTGGTGCGCGACCATCGCGAGCGGCTGGAGGGTTTTAGCGCAGTCATGGCCGCGGAGTTTCCTGATCTGGCGATTCTGCCGGTTCTCGAAGGCCGCGACGACCCGGAGGTCGCCCACAGGCTCGTTGCCGACGCGCTCGGGAATGCCGGCATCATCGGCGTCTACAGTCTCGGCGCCGGCAATCGCGGCCTGATCCGGGCGTTGAAGGAGAAGGCCGTCGACCGCGTGCTGACCGTGGTTGCCCACGAACTGACCGCCCACACGCGCGCAGCACTGATCGACAACACGATCGATGCGATCCTCAACCAGGATGCCGGCCATGAGGTGCGCAGCGCGATCCGCGTGCTGAAGGCCAAGGCGGACGGGCTTGCCGTCATCGAAGCGCAGGAGCGCATCCGCCTCGACATATTCCTGAAAGACAATCTGCCGTAACGGCAAAGGGAGAAATACCACATGTATCTGGGTCTCGATCTCGGAACCTCCGGCGTCAAGGCGATGCTGATCGACGGTGATCAGAAGATCGTCGGCTCGGCCAATGGTTCGCTCGACGTCTCGCGTCCGCATTCCGGCTGGTCGGAGCAGGAGCCGGCCCACTGGGTGCGCGCCACGGAAGAGGCCGTCGCCGGCCTCAAGGCAAAACATCCGAAGGAGTTGGCGGCGGTCAAGGGCATCGGCCTTTCCGGTCAGATGCATGGCGCAACGCTCATCGATGCCACCGACAAGGTGCTGCGCCCGTGCATCCTCTGGAACGACACTCGCAGCTACGTCGAGGCCGCGGCGCTTGATGCCGATCCGCGCTTTCGCGCGCTCACCGGCAACATCGTCTTCCCCGGCTTTACGGCGCCGAAGCTCGCCTGGGTCGAGAAGCATGAGCCCGATGTCTTCGCCAAGATCGCCAAGGTGCTCTTGCCGAAGGACTATCTGCGTCTCTGGCTGACCGGCGACTATATCTCGGAAATGTCGGACTCTGCCGGCACCTCCTGGCTCGACACCGGCAAGCGCGCCTGGTCCTCCGAACTGCTGGCCGCCACCAACCTTTCCGAGGGGCAGATGCCGGCGCTCGTCGAAGGCACCGAGCAGGCCGGCAAGCTGCGGTCCGAACTATCGGCGCAATGGGGCATATCAGGTGATGTCGTCGTTGCCGGCGGTGCCGGCGACAATGCGGCCTCGGCCTGCGGCATGGGCACGGTCAGCGATGGCGCCGCCTTCGTCTCGCTCGGCACATCAGGCGTGCTTTTTGCCGCCAACGGTTCCTATCTGCCGAAGCCGGAAAGCGCCGTGCATGCCTTCTGCCACGCGCTGCCGAACACCTGGCACCAGATGGGTGTCATCCTGTCGGCCACCGATGCACTGAACTGGCATTCCGGTGTGACCGGCAAGTCGGCCGCAGATCTCACCGGCGAAGTCGGCGAGACGCTGAAGGCGCCCACCGGCGTCACCTTCCTGCCTTATCTCTCCGGCGAGCGCACGCCGCACAATGATGCCGTCATCCGCGGCGCCTTCATCGGCCTTGAACATGAAAGCAGCCGTGTCGTTCTCACCCAGGCGGTGCTCGAAGGTGTCGCCTTCGCCATCCGCGACAATCTCGAAGCGTTGCGCTCGGCCGGCACCGGCATATCCCGGGTCACGGCGATCGGCGGCGGTTCGCGCTCGCGTTACTGGCTGGCGTCAATCGCGACCGCCCTCGGCGTTCCGGTCGATCTGCCGGCCGACGGCGATTTCGGCGCGGCCTTCGGCGCTGCCCGTCTCGGCCTGATCACGGCAACGGGCGCGGATCCCATTGCCGTCTGCACGCCGCCGGTGACGGCAGGCACGATCGAGCCGGTGTCCGCACTGAGCGGCGCTTATGAGGATGCTTACAAGCGCTACCGTGCGCTCTACCCGGCGATCAAGTCGCTGGCGCATTGAGAGTTTGAGCCAGCGGCCCCCTCATCCGCCTGCCGGCACCGACCTGGGTCGAGCCACGTGTCTCGACCCGTCCTTCGGACCCCCTCGGGGGGAAGATGCCGGCAGGCGGATGAGGAGGCCCTTGACGTAGACCAACAATTCAGAACTTCGAAAAGATACGAACCCAAGGAGAACCAACATGAGCACCGGATTTTTCGGCGATATCCAGAAAGTGAAATACGAAGGCCCGGACAGCACCAATCCGCTGGCCTTCCGCCATTACCAGCCGGACGAGATCGTCATGGGCAAGCGCATGGAAGACCATCTGCGCTTTGCGGTGGCCTACTGGCACACCTTCACCTGGCCGGGCGGCGATCCCTTCGGCGGGCAGACCTTCCTGCGTCCCTGGTTCGAGGACACGATGAAGGCCGCCAAGCTCAAGGCCGACGTCGCCTTCGAATTCTTCTCGCTGCTCGGCTCGCCCTACTACTGCTTCCATGACGCCGACGTGCGTCCGGAAGGCAAGACTTTCGCCGAGAACACTAAAAACCTCAACGAGATCGTCGATTATTTCGCCGAGAAGCAGGCCGCAACCGGCACCAAGCTGCTCTGGGGCACGGCGAACCTCTTCTCCCACCGCCGCTATATGTCGGGCGCTGCGACCAATCCGGATCCTGACGTCTTCGCTTTCGCAGCCGCGACGGTCAAGACCTGCATCGATGCCACGCAGAAGCTCGGCGGCGAAAACTACGTGCTCTGGGGCGGCCGCGAAGGTTACGAGACGCTGCTCAACACCGATATCGGCCGCGAGCTCGACCAGCTCGGACGCTTCCTCAACCTCGTCGTCGAATACAAGCACAAGATCGGCTACAAGGGCACGATCCTGATCGAGCCGAAGCCGCAGGAGCCGACCAAGCACCAGTATGATTACGACGTCGCGACTGTCTATGGCTTCCTCAAGAAGCACGGCCTTGAAAACGAGGTGAAGCTCAATATCGAGCAGGGCCACGCGATCCTTGCCGGCCACTCCTTCGAGCACGAGCTGGCGCTTGCCAATGCGCTCGGCATCTTCGGCTCGATCGACATGAACCGCAACGACTACCAGTCCGGCTGGGACACCGACCAGTTCCCGAACAATGTTCCCGAAATGGCGCTCGCCTACTACCATGTTCTGGCAGGCGGCGGCTTCAAGACCGGCGGCACCAACTTCGACTCGAAGCTGCGCCGTCAGTCTCTCGACCCGGCGGACCTGCTGATCGGCCATATCGGCGGCATGGATTGCTGCGCCCGCGGCCTGAAGGCCGCTGCCAGGATGATCGAGGACAAGGCTCTGTCGCAGCCACTCGCCGATCGTTATGCCGGCTGGGAATCCGCCGAAGCGCAGAAGCTCTTCCGCGGCGAGTATTCGCTGGATGAGATCACCCACTATGTCGAGAGCCACGACGTGAACCCGCAGCCGCGGTCGGGCAAGCAGGAATTGCTTGAGAACGTCGTCAACCGTTACGTTTGACGATCAGCGCCGGCGGCCATTGGTCGCCGGCGCAATTTTGCCGGCTAAATGCGCCTTAAGCGCACAGTGATACTGGTTCAACGCTTCGACCAGTTGCGCGACGGCGCCGAGACGGAGTTTCGAACTACCAGATCCGGCCGCAGCAGGATTTCCGTTTCGGCCGGCCGGCCATCGGACAGAAGTTCCAGCAGCAGCGCCATCGCCTGCTTGCCGATCGCCGTTCTCGGCTGGCGGATCGTGGTCAGCGGTGGCGATATGAAGACGGCCTGCGGCACGTCGTCGAAACCGGTCACCGAGAAATCCCGCGGAATGTCGTAACCTCGCGCGCCGAGGCCGACCATGACGCCAATCGCGGTCTGGTCGTTGACGCACATGAAGGCGGTTGGAAGCGTGTCGCGCATGAAAAGCTGTTCGACCGCATGCCGCCCGCTTTCGATCGTGCCGTCACCTTCGAGCACGATCCTGGTGTCGGGCGGGATGCCGGCGGCGTCGAGACCGGCGTCGTAACCCATGCGGCGCCTGGTATAGGCAAGCCGGGTGCGCGAATCGCCGATGAAAGCGATCTTGCGGTGTCCTTCGGCCAGCAGCAGGTCCACCGCTTTCCGAGCGCCCTCGGTATCGTCGACACCGACATAGGGAATGCCGCCGTTGAAGACGGGCTCGAAAACGCCGACGCTCGGCGGCAGCCGCGCGGTCATGGTCTGATGCCCGAAGGGCAGGATGCCGGTGAAAAGGATCAATCCGGCCGCCTGGTTGGAATTGAAGAATTTCAGATATTCCAGGCCGCGCTGGGCATCGTTCTGCGTGTGGCCGATCAGGATGCCGTAGCCGTGCGCGCGCGCTTCGTTCTCCAGCCCGACGAGAATGTTGGAGAAATTGGGATCGCCGATATCGGGCGCCACGACGAGGATCATGTTGGAGCGGCCGAGCCTCAGGCTGCGCGCCATCGCATTGGTCGTATAGCCGGTGATGGCGATTGCCTGGTTGACCTTGAGGCGCGTGGAGTTCGCGACCTTCTCCGGCATGTGGATTGCCCGGGAAACCGTCGCGATGGACACTTCGGCGATCCGGGCGACGTCTTCGATGGTTGCGGGCGTGGAATTCGACACTGGGCTCTGCCTTGGGGCTGTCTTCGCCGCGACACTACACAGACTTGTCGAGAGGTCAAAGGCAGGCTTCAACTGATCTGTGTAAATCAACGATGTAAACCTTTACACGATGTATGTAAAGGTTTACATAAGGGTTCAGAGCGGACGGAGAGCCGCTTTGGGGAGGATCAGATGACCGTGGAGACCGCCGACACCGCACCCGTGGTGCTGTCCGCCAGGCGCATATGCAAATCCTTCAGTGGAGTGCAGGTCCTCTTCAGCGTGAATTTCGATCTCCGCGCCGGCGAAATCCATGCGCTCATGGGTGAAAATGGCGCCGGCAAATCCACGCTTGTCAAGGTTTTGTCCGGTTTCGAGCAGCCGAGTTCCGGCGAAATCCTGCTTGACGGCACGCCCGTCGTCCTGCCGCCCAACGGCGCCGCCGAGGCGCTCGGCATCGTCATCATTCACCAGGAATTCAACCTCGCCGAACATCTGACCGTGACGGAGAGCCTCTTTCTCGGGCGTGAAGTCACCCGTTTCGGCATGCTCGACCGCAAATATATGCGGTCGGAGACACGCAAGGTTCTCGACGTGCTCGGTTCGCATGTCGACGAGAATGCGCTGATCAGCACGCTTTCCATCGCCGACAAGCAGATGGTCGAAATCGCCAAGGCGATCAGCCGCGATGCGCGGGTGGTGTTCATGGACGAGCCGACTGCGGTGCTGTCGCGGGAAGAGACCAACATGTTGTTCAAGCAGGTTCGCAAGCTTCGCGACCAGGGTACCAGCTTCGTCTTCGTGTCCCATAAGCTCGACGAGGTGATGGATTTGACCGACCGCGTCACGGTGCTGCGCGACGGCCAGTGGATCAAGACTTCGCCGACGTCCGTTCTGGATGGGGAATCGATCGCGCAGTTGATGGTTGGCCGCGAACTCTCCAGCCTCTATCCCGCCAAGGCCGAGCCTGATGTCGACGAGGAGGTCGTCCTCAGAGTCGCTTCGGTGTCGACGGGTTATGTGAAGGATGCGAGCTTCGAGGTGCGCAAGGGCGAGATCATCGGTTTTTCCGGCATGATCGGCTCCGGCCGCACCGAACTGATGGAAGCGATCGCCGGGTTGCGGACCCGTCTCGAGGGCGAGGTGGTCATCAAGGGGGAAACGGTTCCCTCCGGCGACGTGCATGCCGCCAATCGCTGCGGGCTCGCCTATATGACCAAGGACCGCAAGTCGAAAGGCCTGCTGCTGCGCTCCGGCATGGTGACCAATCTGACACTGCAATCGCTCGGAAGGCACGCTCGTCACGGCTATCTCAGCCCGGGCAGCGAGGCGGCCGCGATGGCAAAGGCCAAGCGCCGCTTCGATATCAGGGTTCGCGACGGCAATATCGTCGCCGGCCGGATGTCGGGGGGAAACCAGCAGAAGCTGCTGCTCGCCAAGGTCATGGAGACCGAGCCGCAGATCATCATCATCGACGAGCCGACGCGCGGCATCGATGTCGGCACCAAGCAGCAGATCTATCATTTCATCTCGGCGCTCGCTCGGGACGGCCGGTCGATCATCGTCGTGTCCTCGGAGATGCCGGAGGTCATCGGCCTCTGCACAAGAGTGGCGGTGATGCGCGAAGGGCGTATCGTCGGCGTGCTCGAGGGCGACGAGATTTCCGAGCAGGAGATCATGCGTTACGCCGCCGGGCTGAAGAAGAAGGCGGCCGCCTGAAGGCTGAAGCAGGGCTTCGCCGATCAGGACGGCAGATAAGATGCCCAGAAATATGGGACGGGAGGTTGGTTTGGAAATGAGTGTCAACGAGGAGACCAGGGAAATCCGGCGCCGATCCTGGCGAGATGTCGACCTGCGTGCGGTCGCGCCTTTCGTCGCCCTGGCGCTGCTGCTGATCGTCGGAGCCCTGGTCAATCCCAATTTCATCGGCATCACCAACCTTGCCAATGTCGCGACGCGCAGCGCCTTCATCGCCATCATCGCGGTCGGCGCGACCTTTGTGATATCAGCAGGCGATCTCGACCTGTCGGTGGGCTCGATGGTGGCCTTCGTCGCCAGCCTGATGATCCTGCTGATGAATTCGGGCGCCATCGAAAACCCGGCGTTGATGCTGACGTTCGCGGCCGTCTTCACGATCGTCGCCGGCGCGCTCTGCGGCCTGGCAAACGGCCTGATCACGACGGTGGGCAGGATCGAGCCCTTCATCGCGACGCTCGGCACGATGGGCATCTATCGCGGCCTGACGACATGGCTGTCGCAGGGCGGCGCGATCACGCTTCGCTCCGCCGATATTCAGACGCTCTATCGTCCGGCATATTTCGGCAATATCGCCGGGATACCGGTGCCGATCGTGGTGATCCTGGCAGTGACGGCGGTTGCGGCCTTCATCCTCTATCGCACCCGATACGGGCGCCATGTCGTCGCCGTCGGATCGAACAGCGATGTCGCCCGCTATTCGGGCATCGCGGTCAACCGCGTCAGGACGATCGCCTTCGTCATCCAGGGACTGTGCGTCGCCATTGCCGTGCTGCTCTACGTTCCCCGCCTCGGCTCGACGTCGGCGACGACGGGCATCCTATGGGAACTGCAGGCGATCACGGCCGTCGTCGTCGGCGGCACTGCGCTCAAGGGTGGCGCGGGCAGGGTCTGGGGCACGATCTGCGGCGCCTTCATTCTCGAACTCGTCGGCAACATCATGCTGCTTTCGAATTTCATCAGCGAATATCTGATCGGCGCCATCCAGGGTGCGATCATCATCATCGCCATGTTCGTCCAGCGCTCGCTGGTGCGCAAATCTTGAAATGACCGGCTTGCAATTGGCCGGGGTTAAAATTGATCGGGCTTACAGGGCGTCCGGTCCCGTATGGAAAAGTCCCTGAAGTTATTGGGAGGAAATAGCATGCGTAAATTGATGTTGGGCCTGGCGGTTGCGGCGGTGACCTTCGCCGGCGCCGCTCACGCCCAGGACAAGAAATTCACGATCGGCGTATCCATTCCGGCCGCCGACCACGGTTGGACGTCGGGCGTCGTGTTCCATGCCGAACGCGTTGCCAAGCTGCTGATGGCCGAACATCCCGGTCTCAACGTCATCGTCAAGACCTCGCCGGACGCCGCCAGCCAGGCCAACGCCGTGCAGGATCTCGATACGCAGGGCATCGACGCCCTCGTCATCCTGCCGTCGGATCCGGATCCGCTCGTCAACGCCATCAAGGAAGTCAAGGGCAAGGGCAAGTTCGTCGCCCTCGTCGACCGTGCGCCGAGCAACAACGACAATTCCGTGCGCGACCTCTATGTCGCCGGCAACAACCCGGCTCTCGGCGAAGTCGCCGGCAAGTACATCAAGGACACGACGCCGGACGCTGAAGTGGTCATCATCCGCGGCCTGCCGATCCCGATCGACCAGCAGCGCCAGGACGGCTTCGACAAGGGCATTGCCGGCTCGAACGTCAAGGTTCTCGACCGTCAGTACGGCAACTGGAACCGCGACGATGCCTTCAAGGTCATGCAGGACTACCTGACCAAGTACCAGAAGATCGACGTCGTATGGTGCCAGGACGACGACATGGCCGTCGGCGTTCTGCAGGCGATCGAGCAGGCCAAGCGCACAGACATCAAGTATGTCGTCGCCGGTGCCGGCTCCAAGGACATGGTCAAGAAGGTCATGGATGGCGACAAGCTGATCCCGGTCGACGTTCTCTATCCGCCGGCAATGGTCGGCACGGCGATGGAACTGACGGCGGCAGCACTTTACGATCAGGTCCCGGTCCAGGGCAGCTATATCCTCGACGCAACGCTGATCACCAAGGATAACGCCAAGGATTTCTATTTCCCGGATTCTCCGTTCTGATCCATTGATTGCAGACATGCGCCCATTCGAAAGGATGGGCGCATTTTTTATGCCTTGCTTCGGGCGAGTGAGCGAAAATGCTGCACGTACCTCTTGCCCGCCAAAGCCCATCATGATTAGCTCGCAGCCATACCGCATCTGGCCTCGCGCCAAATCACGAGCCAAGGGCGAGGAGGCGCCTTGCTCCCGTCAAATAGCGTGTTACAACATCTCAGAAACGTTTACGGTCGATATTCAGGGAGGAATCTGACATGAAGACGATCAAGGGCCCCGGCCTTTTCCTTGGCCAGTTCGCGGGCGATACCGCACCTTTCAACTCGTGGGACGCAATCACCAAATGGGCGGCCGACATCGGTTACAAGGGCGTCCAGGTGCCGACCTGGGCCAGCCAGCTGATCGATCTGAAGAAGGCTGCCACGTCGAAGGATTATTGCGACGAATTCGCCGGCAAGGCGCGCGAAAACGGCATCGAGATCACCGAACTCTCCACTCATCTGCAAGGCCAGCTCGTCGCCGTTCACCCGGCCTATGACGAAGCCTTCGACGGGTTTGCGGCACCAGAGGTGCGCGGCAATCCGAAGGCGCGTCAGGAATGGGCGGTCGAGCAGGTCAAGATGGCGCTGACGGCATCCAAAAACCTCGGGCTCAAGGCGCATGCGACCTTCTCCGGTGCGCTTGCCTGGCCCTTCATCTATCCTTGGCCGCAGCGTCCTGCCGGTCTGGTCGAGACTGCCTTCGACGAACTCGCTCGCCGCTGGACGCCGATCCTCAATCATGCGGACGAGAACGGTATCGACGTCTGCTACGAGATCCACCCGGGCGAGGACCTGCATGACGGCATCACCTTCGAGATGTTCCTGGAGCGGGTCAAGAACCATCCGCGCGCCAACATGCTCTACGATCCCTCGCACTACGTCCTGCAGTGCCTCGATTATCTCGACAATATCGACATCTACAAAGACCGCATCAAGATGTTCCACGTCAAGGATGCGGAGTTCAATCCGACAGGGCGCCAGGGCGTCTACGGTGGCTATCAAGGCTGGGTCGAACGCGCCGGCCGGTTCCGTTCGCTCGGCGACGGTCAGGTCGATTTCGGCGCGGTGTTCTCGAAGATGACGGCCAATAATTTCGACGGCTGGGCCGTGGTCGAATGGGAATGCGCGCTGAAGCATCCGGAAGACGGTGCCCGCGAGGGCGCAGAATTCGTTGCCGCCCATATCATCCGCGTCACCGAGAAAGCCTTCGACGATTTCGCCGGCAGCGGCACGGACCAGGCGGCGAACCGGCGGATGCTGGGGCTTTAGGCTTTCATTTCCCTTCTCCCCGGCGGGGAGAAGATGCCCGTCAGGGCAGATGAGGGGGATGAGGAGCGATAGCGGCGAATGCCTTGAGCGACAAGCGAAAGGCAAACCTGCCGTGAAGCCCCCTCATCCGACCCTTCGGGCCACCTTCTCCCCGAGGGGAGAAGGGAAGAAAAAGATTCAGGAGGAATCAATGGCAATCGAAGCATCATCCGAACAGACACGCGAGCCGCGCATCCGGCTCGGCATGGTGGGCGGCGGCGCGGGCGCGTTTATCGGCGCGGTGCACCGTATCGCGGCACGCATCGACGATCAGTACGATCTCATCGCCGGCGCGCTGTCGGCCTCGCCCGAAAAGGCGATCACATCCGGCCGTGATCTCGGCCTTGATCCGTCGCGGACCTATTCCAGCTATCGTGAGATGGCGATCCGCGAGGCGAAGCTGAAGAACGGCATCGAGGCGGTGGCAATCGTCACGCCGAACCATGTGCATTACGATGCGGCCAAGGAATTCCTCAAGCGCGGCATCCATGTCATCTGCGACAAGCCGCTGACGTCAAACCTTGCCGATGCGAAGAAGCTGAAGAAGATCGCCGACGAGAGCGGCGCGCTCTTCGTGCTGACGCATAATTACACCGGCTATCCGATGGTCCGCCAGGCGCGCGAGATGATCGCGAACGGCGAACTCGGCGATATCCGCGTCGTCCAGGCCGAATATCCGCAGGACTGGCTGACGGAAGCGGTCGAGCAAACCGGCCAGAAGCAGGCCGCCTGGCGCACCGATCCGGCACAGTCCGGCGTCGGCGGCTCGACCGGCGATATCGGCACGCATGCCTATAATCTCGCCGCCTTCATATCAGGTCTCGAACTCGACAGCCTCGCCGCCGACCTCGACAGTTTCGTTCCGGGCCGCCGGCTGGACGACAATGCGCATGTCATGCTGCGCTTCAAGGCGAAGGGCTCGGAGAAGCCGGCCAAGGGCATGCTCTGGTGCAGCCAAGTGGCACCCGGCCATGAGAACGGCCTGATGGTGCGCGTCTACGGCAGCAAGGGCGGGCTGGAATGGACCCAGAAGGACCCGAACTACTTGTGGTACACGCCTTTCGGCGAGCCGAAGCGGCTGATCACCCGGGGCGGCGCCGGTTCAGGCGCGGCTGCCGGCCGTGTCACACGTGTGCCATCTGGGCATCCGGAAGGTTATCTCGAAGCCTTTGCGACGATCTATACCGAAGCCGCGCATGCGATCAACGCCCGCAAGAAGGGCAAGGTCGTCGATAAGGCGGCGGTCTACCCCACAGTCGATGACGGCGTGAAGGGTGTGGCCTTTGTCGAAGCCTGCGTCGCGTCTTCCAAGAAGAACGGCGCATGGGTCAAGGTCTGAATTTACCGATCCGCATCGCCCCATGAAAAAGCGCCGAGGCGGGTCCAGCCGCCTCGGCGTTTGGTTTATTTTTGATCAGGCAGCAACAGTGCGGCCGCGCTTTAGCAGGTTGTCGACGCTCAACGGTCCGGCACCTGCCGCCACCAGATAAAGGAAGACGAAGCAGAACAGGATCGCCGCGACGCCACCGTTCTGTGCGGGGTAGATGCCCTTCGATGCATGGCCGATGAAATAGGCGAAGGCCATCAGGCCCGAGAGCACGAAGGCTGCGATACGGGTCTGGAATCCGACAAGCACCAGGAAGCCGAAGGTGAGTTCGAGCAGCCCGGCAATCCAGGAGAGCGAGCCCGCGGGTGGCACGCTTGCCGCAGCCGGAAAATGCAGGATCTTCTGTGTTCCGTAGCTGAAAAGTACAAGTGACGAGACGATGCGCAACAGGCTCAGCAGATGAGGCTGCAGCGAATGGACCGAAGAGAGCATTGGATTCCTTTCATATTCGTGCTGTCATTTCCCGTGTAAGGATCGCGGTCTCAATAGCCAAGTCACGACTGCTGACATTGCCGTTATGAGGGTGGCTGCCGGTAAGGGAGCGGCGTTGCAGCTGCTCCGTTTTTCCTCCTGCAACGTTGCAGTTTTTCTCGCCGCCAGCCTGTACTTTGCCCGCAGGCTTGGCTAAATCCGGCGCAAACGGCTCAACCTGAGAGATGGGATTTACAGATGATCGATCCGAAGAAACTCGCAGAGCGCTTTCCCGGCGACTTCACCTTCGGCGTTGCCACCGCCGCCTTCCAGATCGAAGGTGCTAGCAAGGCCGATGGCCGCAAGCCATCCATCTGGGATGCTTTCTGCAATATGCCCGGCCGCGTCCATAATCGCGATAACGGCGACGTTGCCTGCGATCACTATAATCGCCTGGAACAGGACCTCGATCTCATCAAGGAGATGGGTGTCGAAGCCTACCGGTTCTCGATTGCCTGGCCGCGCATTATCCCCGACGGCACGGGTCCGGTGAACGAAGCCGGCCTCGATTTCTACGACCGGCTGGTCGACGGCTGCAAGGCGCGCGGCATCAAGACCTTCGCAACGCTCTACCACTGGGATCTGCCGCTGTTGCTCGCCGGCGACGGCGGCTGGACAGCCCGCTCGACCGCCTATGCGTTTCAGCGCTATGCCAAGACGGTGATGAACCGCCTTGGCGATCGTCTCGACCGGGTTGCGACCTTCAACGAACCCTGGTGCATCGTCTGGCTCAGCCACCTCTACGGCATCCATGCTCCGGGCGAGCGCAACATGCAGGCCGCCCTTCACGCCATGCATTACATGAACCTTGCCCACGGTCTCGGCGTCGAGGCGATCCGCTCGGAAGCCCCCAACGTGCCGGTCGGCCTCGTGCTCAACGCCGCCTCGATCATTCCCGGCTCCGACAGCCCGACCGATCTTGCCGCCGGCGAGCGTGCGCATCAGTTCCACAACGGCGCTTTCTTCGATCCCGTCTTCAAGGGCGAGTATCCGAAGGAATTCGTCGAGGCGCTCGGCGACCGTATGCCTGTCATCGAGGATGGCGACCTGAAGCTCATCAGCCAGAAACTCGACTGGTGGGGCCTGAACTATTACAAGCCCGAGCGGATCACCGATGATGCCGAACGCAAAGGCGATTTCCCCTGGACGGTGGAAGCGCCGCCAGCAAGCGACGTCAAGACCGATATCGGCTGGGAAATCTATGCGCCTGGCCTGAAGCTCTCGGTCGAGGACCTCTACCGTCGCTACGAACTGCCGGAATGCTACATCACCGAGAACGGCGCCTGCGACAACACCGATGTCATCGACGGCGAGGTCGACGATACGATGCGCCTCGACTATGTCGGCGATCACCTCGACATCGTTGCCGGCCTCATCAAGGACGGCTATCCCCTACGCGGCTATTTCGCCTGGAGCCTGATGGACAATTTCGAATGGGCGGAAGGCTACCGTATGCGCTTCGGTCTCGTCCATGTTGATTATGAAACCCAGCTGCGCACGGTGAAGAAGAGCGGCAATTGGTATCGCCAACTCGCGGCGCAATTCCCGAAGGGCAATCACAAGGCGGTTTAGCGCAGCTGACCCGCGGCCACTTGAGAACGGCACCTGTCTGACGCTTATCGCGCGCCATCTGGGCGCGGACCTCCGGCCGGCATGGCAAGCTGACGCTGCTTGCCATGATTTTCGCGACGACCGGCGGTAGGCAGAAAAATAGATCGCGAGAGGCCTGCAACAGCCGGTTGCTTAAACGTTTTTGAACCCTTGGCTGGCAAAGTCCGACGGTCAGGGAGTCGTAATGCAGACAGCCGGAAAGTCGCAGAGCAAAGGATCGGGAATAAGCCGTCACATCACCGTCACCGGCGTGCTTTTCTCCTTCGCGGTCATCGTCGCGGTCGTCACCATCATGGTGCTGACGGCGCTTGAACGCGTGGCCGAAAATTCCAATGTTCTCGATGACGAGCGCTCGCGCGAAACGACGATCGGCGCGTTGAAGACCTTCGAGGATCAGCTTGGTGCGACGCTCGACGATTACGCCGCCTGGGATGACGCTGCCGTCAACGTCTACGCAGCCGATGGTATGGCCTGGACGGTGAGCAACTACGGCGAGATGTCGGTCAACAGCTCGCTTTTCGACATGGCGATCGTCATCGATGCCGAGAAGAAGGCGATCATGGCCTATCGCGATGGCAAACCGATGGAGGAGCCGCTCACGGATTTCTTCGCGCCTTCGCTCTGGACCCTGTTCGACACGGTGAAGGCGGCCGGCCCGGCCGATCGTCCTCAGGCGATCGGTTTCGTCACCACCAAGCGGGGCATTGCCGCCGTCGGCGTGGCATTGGTGCGGAAAAAGTCCGGTTCGCTAGATGTGTCCGCCGGCCAGCAGCGCTATCTCGTTTTCGCCCGCCATCTCGATGACGACAGGGTGACCGCACTCGGTCAGACCTATGTCATCGGCGGGCTGAGGCTGGCGCCGCCGAGTTTTGCGGCCGACTATCTCGTCCCGATCGTCGATCCGACGGGGGCAACGCTCGGCAAGCTCGTGTGGATCTCGCGTTCACCCGGAGATATCGGCTATGCACAGGTGCGGCCGATGGTCATCCAGGCGCTCGGCCTCGTCGGACTGTTCTTCGTCGTGCTGCTGGTCATCGGCTGGCTTGCCGGCCGCCGCCTGAAGGCGGAGGAAAACAGCGCCCGCGAGGAGGCGCTGCGCGACAGGCTGAGCGGTCTTTCCAATCGCGACGGCCTCGGGCTCGCCGTCGATCGTTTTGTCGTCGAGGCACGCCAGACCAAGCGTAATGTGCTGCTTCTTTATCTCGACCTCGATGGCTTCAAGGAAGTCAATGATAGCTATGGCCACGGCACCGGCGACCAGTTGATCCGGGCGGTCGCGGCTGGGCTCGAGGTGCTCATTCCGCAGAGTGCCGTTCTCGCCCGCATCGGCGGCGATGAATTTGCGATCGCCTTTCTCTCCGACAGCGAGAATGCCGCCGCCCTGCAGCTTGCCGAGCAGATCCTCGATTTTCTTGTCGAGCCGCTGGAGATCGGTCGCCGTGTCGTGGTCGTCGGGGCAAGCATCGGTATCGCCATGTCGCCTTCCGGGGCGATCGGACGTGAGGAGCTGGTGCGCCGTTCCGACCTTGCCATGTACAAGGCGAAGGAGGCCGGCCGCGCGCGCATGACGCTCTACGATCCTTCGATGGACGCCGATCGAGAGCAGCGCAATGCGCTGGAGCTCGATCTCCGGATCGCCATCGAAAGCGGCGACCTGACGCTCGCCTACCAGCCGCTGATCGATGCGGCGACGCGTGCGATGACCGGCGTCGAGGCGCTGGTGCGCTGGAACCGTCCGGGCCATGGTCCTGTTTCGCCCGAGCTGTTCATCCCAATCGCCGAGACCAGCGGCCTCATCGAATCGCTCGGCCTGTTCGTGCTGCGCAAGGCCTGCGAGACAGCCAAGCAATGGCCGGAGCTCAACGTCTCGGTCAACGTCTCGCCCGGCCAGTTCCGCAATCCCGCCTTTACGGACTATGTGCGCTACGTGCTGAAGCAGACGGAGATCGAGGCCGGCCGCATCACGCTCGAGATCACCGAAGGCTACATGATCCAGAATCCGCAGCGCACCCGCCAGTCGATCGAACGGTTGAAGGGGCTGGGGGTCAAGGTGGCGCTCGACGATTTCGGTTCCGGCTTCTCCTCGATCGGTTATCTCAGGCAGTTCGGCTTCGACCGCATCAAGATCGACCGCTCGCTGGTCATGGGTGTCAACGACAAACGCCAGCGCGAGATGCTGCAGGCGACGGTGGCGCTCGCCCGCTCGCTCGACATTCCGGTGACGGCCGAAGGCATCGAAACCGAGGAGCAGGCGATAGCCATGCGTCTTTTCGGCTGCGACTGCCTGCAGGGTTATTTGTTCGGAAAGCCGGTGACATCAGACCTTATCACCGAGATGCTCAACGAGCGACGTGCAGCGGGGCCGGAAGCTCGGCGCCGCATCCAGGCGGCAGGCTGATCCAATCAGAATCCTGGCTCAGCTGCCGATATGCCGCTGGCCGCGCTTCTTCGCCAGGGCGATTTGCTGCTGACGCTGACGGTAACGCAGCCGGTCTTCCTCCGTGCGCGTGTCGTGGCAGTGGCTGCAGGAAACGCCTTCCTCGTAAAGCGGCGACGTCATTTCTTCGGCAGTGATCGGGTTGCGGCAGGCGTGGCAGAGCCGGTGTTCGCCTTCCTTCAAACCGTGCTCGACGGACACGCGCTCGTCGAAGACGAAGCAGGCGCCATCCCAGAGGCTTTCTTCCTGCGGCACTTCCTCCAGATATTTCAGGATGCCGCCCTTCAGATGATAGACCTCGTCGAAGCCCTCAGCCTTCATGAAGGCGGTGGCCTTCTCGCAGCGTATGCCGCCGGTGCAGTACATGGCGACCTTCGGCTTGTTGTGCAGACCGGGATTCTGACGCACCCATTCTGGAAACTCACGGAAGCTCTTGGTCTTCGGGTCGAGCGCGCCGCGGAAGGTTCCGATCGCCGTCTCGTAGTCGTTGCGGGTGTCGATGACGATGGTGTCGGGATCGGAAATCAGCGTGTTCCAGTCCTTGGCCTCCACATAGGTGCCGACCACCTTGTTGGGGTCGATATCTTCGACACCCATGGTGACGATTTCCTTTTTCAGCTTCACCTTCATGCGTAGGAAGGGCATTTTGGAGGCGCGGCTTTCCTTGTGCTCCAGGCCCCAAAATTCCGGCTGGGCGCGCAGGAAGGCAAGCACGGCGTGAACGCCGGCGTCCAGGCCCGCGATCGTGCCGTTGATGCCTTCATGCGCCAGAAGCAGCGTTCCCTTGACGCCGTTCTCCTGGCAAAGCGTCTGCAACGGCGCCTGCAGGTCGGCAAAGCGCCGCACGGAAACGAAATGGTAGAGTGCGGCCACGAGGAACGGGCTGGTGTGTGTCAGGCTGTCGGTCATAGGCCGGAAATACAGAAAATCGGCGGGCCGCGCAATTGCCTTCGCCGATGGCGGCCTTCTCTCAGTTTCCAGCCATCAGCCAGAGAAGCTCGATGCGCTGGGCTTCCTCGTCGGCATCATCGGCGAAGACGGCTTCGGCTTTGACCAGCGCTTGCCGCCGGTCTTCCTGCTGGCGGAAGATGATGATGTCGAGCAGATGCGCCAGGTCGTCATTGCGGGTGAAGAGCTGCGGTTCGGCCTCGACCAGTTCGGAGAGCACGGTGAGATCGTGGATGTGGCCGAGATCCTCGACGAGTTCCTTTGCCGCATCGCGCTTGGCCTTCATCGCGCCCGGCCAGACGTCACGCAAAAGGGCATGGTAGAGCCGATAGTCGTAGGTGCGTTTGCGCAGATCGTGGAAATCGTCAGCCGATGCCTCGCCGTGGCAAGCCGCAAGCGCCGTCTTGGCCTTGCGCGCGGTGCGGCGCCAGCTTTTTGCCAGCATGCGTGCATTCTTGCGGTGGCCGCGATCAAAGGAGACTGCGTCCAAGGCGGCGATCGCCTCCTTCAGAAGGTCGGCGGTTTCCGCGAGCCGCTGTTCCAGGCCGCGTTCGGCTTCCGCCATCCAGTCACGGCGCCCTTCGAGAATGGTGACGATGCGGCCGAGCGCCTCGCTTTCCTCATTCCCGCGGGCTGCATGCTGCAGATATTGCGCGGTGCCGATGAGGGCTGCAGCGTCGCGGATCGCCGAAAGCGAGCGCGCGGCATCGCGCAGCCTCGCATTTTCCTGGGCCTGAAAATCCGGCACCTCGCGGGCCACGAGGCGGTAGAGCGAGCGTAATCGCTTCAGGTTCTTTCGGAAAGAATGGATCGCCTCATGCGCGCCGTCCGGGCGTTCCCCGAGGACAGTGATGGCGTGTTCCAGCTGCCTGGTCGCAGCGTTGCGGAACGCTTCGGTGAAATCGGCGTCAGGCCGAATGCGATAGGCCATGCCTGTCGTGCCCGTATTCTGTGGCAAGGGCCTGGTTGGAATAACGGAAATCGCCGGTCACTTCGCGGCCAAGCCAGGTGGGCAGGGCCGGATCATCGGTTTCGGCCGTCATCTCCACCTCGGCAATCACCAGTCCGCGATGCTCGCCGGTAAAGACGTCGACTTCCCAGACGAAACCTTCATGCGGAACGCGGTAGCGCGTCTTCTCGATGACGACGCCGATTGCGTTCTGCAACAGCTCCTCGGCATCGGCGATCGGGATGTCGTATTCGAATTCGTCGCGAGTGATGGTGCTGCGGCCGATCTTGATCGTCAGTTTCGCTTTCCTGTCGTCGAGAATGCGTACCCGCACGGAACGGTCGTCCATCGAGGCGATGTAGCCCTGCCTGAGGACAGACTTCGTCTCGACGGCGGAACGCCATCCATCGCTGCGTACAAGAAACTTCCGCTCGATCTCTTTCGCCATACCGGTGAACCTTATGTGACGATTGCGGCACGGTAGCCCAATTCCCACGCATTTCCTACCCATCTTGTCATATGGTCTGGTTTTATCTCGACAAGGTTTCGTGGGGGCGTTATTCGGGATCCGAATTCAATCGTTTCAAGGAAGTCGCGAGACCATGGGCGAGAAAACAGAGAAGCTCCTTTCCATCCTGAAGCTCCAGCCGGTCGTTCCGGTTTTGATCGTCGACGACGCCAAGTCGGCGGTGCCGCTGGCGCGGGCGCTCGTCGCGGGCGGACTGAAGGCGATCGAGATCACCATGCGCACGCCGGCAGCCCTCGAGGCCGTGCGCGCCGTCGCCGCCGAGGTCGAGGGCGCCGAAGTCGGCGCCGGCACGATCCTCAATGTCGCCCATTGGGAAGCCGCCGTCGCGGCCGGTTCGAAGTTCATCGTCAGCCCCGGCACGACGCAGGAACTGCTCGATGCCGCCGCCGATTCCGACGTGCCGCTGCTTCCGGGGGCTGCGACCGCCAGCGAAGTCATGGCGCTGCGGGAAGAAGGCTACCAGGTGCTGAAATTTTTCCCGGCCGAGCAGGCCGGTGGCGCCGCCTATCTCAAGGCGCTGTCCTCGCCGCTTGCCGGCACGTTGTTCTGCCCGACCGGCGGCATTTCGCTGAAGAACGCCCATGATTATCTCTCGCTGCCGAACGTCATTTGCGTCGGCGGCTCGTGGGTGGCGCCGAAGGAACTTGTCGCGGCCGGCGACTGGGCCGGCATTACCAAGCTCGCGGCAGAGGCGGCCGCATTGAAGGCCTGAGTTTCGGGCAGGGCGGGTGAGCCTGACGGCCCAATCCCGCTTTCCATATTTGTATTTCAGCCGTCCCAAACCTATGTTCCCTCGAGCTTCAACAGGGAGATGACGAGGAATGTTCGACGCGAAGAAGCTTCTCGACCAGTTTTTGGGTTCGCAGGTGCCGGGTCTCGGCGGTTCGGTCCGCGAGAGGGCGGGCGATGCCGTGCAGACGGCCAAGAACAATCCGATGAAGACCGGCGCGATTGCCGCCGTGCTGCTCGGCACCAAGACCGGTCGTGGTATTGCCGGCAATGCACTGGCGATCGGCGGTCTTGCCGCGATTGCCGGCCTCGGCTACCAGGCCTACAAGAATTATCAGGCCGGGCAGGCGCCCGCTGCCCCTTCCGATGCACCGTCTGCCAATAATCCGGTACTTCTTCCGCCGCCCGTCGAATCCGGTTTCGGGCCAGCGTCGCCCGCCGGCAGCAATGAATTCGTGCTGGTGCTGATCCGCGCGATGATCGCCGCCGCCAAGGCCGACGGTCATATCGACGATGCCGAACGCGCCCTCATCATGGACAAGGTCAAGGCCGCCGACGTCAGCGGCGAGGCTGCGGCCTTCATCGAGCATGAACTCGCTTCGCCGACGGATATCGATGCGATCGTTGCCGCCGCGACGACGGAAGAACAGCGCGTCGAGCTTTACACCGCCTCGCGGCTCACCATCGAGCCGGATTCGCGCGCCGAGCGCGGTTATCTCGATCTGCTTGCCGGCCGCCTCGGCCTTGCCGACCAGCTGGTCGACCATATCGAGGCGACGGTGTCCTCCGCCAAGGTGACCTTGTCACAGTGACATCTAAGGCACGTCGCGCAAAAGTGTGCAGCGGTTTTGCGACAACGACATGCGTTGAAATAAGGGCCTAAAGCGCGACGCGCTTTAGGCCGGTTGCCTTTGTCGGGCGGCTGGCCTATCCACTCTTCCGAAAAGGGGAGTGAGCATGCGCGATCTTGCAAATTTCAAGGGCTGCCCGGCGCCGAAGCCGGTCACGCTGAAGGGCCGTTTCGTCACTGTCGAGCCCTATCGGCGCGCGGAACATCTCGAGGCGCTGTGGGACGGGCTCGGCGGCATGGGCATCAACCCGCTGCTTCTCTATTTCGCGCAGGACGATTTCTCCGGTATCGACGATTTCGCCAGCTGGCTGGAAACCGTCAATACCAAGTCCGGTTGGCTCACCCATATCTTCCGCGACAACGCCACCGGCAAGATCGTGGGCATGGCGAATTACATGCGCGCCGACCCGGCAAACGGCGTCGTTGAGATCGGCGGGGTCGCGCACGGGGGCGAGATGAAGCGGTCGCCGCTTTCGACCGAGGCGCATTATCTGATGGCCAAGCACGTCTTCGAGGATCTCGGCTACCGCCGCTACGAATGGAAATGCGACAATAAGAACGAAGCGAGCAAGACGACGGCCGCCCGTTACGGCTTCAGCTTCGAAGGGGTTTTCCGGCAGCACATGATCTCCAAGCATCGCAACCGCGATACCGCCTGGTTCTCGATGATCGACGCTGAATGGCCGATGATCAACGATGCCTTCGAAGCCTGGCTTTCGCCGGGGAATTTTGACGCCGAGGGCAACCAGGTTCGCCGCCTGCAGGATATCCGCGCCGATCTTGAAAAGGAAAGGCTCGCATGAACCCGGAGAGCCGCTCGCAGGCAATCGCCGCCGCCATCATCCTGCTCGGCGCCGCCCTCGTTATCTATTTCCTGCCGACTATCGTGCTGTGGATCGGCAATTTCTCGCCGACGCTGGCGATCGTCGTCGGCGTCTGCCTGATCATGGCGTTTTTCGCAGTTTTCTGGCTGCGGGCGCGTTACCAGCGCGGCCGGGGAAAGTAATTTTATCCCTGCAGCGAGGCTCCGAGCAGAAGGGCGCCCATCAGGATGACAAGCACGGCGCCGAGGATTTCAATGGCATTCCCGACCCAGATCGAGGCGGTCGAGCCGCGTCCGGAGAGGCGGACGGCCGCACTCTTGGCAGTGACGGCAAGTGTGGCAAGCAGGGAAACGGTGATCGCCGTGCCGAGCGACATGGCGGCGACCGAAAGCACGCCGCCGAGATAGAGCCCGTTGAGCAGCGAGAAGGTCATGACCAGCAATGCGCCGGAGCAGGGGCGCAGACCGACGGCCACGATCGCCGACCAGGCCTCGCGGGCACTGAACCTGTCGCCGGCGAGCAGGGCCGGATCAGGCACATGGGCATTGCCGCAGGTCTCGCAGACCATGCCGGGAACGAAGGTGTGGCCGGCCTCCACAGCCTGGGCCTTGCCGTTGAAGGCATAGGCCTGGCGTTCGGCCGCATTGTCCTTCCAGTCGAGCATCATGCTGACCGGACCGGCAGGCGTCGCCATCAGCCGGCGGCGCGGCATATTGCCCGCCATCGAGCGCAGTTTGCGAAACAGCAGCCAGCCGCCGAAGAGCATGACCATGACGAAGCTGGCGATCTCCATCGCGTGGGTCGCTGCCGTCAGCGTGATGCCGGTGCCACGCAGCACCAGCCAGCCGCCGCCGACCAGCGCCACCGCCATCACGCCCTGGACGAAGGCCGAAATGAAGGAAATCACCACGCCGCGCTTCAGCTCGACCTCGTTGGCGATCATGTAGGAAGAGATGACCGCCTTGCCGTGGCCCGGGCCGGCGGCATGGAAGACGCCATAGGCGAAGGAGAGGCCGATCAACGATGCCAGCTGCCAGGGGTCTTGGCGCATCGCCTTCAAGGCACCGGTCAGCGCCCGGTAGAAGGCTTGCTGCTCGTAATTGACGTAGAGAAATAGTGGCGCAAACGGCCCGCCAGTCGGCTGGAAGCTCGGCTCCGCCGTGCCGATGCCAAGCGGCGATTGCGCATGAGCGAGGCTTGCAGCCGTCACCAGCGCAAGGGTCGCAGCGGAAAATATGAGAGGCAGGCGTTTCGTCAGCATGTGACCTCCAGCCGGGTGGCGAAGAGTTTGGACATGTTGGTGCCGGTGGGATCGTTGAAGAAGGCGTCCGTCAGCGACTGCTTGTTTTGCGAGATTACCTCGTCGGCATCCGGCCGCACCACCTGATGTTTGCAGGCCTTGAAGCCGTCTCCGACGATCGCAAGCTCGTTGTCTGTGGGAAAATCGATCGAGGTGTAGAGCGTCGGGTCGTAGACGCCGAAGGTGAGCCTGCCCTTCAGCGGCATCTTCTCCACCGGCTTCACCGCGAAGAACATCAGCAGCTGGCCATCCTTGTAGTCGACATGGATGATGTCGGGCTTCTGGACGGTGATGTTCTTCCCGTTGATCGTCAGGTTCATGTAGTAGTCGTAATCGGCAAGAGACTTCTTGACCGTGTTGCCGACCTCGGTCAGCTCGTTCGGCTCCAGCTTCAGGTCGGTGTTCTTGTCGAAATCCATGACCACAGAGGACGAAAAGACCTCGTCGAAGCGCCAGACATTGCGCAGTTCCTCGACGCTGCCGTCCTTGCCGGCCACGACTTCGAGGCGCGCTTCCACGAAGATGTGTGGATGGGCAAAGGCGGCCGCCGGCGCCAGCGAAAGAAGCGCGGCGATCAGTATCGTTGAATGTCTCATCTATCCCGCTGCCCTGTTCGCTGCCCCTGACTTCTTGCCAGAAATTGGGACGGAATTGGGACCGGCCCCGCATCGGCGAGGCCAGGCGCCACTGCATAATTCCTTAAATCGGAATCGATTTAAGGAATTATGCAGTAGTTCAAAGGGCGCTGTAGAGCGGGGCGGAATGTCGCATCAGCCCGCAAGGGCGCCGGCCTACGGATGCTTCTTGAACCAGTTGTGCAGGTAATCGACGAAGATCCTCACCTTGGCCGGCAGGTAGCGCCGGTGCGGATAGACGGCATAGATGCCGCGGTCCGTTGGGATGTAGTCGTTGAACAGCGTTACCAGTTCGCCGCTCTCGATCGGCTTGCGGGCGATGAAATCCGGGATGAAGGCTATGCCGATGCCGGCGAGTGCTGCGCGTAATGTCGCATGCGGACTGTTGACTTCTATCGGTCCGGATACGGCGACGGCGAACGAGGTGTTGTCGGGATTGTGGAAACGGATGCTCGCCTGGGTGCGCGCATTGGTGTCAACGATGAAGGGGACGTTGGAAAGGTCCGTCGGATGCTCGAGATTGGGATGACGCTCGAGAAACTCGGGGGTGGCGCAGATATGGATGCGGAAATCCGAGATCTTGCGGGCGATCATGCCGGAATCTTCGAGCTTGGTGATGCGGATCGCCACGTCGAAGCTTTCCTCGATCAGGTCCACGAACCGGTCATCCGCGGCGATCTCCAGTGAAAGATCCGGGTTCTCCTTGGCGAAATCGATCAGCGACTGGCCGACATCGGCATCGACGAAGGTGCGCGGCACGGAAATGCGCAGCCGCCCTTTGAGCTGGGCATTGTTCTCACGCACGAGATCGGCGAGGTTGTCGATCTCCTTCAGGATATCGGAGGCGGTACGGTAATAGGTATGGCCGGCCTCGGTCATCGAGAACTGACGGGTGGTGCGGTTGAGCAGCAGGGCGCCGAGTTCGTCTTCCAATTCGCGCACATATTTGGAGAGCAGCGCCTTTGAGCGGCCGGTGCGTCGTGCCGCAGCGGAGAAGCCTTCGGCCTCGACGACGTCGATGAAGGCACGTATGCGGGTCAAGGTATCCATGGCACCCCTCAGGCTGTTTCGGAATGTTGAACAAATTGGCTCGTCTTGTTCAATTATTTTTTTAGCCCAAGATCAAAAAATCGCTTGATTATGAAGGCGAATATTCTTATTTCCCACTCAGCCCAAAGTCGCACGTGCCCATGGGTGTCCGCCGAACCCTCGAATTGGTGAGGAAATCGGTAAGGTACCTGGAATTAACCCCTCCAGTCGCTGTTCCGGCCAACCGGAAAATGCGAGGACGCCTGAAGCAACGACGGTGCGGGCCTTTTTGTTCTCTCCCTGCTTTCCATCAGCGGGGGTTACTGAAGAGGCACACCATCATTGCCGGAAGTGCGGTTGGGATTCTCCCTCCAATCCATGGCAGACAAAGCCGAACTTACACCGCATCGCGGCGTTGGTTCACTATCTGCGCATCGATCGCTTGCTATGGTTCCGGGGTCTCCACCGGCTGGTTCCAATGCGAGCTATCGTATGCCCTTTGTCCTCCGGTTCATGCCGGAGCTCTGGAATTGGAAGAGGGAATCGATATGACCACCCAGCGCATCCGCGACTTTCTCGCAACCCGACGTCCCGATGGTCCCTGCCTCGTGGTTGACCTCGACGTCGTTCGCGACAATTTCCACGCCTTCCGTCACGCCATGCCGGACAGCGCCATCTATTATGCCGTCAAGGCCAACCCGGCTCCGGAAGTGCTGAAGCTGCTTGCAGGCCTCGGCTCCAATTTCGATTGTGCATCCGTTGCCGAAATCGAAATGGCGCTCGAAGCCGGTGCGACCGCCGCCCGCATCTCCTATGGCAACACGATCAAGAAGGAACGTGACGTTGCCCGCGCCCACGCGCTTGGCGTCAGCCTCTTTGCTGTCGACAGCCACGAGGAAGTCGAGAAGATTTCGCGCGCCGCTCCCGGCGCCCGTGTCTTCTGCCGCGTGCTCACGGATGGCGAAGGCGCCGAATGGCCGCTTTCGCGCAAGTTCGGCTGCGTTCCGCAGATGGCTGTCGACGTTCTCGTCTACGCCCATCAGCTTGGCCTTCAGTCCTATGGCGTCTCGTTCCATGTCGGTTCGCAGATGACCAAGGTCGATGCCTGGGATTCGGCGCTCGCCGATGCCAAGCGCGTCTTCGTATCGCTTGCCAAGCAGGGCATCCACCTGCAGATGGTCAACATGGGCGGCGGCTTCCCGACCAAGTACCTGCGTGACGTTCCGTCCGCAGAAGCTTACGGCAAGTCGATCTACCAGGCGCTGCGCACGCATTTCGGCAACCAGATCCCGCAGACGATCATCGAGCCGGGCCGCGGCATGGTCGGTAATGCCGGTGTCATCAAGGCGGAAGTCGTGCTGATTTCGAAGAAGTCGGACAATGACGATGCCCGCTGGGTCTTCCTCGACATCGGCAAGTTCGGCGGTCTCGCCGAGACGATGGACGAAGCCATCCGCTATCCGATCCGCACGGAACACGACGGCGATGAGATGGAGCCCTGCGTCATTGCCGGCCCGACCTGCGATTCGGCCGACGTGCTCTACGAGAAGAACCTCTATCCGCTGCCGATCTCCCTTTCGATCGGCGACGAGGTCCTGATCGAAGGCACCGGCGCCTATACGACGACCTATTCGGCGGTCGCTTTCAACGGTTTCGACCCGCTGAAGGCCTACGTCATCTAAGGTCGTTTCCGCCAGCCCCGTAACCAGCCGGGGCGGCAACCTCACAATTTTCCTTCATCGCCGCTGATAACGGTATTGGGTACGGGAGGCCAAGATGGCCGCTGTTCTTGATTCTGTCCGCGCATTCTTTGCGCCTACCACTTTCGCCATCGACGCCGAAAATCCATCGGATGTCGTTGCGCGTGAAAACCTGCTCGACCGAGTCATGGGCCCGGATCGCCGCAAGAAGTCGTCGGAGAAGATCCGCCGCAACCGCGTCCCGGCCGAGGGCCTTGCGCTCGTGGCGCGCGACCGCGATGGCCATGTCATCGGCTCGGTGCGGCTCTGGAACATCGAGGCCGGCGTCAATGACGAAGGCACGCCGATCAATGCACTGCTGCTTGGACCTCTCGCCGTTGCGCCCCATCAAGGCGGCAAGGGCATCGGCTCGGCGCTGATGCGCGCGGCGATTCTCGAAGCGAAGAAGCGCGGACACGGCGCCGTTCTGCTCGTTGGTGATGCTGCCTATTACGAGCGTTTCGGCTTTTTTGCCGAAAAGGCTCGCCATCTTGTCATGCCGGGTCCGTTCGAACGCTCGCGCTTTCTTGCGCTCGAGCTCACGGAAGGCTGGCTTGACGGCGCGGCCGGCATGATCGTCCCCTCGGGACGCATGCTGGCCAGCGCGCCGGTTCGCCGCGCAGCCTAGAACAGGATTGTGCCGGGTCGCCTGAAACACGCGCGGAGCCGTAAGGCTGCGCCGACCGGCCGGCCAGGTTGGGAATTTTTCCCCCGGCTGGTAATATCCGCGCCGTTTGACCACGCAGGCAGGCGGGCCTGGTGTGGTTGCGGCGCGGATTGTCTTTCTGGCGGGTGAGGCGGCGCGTGGTCGCTAGCTCCCGGCGCACGCGGAAACACAATCGCGTGAAATGGGTCGCTGGCCCCGCGAACAAATCGCTGCGATATCCTATCTTGCGTCGCATGATCCGCCTTCTTTCCCTTCTGCTTTTCTTCTGCCTTCCGCTTGCCGCAACGGGGCCGGCGACTGCTCAGAGTACGGCTTCCGGCGTCGGCGAGCTTGGCCCGCGTCTCGATCGCGCGGCGAGCGACCCCGCGATGCGGCCTCTGAAGACGGTGATTGTCGCTCGAGACGGACGCGTGCTCAGCGAACGTGGGTTCCATGGTCATTCGCCCTCGGAATCGACCAATATCAAATCCGCTTCGAAGTCGATCATCTCGGCGCTGGTCGGTATCGCCATCGACAAAGGCCTGCTCGAGGGGCCGGATCAGAAGATCGCGCCGATCCTGAAGACCGATCTCCCTGTAACGCCCGACCCGCGCATCAACGACATCACCATCGGCAATCTTCTCTCCATGCAGGCCGGGCTCGATCGCATGTCGGGGGCGAACTACGGCCGCTGGGTCTCCTCGCGCAACTGGGTGCGCTTTGCGCTGTCTCAGCCTTTCGTCGATCAGCCCGGTGGCGAGATGCTCTATTCCACCGCATCCACGCATCTGCTGTCGGCCATTCTCACCAAGGTCGGCCGGCGGCCGACGCTGGTGTTGGCGCGCGAATGGCTCGGCCCGGTCGACGGTTTCCGCATCGGTGCATGGGAGCGCGATCCGCAGGGCATCTATCTCGGCGGCAATCAGATGGCGATGAGCGCCCGGTCCCTGCTTGCCTTCGGCGAACTCTACCGTAACGGCGGCAAGACCGCCGACGGCCGCCAGATCGTCCCTGCCGACTGGATCGCCCAGTCGTGGCAGCAGCGCACCAACTCACGCTTCTCCGGCGATGAATATGGCTATGGCTGGTTCACGCGGCAGATCGGCGGCGAGCAGGTGCATTTCGCCTGGGGTTATGGCGGGCAGATGCTCTACATCGTGCCGTCGCTCGATCTCACCGTCGTCATGACCTCGGAAGAGAGCGGTCCGTCTGCCCGAAACGGCTACAGGGACTTGCTGCACGGTCTGTTGGCGGACATCATAGGCTCGGTGCGGGCAGCCTAAAAAACTCGTGATCGTTCAATTTTTAGCGAAGGCTCCAATCAAACCGCAAAACGCATCCTGTAAGTTCCGTGAGAATTTCGGGAAAGCGCCATGCTGCTGGATCTCAGGACAATCTATTTCATTGTTGCCGTGAGCTGTTTCGTGCTGGGCATTCTCCAGCTTGCAGCCTATGCGACGGGTCGCTTCGAGAGGTGGCCGCTCTGGTGGGGTTTGAGCAACCTTCTTGTCGGCGTCGGGTCCTTCCTCGTCGCGTTGCGTAATCTCGTTCCCACCTCCGTCTCGATCGACGGCGGCAATATCGTCACCATCGCCGGCTACATGCTGATGTTCTTTGCCGTCCGGGTGTTTTCGGGACGAGCGCTCGACCAGCGCAGTTTCTGGCTTGCCATCTTGCTCGTCAGCGTCCCTGTCGTCCTCATCGTCAGCGATCCATCGGCAGTCTCGGCGCGGCTCCTCTACGTCTCCGTTGTTTGCTGCCTCTGCGATCTTGCGGTCGCAAGGGAGGCAATCAGCATTGTCCGGCGCGAGAGGCTTTATTCGGCAGCCTTGCTTGTCGGCCTCTACGTCTGCACTGCCGCGATCTTTGCGGTTCGCAGCATTCTCGCGGCGACCGGTGAGATCGGTGGGCCGGATCCTTTCGGCGGTAGTGCAATTCACAGCTGGATGGCGGTGTCTGCGGTCGCGTTCATCATGCTGCGCAGCATGGCGATGGTGCTGATGGCCGCCGAGCGCAGCCGAAATCAGCTGACGGAACTCGCTCACCACGATCCGCTGACCGGCGCGCTCAATCGTGGTGGTCTTGCCCAGCATCTGCCGGCTCTCGGTTCCCGGCCGGTATCGCTGCTGATCATCGATATCGACCATTTCAAGCAACTGAACGACAGACATGGCCATGCCGCCGGCGACGATATCCTGCGCCTTTTCGCCAGTGTTTCGAGAGGCATCATGCGCTCCGACGACCTGCTTGCCCGTCAAGGTGGGGATGAGTTCCTGGCGGTGCTGAGAAATGTTTCCCGGGAAGATGCGGTGGCGATTGCCGAGCGCATCCGTCTCGCCTTCGCCGCAGCCGTCCTGCAGCGGCCGGATCTGGCCGTCTTTCCGACGCTGAGCATCGGTGTTGCCGCGCGTGCGGAAAGCGGCGGAGATTTTGAGCGGCTGATGCAGAAGGCCGATGAGGCGCTCTATCGTTCGAAGCGCGAGGGCCGCAACCGGGTCGAAGTCTTCGGAGAAAATCAGCAGGCCGCGTAGCGCCCTCAGTGATTCCTACCTCTTCCAGCGTGAGCCTAGAGCCTTTCCCGGTTAGATTGAAACATTCTGCCGGAGCAGGTTTTCGTCAGGGCAAAGGCGGTTGGCGAAGGGCATACCCCTTGGTACGTCCGAGCCGATCGTCTTTGCCCTGGCGGAAAGATGCCCGGCCCTTCGGGTTGGCTGAAACGGGCCGCCTGATCGACCGGCCGGCTTGGCCGTAGAACTGGGCTACGACGCGCGCCGGCCGGTCGACCATCCGACTCCGTTTGAGCCAACAGAATGCTTCAATCTAACCGGGAAAGGCTCTAGATATTCTGATCCATCGTCTCGGCCGGGATTTCGTCGGCGCGGTGGACGCGCACGAGCGTCGCCGGCACGCCGGCGACCGTGCAATGCGTGGGAACCGATTTGAGCACGACGCTGCCGGCCGCGACTTTGCTGAAGGCGCCGATTTCGATATTGCCGAGGATCTTGGCGCCCGCGCCGATCATCACGCCGTGGCGGATCTTCGGGTGGCGGTCGCCGGTTTCCTTGCCGGTGCCGCCGAGCGTGACGTTCTGCAGGATCGACACTTCATCCTCGATGACCGCCGTTTCGCCGATGACGATGCCCGAACCGTGGTCGAGCATGATGGACGCGCCAATCCGTGCCGCCGGATGGATATCGGGGCCGAAGACCAGCGAAACGAGATTGGCGAGCCAACTGGCGATCTCCGGCCGGCCGGCGACCCACAGTGCATGAGCGACGCGGTGCGTCTGCAACGCATGAAAGCCCTTGAGATTGAGAAGCGCGTGCAGAAATGTCGTGCAGGCCGGATCGCGCTCGCGCACGGCGATGAGATCGGCCTCGACCTTCCGCATGATATCGCCATCAAGTGTGGACAGGATGAGATCGAACAGATCACCGGTTTCCACCTGCGCCACGGAGAGCCGCGCGGCCAGCACGCGGGCGATGATCTCATCGTTGCCAGCGGTGTCCGTTACCTGAGCGGCAAGCAACTGCTGCAATATCGGCTCGCGTGCGGCAAGCTCGACCGCCTCGGCGCGGATCACGGTCCAGACGGATGCGTCGCCCAAAGTCTGCGGTTGTTCGGTCAAACCGAGGCCGGTCGATTTCGACATTCCCGTTTCCTCCGTCAGCCACGGCAGCGCAAAGCGTTTCCCGCGCGTGGTTTATGTTTCGCCCGGGCCAGGCATTTGGCAAGCCCCGATTATAGTCTAGCCGTCCGACGGTTGCAGGTCAGGTGTCAGTTCCGGAAGCCGGCGCCAGTGATAGAGCACATCCGGCTCCCGTTCTTCGTTGTCGGCGCCATCGGTCTCCTCTTCGGCGGTAAAGCCGTGCCGTTGGTAGAACGCACGAGCGCCCGCATTGCGCTGGAACGTCCAGAGCCTGATCTCGTCCATCTCTTCCTTGGCGCAACCAAGAAGCAAGGAGCCAATGCCCATGCCCTGAAAGTCGGGAAGAACGTAAAGCTGCTCTATCCAGTTGTCGCCATAGGCGATGACACCGACGAGCCGGTTGCCCATGGCAGCGCCGAGGATCGAGCAGTTCGGCAGCAGATGCATGCGCCAGTACTGCTCCTCTTCCTCAGGCGTATGCACATCCGGTAGCCAGGGCAGCAGCTGCCATAGGGCGACACGCCGGATTTCCGCTGCGGCTTGCATGTGATCGGCCGTGAGCGCCACGATTTCGGGTTCTGTCAGGGCGTCGTTCATTGCCGGCAGCGGGGCTCAGGCCGAAATATCGATGACGCCGCAGTCGCCGGCTTCGGAGCCGAAGGCGAGCAGCTTACCGTTTTTGCTCCAGCTCATCGCCGTGATCGCGCCCTTGCCAGGGCGCCGCAGCAGCGCTTCCTTGCTGTCGGCGATGCGCACGGCCAGAATCATGCCGTCGATGAAGCCGATGGCGAGGATGTCTTCGAGCGGATGGAATTTTACCGCGGTCGCCATGATATTGGCGCGAGTGCCGAGTTCCAGCGGCGCCTTGCCCATCGGCCCGTCCTTGCCCTGGAAGGGCCAGACGATTGCCGCGGGCGCGCCTGAAGACGCGAGCCACTTGCCCTTGACCGACCAGGAGAGCGATTTCACCTTGGAGGGGTAGCCGGTCATGCGCATGTGGCGGGCTTCGGTGCCGGGCTTGATGTCGAGCTTCCAACCGTGCAGTGCGTTTTCCTGCATCGAGGTGACGAGGAAATTACCATCAGGCGAGAAGGTGACGCCGGTATGCGCACCCTTCCACTCCAGATCGACCGGCTTGGCGGTCATGCCGATCCAGTGCAGTGACACACCGTTGTAGCGCGCCGCCGCGATGCGCAGACCCTTCGGCGCAAAGGCAAGGCCTTCGACCGTGCGCTCCTCGGGGAATTCCTTGGTCGTGCCGTCGGCAAGACGCACGAGCGAACTCTTGCCGTAGGAATAGGCAACGGCACCCTGCGGGCCGGCCGCCACCTGCGAAATCCACTTGCGCGGCGCGGTCGCGATTTCGCTGACGCTGCCGTCGGCGGCAATGCGCAGCACCTTGCCGTCCTCGCCGCCCGAAATCAGGCTCTCGCTGTAGGGATCACGAATGGCGGTGAGCATGCCCTGATGGGCTTCAGAAACCCTGTCGCCGCCGTCCAGCCGGTGGAAAGTACCGTTTGCGCTCGCGAAGAAGGGTACATCACCTAAAAATTCGACGGCCAGAACGTGGCCGTCGAGATCAAGCGGTGCAACTGTCGGCATCAGGCGGCTGCCTCGCAAGCCTTGAAGGAGGCTTCGAGCTTCTCGCGGTCAAGTTCGCGGCCGATGAAGACGAGACGGCTCTCGTGCTTTTCGCCTTCCTTCCACGGACGCTGGTGATCGCCCTCGATGATCATGTGCACGCCCTGAACGACGTAACGCTCGGGATCGTCCTTGAAGGCGATGATGCCCTTGAGACGCAGAATATTCGGGCCCTGCGTCTGGGTGACCTTCTGGACCCAGGGGAAGAAGCGCTCCGGGTTCATCTCGCCGCCGCGCAGCGAGACCGACTGCACCGTCACATCGTGGATCGCCGACATCGCGCCATGGTGGTGATCATGGTGATGGTCGTGGCCGTGGTCATCATGCTGATGACCGTGATGATCATGGCCATGATGGTGGTGGTCGTGATCACAATCGGGGCCGCAGACATGGTCGTCATGGCCCTGCTCGAGGAAATACGGATCGTTTTCGAGCGCGCGCTCCAGGTTGAAGGCGCCCTGATCGAGCACGCGGGCGAGATCGACGCCGGAGCGGCTAGTCTTGTAGACGCGGGCAGCCGGGTTGATGGCGCGAACGATATCCTCGATCACATCAAGTTCTTCCGGGGTCACGAGGTCGCTCTTATTGATGATGACGACGTCGGCGAAGGCGATCTGGTCCTCGGCCTCGCGGCTGTCCTTCAGGCGCAGCGGCAGGTGCTTGGCATCGACGAGGGCGACGACGGCATCGAGCTCAGTCTTGGCGCGCACGTCGTCATCCATGAAGAAGGTCTGGGCCACCGGCACCGGATCGGCAAGCCCCGTCGTCTCGACGATGATGCCATCGAAGCGGCCAGGGCGGCGCATCAGGCCTTCGACGACGCGGATCAGGTCGCCGCGCACCGTGCAACAGACGCAGCCATTGTTCATCTCGTAGATTTCCTCGTCCGACTCGACGATAAGGTCGTTGTCGATGCCGATTTCGCCGAATTCATTGACGATGACCGCATATTTCTTGCCGTGATTTTCGGAGAGAATGCGGTTGAGCAACGTCGTCTTGCCGGCACCGAGATAACCGGTGAGCACGGTAACGGGAATAGGCTTCAGGGTGGAGATCGCGTCGGTCATGAGAACCTCTAGGATTAGGCGTACGGCCGAGCGGCTTGGGATCGGCTGCTTGAACGGTTGGTCTCATATAATGGCTTGAGCGTGGCAGTTCAAAGGGTTTTATAATGTTATAAGATCACATCGTCTGGCCGGTGCAGATGAGCCATATTCACCGCAGTTGCGCGACATCGAATGCATCGACATCACCAAGCAATTCCACCAGGCCTTTTACCGCATGGGCAATCAGCGCCTCGCCTTTGTCTGCCGTCGCAGCCGCGGCGTTACCTGCCACGCCGTCCGTGTTGAGATCCGACATCTTCCAGCCGAAGGCGTGCGGCCCGTAGGCGCGCAGATGCTTGAAACGCTCGGCGAATTCCGTCTGTCGCGAGCGGAAGTCCGCCGCCTTCGCCATATCCACCTTATCCGGATGAAGCGCCAGCATCGCCGAGGTCTCGATATCGCCGCCATGGATGCCGATCGCCTTTTCCTCCGGCGTGACTACGCCATCCGGCACGCCGAAACGGGTCCAGCTTGTTACCACCACCAGCATGGCAAAGCGGACCCGCGCCTCGGTCGCGACAATGGTCATGACGGGCGAATTGCCGCCATGGGCGTTCAGCATCACGAATTTGCGGATGCCCTGCTTTGCCAGCCCCTCGGCGATGCCGAGCCAGCGGTTTACCGCTTCGTCGAAGGCAAGCGTCTTCGTTCCTTCAACATCCATATGCTCTATGGAATAGCCGACAGATTCGGCGGGCAGAAAGGTGACCGGCAGGCCGGCGGGCAAGGCCATCTTCAATCGCCCGGCGATGCCTTCGGCAATCAGGGTGTCAGTTTCGAAGGGCAGGTGAGGGCCGTGCTGTTCATGGGCGCCGAGCGGCAGCACGGCGATCAGGCGGCGCCCATCAGGGGCAAAGGCCGGGTTGCTGTCCTCGAAGCGCGGCGAAGGTGTCATCATCCGGTCGTTGCCTCTTGTTTATGACGAGATCCTGGGCAATGTCATATCGCAGCGGCGTCGGGGCTTAAAGATCAAAGGGATGGCTATGGGAAAGAAGCACAAGGACGGCAAAAAGAACAAGTCCAAGAAGAAGGACCAGACCGAGTATACGCTCGTCGATCTCTCCCCGGCTCTGACCCAGGCGGCGCGTTCCATGCGGACGGTGCTCTCGCGCAACCTGCTTGAAAGCGGCCTCTATGCCGGGCAGGACGGTGTCATTCTCTTGCTTGCCGAGAGTGACGGCATGACGGCAGGCGGCCTTGCCCAGAAGCTCGGCGTCAAGGCGCCGACGATGACGCGCACGATCGGCCGCATGGAGGCGCAGGGCTTTCTCGAGCGCAAACCCGATGCCGAGGATGCGCGCCTGACCAAGGTCTATCTCACCGAACTCGGCCGTGGCAGCGTGCAGGGGATCGAGTTGGCGGCTTCGGCCTGCGACAGGCTGGCGACGCAGGAGTTCTCCGAGAAGGAAATTCGCAATCTCGTCCGGTTGCTGAAGGCGATCGATGCCAATCTGCAAGCCGAAGCCATTCATATCGAAGAACCGGACGACGACTGAAATTTCCCCGAAAGACGAATTGCTTCCATCGATTAAATCTTTTAATTAAACATTTTAAGGGCCGCGCCGGTTTGCTGGCGGGGTCTTACTGCTTGCGTGCTGCCTGGAGGAGGACACGTGGTCCAGAAGATCAAGCTTTCGACAATTGCCGAAACGCTCGGCATTTCAACGGCGACCGTATCGCTTGCCTTACGCGACAGTCCGCTTGTCGCCGGCAATACGCGGGAGAAGATCAAGGAACAGGCGCGCGCGCTCGGCTATATCTACAATCGCCGTGCCGCGAGCCTTCGCACCTCGCGCTCCGGCATCATCGGTGTCGTCGTGCACGACATCATGAACCCCTTCTATGGAGAGATCCTGAAGGCGATCGAAAGCGAGCTCGACCGCAGCCGCCACACCTTCATCCTTTCCAACCATTACGACAATGTCGAGAAGCAACGCACCTTCATCGAGACCCTGCTGCAGCTCGGTGGCGACGGCGTCATCATGTCGCCGGCGATCGGTACACCGCCTGAGGACGTGCAGCTGGCAGAAGACAACGGCATGCCGGCGATCCTGGTCGCCCGCTCGATGGAAGGGCAGGACCTGCCGACCTATCGCGGCGACGACAGCTATGGCATCTCGCTTGCCACCAACCACCTGATCGGCCTCGGTCATCGCTCGATCGCCATGATCGGCGGCACGGACCAGACATCCACCGGCCGCGATCGCTACCAGGGTTATGTCAATTCTCTGCGCAAGGCTGGCATCGAGGTCGATCCGAACCTGCGCATTCCCGGTCCGCGCTCGAAACAGGGCGGTTTCGAAGCTGCAGTGCATTTCCTTTCGCTGCCGCAGAAGCCGACCGCGGCCGTTTGCTGGAACGATCTCGTGGCGATCGGCCTGATGAACGGCATTGCGCGCGCCGGCATGGTGCCGGGACGCGATATTTCCGTCACCGGTTATGACGATCTCGAGGAGGCCTCGATCGCTACGCCGGCGCTAACGACCGTCTGGAACGGTCAGGCCGAGGTCGGGCGCCTGGCCGCCCGGGCGCTGCTTGATCGCCTTGCCGGCAGCCATGAGCCTGACGGGATGCATCTGATCAAGCCGGAAATGCGCATTCGCCAGTCCACCAGCCCCCATCGGCCGCGCGCCTGAACCAAGACCGCCATCCAAGAGGAAAAGCCATGTCCCGCATCGCCATTCTCGTTCCCGGGAAGATACACGACCGTGTTCTCGAAAGGTTGAAGGATCGTTTTGAGATTATCGCCGTCCCGCGCGAGGAGAAGCTTGCGCTCGACGGCGAGATTGCCGGCCGCATCCGCGGCGTCGCCGTGTCCGGTTCCTTCCCGGGCGCCTGGATGGACCAGCTGCCGCATGTCGAGGTGGTCGCCAATTTCGGTGTCGGTTATGACGGCGTCGACGTGAAACATGCCGCGGAAAAAGGCATCGTCGTTACCAATACGCCAGAGGTGCTGAACGATGAGGTCGCCGATACGGCGATTGGCCTGCTGCTGAATACGGTCCGCGAGTTGCCGCGGGCCGAAGCCTGGCTGCGCGCCGGCAACTGGAAGCCGGGCACGGCCTATCCGCTGTCGCGCTTCTCGCTCAAGGGCCGCCATGTCGGGCTCTACGGCCTTGGCCGCATCGGGCTCGAAATCGCCAAGCGGCTGGAGCCGTTCAAGGTGAAGATCAGTTATCACACGCGTTCGCGCCATGCCGACGTGTCCTACGATTATCACCCGACGCTGAAGGGGCTGGCGAATGCTGTGGATACGCTGATCGCCATCGTTCCGAAGACACCGCAGACGCACAAGACGATCGATGCCGATATTCTGGCCGCCCTTGGCCCTGACGGCATTCTCGTCAATGTCGGCCGCGGCTGGACGGTGGACGAGGAGGCGCTGAGTGCCGCGCTCACGACCGGCGCGCTCGGTGCTGCTGGTCTCGATGTCTTCTATGAAGAGCCGACCGTGCCGGCCGACCTGCTTGAGCCGACCAATGCCGTGCTGCTGCCGCATGTCGCCTCCGCGTCCGTGCCGACACGCAATGCAATGGCCGATCTCGTCGCCGACAATCTCATTGCCTGGTTCGAGAAGGGTGCAGCGCTGACGCCGGTGCCGGAGACGCCGCAGAAGGCTTAGGCGTAGCTGGATCGGCGGGCGATGCTTGCCGAGCAACAGATATAGCGCTTCGCGGGCGCCTGGAGTCAGGCGGTCGCCTGCGCGGGGATGACCGGCAGCTTGGCCGCGGCATAGCTGCGGACGGCGTCGCCGAAAGCGGCGAACAGCTGGTTCGAAGATTTGTCGGTTTCAGCCCAATATTCCGGATGCCATTGCACGCCGACGGCAAAGGCCTTGGCGTCGATGACGGAAACGGCCTCCACCGTGCCGTCTTCGGCGATGGCTTCCACCTGCAGGCGCGGGGCGGTTCTGGCGATTGCCTGGCGATGCAGGGAATTCACGCGGATCTCGCCCGGACCGAGAATGCCGGCGATGCAGGAGCCTTCCTTGACGTGGATGGTCTGGCGAATGGCGTACATGCCGTCCCGATCGACGCCTTCCGGCCGGCGGTGGTCCCAGATGCCGGGCTGCTCCTGGATCTCGCTTGCCAGCGAGCCGCCGAGGGCGACATTCAGCTCCTGGATGCCACGGCAGATGGCAAGTAGCGGGATGGCGCGGTCGATGGCGCGGCGGATGAGCGGCAGGCTGGTGGCGTCGCGGGCGGGGTCGAAGGGGCCGTCCTTGTCATTCGCCTCGGCACCGTAGAGCGAGGGATGAACGTTGCTGGCCGAACCGGAGACCAGCAGCCCGTCGACGCGGTCGAGGATCGCGTCAGTATCGTAGCCTTCCTCGAAAGCGGGGATGATGAAGGCCATGACACCGGATGCATTCAATGCGGCGCGCAGATATTGATGCTGCACGGCATGCCAGGTCGCGCCGTCGAAGCTGCGGATATCGGCAGGAACGGCAACGATCGGTTTCGTCATATCAGCCCCGGTGAAAATCTTTATTCTCGTCGTTTCTTCCGCCTGAACGGCCGTCAAGTCAACGCTTGGCTGTATCAGGCGGCCAAATTGCGGCGAAAGCGGTGCCGAAGGTCTCTGGTTTGCGGCTAAGCCGCTGATTTTGATAGGCGCCTGCGGGCTGCCTTATTGCCGTCTTGATGCCAAAGGCTAATAGACTAAAGCTTGAATCGCGGCCCCCGCCATGCTTAGGTTTGCCCTTGCTGCGGGTAGGGGTGAAGATTGCCGCGCAGTACCATCTATACGGGAGGTTTTTGATGGATCGTCGTTCGTTTTTCAAGAAGGCGGGAACCGCCGGCGCCGGTGCGGTCGCCGCAACGGCATTGGCAGCGCCTGCGATCGCGCAGGAGAATCCGAAGATCGCGTGGCGCATGACGTCGTCGTTTCCGAAGAGCTTGGATACGATCTATGGCGGCGCCGAGGATATCGCTAAACATGTCGCCGCAGCGACAGACGGCAATTTCACGATCCAGCCCTTCGCGGCCGGTGAAATCGTGCCGGGCCTGCAGGCCGTCGATGCCGTTGCCGCCGGCACGGTCGAGGCAGCCCACACCACCTCCTATTATTTTGTCGGCAAGGACCCGACTTATGCCATCGGAACGGCCATTCCGTTCGGGCTGAACAGCCGTCTGACCAATGCCTGGTACTATGAAGGCAACGGCAACAAGCTGATGAACGAGTTTTATGCGACGCAGGGCATGTATGCCCTGCCAGCCGGCAATACCGGCGCGCAGATGGGCGGCTGGTTCCGCAAGGAAATCAATACACTCGATGACCTCAAGGGCGTCAAGATGCGCATTGCCGGCCTTGCCGGCCGGGTCATGGAGAAGGTCGGCGTCATCCCGCAGCAGATCGCCGGCGGCGACATCTATCCGGCGCTGGAAAAAGGCACGATCGATGCGGCGGAATTTGTCGGTCCCTATGACGACCTGAAGCTCGGCTTCCACAAGGTGGCGAAGTACTACTATTATCCGGGCTGGTGGGAAGGTGGCCCGACGGTGCATGGGTTCTTCAATCTCGAAAAATGGAGCAGCCTGCCCAAGCATTATCAGGCAGCGCTGACCGACGCCTGCGCCTTCGCCAACACCAACATGTTGGCGAAGTACGACACGAAGAACCCGACCGCGCTGAAGCAGCTCGTCGCGGAGGGCGCGACGTTGCGCCCGTTCAGCCAGGAGATCATGGAAGCCTGCTTCCAGGCAGCTACGGGCATCTACAGCGAGATCTCGGGCACGAACCAGTATTTCAAGAAGATCTACGATGACCAGACCGCCTTCAAGCGGGACGCTTATCTCTGGATGCAGCTGTCGGAATACACCTTCGATACGTTCATGATGATCCAGCAGCGGGCCGGAAAGCTTTAAGCTCTCCGCCATCGACGCTTCAGACGAGCGCAATGACAAAACCCCGGATCTCCATCCGGGGTTTTGCTTTTTGCTGGACTATTTGGCCGGTGGCGGCGGTGCGCCCGGCAGGCCGTTCAGCGGCGGCAGGGTCAGGCCTGGGATCTGCGGCGAGCCATTGCCGCCGCCGCCCATCGGCGGCAGGCCGAGCTGGCCGCCGAAGCCCGGGACTTCGATCTTGATCGAGTTCGGGTCGACCTTCGGGCCGTGATCCAGCCAATAGGTGACCGATTGCGGCCAGAAGATCACGATCGCCACCAGGATCAGCTGCATACCGACCCAGGGGAGAGCCCCCATGTAAATATCCGAGGTCTTGACGTCCTTGCTGGCGATCGAGCGCAGGTAGAAGAGTGCGAAGCCGAACGGTGGGTGCATGAAGCTCGTCTGCATGTTGACGCAGATCAGGACGCCGAACCAGATCAGGTCGATGCCGAGACTGGAGGCGACGGGTGCGAGCATCGGGATGACGATGAAGGCGATCTCGAAGAAGTCGAGGAAGAAGGCGAGCACGAAGATGAAGATGTTGACGAAGATCAGGAAACCGACCGGGCCGCCGGGAATGCCCGAGAGCATGTGCTCGATCCAGCGCGAGCCGTCCATGCCCTGGAAGACCAGGCTGAAACAGGTGGAGCCGATCAGGATCATCACCACCATGGATGTGATGTGCGTGGTCGATGCCATGGCTTCGCGGATCAGCGGCCAGGTGAGGCGGCGATTCATGGCGGCAAGCACAATGGCGCCGACGACGCCGAGCGCGCCGGCTTCCGTTGGCGTCGCAAGTCCCATGAAGATCGTACCGAGCACCAGAAAGATCAGTACGATCGAGGGGACCATGCCCATCAGCACTTTCGCGAGCAGCGCCCAGTTGAAATCGCCGCGCACCTCTTTCGGCAATGGCGGCATCGATTTCGGCCGGATAATCGACATCACCAGGATGAAGAGCACGAAGATCGTCACCTGCAAGATCGAGGGGCCGATCGCGCCGAGATACATGTCACCGACCGACCTGCCGAGCTGATCGGCGAGAACGACGAGCACAAGCGAGGGCGGGATCACCTGGGTGATCGTGCCCGAGGCGGCGATGACACCGGTGGCAAGGCGCGGATTGTAACCGTAGCGCAGCATGATCGGCAGCGAAATCACCCCCATGGTGATGACGGAGGCGGCCACCGTGCCGGTGATCGCGCCGAGCACGGCGCCGACGAGGATGACGGCATAGGCAAGGCCGCCGGGTATGCCGCCGAAGAGCTTGCCGGTGCCTTCGAGCAGATCCTCGGCAAGCCCGCAGCGCTCCAGCACCGCACCCATGAAGGTGAAGAAGGGAATAGCGAGCAGGAGGTCATTGGAAAGGATGCCGAAGAAGCGCAGCGGCAGCGCCTGCAGGAAGACTTCGCCGAAATGGCCGGTGACGACGCCGATGATGCCGAAAAACAGGCCGACTGCTGCGAGCGAAAAGGCGACCGGAAAGCCGTAGAGCATGAAGATGACCATGCCCAGGAACATGGCTGGCGGGATGATGCCGAAATCAAACAAATCCGTTTCTCCCAGCCCGCTCTACTGCAGCGGCTTTTCGTATTTTATATCGATGCTGATATGGCCGGTAACGGCCGCGATCCGCTTGATCAGTTCGGAAACGCCCTGAAGGGAAAGCAGCGCGAACCCGGCGACAAGGACCAGCTTGACGGGCCATCGGATCAGCCCGCCGGCATTGCCCGATATTTCCCCCTGTTGGTAGGAAAGCGCGAAGAACGGCCAGCAGATCCAGGTAAGGAAGACGCATGCCGGAAGGAGGAAGACAATAAGGCCGACGATGTCCATCCAGATCTTCGCCCTGTCGGAAACCGAACCATAGATCAGATCAACGCGGACATGCTCGTTGTTGCGCAGCGCATGCGAAGCGCCGAGCATGACGACAAAGGCGAAGAGATACCACTGGATCTCCAGCCAGCCGTTCGAACTGTAGTTGAAGGCATAGCGGACGATGGCGTTACCGGCGCTGATCAGACAGCATAACAGCACCATATATTCGGAAAGTTTGCCCATGAACTGACTGACCCTGTCGATCAGCCGGCTTGCGGCCAGAAGTACCGACATTCGCCTCCCCTTGTTCTTGTCCCGCCGGTTTTCCGGCAGTTTTCCCACTTGCAATCGATGTAGACCACGGCCTTTGAAATTGGAAGGATAAATGCCTCGCGTTGGAGTATAGTCTTAGACGCACCGGCTGAGGCGCGGGGCCGTCAAATATTTCAACAACCCAGGCGTGGATAAATTATTTCAATAATCTCGCCGGTAGGCTGCATTAGCGCGCGTAAGCTGTGCGGTTCATCCTATGGTTTTAGAAAATTTGACCAAATGTTTGATTCCATTGAAATCAATTTTTAAAGGGTTGGGCTTAGAATTCCCGCGCACAGGGAAAGTGTGGATGAAGCCAGATAACCCGAACAGGGTCCCTATAGATGTCTATCTGTCGTTTGTGAGTTCCCTTTCCGGGAACCGCATGACGCTTCTTGTTGGCGTGATCGTGCATGTTGCGACGTGCCTTGCAGTGGCTGCCAAGACGCAGTACTCGATCTACATCCTGCTGTCGGTCGCCTTCCTTCTGGTCTTCGGCGCTCGTATGGCCATCTTCCGGCAGTTCGATCGTGTGGATAAGGAGAGCCTCTCGCACGCCGGCATCGAGCGTTGGGAGTGGATTCTCGTTTCCAGTGGAGCCTGCACCACCGCGCTCCTCGGCCTCGCCAGCGGCTACGCCATCTTCGTCGTGCGCGATTCCTTTGCCGAGCTTGCCTGCATTTCCGTCACCATGGCGACCATGGTTTCCGTCGTCGGCCGCAACTACGGCTCGCGCTTCGCAGTCGACCTCCAGACGTTCTTCTGCTGCCTGCCGATGATCGTCTGCAGCCTGCTGGCGCTGGATTTCTATCGCGGCCTGCTGTCAATCCTCCTCATTCCTTTCTGGCTGACGACGCGGGCCATGGCGAACGGCGTGCGTGAGTTTCTCTATGAGAACGTCATTGCGCGCCGGGAAATCACCATCATCGCCGACCGTTTTGATACGGCGCTCAACAACATGCCGCATGGCCTAGTCATGGTCGATGCCGAAAACCGCATTCAGGTCGTCAATCGCAAGGCTTGCGAGCTTCTGAAGATCGGTGCGCCGGATCGGTTGAAGGACCGCGATCTCGGCGCCGTGCTGCGCTATGGCGCGCGCTACAGCTTCATGGACGCCTCGCAGCCGGAGCTCATCCTGCGCCAGCTCACCCAGGTCGCCGAAGGCAACCTGTCGCGGACGCTCATTCATTTCCCCGAGGGCTTGTCGCTCGAATTCTCCGCCAGCCGAAGGGCCGACGGCGGCGCCGTGCTGATCTTCGAGGATGTGTCCAGCCGGGTGAAGGCAGAGCAGAAGATCATGCACATGGTCCGCTTCGATGCGCTGACCGGCCTGCCGAATCGCGAATATTTCGGGCAGCTGGTGCAGGATTATCTCGCCAAACATCAGAAGAAGTCCGGGCCGCTCGGCTTCATGGTCCTCGATATCGACGAGTTCAAACATGTCAACGACATGCGCGGCCACGTTACGGGCGACCACCTGCTCTGCGCCATCGCCGCCCGCATCAAGCAGGCCTCCGGCAACGCCATCCTTGGCCGGTTGATGGGAGACCAGTTCATCCTATTCTTCCCGCATGCGAAGGAAACGGCGTCGCTCGACGTCGAGATCCGCCGCGTGCACGCCGCAATCCAGGGCAATTACGCGGTCGACGAACTGACCTTCCTCGTTTCAATCAGCGCCGGCTACGCGATTCTCGAAAGTGCCGCGTTTGCGATGGATGAATGGAGCGTCAAGGCGGATCTGGCGCTGTTCGAAAGCAAGTCGCGCTTCAAGGGCGGCATTTCCGGCTTCGAGCGGGAGATGGATGGCCGCTATATCGAGCAGCAGAAGCTGAAGGCGGATCTGCGCGAGGCGGTCTCGGCGCAGGCGCTGCATCTCGCCTTCCAGCCGATGTTCCGGGCCGACGGCTCGCGGATCGAATGCGCCGAGGCTTTGGCGCGCTGGGTCCATCCGGAGAAGGGCTCGATCCCGCCCGACGTCTTCATCCGGCTCGCCGAGGACATGGGCATCATCTCCGACATCACCCGCTTCGTCCTGTTCAAGGCGTGCAGCGAGTGCATGAACTGGCCGGAACATATCGCCGTCTCGGTCAATCTCTCGGCGCGGGATCTGCGCGACGCCGATATTCTTTCGGTGGTCGCCGAAGCGCTTGCTCATTCCGGCCTGGACGCGGCGCGGCTGCATCTCGAAGTCACCGAGAGCTGCCTGATCGACGAGCCGGCGGCCGTGCGCGCCATCCTGGCTGAGCTCAGATCCCGCGGCATCACCATCGCCATCGACGATTTCGGCACCGGCTTTTCCAGCCTCAGCTATCTCGACACGCTGCCGCTCGATATCGTCAAGATCGACCGCTCCTTCGTGCGCAACATCGTCGAGGATGCGCGCCGCCTCAAGCTCTTGCGCGGCACGGTCAATCTCGCCCGCGAACTGGGCCTGAAGATCGTCATCGAGGGTGTGGAGACCGAGGAGCAGCTGACGCTGCTCAACAAGCACCGCAGTGCCGATCTGGTACAGGGCTACGTTTTCTCGCCGCCGGTCCCTTCCCAGAATATCAGGCTGCTGCAAGAGGGCATCGGCCGCCGCACCGTTCAGCGCCGCCGCAACAAGGTCGCCTGAGCCGCCTGCAAGTGACTGGTTATCCAGCCGAAAATCTTGCGCCCGTTAACCTTAATAATTTAAATTCAACGCGAATTCTTAGATTTTCTTGCCTACGTGCCGCTGGCGTATGATTAATGATCCGTTAACGAGCGGATCGAGAGAATGTCGGACACACTTTTTACGCGTAGCGATTTCAGCAGGAAAATCTTGGAAATTCTGGATCACGTCGAATATCGCCGTGTCGAAAGCAGCGAAGACATGGAGGACGTGGAGCGGCTGCGCTACAAGGCCTACAAGGCCCACGACGCGCTGTCGCTTGCCCCGGAAGGCCTATTGGACGATGTCGATTTCGACAGCCATGCCTATATCTTCGGTCTGTACTATTATGGCGAACTGGTCAGTACGATCCGAATTCACTATGTGACGCCGGAGCATCGTATCAGCCGGTCCGGAGAGGCCTTTCCCGAGGCGATGGATGAGCTTTTGGATGCCGGGCTGACCTTGATCGATCCGGCGCGTTTTGCGGCCGATCCGGAGCTCGCCGCCAACATGCCATGGGTTCCCTATCTGACGCTGAGACCCGCCATCGTTGCAGCAGCGTATTTCCGGGCTGACCGCGTTATTCAGTCCGTCCGGCCCCCGCATGCCGCCTTCTACAAGCGGGTCTTCTATGCCGATACCATCGTGCCCGGCCGACTGGCGGAGAGTTACGGGGTTGACGTGACGCTGATGGCGACGAATGTGATCGAGGTCGGGCGGAAGCTGTTGACGCGCTATCCCTTCTTCATCTCCAGCGCCAGCGAGCAGCGCATGATGTTTTCGCGCAATCCCAACGACACCTTGCCGCCGCTCACCATTATTCCGACGGCGCGTTTCGTACCGCAAGGCGAACTCGGCACCGACCTGCCGCTGTAATTTGCTCTTGTCTCCCACGGGAAGACGATCTTCGCCGGGGCAGATGAGGGGCGGCGGACGCAGGTGATATCAGTCGTCCTTCAGGTCCGTCCGCGCTCTGACATCGCGGTTGCCAAGCGCGCCTGCGGCATTCTCATGCATTGCGCTTTCGCCTGTCATTGTGTAATCCCTGCAGGAAGGGATTACCCTCGCTCAGGCTGGGGAATCAAGCAGCGCAGAGGCATTTCAGGGAGACGATTTTTATGGCCGAACATCATACCGGACCGGTCGAGACCGGCGCGCCGATGGATTACAAAGAACATGAAAAGACCTACGACATGTTCATCGCCAGCGCGAAATACGGCTCGATGCTTCTCATCGTCCTCCTGCTTGCGATGACCGCCGGTTTCTTCGGCGGCGCCGGCCTTCTCGGCGGTCTCTTCGTCTTCATCATTCTTCTCGCCGCCGGCATCTTCCTGCTCCGCTGATCGCGTGGATTCAGAGGGTCAGAGCGTCCTTTGTGCGTCCGAAAGGACGCACGGCGCTCTGAGGGGAGGAGAGCTTCTCCGAAGCTTTTTGAATGAGGTGCTTGGCCCGCGCAGGGAAGCCTGCGGCGGTCTGGCTGACCCGGAGGAGGGGGCAGTTGGGCAATATCGTTTTCGTTGCAAGGGAAAACACGAGTGAGGAGACGCGCGTCGCCGCCTCCGCCGAGACCGTGAAGAAAATGAAGAGTTTCGGCTTCGACATCGTCGTCGAAGCCGGTGCCGGTGCGGCTTCGCGCATTCCGGACGGGGAGTTCGAGGCAGCGGGCGCCAGGATCGGCAGTTTTGCAGATGCAGCCTCCGCCGACGTGGTGCTAAAGGTGCGCCGTCCCAGCGGATCGGATATCTCCGGCTATAAAAGCGGCGCCGTGATCATCGCCATCATGGATCCCTACGGCAATGACGAAGCGATCGCGGCACTGGCAAGTGCCGGGCTTTCGGCTTTCGCGATGGAACTGATGCCGCGCATTACCCGCGCCCAGTCCATGGACGTGCTGTCGTCCCAGGCCAATCTCGCCGGTTACCAAGCCGTCATCGAGGCAGCGGCGGCCTATGACCGCGCCATGCCGATGATGATGACGGCCGCCGGCACCGTGCCGGCTGCCAAGGTCTTCGTCATGGGCGCCGGCGTCGCCGGTCTTCAGGCGATCGCGACTGCGCGCCGCCTCGGCGCGGCGGTCTCGGCCACCGACGTTCGCCCCGCCGCCAAGGAGCAGGTCGCCTCGCTCGGCGCCAAGTTCATCGCTGTCGAGGACGAAGAGTTCAAGGCGGCGGAAACGGCCGGCGGCTATGCCAAGGAAATGTCCGCCGACTATCAGGCGAAACAGGCGGCTCTGGTTGCCGAACACATTGCCAAGCAGGACATCGTCATCACCACCGCGCTGATCCCCGGTCGTGCGGCGCCGCGCCTCGTTTCGCGCGCCATGCTCGCCTCGATGAAATCAGGTGCGGTCGCCGTCGACCTTGCGGTCGAGCGCGGCGGCAATATCGAGGGTGTCGTCCCCGGCGAGATCGCCGATGTCGAAGGCGTCAGGGTGATCGGTTTCGCCAACATGCCAGGTCGGGTTGCGGCCAGCGCTTCGGCGCTCTACGCCAAGAACCTCGTCACCTTCCTCGAGACCATGGTCAACAAGGAAACCCGGAGCGTTGTCGTCAATCTCGACGACGAACTCGTCAAGGCGACGATGCTGACCTATGCCGGCGATGTGGTTCATCCCGCCTTCGGCGGCGCGAAGAAGGGGGACATCTGATGGCCAGTGAAGCAATGGACAGAGCGCTGGAGCAGCTTGACCAGGCGGTGACCGCCGTCGTCACGGCGGCGGCCCAGGCACCGGAAGCGGCAAGTGCTGCGACCGGCGGGGCGATCGATCCCTTCGTTTTCCAGCTCGCCATCTTCGTATTGTCGATCTTCGTCGGCTATTACGTCGTGTGGTCGGTGACGCCGGCACTGCATACGCCGCTGATGGCCGTCACCAATGCGATCTCCTCCGTCATCGTCGTCGGCGCGCTTCTGGCGGTCGGCATCTCGACCAGCGGGCTTGCGACCGGCTTCGGTTTCGTCGCCCTCGTACTCGTCTCGGTGAACATCTTCGGCGGCTTCCTCGTCACGCAGCGGATGCTTTCGATGTACCGCAAGAAGGACAGGTAAGGGACCGATGACCAATATCGCAGCCTTCCTCTACCTCGTCTCCGGCGTGCTCTTCATCCTGGCGCTGCGCGGCCTGTCGCATCCGGCCACCAGCCGCAAGGGCAATCTCTACGGCATGATCGGCATGGGGATCGCGATCCTGACGACGCTGGTGCTGGCGACGCCGAATTTCGGCGGTTTCGTGCTGATCGTCCTTGGCCTTGCCATCGGCGGCAGCGTCGGCGCCTATGTCGCCCGCACCATCCCCATGACCTCGATGCCGCAGCTCGTCGCCGGTTTCCATTCGCTGGTCGGCCTTGCCGCCGTGCTGGTCGCGGCTTCGGCGCTCTACACGCCTGCTTCCTTCGGCATCGGCGAGATCGGTCACATCCACACCGAGGCGCGCATCGAGATGGCGCTCGGCGTGGCGATCGGAGCGCTGACCTTCACGGGTTCGATCATCGCCTTCCTGAAGCTCGACGGACGCATGTCCGGCAAGCCGATCCTGCTGCCCTACCGGCATGTGATCAATGCGAGCCTGCTGGTGCTGATCGTGCTCTTCATCATCGGGCTTGCCGCCACCGAAAGCCATTTCGACTTCTGGGCGGTCGTCGCGCTGTCGCTGGCGCTCGGCGTCCTGTTGATCGTGCCGATCGGCGGGGCCGATATGCCCGTCGTCGTGTCGATGCTGAACTCCTATTCAGGCTGGGCTGCGGCCGGCATCGGCTTCACGCTCGGCAATCTGGCGCTGATCATCACAGGCGCGCTCGTCGGTTCCTCCGGCGCGATCCTTTCCTACATCATGTGCAAGGGTATGAACCGTTCCTTCGTCTCCGTCATCCTCGGTGGTTTCGGCGGCGAGACGGCGTCCGGCGGATCCGACACATCAGACAGGACGGTCAAGCTCGGCTCTGCCGAGGACGCGGCCTATCTGATGGCCAATGCATCGAAGGTCATCATCGTGCCGGGATATGGCATGGCGGTCGCCCAAGCCCAGCATGCGCTGCGTGAACTGGCCGACAATCTCAAGAAAAATGGCGTCGAGGTGAAATATGCGATCCATCCGGTCGCAGGCCGTATGCCCGGGCACATGAACGTGTTGCTCGCCGAAGCGAATGTTCCCTATGACGAGGTTTTCGAGCTCGAGGATATCAACTCGGAATTCGCCCAGGCCGACGTCGCCTATGTCATCGGTGCAAACGACGTCACCAATCCGGCGGCGCGCGACGACAAAACCTCGCCGATCTACGGCATGCCGATCCTCGATGTCGACCGGGCAAAGACCTGCCTCTTCGTCAAGCGCTCGCTCGGCTCGGGTTATGCCGGTATCGACAACACGCTGTTCTACAAGGACGGCACGATGATGCTGCTGGGGGACGCGAGGAAGATGACCGAGGATATCAACAAGGCGATCGCGCACTGATCGACGCAGATACAGCCGCCCTTCGGGCGGCTGTTTGATACATGCGGCAGGCCACTGCCGTCTGCCCTGGCTGGCCGGCCGCTTCGTCAGGTCTCTCCCGGCACGAGTGTCATCTTTTCGACGCCGATCGCCAGGTTCAGGCCTTCCTGAGCCTGGACGTTCAACGGCTGCAGCATGAAGGCCTTGTTATTGCCGCCGGCGATAACCTTGGCGCCGGCTCCTGCACCGATGCTCGCATCGGCACCGATCCCGTAATATTCGCCGGCAAGGGCGAATTGCGGAATATCCGTGCCGGTCTTTGCCAGCACCTGCCAGATCATGACGCTCTTGCCGGTCTGGCCGATATCGAGGCCGAATTTTTCGATTTTGCCGGCATAGACCGCCTTGGTGCCGCCGGCCGCCGACGTATAGGTGCAGATAAGGTTCTTCTGTGAGGTGACGATCAGACCCTGGCCGCCATCCGATCCACAAACCAGACGGCCAAGCGTGACATAGTTTTCCGCGCCCGCCGGGCTCGCCCAGGCAGCGGCTGTCAGTGCCGCGGCTGCGATCATCGTTTGCTTGAACATGGTCTTTCTCCTTTGGAACGACCTGTCCGAAACGGGTGGAGGTAGCGATTGTTCCGGGGCGCAGATTCAAAGTGATAGAGCGTCCTTAGCGCGTCTGAAGAGACGCGCGGCGCTCTAGTCCCGCTCCAATGTGGCGCGCTGCGCCGTCAGCACCCATAACAGGCCTTCGGGCCGGAAATCGATCTCGACCGTGCCGCGGAAGGCGGAGGCGGCATGAGCCTTGATAACGGTCGTTCCGAAGCCCGAGCGCGATGGCTCGGTGACCGGCGGGCCGCCGCGCTCTTCCCAGATGAAGCGGAGCAGGGCATCCGGCTTGTCCTCCGCGCTGACGTCGCGCCATTCGAAGCGGACACGGCCCTGCGGTACGGAGAGCGCACCGTATTTCACCGAATTGGTGGCGAGTTCATGCAAGGCGAGGCCGAGATTCTGCACTGCATCCGGTTTCAGTACGAAGTCTTCGCCGCTGATGTCGATCTGTTCGCGCGATTGCGGGAACGCGTGCAAATGGATGTCAACGACACGCCGCAGCGACACGCCTCCCCATTGTTCGCTGGTCAGGAGCTCGATCGAACGCACTAATCCCTCGAGGCGGTCGGCGACGGCGGCGCGGAAGCTCTCGACGCTGTCGGACTGCTTGGCGAGCTGGCGCATCATTGCCTGGGCAAGCGTCAGAAGATTCTTGGTGCGGTGGACGAGTTCATGCATGACGAAACGCAGCCTGTCTTCGGTCTGGCTACGATCGAAAGAGGCATTCGAAAGGGCAATCGCCACCTGGTTCGCCTCGATGACGCTGGTCTCGACCGGTGAAACGATATGGCCTTCGCCCATGCGGTTCGCCATGTCGGCGATATCGCGAATGGTAGTGCGCACCTGTCTTGCGACGGCATAGGCGCCCAGCACGGCGACGAGCACAAGTGCCACGCCGCCGATGATGAGGAAACGCCAGGTGCTAAGGATCGAAGCCTGAGCGATCGGTCCCCAGATCACCGTCTTCCACGACCAGCCGGGAATCTGAGCATAACCGAGGAGCATGTGCGGCAGGATCGTCTCGTCCTGGAAGACGCCGCGGGGCGCGATGAGCGCCGGCAGAATGCGCGGATCGAAGGGCGTGCCGGGTTCGAGATTGGCAGGACCGGTCGCCGCGACGACGTGGCCGCTCTCGTCGATGACGGCGGCCGACCAGCCGGAGGCAAGACCCTCGGTGGTCACGAGCTTGCGCAGATCAGTGGCATTCTGGGTAATGATGAGGGCGGCGACAGGATCGTTCTTTCGCGGCAGGGTGACGTTATAGACCCATTCGCCACTGGTTCGGCCGCGAAAGACGTCGGACGCTTCGATGCGACCGGACGCCATGACCGCCTCGAGGGCGGGGATATTCGCCGTCTGGCCGAGCGGCGTGCCGAACGCCCGACGCGTGTTCAGCAACTGCTGGCCGCTGCGGTCGACGGCGATGACGAAAAGCGTATTGTCTCTGAGGGCCGTTTCGGTGCGCTCATGGAAGGAGGCGAGATTGCCGTTTTCCAGCTCCGGCGAACTCGAAAGCAGCCGCAGCGTTGTTGCCATATCCTGAAGCTGGCGGTCGATGATGCGCGAAAGGGCGAGCGCATCCTGGGCCGTCTCGCGCCTCAACGCCGAGCGCTGGTTGTCCTCCAGCTGCAGCAGAAGCAGCGTCACAAAGGCGAAGATCGGCAGTGCGATCGCCACGGCCATAGCGACGAGGTAGGTTCCGATCGAGGCTTTCGGAAAGAACAGCGCGACGATCTTCATCTGTCGCAATTCAAAGTGTTACAGCGTCCTTTGCGCGTCTGAAAAGACGCGCGGCGCTGTAATGCGCGTGGCCCGCAACGGGTTTCGCTTGCGGCCAGGAAAGCACAGATCCGCATGTCTCGCAAACCGCCCCCAAACGTGTTCGACCGCTCGATAGCGGGCTATCGAAGCAGGTCCATGTTAGGGGGAGCAAGAGCAGGTTGCAACACACTATGGCAGCCCATCGACGACGACGGGCGCTTTTTCGGCTTCTCTTTGCAAGGCGGTACGGCCGGTTTGCGGCAGCGTCGTTTCCTTCGCCCGGCATGGCACGATATCACCTCGATGATATCTAACGGCGGGAAGATTCGTTTGAACCATCAGATACTTGGCCGCAGCCCCGATGGGCGGCGCAAGAGGCGGTTGCTGCCACCGATGCTTCGGGCCGCCCAATGATGTTCTTAGCCGGCTGGGGCAACGCCGACGCGAGCAAGGCCGTCACGAGCCGGCTGGTACTTCGGATCGAGGCCGATCGCGTGGCGATAGGAGCGGGCAGCCTTCGCCTTGTCGCCACGGCGTTCGTAGACGAGCGCCTGGTTGGCCCAGGATTCGGCGATGTTGCCGTTAAGCTCGATCGCATGGTTGAAATCGGCAAAGGCGTTGTCGTCGTCGTTCAGCGCGATATAGGAAATGCCGCGGCCATTATAGGGTTCGGCCGAATTCGGCGCGAGCGAGATCGCTTTCGAGAAATCGTCGATCGCCTTATCCTGCTGATTGCGCTTCTGATAGATCAGACCACGATTGTGATAGGCGCGGCCATCGGTGGTGCCGAGCTGGATAGCCTTGTCGAAATCGTTGAAAGCCTGGTCGTCCTGGCCGGCCATGCGATAGACATTGCCGCGGCCGATATAGGCGACGTCGTAGCTCGGATTGATCTGCAGGGCGGCATTGTAATCGGCAATCGCCTGGGCCTGCTGGCCCATATTGCGATAGACGAGAGCGCGGTTGGCGTAAGCCTGGAAAAACCGCGGATTGATCTGCAGTGCCGTGTTGAAATCGTTCAGCGCCGGGCGGAACTGGCCGGCGCGGCCATAGGCGGAACCACGGACGTTGTAACCTTCGGGATCCCTCGGATTGGCGTTGATGACCGCCGTCAGCGAGGCGATATTCTCTTCCGAACCCTGCGCCTTGTCGATGCGGATGACGGCATCCGTGGTATTGGTCGTCTCGCAGCCGGCGAGGCCGAATATTGCCGCCAACGCCAGAGCGGGCAGGAGTGCCGTTTTCTGCAAGCGCAAAGCGCGGGACGGATTGAAGGTGTTGACAGCCATTCGGGCTCGCTTTCCCCATACGGCATATCCGGTGCGCGGATATGCGATCTTCAGCGGCAAACTAAAAAGGCGGCGGCGAACCCATCGCCCCCGCCACAATGCATCTGAAAACGTCGAAAAAACGACGGAAACGCTCAGCGTGCGACCAGACCTTCGCGCTGGGCGCGCTTGCGGGCCAGCTTGCGAACGCGACGAACAGCCTCGGCCTTCTCGCGAGCACGCTTCTGCGACGGCTTCTCGTAGTAGTCGCGCATCTTCATTTCGCGGAAAATGCCTTCGCGCTGCATCTTCTTCTTGAGAGCGCGGAGAGCCTGATCAACATTGTTATCGCGGACAAGTACCTGCACGAGAATCACGTTCCTTTGGTTGGTTGATGCCGGAGGCGGCGCAGCGGCCAGAGGCAAAACAATAACGTTCGCGCGGCCGGAGCCTTGCGATTGGTGATGCGAAATAGCAGATCGGGTACGGGAAGTCTAGACGGGATATGGGAGGCGGGCGGAAAAATCACGCTTCGCCTGATAGCCGGTCATGATCCGGCCGGTTCGGGCGCAGCTTCATCCAGCGCGGCGATTGCCTCGTTGAGAGCGGTCCTCACCCTTAGGCGATCGGCAGGCTCCAGCCGGCTCATATCCAGGTGCAGGTCGAGGCCGGAGAGGTGCTCGCTCAGAACGCGGCTCTTGTGATCCGCACCGAGTGTCAGCCCATCCACCCCATAGGGCACGATCTCGCGCTGTATGCCCTTCATCGTGATCGGCGGAAGGGGATGAGCATCGACGATTTCGTTCACCAGCGCATAGGTTTCGTAGCTGATGACGATCTCTCCTCCCTGGGCGATCGATTGCAGCCGAGCTGCGAGATTGGCCTCCGCTCCGATGATCGTATAGTCCATGCGGTCGCTGCTGCCGAAATTGCCGACGTTGCAATAACCGCTGTTAATTCCCATGCGGACGACGAAAGGCTCTTCGGTGCCGTTTCTGCGCCATCTGTCCTTGAGTTCGCCGAGACGGCGCTGCATGTCGACGGCCATGCGCAGACATGCTTTCGCGTCTTCCTCCGGCCCCTTGGTTTCGGGATCGCCGAAGAAGACCAGCATCGCGTCGCCGATGAACTTGTCCACCGTGCCGCCGTGCTCCAGGGCAATGTTCGACATCTCGGTCAGATATTCGTTGAGCATCTCCGTCAGGGCTTCCGGCTGCAGGCGCTCGGTCGTTGCCGTGAAGTCCTTGATGTCGGAGAAGAAGATCGTCAGGCGCTTGCGCTCGGTATGGACGACGACGTCCTTCTGCCCGGAGAAGATGCTCTTGTAGATCTGCGGTGAGAGATAGCGCGAAATCTTCATGGAAACGCTGGCGAGGAATTCGTTCGCTGCTTCCAGATCCTGGTTGGCGCTATGGATGGCGCGGGCCTGCTGCCGCTGAAGCACAATGAAGCTGATGCCGATGATGGCGACGAAAAGAAAATAGCAAAGCAGGTATTTGAAGGCGAAGACGTTGCTCGCAAAGGGCTGCCGGATGATGACTTCCTGAATGCCGCGCACATCGCCCACCTTCCAATCGGTCTTCGGACTTTCCGGGTGGGTATTGTGACAGGCAACGCAGGCCTGGCCCATGACGACGGGGGTGATGAACCGCAAGGTATCGGTCAATCGGACGCGGGTGAGATCGTTCAGAGTCTGCTGCGGATTGGCGCGCAACGCGGCGATCGCTTGTCTCTCGAAATCGTCGAGCTCGTGGGATGCGCGGCTCTTGAACGGCAGGTCGGAGACGAAACGGTAGGTGATATTGGCCTGCTGCTCCTTGATGACGTCGCCGAGTTCCAGGGACAGCGTGGCCGGCAGCGGGATGGCGCCGGGGATATTTGCGTAAGTGTGAGAGACGACCGTGCCTCCGGTCGCGCCGCTGGCATGGGCAGCCAGAACGCGCCCCACGACATTCGTGGAATAATAGGAGCGGATGCTCGATATCAGCGAGCTCATGTCGCGCGCCTGGCGGCGCAGGGTATTCCCCGAGAGATCGCTGATATCAAGCCAGACGGCAAGCGGCAGCCCTGCGAGCATTGCCAGCACGACGACAATCAGCCAATAGCCGCTGCGGCGTGCGGCGGTTTCGGAAATCACGGCGACCTTCATTCTTCTCTCGAAAAAGCATCCGATTTTCGATCGTTACAAGAACATTTCGCCGCGCGCTGGGCAAGGTCGAAGCCTTGTCATCCAGGCAAAAGCCTGGCCGAAACTAGAGGCGTGGCCTGATTGAAGACGGTTCCCCGCCGTCCGCCGGAAAATGACATGCGGGAGCCTGAAAAGACAGCGCTCCTGACTGCATCTGCGAATGGCGTTTGGAACGAAAGCGGCGTAGCCTGTCTGCCGGCAGGTGCGGGTCGCCCTGCCGGCCGTGGGAGGGGACACCCGGTGAGATCATGACGCGCGCACAGCAAATCGGTGTCGTTCTCGGCCTGGCGATCGTGACTGCGCTTACGATTCTTCGAGCAAGTGATCCCGGGATCTTCAAGTTGATCCGCGGCGTGACCTTCGACGAGTATCAGCGGCTGGTTCCCAGGACCTTCGAGCCGATGCCCGTCCGCGTGATCGACATCGACGAGACGTCGTTGCGCGAATTCGGCCAGTGGCCGTGGCCGCGGGACCGGATGGCTCTGCTGGTGGACCGGCTTTCGGGGATGGGTGCCTCAGCCATTGCCTTCGATGTTCTCTTCGCCGAGCCGGACCGGCTGTCGCCGCGCAATGTTGTGCGCGACGTTGCCGGTGTGGATCCTTCCTTGGCCGAGAAGCTGCCCGACAATGACGAGATATTCGCCCATTCGATTGCCGATAAGCCCGTCGTGCTCGGCTTCGGTCTGTCCAATGAGGGCAATTACCGGCCGCCGGTCAAGGCGGGCTTTGCCTTCACCGGCGAAAGCCCCGTCTCGGCTCCGCCCTATCTCGGCGCCTCGACGCCGCTCAGACCGCAATTGGAGGCCAATGCGGCGGGGCTCGGCCATATCAGCCTCAACCCCGGCAATCCCTCGCCGGTGGTGCGGGCGGTGCCGCTGTTCCTGACGGACGGCGAGCAGCTCTATCCCAATCTCGCGATAGAAGCTCTTCGCGTCGCGCAGGGAGCATCGACCTATGTGCTATCGGGCGCGCCCGATCGCGCCGGCATCATGACATCGGCAAAGATCGGGGATTTCGTCGTGCCGCTGACGGCGGCGGGTGAACTCTGGCTGTATGTCAGCCCCGACCGGGCGGAGCGATACATATCCGCCGGTCAGGTGCTTGCGGCCGAAGGGGCCTCTCCCGAGGTCGCGGCCGCCGTCGCCGGCAGCATCGTCTTCGTCGGGACATCGGCGGCCGGCCTGCAGGACATCCGCGTCACTGCCCTTGGCGAGAACGTTCCCGGCGTTTCGCTGCATGCGCAGGCCGTCGAGCAGATCCTCTCCGGCCATTTCCTGTCGCGGCCCGACTGGGCGGACGGACTGGAAATCCTGCTGATCGCCGTGCTCGGCTGCCTGCTCGTCGTGGTGACGACCTTCGTCAGCCCCGCCGTCGCTCTGATCTGCGGCCTGCTGATCACGGCGATGGCGCTCGTGGCGTCCTGGCTGTCGTTTCTTTATGCAGGGCTTCTCTTCGATCCACTGGCTCCGATCGTCAGCGGATCGATCATCCATTTTGCCGCGACCTCGTTCCGGATCCTGGTGATCGACCGGGAGCGGCGCGCGGTGCGGCGCGCCTTCGGGCATTATCTTTCTCCATCGCTGCTTCACCGCATCGAGCACACCCCAGATGCTTTGCGCCTCGGCGGCGACGATCGCGAGCTGACGGTGATGTTCGTCGATGTCAGGAACTTCACCGAGATCAGCGAGCGGCTGGCGCCGACAGATGTCGTCGCGTTCTTGAACACGTTGCTCGACGCGCTGAGCCGCCATGTGGTGGCCAATGAAGGCACGCTCGACAAGTTCATCGGCGATTCGATCATGGCGTTCTGGAATGCGCCCGTCGATGTGGCCGATCATGGAACCAAGGCGGTTCGCGCAGCACTTGCCATGCGCGAAACGCTGGCCGAATTGAACGCCGGAGACGCCTTCGGCTTCGGGCCCGGACAGCAAGTCGGGATCGGCATCGGCATCCACACCGGCCTTGCCTGCGTCGGCAATATGGGCGCCAAGACGCGCTTCAACTATTCGGCGGTTGGTGATGCCGTCAACACCGCGGCGCGGCTGGAATCATGCTGCAAAGAGGTCGGCTTCGATATTCTGATATCCGACAGCACGGCAAGGTCGCTGCGGGGAATGGCGCTGATCGAGGCCGGCGCCATTCCGCTCAAGGGCAAGAGCAACCGAACGCAGATCCTTGCCGTCGTCGGCGACGAACGCGTTGCAGCATCTGCCGAGTTTGCAGCACTTGTTGTCGTTCACCAGCAACTGATGCGGGCCCTGCTTTCGCATTCGAAGAACACCCGCAAGCTTATCGGCACGGCAAAACTGAGGGCGGCACAGGTGATCGGCGGTTTGGCGGAATTCTATCAGCGGATCTCCGGAAGAACCGATCACTTTCGCGAAGTGCCTGATGGGTTCGAGAAGAGCGCGGCCGACTGAAGGCGTCAGCGGTTACGATTGAAACCCCGGCCCTTGTCGTGGTTCCGATCCCTGTCGTGATCTCGATCACGATCCTTATCGTGATCACGATCTCCTTTATGGTCGCGGTCGTGTCCTCGATGGTCCCGGTCATTCCCGTGATTCTGGCCGTGATTTCCCGGCCTGTCGTGACCGTCATGCCGGCCGTGACCGTCCGGCTTGTTATGCCCGTCATGCTTGTCGGGCCTATCCGGCCTGTCGTGATGCGGCTTTTCGTGATGCGGCTTGTCGGGCTTGTTCGGCCGCTCCTTTTGCGGCTCGGCCTGTTTTTGCGGCGGATCCTGTTTCTGTGGATTGGGCAAAGCCGGAGGCGGGGGCCGGTTCCTGTCCCTTCTTTCCGGTGCGACGGAGGCCATATTGCAGCCGCCGAGCATGCCGATGCCGCCCGCAAGCCGCTGATTGCCGGAGAGGAAAGGGAGGGCGCGCTGATTTCCGAGCGTCTCGAGGATGCTGGGATCGACCCGGCGTGCTGCCGACATATCGCCGTTCGGCTTGGCCACCACGCAATCGCAGCGCTGCTGCAACTGCCGGCAGCCGCCTGGACCGCAGAAACGGGCAGCACCATTCAGCAGCACGACGGCGGTCGTGCCATCCGGGCCGACGTAGAAATCGAAAGCGGTGCCACGTACGCCGATCGTGCCGGCCGGCGTCAGGATCTGGTAGGCCGAAGAATTGGAACTGCCGCTGACCCAGCGGAATGTGCCCTTTGCCGCCCTGATGGTGAGTTTCTTGACCGATTGGGAATCATCGAAGACATATTTGTCGATCACGACCGACGAACCCCAGCCGACCGCGAGCTTCGTGCCGTCATGAAACACGAATTGGCCAAGCCCCGATTGCGATGTCTTGATGCGTTCGTTGCGATGGACGCGGGTGTCGACCTCGATCGGCCCGCTCTGTCCCGTCACCTGCGTCTTGATGACAACAGCCTGGCCGACCGGCTCGGCGGCGAGCGCCGGCCATGCGCTGTTTAACGCGATGCAAAGCATCGCGACTGATCCTGCGCGCCAACCCCACATGATACACGTACCCCCGGGAACAGGCGATTGTTAGCATTTTAGCAATTGCTTGTCTTCTAACCCTCTTGGGCTAGCGCCGGGCCGGCAGCTAAGCGGAAATGCAGACGCCTGCGTCTTCCGCCTGAAGCAGCATTCTCTTCGGCGTGTCGAAACCAAAGCTCTCGCGCGTCGCAAAAGAACCGTTGTGCCGCATTTGGATTTGCGATTTGTATGGGCGCGGAAAACAAGCCCTTTCCCGAAGGAGAAGAAGGCGGATGCGGAAATATTCGGTTTTTGCCGTGGCACGGGAGGCCCTTCGCGGCCACAAGGGCTGGGAGAAGCAGTGGACTTCGCCTGAGCCACGCGCCGAATACGACGTCGTCATCATCGGTGCCGGCGGCCACGGGCTGGGTGCTGCCTATTATCTCGCCAAGGAGCACGGCATCACCAATGTGGCGGTGATCGAGAAGGGTTGGCTCGGCGGCGGCAATACCGGACGCAACACCACCATCATCCGCTCGAATTATCTCTATGAAGAGAGCATGCACATCTACGAGCATTCGATGAAGCTCTGGGAGGGGCTTTCCCAGGAGCTCAACTATAATGTGATGTATTCGCCGCGCGGCGTGATGATGCTCTCGCACAATATTCACGACCAGCAGTCCTTCAAACGGCATATCCATGCCAACCGGCTCTACGGCATCGACAATGAATGGCTGACGCCGGAGCAGGCGAAGGCCTATTGTCCGCCGCTCGATATCTCGGCCAGTGCGCGCTACCCGATCAACGGGGCGGCACTGCAGCGGCGCGGCGGCACGGCACGGCACGACGCGGTTGCCTGGGGTTATGCGCGGGCGGCTTCAGACCGCGGCGTGCACATCATCCAGAACTGCGAAGTGACCGGTATCCGGCGCGGTCCCGACGGACGGGTGACCGGGGTTGAGACCTCGCGTGGCTTTATCGGCGCCAGGAAGGTTGCGGTGTCGGCGGCCGGCCATACGACCACTGTCATGCAGATGGCTGGCGTGCGCGTGCCGCTGCAATCGAGCCCGCTGCAGGCGCTGGTTTCCGAACCACTGAAGCCGATCTTTCCCTGCGTCGTCATGTCGAACACGGTGCATGCCTATATCTCCCAGTCCGACAAGGGAGAGCTCGTCATCGGCGCCGGCACCGATCAGTATAATTCCTATTCCCAGACCGGCGGGCTGCAGATCATCACGCACACGCTCGACGCTATCTGCGAGCTCTTCCCGATGTTCCGGCGCGTCAAGATGATGCGGCAATGGGGCGGCATCGTCGACAATACGCCGGATCGTTCGGCGATCCAGTCGAAGACGCCGGTTCCCGGGCTTTACGTCAATTGCGGCTGGGGCACCGGCGGCTTCAAGGCGACGCCGGGCTCGGCCAATCTCTTCGCGCATCTGATAGCCCGCGACGAGCCGCACAAATTCAATGCCGGGCTGACGCTGGAGCGCTTCCGCAGCGGCCGGCTGATCGACGAGGCGGCGGCGGCGGCGGTGGCACACTGATGTGGACGGCGGCTCTCCTGACGATCGGGATCAGCGGCGCGGCAATACCGGCCGGTGACGTCCTTCCCGGCGTCGGGGATTTCCGCCTGCAGAAGATCCACAGGGTTGCCGGCGAAAGCGAATGGCCCTTCGTTGCCGAGAGCGGAACGCTGCTTTGCGCGATGATCCTGCGCCAACCAGCCGTCTATTTCGTGCCTGAGGTCGGCGGAGCGCCGGGACGTGCCTTCGTGATCGATAACGATATCGCCAAGATGGCTTTTGCGAATATCGGCATGACCGATGTGCTGGAGCCCTATGACAATTTCGAACAGCTTCTCAAGCGCCTCGTCCCCTACGTGACGATGGGAAAGCGTCTCTGCAATCAACCTCCCGGAACCAATGTTTCCGGGTCGGAACTCTAAGACGGGTAACACATGCTGCTGATCTATTGCCCCTACTGTCAGGAAGAGCGCTCCGAGCTCGAATTCCGTGGCGCAGGTGACGCGCATATCGCGCGGCCCGCCGATATCGCCTCGATTTCGGACGAGGAATTCGAGTCTTATTTCTTTATCCGCGACAATCCGAAGGGGCTGATCTTCGAACGCTGGCGGCATATTCACGGCTGCGGGCGCTTCTTCAACGCGGCGCGCGATACGGTGAGCGACAAGTTCATCATGACCTACAAGGCGGGGGAACCAAAGCCTGAGATCGGTGCGGCGGCCAAGCAGCATGGGCCTGTCGAGACATATGAAGCCGTGGAAGGAGAGGCGCAATGAGCGGCGTGAACCGTATCGCCGGCAAGGGGCGCCTGACACCGGCCCGGACCGCGCGCTTCAGCTTCGACGGCAAGAGCTACACGGCGCTCGAAGGTGATACCGTCGCCTCGGCGCTGATCGCCAACGGCGTGCATCTTCTGGGACGTTCGTTCAAATATCACCGGGCCCGCGGTATTCTGTCGGCAGGGGCCGAAGAGCCGAACGCGCTGATCGACGTTTCCCGCGATACGGCGCGCAAGCAGCCGAACGTGCGCGCCACCGTGCAGGAAGTCTTCGACGGCATGATCGTCAGCTCGCAGAACCGCTGGCCATCGCTTGCCTTCGATGTCGGCGCGGTCAACAATTTGATGTCGCCGTTCTTCGCCGCCGGCTTCTACTACAAGACCTTCATGTGGCCGCGCGCCGCCTGGAAACACGTCTACGAACCGCTCATCCGTCGTGCCGCCGGCCTCGGCGTCGCCCCGACGGAGGAGGATCCGGACCATTATGCCAGCCGCTATGCCCATTGCGACGTGCTGGTGGTCGGCGCCGGTGTTGCCGGGCTTTCAGCGGCGCTGGCTGCGGCCGAGACTGGCGCGCGGGTGATCCTTTGCGACGAGCAGGCGGAAGCCGGCGGCGCGTTGCGCTACGATGTAGGGGTGAAGATCGACGGACAGGACGGCAATAGCTGGGCACAGAAGGCCGTGGCGCGGCTGAAGGCGATGGACAATGTCGAGGTGCTGGTCCGCACGACCGCCTTTGGCTATTACAACCATAATTTCGTCGGTCTTGCCGAGCGCGTTACCGATCATATTGCCAAGCCTTCCCGCGACCTGCCGCGCGAGCGGCTTTGGCAGGTTCGGGCGAAGCGGGTGATCCTTGCCACCGGCGCGATCGAACGGCACATGGTATTTCCGAACAACGACCGGCCGGGCATCATGCTCGCCTCTGCGGGGCGGATGTATCTCAATCATTACGGCGTTGCCGTCGGGGCCAAGGTCGGCATCTACACGGCGCATGACTCGGCCTATGAGGCTGCTTTCGACCTGAAACGATCCGGTGTTTCGATCGCCGCCATCGTCGATTGCAGGCAGACGCCGGGAGCGGCGGTGCTGGAGGAGGCGCGGGCGCTCGGCATCGATGTTCTGGCCGGCCAATCGGTCGTTAACACGTCGGGGCGGCTGCGCATCTCGTCGATGACGGTGGCGCGCAACGGCGGCGGTTCGCCACGCAAGATCGCGGTCGATGCGCTCTTGGTTTCAGCCGGTTGGACGCCGTCTGTCCATCTCTTCTCGCAGTCACGCGGCAAAGTGGCCTTCGATGCCGAAAGCCAGCGTTTCCTGCCCGGCTCCTATGCGGAGGACTGCCTCTCGGTCGGCGCCTGCAACGGCACCGACGACCTGCAGCGGACGATCGAGGAATCGCTCGCCGCCGGCGAGCTGATGGCGCAGGCCACCGGCAGAAGCAGTGGCGAGAAGATCGCAATTTCGGCCGAGCAGGCCTATGACTGGACGGGCGGCATGATCGGCGCTGCGGAAGGCGCCGGGCCGAAGACCAACGCCAAGGCCTTCATCGACTTCCAGCATGACGTCTGCGCCAAGGATATCCGCCTTGCCGTGCGCGAGGGCATGCATTCGATCGAGCATATCAAGCGCTTCACGACCAACGGCATGGCCTCGGACCAGGGCAAGCTCTCCAACATGCATGGCCTGGCGATTGCCGCCGAAATGCTCGGCAAGGAAATCCCACAGGTCGGGCTCACCACCTTCCGTGCGCCCTATACGCCGGTCACCTATGGTACGCTGATTGGTCATTCACGCGGAGAGCTGTTCGATCCGACGCGCAAGACGCCGCTGCACGGCTGGGAAGAAGCCCATGGCGCGGTCTTCGAGGATGTCGGCAACTGGAAGCGTGCCTGGTTCTATCCGCAGGCCGGGGAGACCATGCACCAGGCGGTGGCTCGCGAATGCCGGACGGCACGCGAGGCGGCCGGTATCTTCGACGCCTCGACGCTCGGCAAGATCGAGGTGGTGGGGCCGGATGCGGCGGAATTCCTCAACCTCATCTACACCAATGCCTGGGATACGCTGAAGCCCGGCAAGGCCCGCTACGGCATCATGACCCGCGAGGACGGCTTCGTTTATGACGACGGCGTCGTCGGACGCCTGGCGGACGACCGTTTCCATGTGACGACGACGACCGGCGGCGCGCCGCGTGTTCTCCATCACATGGAAGATTACCTGCAGACGGAATTCCCGCATCTGAAGGTCTGGCTGACCTCGGTGACCGAACAATGGGCTGTCATCGCCGTGCAGGGGCCGAAGGCGCGCGAGATCGTCGCGCCGCTGGTCGAAGGCCTCGATCTTTCGAACGAGGCATTCCCGCATATGAGCGTTGCCGAGTGCACGGTCTGCGGCGTGCCGGCGCGGCTCTTCCGCGTCTCATTCACCGGCGAAACCGGCTTCGAAATCAATGTGCCGGCCGATTACGGCCAGTCGGTGCTGGAAGCGGTCTGGGCCAATGCCGAACCGCTCGGCGCCTGCGTCTACGGCACGGAGACGATGCACATTCTTCGCGCCGAGAAGGGTTACATCATCGTCGGGCAGGATACGGATGGGACCGTGACTCCCGATGACGCCGGGCTTTCCTGGGCGGTTTCGAAGAAAAAGACGGACTTCGTCGGCATTCGCGGGCTGAGGCGGCCGGATCTCGTCAAGGACGGGCGCAAACAGCTCGTCGGCCTCGTCACCAAAGACCCGAAGCTGGTGCTCGAAGAAGGCGCGCAGATCGTCGCGAGCCCGAACGAGCCGAAGCCGATGACCATGCTCGGTCACGTCACATCAGCCTATTGGTCGGAAAATTGCGGCCGGTCGATCGCCTTCGCGCTCGTCGCCGGCGGCCGGGCGCGGATGGGCGAGACGCTCTATGTGCCGATGCCGGACCGGACGATCGCCGTCGAAGTGACGGATCTGGTATTCTTTGACAAGGAAGGGGGCCGCATCCATGGCTGATGTCGCAATTCGCAAACCGGCGCTTGCCGGACGTCTCGGCGGCTCCGCAGCGGTGCGGCTTACGACCGCGCCCACTGCCAGCCGGGTGGCGCTGCGCGCGCCGGCGGAATCGCTCGCGGCACTTTCCTCTGCTCTCGGTCTGCCGTTGCCGGATGCCCCGAAGACATCCGGCCGGGCCGGCGCCCGATCGGCGCTCTGGATTGGCCCGGACGAGTGGCTGGTGATCGACGAGGCCGGCGCCGATCTGATGGCAGCACTTTCCGGCGCCGGCACGCTGCATTCGGCGACCGACGTTTCCCACCGAAATGTCGCGATCATCGTCTCGGGACCGGGTGCCGAGGCGACGCTTTCGGCCGGCTGCCCGCAGGATCTGTCGCTTTCTTCCTTTCCGGTCGGCGCTGCATCGCGCACCGTTTTCGGCAAGGCGGAGATCGTGCTTTTCCGTACGGAAGAAGACACGTTCCGGGTGGAGTGCTGGCGGTCGTTTTCGGATTATGTCTTCGGGCTGCTGAACGAGGCGGCTGAAGACGCGGGGCACTGAGCCTCAGCGAATCGCGCGCGTGCGCCCATTCAAGAGGGTAAGCGAATGCTGCATCATGCCTCCCTCGGCGTTTCCGATATCGAGCGGTCGGCGGCATTTTACGATGCTGCCCTTGCCGCGCTCGGTTATATCAGGGTCTGGGAGGATATCAGGCCCGGACAAACAGGGCAGGCAGTCGGTTACGGCCCCCCCGGCGGCGGGGATAAACTGGCGATCAAGCATCGCCCGGACGGCCAGTGCCCGCCCAGCCCGGGTTTTCATCTGGCGTTTGCCGCGCCGAGCCGCCAGGCAGTCGATCAGTTTTATGCGGCGGCAATCGCGCAAGGCGGCAGTGACAATGGCCGTCCCGGCCTGCGGCCTCATTATGGTGAGCACTATTATGCGGCGTTCGTCATGGATCCCGACGGATATGCTCTCGAAGCCGTGTTCAATTCGGCCGAGTAACAAAAGCAGTTTTGCTCAAACGTCCTCGGGACGGTCCTTCGGGTCGAATTGGATGATGGTGATCCATTTTGCCGTCAGCGCCGGCTTCTTCTCGTTTTCGATCTCGATCGTGACGTCATAGGTGGTCATCAGCATGCCGGCGCCGCGGAAGCGGGCTTCGGAGAGCAGGAAGCGGCCACGGACGCGGGCGCCGCTTTTCACCGGCGTCATGAAGCGGACCCGGTCGAAGCCGTAATTGATGCCGAGGGTCTGCTCGCGCACTTTCGGCAGGCAATTGTAGTTCATCGTCGACAGCAGAGACAGGGTCAGGAAGCCATGGGCGATGGTGCCGCCGAAGGGGCTCTCGGCCGCCGCGCGCTCAGGATCGACGTGGATGAACTGATGGTCGTCGGTCGCCGACGCGAAGGCGTCGATCATCGTCTGGTCGACGGTGACCCAATCCGAAAGGCCCGTTTCCATGCCGATCAATCCCCGCACGTCGGAGAGTGAAATTTCCGTGACCATGAATTCCTCGTGAAACAAGCCGCTGCGGCAAAGCCTTATCGTGCATTTGTGACGATTGCGACAAGGATTTGGGTGAGGGAGGGGAGGCTGTCAATTTTCTACGAAAAAGGCGACGGAGCGCGGCTCGACGGTTGCGTGGTCACCGGTTTTCTTTGCGCCATCCGGCGTCAACTGGCGCCAGCCCGGTTCGCCCTTAGACGGAAGCGTGAAAAATTGGCGGCTCCCCGAGCGGTTGAAAAGCACGCCAAGCCGGGTCTGCCTGCCGCGCGCGGAGCGGTCGCCGGTCGATAACAGCATGCCGAGGGTGGAAAGCGACGGCGTCTCCCATTCGGCAACGGTCATCGGCTCGCCGGAAAGCGAAATCCATTCGACATCGCCATTTCCCGCCAGGAAGCCCATTTCGGAAAAGACGGTGAAACGGCGACGCAGCCCTGCAACGAAGGCGGTATGGGCGATGAGACCCGCGTCCAACGCCTTCCAGTCCAGCCAGGTGATCTCGTTGTCCTGGCAATAGGCGTTGTTGTTGCCGTGCTGGCTGCGGCCGCCCTCGTCGCCTGCCGTCAGCATGATGCTGCCGCGGGTGGCAAAGAGCGTTGATATCAGCGCCATCACATCGTCCCGGCGACGCTTGCGGATCGTCGGATAGACGGTTTCCCCCTCGACGCCGTTGTTCCAGGAGTGGTTCTCGTTGTGGCCGTCACGATTGTGTTCGCCGTTGGCGTCGTTGTGCTTTCCGGCGTAGGAAACGAGATCGATCAGCGTGAAGCCGTCATGGGCGGCGAGGAAATTGACGCTGCGCGTTTCCTTGCCGTCGTTGCGGGAGAAGATGTCGGAGGAGCCGGCGAGTGCGGTTGCCAGCGCGCCGGTCTTCCAATCGTCGCCGCGCCAGTAGCAGCGCAGGTCGTCGCGAACCCGGTCGTTCCATTCAAGGAAGGGCAGCGGGAAATTGCCGAGCTGGTAACCGCCCGGTCCGATATCCCAGGGTTCGGCGATCATGATCCGATCGGCCAGCACATCGTCGGAGAGGATCGCGGCCAGGGTTCCGGCGCGTTCAAAGCCCGTCGCGGTGCGGCCGAGCACCGGGGCGAGATCGAAGCGAAAACCGTCGACGCCGGCGTTGAACACGAAATGGCGCAGGCTGTCGATGACGAGGCGGCGGACCTCAGGATGATCGCAGGCGAGCGTGTTGCCGGTGCCTGTGTCGTTGACGAGTTCGCCCGGGCAATTCTGGGCGTGGCGATAATAATGCAGGTTGTCGAGGCCGCGCAGCGACAGCGTCGCGCCGTAACGGTCGCTCTCGCCGGTATGGTTGAAGACGAGGTCGAGGATGACGGCGATACCTTCGGCATGGAGGGCCGCGACCGTCTCGCGCAGTTCCGTCATGCCGCCGGGGACGAGCCGCGGATCGAGCGCCATGAAGGCGACTGGGTTGTAGCCCCAGCCGTTGGTGAGGCCGAGCGGCGGCAAATGGCGTTCGTCGATCCAGGCAGTGATCGGCATCAGTTCGACGGCATCGACACCGATCCGCTTCAGATGCGCGACGACGGAGGGATGGGCAAGCGCTGCGACCGTGCCACGCTCAGCCTCCGGCACGTCGGGGTGGAGAATGGTGAAGGGCCGCACCGCCACCTCATAGATAAAGCCGCCCGGCTTGAACAGCGGCTTGCGGATCGCGGCTCGGGTATCGGTGGTGACGATCGCCTTCGGCATCAGATCCTGGCTGTCCTCGCCATAGATGCCGAGGCGGGGATCGTAGCGGAACGGCCTGTCGATCTCCTTGGCGTAGGGATCGATCAGCAGTTTGGAAGGATCGTACCAGAGGCCGTTATCGGGCGCATAGATACCGTCGGCGCGATAGCCGTAGCGCGCGCCCGCCTTCAGTCCGTCGACAAACAGACGATGGATGTGGTTGCTGTCGCGCGCCATCGGCAGGCGCGCAAACTCCCTGTTGCCGTCATCCTCGAAGAGGCAGAGTTCGATCTGCGCGGCATGATGCGACCACACGGCAAATTCGACGCCGGTCTCGAAGACGATCGCGCCGGCTTGCGCCGAACTGTTCCCGCGCATATTCCCCCCGGATCAGGTGATCACGGTTGGCGCGTCGCGTCCCGTGCGTTCACGAATGCTGGCTATGCTTTCGGCGGCCGCGATCAGATCGGCCAGCGCTTCCTGCGTTTCGATGTTGTGGCGAGTCGAATCCGGCTCGTAGCGTTCGATATAGACACGCAAGGTTGCGCCAGACGTGCCGGTGCCGGACAGGCGGAAGACGACGCGGGAGCCGCCCTCGAAGAGCACGCGGATACCCTGATGTTCGCTCACCGATTTGTCGATCGGGTCGTGATAGGCGAAGTCGTCGGCCTTCTCGACCTTCAGGTTGCCGAAGCTCTTGCCGGGCAGGGTGGAAAGCTGGTTGCGGAGATTGTCCACCAGGCCGTTTGCGGCATCGGTGTCGAGGCCTTCATAATCATGGCGTGAATAATAGTTGCGGCCGTAGGTCTGCCAGTGCTGGGTGACGATATCGGCGACGCTCTCGCCGCGCACGGCAAGAATGTTCAGCCACAACAGCACGGCCCAGAGGCCATCCTTTTCGCGGACGTGACTGGACCCCGTGCCGGAGCTTTCCTCACCGCAGATCGTCGCCATGCCGGCGTCGAGCAGGTTGCCGAAGAACTTCCAGCCGGTCGGCGTTTCATACATGCCGATGCCGCGCTTTTCGGCGACGCGGTCGGCAGCGCCTGATGTCGGCATCGAGCGAGCGATGCCGGCAAGGCCGCCGGAATAGCCGGGCGCGAGATTGGCGTTGGCGGCAAGGATCGCCAGGCTGTCGGAAGGCGTGACGAAGATGCCGCGGCCGATAATCAGATTGCGGTCGCCGTCGCCGTCGGAGGCGGCGCCGAAATCGGGCGCGTCATCGCCCATCATCTCATCGAAGAGTTCCTTGCAGTGAACCGGGTTCGGGTCCGGATGATGGCCGCCGAAATCCGGCAGCGGCATGAAATTGCGCACCGAACCCGAGGGAGCGCCGAGACGATTTTCGAAGATTTCCTTGGCATAGGGGCCGGTGACAGCGCTCATCCCATCAAAGGCAATGCGGAAGCCGAGGCTGATCAGGTTGCGGATGGCGCCGAAATCAAACAGCTCTTCCATCAGCGCAGCATAGTCCTCGACCGGGTCGATGACCGAGAGGATCGTGCCGCCGGGAAGCTCGTCCTTGCCGATGCGATCGAGATTGACGTCGGCGAAATCGGCGATCTTGTAGCTGTCGATCGTCTTCGAGCGCGCATAGATCGCGTCGGTGATCTTTTCCGGCGCCGGGCCGCCATTGTTGATGTTGTATTTGATGCCGAAGTCTTCGGTCGGGCCGCCGGGATTGTGGCTGGCGGAGAGGATGATGCCGCCGAAAGCCTTGTATTTGCGGATGATGTGGGAAGCGGCCGGCGTCGACAGGATACCGCCCTTGCCGACCATGACCTTGCCGAAGCCATTGGCGGCGGCCATCTTGACCGCCTTCTGGATGACCTCGCGATTGTAGTAGCGTCCGTCGCCGCCGATGACGAGGCACTTGCCCTGATAGCCTTCCAGCGAATCGAAGATCGACTGGATGAAGTTCTCCGCATAGTTCGGCTGTTGGAAGACCGGAACCTTCTTACGCAGGCCCGACGTGCCGGGTTTCTGGTCCAGATAGGGCGTGGTGGGGACGGACTTGATCATTTTAGGTCACATGCCTTTCGAGACGAGGCTTGAATAGAGGGCAGCGTAGCGTTCGGCGCTCTTCTCCCAGGAGACATCCGATTTCATGCCCTGCTTTTGCAATTGGGTCCAGAGTTTTCGGTCCTGATAAAAATGCATCGCACGGCGGATTGCCTGTAGCATGCCTGTTTCGGTCACGGGGGCAAATTGTATGCCGGTTGCGACTTTCGCTGCAAGTGCGGCGTGATTGGCGTCGATCACGGTGTCGTTCAACCCGCCGGTGCGGGCGACGATCGGTACGCAGCCGTAACGCAGGCCGTAAAGCTGGGTCAGGCCGCAGGGTTCGAACCGCGAGGGGATGATGATCGCATCGCAGCCGGCCTGCATCAGGTGCGACATCGGCTCGTTATAACCGATCGAAACGCCGATGCGGCCGGGGTGGCGGCTGGCGGAGGCGAGCAGCGCGCCTTCAAGGGCGGCTTCGCCGGAGCCGAGCACGACGAGCTTGCCGCCCATGGCGACGATCTCATCGGCGACGTTGGCGACGATATCCATGCCCTTCTGCCAGGTGAGACGGCTGATGACGCAGAAGATCGGGGCGGCGTCATTGTCGAGACCGAAGAATTCGGCGATCGAACGCCGGTTCTCCTCGCGGTTCTTCAGCGTCGTCTGGCCATAATGGGTGTGGACGACAGGATCGGTTGCCGGGTTCCAGATATCGGTGTCGATGCCGTTGACGATGCCGTGCAGATCGTCGGCGCGGCTGGCGATGACGCCCTCGAGCCCCATGCCGAATTCCGACGTCAGGATCTCATCGGCATAGGTGGGGCTGACGGTCGTGATCGCATGCGCGGTCTTGAGGCCGCCCTTGAGGAAGCCGATAGTGCCATAATATTCGATGCTTTCGGTGGCGAAGGCATGGGCAGGCAGGCGCAGGCCGGGAAAGATCTCGGAACCGAACTGGCCCTGGAAGGCAATGTTGTGGATGGTCAGCACGCTCGGCAGTTCCGGCGTCGGGTAATAGCGCATATAGACCGACGTCAGCGCCGCCTGCCAGTCGTGGGTGTGGACGAGATCGGGCCGCCAGCCGGGCAGCAGGCCGGCGGCGATCTCGGAGGCGGCAAGCGACAGGGCGGCGAAACGACGCCAGTTGTCCGGATAGTCCTTGCCGAGCGGATCGAGATAGGGCCCGCCCGGCCTGTCGTAATAGGCCGGCGCATCGAGGATGAGCAGATCGAGGCCCTCGTGCTCAACCTCCAGCACGGTCGCCCGCTCACCAAGCAGGTCGGGGAATTCGAGCCTGACGACGGGGTCGCGAATGACCTTCATGACGGCGGGATAGCCGGGCAGAAGGGTCTTGGTCTCGACCCCGAAGGCTTTCAGAGCAATCGGCAGGGCGCCGGACACATCGGCCAGACCCCCTGTCTTGATCAAAGGGAAGACTTCGGACGAAACCGAAAGAACTTTCATAAGTCAGATATCCAGCTTGTCGATCATCGGTTGCGTGATCAGGCAGATGCCGCTTTCCGTCCGCCGGAAGCGCTTGGCATCGAGCTCGGGATCCTCGCCGACGACCAGACCTTCCGGAATGACGACACCATGGTCGATCACCACATTCTTGAGCTGCGCGCGCCGTCCGACCTTCACGTTCGGCAGGACGACCGCTCCTTCCAACTTGGAGAAGGAGTTGGCCCTGACGCCGGTGAAGAGCAGGCTGTTGTTGAGCATGGCGCCCGAGATGATGCAATCGCCTGACACAACGGAGGAGGTGGCCGAGCCGCGGCGATCCTCGTCGTCATGGACGAATTTCGCCGGCGGGGTGATCTCGGCATAGGTCCAGATCGGCCAGGACTTGTCGTAGATATCGAGCTCCGGAACGATTGCCGTCAGGTCGATATTGGCCTGCCAATAGGCGTCGATCGTGCCGACGTCGCGCCAATAGGGCTCGTGCTCGAAATCGGAACGGACGCAGGACTTGGCGAAGCGGTGGGCGACCGCCTTACCGTTCTTGACGATATAGGGGATGATGTCCTTGCCGAAGTCGCGGCTCGAGGTCGGGTCGGCGGCGTCGCGGCGCAGCGCATCGAGCAGGAACTTGGTGTGGAAGACGTAGATGCCCATCGAGGCGAGGGCGAAATCCGGCTTGTCGGGAATGGGCGGCGGATCGGCCGGTTTCTCGACGAAGGCGATGATCTCATCCTTCTCGTTGACATGCATGACGCCGAAGCCGACTGCTTCCATGCGCGGCACTTCCAGGCAGCCGATGGTGACGTCGGCGCCGGAATCGACGTGCTGCTGCAGCATCCATTCATAGTCCATCTTGTAGACGTGGTCGCCGGCAAGAATGACCATGTATTCGACGCCGTAATCCTGGATGATGTCGATGTTCTGATAGACGGCGTCGGCCGTGCCTTCATACCATTGCGTCTCGGAGACGCGCTGGCTGGCGGGCAGAATATCGAAGCTTTCGTTGCGCTCGGGGCGGAAGAAGTTCCAGCCGCGCTGCATGTGGCGGATCAGCGAATGCGCCTTGTATTGCGTGGCGACGCCGATGCGGCGGATGCCGGAATTCAGGGCGTTCGACAGGGCGAAATCGATGATGCGGGCCTTGCCGCCAAAATAGACGGCCGGCTTGGCACGCCGGTCGGTGAGTTCCTTGAGACGGCTTCCCCTACCGCCTGCCAGGACATAAGCCATTGCATCGCGGGCAAGTGGCTGAACGCGCTTTTCTACCATTTTCTCCTCCCACCAGTCACTAATTTTCAGGTTCAAGCATGATTGTCGCCAAGGGCGGCAAGGTAATCGAGCAGGTGATGTTGCCGCCGGCATCGACGGCCTGCACGCGCCCGCCATTGCCCTTGCCGCTGCCGCCGTAGATGTCGGCATCGGTATTCAGGATTTCCCGCCAGCGCCCTGCGGACGGCAGGCGGATCGAGTAATTCTCGCGATAGACAGGGGTGAAATTGGTGATGACGGCAACCGGCTTCTGACCAGGCGCCTTGCGCAACCAGGCAAAGACGGAATTCTGGTGGTCGTCGGCGACCAGCCATTCGAAACCTTCACCCTCGCAGTCACGCTCATGCAGCGCCGGCTTGCTGCGATAGGTGAAATTGAGGTCGCGCACCAGGCGCCGCATGCCCTCGTGCATCCGATACTGAAGCAGGTTCCAGTCGAGTGCCTTCTCTTCGCTCCACTCGCTCCACTGGGCGAATTCCTGGCCCATGAACAGCAGCTTCTTACCGGGATAGCCCCACATGTAGGCGTAGTAGGCGCGCAGATTGGCGAACTTCTGCCAGTCGTCGCCCGGCATCTTGGCGATCAGCGAGCCTTTTCCATGCACAACCTCGTCATGCGAGAGCGGCAGGACGAAATTTTCCGAATAGGCGTAGAGCAGGCCGAAGGTGAGTTCGTTGTGATGGTGCCCGCGATAGATGGGATCGCGGCTCATGTAGCTCAGCGTGTCGTGCATGAAGCCCATGTTCCACTTGAAGCCGAAGCCGAGGCCGCCTTCATGGACGGGTTGCGAGACCTTCGGCCAGGAAGTCGATTCCTCGGCGATGGTCATGACGTTGGAATTTTTGCCATAGATGCGGATGTTGAGATCTTGCAGAAAACGGACCGCTTCGAGGTTCTCGTTGCCGCCATATTCGTTCGGAATCCATTCGCCGTGCTTGCGCGAATAATCGAGGTAGAGCATCGAGGCGACGGCATCGACACGCAGACCGTCGAGGTGGAATTTTTCGGCCCAGTAGAGCGCGTTGTTAACGAGATAGGAAACGACCTCGGTGCGGCCGAAATTGTAGATCGCCGTGCTCCAGTCCGGGTGGAAGCCCTTGCGCGGATCTTCGTGCTCGTAGAGTGCCGTGCCGTCGAACCAGCCGAGACCGTGTTCGTCGGTCGGAAAATGCGCCGGCACCCAGTCGAGGATGACGCCGATTCCGACCTTGTGGCAGCCGTTGACGAAACGGGCAAAACCCTCCGGCTCGCCGAAACGAGCGGTCGGCGCATAGAGGCCGGTCGTCTGGTAACCCCAGGAGGGGTCGTAGGGGTACTCGGTGATCGGCAGGAATTCGATATGCGTGAAGCCCATGTCGGCGCAATAGGGGATGAGGCTGGAGGCGAGCTCGTCCCAGGACAGCATGGTGCCGTCCTGCCGGCGTTGCCAGGAGGCGGCATGCACCTCGTAGATCGAGATCGGCTGGCGGCGCTTGTCGGTCTCGCGCCAGTGCTTCAGATGGGCCTCGTCTTCCCACTCCTGGTCCAGCTCGGCCGCGGTGATCGAGGCGGTCTTCGGCCGCAGCTCGCTGCGCCGTGCGAAGGGATCTGCCTTCAGCGGCAGCAATACGCCGTCCTGGCCGCGGATCTCGAACTTGTAGGCAACTCCGATCGGTACGTCAGGGGCAAAGATTTCCCAGATGCCGCTGTCGGCACGGAAGCGCATCACGTGGCGGCGGCCGTCCCAGTTGTTGAAATCACCAACGACGGAGACGCGCTGCGCGTTTGGCGCCCAGACGGCGAAATGGATGCCCTGGGCGCCGTCATGCTTGATGAGGTGGGCGCCCATCTTGTCGAACAGCCGCAGGTGAGAGCCCTCTCGGGCGAAATAATCGTCCATCGGTCCGAGTACCGGACCGAAGCTGTAGGGATCGGTAACAGCCCATTCGGCATCGCCGCGCCGGGCGCGGTAACGCACCGGCTGGACCTTTGTGAGGGAAACCGGACCGGCGAAGACGCCGTCGGCATGGAACTGCTTCAGTTCGCCGATGACGCCGCCGTCGAGCGTCATGGCGGTCACCTCCTCCGCGCCCGGGATGAAGCACCGGGCGACGAAAGCGTCGCCGGCCTGGTGCACACCGAGGACGGCAAAGGGATTCGAATGCGAGCCGGCAAGGATCGCCGTGATTTCATCTGCCGAAATTTCCCAGGAAAGCTTTACTTCAGGGACGGTTTTCGGCGTTTTCATCCGGCTCTCCAGATTTCGTCTGCATATTGCCTGATCGTACGGTCGGAAGAGAACCAGCCCATCCGCGCCGTATTGTTGATCGTCTTGGTGTACCAGGCGGACTGGTTGGTCCAGATCTGGTCGACCTCGCGCTGGGCCTGGGCGTAGGCGTCGAAATCGGCCGCGACCATGAACCAGTCGTGCGAATAGATGCCGTCGATCAGCGCCGTGTAGCGATTGCGGTCGTCGGGCGAGAAGACGCCGGAACTGATAGCGGCAAGCGCCTGGGCAAGTTCGCGCGATCCCTCGATGATGGCGCGCGGATTGTGGCCATCACTGCGGACTTTCGACACCTCGTCGGCCTTGAGACCGAAGATGACGATGTTGTCCTCGCCGACATTGTCGCGCATCTCGACATTGGCGCCATCGAGTGTGCCGATCGTCAGCGCGCCATTGAGGCCGAACTTCATGTTGCCGGTGCCGGATGCTTCCATCCCGGCGGTCGAGATCTGCTCCGAGAGGTCGGCGGCCGGAACCATGACTTCGGCGAGCGAGACATTGTAGTTCGGCACGAAGACGATCTTCAGCAGACCGCGTACCGACGGATCGTTGTTGATCGTGCGGGAGACGTCGTTGATCAGCTTGATGATGAGCTTGGCATTGTAATAACTCGGCGCCGCCTTGCCGGCGAAGAGTTTCACGCGCGGCACCCAGTCGAGCTCGGGATGCGAGCGGATCTGGTCGTAGAGCGCGACGGCCTCGATGATGTTAAGCAACTGGCGCTTGTACTCGTGGATGCGCTTGATCTGGATGTCGAACATCGCCGACGGATCGAGCTTCACGCCCATGCGGCTGGCGACGAGGTTGGAGAGCGCCACCTTGTTGGCGCGCTTTATCGCTGCGAATTTCTGCTGGAAAGCCGGATCGGAGGAATGCACGTCGAGCGCACGCAGCTTCTCGGCATCATCGAGGAATTCGTCGCCGATCGCCTCGCGGATCAGGCCGGTGAGGCCGGGATTACACTGCTGCAGCCAGCGGCGCGGCGTGATGCCGTTGGTCTTGTTGTTGATGCGGTCGGGATAGAGCTTGTGCAGGTCGGCGAAGACGGTGACCTTCATCAGGTCGGTGTGCAGGGCCGAGACGCCGTTGATCGAATGCGAGCCGACGAAAGCGAGATTGCCCATGCGCACACGGCGGTCGCCGCTTTCATCGATCAGCGAGATCGAGCGGATTTCTCCATCGGAGAAGTTCTTGCCCTTGCGGGCGTCAATCAGGATCTTGGCGTTGATCGCATAGATGATCTGCATGTGGCGTGGCAGCAGGCGCTCGAACAGCGGCACCGCCCAGCTTTCCAGCGCTTCGGGCAGAAGCGTGTGGTTGGTATAGGAGAAGGTATGGCGGGTAATGTCCCAGGCCTGGTCGAAATCCATCCCGTGTACGTCACAGAGCAGACGCACGAGTTCGGCGACCGAGACGGCGGGGTGAGTGTCGTTCAGCTGGATTGCCACCTTGTCCGGCAGCGAGGTGAAATCGTCATATTGCTGCAGATGGCGGCGCAGGATGTCCTGCAGCGAGGCCGACGAGAAGAAGAATTCCTGGCGCAGGCGCAGTTCCTGGCCGGCCGGGGTGGCGTCGGCAGGATAGAGAACCCGGGTCAGGCTTTCGGCCTTGTTGCTTTCGCGCAGCGCCCCGATGTGGTCGCCGGCGTTGAAGGCATCGAGGAGGATCGGATCGATCGGCTGCGCCGACCAGAGGCGCAGCGTGTTGACGCGCTTGCCGCGCCAGCCGACGGCCGGCGTGTCGAAGGCGGCGGCGATGACGCGCTCGGCCGGTTTCCAGACGTAGCGCGGCTGGTCGTCATGGGTGGTAATGAATTCGACGGCGCCGCCGAAGCCGATTTCATAAGCGCTTTCGCGGCGCTCGAATTCCCAGGGATTGCCGTGGGCGAGCCAGTTTTCCGGCAGTTCCACCTGCCAGCCGTCGGCCAGTTGCTGGCGGAAGAGGCCGTGGACATAGCGGATGCCGTAGCCATAGGCCGGAACCTCGACCGTCGCCATGCTCTCCATGAAACAGGCAGCCAGTCGGCCGAGGCCGCCGTTGCCGAGTGCGGCATCCGGCTCCAGGCCGGCAATGACGTTGACGTCGACGCCGAGCGAGGCGAGCGCATCGCGCACCTCCTCCATCAGGCCGAGGTTCGAGATGGCGTCGCGCATCAGGCGGCCGATCAGGAATTCGAGAGAAAGATAGTAGACGCGCTTGGCGCCGGTCGCATAAACCTCGCGGGTGGAAGCCATCCACTTGTCGATGATGCGGTCGCGCACCACCAGGATCGTCGCGGTCAGCCAGTCATGCGGCTTTGCCACCTTGGCATCCTTGCCGATGCGGTAGGTCAGACGTTCGATGATTTCTTCAGCGAGAATTTCCGGCCTTGAACTGCGAGGGGCGGGGGAGGGGATGATCGGCTTGGAAACAGTGTTCATCGTCAGGTCTCGCCAATTTTAATTTGGTTTCAGGATGTTATGCCTGATTCAATCAATTTGTCGCTTGCGCCAGCGACAGTTTATGCATCGTTACTAAGCACTTGCAACAAAGGATTTGGACAAACGAAAAATTTGCGAAACCTTCATATTCACGCGGGTCGAGGGGGTTGATTCCAATCGCTTTTCCCGATCTGATGCGCCGAACGAGCACAACGAAAAGCCGCTCCGGTTTGTTCCGGAGCGGCTTTTTTATCGACCTCGCAGCCGATTTCGTGACTTAGTTGGTCAGACGGGTAATCGAGCTTGTCGCCTTTGCGGCGATGTCGCCGAAATCTTCGACCAGTTTGGCCATGTTGTCGGGAGCGTAATAGTTGGTGGTACTGCTTGCGCAGGCCTGCAGCAGATCCTTACCCTTCTGCGGAGCCATGAAGGCAATGGTAAAGATGGTAATGCCATCGCCCTTTACCGCCGTGCAGAGATCGCGGACGTCTTTGTCAATCGGCTGGCTCCACGAACTACTGTCGCCCGTCATTTCACCGTCGGTCATCAGGATTATATATCGTTGGAAACTGTCGTGATTCTTGGATTCGTGCTCCTTGGTCTCCGTGTCGGTGCCGTTGGTCGAGGACTTCAGAGCCTTGTAAGCCGTATCGAGGGCATCACTCGCATCTGTGCCGCCGGTCGGCTTGTAGGGGAGAGCCGAAACGTAGCTCGCGGCGTCCGCGGTGCCCCAATTGATTGCCTTGGCCGCCTGTTCTTCGTCGGTATAGGAGACAGCGCCGACACGGACGAGTTCGTGTTCCGGATCGGCTTTGTTAAGTTCAGTGAAAAGCCCGGCAGCCGCTGTCTGCAACGCTTCGATCTTGCGGGTATAGCAATAGGACTTCAAATCGTTGTCCGGATTCGGCCAACTTTTTTGTGTGTAGTTGTCACATTTCGACGGCTTCGTTTTCTTCTGATCGGTTATGAACGACATCGAACCGGAGCGGTCGAGGACCAGATACATCGACAGCGCGCCCTGTGTATCGGTCTGGCCGTTCTCGCCCGTGCTTGCCGCGCTGATGGTCTGCGTCGTCTTACCGAAGACACGCATCAGGGGACTGAGCGGAAGGTTGAAGGACGTGTTCACATTGACCTTAAAGATCTTGCTTTTCGTGCCGTTCGCTGTGGTGGTGACGCTGACGTTCGTTGTGTCCTTAATCGAGCCTTGGATCGAATTATTCGCAAGAACCTGTGCCATCTGTCCGGCGACAAAATTCTTGGCAAGGCTTTTCGCGCCGGCCTCGTCAGTTTTATCATTGGCCAGCGCGGTCGCCGCCGCGAGAGCAGCTGAATCCGTGGCTTCCTGCAACTCGCGCTTCGACAGTGCCATGTTCGAATAGTCGATCGCCAGGCCTGCGGCACCGAGCAGGACGGGTATCATGATCGCCGTCATCATGCCGAAGTTGCCGCGGCGGTCGTCAAGCAAACGACGCAAGCAGGAATTGTAAAAATGGGAGGTGCTCATCATGTTCACCCAAATAGGAGGCCCTGTGAGGTGACATTACGCACGCTCCTCCTTTCCGCGGTCCTTACGGCGTCAATAGAATTTTAACGAATCGCCGGATTTTTCCAGTTTTGGGATTATTTCAGCGGGATCACGTCGACCGCCTGGACAGCGCGTTGGCCGCCATAGCTTTTCAATACGCCGATGACGGGAACGACGTCGGAATAGTCCCGGCCATAAGCGACGACGATGTGATCCGTGCCGGCGGGGATGTCGTTGGTCGGGTCGAGCTCGATCCAGCCATTCGTCTCACCGCACCAGATCCTGACCCAGGCATGCATGGCGTCCGCTCCTTCCAGCCGTTCCTTGCCGGGCGGCGGAATGGTGCGCAGGAAACCGGAGACGTAGCCGGCCGGAATGCCGAGGCTTCTAAGCGCCAGGATCATGATGTGGGTGAAATCCTGGCAGACGCCGCGCTTCAATCTGAACGCCTCGAGCGGCGTCGTGTCCACCGTCGTCGCGTCCGGGTCGTAGGTGAAATCCTTGTTGATGCGGGCACAGAGCGCATGCGCGATTTGCACCGCCGTCAGATCAGCCGTCGCATAGCTTCGCGCATAGTCGGCGATCTCGCGCGCTTGGGTCAGGCGTGGGCTGTCGCCAAGGAAATGGTGCGGCGAATCCGGCGCCAACGACCAGATGCCTGATATCTCCTCCGGCAGGTCGGCAAGCAGCGGCGAGAAATCGGCGGCGATCGGCTGGCTTTCCACCTGCACCCGGGCCTGCATGCGAATGTCGAGCGTCTCGTGCGGCGCGCGCAGCATGAAGGAGGTGGTGGGATGATGGAAGAAATCGACGAAATGCGACTGCTCATCCGGCGTCGGCGAGATGGTGATCGAGCCGGCGACCAGGCGCTGCCGATTGGTCAGCGACAGCGGCATCAGGCGCATGACGTGGCGGGCGCCGGAGGCCGGCACGTCGTAGATGTAACCCATGTGGAGCGAGAGATCGTAGAGCATCGCCGTCACCCGAGATAAGTCTGGGCGAGCAGATCGGAAAGCTGCTCCAATTCGCGCTCAAGCCGTTGATAGACCTCTACCCCCATGCCCTCCGGCGTCATCACCGCCAGCCCGGAATGGAGCCGCATCGCCTCGCGGTAGAAGGGCGACATCTGGCCGTTGATCAGGGCGTTCGGCAGTTGTTCGACCTCGTGGTGGATCTCGTTCACCTGGAAGAGGACCGAGCGGGGGTTCAGTGGGTCGAGCGCCAAGAGGTCGGTGACGGTCAGCCGCGCCGTGTTGACGTTGTAGCGGCGGCGGTGGGTCATGACGCTGTCGCCGATTTCGAGCAGCATGTCGAGCGCGCCGTCGGGCGCGTCCGGGCCGGACATGTGGCCGAGCAGCCGCGTCATGTGCAGGCCGCGCTCGATATAGCGGCCGAGCGAGAGGAAGCGCCAGCCGGTGAAGCGATACATGTTCTCGTGCACGAGGCCGGCGAAGCCCGCAAGCTTGCGCAGAAGGATCGTCATCGCATGGCTGGCGTCGTCGCCGGCAGCCACGGTGACGTGGAAGCGGCGGGCGGTCTTGGCGAGATCGTTGAGTGCCAGCCAGCCGTCGGGCGAGAAACGGTCGCGGATGTTGCTCGCCGAATAAACGGCGCTGTCGATGTTGCGCAGCAGTGTTTCCGGGACGGCCTCGGCGGTATCGATATCGACGGCTGTGAGATACTCGGAGACATCGGCGAGCAGCGGCTGGCTCGGATCGGCAGCTTCGGCGTAACGCGCATGCCAGGCGCGCAGGATGCGCAGTGCCCCTTCGGCGCGTTCGATGTAACGGCCGAGCCAGAACAGATTGTCGGCTGCCCGGCTCGGCAGGCTGCCCGGCATGTTGCGGGTAAAGCTGCCCTCGGCCGGCAGCAGCGTGTGGCGCTCGACCGGCTTGTCGCTGACGATCCAGACATCGGCGGCCGCTCCGCCCGACTGCATGGCGATCGCCGCGACATCGGCGCCGGAGCCGATGCGGGCAAACCCGCCGGGCATGATCTGCCAGCCGTTTTCCGTGCGGGCAGCGAAAACGCGCAGTGACATCGGCCGCGGCACGAGCTTGCCGTCCACCCAGGCGGGCGTCGTCGACAGCGTGACGACCTCCTGGCCGACCAGTTTCGGGCCGTCCGAACTCAGCCAGTCGGTGATGGAATCCTTGGCGGCCGCACGCAGCGACGAGCCGAGCACGGACTCGCCGTTGTCGTCGAAGAAAGGTGCCCGGGAATAGGCCGGGCCGATCACCATCTTCTCGATGTTCTTTGCGACGTGCTCGCGCTCTTCCTTCTGACCGCACCACCAGGTGGCGATCGAGGGCAGTTGCAGATCCTCCCCCAGCAGACGGTGGCAGATGGTCGGCATGAAGGCCAGAAGCGCCCGGGTTTCGAGAACGCCGGTGCCGAGCGCATTGACGATGGTGACGCTTTCGGCGCGTAGCGCTTCCACCAGGCCGGGCGTGCCGATATGCGAATTCTGGTTCAGCTCCAGCGGGTCGGCAAAGGCAGAATCGAGACGGCGCCAGAGCACGCCGATCGGCTTCAGACCGGCGACGGTGCGCACCATGACGCGGCCCTTGACGACGGTCAGGTCCTCGCCCTCGAGCAGCATGAGACCGAGATAGCGGGCGATATAGGCGTGTTCGTAGTAGGTCTCGTTGGCGGGGCCGGGCGTCAGCACGGCGATGCGGTCGTCGCCCGAATGTTTCATGCCCTGAAGTGCGTCGCGGAAAGCGCCAAAGAAGGAGGCGAGGCGGTGGACCGGGGTTTCGGCGTAGATATCCGAGAAGGCCCGGGTCGTCGCAACGCGGCTTTCCAGCGCAAAACCGGCGCCTGACGGTGCCTGCGTCCTGTCGGCCAGCACCCACCAGTTGCCGTCAGGTCCGCGGCCGATCTCGAAGGCGCAGAAATGCAGATAATGCCCGGAGCCCGGCCGGATGCCGGCGAGCGGGCGCTGGAATTCGGGATTGGCGGCCATCAGCGCCGGCGGCAGGACCCCTTCCTCCACCAGGCGATTGTCGCCGTAGATATCGGCAACGATCGCCTCCAGCAGGTCGGCGCGCTGGACGAGGCCCGCCGACAGCGTCTTCCACTCGCGCTCGTCGATCAGCACCGGAATATGCGAAATCGGCCAGGCGCGTTCGCCGGTGCCCTTGCTGCCATAGGCGCGGTAGAAGACGCCGGCATCGCGCAGGTAGCGGTCGGCGCGGGCAAAACGCTCGGCGAGATCCTTTTCCGGCATCGCGCTCAGATGCGAGAGAAAACGCTGCCAGACCGGGCGGACCGCGCCTTTGTTGTCGACCATCTCGTCAGCGGTGCCAGGAAGCGGCGCATAGTCGAAGGCCACACCCTTTCCGATGCGGTCCTCTGCCTCTCCCCTGCGCTCCGCTGCCGGCCTCTTACCCATCAAAACTGAAACCCTAACCCCCCGGCCCTAACCTTCGGCCTTAAATTCCGGCGGGCCGCCGCAGATCCAGCGTCAGCGGGAATTCAAGCGAACCCGTCTCGGCGCGCGGGATATAACCGCCCGCCGTATGTCCCCACGGCTCGAAGCGGGCGAGCCGCCTTGCTTCCGCCTCGTTGCCGTTGACCGGGAAGGTGTCATAGGTCCGGCCGCCCGGATGGGCAACATGATAGATGCAGCCACCGATCGAACGCTTCGACCATGTATCATAAATGTCAAAAGTCAAAGGCGTGTTGATCGGCAGAACGGGATGCAGACCGGAGGACGGCTGCCACGCCTTGTAACGGACGCCGGTGACCGACACGCCAGCGGTGCCGGTCGGCGTCAGCGGCAGGGTGCGGCCATTGCAGGTGACGGTGTAACGCGCGGTATTGCTGGTTTCGAGCCGCACCTGAAGACGTTCGACGGAGCTGTCGACGTAGCGGACGGTGCCGCCCGGCGCACCTTCCTCGCCCATCACATGCCATGGCTCCAGCGCCTGGCGCAGTTCCAGCTTCGAGCCCTCGTATTCGACTTCGCCGCAGAAGGGGAAGCGGAATTCGAGCTGGGCCTTGAACCATTCCGGGCTGACGTCGAAGCCGTTTTCGCGAAGGTCGGCAAGCACGTCGAGGAAATCGGCCCAGACGAAATGCGGCAGCATGAAGCGATCGTGCAGGGTCGTGCCCCAGCGGACGAATTTGCCGTCGACCGGGTTGACCCAGAAGCGGGCGATCAGCGCCCGCACCAGCAATTGCTGGGCAAGCGACATGCGCGCGTTCGGCGGCATCTCGAAGCCACGGAACTCGATGAGGCCGAGCCGTCCGGTCGGGCCGTCGGGCGAGAACAGCTTGTCGATGCAGATCTCGGCGCGGTGGGTGTTGCCGGTGACATCGGTCAAAAGGTTGCGGAACAGGCGGTCGACGAGCCAGGGCAGCGGCTGCTGGCCGCGGCCGGGAGCTCCGATCTGCGCCATGGCAATCTCCAACTCGTAGAGAGTGTCGTGGCGAGCCTCGTCGATGCGCGGCGCCTGACTGGTCGGGCCGATGAACATGCCGGAGAAGAGGTAGGAAAGCGAGGGATGGCGCTGCCAGTGGAGGATCACGCTCTTCAAGAGGTCGGGACGGCGCAGGAATGGGCTGTTGTTCGGATTGGCCGCGCCTACGACGACATGGTTGCCGCCGCCGGTGCCGGTATGGCGACCGTCGATCATGAACTTGTCGGCGCCGAGCCGGGTGGCGCGGGCCTCCTCGTAGATCGCCGTGGTGATGTCGACGCAGTCCTTCCAGTTCGAGGCCGGATGAATGTTGACCTCGATGACCCCGGGATCCGGGGCGACGCGAATGACGTTGATGCGCTCGTCCTGCGGCGGCGGATAACCCTCGATATGGACGGGAAGCTTGAGCTCGGTGGCGGCATTTTCGGCTGCGGCGATCAGCTCGAGATAATCCTCGATGCGTTCGACCGGCGGCATGAAGACGCAGAGCCTGCCGTCGCGCGGCTCGACCGACATGGCGGTGCGCACGGCGCCGCGGAGTTCGCCGAGCGTCTGTTCGATCCGGCCGCGATTGCTCTCGTCGGCATGGAAAGAGGCTTCCGGCATGGCCCGGCCGGCCGGTACGAAGACATCCGGCAGCGGTTCGCGCGGGATCGTCGGATCGGCCGGGTGGATATAGGGATAACGCGCCGGGGGAACATAGGGCAGCGTGCCGAGCGGCAGGCGGTAACCGATCGGACTGTCGCCCGGGACGAGGAAGATCTTGCCGCGGCGGGTGCGCCATTTCTCGCTGACCCAGACTCGGCTTTCGGCTGCTTTGGCGTTCCACGCCTGGACAGGAAGGATGTAACCGGTCGCGACGGTCAGGCCGCGGGCGAAGACGCGGGCGATGCGGTTGCGTTCCTCAGGATCCTTCAGCTTCGAATTCGCCGGATCGACATTTTCGGGAAGGTTGCCTTCCTTGATGATCCAGTCGGCCGGATCTTCATAGGCGGGCTGCACCATGTCAGGCTTGATCGCCAGTTCCTTAGCGATTGCCGTCAGGAGCTTCTCGGCATCCTCGGCGGTGACGCCGGTATCCTTGCCTTCGGCGGCGACCAGATCGAGGTTCTGCCAGACCGGCTTGCCGTCGCGGCGCCAGTAGAGCGAGAAGGTCCAGCGCGGCAGGCTTTCGCCCGGATACCATTTGCCCTGGCCGTAATGCAGGAAACCGCCGGGGGCGAAGCGTTCTTGCAGCTTGCGGATCAGGATGTCGGCCTTTTCGCGCTTGGTCGGGCCGACCGCGGCGGTGTTCCACTCCTCGGACTGGAAATCGTCGATCGAAACGAAGGTCGGCTCGCCGCCCATCGTCAGATGCACGTCCTCGGCTTCGAGGACGCGGTCGACCTTCTCGCCGAGTTCGTTGAGCTCCTCCCAGCTTTCATCGGAGAAGGGCTTGGTGATGCGCGGGTGCTCGGCGACGCGCGAGACCTTCATGTCGAAGGCGAATTCGGTTTCGGCCTCTCCGAAATAACCGCCGGAAATCGGAGCGGCGGTGCGGTAATGCGGCGTGGCGGCAAGCGGGATGTGGCTTTCGCCGGTCAGCAGGCCGGACGTCGGATCGAGGCCGACCCAGCCGGCGCCGGGCAGATAGACCTCGGCCCAGGCGTGCAGGTCGGTGAAATCGACTTCGGTGCCGGAGGGACCGTCGAGCGCCTTCAGGTCCGGCGTCAGCTGGATGAGGTAGCCGGAGACGAAGCGGGCGGCAAGGCCGAGATGGCGAAGGATCTGGACGAGCAGCCAGCTGGTGTCGCGACAGGAGCCCTTGGCGCTTTCCAGCGTTTCTTCAGGCGTCTGCACGCCGGTTTCCATGCGGATGACATAGCCGATCTGCCGCTGCAGGCGGGCATTCAGACCGACGACCATGTCGACCGTCGGCTGGTCGGGCGACCAGTCGAGCGTCGGCAGCAGCGCCTTGAGGCGCGGACCGGCCGGCTCCGGCGTCATGTAGATCGACAGATCCTCCTGGATCGTTTCAGGGTATCCGAAGGGCCACTTGGTTGCCTCTTCCTCGACGAAGAAGTCGAAGGGATTGTAGACCGTCATGTCGGCGACGAGATCGACCTCGATCTTGAACTCCGTCACCGGATCCGGAAAGACGTAGCGGGCAAGGTAATTGCCGTATGGATCCTGCTGCAGGTTGACGAAATGGTTGGAGGGCGTGACCTTCAGCGAGTGGCTGAGCACCCGTGTCTTCGAATGCGAGGCAGGTTTCAGTCTGATGATCTGTGGGCCGAGGCGGACCGGCCTGTCATAGGTGTAATGCGTCAGATGATAGATGCTGGCTTTGATCGACATATTTCTCTTTTTATCCGGCTCGCATCGTCGTGCGGCTTGCTGTTCCCGAAATCAGTGTGTGCAATGCAGCGAAAGAAAGCAAGGCGGAAAGGTCGACGGTTTTTACGCTGCCTTGGCAAAGGTAACCGCCGCCTTCAGGCCCTTGCCGTCCGTACCCGGCTCCAGCGTCAGGGCGGCATTGAAAAGATTGGCGATTTCTTCGACGATCGGCAGGCCGAGGCCGGCGCCGGGCGCACCCGACTCATTGCCGCGCGAAAAGCGCCGGCGCACCGCCTCCAGCTTCTCGGGCGGAATGCCGGGACCGTTGTCTTCGACTTCGAGGCGGATCGTCTCGGACGCGGCGATGATACGAACGGTGACCTCAGCTCCCTTGCCGGCATAGGCGATGGCATTGCCGGCAAGGTTGCGCAGCATTTCGCCGATCAGCAGCGGCTCGGCGCGGACCATTGCCGGGCTCTCGCCCTCGAAGCCGAGATCGATGCCGGCGACGGCGGCCGTCGGGATCTGCTCGCCGGTGATTTCCTGGGCGATGGCGGCGAGATCGATGGCGGAAGCGGTCAGCGCCTCCTTAGCAGTGGCAGCGTCGATCTTGGCCATCAGGAGAAGCTGGGCAAGGATGCGCTCGGCGTGCGCTACCGCCTGGTCGCCCTTCAGTGCTGCCGTCTGCGCCTCATCAAGCGAGCCGGCACGGGCGGAAAGGGCGAGCTGGGTGCGGATGATCGCCAGCGGGGTGCGCAACTGATGGCTGGCATTGCCGGTGAAATGGCGGAGCGCATCGAGCGCCGATTGCAGGCGGACCATGAAGGAATTTACCGTATCGACCAGCGGCTCGACCTCGCTCGGCACGGTCTGCTTAATCGGATGCAGGTCATCGGGGCTGCGTTCGCCGATGGCGTCGCCGAGCTTGTAGAGCGGGCGCAGAGCCACCGTGACCGAGATCCAGACGATAACGGCCGCGCCCGCGATCATGAAGGCGAGACGGAGTGCGGATCGGACGAGGATCGCCTGCGCCAACTGCCGGCGGGCGATGGTGGTTTCGGCGACCGTCACCACGAAGGGCACGGAGCGGATGCCCGTCGAGGCCGAGCGCTCGAGTGTGGCGATGCGGATCGGCTCGCCGCGGAAGCTATCGTCGGCGAAGGCGGCGGCATCGCCCGGCGTCTTCTTGAGGACCGGCAGAGACTGGTAGCCGGTGATGAATTGGCCCGGCGGGCCGTCGACGCGATAGAAGACGCGATCCTGCGCGGCCGAAGTCAGCATCTCAAGTGCAACATAGGGGATATCGACCTGCAGCGTGCCGTCCTCGGCGACGACGACGCGCTCGGCAATCGCCAGCGCGGAACCGGCGAGCACGCGGTCGGAGACGATATTGGAGGTCTGGACCGCCTCGCGATAGGTATCGGCGAGTGCCAGCGTGCCGATGACGGCGGTGGAGACGAGCAACCAGAAGAGCAGCCGGCGCCTGAGCGAATAGGCGGCTTTCATGAGGCCTCGGGCAGCTTGTCGAGATAATAGCCGATGCCGCGGGCGGTCTTGACGGTCAGGCCGTGCGGCGACAGGCGCTTACGCAGGCGGCTGACATATTGCTCGATGGCGTTTGCGGAAATGTCGTCGTCGAAGGCCGTCAGCGATTGAATGATCGCCTCCTTTGCGACGACCTTGCCGGCCCGCATGAAGAGGATTTCGAGCAGGCCGAGCTCGCGGGCGGGAATATCGAGCGGCGTGGCGCCTGATGAAAAGGTGCGGGAATTGAGATCGAAGGAGATGCCGCCGAAGCCGACTGTCGCCGAGCGCAGCCCGGCCTGGCGGCGCAGCAGCACGCGCACGCGGGCCTCGAATTCGGCAATATCGAAAGGCTTGATCAGATAATCGTCAGCGCCGAGATCGAGCCCCTTCACCCGCTCTTCCGGCGTGCCGCGCGCGGTCAGGATGAGGACGGCCGCCTGGTTCTGCCGGGCGCGCATGGCGCGCAGCACGTCGAGCCCGTCCATCTCTGGCAGGTTGAGGTCGAGGATCACCAGATCGAAATTCTCCGCGGCGATGACCGCATTGGCAGACGCCCCATCATGGACGACATCGACGGCATGGCCCGTGCCGCGCAAGATCGCCGACAGGCCGTCTGCCAGCGCGATATTGTCTTCGGTGAGCAGGATGCGCACGGATGTTTCCCCAGTTTTTCAAGGGAGATTACAGAGATGAAGCAGGGATGTCACAGCGATTTTCAAGCTTACAGCGCCGCGCGTCCTTCAGGCGCGCAAAGGACGCTGTAACACTTTGAAACCACGCATCGTGCTTCGGGCCGATGCGCTACTGAACGGCCGGGAAAAGCTCAACCTCAGCTCCCGGTCCTTTCCATCCGCTCGCGCTGCGTCATCGCGGCGGTGAGCAGTTTCCGGAAGCGGGGATCGTCGCGGATGTTGTCGAGATCGGAATCATTGTCGAACCATTTGATATGGTAGACGGAGCTGTTCGGCAGCAGCTTCTGCAGCAGATCGATCGCCTGGTCGACGTCGCCGAGGACGGAGTAGACGCAAGCGAGATTGTACTGCGCGACGATGTCGTCGGGATCGATGGCGATTGCGCGGTCGGCCCAGTCGCGGGCCCTTGCCGCGTCGCCCATATGGGCAAGCGCCAGCGCGCCGCGATGGGCGGGGCCGGAATTTTCCGGATTGAGGTTGAGGGCGCGTTCGGCACGCAGCAGGCCGAGGCGCGCCCAGTTTTCCGTATCCAGCACCCGGCCGAGCGAGCGATAGGCGGACATCAGATGGATCGGCGAGACGTAGTCATCAGGGCGGATTGCGGCGGCGCGGGTGAAATATTGCACGGATTCGGCGAAGTTTCCGTGCATGAAGAAGAACCGGGCATAGTGGAAATTCGCCTCGAAGAGGTTCGGATCGAGCGCCAATGCACGTTCGAAGGCTGCCGCCGCCCTATCGTCATAGCCGCTCTGATGCAAAGCGAGACCATGGGAGGCGTGGGCTTCTGGAAGGTCAGGATCAAGCGCCAGGGCGCGGGCGCTCATGTCGAGGATGCGCCTTAGCGGCACGTCGTCAGGCGCCCAATCGCGGATCGCCGCGTCGCAATCGGCGATGCCGGCATAGGCGCGGGCATAATCCGGATCGAGCTCGACCGCCTTGCAGAACATGCGTCTTGCGAGTTGGAGATAGGATTTGGTCCAGGTGTGGGAGAGCTGGCGGCCCCTGAGGTAATAGGTATAGGCCTCGACATTGGCGGTCGGCTCAGTCGCAATCGCCTTCTTCTCTTCGGGCAGCAGACGCACCTTCAACTGGCCGACGATCGCATGGGTGATCTCGTCCTGGATGGCGAAGATGTCGGTCATGTCGCGGTCGTAACGCTCAGCCCAGAGATGGTCGCCATTGGCGGTGTCGATCAACTGGCCGGAAATGCGCACGCGATTGCCGACGATGCGCACACTTCCCTCGAGCACGTAGCGCACACCAAGCTCCTGGGCGAGCCGCTTCACTTTCACCGATATGCCCTTGTAGGTGAAAATGGTGTTGCGCGGCACGACGTGCAGGCTGGAGATCTTGGAGAGATCGGTGATGATGTCTTCGGTGATGCCGTCGGAGAAATAATCCTGATCAGCATCGCCGCTCATATTGGTGAAGGGCAGCACGGCGATGAAGCAGGTATTGCGGTTCTGCGCCACCAATCTGGCGGAGGAAGGTGGCGCCAAGCTGACGGTATAGACCTGAACGGGCTGCCTGATGTTCTTCAGCATATGTTCGCCGATGAATTCGAAGCCAAGATTGAGCCGCGAACCGACCTGGTCGCGCACGGAGGCCGACACGGCGATGCCGCCCGGCGCTGCGATACGCTCAAGCCTGGCGGCGAGATTGACGCCGTCTCCGAATATGTCGCCGTTCTCAACCACGACGTCGCCGAGATTGATGCCGATACGGAATTCGACGCGCTCGTCCTTGGGAACGTTCTCGTTACGGGCCGCCATGCTGCGCTGGATTTCGGCGGCACAGGCGACCGCATTCACCACGCTCTGGAATTCCGCAAGGATGCCGTCGCCGGTGAGCTTGACGATCCGGCCCTTGTAGTCTGAAATACGAATGTCGACCAGCTCGCAGCGATGGCGGTTCAGCGCCTGCAACGTGCCGGATTCATCGATGCCCATCAGTCGGCTGTAGCCGACGACGTCTGCAGCAAGAATAGCGCTCAGTCGTCGTTCCATGACCCCTCCCATGGATCTTCCCAGATTAGTCTAGCTATTTATAGAGTTTTTGTCGCGTAGAGTCGTCCCCCGAATAAGAAATTCGGGCGGTTTCGAGGTTTTGACGCGGCAGCGCGACCATATAACGTCGTCGATCTTCATCAATACTCTATATGGGTGAAGGATGGAGCCAATCCCTAATCCTTTGTGATGAAAAGGCGATTCGTATCGGAGAAAAGCGGAGTGTTCTGCTTTGGTCGATACTTTCGGTATCTGCATCATGAGACCGATCAGCGATCGATTTAACGCTTGAGCCGCACCCAGGCATGGCTTGGAAGACGAATCGCGAGGCTATCCAACGTGGGTATGCAATGTGATTCGCGGTTGCTTCGGCGATTGCCGTGAGGCCAGCGAAGGGTATTGTGGCGACGTTTCATGCCCTACGGAGATTTTGGATGACAGGTTCGGCCCGGAATTTTCTGGAGTTTCATGATATTCCGGAGGCTGAGCTTCGATCGATTGTCGCTCGCGCTGGCGAGCTCGCCGAAGCCTGGGATAAGCGCGCGTTGCCGCAAAGCCTTGCGGGCAAACGCGTGGCGCTGATTGTCGATGACGGCGGCTGGCGCAATACGACCGCCTTCGATCTCGGCATCCAGGCGATGGGCGGTATCTGCGTGCATGTGCCGATCGGCTTCAATACCAGGGAGGAAACCGGCGATCTCTCGGGTTATCTCGGCAACTGGTTCGACATGCTGGTGATCCGTACGAAGGAGTTTGCGACATTGAAGGCGGTGGCGGCGGCCTCGCCGGTGCCCGTCATCAATGCGCGCACACGCTCCAATCACCCTTGCGAGACGCTTGGCGACCTTGCTTATATCAAGAGCCGGCGCGGCTCGATCGATGGGTTGAAGGTCGTTGGCGTGGCGGCGGACGCGAATATCCTCCGCTCCTGGGCCGAAGCGTCGATCGCATTGCCGATCGAGGTGGTGCAGGTCTATCCCGAACGCTGGCATATAAGTGACGCCGCGCTGTTCAACGGGCGCTTCCGCGTGAGTACCGATATGGGCGAGCTATCGGACGCCGACGTCGTCATCACCGATTCATGGCCGGGCGATGGCCCCTCGGACGCACTCGTCAGCTACCGGATCGGGGCCGATGTGCTCGACCGTTTGCGGGAGGAAGCAATCTTCCTGCCGTGTCCGCCGGTTACGCGCGGCCAGGAGGTGACGGCCCAGGCGATGGAGCATCCGCGCTGCCTGAGCCGCGCCGCCAAGGCTTTTCTGCTGCACGCGCAGAATGCGCTGATGGAGTGGCTCGCCGCCTAGTTCCAGCCTTCGATCTCCACCACGCAGCATGTTCATGATAAAAGCGGCGAGGGATTGGGAGGTTTGGCAGATGGGAGAGTTGACGATCGAGCTCGCGAAAAGTCCAGGAGAGATCGCTGCCGTGCGTGATCTCTGCCGATCGTTCCGGCAATGGCTCTATGACAATTACACCCAGCATCGGCCGCTGATCGATCTCTATTACAATCCGAAAAAGTTCGAAGCGCTGCTTGCCGCCCTGCCTCAGATTCACGAAAGACCGAAGGGTGCGATCTTCCTGGCGCGGCTCGGTGGAGAACCTGTCGGCTGCGTCATGCATCAAGAGCAAGCGCCAGGCATTGCCGAGATGAAAAGACTTTTCGTCTCAGCGGCGGGACGCGGTCGCGGTGTCGCGGCGGCACTCTGCGAGGCATCGATGGCAAAGGCAAAAGCCGATGGCTACCTCTCGATGCGGCTCGATACCGGCATTCTGCAGACGGCAGCGCAGGGGCTCTATCGCCGCCTCGGCTTTCGCGAACGGGATGCCTATTATCCGGTCCCGCCGGAACTCGAGCAGATCCTGCTGTTCTTCGAGCGCGATCTCTGATCCCGCAAAACAGGCAGCGGGGCCACCGTCTGGCCGGCGCCCTTGCTCCTCCTGGCGCGCTCGGGCATTGTTGCTGCATGAGGAGAGTTTTCATCTTGCTGCTGGCGCTCTGGCCGGGCTTTGCCCTGGCCGATCAGGTGTTCTATCCGGCAAAATCCGGCAATGCCGATGCGCCGGTACTGACGGTTTATTCTTCGCTCGACGAGCCGTTGGCGCAGCCGATGATCCGGGGTTTCCTGGAGGCCAATCCCGATGTCGCGGTCAAATATGAGGACATGCTGACCGGCGACATCTACGACCGGATCGTCAAGGAGACGGATGCCGGCAAGAAGACGGCGGATTTCGCCTTCTCCTCGGCGATGGACCTGCAGGTGAAGCTTTCCAACGACGGATATGCGCAGGTCAGCAATCTGCCGATGAGTGCTGCATGGCCGAAATGGGCGAACTGGCGCAACACCGCCTATGCGCTCACCTTCGAGCCGGCGGTGTTCGTCTATCACAAGCCGAGCTTTGCGCATGAGCCGGTGCCGAGTTCGCGGGCTGAATTCGTCGATTATCTGAAGCGCAAGGGCAACGAGGTCTATGGGCGGATCGGCACCTACGACATCGAGCGTTCCGGCGTCGGCTTTCTCTTCATGGCGCGCGACCAGGAGCAGTTCGGCGACATCTGGTCGGTGATCGGGGCGATGGGGGCTGCCGGCGTCAAGCTTTATTCGACGAGTTCGGCGATCCTCGAACGCGTTGCCGACGGGCGCTTCGTGCTCGGCTACAATATTCTCGGTTCCTATGCGGCCGACTGGGCCTCGCGCTATCCCGATGTCGGCATCGTGCTGCCGAAGGATTATACGGTGGTGATGTCGCGGATCGGGCTGGTGCCGCAGGCCGCCGCCGATCCGGAGCTCGGTCGGCGTTACCTCACCTTCTTCATGTCGAGGGAAGGGCAGACGATCATGGCGCGCGAGCTGCAGATCCCGGCCGTCAGCCCCGAGGTCGCGGGGGAGAATACCGCCAATACGCTGCAGGAACTGCTCGGCGCCCAACTGCGGCCGGTGCCGGTCAGCCCCGGGCTGATGGTCTATCTCGACCAGGTGAAACGGGCGCGGCTGATCGCGCACTGGAACGAAGTTCTGCGGATGCAGTGAAGCGTCAGCTTTCGGCGGGCTGGCTCTCCTTGAGAGCTTTGGGTCGCTGCGCCCGTAGCTCTCGTCAGAAAGGCTCGCGGCCATGCTTCACGGCGGCCAGCGGTGCTGGCCATGCGGCAGCGAAGGACCGGAATGAAGCCGCGTCCGCCAATTACGGCAAAAAAGTGTCTTCTCCGTCTGGATATCTCGCCGATGTCAGCTAAATGACAGGTTGTTGTGGTCGCTTTGGCTACTTCTTCTCCGTGGAGGCGGAGAGCTGAAGCCTTGGGAGGTATTCCGCTCGTCATTCAGGACGCTTGCGTCCGCTGGCCGGCCCATTCCTCCCGATTCCCAGAGAACAACAGGTGGTCTGCTCAGCCGCCACGGAGGACACATCGTGAAGCATACGTTCATCGCAACTCTTTTCGCAGCGACTATCGCGCTGCCGGCCTATGCGGCCGATTACACCATCATCGCGCCGGCTGCTCCCGGCGGCGGCTGGGACCAGACGGCCCGCTCGCTGCAGACCGCGTTGCAGCAGGAGAAGATCTCCGGCAATGTGCAGGTCCAGAACGTCCCGGGCGCCGGCGGCACCATCGGCCTTGCGCAGTTCAGCAGCCAGGCTTCCGGCAACCCGAATTCGCTGATCGTCGGCGGCTATGTCATGGTCGGCGCGATCCTCACCAACAAGTCGCCCGTCACGCTCAAGGATGTCACGCCGATCGCCCGTCTGACCGGCGAGTATGAGGCCGTCGTCGTTCCTGCCGCGTCCGAGATCAAGACGATGGCCGATCTGGTTGCGGCGCTGAAGAAGGATCCGGGCGCGGTTTCCTGGGGCGGCGGTTCTGCCGGCGGCACCGACCATATCGCTGTCGGCCTGATCGCCAAGGCTTCCGGCGTCGATCCGACCAAGATCAACTATGTCGCCTTCTCGGGCGGCGGTGAAGCGCTCGCCGCTATTCTCGGCGGCCAGGTCACGGCCGGCGTCTCGAGCTATAGCGAGTTCGAATCGCAGGTAAAATCCGGCACGCTCCGTCTTCTCGCCGTATCCAGCGAAAAGCGCATCGATGGTGTCGATGCCCCGACACTGAAGGAAGCCGGCACCGACGTCACCATCCAGAACTGGCGCATGGTCGCCGCTGCCCCCGGCCTGTCGGCAGAGCAGGTGGCAGCCGTCACCGCCGATTTCGAGAAGCTGCACAGCTCCGCTACCTGGCAGGAAACGCTGAAGACCAAGGGCTGGGCCGACACCTATCTGTCCGGCGATGCCTTCAAGGCGCAGCTCGAAAAGGATGTCGCGGCCACTGAAGGCATTCTCAAAGACATCGGACTTGTTCAATGAGCGAGGATAACACCTCCTCGGCAACCGAACGCCGCCCTGATTGGGCGGCGTTCATCATTGCCGTTTTCCTCTTCGCCGTCGCCGGCGTGATGGCCTGGGATGCCTTGCATCTGAAAACGATTGCGCAGTACGACCGCATCGGTCCGGCGACCGTGCCTCAAGTGGTGGCATTCGGCCTCTTCTGTCTCGGGATCTGGACCGCCTTCGAAGCCTGGCGCGGCGATTTTCCGGAACGTGACCGGCAGGAAGTCGCACCCGTCATCTGGATCGTCGCCGGTCTTGCCGGCCAGATGCTGCTCCTGCGCGTCGCCGGCTTCTCGATCGCGACCGGAATCCTCTTTGCGCTGACGGCACGCGGCTTCGGCAAACGCAAGCTCTGGATCTCGCTGCCGCTTGGCATCGTCCTCAGCTTCGTCGTCTGGGCGATCTTCTCGCAGCTGCTGCAGCTGACGCTGCCGGCCGGCCCGCTCGAACATCTGTTCTTCTGACCGCGCGGGACGCGCTGTCAGCTCTTTTGATTTTGCGCGGCGCCTGACCCCGAAATCGGATCGTCGGGAACGCCGCTTGGGACACCAAGATGAGCACATTCGAATTCTTATGGCAGGGTATCCTGGTTGCGATGCAGCCGATGAACCTGGTTTATGCGCTGGTCGGCGTGACGCTCGGCACCGCCGTCGGCGTGCTTCCCGGCATCGGCCCGGCACTCACCGTGGCGCTGCTGTTGCCCGTCACCTACAAGCTCGATCCCGGCGGCTCGCTGATCATGTTCGCCGGCATTTATTACGGCGGCATGTATGGCGGTTCGACGACCTCGATCCTGCTCAACACGCCGGGTGAAAGCGCCTCGATCGTCACCGCGCTCGAGGGCAACAAGATGGCGCGCGCCGGGCGCGGCGGACCGGCGCTGGCGACAGCGGCGATCGGCTCCTTCGTCGCCGGCCTGATCGCGACGCTCGGGCTTGCCTTCATCGCTCCCTATATCGTCAAGCTGGCGCTGGTCTTCGGGCCGCGCGAGTATTTCGCGCTGATGGTGCTTGCCTTCGTCACCGTCTCCTCGGCCTTCGGCGATTCGGCATTGAGAGGGTTGACCTCGCTGTTTATCGGTTTTGCTCTCGCCATGGTCGGCATCGACCAGCAGACGGGGCAGGCCAGGCTTTCCTTCGGCATTCCCGACCTGCTCGACGGTGTCGAAGTGACGACGCTTGCCGTGGCGATGTTTGCGATCGGCGAGACGCTTTATATCGCCGCGCAGGGCAACCGGATCGCGGAGAAGGTCGAGGCGGTCAAGGGTTCGCTCTGGATGACCGCTGAGGACTGGGCGCGTTCGTGGAAGCCCTGGCTGCGCGGCACGCTGATCGGTTTCCCGATCGGCGCGATGCCGGCGGGCGGCGCCGAAATCGGCACTTTCCTCTCCTATGCCACAGAAAAGCGGCTGGCGAAGAACCCGGAGGAATTCGGCCATGGCGCAATCGAAGGGGTGGCCGGTCCCGAGGCGGCGAACAACGCGTCGGCCGCCGGCACGCTGGTGCCGCTTCTGACGCTCGGCCTGCCGACGACGGCGACGGCGGCGATCATGCTTGCCGGCTTCCAGCAATACGGCTTGCAGCCGGGGCCGCTGCTGTTTGCCACCAATCCGCAGCTCGTCTGGGGACTGATCGCCAGCCTGCTCATCGCCAATGCGATGCTTTTGGTGCTGAACCTGCCGATGATCGGGCTCTGGGTGCGGTTGCTGACCATTCCAAAGCCGTGGCTCTATGCCGGCATTCTGCTGTTTGCGACGCTTGGGACGATCGGTGCCAATCCATCCGTGTTCGAGCTCGGCATGCTGCTCACTTTTGGCTTGCTCGGCTATGTGATGCGGCTCTTCGGCTATCCGATCGCACCGACCGTCGTCGGCCTGATCCTCGGGCCGCTTGCCGAACAGCAGCTGCGTCGGGCGCTGGCGATCAGCCAAGGCGACGTCACGACGCTGGTGATGTCGCCGATCGCGGCGGGTCTGCTCATTGTCGCAGCCGCCGCCTTCCTCATCCCGCTGATCCTGCGGCTGCGCGGCAGGGGTCAGGTGCTCTCGCAGCTGGCGGCAAATGAAGACTAGCGCATCAGTACGATGCGGAGATTTCAAAGTATTGGAGCGTCCTTTGTGCGTCTGAACGGACGCATGGCGCTCTAAGAAGAAAAAGACCACCCACCCCCTCTCTCGAGGCTGGCCATGGAGACATGCGCCGGCCTCCTGTTTTTGCATGGCTGAGGTGATTTTCTGAGCATTGTGGCGGTGTATGCGCGATGCCATCTATGGGTAGTCAATCAGAGCAAGAGGAAAAGGGACAATGTCCGCCATCCGCAATTCAGTCCGTACAGGTTTCTTTGGTCGCGCATTCGCCGTGCTTGGTGCCGCAAATGCGGTCAGTGCTGCCGTTGAAGCCGGCCGCCGCCCGCGCGCCAACGACCTCAGGGAACTCGGCATCGACCCGGCCTCCTTCGGTCAGGTCACCCGCTAATACCTTCAAGCCATGCATGAATGAATTAGCCCGCAACCGGATGGTCGCGGGCTTTATTTTTAGCACAAGGGTGCCGCGCACTGCGGCTTCTTGCATCGTCAGGCGCGAAGCTCTTCCCGTTGGGCGCTGTCATCCTCCACTCGTTCACGTCTGTTGTGACGGATGGACGACCAGAGGGACAGGCCGATCAAAGCCGCGCCGCCGAGGCCGGTGATAACTTCGGGGATGTGCACCAGCGTCTGGGCATACATGATCACCGAGAGGATCAGGATGGCGTAGAAGGCGCCATGCTCGAGATAGCGGTATTCGGCAAGCGTTCCCTTCTCCACCAGCATGATCGTCATCGAGCGCACGTACATAGCGCCGATGCCGAGGCCGATCGCGATGACGAAGAGGTTCTGCGTCAGCGCGAAGGCGCCGATGACGCCGTCGAAGGAAAAGCTTGCATCCAGCACCTCCAGATAGATGAAGGCGCCGAGACCGCCCTTGGCGGCGGCACTCATCGTCTTTTGCGAGGCATCGAGCAGCCCGCCAACCACCTCGACCGCGAGGAAGGTGAGCAGGCCGTAGAGGGCGCAGTTGACAAAGACGGTCGCTTCCTCCCCGCCGATCAGCCAGGAGAAAACCAGCATCAGCACCAGCACGACGGCGATTTCGATACCCTTGATGGCGGCCGAACGCGCCATCACCCTTTCCAGGCCGGGAAGCCAGTGGATTTCCTTCTTGTAGTCAAAGAAGTAATTGAGGCCGACCATCATCAGGAAGGTGCCGCCGAAGGCTGCGATCGGCAGATGCGCGTCATTCATGATGCGGGCATATTCGGCCGGCTCGCGTGCGGCAAGCACCAGAGCATCCCAGGGGCCGATCTGTGCCGCGATCGCGACGATCGCCAGCGGGAAGACGATGCGCATGCCGAAGACGGCGATGATGATGCCCCAGGTAAGGAAGCGCTGCTGCCAGACCGGCGTCATCTCCTTCAGCTTGTTGGCGTTGACGATGGCATTATCGAAGGAGAGCGAGATCTCCAGCACCGCAAGCACCGTGCAGATGAAGAAGACGGTCGCCATGCCGCCGATCGTGCCGGTCGTCTGCCAGCCGAGTACCGCGCCGAGAACGAGGCCGAGGGCAGTGACGATGAAAGCCCAGCGGAAATAGCTGAGCGAGGATTTGTGGGTCTGAGGTTGATTCATGGCTGCACCTCGCGGCCGCAAATCGTGTTGACGAGGGTTGATATATTGGAAAAACGCGGCACGCCACAACGGGCACGCGGGTCAGGCATGGTGAGCTTGTTCATCGATGAAAAATCCGCCGGCTAAGCTGCAGGCGGTACCGACATCACGAGAGCGCCGTAAAAACTCTCGCCAGAGGGGCCCGGCACCAAAGTTCCCCGTCAGCCGATGTCTGGAAGGCTGCGGGATAGGCACTAGGTAATGAACTTCGCGGGCCAGTCAAGGTCGGTCGTCACACCACGATTGGATGATTTTTTTGGAACCATCCTGATGCCCGCCCGTTAGCCCCTGGTTGAGCTTAAAAAGGAGGCCGATGATGCACACTTCGACCCATCTCCCCGACAAACGCGTGGAGGCGTCCGACCGCATGAAGCGGGCGAAGCCGAACCGCATGCAGAAGGCGCAGGTGCTGCCGCCGCATCATGTCGACCTGACACTGACCCCCGGCATCTACCACGACATTCACGTGCCGGCCCATGTTAGTGGCGCCGATCTTTCCAAGGGTGGCCCCGACATGAAGGGCAATGCAGAGACCAAGAAATAACGGGTATTCCGGAAGCCCTTGAGCGCTGACGTAGATTTGAAACAGGGTGAGAAACATATGACGATGAACTTTGTGCCCCGCGAGATCTTCATCCGGCACGAAAATGAATGGCAGGCCGTACGCGAGGCGGCAGACGAGCGTATCGATATCGGCAAACGCCAGAAGCCGCTCTCCTCCGGCACCGCATCGGTTGGAAAAGACAATCCTTCGGCCGCACGCTCGGAATGACCAACAGACAATTATGCTGACACGAGCGCCCGGCATGATGCCGGGCGTTCTATTTTTCTATTTGTGTTCATCGCGATCGACACGCTGTCCGGAATTAAAGCCGAACCGTTGTTCGAGTTTACCGAATGCGAAGAGTACGCAGATGGCGACGATCGTCGTGAAGAAAGCGATCGGCCAATAGCCGAATCCCATGGCGAGGCCGATGGCGCCGGAGAGCCACATGCCGGCGCCCGTCGTCAGCCCGTGCACCCGACCTCTTGCAAAGACGATCATGCCGGCGGCAAGAAAGGCGACGCCGGCGGTCACGGCCTCGATGACACGTAGCGGATCGATGCGCACCTGCTCGACATCGGTAAAACCCGGCATGTGCACTGCCTCGATCGAGATGATGGCGAAGAGGGCGGCAGCAAGACTGATCAGAATATGGGTGCGGAAGCCTGCCGGGCGGTCGCGGGCCTCACGCTCGAAGCCGATCAGCCCGCCGAAGACGATGGCGCCGAAGAGGCGGGCGAAAATGACGGGATAGTGGATACGCGACTCCGGTATTATGTCGGCGATAATAAGATCCATGGATTTCTCCCCCAGAAAGATGGAATTTTTCGCTGGCTAACGTCTGAGCGCGGAATTTGTTCAGCTTTTTCCCCGCGTGCGTTTCGGCAGTGCCGTTCGCCTTTCCGGTGCGCGCCGGCATGTTCATGTCATTGGAGGGAAAGTTTGGCGAACCAGGCATCATCCTGTCGCCGCGCCAACCTTTCGGAAAGGATTGGGCAGCGATAATCCCGGCCTCACGGGAATCGGACAGATGGCCAAGACAGCGACACGCGGCCGCCGCAAGGCGCCGGCGAGAGGAAAGAGCAAAGCGCGCAGCAGCGGTGGCGGATTGCTGCCCTGGGCGGTGATCGGCATTGCCGCGATCGGCGGCATTGTCGCCCACGACCATTGGAAGAGCATCCAGCCGATGCTTGCAAGACCATCGACGCCGATCACACGGGACACGGCTGAGCCGAGGCCTGTCGTCAGGAAGGACGCGCCGCCGAAGCAGGTAGCGCTTGCCGCACCCACGCCGAAAGTCGCAGTACCGCAGCCGCAGCCGCTGCCCCCGGCCGCGATCCCGACGCCGATGATCCAGCCGGTAAAGGCAGTGCCGCCGCCGGCCTCCGCTGCCGTTTCGCAAACCGGGACAGTCGCCTTCGGCTATTGCGGCCAGGGCGCCCATATCAATTGCGTCGGCGATGGTGGCGTCTTCTGGTACAAGGGCGAGAAGATCGTGATTGCCGACATGGCAAGCCCGGTGGTCGACCAGGCGCGCTGCGACGGCGAGCGCCGGGTGGCCTTTGCTGCCAAGTCGCGGCTGCTGGCGCTTCTGAATGCCGGACCCTTCACCATGAATGCGGCGGGTAAGGCCGAGCCCTCTGGCGCGCCGCGCGTCGTCTCGCGCGACGGGCGCTCTTTCGGCGCGCAGCTGATCAATGAGGGCCTGGCACGCAAGCCAGGGGCCGCCGGCAGTGCCTGGTGCGCCTGAGCAAGAGCATTTCCGTTCTTGAATGCACGGAACCGCTCCCACATGGTTTTCACGCGATTCCGGACGTAAAACCGCTGCGCACTTTTGCCGGAATTGCTCTGGCTACTTACCCTTCTTCACCAGCTTGCCGCCGGTTCGGAAGCTGCCGGTGAAGGAGGAGTCCTTGCTTTCGGCGGTGCATTCGATCGCGATCGGCTTGCCGGCATAGGGATTGCCGAAGGTGCAGAAGCCGGCGACCTTGACCTCTCCGGTCATCTTGTTGCCGACACCCGTGGTGACGAGGCTGAGCGGCAGGCGGGCATTGCCATTGGAGGCAGGTTTGATGCCGCTGCCGTCGCCCTGGAAGCCCAGCGCCTTGCCATCCGAGGTGAAGATGAAGGTCACCACGCCATTGGCCAGCGTAACGCTGGCAAGCTCGTTCTTGCAGCCCTTGGTGGCGTCGAATTTGGCGACGACCAGCTTGGCGCATTTGCCGGAAAGCGTAATGACGCCGGGAGCACCGGGAAAGGTCTCTGCGGGCGCGGCCGGCGCGGCAGAGGCCGGCAAGGCGAGGACGGCGGAAAAAAGGGCGGCAGCGGCAAGCGCGTATAACTTCATTTCGATCTCAAACCCCATGTCGTGGCGAGGCGAATCACTACCTCACCCTCGGTTCGCCATGGCATGGCTCTGTGTCCGAATTTGGCGCCGTTGTTGCTGAGGCGCAAAAATTTTGTCGGCGGCCGAGCTCGCTCGGCGATCGGTCAGTGAAAAGTTGGTTCAGCTTGCCGGTTACAAGATCCAGCAACGGCATAGGCTGCCGGACATCGGCAACGAACCGATGTGATACGACAGTGGCAAGGCACTCATCGAGCGTGCCGTCTTGGACGCATGTCTGGTCAAGGGGAATGGGCCCAGGCAGGGAAGTCCAGGCCCATTCTTTCCCGATCGGAGGTCAGTCAGATCAGGAATTTGTAGCTGCCGGTCCAGAGCATGATGCCGAAAAGTGTGAACGTTTTCGGATGACATCCTGTTCTAGCCGGCAGCCTTTTATCAGAACGCGCGCTGCAGGCGGAAGAAGCCCGAGGTAACGTCGCTGGCATTGTCCGGATCGAGGTACTGAACCGAAATCTTCGTGGAGAGGTTCTCGACGATCTGGTAGTCGATCGTCACGCCGGCCTTCCAGGCATCATTGTCGTCGTTGAACTCGCCAGCAGTGATGCCGTAGTTGTTGTAGTACTGAACGGCCGGGGTGATCTTCAGCTTGTCAGTCGCCTTGATGGCGTATTCAGCGGCGATCGCCCATTCAGCCTTGTTGTAATAGGCGTTCGGGTTGGTTGCGTAGACGACTGCGAGGCCGAGCGTGCCCGGACCGACAGCAACCGTACCCATAGCGCGGACGGCGCCTTCTTCGTTGTCGGTGTCGTAACCGGCAGTGATCTGGTAGCTGAATGCACCAGCCTTGCCGCCGAGACCGACTGCAACGCCGACGTTGTTGGCGGTTTCGCCGTCGTAGAACGGGCTGTCTTCCAGTTCGTCAACGCTGATGCCAGCGTAGAAGGCGTCGGTTTCGTACTGATAACGGATGGAGTTATGCAGGGTGACCGGCGAGCCAATGTCGTCGGTTTCGCCGGAGAGGCCATCGTCCCACCAGCTGTAGAACAGACCGGCACGGAAACCAGCGATGTCGATGTAAGCGGAGTCGAGGATCGCCTTCTGAGCCGAAGCATTGTCAGCATTGAACTGCATGACGATGACGCCGGTCAGCGGACCATATTCGGTGTCGCTCTTGGCGGTAAACTGAACCTGACCACGCGTACGGGCATCCCAGTCCGAGTCGTTGGCGACAGAACCGCCGCCGCCGGCGCCGATCGAGCTGGCGTTCGGAGCAACGTCAACCTGGAAACGGATGTAACCGTTGATCTTGAGGCAGGTTTCGGTGCCCGGGATGTAGAAGTAGCCGGTGCCGTAAGCGTCGCAGACGCGAACGTATTCAACCGGTTCCGGCTCGGCAGCAACGATAGCGTCGGCAGCCTGAGCGCCGGAAACTACTGCAAGTGCAGCAGCGGAGCCGAGAAGAAGGCTCTTGATGTTCATGGAATAAACCTCCAGTTCAGATGCAAGAGGATGAAGACCGTCTGCCCTCGGCAGTCCCTACGTGTCTTCAACCCGTGTGACCGAAGCGGCACCGTTTTGGCTCGGTGCCTGCCTCGCCGCGGAAGTTACATAGGGGATGTTGCACCGCAACGACATTGTCGATCGTGACAGTAGGCTGCCACAGCTATGTTGCTGAAATCACACGCTTTTTGTCATAAACTCGTCATCTATCCGTCACAAAACCGCGCTTCCGGATGCTTCGGCAACGAGGGGCTGAACCTCAGCAACGGTAGTGCAATCGATGATCGCGTAAGCACGTCCTCATATGCGAAGACGCCATCACTGCAATCTGCGCGAATCGGACAAAAGCCCGACGACCACCATCGTTTGCCAAGGCATGCCGATGTCGGGCCATAGGTTCGAACTGGCAGTGATCGGTGGCTGACGATACGTCGCCTCGACGAGAAGCGACAAAGGTCTGGCACGCAGTTTTGCTGGAATTGCTCTATTTGCCCTTTTCACCAGCTTGCCGGCGGCCGCTCGGGCGTCGAACGGGGAGAGCAGTCGTCTTCCTAGGGATTTTTGAAATCGTCCCAGAGGATCGCTATCCCAGCCGCGAGGATCGTGATCGGGATCAGCCAAAGCTTGATGCTGATGGGTTAGACCACATGATACTGCATATAACCGAAACCGAGGAGGCCAGCCCCAGCCAGGGCGAGGCCGAGGATCCGCGTCCTTTGCGTCATGGGTCACCCTATTTCCCACATGGGGGGCCATCCCACAGCCATTGAAACCCCGGCCCGGATCGTGGTCACGGACCAATCACGTGCAAGCCCTCGCTCCGCAAAGTGTTGGATCTGGAGCGCGTGCCAGGCTCAGAAATCAGAAAATCCCCAAGGCGGGGATTTATCAACAATGTCAGGGGGATCGGATGGTGGGCGTGACAGGGATTGAACCTGTGACCCCTACGATGTCAACGTAGTGCTCTCCCGCTGAGCTACACGCCCATCCGATGGCGGCGCATAGATCACAAAACCTTCGGAGCCGTCAATAGGCTTTTTTCAGTTTTGTGACGCGCCGTCCTGCAAGCCTTACGCGGCAAGCATCTTGTTGACCTCGTCGACGAGATCGCGCAGGTGAAAAGGCTTGGAAAGGACCTTGGCATCCTTCGGCGCTTTCGAATCGGGGTTGAGCGCCACGGCGGCAAAACCGGTGATGAACATCACCTTCAGGTCGGGGTCGAGCTCGGTGGCGCGTCGCGCCAGCTCGATGCCGTCCATCTCGGGCATGACGATATCGGTCAGCAGCAAGGAAAACGGCTCCTCGCGCAGCCGGTCATAGGCGCTGGCGCCATTGTCATAAGAAAGGACCTTGTAGCCGGCCTTTTCGAGCGCTTTCACCAGGAAGCGGCGCATGTCGTTGTCGTCTTCGGCGAGAAGTATCTTCTGAGTCATCAATCCAGACCGCGATCCATAGGTTTTTGGTGGGCTGCCAGCCGTTTACACTAGTCTTTATCCGGTAAACAACCGGTGAATTGCCTGTGCGTGACCGCCGTCCCTTCTACATAGTATGGACTTGCGGCCGGGCAACTGGCAACATGGGCAAAGCAGTCAGTTCATGACATGGTAAAGAGGGCCGAAAGTGCCGGAAATAAGCGAATACGAGCTTTTTGAGGTCCATGAGCCCGTGTCGCAGACCATTCCTTTCGTCTACAACTCCCCCCATAGCGGCCGCATTTATCCACCGGAATTTATCGCTCAGTCCAGGCTCGAGGGCATCGCTATCCGCCGTTCCGAGGATCACTATGTCGACGAGCTCTTCGGCTCGGCCGTCGCACTCGGTGCGCCGCTGCTGGCGGCCAACTTCCCCCGCGCCTATCTCGACGTCAATCGCGAGCCCTACGAACTCGATCCGCGGATGTTCGACGGGCTGCTGCCGCCCTATGCCAATGTCAATTCGCTCAGGGTCGCCGGCGGGCTCGGCACCATTCCGCGCATCGTCGCCGAGAACATGGAGATCTATGCGCGGCGCCTGCCGGTGCAGGAGGGGCTCGACCGCGTCGAGGCGGTCTACAAGCCTTATCATGCGGCGCTTCGCCGGCTGATCGCGCGAACGCATGTGCAATTCGGCTTCGGCGTGTTGATCGACTGCCACTCGATGCCCGGCAATGTGCGCGTTGCCGGCAGCACTGCGCGACCTGATTTCATCATCGGTGATCGCTACGGCACCAGCGCTTCGGCCGAACTTTCGCGCGCGGCCATCGCCATCCTCGAGGAAATGGGCTTCGCGGCGATCCGCAACAAGCCTTATGCCGGCGGCTTCATTACCGAACATTACGGCCGGCCTTCGCGCGGCCTGCACGCGCTGCAGATCGAGGTGAACCGGGCGATCTACGTCGATGAAGTGACGCTGGAAAAACGCGAGGATTTCGCCGCAGTGGCTGATGCCGTCACCGACTTCATGCAGCAGATGGCGGAATATGTCGAGAAATTTGCCGGCGAGCGGGCGCTGGCCGCCGAATAGATCTCTCTTTTCGATGTCGCTGACGTCCGGTCTTCGTCTTCCCGGCCAAAAAAAAACCGCGCTTGTGAGCGCGGCTAAGTCTAGGGAGGAAACACCCAAGGAGGGTATTTACAGTCAGAAGACTGTATGAAGACGCTACTATTGCATTGCACAAATGTCAAGCAATATATTGCGCTGCGATATCTTTGAGCAGTTAGATCCAGATTGCCTGCTGCGCTTGCATTCCCGTTGCTTTTCGCTATGAAAAGCGCCATTCCCGCCAGCCAAACGGTGTCATCATGTTTCCTGACCGTTCGTTCTTCAACCGCCTGGCGGAAGCCGCCCGGGCCGAGACGCTGCCGCGCTTCCGCTCCGGCCTCGATGTCACGAACAAGCTTTCCTCCGGTTTCGATCCGGTGACGGAGGGCGACCGGGCGGCCGAACTCGCCATCCGGGCGCTGATCGAGGAGAATTTCCCCGACCACGGCATTCTCGGCGAGGAGCACGGCAATGTCGGGCTCGACCGTGAATATGTCTGGGTGATCGATCCGATCGACGGCACGCGCGCCTTCATTTCCGGTGTGCCGGTGTGGGGAACGCTGATCGGCCTGCAGAAGGATGGCCGGGCGATCATGGGCATGATCGAGCAACCTTTTACCGGGGAGCGCTATTTCGCCGACCAGAACGGCTCGATCTATACCGGGCCGGAGGGCGAGCGGCGCCTGGCGACGCGCCAGTGCGACACGCTTTCGAACGCCATCCTGTTCACCACCTCGCCGCATCTCTTTGCCGGCGAGGAGATGGAGAAATACCGCGAGATCGAGAGCCAGGTGCGGCTCTTCCGCTACGGCTGCGACTGCTATGCCTATGCGCTGCTTGCCGCCGGCCATATCGATCTGGTCGTCGAAAACAGTCTGAAACCCTATGACGTCGGCGGCATCATTCCCGTCATCGAGGGAGCGGGCGGCATCATCACCACCTGGGACGGCGGACGGCCGGAAAACGGCGGCTCGATCATCGCCGCCGGCAGCCGGGCAGTCTACGAACAGGCAATCGCCGTCCTGCAGCGCTGATCCCAGGGTCGGCAGCGCCTCCCCCGGTCAGCAGCCTGATCCCCGGTCAGCAGCGCTGGCCGGTCACGTGCCGAGGGCGGCGACGTCCTGGTTTTCTTCGGCATCGCTGCCGGGAATGAAGGCGTGGAAGGCCGCAAGGGCGGCGGCGCGGTAGATATCGCGCTCCTGGAAGATCTCGTGACGGGCGCCGTTGATCGGCACCAGCTGGCCGGCGCGGAAATAACGTGAAAGCCGCTCCTGCGCCGTATAGGGCACGACACCGTCGCGCGTCGGGGCGATGACGATGGTCGGGATGGTGATCGAGAAGAGATGGTAGGGTGAGGTGACCCGGTCCATTGTGCGGAAAGCCTCGATCAGCCAGCGGGCCGTCGGCGGCCCGAGCGTCAATTCCGGATAGGCCTTCATCATTGCGACGTTGCGCTCGAAGCGGTGTTCGTCCGAGGTCAGCGGGTTGTCGCTGAAGTTCGGCTCCTTCAGTTTCGAGGTCAGCGGCAGGAAGCCGAGGCCGACGGCAGCCAGCGTGCCGGCCAGAGCGCGGATGACACGCGGCGAGGCCGACTGGCCGGTCAGGCCGATGAAGGGCGCCGACAGCACCATGCGATCGATACGGGTGGTGAGATAGGGCGCGGCTGACAGTGCAATCAGGCCGCCCGTGGAATGTGCGAGCAGATAGAAGGGCAGGCGGGTATCCGGCAGCACCACCTTTTCCAGGAAGGTATCGAGATCGCGTTCGTAATCGGCAAAGCGGCGAATGTGGCCGTGGTTGCGGCGCTTCATGAGCCGTGATGAACCGCCCTGGCCGCGCAGGTCGAAGGTTGCGACCCAGAGACCCTTGGCCGTCAGGTCGCGGATGGTTTCGAAGTATTTCTCGATATATTCGTTTCGGCCGTGCAGGATGACGACGGTGCCCTTGGCAATCTGGCCAGTCGAGCGGAAGACGGCGTAACGCAGCTGCTGGCCGTCATGGGTTTCGAAGAACCCCTCCGTGCGGTTTTCCGGGGCGGGATTATCGGGCGTCGAATAGAGAACCTGATCCATGACTTTGCCAATGCGCCGCTGCTGACTGCTTCGCATCAGGGATAGCGCATGGCATCCTGCTTGGAAAGCGGTGCGCCCTCAAGGCCTGCTGCAGGAAAAGGGCCGGCAGGAGCATGAGGGTGCTCGCGGCCGGCCGAAGTTGAGACTGAAGAAGAAGGGACGATGCACTTCAGCCATCGGGACCAGATTCACCCGACGCTGAAATTCCTAAACGAATGCGCCTGAACGCGCTCCGAACCGGTCGTTCATGCGGGGTTCACGGGTCGATCAAGGCGATTGCAAAAAGGTCTTGAACTCCTCGAATCCCATCACCATCTCCTTTCTGCGGGTGCCGAACAGGGCCTGCGCAACCGTCCCAAGGCCGCCAAAGATGGGGTCTCAGGGGCATTTATCGCAACACGTCGCTTCCACAGGAGGACATCATGCGTCACGTAGACTTCTCTCCCCTCTATCGTTCGACCGTCGGTTTCGACCGGCTTTTCACCATGCTCGACAGCCTTGCCCAGCCGGAGCAGGCGCAGACCTATCCGCCCTATAATATCGAGCGCACCGGTGAAAACACCTATCGCATCACCATGGCGGTTGCCGGTTTCGACGAGACCGAACTTTCGATCGAAGCCCATGCCCATGTGCTGTCCGTCAAGGGTGAAAAGAACGAGGAACCTGCCGAAAGCGGCGAATTCCTCTACCGCGGCATTGCCAAGCGCGCCTTCGAGCGCCGCTTCCAGCTTGCCGACCATGTCGAGGTGACCGCCGCTTCGCTGAAGAACGGCCTGCTGCACATCGACCTTCTGCGCAATATTCCCGAGGCCATGAAGCCCCGCAAGATTACGATTGCTGCAGAACCGGTCGAGGCTCCGAAGGCCATCGAAGCGCAGATCATCAACGGCTAATCAGATCCTTATCGGATAAAACGAACGGCGCTCCATCGGGGCGCCGTTTTTATTGTTGCTTAGGCCGGGCTGCCGGCCTCTTTCATCTCTTTTTCCGTTGCGCGGCGGGCTGCCGCGGCGGCGTATTTCTGGGCGATGACGGCGCAGACCATCAGCTGGATCTGATGGAACAGCATCAGCGGCAGCACGATCGCGCCGATCGACTGGCCGGCGAAGATGACGTTCGCCATCGGCACACCGCTCGCGAGGCTCTTTTTCGAGCCGCAAAAGGTGATGGTGATCTGGTCGGCCTTGTCGAAGCCCAGCCACCGGCTGCCGAACATCGTCAGCACCAGGACAATTGCCAGCAGGACAATGTCGGCGACGATGACGACGGCGATATCTGCGATCGAGAAGGTGTGCCATAGGCCCTCGACCACCGCCGTGCTGAAGGCGAGGTAGACGACCATCAGGATCGAGCCGCGGTCGACAGGCATCAGGATCTTCTTCTTGGCGCGGATCCAGTCGCCGATCCAGGGCTGCAGGACCTGGCCGATGATGAACGGGGCAAGCAGCTGCAGCAGGATCTGCTCTAATGCGTCGAAGGAGAAGCCGCCATGGCCGCCGACGGAAAACAGCAGGCCGACGAGCAGCGGCGTCAGGAACATGCCGAAGATGTTGGATGCCGAGGCCGAGCAGATGGCGGCGGGCACATTGCCACCTGCCATCGAGGTGAAGGCGATCGACGACTGCACTGTCGACGGCAGCACGCAGAGGAAGAGGATGCCGAGATAAAGCGGCTGCGGCAGGATGGTGTCGGGGATCAGCCCGAGCGCCATGCCGAGCAGCGGGAAGATGCCGAAGGTCGTCAGCAGGATGACGATATGCAGGCGCCAGTGCAGCAGGCCAGCAATGACGACGTTGCGCGACAGGCGGGCGCCATGCAGGAAAAACAGCAACGCGATGGCAAGGTCGGTGGCGATGCCGAAATAATCCGCAAATGTGCCCCGCGCCGGCAGCAACGAGGCAAGGATGACGGTGCAGACGAGCAGGATGGTGAATGTATCGGGCAAAAAGCGGCGCATGGCGGTCTCGCGGCTTGATAAAACAGTCATTGTTCTGTCATCCATTATGATCCAGGATGCAAGAAATAACAGTTATCGAGAATCTGGATCATGCTGGACCTTTCGCAGTTGCGCAGTTTTGTCGCCGTCGAGCAGATGGGCAGTTTCACGCTCGCCGCAGAAAGGCTGGGCCTCGGGCAGTCGACGGTCAGCCAGCACATCCAGCGGCTGGAGACGGCACTCGGGCGCAGGCTGTTGGCGCGCGACACCCATAAGGTGATGTTGACCGGCGATGGCGAGGCGCTGCTGTCGCATGCGCGCACCATGCTTTCGATCGAGGGACAGGTACAGTCGCTATTTAAGAACAACAGCCTGCGCGGCAGTCTGCGGCTCGGCGTGTCGGAGGATTTCGTCACCAGCCAGCTGCCGGCGGTGTTGGAGGATTTCGTGCGTTCACATCCATCGGTCGACCTGGAGCTGACGGTTGCGCTTTCCGGCGTGCTTTACGAGATGCAGGACAATGGTGAGATCGATCTGGTGCTCGCCAAGCGTCGGCTCGGCGATGCGCGCGGAAAACTCGTCTATCGAGAGCCGCTCGTCTGGCTGGCGCGCGATCCCGAGCGTGTGCTCGTCTCAGGCCCTCTGCCGCTGATCGCCTTTCCGCCGCCGAGCGTCACACGGGTGATCGCGCTCGAAGCGCTCGGGCGAAACGGGGTGCCGTGGCGGATCGTCTGCACCTGCGGCAGCCTGAGCGGGTTGACGGCAGCGGCGCGAGCCGGGATGGGCGTGCTGGTGCAGCCGCGCAGCATGGCACCATCAGGTCTGAAGGAGATCGCTGCGGGAAGACTTCCGGTGCTGGAGGATGTGGAATTCGTGCTGGTGCCGCGTAAGGGCGCGGACCAGGCATTGGTCTCGGCGCTGTCGGAGGATATTCTACAAAAGGTGAGGGGACTGAGGTCGGCGTGAGTCCTTGCCCGTCACCGTAAGGCCTGCCGGGCCGGCAGGCTTTACCGGCAGGCGATCAGGCGGCCAGGCACTTCAGAAAACCATCCACATCCGCTTCCGTGGTCGCGAAGCTGGTGACGAGGCGGATCAGGGTTTCGCTTTCGGCAACAAGTTCGGGCGTTGCCGCCGGGACTGGCCATTCGTAAAATTTCGCGCCCTTTTCCTCCGCAATTTTTGCGGCACCTTTGCTGACGACGGCAAAGACTTCGTTGGACGCGGTCGGCCAGGACAGGCGAGCCGAGTTGCTCGTGCCGATACCGGCGCGCAGCCGGTCGGCCATGCCGTTCGAATGGCGAGCGAGATCGAGCCAGAGACCGTTTTCGAAATAGGCATCGAACTGGGCGGCGATGAAACGCGACTTGGAGAAGAGCTGGGCGGCGCGCTTGCGGATGAACGGCATTTCCCGGGCTTGATCCGGATTGAAGAAGACGATCGCTTCCGCACACCAGCAGCCGTTCTTGGTGCCGCCGAAGGACAGCATGTCGACGCCGCGCTTCCAGGTCATTTCGGCCGGGGTGGCGCCGAGTGCGACCAGGGCGTTGGCGAAGCGGGCGCCGTCCATGTGGAGCGGCAGATTGCGCTTCCTTGATATGGCGGCGATCTCGCCGATCTCCGGCAGGGAATAGACGGTGCCGATCTCGGTCGCCTGGGTGATGGTCACGGCGCTGGCGCGGCCATGATGGACGGCGTCCTCGGGAAAGCTTGCGATCTTCGCCGAAAGCTTTCCCGGATCGATCTTGCCGGCTTCGCCGTCAACGGCAACGAGACGGGCGGCGCCGGAGAAAAATTCCGGCGCACCGCATTCATCCTCGATCACATGGGCTTCCGAATGGCAGAAGGTGATGCCGCCGGGGCGCTGGACGCTTGCCAGCGATAGCGAGTTGGCGGCCGTGCCGGTGGCGACGAAGAAGATCGAAACCTCACGCTCGAAGATCTCGGAAAAACGGGCTTCGACCTTTCTGTCGAGATCGCCAGCGCCATAGGCGGCGGCAAAGCCGGTCGATTCCGTCAGCAGACGTTCGGCAATGGATTTGTGGGCGCCGGCCCAGTTATCGGAAGCAAAGAACATGTGGGGAAACCGTGAGAAAGGAAGGGGGTGGCAGGTCCGCAGCGGACATTACGCCAAAGCTTCACAGGATCAAGGTTGTCGCCCGCGACACATCACGGAAATTGAACTACGCAATCAATAAACAAAATAATACGGCGAAACGTAATTTTCTTTCGTCATCGCTGCTAGCTAGGCAATCTTCCGTCGCAAATTGACGTTTTTTGACGGAGCGCTCTTGCAGAGCCGAATGCTTTCTGGCATAGAACTGATGAATTAGGACAGTGTTGCTGTCCTATTTTGGCCTTTATGACCGAAGAGGCGCCGAAAGCCCTGGAACAGACCGGCTTTCACGCTATAGTTCTTCCGAGCGTCAAGCCTCAAGGGCGGCGCGCGGAGGCGAATGGCAGGCGCGGAACGCGACGGTTTGCTTTCCTTTGAAGCAGATGTCTGCGGCCGATCTTCACAATGCAACAGCGCTGTCATGCGCCGAACCTATCTTCGGGTTGCGGCGCGGGACGAAAAGCCGCCCGCGGCCCCGCGGGCTTCGACAGGAGGAAAGATGATGACGAAGACGCCATCCATGGAAGTTGACCGGTTTGCTGCTGCAGAGCTGCGCGCGACGGCCAATATCTCCAAATCCGCCTCCGGCCTGCCGAAGAAACAGGGCCTCTATGATCCGCGCAACGAACATGATGCCTGCGGCGTCGGCTTTGTCGCGCATATGAAGGGCCAGAAGTCGCACCAGATCGTCAAGGATGGCCTGTTCATCCTCGAGAACCTGACGCATCGCGGCGCCGTCGGCGCCGATCCGCTGATGGGTGACGGCGCCGGCATCCTGGTGCAGATCCCCGACCGTTTCTTCCGCGAGGAGATGGCCGAGCAGGGCATCACCCTGCCGCCGGTCGGCGAATATGGCGTCGGCCATATCTTCATGCCGCGCGATGAAAAGCAGATCGAGCACTTCAAGAAGGTGATCAAGGATGTCATCACCGAGGAAGGTCAGGTCTTCATCGGCTTTCGCGATGTGCCCGTCGATAATTCCTCGCTCTCCAAGGCGCCGGCCATTGCCGCAACCGAGCCGCATCATGTGCAGGTTTTCATCGGCGCCGGCGAGGATGCCGAAAACAACGACGAGTTCGAGCGTCGGCTGTTCACGCTGCGCAAGGTAATCTCCAACCGTATCTATGATGAATTCGACGGCGAGGAGAGCAATTTCTATCCGGTGTCGCTGTCGTCGGCGACGGTGGTCTACAAGGGCATGTTCCTGGCCTATCAGGTCGGCGTCTACTACAAGGACCTGTCGGATCCGCGTTTCGAAAGTGCGGTCGCCCTGGTGCACCAGCGCTTCTCGACCAACACCTTCCCGTCGTGGAAGCTCGCGCATCCCTACCGCATGGTCGCCCATAACGGCGAGATCAACACGCTGCGCGGCAACGTCAACTGGATGGCGGCGCGCCAGGCGTCGGTCTCCTCGCCGCTGTTCGGCGAGGACATCTCCAAGCTCTGGCCGATCTCCTACGAGGGGCAATCGGACACGGCCTGCTTCGACAATGCGCTCGAATTCCTGGTGCGCGGCGGTTATTCTATGGCGCATGCCGTAATGATGCTGATCCCGGAGGCATGGGCCGGCAACCAGTCGATGGCGGCAGAACGCAAGGCGTTCTACGAATATCATGCAGCGCTGATGGAGCCCTGGGACGGGCCGGCTGCCGTCGCCTTCACCGACGGCAAGCAGATCGGCGCGACGCTCGACCGCAACGGCCTGCGGCCGGCGCGCTACCTGGTCACCGACGACGACCGCGTCATCATGGCGTCCGAAGCCGGCGTGCTGCCGGTTCCGGAAGAGAAGATCATCCAGAAGTGGCGCCTGCAGCCGGGCAAGATGCTGCTGATCGATATGGAAGAAGGCCGCATCATCTCCGACGACGAGGTGAAGTCGCAGCTTGCGACGGCGCATCCCTATCGCAGCTGGCTCAACCGCACCCAGCTCATCCTCGAAGACCTGAAGCCGGTGGAGCCGCGGGCGCTGCGCCGCGACGTGTCGCTGCTGGACCGGCAGCAGGCCTTCGGCTACACGCTCGAGGATACACGCATCCTGATGTCGCCGATGGCGACGACGGGCCAGGAGGCGATCGGCTCGATGGGCACGGATACGCCGATCTCGGCGATGTCGGAAAAGCCGAAGCTGCTCTACACCTATTTCAAGCAGAACTTCGCGCAGGTGACCAACCCGCCGATCGACCCGATCCGCGAGGAACTGGTCATGAGCCTGGTTTCCTTCATCGGGCCGCGGCCGAACATTCTCGACCACGAGGGCGCGGCGAACGCCAAGCGGCTCGAGGTTCGCCAGCCGATCCTGACCAATGGCGATCTCGAGAAGATCCGCTCAATCGGCCATACCGAAGACCGTTTTGACACCAAGACGCTCGATTTCACCTATGATATCGAGCGTGGCGCGGAAGGCATGCCCGAGATGCTCGACCGGCTCTGCGAGCGCGCGGAAGCGGCCGTCAAGGGCGGCTACAACATCATCGTGCTCTCCGATCGCCAGATCGGGCCGGACCGGATCGCCATACCGGCACTGCTGGCGACGGCTGCCGTGCATCACCATCTGATCCGCAAGGGGCTGCGCACCTCGGTCGGTCTCGTCGTCGAGACCGGAGAGCCGCGCGAAGTCCATCATTTCTGCCTGCTCGCCGGCTATGGCGCCGAGGCGATCAACCCCTATCTCGCCTTCGACACGCTGCTCGACATGCATGCCAAGGGCGAATTCCCGAAGGAAGTGGATGCTTCCGAAATCGTCTACCGCTACATCAAGGCGGTCGGCAAAGGCATCCTCAAGGTCATGTCGAAGATGGGCATCTCGACTTACCAGTCCTATTGCGGCGCGCAGATCTTCGATGCGATCGGCCTGCAGTCCGAACTGATCGACAAGTATTTCTTCGGCACCGCGACGATGATCGAAGGAGTAGGCCTCGAGGCGATCGCCGCAGAAACCGTCGCCCGCCATAACGCGGCCTTCGGTACCGATCCGCTTCTTGCCACGACGCTCGACATCGGCGGCGAATATGCCTATCGCATGCGCGGCGAAAGCCATGCCTGGACGCCGGATGCCGTCGCAGCCCTCCAGCATGCCGTGCGCGGCAATGCCGAGGACCGCTACCGCGAATTCGCCGATATGGTGAACAATTCGGCGCTGCGCATGAACACGATCCGCGGTCTCTTCAAGATGAAGAGCGCCGAGGCGCTCGGCCGCAAGCCGGTATCGATCGACGAGGTCGAGCCGGCCGCCGATATCGTCAAGCGTTTCTCGACGGGAGCGATGTCCTTCGGCTCGATTTCCAGGGAGGCGCATACGACGCTGGCGATCGCCATGAACCGGATCGGCGGCAAGTCGAACACCGGCGAGGGCGGCGAGGAATCCGACCGCTATATACCGCTGGCCAATGGTTCGATGAACCCGGAACGTTCGGCGATCAAGCAGATCGCCTCGGGCCGCTTCGGCGTCACCACCGAATATCTAGTCAATGCCGACGTGCTGCAGATCAAGGTGGCGCAAGGCGCCAAGCCTGGCGAAGGCGGCCAGCTGCCGGGTCACAAGGTTGACGCGACGGTTGCCAAGACCCGCCATTCGACGCCGGGTGTCGGCCTGATCTCGCCGCCGCCGCACCACGACATCTATTCGATCGAAGATCTGGCGCAGCTGATCTACGATCTGAAGAACGTCAACCCGACCGCCGACGTTTCGGTCAAGCTCGTCTCTGAAGTCGGCGTCGGCACGGTTGCCGCCGGTGTCGCCAAGGCACGCGCCGACCACATCACGGTCGCCGGCTTCGACGGCGGCACGGGTGCGTCGCCGCTGACCTCGCTCAAACATGCCGGCAGCCCTTGGGAAATCGGCCTTGCCGAGACCCAGCAGACGCTGGTGCTGAACGGGCTGCGCTCGCGCGTCGCCCTGCAGGTGGACGGCGGGCTGAAGACCGGCCGCGACGTCATTATCGGGGCGCTGCTTGGAGCCGACGAGTTCGGCTTTGCCACCGCGCCGCTGATTGCCGCCGGCTGCATCATGATGCGCAAGTGCCATCTCAACACCTGTCCGGTGGGTGTGGCGACCCAGGATCCGGTGCTGCGCAAGCGCTTCAAGGGCGCGCCGGAGCACGTCATCAACTATTTCTTCTTCGTCGCCAACGAAGTGCGCGAAATCCTCGCCTCGCTGGGCTTCACCCGGCTTGACGAGATCATCGGCGCCTCGGAGCTTCTGGAGAAGGACGAGATGCTGAACCACTGGAAGGCGAAGGGTCTCGACTTCAGCCGCATCTTCCACAAGGTCGACGCTCCCAAGGAAGAAACCTTCTGGACGAGCCGGCAGAAGCACCCGATCGACGACATTCTCGACCGCGTGCTGATCGAGCAGGCTCAGCCGGCACTGACCGCCAAGACGCCCGTCGCCTTCGAGGTCGGCATCAAGAACGTCGACCGGTCGGCGGGCGCGATGCTTTCCGGCGAGGTCGCCAAGCGCTTCCGCCATCGCGGGCTGAAGGAAGACACGATCAATGTGACGCTTCGCGGTACGGCGGGGCAGAGCTTCGGCGCCTTCCTGGCGCGCGGCGTCACCTTCAACCTGATCGGCGACGGCAACGACTATGTCGGCAAGGGCCTTTCGGGCGGCAAGATCATCATCAGGCCGCCGGAGAATTCGAGGATCGTCGCCGAGGACTCGATCATCGTCGGCAACACCGTGCTTTATGGTGCGACCGAGGGCGAATGCTACTTCCGCGGTGTGGCGGGCGAACGTTTCGCGGTGCGCAATTCGGGCGCGATCGCCATCGTCGAGGGTGTCGGCGACCATGGCTGCGAATACATGACCGGCGGCGTCGTCGTCGTGCTCGGTGCCACGGGTCGCAACTTCGCGGCCGGCATGTCCGGCGGTGTCGCCTACGTGCTCGATGAAACCGGCGATTTCGCCAGCCGCTGCAATATGGCGATGGTCGAGCTTGAGCCGGTGCCCGAGGAGGACGACATGCTGGAGAAGCTGCATCATCACGGCGGTGATCTCATGCACAAGGGACGCGTCGACGTCTCTGGCGACATGACGCGCCATGACGAGGAGCGCCTTTACCAGCTGATCTCCAACCATCTGCATTATACGGGCTCGGCCCGCGCCACGCAGATCCTGGACAACTGGGCCGATTACCGCCCGAAATTCCGCAAGGTCATGCCGGTCGAATACCGGCGTGCGCTCGAGGAAATGGAGCGCAGCCGGATGGGCATCGCCGCGGAATGAATTGCACCGGACATCCGTCACCTGCTGACTGCAGGTGACGGATGACGAAAATATCTCGATGACCCGTGACGATCACACCGACGGCGAAAGCTGTTCAGATCGCACGGATGTCTTTCAGGGGATATGTCCAATGACGGTCAAGACAAGCAACTTGCCCCGGGTACCGGGACTGACGATAGACAGATTGGCTGCGGTGAGGCGGTCATGAGGGTAAGGGACGAAGATATGGGTAAGGTAACAGGGTTTCTGGAAATCGACCGGCAGGTGGCGAAGTACCAGCCGGCGTCGGATCGCATCCGTCATTTCCGCGAGTTCACGATCCCGATGTCGGACCCGGAAGTGCAGAAACAGGCCGCGCGCTGCATGGACTGTGGCATCCCTTATTGCCACGGCCCGACCGGCTGCCCTGTTCACAACCAGATTCCCGATTGGAACGACCTCGTCTACAACAACAACTGGGAAGCGGCGATCCAGAACCTGCATTCGACCAACAACTTCCCCGAGTTCACCGGTCGCGTCTGCCCGGCACCCTGCGAGGAAGCTTGCACGTTGAACCTCGAGGATGCACCGGTCGCCATCAAGACGGTCGAGCAGGCAATTGCCGACAAGGCCTATGAACTCGGCTTCATCCGGCCGCAGCCGGCCACGGTCCATACCGGCAAGAAGGTCGCCGTCATCGGCTCCGGCCCTGCCGGCATGGCGGCCGCCCAGCAGCTCGGCCGCGCCGGCCACGAGGTGCATCTCTACGAGCGCGAGACCAAGCCGGGTGGGCTGCTGCGCTACGGCATTCCGGACTTCAAGATGGAGAAGAACTTCATCGACCGCCGCGTCGAGCAGATGAAGGGTGAGGGCGTCACCTTCCATTGCGGTGTCAATGTCGGCGTTGACGTCAAGGTCGAGCAGATGCTCATCGATCACGACGCCGTGCTTTACTGCGGCGGCTCCGAGACGCCGCGCGAGGCAGGCATTCCGGGCACCGACCTTGCGGGCGTGCATGATGCGATGCCCTATCTGGTGCAGCAGAACCGCCGCGTCGGGCGCGAGAACATCGACAGCGTCGGCTGGCCGTCGGACCCGATCCTTGCCGGCGCCAAACATATCGTCGTCGTCGGCGGCGGCGATACGGCTTCGGACTGCGTTGGCACGGCCTTCCGCCAGGGGGCCGTCAGGGTCACCCAGCTCGACATCCGGCCACAGCCGCCGGAGAAGGAAGACAAGCTTGCCGTCTGGCCCTTCTGGGCGACGAAGATGCGCACCTCTTCCTCGCAGGCCGAGGGCGCCGTGCGTGAATTCCAGGTGGCCACTCTTGAGTTCGTCGGCGAAGACGGTGTGCTGACCGGCGTCAAGTGCTGCGAGGTCGACGAACGCCGGCGGCCGGTTCCAGGTACGGAATTCGTCATTCGGGCCGATCTCGCCTTCATCGCCATCGGTTTCCGCGGGCCATTCACCGGCAGTGTACTGAAGGAGCTCGAGGGCAAGCTGACGCTCAACACCGATAAGCGCGGCTCGACCAACGTCGTCGCCAACGACCGCGACTACAAGACTTCGATCGACAAGTTCTGGACGGCGGGCGACGTGCGCCGCGGCCAGTCGCTGGTGGTCTGGGCGATCCGTGAAGGCCGCCAGGCGGCGCGCGCCATCGACGAGGAATTAATGGGCTCGACCGTTCTGCCGAACTGACCGTCAGTCACACCTTCCCGAAGACCACGAACTCCGCCCCTCCGGCGGAGTTTTTTCATGGCGTGCCGCGCTGTCGTGCGACCGCTTGACGCGGAGGCCGTGCGCCGCAAGCCTCAGGCAATGCCGGAAAGCGAGATTTTGCGCCAAACGCGGGCTGAGAAGCAGCCGGCGGCGACCGAAGCGGAGGTGCCCCGCCGTTTTGGCCGCAGCGCATTTCACCATCGGCCGCGACGCAAGGCCGCGAATGATCGACAAGGATTTTCAAATGGTTTCCGCACTTGACAGCACGCGGCTGGTTTCGGCCCAATATGCCCTGAAAAACCTTCGCGGCTCCGACGACAGCGCGCAGGACACGCAGAGTTCGTCGGCCGCCAGCATTCTGAGCAGCTACGGGCTCGATCCGAGTTCTGCCTCGCTTCTTTCCAACCAGGCCCTTTCCGGGCTGCTCGACACGCTTTCGGCCCAAAGCGACACGGCGGACGAGGCTGACACGACGGGTGACGGCGCCGACGTCACCAGCGCTTCGTTCATGTCGATGCTGAAGCAGCAGCTACAGGATGCTGCTGCGGCCGAAGGCGAGAGCGGCAAGGCCCATGACATGCTGGCCGCCCTCGAAGCGGGCACGCTCACCATCACCGATCCGACACAGGGCGTATCGATAACCGCGTGGGATGTCGACGATCCCGACGAGGCGGACTCTGAGAGCAAGGCCGGCAAGGATATCGACGTCAGCGGCTGGAGCGACTTCCTCGATGCGCATCTGGAGCGCGGCGCCGATGGCGCCTTCGTCAAGGAAAACGGCAGCTATGTCGACCAGACGAACGACAGCAACGCCTTCTTCGGCCTGATCGGCTCGAATTACTATTATCTGAGCTGGCCGCAGGCGGCGGCGAAGTAAAGCGAACGAAGCGGACGGCCGCCTAGAACAGGATGATTTTAGGCCGGGTCGGCCTAAATCTGAATCCTGTTCTACATTATATAGTTAGAGCATGATGTCGTCCGAAAACCGCTCACACTTTTCGGCATCATGCTCGCGCGGCCTTCACTTGACCGAGACTTCGGCCGGCGCCTTAACTGCCGGCAGCCGGTAATCGTCAACGCGGCCGGGAGGTGCGGGCGTCATTTCGCCCTGCTCGACAAGCAGGTCACGCGGCGATCGCGTCAAAGTCATAGGCGGCGGCCTGGCGCCGAGAAGCTCGGCGCCGCCGTCGAGATTGGGATCGGAGAGACTGATCGGCACGGTATGTTCGACCGGATTGGCAGGAAGTCCGAGACCGGGCAGATTGCTGGAGTCGAGGCGGACCAGATCGGGGCTTGCCTGCGTGCCGAGAAGACGCCGCGCCGGTTTTTCCACATAGAAGGCAAGCTTGCGCCGGCCGGCCTGGGTAAGGTTGATGCCATCGGAGGTGCGCAAGCGCACCTGCTGGCCGTTCACATCCGAACCGGTGACGATGAAGTTGCCGTTTTCGTCGACGAAACCATCCCAGATATCGACGAATTCACCGCCGATGCTTTCGACCTGGTTGCGGTAGAGCTGGTTCATCTGAACGGCATCGGCCGTCATCGAATCGGATTCGAAGGCGGGAAGGCCGACCCAGAGCAGCGGGATCTTGCGGGCGGTGACCTCCTTGCCGAAAGAAAGGACACGGCGGCGGTATTCGGTGAACCAGCCATCGGTGCGGAATTTCTCCTTGGCGGTGTCGGTCACCATCTGCTGGCGGTCGTTGGCGCCGATCATGACGACGACCATTGCCGGCTTCAACTCGTCGATCATCTTCGGCAGCTGTTCCGGCCAGTCGTAATAATCGTCGCGGACAAGACCCGATGAGACGTTGCCGCGGGCTTCGACGACGACCCCCGGCGAGGTCTCGAAGGCGGCGGTGAGGCCATCGCCGAGGCCGCTGGCCAGGAAATCGCCGACGATCAGGATCTTTCGGGCGTCGCCGAGCTTTTGTACGGCCGGCTCCTCTTGTACGGGAGCGCGGACCGGCGGCGCGGTGCGGGTATTGACGATGGCTTTCTGCGCCGGCGGGCGTTTGCGCTGCTGGCGTCTCGGCTGCTGAACGTCAGGGGCCTGCGGGCCGTCGTCGAGATAGCGCCGGCCAAGGAAGAAATCGAAGATCGACCGGCGCTGATAACGCTGCTCCTGGGCCTCGGCGACATGCACCGGCGCAGACACGCCAAGGCATAGCGAAGCCGCCGCCAAGGCGAGCACGAGCCAACGGATTTTACGGGTCCGATCAGTTTTCTTCGTCATGGGCAGTTCCGCATCTGCCGGTATCTTGCACGCAGGGCAGGCCAGCGTCCACTCCCGCTATTATCTAGGTCACGCTTCTGCCTGTTGTAGAGCATCATGCCGAAAAGTGTGTCGGGTTTTCGGGCGGTATCATGCCCTACTTCCTTGATTCAAATGCGGATTGAGATTTCCGGCCGGGATCATCCCGATCTAGCGGCGCAGTGCGTTCAGAAGCGGCAGCGAGGGCTCGCCGTCCGGCTGCATGCCGATGCGAGACTGCACGGCCGAGATCGCCGCCTTGGAACCCGAGCCGAAATTGCCGTCGACCTCGCCATTGTAATAGCCGAGCGTCTTGAGACGCGTCTGCAGCTCGAATTTCTCGGTGATGTCGAGTGCGCCGTTCGGGCGCGGCCAACGCTGCTGCATGCCGCCGTAGCCGGCGATCTGGTCAGCCAGCAGGCCGACGGCAAGCGCGTAGCTATCCGAGGCATTGTAGTTCTTGATGGTGAAGAAGTTGGCGGTCATCAGGAAGCCCGGGCCACTTGCCCCGGCCGGCATCTTCAACACGGCTTTGGTAGCGCTCTCGCGGAAGGCCTTGCCGTTCGGACGTGTCAGGCCGAGTGCCGCCCATTGGGCCAATGTATGGGTCTTGCCGGCCTGCTTGGCGGCGGCTGCGGGAACGACGACCTCGTAGCCCCAGGTCTTGCCGGTATCCCAGCCGTTCTTCATCAGGAGATTGGCCGAGGTTGCCAGCGCGTCGGGGATCGAGTTCCAGATATCGCGATGGCCGTTGCCGTCGGCATCGATGGCATAAAGCAGATAGCTTGTCGGAATGAACTGGGTGTGGCCCATGGCGCCGGCCCAGGAGCCGGTCATCTCGCGTGCCGGCACATCGCCGTTCTGCAGGATCTTCAGCGCGGCGACCAGCTGTTTCTTGGCGAATTTGGCGCGGCTCGGATCGGCATAGGCAAGCGTTGCCAGGGCGCGCGGCACGTAGTGCAGCCGGTCGTCCTTGTCGAGGACTGCGCCGTAATTCGATTCCATCGACCAGATAGCCAGCAGAATGGTCTTGTCGACGCCGAAGCGCTGCTCGATCGCAGCGAGCGTCCTTGCGTGCTTGGCAGCCATCTCGCGGCCGATCTTGACGGTATAGGGATTGACGCGACTATCGACATAGTCCCAGATCTTCGAGGTGAATTCCGGCTGGTAAGCAGCCTTTTCGAGCACGGTCGGATCGGGCTCGCTCACCCCGGAAAAGGCCTTTTGATAGGTTGCCTTACTGATGCCACTCTGAGCGGCAGTCTGGTAAAAATCCGCGATCCATTTCTGGAACCGGGAATCAGCTTTCGCGTTGTCGGGGACCAGTGTCACCTGGACGGCGACAACGAGGGCGAGAGCAAGACCACGAAGGGAGTTTTTGTGATTCTGGGTCATCGACAGTCGTATCCGTCATCTTTAGTTTCTGGTGCAGCGGGGCATCACGTCCGCCCAGACCCGAGACTACAGGAACGGAGTCAACAAATTCTTTACCATGGCGATCCGCTGCGGTCACCATTTGCAAAACAGTAGCAATTCTATACTAGTTAAAGCTAAAAAGCTCTATTTCCAAAGCGATATGATCGAAGCAGGAGGCCGGGTGTGGCTCAACACAACAAAGTTCGTAAAGCAGTATTTCCGGTTGCCGGATTGGGAACGCGATTCCTACCGGCGACAAAGGCTGTTCCGAAGGAAATGTTGACCGTCGTCGACAAGCCAATCATTCAATATGTCGTCGACGAGGCGATCGAGGCGGGGATCGAACATCTGGTCTTCGTCACCGGACGCAACAAGCACGTCATCGAAGATTATTTCGACATTCATTTCGAGCTGGAGCAGACGCTGCGCGAGCGCGCCAAGAAGGCGGAAATTACGCTTCTCGCCCAGCAATTGCCGAAGGCCGGCACGGTGAGCTTCACCCGCCAGCAGGAGCCGCTCGGCCTCGGCCACGCCGTGTGGTGCGCCCGTGAGATCGTCGGCGACGAACCCTTCGCACTGTTGCTGCCCGATATGATCATGAAGGGTGACAAGGGCTGCATGAAGGGCATGATCGACCTCTATGCCCAGAGCGGCGGCAATATCATCGCCGTCGAGGAATGCGCACCGGACCAGGCGCATAAATACGGCATCGTCGGCGTCGGCGAGGCGATCGGCGACGGCTTCCGCATCACCGGCATGGTGGAAAAGCCTGCCAAGGGAACGGCGCCTTCCAACTTCTTCATCAACGGCCGCTATATCCTGCAGCCTGAGATCTTCAAGATCCTCGAAACCCAGGAGCGCGGCGCCGGCAACGAGATCCAGCTCACCGACGGCATGCTGAAGCTGCTGAAGGAACAGGATTTCGCCGGCTACCACTTCCGCGGCGCGACTTACGACTGCGGCGCCAAGGACGGCTTCATCCTGGCAAACGTCGCCTTCGCCCTCGAACGCGCCGATATCCGCCCCACCGTCGAAGGCGGCTTCAGGGAACTGCTGGCCAGCCTGAAATAAGGCGTAGATTCAACGTAATAGAGCGCCGCGTGTCCTAACAGATGCGCGGCGTTCTATTTTGGTCGTCATTCCTAGCGTTTCAGCTTGAGACCGACGCCGGCTCGCCATTGCTGCGAATCGGTGCCTTCCTTGCGCGTCGTCAGCTCGTAGCCGAGCGTGCTGGTCAGATCGAGATAGCGGTTGATGTTCCAGGTCAGGCCGGTCGCGGCGGTATAGACGAGCTCGTCGTTGATGGTGCTGTCCGTGGGATAATCGCGCCATATGACCCCGCCGATCATCGTCCCGACCAGGTTGTCGCGCAGCTGGTGGGTGACCGTCGTCGTCAACGCGTGCGAGACGTAGCCGCTTTCGCCTGCCGTGGTCGAGGGCTGGATGCTCGTCTGCAGGTCGAGATTGACATCGGTGCCGCGGATCGGCGACCAGAGCAGGCTCGCGTCGAGCGTGGCGGTATCGATCGAAGACAGCCGGCTGTCTTCGAAATCCGCCATCTCGTAGCCGACGCCGACTTCACCCTTCAGCTTTTCGCCAAGATCGACCTCGACGCCTGCCTTGGCGCCATAGCTATGGCCGGAACGCTCGTAACCGGCGGAATCGCGGGTTTCATCGTAGACCGAGCGGCCGATCGTCGCCTCGATGAAGGGAATGAGCGCGGGAGACAGCTCGTAGCCGACGCGGCCGCGCAGCGTGCCCGTCGTCTGGTTGCGATCGCTGAGGGCGACGGTAGTGCCGTTCGCAAGCTTCGCATCCGAATAGATCGAGCGGGTCAGTGCCAGTGCCGTCGTGCCGCGCAGGATGCCGAAATCGCGTTGAACGGAGGCGCCGGCCGAAAATTCCTGCACGTCCGACTGCTGCGCGGCGTCGGCGATGGCGTCGGGATCGTCCGTATCTTCACGGTAGAAATTATAGCCGGCGGTCAGGTGCGCGGTCGTCTCGTCGGGAAGATCCAGTCTGAGGTCGCTGTTGACTTTAAAGGAAGGCTGCTCCTCGCCCTCGCCGCTGATATTCCTCTGCCAGGCGCCTTCCGAGGTGACGGTCAGCTGGTGCCGGCCCCAGTCGGAAGTCAGTGTCGCTGCCGCATCCGTTTCGAGAAAGGCGCGCCGCTGCCTGGTATTGCCGTCCTTGGTGGTCTCGGTGTTGATGCTCTGGGTGACGCTCGGGCGAAGCACGAACGTGCCGATCGGGATTCCTGGCGTTTCCTCTGTCGAGGCGCTCTCGGCAGCCCCGCGGCGCGGCAGCGTCTCATCGATCGGCGCCTCGCGGGTGTTCAGCCGGCGTATGTCCTCGTCGAGGATGGAGCCGGTAATGTCGTCGCCTGCTTGCGCATCCGGTATGGCGGGCCGCTGCTGGGCATCGTCGGCGTTCGCGGTCGCGCCGTTTGCCGCAGGCGTGGCGGTATCGTCGGTCTCGTCATCGAAACCGGCGGCGGATGCGGCATCGTTGGTGGCGCGATTATCCTGAGAGGCGGCGGAGCGGCCGTTTGCCGGCTGCGGCGAGGCGGACTGCGCGAAGGCTGCCGTCTGGCTGAGAAGCAGGGTACCCAGCACGGCAAAAGAGACGGCACGGCTCATGGCGCGGAGCGGCGTCACACTGCTCGTCTGTTTTGGCTGGCCCATGCAATTTCGCGCCTGACATGCTTTCGGTTCTTACCCAAAGGTAAAGCCTTGTGGTTAACCATTCGTTGCCGGCGGCGGGCGCTGTTCACAATTCGGAAAGAGTGCGGGTCGGAAAGAGCGCGGGGTGGACTTGGAAAGTGAAAAGGTCTAACGCAATTTCATGAACAGAAGAGCGATCAACCTCGTTGAAAACAGCGTGCTCGAATCGGCAAAACGCACCATAGAGACCGAAAGACGCGGTCTTGAAGCGCTCGAACAGGCTTTTGACAATGGATTGGCCGGTCCTTTCACGCGGGCCGTCGAAGTCATCGGCGACATCTCCGGACGTGTGATCGTCACCGGCGTTGGCAAGAGCGGGCATATCGGCGCCAAGCTCGCGGCAACATTCGCTTCGACGGGAACGCCCGCCTTTTTCGTGCATGCGGCGGAGGCCAATCACGGCGATCTCGGGATGATCGCGCGCGATGACGTCGTGCTGGCGATTTCCAAAGGCGGCGAGAGCGCCGAGCTCAAGAGCATCATTTCCTTCACGCGGCGCTTCTCAATTCCGTTGATCGCGATAACCTGCAGCGAAGGCTCCTCGCTCGCGGCCGCCGCCGATATCGTCCTCCTGATGCCGAACGAACAGGAGGCCTGCCCCAATGGGCTGGCGCCGACGACCTCGACACTGATGCAGCTTGCAATCGGCGACGCGCTGGCGGTGGCGCTTTTGGAGGCGCGCGGCTTTACCGCCACGGATTTCCACGTCTTCCATCCGGGCGGCAAGCTGGGCGCGAGCCTGATGCATGTCGGCGATGTCATGCATACCGGCGAGCGGCTGCCGCTCGTTGCCAAGGGTACACCGATGCCGGAGGCGATTACGGTGCTGTCGCGCAAGCATTTCGGCTGCGTCGGCGTGCTTGATGAGGATGGGCGGCTCTGCGGCATCGTCACCGAAGGCGACATGGCGCGCAATCTGACGCGCAATCTCTCTGAACTTGCCGTCGACGACATCATGACGCGGACGCCGAAGACGGTGAAGCAGACGGTGCTCGCGACCGCGGCCCTGGCGCTGCTCAACCAGCATCACATCGGCGCGCTGATCGTCATCGACGACGACCGCCGGCCCGTCGGGCTGGTGCATTTCCACGACCTGTTGCGGATCGGCGTCGCCTGATCAGCTTCGTCTGATCAAAGTTATTTGATCAGACGGGCTCGACCGTCAGGTCGCGGCCGTTGCTCGAAACCACTTTCACCTGCGTTCCGACGGGCAGGTCCGGTCCCATCACCTGCCATAGCGTATCGTCAAGACGGATGCGACCGCGGCCTTCGCGGATCGGTTCGTGCAGCGTCGCTGTGCGGCCGACGAGGCTGGCGCCGCGCTGGTTGAGGAAGGGCTCGTCGGTCGTCGCATTGCGCAGCGTCAGCCGGCGGCCGGCGAAGGTCGTGGCAACGGCGAGAAGCGCAAAAAGGATCGCCTGCAACTCCCAGACCCAGAAGGCGCTGTCCCAGAAGAGCAGCGATAGCGCGCCGACGATCAAGGCGGCAAGGCCGATCCAGACCAGGAAGAAGCCGGGAACGATCATCTCAGCGGCAAGCAGCACGAGGCCAGCGACCCACCAACTCCACGGACCGAGTTCGGCGACGATCTTCGCCAGCATGGCTTAGCGCTCCTGCTCGGGATTGAAAGGATTGGGGGTCGACGGATTGATCGGCGGCGTCGAGCGCGCCGGTGCGGGGCGTGGACGCGGCGGTACCGGCAGCGGCGTTGACGGGCTGTTGCCGGCATCGCCGAAGACTTCGCGGGCAATGGCGCCGATACCACCGAGCGAGCTCAGGATGGAAGAGGCTTCCATCGGCATCATCACGATCTTGGAATTGGGCGCCGAACCGATCGAGGTGAGCGCCTCGGTATATTTCTGGGCGACGAAATAGTTGATCGCCTGAATGTCACCGGCGGCGATGGCTTCAGAGACCATCTTTGTCGCCTTGGCTTCGGCCTCGGCCAAGCGCTCGCGGGCTTCGGCGTTGCGGAAGGCGGCCTCGCGCTGGCCTTCGGCCTGGAGGATGGCGGATTGCTTGGCACCTTCGGCCCTGAGGATCTGCGCGTTGCGCGAGCCTTCGGCCTCCAGCACCTGGGCGCGTTTCTCGCGCTCCGCCTTCATCTGGCGGGCCATCGCATCGACGAGGTCGCGCGGCGGCTGAATGTCCTTGATCTCGACGCGGGTGACCTTGATGCCCCAGGGATGCACGGCCTCGTCGACGACGCGCAGCAGCCGGTCGTTGATCGCATCGCGGTTGGAGAGCAGTTCGTCGAGATCCATCGAACCCATGACCGAGCGGATGTTGGTCATGGTGAGATTGAGGATGGCGTTTTCGAGGTTGGAGACCTGATAGGCAGCCTGGGCGGCGTTCAGCACCTGATAGAACGAGACTGCATCGGCCGAAACTGAGGCATTATCCTTGGTGATCACCTCCTGGGTCGGCACGTTCAGCACCTGCTCCATCACGTTCAACTTGGCGCCGACGCGCTCGATGAAGGGGGTGATGAGGTTGAGGCCTGGCTCCAGCGTGCGGGTATAACGCCCGAAGCGCTCGATCGTATAGCGGTAGCCCTGCGGCACGGTCTTGATCCCGGCAAAGAGCACCAGGATCACGAAGATGACCAGCACGATCACGACGATGTCGAAGCCGCCGAACAGCATGAAAAATTCCTCCTATCGGCGCATGCGCGCCTGCCTAACTAATGTGGTGAGTTAGCACGTTCTTTGCGAGGAAGAAATGAGGGTGCAACCGCCCGGGCTCCAAGTGAAAAGGAGGTTCCGTTTCGGTTAAGCCATTGGACTGTTATGAGCTACTCGTCCGATGCCGGTTTCTGAAGATGTCTCTCAGACCCAACCCTGCAATTCGCGGCGGACGACCTTTTCCAGCACCTTCATGCCGTCATCGCCGTCGTTGAGGCAGGGAATATGCGCGAATTTCTCGCCGCCATTTTCGTGAAAGGAATGGGCGGCCTGTTCGGCGATCTCCTCCAGCGTCTCCAGACAGTCGGAGACGAAGCCGGGATTGATGACGGCGATGCGCTTGACGCCGTCCTTGGCGAGCTTCTCCACGGTCTTGTCGGTATAGGGCTGCAGCCATTCCTCCGGCCCGAAGCGGGACTGGAAGGTGACCATGAAGTTTTCCTGGGTGAGCCCGAGCCGCTCGCGCAGCAGCCGGCCGGTCTTCTGGCATTGACAGTAATAGGGATCGCCCTGCTTGAAATAGGACATCGGAATGCCGTGGAAGGAGGCGAGCAGCATCTCCGGCTTCCAATCGAGGGTCGAAAGATGCTTTTCGACCGACGCGGCGAGCGCTTCGATATAGGTCTCGTCGTCATGATAGGCGGGAACGGTGCGTAGCGCCGGCTGCCAGCGCATCGAGAGCAGCTTCTGGAAGGCCTTGTCGTTGACGGTGGCGGTCGTCGCCGCCGCATATTGCGGATAGAGTGGGAAGAGCAAGATACGGTCGCAACCCTCTTCTTTCAGCGCGTCGATGCGCGAGGCGATCGACGGCGTGCCGTAGCGCATCGCCCAGTCGACCTTGACGTTATCAAGATCCTTCAGGCGCGCGGCCATCAGCTCCGACTGATTGCGGGTGTAGGTCCGCAGATAACTTTCGTTCCTCTCCTTGTTCCAGATCAGCTCATAGGCCTTACCGACCTTCTGCGGGCGGGTGTTGAGCACGATGCCGAACAGGATCGGATACCACTTCCAGGGCGACCATTCGATAACCCGGCGATCGGTGAGGAATGCCCTGAGATAGCGGCGCATCGAGGTATAATCGGTGCCGTCAGGCGTGCCGAGATTGACCAGCAGAACACCGACCTTGCCAAATTTGACGGCCGGATGGTCGGCCGGGCGGAGTGAAATATCTGCTGTCATTCTAACCCCAAAGCTCTTTCTGTCTCTTCGGCTCATACGCAGCCTGGAGATCATGGTTCACCCTATAGAAACAAAAGCCGGCCCGGGAAACCCCGGACCGGCCAATGGCATCGGGACAAATCGTCTTACTTGGCGGGGACCTCGATCTCCTTGCCGACCGTCAGATGACGCGGGTTCGGCTTGCCGTTGGCATCCGAAAGCTTCCGCCACAGCGTGCCGTCGCCATAGAAGGTCACGGCGAGATCCCAGAAGGTGTCGCCCGCGGCGATGACGTGAGTGGAAGGCGTCGTCGCGGCAGGTGTGGAGGCTGCCGGTGCGGGTGTCGGTTCCGCAGCGGGTGCGGGTGCTGCCGGCGCCGGTGCCGCGGGTGCAGGAGTCGGTTCTGCAGGTGCCGCCGGCGCGGGAGCCGGTGCTGCTGGGGCCGGGGCAGCGGGTGCGGGAGCCGGCTCGGTGGATGGGGCGGGAGCAGCCGGTGCAGGGCTGGGTTCGGCAGAGGGAGCCGGAGCAGGCGCTGCCTGCGCCAGTTCGGTGACGCGTCCATCCGTGTAGGGCTTGTAAGGCGAATGTGCGGCGACATATTCGGTGGTCACGTCGGCAAGGTCTGGACCATAATCATAGGCGTTCTTGCCGTCCTTAAAGATCGCATAGCCGTCGCCGCCACCGCGCATGAAGTTGTTGGTGGCGACCTTGTAGGTCTTGGCCGGGTCGATCGGAGCGAAATTGTCACCGTCATTCACCTGAACGTCGCTGACGCGGTTGCCGACGGGCTTCGACTGGTCGAAGGAGAATTTCAGGCCGGCGACCTGAGGGAAGCGCCCGGCGCCCTGGTCGATCTGGCTGACGCCGTTTTCGAGCGCCTTGACGATGTCTGCGCCGGTCAGCTCAAACGTGGCGAGCGTATTCTGGAAGGGCAAGACGGTGATGACCTCGCCCTGGGTGATCTCGCCACCGTCGATCGAAGCACGCAGGCCGCCGCCGTTCTGAACGGCGATGGTGACGCCCTGGTTCTTGGTGCGATCGAGCATGGCGTCGGCCACCAGATTGCCCATCGAGCATTCCTCGACGCGGCAGACCTTGCGGTCGCCGTCGATCGGGCTTTCGGAAGAGCCGATCACCTTCTTGCGCAATTCCTCGATCGGCTTTGCCAATTCGGCAATGCGGGCAATGACGGCAGGATCGGGCGTGAAGGTGGAATCGATCAGGATCGGATCGCCCTTGGCATCCTTGACGACGCCGCTATCGTCGAAATTGACGACGAGATCGCCGAGATACTTGCTGTAGGAAGCAGCCTGGACGACCGGCACCTTGTAGCCGCCGGGATTGTCGACCATCGTCGGGTAGGGGCCTTCGGCCTTCGGATCGGTGTTGGAGAGCAGGCTGTGGGAATGGCCGCCGACGACGATGTCGACATCCGGGATCTTGGCGATCAGGGCGAGATCGCGGGGGTAACCGACATGGGTCAGCGCGATGATCTTGTTGACGCCCTGGCCCTTCAGATCCTGAACGGCCGCGGTAATCGCCTCAACGTCATCGGCGATCGTGACGTTCGGGCCGGGGGAGGAAAGCTCTGCCGTATCATTGGTGACGGCGCCGACGATGCCGATCTTCTGGCCGCCGACATCGAGCACCAGCGACGGCTTGATGCGGTCGCCGAGCTTGGAGGCGGCTGTCGCCTTGACATTCGCCGTCACGACGGGGAACTGCACCTTGTCGAGGAAAGTCGCAAGCCCGTCCTCGCTGTCGTCGAATTCATGGTTGCCGACGGTCATGGCGTCGAACTTCATCAGGTTCAGGAATTCGGCTTCGGCTGCCCCCTTGTAGGTCGTGTAGAAGAGCGAGCCCTGGAAATTGTCGCCGGCATTGAGGAGGACGACGTTCTTGCCGGATAGCGCCTCACGGCGCTGGTCGATCGCGGTCTTCAGGCGGGCAGCACCACCGAAGCATTCCTTCTTGCCTTCCTCCTCTGCCGAGCAGGTGGAGTCGAACTTGTTGATCGATTCGATGCGCGAATGGAAATCGTTGATATGAAGAATATTGAGTTCGTAATCCGCAAAGGCGGCGCCCGTGCTGAGCGCCAGCATGGACGCGGTCAAAAGACCGAAGCTGAAAGACTTCGTCATCCCTGTTCTCCTGATTGAGGCGAAAGATCCCCCTGATCCTCGCCGATCCTTTTCATTATGCGCCGGGGCGGTTTCCCGGCCTGCGGATGTTCCATCAGACGATGCACGACCGCAAGAGAAAGCTGGGCCAGGCGAGGCGCTTTCCAAGGGGGCAGGGTAAAAAAGCCGGGTTCCTATCCCAGGCATTCGCCGTCGGCGGCGTTTCGATAGAGTTCGTGCACGGCCTCCGCAATATTCGGAACCGTGGCGAGCGCGATGATCAGGCAGAGAAGGGAAACGAGGCGATGAAAGCGCCGGCCGGTCTGATAGGCAAGGAGCGCGCCTGCACCATAGATCAGGACTGCCGGCACGGCGAAGATCAGCACCTGCAGCGGCCCGTCGCAATCGGGAGCGGCGATGCCCTGGGCGCGATAGACATTGGCCGGCGAAACGACCGCAAGTGCCGCAAGCGGCAATGCAAGCAGCAGGATGAGATAAAAGACGAAGGCCCGCATGATCTGCTTAGCCTATCACCTCATTTTTCAGCCGCGGCGGGAAAGCGTGAACTGTGCGCCGGAATCGGAGGTGCAATTGAGTTGGCTCGGGTTGACGAGGGCGCAATTGACCTTGGACTGGGTCTTGCGCACCAGCGAGGTCATGTTGATTTCCACCAGGGTCGGTGAGGTGTTGATATAGGTGCCCGAGGCAAGAAGCTGGTTGCTGTCGGTCGTGCGGGTGGTGAAACTACCGCCCTGGAAGGTGGAAACGATGCCGTTCGGATCGCTCCAGTTGCCTTCGACACCGGTGGCTGCGGGCGCGGCTGCAACCGGCAAGCGACGCGGCTCTGATGAAACGCAGGCGGCAAGAGCGGCCGCTGCACCGACAAGAACGAGACCAGTTCTGATTTTCATAAGGCTTCTCCCGGCGAATCGGCGCGGCGGACAGCCGCCAAGTTCGGGCAAAACATGGCGCGCGCCCGGCATGAAGGCAAGCCTTGCAAGGGCAGCGGGCGGAATTTAGACAGCAGGCGTTACAAAAATGCCCGCCTTGCGGCGGGCATTGTCAACGTCGTGCAGGCGATCTCAGCGAACGAGAATGTTCCTGAACTGCCACGGATCCTTGGTGTCGATATCCTCGGGGAAGAGGCCCGGACGGCCGTCGAGCGGGGTCCAGTCGGTATAGTGGCCCTCGACCGGGCCGAGATAGGGCAGCTGCACTTCGAGGCAGCGCTTGTAATCGATCTCGTCGGCTTCGACGATGCCGGCATTCGGGTTTTCCAGCGCCCAGACCATGCCGGCGAGGACGGCGGAAGTCACCTGCAGGCCGGTGGCGTTCTGGTAGGGCGCGATGCGGCGGGTTTCTTCCAGCGACAGGCGCGAGCCATACCAATAGGCATTCTTCTCATGGCCGTAGAGCAGGACGCCGAGTTCGTCGATGCCGTCCTCCAGCTCGTCCTCGTCGAGAACGTGATGGACCGGCTGCGGCGTGCCGCCATTGCCGAACATCTCATGCAGCGAGAGCACGGCGTCGTTGGCCGGATGGTAGGCATAGTGGCAGGTCGGGCGGAAGGTCACTTCGCCGTCCTTGTCGCGGACCGTGAAAAAGTCGGCGATCGAGATCGACTCATTGTGGGTGACGAGGAAACCATATTGCGGGCCGGGCGTCGGGCACCAGGTGCGCACGCGGGTGTTGGCGCCCGGCTGCTCCAGGTAGATCGCCGCCTTGTTGCCCTTCTTGTGCTTCTTGGCGTTCTTCGGCATCCATTCTTCATGCGTGCCCCAGCCGAGTTCGGCCGGCTGCAGGCCTTCGGAGATGAAGCCTTCGACGGACCAGGTGTTCCAGAAGACGTTGAGCGGCTTCGGATGCTTGGTGCGTTGGGTATCGCGCTCGGCGATGTGGACCCCCTTGACGCCGAGCTTCTTCATGAGCTTTGCCCAGCCTTCGCGATCGTGCTGGTCCGGTTCCTCGAATTTGAGGCCGGTGTCTTTGGCGAGATTTACGAGCGCCTGCTTGACGAACCAGGAGACCATGCCCGGATTGGCGCCGCAGGTGGAGACGGCGGTAGCGCCGCCCGGGTTCTTCGCCTTTTCCTTGCGCATGGTTTCGCGCAGCGCATAGTTGGTGCGGTCGGCATTGCTCATGCCCTTGTCGAAATAGAAGCCGAGCCAGGGCTCGACGACGGTGTCAATATAGGGAACGTCGAGTTTGCGGCAGAGCTTGATGATGTCGAGCGAGGAGGTGTCGACCGAGAGGTTAACGCAGAAACCCTGACCTTCGCCTTCCGTCAGCAGCGGCTTCAGCAGTTCCTTGTAATTGTCCTTGGTGACATATTCCTTGATGTGGCGAACGCCGTGCTTCTTCAGGATCTCTATGTCGGAGGGCTCTTCACGAGGGTCGATGACGACCATCCGGCTTTTGTCGAATTTGAAATGGCGCTCGATCAGGGGCAGTGTGCCGCGGCCGATGGAGCCGAAGCCGATCATCACGATCGGACCGGTAATTTCGGCATATACCGGATAATTCTGTTCCGTCATTCTTTTCTCCTGTGGAAGGGGACGAAGGCGTTCAGCCCGAAGAATTGTTTTGAAATTGCCGCAGAGGGTGCGAGGTGACCGGCTCTAACCATAAAACGACGTCACAATAAAGAGCATTGAGGGGGAAAGGCCAAATATCGGGCGGCGATGGAGGCCGGCGAAGCCGTCCCGGGGGCAGCCAGCGTGGCTTGGCTTAACCGATGACGGTGCCCTGGTGGAAGAGCATGCGCCAGTGCCCGTCCTCTTCCAGCCGCCAGATGGAACTGCGCAGCGTTCGTCTTTCGCTTCCGTCGACGTCGGTGTAAATGGCGCGATAGGTGACGAGCGCGATGTGCTCGGCAAGTCTTTGGGTTTCGAAATGCTCGCCGCGTGACGTTCCCGTCCGACGCTCGGCCAAAAGAGCGGGCACGATCATGTCGAAAGTATAGAGCCGTCCGGAACTGCCGATTTCCCGGAAATCGTGAGAGAGCAGCGTAGTCAGCATCTCGCGCGAGGCGCGAACCGATGGGTCGAAGAGTTTTTCCTCGAGTTCTTTGAGATGGGCGGTGAGATCATCCATGATCGGCTCCTGCAAATTCAGCGCTTCAGGATTTCCAGTCCTTCGACCGCCGTCGTTACGGCAAGCTCGGTGATATCGTATTCGGCGACGCCGTGGAGGGCGAAGGGATCGGCGGCGACATAGGCCTCGATTGCGGTGCGATCGCCGATTGCGAGGATGACGCCGCCAGTGCGCGGCACCTTGCGGCCGGAAGCGAGGAACCAGCCCTTGGCATAACCCTCCTTCACCCAGGCCATGTGCGGCTCCATGTGCCTGTCGGCTTCATCGTTGGGTTTCACATAGGTGAGCGAGAGAATGAACATGGTCAGCTCCTGACGAGGTTTGCGCGGATCAGACCGCGCAGCGAATTGCCGATATAAAGCGTGCCGGCATCGAGATCGGCAAGCGAGATACGGCCGACGCGGGCCTGGCGCCGGCAGATGAGCTCGGTGCGCAGCACGCCGGCGAGCAGGCCGCAGGAGATCGGCGGGGTGCGCAGGATGCTGGTTCCATCGTCCAGGAAGATCGAGGTGATGGTGCCCTCGCAGACTTCGCCGCGTTCGTTCAAAAGCATGACCTCATCGGCCTCATCAGGCCTGTATTCGGCGCGCGCGGCCTCGTAGACGGCGCGGCGCGTGGTCTTGACGCGCAGCAGCCTGTCGGCAGAATTCAGGCGGGTCTCGGCGAGGCGGAGGGTCCAGATGGCATCGGGCGCCAGGGGCGCGAAAGCGGCGCTGGTCACCTCGATCCGGCCTTGTGCGTCGAAGGTCAGGCGGATGCGCAGCGGACCGGCAGCGCCTGCCACGGCTTCGTCGAGCTTGGCCGCTGCCTCGATCGGTTGCGGGAAGCCAAGGCGACGGGCAGAGCGGGAAAGCCGGGCGAGATGCAGCCGCAGGCGGATGAAGCCCTCGCCGGGCTGCCAGCGCAGCGTCTCGATCAGCGAAAAATCGATCATCGTGCAATCCATTGGTCGCCGACAGCGAAGCGGGCCTTGAGCAGGCATTCCTCATATTCTGCCTCGGCGGTCGAATCGAAGACGATGCCGCCGCCGACATTGAAGACGGCCCTGCCGCCGTTAAAAAGCGTGATCGTGCGGATGGCGACGGAAAAACGCATGGCGCCGGTGGGCGAGATCATGCCGATCGCCCCGCAATAGGCGTCGCGCGGGACATCCTCCAGCGCATGGAGGATTTCCATTGCCCGCATCTTCGGGGCGCCGGTGATCGAACCGCAGGGGAAGAGCGCGGAGAAGATGTCGCGGATCGAAAGATCGGGGCGGAGCCTTGCCTGGACATGGCTCACCATCTGGTGGACGGTCGGATAGGTCTCGATGTCGAAGAGCTTCGGGACGTCGAGCGTGCCGACCTCGGTGATGCGGGAGATATCGTTGCGCAGGAGATCGACGATCATGCGGTTTTCCGCCTGCGTCTTGATATCGCGGCGCATGGCTTCGATGATTTCGGCATCCTCGGCGGCGGTAGCGCCGCGTTTCGCCGTGCCCTTCATCGGATGGGTCTCGATCCAGCCTTCTTCATCGGTGCGGAAGAAAAGTTCGGGCGACCGCGAAAGGATGATCGGGCCGCCGAGATCGACCAGCGCGCCGTATTTGACCGGCTGGCGTTCGATCAGCGACCAGAAGGCGGCACGAGGATCGCCGTTCCAGCGAGCCTCGACCGGCATGGTGAGGTTTGCCTGATAGGCGTCGCCGAGCCGCAGGTGCTGGTGGAGACGGTCGAAGCGCTCTTTATATATAGGGAAATCCCAGGCGGCTTTCGGAGCGGTGAGGAATTCCTCGTTTTCGAGGCGCTGTTTTGGCAGGGCAAGCGGATGCGTATCGGCCTGCGGAGCGTCGAACACACCGAAACAGATGAGCGGAGTTTCGCGATGCTCCCCGGCGAAGGGAGCGAGTTTTTCTTCGAAGAGGTATCCGGCCTCATAGGCCATGTAGCCGGCAAGCCATTTGCCTGCGGTCTTGGCCTGCTCCATCCTGATAAGGCCTGCAAAGAACTCGGCGCGCGTCCTGGCAAGGATGATCTCTGCCGGCTCGGCGAAAAGCATCACCTGTCCGGTCGCGTCGTCGCGGAACAGAATATAGGGTTGGGTTTCGGCCATCGGCGTCTTTTCTTGGAGTGCGATCTCCCTGGTCCGCCAGCCGGCGCCTCTCCCTAGCGGGAAGAGGTTTGGCGTGGGGACAGAGCTGATCAGGCCGCTCGATCTAACGCTTCCAACTCGTCGATCAGCCCTTCGATCATCGACAGGCCCTGGCTCCAAAACGACGGATCGGTGGCGTCGAGGCCGAAAGGCTTCAGCAGTTCCGAGTGATGTTTGGTGCCGCCGGCCCTCAGCAGTTCGAAATACTTCTCCTGGAAGCCCTTCTCGGCCTTCTGGTAGACGGCATAGAGCGAATTCACCAGGCAATCGCCGAAGGCATAGGCGTAGACATAGAAGGGCGAGTGGATGAAGTGGGGGATATAGGCCCAATAGGTCTCGTATCCCTCGGAAATGCTGATCGCCGGCCCAAGGCTCTCCGACTGGACGGAGAGCCAGAGTTCGCCGATGTCGTCTGCCGTGAGTTCGCCGGCCTTGCGGGCGGTGTGCAGCTTGCGCTCGAATTCGTAGAAGGCGATCTGGCGCACGACCGTGTTGATCATGTCCTCGACCTTCTGGGCGAGCATCGCCTTACGCTCGCGTGTATCGGTGGTCTTTTGCAGAAGCGCGCGGAAGGTCAGCATCTCGCCGAAGACGGAAGCGGTTTCGGCAAGCGTCAGCGGCGTCTGGCACATCAGCGCGCCTTGTGCGCCGGCGAGAACCTGATGCACGCCATGCCCGAGTTCATGGGCAAGGGTCATCACATCGCGCGGCTTGCCCATATAATTGACGAGCACATAGGGATGGGCGGAGGGAACCGTCGGATGGGCGAAGGCGCCGGGCGCCTTGCCGGCACGAACCGGAGCATCGATCCACTGTTCGTCGAAGAAACGCCTGGCGATATCAGCCATCTCGGGAGCAAAATTGCCATAGGCCGAAAGCACCGTGTCCTTCGCCTCCGGCCAGGAGATGATGGCGCTGGAGGTTTCCGGAAGGGGCGCGTTGCGGTCCCAAAAATTCATCTGCTCTATGCCGAGCCATTTCGCCTTCATCTTGTAGTAGCGATGCGAAAGGCGGGGATAGGCTTCGCGGACGGCTGCGGCCAGCGCATCGACGACCTCGCGCTCGACGCGGTTTGCCAGGTGTCGGCTGTCGGCGATGTCCTCGAAGCCGCGCCAGCGGTCGGCGATCTCCTTGTCCTTGGCAAGCGTGTTGGTAATCAGCGTAAAGGTGCGGATATTCGCCTTGAAGGTTTCGGCGAGCGCCATGGCTGCCTTGCGGCGCACTTCCGGATCCTTTTCCTGCAGCTTGTTCAGCGCCACTTCGAGCGGCACTTTCTCGCCATCGACGTCGTAGCGAAGTTCCGCCATGGTTTCGTCGAAGAGGCGGTTGAAGGCGGCGGCCGATGTCATCGACTTCTCGAGGAAGAGCTGTTCCAGCCTGTCGTCGAGCTGATAGGGCTTGTCCTTCCTGAGGTCGAGCAGCCAAGGGCGATAATGTCCGGCGGCGGGATCGTTCGCCATGCAGGCGTCGATCACCGCGTCGTCGATGCGGTTCAGTTCCAGCGCGAAGAACAGGAGATGGCCGGAAAATTCGGTGATCTTGGCCTGCACGTCGCCGTAGAGCTTCCCGTTTGTCGGATTGGTGGTGTCGGAGAAATAGGTCAGACCGGCAAAGGAGCCGAGACGGCCGATGATGTCGTCCAGCGCCTCATATTCCTTCAACGCTGCGCCGATGCCCTCAGCGCCGGTCTTCGTCGCCGCCTCGGTGAGTGTGCCCTTCCACTTTTCTTCAAAGGCGATCGCGGCCTTGCCGGCCTTTTCCATGTCGGCGACGAAGGCGGTGGAGGTGGCGGAGGGATAAAGATCCTGCAGCTTCCAGACCGGCAGATCGCCGAGCGCCGGGTCGACGGCCCCAGCTGGCACTGCTGCCGATAAAAGAAGGCCGGCGTGCGGGAGCTTGATTTTCATGGCGCAATTCCTCTCCACTTTCATAACAGGTCTGATTGTCTACCGCATCGGCCCGAAAATCGGAATCGATTTTCGGAAAGCACGATGCGTCGATTCAAAGTGTTACAGCGTCCTTTGCGCGTCTGAAGAGACACGCGGCGCTGCAAGCGTGCTAACGCCCCGCATCAAGGGGTTCTCGGCGCATGAAAGGCCTCGCTTCGGCACGAAAACGACCCGTTGCAATCGTTAAAATGCAATTATTTCTCAAAACTGGATGTTCAAGCCTTGCTGTCAGAGTGCGCTTTATGGTTTCGCATGAAGTGAGGCGACAATGACCGGTTACAATGAGCTCAAGGGAGCAGGGCAAATCCTCGTGGTCGAGGACGACCCCGTGCAGCGCCGCCTGCTCAAGAACGCAATCGAGCGTCACGGCCATGTCGTGCACCAGGCGGAAAATGGCCGGATCGGCCTGGAAATGGTCAAACGCGACAGCGGCCTTTTCAACGTCATCGTGCTCGACTTGATGATGCCGGAGATGACCGGCCTCGAATTCCTCGACGCGCTTCACGAATTCGGCACGCAGATCCCCGTCATCGTGCAGACGGGGCAGGGCGGCATCGAAACGGTGGTGCAGGCGATGCGCGCCGGCGCCTTCGATTTCGTCGTCAAGCCGGTCTCGCCCGAACGCATCGCCACTTCGATCTCGAACGCGATGAAGCTCGACCAGCGCGAGGTGAAGGCGCGGGCCGGACGCCGGTCGCGCTCAGGCTCGGTCGGTTTCGACGATATCGTCTCGGCAAGCCCGGCGATGCTCCGCGTCATCGATCTCGCCCAGCGGGCGGCTCAGTCCAACATTCCCGTCGTGCTCGAAGGCGAATCCGGCGTCGGCAAGGAACTGGTGGCGCGCGCCATCCAGTCCGGCGGCGACCGCTCGAACAAGCCCTTCGTCACGGTCAATTGCGGGGCGATCCCGCATAATCTGGTCGAAAGCATTCTCTTCGGTCACGAGAAGGGTGCGTTTACCGGCGCGACCGAGCGTCATATCGGCAAATTCATGGAAGCCGACGGCGGCACCATCTTCCTCGACGAGATCGGCGATCTGCCGCTCGAGGTGCAGGTGAAGCTGCTGCGTGCCGTGCAGCAGGGCGAGATCGAGACCGTCGGTGCACGCACCGCGCACAAGGTCAATGTCCGGCTGATCTCGGCGACCAACAAGGATCTGATCGAGGAGGTCAAGAACGGCCATTTCCGCGAGGATCTCTACTATCGCCTCAACGTCTTCCCGATCACCATTCCGGCGCTGCGCAAACGCAAGGAAGACATTCCGCATCTGGTGCGCGTCTTTGCCGACCGCTTCTCCAGCGAGCAGAAGAGTGGTCGCCGCATGACGGTGAATGCCGGCACGCTGGCTTTGCTGACGGCCTATGACTGGCCGGGCAATATCCGTCAGCTCGAAAACGCGATCTTCCGCGCGGTCGTCCTGGCCGAAGGGCCGGAGCTGACCGAGGCGGATTTCCCGCAGATCGCCGCCCAGCTTCCGGAATATGACGTGGTGGATCATCTGGCGCTCGTTGCCGACAATACCGGCCTCGATCCTGACAATGGCTATGGCGAGGACTTCAGGGCGTCGATGTCCGGAGAGGTGCACCACCGCCTGTCCGAGACCTCGGAAAACGCGATCGCCAGCGTCAATCCAGCCGGAGATGTGCGCAGGCTTGCCGATGTCGAGGAGGAACTCATCCGATTCGCACTCAAATTCTATCGCGGGCAGATGAGTCAAGTAGCGCGCAAGCTCGGCATCGGCCGATCCACACTTTATCGCAAGCTCAAGGACTACGGCATAGACCCCGACAATCCCCAGAAAGATGCGGCTTAAGCGCTTTTCATTAAGATTAAGGCAACCACGTTTTGTTACTAGTCATAAACCACTTGTTAGTGGCGCGTTCACTATGTAAAGAAAAGGTTGATCATGTGTGGCATTTTTGCCATCGTGTGACCGCATTTGACAGTCATCTGAGACAGTACGGGACATTGTCTGTCTGACGGGGATCGAGTTGCCGAATCTGAATGGGAATTCCAAGCCTTCGCGCTTGAGCTGGCGTTTGTTGTGCGCCGACATTTGCGGAAAGGCAATGAGGACGGTAGCGGCCGCCCTTCTTGCGCTCGCGGTTTCCTCACCGGTATTCGTTGGTACGCCTTCGCAAGCAGCGGGCGACACCCGCAGCCTCAAGCTCTATTTCATTCACACCGGCGAAAAAGCCGTCATCACCTACAAGCGTAACGGCAAGTTCGACCCCAAGGGTCTGGAGCAGTTGAACCGCTTCCTGCGTGACTGGCGCAAGAACCAGCCGACGAAGATGGACCCGCGCCTGTTCGACCTGATCTGGGAAGTCTATCGTCAGAGCGGTTCGAGAGATTACATCAACGTCGTCTGCGGCTTCCGTTCGCCGGGGACCAACGAGATGCTGCGCGGCCGCTCGCGCAAGTCCGGCGTCGCCGAAAAGAGCCAGCATATGCTCGGCAAGGCGATGGACTTCTTCATTCCCGACGTCAAGCTGGCGACGTTGCGCGGCATCGGCATGAAGATGCAGGTCGGCGGCGTCGGTTTCTATCCGAAATCGGGCTCGCCCTTCGTGCATATGGATGTCGGCGGCGTTCGCGCCTGGCCGCGTATGAGTCGCGACGAACTCGTCAGGCTTTTCCCCAACGGCAATACCATCCATATTCCGGCCGACGGCAAGCCGCTGCCGGGTTACCAGCAGGCGATGGCCGACTACAAGCGCCGCGGCAGCGGCTCGCAGATCCAGATCGCCAGTGCTTCCGAATCGGCTCCGAAGCATAAGACGCTGTTCGAAGCACTCTTTGGCGGCGGAGCGGACGAGCAGGAAGACGAGTCGGATGATTCCACCCCTGTCGCCGTCGCCAAGGCGACGCCGCCGAAGGCCGAGCCCGCCCCTGCCGAGCCGCAGCAGACCGAAGTCGCCGATCTGAACGCGCCGGTGCCGCAGGTTCGCCCGGCATTCAGCAACCAGCCGGCTGCCAGCGAAGTGGCGAGTGCGCTCGTAGCCCCGCCTTCGGGTAATGCTGCACAGCAAGCTCTTGCGGCGGCCCTTCCGGCCGATCAGGCCCAGCCGCAGCAGTTCGCCGATCTCAGCGCCTACAGCATTCCGGTTCCCTCGCTTCTCGGCCAGCGCCGCGCGCCTGGCGACGCCGAGGTCGCATCGACCGATCCCTTGCTGACGGGCGCGAATGCACTTCCGGTTCCGACGCCGATCGAACGGCCTTCCGTTGCCGAGAACCTTCTTGCCGCGGCCGATGCCGATCCGGAGGCAGACGCCGACGAAGCCGGTCAGGACGCGCTGTCGCCTGCCGTTGCCGATGCACTCGACCAGCAGCGAAACGAGGATGCGGAAAACCAGATCGCGTCGAAGGCGCCGCCGCAGACGGTCGAGCAGGCGATCAACGCCGCGATGACTCAAAAGCCGCCTGCCGCAAAGCCGCCGCTCGAACTCGCCGCCTTGGCGCCGATGACCAAATCGGCAAGCTTTGGGGACGGCTTCGACGAACCGGCTGTCGAAAGTGCCGTGGCGCAGGGGCTTCCTGCCAAGGGTGGTCGCCCGACACATAAGGAAGCCGCGGCAGCGGATGCCAGCCGCACGACGGTGCGCACCGAACCGAAGCTGACGGAAAAGATGATCTCGCAGTGGGCGCTGACCAATGCCCGCCTGGAAATGGCCTCCAAGCAGGTCAAGGCGCCGCGGTTCGTCAGCCAGAAGATGCGCGCCCAGCCGACCGCCGTCTATGCCGAGGGCTTCAACGTCAAGACCGCTTCGGTCGACCCGGCCCGCTTCAGCGGCACGGCTGTGAACTTCATGGAAGTGCGCAAGTTCAACACGAACTGAGCCTGCCGACTACGGAATATCGAAAACCGCCGGAGCGATCCGGCGGTTTTTCTTTTTGCTGTTTCGATGCAGCGAGATGGTCGTTCCGCCTTGCGCGCAAAGAAAAGCCGCCGGGAGGCCGGCGGCTTGTCGACATCGGTAATGCCGGAAGGATCAGCCTTCCGGCGGCGACTCGATCATGCCGAGCGCGAGCAGGTAGGTGTCGAGGATTGCTTCCTCTTCCATGCGCTCCTGCTCGTCCTTCTTGCGCAGCGCCACGACCTTCTTCAGGATCTTGGTATCGAAGCCCATTCCCTTGGCCTCGCCATAGACGTCCTTGATGTCGTCGGCGATGGTCTTCTTTTCTTCTTCCAGCCGTTCAATGCGCTCGATGAAAGCGCGAAGCTGATCGCGGGCGACGCCATGAGCATCAGACATCGTGTTCTCCTGGTTTTTTGGTGATCAATTTTGGATGCCAGTGACTGCCGCGAAGCGGCGTCACGGTCAAGCCTGTTCGCGGCCAGCCAAGCTATTTGTGTGGGTTGTTCAGTTCAAAAGCAGCCTTTTGCACAGGCGAGGCCTCGTTCTGGTGAAGATTCTTCCAGTCCTCATAGGGCATGCCATAGACCATTTCGCGCGATTCGTCCCTGGTAACCGGGACACCTTCGGCCTCGGCGGCTTCGCGATACCAGTTCGACAGGCAGTTGCGGCAGAAGCCGGCCAGATTCATCAGATCGATATTCTGGACGTCGCTGCGTTCGCGAAGATGTGCGACGAGGCGGCGGAAGGCGGCAGCTTCGAATTCAATCTGTTGTTCCTTGCTGAGCGCGGTCATCTCGCTTCCTTTCGTTAAAGTGAGGCCTTTCGTTAAATGGGGCCTGTCGTTCAATAGGGGCCGGTGCGCGACAGATGAACGTCGTATCCGTGCAAGGCGGGATCGGCGTTCATCGCCGCAAAGATCGGCGCCAGGCGTTCGGCCCATGCCGATATACCGGTCTCGTCTCCGATCAGGTCCTGCCGCACCTCGAGCAGCGCGTGCGGAATGCCTGTGATCATGCAATGGCGGTACATGGTATCGCCCTTAAGTGCGCCGTCATAGGGTTCGTTGTCGCCAACGGCGAGATCGGGATCGGCACGCAGCATGTCAAGCAACGGGCCGACGGCGCGATGGTCGCTGTCCCAGAGCACGGCAGCGTGCCAGGGACGGGGAATGCCTTTCCAGGCCGGCGTGAAGGAGTGCAGCGACAGCACCAGCGGCGCCCTGCCGGTGGCATTCGCCACGCTGTCGATCGTTGCGGCCACGGCATCGTGATACGGGCGATGGAAGGTTTCGATGCGGTATTCCCATTCCTGCGGCGTGATCGGATGATTGCCTGATATGACGGCGCCGTCGGAGATCTTCATGATCAGTGTCGGATCGTCTTCGCCGCGATTCGGATCGATCAGCAGGCGCGAAAAGCCGCCGAGCACGGCGGGAACGCCGAGTTTTGCCGAAAGCTGCCGCGTCAGGCCTTCGATACCGATGTCATAGGCGATGTGGCGGGCGAAGGCCGCCTCGGGCAGTCCGAGCCGGCCATATCGCGCGGGAAGGCGGTTCATCGCGTGATCTGCGAGGATCACCATGCCTTTGTCATGTTTGCCGGATAGGATTTCGAAGGATTGGAAGTCGTCCATCAGGGAATTGCCGTTTGTCATTGCGCCGTCGGGCGCAGTGATCGCATGCACCTGCGGCAGGTTCAAGCGCGGCAGGGTGGGAAGAGGTTGCGCCCGACCCTCGACGGGTGGTTATGAAAGGAAATATAATCGATTAGCATTGCGTTGACTTTCGCTTGACGGCGGCGCAAGAAGACACGGATACGAATAACCGTGGAGCTATTTGGGAGCCGTGTTGATCCAAGCCGCGCCAAGTTTCCTCACGCGGTCCGGACCGCTGGTCCGTCTCGCTCTGTTCGCTCTTGCAGCCGCCATGCCATTTTTCATCGCAGATGCCGTACGCGCCGATTTTCGCGTCTGCAATGGAACACAGAATCTCGTCGGCGTCGCGATTGGATACCGGGCCAAGGATGGCTGGGTGACGGAGGGCTGGTGGCAGGTGCCGGCAACGACCTGCGCCACGCTGATCGAGGGAGAATTGCAGTCGCGCTATTACTACCTCTACGCAGAGGACGCCGCCCGGGGAGGACGATGGACGGGTGATGTGCAGATGTGCGTGGCGGAAAACGAATTCAAGATCTCGGGTGTGCAGGATTGTTATGCCCGCGGTTACCAGAAGATGGGATTTAAGGAATATGATACGGGCCGCCAGGGTAGCTGGATGGTTCAGCTCTCCGACACCCCAGGGACGCAAGAAAGCCAGAATTGATGAAGCGTAATCGCAAAGTTAAAATCCTCGCCACCCTCGGGCCAGCCTCCTCCGAGGAATCGATGATCGAGAAGCTGCACCAGGCCGGTGCCGATGTCTTCCGCATCAATATGAGCCATGCGAGCCACGACCTGATGCGTATGCTTATCCAGCGTATTCGCTCGGTCGAGGCGCGCTCCGGCCGGCCGATCGGCATTCTCGCCGACCTGCAGGGACCGAAATTGCGAGTCGGCAAGTTCGTCGACAGCAAAGTCGACCTGAAGCCCGGCCAGACCTTCACGCTCGACAACAACGAAGCGCTCGGCGACCAGAACCGCGTCTATCTGCCGCACCCCGAGATCCTGGAGTCGGTGCAGCCCGGCCACCGTCTGCTGATCGATGACGGCAAGCTCGCCCTGCGCGCAGAAAAATGCGACGGCAAGAGCATCGTCACCACTGTTATTTCGGGCACGCGCATCTCCGACCGCAAGGGCGTCAGCCTTCCCGACACGTTGCTCGGCGTCGGCGCATTGACGGATAAGGACCGCGCCGACCTCGACGCCGTGCTTGCCACCGACGATGTCGACTGGGTGGCGCTTTCCTTCGTCCAGCGTCCCGACGACCTTGCCGAAGTGCGCAAGATCGCCCGTGGCCGCGTCGGCCTGATGTCGAAGATCGAAAAGCCGCAGGCTCTCGAGCGCATCGAGGAAATCATCGAACTGTCAGACGCATTGATGGTCGCCCGCGGCGATCTCGGCGTCGAAATGCCGCTCGAATCGGTTCCCGGTATCCAGAAGCAGCTGATCCGTGCCTGCCGCCGTTCGGGCAAGCCGGTGGTCGTTGCCACGCAGATGCTGGAATCGATGATCTCGGCGCCGGTGCCGACACGCGCCGAAGTTTCCGACGTCGCGACCGCCGTCTTCGAAGGTGCGGATGCCGTTATGCTCTCGGCCGAATCGGCCTCGGGCGACTATCCCGTCGAAGCCGTCTCGACGATGGCATCGATTGCCACCGCCATCGAGCGCGAGCCGCATTATCCCGGCATCATTTATGCCCAGCGTGCCCAGCCGGAAGCGACCGGCGCCGATGCGATCTCGCTTGCCGCCCGTCAGATCGCCGAAACGCTGAAGCTGTCGGCGATCGTCTGTTACACCTCGTCGGGCACGACAGGCCTTCGTGCCTCGCGCGAGCGTCCGCAGGTGCCGATCCTGGCACTGTCGCCGATCATCAAGACGGCGCGCCGTCTTGCCGTCGTCTGGGGCCTGCATTGCGTCGTGACCCATGACGCGACCGATCTCGACGACATGGTCAACCGCGCCTGCCGCATCGTCGCGGACGAAGGCTTCGGCAAGCCGGGCGATCGCATCATCATCTCGGCCGGTGTGCCGCTCGGCACGCCCGGCGCCACCAATATGATCCGCATTGCCTATATCGGCTCCGACGGCCAGAGCGGCGTCTGATCCAATCGTATCCTTCGAAAGCCCGCTGCCTGAAGAGGCGGCGGGTTTTTTCGTTGATGGGGCGGTATTGCCAAGGGCTGCGGTGCGTGCAAGTTTCGATGTCCTGGGTTCGGAGGAGCATCATGGATATCGTCACGCTTCTGGCTTTTGCGGCCGTTTCCTTCGTTGGCATCGCGACGCCGGGGCCAACGGTGCTCTTGGCGCTGACCAACGGCTCTCGGCATGGTCTACGCCGCGCAGTTGCCGGCATGATCGGCGCGGTGCTGTCCGATTTCGTGCTGATCGGCGCCGTGGCAATCGGGCTCGGTGCGCTGCTCGCCGCATCGGAATTCTGGTTTTCGATGTTGAAATGGGCGGGTGCCGCCTATCTCGCTTTTCTCGGTATCATGCTGCTGCGTTCGAAAGGCACGATCGATGCGGCGTTGAAGTCCGGAGCGCCTGCGGGCGCGACGTGGTCCTTCTCGATCGGACTGAAGAGCTTCATGGTCGCTGCGACCAATCCGAAGGGCTACCTGTTCTTCTCGGCCTTCCTGCCGCAGTTCATCGACCCGACCCTGCCGCAGGCAACGCAATATATGCTTCTGGCGCTGGTCTTTGCCGCGCTCGATTTCCTGATCATGTTCGGCTACGCCTTCTTCGGCTCGCAGGCGGTGCGTTTCCTGAAAACTTCGGGCGCCATGTGGCTGGAGCGGGCCTGCGGTGGCGCGCTGCTAGCGCTTGCCGGTTCATTGGCCTTCTATCGCCGGGCAACCGTCTGAGTTCAGGGTTGAGGCAGGGATAGGTGGCCCACACGATAGGCTTGCGTGTTCTCACCGATCTCGGGAAGCTCCCGCCAGAGCCTGAAGCGTACCCGCGTCCAACTCGTCGGTTCGAACCCGGAGACGGAGGCGAGTGCGCCGCCCGTCGCCAGGTCGGCTTCGGCTGCCACGCTTTCGGCGCGGCGGATGTCGGCGAGCGGCGCGTAGGGCTCTGTGTGCAGGATATCGCCTGTGGCGAACCTGGCTGAGGCGATATCAGGCGAGATTTCTGCCTGCCAGACGATCCAGGTCTTCACCTGCGGCCGGCCGAAGGCGTCGGTGAGCGTCTCGAAACCCGGGCCGCAGAGGAAGTCGCTAGCCCCTTCCGGCTTCTGCCAGAGATAGAAGGGCGCATAGAGGCTGTCGCGGCTGCCGAACTCCCCCTTGCGGGCGCTGAGATAGGCTTTGAAGCCGAGATTGGGAAAGCCGTCGAGCAGCGGACCCTTATCGCGGATGCGGCGGTCGATGATCGACATGTCGTAATCGGCGGGCAGGGTGAAGCTGTACTGCATGGCGATCATGACTGTCTCTCCACCGGTTGCAGCCATTGGACGACGCTGCCGTTTTCTACCGGCTGGACGCTGATGTAGCTGAAGGGGCTGTCGTCGGCCGCGCCATGCCAGTGGCGCTCGCCGGGCGCAAACCAGACGGCATCGCCGGCACGCAATGCTTCGATCGGGCCGCCGTCGTTCTGCGCCAACCCATGGCCCGAAAGCACATAGAGCAACTGGCCTTTGGAGTGCGTGTGCCAGCGGGTGATGGTGCCGGGATCAAGCGTGGCGCGCATTGCGGTGTTCTCGCCATCGGCGCTGCCTTCGAGCAGCATCTCGACCCAGAAGGGCGCAGTCGCGACGCCCTCCGGCGAGCGGATTGCTCTGCCGGGGCGCCTGATGGTCATGGTCTTCGGGTTCGAAGCGCTCATTGCCGGCCTCCAGCCACACGAAGCCGCCAGTCGGGTTCTGTCATCTGGGCGATGCCGTCGCCGAAGGAGCAATCTTCCGGCGCACTTGTGCTGATGACGATCATCACATCCTCGGGCCGAAGGCCTGGCGATTGCGCCAGCAGATCGACGAGCCGCCGATAGAGCGCCTTCTTCGTCTCGGCCGTGCGGGGTCTGCCTATGGTAATCGAGATGTAGACGAAATCGTCGGAGCGCGGACCGGCGAGATAGGTGCGGTCGAAGATCAGCTCGTTCTCGTCATGCTGATGAATGGTCTGGAAGCGATCGTTTTCAGGCACATCGAAGGTGTCGACCAAGGCGTGTTGGATGTTGTCGGATAGCGCCTTGAGATAGTCCGGCGACTTGCCTTTGCGAAGAGAAATGCGAACGAAGGGCATCGGGATCTCCATGGTTCGGGCCGTTTGTCGGCCTTGACAGCAGAATGATTACACGGCACGATGATGCTGAAAATCAGAATTTTATGGATGAATAATCCTTAAAAACGGGATTATGTAATGCGACGGACGATCTTCGATCTCGATGTGCTTCGAACCTTTTCGACCGGCATGGAGCTCGGCAATTTCGCCAAGGCGGCCGAGCGGCTCGGGCGTTCGACCTCGGCAGTGAGTGCGCAGCTGAAGAAGCTGGAAGAACAGGCGGGCACGCCGATCTTCCGCAAGGCGGGTCGCGGGCTGGCGCTGACCGATGCCGGCGAGACGATGCTCGGTTATGCCAGGCGGCTGTTGGAGCTCAACGACGAGGCGGCTGCGGCCGTGCATAGCGTCGAACTGGAAGGCTGGGTGCGGCTCGGCCTGCAGGAGGACTTCGGCGAGACCCTGCTGCCTGATGTGCTCGGCCGCTTTGCGCGCGCTCATCCGAAGGTCCGGATCGAGGCGCGGGTGGTGCGCAATGCCGAGCTGCTCGAGCGCGTCACCTCGGGCAAGCTCGATCTCGCGCTTGCCTGGAGTGACGGCACGCTGACGGCGCATTGCGAGCGGATCGGCGAAGTGCCGATGCGCTGGATCGGACCTGCCGAGGGGCAGCCGGGCTGGCAAGCCGCAAGCGGCGAGCCGATGCCGCTCGCTTCGCTGGAGGCGCCGTGTCTGCTGCGGAGTGCAGCGACCAAGGCACTTGATGAGGCGGGCATTTCCTGGCGGCTCGCCTTCGTCAGTCCCAGCCTCGGCGGTCTCTGGGCCGCGACAGCGGCAGGCCTCGGCCTCACCATCCGCACGCCGATCGGCCTGCCGGCGAAGGTCCGGCCGCTCACGCCGGAGACAATCGGCTTGCCGGATTTGCCGAAGCTCGGTCTGGTCCTGCATCGAGCGGAAGCCGAACCGCAGCCGGCTGCGGCCCGGCTCGCCGAACTCGTGCTTCAGTCGGTGCATGGCGCGCTGCGCGAGGTGTTGGCTTGACATCTCCGCATTGACCCCTCGGGCGCAAGCCTGTAGCCTCGAGCCGCTATGAAGACGTTCACCCTCAATATCGCTTCGGTCTTCTTCTTGAGCCTCTAAGGCTCTGCCTTCGGGCATCAGAAGATGCGGCCGCTGACCAGCCTTTGCGGCTGGCGCGTCGCCGTGGACGGTAACGACCCTGCGTCTGGCCAAGGAAAGGGCCGGCAGGATTGGCGATAGAGAGATATGTCATGACATCAGATGTTTATCCGGCGGCACTGAGTGCTGCGCAGATCGAGCAATTCATCGAGGACGGTTTCGTCAGGATCGACGACGCTTTTCCCCACGCATTGGCCAAGGAAGCTCGGGCCATCATGTGGCGTGATATTCCCTTCGATGCGGATGATCCAAGGACGTGGACGCAGCCCGTCGTGCGGCTTGCCGGTTATGGCGGCGGACCATTCGAGAAGGCCGTCAACACGCAGGTATTGCATTCGGCCTTTGACCAGCTCGTCGGCAAGGGGCGCTGGGAGCCACGCAGTGGGCTTGGCAGTTTCCCGGTGCGCTTTCCCTATCCCGATGATCCCGGTGATGCCGGTTGGCATGTCGATCTGAGCTTTCCCGGCGAGGATTCCAATCCGGATGAGCAACGGGACTTCTCCGCCTGGCGGGTGAACATCACCTCGCGCGGGCGGGCGTTGCTGATGCTCTTCCTGTTTTCGGATGTCGGGGAGGAGGATGCGCCGACCCGCATCCGCGTCGGTTCGCACAAGGATATCGCCCGTCTTCTGGCGCCGGCGGGGGAAGCGGGGATGGCGCATCTTTGGCTGGAGCATGTCGGGGAAGACCGGCCGCTGGCGTTGGCGACGGGCCTGGCGGGCACGGTCTATCTGTGCCATCCGTTCCTCATCCATGCAGCGCAGATGCATCGCGGCAAGGAGCCGCGTTTCATGGCGCAGCCCGGCCTTGCACCTTCCGAACCTCTTTTGCTTGAACGGGAGGACGGCGCCTATTCGCCAGTCGAGATCGCGATCCGCCGGGCGCTTCAGGAGCAGTAGCGAGGATAGAAAGCACCCAGCCGTCGCAGGCTGGGTGCTCACATCTGCAGCTCCTGCTGAGCGTTGCGGCGTATTGCCTGCGGCGGCTGGCCAAAGGCGCGCAGGAAAGCGCGGCGCATACGCTCGCGGTCGGCAAAGCCGGTCTCGTCGGCGACGACGTCAATCGGATGGCGGCTCTGCTCCATCATCAGCCGGGCGGCTTCGAGCCGCAGGTTCTCGACGGCCTTGGCCGGCGCTTGCCCGGTTTCGGCGCGGAAGGCGCGGCTGAACTGGCGAGGGCTGAGATGGGCCACCTCCGCCAGCTCGTCGACCGAAAGCCCCGATTTCAGATTGCTGCGGGCGTGGGCGAGCGCCTTCTGGATGCGGTCTGATTTGGGCTCCAGCTCCAGCAGGGCGGAAAATTGCGACTGGCCGCCGGCGCGCCTGTGATAGACGACGAGTTTGCGGGAAACGGCGCGCGCCACATCGAAACCGTGATCCTTCTCGACCATCGCCAAAGCCAGATCGAGACCGGCCGTCATGCCGGCCGAGGTCCAGATCGAACCGTCGATGATGAAGATCCGGTCCTCTTCCATCTTTATCTTGGGATAGCGGCTTTGCAGTTCGCGCGAGACGTACCAGTGCGTCGTCGCGCGGCGGCCGTCGAGGATGCCGGCTTCAGCGAGAAAGAAGGCACCGGTGCAGATCGAGGCCAAACGACGCGCGGCCGGCAGGGCTGCGCGGATGAAGTCGGCTTCTGCGGCATTCGGCAACCTGATACCGGGCGCGCCTGTCACGATCAGCGTGTCGAGGGCTGGGTCGCCAAACGCCTCCGTTTCCATCACCATGCCAAGCGAGTTGGCAATCGGTCCGCCATTTTCGGAGAGGTAGCGGATCTCATAAACCTTTTCCTCGAGTTCGAGATTGGCGAACTCGAAGGCGGAGACGGCCGCCAGGCTCATGATCTGGAAGCCGGGATAGAGCAGAAAGCCGATTTGCTGCATGATCATCACCTTCGAAAAAGAGGATGTCCTGAAAAGTGGTATATATGACATTCAGGACAGGCGCAATCGGGCGTAAGACTCTCCTCAAGCGCAAGGCATTGGGTCAGCGCATGCAAGGAGACGGATATGACGCAGGAACATAAGGGTACGGCGCTGGTGACAGGCGCATCCTCGGGCATCGGCGCAATCTATGCCCACAGGCTGGCGAAGCAGGGTTACGACCTCATCATCGTCGCCCGCAACGGCGAGCGGCTGAAGGCGCTGGCAAGCCGGCTGACCGAAGAGACCGGCCGGACGGTCGAGACTGTCGTTGCCGATCTCGGCAACCGGGCCGATCTCGCCCGCATCGAAGGGGTGCTCAGGGAAGACCGGAGCGTCACGCTTCTGGTCAACAATGCCGGTGTCGGTGGAACTGCGCCGCTGCTTTCCGCCGATGTCGACAAGATGCAGGAGATGATAGAGCTCAACGTCACGGCACTGACGCGGCTGACCTATGCTGTCGTGCCGGGTTTCGTCGCACGCGGCGGCGGTACGATCATCAATATTTCCTCCATCGTCGCGATCGCGCCGGAGCTGCTGAACGGCGTTTACGGCGGTACGAAAGCCTTCGTACTCGCCTTCAGCCAGTCGCTGAAGCACGAACTGGCGGACAAGAACATCCGCGTGCAGGCCGTGCTGCCCGGCGCCACCGCAACAGAATTCTGGGGCATCGCCGGCACGCCAGTCGAACACCTGCCCAATGAGATCGTGATGTCGGCGGAGGATATGGTCGATGCGTCGCTCGTAGGCCTCGGGCAGGGCGAATTCGCGACCATACCGTCGCTCGAGGATGCCGGTCTGCTTGCCGCCTACGAGCAGGCGCGCGAAGCGCTGATGCCGAACCTGTCTCGCAGCATGCCGGCGGAGCGCTATAAAATCGCGTGACGTTTGCCGATAAAAAATCATCCACAGCAGGTGCTGTGGATGGCCCAAGAGCGTTCACGGCATTTGCGGCCGATTGCAACCTTGTACCTGCGCTGTCTAGCCGAACCGTTCGAGCGCCGTGGCGAAGATATCGGCATCGACATTGCCACCCGAGGTGACGGCGACGATCGTGTCGCTTTCTAACGCGTCGCCGTGGAAAAGGGCGGCGGCGAGCGCCACGGCACCGCCAGGCTCGACGACAATCTTCAACCGCGTGAAGGCGAGCGCCATAGCGCGCAGCGCCTCCTCGTCGGTGACGACGATGCCCGGGCCCGCGAGGCGCTTGAGGATCGGGAAGGTGATGTTGCCCGGCTGCGGCGTGACGATCGCATCGCAGATCGAGCCCGATACCGCCGCGTTGCGTTCGATCTTACCGGAGGCGAGCGAGCGGGTGGTGTCGTCGAAATCCCTGGGCTCGCAGGGGCGGACACGAAAGCCGGGCGCGCTGGCTTCAAGGGCGAGCGCGATGCCGGAGGTCAATCCGCCGCCGCCGCAGGGCACGAGGACTTCGGCTGATGTCACGCCTTCCTCTTCGGCCTGTTCGGAGATTTCGAGACCGGTCGTGCCCTGACCGGCGATGACCAGTGGTTCGTCGAAGGGCTTGATCAGCGTCAGGCCGCGCTCGGCCGAAAGCCTCGCGCCGATCTCGTCGCGATCCTCGTTGACGCGATCGTAGAGCACCACTTCGGCGCCGAAGGCGCGGGTATTGTCAATCTTCAGCTTCGGCGCATCGCTCGGCATGATGATGACGGAGGGGATATTGTGCAGCTTGGCAGCAAGCGCAACGCCCTGGGCGTGGTTGCCGGAGGAGAAGGCGATGACGCCCTTCGAGCGTAACGCAGCGTCGAGGCCGGAGACGGCCGACCAGCCGCCGCGAAACTTGAACGAGCCGGAATGCTGCAGACATTCCGCTTTCACGAACAGACGCCGGCCGCCTATCTCATCGAGGAAAGGGGAGGAGAGAAGCGGCGTGCGCCTTGCATGACCGCGCAGACGGGCGCGGGCTGCGACAATCATTTCAATGCTGGCCATTCGGGAATCTTTCTGCTTGCGGGTTCGCCCATGCATAGGGCGCGGCAAGTCAATTGTGAACGGCGACTTTGTCACGGTGACATGAATGGTGCCACCTCTGCGTCTTTAGCCGCGTTGCGCTTTCCACCGACTGTTTGACCAGGCGATCCCCGAAAGCGTCAGTAGCCGCTTGCCGACCCTTCCGTTGCGCGGCTGTCCATGGCGCCATTGTAGCGGGCGCCGCCACCCTTTTCGATGGCCGCAAGGCTTTTGCCGCCGACGAGGATGCCGGCGGCCTGGCCCCATTGCGGCGCGTCATTGCCACCATCGAAGCTGTAGCCCATGGCGGCGAGCGTCTTTTCGGTATCGGGGGACAGCGCATAGGGTTCGAGATAGACCTTGTCGGGCTGCCACTGATGATGGAGACGCGGGGCGTTGACCGCCTGGCTGATATCCATGCCGAAATCGACGACATTGAGGATCGCTTCCAGCGTGATGGTGATGATGCGCGAGCCGCCGGGGCTGCCGATCACCATGAAGGGCTTGCCGTCCCGGGTGACGATCGTCGGGCTCATCGAGGAGAGCGGCGTCTTCTTCGGCGCGATGGCATTGGCTTCGCCTTGCACCAGTCCGTAGAGGTTCGGCACGCCGGGCTTGGAGGTGAAATCGTCCATCTCGTTGTTGAGCAGGACGCCGGTGCCAGGCGCCACCACGGCTGCACCGAAGGAGCCGTTCAGCGTATAGGTGACGGCAACCGCATTGCCCTCGTCGTCGATGATCGAATAATGCGTCGTCTCGGTGCTTTCCTTGCCGCCGAGCGGCTTCAGGTTCGCCGAGGTGCCGGCCTTGTAGGGATCGATCTTGGCGGCAGTTTCCAAGGCATATTTCTTGTCGAGAAGCTTGGCGACCGGGTTCTCGACGAAATCGGGATCGCCGAGGGCTGCGTTACGATCGACATAGGCGTAGCGCATCGCCTCGACCATGATGTGCACGGTTTCGGCCGAGTTATAGCCGAGATAGGAAAGCGGGTATCCTTCCAGAACGTTGAGGATCTCGCAGATGATCACGCCGCCGGAGGAAGGCGGCGGCGAGGAGATGATGTCGTAGCCGCGGTAATTGCACTCGATCGGCTTCAGTTCGCGCACGGCATATTGCTCGAAATCCTCCTTGGCGAGGATACCGCCCTTGGCCTGGCTCGCCTTGACGATCGCTTCGGCGGGCGCGGCCTTGTAGAAGGCGTCGGGGCCTTTTTCGGAGATGGCGGCCAAGACTGTGGCGAGATCCGGCTGCTGGAGCTTTTCGCCCGATGCATAGGATTTACCGTCGGGTTTCAGGAAGATCTTCGTCGCCTCCTCGTCCTTGGCGAGGCGCTTAGCGCTGCCGGCGAAACTTGCAGCGTCGCCCTGTTCCAGCGTGAAACCTTCCTTGGCGAAGCGGAGCGCCGGCGCGATAAGATCCTGGCGCGACTTGGTGCCGTATTTCTCGCGCGCGGTCTCGAAGCCCATGACGGAGCCCGGCACGCCGACGGCAAGATAACCGTCGAGGCTGGCACGCGGCACTATATCGCCCTTGGCATCGAGATACATGGTCTTCGTGGCGGCAAGCGGCGCGCGTTCGCGGAAATCGAGGAAGGTCTTGGTGCCGTCTTTCAGGCGGATGGTCATGAAGCCGCCGCCGCCGAGATTGCCGGCCGAGGGATAGACGACCGCCAGCGCATAACCGACGGCGACCGCCGCATCGACGGCATTGCCGCCGCTTTTCAGTACTTCGACGCCGACATCGGTCGCCAGATGCTGGGCGGTGACGACCATGCCGTGCTCGGCTTCGACGGGCGCAGGCGAGGCGGCGAAAGCCGAGGTCAGGCTCAGCGACAGTGCTGATATGACGGAGATCGTCCCGATATGCAGGCGGCCCATGATTTCCCCTCCTATGGATCGTGATGGAAAAACATATGGGACTGCCGGAGCTTGAGGCAATGCAAGGAATTCGCTTTATGCGAGAAGCTCGGCGAGTTTCCTGTTGGTGTCGTCGTCATCGAGCGGCGTATAGACGATGAGCTTCATCTCCGGCCGGTTCGTCAGTGTCAGGCCGGTATGTTCGAAGGACATGCGGCCCTTGGCGGGATGGTCGATGCGCTTGATGCCGGATAATGGGCTGATGACCTCGTGGCGCTGCCACCAGTCGCGAAATTCCGGGCTTGCCTGTTTCAGCAGCGCGATCAGCCGCTCGAAATCCGGATCGCCGGCATAACGCGCGCTGTCTGCGCGAAACATTGCCAGCGAGACGCGTGCAACCGATTCCCAATCGACGAGCAGCCGGCGATGCGCCGGGTCGGCGAAGAGACGATGCATGATGTTGCGCTCGTCGCGGTCGAGCGTGTCATAGCCGCCGAAAAGCACGTCGGCGGCGCGGTTCCAGGCGAGCACGTCCCATCGGCGGCCGAGCACATAGGCCGGTTGATGGGTCAAGTTGGTTAGCATGCGCTGCAGCGGCTCGTCGACGCATTCGGGTGCGGACGAGACTGCCTGCGGCACTTGCCGATTGTTGAGGGTGAAGAGATGCCGGCGTTCAGCCTCGTCGAGGCGCAGCGCATCGGCAAGAGCGTTGAGCACCTGCATGGAGGGCCTGATGTCGCGGCCCTGTTCCAGCCAGGTGTACCAGGTGGTGCCGACCCCGGCGAGCATGGCGAGCTCTTCGCGGCGGAGACCCGGCGTGCGTCGGCGAAACCCCTCCGGCAGGCCAACCTCGGAGGGCGTCAGCCGCTCACGGCGGGAGCGCAGGAAGGCTGCGAATTCACGGCGGCGGGCCTCGAATGTGTCGGATCTCTGGTCCATGTCGGGAACCATATCAGTATTGATACCAGGATAAAACTGGAACTGTTTGCCGATTGCGGGCCGCGCATGATTGACGTGTCGCAGGTGGTTGAAGCGCCTGCGGCTCGATCAATTCAAGGAGCAGCATCATGTCTTTGCAGCATGTGGTCGTCATCGGCGGTTCTTCCGGCATCGGTCTTGCCACGGCGAAATTACTTTTGAAACAGGGATACACGGTCACCATTGCCGGCCGCGACGGCGAAAAGCTTGCCGCGGCGAAGGCATCGCTTGAGGGCGATCCGCGTAGCCTCGTGCTCGATGCGGCGGAGCTTTCCAGCCTCGGGGAGGCTTTTGACGGGGTCGGCGCATTCGGTCATCTCGTGCTGGCGATGGGCAGCGGTCACGGCGCCGGACCCTTCGCGACGCTCGACATGGCGGATCTGCTTGCCGGTTTTCAGACCAAGCTCATCCCGCATGCAGCGGCAGCCCAGGCGGCACTGCCGCTGCTGCAGCCGGGCGGCAGCATCACCTTCGTTTCGGCGGTCAGCGCGCAGGCAGCGATGCCTGGCACGGCTGGACTCGCGGCCGTCAATGCCGGCATCGAGGCGATGGTGCCGGTGCTTGCCGCCGAGTTGAAGCCGTTGCGTGTCAACGGCGTTTCGCCTGGGGTCGTCGATACGCCGTGGTGGAGTTTCCTGCCGCCCGAGCAGCGCAGCAACGTCTTTGCGGATTTCGCCGGCCGCACCCCGGTCGGCCGTGTCGGCAGGCCGGAGGATATCGCGCAGGCGATTGCCTTCCTGATCGGAAACGGCTTCATGAGCGGCCACGTCATCACCTGCGACGGCGGCGTGCGTCTCGGCGCCTAAAGATGCTGAAAAAGGTGAGCGGTTTTCAGACGGTCCCGCCGATGGTTTCGTCGGCGGGAAATTCCATGCCGGAGAGATCGCGGTCCTTCAGTGCCGCCCATTTCAGCAGCGCATCGAGCGCCGGGCAGAGCGCCTGGCCCCAATCGGTCAGACAATATTCGACCTTGGGCGGCACCTGATGATGAACGATACGGCGGATGATGCCGTCCGCCTCCATCTGCCGGAGCTGCTGGATCAGCATCTTCTGCGAAATCGCCGGAATGGCGCGTTCTAGATCGGAGAAGCGCAGGGTCTTGCCGCCGAAGAGGTGGAAGAGAATGATCAGCTTCCAGCGTCCCTCCAGAATTTTCAGCACGTTTTCGACGCCGGTCGCGGCGGAATAGGGTGTCATCCGACTACCTTACTTTTTGGTAAGTACCATACTTTTTTGTAGGTTCTTGTTATTTCGTAAGCCTATCGCCATCCTCTTTCCAAGGCAAGAAGAGAGGATCTTTCATGACTATAGAACTCCCGAAACCGCTGCCGACCTATTTCGCCGCGAAGAACCGCAAGGACATAAATGGCATGCTTTCGACCTTTAACGAGGACGCAGATGTGCGTGACGAGGGCGAGGACATGCACGGCCATGCGGCGATCCGCGACTGGATGGAAAAGACGACACGCAAATACGGCGTCACGGTCGAAGTTACCGGTCTGGCAGGGACGGAGGCTCAGCCGATCGTCTCTGCCCTTGTGGCCGGCAATTTTCCGGGCAGCCCGGCGACACTCCACTACCACTTCACGCTGGACGGCCAGTCCATCATCCATCTGGAGATCGGCGCATGACGATCGCTCCAGGATTCCCCTTCGATCCAAGCGAATTTTCCGGCAAGCGCATTCTCGTCACCGGCGGCACCAAGGGCATGGGCGAGGCGATCGTTGCTCGCCTTTCGGCGGCCGGCGGCCGGGTCGCGACGACGGCGCGTTCGCCGCTGCCGGAGGGCCAGGCGCCTGATCTGTTCGTGCAAGCCGACATCAGCACCACTGCCGGCGTGAAGACCCTCGTTCAACGGATATTCGAGGCATTCGGCGGGCTTGATATCCTTATCAATAATGTCGGCGGATCGTCGGCGCCGAGCGGTGGCTTTGCAGCCCTTGCCGACGAACATTGGCAGGCGGATATCGCCGCCAACCTGCTGACGCCGGTGCGGCTCGACCGGGCGTTTCTGCCCGGCATGATCGAGCGCGGCCATGGCGTCATCATCCATGTGTCGTCGATCCAGAGGCGGCTGCCGCTCCACGAGGCGACACTTGCCTATGCGGCGGCGAAAGCGGCGCTTTCAAATTACAGCAAGGGGCTATCGAAGGAGGTTGGACCGAAGGGCGTCAGAGTAAATACTATCGCGCCGGGCTTTATCGAAACGACGGCAGCCACGGCGTTGATCCGACGCATCGCCGACGAGGCGGGCATAGATGAGGAGGGCGGCCGGCAAATGTTGATGGATTCGCTCGGCGGCATTCCGCTCGGCAAGCCGGGGCACCCCGACGACGTGGCCGAACTTGTTGCTTTTCTGGCGTCGCCGCGTGCGGCCTTCATTCACGGCGCCGAATATACGATCGACGGCGGTACGGTTCCGACCGTCTGATCGCGTGAAGAGGCGACAAGCCTTTCTTCGGCTCTCCGTGCGATTGCCTGCAGGTCGCGCGGCTTGCCTGATATCTTCTCCATGGCGGCGATGGCGACATCGGTTGCAAGGTAATCCGGCTTGTGGCCGACGCCGCGAACGGTGATGAGCTCCGAGCCTGATATATCGCGGGCAAGGCCGCGCGAGTGCAGGTGTTCCCAGACGATCTCGTCGCTGTCGCCCGTTATGATGACGGTCGGCGCGGTGATCTGCGAATAGAGCAGCGACTGCTCCTTCACATAGGCGAGCAGTCTTTTGAAATCGGCTGCATTGTTTTGGAAGGCGCCAGGGCGCAATACGAGCGACGGACCGGTTTTTTCAATGTAGTCGGCCGGGCGCGGATTGGGACGGAAGACATTCAGCGTGCCGCGCTCCAGCCGGCTCAGCCCGAGCGGCACGACGATCGCATGGTTGAAGAGCCAGCCGAGGACCGGCACGGTCGCCACATGATAGTACCAGTCGATACCGCCCGGCCAGGGATGGGTGGCGGGCGCGAGGAAGAGCAGGCCGGCGGTCTTGTCAGGATGGCGCAGGCCGAAGGCGGCGGTGATCGCGCCGCCGAAGGAATGGCCGACGATGATTGCCTTCCCGATGCCACGCTTCTCCATCAGCCTGGCGATTGCATCTGCCTGGCCGGAGGGGACGCCGTTCTCAGGGCCGCCACGTTCGGAATAGCCATGACCGGGACGATCGACGAAGAGCATTTCTGCCCGGCCTTCGAGTGCGGCGCGGAAGGCAACGACCTGGTCGAGCAGATTGCCGCTGGCGCCGTGAATGAAGACCAGCGCCGGCAGATCCGCATTTTCGGGACGCTCGACGTGGACGGCATTCATGCGGTAGCCGCCGACATCCGTCAGTTCGCCGATATTCGGATAGGCGTGTTCGAATTGCCGTGCCTTATAAGTGGAGTAACCGATGGCGGCGGCGAGCGGGGCGAGAAGAGCGGAAACTTCTGCAAGCATGATCTCAACGACCGATAATTGCGGGATGACTTGAGGCGGACAACCGCCACATCGTTCCCTCTCCATTCTAAAATTGTGCAGCGCGATCCGACGTCAAGGTCACCGACCGGGAATCAGGTGCGGTTGCCGGCAAGTTTTTCCGCAAGCGTGTTGGCCTGTTCCTGCGCGGTGCGTTCGGCGGGATAGATATCGAGAAAACGCTCCCACGCCTTCAAGGTCAGCTGGTCGTTGCCGGAATTGCTGAGGATCGCCGCCATGCCGGAGAGCGCGCCGAAATGGCGCGGCTCGAGATCGAGCACACGTTCGATGTCGGACATCGACTTGCGATAATTTCCCATGACGAAATTCAGCGTGGCGCGGCGGTTCCAGCTTTCGGCATAATCGGGCTTCAGCGCGATCGCCTCGTCGAGGAAATCGAGGGCGGCAGGGTTGCGCTTTTCCTCGATCGCCTTGTCGGCCCACTGCATGAGCAGATTGACGGTGGCGCTGCCGGAATCGTTCCATTCCATGCGGATTTCATTGGCGATGCCACTGGCCTTTTCGGGATCGCGTTCACGCTTCAGCTGGCTGAAGAGCTGGTCGAGGTGCTGCTTCGGCGAATTGTTGGCATCCGCCTGCTCGACGATAACCTCCTTTTTCGTGGCGGCGGCCGGCTTTTCCGCGGCAGCGGCCGGAAAGGAGGAGGTGAGCAGAATGATGGCGAGCGGCAGCGCCGCTGATGTCAAAGCAAAAAAGCGCATGGCGGGCATATTAGCCCGCCAGCGCCGAAGATCAAACAAATTTGACGTGATCACCGCAGCGACCCACCGGATACATCTGCCGGCGCAAGCTCACGCGGCAGGGCGATCCGGACGCGCGAAATCAGCCCTGACGAGCCTTGAAGCGCGGGTTCAGCTTGTTGATGATGTAGATGCGGCCCTTGCGGCGAACCAGACGGTTGTCACGGTGACGAGCCTTGAGCGACTTGAGCGAATTCTTGATCTTCATTTTTCTGATCCGCGATCTCTATGGGGGAATTCACATTCGCCCGTATCTTTAACAATCAAAAGCGCGCCATCGGGCGCGCTGTTTAGGTGGGGGAGCAGATACCCCGTCACCTTTTCCGTGTCAACCACATGAAGGTGTTTTTCCCAAGGCGCAGGGGTGTTTTCTCAGGCCAAAACCGGCGATTTCGGCGTCAAGGTGGTGACATGGCCCATCTTGCGGCCGGGGCGCCACTCGGTCTTGCCATAGAGATGAACCAGCGTATCGGGGCGCCGCAGCCAGTCCGGAACGGCAAGAATATCGTCGCCGATCAGGTTCTGCATGACGCAGTCGGAATGGCGCTCGGCATTGCCGAGCGGCAGGCCGGCGACGGCGCGAATATGCTGCTCGAACTGGCTGACGACGCAGGCGGCTTCCGTCCAGTGACCGGAGTTGTGGACACGCGGCGCCATCTCGTTGGCGATCAGACCACCATCGGCAAGCACGAAGAATTCGATGCCGATGACGCCGACATAGTTCAATGCGGCAAGGATTTTCTCCGCCGATTGCCGCGCGGCGTCCGCCGCCGGCGCAGAGATCGCAGCGGGAACCGTCGAGGTGTGGAGGATGCCGTTGCGGTGGACATTCTCGGCGGGATCGAAGCAGACGAGCGTTCCGTCGGTGGCGCGGGCGGCGATGATCGAGACCTCGCGCTCGAAGGCGACGAAGCTTTCGAGGATGAGCGGCACGCCGCCAAGTGCTGCATAGGCGCCATCCGGGCTGTCTGCCGCCGAGCGGAAAACCTTCTGGCCCTTGCCGTCATAACCGAGACGGCGGGTTTTCAGCACGCCCTGGCCGCCGAAATCCTTCAGTGCCGTCTCAAGGTCGGCCTGGCTGTCGATCGTGTGGAAGCGGGCGGTCGATATGCCGCAGCCATTGAGAAAGCGCTTTTCGACGAGGCGGTCCTGGGCGGCTTCCAGCGCCTTCGGCGGCGGATAGACGGACACGCTCGCCGAGAGCCTTTCGGCGGCTGCGACGGGCACGTTCTCGAATTCGTAGGTGACGACGTCGCAGATATCGGCGAGTTCGGCCAGCGCCGAGGGATCGTCATAGGCGGCGGTAATCTGTCGGTTGGCGAGCTGGGCGGCCGGGCAGTCTGCCTGCGGCTCGAGGATGACCGTGCGAAAATTCAACCGGGCGGCGGCAATGGCCAGCATGCGGCCGAGCTGGCCGCCGCCGATAATGCCGATCGTTCTTGCCGTCATAGATCGTCCATCGGGTATTCGGCGACGGCAGCACTCTGGCGCTCGCGCCATTCGTCGAGCCGGTCGGCAATTTCTTCGTCGGAAAGGGCAAGCACCGCGGCGGCGAGAAGGGCGGCGTTGACCGCGCCGGCCTTGCCGATGGCGAGCGTACCGACAGGAATACCGGCCGGCATCTGCACGATGGAAAGGAGGCTGTCCTGGCCAGACAGGGCTTTCGACTGGACCGGCACGCCGAAGACCGGCAGCGGCGTCATCGCGGCGGTCATACCCGGCAGATGGGCGGCGCCGCCGGCGCCGGCGATGATGACCTTGAAGCCCTCCGCGCGTGCGCCCTTGGCGAAATTGACCAGCCGGTCGACTGTGCGGTGCGCCGAAATGATGCGCGCGTCATAGGGAATTTCCAGCGCCTCCAGCGTGTCGGCGGCGTTTTTCATGGTCTCCCAGTCGGACTGGCTGCCCATGATGATGGCGACGGGTGGTCTGTCTGTCATCGTTGCTGCTATTCCCTCTCAGGCGATGATGTCAGGGATGATCTGATCTTCCAGCTTGGAGAGCTTGTCCTTGATAACGAGTTTTTTCTTTTTCATGCGCTGGATCCGCAGAGCATCGCATCCGGTTAGGATCATGGCGTTGATCGCGGCGTCGAAATCCTCGTGCTCCTGGCGCAGACGCGCCACTATGAGCCTGATTTCCGCCTGTTCCTGATCCGCCATATGCATTCCCCGTTATCGTCCCTGGACCTTGTCCGATCTGGCGATGATTTCCGCAAGCTCCTATCACCAAATACAGGTAACGGCTAGTTAGTCTTGATCATGAAATTGCCATCCAGTCTTCATCTTTTGGCCTTCGACAAGCCTTCAAAAATGTGTCACAGTCCCGCCCGTTGACACCTTGATCCCCGACGATGTTGGCCGGGGAGGGTAAGAGGAAGGAAGGGTCATATGACTGTTCAAGCTCATCTTGAGTCACTACAGAAAAAGCATGTCGCTCTCGAGGAAGAGTTGCACGCGCTCAGAACATCTCCCTCTATTTCCGATACGGAACTTGCCGAATGCAAGCGCCGCAAGCTGCGCATCAAGGACGAGATTCAGCGTCTTAAGTCATCCGTCCACTAATCTTCCCAAGGGTCGCCGGGCGATCATCTTGCGCAACAAGGTAAATCCATCCATTCCACCAAAAATTTGCAAGAACCGGTGATTTGACACCATATTTGCGCCAGTCCGATGCATCCGGCATCGTGGCTGGCGCTTTTGGGTCTGTCGCGTCTCACATCGCGTTCTTATGATCGCATCGTATCCCCAGATCTTGCGGGAACCTGCATCAGGCCCAGAACTGATCCAGCCACAAATTGAGCTTGTCGAAGCCGCGGTTGTTGACCGTGTAGATGCGTTTGGTGCCTTCCGAGGTCACGGAAACGAGATTGCTGTCGAGAAGCGCCTTCAGGTGCTGCGAAACAGCAGGACGGCTGATCGGCAGGCCTTCGGCGAGCTCATTGACCGTCCGTGGCGCGCGACGCAATTCCTCCAGCAGAAACCGCCGGTTCGGATCGGCAATCGCAGAGAAAGGGTCTGTGTTCGACATGACGGGAACGCTACGTCAAACCGGCCGCGCCAGCAAGGAAATTGTGCATTGCAGCGTGTTGCTGCATAATTCCTTAAATCGAGATCGATGTAAGGAATTATGCAGCAATTCAAAGTGCTACAGCGTCCTTTGTGCGTCTGAAGAGATACGCGGCGCTGTAGGGCTCTACCAGCCAAGGCCCTCGCGCACGATCAGGAAGGCGGCGATCAGCGCCATTGCATACATGAAGGGATAGAAGATCTGTGGCCTCATGCGGCGCACGCACCAGGCGCCGGCAATGGTGGCGAGCGGGGCAAAGGGCAGAAGCGTCGCGGAGGTTGCAAGGTTCTGGGTGTCGAGCTGGCCTAGTGCGAAATAGGGGATCAGCTTGATAGCGTTGAGGATCGCGAAGAAGCGCACGCTGGTGCCGGTATATTCGCGTGGCTGCAATTTGAGCGGCAGGGCATAAATCTGGAAGGGCGCACCGCCGGCATGGGCAACGAAGCTGCCGTAACCGGAAAATGTCCCCCAGAGGCTGGCGGCTACCGGCCGCTGGCCGCGCGGCGGGATCACCTTGCCGGCGCCCGGGCCGAAATTGTTCCAGAAATAGCGCAAGCAGAAGAAGATGGTCACCGCGCCGATGACGATGCGCAGCATGTTGCCCGGAACCAGCGCCGAGGTCGCCCAGCCCAGCGCGATACCGAAGACCGCGCCCGGCAGCATGATCTTCAGCGTCGCCCAGTCGCCATGCTTGCGCCAGATGACGAGCGAGATCATGTCCATGAAAACCAGGATCGGCAGCAGGATGGCCGCCGCCTCGACCGGCGAGACGACGAGGGCGAGGAAGGGTAAGCCGATCAGCGACAAAGCGTCGCCCATGCCGCCCTTTGCGAGGCCCACCAGCAGAACGGCGGGCACGGCGGCGTAGTAGAATGACAAATCCTGCGGCATGCTTTCGACGTCCTCCTCTTGCCAGCCTCGTCTAACGGAACTACTCACACAAAACGAGTGTGGATCCCTCATTTCGAAGGGGAATTCGCAGGAAACGGAAAGACCCCATGACCGAACCGGAAAACCGCTGCCGCCTTGTGCTCATCGTAGCCGATATCGCCGACGCCGATGAACAGGCAAAGATCGTCGCCGATGCGTTGAAGGGCGGCGATGTCGCTTCGGTGATCGTGCCGCAATACGGGCTCGACGACGGCACCTTCCAGAAACATGCCGAAAAGCTGGTGCCGTTGATCCAGGGCGCTGGCGCCGCCGCGCTGATTGCAGGCGATAGCCGTGTCGCAGGCCGGGCGAAGGCCGACGGCCTGCACCTTTCCGGCAATGCGGAGGCACTTTCGGAAGCGATCGACAAACATGCGCCGAAGCTGATCGTCGGCGGCGGCAACGCGGCCGACCGGCACCATGCGCTGGAGATCGGCGAAGTCAGGCCGGACTATATCTTTTTCGGCAAGCTCGATGGCGACATCAAGCCGGAGGCGCATCCCAAGAACCTCGCGCTCGGCGAATGGTGGGCCTCGATGATCGAGATTCCCTGCATCGTCATGGGCGGCACCGATCCGGCCTCGGCGCTCGCCGTCGCCGAGACCGGAGCGGAGTTCGTGGCGATGCGGCTGGCGGTTTTCGCCGAGCCCGCCAGGGCGCCGGCTATCGTCGCCGAGATCAATGCGTTGCTTGACGAAAAAGCGCCACGGTTTGAGGATTGAAATCGCGCTCATGCCGATCCCGCCCGTCCGTCTTTTGAAATATCTCCTCGCTGGCATGGCCGCCCTCGTTGCGGCCGGGCCGGATGTTGCCTTGGCGCAGGCGCCGGACAGCGTCATCAGCCAGCCGAGCACGGGGCCGGCTTCGACCTTCCGCACCGACCGGCCTTCCAGCCCGGGCGTGCAACCCTCCGATGGTGTCGGCGTATTCGACCGCATGGGCGCGAAGCTGCCGGACCTGCCGCCGGAGAAGGATTACAAGGGGCCGATCGACGAGGCTTACGGCGCCTTCCAGCGCGGTTATTACCTGACGGCAATGGACAAGGCGCTGCCGCGCGCCCAGCTCGGCGATCCGGCGGCGCAAACGCTGATCGGCGAAATCCTCTCGCAGGGCCTCGGCGTCAAGAAGGACGTGAAGAATGCTGCCTTCTGGTACGGCAAGGCGGCCGAAGGCGGCGATGCGGCGGCGATGTTCAAATATGCGCTGATCCTGATGGAAGGCGAGGGCGTGCCGCGTGACAAGGTCAAGGCCGACGACTACATGCACAAGGCGGCCGAGGCGGGCAATCCTTCGGCGGAATTCAACTGGGCACAGCTTCTCATCGCCGACAATCCCGGCGAGAAGGGACTGAGGCTCGCGCTGCCGTTCTACGAGAAATCGGCCGAGCAGGGCATTGCCGATTCGCAATATGCCGTGGCGCAGATCTATGCGACGCTGAAGGACCTACCGGAGGAAAAGAAGAAGCTCGCCCGCGAATGGATGGTACGCGCGGCGCGCGCCGGCTTCGACACGGCCCAGCTCGATCTCGGCATCTGGCTCGTCAACGGCGTCGGCGGGCCGAAGGATTACGTCAAGGGCTTCGAATGGCTGAAACTTGCCGCCAATGGCGGCAATGTCGCCGCGCAGAATAAGCTCTCCCATCTCTATATCAACGCGATCGGCACGGCGCCCAATCCGATCGAGGCGGCGAAGTGGTACGTGCTGTCACGCCGGGCCGGGCTCGCCGATCCGGCGCTCGAGGATTTCTATCTCGGCATCGAGGACACCCAGCAGAAGGCGGCGATCGACGCCGCCAACAAGTTCCGGCGGCGATAGCGGCCGCTTGGCAACCCGGCCGACGAGGCGGACGGGCTATTGCATAATCCCTTAAATCTGAATCGATTTAGGCATTATGCGGCTACAGCATCCTTTGCGCGTCTGAAAAGACGTGCGGCGCTGTAGCGTTCCAACCTAAAAAAGCGCATCGGCGAAGAGGTCTTCATCGTTTTCGGCTTTGGCGGTTTCGGCGGGAGCGGAGGTGCTGTCCTCGCTTGCCGGAATGATGCCGCGATGAATGCTGCGCTCCTGGACCATCGTATAGTGCTTGAAGATCTTGCGGTCGAGCGGCGCGATCGTCTCAGCGAGATCGGAGATATCGGCGACATCGGTGCCGGCGACGGCTTCGAGCATATCGGCGCAGCCGGCAAGGACTTCGCCCAGATTATGCTGGAAATCGAGCTTGCCGATCAGCAGGCTGATCTTGGTGGCGACCTCGCGACCGTTCTCGGCGAGCACCTTTAGCTCGTTTTCCATCACGTTGGCTGCAGAGCGGATGTTGCCGACGGCCGAGGTCAGGCTTTCTCCGAGATTGCCGGATCCGGCATCCGTGGTTGGGGCGACGCGCCCGGCCGCGGCTTCGAGCGCCGGCAGGCCGTTGACGATGGCGTCGGCGGAATCGTCGAGCTTGCCGGCGAAGATGCGCAGTTCGGCGGTGACGACGTTGATCGACTTGCCTTCCTCGCCGAGCCGGCTGCAGCGCAGGTTGGTATTCAAAGCCATATAGTGAATGTCGGTCTTGACGGCGCGGATGTTGCCAATCGCTTCGGAGAGCTTGGCGGCCGTGCCGATCGTCGACTGGCTCACCTGGTCGGCCTGGCGGCTTGCCGTATCGACCTGCTTGACGATGTCATGGGCGGCCGAGACGCTGGATTCCAGCGCGCGCATGAAGTTGCCGCCGGCCTCGCCACTCTCACCGCTCATCTGATCGCGCAGCTTGAGAATCTCCCGCATGTCGTGGTCGAAACTCGCGATCGTCTTGACGACGTTCTCGGAATCCCGCTGGAAATTTGCGCACATGTCGCTCATCTGCGCCGCTGTTAGATGGTGGATGACATTCTGAAGGCGCTGGCGTGCGCCGGCGTCGAGCCTCGCGCCATCCTCGCCAGCAAAGAAATCTTCAAGCAGCGAAAAGGTGGCCTGCACATGCTCGATGCGCTGGCGGGTGATATCGCCGATCTGCAGGGCAGACAGAGTCGAGGCGACCTTGCTCTGGACGGCGCGGGCAATTGCGCCGACCTCGCGGGCGATGACGCCGAGATCCTTGCGGTGTCCGGCAATCTTGGCGGCATCATCGCGCAGGGCTCCGGCGACGGCCGGAACAGTATCGGCATAACCCTTGGAAACACCGGCGCCAAAGGAGGCGGCGAGCTTGACCTCCTTGTCGAGACTGTCGAGGTGCATGGCGAAACGATTGACCTCATCAGTGCCGGAATAGATGCGCTCCAGGATCTCCTGGGCGAAGCCGGCGAATTCGGCAAGGCCGGCACCGGTAATCTTCACGGTCACCGCGAAGGTTCTGAGATAACGCATCGTCTCCTGCATGTCGGCGACGTGCTTGCGCAGCTCTCTGCCGGTATGCGCCAGCGAGACGAGCGCCTGCTGGCGGTTTTCCTCGGTGACGGGCAGCGCCATCAGGCTCTCCACCGTGGCGCGGAGATCGGCGCTGGTGTCGCTCGCCTCCTTGTTGTCGAGCGTCGTGGTGACACTCTCGAGCGAATTCAACAGACGGTTGAGGACCTCCATTACCGAGAGCAGCACGGTGCCGCCTTCGAGGAAACGTTCCTCGACCTGGCTACGAGCAGATTCCAGGGTCTGGCTGATGTCCCGCCCTGACATGTAGGCTACAGCGTTCGATGATACCAGAGCGTGTGCCACTTTTATACCTTTTCTTAAAATACAGGCAATTCGACTCTATTTTTACGGGCAGGATGGAAACGTCCGGTAAACGCGGCGGGACTCGCCAGCGTTGTGATTAACGAAAGATGTCGATGGGGTCCCGGTGAAAGGGTCACTGTCGCGCGGTGTAATTCAACATGCTGTTTTTACTTTATTTATTTCTAAATTTTGAGGAAAAAATACAACTTATCCCGGATGAGAATTGGGAGTCTGGGAATGCGCTATACGGCAGTTTCCTACAACCGCTGTTTACTCTGCATTAACGCTGCCGTGAGAGTCCTTTTAGGGTCATCAAGTATTTTTCTGGCCCAGGAGGCTGCATTGGATACTCCGAAACAATATTGCGAATCTATAAATTTACCGGACGTGCTTAGTATTCGTAACGTATCCGAACTATATTTAAAGTTTAATGATGAATTTCATAGCAATGATACAATCATTATCAGCATTCCTGAAGGCGCGGAAGCGGATCTGAGTTTCGTTCAACTCATCGAATCCTCGCGCCGGCAAGCAAAGGCCAAGGGAAAGACGTTCAAGCTTTCTTCGCCGGCCTGTGGCTCGGTCCTGAAGGTACTTGAGCGCGCAGGTTTCATCGAATCCTTCGATCACGAAGACGCAAATTTCTGGTTGCATAAAGAGGTGACGTTATGAGTGCAAATATCCTGACTGTCGACGATTCCGCCAGCATTCGTCTGACCACCAAGGTCACGCTGACCAATGCCGGCTATAGCGTCACCGAGGCGGTCAATGGCGCAGAGGGCCTCGCGACGGCCAAGGGCAGCAGCTTCGATCTGATCGTGACCGATCTCAACATGCCTGTCATGGACGGTCTGACGATGATCGAGGAACTGCGCAAGCTGCCGGCGCAAGCCGGCGTTCCGATCATCTTCCTGACGACGGAATCGGACGCCGATCTCAAGGCGCGCGCCAAGGCGGCCGGCGCGACGGGCTGGCTGACCAAGCCATTCGACCCGGAAAGCCTGGTGAAGATCGTGAAGAAGGTTCTCGGACGATGAGTACGCTCGATCCGGTTGCCGTATTCCGCACCGAAGCCGCCGAATGCCTTGAAGCAATCGAGGCCGGTCTTCTCGACCTGACCCACCAGCTCGACAATAAGGATCTCGTCGACGCCGTGTTCCGCGGTCTCCACACGCTCAAGGGCTCCGGCGCGATGTTCGGTTTCGAGGCGCTCGCCGCCTTCACCCATCATTGCGAAACAGCCTTCGACCGTGTTCGCAAGGGCGAGGTCGCTGCGACCAGCGAACTCGTCGCCGCCGTTCTCGCCGCCCAGGACCACATGCGAGCCTTGGTCGACCAGCCGGACGCCGATCACGGCGACATCGGGCATAGGCTTCTGGCGCAGCTGCAGGCTGCCGTCGGCGGCAAGGAAGCGGCGCCAGCAGCAGCGCCGGCCGCTGTTTCCGGACCCGCCGCCGTGCGCGACGCAGCGGCGAAGAAGAAGAACAGCTGGCGTATCCGCTTCAGCCTGCCCGCCAATTCGATGGCCAACGGCACCAACCCGCTCGGCCTGCTGGACGAGCTGCGCGATCTCGGCGAATGCACCGTGCGCGCCAACACCTCGGCCATTCCGCCCCTCGACGCGCTGGCTCCAACGGAACTCCACATTTCCTGGGACGTGACGCTGACCAGCGAGCAGGACCGCTCGGCGATCGACGACGTCTTCATCTTCGTGCTCGACGATATGGAACTCAGCGTCGAGGAGATCAGCGGGCAGGCAGCGGCAACCGCCGCTCCGGTCGAGGAAAAGGTTGCACCTTCCCCTGTCGCCGCGGCATCGGTTACGTCCGTTCCGTCCGCTGTCGTCCCGGAATTCCGTCCTGTCGAGGCGGTTCCGGCCAAGCGCGAGGCGCCCGCCGTCGTCAGCCAGGCGAAGGCGGCCGAGAATGTCCGCGTTCCGGCCGAACGTCTCGATGAGCTGATGGACCGCGTCGGCGAGCTCGTCATCGCGCAATCGCGCCTCAGCCAGCTCGCCAGCGCCAGCACCGATATCGCACTGCGCTCCGTCTCGGAAGAAATCGAACGTCTCTCCGGCGAATTGCGCGACACGATGATGGTGCTGCGCATGGTGCCGGTCGCCACCCTCTTCTCCCGCTTCCGCCGCCTCGTCCACGATCTCGCCCGCGAGACCGGCAAGGTGATCGAATTGGTGACGGAGGGCGAGAGCACCGAAGTCGACAAAACCGTCATCGAGCGTCTGGCCGATCCGCTGGTGCATCTGGTGCGCAACTCGATCGATCATGGCCTCGAAACGCCTGCCGATCGGCTTGCCTCAGGCAAGACCGAAGCCGGCACGGTGACGCTTTCGGCCCGCCAGGCCGGCGGCGAGGTGATCATCTCGATCAAGGACGACGGCCGCGGCATCAATCGCGAACGGGTTCGCGCCAAGGCGGAATCCTCCGGCCTCATCCAGCCCGGCCAGCCGCTTTCCGACTCCGAACTGCTGCAACTGATCTTCGCCCCGGGCTTCTCGACGGCAGCCGCGATCACCAATCTGTCCGGCCGCGGGGTCGGCATGGACGTGGTCAAGAAGACGGTCGAGGCGCTCCGCGGCGCGATCGACATCGTCAGCGTGCCGGGACAGGGTTCGGAAGTGTCGCTGCGCATCCCGCTGACGCTCGCCATCATCGACGGCCTGCTGGTGCGCGTCGGTTCTGGCCGCTACGTCATCCCGCTCTCGGCGGTCGAGGAATGCCTCGAACTGTCGCTCGAGGAAGATCTTCGCTCGCGCGGCCGCAGCTTCATCTCGCTGCGCGACAGCCTGGTGCCGTTCCTGCGCCTGCGCGACCTCTTCCGCACCGGCACCAAGCCTGACGTGCATCAGAAGGTCGTCGTTATCTCGACTGGCACGGAGCGCGTCGGCCTCGTCGTCGACCAGATCATCGGCGACCACCAGACGGTCATCAAGTCGATGTCGAAACTGCACAATAACGTCGCGACCTTCTCGGGCGCGACCATTCTCGGCGACGGCAGCGTCGCTCTCATTCTCGACGTCGGGCACCTGGTTGCCGCGGGTCAGCAACAGGAGGCGCAATTGCGTGTAGCAGGATGAGTGCAACAGCAGCAGCCGAACGATTTGACAATCACTGGAGCTATGCCGAGGAAGTCGAGGTCCTGACCTTCGATCTCAACGGCGAAACCTTCGCGCTGGAAGCGGTCATCGTCCAGGAAATCCTGGACTTGCTTCCTGAGACCGCGGTGCCGGGCAGCCAGCCCTTCGTCGCCAGCGTCATCAACTTTCGCGGCAAGGTCATTCCGCTCGCCGATCTGCGTCTCGCCTTCGGAATGGAAGCGGCGGAGGCGACGATCGACAGCCGCATCATCGTCATCGAGATCGATCTGCAGGGCGAGCAGACGCTCGTCGGCCTCAGGACCGACAAGGTGAACGAGGTGACGACGCTTGCAAAGTCCGCGAGCGAGGCCCCGCCGAGTGTCGGCATGCGCTGGCGCGCCGATTACATTAACTGCCTGGTGAAGAGGGGCGGAGAGTTCATCATTCTCCCCAACCTGCAGGCGATTTTTTCATCGAGGCGCGATGCGGCGGGAGCCGCAAATTGACGCTGAATGAATTCAACGAGGGGTTTGGGGACCATGCGACTGACAATCAAGACGAAACTGGTGACCGCGTTCACCTTCATCATTCTGATGCTCGTAGGCACTGCCGCCTACGGTATCTTCAGCCTTGGATCGCTGAACGACACGATCGATAAGCTTCTCACCGGCCCGGCAGCCCGGCTCGATCTGGCGCAGCAGATCAACATTGCCCAGCTCGAGGAGATCCGCCAGCAGAAGAACCTGCTCACTGCCCGCAGCGCAGACGAGACGGCTGGCGCAATCGCGAAGGGCAATCAGGCCCGCAAGGACTTCACCGACGCTTTCAACCAGGTGTTGGCGCTGGCCACGGAAGAAGGCAAGGCGCGCTGGGCGCGCATCGCCGAACTTTCCAAGACCTTCACGGCAGCCGACGATCAGATCCGGGAATATATGAAGGCTGGTAATGCCGAAGGCGCGAATGCCGTTTCCGTCACGACGGCGCGGGTCGCTGCCAACGACATCGACTCGACGCTCAGCGAAATTCTGGCACTTGAAAAGCAGCGTATGAAGGCTGCCGACGACGGCGCCGAAGCGCAGTACACGACGACGCGCACAATGATGGTTGCGGTCGCCGCCGTTGCCCTGCTGATTGCTGCCTTTACCGCGTTCTGGATCGCCAGCACGATCAGCAAGGGTCTCGGCCGTGCCAACACCGTGGTGCGCGAAGTGTCGGAAGGCGATCTGACCAAGATGGCCGATATCACCAGCCATGATGAAATCGGCGAACTTCTGGGCAACGTCAATACGATGATCGAACGCCTGCGCGGCGTCGTCGCCGACGCACTGTCGGCCGCCGACAACGTCTCTTCCGGCAGCCAGCAGCTTTCGGCAAGCTCGGAGCAGGTATCGCAGGGCGCCACCGAACAGGCGGCTTCCGCCGAAGAGGCTTCTGCCTCGATGGAGCAGATGGCCGCCAACATCAAGCAGAACGCCGATAACGCCGCCCAGACCGAAAAGATCGCCCGCCAGTCGGCCAAGGACGCGGAGATGAGCGGTGAAGCGGTGACGCGTGCCGTCGACGCCATGCGCACGATTGCCCAGAAGATCGGCATCGTCCAGGAGATCGCCCGCCAGACCGACCTTCTCGCCCTTAACGCTGCCGTGGAAGCGGCTCGTGCGGGTGAGCATGGCAAGGGTTTTGCGGTCGTTGCTTCGGAGGTGCGCAAGCTTGCCGAACGCAGCCAGTCGGCTGCCGCCGAAATCAGCTCGATGTCGAGCGATACGGTCAAGGCTGCCGCCGATGCCGGCGACATGCTCGGCCGGCTGGTGCCCGACATCCGCAAGACGGCGGAACTGGTCTCCGAGATCAGTGCGGCCTGCCGCGAACAGGATATCGGCGCCTCGCAGATCAACGAAGCGATCCAGCAGCTCGACAAGGTGACGCAGCAGAATGCCGGCGCTTCCGAGCAGATGTCGGCAACCTCCGAGGAGCTCGCCTCCCAGGCGGAGGAATTGCAGACCTCGATCGCCTTCTTTAAGGTCGATACGGCAGGCAGCACACGGCCCGGCGCCTACAAGGCGCAGCCAAAAGCTTCGACCAAGGTGATCAAGGCCCCGGCCGCTGTCCGCAAGTCCGCCCCGCAGGCCAACGGCCAGGGCCGTGGCCAGACGGTTTCGGCTCAGCAGCAGCGTCTCAAGGGCTTTGCTCTCGATATGTCGATGGGCGGTCCAGACGCCAGCGACGACGATTTCAGGGAGAGCGCATAAGCGCTCCCCCGGGGAAAGCGCTGAGCGCTTCGCCTCAATGTGTTCCCTCGGGCTGCTCCGGTGGCCCGAGGTGGGAATATCCCCCAACGCATGTAGGCGTTGGCGCTGCGATCGACAGATGTCCGGCTGCCGGGAAGTGAATGTAGTCGCTTTCCCCCTTTTCAGACACATCACTTTCACGCTCGACGCCCCACCGATGGGACGTGTCTATATCTATTCGTTTTGACCGCAAACAGGGGGTCTCACATGCGTTTCACCATCAAGCTCAAATTGGGTCTTGCCTTCGGCATCATGACGCTGCTGCTGATCAGCATCGCGGTTTATGGAAGTCTGAGCCTCGGCACCTTGAACGACGCAAGCGGCAATATGATCGACGGCCCGATGCGTCGCCTGGAACTGGCGCTGAACGCCAATGTTGCCGAAGTCAACGCCATCCGCGCTCAGAAGAACGCGCTGCTTTCCACCGAACCCGACGCCGCTGCCGGCTTCTATAAGGAGGCCGACCAGACCTTGCAGGCGATGTTCGACGCCGTCGATGCCGGCCACGCCATCGCTTCGCCCGAAGGCAGGCCCTATTGGGAAAAGCTGCAGACGATCGGTGCGAAATTCCGCGACAGATCCGCCGAACTGCAGCAGCTTGACGCCAGGGGCGATCAAGCCGGCGCACTAGCGCTGTCGCTCGGCGACCTGCGCACGATGACCAACGACATGGGTGACGCGATTGCCGCACTCATCGAGATCCAGCGCAAGGGCATGAAGGCGACCGATCAGTCGAACACCGATCTTTACAATTCGACGAAGCTGATCCTCGGCACGGCTTCCGGTATCGCCGTGCTCATCGCTCTCGGCGCTGCGCTGTGGATCACGCTCGGCATCAACAACGGTCTGCGGAAGATTACGACGGTCGTAAACGCCGTGGCAATCGGCGACCTCAACCAGAAGGTCGACGTCAAGACCAATGACGAGATCAAGGATCTCATCAACACGGTCAATACCATGAATGCCAACCTGCGCACCACGGCAGCACTCGCTGATCAGATCGCCATGGGCGACCTCAGCACCGATGCCAAGCCGCTTTCGGACAAGGATACGCTCGGCATCGCGATGCAGAGCATGATCTCCAACCTGCGGACCACCGCCGGCATCGCCGATCAGATCGCAAACGGCGACCTGACGGTGTCTCCGAAGCCGCTCTCCGACAAGGATGCGCTGGGCCTCGCCCTGGAGCAGATGGTCGAGCGCCTGCGCGGCGTCGTCGCCGACGCGATCTCCGCCGCCGAGAACGTCTCTTCCGGTAGCCAGGAACTTTCGGCGAGCTCCGAGCAGGTCTCGCAGGGCGCCACCGAACAGGCGGCTTCGGCCGAAGAGGCTTCCGCCTCGATGGAAGAGATGGCTTCCAATATCAAGCAGAACGCCGACAACGCGGCGCAAACGGAAAAGATCGCCCGTCAGTCGGCCAAGGATGCTGAAGCCAGCGGCGAGGCCGTCTCCCGCGCCGTCGACGCCATGCGCACGATCGCCCAGAAGATCGGCATCGTCCAGGAAATCGCTCGCCAGACCGATCTGCTCGCCCTCAATGCAGCCGTCGAAGCCGCTCGTGCGGGTGAACACGGCAAGGGTTTTGCGGTCGTCGCCTCGGAGGTGCGCAAGCTTGCCGAACGCAGCCAGTCGGCTGCCGCCGAAATCAGCGCCATGTCGAGCGATACCGTGACGGCCGCCCAGGAAGCTGGCGATATGCTCGGTCGTCTGGTGCCCGACATCCGCAAGACGGCGGAACTGGTCTCCGAGATCAGCGCTGCCTGCCGCGAACAGGATATCGGGGCTGCCCAGATCAACGAGGCAATCCAGCAGCTCGACAAGGTGACGCAGCAGAATGCCGGCGCCTCCGAGCAGATGTCGGCAACCTCCGAGGAACTCGCCTCCCAGGCCGAAGAGCTGCAGACGTCGATCGCCTTCTTCAGGGTCGATATGGCAGGCGGGCGCCGCGAGCGCACGCCGGCCGCAAAACTCACCGTCCGCAGCCGGGCTCCGGCCACACCGCGCAAGCCGGCCAGCAAGGCGCCGGCCAATACGGTCGCCGGCCAGCAGGCCCGCGCCAAGGGGTTCGCCCTCGATATGTCGATGGGTGGGCCGGATACGTCGGACGATGAATTCCGCGAAAGCGCATAAAGCTTTTCGGATGCAGAAGCTGGGGCCGCGGTGGACAGCGGCCCTCGATTGAACCGGTGCATGGACGCACCTGGTCATGCCGGCTCTGCCGGTGACGCATGAAGCGTTTTCACGACGGCATGATGTGCGATCCGGCGGAATATCCGCCGTGGTACTAACGGGGGTTTGGAAATGCGCTTCACAATTAAACTTAAACTGAGCCTGGTGTTCGGTTTCATCGTCCTCCTGACCTGCGCCATGGCTGGTCTCTCGATCTACAATCTCTCGTCGCTGAACAGCGACATCTCGGTCATGGTTGCCGGTCCGGTCGCCAATCTGCGCGATTCCGGCGATCTTTCCGATGCCGTCATGCGCTCCATCCGCGCCGAGAAGGATGCCATCATCAATACAGACGCCAGCAAGATCGCCGGCTATGCCGACGAAATCTCGCAGCAGCGCGAGCTCATCAACACGCTCCAGGGCCGCCTTGCCACATCCGACGATCCCGAGATCAAATCCGGCATGGCACAATTCGGTGAACTCTACGGCAAGTGGACGGCGCTGCAGGATCGTGTCGCCGAGCTCGCCAAGCAGAACACCGCCGAGTCCAATGCCCAGGCCGGCGTCATTTCGATGGGCGAAGGTCAGCAGGTGACGACCCAGCTTCTCGGCATCCTCACCAAGCTGAATGACACCGTGACCGGTAACGTCGCCGAAACCGACGCGGCTACCAACGACCAGTATGCCCAATCGCGCAATCTGCTTGTCATCATGACGATCGGCCTGATCATCGTCTCTTCGGCAGCGGCGATCTGGATCCTGCTCAATATCTCGCGCGGCCTGAAGCGCGCCGTCAATCTTGCCGATGCCGTCAGCATCGGCGATCTCGAACAGAATATCGAGCACAAGAGCAATGATGAAATTCGCGATCTCGTGCATTCGATGAGCCGGATGACCGCGAACCTGCGCAACACCGCGACGATCGCCAACCAGATCGCGAACGGTGACCTGACGGTTTCTCCGAAGCCTCTTTCGGAGAAGGACATGCTGGGCCTCGCGCTCGAACAGATGGTCGAACGCCTACGCGGCGTCGTTGCCGATGCGATCGCGGCCGCCGAAAATGTCTCGGCCGGCAGCCAGGAACTGTCCTCGAGCTCCGAGCAGGTCTCGCAGGGCGCCACTGAACAGGCGGCTTCGGCCGAAGAGGCTTCCGCCTCGATGGAAGAGATGGCCGCCAACATCAAGCAGAACGCCGATAACGCTGCGCAGACGGAAAAGATTGCCCGTCAGTCGGCCAAGGATGCGGAAGCCAGCGGTGACGCGGTGACACGCGCCGTACAGGCGATGCGGACCATCGCCGAGAAGATTGGCATCGTCCAGGAGATCGCCCGCCAGACCGACCTTCTCGCTCTGAACGCTGCCGTCGAAGCCGCTCGTGCGGGTGAACACGGCAAGGGTTTTGCGGTCGTCGCCTCGGAAGTGCGCAAGCTTGCCGAACGCAGCCAGTCGGCGGCTGCCGAAATCAGCTCGATGTCGGGCGATACGGTCAAAGCGGCTCAGGAAGCCGGCGACATGCTCGGCCGGCTGGTGCCCGATATCCGCAAGACGGCGGAACTGGTCTCCGAAATCAGCGCCGCGTGCCGCGAACAGGATGTCGGTGCTTCGCAGATCAACGAAGCGATCCAGCAGCTCGACAAGGTGACGCAGCAGAATGCCGGTGCTTCCGAGCAGATGTCGGCGACCTCGGAAGAGCTCGCGACCCAAGCGGAAGAACTGCAAGCCTCGATTGCCTTCTTCAAGGTCGATACGGCAAGCAATCGCCAGCATCGCGGGCCGGCCGCCAAGGTCACGGTCCGCAGCGCGGCTCCCGCTGGCCGTAAGCCCATGTCCAAGAAGCCGGCTGCCAACAGCGTCGCCGGCCAGCAGGCGCGGGCGAAAGGCTTCGCACTCGATCTCTCCATGGGCGGTCCTGATGATGGGGACGCCGAGTTCAAGGAAAGCGCATGATCATGGCCACGACATCTCTGGAAGCGCAATTCGTGACCTTCAGCCTCGGCGAGGAGATTTTCGCCGTGCCGGTTGAGGTCGTACGGGAAATCCTCGACTATGCGGAAGCTTTCAAGATTCCGAATGGTCCCGACTATCTGCTCGGCCTGCGCGATGTGCGCGGGCAGGGCGTGCCGACGATCGATCTTCGCCTGAAGCTCGGCATGACGAAGACTGTGCCGACGCCGCACACGCGGGTGCTCGTCCTCGACGTGCCGATGGAAAGCCGGCTGCTGACCCTCGGCCTCGTCGCCGATCGCGTCTTCGAGGTCACGCCGTTCCGGCGCGAGCAGATCGAGGCGGCGCCCGATATCGGCGTGCGCTGGCGCTCGGACTATATCGCCGGCGTCGTTCGCCGTGAAAATGGCTTCGTCGTCATCATCGATCTTGCACGCTTGCTGTCTCGCGAGGACGCCTCGGCACTGCAATCGGCGGCCTGACCCGCGCATCAACTCGGAGTACTGCATTCTATGAGTATGGCAGCAGCGGTGGAAACCCAATTGCCGGGCGACCGGATCAGCAAGCGCAATTTCGACAAGCTTGCCCGGTTCATCTACGACTATAGCGGCATCAAGATGCCGCCGACCAAGCTGACGATGCTCGAAGGGCGGCTGAGGCGCCGCCTTCGCGCAACCAACCACGCGACCTTTGACGATTATTGCGACTTCCTGTTCAATGAGGATGGCCTCGCCCAGGAAACCGTCTACCTGATCGACGTGGTGACGACGAATAAGACCGACTTCTTCCGCGAAGCCAAGCATTTCGACTATCTGCAGAGCGTGGCGTTGCCGGCGATCGCCAACAGCGGCGTGCGGTCCATCCGCACCTGGAGTTCGGCCTGCTCGACGGGGGCGGAACCCTACACGATGGCGATGGTGCTGGCGGAATTCGCCGAAGGCCGCAACGACGTCTCCTACAGCGTGCTGGCGACCGACCTTTCCACCGACGTGCTGCAGACGGCGCGCCGTGGCATCTATCCGGAAGATTTGATCGCACCCGTGCCGCGCGACCTGCAGCGCAAATACGTGCTGACGGCCAAGCAGCCGGGTCGGCGGGAGGTGCGCATTACGCCGAAACTGCGTAGCAAGATCGGTTTTGCCCGTATGAACCTGATGGACGAGAAATACGCGATCGGCGAACCGATGCACGTCATCTTCTGCCGCAACGTGCTAATCTACTTCGACAAGCAGACTCAGGCCGGTGTTCTCAACCGCCTCTGTGATTGCCTGGCGAAGGGCGGCTATATGTTCATCGGCCATTCCGAATCGATCACCGGTTTCGATCTGCCGTTGAAGCAGGTCTCGAATACGGTGTTTCAGCGTATCTAAAGCGCATCGTTATCCCAAAACCGCTGAGCACTTCTGGACGGCATGCATTAGGGGCATTCATGGCTAAGAAAATCCGCGTTCTCATCATCGACGATTCCGCCAGCATCCGCCAGACGCTGACCCATGTGCTGGAGCAGGATCCCGATATCGAGATCATGGCGGTCGCATCCGACCCCTTCATGGCGGCGCGGAAGCTCCAGGAGGAGATCCCCGATGTCATCACGCTCGACGTCGAGATGCCACGCATGGATGGCATCACCTTCCTGCGCAAGCTGATGTCGCAACGGCCGATCCCCGTCGTGATGTGCTCGTCGCTGACGGAGGCGGGATCGGAAACGCTGCTCCAGGCGCTGGAGGCCGGCGCCGTCGACGTCATCCTGAAATCGAAGATCGGCGCTGCCGACAGCCTTTCCGACGATGCGATGCGCATTCGCGAAGTCGTCAAGAGCGCCTCGCATGCACGGCTTTCCAACGTGCGCCGCGCCGCCGGAACCATTCGCTCCGCCTCAGTGGAAGGGCCGGCCAAGAAGCTGACGGCGGATGTGATGCTGCCGCCGCCGACGGGGCGGGCCATGGCGAAGACGACGGAGATGGTCGTCTGCGTCGGCGCTTCCACCGGCGGCACCGAAGCGCTGCGCGAGTTCCTGGAGGAACTGCCGGCCAATGCGCCTGGCATGGTGATCGTCCAGCATATGCCCGAGAAATTCACTGCCGCCTTCGCCAAGCGGCTGAACGGGCTCTGCGAGGTCGAGGTCAAGGAAGCCGTCGATGGCGATCCGGTGCTGCGCGGCCATGTGCTGATCGCGCCAGGCGACAAACACATGCTGCTCGAACGCCAGGGTGCGCGCTACTATGTGAGCGTCAAGACCGGGCCGCTGGTGTCGCGACACCGGCCTTCCGTCGACGTGCTCTTCCGTTCGGCGGCGCGCTCGGCCGGCTCGAACGCCATGGGGATCATCATGACCGGCATGGGCGACGACGGCGCGCGCGGCATGCTGGAAATGCATCAGGCCGGCGCCTACACGGTGGCGCAGGACGAGGCGAGCTCCGTTGTTTTCGGCATGCCGAAGGAGGCGATCGCCAAAGGCGGCGTCGACCGTATCCTGCCGCTCGATCAGATCGCTCGCGAAGTGCTGATAACGCAGCAGAAGTTTTAAGTCGGTTTCAACGGAAGCGGCTGAAGCCGGCGGTATCGTAAGATGCCGCCGGCTTTTGATTATCACCCTGCAGGTTCTCTGTTCAGGCGAGATAACCGCCGTCGATCGTCAGGCTGGCGCCGGTGACGAAGGCGGCCTCGGCACTGGCGAGATAGGCGGCGAGGCCGGCAATCTCGCGGTCCTCACCCAGGCGGCCAAGCGCCATCAGCGGCTTGAGGCGTTCATGATCGTCTTCATTGGGGTTCATGTCGGTCGCCGTCGGGCCGGGCTGGATGTTGTTGACGGTGATGCCGCGTGGGCCGAGATCGCGGGCGAGGCCGCGGGTCATCGAGGCGATCGCGCCCTTCGTCATGCTGTAGACTGCGGAGGTCGGAAAGCCGCTGCGATCGGCGGTGACGCTGCCGATGGTGATGATGCGGCCGCCTTCCTTCATATGTCTTGCCGCTGCCTGGATGCCGACGAAGGCAGCGCGGACATTAACGGCGAACATCCGGTCGAAATCTTCGAGCGAATAGTCCTCGAGCGGGTTGAGGATGAGAATCCCGGCATTGCTGACGAGAATGTCGAGACCGCCAAAGGTCTCGGCTGTCAGCGCAACGGCATCCTGTACCGCTTTCGCATCGGCACTGTCGGCCCGGATCGCCAGCGCCTTGCCGCCAGAAGCCTCCAGCTCGGCAACGATTGCCTTCGCCCTGTGCTCGGAGCTGGAATAGGTGAAGGCGACGGCGGCGCCGTCAGCGGCGAGCCTTCGGACGATGGCGGCACCGATGCCGCGCGAACCGCCGGTGACGAGGGCGATCTTGGTGGAAAGGGATTGAGACATGCAGGTTTCCTTTGTTTTTGGATTGATCAGTCTAGAATTGGCCGTGGAAAGGCCGGTTCGGAGTTGCCCCGTCGTCAGCGAAGGCTTCTGATTGCCATGCGTGCGATAGCGCGGAGCGTCTCGGGTGGGGCGCCGTTTCGGGCGCTGACTTTCATGCCCGACAGGGCAGCGCCGAGAAACGGAATGGCGTTGGCGATATCGATATCTGTTGCGAGGTCTCCGGTCCTGCGAGCCTCACCGAGAAGGCTCTCGATCGCCGCGTGAAGCGCGTGGCCGGCGCTGTCGGTAAGAGCTGCGACCTCGGCATCGGTGCGGCCGAATTCGCAGATGGCGCTGACACCGAGGCAGCCGCGCCGCGCCTCGGCAGCGGGACGCGAGGCGAAGGCGACGAGAGCACCTTCCAGCGCCTCGATCGGCCGGCCTTCGCGGCGAAGATCGGCGATGATCTTGTCGATGCTTTCCACATTGTAGCGCTTCAGCGCTTCCAGATAGAGGCCGCGCTTGTCGCCGAAAGTGTCGTACATGCTTTGCCGGCTGATCTTCATCGCCGTCAGCAATTCCTCGGTCGAGGTGCCTTCATAGCCGTGCTCGGAAAATACGCCGATGGCGGCATGAAGGGCGGTGTCGCGATCGAATTCCTTGTGTCTAGCCATGACCAGGCTTCTACTATTATTGGACTGATCTGTCCAGAATAAAATTAATGGTTTCCGGCGCCGCAGGGCAGCCATGCGCGCCTCCCCTTGAAATTTCCCTGATTTTGTGGTCTTGAGGCCGCCAATCTTCGCAGCGCTGCCTGTCATGCATGTTCAGGGACACTTCCCGCCCCTGGCAGCGCGCGCGCCCCGTATCAGTCCCAAGGAAAAATGCGCCGATGGCCCGTTCAGCTCTTCTCAATGTCATGGTTCAGGCTGCCCTCAAGGCAGGAAAGTCGCTGGGACGTGATTTCGGCGAAGTGCAGAACCTGCAGGTTTCCGTGAAGGGACCGGGCGATTTCGTTTCCACCGCCGACCGCAAGGCCGAAAAGATCGTCAGGGAAGAGCTGATCAAGGCGCGTCCGACCTATGGCTTCCTCGGCGAGGAAAGCGAGGAAATCAAGGGCACCGACGGCGCGCATCGCTGGATCGTCGATCCGCTTGATGGCACGACGAACTTTTTGCACGGCATCCCGGCCTTCGCTGTCTCGATCGCGCTCGAACGCAATGGCGAGATCGTTGCCGCCGTCGTCTTCAATCCGGCGACCGACGAGCTCTATACCGCCGAGCGCGGCGGCGGGGCCTTCCTTAACGACCGACGCCTGCGCGTCGCCGCGCGCCGGGCGCTGTCGGATTGCGTCATCGGCTGCGGTGTGCCGGCGCTCGGCAAGCGCAATCACGGCAAGTTCCTGGTCGAGCTTCGCCACGTGATGGGCGAAGTTGCGGGCATCCGCCGCCTGGGCTCACCGACCCTCGACCTCGCCTATGTCGCGGCCGGGCGTTTCGACGGTTTCTGGGAAGCGGAGCTTGCGCCCTGGGATATGGCGGCCGGCATCCTGCTCATCCGTGAAGCCGGCGGTTTCGCCACCGACTGGGACGGTGGCGCAACGATGCTCGAGAGCGGCACGATTGTCGCCGGCAACGAGATCATCCACAAGGCGCTGATCGAAGTCGTCAAGCGGCCGGTTCCCGCCAAGTGACCGAACGAAAATCTGGCTGTTGTAAAGTCACGGTTTTCGCCCCGGCATACTTCAATTCGGCACAATGTTGCTCTAGTCTCCGCCAGCAATGACTCCGGAGGCAGCGACCCTATGGAAAATGTGAATGTGGCGGAGATAGGCTCCACCGAAAAGACGGCTGGCACTTATGCCAACAGGCTTTCGAGTCCCATGCCCTTCCTCTGGACGATGCTGCTTTTCCTCGTCATCGTCGGCTTTATCGCCGCCATCCTCTTCCGCCAGACGCAAACCGCCTTCATGCACAATCCAGGCCTCAACGGCCTGATCGTCGGCGTTCTTGGCGTCGGAATCATCCTTGTTTTCAACCATGTACTGGCGCTTCGCCCCGAAGTACGCTGGTTTAATTCGTTCCGCGCCGCCGGCAGCGCCGACAAGGTCAACCGCAATCCGCGGCTGCTTGCGCCAATGCGGGCGCTGCTCGGCAGCCGCAAGTCCTCAGCGGCGCTGTCGACGACGGCGCTGCGCTCTATCCTCGATTCGATCGCCGCCCGCCTCGACGAATCACGCGACGTTTCGCGCTACCTGATCGGCCTCTTGGTCTTCCTCGGCCTGCTCGGCACCTTCTGGGGCCTCATCGGCACGATCGGCTCGATCAGCATCGTCATCCGGTCGCTCGATGCCGGCTCGAACGGCACCGGAGACGTGCTCTCGGCGCTGAAGGAAGGGCTCTCAATGCCGCTTTCGGGCATGGGCCAGGCCTTCTCCTCTTCGCTGCTCGGCCTTTCCGGTTCGCTCATTCTCGGCTTCCTCGACCTGCAGGCGGGTCGGGCGCAAAACCGCTTCTACATGGAGCTGGAAAACTGGCTGTCCTCGGTCACGGATGTCGGCTCCGATCTTGCCCCGGCTCTCGAGGCCGTTTCCGGCGCGTCCTCGGACGACATGCGCGCGCTCTCCGACTATCTGCGCAAGGTCTCCGAAGAGGGCGGCGCCGGCAGCCAGCGTTCCGTCGCCGCCATGGCGAGCCTTGCCGAAGGTATTCAGGGCCTCGTCAAGAACATGCGCAACGAGCAGCAGATGCTGCGCGACTGGATCGAAGCACAGCAGGACGAGGCCAAGGCGATGCGACGCACGCTCGACCGGCTTGCCGAACGCATCGGCGTGCAGGAGCGCTCAGGTGAGAGGGGCGAGCGTTTGCGCGACCGCGCCAGCCAATCAGAAAAGAGCGAGGGCAAGTAAGCCATGGCTCTTGCCCGCAACCGGCGCCGCGAACGCACGGTGGATTATTGGCCGGGTTTCGTCGATGCACTGTCGACGCTGCTCATCTCCATCATGTTCCTGCTGACGGTCTTCGTCGTGGGGCAGTTCATCCTCAGCCGCGAGATATCAGGACGCGATGAGGTGCTCAGTCGCCTCAACAGCCAGATCAACGAGCTGACTCAGCTTCTCGCGCTCGAAAAGGGCAGCAACCAGGATCTCCAGGATTCGGTCGCCAATCTACAGGCTTCGCTTGCCAGTGCCGAAGGCGACCGTTCGCGGCTGCAGGCGCTGCTGAATGCCGGTTCGGGCGGTCAGGATGCGGCGCAGAAGCGGATCGGCTCGATGACGCAGGAGCTCGACGAACAGAAGCAGGTGAGCGAACGGGCGCTCAGCCAGGTCGAACTGCTGAACCAGCAGATCGCGGCACTTCGCAGCCAGATTGCCGCTGTCGAAGCAGCCCTTCAGGCGTCGGAGGATAAGGACCGGGTTTCGCAGACCAAGATCGCCGATCTCGGCAGCCGTCTCAACGTGGCGCTCGCCGCGCGCGTGCAGGAGCTGAACCGCTACCGTTCCGACTTCTTCGGTCGGTTGCGGGAGATCCTCTCGGACCGCGAGAATATCCGCATCGTCGGCGACCGGTTCGTGTTCCAATCGGAAGTGCTGTTTCCCTCGGGCGGCGCCGACCTCAATCCGGAAGGGCAGACCGAGATGGCGAAGCTTGCTGCCGCCCTTCTCGATCTCGCTAAGGAAATTCCATCGGAGATCAACTGGGTGCTGCGCGTCGACGGCCATACCGACAATGTGCCGCTTGGCGGAACGGGCCGCTATCGCGACAACTGGGAGCTCTCCTCCGCGCGCGCGATTTCGGTCGTCAAGTTCCTGATCGCACAGGGCGTGCCGGCCGACCGGCTGGTTGCCGCCGGCTTCGGCGAGTTCCAGCCAATCGCCCCGGGCGACACGCCGGATGCGCGCTCCACCAACCGCCGCATCGAGCTGAAGCTCACCGAGAAATGATTCAGAGCCGCGCGTCTTTTCAGACGCGCAAAGGACGCTGTAACACTTTGAATTGCTGGATAATTTTATTCTTAAATCGATTCCGATTTAAGGAATTATGCAGTGGCCTGACATTTTCTGCCGCGCCTCCTTTAGCCGACCGGCAAGAAAATCGCGCACGGCGGGGCTGTCGCTGAGGCCGATCGCTGTCATATAGGCATCGGCTGCCGCGGTATCATCGCCGGCCTGGGTCAGGAGGAACGCACGCACCGCCCAGTAGGGCTGGTAGCTTGCGATGTGGCGCGGATCGAGCTTGTCGAGCCGCTCCAGGCCGGCAGTGGCGCTCAAGGCCCTGCCGATCACCGCAGCCTGGCTGACACGTGCACCCAGCGTCGGCTTCATCATCACCAGCGCCGCGTAGAGTGTCGTCAGCGCCTGCCAGTCGGTCGTTCCCGACAGCCGGCGCGCTGCATGCACGGACTGGATTGCCGCCTGACACTGGAAGGGGCCGAAACGGTCGAAGCCGCCGGCCTTGCGCAGCAGTGCATCCGCCTCGGCAATCATGATCGCGTTCCACGCGGCCCCGTCCTGCTCGTCCAGCGGCACATATCGGCCGCTATCGTCGCGCCGGGCGCTGCGGCGGGCTTCGCAGTGAAGCATCAGCGAGAGCAGGCCGATCGCTTCTGGTTCGTCCGGCAACACTGCCAGAAGCGCACGGCCGAGCCAGATCGCCTCGCCAGCGAGTGAATGGCGCTCTTCCTCACCGTCGAGACCGTCCCAGCCGAGACCGTAAGCCGCGTAGATCGCCGAAAGCACCGTGGCGAGCCGCCCGGGCAATGCGAGGCGAGGCGGGACGGCGAAGGGAATGCCGGCATCGCGGATCTTCACCTTGGCCCGCACCAGCCGCTGGCTCATCGCCTCTGGTGAGACGACGAACGATCGGGCGATGGTCTTTGCCTCGATGCCGAGAACGGTCTGCAGCATCAGCGCCGTATGCACGGAGCTGTCGATGGCGGGATGGGTGCAGGCGAAGAGCAGCTTCAGCCGCTCATCAGGAAAGACGGCGTTGCCCGCCGCGTTCATGCGTTCCTCCGCCTCCTCGAAGGCGACCGATATCGTCGTTTGCGCATTGGCCTCGACGATGCGGTGGCGGGCCGCCTGCATGAGGTTGCGGCGGGCAGCCACCAGCAGCCAGCCTTCCGGATTGCTGGGAACGCCGCGCTCCGGCCAGACGCGAAGGGCCGAAGCCAGCGCTTCCGACAATGCGTCTTCTGCCGCCGGCACGTCGCGCGAGCGGGCGGCGAGAAAGGCGATCAGTTTGCCGTAGGACTGACGCGCCACCTTTTCGGCAGCGCGTCCGGCATCGGGCGGCATAACCGCCTCACATCTGGAGGCGCGGGCGTACCTCGACCGAACCCTTGTCGGAGATCGGAACGCGGGTCGCCCATTCGAGCGCGGTGTCCATATCAGGGACGTCGATCAGATAAAAGCCGCCGAGCTGTTCTTTGCCTTCCGGATAGGGACCGTCCTGAACATCATGGTCCTCGCCTTTGCGGCGCACGATCGTGCCGGTCTCCGGGCCCGTCAGTCCGGCGCCGCCGGTCATGATTCCTGCTTGGGCGAGCGCCTGGCTGTAGGCGACCCAGCCGTCGCGATAGACGGGATCGCTGCGGCGGGCGAAATCCTCGGCGGCTTCGCGAATGATGAGAGCATATTGCATGGAAAACTCCTGATCTCGTTGCTGACGTTGATCCGAGCCTCCCGGTATCGGGGATCGAGATCCCGAAAGCCGTGAAGCCCGGCGGAGCGGCGCGGCCGTTCCGAAACAATGAGGCGCGGCCACCGGTCGTTTCGACATGGCTTTCAAAAAAATATGCGAAAAAGAAAAATGGCGCCGAAAATCGCAAGCAAGCGAGCCGAGCTCAACGGCGCCGGCGCTGCTCAGGGGCGCGAAAGGGCAGGGCGGCAATCACGCCGCCGCTGCCGGTCTGCTCAGGACTCGGCCTTCGTCTGGTCGACGACCTCGGCGCTTGGCGTGTTCTTCTTGATGGATTCAATGGCACTCACGGCGGACGCCTTCGCCTTGTAGCCTTCGGACAGGAACATGGTTTCCCCGTTCGATGCCTTGAAGCGGAAGCGGAACTCGCCGGCTTTATCCTTATAGACTTCGAATTTATACATAGATGTCTCCCGAAATCCCAAAACGCTGAATTGCAACCATCAGCTTAGTGGAGGCTAGATCAAAATGGCGAGCTTTTCCACTGCCTTAATCAGGATTGGGTTGCTTAGCGTCCAATTGTCACCGTTTCTATTGGACGCAAGCGAATGAGGGCGCCAGCGCCTATCCCCGAGAACAGGATGATTTCAGGCCGATCGGCCTAAAATCTGAATCCTGTTCTCATTTAAAGAATAGAGCGTGACGTCATCCGAAAACCGCTCACACTTTGCGGATCATGCTCGGCATCACTCCATCTGGATGTTCGCGCCCTTGACGACCGGTCCCCATTTGGCGAGTTCGGCCTTCACATGGGCGGCGAGTTCCTCCGGCGTCGAGCCGACGATGGTGGCGCTGAATTCTTTCATCCGTTCGGCGACGGCTGGGTCGGCGAGCGCCTTTTTAGCCGAGGCGTTGAGGCGCGTCACGACCTCGCTCGGCGTCTTGGCCGGGGCGAAAAGCGCGTTCCAGGTGTAGGTCTCGTAACCTGGAATGCCCGACTCGGCGACGGTCGGTACGTCGGGGAAGGAGGGCGCGCGCTCGGCCGTGGTCACCGCCAGCGCCCGCAGAGTGCCGGCCTTGATGTGGCTCGACGAGGAGGGCAGGTTGTCGAACATGATCGGCACCTGGTTACCGATGACGTCGTTCAATGCCGGACCGGCGCCCTTATAGGGGATGTGCTGCATGCTGACGCCGGCCATGGACTTGAAGAGTTCGCCGGAAAGATGCAACGGCGTGCCGTTGCCCGACGAGGCGTAACTGTATTTGTCGGGCTCGGCCTTCAGCAGCGCGACCAACTCCTGCACGGTCTTTGCCGGCAGTTGCGGATTTACCACCAGCACGTTCGGCACGACCACAAGCAGCGAGATCGGCGCGAAATCCTTTTCGGCGTCATATGGCGTCGATTTCAGGATCAGCGGATTGAGGGCGTGGGTCGCGACCGTGCCCATCAGGATGGTGTAGCCGTCCGGTTCGGCGCGGGCGACGTTACCGGCGCCGAGATTGCCGCCGGCGCCGGCGACATTCTGGACGATCACCTGCTGGCCGAGATCCTCCGACATCTTCTGCGCGACGATGCGGGCGACGACATCGGTCGAGCCGCCGGCCGCGAAGGGCACGACCATGGTGATCGCGCGATCGGGAAAATCCGCAGCAGCGGCAGACCCGCCGACGGCAAGGGCCGCAAGCGCACCGAAACCGAGCGCAAGGCCCGTACGTCGCGTCATATCGAAAAGCGCCATTCCTATCTCCTCCCAAGAATTTCAGCAGCAATATCCCCACCCCGGGGAATGAAGAGGTTAGGGCAGGACGCGCGAAAGACAACCGCAGAGGGGCGCGGCGGGTTCAGACTTTAGTCGCTGTCGGCGGGAGAAGTGCGCGCCGGCTATTTCGCGGCGGCGAGCACATCCTCATTGGCGGCGTCGAATTGCAGCCGCGCCAGCCGCGCATAGATGCCGCCATGGCGGATCAGGCTCTGATGCGTGCCCTCTTCGACGACCCGGCCCTGGTCCATGACGAGAATGCGGTCGGCCTTCAGCACGGTTGCCAGGCGATGGGCGATGACGAGCGTCGTGCGGCCGTCCACCAGTCCGTCAAGCGCCTTCTGCACCAGCGTCTCGCTTTCGGCGTCAAGCGCGGAGGTTGCCTCGTCGAGCAGCAGCACGGGTGCGTTCTTCAGGATGGCGCGGGCAATGGCGATGCGTTGGCGCTGGCCGCCGGAGAGCGTGATGCCGCGTTCGCCGACCTCGGTCTCGTAGCCCTGGTCCAGCCGCGCAATGAATTCGTCGGCCTGCGCGGCAAGAGCTGCGGCGCGGACCTCGTCACGCGAGGCGCCCGGACGGCCGAAGGCGATGTTGTCATGAATCGAGGCGGCAAAGATGGTGACGTCCTGCGGTACGATGGCGATGCGCTGGCGCAGCTCGTCGGGCGTCGCCAGCTGCGCGTCGACACCATCGATCTTCACGCTGCCCTGCTGCGGATCGTAGAAGCGCAGCAGCAGCGAAAAGACGGTGCTCTTGCCGGCACCGGAAGGGCCGACGATGGCGACGGTCTCACCCGGCGTGATCGCGAAGCTTAAGCCATGTAGCGCCGATTTGCCGGGGCGCGAGGGATAGGCAAAATGAACACCTGAGAATTCGACGCGGCCGCGGCTGGGCGAAGGAAGCGGCTCAGGGCTGGCGGGGGCTGTGATCGGCGAGACCTCGTCGAGAAGCTCGGTCAGCCGGTCTGCGGCACCGGCTGCCTGCGAGAGTTCACCCCAGACCTCCGACAGCGCGCCCAGCGAACCGGCGGAGATGACGGCATAGAGCAGGAACTGGCCAAGCGTGCCGGCCGAAAGCGTGCCGGCAAGCACGCTGTGAGCGCCGAACCAGAGCACGGCAACGACGCTGCCGAAGATCAGCGTGATGGCGATCCCGGTCAGCAGAGCGCGCGAGCGGATGGCGGCGCGGGCCGCCTCGTAGGCGGATTCGACGGCGGTGCCGTAACGCGTCGCTGCGGCATCCTCGCCATTGAAGGCCTGGACGGTGCGGGTCGCGGCGATCGTCTCGTTGGCGAAGGCGGAGGCATCGGCCAGCGTATCCTGGGCGGCGCGCGAGCGCTTGCGTACCGAGCGGCCGAAGGCGACGAGCGGGAAGACGATCAGTGGGATCGCTCCGATGACGAGGCTCGAAAGCTTCGGCGAGGTGACGATCATCATGCCCATGGCGCCGATACAGAGGATGAAGTTCCTGAGCGCCACCGAGGCGGTGGCGCCGACGGCAGACTTGATCTGCGTCGTATCGGCGGTCAGCCGCGAGACGATCTCGCCGGATTGGTTGACGTCGAAGAAGGAGGGCGACAGCCGGGTCACATGGGAAAAGACATCGCGGCGAAGATCGGCGACGATGCGCTCGCCGATGGTGATGACGAAATAATAGCGCAGCGCGCTGGCGACCGCGAGCACGATGGCCATGACCATCAGCATGGCGAAGTAGCTGTTGATGAAGCGGCCGTCGGATTGGGTGAAGCCGTGATCGATCATGCGACGCACGGCGAGCGGCAGCGCCAGCGAGGTGATGGCGGCAAGCGCCAGCGACATCAGCGCACCGGCCACCAGGCCACGATAACGCATGAGATAGGGCGTCAGCCTGCCGAGCGGTCGCAGCGATCGCTTCTTGTTTTCCTCTGCCCGTGCCTGCTCTGCCAATTCGTCTCCGATCGCCTGCAGGACCCGCGCAATGCGGCCTGTTGGCTCTTGTTATCTAGGCGTCATTCATGTATAGGCACCGCATCCTAATGGGAAGCCGTAGCCATCCGACTGCGGCTTCATTTATTCAATCGGTTCGTTGGCCGCAACTGCATGCGGCAAATTGAACTCCGGTATCGCAGGAAGATTGTTATGAAGGCAGGCATCCATCCCGAATATCACATGATCAAGGTGGTCATGACCGATGGCACTGAGTACGAAACCCGCTCGACCTGGGGTTCGGAAGGCGCTGTCATGAACCTCGAAATCGATTCCAAGTCGCATCCGGCCTGGACCGGCGGCAACCAGCAGCTCATGGACCGCGGTGGCCGCGTCTCCAAGTTCAACAAGCGTTTCGGTGGCCTCGGCCTCTAATCGCTTTTGCTCGACGGAATTCGAAGAGAGCCCGGTTTCGCCGGGCTTTTTTGCGTTCGCAACGGCTTACAGCGCCGCGCGTCTTTTGAGACGCGCAAAGGACGCCGTGGGGAATGGTGGTGTTTAGAGGCAAACAAAAAACCGGCCGCGTAAGACGCAGCCGGTTTGTATTCGAATTTCTGCAGGTCCGGTCAGTTGTTGCCGAAGGCGGTCTGCAGCAGGGAAAGCTGGGCCTGGACGCTGTTCTGATTATCGTGAACGATCACTGCTTCGGACGGGCGGTAGATCTCGCGGTCGAGCAGGGCAATGCGGTTCTGCAGACGCAGCGAGCGTTCGACGAGGTCGCGGAAGGATTCCGGCAGGTCGCCCCAGCCGGGCGCGGCGCGGTCGACGTTGAAGCCGTCGAGGCGAACCTTGTTCTTTTCGGCGAGCACCTGGTCACGGGACATTTCGCCGTTGTTGACGGCCCGCTGCAACAGCAGCCAGGAGGCCATCTGCATCAGGCGGGTGGTGAGACGCATTGATTCCGCGGCGTAGAGTACCGAGGCCATCCGCGGCAGAACCTTGGAAGCGGCGCGGCCCTGACCGTCGAGATAGGCGGCAGTCTCTTCGACCAGCGACATGCCTTCCGCATAAAGTGCCTTGAACTGCGAGGATGCAGCGGCGCGGCCTGCAAAACTGATCGTGTTCAATCCAACTTCCGACATCGCAATAGTCCCTGTTCGCACGCAGCTACATATATTCAGGTAACGCCGGCACCGACGGAAAAGTTTCCAGGCCCGGTCTTTATGACTTTAAGATGGTATCATTAGCCCAAATGCGCAAGCCGTTTCTTAAGAAAGGGTTAATCTCCACAGTTTCGTGGAAGTGCGCCGGCCATAGGAAAAAGAAGAGCCGCAAACGCGGCTCTCAAGGTAAAACAGGGAGAAAAATCAGACCAATTCACCGCTTGGAAAACTGTCTGAGATCCAGAGGAAATCCGGATGAATACAGTAATACCTTATAAAGCTTAATATTTTATTAACATTGTGCCGGATTAAGACTTGAGGCGGGCTATCTTATCCGCCTATAGCCTTGTTTTTCGGGGTTTTTATCGGATCACGAGCGGAAGAAGCTTTCCGCCGCCTGCCGCCCGGAGGCTTTGCGGGCGGCCTCGGCCTCGAGACGGGCGATCTCCGTCTTCAGCAATTCCACCCGCGCTTTCAATTCGTCGACCGAAAGCATGGAGAGATCGGCGCCGATCTCGTGGGCGACTTTCTTCTGCGGCCGGTCATCATCGATGAAGCTCATGGTTCGTCCTCCGTTCGCTGCACACTTTTGCTGGAGTTGCTCTAGCCAAACTTTACAGCAGGATCGCCGCTTTCGGGAGACTTTCCGGTTTCGGCAGGTTTACCGGTGCCGCGATCGGCAAGCGACATGCTTTGCGGTGTCAGCATCGGCGAGGTGCCGGTCGGGATCGTCGTGTAGGCATCGCGGTCGCTGGCGGGGACCGCGGCGCGGATGCGGCTCCTGATGATGGCATAAACGGTGATCAGCACATGGGCGATGGCGGTGACGAGGAAAAGCGCATGCGGCGTGATCGCCGACATGACGGGACCGCTGAGCGTCGGGCCGATCACCGTGCCGATGCCATAGAGCAGCAGCAAGCCGCCGGAGACCTTGACGAAATCCTCTGACGCCGCGAAGTCGTTCGCGTGGGCGACGGCGATCGGATAGAGCGTATTCGCCACTGCGCCGTAAAGGACGACGAGCCCGATCAGCAGAGCGGGGGACGTCGGGTGGAGCAGAAAGATCAGCAGGCCGGCAAGGGCGGCGATCCCCGACATGGCGGCGAGCACGTAACGCCGGTCGATGCGATCGGAAAGCCGGCCGGCCGGCAGCTGCATCACCGCCCCGGCGAAGATGGTGGCGCTCATCATGACGGCGATGCTGGTGTCGGACAGGCCGGCGCCGGCGCCGAACACGGCGCCGAGCGTGCCGTAGGCACCGTTGGCGATGCCGACGAGCAGGATGCCGAGGCAGGAGACCGGCGAGTTGCGATAGAGCGCCGGCAGATCGAGGCGCACCGCCTTCAGCGGCTGCGGTGAAGCGGCGGTCGACAGCGTCGTCGGCAGCATGGCGATGCAATAGAAGATGCCGCAGATCATGAACAGCACCGGTGTGCGCACATCCTCGAGCGGGATCATCATCTGGCCGCCGACGACGCCGATGAGTGTGATGCCGATATAGAGCGAGAAGATCATGCCGCGGCTCTCGTTGCTGGCACGCTCGTTCAGCCAGCTTTCGATGATCATCGACGTGCCGGCGGTGGAGAAGCCGGTGACGGCGCGCAGGACCACCCACCAGACGGGATCAATGATGATACCGCTGACCAGCGCAATGATGGCGATGATCGATATGAAGCCTGAAAAGGCACGCACATGGCCGACGCGGCGCACAATCTTCGGCGCAATCAGGCAGCCGATGACGAAGCCCCCCGCCCATGAGGTGCCGAGCAGGCCGAGCGTCGTCGTTGCGTAGCCTTCGAGATTGCCACGCACGGGAAGCAATATCCCCTGCAGGCCGTTGCCCATGAAAAGGAAGAGCGTGCCAAAGAGCAGCGCAGCGACGGACAGCAGATTTCTCTTCATTTCCCCAGACTCGGTCTTAGCGATTTGCAATGAGATAAGGCAGGACCTGCGTCAGCCCAGCCTCAAGATGATTGATTGTGCCCCGGAATGTCTTTACGGCGTGTCGAGATCCTCTTGTTCGCGCGGAAAAATGTCCGTCCTGTGACATTCCGAAAAACGGAAAAAATAAAGCATGACAAAGCTGATAGCCTTGCTGCTCATCCTTGCCATGGCGATACAGGTGATCAAGCCGCTCGGGCTTCCCGGCCTCAGGCGGCGGATGGATTTCTGGAAGCTCGCGCTGATTGCTTTCGCCGTCTGGGCAGTGGCTCTGCTGTCGCGCGACTTCCTGATGTAGCCCCGGATTGCGTCCAACGCGGGGGTAAGGTCCGACCTGCAACCGTCAATCTTGCAAGCTAATTTCTCCACGCATGACGGAAACGCAGCCTCCCGAGATGACGACATCGGTGACGATGCCGCCTGATTTCAGGACATCAAGGGTGATGACGCTACGACGGCCCATTTCGACGCCCTGTTCGATGGTGATGCGGACGTTCATATCGGCGTCCGGCGCAAGCGAGACGAGATAGGCGCCGAGTGCCGCCGAAGCGCTGCCCGTTGCGGGATCTTCGGGCACATTGTCGAGGGGCGCGAACATGCGGGCGCGAATATTCCATGGATTTTCGGCTGTCCTCACATAGAGGAAGAGCGAGAAGTCGTGGCCGCTGGTCGTCTGGCGGCCGGCAGCTGCCTGGAACCCGGCAAGGTTCGGGCGGGCGCCGGCCAGCGCTTCGAGCCCGTTCAGCTCAGCGATGGCGAAGTTCAGCCCGACGGAGGCAAAGGCCGGGGCATGCGTGGCGTTGACGATGACGCCCGGGTCGAGCGAGACGCAGCCGGCGATGGTTTGCGCGGCGATGGTGTCGCCGATCGTCAGCGGCTGCGGCGCGCGGATGGCGGCAGCAGCAACTTTTCGGCCGCTGCGTTTCAAGCTGACTTCGACGATGCCGGCCTTTTCCTCGAGACGCAGCGTATCGCCGACCGGCTTGCCGAAAATCTCCGCCTGCTGGCCGAGCACATAGGCGGTGCCGACGTTCGGATGGCCGGCAAAGGGTATTTCCATCGTCGGGGTGAAGATGCGCACGCGGGCGGAATTTTGCGGGTTTTCCGGCGGCAGGACGAAGGTGACTTCGGAATAATTGAACTCGGTGGCGATCTTTTGCATCGCCGCATCGCTCAGACCGCGCGCATCGGAGATGACGGCAAGCGGATTGCCTTCGAAACGGGTGGAGGTGAAGACATCGACGGTGATGTAGGAGAGGGTGTTCATGGCGGCTCCTGTTGTGACAGGGCGCTATGAGTAATCACGGTTTTTCGCGGAACGAAGCGGTTTCTTGTCGCCGTGACAATGAGAGGAAGGAAACGGCAGAGCGGGCAGGAAGTTGCGTTGGCCGCTCCCTGCCCATTAGTTCAAAGCTCCAAAAACTCAGGCGGCCTTTTCCAGGTCTTTCTTCCAGTTGCCCTTGGCGGCGAGGCTATTCATCTCGGCGCGGTGGGTGAATTCGCGCTGGCCGGCGGCGACGTTTTCCTGCTTGCCGTTCCAGGCCTTGAGCGCGCTGTCCTGCAGGGCGCGGCCGTAGGAGAAGGTGACGAACCAGGGCAGGTCGCCGGTGGCATTGATCGCCGACAGATGGGCTGTCGCCTCTTCGGTCGTCTGGCCGCCGGAAAGGAAGGCGATGCCGGGAACGGCAGGAGGAACGGTTGCCTTCAGCACCTTGACGGTGCGTTCGGCAACTTCCGCGACCGAGGCCTTGCGGGCGTTCTTGCCGTCGATCACCATGTTCGGCTTGAGGATCATGCCTTCGAGGTTGACGCGGGCATCGGCGAGTTCCTCAAAAACGATGCGCAGGGTGGATTCGGTCACTTCGGCGCAGCGGTCGATATTGTGGTCGCCCGGTTTGCCGTCCATCAGGCATTCCGGCTCGACGATCGGAACGATCCCGGCTTCCTGGCAAAGTGCGGCATAACGAGCAAGCGCCTGAGCGTTGGCGCGGACGGAACCGCGGGTCGGCAAGGTCGATGAGATGGCGATGACGCCGCGCCACTTGGCGAAGCGGGCGCCGGCTTCATAATATCTGGCAAGGCGCTCGCCGAGGCCATCGAGGCCTTCGGTGATGGTTTCAGCGGGATATTTGGCCATCGGCTTGGCGCCGGTATCGACCTTGATGCCGGGGATGGCGCCGGCTGCGCGGATGATATCGACGAAAGGCGTGCCGTCAGCGGCTTTCTGGAACAACGTCTCTTCGAAGAGGATGACGCCGGAGATATATTTCTTCATCGCCTCGTCGGAGCGGAAGAGCATTTCGCGATAATCGCGCCGGCTGGTTTCGGTCGATTCGAGATTGATCGCGTCGAAACGCTTCTTGATGGTGGAGGTCGATTCATCGGCGGCGAGCAGCCCCCGGCCGCCCGTAACCATCTGCACTGCAATGTCTTCCAGTCGTTCGCTCATTTCGTTCTCTCCACAACAATAAACATCGGCACTTCAGGAATATAGAACGCGGATAACAGAAGTTTATAGGGAGGAAAATGGAAGGCTAAGTCATTGAAACGATTGAATTCAATTCAATCGTTTGAAAGTTGGGATTTTTTTCGTCCTCTGAGCAAAAGACCGCGGAAGCTGTTTTGCTTCCGCGGTCTATCCACATGTAAAATCTGCGAAATCAGTCTTGCGGATTATTTTGCCGCGTTGAGGACCGCGACGCCGGGAAGCTCTTTGCCTTCCATCCATTCGAGGAAGGCGCCGCCAGCCGTCGAAACGTAGGTGAAATCGTCGGCAACGCCGGCATGGTTGAGCGCCGAGACGGTGTCGCCACCGCCGGCAACGGAGGTGAGCTTGCCGGCTGCCGTGCGCCCAGCGGCGTATTTCGCGGCAGCGACGGTTGCGGCATCGAAGGGTTCGATTTCGAAGGCGCCGAGCGGGCCGTTCCAGACCAGGGTTGCAGCGCGCTCGATCCAGGCGTTGATGGCCTCGACGGATTTCGGGCCGACATCGAGCACCATGGCATCCGCAGGAATGGCGTTGATATCGACCGTCTCGTTGGCGGCGCCCGCCTTGAACTCCCGGGCGATCACGCCATCCTCCGGCAGGATGATGGCGCAGCCGGCGGTCGCGGCCTCGATCATGATCTGCTTGGCGGTTTCGGCGAGATCATGTTCGCAGAGCGACTTGCCGACATTGGTGCCGCGGGCGGCGATGAAGGTATTGGCCATGCCGCCGCCGATGACGAGCGCATCGACCTTCTTCACGAGGTTCATCAAGAGGTCGATCTTGGTGGAGACCTTGGCGCCGCCGACGATCGCAACGACAGGGCGAGCGGGATCACCGAGGCCCTTTTCCAATGCTTCCAGCTCGGCCTGCATGGTGCGGCCGGCATGGGCCGGCAGGTGGTGGGCAAGACCCTCGGTCGAGGCATGGGCGCGGTGGGCGGCCGAAAAGGCGTCGTTGACGTAGATGTCGCCGTTGGCGGCAAGCGCCTTGGTGAAGTCGGAGTCGTTGTTTTCCTCGCCCTTGTGGAAGCGGGTGTTTTCCAGAAGCAGGATATCGCCGTCATTCATCGCGGCAACGGCGGAGGCGGCGGCCTCGCCAATGCAATCGGAGGCCGTCAGCACGGCATGATCAAGCACTTCCTCGACGGAAGGGGCGATCAGCGACAGCGACAGATCCGGCGAAGGGCCATCCTTCGGCCGGCCGAAATGGGCGAGCAGGATCACCTTGGCACCCTTTTCGGACAATTCGAGGATCGTCGGCGCCACACGCTCGATGCGCGTCACATCGGTGACCTTGCCGTCTTTCACCGGGACGTTGAGGTCGACGCGGACGAGAACGCGCTTGCCGCGGATGTCGGAAAGATCGTCGAGGGTCTTGAAAGAAGGCATGGGGGAGGATCCTGTCGTGGTTGGCGAAAGTTGCGCCGAACATAGCAAGGATCATTCGAGACGCAAGGCGTTCAGCGGCCGTTTTCGTGTGTGCCTTCGTCGCGTCCGGCCGGCGGTTTCGGCGTGCTTTCGGAGGCTGCGGTTTCACGGTTCCGGCGTCCGTTCAGTCGGTCGCGGATGCGCTGGATGATGTCCTTGAGATTGAGGAAGATCGGCAGCGTAATTGCCGGTTCGACTGCTTCGAGCGACATGCCGACGGAGGTGATGTGGTCGTGCTCGTCGAGATCGCGGACGATGAGGATGATCGAGCCGAGGCGGACGCGGTCGGCATAGTCGGCCTTGCCGCCGAGACGCTGCCGCATCAATTCGGCGATCGTCAGGCCCTTTTCGGATTCGTTGAGCAGGCCGGGGCCATAGGCGGCATCGAGATCGGCTGCGGGGCGGGCGGGAGAGAGCGCGAAGGCCCCGAAGAACTCGGCATCGTCGTCATCCACCGGCGCCCGGCTGGCGAAGAGCCGGTCGAGCAGGCGGGAATAGCTCGGCACGATGAAGAGGTAGACGAGATCGTGCTCGCGCAGCCGCCCGGCATATTGATAGCGCATCGACTTGCCGTCGCGGATGACGAGCGAGGGGGTCGCCCAGCGCGGAATGCGCTCGCCGCGCAGCACCGGGCTATCCTTGATGACGCGGTAGGAGAGCAGTTCGTGGTTTGCCGCGCCCGGCAGGTCGACCTCGACCTTGTCGACGGCGCCGATGCGCGGCGGAATGATCAGGCCGAGCTTCTTGGCGACGGGCTTGATCGTCCAGCCCTGGAGGAGCAGCGAGACCAGCACGATGATGAAGGCGGTGTTGAAATAGATCTGGCCGTTCTCGAGCCCGCCGAGGATCGGCATGATGGCAAGCAGGATGGAGACGGCGCCGCGCAGGCCGACCCAGGCAACGAAGCCGATTTCCTGCTGCGTGTAATCGAAGGGAAGCAGCGACAGCCAGATCGCCAACGGCCGGGCGACGAAGATCAGGAAGAGGGCGAGCAAGATGGCCGGCACAATGATGACAGGGAATTGCGACGGCGTGGCGAGCAGGCCGAGCACCAGGAACATGATGATCTGCGCCAGCCAGGTCATGCCGTCCTGGAAGCGCTTGATGGTGCCGATCGCCTGCATCTTGCGGTTTCCGGCGTAGATGCCGGCGACATAGACGGCGAGGAAGCCGCTGCCGCCGACCGCGCCGGTGAAGGAGAAGACGAGAAGAGCGAGCGCCAGCACGAAGATCGGCGTCAGGCCGCGATCGGTATCGAGCTTGCTGACGATCAGCACGATCATCATGCCGCCGAGCAGGCCGAGAATGACGCCGAGGCCCATCTGCTGCACGAACATGGCGAGCATGCCGATATTGATGCCGGCATAACGCTCGCCACTCGCCAGTACCTCGACGAGGGCGATGGTGAGGAAGATCGCCATCGGGTCGTTGGTGCCGGATTCGACTTCCAGCGTCGAGCGCACCTTGTCGCGGATGTTGATGCCGCCGATGCGCAACAGGAAGAAGACGGCGGCGGCATCCGTCGACGCGACGATCGAGCCGAGCAGCAGACCTTCCAGCCAGGTGAAATTCAAAAGCCACATGGCGGCGAAGGCAAAGAGCGAGGCGGTGATCAGCACGCCGACCGAGGCGAGCGCCAGAGAGGGCACGGCCGCCAGCCGGAAGGCTTGCATCGGCGTGCCGAAGCCGGAATCGAACAGGATGACGGCCAGCGCGATGGAACCGAGAATATAGGCGAGATAATTATTGCTGAACTCGATGCCGAGGCCGTCGACGCCGGCAGCAAGGCCGATCATCAGGAAGAGCAGCAGCAGGGGGGCGCCGAAGCGGAAGGCGAGCAGGCTCGAAAAAGCGGCAAGAAGCACGAGCGCCGTCGAAACCAGCACCACGATATAGAACGCTTCCATGCCCACCCCTTTCCATCGACTGCTTCGCGAACACAGCCGCCCCGGCCGATCCGCCTTTATTCAACCCCTCCGTCACGCGCGGCGATCCGTCAGTAAACGGCAAAACGTCAGAGAAGGGTAGGCCATGCGGCTTAACCTCGTCGCGATGCTGCTTCATGCTGCTGAACGGCTGCCGGACGGCCAACCGACACGGAATGCTACGGGAGAAATTCTCTATAAAGAATGTATAGGAAAATCAGGCGAGAGCAGGGCAAAAAAGACAGGCACGGATTTTTCCTGCCGGTATCTGCGAATGGCAACAGAATAAGACACTCCTCCTTTCACGCGGCCCGTTTGCCTTGTCCAATGACGGCAAGAATGGATTGCCGGCGCGGATGCGGAGAGCGGGGAAAATGAACGCGGAGATTTTTCGATATCGGGTGGAAATGCCGGCCGCCCAGCGAGGACAGCCGGCTGTCGTTTTGTGCCAGAAGCGGCCGGCCTTGCTCTGCTATCCCAACACTGCCTGAAGTATGGCGATGGTGAGAAACGAGAGGCCAATGAACGCGGCGACCCGGATGACCAGACGATTAGCCTTTGCCAATACGGCAGGTCTGACATCCCGCTTGGGGTGAAACCGTTGCCGCCGTTTGAGGGTGGTGTGGGACAAGCGTTTTTGTGCCTCTGCCATTTATCACCTCCACTGGGCTCACTCTAGCTATTGTGCAGTGCTGCGCATTTCCTCAATCTAGCACGCTTGGCCAGCGGATTACCAACCCGTGTTCAATCCTTGCGGCCAGGGATTTCGTCGGTGATGAGGACGCCTATCGAATTCGAACCCGAGGCAGCCTCAACTGCACCGCCATCCTGTCCTGCGAACGGCGGCGCTTCTATATGACTTCAAAACCGAAAAAGATGCGGATCGGCGGTCAGTCTTCTGTTTCCTCGCCCTCGTCGGTCAGATCCGCGACCGGGACCAGGAACACGACGAACTCGTCCTCGATGGTCCGTTCGGGATCGTCGTCGAATTCATAGGCGTGCTCGACTTCGCTTGCTTCCTCGGTGGTCGCCTTGCGCAGGCTCAGGGCTGCTTTGCGGTCCCAAAGAGGCTTGCCTTCGGATTCAAGGACGGTCAGATCGTCGCGAAAGTCTTCCGCCTCGAAGAAATGCGTCGCTTCCTCATGATTTTCCGAGCGAAAACTGGCAACGGCGCGGCCGGCGATTTCAACGGTAAAATAATCCATCCATCTCTCTCATTTTCATGCGGGCATCAGTGCTACCGCACGGGTATTGGCGTTCCGCGCCTGGCCGTCGGCCGATGCGGAGCGAGGAAACCGGGCATTTTGCAATGTCCAGCCAAGTTATTCTAACAGATCCCATCCCGACAATGGACGAAAAGATACCAGAGCAGGGAAGGCTGGAGTCGTTCGCAGGCACGGCAACAAAAAGCGGCCCGGTTTCCCGGGCCGCTCGCATGTGGATGCCTCAAGAGCGCTCAGATGAGCTTGGCGAAAGCGACTGCCGTGTCGGACATGCGGCTGGAGAAGCCCCACTCGTTGTCGTACCAGGACAGGACGCGGACGAAGCTGCCTTCCATGACCTTGGTCTGATCGGTTGCGAAGATCGAGGAGTGGCTGTCGTGGTTGAAGTCACGGGAGACGAGCGGCTCGTCGGTGTAGCCGAGGATGCCCTTCAGCTTGCCGTTTGCAGCAGCCTGGATGGCTTCGTTGATTTCGCCAACACTGGTCGCCTTCTTGGCGACGAACTTGAAGTCGACGACGGAAACGTTCGGGGTCGGAACGCGGATCGAGGTGCCGTCGAGCTTGCCCTTGAGGTGCGGCATGACGAGGCCAACGGCCTTTGCAGCGCCTGTCGAGGTCGGGATCATCGAGAGGGCAGCAGCGCGGGCGCGATACAGGTCCTTGTGCATCGTGTCGAGCGTCGGCTGGTCGCCGGTATAAGAGTGGATGGTCGTCATGAAGCCGTGGTCGATGCCGACGGCGTCGTCGAGAACCTTCACGACCGGCACCAGGCAGTTGGTGGTGCAGGACGCGTTGGAGATGACCAAGTGCTCCTTGGTCAGCTGGTCATGGTTGACGCCGAAGACGACCGTCAGGTCGGCACCATCGGCGGGCGCCGAAACGATGACGCGCTTGGCGCCGGCCGTCAGGTGAGCCGCAGCCTTGTCGCGGGCGGTGAAGATGCCGGTGCATTCCATCGCGATGTCGACGCCGAGTTCGCGGTGCGGAAGCGTTGCCGGATCCTTGATCGCCGTGACCTTGATCGGCTTGCCGTTGCCGACGATGATCGAGTCGCCCTCGACCTTCACCGTTGCCGGGAAGCGGCCGTGGATCGAGTCGTAGCGCAGCAGGTGGGCGTTGGTTTCAACCGGGCCGAGATCGTTGATGGCGACGACTTCGATGTCGGTGCGGCCGGATTCGACGATGGCGCGAAGGACGTTGCGGCCGATGCGGCCGAAACCGTTGATGGCAACCTTGACTGTCATGTTCATTCACTCCCGATAGAGTAGGGCCCGAAGGTGAGGGCCTGGAATTGAGGAGATGGAGAGCGCCTCAAGGCGCCCTCATTAAAGCTTTGCTTCCGCGGCCGCAACGACGGCGTCGGCGGTGATGCCGAAATGCTTGTAGACTTCCTTGACCGGGCCGGAAGCGCCGAAGCTCTTCATGCCGATGAAGGTGCCTTCCGGTCCGATGAACGCATCCCAGCCTTCGCGAACGGCGGCTTCGACGGCGATCTTGACCGGCGAGTTGCCGAGGATTTCCTTGCGATAGGCTTCCGGCTGCTCGAAGAACAGTTCCGTGCAGGGAACCGATACGACGCGGACGGTGACGCCCTTGGCTTCGAGTGCCGTACGGGCTGCAACGGCGATTTCGACTTCGGAGCCGGAGGCGAAGATCGTCACCTTGGCGTCGGCATTGCCGGCGAGCACATAGGCGCCCTGTTCGCAAAGGTTCTTTTCGCTGTATTCGGTGCGGGCTGCGAGCAGGTTCTGACGCGTCAGAGCAAGGCCCGAAGGACGGTTGTGCGTCTTGATGGCGATCTGCCAGCATTCCGCCGTTTCCGTGGCATCGGCCGGACGGAAGACCATCAGGTTCGGGATGGCGCGCAGACCGGCGAGCTGTTCGACCGGCTGGTGCGTCGGGCCGTCTTCGCCGACGCCGATCGAGTCATGCGTCAGGACGTGAATGACGCGGATGCCCATCAGCGAAGCAAGGCGGATCGGCGGGCGGCAATAATCCGAGAAGATCAGGAAGCCGCCGCTATAGGGGATGAGGCCGCCATGCAGCGCAATGCCGTTCATGGCAGACGCCATGCCATGCTCGCGGATGCCCCAATGCATGTAACGACCGGCGAAATCCGTCGGGGTGATCGAATGCATCTGGCTGGTCTTGGTGTTGTTCGACGGCGTCAGGTCGGCGGAGCCGCCGAGCGTTTCCGGCAAGAAGCCGTTGATGACCTCGAGCGCGTCTTCCGAAGCCTTACGGGTCGCAACCGTCGGCTTGGTCTCGGCGAGCTTCTTCTTATATGCGCTGATTGCGGCGTCGAAACCTTCCGGCAGCTCGCCTGCCATGCGGCGGGTGAACTCGGCTTTGGCCGGAGCCTTGGCGAGGCCGTCTTCCCAGGATTTGACGAGGTCGACGGAGCGGGCGCCGGCTGCACGCCAGCTGTCAAGGACGTCCGACGGGATGACAAAGGCTTCGGCTTCCCAGTTCAGCGCCTTGCGGGTGGCCGCAATTTCCTCGGCGCCGAGCGGGTTACCGTGGACCTTGTGGGTGCCCTGCTTGTTCGGGGCACCGAAGCCGATGATCGTCTTGCAGGCGATGAAAGTCGGGCGGTCGGACTTGTGGGCCGCTTCGATCGCGTCGGCGATGGCGGCCTGATCGTGACCGTCGATCTCGATCGTGTTCCAGTGAACGGCCTTGAAGCGGGCGATCTGATCGGTGGAATCCGACAGCGACACGGCGCCGTCGATGGTGATCGAGTTGTTGTCCCAGAACAAAACGAGCTTATTGAGCTTCAGGTGGCCGGCGAGCGCGATGGCTTCATGGCTGATACCCTCCATCAGGCAGCCGTCGCCGCAGATCGCATAGGTATAGTGATCCTGGAGATCGGAACCGAACTCCTCGCGCAGCTTGCGTTCGGCAATCGCCATGCCGACGGAATTGGCAATACCCTGGCCGAGCGGACCGGTCGTCGTTTCGATGCCGGTCGCGTGACCGTATTCCGGATGGCCGGCGGTCTTCGAGCCGAGCTGGCGGAACTGCTTCAGATCTTCGATCGTCATGTCAGGATAGCCGGTCAGATACAGCACCGAATAGAGCAGCATCGAGCCATGGCCGGCCGACAGCACGAAGCGATCGCGGTTCGGCCAGTGCGGCTTCTTCGGATCGAACTTCAGATATTTGGTGAACAGGACCGTTGCCACGTCAGCCATGCCCATCGGCATGCCCGGGTGGCCGGAGTTCGCCTTTTCAACGGCGTCCATGGCGAGAAAACGGATCGCATTCGCCATCCGGTCGTGTTGTTCGGGAGAGGTCATGGCTTTTCCGCAAGTTCCGGGTGTCGGGGGATGGCCTCGAGCCTCCAAGACCATCGAGTGAAAGCGGCAGAGACATAGCAGTTGGGACGGGCAAGTCAATAAATGGCAGGCCAAATCCGGGCTGGCAGTGGCGATTTTTGACATTTGATCGCGCGATTGTACAAATGACGAATTTGATACGACGAGCCTATGTAAAACGTTCATCCACAGGATAGGCTGGCGGACAAGTGACAGGATTTATTGACGGGCCGTCGGCGAGCTGCATATCCTTTTGAAATCGCAGGATCGGCGCGGCGTGCCGATTCGCGGATCCTGCGCGGGAATCGGAAAGACATGATGCCCACAGGCAAAACCATGGAAGCAGCGCTCAACGAATTGAGACAGGCGATTTCGAGCCTCGAAAACGCCGTCGACATGCGCGTCGAGCGGCAGCGCGAGCAGGGCGAGATCGAGGGCGAGGTGCGGCGCGTGCACGCCGACCGTTCGCGGCTGGCGCAGGAGCTCGACCAGGCCGAATTCCGCGCCAACCGGCTGGAAGAGGTCAATCGCGAGGTATCGCGGCGGCTAGTGACGGCTATGGAAACGATCCGCGCAGTTCTGGATCGCTGATAGAAAGAGTTTGGCATGGCGCAGGTGACGGTAACGATCGACGGCAAGGCCTATCGCATGGCCTGCGAGGAAGGGCAGGAGGATCACCTGACCGATCTCGCCACCCGTTTCGACCGCTATGTCGGCCATCTCAAGGACCAGTTCGGGGAAATCGGCGATCTCAGGATCACCGTCATGGCCGGCATTATGATCGTGGACGAGATTGCCGAGCTGACGCGCCGCGTCGCCGGGTTGGAATCCGAGCTCGAGACGCTGCGCGGCAATCGCGATACGGTGCTTGCCGCCACAGCCCGGACCGAGGAAAATCTTGCGGCAGCGCTGAGCGAAGTGTCGAGCCGCATCCGCGGCATTACCGACAAGCTGAATGGTCGGGCTGCCCCCGAACTCAATTGATCTCAAATAAATAGGGGCGGCCTTCCGTCGCCACTGGCGCGTCAGCACAAACGACCTTATATATCGCCATGCGGTCTGCGCCTCTCGACAGGAACCACAATCCCTGGGGCCATACTCGATCCAAAGGGAGCTGTCCCTGGCCAGGCCCGTGGGCCTGGACACACGGCGCCCACCTACGTTTGTAGGCACCCAGGATCGTAAACATCCATCGGTGGTCGTGGATCGCACCCTTTCCTTCCATTTTCAGCGAAGACGCCGGATCGATAGGGCGAACGCGCAGCTTGCGCGTCCACCGCTTTTGCGCGTCCGTTACTTCTTCAGGCCTGGAAGGGTGACCTGGAAGACCTGGAACATGGTGTCGACGTCGGCACCGCCATCCGCCTTGTAGGCTGCACCCACCTGGAAACCATCCTGCGTCAAGAAGTCGTTGTCATTGGCGACGAACAGGAAGTAGTCGTCCGGCAGGTTCGGGTCGAGAACGCTCGCCAGACCCATGGCCTCCCATTTTTCCGACAGATTGTTTTTGTCGTTCGGCGCGCCGTTGTGCAGGCCGAAGCGGGCGAGATCGGCCTTGTCGTTGAGGTCGATGAAGGGTGTCAGCCTTGCCGGCGTCAGCGAGGGATCGACGACGCCCTTCGGTGCGATCGGCTTGCCGTCATCGAAATCGCTGCCGGCGATGTCGGTCGCGGCGGAAACGTCGACGATGTCGACCTTGCGGTAGAGCGAGGTGTCGCCTTTCAGGCCCTGGCCGTTGCCGCTGTCACGGGCGAGCATCAGGAAGGTCTTGTCGGAAAGAGCGACGATTTCGCTCTCCGCGGCGATCGTCGTCTTGTCCTTGGCGTCCTTGAAGACCGGCAGCGGCACGACATATTCGTGCACCAGTTTCAGGTGATCGGGATCGGCGGCATCATAGATCAGCGCGCGGGTATTCTGCCGGGTCGAGCCGGAATCGCCGCCGTCCTGGCGGGCTGCCGATTGCAGCACTGATATGATGAACTTACCATCAGGCGTCATCGCCATGCCTTCGAGACCCTGATTGTTCTGGCGGCCGGTTTCCGGATCCTTCGGGTCAGGCGCGGACGCGCCGGGGCCGGGATTGTTGGAGGCAAAGCTCAACGCGCCCTTGCGCATCGGCAAAAGCGCCTTCGGCGGCTGGGTGGCAGACAGCAGGTGGCCGTCAGCGGAGAAGTGATAGATATAAGGGCCGTATTCGTCGCTGACGAACATGGTACCGTCGGTCATGCGGATAATGGCTTCGTTGTCGAGCGCGATCTTGCCATTGGTCGCCTGCGGCAGCGGCGGAAAATTGCCGGCAGCTGGGCGGACGCCGGATTCCGGGTCAAGACCGGTCATGTCGCCACCCTTGTCATCAACGAAGAGCGTGGAATCGACGAGCTTTGCGTCGATGCCAGACTGTTCCTTGCCGGCCTCGGGTGCCGCACCCGGAGCGGTCGGCGTCAGGCCGATCGAGATGGTGTTCAGGCGCGGCCGATAGTCGACGGTGCCGACGGCGTTGTAACCGCGGTCGGGCAACAGGTAGAGCGTGCCCTTGTAGCCGGCGCCGTCGCGGCTCCAGGCGGCGGGATCGATCGCCATGCCCGAGCCGGAACCGAAAGTCTCGCCGAATTTGTCACGCTGATTGGCCGGAATGCGGCCGATGCCCACCGGGCCCTTGTTGACGAAGGTGAGGCCGCCGACGGTGGCGGAATTCTCGGCCATTGCGACGGCCGGAACCGCGGCGGATGCCGCGAGAGCCGCGGCGAACAGCCGCGCTGTGTAAGGTCTGAAATTCTTCATGGAAATACCCTCTCGGTCAAAAGCGCTCTCGAAACGGCATCCGCCCGCAGGCTGGACACCGCTTCAAATGACACCCCGGCCTGGATTCGATTTCCCGATGGCGCAACACGCCCTGGATTTCGTCGCCCCATATCCCCGGCAGACGGTCTATGACGGGATCGTGATATCTGGATGACACTTCTCAGCGAAAGCGTCATGCTGGAGAGGAAGCCGGGCTTTCGCGTGTCCGCATTCCAGCTTGCTGTTCTATCCGACCGGGTAAGGCCCTTCGGCGAAGACCTCATCGTGGTAACCCTTGGAGCCGACATTCAGCGCCAAGGGGCTTCGCCACTCCTTGTTGTCGCGCAGGCAATCGAGCACGAAACGGAAATCATATCGCGGCTGCCAACCGAGTTCCCGTCTTGCGCGTTCGTTGACATAGACGCGGTCGAGCGAAGGAAACATCTTCCAGCCCCGTGACGCGTAAAGGGCGCCTGCACCAGGGAGCAGTCGTTCGACGACGTGAGGCGCATCGCGCCGGATCGCGGCGAGATCACTTGCCGAAAACGGCGTCGTGGCAGAGATGATGTAGCGGCCAAAGCCGATTGCCGGCGCCTTTTCGAGCGCCAGCAGATGGGCGCCGACCACGTCGCTGATATCGACGCGGCGGTGAAGAAGCTCGTTGGCCTGGGCATTCTCTGCCGAATAGCCGTTGCGAATGTCAGGATCGTCGTCATTTTCGGGAAAGAAACGCGACGTCCTGAGAATGGCGACCGACAGGCCGGACTTGCGGGCGAAGAGTTCGCAGAGACCTTCGGCGGCGAGTTTCGTTACGCCGTAGATGTTTTTCGCAACGGGAAGCACGTCCTCGGTCACCCATGCCGCCGGTTCGCCGGCGGCCGGCGTCAGTGCCGCGCCGAAGGTGCTGGTGGTGCTGGTGAAGACGAAGCTTGCAACGCCTGCTGCGACCGCTTCTTCGAGCAGGTTGAGGGTGCCGGCGATATTGGTGTCGAGGAAATCGTAATTGCCGTGGGTTGCCACATGCGGCTTGTGCAGCGTTGCGGCATGGATGACGTGGCTGATGCCCGACATCGCCTGCCCGACGAAGGCGCGATCACTGATCGAGCCGACCATGTCGGTGAAAGCCGAGGGCTTGATATCGATGCCGCGCACCCAGCGGCTTTCCGCCCTCAAGGTCCGCATCAGCGCCTCGCCGAGATGGCCGGCACTTCCCGTCACCAGTATCGTCATCACATCGTCTCCTGACCGTTCGGCGGCGGACGCTATAAAGACTAAGGCTTTCAGACAACGCATAAATTATGCATGGGAATGCAGGAAAGCTGCAGGCTCAGCCGATGGTCGTGACGAGGCGGCCGGCGCTGCCGTCGGAAAGCATGATCCTTTCCCAGGTGACGCGGCCGGCGGCGATCGGCAGCAGCACATTGCCGTTGGCGCCGGTATCGAGGGTCAGCGACGAGAGCCTGCCCTCATGCCAGCCGCGCTCTTGGAGCAACTGCTCGGCGGCGGCGATTTCGGCGGAGGCGTAGGAGAACAGAGAACGGCCGAGAAAGGTGCTGAGCGGCGCCTGCCACTCCGCCTGCCGCGGGCGAGAGGCGGAGAGCAGCCGGTGGGTGCGGTCGCAGATCAGATGCACCGGCCGGACTGAATCCTCGACCAGCCGCTTGAGCGCCGCATCGACTGCTGCATGTTGCGGTGAGGCGAAAATCCGTTCCAGCTTGATGGACTGCTCGGGCGAGAGAGCGAGTTGATCGCGCTCCCAGCGTGAGACCGTCGCCTGGTTGACCCCGAGGAGTTCGGCGAGATGTTGCTGCTTCATGCTGCGCAGCAGCCGCAAGCGGCGTATGCCGGCGCCCGATATCGTCATCTGCCTGATCCCGTGCCGTTTTGGCCAGCATAAGGCTTCGGCTGGCCGACCGGCAAGCTGTTGGGCGGCCAGATCATTATTCGGGCTGGCCCTCGAGGTCGCCTTTCAGCCGGTCGAGTATAGAGAGCGCATGGCCGGCATAGGTGCTGATCCAGCGGTCATAGATGTGTTTGATCGGCAGGCTGTTCAGGTGGTTCCAGCGCTCGCGGCCTTCCTTCCTGGCGATGACCAGGTCAGCCTCTTCCAGCACCTTGAGATGCTGCATCACCGTACAGCGATCCATCTGCGGAAACATCTCGCAAAGGGTCCCTGTGGTTCGGGGGCCATCCTTGAGTAGATCGAGGATTTCGCGGCGGCGATGATGCGCCAGCGCCTTGAAGACTGGATCGTCGGTTGATTCGCTTGACATGTTATATTTTTATAACATAATGGCGCCAAGGACAATGGAACAGGCACACTGGAGAAGAGGAGAAGTGTCATGTCTCTCGGAATCCGCGTTTCCGGCCGTGTGGGCCGCCCCGTTGCAGAGGTGTTCGATGCCGTCGTCAACCCGAAGAAGCTCAGCAGCTATTTCACCACGATCGGTGGAGCGAGCGCACCGCTCGTGAAGGGCACGACGGTGACCTGGTGGAAGGATGCGCCGGTCGAGGTCGTCGAACTCGTGCCGGAAAGCCGCATCGTGCTGCGCTGGGATGGCGGCACCGGCGAAGACAAGACGACCTATAAGACGCTGGTGGAGATGAACTTCAAGCCGCTGGAAGACGGCGGCACGCTGGTGACCATCGCCGAGACCGGCTGGCGCGAGGATGATGCTGGCCGGCGCGGCACCTATCTCAACTGCGAAGGTTGGACGCAGATGCTTTGCTGCATGAAGGCCTTCGTCGAATATGGCATCAATCTGCGCGAAGGCATGTTCCTCAGCGAAATGAAGGGTGAGCCGGCCAGCGCGCCTGACGTTTGAACGAGTGCGTCGGTATCAAGGAGATCGGCAGCGCAATCGTCGCATTCGCCAATATCACCGAGACTTTGCTTGCCTGTCACACTGCGGGTGCTAATTTCCGGATTCGATACTTCATTTCGGTTTCCAGGAGATTCATTATGCAGCTTGGCATGGTTGGTTTGGGCCGCATGGGCAATTATATGGTCCAGCGCTTGATGCGAGGCGGTCACGAATGCGTCGTCTACGACGCCAGACCGGAAAGCGTTGCCGCGCTCGCAGGCCTCGGCGCGACCGGCAGTGCCTCGCTCGAGGAGTTCGTCTCGAAGCTCGCCCATCCGCGCGCCATCTGGCTGATGCTGCCGGCAGCGATCGTCGACAAGGTACTGGCGAGCCTGGTGCCGCTGCTTGAGAATGGTGATATCGTCATCGACGGCGGAAACTCCTATTATCATGACGACATCCGCCGCGGCGCCGACCTCATCACCAAGGGCATCCACTATGTCGATGTCGGCACAAGCGGCGGCGTCTTTGGCCTCGAGCGCGGTTATTGCCTGATGATCGGCGGCGAGAAGGGCATCGTCGAACACCTCTCCCCGATCTTCGCGACGCTGGCGCCTGGCGTCGGCAAGACGGAAGCCTCGCCGAACCGGAGCGCCGAAGCGGCTGCGGTCAGCACCGCAGAACAGGGTTACCTGCATTGCGGCCCACATGGCGCCGGTCATTTCGTCAAAATGGTGCATAACGGCATCGAATACGGCCTGATGGCCGCCTATGCCGAAGGTATCAATATTCTGAAACACGCCAATATCGGCGCTGCCTCGCACGTGGCCGATGCGGAGACTGCGCCGCTCGCCCATCCGGAACATTTCCAATATGATTTCAACCTGCAGGATGTCGCCGAAGTCTGGCGCCGCGGCAGCGTCATCACCTCCTGGCTGCTCGATCTCACGGCCGATGCACTGCATGCCGATCCCGCACTTTCGAAATATGCCGGTCGCGTCTCGGACAGCGGCGAAGGCCGCTGGACGATCATGGCGGCAATCGACGAGAGCGTGCCGACGCCGGTGCTGAGCGCTGCGCTCTATGGTCGCTTCTCCTCGCGCGACAACGACGAATTCGCCAACAAGGTGCTGTCGGCGATGCGCGCGGGCTTCGGCGGCCACGTGGAAAAACCGGCCGCGAAATCCTGAAGGCGAGCGACTTCACTCACCGTTCCGACAAAGCCGTCATCCTGAAATAGCGAGCGCAGTGCTTTGTTTCGAGGAGGCGGCGCCGCTTGCCTTTACTAGCCATCGGTATGGTTTCCCTACTGCTTGCTGGCGGCAACGGTCGCGGGTATCCATTGCAAAATGTCAGCGCTGCCTTCTACAAGTGACCGACATTTCATTGGAGGCGGTGATGGAGCGTGGCATGGCCGGGGGCTTGAAGGCCGTCATATCAGGCATACTGGCATTGCTTGCGCTTTTTTCGGCGGTTTCGCCTGGCTTTTCCCAGACGCCGCCAGCGCAAGTGCCGGCCGCGGCCGCTCCGCCGGCCGAGGTGCGTCAGATGATGGAACTGATGCAGACGCCTCAGGTCAAACAATGGATGTCGACGCAGATGGCGGCGACGCCCGCGAGCGATTCGGCGGCCGGTGACCAGATGTCGGTGCTCTCAGGCCTGCTCCAGCATGCCCGCCGGCACGTCTCGATGGTCTCCGATGCGGCGATGACGCTGCCTTCGCAGGTCGGCCATGCTTCTTCGCTGTTTTTCGGCGAGATCGCCGCCGCCGGCTGGCCGCGCATGGTGGCGCAGTTTCTGGCGATTTTCCTGCTTGGCACCATCGTCGAGCGCATTGCCCGCTATGCCTTTCGCCGCCGCCGCCAGGCGGCACAGATGGCGGGCATGCATCTCGCCCCGCGCGTTATCCCGGCGCTGATCTTCGCCGTGGCGACGGCGCTTGCTCTTCTCAGCGTCAGCTGGCCGCCGGTCAGCCAGAGCATCGCGATCGTTTGCGTTGTCGCGCTCGTGGTCCAGCGCTTCACGATTTGTCTCGGCGGCGTGCTGGTCGATCTCATCGGGCTGGCGCGGGCGGAGGAAGAACGGCAGGGCATCACAGCTGCGATCATGCCGGCGCGCGCGGTCGCATTCTTCTGGTACCGGCGCTGTGCGACCTTCGTCATCTATTTCATTTTCGGCTGGGCGGTGATCCAGTCGATGGAGCCGCTCGGTTATTCCTCGAGTGTGCGGCTCCTCGTCGGCTATATCCTCGGCATCGGCCTGTTGTTGATTGCGATCGAGGCGGTCTGGTCGCGGCCGCACAAGGACGAGAAGCGTGGTCACGGGACATCCTGGGCGCTCACCGTCTACTTCCTGTTGCTCTGGAGCCTCTGGGTCGCAGGCTTCAATTGGCTGCTCTGGCTCGGCATTTACGTGCTCCTGCTGCCCCGCGTGCTTGCCGTCTCGACGATTGCGGTAAAATCGCTGCAGCAGACCGAAGCGAGCTTCCTTGCCACGCGCCGCATTGCAGCCGTGCTGCTCGACCGCGGTGTGCGGGCGCTGATCATAGCCGTTGCCGCCATCTGGCTTGGGCATATGCTCGGCGTCGGCGCCGATACGATGGCCGCCGGCGAAACGATGATCGACAAGATCGCGCGCGGCGTGATCGGCGGCATCGTCATCCTGCTTGCCGCCGATCTGCTCTGGCATGTCATCAAGGCCTATATCGACGGCAAGCTGCTTGAATCATCCGTGGATGGCGGAGCAACGGATGAGGAAAAGGCCAAACGCGCGCGGATACAGACGCTGTTGCCGATCTTCCGCAATATTCTCGCCGTCGTCATTGCCGTCATTGCCGTTCTGATGGTGCTCTCCGGCCTCGGTATCGAGATCGGGCCGCTGATCGCCGGCGCCGGTGTCGTCGGCGTTGCGGTCGGTTTCGGCGCGCAGACGATCGTCAAAGACGTCATCAGCGGCATGTTCTATCTCTGGGACGATGCCTTCCGCATCGGCGAATATATCGAAAGCGGCAGCCACAAGGGTGTGGTCGAGGCCTTCAGCCTGCGTTCGGTGAAGCTGCGTCATCATCGCGGACCGCTGACGACGGTACCGTTCGGCGAACTCGGCGCGGTGAAGAACCTCAATCGCGACTGGACGATCGACAAGATCAGCCTCAACGTCAAATACGACACCGATCTCGTCAAGGCGAAGAAAGTAATCAAGCAGATCGGCCAGACGCTGCTCGAAAATCCGGAATTCGGCCCTCATATCATCGAGACGCTGAAGATGAAGGGTGTCGAGCAGTTCGGCGAATTCGCCATCGAAATCCGGCTGTCGATGATGACAAAGCCCGGCGAACAATTCGTCATCCGCCGCAATGCGCTGGCGATGATCCGCAATGCCTTCCAGGAAAACGGTATCGAATTCGCGGTGCCGACTGTGCAGGTGGCGGGCGACCGCGACGCGGAGGTGGATGCTGCCGTCGCGCGCTACGCCGCGCATGCGCGGGCAGGCGGAGAGCCGGCGGCATGAACCGCCTCACATCGCGCCGGCGGCTGCGATCAGCAGGCCGCCGATGATCGCCATGTTGGTTTTCCAGGTATTGATCGCGCTGTCGCGCGCCGTTCCCTGCATGTCCCAGAAATTCAGCAGCATGATGGTGGCGGCCAGCGTGAAGACGATGAGACCGAATGCCGCTGCCGCGACGAACAGCCCGAGCATCAGCAGGATGCCGGCGACGATCTGGAACATGCTGCCCAGGATCAGCACCCATTTTGCAAAAGGAACGCCGCGGGTTTCGATGCCTCGGTCAGCGGCACGATAACGAAAAAATGATGAATGCCGCCAGCGACATAGAGGCCGCCGAGCAGCAGGCGTCCGAGGGCAAGCATCACGAAGGCCGAACCATCCTGCATATCGAACCTTTCTCCCGCGTCTCGACTCTCCATCCAGGGCAAGGCTCTGCCGAAGCTTACGAAAATGCAATGCACCGTGACGCCCGGCTGCGCAAATTCGCCCCAATTGAGGATGATTGAGGCGCAGGCGGCGGGGCTGGGGTAGCGGCGACATGGTTCATAGAGCTTATATGCCTCTCATGTTACGTCATCTGAAATGATTCCCGCCAAGCTGGCAGTTGCAGCAGGGTACGAGAATGTCGGGGCACGGCAATTTGGAAGAGATGGAAGAAACGGGCGGGTTTTCTTTTGGCGGGCTATTCAGACGGTACAGAACGCCGCTGCTGGCAGCCGCGTCACTGGTGGTCTTCTGCCTCGTCGGTTACGCGATCATGCAGCTCACCAACGAGGTGCGCTATGACGACGTCGTCGGTGCGCTGGCCGCGACCAGGCCGAGCGCGATCCTGCTTGCGTTGTTCTTCACCGCGCTCAGTTTCCTCGCGCTGATCTTCTACGATCTCAACGCCATAGAATATATCGGCAAGAAGCTGCCATTTCCGCATGTGGCGCTGACGGCGTTCAGTGCCTATGCCGTCGGAAATACCGCCGGTTTCGGCGCCCTTTCTGGGGGCGCGATCCGCTACCGCGCCTATACGCGTCTCGGGCTCTCGCCAGAGGATATCGGCCGCATCATCGCCTTCGTCACGCTGTCCTTCGGATTGGGGCTTGCGGGCGTCGCGGCGATCGCCCTCATCGTCATCGCAGACGAGATCGGCCCGCTCGTCGGCGTGAGCCCCTTCCTTCTGCGGCTGATCGCCGGTTCGATCGTCGCCATTCTGGGCGCGGTGATGGTCATCGGCCGTGACGGGCGTGTGCTCGATCTTGGCCCTGTAGCAATCCGCCTGCCGGATTCGCGTACCTGGTCGCGGCAGTTCCTCGTCACCGCCTTCGATATCGCCGCCTCGGCGTCGGTACTCTATGTGCTGCTGCCGCAGACGGCCATCGGCTGGCCGGTCTTCCTCGCCGTCTATGCGATCGCCGTCGGTCTCGGCGTGCTCAGCCATGTTCCGGCCGGGCTCGGCGTGTTCGAGACCGTGATCATCGCCTCGCTCGGCAGCGCGGTGAACATCGATGCCGTGCTCGGATCGCTGGTCCTCTACCGGCTGATCTACCATGTGCTGCCGCTGCTGATCGCGGTGCTCGCGGTCTCGGCGGCGGAGCTGCGTCGTTTCGTCGACCATCCGGCTGCCTCCAGCATGCGGCGTATCGGCGGACGGCTCATGCCGCAGCTGCTGTCGGCTCTCGCGCTGCTGCTCGGCGTCATGCTGGTGTTTTCGAGCGTCACGCCGACGCCGGACCAGAACCTCGAATTCCTCTCCAACTATCTGCCGCTGCCGATGGTCGAGGGCGCGCATTTCCTCTCCAGCCTGCTGGGGCTGGCACTCGTCGTCGCCGCGCGCGGCCTCGGCCAGCGCCTCGACGGCGCCTGGTGGGTGGCCGTGTTCTCGGCGCTTGCCGCGCTGACTTTGTCGCTGCTGAAGGCGATCGCGCTCGTCGAAGCCGCCTTTCTCGCCTTCCTCATCTTCGGGCTCTTCGTCAGCCGCCGGCTCTTTACCCGTCAGGCCTCGCTGCTCAATCAGGCGCTGACGGCGTCCTGGCTGATGGCGATCGCCGTGATCGTCGTTGGCGCCGTCGTCATCCTGCTCTTCGTCTATCGCGACGTCGAATACAGCAACCAACTCTGGTGGCAGTTCGAATTCACCGCCGAGGCGCCGCGCGGGCTGCGCGCCGTGCTCGGCATCACCATCATCTCGTCGGCGATCGCCGTCTTCAGTCTGCTCCGGCCGGCGAGTTTCCGGCCGGAACCGGCGACGGACGAGGGACTGGCGCGTGCCGTCGAGATCGTCATGAAGCAGGGCAATGCCGACGCCAATCTGGTGCGCATGGGCGACAAGAGCATCATGTTCTCGGAAAGCGGCGACGCTTTCATCATGTATGGCCGGCAGGGCCGCTCCTGGATCGCGCTGTTCGATCCGGTCGGCGACCATCGTGCCGTGCAGGAACTCGTCTGGCGTTTTGTCGAAGCGGCGCGCGCCGCCGGCTGCCGGGCCGTGTTCTACCAGATATCGCCGGCGCTGCTGTCCCATTGCGCCGATGCCGGCCTGCGCGCCTTCAAGCTCGGCGAACTGGCGGTGGCCGATCTCAGGACCTTCGAGATGAAGGGCGGCAAATGGGCGAACCTTCGCCAGACAGCAAGCCGCGCCCAGCGCGACGGGCTGGAATTCGCCGTCGTCGAACCGCAGGACGTGTCTTCGGTCATCGACGATCTAGCCGCCGTTTCGACGGCCTGGCTCGAGCATCACAATGCCAAGGAAAAGGGCTTCTCGCTCGGCGCCTTCGATTCCGATTACGTCTCCTCGCAGCCGGTCGGCATCCTGAAAAAAGACGGCAGGATCGTCGCCTTCGCCAATATCCTCGTGACCGAATCCAGACAGGAGGGCACGATCGATCTCATGCGCTTCTCGCCGGACGCGCCGAAGGGCTCGATGGACTTTCTCTTCGTGCAGATCATGGAATATCTGCGCGGGCAGGGTTTCACCCACTTCAATCTCGGCATGGCGCCTCTCTCCGGCATGTCGAAACGCGAGGCGGCGCCCGTCTGGGACCGCATCGGCAGCACCGTTTTCGAACACGGTGAGCGCTTCTATAACTTCAAAGGCCTTCGGGCATTCAAATCCAAGTTTCATCCGCACTGGCAACCGCGCTATCTTGCGGTCTCCGGAGGGGGCAATCCGATGATCGCGTTGATGGACGCGACATTTCTGATTGGGGGCGGATTGAAAGGGGTAGTGAGAAAATGATCAAGACAATCCTTCTTGCCACGGCATGCGCCTGCATGCTCGCGGCCGCATCGGCTGACGCCGCCGAGGAGACCACGCAGAGCTTCGAAACCGGGCTCATCCCGTCGCCGCACATCTTCCTGCCGGAAGGGGAGGTGAAGGGCGCGGTGATGCTGATCTCGGATGCCGCCGGCTGGGGCGATTATGAGAAGGGCGAAGCCGACAGGTTGGTCGCTGAAGGCGCCGTCGTCATCGGCGTCGACTTTCCATCCTATATCCAGGCGCTCGGCCGGTACGACGTCAGCCTCAATGACGGCTGCGTCTACATGGTGTCGGACATCGAATCGCTGAGCCAGCAGGTACAGCGCGCAACCGGCAACAACGCCTATCACCTGCCGATCGTCGCCGGCATCGGCGAGGGCGGGGCCTTGGCGCTGGCGATCGCCGCGCAAACGCCGGATGCGACGATCGGCCAGACACTTGCCGTTAATCCGGTCGCCGGCATTCCGCTTGCCCAGGCGCTTTGCACGCCGGCGTCCAAGCAGGTAGCCGGCGAACGCACGGTCTATGGTCTCAGCGACGGCGTCCTGCCGGACCCGATCATTACCGTCTTCACGCCTGATGCCAACAAGGATGGCCGGGCGCATGCCGAGGCGCTGAAGAAGGCCCATGACGCGATCGAGATTCGCGAATCCACCGACGATGCGCAGACGGCGTTTGCCGATACGCTCGACGATCTCGTCACCGCCTCCGGCGCCTTCGGCAACCCGCTTGGCCTGCCGCTGGCGGTGCTCGAGGCAACGCCGGCCCTCGATACGATGGCGGTGATCTATTCCGGCGACGGCGGCTGGCGCGACATCGACAAGGAGGTCGGCGGCACGCTGCAGAAGGAAGGTATTCCGGTCGTCGGCGTCGATTCGCTCCACTATTTCTGGAAGGAGCGCAAGCCGGAGGAGACCGCCGCCGATCTTTCGAAGATCATCGATTTCTACCGCAAGCAGTGGAAGGTGAAGCACGTGCTGCTCGTCGGTTATTCCTTCGGCGCCGATGTCGTGCCCGCCACTTACCAGCTCCTCAAGCCAGCCGAAAAGTCGGCGGTGGCGCAATTGTCGCTGCTGTCGCTTTCGCACGAGGTCGACTACGTCATCTCCGTTCTCGGCTGGCTCGGCCAGAAAACGGAAGGGGCGGGAGGCGATCCCGTCGGCGATCTGAAGAACATCGATCCGAAGCTCGTGCAATGCATCTACGGCAAGGACGACGATGACGATGTCGCCTGCCCGGCGCTGAAAGACAGCGGCGCCGAGGTGATCGAACTGCCGGGCGATCATCACTTCGACGAGAATTACGACCTTCTCACGAAGACGATTATCGACGGCCTGAAGAGACGGCTGCAGGACTAAAGCGCAGCGCGTCCGATAGGACGCGCTAAGGATACTTTAACACTTTCAAATCAGCGCATCAGCGTTTCTTCGTTCCAGCCGAGCGCGGTGAGTTCTGTGCCACGAAACCGCGCATCGTCGGCAACGATGAATTCGTCGAGTTGCGGCGGAGCGACGCTGGTGCCGGAAAGCATCGCATGCACCTGTCCGCGATGATGGGTCTGATGCTGGAAGAGGTGGCCGAGTACGTCTTCCATCCGCTCCTCTTGGATGCGGGCACCGCGATGGAGGCTGATGGTCGAGGTGAGCCTCTCCGGCGTCAGGGCCTCGCAAAGCGCCGTCAGGCGCTGATCGACCTTCGCCTGCGCTTCTGCCAGCGAGGAAACGTCATCGAATGGTTCGTCGACCTCGAAGGCCTTGAGCCCGAGCGTGCCGCCTTCCAGGCCGTCGACATAGAACCAGTCGACCGTGATGATATGGTTCAAGGTTTCCTTGATCGAGGGGAAGAAGCTGGTGCGCGGCGCTTCGAATTCGCCGGGCTTCAATGTCGCGCAGGCCTGAAGCAGGCGGCGGTTGGCGAGAGCGTTGTTATAGGCAAGTTTGCGGAATGGCCTGACAGGATCGAAGGTCGGCATCGGCGCATCTCCTCTTTAAGCGCTTTTGGCTACAGCACCGGGCGCCTTTTGAGGCGCACAAGGGGCGCTGTAACATCTTGAATTGCTTGCGTCAGTCTTTGCCGTCGAGATCGCCGTCCCGCCAGACGAGGTGACGTGGCGCAACGGGCAGGCTCTCGATTTCATCGGCGATGAAATAGGGCGGGATGTCGAGTGCGGTCAGGGCACTACGCGTTGCCGGCACCCATTTGAATTCGAGATGGTTGTCGCCGTCCTCGATCCGATGGATGATTTCGCCTGGCCGGAAGGGGAGTTCCGGCGGGATCTCCATCAGATAATAAAAGCCGAGTTCATGCCAGTCGCGCTGTTCGTAGCGGAAGAAGTTCTCGACGATCCAGAGTAGGCGGGAGACTATGACTTCGACGCCCAGTTCCTCCACCATCTCCCGCATCAGCGTTTCCTCCGACGTCTCGCCGATTTCCGCCCTGCCGCCTGGAAAGGTCCAGAAGGGCTCATGCACGGCGCGATGGACGAGCACGTGGCCGTCGCGAAAGCCGAGGCCGGCAATGCGATAGTTGAAACGCTCAGCGCCCGCATTCAGGCGGATGAGAGTGCGCTTGGTCATGTCATTCTATCCAAGATCGATCACGACAATTTCCGGCGGCACGCCGAAGCGCACCGGTGCAATGGAGCAGCCGAGTCCACCGGAAACGATGATATTACGCCCCTGCTCGATCATATGGCCATAGGCGTAGCGGTTACCGTAGCGCGAGGGCACGATCGGCGAGCGGCCGAGGAGGCGGATCTGTCCGCCATGGGTGTGGCCCGATAGCGTCAGCGAGACCCGCTCGGGCACGCGCGGAAAGATATCGGGTTCATGGGCAAGCAGGACGACGGGTGCATCGTCCGTCACCTGAGCCATCGTTCCATCGAGATCGTCGAGGCCGAGCATCTGCGTGCGGCCCCATTTCCGGCCGGGCAGCAGCGCCAGTTGATCCTCGAGGCCTGCCAGCCAGAAGCCGCGGCCATCCTTTTCGAGCCGAACGGCGCGGTTGCCGTAGACCGCGATGCCGACATCAGCGAGGGCTCGATGTCCGAATGTTTCCATCCCGCCGTTCTTCTGGGCGGTCCTGTCCTCCCACCAGTCGTGGTTGCCCATGACCGCATGGACGCCGAGAGGGGCCTGCAACGTGGCGAGCGCCTTCGACCATTGGCTCGAATGCACGTACTGCGTCACCATATTCATGCCGGCGGCGTAATCGCCGAGCAGGACGGTGACATCGCCTTCGAGTTCATTTGCCCTGTGGCAGATCGCGGCAATGCGGCTTGCCGACATCCAGGGTTCGCAGGCATGGAGATCGGCGAGCGCAACGACGCGCAGCTTGAGCCCCGGGGTCCACCCCGGCGGCGTCAGCTGATAGCGGGTGATGGCGAGCCGCGCGAGCGGTTCATAGGCAAAGGCGTAACCACCGAGCGACATGACGCCTGCGACACTGCCGCCGAGAACCTTGAAAAATCCGCGGCGGGTGATCACTCAGTTGTCCTCCTGGAACAGCCGGAACTGTGCAGCCTCCATATCCTTGGGCGGTTGCATTCCCAGATGCTTCCACGCGATTGCGGTCAGAACACGGCCGCGTGGCGTGCGCTGAATGAAACCCTGCTGGATCATGTAGGGCTCGATGATGTCCTCGATCGCGTCGCGCGGCTCGGAAAGGCCGGCGGCAATGGTTTCGATGCCGACCGGGCCGCCGCCGAAATTGACGGCGATCATGTTGAGGTAACGTTTGTCGAGCTGGTCGAAGCCGACATTGTCGACCAGCAGACGGGTCAGCGCCTCGTCGGCGATCTCGCGAGTGACGGCTTCCGCCCTTGCCACCTCGGCGAAGTCGCGCACGCGCCGCAGCAGCCGGCCAGCGATGCGCGGGGTGCCGCGGGCGCGTCTTGCGATCTCGCGGGCGCCCTCCTCGGTGATCGGCAGGTTCATCAGCCGCGCGCCACGGCGCACGATCAGTTCCAGCTCCTCGACGGTGTAGAAACTCAGGCGCACCGGAATGCCAAAGCGGTCGCGCAGCGGCGTCGTCAACAGGCCGAGGCGGGTGGTGGCCGCCACCAGCGTGAATTTCGACAGGTCGATCTTCACCGAGCGAGCGGCAGGGCCTTCCCCGATGATCAAATCGAGCTGGAAATCTTCCATGGCCGGATAGAGGATTTCCTCGACGGCGGGATTGAGGCGATGGATTTCGTCGATGAAGAGCACGTCGCGCTCCTCGAGGTTGGTGAGCAGGGCAGCGAGATCGCCGGCCTTGGCGATAACAGGCCCCGACGTCGAGCGAAAGTTGACGCCGAGCTCCTTGGCCATGATCTGCGCCAGCGTCGTCTTGCCGAGGCCAGGCGGACCGACGAAGAGCACATGGTCCAGCGCTTCGCCGCGGTTTTTCGCGGCCTCGATAAAGACCTTGAGATTGGCGCGCGCCTCCGCCTGGCCGGTGAATTCGTCCAGCGATTGCGGGCGCAACGTGATATCAAGGTCTTCGCCCCGCTTTTCCGGCGATATCAGGCGGGCGGATTCGCTCATGAAAGAAGCTCCATACCTGGCACGGTGTTGAACGCGTGCCGGTCAAATGTCTTGGTCGCCTGGCATCCCTCATCCGCGGCGCGGTAGCCGATCAAGGCATCGGCAAAATCGGCGTTTCGCGTTTCCGCGGCCCTCAGGGCCTTGATAACGAGGGTCTGGTTCTCGATGTCCAATCCCCTGACGCGTGTCAACTTGCCGATTGCCTCGACAACGTCCTTTTTCTTGAAGCCGAACCGTGCGCGCAGCGCCCAATCCAGTTCCAAGAGGTTCAGCAAGGAGAGAAATCCACGATAATCCCTGCCGATGCCTTCACCGAATTTCAGGGCGGCCGCCCTTTGCTCCGGATCATCGTCGACGATGAGCCTCAGCAGGACGTTTGTGTCCAAGCCATAGGCCATCATGCCGCTACATCCGATTTCGATCGCGTGGCTTCGTTGACGACATCGCTGCCCGCAGCGTCGGTGACGGTTGCGTCGATCTCTTCCAGGGAAGCACGACCATTTGGAGGCGATCCCAGAAGGCCTGCAAGATCATTGAAGTTGATCGATTTCGGTGTAATCACGACTTCTCCGTCGATCATCGAGAAAACAAGCTGATCGCCAGGCTGAAGGCCGAGCGTGTCCCGCAACTCTTTCGGAAACGTTATCTGGCCTTTCGGTGAAAGGGTAAATTCTCCCCGCATGGATCAGCAGTCCTATTTTTGTGCGCCAGTCGGAAAACTTGTCAATCGGCAGAAAAATGACATTTCATCCTACTCTATCGCGCCAGCTCCTTCAATCCCAGCCTGATCAGCTTGGCGCTGTCGGCGCCGTCGCCTGCAGTCTTCATTGCCGCGGCAATCGCGTTCGCCGCCTGGTCGCGGGAATAGCCGAGGTTGGTCAGCGCAGATACTGCATCGGCGACCGGCGCGGCCGCGACCCCTTCGCCGAGTTCCTGCTTAAGGGCGATATTGATCGCTTCCCCGGCAAAGGCCGGCGCCCGGTTCTTGAGCTCGGTAACGAGGCGCATCGCCACTTTCGGGCCGACGCCCGGCGCACGCGAGACAGCGGCGCGATCCTGCAGGGCGATCGCATTGGCAAGTTCGCCTGGCGTCAGCGTCGAGAGCACGGCGAGCGCCACCTTGGCGCCGACGCCCTGAACGCTCTGCAGCAGGTTGAACCATTCCCGCTCCAGCGCCGTCATGAAACCGAAGAGCCTCAGCTGATCCTCGCGCACATAGGTTTCGATGAAGAGCACGCAGGCCTCGCCGGCCGAGCCGATTTTCGACAGGGTGCGGGCCGAGCAATGGGCGACGTAGCAGACGCCGTGCACATCGACGAGCACATAGTCTTCGCCGATCTCGTCTATGGTGCCTTTCAGCTTGCCTATCATGGGTCGCGGTCTCTCAAGGATGCGTTTCGGGGGTTATAAGGTCAACGGAGGGGAAATAGGAGCGGTATCCGCTGGGATCGCGGGTCAAAATTCTGTAGCCCCTTATCGCCGCATGCGCGCCGATGAAGAAATCGGGCAAGATCCGTTCGCGCCCACCGCCGGCGCGACGGTAAAGCCGGAAGGCCGCAGCAGCGGCGAATGCAGCCGGCCAAGGCAGATTCTCGCGTCGGAACTCATCCTGCGGCAGCAGTCGATCGACTTCGTCCACGTCGTCGTACCGAACGGAAAATTCGGAATAGATGATGGGGTTTATGAGGACGGGACCGTCTTTGAAGATGTCAAGCATCTTTCGACGCGACCAACCGTGCCAGTCCGAACCGACCACGGCCAGGTCGACAAGTATGTTCGTATCGACAAGTGTGGCCATCAGCGATCACGGGTCATCGACATAAGGTCTTCGGCATCGATCTCCTGATCGCCAGTGCCCTCGAGACGACGGATCGTCTGTATGAAACGATCCAGGCGGCCCCGATCCTCGATCTCCTGCTTGCCATTCTTCGGCGAGAGAACGAGCTTACCGCCCTCTATCGAGAAAATGACCTCGCTATTGGCCTCGATGCCGACAAGTTCCCTGAGATCGCGAGGAATGGTGACCTGCCCTTTGGACGTAACGCGCATCTTGTTGCTCCTTCATAGTAAGAATTATCCTTACCAATGGAACAAGTCAAGAACAACCTATCCGGCCAGCGCCTGTCGCATCCGGTTGCTGCCGCGATTATGTGCATGGCAGATGGCGATCGCCAGGGCGTCGGCGGCGTCGTTGCCCTTGAATTCGACCTTCGGCATCAGGATCTTCAACATCATGTGGATCTGCTGCTTTTCGCCATGGCCGACGCCGATGACGGCCTTCTTCACGGCGTTCGGGGCATATTCGGAGACCGGCAGACCGGCGCGCGCCGGCACCAGCATGGCAATGCCGCGGGCCTGGCCGAGCTTCAGGGTCGCCACCGCATCCTTGTTGACGAAGGTCTGTTCGACGGCGGCCTCATCCGGCTTATAGCTGTGGACGATCTCCGCCAAGCCGTCATGCAATTGGCAAAGGCGGGAGGCAAGGTCCATGTCGCCATCGGAGGTCACGGTTCCGGATGCCACAAACCGCAGGGAATTGCCTGATGTCTCGATGATTCCCCAGCCGGTGCGGCGAAGCCCGGGATCGATGCCGACGATGCGAATCGTATTTTGCATGGTTCAACCTATAGCGATTGCGAAATAACTGCCATTGATATGTGAACAAAACAAAAACGTTCCCGGATTTCGGCCCTGCCATTTACCGCGAATTAAAACAGATGCCCGAATTCTAGTCATCGAATACGAGAGGGCTTCTTTTCGCGAAGATTAAAGCCCCCGTTGTTCTGTTTATAGGTCAGTGATCAGGCATGCGCTGCGTGCCCGTGCTTGGCAGGCGCGTTCAGAAGGGGTTCGTCGTACATGGCTCGGAGATTTCAATCCCTGTCCTTTAAGGTCATCGCCACATTCATTCTGCTGACCGTGCTGTCGATCGCGGTCATCGATGTGCTTGCCTATTTCGCCAGCAGCCGCATTTCCGACGAGCAGGCGCTGAAGGCCAAGGAAAGCGTGCTGATCTTTCGCGGCGACATGCTGCAGGACCAGCTGACGCAGCTTGAAAACCAGGCAAACTCCATCGCACGCATCGAGGCGCTGCAGATGTCGATCACCAATCTGAAGAGCGGCTGGAAGACCATCGAGAAGACCGCGGGTGATGCCCGTGCCGAGCTGAAGAAGGTTTTCATAGCAGGCAACCCCAACCCCGCCGACCAGCGCGAGAAGCTCATCAAGCCGGAAGGGCCGAGCGGCTTTTATTATTCGAGCCACGAAAAGACGCAGGGCGAAGTCGCCCGCGACCTCGAGGATACCGCCTTCAGCGATCTGCTGATTGTCGATCTCGAGGGTACCGTGCTCTATTCCTATAAGAAGGAAGATGATTTCGCCGAAAATCTGAAGTCGGACGCCTGGAAGGCGACCGGCGCCGGCATCGCTTTCGCCAAGGCGATCGAGAATACCGCCAAGGCGACCGATGACGCCGCGCCCACAGGCTTTTCCGGCCTTCGCGTCGATGCCGGCAGCGGCAAGTCGGCGATCTTCTATGCCGTACCGATCGTCAAGCTTGGGGCGGCCAAGGGCATCATCCTCTTCAAGGTGCGCGACGACATCGTCACCGGCATCCTCGCCAAGGGCATCGTCCAGGGCAGCACGGCGCGGGCGGCGATCGTCTCCGGCGATGGCTCCGCTGTCGGGCTCGACGGAAGCGGCAAGCTTGCGACGCTCGATACGACGCCCTTCACCTTCATCAAGAGCGCGCTTGCCAGTTCGGCGATGACGGTGGCCGATTTCGGCCGGGCGGATGGTGCGGCTCGTGCCTATGTCCGCGGTATCGACTATCGCGGCGATCGCTTCCTCGTGGTCGAGAGTGTGCTCTTGAGCGAGCTCAATGCCGGCTCGATCGAGATCGCCACCCTGCTGACGATGATTGGTATCGGCGTGCTCGTCGTCATGGCGATCACGACCGGGCTCGTCACCAATTTGCTGTTTTCGCCGCTTGCGCGGCTTGCCGGCGTCACCCGCGATGTCGCCGACGGCAAGCTCGACAGCGAGATCGGCAGCCTGAACCGCAAGGACGAGATCGGCACGATGGCCAATGCGCTTGACCGCTTCCGCCACTCGCTGATCGAAAGCCGCGCACTCGAAGCTGCCAGCGAAGAGACGCGCCTGCGGGCCGAGCAAGATCGCCAGCAGAATCTGGCCGAGCGTGAGGCCGAGGCAAAAACGCTGCAGCAGGTGGTCGAGGCGATTGACGAGGGCCTGCATCATCTGGCGAGCGGCGATCTCGCCTATCAGATCGATACCCGTTTCCCGAACGAGCTCGAAAGCCTGCGCGTCAATTTCAACGAGGCGCTGGCGACGCTCAGCGAAACCATGACGGCAATCGGCGGCAACTCGATGGCGGTGCGCGCCGGTTCCGAGGAGATGCGCACCGGCGCCGACGACCTTGCCGGGCGCACCGAGCGCCAGGCCGGCTCGATCACCGAGACGGCGAATGCGATCAGCGCCATCACGCAGTCGGTCCGCCGGCAGATCGAGCGGGCCGAGCAGGCCGAGCGCATCGCCCGCGACGCCAAGAAGGAGACGACCGGCTCAGGCCAGATCATGCGCGAGACGATCGCGGCGATGGAGGCAATCCAGGCCTCTTCGCGCCAGATCAACACGATCATCTCCGTCATCGACGACATCGCCTTCCAGACCAACCTCCTGGCGCTCAATGCCGGCGTCGAGGCGGCGCGTGCCGGTGAATCCGGCAAGGGCTTCGCCGTCGTCGCCATGGAAGTGCGCGAGCTGGCCCAGCGTTCGTCGAGTGCGGCCAAGGAGATCTCCAGCCTGCTGCAGAAATCAACGCATGAGGTCGAAAGCGGCGTTACGCTTGTGGAAAAAGCGGGCGTCGCCCTGACTGGCATCGGCGCCCATGTCGAGGCGATCAACGGGCAGATCAACGAGATCATGAGTGCGACCCGCGAGGAGGCCAATACGCTGCGCGAGATCAATAGCGCCGTTGCCGAACTCGATGCGATGACGCAGCAGAATGCCTCAATGGTCGAAGAGACGACGGCGGCGATCCACCGGCTGGCGACGGAAGCCCTGGAAATGGACCGCCAGCTCGGCAATTTCACGCTGCCGCCCGGTCACCACCAGCCGAGCGCGGAGGTGCATGCGCTGCGCCGTCACCGATAAACGATCGCTTCTGACCTTGCACAAGGGTCGCGCTCGCGCGGCCTTTTTGTTTGCGCGCATGGTTTGGAATGGTGCGGGCGCGAACCTACATAGACGGCATCGTTCAACTGCCCGGCAGGTTTCCCATGGTTCCCTTCTCCATACTCGACCTTTCCCCCGTTGCCGCAGGCAGCACCGTGCGCCAGTCCCTCGAGGGCTCGGCGCGGATGGCTGTGAAGGCCGAGGAATTCGGTTACAAGCGCTTCTGGCTTGCCGAACATCACGGCATGCCGGGGATCGCCAGTGCTGCCACCGCCGTTGTTATCGGCCATGTCGGGGCCGCGACAAAGCGCATCCGCATCGGCTCCGGCGGTATCATGCTGCCCAATCATTCGCCGCTCGTCATCGCCGAGCAGTTCGGCACGCTGGAGGCGCTCTTCCCCGGCCGCATCGACCTCGGCCTTGGGCGCGCGCCGGGAACGGACATGCGCACGGCACAGGCGCTGCGGCGCAACCTCGAGGCCGGTGCAAACAGCTTCCCGAACGACGTGGTGGAACTGCAGCAACTCCTCGATACGCCGGTCGAGAACCAGGCGATCCTCGCGGTTCCCGGCAATGGCTCACATATCCCGATCTGGCTGCTCGGCTCCAGCCTCTACAGTGCCCAGCTCGCAGGCATGCTGGGCCTTCCCTATGCCTTCGCCTCGCATTTCGCGCCCGACATGCTGCTCGATGCAATCGCGATCTACCGCGACCGCTTCCAGCCTTCGGCATCGCTCGACAAGCCCTATGTGATGGTCGGTGTCATGGGTGCGGTGGCGGCGACGGACGAGGAGGCTCGCTATCATTTCACTTCCGCAGAGCAGCAGTTCGTCAATCTGCGCCGCAATGTCCGCGGCCCGTTCCCGCGTCCAGTGGCCGATATGGGGGACTTCTGGTCGCCGATGGAAAAGATGAATGTCGAACACACGCTGCGTTATGCCGTGGTCGGCTCGCCGAAGACGGCCGAGGCGAAACTGACGGAGTTTCTACAGGAAACGCAGGCCGACGAGGTGATCATCTCGATGCCGATTCACGACATCCAGGCGCGGCTGAAATCGGTGGAACTGTTTGCAGGGCTGGGGAGCTTCATGCGGGCCGCCGCATAGGTTCTCGGCAAGAAAAAACCCGGCGTTGCAGCCGGGTTTACGGTGACGAGTGTCTGAAAAAATCAGGCCGAGAGTTTCGCCAGCACTTCTTCCGAGACCTCGAAGTTGGAATAGACGTTCTGCACGTCGTCATCGTCTTCCAGGCTGTCGATGAGCTTCAGCAGCGACTGGGCTTTTTCCTCGTCTACCGGCACGTTGTTCTGGGCGCGCCAGACGGCCTTGACGGTTTCGGCTTCGCCGAGGCTCGATTCCAGCGCTTTTGCCACTTCGCCGAGGGCTTCGAAGGCGCAGGTGATGTAGTGGCCGTCTTCGTCGGACTCGACGTCGTCGGCGCCGGCTTCGATCGCGGCTTCCATCACCTTGTCGCCATCGCCGACGGAAAGCTTGTAGGTGATTTCGCCGACATGGTCGAAGGAGAAGGAAACGGAACCGGTTTCACCGAGAGCGCCGCCGGCCTTGGTGAAGCTCGAGCGGACGTTGGAGGCGGTGCGGTTGCGGTTGTCGGTCAGCGCCTCGACGATGATCGCCGTGCCGCCAGGGCCATAACCCTCATAGCGGACTTCATCATAATTTTCGCCGTCTGCACCGGCTGCCTTCTTGATGGCGCGGTCGATATTGTCCTTCGGCATGGACTGAGCCTTGGCATTCTGGATCGCCAGGCGAAGGCGGGCGTTCATCGTCGGGTCGGGCAGGCCGGCCTTGGCGGCAACGGTGATTTCGCGCGCAAGCTTCGAGAACATTTTCGACCGCACGGCATCCTGACGGCCTTTGCGGTGCATGATGTTTTTAAACTGTGAATGGCCAGCCATGGCACCCCTGTTCACGTCTCATTGTTCGGAATGGGCCGCCTTATAAGAGTGAAACGGCACCCGTTCAAGGAAAAAGCAGTTCGGAACAAAGGCGGAGGGATGACGTTTCAACCGAACTCCATCCAACGGAAAGGAACGGTCATGGCAAGTCTCAGTGAGGCGCAGGAACATCCAGCACGTCAGCTCTGGGATCAGGTCAACGGCGTTCATGCCGGCATGCTCGGAATTTCCGGACTGGACATGCACATGCAGCCGATGGCGCCGCATGCCGATCCCACCACCAACACCATCTGGTTCTACACCAAGACCGACGCCGACATCGTGCGAGCCATCAAGCCCGGCAGCCGCGCGCATTTCTGCGTTATCGGCAAGGATCACGACTATCACGCCTGCCTCGCCGGTGTGGTCGAGGTGCATCCTGACCCTTCCAAGATCGAGGAATATTGGAGCTCGATCGTCGCGGCCTGGTATGACGGCGGCAAGAAGGACCCCAAGCTCACCATGCTGTCCCTCCATGTCGACGATGCCGAGATCTGGGTTTCCACAGGCAACAAACTGAAATTCGGCTGGGAGATCGCCAAAGCCAATCTCGACGACGACAAGATGCCGGATGTCGGCATCAAGCGTCACCTGCAGTTCGCTTGACGTGCAGTGCCCCTGCATAATTCCTTAAATCGGAATCGATTTAAGGATAAGATTATGCAGCAATTCAAAGTGCTACAGCGTCCTTTGCGCGTCTGAAAAGACGCGCGGCGCTGTAGAAGGAAAGCCGCCGGGCCTATTTACTGCACACCCTTCAACACATAGATCAGCGGCTTTTTCGGCAGCGTGCGCATCGAGACGGTGATGCTGTCATCGGGCGCATTGGCGACGTCGAAATCCTTTCCGAACATCGAAACGAAGGCTTCGACTGGCGGGCCGCGCCGGTGCATCGGCAGGATCAACGACGAGCGAAGCCGCTTGATGACGCGGCTCATGCTGTCGGCGCCCATGGTCAGGCCGCCATCGACGGGGACCATGACGACGTCGAGGCGGCCGATCTCGGTATAATGGGCATCGGTCAGCTCATAATGCAGGTGGCCGAGATGGCCGATGCAGAGGCCGGCGATCTCAAAGATGAAGATGGAGTTGCCGTTCTCATGCGCGCCGCCGAGGCCGTAGCTGAAGCGGATATCCGTGGGGACGTTGCGGATATAAGCATCGCCGACGACGAGATTGATATCGGCCTTCTCGCCCGGAATGTCGCTCCACCCATGCAGCACATGCTTAATGCCGGGATCGGGGGTCAGGGTATAGTGGGTCGTGTGGGCCTTGTTCATGGTCACGGCATCGGGCGGCGTTGCCGGCCTGTACCAGCCATTATAGTCGGTTGCGATAACGATGCCGCCGGGCGTATCGATCTCGAAGGTCGAATGGCCGAGGAAGGTCAGTTTGACGTCCTCGCCCTCGGAGACGGCAGGCACCAGCGGCGGGGCGCCGGAAAAGCTTGCGAAGGTCACCTTGGGGATCGTTTGCGCGATCGCCTGGCACTGGCTGACCGGTGGCCGCGGCTCTTGTGCCCCGGCAAGATTCGGCGCGGCGAAGGCCGCAAGGCATGCGATAGCGAGGATAAGATATCGCGGCTTCATGCCACCCCTCCGGCGCTCTATCACCCTTCAATCGGCGCCTAATCCTTTCCGAAAATCGATTCCGATTTTCAGGGTTATGCGCGAGTGGCGGGGAGGATGCGGCATGAGGCCGCAGGGGTCCAGACGGCGGGTTCTCACAATTGCGTGTTGGACGGCCGTCCGTCGCCTGTTACCGCCAGAACTCCGGCACCGTTTCGGCCAACCGCGGCCCGAGTCGGAGCGGCGCGATCTTTTCCGCAAGCCCCGTCGTATCCGAGATCTCCACGCCGACGCCGCAGATCGTCGCGGGGCCGTTCGCGGCTTCCATGCGGCCCTTCGGCATCTTGGAGATGAAGCGGTTAAGCGGCTCCTCCTTGTCCATGCCGAGGGAGGAGTCGTAGTCGCCGCACATGCCGGCATCCGACATATAGGCGGTGCCGCCGTTCAGGATCTGTGCGTCGGCGGTCGGTACATGCGTGTGGGTGCCGACAACGAAGCTGGCGCGGCCGTCGACGAAATGGCCGAAGCACTGCTTCTCGCTGGTCGCCTCGGCATGGAAATCGAAGATGATCGCGTCGGCCTGTTCCTTCAGCGGGCAGGCGTCGAGGATGACCTCCGCCGATTTGAAGGGGTCGTCGAGCTCGGGATGCATGAAGACCCGGCCCATGACGTTGGCGACGAGCACACGCGCGCCGTTCCTGGCATAGAAAAGGCCGGAGCCGCGGCCGGGCGTGCCTTGCGGATAGTTGGCCGGCCGCAGGAATTGATCGTGGCGGCCGGCAAAAGCGACGGCTTCCTTCTGGTCCCAGACGTGATTGCCCGTCGTCACCACGTCGGCGCCGGCATTGATCGTTTCCAGAAAGATGTCCTCGGTGATGCCGAAGCCGCCGGCGGCATTCTCGCCGTTGACGACGACGAAATCGAGCTTGAGGTCGGAAACCAGGCCAGGGAGGCGGTCCCACACCGCCGTGCGTCCCGTCTTGCCGACCATGTCACCCAGAAAAAGCAGCCGCATTCCCTATCCAATCCAAGAGGCAAAAAAGCGAAGGCCGCTTTCTGTCAGGATGGCATCCAGGCTTATATCGTGCGGCTCGTCGGGCACATGTGCCACTTCCTGGCAGTCGAATGCAATGCCGATCAGCTTCGGATGCAGGCCTTTTTGCCTTAGCCGGTTGATGGCGCGGTCGTAGTGGCCGGCGCCGTAGCCGATGCGGTGGCCGCGGGCATCGAAGGCCGAAAGCGGCACCAGCATGATTTCGGGATCAAGAACGGCGGCATCCGCGCTAGGGCCGACCGTGCCGAAACCGGTATCGACGAGGGGCGCGCCTTCCGCCAGCTCGCGAAAGACGATGGTCTGCCGGTCAAGGATCGCCGGCACGCAGAGCCGCGCCCCGCGCACGGCAAAGCGCGCCATCAGTGGCCGCAGATCTGCTTCCGAACGGATCGGCAGAAAGCCGGAGACGATCGTATCCAGCGCAAAACCGACGGCCTCGCCGGCATGGTCGGCCATTGCGAGGCTTTTGGAGGCACGTTTCTCGGCGGGGATGGCGTCGCGGGCGGACAGCCGTTCGTTGCGCAGCTGCGCTTTCAATTCTTTCGCGGTCATTGGATCTGCCGGTTCTGAGAGATTTGACCGAGCATAGACGGCTGGATGTCCGATGCAAATGCAGGATGCGACAGCATCACGTTCGTTTCATGCCTCGCCCGCCTACGGCAGCGGTCGTCAGACGACGATGCTTGTCGGTATTGTCGCCGTGGCGATGGAGAAGCCTGCCATATTGGCCCCGGCCTGCCGGTCCTGCTGCCGCAACTCACGCATCGCCTTTTCGAGCACTTGCTTGAGTTCACGCACGACCGCCTTGAACTCTTCCATCGTTTCGCGATCATCGGCCGAAATGCCTGAAAATTTCGGGGCATCCTCAGCGACGCTGGCATAGGCGTTGCGGGCGTTGGCGGCGGCGTCCAGTTCCAGCGAGCCGGTCTCGCCGGCCGCAATTTCTCCTGAGGTATCCGTCAGTGCAGAAGCGGCCCCGCTCGTTGCGACTGCTGTCGCACCCGTGGGTGCATCCACCTGAACAGCCGTTGCCGGGCTGCCGGTCGCGACTGATGATGCGAATTCGGAGGCGGCGGTGCCGACCTTGCGCGCCAGTTCGGCAGCCAGCCGGGCGACCACCTCAGGTGCCATGTTGGAGCTGCGCAGCATCTCCAGCTCCTGTTTTGCCTCTTCGAGCTTGCGTTGAGCCTTCGCCTTGGCCTCGTCTCCCGAGTTCGCCAAGGTCTGGCGCATCTGCTGCAGCGCCTGGGTGGCGCGCTGCAGCTTTAGCACGCCTTGATCGGTCTCGCTTCCGGCGGCCGTAATGGCTGCCGTCGAAGACGCGCCGCGCAAGATGATGGAGGCAGACGTGGTTGCAACCTGCATGAACAATTCCCCGATTTTTAATTCGGGCCCCGATTGCGATTCGGGCGCATTCTGCAACGTCAGACTTGCGTGGACCTGTGTCTCTGGGATTCGGGAAGCGCAGCGGCCAGCCGCTGCAACGTCTCCTCGAACAGAGGGGCTCCGCCGGGTGCCCAGCCGAGCGCGCGGATTTTCGCAGTGTTCATGGGATTGAGCGCGGCGCTGTCGGCAGGGGCCGGCAGCGCGTGCCGACAGCCCGTCTCGCGGCGGATGGGTGAAAGGATATCGCGCGTGTCGACTGATATGTCCGAGACGTTGAAGACCTCGCCGGAGATGCGGGTGCTTTCCGTCTCCAGCATCAGTCTCACCGCCCGACCAAGGTCGCGGCCATGAACTTCCGTTCCCAGGCGGGCAGCAACCGGCCGACCGGCGAGGTAATCGGCGATGAGGCCGTCCCATTTGTTCGGGGAGAGATCGCCATAGACGCCGGTCGCCCTCAGGCTTACGCCGGCAAAACCCGGCGTGGAGAGATGGGCAAGCGCGCGTTCGGCATCGAGCTTGACCTGGCCGTAGAGTGTTTCGGGCTTGGCCAGCATCGTCTCCGCCAGTTCGGTTCCTGGCGGGTGTTCGCCATAGGCGGCGCGGCTGGACAGGAAGACGCAGCGGCGCGTGCCGGCGCGTTTGGCGGCTTCGAAAAGCCGGACGGTGCCGTCGAGGTTCAACCTGTGGAAGGTCTTGGGATCGTCGCCCTCGCCGCCACGATATTTGCCCGGAACATGACTGAAAGCGGCGTGGACGAAGAAATAGGCGTCATCGAAGACATCGATCTGATCCTTGTCGGGATCGAGCGAAAGCGCCGCGAACTCGACCGGGCGGGAGAAGAGGCGGGGCAACGGCGCGCGGCGCCCGCCGACGATCACCTGATATCCGGCGGCCAGCAGTTCCTCGACGACATACCGGCCGACGAGACCCGTTCCACCCGATACAAGTACCTTCATGCTGCCCCTTCCGGATTGTCCAGCGCCGTAATCTCAGGCACGTCGCCGCCATCGTGAAAACGGTGCCACAGATCGATCAAAGGTTGTAGTTGCGCTGCCTTGGGATGATCCTTTTCCCACGGTTTTTCATACTGGTAATGCAGGATCGAAATGCTCTTCCAGTCCCAAAGGTCCGGCATGGTGAACCATACATATTGCAGCATGTTGAAATAAACCGGCAGGCCGTGCCAATCCGGGAAGAATGTCTCGAGAAAGGTCTGATCGGTGCGCCGCCAGAAGGCGTCCGGCCTGTCGAGCCTTTCGAGCATGTGCCGGAATGTGTCATGCGAGGGCGTCGCGACGAAGACGCCGGAATTCATACGGCGGAAGTCGGCGAGGTTTTCGTAGACATTGGGGGCGGCTGACAATTCTGGATAGCGGAAGAGCCTGTCGACATTCTTCAGCACGAGGGCGTCGGCGTCGATGAAGACGCAGCGCTGATATTCGACGAGCTGCCAGAGCCTGAGCTTGCAGAAATTGTCGAGCGGCGAATGGAAATCCGGCTTGCGGCCCTTGGTGAAAGGGGCTGTCGAATGGAGCTGACCGCGGGCGTGGCGCTCGTTGAAGGCGTCGGAGAGCGGCAGGTGCTCGACCTCGATCAGGCGGCAGTCGAGTGCTTGCAGAGGCGTGAGGGTGGCAGCATCGACGCCGCCGGTGTGGAGAATGACGATGTCAGCGCCAGTGCCGGTTCGGCGCAGGGAGCGGGCAAGCGCGGTCGCACCCACGGCGTAGTCGGCATTGGTGACCAGTGTGACATAAGCGAAACGATGAGATGGTCGCGTGGTTACGTGCGCCATTGCCGCACTTCCTTGTTCCCGTCCTTGGTCCGGCCCAAGGACGGGACGGAGGAGAGGTCGTGCCGTGGCCACCCCCCTCTGCCCTGCCGGGCATCTCCCCCATAGGTGGGGAGATTGGCTGGGCGCACTGACTTCCCCAAGCAACCGGCGTCCAGCACAGCAAAACGGTAAATGGGTGGGAAGCGCGAGCCGCTTGTGATCTCCCCACCTGTGGGGGAGATGCCCGGCAGGGCAGAGGGGGGCTCACACGGTATGCCCTCTCCTTCCCACATAAACTGACTTGGTAAGGGAGTCTCTATGGAGCCTTCCAATATGAACACGCCCTCGCTCAAGAGACGGACTTCAGCCGCTTGCCTTCGGGATCGTGATTGATCGTCGCGGCGATGTCCTTGGTCCAGGCGGAGACGGCCGGCACGCGCGCGCGGTCGACGCGATAGGCGAATTTCTTCGCGACGTCGACGATCTCGCCGAGCAGGCCCGCTTCCAGCGTGATCGGATCGAGGCCGAGATCGCGGAATTTTTCGTTGCGGACGATCAGCTCGTTCTCGGCGGCTTCCTTGCGCGGGTTGGGCAGCCAGGCAATCTTGGCGCCGCTCATCCTGGCGATCATTTCGGCGAGGTCGCGCACCCGGTGGGTTTCGGTCATCTGGTTAAAGATCTCGACGCGGGCGCCGCGGGCCGGCGGGTTTTTCAGCGCCAGCTCGATGCAGCGCACGGAGTCCTGGATGTGGATGAAGGCGCGGGTCTGGCCGCCGGTGCCGTGCACCGTCAGCGGATAGCCGATCGCCGCCTGGATGAGGAAGCGGTTCAGCACCGTGCCGTAATCGCCGTCATAGTCGAAACGGTTGATCAGCTGCGCGTGGCGGCGCGTCTGCTCGGTGTGTGTGCCCCAGACGATGCCCTGGTGCAGATCGGTGATCCTCAGGCCGTCATTCCTTGCGTAGAACTGGAAGAGGAGCTGATCCAAGCACTTGGTCATGTGATAGATCGAGCCGGGATTGGAGGGATAGAGGATCTCCTGGCTGACCGTCTCGCCGCCTGCGGTTTCGATGCCGACCGGCAGGTAACCCTCGGGAATCGCCGCCCCGACCGTCGAATAGCCGTAGACGCCCATGGTGCCGAGATGGATGAGATGGGCATCGAGATTGAGTTCCGTTAGCGCGTTCAGCAGGTTGTGCGTGGCGCTGACATTGTTGTTGACGGTGTAGTTCTTGTGGCGGTCGCTCTTCATCGAATAGGGCGCGGCCCGCTGCTCGGCAAAATGGATGACGGCATCCGGGCGATGTTCGGAAAGCCAGTTCTTCAGGAGTTCGTAGTCCTTGGCGAGATCGATCAGATTGAAGTGGATGCGGCGCCCGGTTTCGGCATGCCAGATGCGGGTGCGCTCCTGGATCGAATCCATCGGGGTCAGCGACTGAACGCCAAGTTCGGTGTCGATCCAGCGGCGCGAGAGATTGTCGAGGATATGGATGTCGTGCCCGGCATCGGAGAGATGCAGCGACGTTGGCCAACCAATGAAACCGTCTCCGCCCATAACCGCAATCTTCATCGCATCGTCTCCTGATCGGTCGCTCGTTGTCGGGAATAGTTAGGAATTGTGACAGTTATTCAATGCTTGCCTGTCTGGAAGCGTTGCGCCAAAGAGGGCACCTCAGTTTGGAGAAAATTATGACGGAACGCCCTTTTTCCATTTCGGGAGAGCTGACGGAGGCCGGACACCGGCTCGTGCAGCGGGTCTACTATGAAGATACGGACTTTTCCGGCCTGGTCTATCACGCCCGCTACCTGCATTTCCTGGAGCGTGGCCGTACCGATTATCTGCGCTGCCTCGGCGTCGAGCAGCGCGAGCTCGTCAGCGCCGACGAGGAGGGGCTGGTTTTCGTCGTCCACCGCATGGAGATCGACTTCAAGAGCCCGGCGCGCATGGACGATGTGCTGACGATCCTGACGCATACGGAAAAGGCCGGCGGCGCCAAGATGGTTCTCAATCAGCAGATTCGCTCTGGCGAGACGCTGCTGATCGCCGCCAAGGTGATCATCGCCGTCATCAACGCCCGGGGGCGGCCGAGGCGGCTGCCGGAAACATTGGCGATGAAATTCCTGGAAGGCAGCACGCCGCTATAGTCCGCCATCACTTGAAATTCGGACCTTGTCAAAACTTGAACTTTATGTGAAGGAATTCCCGCGCCGCAGGATGAGCGCTCTTTCGGCAGCCGGACCTTGCTCCGGTCAAGTAATCCATGGAACGAAATCTTCCAAATACAGGCTTACTGTCACAGTCCGGCACTAACGATCTATTAACCATAATAGTGTCTTACTGGGAAAGTCGGAGTTTGTGCGGTGCACGCCTTCCTTTGACCAAATTTGACGGCAAGAAGGCGGAAGATGAGCTTGGAAGTTTGACCAGGGCTTTGGGCGGCGGCCGCCGGACACTTCTTGCGAGATCAGTTTGTGCCGCCCGGTCCAGCACCGGGCGTTTGGATTCGGGGATTTTGGACCAATGGAACAAGTAGGATTGGCAGCAGCAACGACGGACGTCAGCCTCTGGTCGCTTTTCATGCAGGCCGGCATCGTCGTCAAGCTCGTCATGCTCGGGCTCATCGCAGCCTCGGTGTGGACGTGGGCGATCGTCATCGACAAATATCTGGCCTATGGCCGCGCACGGCGCCAGTTCGACAAGTTCGAGCAGGTGTTCTGGTCGGGCCAGTCGCTGGAAGAACTCTACCGCTCGCTGTCGGAACGCAGCAATACGGGGCTGGCGGCGATCTTCGTGGCCGCGATGCGCGAGTGGAAGAAATCCTTCGAACGCGGCGCCCGTTCGCCGATCGGCCTGCAGATGCGTATCGATCGCGCGATGGACGTGACGCTCGCCCGTGAAACAGAATTTCTCGGCGCTCGCCTTGGATCGCTTGCGACCATCGGCTCGGCCGGGCCGTTCATCGGCCTGTTCGGCACGGTCGTCGGCATCATGACCTCGTTCCAGGCAATCGCCGGCTCGAAGTCGACCAACCTTGCGGTCGTCGCGCCCGGTATCGCCGAAGCGCTGCTTGCCACCGCGATCGGCCTCGTCGCCGCTATCCCGGCGGTTATCGCCTACAACAAGTTTTCTGCCGATGCTGGCAAGCTTTCGGGCCGCATGGAAGGTTTCGCGGATGAATTCTCCGCCATACTTTCGCGCCAGATCGACGAGAAACTGCAGCCGCGCGCTGCCGCTCAGTAACCAACGGAGTATTCTGACATGGGTATGGCTGTTGGAGGCAATGGCGGCGGGGGCGGCGGACGCCGCCGTCGTGGCGGTCGGAACAGGGCCGTGATCTCGGAAATAAACGTAACGCCGCTCGTCGACGTCATGCTGGTGCTTTTGATCATCTTCATGGTCGCGGCACCGATGATGACCGTCGGCGTGCCGATCGACCTGCCGGAAACGCAGGCCAAGGCGCTGAATTCCGAGACGCAGCCGATCACCATCTCCGTCAAGAATGACGGCGAGGTGTTCCTGCAGGAAACGCCGATCCCGGCGGCGGAGATCGCCGCCAAGCTCGAGGCGATCGCCACCACCGGCTATAATGAACGCATCTTCGTGCGCGGCGACGCGACAGCGCCTTACGGCGTCATCGCCGACGTCATGGCCCGTATCCAGGGCGCAGGCTTCAAGAATATCGGCCTCGTGACGCAGCAGAAGAAGGACCAATAGCGCACAAAATGAAGGCCAGTGTCATCACATCTGCTGTTTTGCACGGCCTGGTGCTTACCTGGGCGATGGTGTCGCTCGGCGCTCCGGAATCCTTCAAGGTAGAGGATTTCGAGGCGATGCCGGTCGATCTCGTGCCGGTGGAGTCCATTACCCAGATGCAGCAAGGCGACAAGAAGGCTCCGAAAAAGGAGACTTCCGCGCCCGTGCCGACGACACGGCCGCCGATCGCACAGCCCGCCGAGAATGCCGGCGACAACAATGTCGATCTGAAGACGCCGCCGGTTCCGAACGCCAAGCCCAGCAATAGCGAAGCGGCCGCAGCGAATTCGAGCGAAAAGCCGATGCCGAAGACCGATCCGGTCCCGAACGATGTCAAGGATATCGTCAAGGAGGAAACGGAAGTCGAGCAGCCGAAGCAGGTCGCCTCCATTCCACCGCCGAAGCCGGTCGAAGTAACGCCGCCGAAGCCTGAGGAAAAACCGCCGGAAGAGCAGGCCAAGCCTGAGGAACCGCCGAAGCCGGATGCCGAGGCGCTGCCGGACAATGTGCCGACCCCTGTCGCCAAACCGCAGGTGAAGCCGCCGGAACCACAGAAGCCCGTCGAAAAGCCGCCGGAAAAGACTGCGGATCAGCCGAAGACCGCCGAGAAGCCGACCGAAAAGAAGAAGGCCGATCAGAAGCAGGAGACGGCGAAATCCGCTTCGGCGATGAAGAGCGATTTCAATGCCGATGAGGTTGCGGCGTTGCTGAACAAGACCGATCCTTCAGCAGGCGGGGCTAAGCGCTCGACGCAGGAGGCATCGCTCGGTGCGAAGAAGAGCAATGGCGGCTCCAAGCTTTCGATGAGCGAGATGGATGCGCTGAAGAGCGCCATCGCCGGCAATTGGTCTGTCATTCCCGGCATGGAAGGCGTGAGCGATGTTCGCATCAAGGTGCATATGAATCTCGATCAGGACGGCAACATCGTCGGCGAACCGGAAGTCGAGGCGGTCGGTGGCGATAACGAATCCACGCGTCGGGCACTCGCCGGCGGCGCTTATCGCGCCATCATGAAATCGGCTCCTTTCTCGTCGCTTCCAAAAGACAAATACGATGCCTGGAGCGAAGTCGTCGTCAACTTCGATCCAAGCGATCTAGGAATTTAGATGCTGAAGAGCCTGTCTAATTTCGCGAAGTCTTTCGGGATACGTGCGGTGCTGATGGGGATCGTGATTGGCATGGCGTTGCCGCTCGAAGCAAATGCGGAGACGGTTGATCGGGTAAATGGCAGCAAGGAAGCAGCCGCTATCAGCTCGGCTACCGCTGTCGCGATGCGAGATGCAATCCAAAGGCAGTTCAATATCGATACAAGGCTGGAAGGCATCGGCAGCGTGCGTATGACGATTCACCTAAAGCTTGATAGAGATGGCAAGATCGTAGGCGTTCCTGACGTGGAGGCCAGTGGTGGTAGTGAGAGCACGCGAAAAAGCATTACCAATGCCGGCGTTCGCGCAGTTCGTCGCGCAGCTCCTTTTACGATGCTTCCAAAAGATAAATATGATGCCTGGAAGGAAGTTATTTTGAACTTCGACACCAGCGCTCTTACGCAATAAGATGCTGAAAGGCTTGTTTGATATGGTCAAGTGTTCCCTTATCCGCGCGCTCGTAGTCGCCGTAGGCATGGCTGCCGCCGCTCTTGTTGCATCGCCAGCGAACGCGCTCGTCGAAATCAACATCAACAAGGGTAATGTCCAGCCGCTTCCGATCGCGGTGACTGATTTCCAGGGCGACATGGGCGCGCAGGTCTCGCAAGTCATCGCCGCCGACTTGCAGCGGTCCGGTCTCTTCGCACCCATCAACAAAACCGCCTTCATCGAGAAGATTTCTAATCCCGACGCTTCGCCGCGGTTTGAGGACTGGAAGGTCATCAATGCCCAGGCGTTGGTCACCGGCCGGGTTACCAAGGAAGCGGATGGCCGCCTTCGCGCCGAATTCCGCCTGTGGGATACTTTTGCCGGACAGCAGATGACCGGTCAGCAGTTCTACACGCAACCGGAGAACTGGCGCCGTGTGGCTCACATCATCGCCGATGCGATCTACAAGCAGATCACTGGTGAGGAAGGTTATTTCGACACCCGCGTCGTCTTCGTCTCCGAATCCGGCACCAAGCAGCAGCGCAAGCGCCAGCTGGCGATCATGGATCAGGATGGCTTCAACGTGCGCATGCTAACGGATGGCAGCGATCTCGTTCTGACGCCGCGCTTCTCGCCGAGCCGGCAGGAAGTGACCTACATGTCCTTTGCCAACCAGCAGCCGCGGGTCTATCTGCTGCAGCTCGAAACCGGGCAGCGCGAGGTCGTCGGCAATTTCCCCGGCATGACATTTTCGCCGCGCTTCTCGCCGGATGGGCAGAAGGTGATCATGAGCCTGCAGCAGGATGCCAATTCCAACATCTATACGATGGACCTGCGTTCGCGCACGACGACGCGGTTGACCTCGACGGCGGCGATCGACACGTCGCCCTCCTATTCGCCTGATGGTGCGCGCGTCAGCTTTGAAAGCGACCGCGGCGGAAAGCCGCAGATCTACGTGATGAACGCCGATGGTTCCGGCCAGACCCGTATTTCCTTCGGCGACGGATCCTATTCGACGCCGGTCTGGTCGCCGCGCGGCGATCTCATCGCCTTCACCAAACAGGCCGGCGGCAAGTTCTCGATCGGCGTGATGAAGCCGGATGGGTCCGGCGAACGCATCCTGACGACCGGCTTCCACAATGAGGGCCCGACCTGGGCGCCGAACGGCCGCGTCCTGATGTTCTTCCGCCAGGCGGCGGGGTCGGGCGGTCCGCAGCTCTATTCGATCGATCTGACCGGTTACAACGAGCAGCTCGTGAAGACGCCGACCTACGGCTCCGACCCGGCCTGGTCGCCGCTTATGGAGTAGGCGATGCGCTGCTGCCTTCTTGTCGCCCCAAAGTCATGGAACCGAGCGACCAAGGGACAAAGTAGCAAATCGTTAACCATAATCTTTGAGGGGCGGTTAACCGAGTGCGGTTACTGTCCGGAAACCCTGATGAAATCGCAAGGAGACCGGCCATGAGCCGAATTCATACCCCGGCAATGAGCCGCATGCAGAATTTCGCCCGCAACCCCGTCATGATCGCGCTTATCGCCGGCCTCGCGCTCGCAAGCTGCGCCAAGAAGCCGCCGAACAGCGCCGGCGACCTCGGCCTCGGCACCGGTGCTGGTGGGGCTGCAACGCCGGGCTCGGCCCAGGACTTCACGGTCAATGTCGGCGACCGCATCTTCTTCGATACAGACTCCTCGTCGATCCGCGCCGATGCTTCGCAGACGCTCGACCGTCAGGCCCAGTGGCTCGGCCGCTACCCGAACTACCAGATTACCGTCGAAGGCCATGCCGACGAACGCGGCACACGCGAATATAACCTCGCGCTCGGTGCCCGCCGTGCGGCTGCCGCGAAGGACTATCTCGCTTCGCGCGGCGTCCCGGCGCAGCGCCTGAAGACGATCTCCTACGGCAAGGAACGTCCGGTCGCCGTCTGCGACGATATTTCCTGCTGGTCGCAGAACCGCCGCGCGGTTACCGTGCTTGGCGGCGCCGGCATGTAATTGCCGAGCAACAATTCGCTTTTTCGACAGGCGGTCCCATCAGGGGCCGCCTTTTCTTTTTGACCACACTTTGGCCAGACTCCGTTGCTTTTTGAAAGCAATTGGAAAAGTCTCCTGTTCGTGCCATCGAGGTGCGAAGAATCACTGGGACAGGACGATACATATGAAGAAACTTGTCGTGGCAGGCATGCTGTGCCTCGCGGCTGTGACCGGAAGCGAACGGGCGGCCTATTCCGCCTCGTTCTTCGGGCTACATCTCGGCGGCCGATCCGCGGAAAACCAGGCGGCGCCGCCTGTTGTCAAGGTGCAGAGCGGCGATGCAGAGGTCCGCGTGCAGCAGCTCGAAGAGCAACTGCGGCAGTTGAACGGCCGGATCGAGGAGATGAGCTTTCAGCTTCTGCAGATGCAGGAGACGATCCGCAAGCAGCAGGAAGACAATGAATTCCGCTTCCAGCAACTCGAAAAGACGGGTGCCGGCGGCGGCGCCAAGGCCCCTGTCAAGAAGAGCGAGACGGATGCCGCTCCGGCCGCCTCCGGCGGCGACGACATTGCCAAGGTGATCCAAGCACCGCAGGGAGCCGAGACGGCTCCCTCCACCAGCGTGCCGGAGAATAGCGGTCTCGGCCAACCGCCGAAGGAACTCGGCTCGATCGATTTCGATCAGAACGGCAATCCGATCGGTGGAAGCGTCGACGAAAATGCCACGATCGGTTCCGGTCCGATTCCCGATGCCAATAGCAAAACGCCGCAGCAGACTGCCTCGCTCGGCAGCGAGGCCGACCAGTACAAGGCCGCCTATGGCCACGTATTGTCCGGCGACTACAGCACGGCCGAACAGGAATTCACGCAGTACATCACCCGCTACCCGAGCAGCGCACGGGCGGCGGACGCCAATTTCTGGCTCGGCGAAGCGCTCTATTCGCAGGGCAAGTACAATGAGGCGGCCAAGACCTTCCTCAATGCGCATCAGAAATACGGCACATCGGAAAAGGCGCCGGAAATGCTGCTGAAGCTCGGCATGTCGCTTGCGGCTCTCGACAATAACGAGACGGCCTGTGCGACGCTGCGCGAAGTGTCGAAGCGTTATCCAAAGGCTTCGCGTGCCGTCATAAGCAAGGTTGCGAGCGAACAGAAGCGCCTCTCCTGCTAAGGTCTTCCGGAATGTCTCCGGAAGCCGCATCGCCTCAACTGGCGATCCTCCAGTTTCTCACGTCGCTTCAAAGCCCCGCACGCATTCTCATCGCGATATCAGGCGGCAGCGATTCCACCGGCCTGCTTCTTCTGCTCGATGAAGCCGTGAAGGCCGCGCCCCATCTCAAGATTTCCCTTTGCGCTGCAACCGTTGATCATGCGTTGCGCGCCGGCTCCGCAGACGAGGCGCGTAAAGTCGCAGCCCTCTGCGCATCGCTCGGCATTCCCCACACCATTCTGATCTGGCAGGGCGACAAGCCGAAGACCGGCATCATGGCGGCTGCCCGCGAGGCACGCTACGGCCTGCTTGCGGCTGCCGCCGAAAGTTTCGAAGCCGATCTCATCGTTACGGGCCATACGCTTGACGACCAGCGCGAAACGCTTGCCATGCGTGGGATGCGAACGGAGCAGGTTTCGACCGGTATTGCAGATGCGGTGCTCTTCGACCGGCGTTTCTGGACTTTACGGCCGCTTCTTTTCTCCACGCGGGCCGATATCCGCGCTTTCCTGAAAGAGCAGGGCGTGCCGTGGATCGACGATCCCAGCAACGAGGATATCAAGTACGAGCGCGTGCGGATGCGCCGGCAGCTTTCGGCCGATGCAGGCGTGGAGAAGGATATTGGCGCGGCCTGGGAGGAGCGGCTGGTCCTGTCGTCCAGAGGAGCCGAATGGTTGGATCGTCATTTCCGGCTTCACGGCGGCCTACTCGGGCAGGTGATGCCTGACGGGTTGCGGCAGGACCGCCTCGTCCTCGACTATGTGCTCGCCCGTCTGGCAGCCGTTTTCGGTGGGCATCCGTTCGTGCCGGGCAGGGCGCAGATGGAGCGGGTTCTTGTCTTCGCCGCAGGCAGCCAGCTTGGGCGAATGACTGCCGGCGGAGTGGTTTTTGATCTCAGGCGTGACGGGCTTTACCTAGTGCGCGAGAGCAGGGGAATATTGCCTCTGGTTCTGCAGCCGGGGGAGGCTGGGGTTTGGGATGGCAGGTTCGAGTTCGAAAACAGGTCAGGGGCGACCATCAGGATCGAAGCTCAGGCCGGGCAGTCCCTCATTCCCTTCCTCGGGTTTCATCCGAGGGATGTCACAGGAATCCAACCACCGCGCGTCGGCGCGGTGAATGACTCAACAATGCGTGAAGAGTCTCCCGCGCCCAAGGACTTGGGCGCGCTGGATTCCTGTGACATCCCTCGGATGAAACCCGAGGACAGGGATGAGGGCGGGTTGGGCAGGGGCCTTCCCAAGGGCGCATGGAAGCGCGCCATCGCTTCGGCGCCGGTTTTATCTGCCGAAGGAAACCTTTTATCTGAGGAATCCGCCCGCATGGTCGAACTGACACCCTATTTCGCACCCTTCGACCGCTTTTTGACACGATTTGACTTCATCTTTGCCAATAGGCTTTCGGCGGTTTTCGCGACGGCGCCCTATGCGAGGCTGCCTTTAAGAAGTATTGACGGAAAAACCATCTGACTTAGGGGATCGCCTTGGCAATCGCACGGCGCAACCCTATGTTAGAAACGAATAAGACGGTCGCCATGAGGCGGCTGTTCCATGCTGGGGAGTTCAATGAACCCTAACTTACGTAATTTCGCCTTGTGGGCGATCATAGCGCTTCTGCTGATCGCCCTTTTCAGTATGTTTCAGACGGCGCCGGCGCAAACGGGCTCCCGCGAAATCCCTTATTCGCAGTTTCTGCGTGAGGTCGATGCGGGCCGTGTGAAGGACGTCGTGGTCACGGGCAACCGTCTCTCCGGAAGCTATGTTGAAAATGGCACCACCTTCCAGACCTATTCGCCTGTGATCGACGACAGTCTGCTCGATCGCCTGCAGTCGAAGAACGTCCTGGTTTCCGCCCGTCCTGAAACGGACGGCTCTTCGGGTTTCCTCAGCTATCTCGGCACGCTTTTGCCGATGCTTCTGATTCTCGGCGTCTGGCTGTTCTTCATGCGGCAGATGCAGGGCGGTTCACGCGGGGCGATGGGCTTCGGCAAATCCAAGGCCAAGCTGCTCACCGAAGCGCATGGCCGCGTGACCTTTGAAGACGTCGCCGGTGTCGACGAGGCCAAGCAGGATCTCGAAGAAATCGTCGAGTTCCTGCGTGATCCGCAGAAGTTCCAGCGTCTCGGCGGCAAGATCCCGCGCGGCGTGCTGCTCGTCGGCCCTCCGGGTACCGGCAAGACGCTGCTCGCCCGCTCGGTTGCCGGCGAAGCCAACGTGCCCTTCTTCACCATTTCAGGTTCCGACTTCGTCGAAATGTTCGTCGGCGTCGGTGCAAGCCGCGTGCGCGATATGTTCGAGCAGGCGAAGAAGAATGCGCCCTGCATCATCTTCATCGACGAAATCGATGCCGTCGGCCGTCATCGCGGCGCCGGTCTCGGCGGCGGCAATGACGAACGCGAGCAGACGCTGAACCAGCTGCTGGTCGAAATGGACGGCTTCGAGGCGAATGAAGGCGTGATCCTGATCGCCGCCACCAACCGTCCCGACGTTCTCGATCCGGCGCTGCTGCGTCCCGGCCGTTTCGACCGCCAGGTCGTGGTGCCGAACCCCGACATCGTCGGCCGCGAGCGTATCCTCAAGGTACATGCCCGCAACGTTCCGCTGGCGCCGAATGTCGATCTCAAGATCCTCGCCCGCGGCACGCCCGGTTTCTCCGGCGCCGACCTGATGAACCTCGTCAACGAAGCCGCCCTCATGGCCGCCCGCCGCAACAAGCGCGTCGTCACCATGCAGGAATTCGAGGACGCCAAGGACAAGATCATGATGGGCGCCGAGCGCCGTTCCTCGGCGATGACCGAGGCGGAAAAGAAGCTCACCGCTTACCATGAGGCCGGACACGCCATGACCGCGCTCAATGTCGCCGTCGCCGATCCGCTGCACAAGGCGACGATCATTCCGCGCGGCCGTGCGCTCGGCATGGTCATGCAGCTTCCCGAGGGCGATCGCTACTCGATGAGCTACAAGTGGATGGTCTCGCGCCTCTGCATCATGATGGGCGGCCGCGTTGCCGAAGAGCTCACCTTCGGCAAGGAGAACATCACTTCGGGTGCCTCTTCCGACATCGAGCAGGCCACCAAGCTTGCCCGCGCCATGGTCACGCAGTGGGGCTTCTCCGATCAGCTCGGTCAGGTCGCCTATGGCGAGAACCAGCAGGAAGTCTTCCTCGGCCACTCGGTTTCGCAGTCGAAGAATGTTTCGGAAGCAACGGCGCAGAAGATCGACAATGAAGTGCGCCGCCTGATCGACGAAGCCTATACGCAGGCCCGCACGATCCTGACGGAAAAGCATGACGAGTTCGTCGTGCTTGCCGAAGGTCTGCTCGAATACGAGACACTGACCGGCGAAGAGATCAAGGCGCTGATCCGCGGCGAAAAGCCTTCCCGCGATCTCGGTGATGATTCGCCGCCAAGCCGCGGCTCGGCTGTTCCGAAGGCCGGCGCACGGCCTGCCACCAAGGGTGACGAGCCCGAAGGCGGCCTCGAACCGCAGCCGCATTGAACAGCGGCACTACCCTGAACAAGGCCGGATTTCCGAAGTGGGAGATCCGGCCTTTTCCATTGGTAACGGGATATAATCATTTTTCTTGCTAATTTACGTGCCGTTCGCCGCATTTTGTGGCATTCCGCTGAATTGAGGCAAGCATGAATCACGCTGCTGGAGTGACGACATTCCACTGAAGCCGGATTCGCTTGGAACGGTGCGCTGCCTTGAATGGCGCGCGGAAAGCACAGGAGTGCAGATGAAAAGACGCTATTTCGGTACCGACGGCATTCGCGGCCAATCCAACGTCTTCCCGATGACGCCGGATCTCGCCATGCGGGTCGGCATTGCCGCCGGCACGATCTTCCGCCGCGGCAATCATCGCCACCGCGTCGTCATCGGCAAGGATACGCGCCTTTCCGGCTATATGCTGGAGAACGCCATGGTCGCGGGCTTCACGGCCGCGGGTCTCGACGCCTTTATTCTCGGCCCGATTCCGACACCCGCTGTTGCCATGCTGACGCGCTCACTGCGTGCCGATCTCGGCGTGATGATCTCGGCTTCGCACAATCCTTACGAGGATAACGGCATCAAGCTCTTCGGCCCTGACGGCTACAAGCTGTCCGACGACATCGAGGCCGAGATCGAGGACCTGCTCGAAAAGGACCTGAATGCCCAGCTTGCCAAGTCCGACGATATCGGCCGCGCCAAGCGTGTCGACGGGGTGCATGACCGCTACATCGAACATGCCAAGCGCACGCTGCCGCGCGACGTGACACTGCAGGGCTTGAGGATCGCCATCGATTGCGCCAATGGGGCTGCCTACAAGGTGGCGCCGGCCGTGCTCTGGGAGCTCGGCGCCGAGGTCGTCACGATCGGCAACGAACCGAACGGCACCAACATCAATCTCAATTGCGGGTCCACCAGCCCCGTCGCGCTGCAGAAGAAGGTCGACGAGGTGCGCGCCGATATCGGCATTGCGCTCGATGGCGATGCTGATCGCGTCATCATCGTTGACGAGAACGGCTCGATCGTCGACGGCGACCAGCTGATGGCCGTCATCGCCGAGAGCTGGGCCGAGAGCCAGCAACTGCGCGGCAATGGTATCGTTGCGACCGTCATGTCCAATCTCGGCCTCGAACGTTTCCTCAATGACAAGGGCCTCGGCCTTGCCCGGACGAAGGTCGGTGACCGTTACGTCGTAGAGCATATGCGCCAGCACAATTACAATGTCGGCGGCGAGCAGTCTGGCCACATCGTGCTTTCGGACTACGGCACGACCGGCGACGGTCTCGTTGCGGCCTTGCAGATCCTCGCCGCGGTCAAGCGCACCGGCCGGACCGTCAGCGAGGTCTGCCGCCGCTTCGAGCCGGTGCCGCAGCTCCTGCGCAATGTCCGCATCAGCGGCGGCAAGCCGCTGGAGGATATCCAGGTGCAGAAGGCGATCGCAGATGCCGAAGCCGAGCTTGCCAGGAACGGCCGCCTCGTCATCCGCCCTTCGGGCACCGAGCCGCTGATCCGCGTCATGGCCGAGGGTGACGACCGCGCCCAGATCGAACGCATCGTCAACGAGCTGATCGGCACGATCTCGAACGTCCGCACTGCCGCCTGATTTTTCGGGACGAAATGTCAAAAGCCGGTACGCAAGTGCCGGCTTTTTCGTTATTGGCGCTTTCGAAGATCCACCTCGGATCGACTTCCCGCCGGAACCGTTTCCGCCTTCCGGAGACAGCAGTCAGGGATTTGCCGGCTTGGCTTCCGGCAGGGAGCAAGCCTCGGCAGCCGCAGCATGTCGGGGCGCGGTGAGCACCGAGACGGCATCCACGGAAATTTGCCGATGCCTTTGGTGACAGCGCTGTCAACCTCCACACGCGGATGCTACACGGCGGCGTTTGCATTCAAAGGAAATATCATGAAAAAATTGGTGCGCCTGCTGCTGACGATCGCTCTCGCATTCGTCGTCTTTACCGGTTTCCGCTGGTATCGCTACATCACCAACACCGACAGCCCCTATGATGAAATCGGCATCACGCTCAACAACGCCATGCCAGGCCCGATCAATGCCTGGGGCTGTGCCAAGCTCAAAACGACCTTTGGCAGCTCCTTGCCCCCGTATGGCTGCGCCGCCGAAAACGCGACGCAATGGAAGTAACAGCAGAATTGTCGATTGGAGCAGCCGATCGATCTGACGGCGAAGGAAACCGACCAGCGATTTGACGGGGCGGGTTCATGGTGTTGCAGCTGGCGGTCTTTAGCGAGTCCGGCGGCTGCCAGCCTCAGCCTAGCTTCACGATATCGAGGAATTTGCCGCCAATCTCTCTCTTAACGTTTCTTCCCATTTATAGTTAAGCAGCTTTTAACGTTTCCAATTCATTATCCATACGAAGCGTACCAGATTGGCGGCGATTGAGCCTGCCGACGCAAACGGGATTTTGGAGTGGGATCCATGAAAAGAAGCTTGTCCGGCATCTTCGCCGCATTGTTGATCGCGACAAACGCCTATTCCGCGGACTTCGCCCCTGCCGAGCCTATCCCGGAGCAGCCGCCTGAGGTGACGGTCACCGAAGCGACCGGCTGGTACCTGCGCGGCGATGTCGGCTATGCCTTCACCGATCTGCGCGGCGCCCGCTATTTCCAGGGCAGCAACGCCACGGAAGTCGATTTCGACGATGCCGATCTGGACGACGCATGGACTGTCGGCGGCGGTGTCGGTTATCAGATCAACAGCTATCTGCGCACCGATCTGACCTTCGACTATCTCACCCAGGCGGATTTCAAGGGTTCGACTGTTGGGCAGTGCGGCTTTCCGCTTGTGGACTGCACCTCGAGCGACCGCTCTTCGCTGACAGCCTATACGCTGCTCGCCAACGCCTATGTCGATCTCGGCACCTACGGCTACGTCACGCCTTATGTCGGCGCTGGTATCGGTGGTTCCTACGTGAAGTGGAAAAACCTGCGTAACGTCGCCTGCGCCGATGACGGCAGCTTCTGCGACGACCAGGTCACCCATGGCGGCAAGGGCAACTGGCGCTTCACTTACGCCCTCATGGCCGGCGCTTCGATCGACGTGACCTGCAACATCAAGGCCGATGTCGGTTACCGCTACCTGCATATCGATGGCGGCAACATGTTCGGCTATGCCGACAATGGTGGCCCGGGCCGCGACAAGGGTCTCACTGCCCACGAAGCCCGCGTCGGCGCCCGCTATCTCTTCGGCGGCTGCGCCCAGGCGAGCTACGAACCGCCGCCGGAAATCCCGCTGCAGCAGCCTGTCTACAAGTAAGTCCAATTCCCAGACATTTGAAAGCCGCCCCAACCGGGCGGCTTTTCGTATTGCGGCCCCTACCGCTCTGCGTCAAAATATGTTCCGCCCGCGACACTTCGATCTTGACTATGACGCGCCGCATCCATACACACGGCGGCGGGACACCCTTCCCCAACGAAGGGCTTTCTATCTGAGAGGATAGCATCATGGCGAAGACCGCAAAGCCGGACATCCGTCCGCACAATACCCATTTTTCTTCTGGCCCCTGCTCGAAGCGCCCCGGTTGGTCGCTCGAAGCCCTTTCCGACGCGGCCCTTGGCCGTTCGCACCGCGCGAAGGTCGGCAAGGCCAAGCTCAAGCAGGCCATCGACCTTACCCGTGAAATTCTCGAAGTGCCGGCGGATTACCGCATTGGCATCGTTCCGGCGTCCGACACCGGCGCCGTCGAAATGGCGCTCTGGTCGCTGCTCGGCGAACGCGGCGTCGATATGCTCGCCTGGGAAAGCTTTGGCGCCGGCTGGGTCACCGATGTCGTCAAGCAGCTGAAGCTCAAGGATGTGCGCAAGCTCGAAGCTGGTTACGGCGAGCTTCCCGATCTCTCCGCCGTCGATTTCGACCGCGATGTCGTCTTCACCTGGAACGGCACCACCTCGGGCGTGCGCGTGCCGAACGCCGATTTCATCCCTGATAACCGCAAGGGCCTGACGATCTGCGACGCCACTTCGGCGGCTTTCGCGCAGGCACTCGATTTCGCCAAGCTCGACGTCGTCACCTTCTCCTGGCAGAAGGTTCTGGGCGGCGAGGGCGCCCACGGCGTCATCATTCTTTCGCCGCGCGCCGTCGAGCGTCTGGTCACCTACACGCCGGCCTGGCCGCTGCCGAAGATCTTCCGCATGACCTCGGGCGGCAAGCTGACGGAAGGTATCTTCCAGGGCGAGACGATCAACACGCCGTCGATGCTCTGCGTCGAGGACTATATCGATGCGCTTGTCTGGGCCAAGGGCCTCGGCGGCCTCAAGGGGCTGATCGCGCGTGCGGACGCCAATGCCAAGGTCATCCACGATTTCGTCGCGGCGAATGACTGGATCGCCAATCTCGCCGTCAAGGCGGAAACGGCCTCGAACACCTCCGTCTGCCTGAAGATCGTCGACAAGGACATCGCAGCTCTTGACGACGACGGCCAGGCGAATTTCGCCAAGGGCCTGGTCGGCCTCCTGGAAAAGGAAGGTGTCGCCTATGACGTCGGCCACTACCGCGACGCGCCGTCCGGCTTGCGCATCTGGGCCGGCGCCACGATCGAGGCATCCGACATGCAGAAGCTGATGCCCTGGCTTTCCTGGGCTTTCGAAACGCAGAAGGCGCAGCTCGCTCAGGCCGCCGCCTGAGGTGAACGCATTCGGCTCCGCCATAGGGCGGAGCAGCATTCCTGATTCATTCATCGCTGAACACTTTTGAAGGAGGCCCTCATGGCACCTCGCGTTCTCGTATCCGACGAATTGTCGGAAACCGCCGTCCAGATTTTTCGCGACCGCGGCGTCGAAGTCGATTTCGAACCGCAGCTCGGCAAGGACAAAGATCGTCTGCTCGAAGTCATCGGCAAGTATGATGGCCTGGCCATCCGCTCCGCCACCAAGGTGACGGAAAAGATCATCGAGCGGGCGACGAACCTCAAGGTCGTCGGCCGTGCCGGCATCGGCGTCGACAATGTCGATATCCCGGCCGCCTCGCGCCGCGGCATCATCGTGATGAACACGCCCTTCGGCAACTCGATCACGACGGCCGAACACGCGATCGCGCTGATGTTTGCCGTCGCCCGCCAGCTTCCGGCAGCCGATACCTCGACGCAGGCCGGCAAGTGGGAGAAGTCGAAATTCATGGGCGTCGAGATCACTGGCAAGACGCTCGGCGTCATCGGCGCCGGCAATATCGGTTCGATCGTCTGCGCCCGGGCCATCGGCCTGAAGATGCACGTCGTCGCCTACGATCCGTTTCTCTCCAAGGAGCGCGCCGAAGAGATGGGCGTCACCAAAGTCGAGCTGGAAGAGCTTTTCGCCCGCGCCGACTTCATTACGCTGCATGTGCCGATGACCGACAAGACACGCGGCATCCTCAACAAGGAAGCACTGGCGAAGACCAAGCCCGGCGTGCGCATCATCAACTGCGCCCGCGGTGGCCTGGTCGATGAGGCAGCGCTTGCCGAGGCGATCAAGTCGGGCCATGTCGCGGGTGCCGCCTTCGACGTGTTCGAGGTCGAGCCCGCCAAGGAAAGCCCGCTCTTCGGCCTGCCGAACGTCGTCTGCACGCCGCATCTCGGTGCCTCGACGACCGAGGCTCAGGAGAACGTCGCTTTGCAGGTGGCCGAACAGATGGCGGACTACCTCGTCAATGGTGCGGTCTCCAACGCCATAAACATGCCGTCGATCACGGCTGAGGAAGCGCCGATCCTGAAGCCCTTCATCCGCCTTGCCGATGTTCTCGGCGCCTTCGTCGGCCAGGTCACCGAAGAGCCGATCAAGGAAATCGAAATCCTCTATGACGGCATCACCGCCAACATGAACACGCGGGCGCTGACGAGCGCTGTGCTCGCCGGCCTCATCCGTCCGCAGGTCGCCGACGTCAACATGGTTTCGGCGCCGATCATGATCAAGGAAAAGGGCATCGTGCTTTCCGAGGTCAAGCGCGACAAGACAGGTGTCTTCGACGGCTATATCAAGCTGACGGTGACGACCGAAAGCATGACGCGCTCGGTCGCCGGCACGGTGTTTTCGGATGGCAAGCCGCGCTTCATCCAGATCAAGGGCATCAACCTCGATGCCGATGTCGGCTCGCACATGATCTACATCACCAATACCGACGTTCCCGGCATGATCGGCTTCATCGGCACGACGCTTGGTGCTGCCGGCGTCAACATCGCCAACTTCCAGCTCGGCCGTGACAAGCAGGGCGGCGACGCCATCGCGCTGCTCTATGTCGACGGTAAGGTTGATGACGCCGTGCTTGCTGAGTTGACTGCCCACCAGGCGGTTCGCCAGGCAAAGCCGCTGACCTTCAATATCGACTGAGTTTTTCCTCCCGAGGAAATGAAAAACCCGGCGCTGGAAACGGCGCCGGGTTTTTGCTGCGTCAGGAGCAGGTGAATCTCAAAGCGCGTCGCGCTTTAAGTCTTTATTTGATGCATGTCGTGGTCCCAAAACCGCTGCACACTTTTGGGCGACATGCATTAGTGGTGCCGGCGTTTCCGGCGGAGGATTTTGCCGAAACGGGCGACATCGTCTTCAGCCTTCGTGCGGTGAAGGAAGGCGAGCCTGCTGCCGTCGAGACCCTGGAAGAATTCGTCCCAGGAAATCTCTTCCTGCGTTTCAGAGGAAAAATCGACGCGGACGGTTTCACTGTCCGGTGCGTTCTTGATCCGGGCGGGATGGCCGCCGCGCTCCTCGATCCAGTGTCTGATCCTGCTGTAATCCGTCGTCGTGCCGAACCTGCCCATGAAACCCTCCTCAGCAATTCGATTGCGACTTCGATGCCCAAGAACGGACGATCGAGGGAATTGTTCCGTGGTGCCTCAAATATTTTATCGAGGACCGAGATCGCGATGGCAAACTGCCGCTTTTTGCACATTCTGAAGGCGAAAGCCTAAAGTTTAACCCTGAGTATGATTCTGATTTTATTTAACTTTTCTCAGTATACCCGTGCCATCGGCATCAACCGCACGCGAATTTCCATGGCCCCCTTGCAGAAGACCGAGCAGACCGAAGCACCGAACGACGACTTCCGGTCATTGTTTGCAACGCATCCGTCGCCGATGTGGGTCTATGATCCGATATCGTTGCATTTTCTCATCGTCAACGAGGCGGCGGCAGCACTTTACGGCTATGGGGCGGACGAGTACCGGCGCATGACGGTTCTGGATATCCGCCCTGAGCATGAGCGGGAACGGATGAGCGACGCCGTCAGCGGCCGTACCGACATGGAAAAGGCGGAACGCTGGGTTCACCTCAAGGCGAGCGGCGAGACCTTCGAAGTGCTGACCTATGGCCGAGAAGTGCGTTTCGAGGGCCGGGCCGCAATCCTGGCGATCGTGCAAGATCGCACCGAGGTCAACGCCGCCAGACGCCAGATGAGCGATACGCGCTCGCTTCTCGACAGCATCGTCGACAACCTGCCGGTCGGCGTCTTCGTCAAGGACATGGAAGCGGACGGGCTTTACGTTCTCTTCAACGAGGCCTGCGGCGATATCGTCGGCATGAGGGCGGAGCACGTGGTCGGCCGAACCGACCGGGCGCTGTTTCCTCCCAGTCAGACAGACGCCTTCCGCGAGCAGGATCGCCGGGCCTTCGAAGCCAATGCGACGATCAGCTTCGAGGAGACCATGCTGCGCGCCGATGGCGTGCCGCGCGTCCTGCGCACCGTCAAGCGCGCCCTGCCGACACCGGAGGGCCATGCGCCGCGTTATCTGCTCGGCATCTCGCAGGACGTGACGGAGGAGCGCACAGTCGAGGCAAAGCTTGCCCATCTCGCCATGCACGATTCGCTCACCGGCCTGCCGAACCGGGCGGCATTTTCAAACCATATCAACCAGCGGGCGGTCGAAGCGGCCGCCGACAGCCCGATCGCGCTGCTCTATATCGACGTCGATCATTTCAAGCATATTAACGACAGCAAGGGACATGCCGCCGGCGACGCGCTGCTTTGCCAGGTGTCGGAGCGGTTGCTGCAGCTGGCGGAGGAGGGCGATCTCGTTGCCCGTCTCGGCGGCGACGAGTTCGCCGTCGTGCTGGAGCTCGACGAACCGGAGCGGGCCGGGCGTTTTGCGCAGCGGCTGCTCAAGGCGTTGAGCCGTGCCTTCGATCTCGACGGCGCCCGGGAGCATGTCACCTGCAGTATCGGCATCGCCTTGGCGCCCGATCATGCCGGCGACGCGGATGTGTTGATGCGGCATGCGGATCTGGCGCTCTATGCCGCCAAGGAGAGCGGGCGCTCGACCTATCGTTTCTACGAGACGGAGATGCGGCTTGCCGCTGAACGCCGGCACGTGATGACCGCCGAATTGTGGGAAGCGCTGGAGAAGCGCCACTTCGAGCTGCATTACCAGCCGATCGTGCAGCTCGACAATGACGGCATCGGCGGCTTCGAGGCGCTGATCCGCTGGCGCCATCCCAAGCGCGGGCTGGTGGCGCCGATGGAATTCATTCCGCTTGCCGAGGAAACCGGCCTCATCGTGCCGATCGGCGACTGGGTGATCCGGGAAGCCTGCCGCGCGGCTGCCGGCTGGCCCGCCCATTTGAGGATCGCCGTCAATCTCTCTGTCAGCCAGTTTCGGCATGCAAGCCTGCTTTCGACCGTGGTCTCGGCGCTCGACGAGACCGGCCTCAATGCCGACCGGCTTGAAATCGAAATCACCGAATCCGTATTCCTGACCGATGCCGACCAAAGCCTGCCGCGGCTGCGTGCATTGAAGGAACTCGGCGTTCGCATCGCCATCGACGACTTCGGCACCGGTTATTCGTCGCTGAGCTATCTCAGGTCGTTCCCCTTCGACAAGATCAAGCTCGACCGCAGCTTCGTTTCGGGCATCGAGACGGATGCCGGCAATCTCGCCATCGTGCGCGCCGTCGTCGGCATCGGCTCCGGCTTCAACGCGACGACGCTGGCTGAAGGGATCGAGACGGAAGAGCAGTTGCAGCAGCTGCGCGCTGAAGGCTTCAGCGAGGTGCAGGGCTATCTGCTCGGCCGGCCGATGCCGCAGCACGAGGCGGAGGCGCTGATCCATGGTCGCGCGCTGAAGGCCGCTTCATCTCGCAGATAGAAGTGCTTGCGCGGCAGCTGGGATCAGCCGTCCAGCAGAGGCATGCCGCCTGATGCCATCAAGCATTCGTCATTTTGAGAACGGCGGCAGAAGCGGCATAATCGTCGCGGGCTGGAAAGGAGGATGTCTATGAAACGCTATTCATTCTCGATGATCGGACTGGCGCTCGTAACCGCCATAATCGCCAATCCGAGCATCGCATTCGCCTGCAACAAGCTGATCGGCACTTGAGCCGCACCCCCCGCTCCAAGGCGCGGCTTCGGCTGCGCCTTTCTTTGTGTGGGAATGCGAAACTATCGGGTGCCGAAGGCCGCCCCTTGCGTCCAGGGACAATCCTTTCTATATCGGTGCCTCATCGAGAGACGGCGGTCGATCCCGCCGGAGATCAGCAATCCGCCGCAATTGCAGCGCAAGGGCGGATCGTGACCGCGCAGAATTGGCACCATCGTTGAACACACTGGATTTTGACAAGAAGCCGGAAGAGACCCGCGTCGTCGTCGCCATGTCGGGCGGCGTCGATTCATCCGTCGTCGCCGGCCTTCTCAAACAGCAGGGTTACGATGTGCTCGGCATCACGCTGCAGCTTTACGATCATGGCGCCGCCGTTCACCGCGCCGGCTCCTGCTGCGCCGGCCAGGATATCGATGATGCGCGCCGCGTCTGCGAAACGCTCGGCATTCCGCATTACGTGCTCGATTACGAAAAGCGCTTTCGTGAGACGGTGATCAACCCCTTCGCCGAAAGCTATGTGGCGGGCGAAACGCCGATCCCTTGTGTTTCCTGCAACCAGACCGTCAAATTCGCCGATCTTCTGGCGACCGCCAAGGAGCTTGGCGCCGATGCGCTGGCGACCGGCCACTATATCCGCTCGGGACGGAATCCTTCGCCGGACAATCCCGGCCGCCGCGCGCTTTTCCGACCGGCCGATGCCGACCGCGACCAGAGCTATTTCCTCTTCGCAACGACGCAGGAACAGATCGATTATCTCCGCTTTCCGCTGGGCGGCCTGCCGAAGGCCGAAACCCGCAGGCTTGCCGAAGAGATGGGCCTCGTCGTTGCCAAGAAGGCCGACAGCCAGGACATCTGCTTCGTGCCGCAGGGCAAATATTCCGACGTCATCACCAAGCTGAAGCCGAATGCGGCGCTTGCCGGTGAGATCGTCCATCTCGACGGCCGCGTGCTCGGTAGCCATGAAGGCATCCTGCACTTCACGATCGGTCAGCGCCGCGGCATCGGCATCGCCACCGGCGAGCCGCTCTATGTCGTCTTTCTCGACGCCCGCTCGCGCCGCGTCATCGTCGGACCGAAGGAGGCGTTGGAAACGCACCGCGTCTACCTGCGCGACGTCAACTGGCTGGGCGACGAGACGCTTGCGGAAGCCGCCGCCGGCAAGGGCTTTGCCTGCTACGCCAAGGTGCGCTCGACACGGGCACCGGCGCCGGCCGTGCTGCATGTCGATGCAACCGGCACCTATGTCGACCTGACGGTCGGCGAGGCTGGCATCGCGCCCGGCCAGGCCTGCGCGCTTTATTCCGCCCCCGGCGACAACGCCCGCGTCTTCGGTGGCGGCTTCATCGAACGTTCCGAGCGCGAGCCTTCGGCGGAAGCCTGCCTGAAGGCCCTTCTGGCCAGCCCCGTCGCCGCCTGAAACCCATCGGAAACGGGAGGCGGCAAAGCCCACCGTTTTTCTCGATCATGCGCTTGACACAAAGCCGAAGCGCACCTTATAAGCCGCTCATCCCACGAACCGGCATCGCTTCGCGAGCGGGTATCGTTGACCAGTGGCGGAGTAGCTCAGTAGGTCAGAGCAGAGGAATCATAATCCTTGTGTCGGGGGTTCAAATCCCTCCTCCGCTACCATCTCCTTATTGCAGAATTAGCGATTTTGCGGCTCGGTTTTAAGCCGGTTCCGAAGGCCGTGCTAGCAGATTGATCGCAGCGCCAAACGTGGCGTCGAGGGGACGAAAGCAGTTCGGCCCCTGATCTGCAGCATTTCCGCCAACGCCGAGGGCAGGCCTATCTGTAGAGCGCCAAAAGCAACAGAGGCATCTTCGTCGCCCAAAGGTGCGATGCGACAGCGATAATAATAGCCCATACGGCGAGCGAGAACATGACCGCCGCTAACCTCATCCCGACTGGCTGCATCATTTCCTCCATCCCAGCATAACCGTGCCTCCTCGCACGATCCTATGTTAGCAAGACGCAACCCGGTCAGCTATCGCAAGATATTGCTATCAGATAGCCACAGCAGAGCGAACTTGGCAAAGATGCAAAGATTTCGGCGATACGACGCCCTTTTCCCCCTCCGTCAAACGATGAAATGAAAGTTGTCGTATTGCGCACCATAATAATCCGGGCCGCTCGTCTCTGTGATGACGGGCTCCGTGTCGAGCACGAGGGAGTCGATTTCGCCGTAGGCGCTGAGATCGATCACTTGCGGGTCATGAATGCTGTCGGCGGTGACGTTGACCGTGACCAAGAATACGGTATCGCCGTCCAGCTTACCTTCGATCGTCAGAACGTTGTCATAGTCCGATGTGCCGTTTGCGACACTGAATTGCTCGATCTGAAAGTTGCCGCCATCGGCGGCTTGGATGGGCGTCCAGAACACACCTCCTCCCAGATAGTGGTTGCCATCCGCTTCCTCCCGCACAGTCGCGTCGTCACCATCGTACCAAGCGCCCCAATCGAAGCCTTTGTAGCCCGTCGGGAAGTCGTGGTTGCCGACATCCTCGAAATTGACGAAGACGTCGCCGCGTTCCGGCAGGTCTATTGCGATACTGAACGCGCCAACGTCGGTGGCGCCTTTGCCGTCTGATATCTTGAAGGTGAACTTTTCGACGAGCGCATCTCCCGGTCCGAGCGCTGCCACCACCGGGTTGGAGTGATTGAGCGCATAGGTGTAGCTGCCGTCGGAGTAAACGGTGAGCGTACCATAGTCTCCTTCAATCGTCGTGCTTGTGGCCGGGGATCCATTGGCCGGTTGCGGAATGCGTTGTCCATTCACGAAATTGAGGCGTACCGCATCTCCGTCGACATCGGTGGAACTGGTATTTTCGAGAATGTCGCCGCTGATCGGGTCGTTGATATCGAAAACAGGCAAGTATACGTCGCCTGCGACCGGCTTGTGGTTTGCCATTTCTACCTCCCGTGTGATGTTCAATTCGACTATGCAACCTTGTCGGGTATCTGGCAACCGAAATTGATGCAGCGGCAGAGCAATTCCGCCCCGTCAACGTCACAAATTCCGGTCGATTACAGCTCAACTATTCAAGTAAAGGGAGCGGCATAAACGTCGATCCTGTTGATGAACCAGGATTTACGTCTTGTCTTACGTTGCTGCCCCTTCATCGATCGTGGTGTTTCTCGCCTTTTCAGGCGATCCATCAATTCGTCCAGCGGAAAACTTGCAGGCAGGATAATAATGACAGGTCATTCATGACGTCGTCATGACGATATACTGCATCAATTGCTCGGCGCGCCAAGAGCAATCTTGACGGCGAAAGGGGAGCAATCAGCAGAGCCTGAGCTTCTGCCGATCATCCAATCAATGCAGGCCGCCGACCCCGAGCAGGCTCTCGACAGCCTCGTGATCCCTGGTGAGATTTTCCGGCGTTCCGCTCCAGGCCAGTCGTCCTCGTTCGAGAATGACGACCTGATCGGCGAAATCGAGCGCGCTCTGGATGCGCTGCTCGACCAGCAGGATGGTCATGTCTCCCGTCTTGGCGAGGTCGGTGAAGGCCGCCATCAGTTCCTCGCAGATAACGGGGGCGAGGCCCTCCAGCGGTTCGTCGAGCAGCAGGACGGAAGGGCGGCCGAGAATGGTGCGGGCCGTGGAGAGCATCTGCTGCTCGCCGCCGGAAAGCTGGCTGCCGAGGTTGCGGCGGCGCTCCTTCAGGCGCGGGAACATTGCATAGGCCTCCTCTAGCGCCGTCTTCGGTCGCGCCTTCAAGCCGACGAAGAGATTTTCTTCGACCGTCAGCGTCGGGAAGACGCAGCGTGCCTGCGGCACATATCCGAGGCCTTTATGCGCGCGTGCAGCACTCGGTGCCGTCGTGACATCCGAATTGCCGAGGCGGATGCTGCCCTCGTATCGCCTGGTCTGCCCGGCAAGCGTCGCCAGCAGCGTGGTCTTGCCCATGCCGTTGCGGCCGAGCACAGCAAGCCTGGCACCTGCCGGCACGGAGAAGGAAATGCCTTCGAGCACTCTCGTCGGCCCATATCCGGCCGACAGATTTTCGACCTCAAGCGATATGGCTGGCATTGGCATAGCTCCCGAGATAGGCCTCGCGCACGCGCGCATCCTTGGTGACGTCATCAGGCAGGCCATCGAAGATGATCGCGCCTGATGCAAGCACGATGACGCGTCTGGCAAAACGGAAGACGAGATCCATGTCGTGTTCGATCATCAGCACGGCGAGATCGGCGGGCAGATCGGCCAGCGCCTGCTCGATGCGGCCGGTATCGCTTTGCGGCACGCCCGCTGCCGGCTCGTCGAGCAGCAGGACTTTCGGCTTCAATGCCAGCGCCACGGCGATCTCGAGAAGCCGCTGCTGGCCATAGGCGATTTCGCTGACCTTGCGATGCATCAGGAAAGCCAGCCCGAGCTTGCCAAGGAGATCATCGACCTCCGCCATGACATCGGGCATACGCAGGAAATTGCCGAACATGTGCCCAGTCTTTCCATCGCGTTGAAGGACGGCAAGCCCCACATGTTCGGCCGGCGTCATGTCCTGGAAGAGCCGCGTCACCTGAAAGGAGCGGACAAGACCGCGTCTGACCCTGCCGATCGCATCGACCTTCGTCACCACCTCGCCGCCGAGACGAACCTCGCCGGAATCGGGCGATAGATTACCGGTTACGAGGTTGACGAAGGTGGTCTTGCCGGCGCCGTTCGGGCCGATCAGCGCGATGCGATCGCCAGGCGACATCGTGAGCGAGACATCATTGGTGACGGCAAGGCCGCCGAAGGCCTTCTTGAGATTGACGACTTCGAAGACCGGGCTCATGAGCGCTGCTCCCTGCGACGGCCAACGAAGGCTGCGGCCGTGCCATAGAGACCTTTCGGCGCAAAGAGCACGACGGCGATCAGTAGCACGCCGACCATGGTCAGCCAGTGGAAGGGATTGGCGGCGGAGACATAGTCCTCGAAGAGCATGAAGATGACAGTGCCGGAGAGCGCCCCGAAGAGAGAACCGGTGCCGCCGAGGACCAGCATCACAAGCGCTTCGGCCGACTGCGTGAAAGACAGGCTGTCGAGGCCGACGACCTGTGTCGAAATCGCATTCAGTGCGCCGCCGACACCGGCGACGGCGCCGGAGATCGCGTACATCCTGATCAGAGCTGCCTTTGGCGAAGCGCCCATGGCGCGGATGCGCAACGGGTCCTGCTTGATGGCGCGGCAGAGCATGCCGAAGGGCGAGCGAACCAGAACCCTCAGCAGCACGAAGACGATCAGCAGCAGCGCCATTCCGAAGAAGAAGGCGGTGTGACCGTAGAGATCGAATTCGAAGAGGCCGAAGACCGAATCCGGCGCAATGCCGGAAAGTCCATCGCTGCCGCCTGTCCAAGACGAGGCCTTGTTGGCGAATTCATGGAAGAGGTTGATCAGCGCAATCGACAGCACCAGCTGCGGCAGCCCATGCGCACGCAGGATGATGGCGCCGCAGAGCAGTCCGGCAACCGCGCCACCTGTGATGCCGGCAAGCATCATCAGCAGCGGGTCATTGATGCCGTAATGCGCCGACAGGATCCCGGCGGCATAGGCGCCGGAGCCGAAGAGCGCGGCATGGCCGAGCGTTGCGACGCCGCAATAACCGGTCACCAGATCGAGCGACAGGACAAGCAACGCGATGGTGATCATCCGGGTCAGAAGGGCGAGATTATCGGGGAAGGCGAAATAGCCGATCGCGGCAATGGCTATGATGACCGCTATTCCGATAATATCGCGGCCGATAAACCCGCGACGATGCTGTAGACCTTCGTTTTCGTTGTTCATGACAAGCGCCATCTTATTTCGCCCTTCCGGCAAGGCCGCGCGGGAAGACGCAGATGATTGCGATCACGGCGAGATAGAAGAAGAATTCGCCGAATTCCGGCATCAGATACCGTCCTGTCGTATCGATCGCGCCCAGCAGCAGGCAGGCAATCAGCGCGCCCGGAATGGAACCTGCGCCGCCGACGGAGACGACAACCAGGAAGGTCACCATGTAGCGCAGCGCGTAATAGGGTTCGACGGGCAGGAGTTCGGCCCCGACCACGCCACCGAAGGCGGCAAGCCCGACGGCAACGGCAAAGCTCACCGCATAGATGATCTCGGTGCGCACGCCGAGTGCCGCAGCCATCGCCGCATCATCGACGGAGGCGCGCAGCTTGACGCCGAAGCTCGTCCTGTCGATCGCAAACCAGAGGGCGAGCGCCACGGCCAGGCCGCAGAGGATGACGAAAAGCCGGTGAACGGGAATGGTGCGGAAGCCGAGATCGGCTGACCCCTGCAGCGCACCGGCAAGCGGAATGGTCTTCAGCGTCGGCCCCATGACATAATTGGCGATGCCGATGACGCAGAAGGTGATGCCGATGGTCATCAGCACCTGGGTCAGTTCCGGCGCGCCATAGATCCGGCGGTAGAGAAAACGCTCGATCGGAATGGCGACGATGATGGTGATGACAATGGCGGCGATGACCGCCGTGGCATAACCAAGGCCGAGGTCGCGAGCGACATAGGAGGCGATATAGCCGCCGATCATTGCGAAAGCGCCGTGAGCGAGGTTGACGACACGCATCAGCCCCATGGTCACCGAAAGGCCGATCGAGATCACGAAGAGCACCATGCCATAGGCAAGGGCGTCGACGGCTATGCTGAAGACTGTCTGCATGGAAATCCCTTGCTTCGACGGGCTCGGCCTGATCGCAGGCCAAGCCCGTCGCCTGTCTTGACGCTCGATGTTTACTTGACGGCGGCCAGGCCCGGATCGCCCTGCTTCTCGAAGGTCTGGACCTCCTTGTTGATGTAGGTCCCGTCATCGGCTTTGGTGACTTCGCGCAGATAGATATTCTGCGTGATGTGGCGGCTTTCCGGATCGATCGAAACGGGGCCGCGCGGGCTCACCCAGGCAAGGCCCTTGACCGCATCGACGGCCTTCTCAGCATCCTGCTTGCCGCCCGTCGCCTCGATCATCTTGTAGATCACATACATGCCGTCATAGGCGCTGACTGAGGGGAAGGAGAGTTCGGCCTTGTTGCCGATCGCTTTGGTCGCCGCCTCGACGAAAGCCTTGTTCTCCGGAGAATCATGCGACACGGCGTAGTGGAAAGTCGTCTGGATACCGAGTGCCGCATCGCCGAGGGCCGGCAGATCGGATTCCTGGGTCAGATCGCCCGGCGCGAAGAACTTGATGCCGGCGGTCTTCAGGCCATTATCGTTGTAAGCCTTGACGAAGCCGAGCGTCGTCGGACCTGACGGCAGGAAGGCGAAGACGCCCTCAGCTCCGGAATCCTTGATGCGCTGCATGATCGGGCTGAAATCGTTGGTCGCAAGCGGCATGCGGATCGCCTCGACCACCTGACCGCCGGCCTTTTCGAAGCCGGCCTTGAAGGCGTTCTCGGCGTCGATGCCGGGGCCGTAATCGCTGACGACGGAAATCACCTTCTTGACGCCGGCGTCGAAGGCGACCTTGGCGATCGGCGTCGAGGTCTGCCAGGTGGTAAACGAGGTGCGAACGACGAGCGGGCTCTTGGTCACGATCGCCGAGGTGGCGGCGTTCATGATGACCATCGGCACATTGCCCTGCTTCAGGATCGGCGTCACCGCCATGGCATCGGGCGTGAAGTAGAAGCCGGCGAGATACTGGACCTTCTCCTTGACGATCAGTTCCTGCGCCAGCGCCTTGGATTGGGCGGGATCGGCCTGCGGCACATCGCGATAGACGATCTCGACCGTGTCGTTGCCGACCGTGTTGCCGTTGACCGCCATATAGGCGTCGATGCCGGCCTTGAAGTTCTTGCCCTGGAGCGCGAACGGACCGGAGAACGGCCCGATGACCCCAACTTTGATGGTGTCGGCATAGGCGCTCGTGCCCATGGCGACTGCCGCAATGGCGGCCAGAAATAGCTTCTTCATTCTCTCTCTCCCTGTTTGGCGCACTCCAGCGCCGTATTTCGCTAGCCGCTAAAATTTAGCGCTAACCTGTCATGCGAAATGGTGATGTAAAATGAAATAAATACCGCAATCCATAACTGTACAATTATGATTTCGTATCGAAGAGCGGAACTATCGGCGGCCGGTTCTACGGTCGAAATTCTGGTCCACGGCCCCACCTCAGGCACTCCTATCAGAATGGCAGTCCCACATAGTTCTCCGCAAGCGCCGTCGAGGCGGCGCGAGAATGGGTGAGATAGTCGAGTTCCGCCTCCTGGATCTTCTGGTCAAAATCCCCGGTATCCGGAAAACGATGCATCATCGTCGTCATCCACCAGGAAAACCGCACGGCTTTCCACACACGGGCGAGCGCCTTTTGCGAGTAGGCGTCGATGCCACTATTCGAGCCTTCGCGGTAGTGCTCGATTAGCCCGGAGAAAAGGTAATGGACGTCGCTGGCCGCAAGGTTCAATCCCTTGGCGCCGGTCGGCGGGACGATATGGGCGGCGTCGCCGACCAGGAAAAGCCGGCCGAAACGCATCGGTTCAGCGACGAAGGAGCGCAGCGGCGCGATCGATTTTTCGAAGGACGGTGCGGTCGCCAATGCCTCGGCATGATGCGTCGGCAGGCGCCGTCTCAACTCGTCCCAGAAGCGATCGTCGCTCCAGTCCTCGATCTTTTCGTCGAGCGCGCATTGGATGTAGTAGCGGCTGCGGGTCGCCGAGCGCATCGAACAAAGCGCAAAGCCCCTCGGATGGTTGGCGTAGATCAGCTCATGGCTGACGGGCGCCACGTCGGCAAGGACCCCCAACCAGCCAAAGGGGTAAACCTTCTCGAAACTCTTGATCGCCCGTTCCGGGACGGTCTTGCGGCTGGCGCCGTGAAACCCGTCGCAGCCGGCGATGAAATCGCAATCGATGCGCTTGGCAACACCGTCTTTCACATAGGTGACGAAGGGTGAATGGCCGTCGAAGTCATGCGGCGTGACATCGACGGCATCGTAGATCGACAGGGAGCCGCCTTCTTCGCGCCGCTCCATGAGATCGCGCGTCACTTCGGTCTGTCCATAAACCGTAACGCGCCTGCCGCCGGTCAAGTCGTGAAGGTCGATGCGATGGTCGCGTCCGTCAAAGGCCAGCGAGAAACCGTCATGCGGCAGGCCCTCGGCATGCAGCCTCGCGCCTGCTTTGGCTTGATCCAGCAGCCCGACGGTGCCTTCCTCCAGAACGCCGGCTCGAACCCGGCCAAGGATGTAGTCCTTGTTCACACGATCGAGGATGACATTGTCGATGCCGGCTTCGGTCAGAAGCTGGCCGAGCAGCAGGCCGGATGGCCCCGAACCGATGATGGCGACCTGCGTTCGCAAATGCTGCCTCCCTGCATTTTTGCGTTTTGCCAGATTCTGCCGTGCCGCGCTTGCCGCAGCAATGGACATCCCAACCTTAAAATTGCACTAATCGAACATTGGTGCCGGCGAAGCCCTAAGGAGCCCCATGAGCAGACAGGTCCCTACTTATGAACTCTACGGCGAAAAGACCGGGCGAGAACCGGATTTTTGGGTGCATTGCGAAACTATTCGCTCTCGCAGCAGTTTGCATCAATGGGAGATTCGCCCGCACCGCCACGAGAGTTTCTTTCAGATATTGTACATCGAAAGCGGTTCGGGCGATGCGATCTTCGGCGAAAAAAGCCACGCCATCCGTCCGCCGGCCATCATCACCGTGCCGCCCGGGCTCAATCACGGCTTTCGTTTTTCACGCGATATCGACGGCCTGGTGATCACCCTATTGAGATCCCATCTCAGCCATCCGCCTGGCGAGCGAAGCCATCTCGGCGAATGGCTGGCGGCGCCGCATCTGACGCCGCTCGATCCCGATCATGCCGAGGCAGCCTATGTCATGCAGACGTTGAGGCGGCTGGGCGACGAATTCGAAAACCGCCGCAGCGGCCGCAACGAGGCGTTGGCCGCCTATGTCGCCCTGGCGCTGCGGCTGACCGCGAGGATTTCCCATGAGGGGAATGCGCACGAGCTTCCGGCCAACGAGAACGAGCGGCGGATGGAAATGCTGAGCGAGCTCATCCAGCAACATTTTCGATCACACAAGCCCGCGTCGTTCTACGCCAGAGAGCTTGGTGTTTCGCCGACCCATCTCACCCGCATCGTCCGGTCGATGACCGGAAACACTCCCCATGAACTGATCGCCGGCAAACTCGTCGAAGAGGCGAAACGCCAGCTGGTTTTCACGCTTGGTAGCGTTCAGGAGATCGGGTTTCGGCTCGGCTTTGCCGATCCCGCCTATTTCTCGCGCTTCTTTTTTAAATATACGGGAGAAACGCCGCGGGTCTGGCGCATGAAGGAAAAAGTCCGGCTCGAACGTGCGTAGGGTTCCGGCATTCCGGGTGCGACGCGTGCGCGGACAGGCATCCGCGAGGACACCCGGTGGGGATCGCCTTACCAGGCTTCAACGCCGTCTTCCGTGTTGCGGCCGCGTTCGCCGGCGCGGGTCTCGTATGCCTCGCGTTCCCCAGCTGGCTTGACGGCATCGGCTGAGCCATCCGGCCGGGCTTCGGGCGTCATGTACAAGGCGAGCGCCTTTTCCAGCCGGGCGGCGGTGAGCGTGGCAGCGAAACCCTTCATGTCGTTTCCTCGGTCAGTGGCTTACAGCTTTCCCAAGACACATAGCCTACGATATGGCCATTATGAAACAGCGCCCTGATCGTTTTCACCAACTTTAGACCTGCTGACGATTACTCCCGCCGGATGATCTCCGCCGACCATTTCCGTGCGATTCCGTTTGGTTTTCGCTTCACGCCATCGGCCATTTCCAGTTCCGCACCTCCGGCATGTCCTCACCATATTCGCGGACATAGTCGTGATGTTCTGCAAGCTTGCCACGGAAGGCGGCGAGCGCTTCTCCTGCTTTTTCCTTCAGGCCCGGCACACGCTCGATCGCTTCGATGGCGAGGTGAAAGCGGTCGAGTTCGTTGAGGACGGTCATGTCGAAGGGGGTGGTCGTCGTGCCTTCCTCGATGAAGCCGCGGACGTGGATATTGCGGTGGTTGGTGCGTTTATAGGTCAGGCGGTGAATGAGATAGGGATAGCCGTGATAGGCGAAAATGACAGGCTTGTCGGCGGTGAAGATCGCATCGAATGCCTCGTCGGTCAGGCCATGCGGATGCTGATCCCTGGATTGCAGTGCCAGGAGGTCGACGACGTTGACGGTGCGGATCTTCAGTTCTGGAATGGCCTGGCGCAGCAGGTCGACGGCAGCAAGCGTTTCCATGGTCGGCACGTCGCCGGCGCAGGCCATGACGAGATCGGGCAGAATGGTGTCGTCCTCGTTACTCGCCCAGCGCCAGATGCCGATGCCGGCCTCGCAATGTTTCACCGCCTCGTCCATCGATAGCCATTGCGGCTCCGGCTGCTTGCCGGCGACGATGACATTGATGCGGTCGTAGGTGCGCAGGCAATGGTCGCCGACCCAGAGCAGGGTGTTGGCATCCGGCGGCAGGTAGATGCGGACGATATCGGCTTTCTTATTGGCGACGAGGTCGACGAAGCCGGGATCCTGATGGCTGAAGCCGTTGTGGTCCTGACGCCAGACATGCGAGGTCAGCAGGTAATTCAGCGACGAGATCGGCTTTCTCCACTCGAGTTCCCGCGTCACCTTCAGCCATTTGGCGTGCTGGTTGAACATGGAATCGATGATGTGGATGAAGGCCTCGTAGCAGGAGAATAGGCCGTGCCGGCCGGTCAGCAAATAGCCTTCCAGCCAGCCCTGGCAGAGATGTTCGCTCAGCACCTCCATGACACGTCCATCCCGGGATAAGTGGACGTCGTAGGGTTCGATACCCTCCATCCAGACACGGTCGGTGACTTCGAAGACGCTGCCGAGGCGGTTCGATTCGGTCTCGTCGGGGCCGAAGATACGGAAATTGGCGGCCTCTGCGTTGCGCTTCATCGTATCGCGCAGGTAATGGCCGAGGATTTCCGTCGATTGCACCATGGCGCTGCCGCGCTTGCCGATATCGACCGCATAGTCGCGGATATCGGGAACATCGAGTTCCTTGCGCAGCAAGCCGCCATTGGCGTGCGGATTGGCGCCCATGCGGCGCTCGCCGACAGGGGCTAGCGCCCGCAGCTCGGGTTTCAGCCGACCGTCGCTGCCAAACAGGTCCTCCGGATCATAGCCGCGCATCCAATCCTCGAGGATCTTGCGATGCCCTTCATTCTCGCGGCAATTGGAGACCGGCACCTGGTGGGCGCGCCAGAAGCCTTCGACCTTCTTGCCGTCGACTTCCTTCGGTCCTGTCCAGCCCTTCGGGCTGCGCAGCACGATCATCGGCCAGCGCGGGCAGATATCGGGTGCCTTGCCCTTGCGGGCTTCCTCCTGGATTTCGCGAATGCGGTCGAAAACCCTGTCGAAGGTTGCGGCCATCTGCTGGTGCATGTCGCGCGGCTCGTGACCCTCGACGAAGAAGGGCTCGTAGCCGTAGCCTTCAAAGAGGCTCTGCAAATCCTCGTGACTGGCGCGGCCAAGAATGGTCGGATTGGCGATCTTGTAGCCGTTCAGATGCAGGATCGGCAGCACGGCGCCATCGCGGGCAGGGTTCAGAAACTTGTTGGAATGCCAGCTCGCAGCCAGTGGCCCGGTTTCGGCTTCGCCGTCGCCGATGACGCAGGCAACGATCAGGTCGGGATTGTCGAAGGCGGCGCCATAGGCATGGACGAGGGCGTAACCGAGCTCGCCGCCCTCGTGGATCGAGCCCGGTGTTTCGGGTGCCGCGTGGCTCGGAATGCCGCCGGGGAAGGAGAACTGCCGGAAGAGCTTGCGCATGCCCTCTGCGTCGTCGGAAATATCGGGATAGATCTCGCTGTAGATGCCTTCGAGATAGGTGTTGGCGACCATGCCCGGCCCGCCATGGCCGGGGCCGCACATGTAGATGATATCGAGGTCGCGGGCGCGGATCAGACGGTTCAGATGCGCATAAATGAAGTTGAGGCCGGGCGTCGTGCCCCAATGGCCGAGCAGGCGGGGCTTGATGTGCTCTGATTTCAGCGGCTCGCGCAGCAGCGGATTGGCCAGCAGATAGATCTGGCCGATGGAGAGATAATTGGCGGCGCGCCAATAGCGGTCGATCAGGGTGAGTTCGGCATCGGTAAGAGCGGCGGTCGAGACATGCTTTTCCATGGGTTTCTCCCGTTCGAAAACGTCTTCAACGTCAATTCTACCGGCGGATGCCGGCAAGCTGTTGATCTGGATCAGCCACTGCCAAGAACGGACAGCGCCTCCTCAGCGATGATCTGCTCCTCATCGGTGGCGATGACATGGGCGGCGATGTTGCTTTCCCGCGTGCTGATCGTGAAAGCATTGGCAGCATTGGCCTTTTCGTCGATTGCAAGGCCAAGCCAAGACAGCCGCTTGGCGACGCTAGCGCGGATCTCCGGTTGATGCTCGCCGATGCCGGCGGTGAAGACGATGGCGTCAAGGCCACCAAGGGTTACCGCCATGCGGCCGATTTCGCCGGCAATGCGCAATGTGAAGAGGTCGATCGCCTGGCGCGCCTCCGGCCGTCCGTCCTTCAGCAGGTCGCGCGTATCGGCGCTGATGCCGGAGACGCCGAGCAGGCCGCAGCGGTGATAGAGCAGGTCTTCGATCTCCCCGAAGGACTGTTTCCTCTGACCGGCCAGATGCAGGATGACGCCGGGATCGAGCCAGCCCGGGCGCGTCGCCATCGGGATGCCGTCGAGCGTCGAAAAGCCCATGCTGCAATCGCGGCTGATGCCCTCATCCAGCGCACAGAGGCTGGCGCCGCTGCCGAGATGGGCGACAACCACCTTTGCCGCGCGCGGCGCCTTGCGGCGAAGCTCTCCGGCGATGAATTTATAGGAGAGGCCGTGGAAGCCGTAGCGCTTGATGCCCTCGTCATGCAGCGCGCGGGGAATGGCGAAGCGGCGAACGAGATCGTCCTGCGTGGCGTGAAAAGCCGTGTCGAAGGAGGCCGTCTGGGCAAGATGCGGTTTCAGATGCCGGAGGGCGCGGATGAAACGCAGCGACTGCGGCTGGTGCAGGGGCGCAAGTGGGGTCAGCGCATCGACGGCATCGATTGCGGCGGCGTCGAGGCAGATCGCCCTGGTGAAGCGGTCGCCGCCATGGACGACACGGTGGCCGGCAGCACGCGTCGCCGTCATGTCGAAGTGATCGGCGAGACGCGCAAAAGTCTCATCGATGACGCCGTGCAAGTCTTCCGTCACCTCGGCCTTCAAAGGCATCTCGACTATCTGCAGCCCTTTCGTCAGGCCGAGCGACAGCGGTTCGGCGCGGAAATCGATCACGCCCTTGCCGATGCGTCGTGCCTCGGCGCCGTCTATCGCGAAGATGCCGATCTTAACGGTCGAAGAACCGGTGTTGAAGGTCAGCAGCAGGTCGGTCGATGACATGTCCTCTAAGACTCCGCGCGGGTGTGAGATGACCGAACTTAGCGTCGGATGTCCAGGCGGGAAGGATTTATTCGCTCGGGGCGCGCTTTTGTCATTGCGTAGACAACCATCGTCCGCCGCTTGGGATCGCAATGCGGCATCTCTTATGGAGGCGACGGTACCAAGCGCATCACCGTCAATATCGTCCGACATCAGTGGCTTACGGGGCGGGCCGGGTGGGGCGTCATGAGAGCTTCACGCTGCGGAATTATTAACAAAAGGCAAATTTGCAAAACGGAATAAGGAACTATGCCATGGCCGATATTGCCCCCAGCCAGGTTCATAGCGACGCTTCCCACCCGCTCCACAGTTCGAATTCGGCCAGCAAGTGGTTCTTGCCGCTGTTCGCGCTCGTTCTGGTTTGCGGCCTTGGATATGTCGCCTATGCACTCGCCCGCGACCTGACAACCGCAGTCGCCGTTCCCTGGATTCTCCTAGGCCTTGCGCTGCTCATCGCGCTCGGCTTCGAGTTCGTCAACGGTTTTCATGATACGGCCAATGCCGTCGCCACCGTCATCTACACCCGTTCCATGCCGGCGGAATTCGCCGTCATCTGGTCCGGCTTCTTCAACTTCCTCGGCGTGCTGACCTCAAGCGGCGCCGTCGCCTTCGGCATTCTGGCGCTGCTGCCGGTGGAACTGATCCTGCAGGTCGGTTCCGGCTCCGGCCTTGCCATGGTCTTCGCGCTGCTGATTGCCGCGATCGTCTGGAACCTCGGCACCTGGTATCTCGGCCTGCCGTCGTCGAGCTCGCACACGCTGGTCGGCTCGATCATCGGCGTCGGCCTCGCCAACCAGTTCCTGGCACCGGCAGGCACTGCGACCAGTGGCGTCGACTGGTCGCAGGCGACCAATATTGGCCTGTCGCTTTTGATCTCTCCGCTGATCGGCTTCGGCCTTTCCGCGGTCCTCCTGCTGGTCATGAAGCTTCTGGTGCGCAACAAGGCGCTCTATGCAGAGCCGAAGGGCAACCAGCCTCCACCGCTCTGGATCCGCGCCATCCTGATCTTCACCTGCACCGGCGTCAGCTTCGCCCACGGCTCCAACGACGGTCAGAAGGGCATGGGCCTCATCATGCTCATCCTGATCGGCTTGGTGCCGACGGCTTTCGCGCTGAACCGCACGCCCGATGTCAACTATCTCGAAGCCTACAAGTCGGCATCGGCCCAGGTGGAAACCGCGCTCGGCAAATATGTGAAGCCAGGCGTGACGGTTTCGGACTACAAGGCCGAGGTCAGCAACGCCGTTAAGAACAAGACCTGGACGGATGCGACGACGCTGGCTCTGCAGCTATATATCCACCAGACCAGTGGCGAAGTTGCCGGTTTCCCGACGCTCGAAGCAGTGCCGACCAATCTCGTCGGCAACGTCCGCAACGACATCTACCTGATCGGCGAAGCGCTGAAGCTGATCGACAAGCAGAAGCTGCTGCCGATGGATGCCGGCGACCTCAGCGCGGTGACGAACTACCACAAGGCGGTCGACAACGCGACGAAGTTCATCCCGCTCTGGGTGAAAGTGGCGGTCGCGATCGCGCTCGGCCTCGGTACGATGGTGGGCTGGAAGCGCATCGTCGTCACCGTCGGCGAAAAGATCGGCAAGACTCATCTGACCTATGGTCAGGGTGCGGCAGCCGAAGTCGTGGCGATGGTCACCATCGCCTCGGCCGATCATCTCGGCCTGCCGGTCTCGACCACGCATGTGCTGTCATCCGGCGTTGCCGGCACCATGGCGGCGAACGGTTCCGGCCTGCAATGGTCGACCGTGCGTAACATGCTGATGGCCTGGGTGCTGACGCTGCCGGCCTCGATCGCGATCGCCTTCGTGCTGTTCGTGATCATGCGTCAGGTTTTTTAAGGCGTCCCGTCAGGCCGTGGAGGCCAGATTGGCATTGCGATCGCTGATGAAGATGTCCGCCTCGGCGGCGGGCATCGCCTTGCCGAAGAGATAGCCTTGGCCGATGTCGCAGCCAAGCTGCAGCAGGAAGGCGAGCTGGCCGTGCTCCTCGATACCTTCGGCCGTCGTCTTGATGTTGAGACTCCTGCCGAGGCCGAGCATGGCGCGGACGATCTTTTCCTGCCGCTCGTCGTCGCGATAGGTGGCGATGAAGCTTTTGTCGATCTTGATCTTGTCGAAACGGTAGCGGGAAAGCTGTGCGAGGCTCGAATAGCCCGTGCCGAAATCGTCGAGTGCGATCTGGATGCCGGCGGCGTGCAGCTCGTCGAGAATGAGGGCGGCGATGGCGGGATCCTGGATCAGAGCGTTTTCGGTGATTTCCACTTCCAGGCGCTGCGGCGGCAGCCGGCTTGCCGAAAGCACCTTGAGAATACGCGACGTCAGCAATCTGTCTTCCATCTGTACCGGCGAGACGTTGAAGGACAACGTCACATGCTCCGGCCAACTGAGGGCGTCGTTGCAGGCCTGGGCGAGAAGATCTTCGAACAATGCGGTGATCATGCCGGTTTCCTCGGCGATATCGATGAATACCGGCGGCGGAATGTTGACGCCGTCGTCGCCGATCCAACGCGCTAAGGCCTCGAAGCCGCAGAGCTGGCCGGTCTTCAGGTCGATCAGCGGCTGATAGAAGGGCTTGATCGCCTTGTTGGAGATTGCGGCGCGCAGCCTGGTTTCCAGCGCGGCGCGCTCCGTTACCTTGTCCTGCATTGAAGGTTCGAAGACGAAATGGTGGTTGGGTCCGCGTGACTTCGCCTCGTACATGGCGAGGTCGGCACGGTGAGCGGCATCTTCCAGCGGCTCGGTTCCCTCGGCCCAGCGGTCATAGCCGACGCTGGCGCCGACTTCGACGGCAAAGCCATCGATATGGATCGGTCGGGTGACGGCCTGGATCAGCAGTTTGGCAAAACGCTCCTCGCGCTGCGCCGTCAGGGCGAAGGCGACGATGATGAATTCGTCGCCGCCGAAGCGATAGACGCAATCGGCATTGCCGAGCGCGCAGATGCGCCTGGCGACCTCGATCAACAGGACATCGCCGCCCTTGTGGCCGACAAGATCATTGACCTTCTTGAAGCCGTCGAGGTCGACGGAGAAGATGGTGACGTTGCGGTCCCACTCCTCGATCTCGGCCTCTTCGTCCTTGATCGGCCGTGAGAGGATCTTGCGCTCGAAGGCGTAGCGGTTCGGCAGCTTGGTCAGATGGTCGTGGGTTGCGGTCCAATCGGCTTTTGCCTGGGCGGACGCGCGCAGTTCCATTTCCTTGCGCAGGTCGGCGATGCGCAGCACCGAATAGACGAAGCTCATGGCGCCGGCGATGCCGAGCCCCAGAACGAGCTTGTCGGCGCCGTACTCGCCGAAACCCGTCATGAAGGAGACCAGGCTGTCGTCGAGCTGCAACAGCGTGCCGAGGAGCCAGAGGGTTACCCCAAATCCGACGATCGACACACATTGCCTTCCGGCCCTGCTTTGGAAAAACACCGGCATTATGCCTTCTCCATCTCCCACCTTCGCGGAGATATCACGAAAGTCTGAAATGTTTGTTGAAACCAGAAGGCGAATTATCGGAGGCGGCAGCCTGTTGCTGTGCCGCTGAGAGACCCGACGGGGCTTGGGAGGAACCAGGGCGTCGTTGTAAGCGCGATACCCTTTTGAAGACCGGTTGATACGGGAAAGAACGAAGGCGAGCGTGCAAATGCATCGCTCGCCCTTTCTCGTGCTTCAGGCGGTGACGATCAGCAGTGGAACGCTGACGATGAGACCGACCAGAACCGTGACTGTGGCGACCCGCATGAAACGCAGGCGTCGCGTGCGCTCGCCACTCCAATCATATGTCATTCTTCCATCTCCTTGGGACAAGGAAGTAGTCCCCGCAAAGCCGGGTTCAACAGAGATGACGCGATTTGCTTGTGCAAAGCTGGATAAGATCAGCAGTCGCTAATGCTGGAAGCGCAGAGACCAGCGCTGTGCGTTGCTGGTCATGCGGATGACGGAAAGCGGCTCGACGTCGCTCAGCCAGAAGGAGGAGAGCGGCGCCTGCAGCACATGCACGATCGATGCCCGGATGACGGCCGCATGGCTGATTGCAATGATGTGGCCGCCCAGGACTGTCTGGCCATCCATCCAGCCGGCGATGCGCGTGCGCAGATCAAGAAGGCTCTCGCCGCCATGCGGGGCCGCTTCCGGATCGCTCATCCAGCCCATGAGGTTCTCCGGCTCTTCGGTCCCGATCGCCGCGATTGATCTGCCGGCCCAGCGGCCATGGTCGCAGTCGCAAAGCGCCTGATCTATTTGGGCTTCGAGGCGGAGCGCGTCAGCAGTCTGACGGGCGCGCAAGGCGGGGCTCGTGGCAATACGGTCGGCGCGGAGCGGGGAGATCATCCTGCCGGCTTCCTCCACTGCCTTGTCCTCCAGCGGTTCGTCGAGCGGGAACAGGGCCTTGCGGCTTGCTGCCGTCGCGCCATGGCAGATCCAGGTGAGGCGCGTGTTCACGGTCGTTCTTGTCTCCCGGAATGCGGCGACAGTGTCCTTCGCCGGCTTGTGAAGTTTCGTTGACAGTCTCTTCGGCGTGCAGATATAACCGTGCTGTTGCGGGTTTGGAAGCCGGTGTAAGTCCGGCGCGGTCGCGCCACTGTGACCAGCGTGTCGAAAGCTCTTCGCGCTGGAAGTCAGACCCTACTGCACAAGCACTCTTTCGACTGAACGCGTCATTCCCGGAGGAATACATGTCTGACACCACTTTCGCGCCCGTTGCTGTACCGGCGCCGATCCCCGTAGGAGAGATCCTGCCCTGGGCGATCTTTGGCGGCCTGCTGATGCTCATCGTCCTCTATTTCGTCGGCACCGAGGAAGGCGCGATGGCGCTGTTCAACGGCATGTATGTGCACGAATTCGTGCATGACGGCCGCCATCTCCTTGGCTTTCCCTGCCACTAAAGCGCGTCGCGATCTTTCAGATTCGCTCATCGCGCTTTAGGTTTTGTTTTTACGCATGTCGTTATCGCAAAACCGCTGCACACTTTTGCGCGACATGCTTTAGGGGAGTTCCTGACATGGTTGGAAACCTTCTGCTTCGCGGCATGCTCGCGGGCCTGTTTGCCGGCATCCTCGTTTTCGCTTTCGCCCATACCTTCGGCGAGCCGCTGGTCGATGCGGCGATCGCCTTTGAGCAGGCGAGTGCCCAGGCGGCCGGCGAAGCTGCCGAACCTGAAATCGTCAGCCGCGCCACGCAGGCCGGTCTCGGCCTTTTCACCGGCGTCATGGCCTACAGCGTCGCCGTCGGCGGGCTCTTCGCGCTCGCGTTCGCCTTCGTGCATGGTCGCTTCAGCAGCCTTTCGCCGCGCGGCACCTCGGCCGTCATCGCCATTGCCGCCTTCGTGGCGGTCGTGCTTGTTCCCAGCATCAAATATCCCGCCACTCCGCCGGCGGTCGGCAATCCCGACACGATCGGCGTCAGGACCGAACTGTTCTTTCTGATGATCGTTGTTTCGCTTGCCGCACTCGTTGCCGCGGTGGCGCTGTCACGTCGTCTCTCCGAGCGCTTCGGTCCCTGGAACGGCGCGACCATCGCCGGTATCGCCTATCTCGTCTTCATCGGCCTCGTGCTCTATCTGCTGCCGCCGATCAACGAGGTGCCGGAGAACTTTTCGGCGATGGTGCTATGGGGCTTCCGCACGACCTCGCTCGGCATGCATGCGATTCTCTGGGCAACGCTCGGCCTCGCCTTCGGGGCGCTGGCAGAAAAGCGGTTTGCGGTTAAGGGCGGGCAACGCGGCCGGCCGGCAACGGCATTTCACTGAATGCATCGAAGGGCGCCGCTTTGCCGGCGCCCTTAACTTTTCGGGCGATTATGAAAAACGACAGAGCCAGACCACTGCTGCTGACGGCGTTTTCTGCCGCCGCGTTTTTTTGTGTGGTCGCTGGAAGCGCTTTTGGCCATAGTCGCGGCGACGGCGGCAGCCATGCCGGGCTGGATATTCCGCAAATCTCCCATGGCGAGATGGCTGTCATGTCTGACTATCGCGGTCGGATCATCAATCTTGCATCCCGCGCCGTCGAGACGAACGAGCCGTTCCGGCGCGTGCTGAACTATGCCGAAATCCAGTATTCCTACTGCCTATGGGGCCGGATGCCGGGCAGCGTGACGGATGAGGAAAGCCCGTTCAACGAATGCGCCCATGCCTATCTCGCCGCGACCAAGGCGGTCTTGCTTTCGATGCGCGAGATGCCGCGGGAGAGGGCAGCGGCGGGTGAAATCATTTCCGCTGTCGATGCCGATATGGTGCGGCGCGGTCTTGCGCTCATCACCTGCCGGTTCAGCGGCGAGGCCTTCAACACCGCCGATATCGTCAAGCCGCGCTGGAGCGGGATCCCATTCCATGCCGCCAGCATGGCGTCGCTGACGGGGCTTGCCTCTTTGTTCGGCCTTGGCGTGTTTGCGCTTCGCCGTTTCTCGCGGCCGAAAGCTCAATCGCCGGAATAGCGCTGCTCGCGCCACGGATCGCCATAGATGTGGTAGCCGTTCTTTTCCCAGAAGCCGGCCTGGTCGGCGGGCATCAGCTCGATGCGGCGCAGCCATTTGGCGCTTTTCCAGAAATAGAGATGCGGCACGATGAGGCGCATCGGGCCACCGTGCTCCGGTGTCAGCGGCAGGCCTTCCCAGGCGGTGGCGAGGATCGCATCCTCGGCGGCGAAATCGGCGAGCGGCAGGTTGGTGGTATAGCCGTCATAGCTCGTCAGCATGACGTAAGCTGCTTCCGGCTTCGGCATTGCGAGGTCAAGGAGATCGCGCGTCGAAACGCCCTTCCATTTGTTGTCGTAGCGCGACCAGGTGGTGACGCAGTGGATATCGCTCACCCCCGTGCTCTGTTCGATCGCCTGGAAGTCGGCCCAGGTGAGTGTGCGCGTCGTTTCGACGAGGCCGCGCACCTCGAGCCGCCAGGTCTCGGTCGAGATGACAGGCTGCTGGCCGAGGTCGAGTACAGGCCAGTTCTTGACAAGGTGCTGGCCGGGCGGCAGGCGCTCGGCCTCGGGACGGCTGATACGGCCGGTCAGGAACTTGCCCTCTGCCGCCCAGCGACGCTTGGATGTGGTGAGTTTGCTGTCGGCGGGCGTCTGGTCGTCGCTCATGGGCGGGGCCTCCTTGCGGTGCAGCAATAGGACATCTGCCCCTGCCGGGTGTCAAGTTTCGGCTGCCCCTTGGAAATCCCTACCCACCCCTCTAAACTCGGTGCGTCGGGTATGCCTCGCTGGGGAGTGGAGGCAGAAAAGGGGAGGAGCCGGTTCTGTCTTCGAGATATCGTGCGATAGCGGCGTTGCTGGCGGTGCCGCTGATCATCTTCGCCTTCTTTACCTATGGGAGCGCGATTGCGACGCGCGCCTATATGGAGGAAGCCTCGGCGCAGGCGGGAACGGCGCTGCGCCTTGCCGTTTCGGCACTCAGCGGCCATCTCAACCGCTACGAGGCGCTGCCGGCGCTGATCGCCGATCATGACGACATCAAGGAACTGGTGAGCGCGCCTGAAGATGCGGCGCTGCGCGATGCGGCCAATCTCTATCTCAAGGAGATCAACGGGCTGCTGAAATCCTCCGATATCTATGTGGTGAAGCCAGACGGAGAGACTATCGCGGCCAGCAATTACGATGGGCCTGCAAGCTTCGTCGGACAGAATTTCAGCTACAGGCCCTATTTCCAGGATGCGATCGAAGGCCGGCAGGCTCGGTTTTACGCGCTCGGCACCACCTCGCTGAAGCGCGGCTATTATTTTGCCGCACCGATCCGAACCGGCGCGGATATTCGTGGCGTCATCGTCTTCAAGGTCGATATCGACATGATCGAATCCTCCTGGGGTGGCGGCGAATACAAGATTTTCGTCTCCGATCCTGAGGGCATCATCTTCATGTCCGGCAGCCCGGAATGGCTCTATGGCGCCATCCTGCCGCTGACGGCCGACCGCGTCGCCCGCACCGAGGCGTCGCGGCGTTATGCCAATGCCAGGCTGGCTGCGTTGCCGGTGACGCGTCACCACTTCGAGCAGCACGAGCTGATGACGCTGGCCGGCGAGCGCGGTTCGAGCGAATATCTGGTGCTCTCGCATTACATGCCGGCCGAGGACTGGACGGTGAACGTGCTGATGGAGACGAGTTCCATCCGTGCCCAGGCACGCACGGCGCTTGCGGCAGTCTTTCTCTTCCTCTGTATCGCCGGGCTCACGGTCGCGGTTCTGCGCCAGAGGCGGGCGCGGCTTGCCGAGCGCATGCAGATGCAAGCCGAAGCCCGCAACGAGCTGGAGCGGCGCGTCGAAGAGCGCACAGCCGATCTTGCCCGCGTCAACAGCCGCATCGAAGAAGAAATCGCCGAACGGCGGCTGACCGAGCACCAGCTCCGGCAGACGCAGGCCGATCTGATCCAGGCGGGCAAGCTTGCCGGGCTGGGACAGATGTCGGCTGCCCTTTCGCACGAGTTCAACCAGCCGCTCGCCGCCGCCAAGACCTATACGGACAGCGCTTCCGTTCTCATCGACCGTGGGCGGACAGAGGAGGCGCGGGACAATATCCGGCGTATCGGCGGGCTGATCGACCGTATGGCTGCGATCAGCCGGCACCTGCGCAACTTCGCCCGCAAGCCGAACGAGAAGCTTGGTCCCGTTTCCCTCGACGAGGCGATGCGCGATACGCTCGAGATCATCGCCTGGCGGCTGAAGGCGGCGGATGCCGAACTGTTGCTCGCTCTCGGGCCGCGTCCGCCGGTGGTGCGCGCCGGTTCTGTGCGTCTCCAGCAGGTGCTGGTGAACGTGATCTCGAATGCGGCCGATGCGGTGGAAGGGCTGGATGATCGGCGTATTGAGGTTTCGGCCTTCGAGGAGGCCGGCAAGGTGGTGCTGACTGTCCGGGACCATGGGCCGGGTGTGCCGGCGGCGATCGCCGAGCGTATCTTCGATCCCTTCTTCACGACGAAGGGCGTCGGCAAGGGGCTCGGCCTCGGGCTTTCGATCTCCTACAACATCATCAAGGATTTCGGCGGCAGCCTTACAGCTGCCAATCATCCCGAAGGGGGCGCGGTGTTCCGCATCGAGCTGCGATCGGCGGCAGGGCTGATGCCGGAGGCAGCGGAATGAACGATGCGAAGATCCTGCTGGTTGACGACGAGGAGGAACTGCGCCGCTCCACGGCGCAGGCGCTGGAGCTCTCCGGCTTCAGTGTCGAGACCTATTCGAACGGCGACCACGTGCTCGAACTGATCGGCTACAGCTTTCCCGGCGTCGTCGTCAGCGATATCCGCATGCCCGGCATGGACGGCATGACGCTGATGCAGAAGATTCGCGAGCTCGACCCGGAGGTACCAGTCATTCTCGTCACCGGCCACGGCGACGTTCAGCTTGCGGTGAAGGCGATGCGCGAAGGGGCCTATGATTTCATCGAGAAGCCGTTCACGCCGGAGATGCTTGCCGGCGTCATCCGCCGGGCGATGGAGCGGCGCGGCCTGGTGCTTGAAAACCGGCTGCTGAAAGCGGTTGCCGGCAAGCGCGACGATATCGAGGCGCGGCTGCCGGGGCGCACGCAGGTGATGGTGGATCTGCGGTACCGCATCCGGGCGATCGGGGCTAGCGATGCCGATACGCTGATCGTCGGCGAGACCGGGGCCGGCAAGGAGGTGGTGGCGCGGGCACTCCACGACATCAGCGCCCGGGCGAGCCGGCCGTTCATCGCTATCAATTGTGCCGCACTGCCGGCGAACCTGATCGAGAGCGAGCTTTTCGGCCATGAGGTGGGGGCCTTTCCGGGCGCGGTGAGGCCGCGTTACGGAAAATTCGAACATGGGCGCGGCGGTACGATCCTGCTCGACGAGATCGGCTCCATGCCCTTCGACCTGCAGGCGAAGTTCCTGCGGGTGCTGCAGGAGCGGGTGATCTCCAGGCTCGGTTCGAACGAGGTGGTGGCGCTCGACGTGCGCTTCATCGCGACAAGCAAGGTCGATCTGGAGGCGGAGGTGGCGGCGGGGCGCTTTCGCGCCGACCTCTTCTATCGGCTGAACGTCGCAACGCTGCACGTGCCGTCCTTGTCGCAGCGGCGGGCGGATGTTCCGCTGCTTTTCCTGCAGCTGGTGCGGGAAGCGGCGGCCCGCTACGGCCGCGACGAGATGGCCGTGCCGCCAGACGTGATTTCCGACATTGCTCAGCGCGACTGGCCCGGAAATGTGCGTGAACTTCGGAACGCCGCCGATCGTCTGGTCCTCGGTCTCGACAATGGCGGGCGGCAAGCCGAGGAGGCGACCGGGCTTGCGGAGCGCGTCGCTGAATTCGAGCGCGGGGTCATTGCCAGCGCGCTGGTGGCGCATGGCGGCAGCCTCAGGCCGGTCTATGAGTCGCTCGGCATTTCGCGGAAGACCCTCTACGAAAAGATGCAGAAATATGGTCTCGACAAGCGGATGCTGACAACCGAAAGCTAGCTCGGAGCTGGGGCGGTGCTGCAATCTCGCGGTGCGATGGGTGGATTTCCACCCATCGCCAGAGCCGTTTGTTTCCAAATCGACCCATGCTGCATCGCACTGTCGTAAAATCGTCTTTCGAAAGCGACTGCAATGATTGCGGGTCGATTTTTCCTGGCGGCAAATAGGTTATCCGAACCGGCGCGGAGGATGCGTCGGCGGGCTTGCTTATTTCATCAGGGAGGAAACGATGAAAATTCTGAAGGCCATGCTCGGCCTGACCGCGGCTGCCGCGGTCTCTCTTCTCGCCGGCGCTGCTTCGGCGCAGACCTATCCCGAGCGCACCATCACCATGGTCGTGCCCTTTGCGGCCGGCGGCCCGACGGATACCGTCGCGCGCCTGGTTGCCGAATCCATGTCGAAGGATCTCGGCCAGCAGATCGTCGTCGAAAATGTCGGCGGCGCCGGCGGCACGCTCGGCGCTGGCCGCGTGGCGAATGCCGATCCCGACGGTTACACCATCCTGCTGCATCATATCGGCATGGCGACCAGCGCCACGCTCTACCGCAAGCTCGCCTATGACACGCTTGGCGCTTTCGACTATGTCGGCCTCGTCACCGAGGTGCCGATGACGATTGTCGCCCGCAAGGACATGGAGCCGGCCGACCTCAAGGGGCTGATCGATTATATCAAGGCCAACAAGGACAAGGTGACGGTCGCCAATGCCGGCATCGGTGCGGCTTCGCATCTCTGCGGCATGATGTTCATGAGCGCCATCCAGACGCCGCTCACAACCGTTCCCTACAAGGGCACCGGCCCTGCCATGACCGATCTGCTCGGCGGTCAGGTCGACGTCATGTGCGACCAGACGACCAACACGACGAAGCAGATCCAGGGCGGCACGATCAAGGCCTATGCCGTGACCTCGCCCAAACGGCTCGACGTGATGAAGGACATTCCGACGGCCGTCGAAGCCGGTCTGCCGGGTTTTGAAGTCGGCATCTGGCACGGCATCTATACGCCGAAGGGCACGCCGGCTGAGATCAACGAACGCCTGTCGAAGTCGCTGCAGGTGGCGCTGAAGGATGCGAATGTCGGCGCCCGCTTCGCCGAGCTCGGCACGGCGCCATCCTCCGACGCCGATGCGACGCCGGCTGCGCTGAAGGCCAAGCTCGAAAGCGAGATTGCGCGCTGGAAAACGGTGATCGAGGCCGCTGGCGAATATGCCGACTGAGGATTATCCTCGTCAGGACATGCCGGATAAGCCCCTCACCCTAACCCTCTCCCCGCTTGCGGGGAGAGGGGACTTGCGTCACTCAACGGCGGCAAGGGGCGAAGGGCTTGCAGCTATTTCTCTTCTCCCCGCATGCGGTGAGAAGGTGCCGGCAGGCGGATGAGGGCAATCGCAGCAGCAGTGCGTCACGAACCATCTCCCCAGGAGACACCATGAAATCCATCAGTTTCGATACCACCAATGCGATTTGCGGCGCGCTTTTCGTCGCGACCGGCGCTTTCTTCGCCATCCAGTCGCTGGGGCTCGACCTCGGCACGACGGTGCGCATGGGGCCCGGTTATTTCCCGCTGGTGCTTGCCGGTGTGCTCGTGCTTCTCGGCGCGATCATCTTCATTCAAGCGCTGCGGGTTGAGGGCGAGCCGATCGACCCGTTTGCCTGGCGCGGCATGCTCTTCATCCTGCCGGCGCCGGTGTTCTTCGGGCTGACGGTGCGCGGGCTCGGCTTCGCGCCGTCACTGTTCCTCACCGCCTTCATCGCCTGCTTCGCATCGCAAAAGATGAACGTGTTCCTCGCGATCGTGCTGTCGTTGCTGCTGACCATCTTTTCGGTTGGGGTCTTCAGCTACGGGCTCGGGCTGCCGTTCGAGCGCTTCGGCCCCTGGGTCCGGTTCTAGGAGACGATGATGGATCTTTTCAGCAATCTCGCGCTCGGTTTTGCAACAGCCGGCACTCCGGAAAACCTGCTCTTCTGCTTGATCGGCGTGCTGCTCGGCACGCTGATCGGCGTGCTGCCCGGCATCGGCGCCACGGCGACGATCGCCATGCTCTTGCCGATCACCTTCCAGCTTGAGCCAGTTTCCTCGCTGATCATGCTAGCCGGCATCTATTACGGCGCGCAGTACGGCGGCTCGACGACGGCGATCCTGATCAACATGCCGGGCGAATCCTCCTCGGCCGTGACCGCGATCGACGGCTACCAGATGGCCCGCAAGGGCCGGGCCGGCGCAGCGCTTGCGATCGCGGCGCTCGGCTCGTTCTTTGCCGGCACGGTCTCGACCTTTCTCGTCGCGATCTTCGCACCGCCGCTGACCGCAATCGCGCTGCAGTTCGGCTCGGCGGAATATTTCTCGCTGATGATCGTCGGCCTCGTCTCCTCGATCGCGCTCGCGCATGGCTCGATCGTCAAGGCGCTGGCCATGGTGGCGCTTGGGCTGCTGCTCGGCCTCGTCGGCACCGACATCTACACCGGCACGCCACGCTTCACGCTCGGCATCCGTGAATATGCGGACGGGCTGAACTTCGTGGCGCTTGCCGTCGGCGTGTTCGGGGTGGCGGAAATCCTGCGCAACCTCGAGGGCGAGTCGACACGCACGGTGCTGATGGCCAAGGTCACCGGCCTTTTGCCGTCCCGCCAGGAATTCAAGGAGATGATCGCGCCGGTCATTCGCGGTACGGCGATCGGCTCGGCGCTCGGCATCCTGCCGGGTGGTGGTGCCATTCTGGCGGCCTTTGCCTCCTATACGGTGGAAAAACGGATGTCGAAAACGCCGGAGGAATTCGGCAAAGGCGCGGTCGCCGGCGTTGCGGGACCGGAATCGGCAAACAATGCCGGCGCGCAGACCTCGTTCATTCCGCTGCTGACGCTCGGCATTCCGGCCAATCCCGTCATGGCGCTGATGGTCGGGGCGATGATCATCCAGGGCATCGTGCCCGGTCCGAACGTCGCCACCGAGCAGCCGGCTCTGTTCTGGGGCATCATCGCCTCGATGTGGATCGGCAACCTGATGCTGGTCATCCTCAACCTGCCGCTGATCGGGCTCTGGGTGAAGCTCCTGACCGTGCCTTACTACGTGCTCTTCCCCATCATCATGGCCTTCTGCTCGATCGGGGTCTACAGCGTCAACGCCAACGTCTACGATCTCTATGCCGTCGCCTTCTTCGGGCTCATCGGCTATGTACTGGCGAAGCTTCGCTGTGAGCCGGCGCCGCTTCTGCTCGGCTTCGTGCTCGGGCCATTGCTCGAAGAGAACCTCCGGCGCGCCATGATCCTGTCGCGCGGCGATCCGACCACCTTCGTTACGCGGCCGATCAGCGCCATTCTTCTGGCCATTGCCGTCGCCGTCCTCATTGTCGTCTTCCTGCCGAGCGTCAAGAAGAAGCGTGAGGAGGTGTTCGTCGAGGAGGGCTAGAGCATGATGCCGAAAAGTGTGAGCGGTTTTCGGACGACATCCTGTTCTGGGGGTTGAACTTACTGCCCGGTTGATGAACAAGAGATAATCTGACGCGGGCGCCGGTTGGGCGCCCGTTTCGTTTGACAGGATATCCAGGCCCCTGGAGCATTGCGCGATGAGCATTCCCGCCCGGATCAAGGACGATCTGCCGTTTCTGACCTCCCTGCGCCGCGACCTGCACGCCCATCCCGAACTCGGTTTCGAGGAGGAGCGTACCGCCGGCATCGTCGCGAGGCTTCTCGAGGAAGCCGGCATCACGGTGCATCGAGGTCTCGGCGGCACCGGCGTGGTCGGCACGCTGCAGTTCGGCAACGGCACGCGCAGGATCGGGCTGCGCGCCGACATGGATGCGCTCGCCATGCCTGAAATGGCGGAGCGACCCTATAAATCGACCGTGCCCGGAAAGATGCATGCCTGCGGCCATGACGGCCATACGGCGATGCTGCTTGGCGCCGCGCGGCATCTAGCGGCAACGCAGGATTTTTCCGGCACGGTGCATTTCATCTTCCAGCCGGCCGAGGAAGGGCGAGGGGGAGCAAGGCGCATGGTCGAGGAGGGGCTGTTCAAGCTTTTCCCCTGCGACGCCGTTTATGGGCTGCATAACATGCCTGGGCTTGCGGTCGATGAGATCGCCGTGGTCGAGGGGCCGCAGCTTGCCTCCTCCGACAGCTGGCGCATCACCTTCCGTGGGACCGGCACGCACGGCGCCAAGCCGCATCTCGGCCGCGATCCGATCACGGCTGCCGGGACCTTCCTGTCATCGCTGCAGACGATCGTCGGCCGGGTGGTCGATCCGCTGCAGCCGGCCGTCGTCAGCGCCTGTTTCCTGCAGGCGGGCGACCCGAAGGCGCTGAACGTCATTCCGGATATCGTCGAGATCGGTGGGACGGCGCGGGCCTATTTACCCGATGTGCGCGACCAGTTGGAGACCGAGATCGGACGATTGGCGCATGGCACTGCGGCCATGTACGGAATTGCTGTGGACTATGCATTCGAGCGGCGGATTCCGCCTGTCATCAATGACGCGGATGCGACCGCACGGGCGCTGGCAGTGGCCGGCTCGGTTTTCGGCGGGAAGGTGCAGACAAGCTTTCCGCCGTCGACGGCAGGCGACGACTTCGCCTTCTTCGCCCAGAACGCGCCGGGCTGCTATGTCTGGCTCGGCAACGGTCCGGCGGTGGATGGGGCGCTGCATCACAACACGGCCTATGATTTCAACGATGAAGCGCTTGGATATGGGGCGGCCTATTGGGTGGCGCTGGTCGAGAGGGAGTTGAAGGTTTGATTATCTGCTGCCTAATTGCCCAAATCGGAATCGATTGTAGGAATTAGGCCGCTATTCAAAGTGTTACATTCGTCAATGTCCATCAGTCCATCGGCGATTCCTCAACCCGGACCGTCCCGCGCGTGGCATGGATGAAGGCGAGCACGAAGCCGATCGCCAGCACCAGCACGATGGTCGGCGCCGGCGCGCTGTCGATGAAGAAGGACAGGTAGACGCCGACGAAAGAGCCGATCACGGCAATGACGACGGAGAGGAGCAGCATCGTGCTGAACTTGCGGGTGAGCAGGAAGGCGATGGCTCCCGGCGCAATCAGCATGGCGATCGAAAGAATGATGCCTACCGCCTGCAAGGCACCGACGATCGTCAGCGAGATGAGGGCGAGAAGGCCGTAATGCAGCAGGTTGATCCTGAGACCCACCGCCCTCGCCTGGGCGGGGTCGAAGGCGTGCAGCAGGAAGTCCTTCCACTTCACACCAAGAATGGCAGACGTGATCGCAGCGATGACGGCCGACTGCCCGATGTCGCGCCAGGAGACGCCGAGCATGTCGCCGAACAGGATGTGGTCGAGATGCACGTCGGACTGGATCTTCACATAAAGAACCAGGCCGAGCCCGAACATGCCGGAGAAAACGATGCCCATCACCGTATCCTGTTTGATGCGGCTGTTATCTTTCAGGAAACCGGTGGCGATAGCGCAAAACATGCCGGCCACGAAGGCGCCGACCGCGAAGGGTATGCCGACGATATAGGCGATAACCACGCCGGGGAAGACGGCGTGGCTGATGGCGTCTCCCATCAGAGACCAGCCTTTCAGAACCAGGAAGCAGGATAACAGCGCCATCGGGATTGCGACCAGCACCGAGATCACCAGCGCATTGACCATGAAGCCGAACTGGAAAGGCGAAAGAAGCGTGTCGACCATATTCATGGTGCTGCCTCCAGCGCCTGCGCGGCGCGTCTGCGCGCCGCCAGCATGCCGTGTTTGGGTGCAAAGAAGAACGCGATCAGGAAGATTGCCGTCTGCAGCACGACGATGATGCCGCCTGTCGCGCCATCGAGGAAGTAACTTGCATAAGCGCCGACGAAGCTGGTCATCGATCCGATGATGACCGCGATCACAAGCAGCCGCGGGAAGCGGTCGGTCAGCAGATAGGCGGTCGCGCCGGGCGTCACCACCATGCAGATGACGAGGAATGCACCGACGGTCTGCAGCGCCGCAACGGTGGAGGCCGACAGAAGCGTGAAGAAAATGACCTTGAGAGCGGTCGGATTGAGACCGATCGATCGGGCATGGCTCTCGTCGAAGAAAGTGACCATCAGGTCCTTCCATTTGACGAGCAGGACAGCGAGCGACACGAAGCCGATGATGGCGAGTTGCAGCGTATCCTCAGGCGTGATGGCGAGAATGTTGCCGAGCACGATCGTCTGGATGTTGACCGCCATAGGCTGGAGCGAAACCATGAACAGGCCCAGCCCGAAGAAGGAGGAGAAGATCAGGCCGATGATGGCATCTTCCTTCAGCTTGGTGCGCTGGTTGAGGAAAAGCATCGCTGCGGCAGCGAGCCCTCCGGAAAAGAAGGCTCCGATCGAAAAAGGTAGTCCGAGCATATAGGCGCCGGCAACGCCGGGAACGATAGCGTGCGAGAGCGCGTCGCCGATCAGGGACCAGCCTTTCAGCATCAGATAACAGGAGAGGAAAGCGCAGACGCCGCCGACAAGGGCGGACACCCACATGGCATTGAGCATGTATTCATAGGTGAAGGGCTGCAGGAGGTCGGCTATCATTCCCGACCCCCATTGCCACTATCGGGGCCCCGGGCGGTCGCTTTGCCACCCTGCAGAATCAAGGGGCGCTCATCATCGGTTATGACGCCGATCGACGTTGGCCTGCCGTTCTGCGCTCCGCTCAACACGAAATGACGCAGCACGCCGCCAAAGGTCTTTTCCAGATTTTCCTGCGTAAAGGTCTCGACGGTCGGGCCGTAGGCGAGCACCGTGCCCTTGATCAGGATGGTCCGGTCGCAGAATTCCGGCACGGAGCCGAGATTGTGGGTGGAGACCAGCATGACGCGGCCTTCATCCCGCAGTTCGCGCAGGAGCCTGATGATCTGGTCCTCGGTCTTTACGTCGACGCCGGTAAAGGGTTCATCGAGCAGAATGACCCGGCCGTCCTGCGCCAGTGCTCGCGCCAAAAAGACCCGCTTCCTCTGACCGCCGGAGAGTTCGCCGATCTGGCGCTTGCGGAACTCGCTCATGGCGACGCGGGCGAGCGCGGCCGCCACTGCCTCATGGTCTGCGGCCTTCGGGATGCGCATCATGCCCATGTGGCCGTAGCGTCCCATCATCACGACATCCTCGACCAGCACCGGGAAGTTCCAGTCGACTTCTTCCGATTGCGGCACATAAGCGACGAGGTTCTTGCGCAGCGCTTCTTCGACCGGCATGCCAAGCACGCGAATGTGGCCCCTGGCGAGACGCACGAAACCCATGATCGACTTGAAGAGTGTCGACTTGCCGGAACCGTTGACACCGACCAGCGCGGCGATCGTGCCCGTGGGGATCTGGAAACTCGCGTCCCTCAGGGCCGTATGTCCGTTGCGGTAAGTGACGGTCGCATCCTTTACCGTGATCCCCGATCCCGCATCTGAGGATGCGGGACGGACAAGATTACCAAGCTGTACGGTCATTGCGACAACCCATCGGCAAGACCCTTCGCGACAGTATCGGAGGTCACGCGCAGAAGATCGATATAGGTTGGCACCGGGCCGTCGGCTTCGCTCAGCGAGTCGACATAGAGGACACCGCCATAATGCGCGCCGGTTTCGCGCGCCACCTGCCGGGCCGGTTTATCGGAAACGGTGCTTTCGCTGAAGACGGTTGGAATCCGGTTTTCCTTCACCGCATCTATCACCTTGCGGACCTGCTGGGGCGTGCCCTGCTGGTCGGCGTTGATCGGCCAGAGATAGAGTTCCTTCAGCCCGAAATCACGTGCGAGATAGGAAAAGGCGCCCTCGCTGGAAACCAGCCAGCGCTTGTCCTCGGGAATTTTTTCGAGGGTGGCGCGGATCGGCGTGATCGTCGCTTCGATCTTCTGCTTGTAGGCCTCGGCGTTAGCCTTGTAGGTCTCCGCATTCGCCGGATCATATTTTGCGAAAGCATCACGGATATTGTCGACGTAGATCAAGGCGTTCTTCGGCGACATCCAGGCGTGGGGATTGGGCTTGCCTTCGTAGGGGCCTTCCGAGATGCCCATCGGTTCGATGCCATCGGAGACGACGGCACCCGGGACGTCGTGCAGGTTCTGGAAGAACTTTTCGAACCAGCGCTCCAGATTGAGGCCGTTCCAGAGAATGAGCTGTGCACCTTGTGCTCGCTGGATGTCACCCGGCGTCGGCGCATAGTTGTGGATCTCCGCGCCCGGCTTGGTGATCGATTCCACGATCGCGGCATCACCGGCCACGTTTTTTGCCATGTCGGCAATCACCGTGAAGGTCGTCACCACCTTGAACTTCGAATGGGTTGTCTGTTGGGCAGCGGCGGGAAAGGCAACCAGCACGGCTGCGAATGCCACCCCTATCAGTCCGGCCAAAACCGACCGTCTTTCCCTATAGAGCATATATTTCTCCTCTTGCTGCTATTGCGACCGAATTGCAAAAGCCGCGGAAAGTCGAACAAGTTGCGATTCAGAATGATTTGCAAAAAATGCTTGACGACCCTTGCTTCGACTATTGTGCAATTAAGAATGAATTGCAACAATGATCCGAACCGGAGGCCGAAAAAGATGACAGCAGGCCCCGACGGGCTGGCTGCAGTCAACCTCATCGAACAACGCATGGTTCGATCGGTTAGGCGTTTGAGGGGCACACGGCACGCGCTCATGACGGAGCTTGCGCGTCCCTGGCCTTTACAAGACCTTCAGCACCGGGTTTTCCAGCACCTTGCCCGTTACCACATCGGCAATTCCCCGATCGGTCTGATGCGGGCCGATATTGCAGGCGAGCGTTGCGCCGAAGCAGGCCTTGAAGACCAGATAAGGCGGCTTCCACGTGACGACCTTATCCATCGCGTTGCGGATGCTGGCGAAGGCCAGGGCCGTGTCCTTCAGTGAGGCATCGGTCACCAGGCCGGAGAGCGGCAGCGGCAGCATCGCCTCGATCCTGCCGTCCTTGGCGACCGCCATGCCGCCGCCGGCTGATATGACGGCGTTGGCGGCGAGCGCCATGTCGCCGGCATTGCCGCCGAAGACGGTGAGGTTGTGGCTGTCATGCGAAACGGTGGTACAGAAAGCGCCATGCCATTCACCCCAGCCGGTGAGGAAGCCGATGCGCGGGATACCGTCAGCCTTGCCGTGGCGATGGACGACTGAAATCATGGCGCTGCCGGCCGGCGGCACGATGAAACCATCCCTGACCTCGGTTTCGGCCTCGCCCCATTGCGTAAAGCGCGGGCGGTCGATGGTGGCGACGCGGACGCGCTCCCCGTTCGCCGGAATGCGGAAATCATTCTCGGTCAGCGGCGGCAGCTTCACCGAATTGACAAGCGGGGCCGTATCGATCTGTTGGACGGCAACCTGCATGCTGCCGTTGCGAGCAATGATGCGCCCGCCTGATATGACGAGCCGCGCCCGGAATTCCGCGAGGTCTTCGAAGAGCACGATGTCGGCGCGGCGGCCGGCGGCGAGGAGGCCGAGGTCGGAGCGCTTCAGACGTTGTGCGGCATTGAAGGTCGCGGCACGGATGGCCCATTCCGGCTTCATGCCGTAGCGCACCAGGCGCCTGATGACGTCGTCGAGACCGCCGCCTTCCTGGAGTTCGTCCGGAAAGACGTCGTCGGTGCAGAGCGTGACGGTCGGGGGCAGGTGGCCAAGACCGTTCAGTACCTCGACGAACTCCTGCAGCAGATGGTCGTGAGAGCCGCGCAGCTCGATGGTCAGCCCGGCGGAAAGCTTGGCGAGGAGATCGGCGCCGGAGGTAAGTTCGTGGTCGGAGGTGATACCCGATGCCATGAAGGCGTTGAGATCGGCGCCTTCGAGGCCGCGGGCATGGCCGCAGACGAGCTTGCCGGCGGCAAGGCCGGCATTGACGATAGCAGTCATGCGCGGATCGCCGTCGATGACGCCGCGCATATTCATCACTTCGGCGACGCCGCCGATGGCGGAGGAGTGCAGCATCTCGGTGATCATGGAGGCATCGAAATTGGCGCCGGCAAGTTCCAGGCCCGGCGCGGAGGGCACGCAGGAGGGCGCGAGCAGGATCATACGCAGCGGCAGGCTGCGCGCCGCCTCGATCGCCCAGCGCACGCCGTCGAGCCCATGGACGTTGCCGAATTCATGCGGATCCCAGACGATGGTGGTGACGCCGCGTGGCAAGACAGCGCTCGCATATTCGGCCGGTGTCACCATCGAACTTTCGATATGCATGTGCGTGTCGATCAGGCCGGGCGTCAGGATACTGCCCGCCGCATCGATGATCTCGACCGCATCCGCGCGGCTTGCCGGGGCATGGACGCTTGATATCAGCGCGCCGACGAGGCCGATATCGGCTTGCCGGATCAGGCCCGTCACCGTATCGAGCAGCCGGCCGCCGGTGATCAGCATGTCGAAAGGAGCGTCGCCGCGCGCAGCCGTGACGGCGCGGGCACGCAACGCAGGATCGTTGAGATCGGCGGGTTCTTGGCGAGCGGTGACGTTCATTTGCGGGCCTCGTTGACCAGGGCAGCGAGAATGATGACACGCGCCATGTCGGCATCGATGTCGGCGGCGAATTGAGCATTGAAGGTCGCATGCGTGGCGCGGGTCTCGACGACGGTGCGGCCACGGGTCAAGGCGCCCTGCAGCTCGACGTCGATACGGGCAGGGCGGAAGCTGACGATATCCGGAGCGACGAAGGCGACGGCGGCGCAAGGATCGTAAATCGCCATGGCCGAGCGGCCGCGACTGGTGCCGATGCGGATATAACCCGAAAACATATCGGCGATCAGCTCGGCATTGGCGCCGCCGGCATCGCGCACCGGCTCGGCGTCTTCGGGCCTGGCCAGCACCTTGCGGCAGAGGTCGAGATCGACCATGCGCAGCGGCAGGCCATGGGCGATGACGATCGAGAGAGCCTCGGGATCGGCGAGGGCGTTGAACTCGGCGGAGGCCGTATGGTTGCCTGATGTGACGCCGCCGCCCATCCAGACGAGCTCGGTGATGCGGGCGGCAAGATCGGGCCGGGCAAGCGCCACGGCGGCGATGTTGGTGAGCGGGCCAAGCGCCAGGATGCGGTGCCGGCCTTTGCGCTCCAGCCAGCGGCAGAGTGCTGCGAAGGCATCGCTTTCGGCAAGGGCTGGAGCCTGCGGCAGGCTCCTGCCGATGGTCGGGATGCCGGTTTCGCCGAGGATCGCCTGGGCGGTTTCGAGCTTGCCGAGCACGGGCATGGCGCGGCCGGTGTGGATGGGGAACGTCCAGCCGAAGGCGCTGGCGGCGCCGGCGGCGTTTATCCTCACCTGCGGCAGCGGCGTATTGCCGAAGACCAGTGATATTCCGTCGATCTCGAATTCCGACTGTCCCACCACCAGAATGGCGGCGATGTCGTCGAAGCCCATGTCCGTGTCGATCCAGACGCCCATGATTTTACCCGAACCGTTTGAGGCTTGCCGCGCCGGCAACCGGCAGATCGAAGGTAAGCGGGCTGCCGATCTCGTGCGGCGGCAGGCCTGCATCGATCTCGGCCTTGATCGGGCCGAGCGGAGTATCGAGCAGGTATTCGCGGGTATTGCCGGCGAAAGACGTGCCGCGCACGGTGCCCTGGAAAGCACCGGAGCCAAGCTTCACCATGCGCGGACGCCAGGCGAGGCCGGCTGCGGCTTCCGGAACCGGGCCGGAAAGTCCGACCGGCCCATTCGGCGTCGCAAGCTTTCCATCCTTCAGCGCGAAGACATTTTCGAAGCCGACGAAATCGGCGACGAAGGCTGATGCCGGATTGTTGTAGATCTCCTCCGGCGTGCCGATCTGTTCGATAGCGCCGTTCAGCATCACGACGATGCGGTCGGCAAGCGCCAAGGCCTCCACCTGGTCGTGGGTGACGAAGATCATGGTGACGCCGGTCTCCTTCTGCACGCGCTGCAATTCGGCGCGCATTTCGAGGCGAAGGCGAGCATCGAGATTGGAGAGCGGCTCGTCGAGCAACAGCACCTTCGGCTCCATCACCATCGAACGGGCGAGCGCCACCCGCTGCTGCTGGCCGCCGGAGAGTTCGGTGGGCTTGCGGCCGGAAAAAGCCGAGAGCCCGACCGATTTCAAGCCGGCGCCGACGCGGGCATCGAGATCCTGGCCTGAAATGCCCTTGAGACGCAGGCCGAAGGCGACGTTCTCATAGACTGTCAGGTGCGGAAAGAGGGCATAGGACTGGAAGACGAGGCCAACGGCGCGTTTGTTGGCCGAGACGCGGGTGATATCGGCGCCGTCGAGGCGGATGCGGCCACCGGCGGGCGTCAGGAGGCCGGCGATGGCGCGCATCGTCGTCGTCTTGCCGCAGCCGGAGGGGCCGAGAAGCGCCACCAGCTCACCTTTGCCGATCGCGAGGTCGAGGTCCCGCACCGCGACCGTATCGCCATAGGCAAGGGTCAGCTTGTCGAGTTGAAGATAGGCATCAGACATAGCGCGAGAATCCCAGGAAGCGTTCGGCGAGGAAGACGATGCCGATCGAGAGAAAGGCGAGAAGGGCGGAGAGCGCCGCGATGGAAGGATCGTAGGTGGTTTCCATGTAACCCAGCATGTCGATCGGCAACGTGCGGACGCCGGGACCGGACAGGAAGAGCGAGACGGGCACCTGATTGAAGCTGGTGACGAAGCCGAGGATGAAGGCGGCAAGGATGCCGCCGCGAATATTCGGCATCACCACCCGGAAGAAGGCGCCGAGCCGCGAGGAACCGAGCAGAACGGCGGCCTCCTCGATGTCCGAGCGCAGATTGTCGAGGCTCGCCGAGACGACGCGCACGGCATAGGGCAGCACCAGGGCCGTATGGGCGAAGAAGAGCGCCAGCGTGATGTTGAAGCCGAAGGGCACAACAAGATAACGAAGCAGTGCCAGGCCGACGATGATGCCGGGGACGATGATCGGCAGCGACACGATGGTGCGGACGGTCTCGGCCGCGGGCAGCTTGTAGCGGGAGAGGGCGTAGGCGGCCGGGATACCGAGCAGGAGGGCTGCGAGCGTTCCGAAGACAGCGAGGAACATCGACATGGCGAAGCTGTCGCGGAAGCTCTCGATGGTGAAGACCTTCATCACCCAACGCAGCGACAGGCCCTGCGGCGGGAAGGCCAGCGTATCGCCCGCCGATAGCGAAGCGGCGATGATGATCAGGAACGGGCCGATCAGGAAGACCAGCAGCAGGAAAAGCACGATGGGCGAAAACAGGCGCAGCGTCATCGGCGGTTCCTCGCCGTCGCAAGGCGTTTCAGCAGGATGTTCGCGGCAAAGCTCATGACGATCAGGATGAGGGCGATGACGCTTGCCGAGACGAAATCATTGGCGACGGAAACCTGCTGGTACATCAGCGTTTCCAGCATCAGCACCTTGGAGCCGCCAAGCACGGCGGGGGTGATATAGGCGGTCAGCGATCCGGTGAAGACCAGCGTGCCGCCGACGACGAGGCCTTCCCTGGTGAGCGGCAGGATGACTTTCCAGAAGACCTGGAACCAGTTGGCGCCGAGCACGCGAGCAGCCGGGATCGCATCCTTCGGCATGTTTTCGAGCGCGCTGATCAGCGACAGGATCATCAGCGGCAGGAAGAGCTGCAAGAGCCCGATGAAGACGGCGGTCTCGGTGAACAGCAGCCGCAGCGGTTCGGCGCTGAGACCCAGGCCTGTTATCGCCTGGTTGACGATGCCAGTGCGGCCGAGAATGACGATCCAGGCATAGGTGCGCGCTACCGGAGAGATCATCAGCGGCAAAGTCACGAGGCCGATCATCCGGCCCTTGCCTTTCGGCGGCAGGTTGACGATGGCAAAGGCTGCGGCATAACCGATGACCGCGGAAACGGCGGTGACTTCGAGGCCGAGCCGGAACGTGCGCAGGAAAACGGTGCGGTTCAACGTCCCGGAGAAGAAATCGGCATAGGCCGAAAGGCTCCAGGCGCTGCCGGCGCGGAAGCCCTCCGACAAGAGGATCGCAACGGGCAACAGAAAGACCACGGTCGCAAAGATGGCTGCCGGCAAGGCAAGCGCCAGGGCTTCTGCGCGGTTCTGGAACATGAGGCGCCTTTCGAGTGGACAAGAGCGAGGCCCCGGCAGAGGTGCCGGGGCAGTTTTCACGCGGGCCTTACTGGCCGACCTTCTCGTTCCACGTCTTCAGCCAGCCGGCGCGATTGTCGAGGGCAACGGCCGATGGGATCAGCTTGAGGCTCTTGGCCGTTTCCTCGCCATAGGTGAGGTTGTTGGCGGCGGCTTCGGAAAGCTTGACCTCGCTATTAGCAGGGCTGTCGATCAGCTTTTCGGCGAGTTTGGTCTGGATGTCGGTCGAGAGCCAGAAGTCCATGAACTGTAAAGCGAGATCCTGGTTCTTCGAGCCCTTGGTCAGGACCAGCACGTTCATACCGCCGGTCTGGCCCTCCTTCGGCGTCGCCCAGGCGACCGGGACGTCGAGTTTGGTGAAGCCGGCCCAGGAGAAACGGCCGATCGGCGCTGCCCAGATCTCTTCCTGCTGCATCAGCTGCACCAGCTGCGAGGACTTTTCGTAGAAGGTGACGATCTCGTCCTTCTTCTCGCCCAGCGCTTCGATCGGTCCCTTCAGATCCGGCGTGTCCTTGCCGAGCGCTAGGCCGAGCATATAGAGCGCCGGCGGCCCTTGGTTGGTGGTCACGTTCGGAAAGGCGACGTGGCCGACATATTCCGGCTTCAAGAGATCGGTCCAGGAGTCGATCTTCATCTTGTCGGAGCGATAGGCAATCGAAGTGGCATAGAAGGTGTAACCGACGCTCATGCCGTCGCCGTTCGGATCCTTGGCGACGTCATAGAGCTTGGCGAAATCGGCGAGCTTCGCGGTATCGACCTTGTCGATCAGGCCGGCGCGAGACGCGGCCAGCGCATCGGCCATGGAAACGGCGGCGAGATCGACGACGGGGTTGGCCTTGTTCGCCTCCATCTTGGCAAGACGCTCGACGCTGTTGCCGGTCTCGACCACGAGCTTGCAGCCGCATTTGGCTTCGAACGGATCGTAGACCAGCGTCTTGAAATCGTCCTGCGCAAAGGCATAGACGGAAATCGTCAGCGTCCGCTCTGCTGCGGCGGCGCCGAGCGGGCATAGGGCGGCGAGGGCTGCCGAGGCAATGAGAGCTTTTTTCATTTTACATGTTCTCCATCTCTGAGGTTTTTGGTGCCGGGTTCGCAGGCCCGGATGATTGGCGGACGATCAGCTGCATGGCGACGCGTTCGATCTCCGCGGTAACGAGCACGCCCTCCCGGATGCTGCTTGTTCTTATGGTATCCACCAGCGCCGACACGGCGATCCCGGCAATCCTATCCATGTCCATCCGAACCGTCGTCAGCGATGGCGTGACAACAGGCGACCAGATGAGGTCGTCGAAGCCGGTGACGCTGACGTCAGTGGGAATGTTGATGCCCGCCTGCTGCAACTCCGTCAGCGCCCGCAGCGCCTGCAGGTCGGAGAGGGCCGCGAAAGCGGTGAAACCCTGCCTGACTTTTTCCGCGAGGCCGAGCGGGCAGCCGCTGCCGTTCTCCTGCTCCAGCCTGTCGATCCACAGCGTTTCCGAATGCATGCCCGGGCGCATACCGGAGCGGATGCCGCCGGCGCGGTCGTTCTGGACGTTGGATTCCTGATTGTTGCCGATGATGAGGATATGGCGATGGCCGAGGCCCGCGAGATGGCCGGCGATTTCATGGCCGCCCTGCCAATGGTCGGCGGCGACGGTGTTGCCGGGCGTCGAGGGAGTGTCGATGACGGCGACCGGACAGGCGGCGGACGAAATGCGGGTGGCGCGGCGGGGAATGACGACCATGCCGTCGACGCCGCGCTCGACCAGCCGGTTGATCGCCTCGGTCTGGGCGGCGACATCACCGCGGGAATCGGCGATCAGCACGCCGTAACCTGCGGCGGAGGCAGCGAATTCGATCGCCTGCGCGATCTTCGGGAACAGCGGATTGGCGATATCGGGCAGCACCAGGCCGAGAACGCCGCTGCGGCCGGTCCGTAGCGCCCGCCCGGCCTGGCTCGGGACGTAGCCGAGTTCGGCTGCATGCTCACGGATTCTTTCGACCAGTTGGCCGGAAACCCGGCCCTTGCCGGAAAGCGCATTGGAGACCGTGGCGACGGAGACGCCGAGCGACGTCGCTATTCTGCTGAGGTTCGGTCCCGGGCGCGATGCTGGCATGATTGACGATCACTCTGATTAATCGTTTAATCAAAGTGATAGCTCAGCTTTTCCCGCCTGTCGAATCCGAAATCATCTTATGCGCACTTATTCGGTTACGGTACGCGGCGGATAAGAAAAAGCCCCACGAGACGATCGCGAGGCTTTGTACTTCAGATCGATTGAAGCAGCTGTCAGCCCTTGACAGCCACAACCTTCGCCGCCGGTGCGGTGGTCTTGCCGCCGGGGGCGAAACCGCCGCCGATTGCGATATTCAGCGACACGTAGTCCTTGGCCATCTGCTGGACGGCTGCGGCAAGGCTTGCCTGGGCAAGCGAAACCTGGCGCTGGGCGTCGAGAACGTCGAGCAGCGAAGAAGCGCCGTCCTTGTAGGATGCGGTCGAAAGTTCGAGCGTTTCCTGCGTGGTCTTCACCTGGGCCTGAAGTGCTGCAACCGTGCGGGCGTCACGCCGGACGGCGGCAAGCGCATTTTCGACCTGTTCGACGGCGGACAGCACCGTCGACTTCCAGTTGAGATAGGCTGCGGCAGCGTTGGACTCTGCCGACTTGACGTTGGCGCGAAGACGGCCACCATCCAAGATCGGTAGGTTGAGGCTCGGACCGAAGGACCAGCCGGTCAGGCCGCCATGGATGCCGCGCTGGTTGATGTAGGACGGCGAGATCGAGCCGCTGAGCGAGATGCTCGGATAAAGCTGCGCCTGGGCAACACCGATATTGGCCGTTGCGGCGGCGAGATCACGCTCCGCTACCCGAATGTCGGGACGGTTGCGGATCAGATCTGCCGGAATGCCCGAGTTGATGCCGCCGCGGAATACCGGCTGGCCACGGCCCTTCAGCAATTCATCGACGAGAGCCGAGGCCGGCAGGCCGAGCAGCGTGGCGATGTGATGGGCCGATATGCGGATGTTGGTTTCGAGACCGGGAATTTCGGCGAGCGTCGATTGTACGAGACCTTCGGCCTGGACGACGTCAAGACGTGACGCGGCGCCGGCTTCAAGCTGGAACTTGGTCAGTTCGAAGGTTTCCTGACGAGACTTCAGGTTGGCCCTCGAAAGCGCCAGGCGCTGCTGATAATAGCGAACGTCGATATAGCTCGAGACGAGATCCTGCACGAGGGTCAGCTTGGCGACATCAGCGGATGCGTATGCTGAATCGAGCGACGCAAGCGCGCTCTCGGTGCTGCGCTTGTAGAGGCCGAAGAGATCGAGCAGCCAGCTCAGCTGGACGTCGCCGGCACTGGTGTTGCGCGTGTCGAACTGTGTCCGCAACTCGCCCCTCTGGCCGCTGACCGTGTGCGAAGCGCCGACGTTCAGGTTCGGCAGGCCGCCGGCGCCGGCGACGGTGACGTTGGCGGAAGCCGCATTGATGCGTTCGATCGCCTGCTGGACTGTCAGATTCTGATCGAGTCCGGCCTGGACATAGCCATTCAGTTTAGGATCGCTGAAGGCGGTCCACCAGGCTGCGGTTGCAACGTCGCCTACACTCTTCGTTCCGCCTTCTCCGAATTTGGCGGGCAGCGGCATTTCAGGAGGAGCATGATCCGGGCCTACGACGCAGCCCGACAACAATAATAATAATGCCGGTGTGGCAAAACGAAGAGATACCATTCATTTCATCCTGTACTCGAGCAAGTCAATTCTTGTCCGACGCTTCATGCTTCACTATCGCCGCCGCGCCTCGTCATACCAAAAAAACACACCGAAGCAGTCGGGCGCAATGTAGCAACGGGAACTGCATTATCACAGTGCATTTATATCACAGTCCTGCCGCATTTTTGGCGCGTGTGGCAAAGATGCGTCGAATGACGACGAAAAACGACGGCACGAAGAAAATTCCGAGCAGCGTTGCCGCCAGCATGCCGCCGAGAACGCCGATACCGATGGCATTCTGCGCCGCCGAGCCCGCGCCCGTCGCGATCGCCAGCGGCACGACGCCGAGAATGAAGGCAAGCGAGGTCATGATGATCGGCCGCAGCCGCAATCTCGCCGCTTCCAATGTCGCCTCGTAGAGCCCCATGCCGCTTTCCATGCGGTCCTTGGCGAATTCGACAATTAGGATGGCGTTCTTCGCCGCCAGCCCGATGGTGGTCAGCAGGCCGACCTTGAAATAGACGTCGTTTGCCTGGCCGAAGACCGTTGCCGCCGTCAGCGCCCCGAGGATGCCGACAGGCACCGCCATGATCACCGAGAAGGGGATCGACCAGCTTTCGTAAAGCGCTGCCAGGCAAAGGAAGACGACCAGCACCGAGATCGCGTAGAGCATTGGCGCCTGCGAACCGGACAGCCGCTCCTGATAGGAGATGCCCTGCCAGGCGACGGTATAACCGCCGCCGAGCTGATTGGTCAGTGCTTCCATTTCGTTCATCGCATCGCCGGAGGAAACCCCGGGTGCGGAAGCGCCGTCGAGCGGAATGGCGCTGACGGCGTTGAAGCGGGCAAGCGAGGGCGCGCCCTTCACCCACTCCGTGCGGGTAAAGGCGGAGAAGGGCACCATTTCGCCGTCATTGTTGCGGGCATACCAGTGGTTGAGATCGCTCGGCTGCATGCGGAAGGGCGCATCGCCCTCGACATAGACCGGCTTGATCTCGCCGTTCAGTGTGAAGTCGTTGACGTCACGGCCGGTGAAGATGATCGACAGCATCGAATTGACCGAGGCGATGTCGACGCCCATGGCGCCGATCTTTTCCTGATCGAGCACGATGCGCATCTGCGGCTCGACTTCCTTGTTGCTGCTGCGCAGCGCCACGATCTTGCCCGAGCTATTGCCCATCTGGATCAGCCGCTTGGAGGCGGCCGTCAGGGCGTCGTTGCCGTGGCCGCCGGTGTCGACGAGATACATGGAGAAGCCGCTCGACACGCCGAGACCCTGGATCGCCGGCGGCAGCAGCGCGAAGACCTGCGCCTCGCGGATCGCAAAGAAATTGCCAAGCGCCCGGTTGACGACCGACTGGGCGCTCAGCGTCGGATCGGTGCGCAGCGAGAAATCCTTGAGCTTGGTGAAGACAATGGCGCTGTTCTGGCCGGAACCGCTGAAGCCGAAGCCGAGCGCGCCAAACACGGAATCGACGGCGTCCTTCTCGTTTTCACGATAGTATTTCTCGACCTTCTCGACGACTGCCTGGGTCTGCTGCGTGGTCGAGCCCGGCGGCGTGGTGACGATGGTCAGCAGCACACCCTGGTCTTCCTGCGGCAGGAAGGAGCTCGGCAGGCGGGTGAAGAGATAGGCGCAGCCGGCGCCGACCAGAAGGAAGACCAGCATGACGCGGATCGGCCGCTTCAGCAGATAGCCGATGGTGCTGATATAGCCGTTGGTCGAGCGCGTGAAGTTGCGGTTGAACCAGTCGCCGACGCGGTGCTTCCTGTGTTCGCCGACCGGCTTCAGCATCGTGGCGCAAAGTGCGGGCGTCAGCACGAGGGCGACGAGCGCCGACAGCAACATGGCCGAGACGATGGTGATCGAGAACTGGCGGTAGATGATGCCGGTCGAACCGCCGAAGAAGGCCATCGGAATGAAGACGGCCGTGAGGACGAGCGCGATGCCGACGATGGCGCCGGTGATCTCGCCCATCGATTTTTCTGTCGCTTCGAGCGGCGAAAGCTTTTCTTCGGACATGATCCGTTCGACGTTTTCGACGACGACGATGGCATCGTCGACGAGAAGGCCGATCGCCAGCACCATGGCGAACATCGTCAAGGTATTGATCGAGTAGCCGGTCACGGCCAGCACCCCGAAGGTGCCGAGCAGCACCACGGGAACGGCAATCGTCGGGATCAGCGTCGCACGGAGATTCTGCAGGAAGACGAGCAACACCACGAAGACGAGCACGATCGCCTCGATCAGCGTATGCACGACCTTCTCGATCGACAGTTCCACGAAGGGCGTGGTGTCGTAGGGATAGGTGATCTCGACACCTGCCGGCAGACCGCGGCCGATAACCTCGAGCGCCGAGCGCACGCGGGCGGCGGTATCGATGGCGTTGGCGCCGATTGCAAGGTTGACGGCAAAACCCGTTGACGGCTGGCCGTTGTACCGCGAACTGCCGCCGTAGCTTTCCTGACCGATCTCGATACGCGAAACGTCGCTCAGGCGCACCGTCGCGCCGTCTTTTTCGACCTTCAGGATGATGTGCTCGAAATCGGCGACGGTGGTCAGCTGGCTTTGCGCGGTGATGGTGACGTTGATCTGCTGGCCGGGGATCGTCGGCTGGGCACCGAGCGAACCGACGGAGACCTGGGTGTTCTGCGCCTGGATGGCTGACGTCACGTCGCTCGGCGTCAACTGGTATTTCAGCAGCTTGAACGGATCGAGCCAGACGCGCATGGCGTATCCCGAACCGAAGACATTGATGCTGCCGACGCCTTCCAGGCGCTGGATCTGATCCTCGATCGAGGTCGACATGATATTGCCGAGGTCGACGGAGTTGCGTTTGCCGTCGGTTGAAACGAGCGAACCGACGAGAAGGATGCTCGAGGTCGAGCGGGTGACGCTGATGCCGGCATCGATGACGTCGCTTGGAAGCTGCGACTGAACCAGCTGCAGCTTGTTCTGCACCTGCACCTGGGCGATATCGGGGTCGGCGCTCGTCCCGAAGGTGAGCTGGATGCTGGCCGAACCCGTCGATGAGGTCGAGGTCATGTAGGTGAGGTCGTCGAGCCCGGTCATGCCGTCCTCGATGATCGTCGTCACCGATTTCTCGACAGTCTCGGCGCTGGCGCCGCGATAGGTGGCGTTGATGCGAACCGTCGTCGGGGCGATGTCGGGATATTGCGAGATCGACAGCGTGAAGATCGCCAGCAGGCCGGCGAGCATGATGGTGATCGCAATGACCCAGGCGAAAATCGGACGTCGGATGAAAAACTTGGCCATCGGTTGTTCCTGTGCGGCTGAGACGGTGACGAGCGGGGCTCAGCGATTACTTCGCTGCAGGCTTCTGCGCGTCACCGGCCGCGGGCTGCTCGGCAGGCACGACCACGCCGTTGTCGTTGATCTTCATCGGGACCGGCTTCACCGGCATGCCGGATGTGATCGACTGCAGGCCGCTGACGATCAGCTGATCGCCGTCCTTGATGCCGTCGGTCACGAGCCAGGAATTGTTGGAGGGCGAGCTGTTCTCGAAGGCGCGGGTTTCGACCTTGCCGTCGGCGGAAACGAATTGTGCCGTCAGCCGGCCGTTGGCGTCACGGCTCGTCGCCAGCTGCGGCAGCGCATAACCGGCCTCGGCGCCGAGCTCGACGGTTGCGCGGACATACATGCCGGGCAGCACGCTACGGTCGGGATTGGGAAAGAGCACACGGATGATGAAGGTGCCGGTCGTCTCACTGACCACCTGCTTTGACATATCGAGCTTGCCCTGCTGGTTGTATTCCTTGCCGTTTTCCAGGATCAGGTGGAAGACGACATTGGCTTCGCCCTTGATGTCCCCGGCGGCCATCGCATCACGCAGCTTCAAGAGGTTGGTGCTCGATTCCGTCAGCGAGATGTAGATCGGATCGAGCTGACGGATCGTCGTCAGCGCCGTCGTCTGGTTGGCCGAGACGACGTTGCCGACATTGACGGCCGTCTGGTCGATGATGCCATCGAAAGGGGCGACGATCCTGGTATGGTCGAGGTCGATCTGTGCCGCGGAAAGCGAGGCCTTCGCCGACTCGACTTCGGCCTTGGCCTGGAGCAGCGTCGTCTTGGCCGTTTCGAATTCGATCTGGGTGGCGCCGCTGCCGACGAGGCGCTGGTAGCGGTCGAGATTGCTTTCAGCGCTCGGCACGCTCGCCTGCGCCTTGGAGATCGCCGCCTTGGCCTGCTCGACGGCGGCGATATAGGGTGCATCCTCGATCTGGTAGAGAAGGTCGCCCTTCTTGATCTCGCCGCCGTCCTTAAAGGCGACTTCGCGGATCAGGCCGCTGACCTGAGGCCGGATATCTGCGGTCTGAAATGTCTCGGCGCGGCCGGGCAGGATCGTGGTGATCGGAAAGCTGCCCTTCGTCAGCGCGATGACGCCGACGGGGGCGGCCTGCTGCGCTGCGCCTGCACCCGCATTGCCGGCGGGCTTGGAGCCACTGTCGCTGCAGGCGGCGAGAAGGGCTGCGAATGCCAGGGCCGAGGAGATGAGGAGGGCACGCCGTATCATGCTGAATTCCTGTGCGGTGGCAATCGCCGTCCAATCTACGAGCTCGGGCCTGCGGGCTCTGCTTGAGCGAGCGCAGGCTGATATAGGCGTCAGGATTGGGTTGGCTTCAAATGCCGTTATCCGAATTTAAGAAAAGCTTTACGAAGTGACGTAATTCAGCAATCATCACTTAGCAAGCGCTATTTTGCAGTGCGGCATGGACGAAACACACGATTTTTTCGGCGCGGTGCACGAGCGTCTCCTTGTCGTCGCGCGCGATCAGGACAGGGTGCAGCACGCAGGCGAGGACGTCTGCAACGGTATGCGCCGCGCTTTCGGGATCGCGGCAATGATAACTTCCCTCCGCCATGCCCTCGCGGATGATCTCGCCGAGCTTTGCCTCGATGCGGGCGCGATAACGATTGCCTGCCTCGAGTTTGGCTTCGATCGTCGAAAGCACCATTTCGAAGATATAAGGGTTCTTCTGGATGTCTTGCAGGTGGCTTTCCAGCAGGCGCAGGATGAAGCGGAGCAGTTGTTCCTTTGGTGGCAGCTTCTCATCGAAGGCGGCGAAGCGCTCGGCGGCGTCGTCGAGATGGCGTCCGGCGATCGCATCGACGAGCGCCACCTTGGAACGGAAATGCTTGAAGACATTGGCCGGCGACATGTGCAGCGCGCCGGCGATATCGGCGATCGACACCGCGACGAAGCCGCGCTCGCGAAACAATATCTCCGCCATGGAGAGAATGTCTTCCCGCGTTTCCTCGGCCTTGCGTCTTGGCCTTCTTACCATCTGTTCCCCGCCGGGCTGAGCCCGATACCCCTTTTTTTCGATGCTAGCGCGATTGGAAGGAATGCCGCAAGCTGATGATCGGGCCGGCGGCTTTCGTCTGTCGCCTTTTCAAGGAAAATAGCGGGCGAGGTTGTTTCGCACACGGGCAAGCGGCGTCTCGCCGCTGTCATCGGGGACAAAGCGCTCGCCGGTGATCGCCTCGTAGGCTTTGATGTAGACGGCCGAGGTCTGCTCGATCAGCTCGGCGGGAATTTTCGGGATCTCGTCCTTATAGGGGTCGCAGCGCTCCGCCACCCAGGCGCGGACGAAATCCTTGTCGAAACTTTCCGGGCGTTTTCCGGCGGCAAAGCTTGCCGGATAGCTTTCGGCAAGCCAGTAGCGGCTGCTGTCCGGCGTGTGGATCTCGTCGGCAAGGATAATGTTGCCGTCACCATCGGTGCCGAACTCGTATTTGGTATCGACCAGGATCAGGCCGTTTTTCGCCGCCATCTCCTGGCCGCGGGCAAAGAGGGCGAGCGCATATGTCGACAGCGTCTGCCATTGTTCTTTCGTGAGAAGGCCGCGCGTGACGATTTCGGCGGGCGTCAGCGGTTCATCATGGCCGCCGTCGAATTCCTTGCTGGTCGGCGTGATGACGGGTTCCGGCAGGATCTGGTTGTCGCGCATGCCGTCGGGCAGACGCATGCCGTACATCTCGCGTTCGCCTTTTTTATAAAGCGTCAGGATCGAGGTGCCGGTGGTGCCGGCGAGATAACCGCGCACGACGATCTCGACCGGCAGGATGTCGAGCCGCTTGCCGATAACGACATTCGGATCGGGATAGTCGAGAACGTGGTTCGGGCAGATGTCCTTCGTCGCCTCGAACCAGTAGCGCGCCGTCTGCGTCAATACCTCGCCCTTATAGGGGATGCAGGTGAGGATGCGGTCGAAAGCGCTCAGCCGGTCGGTGCTGATAATGATGCGGCGTCCGTCGGGAAGATCGTAATTCTCGCGCACCTTGCCGCGATAATAGTTCGGCAATTCCGGGAAATGGGCTTCGGAGAGAATTCGCACGGCGCTCGACTGTCCTTAATTATTGGGTGAAGACTTCCTGCTCTAGTTTCATTGCTGGGGAAGTCAAGCCGATCGGGTATCGCATCACAGCCAGAACAGAGCGGTCAGAAGCAGGGCGAGGCCGTAACCTGTGACGGCAAGCGGCCAGCCGGCGCTCAGGAAATCACTGAAGCGGTAGCCGCCGATGCCCATTGCAAGCGTGTTATTGTGATGGCCGAAGGGCGTCAGGAAATCCAGGGAGGCGCCGGCGGCAACCGCGATCAGATAGGCGTCCGGCGCATGCCTGCCGGCTCTTGCGAATTCCAGTGCGATCGGGGTCAGGACGATTGCGACCGTCGCGTTGTTGACAAAAGGCGTCAATGCCATGGCGAGGAAGAGGATGAGGGCGATGCCGAAGAGCGGATGGGTGATCGGCAGGACGAGGCTCAGCCAGCCGGCAATGGTTTCGGCCGCTCCGGTGGTTGCCACCGCCTGGCCGATCGGGATCATCGCCGCCAGCATGATGATGATCGGCCAATTGAGATCGGCCATCGCCTGACGGATGTTGAGGTGATTGAGCAGAGCGAGCACGAGCACGACGCCGGCAAAAGCGATGTCGGGACGCAGGCCGGCCGCCGAGGCGGCGACGCCGCAGGCAAAGAGCGCGAAGGGCCGCCAGGATAGGGGCGCCGGTTCGCTCGGTGCTGTCGAGGCGAGCGGCAGGCACTCGCTTTCCTCCAACGCTTCGCCGATTGCAATGCGCGGCCCCTCCAGCGTCAATATATCGCCGATCGACAATTGCAGGTCGAGGAAGCGGCCTTCGATGCGTGGCGCGCGCATGGAAAGGGCGGTGACCGCGATGCCGCGATGGTGGAAGACTTCGAGCGAACGGACGCGCGAACCGACCAACGTGCTCTCCGGCATGACGACGGCTTCGACACGGGTGAAATCCGGCTGCAGGCCATGCGGATGGGCATCGGCGATCAACGCCTGCGTGGCGGCAAGGTTGGCAAAGACCGCATCGGCGCCCTCGGCAAGCAGCACATCACCGGGTTCGATCACCGACTGGTCGAGCGGACCGAAGACGAAATTATCGCCGCGGATCAGCGCGTGCGGCTTGATGCCGAAACGCACTGGGCAATCGGAAAGCCGCACACCGATCAGCGGCGAGATGTCAGGGATGTAACGCTCGACGACGATGCGGCGCGCGGTCGGGGAGATCGTTGCCGGTGTTTCGTCGGGTTCCTGAAACAGGCGCTGCACGCGAAAGGCGATGAGCAGAATGCCGGCAATGGCGACCGGCAGGCCAACATAGGCGAAATCGAAGAAGTGAAAGCCGGTTCCGGTCGCCTTGGCGAGCGCATCGCTGACGAGCAGGTTGGCCGGCGTGCCGATCAGCGAAACGAGGCCGCCGAGCAGGGCCGCGAACGAGACCGGCATGACGAGCTGGCGGCGGGGGATCGTCAGGACCGTGCCGAGACGTAGCGCGACCGGCAAGGTGATCGCAAAGGCGCCAATATTGTTCATGAAGATGGACATGAAGCCGGCGAGCGCGGAAGTGCCGGCAATGACCTTGAAGCCCGAAGGTCTTGCGGCCGCGAAACGGGCGGCGAGACTGTCGAAGAGCCTGGCGCGCGCCAGCACCTGGACGATCAGCAAGATCTCGACGACGGTGATGACGACGGGACTGGCGAAGCCCGTGAAGATCTGCTCGGCGGGATAAAGGCCGAGCGCATAGCCGCCAAGCAGGCCGGCGATCGAGACCACCTCGATGCGGATGCGATCGAGCGAGAAGAGAATGAGCATCGCCAGCAGCAGGCTTAGCAGGGATGCTTGCTCGAACGACATGGGCAGGTCCGTTGTTTCATCGATCAGGCGGGACTGTAATCGTTCCTCTTGCGCTGTATAGAGGCGCCTTCAGGCAAAGATTGAACAATCCTCATATCTCGCGTCAAGCTGGTGGTGACCGCCACCGGCCTCTGGCGTCCCGCTGCAAAATGGGAGTTGCGAAGACGCCGACGGTGCGCGCGCTCCATTGCGGCCCGGCGGCTGCGAGGCTTTCGCGCCAGCGCTCCGATTGCAGCATGGCCGCACCGATGACGACGGGTTCGATGCCGCAGCCTGTCAGCAGATGAAGACCCGCGACGATCGAGGCGCCACTGGAAATGACGTCATCGATGAGTGCGACACGTCGTCCCTGAAGCAGCGGCAGCATGCGCGGATCGATATAGAGACGTTTCTGTTGTGTCGGCGTGGTGATCGAAGACAGGGCGACGGAGAGCTCGTCGCGATACCAGAATTTGCGCGAGGTGCCGAGCGGAACGTATCGGCTATGGCCGAGCTTCTGCGCCACGGCGGCGGCCAGCGTCAGGCCGAGTGTCGGCAGGCCGGCGACGACATCGATGCGCATCGGCCTGAGCTTTTCGGCAAGGCTTTCGGCGAGCACATCGAGCACGGCGAAGCTTGCCTGGTTGACGATCAGCGAGGCGAGGGCATGATCGCCATCCGCGAGCTCACGGATCGGCAGGCGAAGCTGGCGGCCGTCTTCCAACGTGGCGACATAAAAGGAGGTGAATTCCCCGCCGGCAAAGGTGCCGGGCGGGTGAAGCTCCTGCCAGAAATCGTGCGGCGCCATGTCAGTCACAGCAGTCAATTGCGTCTCGTCCTTTCCATGCCGGTTCTCCGGCGCAGTGCCTGCAATTCCGGTTCGGTCAGCGCACGCACGGCGCCTTTCGCCAGTTCGCCGAGTTCGAGCCCGCCGACCGCAACGCGCACGAGGCGCAAGCATTCGGTTCCGAGCGCCTCCAGCATGCGGCGGATCTGGCGGTTGCGGCCCTCGTCGAGCTCGACCTCGATCCATGAATTCCTGTCACCCTGGCGCAGGCGCCGCGCGGCGGTTGCCGTCAGCAGTTCGCCGTCGTGGCGGATGCCCGATGTCATGGCGGCAATGTCCTCGTCGTCCATGATACGATCGATCTGGACATGATAGGTCTTCGTCACATGCGTGACCGGATCGAGCAGGATCTGGGCGAATTCGGTGTCGTTGGTGAAAAGCAGCAGGCCCTCGCTGGCCTTGTCGAGCCGGCCGACCGGAGAGAGATGCGGGATGTCGAAATCCCTGAGGCAATCATAGACAGTCGGCCTGCCTTCCGGATCGTGGCGGGTGGTGACGAGACCGCGGGGCTTGTTGAGCATCAGATAGATTTTCGCTTCGGCAGCGATGACGAGGCCGTCGATACTGATGCTTGCCGTGGCAAGATCGACCCATGCGGAGGTATCGCTGACGGTACGGCCGTCAACCGCAACGCGATTTTCGGCGATCAGGCGTTCGGCCTGCGTGCGGGAGCAATAGCCGAGCTTGGAAAGGGCTCGGGGAAGGGTGACCCGTTTGGCCGCTGCGTTATCGGTGGGCTTTGTCCGTTCACGCGTCTTGTGCGGTGGGCGCCGCTCCCTCATCTGCCATCCTTAATCCTGATTTTGATGCCGTTTTCTTGGCATGAACGACAGAAGGATGCCAGCAGAGTGAATAAAAAACGAGGGGAATAACAGGCGCTGCAAAAAGGGCTCAGCGCTTTGGATAAAGCGCCGTCGCGGCTTTGTTAGGGTGGCGCTGCCTCAGCGGCACGCCATGAAGCCGGCGAGTTCCTTACGGCTGACGACGATGCCGGCGGCGGCCTTGACCGGGTCCGGATGGGTGTAGGAAAGACTAGGCATTTCCGGCAGATCGAGTGCCTGACGCATATTCATGATGCCGACCGCATAACGGCCATTGGCGCTGTCGACACTGACTTCGATAATGCAGTTGGCCCTCTTGTTTTCCATGGTAGTCCTCCCTTCATTTTTTATGTTCCCATAACTGGCATTAAAAATTGGTTTTTGTAAGACATAAGCATTTACGCACCCTGCCGAAAAACGGATCGGCGGGTGCGCAAAAAGCTGGTTTATGAGTGGATATGGCGTGTTCAGCGCCACCAATGGCGAGGCTGCGGCTGCGGACCGCCGGAAAGCAGGTATCCGGCAAGAAAGCCAATGGCGCCTGCAAGCACCAGAGCCGTGGTCGTTGCAGTCGGATGCTCTCGGGCGGCGTCAGCGGCAGCGACGCCTTCGGCCTTGATCTGGGCGACGGCGTTCTTTGCCCGGGGCAGGGCTTCGTCATAAGCTTTGCCGGCGCGGCCGCGCACTTCGTAATAGGCTTCGGCGCCCTGAGCGGAAATCATCTTCTGCAGGCGCGAGACTTCCTGCTGGAGTGCGGCGATGTCCTTGCTGACAGATGCTCTGATATCATCGGTATTGGCAGCCATGTTGGTCTCCTTCCTTCAATGGGAAAGACAACACCCAACTCGGTGATAGGTTCCGAAACTCAGCCGCTGATTTGTGACGGAAATTTAAAGCTCGCCGGCCGCGGGCACTTTAATCCTCCATTAACCATAAATCCGAGCAAGATCCTGTTTTCTTGTGATCTTTCAGGTGTTGAGAACGACTTTCCAATGGACTTTTGACCAGCCGGTAAAGAAATTTTCGGGAATCCGTCCCGAAAGGGGGCCTGTGGATAATATCGACCGAGAAAAATGCCAGCCGAATCAACCTGTTACAAAAATGTCAAAAAACTTTGGTTGGGTGTGTTGACTGTTTCGGTGGGTTAGTTCTATAAGCCCACTCACTGAACGAGGGCGGCGGCGCTGCTGGCGACGAAGTCTTTCGTTCTAGTGAAACTCA
>NZ_LXFU01000036.1 GCF_001657485.1 Rhizobium sp. WYCCWR10014
CGTCGTCACCACGCGAGCCTGCAGCGTGGCTTCATCCTGCTGCTGGCGCAGATTGTTTTCGCGCTCGCTTTCCAGCGCCAGTTGCTGGGCCGCCTCGCGATCCGACATCGCATGACGTTCCCTGATCTTTTCCTGCAGCGACTGCGTCGCCTTGGCCATCATGCCGACTTCATTGTTCATGCCGGTATGCGGAATGGCGATCGAAACATCCTCTTCGGCGACCGACTGCAGGGCATTGTGGATGTCCTTCAGCGGATGGGAGATGCCGCGGATGAAGAAGACGGCAGCGGCGATACCGCAGACGAAGACGATCAGCGAGGCGGTCAGCGCCTTCCAGATCGTCGCATTGACCTTCTGCTGCAGGTCATCGAGATAGACGCCGGTACCGACGACGATCTTCCAGGGTTCGAAGGCCTTGGAATAACCGCCCTTGAGGAAGACCTGGTCTTCCGGCTGACCGGGCTTGGTCCAATAGTAGAAGGTCCGGCCGCCGCCGGCCTTGCCGTTGTCGACCAGCGCCTGGCTGAATTTCGCACCTGTCTTGTCGACCTGACCGCTCATGTTCTTGCCAAGATTGACCGGGCTCGGGTGGAAGAGCTGGACGACGTTGTAGTCGAAGCCGAAGAGGTAACCGGATGGCTGGAAGGAGACGCGCTTCAGGATCTCGAAGGCTTCGGCCTGGGCGGCCTCATGCGTCATCTGGCCGGCCTTCTCGCGCTCATAGAAGGTGTTGAGGACGGAGATGCCCGATTCGACCTGCGTGCGCAGCATGTCGAAACGCTCATCGTAAATCGCCTGCTCGGAGGTGCGGATTTCGAAATAGGTGGCGACTGCGAAAGCAGCCATTAGGACGCCGATCAGCGCAAACAATTGATGCGCAATCTTGAGCTTTTTCATGATTTGCCTCGCAAAGCAGGTGAATTCAAAACAATTCCGGATCGGTCAACTCCCGACCCGCGGACGTCTCAAATCGCCCGCGCAGCTAGCGCAATCATGCGTCCTCCGGCCTCTCGATTGGTAAAATTAGAGTGAATGACTAAATTATCTTTTAACGATCCATGGCTTCTATTTGCACGACCTAGGAAGATCGAAACATAACTTCTCGAATAATTGCGTAAGTTGCATTCTTCTATTTAACTTCAATAATTCAGTTTTTGATTGTGCATTGAAACAAGAATGCACCCTCGCTGCTCATCGAGGGTGCATTCGGTCCACCGGTGGTGGAACCCCAATCGATCGAAACCTTGATCAGGCAGGGGCAGGGAACTTTTTTAGAAACGCAGCTTGAATTCGGAAACGTTCAGCGCTGCGGATGGTTCCGCCATGCCGGCCGCAACGGGCCTGGCGTCGCCGCCGATGACGGCTGCCGTCGTCGCACTCATGTCGATGCCGTCGGCAGGCGGGGCTGGAGGTGCCGCGGCAAGCATCGCTTCCGGAGTGGCCTTGCTGACGAAGACGACGGGCGAGCCGCCCATCCAGCCTTCGGTGCGATAGATCTTCTTTTCGCCGCCGACATCGCGGATTTCACTCGCCTGGAAGACGCCGGCCTTCAACTCCGGCACCGTATAGTCCCTCTTGATCAGCTCGGCCTGGAGCGGCGGGCAATGGGCGCAGGTTTCGGTGACGATGCTGCCTTCAGCGGACGGCGCAGTCTTGCCGACCACCTCTATCGAGGACGCCATCGCAGAACCTGCCATCAGCAGGATTGCCGCACCGAGGAAAATCTGACGCATCAAAGTTACTCCGTCTCATCTTCGGAGCAAATTAGCGCAGCTTTGTTTCCATCCCGTCAGGGGAAAGGGTAAAAATTTAAAGAACGCGGCGGTTTATACTCACGCCGAGCCGGTTTCGCGCTCGATCGCGCGCCAACCGATGTCGCGCCGGCAGAAGCCGTTTTCCCATTTCACCCTGTCAAGCAGCGCGTAGGCGCGGTCCTTGGCCTCGGCGACCGTGCCGCCGGACGCGGTAACATTCAGCACACGGCCGCCGGTCGCAACCAATGCGCCGTCCTTCAGACCCGTGCCGGCATGAAACACCTTCTCGCCCTCGCCTGCATCCGGCAGGGAGGCGATCGGCGTGTTCTTCTCATAGGCGCCGGGATAACCCTTGGAGGCCATGACCACCGTCAGCGCCGGATCGTCATTCCATTCGGCCTTGACCTGATCGAGCGTGCCATTGGCGGTGGCGAGCAGCAGCGGCAGGAGATCGCTCTTCAACCGCATCATCATTACCTGGCATTCGGGGTCGCCGAAGCGGACATTGTATTCGATCAGCTCCGGCCCCTTCTTGGTGATCATCAGCCCGGCGAAAAAGACGCCGGAGAAGGGATGACCGCTCTCGGCCATGCCGCGCATCGTCGGCTCGATGATCTCCTTCATGGTGCGCTCGACCATTTCGGCGGTCATGACAGGCGCCGGCGAATAGGCGCCCATGCCGCCGGTGTTGACGCCGGTATCGCCCTCGCCCACCCGCTTGTGATCCTGGGCGGTTGCGAGCGGCAGCGCATGTTTGCCATCGCAGAGACAGAAGAAGCTCGCCTCCTCGCCATCGAGATAGGCTTCGACGACGACTTCAGTGCCGGCAGCGCCAAAGGCGCCCTCGAAGCAGTCGTCGACCGCGGCCAAAGCTTCATCGAGCGTCATTGCAACCGTCACGCCCTTGCCGGCGGCAAGACCATCGGCCTTCACGACGATCGGCGCGCCCTGGGCGCGGATATAGGCTTTGGCTTTCGGTCCATTGTTGAAGCGCTGGTAGGCGCCTGTCGGAATATCGTAGCGGGCGCAGATATCCTTGGTGAAGCCCTTGGAACCCTCGAGCTGGGCGGCGGCAGCGGAGGGACCGAAGACCGCCAGGCCATCGGCGCGCAGCCGGTCGGCAAGGCCGGCAACCAGCGGCGCCTCCGGGCCGACGACGACGAAATCGATCGCCTTGTCCTTGCAGAAGGCCGCGACCGCTTCGTGATCCTCGATATCAACCGGCACGAGAACGGCGTGTTCGGCAATGCCGGGATTGCCGGGCGCGGCGTAGAATTCGCTCATCAACGGCGATTGCGCCAGCTTCCAGGCGAGCGCATGCTCGCGTCCGCCCGATCCGATCAACAGAACCTTCATGCGCCACCCTTTCCTTTTCTGTCTGGCGGTTAAGGGCCAAGGGCTAAAAGGTCAAGCGGGAAAGCTTACCAGCCCCCGCCTCCCCCGCCTCCGCCACCGCCGCCGGAGGAGCCGCCGCCGGAAAAACCGGAGGATGAGCTCGATGGCGGCGGCGCCGGAATCGTCGAGGCGATGGTCGAGGCCATCGACGAGGAAAAACCGCCGATGCGATCGGAGAAGCTGCCGCTGTTGAAGTTGCCGGCATACCAGGCGGGCGCATAAGCCGCAGCCGCGCCGGCGGCAGCGGCCGCAAGCCAGGTTTCGAAGGTGCGCGACCAGGGTTTTTCGACGCCGAGCGCCACCGCATAGGGCAGCAGCGTCTCGAAATGCCGCGGCGACATTTCCGGGGCGCCGGCCGTGTTCATCCGGTCTTTTTCGGCAAGCGTCAGATACTGGCGCAGGCCGTCTATGCCATCCATCATCTTGGCGCCGAGCGGGGTCGGCGCGCCCATGATGAAGACATAGAGGACGTTCAAAAGCACGATGCCGCCGACGGCAAAGAGCATCGGCGTTTCGTGCAGTTCCACCAGCGAGGAGGCAAGCGCCAGCCCCATGGTCGCCAGGATGCTGATGCCGACGAAGACGCCGATCGCGGCGGAGATGATGGCGATGATCTTGCCGAACAGCGACTTGCCGCGATGCAGCGACCTGACGAGGCCGGCGACGAACACCGAAATGAAGACCGAGATGACGATCGGGATCAGCATCACCGCGATGGTGTCGGGCTCCAGCGAACCGAATACGAACAGGATCACCAGGGCCGCGGCACTGAGCGCGATGCCGCCTGCGGTATAGGCCAGGTTGGAATTGTAATATTTGCCGCGATGCTCCTTCTCGATCGCCGAGCGGAAGGCCTGGCCGACGGACTTCACCCGCTCGCCATTGGCCTTGTCGATCGTCAGCGTCGAACCGGCGCCGCCGGCAACTTTCAACAGTTCGATCTCACCGGCCTGGAATTTCTCCTTGCCGAGCGGCTTGCCGGTGCCTTGGATGACGATCGAATTCTTCAGGTCTTCGAGCTTGACGTAACCGCGGACGGCAAGATTGAGGGCGGTGGCGGACAGCGCCGTCCAGCCCTCTCCGGAGAAGCCCTTATTGTCGATGTAGTTGACCAGCGCCGGCGAGATACCATCGGGCGCGTCCCAGCGCGGCACGACGACGCCGCGGGCGGGATCGCGGCCGACCTTCAGCCAGGAGCGCGTGTAATAGGCGAAAACGAGGATCAGGCCGCCGAAGCCGATGAAATAATTGCGGTTGTCCTTCAGCCACCAGGTGCTTTCCATATCCGCGCTCGGCGGATCGATCGACCCCTTCGGCATGCGGATCGCAAAGGTCAAGCCTTCGTGGGCATCGAGCGGTGCGGTGGTGGAAAAGACCAGGCCGGCGCCGCTCTCGCTGACGCGGGCATTCTTTTCCGTCGCTCCCTCAGGGCCGGTGAAGAAGGTCGTCTCCGTCGCACCGACGTCAGGCGGCAGCTTCACCGTTGCCGTGGCTGAACGGATTGGGAAGATCCAGCCATTGCCGGTGACGTTCCAATAGAGTTCGTCGTGATCGTCGAAATAGCGGATCTGGCGATTGGTCCTGTAGGTGAAGACATATCGATGGCGGCCCGGCGTCACCGTCACATCGGCGGAACCGGCATAGATGCGGATGCCGCGTGATATCGATTCGGTATGCCAGGGCTCTTCCTCGCCATCGCGCTGGACCGAGACCATATCGAAATCGACGCTGCGGCGACGGCCCGCGGCATCGGTGAAATAGAGCGGAAAGTCACGGAAGATGCCGTGGTTGATCTGGTTGCCCTCGGCATTGACGGTGATCGTCTCGGTCACCGACATCGCGCCGCTCTTTTCCAGCGCGATATCGGAGGCGAAACTATCGATCACCTCGGCGGCAAACGCCACCGGGGCGGTAAGCATCAACAGCAGTGCAAAGCAAAATCCGAAAAACCGACGCCCCATCCCCGTCTCCCCGCCGGCAGCCTCGGCTGCGTGTTTCGTCAATCTTTGTCCTGATAGGTCACGCCGAGTGCCGCCAGCGTCCGCCAGTAGGCGGGGAAGGTCTTGCCGACGCAATCGGGATCGAGAATGGTGATGCCGTCGATCTTCAGCCCGGCGAGCGCGAAACTCATGGCGATACGGTGATCGGCGAAGCTGTCGATCTCCGCCGGCAGATGCCGGCCCACAAGTGCGGGATCCGACTGCACGATCAGATCATCGCCCTCTTCGCGGGCAAGGCCTGAAACAATGCGGTTGAGCCCGGTCGAGAGCGCCCGGATGCGGTCGCATTCCTTGACACGCAGATTGGCGATGCCGACGAAGCGAACCGGGGTCTCGTTGAAGGCGGCAAGCACGGCAAGGGTCGGAACGGCATCCTGCATCTGCGAGCCGTCGATCTCTGCCGGCAGATGCGGGAATTTGGCGATGATGTCATAGGCGCGCGCATCCGGCTGCGAGAAGGTATCGGAGGGAACACCGAGATCGATCGCGCCGCCGGTAAGGACCTCGGCGGCCCAGAGATAGGTCGCAGCCGAGGCATCGGGCTCGACGATGAAGTCGGCAGCGCGGTAGCCGGTCGGCTCGACGCGCCAGGTGACCGGGCTGGTCTTCTCGACCTTGGCGCCGAAAGCCTTCATCGCCGCGGTGGTCAGATCGATATAGCCGAGCGCGCCGATATCTTCGCCGACGAGCTCGATGTCGACCGGCCGGTCGCCGCCGGCCGCCATCATCAGCAGCGCCGAAACATATTGGCTGGACAGGCCGCCATCGATGCGGATGCGGTCGGCCTGGAAGCGGCCGGTGCCCTTGACGGTGACCGGCGGGCAGCCGGTCTCGGCGGTAACGTCAATGCCGAGCGTGCGCATCGCCTCGACCAGCGGGCCGATCGGGCGCTTGCGCATATGCTCGTCACCATCGACGATAACGGTGCCATCGACCGAAGCCGCAGCCGCCGTCAGGAAGCGCGTCGCCGTGCCGGCATTGCCGAGAAAGAGCGGTGCCTTGGGCGGCAGCAGCCTGCCGGTGCCGGTAACGACGAAGCTGGTGTCGTCAGGCTCGTCGATCGCGACACCCATGGCACGCAGCGCTTCGGCCATATAACGCGTATCGTCGCTCTTCAGCGCCCCGGTCAGCCGGCTGGTGCCCTTGGCAAGGCCGGCGAGCAGCAGGGCGCGATTGGTGATCGACTTGGAGCCAGGCGGCATGGCGCGGCCGGAAAGCGGCTTGCCAGGCGGGATGATCGTGAGTTTGGCTGTGCGTGTCATGCTGTTTCTTCCGTCCATGGGGCGACCCTGAAGCGCGTGCCGCGCTTTAGGTCTTTGGTTTTGTGCATGTCGTTATCGCAAAACCGCTGCACACTTTTGCGCGACATGCTCTAGCCGGCCGCAATCTGCCCCTGCTCTTAATCGCTTTCTGGCAAAGGCAAAATGCCGGATCGTCAGAATTTCACGGTGGGGACGGCGCGGTCGGCTTCGTTGGTGATTTCGAAATATTCCCGCTTGGAGAATCCGAACTGGCCGGCGACGAGATTGGAGGGGAAGCTTTCGACCTTTACGTTCAGGTCGCGGGCCGCACCATTGTAATAGCGCCGCGCCATTTGCAACTCGCCTTCCATGGTTTCCAGCGAGGCCTGCAGCTCGGCAAAATTCTGGTTGGCTTTGAGATCGGGATAGGCCTCGGCGAGCGCGATGACCCGGCCGAGCGCCTGGCCGAGCAACCCTTCCGCCTGCGCCCTGCCGGCGACATCGCCTGATGGAACGGCCTGCGCCTTGTTGCGGAGCTCAACCACCTCTTCAAGCGTCGACTTTTCATGGGCGGCATAACCCTTGACCGTCTCGATCAGGTTCGGGATCAGGTCGGCGCGGCGCTTGAGCTGGACGTCGATGCCCGACCAGGCTTCTTCCGCCATCTGCCGCGCGCGAACCAGGCCGTTGTAGACGAAGACGAGATAGAGCGCGATGACAACGATAATAGCGAGTGTCACAAACATGCAGATGAGCTCCCCGATTTGATGATCGCACGTTAGTGATTCGGCATAACAAAGTCATCTTGGCGCAGTCATTCTTTGACTGATTTCGATCAGACTTTGAAAATACCGCTCGTCTAAGAACTTATTCGCCAATCCGGAGCATAGGCATCCATCTTCTCGCTCTCTCGCCAGAGGTTGAAACGTTCGGTCCAGCGTTGCTCGACACCAAGCGCGACGGCGAAGGGCAAATGGTGCTCGTAGCATTCGATCGACATTGGCGGGCCATCGATCTCGCCGTGGAAATAACGATGCAAACTGCGGATGTTATTGCGCATCTGCCGCTGCTTCGACGTTGGCATGCGCAGCACCGCTAGAACGACGATAATGCCGACGATGTGCAGCAAGATCGCCACCAGATATGGATGCTGTTCGCTGATCACCTCGGTCGTGCCGATATAGGAAAGTGCAGCAATAACAATCGCCGGAAGCCCTACAAACAAAAAAGCCGCCTGTTTGAACTGCTCGGAGGTGCCGGTGGCCACTGGGAACTGCTCCGGATGGCGGAACATCGTTACAACGATCAAAAGAACCAACAATATCCCGCAGATGGCCGTGGAGAAGATCAAAAGGCCGGAAAAATGGGCGACGGCAATGCCGAGAGCCAAAATTGATGCTGCAGCCGCCAAGCTCCATCGATCTTTGCCTCTGATCTTCTGATATTCTTCAGTGACTGTTCTGTGCAACTCATCTCTTACATCAGGCCGGGCATTTTTAACTCTGCGCCGATCGCCGGCAGACGGCCCCTTTGCAATGCCGCCGAATACCAAGCGCGTCGCAGCCGGAAGATCATACCATTTGGCGCGACCCGCCTTGCTCTTCCTTCGGTCTTGCTTTGCCAATAAGTTCGAGGCCTCGGCATCCTCTCCCAGGCTGGAAATGCGCAGCGTTCGCTTGACCGCGAGATGGCAGACAGACGCCATGAAAGCCGCTTTTGCCGCATCTGCCTTCCAATTCCGGAACAGATAGGCTGCCAGAGCGGGGGATATGCTTTGCGTCACTTTGGTGTCGACAGTTATCAATGGTGCAGGCACAAACCACGACGGTCGAAGTTTGAGGATAGCCACCAGACCGGCGATCAGCGGCCCTAAAATGCTGAGGAATGGGAGAAAGTGATCGGAAAGCCACCACTGTACCCGCTTGCCGCTTGTTACAATCACAAAGGTCCCTGCGGGATATTCGATCTCGATATCAGGCAGGACTCGATCCCCACTACCTGCCGGAATAGACACCGAGATCTCATTCGGTGCGCTCCGCATGATGTCATAGGCCGCCGCCCGATCCTGTTGCGAAGGGCGTAACGTTCCGCCCGGCGGCAGCTTCAGAGTAAGCGTTTTTTTCGCTCCCTGGCCGTGCACGCGGCCCATATAGGCCGGCAGGAAGAGAACCTCGCGGTCGCTTTCCTGACGAACCAGGCGTCCGAGCCAGTAAGCGATCTGGATCTTTGTAAGACCCGTGGGCAGATTTGCAGGGCAGTCTTTGCAGTGCTCCGCTCCTATGTAAATTGAGTAGCCCGGCACATTATTTTCCCGGGAATAGTATTCGTCGCGTCCGTCGCGCCGGGCTGCAGCCAGTTCTAAGTCTCGCCAGTGAACACCACCTGACGCATCCGTGAAACGTTGAGGGATATCAACGTAAACGCCGCCGTAATTGTCCGCCCTTTTGACCGCGATGTCGAAGACCTCCGACACAAAGGCAGTGCCGTCGGTGTAGACCTCAACCGTGCTGTTTGCGGATTGGACGGTGAACTCTTGGTCAAAATTGCTGCATGAGGTCAGCAGGACAAGGATTGCGCATGAGACAAGCCACGAGAAAAAGCGCAGCATCCCGTCTGCGCAGTTTTCAAATGCGATTTTGAAATAAAGAATACCGCTCTTCAAAAGACAGACCGAATCTATACCTGATCGAAACAGCGATAAGATAGTGGTCGAACGCTTCGCGAGAAAGAAGCGCAGTCTCAGGAGCGGCGAATTTTTAGAGACGGCTTTTACGCCGCCTCTTTCGAGAGGTTGACGCCGCCGGCGTCGGTCAGCAGGAAGGCTTCGCCACAGGCCTTGGCAAGCGTGCGTACGCGCAGGATATAGCTCTGGCGCTCGGTGACCGAGATGACGCCGCGGGCATCGAGCAGGTTGAAGACATGGCTTGCCTTGATGCACTGGTCATAGGCGGGGAAGACGCATTTGTGCAGGCGCTGGTTGGCGTTGTCGCTGGGGGCGCCGGCATCGAGCAACGCCCGGCATTCCTTCTCGGCATCGACGAAGTGGCGATGCAGCATCTCGGTATTGGCGAATTCGAAATTATGGCGCGAATATTCCTGCTCGGCCTGCAGGAAGACATCGCCGTAGCTGATCTTCTCGTCGCCGTTGCGGCCGTTGAAGTTCAGATCATAGACATTGTCGACGCCCTGGACATACATGGCGAGGCGTTCGAGACCATAGGTCAGTTCGCCGGCGACGGGCGAGCATTCGATGCCGCAGACCTGCTGGAAATAGGTGAACTGCGAGACTTCCATGCCGTCGCACCAGCATTCCCAGCCGAGGCCCCAGGCGCCGAGCGTCGGGCTTTCCCAGTCGTCTTCGACGAAACGGATGTCATGCAGCAGCGGATCGAGACCGATCGCCGCCAGCGAGCCGAGATAAAGCTCCTGCAGGTTGGGCGGGTTCGGCTTCAGGATGACCTGGTATTGGTAATAATGCTGCAGCCGGTTCGGGTTTTCGCCATAGCGGCCGTCAGACGGGCGCCGCGACGGCTGAACGTAAGCCGCCTTCCACGGCTTCGGGCCGAGGGCGCGCAGCGTGGTTGCCGGGTGGAAGGTGCCGGCGCCGACTTCCATGTCGTAGGGCTGCAGCACCGCGCAACCCTTGTCCGCCCAGTAGTTATGCAGGGTCAGGATCAGCGCCTGGAAGGAGCGCTTCGGGTTCATATGGTCTGGGATAGCTGACATCGAACGGCACCGATTGCTTGGGATTTATCGGCGCGACAGGTGCCATGGAGGGCGGCGGGGGTCAAGACTTTTGCGGCGGCGGGGATATCGAAGACCCCTCCCCAACCCCTCCCCACAAGGGGGAGGGACTAACTCGGAGCGCCCACCTCGTTCCTCCCGAAACGTCGCAGATATGGAAAGCGGGTGCGGCAAGTTAAGCCCCTCCCCCTTGTGGGGAGGGGTTGGGGAGGGGTTTTGGATGCCGGATGGGGCAGAGCAGTGACAGCGCCCCTTTAATTCTTGCTCTTAATTTTATTCCCCCTCGCGCTTCAGCCGGTATTCTCCCGTCGCCGGGTCCTTGACCAGCGTGCCGATCGCGCCGGTCTGGCGCTCCTTTTCAGCACGGCGCGACTTTTCGGCGAGCCGGCGGGCATCGGAGACGAAGCGGCGGTAAAGCCACCAGGCTGAGAAGACCAGGATCAGAATTGTAATTAGTTGCGGCATGCCCCTCTCTTGCTCCTTTCAAAGCCCGAAACGGCTCCACAATGCTCTCTCTTCCGCCGCTTCGACAAGCCCCGTCGCGAGACCGGATGCCGCGCCCTCGAGCGAAACCGGCGATACACCTGGAATCCGGCGACCAAACAGGCCGCGGCCGGCGGTGACGAGCTCCAGTTTGGTCTTCTGGCCGTAGCGCCTCTTCAATTCCTGGCGCATGTCGCCGAGGCCGTCGATCAGGCCGAGCTCCAGACCGCGCGTGCCACTCCAGAACAGGCCGGAAAAGACCGCCGCATCGTCCCTCAGCTTGCCGGCGCGACGCTCGCGCACCATTGAGATGAAGACCTGGTGGATTTCGAGCTGCAAGCTCTTCAGATACTCGATATCCTTTTCCTTTTCCGGCTGGAAAGGATCGAGGATCACCTTGTTTTCGCCGGCGGTATAGACGCGGCGCTCGACGCCGATCTTCTTCAAGAGCTCGGGAAAACCGAAACCGCCGGAGACGACGCCGATCGAGCCGACGATGGAGGTGGCGTCGGCGATGATCTCGTCGCCGGCCAGCGCGATCATGTACCCGCCGGAAGCGGCGACATCCTCGACGAAGACCAGAACCTTCTTCTGCTTCTCGCGGGCGAGCTCGCGAATGCGGGTGAAGATCAGGCGCGACTGGACGGGTGAGCCGCCCGGCGAATTGATGGAGATGGCGACCGCCGGTGCGTCCTTCATGGCGAAGGCCTTTTCCAGAACCGGAGAGACATTGGCGAGGTTGAGGGTCGGCCGGAACTGGCCGCCGCCGCTGATGATCGCCCCCTGCAGGCGAACGACCGGAATGGTGATGCCGTCCTTGCGGAACCGTTTCGGCATCAATTTTCTCAAGAATCCAGCCATTTCCCATCCTTCGGTTCGGGTCGCACGATCGTCACCCATGTATGCGCTGGAACGCCAAACGCAATGGCCGCGTTCCTGAAAACATCAGGTTTGAATTTGTTGTTGCGAATGACTTGCATTATCATTCTAATTCGTCATAGTGCGCTGACGATAAAACAGGTGAAAATCGCATGGACGTCCTCAATCCGAATGCAAAGAGCGGCTGGCGGCACGAACGCGGCGAGGCGTCGCTGTCGGATGTCTACCGCACCGTCGGAACCGGGCGTCACAGCTCGATGTGGCGAAGGGCGGCAGCCTTCGCCGGGCCGGGCTACATGGTCGCCGTCGGCTACATGGACCCCGGCAACTGGGCAACCTCGCTCGCCGGCGGCTCGAAATTCGGTTATGCGCTGCTCACCGTCGCGCTGCTTTCGAACCTGATGGCGATCGTGCTGCAATCGCTCTGCGCCCGCCTGGCGATCGCCTCCGGCCGCGATCTCGCGCAGGCCTGCCGCGACGCCTTTCCGAAATATGTCTCCTTGCCGCTCTGGGCCTTTGCAGAAATCGCCATCATCGCCACCGATATCGCCGAGGTGATCGGCACGGCGATCGGCCTCAACCTGCTGATGGGCATCCCGCTCGAACTCGGCGTGCTGATCACCGCGCTCGACGTCTTCGTGATCCTCTTCCTGCAGAAGCTCGGCTTCCGCTGGGTGGAAGCCTTCATCATCGCGTTGCTCGGCGTCATCGCGGTCTGCTTCGGCGTGCAGATCCTGCTGGCCGACCCGCAATGGGGCGCGGTCCTCACCGGCTTCTTCCCGACGACCGAGATCGTCACCAATCCCGAGATGCTCTACCTGGCGCTCGGCATTCTCGGCGCGACCGTCATGCCGCACAATCTCTACCTCCACTCCGGCATCGTGCAGACGCGAGCCTATGGCGATACGGTTCCCGAAAAGAGGGAGGCGCTGACCTTTGCGACGATCGACTCGACGGTGGCGCTCTGTTTCGCGCTGCTGATCAACGCCTCGATCCTGATCCTGGCGGCCGCCGCTTTCAATGCGCACGGCAGGACCGATGTCGTCGAACTCGGCGATGCCTATTCGCTGCTGTCGCCGCTGCTCGGCCTCGCCATCGCGCCGACGCTGTTCGGCATCGCGCTTCTCTGCTGCGGTCTCAACTCGACGGTGACGGCGACGCTTGCCGGCCAGATCGTCATGGAAGGCTTCCTCAAGATCCGGCTGAAGCCGTGGGTACGCCGGCTGATCACCCGCGCCATCGCCATCGTGCCGGCGGCGATCGTCACCATCTGGTATGGTGACCAGGGCACGGCGGAGCTGTTGATCCTGACCCAGGTGGTGCTCAGCCTGCAGCTTTCCTTCGCCGTCTTCCCGCTTGTCATGTTTACCGCCAACAAGGCCAAGATGGGCGAACTCGTGGCGCCGCGCTGGCTAAGTGGTGTCGCCTATCTGATCGCGATCGTCATCGCCGGGCTGAACGTCAAGCTGCTCTTCGACTTCGTTACCGGCTGAAGCATTTTCAGAGAAGTGTGAAGCCAGCCTAAAGCCTGGCATAGGCCGCCCGGCCATTGTTGAAATCATCGACGAGAGGGGAGAACTTGTGGCTCCCCTCTTCGTGCATGATGAGGGCGGCCCGCAGCGACAGCCGCGCCCGCGAACCCTTGATACCAGTCACCAGGATACGCACGGCGTTTTCACCCGGACGCGGATGGATGGCGGTGATTTCGATGCCGCCGAAGCGCCGGCCGCAGGCCGTGACGATCTCGGCGATCGACTGGGGCCTGGCGATCAGCGACATTTGCCCGCCTGGGATCATGATGGCGCCGGCCGTGCGGATCCAGCTTTCGAACAGGCCGTCGGTCATCGCATGGGCTTCGGCCTTCAGCGCATCCGGCGTGCGCCGGTCACCGGCGTCGTTGAAGGGCGGGTTCATGATGACGTGGTGGAAGCTTTCATCGGTGAGCCCGGCATCGTTGCGCGCCTTGGCAGTCAGCGTCACATCCACCTCAACAACGCTGACGCGGTTGGCGATATGGGCATTGTCGGGCAGCTGGATGCTGCGGCGGGCATAATCGGCCATCTCGGCCGAGCGCTCGAAGAGCACCACTTGCGTATTCACAAGGCGCGAGGCGACAGCAAGACCGGCTGCACCGGCACCGGCGCCGAGATCGGCAACCCTGACTTTTCGATCGTCGGCGACGAGAGCCGCAAGCAGCATCGCATCCATGCCGGAGCGATGGCCCCTGCCCTTTGGCTGCACCACATGGAAGCCGCCGCGATGAAAGGCATCGATGGTGTCAGTGGCGGTCATCGGAGTTCACTTCCGCTCGCGCAGCTCGCCGCCGAGACCGGCATCGGTCAGGATGCGACGCGCCTGATCGGCCATCTCCTCATCCACCAGCAGGCGGCGCGACAGCATGCCGAGCGAGCCTTCCAGCACGCTCATGCCCTGATCGGCGATGAAGCAGTGAATTCCGGCATCCTTCATCAAACTCTCGGCATAGGAGAGAAGAACGGGGTCGTTGGCGCGGATAAGCTCATGCATTTGCCGTCGTTTTCCTTTCAATTTCGCTTAGCGCGACAATTCACCCCTTGCCGCGTCCATCGCCCCTTTCTATTGTCAGGTGCAAAGAATGAACAGGAGTCCGGGTCGTTGGGCGTGGTCATACCGCTTGAAGAAAGCAAAAACAAACTGGCATCCATCAAGCCATTGGTCGATCTCACCAGGGCGGACATGGAGCGAGTAAACCAGCTCATTCTGTCTAAGGCCGGCTCCGATGTGCAGATGATCCCCGAAGTGGCGAACCATCTGATCTCGTCCGGCGGCAAGCGGCTGCGGCCGATGCTGACACTGGCTTCCGCGTCGCTGTTCGACTACAGGGGCGAAAACCACGTCAAGCTCGCCACATCCGTCGAGTTCATGCATACGGCGACACTGCTGCATGACGACGTCGTCGACGAAAGCGATCTGCGCCGCGGCAAATCGACGGCGCGAATGATCTGGGGCAACCAGGCAAGCGTGCTGGTCGGCGATTTCCTGCTCGGCCAGGCCTTCCGCATGATGGTCGATGTCGGCTCGCTCGATGCGCTCGACGTCTTGTCTTCCGCCGCCTGCGTGATCGCCGAGGGCGAGGTGCTGCAGCTTTCCGTCGCCAAGAACATGGAGACGACGGAGGACGATTATCTCTCGGTCATTCGCGCCAAGACGGCCGCTCTCTTTGCCGCCGCCTCCGAAGTCGGGCCGATCGTCGCCGAGGCCGGCCGGTCAGGCCGCAATGCGCTGAAATCCTACGGCATGAATCTCGGGCTCGCCTTCCAGCTGGTCGACGATGCGCTCGACTATGGCGGCAAGGCCGCCGATCTCGGCAAGAATGTCGGCGACGATTTTCGCGAGGGCAAGATCACCCTGCCGGTCATTCTCGCCTATCGCCGCGGCACCGAGGATGAGCGCGCCTTCTGGCGCGATGCGATCGAGGCCGGCAACAGCACCGACGCCAACCTTGAAAAAGCGCTGGGACTGATCACCAAATACGGTACGCTGAGCGACACGATCGGCCGCGCGATCCATTACGGCACGATCGCGCGCGATGCGCTTGCGCCGCTTCCCGATACGGTCTGGAAATCTGCCCTGATGGAAGTGATCGACTTCTGCATCGAGCGCGTCAATTGATCAAACGTCCTTGATCGCAGGCTGATTTTCTTGCAGCGCCGCTTCAAAAAAGCCATCCTGTTATGAATCAGTGATCGCAACTGGTTTTGCGGCCGGCACCATTTGTCGGGACGCTGTCGAAGAAAGGTTTCCTAATGCGGCAGAGAATTGCCATCCGTCTTCTTACGAGCGCAGCGCTGGCCGCTGTCCTTTCGCTCAGCGGTGTCGGCGGCGCAAACGCCGAGGATGCGGCCAAGACAGACGATGCCGGCACGGCCGTTCACTTCGATGCGGACAGCGTCACCACTTTCTCCGGCGCCTTTCTCGCCGCGCGCACCGCCGATGTCGATCATGACTACGAAACGGCGATCGAACTCTACAAGAAGGCGCTGCAGATCGAGCCCGGCAATCCCGAGATTCGCCAGCGGCTGATGATCTCGCTGCTGCTCAACGGCGATATCAAGGACGGCGTCAAATATGCCAACGACCTGAAGGGCGATCCTTCCGTCGAGCGCATCACCACGATCGTACGCGGCATGGATGCCGTGCGCCGCGACGACTACAAGTCCGCCGAGGCCATCCTGAAATATAAGGGGCCAAACGATCTCGACCGGATGATGAACGACCTGCTGCTCGCCTGGGCCCGCGTCGGTGCCGGCCGCGGCAAGGAAGCGCTCACCATGGTCGAGAAGATGAAGGGGCCGGACTGGTTCCGCATCTTCCAGAATTACAATGCCGGCGCGATCGCCATCGCCACCGGCGACGTGAAATCCGCCCGCAAGCATCTGAACGATGCCGTGCTCGACAAGGAAGGGGGCGCGACGGCGCCCGACACCTTCATGCGCGCCGTGATGGCGCTTGCCCGCCTCGAAGCAACACAAGGCAATAAGCAGAAGGCGCTCGACGCCGTTTCCGTCGGCGACAACCTGTTGCCGAACTATGCGCCGCTGAACGCGCTGCGCGACAGTATCGAAAAGAACGAGAAGCAGGAGCAGCAGGTCAAGACGGCGGAAGAAGGTGCCGCCGGCGTGCTCTTCTCGGTCGGCGGCGCGCTGAACCGCGACGGCGCCGAGGATATCGTCTCGCTGTATCTGCAGACCGCCAATGCGCTCGATCCGAACAGCGCCGATACGCTGGTGCTGCTCGGCGGCATTGCCGAGAAGCAGAACCAGATGGACCGCGCCATCGCGCTCTACAAGAAGGTGCCGGAGAGTTCGCCGATGCGGCGCATCTCCGAGCTGCAGCTCGGCCTTGCCCTTGCCCAGGGCGGCAAGGTGGACGAGGCGCGCAAGCACCTGCAGGCGCTGATCGCCTCCGACCCGAAGGATATCCGCAGTTACCTCGCCTATGGCAGCGTGCTCTCCGATGCCAAGGACTACCAGGCGATGGCCACGAATTACGACAAGGCCGTCGAAACGATCGGCCCCATTCCCGGCCGCGCCAACTGGAGCGTCTTCTTCCAGCGCGGCATTGCCTATGAGCGGCTGAAGAAGTGGGACCAGGCCGAACCGAACTTCCGCAAGGCGCTGGAGCTCAATCCCGACCAGCCGCAGGTGCTGAACTATCTCGGCTATTCCTGGATCGACATGAACCGGAACCTCGACGAAGGTCTCGGCATGATCAAGAAGGCCGTCGACCTTCGCCCTGACGACGGCTACATCATCGATTCGCTCGGCTGGGCCTATTTCCGCCTCAACCGCTTCGACGATGCCGTCGACGAGCTGGAGCGGGCTGCACAGATCAAGGCCGGCGATGCGACGATCAACGACCATCTCGGCGATGCCTACTGGCGCGTCGGGCGCAAGCTCGAGGCCGTCTACCAGTGGAACCGGGCGCTCGCCTCCGAGCCCGAAGCTGCCGAGATCCCGAAGATCAAGGACAAGGTCGCCAACGGCCTGCCCCCCGTCAGCGACGATGCCAAGGCGGCCGACAAGAAGCAGCCGGATCCGGCGCCCGTCACCCCGCCGCCGGTCGACAAGAAATCCTGACGGGCGGGACGTTTGCCTGACGAGGGCTTGGCCGCTTCGAGATCAAAGAAATAGAGCATGATGTCGTCCGAAAACCGCTCAGACTTTTCGGCATCGTGCTCCAGCATCACCGAGGAAGCTCGCGCGAAAATCAACCTGGCCCTGCATGTGACGGGCCAGCGGCCGGACGGCTATCATCTGCTCGATATGCTGGTGACCTTCGCAGATCACGGCGACCGGCTGGACTTCATGCGGTCGCCGACCGACGAATTGACCCTGTCGGGCCGTTTCGGCGAGGTACTTGCCGGCGATGGCGGCACCAACCTGGTGCTGAAATCCCGCGACCTGTTGCGCCAGGCAATCGGTACCGTCGCCTTTCCCGTCCGCATCCACTTGGAAAAGAACCTGCCTGTTGCCTCCGGCATCGGCGGCGGCTCGGCCGATGCAGCCGCGACGCTGCGCGGGCTGATGCGGCTCTGGGGCACGACGTTATCCGCGGAGACGCTTGCCGCGCTGGCGCTGAAGCTCGGCGCCGACGTGCCGATGTGCCTGGAGAGCCGGCCGCTGATTGCCCGCGGCATCGGCGAAAAGATCGAAGCTGTGCCTGATCTGCCGGCCTTTGCCATGGTGCTTGCCAATCCGCTGAAGGGCGTCTCGACGCCTGAGGTCTTCCGCCGGCTGGCGACAAAGAATAATCCGGCCCTGAGCCTGGCACCGAGCCCGCCTCAGACTGCCGACTGGCTGGCCGCGATTGCTGCTGCCCGCAACGACCTGGAGCCGCCTGCGCGCGAACTCGTGCCCGAGATTGCGGCGATCTCCGCGATGCTGGAGGCTCACGGCGCCCTGTTGACCCGCATGTCCGGTTCCGGCGCCACCTGTTTCGGCATATTTGCGACCATGACTGCCGCCGAAGGTGCGGCGGCAGCTCTTCACGACGAGCGCCCTGGCTGGTATTTCCAGGCGACGGAAACGGTTTCGGGAGGCGCATGATGGCAGGTCTGGACGAAAAGCGGCCCTTCATCGCGGTCGGCATTGCGGTTCTCACGATCTCGGATACGCGCACGCCGGAGACAGACAAGTCAGGCGACACGCTGGCGGCGCGGATCACAGAGGCGGGCCATAGGCTGGTCGACCGGGGGATCGTGCCCGATGATCGCGAAAAGATTGCCGCGCAGGTGAAGGCCTGGACTGAGAACCAAGACATAGACGTCGTCATCACCACAGGCGGCACCGGCTTTACCGGCCGCGATGTGACGCCAGAGGCGCTGGAGCCTTTGTTCGAAAAGCGGATGGACGGTTTTTCCACCATCTTCCACCGGATCTCCTACGAGAAGATCGGCACGGCGACGATCCAGTCGCGCGCCACGGCAGGCGTTGCCAACGCCACCTTCATCTTCGTGCTGCCGGGTTCGCCCGGCGCCTGCCGGGATGCCTGGGACGGCATTCTGAAAGGACAGCTCGACTACCGCAGCGCGCCGTGCAATTTCGTCGAGATCATGCCGCGGCTGGACGAGCACCTGAAACGCGGCGCGACGAAGTAGGCTGTCTGCAACAGCGGTATTCCCTATGTGGCCAGGCCCGGCAGGACGGGCATGGTGTCCCAGCTATCACCCGACAGCAGAACGCAGCTTATGCCGTGAACATCCGTGACGATGAGGGTCCAGGTGCCGCTTTCGGCGGCATAGACCTCAAGAATGGCGTTCTGGTTGATCAGTCCGACTGCCGTCAGCTTTTCGGCGAAGTTTTTGTCCAGGAAATTGACGATTTCGGGTCGGCCTGCGCAACTGGGCATCATCTGCGATGCTGCCGAATGCGGATGCGCGATCACCAATGTCGGCAATATGACGGCGATGAGGCCGTAGATCATACTGCGTACGCCGTAGATCCTACCGCGTGTCATGACGCACCTCCTTTCGCCGGGACCCCGGCAGAAGAGGAGATTTTCGCTGACCTGTTCTGCCGTTCACCGGCATTCCATGGCCATTCCGTTGCGAAGCGAGGCGCTTCGACGGCGCCATGTTTGAATTATAGCGCGAAATCCTATTGGGCGCCATCTTTTGCGCGCGGGCCATCGAGAAGGTTGCGATAGCTATCGCGCAGCGCGGGCAACCCAGGACGGAATCAGCTCGCTCGCGAGCTTGCGCGGCTTCTGGCCCTTGACGAATTCGGTGAGCCGCATGCCGCTTTTGGCGGTAGCGAGCGCCAGCTTCTTTGGCATCAGCAAACCAAGCTCCAGCGGCGGCACGGTGCGGCCGACACGCTGGAAGAACGGGCGCCGATAGCCACGCGACGCGGTGAAGCGCGCCGGCAGCTTGTTCAGTGCGACATATTCGGCGATCTCGTCGATCCAGCCGGCCTGGGGTCTGGCGCCCGGCTCGACGAAGAGCAGCCATTCGCCGCGGGCGGAGCGGACGATGTCCTTGATATCCCATTGCGAATGGAAGCGACAGCCGGCGGCGTCGGCCACCCGCGAGGTGCCGTCGCGCGAGCCGTGATCGAGCACGACCACATCGCTCACCAGCCCCTCCACCGCGCCTGCCACCAATACCGATAAGGTCTGTGCCAGCTCAGATTCCTGATCCTGACATTCGAGAACAACCGTCAACATTGACTATTTATAATGCGCCGCACAAATTTTTGCCAGCATCGTTTTCCTCATTTTGTTCTTGCATTGTTCTCATTTTGCGGATAGGAATTTAATCAGCAAAACGGGCGGAGGCCATGGCTTTCCGCGGCGGGAGAATCCGATGAGAGAGCAGTCCCTGGCAGGGCAGGCCGCATTCGCGCCTGCCAATACGGCAGATGTTGCCGATGCGATGATCGTGTCCTCCGGTCTGCGAGTCGAGGTCGATCGGCGGCGTGGGCGTGGGGCGGGACTGAACCCGACAGGGCGGTTCGAGGCGCTGCAGCGGGAGACCGTCGACGATGGCTGGCAGACGTGGGAAGAGCTGCCGCCGTTCAAGACCGAAGTACAGGTCGAGAAGCCGCGCACGGCCATCACCCGCAACGAATCGCCGGACCTTTCCTTCGATCGTTCGATCAATCCCTATCGCGGTTGCGAGCATGGCTGCATCTATTGCTTCGCCCGGCCGACACACGCCTATATGGGGCTTTCTGCAGGGCTCGATTTCGAGACGAAGCTCTTTGCCAAGCCCGATGCGGCAAAACTCCTGGAGCGGGAACTCGCCAAGCCCGGCTACAAGGTGCGGGTGATCGCGATCGGCACCAATACCGATCCCTATCAGCCGATCGAGAAGGAATGGCGCATCATGCGCGGCATTCTCGAGGTGTTGAACAAGGCGAACCATCCGGTATCGATCGTCACCAAGTCGGCGATGATCCTGCGTGATCTCGACATTCTGCAGGAGATGGCGGCTAAGAACCTGGTGCGCGTGGGCATCTCGGTGACCACGCTGGATCGCAAGCTTGCCCGGACGATGGAGCCGCGTGCCGCCACGCCGCCGCGGCGGCTGGAGACGATTCACACCCTTGCCGAAGCAGGCATTCAGACGGCAGTCATGGCCGCCCCGCTCATCCCGGCGCTGAACGACCACGAGTTGGAGCGCATCCTCGAATCGGCCAAGGCTGCCGGCGCCGCCGAGGCGAGTTACGTCATCCTCAGACTGCCGCTCGAGGTCAGCCCGCTGTTTCGCGACTGGCTGCTGCAGCATTACCCCGATCGTTACCGGCATGTGATGTCGCTGGTACGCTCGATGCGCGGCGGCAAGGATTACGATGCCGAATTCGGCAAGCGCATGAAGGGCGCCGGTCCCTATGCCTGGCAGATCGCAAGGCGGTTTGAGATGGCAGCCCGGCGTTTCGGCCTGACGCGACGCAGCGTGCCGCTGCGCGACGATCTGTTCGTACCGCCCGATGGCAGCGGCGTGCAGCTGTCGCTGCTTTGATTTTTGAGCTTGCGCATCGGCTCTCGACAAAACCGCCCTGTTTTCGAGTCCCGAGCGCAATTCCCGCGGATGGCCCTGACCGCCACCATCCGCCGGAGCGTCCCCGGCCGCCGCCCTGATCCGGGGACTTGCGGGCAATCGGGTTGGCGTGCGAGGTTCAGCCGCATGAAACCTCGCACGTCACCCGATTCTCCCCTGCTTTTCGACACGGTTCCGCTCGTGCCGGATTTCCGACTGGAACTCAAAGCCCGCAAGGCCGGCCACTGGCCGGTCGCCGGTGCCGATGAGGCTGGCCGCGGGCCGCTGGCGGGACCCGTCGTTGCTGCCGCCGTCATTCTCGATCCGAAGCGCATCCCTGAGGGTCTGAACGATTCCAAGCAGCTTTCGGCGCAAAGGCGCGAGGAACTGTTCGTGCAGATTTTGGCGACGGCGACCGTCTCCATCGCCTCCTCGAGCTCGACGCGCATCGACGAGACGGATATCCGCAAGGCAAGCCTCGACGCCATGCGCCGGGCGATCTGCAGCCTCGCCATTCCGGCCAGCTACGTGCTGACCGACGGGCTCGACGTGCCGCCGGGCCTCGATTGCCCCGGACAGGCCGTGGTCAAGGGCGATGCCCGCTCGGTCTCGATCGCCGCCGCCTCGATCGTCGCCAAGGTGACGCGTGACCGGATGATGGCGCGGGCGCATCGTGTGTTTCCGGATTACGGCTTTGCGGCGCATGTGGGCTACGGCACGGCGCAACACCGCGCCGGCATCGAGAGGCACGGCCCCTGTTCGCTCCACCGGATGAGCTTCCGGCCGCTGCGCAAGGTCGAGGATGGTCCCGAGACGGACGAGCTGCTTTCCGAGTAGGTTATTCAAAAGACCGGGACATGCCCGGCCTTCAGACTGCTGATAAAGTCGGCCAACTATTCTTTCATCTTGCTCTGCTTATCCCACTGCTGCCCTCTTCGCGCCGGTGGCTGCCCCTCACCCTAGCCCTCTCCCCGTAAAAACGGGGCGAGGGGACGTGCACTGCGAGAGGTGGGCGGGGAACGGAGAGGTCGCGGCATATCCCCTTCGCCCCGCTTGCGGGGAGAAGGTGGCGGCAGCCGGATGAGGGGCGGACCGCAGTGAAATTGCCCGAGCATCTGCAGCGGGTCATATGCAGCAAATCTTCGGCACGAGACCGAGTAAAAGCAAGCCTTATCAACAAAAGAAAAGGCCGGGACATGCCCGGCCTTCCCTCTCAAATCTTTTCGAAGTTGCTCAGTTGAGCCGCGTCTTGACCTGGCCGACGGCATTGCCGAAGAGCTCGGACTGGACCTTGGCGTCGGCCCGCTTGGCAAGCACGGTTTCAGCAGCCGCGATTGCGAGATCGACAGCGGCGGAACGCACCGCCTTCATCGCCTCGACCTCGGCCTGCTTGATCTTCTGCTCGGACAGCGCCGTGCGGTTGGCGACGAATTCTTCCGTCTTCTTCTTCGCGTCGGCGGTCAGCATTTCGGCTTCGCGCTCGGCGGCGGCAACGATGTGGGCCGCTTCGGCTTCCGCTTCCTTGCGCTTGCGCTGGTATTCGGCGAGCAGGTGCTGGGCCTCTTCGCGCAGGCGCTTGGCTTCAGCCAACTCGTTGCGGATCTGGTCGGCGCGGTCGTCGAGCGACCGAGCCAACATGCCCGGAACCTTCAGATAAACGACCAGCGCCAGGAAGAGGACGAGGCCGACAAAGGCGAAGAAAGTCGCGTCAAAGGCAAATTCCATCGATCAAGCCTCCTTCTTGGCAGCCGCGACGGCGGCGGCGACATCGGCCTTGGCGACGGTGCCGCCGATCAGCTGATCGACCACGGCAGCCGCCGTTTCCTCGGCAATTGTGCCGACGTCGGCGAAGGCCTTGGCCTTGATCTCGCCGATACGCAGCTCGGCAGCCTTGATCTTTTCCGAAAGGCTCGCCTCGACAGCGCGGCGTTCCTCTTCGGCCTTGGCCTTGGCGGCGTCGCGTGCGGCGGAACCGATCGCGTTGGATTTGGCGCGGGCAGCGGCCAGTTCACCTTCATAGGTCTGGACGGCGGCGTCGGCTTCCGCCTTCAGGCGGCCTGCCTCTTCCAGATCCTGGGAGATGCGCGTGTGACGCTGATCGAGGATGGCCCCGATGCGCGGCGCGATGACCTTTTGCATGAGCAAATAGAAGACGCCGAACGTGATCACCAGCCAGAGCAGCTGGGACGCGAAGGTCGTCGAATCGAAAGGCGGGAAAGGGCCGCGGGCGTGTTCGCCTTCGGCAACACCAGTCTCGGTATGGACCTCGCCTGCGGCCGGAGCGGCGTGCGCATCCGTACCCGTCGCTGCCGCCGGTGCTTCCTCAGCGTAAGCCGGGGTCACAAAAAACATGCTCACCTCCAGGTGGACTGCAAATGCAAAGGATCACGGCTTGCGGTCGCAGGCCGTGATCCATCTATTCGCCGATATCAGACGGCGAAGAGGAGGAGGAGAGCGACGAGCAGCGAGAAGATGCCCAGAGCTTCCGTAACGGCGAAGCCGAATACCAGACGGCCGAACTGGCTGTCAGCGGCAGACGGATTGCGCAGTGCGCCGGAGAGGTAGCTGCCGAAAATATTGCCGAGGCCGAGAGCCGTACCGGCCATACCAAAGCAAGCCAGGCCTGCACCGATGTACTTTGCTGCTTCCGCTTCCATGTTGAACTCCTTTGAAATGGTTGTTGCGGCGAATGACTGACGCCCTTTGACGTCGATGTCGTTATCCTTAGTGCCCGCCCGGATGGATTGCGTCGTTGAGGTACATGCAAGTCAGCACCGCAAAGACGTAAGCCTGAAGGAAGGCGACGAGGAACTCGAGACCGGTCAGGGCGACGGTCATGATGAGGGGAAGAACGGCGCCGCCGATACCGAGAGCACCCATGGTTCCGAGCGAGGCGACGAAGCCTGCGAACACTTTGAGCGTGATGTGGCCGGCGAGCATGTTGGCGAAGAGACGAACCGAGAGTGAAATCGGACGCGACAGAAAGGAGATGATTTCGATCGCAATGACCAGCGGCAGCAGAAGGCCCGGCACACCCGAGGGCACGAAGACATTCAGGAAGTGGAAGCCATGCTTATAGAACCCGTAGACGAGAACCGTGCCAATGACGAGCAGGGCAAGAGCGAAGGTGACAATGATCTGGCTCGTCACCGTGAAGAAATACGGGAACATGCCAAGCAGGTTCGCCGTCAGGACGAACATGAAGAGCGAAAAGACCAGCGGGAAGAACTTCATTCCCTGCTTGCCCGCGCCTTCCTTCAGCATGTTGGCGATGAATTCATAGGACATTTCCGCAACCGACTGCGAACGGCCCGGCACGATGGCGCGGTTCGAGGTCGCGAAATAGAGGAAGCCTGCGGCAGCGGCAGCCGAAACGGCCATGAAGAGCGATGCATTGGTGAACGAAAAATCAATTCCGCCGATTTCGATCGGCACAATCTTCTGGATCAGGAACTGATGAGTCGGATCGTTAGACACCGCTTGTTCTCTCTCTTTGGCCCGCAGGACGCGGGGTCATTGCACTGGACCGGAACCGGTCCTTATTTCTTGTCGTCCTTGTCGTCCAGGGGATGGGCCACCACCCCCGCAGAACGCAGCACGTTCAGAACGCCGGCACAAAATCCGAGAAGCAGAAGAACAATCAAACCCCAAGGCGCCGTGCCAACAAAACGGTCGAGGACATAGCCAAGGAGAGCACCGACGACGATTGCGGAAATGAACTCGCTGGAAAGCTTCATCGCCTGGGCATAACCTTTGCGGCTTACCTCGGCGCGGGCTTCCCTAGCCTCGTCTTCTCCCGTCTCGACGCCCTTGGTCGCGAGTTTCGCTCCCAATTGCGCACGGCGCTTTTCTAGACTTTCCTCGCGGTCGTCCGCCATGGATCTCTCCTCGCCTGCCCGTCGCCCGCAACCGCTACCCCGGTCATTCGGACCCCGGACGCGAAGGTTGAGACCCTTCCGGCCCGTTCTGAAGTCGCGCGCAACATAGTTTTAGGGATTAGCATAGTCAAGGCGTAGACAGCTTCTGTCCAGCGAGAAAATAATTCCATCAAATCAAAGAGATAAATCGACTCCGGGTCGATCGCGCAAATTCGACGGAAAGAATCCGCTTTTCCGGGCCGGAAATCGGCTTGCCCCAGCGATTTATCTCAGCTCCAGCCGCCGCCATAGGTGCGATAGAAGACGTGAAGACCGATACGGCCGACTTTTTCCATCGTCTTTGCCCATTTCGGTCTGACATAGACGGCATGATAATGCGTCGCCGAACCCACCTGCGGCAGCCAGATCTTGCCGGATGTCACCGCCATCGCAACGTCGCGGGCGACTCGCCAGTGATATTCCGAGTTCACCCTGTCCTTGATGCTGTCGCAGGCGAAGGAAAACTGGCAGCGGTTGCGCCAATCCTCGTTCTGATAGACGACGCCGCAGATGGTCTTCGGATAGGAAGGGTTGCGGACGCGGTTGAGGATGACCTGGGCGACGGCCGCCTGGCCCTTCACCGATTCTCCGCGCGCCTCGAAATAGATGCCGGAGGCAAGGCACTGCTGTTCGCGGGCGGAAAAGACGCTCGGCGCCAGCACGCTTGCGGCCCAGGCGTGATCGCGCGGGCCGATCTCCGGAACGAAGCGGCCGCTGTCCTGTTCGGCCAGGATCGAATCGAACGGCGATTGGCGGGCATAGTCGGGTGCGGCCGGCCCATAGGCGGTGGCCAGTACATCGGCCTTGTTGCTGGTGACGAGGCTTGCGAGCATGGCCGGCACGCCATTATCGGTCACAACAGGCTGCTTCCTATAGAAAGAAGTGGCGATCTCGATTTCCTTGCCCTGGATCTTCGGTTGGACGAAGGCCGACCTGTCCTTGAGATCGAAGCTCGGGGTGAAGAGCATCTTGGTGCGCTCGAGGATCGAGCCGGCGGAAAAATCCTTCGGCGGCTGCATCTTCTCGACGGCGACGACGCGGCCCTTCTTGCTGCCGCGGTTGACGCGATCCTCGTCCGGCGTCTCCTCTTCGCCTTTATCCTTGACGGTGCCCTTATCCTTATCGGTAAAAGCGACCTTGCGGCCATCGGGCAGCACCATGCCGGCACCGGCAGAGATCGAACCCGTCACCATCGGCTCGGCAAAGGCGAGTTCGGCCTGGTGAATGGAGCCGGCCGGCGAATTGGTCAGCACCATGCGCCAGTTCCCACCCTCGTGATCGAGGCCGGCGAGCATGGCGGCGAGGTCGGCATGGGATGCAACGCTCGGGAAAATCAGCCAGCCGGCGAGACCGAAGATTACGGGCGACACCCAATTCTCGGGAATGAGACGCGGCTTGCTACGGGAAGGGCTCTTTCGACGCAACACAGACTCCGGGCATGGAACGCGGGAACATTCCATTGAAAATCTCGCATTAACCTTGATGTCCGGTTAACAGCCTGTGCCGAAATGTGCCCATGAGAACTTTTGGATGTTCTAATGTGATGGATAATTTCGTGGGATGAGATGTGTCGCAGCCTCGCGAAGTCCCCTCCCCACAAGAGGGAGGAGCTAGCTTGTGGCACCCGCCCCCAGCAAACATCAGCCTTTCTGCGGATGAAGCGACGAAGTGGGAAGCAGCAGAGCGGCAGGCTAATGTGGGGAGGGGTTTGGGGCGGGGTCTTTGCCCCACCCATCAAATAATAACGTGCGAGCCCAGTTCTACCACGCGGTTGGCTGGCAGGCGGAAGTAATCCGAGGGGTTGGCGGCGGCGTTGGCGAGCGCGATGTAAAGCCGGTCCTGCCAGTAAGGCATGCCCGACTTGGCGTCCGGCACCAGTTTGCGGCGGCCGAGATAGAAGGAGGTCGACATGATGTCGAACTTCAGTCCCGTCTTGCGCAGTGTCGCCAAGGCCTGCGAGACGTTCTGCGATTCCATGAAGCCGAACAGCAGTTCGACGCGGGAGAAACGCTCGGAAATCTGCTCGACCCTGTAGCGGTCGTGGCTTGGGACGCGCGGCTTGTTGATCGTGCGGATCGTCAGGATGACGTTACGGTCGTGAAGCACATGGTTGTGCTTGAGATTATGCAGCAAGGCGGCGGGAGCCGATTCCGGATCGCTGGTCAGGAAGATCGCGGTGCCCGGAACCTGGGCCGGCGAATGTTCGCTCTTGCGCTCGATCGAGCTGACGAAGGAGGCGAGCGGAATATCGGTGTGGCGGGTCTTTTCCATCAGGATCGCCGTGCCGCGACGCCAGGTCCACATGACGACGGTAAAAGCCGTGGCGATCATGATCGGGATATAGCCGCCGTCGTGAATCTTCAAAAGGTTGGCGCCGAGGAAGATCAATTCGAGCACGACCAACGGCGCAAGTGCGATCACCGCGACGGGAAGCGACCAGTTCCAGCGGGCGCGGACAAATTCGAAGGCCATGATCGAGGTGACGACCATGGCGCCGGTGACGGAGATGCCGTAGGCGGTCGCTAGCGCGTCCGACGTCTTGAAACTTAAGACCAGGAAGATAACGCCGATGAACAGCACGGCGTTGACCGAAGGCACGAAGATCTGCCCGGTGTTGGTTTCCGAGGTGAAGAGGATTTCCATGCGCGGCAGGAAGCCGAGGTTGATGCCCTGGCGCACCATCGAGAAGGCGCCTGTGATGACCGCCTGGCTGGCGATGATCGTCGCGGCGGTCGCCAGGATGACGACCGGCAGCAGCGCCCATTTCGGAAACATCAGATAGAAGGGATCGGACATCGTCATCGGATTGCCGAGAACCAGTGCCCCCTGCCCGAGATAGTTCAGCGTCAGCGCCGGGAAGACCAGCAGGAACCAGGCCCACTGGATCGGGCGGCGGCCGAAATGACCGAGATCGGCATAGAGCGCCTCCGCACCCGTCACCGTCAGGAAGACGGCGCCAAGCACGACAATGCCGTAGAAGCCCTCATGCAGCAGGAAGGCGACGGCATAATAGGGATTGAAGGCGGCAAGGATGCCGTAATCATCCGAGATATGGGAAATGCCGGCCGCAGCCATGACGAGGAACCAGACGGCGGTGATCGGCCCGAAGAACTTCGCGACGGCGCCAGTGCCGCGCGATTGCACGACGAAGAGCAGCGCCAGGATCACCACCGAGATCGGCACGATATATTCAGAGAGCCTGGGTGTGACGAGCTTCAGACCTTCGACGGCCGACAGCACAGACAGTGCCGGCGTGATCATCGCATCGCCGAGGAAGAGTGCTGCGCCCATCAGGCCGAGCAGCATCAGGATGGCGGTATGGCCGTTGGCGGTCTTCATCAAAAGGGCAAGCAGCGACAGCGTGCCGCCTTCGCCGTCGTTGTCGGCGCGCAGCAGGAAGAGCACATATTTGATGGTGACGATGATCGTCAGCGCCCAGATCATCAGCGAGATCAGGCTGATGACTTCAAAACGGGTGACGCCGTCATGGGCCACCGGCTTCAGCGCCTCGCGAAAGGCATAGAGCGGGCTGGTGCCGATATCGCCGTAGACGACACCGACGGAACCCAGCCCGAGATAGAACAGCTTTCGCGGCGTCATATGGCGTTCGTTCGGATGGCTCTCTTCAGACATGAAGTTGCAACAGGCTCCTTAGAGCCAGCCTTTCCAGCGAAAAAAGAAGAAGGGGATGACGGCGGATATCACCATCAGGGCCAGCGAGTAGGGATAACCCGCGACCCAGGTCAGCTCCGGCATGACCTGAAAGTTCATACCATAGATGGAGGCGACCAATGTCGGCGGCAAGAACACCACCGAAGCAATCGAGAAAATCTTGATGATCGAGTTCTGCTCGATGTTGATCAGCCCGAGCGAAGCATCGAGGAGAAAGGTGATGTTGGCGGCGACGAAGGAAGCATGCTCCGACAGCGACTGGATATCGCGCGAAACGGTGCGGCAGAGCTCCCTCGCCTCGCGATCCTGCTGGATCGCCGGCACGGTGTGAAAGAAGGTCAGCAGGCGGGAAAGCGAACCGAGACTGTCGCGCACCTTGCTGATCATCCGGTGATGGCCGGCGATATCCCGCAGCTTCTCCTCGAGATAGTTCGAGGGCTTGCGCACCTTCCTTGCCCGGTCGCCGAAGACATGCGTCGACAGGATGTCGAGGCGCGAGACGGCGATCTCGAGGATCTCGGCGGTGCGGTCGACGATCGTCTCCAAGAGCTTGGCAAGAAGGGCAGCGCCGCTGCGCCAATTTTCCGGCAGCCGGTGGAGCGCGGCGATGAACAGCGCAAAGGATTTGGGATGGGCGTAGCGAATGGTGACCAGGCGATTTCCGGCCAGGATGAAGGCGACATCGGTCAGCGTCGGTACGTCCGTGTCAGCCTTCCAGAGCAGCGAGGCGGTCATGAAGACGGCGTCGTTTTCGACGTAGAGACGGGCGGAAGGCTCGATATCCTTGAGGTCGTCGCGGGTCGGGACCTCGATGCCGAGAACCTTCTCGACATAGAGCTCCTCATCGCGGGTCGGCTCGATCATGTCGATCCAGACAACACCCTCGGGAAAGGACGCGGCATGCGACAGATCGCGGATCTCGACTGACCTGCAATTGGAACAGTAAGCGGTGATCACCGGTCGTCTCTCCCGCTGCATCCAACCTTAAAGGCCGGCATGCGCGTTGTGCTCAACCGCATCGCAGTTCCCAATCCTTCGATCGACAAGACAACTCCGAACTTGCAGGCGGGGCGGCCTCTTCGAAACGAAGACAACCGTCACTGAGCATCTGCAGCAAAACGCCATCATGGCGCCGCGGCATATGAAGCAAAGCCGTGAAATAATCAAGACATCTTCCGTGAAGCGCGGCTTTTCACCACGTTTCCCCCACAATTTGGGGTATCCGCCGCGGTGATTCGGCGCCCTCTAAAGCACAACGCATCGCAGGTGATCCATGCGATGCGCTTCAGCTCGTTGTATCATGCATGTCGTTATCCCGGAACCGCTACACACTTCCGGGCGACATGCATTATTCGAAGACGATTGTCGGTGCCGGACGCTGGGACTGGCCGGCGATCTGTTCCCAGACCTTGGTGGCGATGCCGCGATAGATGCCGGCGACGACGCCGTTCGGCTCGGAGGCGACGAGCGGCGTGCCGGCATCGGAGGTTTCGCGAATATTCATCGTCAGCGGCACTTCGCCGAGGAAGGGCACGCCGATCCGTTCGGCCTCCTTGCGGGCGCCGCCATGGCCGAAGATATCATAGCGGGTGCCGGTATCCGGGGCGATGAAATAGCTCATATTCTCGACGATGCCGAGCACCGGCACCTCGACCTTGCGGAACATGTTGAGGCCCTTGCGGGCATCGATCAGCGCGAGATCCTGCGGCGTCGAGACGATGACGGCGCCGGCAAGCGGCACCTGCTGGGCCATGGTCAATTGGGCGTCGCCGGTGCCGGGCGGCATGTCGACGACGAGGACGTCGAGCTCGCCCCAGGCGACTTCGCGCAGCATCTGCAGCAGCGCCGACTGGACCATCGGCCCGCGCCAGATCATCGCCGTCTCCTCGTCGACAAGGAAGCCCATCGACATGACCTTGAGGCCATAATTCTCCATCGGATTGATGATGCGGCCGTCGATCTGCGTCGGGCGGCCGGATATCTTCAGCAGCCGCGGCATCGAGGGACCATAGATATCGGCATCGAGAATGCCGACACGAAGACCGTTGGCGAGCAGGCCGAGTGCGAGATTGACGGCGGTGGTCGACTTGCCGACCCCACCCTTGCCCGAGGCGACGGCAATGATGGCACCGATGCCGGGCACACCGATCTTGCCGGCGCGCGGCGGTTGTTGAGGCGCGTGGGCGTGGCCCGCATGATCATGTTGGTGATCGTGACCGGCATGGCCGTGAGGCGGGTTCGGCCGGGCAGCCGGAGCGGCATCGGCCGCCTTCTTGTCGGCGGTCAGTGTGACGAGGGCACCCTTGACGCCCGGCATTTCCTTGATGACGCGCTCGGCGGCGAGCCGCATCGGCTCCAGCTCCTTGGCGCGATCGGCCGGGACGGTGATGGAGAAATAAACCTTGCCGTCGGAGATGAAGACGTCGGAGACCATGCCGAGCTCGACGATATCGTGCTCGAGATCCGGACCACGCACGGTCTTCAGCGTTTCGAGAACCTGTTCTTTGGTGACGTCGGCCATTCCACCCTCACTGCTTCTTCTTGCAGATCACAGATAGTGGAGACCGAAGCCTTCGCCAAACAAAATCATCGGGAGGAAAATCCGGCGCGCCAAAAGAGCGCCGGGGAGACTTGGCAATCCGTTGCGGCCATCAAGTCCGCCGGGCTTTCGCCCTGATGGCCGCAACGGTCTCCCCGAGAACCGGCGCAATCCGGGGCGAACTAGAGCAAGCCGAGCAAAAGGCCAGCGAAAAGTGAACGGGGAAGAGGAAATCGCAGACAGCTACGAAAGAAGCGGTGCCAAAACGCAACAACCGCCGCCGACACCGAAGAGCCGGGAGAAAAGCGGCATCGGCGTCGGGCAGCGGTGTGTCGGCCGCGCCATTTCCTGGCGCTGGTCTCAAAGTCCCCTCTGGACCTCTCGCAGAAGAGATGCAGAAAGCGTGCCAGATGGAAAATCAGGGAAAAGACCGCAAAAGCGCTTGCGACAGCCCCTCAGCAGAGAGCGATATGCCTACGCGCTGGGCGGCTTCGAAAGCCGTCGGTTGTTTTTTGCAACTTATTTGATCAGGCCGATGCGCAGCGCCTTGGCGACCGCCTGGGTGCGGTTGACCGTGTCGAGCTTCTTGGTGGCGCGGTTCAGGTAGTGATTGACCGTGTGCTCGGACAAGGTGAGGATTTCGGCGATTTCGGCGCTGGTCTTGCCGGCCGCCGTCCAGTTGAGGCAATCGATCTCGCGGTCGGTCAGCGTGTCCGTCATGCGCGTATCGAGGTTGCGGATCTCCGCAAGCCTATCGAAGACATGGATGGAGATGTAGCAGAGTTCGCGCATCTCGGCAGGGCTGAAGGGTTCGCGGTCGCCGGCGAAAGAGACGGCGCCGCGCAGGCCGGAGGGCTCATGCGTCGGGAAATAGGCGCAGCGCATCATCTTGAAACGTTCGAACAGGGAGGCGACGAGAATGGACTTGCCGTCGTCCCGCGACCAGTTCTGCCGGGACATGTCGTAGAAGAAGGGCCGCGCGGATGTTCTGAGCCGCCTGAGGACCGGGCTGTTCACCATCAGGCCTTCCTGGTCGTAGAGGGCCAGAAGCTCGGCCGGCCAGCTGGTGATGACGGTGCTGCCCTGAAGATCGAAGGAGGTGATCGGCGGCAGGTTGAGAACCATGAAGGCACGGCTGCGATAGGCTTCCGTCACCCGTTTCATGAAACGGAAAATATCGAATTGGGTCTTCAGGCCCGCTATTTCCTGAACATAATCGTCTTCTTCCGTGGATGTTTGCGACAAGGGTGCCATCACATTTCTTCATCTTCGGCACAGCGGCCGGCAAACCGTTTGCGAAACCTGCCCGCCATGGGGGTTTCGATTGCATCGGGGAACGACGATCGCTGGTTGGAATCGGCTTCAGCGTTGAGCGTTCGGCCGGTGACTGGTTGTAGATTTCGCGGAAGGTTCTAGTTGTGGTGATTCGTCGGCAAATCTCAATATCGCGCTCATCATAAGCATGCTCTGCGATTGCGTCCAGCAGCGGGCCGATTGCAATTTCCCCTCAGCGGCGCGGACCGAGACGGACGCGCATGCCTTCCATGATCCTCCCAGCCGCCAGCTGAACCGGAACGGCCCATTGGTGCAGAAGTTCCATCGACAAGCGATAGGCCGGACCGGTAATCGAAATGCCACCCATAAAGGTCCGATCCTCCGACCAGACGGGTGCGGCAACGCACCGGATGCCGGCCTCATGCTCTTCGCGGTCGAAGGCATAGCCCTGATCGGCGATCTCGCGGATTTCGGCAAGCAGCGTTTCGGCAGAGACATGGGTCGAGGCGGTAAAGCTGGTGAAGCTCAGGCCGGCAAGCAGATCGACGATGCTTTCGGTCGGCAGCAGCGACAGGGCGGCCTTGCCGACGCCGGTGCAATAGCAGGGCGAGGCATTGCCGATCTGCGAATACATGCGCACCGGCTGACGGCCTTCGACCTTATCGAGATAGATGATCGACTGCCCCCTGAGCACGCCGAGATGCACCGTCTCGCCGGTCGCCTGCTGCAGATCCCTGAGGTGCGGTTCGGCAATCAGGCGGAATTCATTGCGCGCCCAGCTGCGCGCGGCGAAATCGAGCAGGCGCAGGCCCGGCGCATAACGGCCGTCGCCATCGAGCTCGAGCAATCCCTCCTCCACCAGATGGGTGAGCTGGCGATGCAGTGTGCCGCGCGGCTGGCCGGCAAGGGCCAGGATATCGGTAAAACGCAGCGGCGTATCGGCATGGGTGACGAGATCGAGCAGAACCATCAGTTTGCCGAGCGTACCGGTCTCGCGTGCCTGTGCTGCGACGCCGTTTGAATCCATTGCCTCATCCACCCTTGACAGAAAGGGCACTGTAATTCGATAATTCCATATAGTCAAATTATGTTCCAAATAATGGAACATCGATACGGTCGGGAGGCGACGGTGACCATGATGCCAGCAGCACAATTTCCCGAGTTCAAAGACCGAGCCGTGCTGGTGACCGGCGGCGGATCGGGCATCGGTGCTGCGATCGTCGAAGGCTTCGCGCGCCAAGGCGCCAGGGTCTCGTTCATCGATATAGCCGAGGCGGCCGGCCGCGAGCTCGCCGAAAGGCTGTCGCGGGAGACCACGTATCCGGTCTCCTTTTACCATGCCGACCTGCGCGACATCGCGGCGATCCGGCGGACGGTCGATAGCGTCATTTCGAGCTCGGGGCCGATCCGCGTGCTGGTCAACAATGCCGCCTGGGACGACCGCCATGAATTCGACGCGGTGACCGAGGCCTATTGGGACAACAACCAGGCGGTCAACCTCAAGCACGTGTTCTTCACCTCGCAGGCAGTGGTGCCGTCGATGCGGACGGCCGGCGGCGGGGCGATCATCAATATGTCGTCTATCGCCTTCAAGCTGAACATGGGCGGCTTTCCCGCCTATGCGGCAGCCAAGGCGGCGGTCGTCGGGCTGACGAAGAGCCTGGCGGGCAGGCTCGGGCCGGAGAACATCCGGGTCAACTGCATCCTGCCCGGCATGGTCGTCACCGAGCGGCAGATGCAGCACTGGCTCACCGAAGAGAGCATTGCGCGCTCGGTCGAGGACCAGTGCCTGAAGGTCGCGCTCAAACCCGATGCGATCGTCGGTCCCTGCCTGTTTCTTGCATCCGACTGTGCGGCGGCGATGACCGCCCAGTCCCTGATTGTCGATGGAGGCGTTCTATAATGGCAAATCCCGCTTATGTCGCGGTGGACTGGGGCACCAGCAGCTTCCGGCTCTGGCTGATCGGTCGGGACGGCACCGTCCTTGCCGAACGCCGCAGCGGCGAAGGCATGACGAGCGCGGCAAAAACCGGCTTTTCCGCTGTGCTTGCCGGCCATCTCGCCGCCATCGAGGCGCCGGAAAACCTGCCGGTGATCGTCTGCGGCATGGCCGGCGCCAGGCAGGGCTGGGTCGAGGCCGGTTATATCGACGTGCCGGCGCCGCTCGCCTCGATCCTGACCGGGGCGGTCTCCGTGCCCGGCGAAAGCCGCGACATCCGCATCCTGCCGGGCCTTGCCCAGCGGGACATGGCGAGGCCCGACGTCATGCGCGGCGAGGAAACCCAGCTTCTCGGCGCGCTCGGCCCAGCAAGCGCGGGGGCTCAGGCGGTCTGCATGCCCGGCACCCATTCGAAATGGGTGCATGTGACGGACAGCAAGGTGACCGGCTTTTCGACCTTCATGACCGGCGAGCTTTTCGACGTCATCAGCAAACACACGATCCTTTCGCATGCCGTTGCCGGCGCGGAAGAGCAGCCGGCCGATGCGGCAGCCTTCGAGGCCGCGGTCTCGGCTGCTTTCGCACGCCCGGCCCTTGCCTCCAACCTGCTCTTTGCCGCCCGTTCCGGCCAACTGCTGCACGGGATTTCTGCCGCTGCCGCGCAAGCCCGGCTTTCCGGTACGCTGATCGGCCTCGAAATCGCCGGCGCGCTGCAGGATGCGGCAAACGGCACCACCATCACCCTCGTCGCCTCCGGGCGCCTGCAGGCACTCTACGAACAGGCCTTCAGAACACTCTCCCTTGCCTTCACCGCCATCGACGCCGACGCCGCCGTGCGCCGCGGGCTTTCGGCCGCCGCCGAAGCCATCTGGCCGAATTGAGAAAGCTGACACGATGAACCGTATCCCCTTCCCCGACATGAAGCGCCCGCTGATCGCCATCCTTCGCGGCATCCGGCCTGACGAGACCGAAAGCGTCGTCGGCGCTCTGATCGACAATGGCCTGACGGCGATCGAGATCCCGCTCAACTCGCCGGAGCCGTTCAAATCCATCGAGATCGCCGCGAAGATGGCGCCGGCCGAAGTGCTGATCGGCGCCGGCACGGTGCTGACCGTCGAGGCGGTCGACAGCCTGCATGCGGCCGGCGGCACGCTGCTGGTCACGCCGAATGTCGAGCCCGAGGTGATCATCCGGGCGCGCGAATACGGCATGGTGACGATGCCGGGCGTCTTTACGCCGACCGAGGCGCTGGCGGCAGCGCGCGCCGGCGCCACCGGTCTCAAATTCTTTCCGGCCAGCGTGCTCGGTCCTTCCGGCATCACGGCTATCCGGGCAATCCTGCCGCCGGAGCTGATGATTGCTGCCGTCGGCGGTGTCTCGGACAAGAATTTCGGCGATTATACCAAGGCCGGCATCTTCGCCTTCGGCCTCGGCACCAGCATCTACAAGCCAGGAATGACCGCGTCAGAGGTTGCCGAGCGCGCCAAGGCGACCATTTACGCCTATGATGCAGCCATTGGGAGCGTGAACGTATGACCGATATTTATGAGTTCGAGGGCAAAACACTTTGCAATACCAATTCCGTTCTCGGTGAAGGCCCGACCTATGATCCTGATAGTAATACCGTCTGGTGGTTCAACATCCTCGGCAAGGAACTGCACGAGCTCAATCTTTCGACGGCTGCGAAAAAGGTGCATCCGCTGCCTGTGATGGCGAGCGTGCTTGCCCGCATCGATGCCGGGCGGCAGCTGGTCGCGACGGAAGAAGGGCTTTTCGTACGCGATGTGGCAAGCGGCAACCTCACCTTCTACGCCGCTCTCGAAAACGACAGGCCGGAAAACCGTTCGAACGACGGCCGCACGCATCCTTCGGGTGCGCTGTGGATCGGCACGATGAGCAAGCGGGCTGAAAACCAGGCCGGCGCCATCTATCATGTCGCCAGCGGCAAGGTGACGAAGATCTTCAACGGCATCAGCATCCCGAATTCGATCTGCTTCTCGCCTGACGGCACGGTCGGCTATTATACGGATTCCCGCATCAACCGGCTGATGCGCGTCATGGTCGATCCGTTGACCGGCCTGCCCTCGGGTGAGCCGATCGTGCTCGTCGACAGCATGGACGACCCCGGCAGCATCGACGGCTCGGTGGTCGATGCCGACGGCTATCTGTGGAATGCGCGCTGGGGCGCCGGCGTCGTCGACCGCTATAGTCCGGACGGTCTGCGCATCTCGCGCTATATGGTTCCTGCCGTCCAGCCCTCCTGCCCTGCCTTCATCGGCGTCAATGCCGACCGGCTCGCAGTGACGACCGCCTGGGAAGGGCTGGATGAGGATGCCCGTTCGGCGCAGCCCAGTGCCGGCGCGCTGCTGGAACTCGGCATCGACGTCAAAGGCGTGTTCGATCCCGTCTATGTAATCTGATTTTTGCTTGTCATCGGTGATCAGAGGCGCTCCCCACCGGGGCGCCTTTTCTCGTTTCAGCGGCTGCCCTTCGATAAATGTTCCGTGAAAATCGAGAAATTTTCTGTGTTTTCAACCGGAACCAATCACTCCACCAGTCATTTTCCCTTCGAACTGGCGCGGTGACGAGACCTCAGAAACAGGTATCGCCGGGTCAGCGATCACTAGAAAAAAACGAAGGTAGGTTCGAAATGACACGCAAACTCTTGACGACCGTTGCCGCTGGCGCACTGTTTGCCACGGCTTTCGCACCGGCGGCATTCTCGCAGACGGCACCGCAGCCTGCGGACCCTGCCGCTCCGACCCAGGCGGCTCCCGCCGATCCGGCAGCACCGAAGCCGATGACGCCTGACGTCACCAAGCCCGCGGGCGATGCCGCACAGGCTCCTGCCCCGGCACCGACGACAGACACGGCTCAGGCCGGCTACCTGACGGAGCAGTCTCCGGACCAGATCAGCGCCAACACCTATATCGGCCAGTCGGTCTATAACGGCAACAATGAAAGCATAGGCAGCGTCAACGACCTGATCCTTAAGAAGGATGGCGGCATGGTTGCCGCAATCGTTGGCGTCGGCGGCTTCCTCGGTATCGGTGAAAAGAACGTCGCCGTGCCGATGGAAAAGATCACCGTCGCGCAGAACACCCAGGACGGCAGCGTCAAGCTGACGACCAGCGAAACGGCTGAATCGCTGAAGGCCGCACCTGAGTTCAAGACGCTGGCAATGCAGTCGGCCGAAAAGGCTCCGGCTGCGACCGGTACCGATACCACGGCGACCGGCTCGACCACGCCTAAGTAATCCGTGCGCGGTAGTATAGCGTAGGCGATGGCGCTCCCCGGGGGCGCCATCGTTTTATGAGGCGCCATCGTTTTATGCGCTGGCCCGCTCCGCCATGGTCGGATCGTAATAGTTTTCATGCAGGAAGCGCAGCGTGGCGATACCGTCGGCCGGACGGCCGAAGTGATAGCCCTGGCCCATGCCGCAGCCGAGCGTGCGCAACTTCACCGCCTCGGCATAATCTTCGATGCCTTCTGCGACGACTTCCAGCTCCAAGCCCTCGCACATGGTGAGGATCGCCTTGATGATGTGTTCGGAGGCGCGATCGGAATTGATGCGCGAGACGAAGGCGCGGTCGATCTTGATCTTGTCGAAGATGAAGTCGCGCAGGCGCCCAAGGCTCGATTGGCCGGTGCCGAAATCGTCGAGCGAGATGCGCACACCGGCGGCGCGCAGATCGGCGATGATGCGGTGAGCGGTATCGGCCGAACTCATCACCGCCGTCTCGGTAATCTCCAGCTCCAGGCGATGCGGATCGAAGCCGACGCGGCCGAGGATCGACAGGACGCTGCTGCTCGTGCCCGGATCCATCAATTGAGCCGAGGAAAGATTGAACGACAGGAAGAGTTCGCGCGGCCAGGATAGCGCGGCTTCCGCGGCTTTGCGCAGCAGCGCCTCCGACAGTGCGTCGATGAAGCCACGCTCCTCGGCGAGCGGCACGAAGACGCCGGGCGACACGAAGCCGAGATCGGGATCGTTCCAGCGGGCGAGCGCCTCGAAGCCGACGACCTGATTGTTGGACAGCGAGACGATCGGCTGGAAATGCACGTCGATCGCGTCGGAGATGATGGCGTTTCTGAGCGCCTGCTCCAGCTGCGTCGCGCGCTTCATCTCCTGGGCGATCTCGCGTGAATAGACGGTGATCTGGCCGCGGCCGCGGCGCTTGGAACGGTAGAGGGCGGTTTCGGCGCTCTTCAGCAGTTCCTCGCAATCCTCTCCGGCGAAGGGATAAATGGAAAAGCCGAGGGAGGCGGAGAGACGAACGTTGCGGTCACCGAGGTCATAAGGCGCCGACAGCACCTCGCGGATCATCTGGCCGAACTTCTCGGCACTCGCCCGCTCGAAGATCAACGGCAGCACGAAGGCGAATTCATCGCCATCGTGGCGGGTGACCAGCGCGCCATCAGGAATGCAGGCCCTGAGACGATGGGCGACCTGGCAGAGGATTTCATCGCCGGCTGTCGAGCCGAACAGATCGTTGATCGGCTTGAAACTGTCGAGGTTGACGATGCCGATGGTGAAGGGGGCCGGATCGCTGGCGCGCTCGGAAGAGATCTGCAAGACCTTGTCCCGCATGCGATTGCGGTTGCCCAATCCGGTCAGCGGATCGGTATAGGCCATCGCCTGAAGCTCATTCTGACCGACGGTCAAGAAAGCTATGTCCGCCGATTTCATCATCCAAACCCGAGCTTTCCTCCGGAGCCATGCAGAAGAATGACCGGCAGGTCTTAACAATTCGATAGTAAATCAGCGGCACAGCCGCCTGAACCTCCCCAAAATCTAGGGAGTTGACGGGTATTTTGGCGCCTGCACACTTTTGCGCGGCAGGTTTCAGTTTTGAGCCCGCATGGCCTCATTCATTAGGTATTTCTGAAATACAGTCTCCAGCATGTCAGGGCTGACGGGTTTCATGATGACGTCGTCCATGCCTGACTTGACGCATTCGGCGCGGTCACGCTCGAAGGCCTGGGTGAGCACACCGATGATCGGGGTGCGGGTGCCACCGCCGGTTTCCTCCATCTGCCGGATGAGGCGCGCGGCCTCGAAGCCGTTGAAACCCGGCAGGGAAATATCCATCAGCACGATCTGCGGCCGGTGCTCGGCCCAGAGGCGCACGGCCTCGTCGCCGGTTGCCGCAAGCATGTGGCGATAGCCGAGGCCTTCGAGGATCTGCGAAAAGACGATCTGATTGATATCATTGTCTTCGGCGACGAGAACCTGCAGGCCGACCGGATCGTCGGAAATGGTGATTTCCCAATCAGCATCCGAACCGGCGGCGCTGCGGCTGTTGCGATTGAAATGCCGGGCGATCTGGAAGGTGAGCTCGTTGGCGATCTGGAAACCGTCCATGACGAGCGCCGGGATGCCGTATTGCTCGGCAAGCTCGAGGCAGCGCATGCCCATCTGGTTGTCGATGATCAGAAGATCGAGCGAGATGCCGGAGGAGGTGGCGATTTCCAGGAACCGCTCCTCTTCATCCTCGCCGCGGACCGAGCAGGATTCGAAGCCGTATTTCGTCAGCGTCCGCAGCGCGGCGGTCTCGGCGGCGAGGTCGGCCGTAACGACGAGGACCTTGCGACCGGAGAAATTCTCCGGGACGATCGCTTCCATCGCCGCCGGTTCGCGCCGTGCGATGCCGCTTGGTACAGGCACATAGGCGCGGCGATAGCTTTGATTGCTGGAGGCGGTGATCGCGGACGCTTGGCCGAACTCGTCGAGATCGGCGCCGTCGCGCGGCAGATCCTGCATGGTCGACACCAGGAAATAGCGGCCAGGCTTGCCGATGCGGTGCTTGCGGCTGACGATATCGCGCTCGATGCCGTCGCGGGAGATCTGCCGCTGGCGGGAGACGGACATCTCGCCGGTCTCCAGCACATGGCGGTCGCTTTCTTCGAAGCGCTTGGCGATCTCTTCTGAAAAAAGATCGCCGCTCTTGCGCCCGAGGACCTCGTCGGCGCTCGTCTGATATTTCTCGCAGAAGGCGAGATTGACCGCGACATAGGTGAGGTTGCGGTCCTTGACGAAGAGCGGGAACGGCAGATTGTCGAGAATATCCTCGGTGAGTTGCACCCGCTCCAGATCGGAGCGCCATTGCTCTTCGCGCTTCTTGTTCTCGGAAATATCGGAGATGATGGTGACGCCGTAACCGCCCGGCAGCCTGCGCTTGACGAAGCGGACCCAGCTATCGGCACCGTGGCGCTCGACGGCGTCGAAGCGCTCGCGCCAATGCGAGGCGATTTTCTGCGACAGCCAGTCTTCGCGGCTCAGCGAGCCACCCTGCCTGACATCATACTGCTGGCGAATGCCGGTGTCGTACATCGCGCCGAGGAAATCGCGAAGCCGCGTGCCCGGCTTCAGCATGTCGGCGGGAAGCGGAAAGAATTCGAGGGTCTGGCGGCTTGCGAAGATCAGATGATCGTTCTTGTCGTAGATGATGAAAGCTGCGGAAAGGCTGTCGCACACCACATCGAAAAGCGCCGTCTGCAGATCGGCCTCGGCGGGAGACCCATCCATTTCTGATGATGTGTCCGCCTTTTCGAAGCCGGCACTCATTCTATTGCGTCCCACATCTGTTCGATTTCGCAGCTTCCGGAGGTATGTGATTAGAAATGCCATTTTTATGTTAAAACCGGCTTAACATTACCTATTCCCAAATTTGGGGGAGCCCCGGATCACGTTTCGGGAAAGCCTGTCGAAACCCCTTCCCTCCGGCCCGCGAATCCCCGAAAATAGCCCATGGCCATCAGACAGCTTTCCGAAACGCTCATCAACCAGATCGCCGCCGGCGAAGTCATCGAACGGCCGGCGAGCGCTGCCAAGGAACTGATCGAAAACGCGGTCGACGCGGGCGCGACGCGCATCGAAATCGCCACGGCTGGCGGCGGCAAGGCGCTGTTGCGCGTCAGCGACAACGGCTCGGGCATGGATGCGGCCGATCTGGAACTGGCGGTCAGGCGCCACTGCACCTCGAAGATATCGGAGACGCTCGAGGATATCCGCACGCTCGGCTTCCGCGGCGAGGCGCTGCCCTCGATCGGCTCGGTCGCGAGGCTGAGCATCGCAAGCCGCAGACGCGACAGCGCCGGCGGCCACGAGATCGCCGTTGCCGGCGGCAAGATCGCGCATCTGCGCCCGGCCGCCGCCAATCCCGGGACGATCGTCGAAGTGCGCGACCTGTTCTTCGCCACACCCGCCCGGCTCAAATTCCTGAAGACGGAAAAAGCCGAGGCCGGCGCCATCACCGAAATCGTCAAGCGCATGGCGATCGCCTTTCCCGCCGTGCGCTTCGTGCTGTCGGGCTCAGACCGCACGACACTGGAATTCCCGGCGACCGGCGACGATCATCTGGCCCGCATGGCGCAGGTGCTCGGCAAGGACTTCCGCGACAACGCCATTGCGCTCGACGCCGTGCGCGAAGAGATCTCGCTTACCGGCTTTGCCGGCGTGCCGACCTTCAATCGCGGCAACTCCGCCCATCAATACGCCTTCGTCAACGGCCGGCCGGTGCAGGACAAGCTGATCCTCTCGGCGATCCGCGGCGCCTATGCCGAGACGATCCCTTCCGGCCGTTATCCGGTGGCGGTGCTGGCGATCACGCTCGATCCTGCTCTCGTCGACGTCAACGTGCATCCGGCAAAATCCGACGTCCGGTTCCGCGATCCTGGCCTGGTGCGTGGCCTGATCGTCGGCGCCATCCGCGAGGCCTTGGCGCGCGACGGCAGCCGGGCGGCAACGACCGGGGCGAGCGACATGCTGCGTTCCTTCCGCCCCGGCTTCCAGCCGAATAGCCAGCGGCCGCAGGCGCAATGGTCGGCCGAAACCTCGCCCTCCCGGCCCTATCAGCCGACAACGGGTTTCGGCGAGCGGCCACAGGCGTCCTTCGACGGACTTTCGATGCCGACGGCGCGAGCCGAGCCGCAATCTTCGCCGCAGCCGGCAGCTGCCGAACCGACCGCGCGGTATCCGCTCGGCGCGGCGCGGGCGCAGATCCACGCAAACTACATCGTCGCCCAGACCGAGGACGGACTCGTCATCGTCGACCAGCATGCCGCGCATGAGCGGCTGGTCTTCGAAGCGATGCGCAAGGCGCTGCATTCGAAGCGGCTGGCCTCGCAGGTGCTGCTCATCCCCGAGATCGTCGATATTCCGGAAGAGGATTGCGACCGGTTGATGCAGCATGCGGCCGAGCTTTCCGAACTCGGCCTGGCGATCGAGCGTTTCGGCCCAGGGGCGATCGCCGTGCGCGAGACGCCGGCAATGCTCGGCGAGGTCGATGCGCATGGGCTGATCCGCCAGCTTGCCGACGAGATCGCCGAGTGGGACACGGCGTCAGGCCTATCGGCCAAGCTCGAATATGTGGCGGCGACCATGGCCTGCCACGGGTCGGTGCGTTCCGGACGGCGGCTGCGGCCGGAGGAAATGAACGCGCTGCTCCGGGAAATGGAAGTGACGCCCGGCTCCGGCCAGTGCAATCACGGCCGGCCGACCTATATCGAATTGAAGCTCAGCGATATCGAACGGCTTTTCGGCAGAAGCTAAAAAAGCTGGAAAAGCAGTCCTTTCGGGAGTATGGCAGACTAAAGCGTGTCGCGATCTTTCAGATCCGCTTGCCACGCTTTAGGTCTTTGGTGTCCGCATGTCGTGATCGCAAAACCGCGGCACAGTTTTGCGCGACATGCTCTAATGACAGACGGCAGGGAACGGAGCGCATGAATTTGTTCGAAGGGCACGGAAACCGCGAGGCGAAGATCCGGTATCTCGATGGCGATTTCCAGATTCTTTCGCCCGGCTCCTATGTCGTCTGCGCGATGACGGGAAAACAGATCCCGCTCGACGAATTGCGCTATTGGAGCGTCGCCCGGCAGGAGCCCTATGCCGACGTGATCTCGGCCATCGATGCCGACAAACGCGCCGGCGTACTGCCAAACCAGCGGCGCTAGAGCCTTTCAGCTTTTCCTGGAACTGCTTTGGCCGCAGTTTTGATCTCGCGCAGGCGCCGTTCGCGGCAAGCAACGATCGCCCGGTCGATGATCAGGTTCGGCGCGAGGTGATCCTCGAAAACCATGTCGACCTCGATCACCCGGCTCTTTTCGACGAGCCGCGCCGCCTTGCCCTGATGGCCGGAGAGGCGGACGAAATCCTTGGAGGTAGTGACGATCAGGAGACCTTGACGCTCGGCAGTCGTCAGGATGTCGTCGATCTCCTCCTCGGTCAGGTGCTCGTGGTCGCCGAATGATTTGGCGACCACGATCTCGGCGCCGCGTGATTCAACGGTGCGGAAGAATTTGGCGGGATCGGCAATGCCGGCAAAGGCGAGCACCTTCGTGCCGGCCAGCGTATTGTCGCCGCGGACTTTCAGCGATGCGGTGAAATAGGGTTTTGCGGCGCGCGCCGCCATCCGGACGATCCTGTCGGCGGCATTGCCGCCGCCGACCTTGAGCAACGCCGTCGCAGAACGCAACTGCTGGCGGATCGGCGCGCGGACCGGGCCACCCGGAACGATATGGCCGTTGCCGAGGCCGCGCGTCGCGTCGATGACGAGCAGGGCATAGTCGATCGCCAGCCGGGCACTCTGGAAACCGTCATCCATGATGATGAGATCGGCGCCCTCCGCCACCAGCCGCGCAGCCCCTTCGACGCGCCGGCGGGAAATCACCGTCAGCGCTTCCTGGGCAAGCAGCAACGGCTCGTCGCCAACGGCGCCCGCCCGATGATGATCCGGGTCGACCACGGTCGTCACATCGAGCGAGCCGCCGTATCCCCTGCTGAGAAAGCCGGGCTTCAGCCCTTTCGCCTTCGCGGCGCGGGCAATCGTCAGCGCCGTCGGCGTCTTGCCGGCGCCGCCGACGGTGAAATTGCCGACGCAGATGACCGGAATGGGAACGGAAGCGCGGCGCGCATGGGCCATGCGGTGGCCGGCGATACGGCCATAGAGAAAAGAAAGCGGCAGCAGCAGCCAGGCCCGCCAATCGGCTTTCCTCCACCAGAACGGTGGCGCTTCAGATATCATCTTGCCGTCCCGCTCCCCTGTCCGGCTTGTTCTCACGCAATCCCTTGGGAAAGTCGCTGCGCGCTTTTCCCAAAACCGCTGTGTACTTTTGCTGGAATTGCTTTAGCCACAACCAGCCCCCTGCTTTTCGACCGGCCCGGATTGAGAAGCCAAAACCTGAAAAAATGCAAGCCCTTACCGGTCAGGCCGGCTGCAGGTCGGGCAGCAGGGTCTCGATGGCGGTGATATCGTCGAGCACATGATCGGCCGCGGCGGCAAGCGTCTCCCGCGAACCGGTGCCGGTCAGCACCGCGATCCTCAGGCCGGTGCCAGCATTCAGACCCATGTGCAGATCGTGATTGTTGTCGCCGACCATGGCGACCTCTTCAGGCAAAAGACCGGTCGCGGCGCAGAAGCCGAGCACCATGCCGGGCTCCGGCTTGACGCCGAAACCGCTGTCGTAGCCGGCGATGTAATCGACATAGTGGGCAAAACCGAAGCGTTCCGCCGTCTGGCGGATCGACCGTTCATTGTCGCTGGAGGCAACGCCGAGCTTGAAGCCGCGCCGATGCAGCCGGGCGAAGAAGCCGGCGAGGTCGGTCACCGGCACGGAAAATTCGGCGGCGCTGGAAAACAGCTCGTCGAGGCGGACCGTCAGTTCGCCGACATCGACCATCGAACCCGCGGCAACCAGACCCTCGGCGATCTGGCGGGTATTGCCGGCGGCAAGCAGGCTGTCGGGAACGATGTGGCCGGTCACCGGATCCATGCCGCAGGCCGAAAGCAGCCGGTCGGCAAGAAGCTGATCCCCCTGGGCTGCGATGCGGGCAAGCTCGCGATTGACCGGCAGCCAGCTCTCGTCATAGTCGAGCAGCGTGCCGTCCTTGTCGAAGAGGATGCCTTTGATAGGGGACGCTGCCGACATCTCAGTTCCTCAGACCTGGGCCACGGCCTTGGGCAGCAGCCGCGCCTTCACCGTCAGCGGATTGATATAGGGTTCCAGCCCCTTCACTGTCGCCGTCAGCGCGCCGCGCATCTCGTGCACGGCGGTGATGCCGGCCTCGATCATATTGCGGCGGGCGTCGTCATTGATCAGCAGGTAATGCACGCCCTTGGCCAGCATTTCAGTGTCGCGCACCATACGGGCGCTGCCGCTACGGGCAAGCTTCTGATAGGCATCGCGGAAATTCTGCACATGGCCGCCGGAGAGAATGGCGCAGCCGAGCATGGCGGGCTCCAGCGGGTTCTGGCCGCCTTCGGCAAAGAGCGAGCGGCCGACGAAAGCGATTTCCGTCAGGCGCAGATAGAGGCCCATTTCGCCGATCGTATCGCCGAGGAAGATATCGACATCGGCAGACAAGACATCGTCGCGGGTGCGGCGGGCGACCTTCAGCCCCTGCTTGACCAGGGCAGCTTCGATCTCGTCGCTGCGCTCGGGATGGCGCGGCACGATGATGGTCAATTGATGGTCGCGCTCCCTGAGCGCCCGGTGAACGATGGCGGCGGCATTCTCCTCGCCGTCGAAGGTCGAGATCGCCGCCCAGGTCTTGCGCTCGCCGATCTGCTTCTTATAGCGGGCGAAGACAGCGCTGTCATAAGGCGGCGCGTCGGTATCGACCTTCAGATTGCCCGAGGTGATGACGGGCACGGCGCCGAGATCGCGGAAACGTTCGGCATCGACATCCGACTGGGCAATGACGAGGGCAAGATTCTCGAATAAGGCTTCGGCGATCGCCGGGCGACGGCGCCAGCGGGCAAAGGAGCGGTCCGACATGCGGGCATTGATCAGGATCTGCGGAATGCGGCGGCGGCCGAGCTCCAGCACCGTTGCCGGCCAAATCTCGGATTCGGCGATGATGGCGCAATCGGGCTGCCAATAATCGAGGAAGCGGCTGACGGAGGGCTTCAGGTCGAGCGGCACATATTGATGGATCGCTTCCTGGCCGAGACGCTCGGCGGCGAGCTTGGCAGACGTGATGGTGCCGGTGGTCAGGATGACATGAATGTCGCGGCGGCGGATTTCACGGATCAGCGGGATGACGGCATTGGTTTCACCGACGCTTGCGGCATGGAACCAGACGAGCGGGCCTTGCGGCCGGTTGGCGCTCGGATAACCGAAGCGTTCCAGGCGGCGGGCCCGGTCTTCCTTGCCCTTGGCCGTGCGGTAGGTGATATAGAGGCCGACCACAGGAGAGGCCACGGTCCCCGCCAGACGGTATGCGTTCAGACCGAAGCGCGCCATCCGGGAGCTCATTGCGCCAGCCTCCGATCAAAACCGATCGACATCAAACCCATTCCCTAATTATCGTTGCGGCCGCAATGGCCGATTAATTTGTTCAGAATGCGTCCAACAATCCGGATCGACGGGCGCCCGATGCACCAATGCCCCGCTCGACGAGCGGCCGGCCGGCGGCACTTGCTAAGATCAGTTGCCCCTGGCCTTTTCCTGCGGATCGAGCAAACGATGCATGTGGACGATGAAGTAGCGCATATGCGCATTGTCGACCGTCTGCTGCGCCTTCGCCTTCCAGGCCGTCAGCGCCGTGGCATAATCCGGGAAAATGCCGACGATATCGAGACCCTGCAGATCACGGAACTGGACGTCATCAAGGCTTTCCAGTTCGCCGCCAAAAACGAGATGCAAAAGTTGCTTCTTGTCACCGGATTCAGTCATTTTTTGTTCTCTTTCTGCCTATTCTCCTCCGCCACCCATCTGCGGGATTTTGACGGAAACGTCAACTGTCTCGTCGCCCCGCAAAGGCCGCGAGGAATTCACTGATCCGGGGTGTTGGGGCCGCGCAGAGGACCTTGTGGGTGACTTCGGCGCGATTGTAGACGATCGGCCGGCCTTCGATGTCGACGAGGCCGCCGCCGGCACAGACAAGGATCAGATCGGCGGCGGCAAGGTCCCAATCATGTGAATTACCCTTGACGAAGGTGCCCTCGAGACGACCGTCCGCCACCATGGCGATGCGATAGGCGAGCGAGGGAATGTATTTCTCGCGCGTTACTCGGTCTTGGAATTCCGGCGGAAAGGTCTTCAGCAGGTCTTCGCCGATCGCAAGGCGGCTCGTTTCTTCCGGTCCGGCCGCCGAGACGGTGAAGGGAACGCCGTTCTTCAGCGCCACGCCGCCCTCGACCGCCTCATAAAGCTCTTCGAGCGCCGGGGCATAGAGCACGCCGGCGACCGGCCGGCCGCGATGAACGACCGCGACGCTGACGCACCAGACCTTCTGCCCGCCGAGAAAAGCGCGGGTGCCGTCGATCGGATCGATGATGAACAGCGTCTCGCGTGAGAGACGGTCGGCATCGTCGTCGGTTTCCTCCGACAGCCAGCCATAATCCGGCCGGGCCTTGCGCAGGATGGTTTCGAGCGTCTTGTTTGCGGCGAAATCGGCGGCGCTGACGGGAGAACGGTCCTCGTTCTTCCACCAGACCTCGGGCGACTGGTTGAAGAAGCCGAAAGCGACGGCGCCCGCCTCTTTCGCAGCATCGGCGATCAGCGCGAGATCGCTCTGCCAGCGGGCCTTTTCCTTATCGCTCATCCGTCAATCCGTTTCTTACTGCCCTGCGAGCGTCATGCCTTCGATGGCGAAGGTGGGGGCCGCGACGCCGAACTTGCGATCGATGTCGTTTGCCAGCGTCAGGCGCATGAACATCTCCTTGAGGTTCGAGGCGATCGTCACCTCGGAGACCGGGAAGGTGAGTTCACCATTCTCGATCCAGAAGCCGGTGGCGCCGCGGCTGTATTCGCCGGTGATCATGTTGACGCCGTGGCCGATCAATTCGGTGACATAAAAACCGTTGCCGACGCTGCGGATCAGATCCTCCGGCGAGATGTCGCCGGGTTCCAGGGCAAGGTTGGTGGAGGAAGGCGAGACGGCGGTGCCGCCACGCACACCGCGGCCGTTGGTCTCCAGACCCAACTCGCGCGCGGTCGAGGTCGAGAGGAACCAGTGCTTCAAGATACCATCCTCGATCATCACCAGCCGCTCGCCGGACACGCCCTCGCCATCGAAGGGCCGCGAGGAAGGGCCGCGCACGATCAGCGGATCGTCGGTGATCGACAGGCCGGACTTCAGTACCTGCTGACCCATTTTGTCGCGCAGGAAGCTGGACTTGCGGGCGACGGAAGCACCATTGATCGCACCGGCGATATGGCCGACGAAGCCGCGGGCGACACGCGGGTCGAAGATCACCGTGACGTCCTTGCCGGTCGGCACCTGGCGCGGATTGACGCGCCTGATCACCCGTTCGCCGGCGCGACGGCCGATTTCAGCGGGATCGTCGAGTTCGGCGTAATAGAGGCGGCTGTCATAATCATAGTCGCGCTCCATGCCGGTGCCTTCGCCTGCGATGACGCTGACGGAATGGCCGAAACGCGAGGCCATGTAACTGCCTTCGAACCCGTGCGAGGTGGCAAGAACGAGGCCGCCCATGCCGGCCGACGCGCCGGCGCCGGAGGAATTGGTAACCCCCTTGACCGCAAGGGCGGCTGCTTCAGCAGCAAGACCCGCCTCGCGCAGCATCTCGGAGGACACCTCGGTGGTATCGAGCAATTGCAGGTCGGGATAGGATCTCGAAAGGCTCGCCTCATCTGCCAGGCAGGCGAAGGGGTCTTCCGGAGAAACCTTGGCCATGGCGACGGCGCGTTCGGCCAGCGCCTGAAGATCGAAGCCCGGATTGGCCGAAACGCTGGCGACACGCTTGCCGATGAAGACACGCAGGGAAAAATCGTCGCTTTCGGAGGATTCCGTGCCCTCGACCTTGCCGAGGCGGACGCTCACCGATTGCGAGCGCGACCGGACGACGACGGCGTCGGCGGCATCGGCCCCTGCCTTCCTTGCCAGATCGATCAATTGACTTGCGCGGGAAAGAAGTGTCGAGGAATCAATTTCAGAGGACATGATTTGGCCTTTCCTTCGGCTTCCATTTATTGTGCACTCTCCCAAGCATCAAGGCCGCCGCCGCCGATTCTTTATCGGGGTTGCCTGCTTGCTCCCCGCCGTCGAAAGAAATTGTCAGCATGTCAGCGTCCAATGCCTTTTTTTCCGAAACGATCCTGCTGCTTGGCGGGGCGGTGGTCGCCGCTCCGATCTTCAAGAAACTCGGGCTCGGCACGGTGCTCGGCTATCTCGCCGCCGGCATCGTTATCGGCCCGGTCTTCCACGGCATCACCGATGGCGAACAGATCCTCGCCGTCGCCGAACTCGGCGTCGTCTTCCTGCTGTTCATCATCGGGCTGGAGCTGAAACCCACCCGCCTCTGGCAGATGCGGCGCGACATCTTCGGCCTCGGCTCGGCGCAGGTGGTGCTGACGGGGCTGGCGCTGACCGCGCTTGCCTGGTTTTCTGAGGTTCTCGACTGGCGCGGCAGCATCGTTGCCGGATTTGGCCTGGCGCTGTCCTCGACCGCCTTCGCCATGCAGATCCTCGAGGGCGACGGCGACGTCAATACGCGATACGGGCAGCGCTCCTTTTCGATGCTGCTGTTCCAGGACCTGGCGATCGTGCCGCTGCTGGCGCTGATCACCATCCTCGACGGCGGCGACAAGGGCAGCAACGCGCCGCTGTTGGATTTCGCCATCGCCGTCGGCGCGGTTGCGGCGATGATCGTCATGGGGCGCTACCTGCTGACGCCGCTTTTCCAGATCATCGCCCGGACCGGCGCGCGCGAGGCAATGATCGCGGCGGCCCTGTTCGTCGTCATGGGATCGGCGAGCCTGATGCAGCTTGCCGGGCTTTCGATGGCGATGGGCGCCTTCCTTTCCGGCGTGATGCTTGCCGAATCCTCCTACCGGCACGAGCTGGAGGCGGATATCGAGCCGTTCCGCGGCGTGCTGCTCGCTATCTTCTTCATCGCCGTCGGCCTGTCGCTGGAACTCGACGTTCTCGCCAACAATGCGCTCTTCGTCATCGTCGCCGTGCCGATCGTCATGGCCGTCAAGGCGATCGTCATCTACGGGATCTGCCGGATCTCCGGTTCCCCGCACGACGATGCGATCCGTATCGCCTTCCTGCTGCCGCAGGGCGGCGAATTCGGCTTCGTGCTGTTCACCACGGCGGCTGCGGCCGGGCTGATGTCGACGAGCACGGCCTCGCTGCTGGTCGCGATCGTCACGCTGTCCATGGCGCTGACGCCGATCGGGTCGGCCCTTTCGAAGCGGCTGCTCAACGGCGATGAGCAGGAGGAGCTGGACGAGGATTTCGAGGGGGCCGGCGCCGATGTGCTGATGGTCGGCTTTTCGCGTTTCGGCCAGATCGCCGCCCAGATCCTGCTTGCCGGCGGGCGCAGCGTCACCGTCATCGATTTTTCGGCCGACCGCATCCGCCAGGCCTCCTCCTTCGGCTTCCGCATCTATTTCGGCGACGGCGCCCGCAAGGACGTGCTGCGCTCGGCCGGCATCGACCGGGCGAAGATCGTGCTCGTCTGTACGCAGAAGAAGGAAATCACCGACAAGGTGGTGGAGCTGGTGCAGGCCGACTATCCGCACACCCGGCTCTATGTGCGCTCCTACGACCGCATCCATTCGATCGAACTGCGCAACAAGGGCGTCGACTACGAGCTGCGTGAAACGCTGGAATCGGGCCTGCTCTTCGGACGGCGAACGCTGGAGGCGCTTGGCGTTTCCGAGGTCGACGCCTACGAAATCGGCGAGGACATCCGCAAGCGCGACGAGGCGCGCCTGGTGCTGCAGGTGTCCGAAGGGCTGCAGGCCGGGCGCGACATGCTGTTTTCCCATCCCGTCCGCCCCGAACCGCTGGTCAAGCCGAAGCGCGCCGCCGATCCCTTCGAGGACGATCCGCTGGCCGGAACCGTGGATGCAACGGCGGACGCCTGATCACCCCTGAGCGGCTTGCGAAATTGACGCATTGAATATGAGGGGAGCGGCGTTTATCAAACCTCCGATCGGAGCGATCCAAGAGGGAATCTTGATCAGACGGACGACACAGATCGAACAATGGGCGCTGCGCATCCTGTGCGCGGTCGCATTGGTGTTCGTCGGCTTCGCTCATCAGATCCCCGCCGCAGCGGCTGGCGAATTTGATCCGGCTGAACTCGGCCAATATGTACTTCCGGACGGGACGCTGCCGACGCTTTGCGTCACCACAACGGATAAATCCGGTCAGGACCAGCACGACAAGGCGCATTCGCATAGCTGCGAAGCCTGCCGGATCAGCGCCTCCATCCTTCTGCCAGCGCCGACGGACATTGCCGGTGCTGCCATACCCTTTGCGGCTACGGTTGAACTGCCGATCCGGACCGAGGCCTTCCATCGCCAGCTTTTCCCGCCCAACACCGGTCCTCGGGCTCCGCCTTCCGATCCGATCCTCACCTGAACTTCGCGTTGCGGCAGGCGCCGTGATGCGCCTTTCAACGCCGGCCGACCTGCATGCGTGCCGTCGGTCGTGGATACGGATCCATTCTCATGTCGACCATTACTGCTGCCGAACCGGCGGCGAATGCCGCTAACGGCGTTTCGCTCTACCGTGCCATCTGGCGCTGGCATTTCTTTGCCGGGCTTCTCGTCATACCCTTCCTCCTCAATCTGGCCGTTACCGGATCGCTCTATCTCTTCAAGGACGAGATCAACAGCACCTTCTTCGGCTACCGTTACAGCGTCCGGCCGGCTGGCGAAGCGCTGTCGGCGGAGCGGATCGCAGAGATCGCCGCCTCCGCCGTGCCGGGCTCAACGGCGATATCCTACAAAGACCCGGTCCTGCCCGAGCGATCAGCCATCGTCACCCTCTCCAGCGATGCCGGCTCGATGCTGGTCTTCGTCAACCCCTATGACGGCAAGGTGCTCGATGTGGTCGGATCGACCGACGAGTTCAATTATGTCGTCAAGCGCATCCACAGCCTCGCCTATTTCGGTACCCTGACGAACCGGCTGATCGAAATTGCCGGCGGCTTTGCCATGGTGCTCGTGGTCACCGGCATCTATCTCTGGTGGCCGCGACGACAGACGGGCGGCGTCATCAGCGTGCGGGGAACGCCCGGTCGCCGCGTTTTCTGGCGCGACCTGCATGCGGTGACCGGCGCCTTCGCCGGTGTCCTGATCTTCTTCCTCGCGATATCAGGCATGCCGTGGTCGGGTTATTGGGGGGCGAACGCCAATACCTGGCTGACCGAACACGGGCTCGGCTATCCGGTGCAGCTCTGGGACGACGTGCCGAAGTCGCGAAAAGTCACCGAGGATATCCTTCCGAACAGTGGCTGGATCGTCGAGAAGGCGCCCGTTCCGCTTTCCGATATCGCCGCAGCGCAATCAGCCAGGCCAATCGGCCTCGACAAAGCCGTGGAGATCGCCAAACGGTTGGGCATGGCGCCGGGCTTCGACGTGGCGATCCCCTCCGACGAGACGGGCGTCTATACCGCCTCGCTCTTTCCGGACAACCTTACCGACGAACGCACCCTCCATATCGATCAGTATTCCGGCAAACCCCTGATCGATATCGGCTTCGATCAATATCCGTTCCTCGGCAAAGCAATCGAGTGGGGCATCAATGTCCACCAAGGACAGGAATGGGGGCGTTTCAACCAGTTGCTGATGCTCGCAACATGCCTCGCAATTGTGCTCAGCTGCGTGACCGCCGTCCTCATGTGGTGGAAACGGCGCCCGGCTGGCCGCCTCGGCGTGCCACCCATGCCGCCAAAGCCTTCGATCTATTACGGCCTGTGGGTGATTGTCGGGATCTTCGCGGTTAGCTTCCCGATGAGCGGGCTGGCGATTGTCGCCATGATCGCCTTCGACCAGATCGTCGTGCGGTTCGTACCGTTGCTGAAACGCGTTCTCGCTTGAGGGAGGCCATCAGATGAAGAAGATCATCGCTATTATTGCCGGCGTGCTGCTTGCTTCCATGGCATCTGCCGATGACGATCCGCAACAGGCGATCTCGGCAAGGCTGAAGGTGATGTTCGAACGGCCGGACAAGCCGCTCGATATCGCGCCGGTCGTCGTTCAAGCCGATTGGGCGATCGTCGGCTGGCGGCAGGACGGACGCGGCGGACGAGCCCTGATGAAGAAGTCGCATCACGGCTGGAGCATCTATCTCTGCAGCGGCGACAGCCTGAAGGATGCCCGGACGCTGGAGACGATCGGGCTTTCCGCAGATGACGCCGCCGGGCTGGCTGCGAAACTGAAGGATGCTGAGGCCGGCCTCGATTCTTCCGCGCTTGCGCTGTTCTCAAGCTTCGAGGGCACGGTGATGATGATGAACGAGGCTTCAAACGGCGCGGGTCATGCCGGCCATGAGGGTCACGCCCAGTGAAGCAAAGAAATAGCTAGCGCTTCAGCCGAGCCTCGATTTCCCGGTCAAGGGCGAATTTCAGGTCGTCCTTGACGCCGACGGACATGGCGAGGACTTCGCGGGCCTTGAGGAAATCCATGACGCCGGTGCGGCCGACGGTCGGGCGCAGGAAGATATGCGGCGGGCGAAGCTTCAGTTTCAGCGAGATCGCCGTCTGCATCATCAGCTGGCCGGAGCCGAAAATGCTTTCCATGCGGTTCGGAATATGGGTGCCGTCGCCTTCCGGCGCGCCGACGACATCGATGCCGATGACGATGTCGGCAAGATCCATCAGGCATTCATAGGGCACCGGATTGCTGATGCCGCCGTCGATCATCACGCGGTCGCGCAGGCGCACCGGCATGAAGACGGCGGGGATGGCGGACGAGGCTGCGAGTGCGGGAAACAGCTCGCCCTGCTCGATGATGACTTCGCACTGCCCGTAATAATCCGTGGTGATCACCTTCATCGGCACCAGCAGGTCCTCGAAGCGGGCCGGCAGTTCGGACGGCAGGAAAGCTTTCAGGATCCGCTCCAGATTGAACTGGCCGATGCGGATACCTTTGGCCACCGCATCGCGCACCGTCGCCGGCCTCAGGCCCCATATGCGGGCGACGACCGCCGTCTTATTGCCGACGGTCGTCAGCGCATGTTCGCGGATTTCGGCGCCGGACATGCCGGCAGCCATACCGGCGCCCATGATCGCGCCCATCGACGAGCCCGATACCGCCACCGGGCGGATGCCGAGTTCATCCAGCGTCTCGATGATGTGGATATGAGAAAGCCCGCGCGCGCCGCCGCCGCCGAAAGCGACCGCAACCGTTGGCAGATCGCTGATCGCGGGCAATTTCGGGCTGATGATCTCTGCCTGCTGCACGCCCGCCCCCGCTTATTGCGGCTGATATCGGAAGAAATGCACCCTCGTATCGCCAAAGATGCGGCTTTCGAGGAAAACATAGGAAGGATGGACGGAAACGACAACATCGGCGCGCTCTTCGAGCACCGCGATTGCGCCAGGCCGCAGCCAGCCGCCTTCGGCCGCCGCCGCCATCGCCTTCTCACCGAGACCCTTGCCATAGGGCGGATCGGCGAAGAGCACGTCGAAGGCTTCGAGATTGCCGACGCTGCCGAGATCGGTCGCATCCCGGCGCAGGATGCGCGTGCGGCCATGCAGGCCAAGCGCATCGATGTTCTCCCAGAGCAGCGCCCTGCCCTCGACGCTGTTTTCGACGAAGAGCGCATGGCGACAGCCGCGTGAAACCGCTTCGAGGCCGACGGCGCCGGTTCCGGCAAAGAGGTCGAGAATCCGGGTGCCGTCGACACATTCCGGATAGGCATGGCTCAATATATTGAACAGGCTCTCGCGCGTCCGGTCGGCAGTCGGCCGGATCTCGTTGGATTTTGGCACGGCGAGAGGCCGTCCGCGAAACTCACCGCCGACGATCCGCACCGCGCGTCATTCCTTTTCCTTTAGCACCACCTCTGGACGGCCCGCTCGCAGGCCTGTCGCCGCCCGGCCGATCACCGCCCGGTTTGGCACCGCCCGGCTTGGCGCCTTTCGGCTTGCCGGAAAAACTCTTGGCCCCACCAGGCTTGGCCCCACCGGGCTTGGCCGCAAAGCCCTTGCCGCGCGGCCTGTCACCGGAAGGCCTGTCACCCGAGGGTTTGTCGCCGAACGATCTTACGCCGCGCGGACGCTCGGAGCGGCCTTCGCCGGCAAAGCTTCTGGCTGCCCGCGGACGCTCATCACCGTCCTCGCGAGGCCTGCGATCGCCACGCGGCTTGTCGCCGAAAGGCCGGTCTCCACGCGAAGGACGATCACCGGAGGGGCGGTCGCCGCGCGGACGCTCCGAACGGCCCTCACCGGCAGAGCTTCTCGCGGCCCGAGGACGCTCGTCGCCATCCGCACGCGGCTTGCGATCGCCACGCGGCTTGTCGCCGAAAGGCCGGTCTCCACGCGAAGGACGATCACCGGAGGGGCGGTCGCCGCGCGGACGCTCCGAACGGCCCTCACCGGCAGAGCTTCTCGCGGCCCGAGGACGCTCGTCGCCATCCGTACGTGGCTTGCGATCACCACGCGGCTTGTCGCCGAAGGGCCGATCTCCACGCGAAGGACGATCACCGAACGGCCGTTCGCCGCGCGCCGGGCGGTCGCCGGAACCGCGGTCTTCGCGGGCGGGGCGATCACCAAAGCCGCGCTTGCGGCCAAACCCCTCGCCCTCATCCTTGCGATGGGGCTGCTCGCTCGAGCGGATCCACTCGCCATCCTCTTCGCGCACGCGGTTCACCTGCGTACGCGGGCGATCTTCGATGCGATCGAAACCAGTGCCTTTTGCCGGCGACTGCTCGCCGCGCTTGCGTGCGGTCTGCGCATTCTTGGCGGCTTTCGCCGCGGCCTTTTCGCCGAGCGGCCGGGCGCCCGGCGCCATCCAGACATTGGCGCTGCGGCGCTGGCCGAGCGGCTGGGGGCGCTTTGGCCTTTCATCGTCCCGGCGCCCGCCATCGCGGCGGTCGTCCTCTTTGCGCGCCCCACCGTGGCGATCATCGCGCTTGGTGTCGAGACGGCTCAGCGCCCGTTCGCGCTTGTCCTCGTCACGGCGCGGACGCTCGCGCTTTTCCGGTGCTGCGGGCTCTGCCTCTTCCTCGGCAGCGACCGCCGCCGCATTGTAGATCGGCGCGTCGAAATTCGCCTTAGCTTCCTCGATGAGGCGCGGGCCGAGCTGGTCGCGGAGTGTGCGGCCGCGCACTTCGACGACATGGCCTTCCGGCAGGTCGCCGAGCTGGAACGGGCCATAGGAAATGCGGATCAGGCGATTGACGTCGAGGCCGAGCGCGCCGAGCACGTTCTTGATTTCGCGGTTCTTGCCCTCGCGAAGACCCATGGTGATCCAGACGTTCGAGCCTTGCGTGCGGTCGAGCGTCGCCTCGATCGAGCCGTAGAGCACGCCGTCGACAGCGATGCCGTCCTTCAGTTTGTCGAGCGCGTCCTGATCGATCTCGCCATGGGCGCGGACGCGGTAGCGCCGCAACCAACCGGTTGCCGGCAGCTCGAGCGCGCGGGCGAGACCACCGTCATTGGTCAAGAGCAGCAGGCCTTCGGTGTTGATGTCGAGGCGGCCGATCGACATGACGCGCGGCAGTTCTTCCGGCAGGTTGTCGAAGACGGTCGGCCGGCCTTCCGGATCGGCATTGGTGGTCACCAGGCCGGCGGGCTTGTGATAGAGCCACAGCCTGGTGCGCTCGATGCCGCGGATCGGCACGCCGTCGACTTCGATGCGATCGGCGAGCGTGACGTTGACGACGGGGGTTTCGAGAACCCTGCCGTTCAGCGTCACACGGCCTTCCATGATCATGCGTTCGATGTCACGGCGGGAGGCGACGCCGGCGCGCGCCATCACCTTGGAAATGCGTTCGGCCTTGGCCTCGCCATCGGTTTCGGCGGCGACCGCGCGTGCGGCCGCAGGCTTTGCCGGCTTCTCGCCGTCCGCCTTCGGGCCGGCTTTCGACCTGATATCCCGTGAAAGGGGCTTTGCGCCCGGGCGTTTTGGCTTGTCTTTGGGTGTCATTTGTTGTTTGCCTGCCTTTTGGGCCTGTCTATCAGGTCACGCATCTGCGGTTAAGTGGAAATTCTTGCGATCGTGAAGACAAATCGTTTCATGGAGATGGCGCTCGAAGAAGCGCGTGCCGCCGGAGAACGCGGCGAGGTGCCGATCGGCGCCGTCGTCGTTGTCGACAATATTGCCGTTTCACGCTCGGGAAACCGCACGCGCGAGCTCAAAGACGTCACCGCGCATGCCGAAATCGCCGCGATCCGGCTCGCCTGCGAAGCGCTCGGAGAGGAACGACTTATCGGCGCCGATCTCTATGTGACGCTTGAGCCTTGCACCATGTGCGCAGCAGCCATCTCGTTTGCGCGTATCCGCAGGCTCTATTACGGCGCCGAGGACCCGAAGGGCGGCGCCGTCGACAATGGCGTGCGATTCTATGGGCAGCCGACCTGCCACCACGCGCCGGAAGTCTATTCCGGCTTCAACGAGGTCCAATCGGCCGATCTGTTGCGAAAGTTCTTTTCGCAAAGGAGAGAGACGCCGTAATCCCAGCGCCGGTGCGCGGCGCCGTCATCCTTGCCGGCGCGCCGAAAAAGCTATTGCAGGAGGTTCCACCACTGCTTGCCGGTGTTGGCGACAGCTGCATCCTTCTTACGCTTCTTCTGCTTCTTGAGCTCGGGCTCGCCGACATCATCGAGCTTTGCCGGATCGTCGACAGTGCGGTAGCCGGGCGGCGGATCGGATATATAGCGGCGCTGATCGACATAGGAGCCCTTCTGCAGGGCACGGGCTTCACGATAGGCCTTGGTCTGGGCTTCCGTCGTGCGCCGGCCGCCTTCGATCGCAGAGCTGGCGAGCGGCGAGCGGTAATTCGGATTGTCCGAATTCGCGTCGGCTTCCGAAACGAGGCGAGCACGCGTCTCCTCCGGCGATTCAAGCCATTGCGGATTGTCCTTGTTGGCGACCGTCTGCTGCGGCGCAACGAGGGTCTCTTTCTGAGCCTGTGCCGGCAGCACCAGCGTCGGGCGCGGCGTGTACTTGACGCCCTTGTTCTTCGGGTCCGGGCCGGTCAAAGACACGGACTGGCCGAGATCGTCGGTCAGCTGTTCCATGGCGGTCTTGTCGGTGCCGTAGGTCGGGCTGCTGGCACAACCGGACACCAGGGAGCATCCCGCCACTACAACAGACAGGCAGGCGCCCATACGGAACCAATGCGTTGCTAACATGAAAACCCTTCCAGCCCTGCCGGTGCAATCGTCGCCCAACCGGACAACCGTCCCCCTGACGCAAAAATCCGGCCATTTTCAGGCAGCTTTTACCGGATGAACCGCGAAAGCGCAATTCATCCGGCAATATTCTTCACTTGAGCGCGGCAAGTTCGCGAAGGGCAGCAGCGTCGCGGGCCGAAACATCGGGATATTCGGGATCGGAACCGACATCCCTGGTGATGCGCCATGACCGAGCGCATTTTTCACCTTCGGCAAGCTTCGGCACGACGCTGACCTGCGGCACCTCGGCAAGGCGGAAAGCATCCGCCGGGCCTTCGCCGGCCTTGATCTCGATTGCCGAGGTGATGCAGACCTCGGTGAAGTCCTGGCCTTCCAGCGCCTTCATCAGTTCCGGATCGGCGATATGGACAAGCGGAGCCGCTTCCAGCGAGGAGCCGATGCGCTTGTCCTTGCGCTCGACTTCCAGGGCGCCGGTTACAACCGAACGCACGGCGCGGATCTTCTTCCACTTCTCGGCCAGGGCATCGTTGCGCCATTCCGTTGCGACCGGGGCAAACTGCTCCAGATGCACGGAAACGGCGGACGGGTTGCGCGACAGCCAGGCTTCCTCGGTGGTGAAGGGCAGCATCGGGGCAAGCCATGTCACCATGCAATCGAAGATCTGGCGGATGACGTGCAGGCTGGCGCGCCGGCGGAGACTCGACGGCGCGTCGCAATAGAGCGCATCCTTGCGGACATCGAAATAGAAGGCCGAAAGCTCGACATTGGCGAAATCGATCAGCGCGCGGGCGATCTTCTTGAAGTCGAAGGCATCGTAGTTCTCGCGCACCAGCTCGTCGAGTTCGGCCAACCGATGCAGCATCAGCTGCTCCAATTCCGGCAGATCGGAAAGCGCGATCTCCTCGCCCTTGTCATGGGCGAGCGTGCCGAGCATCCAGCGGATGGTGTTTCGCAGCTTGCGATAGGCGTCGACATTGGTCTGGATGATCGTCTTGCCGACGCGCAGGTCGTCGGCATAATCCGAGGTCATCACCCAGAGGCGCAGGATATCGGCGCCGGCATCCTTCATCACTTCCTGTGGCGCTGTGACGTTGCCCTTCGACTTCGACATCTTCTCGCCCTTCTCGTCCATGGTGAAACCATGGGTGAGGACGGCGTCGTAAGGCGCGCGGCCGCGGGTGGCAGCCGATTCCAGCAGCGACGAATGGAACCAGCCGCGATGCTGGTCGGAACCCTCGAGATAAAGATCAGCCGGCCACTTCAGGTCCGGACGGTCTTCGAGCGTGAAGGTGTGCGTCGAGCCAGAGTCGAACCAGACGTCGAGGATATCCATGACCTGGGTCCAGCGGGAATGGTCGTGGTCATTGCCGAGGAAACGCTCCTTGGCGCCTTCAGCAAACCAGGCGTCGGCGCCCTCGTGTTCAAAGGCTTCGAGGATGCGGGCGTTGACGGCTTCATCGACGAGGACTTCGCCCTCATCGTCGGCGAAGACGGCGATCGGCACGCCCCAGGCGCGCTGGCGCGAGAGCACCCAGTCCGGACGGCCCTCGATCATGGCGCGCAGGCGGTTCTGGCCGGCGGCGGGCACGAAGCGGGTGTCGTCGATTGCACTGAGCGCGCGCGAACGCAGCGTCGTGCCATCGGCAAGGGTCTTGTCCATATAGACGAACCATTGCGGCGTGTTGCGGAAGATGACCGGCTTCTTCGAGCGCCAGGAATGTGGATACTGGTGCTTCAGCCGGCCGCGGGCAAAGAGCGCGCCGCGGGCGATCAGTTCCCTGATGACGCGGTCGTTGGCATCGCCCTTCTTGCCGTTGTCGTCGATGACGCGGGCGCCCTCGAAGCCGGGGGCGTCTGATGTGTAGAAGCCGCCGTCGTCGACCGGGAACGGGATCTTGGTCTCGATGCCACGGGCCTCGAGTGTGCGGACCGCCGACATCCAGGCATCAAAGTCTTCGCGACCGTGGCTGGGTGCTGTGTGGACGAAGCCGGTGCCGGCGTCATCGGTGACGTGGTCGCCATCGAGCAGCGGCACGAGGAATTCATAGCCGCCGTCGAGACCCTTGAAGGGATGGGCACAAGTGATAACGGCGAGTTCGTCCACGGAAACATCGCGCAGGCGCTTGTACTGCAGCTTTGCTTTGGCAAAGGATTCCTCGGCCAGCTTATCGGCAAAGATCAGCTTCTCGCCAGGGCGTGGGCCAAAATCATTCTCCGCGGCCGCGACCTCATAAAGGCCATAGGAAACGCGTGAGGAATAGGAGATCGCACGGTTGCCAGGGATCGTCCAAGGCGTCGTCGTCCAGATGACAACTGAGGCATGATCGTCAGCAAGCGAATTCGGAGACATAGGGATGTCTTCAATCGGAGCCGGCTTACCCTTTGTTACCAGTAGATCGACGGGAGCAGGACCATCCACTACCGGGAATTTCACCCAGATCGTATCGCTCTCATAGTCCTGGTATTCGACTTCTGCCTCGGCCAGCGCGGTGCGCTCGACGACCGACCACATGATCGGCTTGGAGCCGCGATAAAGCTGACCGCTTGCGGCGATCTTCAGGAGTTCGCCGGCGATGCGCGATTCCGCGTGGAAGTTCATCGTCGTATAGGGATTGTCGAAGTCACCCTCGATGCCGAGACGCTTGAATTCTTCCGCCTGAACCTTGATCCAGCCGGCGGCAAATTCACGGCATTCCCGGCGGAATTCGTTGACCGGGACCTCGTCCTTGTTCTTGCCCTTTTCGCGGTACTTTTCCTCGATCTTCCATTCGATCGGCAGGCCGTGGCAATCCCAGCCGGGCACGTAATTGGCGTCGTAGCCGCGCATCTGGAACGAGCGGTTGATGACGTCCTTGAGGATCTTGTTCAGCGCGTGGCCGATATGGATGTTGCCATTGGCATAGGGCGGGCCGTCGTGAAGGACGAATTTCTCGCGGCCGGCGGCAGAGGCGCGCAGTTTCTTGTAGAGACCCATCTCCTGCCAGCGCTTGACGAGTTCCGGTTCCTTCTGCGGCAGGCCAGCGCGCATGGGGAAATCGGTCTCGGGCAAATAGAGGGTCTTCGAATAGTCGATCTTTTCGGCTGTGTCGGTCATGTCTGACAATCGTTTTCTGGCGGCCCGGAAAGGGCGCAACGGGCGTGAAATAGCTGGTGACGGAAGCGCTCGTATCCAAGCGCCAAAAACCCGGACCTTCCGGCCGCTTAGCGCGCGCGGAAGGCCGGGCCGATAATTCGCATCATCATTGCCAGCCGATATTTGGTCATCGCGCCGGTTCATAGGCGTTTTTGCCGGGAAAAGGAAGAGGCCGGCTTGCCACAACGGAAGCAATTGAAGATGGCGCCAAATGCGCATATATATTGGGGCAAGTGGCACAGAGGTTGGCAATGCTCGGTTTTCTTCAGACATCAGAATCGATGACCATACGTGAGCGCCTCGAGATCGCTTCGCACGGCTCCGTCCAGGTTTATGACGGAGCGATGGCATTGAAATTGACGGAGCTCGGCTTTTCCGTGGAGGAAATATATCGTTTCGTCGCACCGCGCCGAACTCTGGCGAGACGCAATGCAAACGGCGAGCCGCTGACGGTCGAGGAAAACGACGGCGCATTGCGTATCGTGCGGATTGCGGAGATGGCTAAGCGCATTTTCGGCGACGGAGCCGTTGCGTTCGATTGGCTGCGCAAGCCCAATCGCGGAATGGACGGCATCGCGCCGATCGATCTGCTGGAATCGGAAACCGGCGCCCGCCTCGTCGAGCAGGCCCTGCACCAGATCGACCACGGGATTTACGTCTAGGCGATGATCTTATGGCGTATCTCGAATTACGCCGATCTTTCCGGACGCGGCGGGCTGCTTGCGCCGGGACGATGGCATCATCAGGGAATTACCGTCGTCTATTGCTGTGATCACCCGTCGACTGCGCTCCTCGAAATTCTGGTACAGGTCGATCTGCATCAAATTCCGAGGGATTTTCAGCTCCTGAAAATCCATTGCCCGGACGACATCGAAGTCTTCGATATCGGGATCGATCCTGCCGCGATCAACCAGAGCAGCCTGACGCGCGACCGTGGCAGCAAATTACTGGAAGACAATGATTTCTGTCTCCTGCGCGTCCCATCGGCGATCATGCCAGAGGCTGCGAATATTCTTATCAACCCACGTCATCCGGACGCGTCGCGTCTGACAATCGAAAAAACGATCCGCTATCCTTTCGACAGCCGGCTATTGCGCTGAGGAAAAGCACAGTTTCCGATCAAGCGCACCGAGCGGCGTAACGCCGGCAAGCAGTGCCCTCGCCTCTTCCTCATCGCGTTTGATCTGCGCGACGAGCGGATCGAGGCCGTCGAATTTCAGCTCGGGGCGGAGATAGCCGAAGAAGGAGACGGAGCATAGCTCACCGTAGAGATCGCCGCTGAAATCGAAAAGATAGGTTTCGAGCAGCGGCGCGCCGTTTTCCGTCACCGTCGGGCGGCGGCCGTAGCTTGCGACGGCATCGTGGAGCGTGCCGTCCTGGCGGCGGAAGCGGACGGCGTAGATGCCGGCGGCAAGATCGACCTCCGGCGGCAGGCGCATGTTGGCCGTGGGAAAACCCAGCTGCCGGCCGAGCTTTTCGCCATCGATCACCTCGGCTTCCACCGTATAGCGGTAACCCAGCATGCCAGCGACTTCGCTGACGCTGCCCTCCTTCAGGAGCGCGCGGATATGGCTCGAAGAGACGACATCGGCGTTTTCGTCGCGGAAGGCATCGATCAGGGTGACGCCGAAGCCGTAGGTATGGCCGGCATTCATCAGGAAGGCCGGACCGCCCTCGCGGCCGCGGCCAAAATGGAAATCGAAGCCGGTGACGACTTCGGAGGCGCCGAGCCAATCCTTCAGGATCGAATGGATGAAATCATCGGCCGAGCGCTGCGAGAATTCGTAGTCGAAGGGATATTCGATGACCGCGCTGAAGCCCAACGTTTCCAGGATACGGGCCTTCAGGGGCGCCGGCGTCAGCCGGAAGACCGGTGTCTGCGGCCGGAAGACCGTACGCGGATGCGGCTCGAAGGTCAGCACCAGAGCGGGGATACCGCGCGCCTTGGAGATTTCGAGCGCGCGGTTCAACACCGACTGGTGGCCGCGGTGCACGCCGTCGAAATTGCCGATGGCAATGACGCCGCCCTTCAGATGGGCGGGCAAGGGTTCCCGGGTTTCATTGCGGTGGAAGACGGTCATCGGCTGGCTTCTCTTCATGCAAGGCGTGTCTTCATGCAAGGCGGGGCATCCACCACTTCGGCGCGGCGTTTTCCCGTTCGAGATAGGCGTTGAGGATCGCCTCGTCGGTCTCGCCGTTGAGAGTATATTCCTTAGCGTGGATACCGCCGCTGATGTAGAGAAGGTCGAGGCCGTAATTCAAGGCGCCGCGCACATCGGTCGGCATGCCGTCGCCGATCGCCAGCACGCGCTCGACCGGGAAATCGCCGCGAAGCTCGCGGGCAGCGGCCAGCGTCGCCTCGTAGATCGGCCGGTGCGGCTTGCCGGCGATGCGGGTGCTGCCGCCAAGCTGCTCGTAATAGGCGGCCATGGCGCCGGCGCAGGGGATGATGCGATGGCCGCGCTCGACGATGAGGTCGGGATTGGCGCAGATCATCGGCACGTCGCGGGCTTTGAAATCGAGAAGCATGTCGGTGTAATCCTCCGGCTTCTCCGTCTCGTCGTCGAAAAAGCCGGTGCAGACCAGCGATTGCGCTTCGCCCGCCGGCCGGCGCTCGACGCCAATGCCTTCGAGAAGCGCCTTGTCGCGCTCGGGGCCGAGCAGGAAGACGGTCTTTGGCCCTTCGGCGATCAAGCCGCGCGTGACGTCGCCAGAGGTGACGATCCTGTCATAGGCGCTGTCGGGAACGCCGATCTGGCGCAGTTGCTCGACCACCTGCCAGGAAAGGCGCGGCGAATTGGTGATGAGGACGACGGCGACGCCGCTTTCGCGTGCCGCTTCAAGGGCTGCGGCCGCCTTCGGGAACGGATCGACGCCGTTGTGAACGACGCCCCAGACATCGCAGAGCACCACATCATAGCGACCTGATATCTCCGAGAAGTTTTCTATCCGCTTGGCCATTCCGATTTCCCGATTTGCTTCAGTCACCGGTGACATTGCAAAGGCGTAAGACGATGGCAAGGCATTTTCTTCGCCGCCGGGCCAATGCGTAGAGCTCGAACGGCGATCCGGCGGAGCGGCAGAGGGTTTTGACGATTATCCTGAAGCGGCAGATCGCCGACGGCGGACAAGTTCGGCAAAGTTCGCCTGCGCCCGGGTTTCGGCCGCGATCTCCGACTATTCTCCGGTCTCTTCACAATTCCGGCACAAAAATTCGTGATTGCTCTCATTGACTCCTCCGGGAGCCATCCCTAAATGCTCGTCGCTAGCACTCACCGCAAGGGAGTGCTAACATCTATCCATGTGGGCCACTCCGGTCCGCGAATGTCATTCGATCGAGGGATTAGACAATGGCAAGCACCAACTTCCGCCCCCTTCACGACCGCGTCGTTGTTCGCCGCGTTGAGTCCGAAGCCAAGACCAAGGGCGGCATCATCATTCCCGATACCGCCAAGGAAAAGCCGCAGGAAGGCGAAATCGTCGCCGTCGGCTCCGGCGCGCGCGATGAGTCCGGCAAGGTCGTCGCACTCGACGTCAAGGCTGGCGACCGCATCCTGTTCGGCAAGTGGTCCGGCACCGAAGTCAAGATCGACGGCGAAGACCTTCTGATCATGAAGGAAGCCGACATCATGGGCATCATCGGCTGATCGGCCGACCTGCTTTCCCGAAATGGCTGACGGGCCTTTTGCCCGAACAACTCGAATTCAGGAGTTAAGAATATGGCATCTAAAGAAATCAAGTTTGGCCGCACCGCGCGCGAAAAGATGCTGCGCGGCGTCGACATTCTCGCCGATGCAGTCAAGGTAACGCTCGGCCCGAAGGGCCGTAACGTCATCATCGACAAGTCCTTCGGCGCGCCGCGCATCACCAAGGACGGCGTTTCGGTCGCCAAGGAAATCGAACTCGAAGACAAGTTCGAGAACATGGGCGCCCAGATGGTCCGCGAAGTTGCTTCGAAGACCAACGACATCGCCGGCGACGGCACCACGACTGCAACCGTTCTTGCCCAGGCGATCGTTCGCGAAGGCAACAAGGCCGTTGCAGCCGGCATGAACCCGATGGATCTGAAGCGCGGCATCGACCTCGCTGTCGCCGACGTCGTGAAGGATCTCCAGGCCAAGGCCAAGAAGATCTCGACTTCGGAAGAAGTTGCGCAGGTCGGTACGATTTCCGCCAATGGCGACAAGCAGGTCGGTCTCGACATTGCTGAAGCCATGCAGAAGGTCGGCAACGAAGGCGTCATCACGGTTGAAGAAGCCAAGACCGCCGAAACCGAACTCGAAGTCGTCGAAGGCATGCAGTTCGACCGCGGCTACCTCAGCCCCTACTTCGTGACCAACCCGGAAAAGATGATCGCAGACCTCGAAGACGTCTTCATTCTCCTTCACGAGAAGAAGCTCTCGAACCTGCAGTCGATGCTCCCGGTTCTCGAAGCTGTCGTTCAGACCGGCAAGCCGCTCCTCATCGTTGCTGAAGACGTCGAAGGCGAAGCCCTCGCAACGCTCGTCGTCAACAAGCTGCGCGGCGGCCTGAAGATTGCTGCCGTCAAGGCTCCTGGCTTCGGCGACCGCCGCAAGGCCATGCTCGAAGACATCGCCATCCTGACGGGCGGCACTGTCATCTCCGAAGACCTCGGCATCAAGCTCGAATCCGTCACGCTCGACATGCTCGGCCGTGCCAAGAAGGTTTCGATCTCCAAGGAAAACACCACGATCGTCGACGGTTCGGGCGCCAAGACCGACATCGAAGGCCGCGTTGCCCAGATCAAGGCCCAGATCGAAGAAACCACCTCCGACTACGACCGCGAGAAGCTGCAGGAACGTCTTGCCAAGCTCGCTGGCGGCGTTGCCGTCATCCGCGTTGGCGGCTCGACGGAAGTCGAAGTGAAGGAAAAGAAGGACCGCATCGACGACGCGCTCAACGCGACGCGCGCTGCCGTTCAGGAAGGCATCGTCCCCGGCGGCGGTATCGCTCTGCTCCGCTCCTCCACGAAGATCACCGTCAAGGGTGCAAACGACGACCAGGAAGCCGGCATCAACATCGTTCGCCGCGCCCTGCAGTCGCTCGTTCGTCAGATCGCTGAAAACGCAGGCGACGAAGCCTCGATCGTTGTCGGCAAGGTCCTCGACAAGAACGAAGACAACTTCGGCTACAACGCCCAGACGTCCGAATATGGCGACATGATCGCCATGGGTATCGTCGACCCGCTCAAGGTCGTTCGCACGGCGCTGCAGAACGCTGCTTCTGTCGCATCGCTGCTGATCACCACCGAAGCCATGATTGCCGAACTGCCGAAGAAAGAATCGGCTGGCGGCGGCATGCCGGGCGGAATGGGCGGCATGGGCGGTATGGACATGATGTGATAGGCCAACGGCCTTTCACAGCATCGTTCATGAATCCGCCCATCATCTAAGATGGTTCAGCGCGTCAAGCGCGCTGAACTGGCGGAATGGACATGATGTGATCGGCAAAAGCCATCACTGACGACCATTCCGGCATCCGGAAATAGGAAGGGCGGCCCTCGGGTCGCCCTTTTCTTTTGCCCAATGCGATTCGAGGCGCGGCACACTGATTGGCATAGCCGACGAAACGTTTGTCTGGCTCCCTGTTGCAGCCCCTGGGCGCGAAGCTTGCGCCAGGCTTGCGTTGCCCCGCGTCTTTCTCAACCGACCGACATGCGAGAGATCACTGCGTTATGGCAAGATTTCCGGGCTCACGCGGAGTGAAAACGCTTCCAAAGCTCTCAAGGACGATCTTCCGATGCTGTTTCTCACAAAATCGCACGCAAATACGGACACCGCGGGAAAGGAGGCGACTGCGAATACCCCTTAAAAAGCCGTTGCCGTTTGTCCAAAAGCTCCTATAAATCCGCGCTGCAATTAAAGCGCGCCCGGCGATAATTTTTCGCCAATAGACGAGGCCGGAGCGCGGAAGACGATACGTGAACGTTCGGCTTCGAAGGGCTCCGGTTACGGAGGCCAGATGGCCGTGGCAATAATCGCCGAAGCGCGAGCATCATGCCCGCTGCTGCGTGATCCTGTTTCTTTGTGTTTGCCGAGCGTGCGGCGGAAGAGCCGCATCCGAACGGGAGAACGCCTTGTTTAAGATCGCCAGAGCCAATGCAGCCGTACCTTTGACGCCCGGCTCGTTTGATGACGCCAATCAAATGTTGGCGCAGTTTTCCGTTTCCGAAGCCTGGACTGGAGATTTTTCGAGCGGCATGCTCCATCTCGGCGAGTGGGGCGCGATGCTGCACGGCCTCGCCGCACAGGAATGCGGACTGCTCAGCCTGATCCGCTGCTATGATGCCAAGGACCGCAGCCACATATTGGAGCTGTTTGAACAGGCGGCGACGCGCTGCTCCTCCTTCTGTTATTCGACGACGATCATCATGCCCAACGGCTTTCGTCAGCCGTTGTTCTGCATGGGTGAGTCGAACGGGCTTGAGCAGAAATACAGCGGCAGCATGGTCGGCGTCTTCATCTTTCCGCGCTTCAAGCTGGAAGGCGCGAGGCAGATCACAAGCCGGCGATAAGGCTGGAAGAGCAAATCAACGGCCGCCCCCGACGTCTTCGAGGGCGGCCTTTCTACATTCCGGCGATCCGTCCGTTACTCCGGCTTGACCGGGATGTTGAGGCCCCTGGCACTTGCCGGACGGGCGATGCAGCGCTCCAGCCAATCCGAGATGGCGGGAAATTTCGCATATTCGAGCACCTCGCGGCCGCCATAGAAGATATCGGCGCCGCGAACCCAGGTGAAGGTGGTGATGTCGGCGATCGTATACTGATCGCCCATGATCCACTGACGACCCTTCAGCCGACCTTCGAGCACGCCGAGCAGCCGTTTGGATTCATCGCGATAACGCTCCACCGGGTAGGAATTGTTGGCGACCTTATCGGCGGCGAATTTGTGGAAATGGCCGAACTGGCCGAACATCGGGCCGATGCCCGCCATCTGGAAAAACACCCATTGGATGGTTTCGTAGCGGCCGGCGGCATCGGCAGGGATGAGCTTGCCGGTTTTTTCGGCGAGATAAAGCAGGATGGCGCCGGATTCAAAAAGGCCGATCGGCTTCCCGTCCGGACCGTTCGGATCGATGATTGCCGGAATGCGGCCGTTCGGATTGAGAGATTCGAATTCCGGCGACTTCTGCTCGTTGGCGGCGAAGGAAATATAATGCGGCTCATAGGCGAGACCGAGCTCTTCGAGGGCGACGGAGACCTTCACCCCATTCGGCGTCTGCAGGGAATAGAGCTGGATGATATCGGGATTCTTCGCCGGCCAGCGTGTCGTGATCGGAAATGCGGAAAGATCTGCCATCGGATTCTCCATGTTGGGCGCCGACCATAAAAGACCGGGCTCGGCAAAGGCAAGCGGGGGACGGCCAATGCATGTCGCCCAAAAGTGCGCAGCGGTTTTGGGAAAACGACATGCATGACAACAAAGATCTAGGCGCGTCGCATGAATCCGGTCGAACGCGACGCGCTTTGGAGATCGTTCCATATTAGTGAACGAAGTGTCCCCTTTCGTTTATCTTTCCACAACGCAAGAAAAGAGCGACATAGAGGCATCCGAGGTCGAACCGGTGCCGGGGCACCAAGATCTCCAAAGTCCTTGAAACGGAGACAACATCCATGTCCAACGTCATCATCCTGATTGCCCGCATTCTTCTGTCTTTCATGTTCATCCTTTCCGGCTTCATGAAGCTCACCGATCCTGCCGGTACTGCGGGCATGATCGCCGGTGCCGGCCTGCCGGCAGCAACCCTGCTGGCCTATGTCGCAGGCCTTTTCGAACTGCTGGCCGGCCTTGCGGTTCTCACAGGCTTCCAGGTCCGTATTGCCGGCTGGCTGCTCGCCGCCTTCTGTGTCTTCACGGGCATTGCCTTCCACCTGCCCTACGCGAGTGGCACGGAACTCGTGAACATTCTCAACCAGATCATGGTCATGAAGAATATCACGCTGGCCGGCGCGTACATACTGCTCGCCACCGTCGGTGCCGGCGCCTACTCGCTCGACGCCCGCCGCGGCGCTTACGCAACTGCCTGACACCAGCAGACATCCTCCCAGAAACAGAAATACCCGCCGTCATCCGACGGCGGGTTTTCTTATGCCTTGGCAGCCGGGATATCAGAGGGCGGCGCGCACCGCCTCGATGATGGCCTGCACAGCGGGTTCGCCGGCATGGCTTTCCTTGCGGGCGCGCACGAGGCAGGCCTGCGAATGCAGGATGACGCCGTCCTGGAGCACCTTCAGGTGGTTGGCGCGCAGCGTCGAGCCGGTGGAGGTGATATCGACGATGATATCGGCCGAGCCGGCGGCGGGAGCGCCCTCGGTGGCGCCCAGGCTTTCGACGATGCGATAAAGCTGGATGCCGTGCTGGCTCGAAAAAAACTGCTGGGTCAACCGCCAGTATTTGGTGGCAATGGCAAGGCGTCTGGAGTGGCGGGCGCGGAAATCGGCGGCGACATCGACGAGATCGGCCATGGTGTCGACATCGAGCCAGATCTCCGGCACGGCAACAACGACATCGGCATGGCCGAAGCCGAGCCGGGCGCAGAATTCGACACGCTTGTCGACCTCGGCAAAACCTTCCCGCATCAGATCTTCGCCGGTGACACCGAAATCGACGGTGCCGTTGCCGATTTCACGGGAGATTTCGGAAGCCGAAAGGAAGGCGATTTCCACATCGTCCCAGCCTTCGACGCGGCCGCGATAGGAGCGATCGTTGCCGACCGCCGAGATCGTCATGCCGGCACGTTCGAAGATCGCCGAAGCGTCCTCCTTCATCCGGCCCTTGGAGGGAAGCGCGATGGTGATGGTCATGCGGCTGCCCTTTCGGTTTCGATGCGGTCGAGCCAGAAGGAGAAGCCGACGGCCGGGATGCGGTCCGTCGCACCGAGGAAGGTCAGGAGCCGATCGAAGCGGCCGCCGCCGGCCAGCACCGCGGTCGAGCCTTCCACCGTCACCTCGAAGACGAGGCCTGTGTAATAGTCGAGCGGCCGTCCGAAGGCGGCGCGGTAGTCGAGGCAGGAAAGATCGACGCCGGCATTGGAAAGCGCTGCAACGCGGCCATTGAAGCGGGCGAGCGCGTTGCCGAGTTTCAGCCCGGCAGCATCAGCGAAACCGGAAAGGGCCGCGGACGCATTGACGAGCGGCACGTCGAGCGACAGGAACTCTTCCAGCACATGGAAGGCGGCATCGTCCAGGCGCGTTTCCGACAGGATGAGCTTTTCCTTGAGCCTTCGGGCGATCTCCAGAGCCGAGCGGCCGGCATTCGTCGAATAGCCGGTCTTCTGCATCTCCCGCTCGAGATAGGCGACCAGCGCCTGCTCGTCGCCCGATGCGACGAGCCTGGCGATATCGTCGTCCAGCCCGGTGACGAATTGCGGGCTGACGAGGCTGGCAAGCAGCGCTTCCAGCTGCGTCATATTGCCGAAGGCGTGGATCAGGCGCTTCTGCCAGCCGAGCGGCAGCCCGAGCGCCTGGACGACAGCCTCGAACACTGCCTGGTCGCCCAATGTCACGGCTAAGCGCCGGCCCGGCAGCAGGCGGGCGAGAATGCCGGTGGCATCGCCGATGGCGCGGGCGTCGGCGTTTGACAGGTCGATATCGCCAAGATCCTCGATGCCGGCCTGATAGAATTCATTGGCGCCGTCGCGACGCTGGCGAAAAACCTCGCCGAGATAGGCGTAGCGCTTCGGCGTGCCGGTCGCCGTCTCGATGTGGCGCAGACAGACGGGAATGGTGAACTCGGGACGCAGGCAGAGGCTGGCGCCGGTTTCGCTCTCCGTCATGAAAATACGGCGGCGCAGATCCTCGCCGGCGATATCCAGGAAAGGTTCGGCCGGCTGAATGACAGGCGTATCGATACGCTCGGCGTTGCGCTCGATGAATTCGGCAATGAGGTCGTTGGCGAATTCGGGGAGATTGATCAGGGGCATTGTGTCGCTCCTGGGAAAAGTCCCCTCCCCAACCCCTCCCCACAGGGGGGAGGGACTAACTCGGAGCACTCATCCAGTGAAGTCAGAATCGTTGGAACGTGGGCAAAAATTGTTTTGGGCAGGACTGCGCTGCGGAAAGCCCCTCCCCCTTGTGGGGAGGGGTTGGGGAGGGGTTTGCTACGCATTCGCCGCTCGCTTCCGATCCTCGGCCTGCGCAGCAAGGATCTCCTTCACCTTGGCGACGAGGTCGGCTTCCGGGGCCGTCTCCTGTGCGACGCGCGCTTCGCGCCAGCTGGCATTGTCCTCGATCTCGCCGGACAGCCGCTTGCCTTCGATCAGATCCTTGATCTGCACGACGCTTGTCGCGCGCTCGTCGCCGCCCTGGATGATGGCGACAGGGCAGCCGCGGCGATCGGCATATTTCAGCTGGTTGCCGAACTTCTTCCAGTTGCCCTGGAACATCTCGGCGCGGATGCCGGCGGCGCGCAGTTCCTGCGTCATCGTCTGATAGCGGCCCATCGCCTCGACATCGCCGTCCATGACGGTCACCAGCACCGGCTCGATGACCTCGCTGGCGCCGAGCTTGCCGAGGTTTTTGAGTGCCGTCATCAGCCTGGAGACGCCGATCGAAAAGCCGGTCGCCGGAACCGGCTGGCCCATGAAGCGGGAGACGAGGCCGTCATAACGACCGCCGCCGCCGACCGAACCGAAGACGACCTTTTCGCCCTTTTCGTTGGTGACGTCGAAGGTCAGTTCGGCCTCGTAGACCGGGCCTGTATAATATTCGAGGCCGCGGACGACGGAGGGGTCGATCTTGATGCGGTCAGGGCCATAACCGGCGCTGGTGACGAGTGCACCGATGAAATTCAGTTCCTCGACGCCTTCGCCACCCCTGGCGGTTCCGGCAACCAGCTGGGCGAGGCGGGCAGCGCTTTCGGCATAGTCTTTGATGCCGACAAAGAACAGCACCTTGTCGATCTGCTCCTTGTCGAGACCGGCGCCCTTGGTGAAGTCGCCGGATTCATCCTTGCGGCCAGGACCGAGCAGCAGGGCCACGCCCTCCGGGCCGAACTTGTCGAGCTTGTCGATGGCGCGCAGCACGTTGAGCCGCTGGCCGGCCTTGTCGTCGCCGCCGAGGCCGATCGCCTCGAGCACGCCATCCAGAACCTTGCGGTTATTGACGCGAATGAGGTAATCGCCGCGCTTGATGCCGAGGGCTTCCAGCGTATCGGCCATCATCATGCACATTTCGGCATCGGCCTGAACGCCAGGCGCACCGACGGTATCGGCATCGAACTGCATGAACTGACGGAAGCGGCCGGGGCCCGGCTTTTCGTTGCGGAAGACGTAACCGGCGCGATAGGTGCGGTAGGGCAGCTGGATCTCGTTGAAATTCTCGGCGACATGACGGGCGAGCGGCGCCGTCAGGTCGTAACGCAGCGACATCCATTGCTCGTCATCGTCCTGCAGCGAGAAGACGCCCTCGTTCGGCCGGTCGCTGTCAGGCAGGAACTTGCCGAGCGCATCGGTATATTCGAACAGCGGCGTTTCGAGCGGATCGAAACCATAATGCTCATAGACTTCCCGGATCTTTGCCGTCATCTCGTTGACGGCGCGGATATCGCCGGCCGTCCGGTCGACGAAGCCGCGCGGCAGGCGGGCCTTGAGCTTTTGCGGTTTCTTCTGCTTGTCGTTCATTTCCGGGGATTCCACTGACTGTGACAGTGGCGGTTTCCTAGCGGATTGGGCGGGGAGCGGCAAGGGCGAAGGGTCTTGATGTGGCTGGCAGAATCGATTGAACGAAAAGGCATCCATCAGAAATGCGGATATGCTCATGATCACTGAGGCGCTTCTCTATGCCGCGACCTTGCCGCTGACCGGCAAGCCGCATCGAAAGTTTATCCGCTATTCCGTCAATCTCTGGTCGCGGGCCGGGCGCTGTGCGGCGGATTGGGCCGAACATGAGGAGATGAGCCGAAAGGCGATCCTGGAGGCAGCGTCCGATCTCAGGCAGAAGCGAACCGCGGTCGTGCTCGGCTCCGGCCTGTTGCGCGATGTGCCGATCGAGGTGCTGGCGCGAGATTTCGACACCGTCGTTCTGGTCGATCTCGTTCATCTCGCTTCAGTGCGCCTATGGCTGCCCGCCAAAGGCTATCGCAATGTCCGGCTGATCGAGCGCGATCTCTCCGGCTATGATGACCTTGCCGCCGGCCGCGAGCCCGAACCGCTCGGCTTCCTGCGCGCCGTGCCCTATCTCGATTTCGTGGTTTCCGCCAACCTCTTGTCACAGATCGGTCGCGGCGTGAAACGGCGCCATGAGGCCGAGCCAGGGCGAATGCCTGAAGACACGGTGGAAAGGCTGATCGCGGCACATCTGACCGGGCTTTCGAGCCTTCCCTGCCGCAGCTGCCTGGTGACCGACATCGCCTATGCCGTCATCGACCGCAACGGCAAGACGCATGAAGAGGCCGACCTGCTGCACGGCGTTTTACCGCCGCCGGCAAAAGCCGCCTGGACATGGCCGGTTGCGCCGCTCGGCGAAGAGAGCAAGGATTATAGGATCGAGCACAAGGTCATTGCCGCCTGGTGACCAGGATGTGACGGCCAATCGGCTTGGCTTGTATCCGGCCTTCGCCTATAAAACAGCATGCGCACGCTCGCTCTCATCCCGATGTTGCTCGGCTGGCTGGCCTACGGCGCCATGTCCGCATGGGCAGGCTGTCCGACATGCGCGTCGATGAATGTACCGGTTGCCGTCGAAACCACCATGCACCACGAAATGCACGGCGTGGACATGCCTGGGGCGGCAGGTAAGGCCGATCCCTCAAAAGACCCTTGCGCCACCGGCAAGTCCGCGCATATGCCGCTTTGCGCCGCCTGTCTTCTGTTACCACCGGCGGTGACGGTCATGGACGGCGAAAAGTCCATTTTCGGCTATCCCGCCCCAGCGCTTGCCCGCGCCCTGGACGACGAGAAGCCGACACCGCAGCCGCCCCCTCCCCGACTGTCCTGACACCACGATTATCCATGCCAATCACGTGGCTTGGCCGCCTGGAGACCTATGTCAGACAGAGGAAGGAACTCTCATGTCTTTGAAAATCATCGCCTTCACCGCAATGCTCGCCATCATTGCCACTCCCGTCCTTGCCGAAGACAAGCCGATGGACATGAGCAAGCCGATGGGCAACCACGATGCGGCAATCCACGCCTTCAGCGAGGCGAATGCCAAGATGCACAAGGATATGATGATCGAGTATAGCGGCGATGCCGATGCGGATTTCGTCCGCGGCATGATCCCGCATCATCAGGGCGCGATCGATATGGCCAGGATCGAGCTGCAATACGGAAAAGATCCCGATATCCGCAAACTCGCCGAAGCCGTCATCAAGGCGCAGGAAGCCGAGATCGCCGAGATGAACGCCTGGCTCAAGGCCCACGGCAAGTAATCGATCGTTGATGAAAAGGGGACGCCGGATGTCCGGCGTTCCCAAAGACTTATGTCTGGCGAGGTCAGTCCTTCGGCTCGAAATCGGCCGGGCGGCGGCCGGCGCCCTGTCGCGCCAGCATCCAGCCCGGATATTCCGGCGCAAGCGCGCTCACCTCGTCGAGCCTCTTCATATCGTCTTCATCGAGCTTCAGCTTGACGGCGGCAAGGTTCTGGTCGAGCTGGTCGACACGCTTGGCGCCGATGATGACTGTGGTGACGAAAGGCTTGGCGAGGATATAGGCGAGCGCCACGGTGGCGACGCTGACGCCGTGCTTTTCGGCGACTTCGCGCATGACAGCGACGCACGCCCAGGCCTTGTCCTTGTCAACGGGCGGGAAATCGAAACTGGCGCGGCGGCCTTCGCCGTTGCCTGGCGCGCCCGGACTGTACTTGCCGGAGAGCAGACCGCCGGCGAGCGGCGACCAGACCATCAGGCCAAGCTTTTCCTCTTGCATCATCGGCACGATGTCGCGTTCGAGATCGCGGCCGGCGATGGAATAATAGGCCTGCACGGTTTCGAAACGGGCAAAGCCGCGACGTTCGGAGAGGCCAAGCGCCTTGGAAATGCGCCAGGCCTGCCAGTTGGAGACGCCGATATAACGCACGAGACCGCGGGAAACGAGATCGTCAAGAGCGCGCAGCGTCTCCTCGATCGGCGTCACCGTATCGGTCGCGTGGATCTGATAGAGGTCGATATGATCGGTCTGCAGGCGCTTGAGGCTCGCCTCCACCGAATCCATGATGTGGCCGCGCGAGGCGCCGCGGTCGTTCGGCTTGTCGCCCATGACGCCGTAGACCTTGGTGGCGATGACGACGTCCTTGCGCGGGATGTCGAGATTCTTCAGCGCCTGGCCGAGCAGCCTTTCGGACTCGCCGGATGAATAGACGTCGGCCGTGTCGATGAAATTGACGCCTGATGCAAGCGAGCGCTCGACGATCCGGTCGGCGGCATTCTGGTCGACGTCGGCGATGGCGCCCCACATACTGCCCTGTTTGGCTTCGCCGAAGGTCATCGTGCCCAGGCAAATTTCCGAGACGAAAAGTCCCGTATTTCCGAGTTGATTGTAACGCATGTCGAAAAATTCCTTTGTGTCTGCCGCAAGAGGGGCTTGCGAACTGCTGAACTTCATTTTTTGATTATTGGCCTGCATATGACAGGCACAGCCGTGGCTGGCTGCAAGTGAGGCGATTTCCATGTAGTGCGGCGGCGGCGCTTTTCAACGCCGTACCTTGGCTGCGCGGAGGCGATGCCCTTGTCTCGACACAGGCATCCGATAGATTGCCGGCCTTATTTCCAGAACAGGATGATTTTAGGCCTGTTCGGCCTAAAATCTGAATCCTGTTCTAAGTTAAATAGTGAGAGCATGATGTCGTCCGAAAACCGCTCACACTTTTCGGCATCATGCTCTAGGGTACGCATATGACGACGCGACCACTGACCACGATCGGCTTCGATGCCGACGATACTCTCTGGCAGAACGAACAATATTACCGGCTGACGGAAGCGCATTTCACCGGGCTTCTTGCCGATTTCGCCGAAGGACCGAAGATTTCCGAACGGCTGCTGGAAGCCGAGAAACGCAACCTTCGCCACTACGGTTTCGGCATCAAGGGTTTCACGCTGTCGATGATCGAGACGGCGATCGAGATCACCGAGGGCAAGATTCCGGCGAGCGTGATCGCCAAGATCCTCGATACCGGCCGCGAACTCCTTTCCCATCCCGTCGAGACCATGCCGCATGTGCGCGACACGCTGGAGGCGCTTACCGGCAAATACCTGCTTGTCATGATCACCAAGGGCGATCTCTTCGACCAGGAGCGCAAGCTTGCGCAATCCGGGCTCGGCGACTTCTTCGATGCCGTCGAGATCGTCTCCGACAAGACGGCCGTCACCTATCGCCGCATCTTCGCCAAGGTCGGCGACGGGCCGGAGCGGGCGATGATGGTCGGCAATTCGCTGAAATCGGACATCGTTCCGGCAATCGCCGCCGGCAGCTACGGCGTTTTCGTGCCGCACGAACTAACCTGGGTGCTGGAACATGTGGACGAGCCGAAAGAGGCGCCGCGTTTCCGCAAGATCGACCACCTCGGCGAATTGCGCGACCTGATCGACCGGCTCGGCTAAGCCGGGCGCGACCTCTGCCTCATTGCGGCTTCGGCGGGGCCTTCGGGAACAGCGACGGGCGCTCCGGCTCGGCCGGCGGTTTCGGCTGCTGCGGGGCAGCCGCCAACGGCTCGATCAGGATGCTGAAGGGAGCGCCGAGGCCGCGGCGCGGCGAGACCTTGGAATAATAGGGACGCAGCAGCCAGGTGGCGTTTTCCTTGACCGTCGTCTCGAAGCTCATGCCGTCCTCGTCGGTGCCGAAGAAGGCCTCGTCATCCGGTTTCGACAGGTCGAAAATCGCCAAGAAGGCAAATTTGCTTTTCGTCGAAAAGCTGATCTTTAGGTGCTGGCCGGCGCGCACCGGCAGCGTATAGACATGGCCATTGCCGAACTTCGTCCAGCCCTTCAACTGCATGGTGACGGCCGGGAATTGCAGCTTCTCCAGCTTCTCGCCGGGATCGAGCTGCGGCGTCTGCGCCATGGCGGAGACGGTCAGGAGGAAAAGGGCAGCGGCGGCGATCAGTGTTCTCACGGAGTGATCTTTCATGGACGAACCAGGGCGGTGCGCATCGCCTCGACCTCGGGCCGGCAGAAGCAGCCGTCCAGATGATCGTTGACGAGACCCATCGCCTGCATGAAAGCATAAACTGTGGTCGGGCCGACAAAGGTCCAGCCGCGTTTCTTCAGATCCTTCGAAATGACCCCCGATGTCGGCGTCGTCGGATTGGCGATGATATGCTCGCGGTCGACCACCGCCGGCCGCTCGTTATGGCCGGGTTCGTAGCGCCAGAAATAATGGGCGAGCGAGCCGAATTCGTCCCTGAGCTCGATTGCACGCTTGGCATTGTTGATGGTCGAAACGATCTTGCCGCGATGGCGGATGATGCCGGCATCGGCAAGGCAGCGAGCGACATCCCCTTCGCCGAAGAGGGCGATCTTTTCGAAATCGAAACCTGAAAAGGCGGCGCGGAAATTCTCGCGTTTGCGCAGGATGGTCAGCCAGGAAAGACCGGACTGGAAGCCTTCGAGGCAGATCTTCTCGAAGAGGCGGATGTCATCGGTGACCGGGCGACCCCATTCCTCGTCATGGTATCGGAGATAATCGGGCAGATTGGCGTGCCAGTGGCAGCGGCTCTTACCGTCCTCGCCGATGATGATGCCTGTCGCGCTCATGAGCCTTCATTCTGCGGGGATCCGCTTCGTTCTCTGCTGATGATTCCGGCTTTACCATTTGCAAACCGTCTTTCCAAACCGAACGGTAACCCTGACGAAAAGTTTATCCGGTCGGTCGGCTTTTCGTGAATCGATCTTTACCATTCGCTGGCGGATAGGGTGGCAGCGTCTTTGCCGGGCGGAACATCTCCGCCCGGGCGGACATGTCCCGCCAGCGCATTTTCGGTCATTTTGTAGAGAGTTCGTCCGATGATGAAACAGCTTGTTCTTGCCGCAGCCCTCTTCGGCATTTTCTCCACGGCCGCCCTTGCAGACGACCGCTACGCCACCCGCCCGCCCGTCGTGCTCAGCCCCGATCTGACCGCGCCCTGGATCAACCAGCTGGGCGGTGGCAGGGTTCGTCCCGTCGTCTATCAGCGGCCGGTCGTCCGCCAGCAGCAGCGCGGCCTTTTCCAGCGCCGCGTGCTGCGTCAGGTGCCGCAGGCGGCACCGCAGACCGTTTCGGCGATCAATCCCGGCATCCCGTCGATCCGCCGTCCGATCGAGCCGCAATACCTGCCGCAGATGGTCGATTACGACACCACCGAAAAGCCCGGCACGATCGTCATCGATACCAATAACCGCTTCCTCTATCTGGTAATGCAAGGCGGCAAGGCGCGGCGCTACGGCGTCGGCGTCGGCAAGCCGGGCTTCGAATGGGCAGGCGCCCACAAGATCACCCGCAAGACCGAATGGCCGGATTGGACGCCGCCTTCCGAGATGATCAGCCGCGAAGCCGCCAAGGGCCATTACCTGCCGGCGCGCATGGACGGCGGGGCGGAAAACCCGCTCGGCGCCCGCGCCATGTATCTCGGCTCGACGCTTTACCGCATCCACGGCACCAATGCGCCCTGGTCGATCGGCAGCGCCGTTTCCTCCGGCTGCATCCGCCTGCGCAACGAAGACGTTGTCGACCTCTACGACCGCGTCAATGTGGGGACCCGCGTCATCGTCATGTAACGGCGGCGCAATACTTACAGCGCCGCGCGCCTTTTCTGATGCGCAAATGGCGCTGTAACCTTTAAATTGCTGCATAATTTCTCCTTAAGTCGACTTCGATTTGAGGATAAATTATGCAGTAGGAGCCGCAAGAACATCCGGCTCCCCTTCTCCAAAAATGCTTTATCCGGCCACACCGATCTTGAATCGGGCAGAAGTTCATGTAGCTTCGAGCGGATTTGCTTGAGGGGAATCGATCATGATCAAACTAATGCCGGGTCTGGCTGCTGCCGGACTTGTCCTGTCCTTGATGTCCACATCCGCCTTTGCTGCACCCGCCGGCTCCGCGTCCGACAATGCACGGCGCCCGGCGCAGATCGTGCGCGTCGCGCAGATGCCGAAATATGTGAAGCCGCAGTTCAAGCGCAAGAAAGTGCGCCTGGTAACGACGGAGGCCACCGGCACCGTCATCATCGATACCAACAACAAGTATCTCTACCTCGTCGAAGGCAACAATCGCGCCACCCGCTACGGCATCGGCGTCGGCCGCGACGGCTTCGGCTGGTCGGGGGTCGTCAAGATCGGCCGCAAGGCCGAATGGCCGAGCTGGACGCCGCCGGCCGAGATGCGCCGCCGCGAAGCCGCGAAGGGACATATTATTCCTGCTTTCCAGGAAGGCGGAGAGGACAATCCGCTCGGCGCCCGCGCCATGTATCTCTACCAGGGCGGCCGCGACACGATCTTCCGCATCCACGGCACCAATCAGCCCTGGACGATCGGTCTCAACATGTCTTCCGGCTGCATCCGGATGATGAACCAGGATGTGACCCATCTCTACGATCGCGCCCCTGTCGGCACCAAGGTGATCGTCATCGGCCCCGGCAACAGGCAGGGCAAGGTGGCGTTCGAGGACAGGGGCATCGACGTGCTGCGCACCATGTTCGGCGGCTGAGCAACACTTACCAAAAAAACGAAAGGCGCAGTTTGACGCGCCTTTTGTTTTGCTTAGACTTTGCGGCGAAAAGCTGGCACACGTGCCTAAGAGTCGACATATTATATCGGGGCTATTCAATGACATCTGCGCTGCGTTCCTCAGCTTCCCTGCTTGCGGGCATTGCGTTTTTTACCATCTGTTCGGCAGTTTCCGCCTCGGCGGAAGATCTGCAATTCTCCATCTACGGCGGTTATCAGACCGCACCGCACAGCGGCGTCGATCTTTCCGACGGCACGCATTTCACCGCCGGCTGGGAAGGCAAGTCCTTCGGCAGCCCGCCTTATTACGGTGCCCGCGTCACCTGGTGGCTCGAGAATTTCAACAAGCCGAACTGGGGTATCTCGCTCGATTATACCCATGACAAGGTCTATGCGGACGACGATACGCTCGCCAAGGCCGGCTGGTCGCATTTCGAATTCACCGATGGCCTGAACCTGATCACGGTGAACGGTCTCTATCGCTTCCAGGATCCGACCCGCCGCTGGACGCCCTATCTCGGCGCCGGTATCGGCGTGAACATTCCGCATGTCGAAGTGATTCGCCCTGAGGGCAAGACCTGGGCCTATGAATTCGGCGGCGTGACACTGCAGGCCCAGGCCGGTGTCGACTTCAAGGTGACCGAACGCTGGTCGACCTTCGTCGAATACAAGGGAACCTATTCGCGCGTCGATGTTCCGATCGACAGCGGCGTGGACCTGAAGACCAACATCTTCACGAATGCCGTCAACGTCGGCGTATCGTTCCACTGGTAATAAATTTCAGCTGCGGCGTTAGAGCGGTTCAGCGCATAAAAGCGCAGAACCGCTCTAACCTTTTATTGTTACGCAATTCCCGGCAAAACCTTTGCGCTTTGCCTGGGAAAACCGCTTCGCACTTTTCCTGAAATTGCTCTATTTGGTGCCGCAACTGACCTTACCCTCGACGGCATAGGGTTTTTCACCGCCTTCGATCGTCAGGGAATAGCTACCGCTGAAATTTGCCGTCGGCTTGCCGCGCTCGCCGGCGACGACCACCAGATCCAGCGTTGCGCCGCCGGTGTCATCCTCGCCGCCGTCGAAGACTTCCATGAGCAGTTCGCCGTTATGCGACCAATGGTTGGTCAGGTGCTGCGATTCGAAAGCACGCTTTCCGAATACGGCCTCTTGGGCCGGATCCTTGACGATCAGCGCACCGCGGAAATGGTTGAGCTTGTGGCCGGCAGCGCTTTCGAATCCGCTTTCCAGCGTGAAGCGCGCTTCCTTGTCATCGGCGGAACAGAAATAACGGCTATCCGCATGGGCAGTGCCTGCCGCACCGAGCAGTCCAGCAAATACGATCATTCCACGCCACATCGCCTAATCTCCCGAGACAGCGTCCTTTGCGGCTCTCGAAAAGATGCGCGGCGCTGCAATAGGTCTCAGCCTAACGGCAAACCTGTTAATTTTTCCGGCACAGCGCCGCCGTAGGCCCAATCGAGCAGTTCGACCGTATGTAGGATCGGCATGCCGGTACCGGTGGCGATCTGGGTGATGCAGCCGATATTGCCAGTGGCGATGATATCGGCCTTGGTGGCCTCGATGTTCTTGACCTTGCGCGCCTTCAGCGCGGCCGAGATCTCCGGCTGCATGATGTTGTAGGTGCCGGCGGAGCCGCAGCAGAGATGGCCTTCCGCCGGATCGCGCACCGTAAAGCCCGCCGCCTTCAGCAATTGCTTCGGCGCGAGCGTGATGCGCTGGCCGTGCTGCATGGAACAGGCGGAATGATAGGCGACCGTGATGCCTTTCGGCATCTGCGCCGGCAGGTCGAGGGTTGCGAGATATTCGGTGACGTCCTTGGCCAGCGCCGAGACCCTGGCCGCCTTTGCGGCATAGACAGGATCGAGGCGGAGCATGTGGCCGTAGTCCTTGATCGTCGTGCCGCAGCCGGAAGCGGTGATGATGATCGCGTCGAGGCCCTGCCCGTCGATCTCGCGCATCCAGATATCGACATTGGCGCGCGCACTTTCGAGCGCCTGTTCGGCGCGGCCCATGTGATGGACCAGCGAGCCGCAGCAGACCTCGCCTTCCGGCATCACGACCTCGACACCGAAGCGCGTCAGCAGGCGGATCGCCGCCGCGTTGATGCCGGGATCGAGCACCGGCTGAGCACAGCCGGAAAGGATCGCCACCCGGCCGCGCCGTTCCGTCTCGGGCAGATAGCTGCCGGGTTTTGCGAAGTCCGAAGCTGCGGGCACGCGGCGCGGCGCAAGCGCGAGCATGGCGGCAAAGGGTTTCAGTGCGCCACCCCGCATCAGGCCGGCGAAGGGCCGGCCGAGGCGGGTGAGATTGAGCGCCAGGCGGAAACGGCCGGGATAGGGCAGCACGGCGGCAAGGATGGCGCGCGTCAGCCGGTTCATGAACGGGCGCTTGTAGGTCTTTTCGATATGGGCGCGGGCGTGATCGACCAGATGCATGTAATCGACGCCGGAGGGACAGGTGGTGACGCAGGCAAGGCAAGAGAGACAGCGATCGATATGGGTGACGACCTCGGTATCGGCGGGCCGGCCGTTTTCCAGCATGTCCTTGATCAGGTAGATGCGGCCGCGCGGACTGTCGAGCTCGTTGCCGAGCGTTACATAGGTGGGACAGGTGGCGGTGCAGAAACCGCAATGGACACATTTGCGCAGGATCTGCTCGGATTCGGCGACATCAGGATCGAGGAGCTGGGTCAGGGTGAAGTTTGTTTGCATCTAGCGGGATCTCCGCTTGGGGAGGATGCTTGATATTGTGCCTGCAATACCCCCCTCTGTCCTGCCGGACATCTCCCCCACAAGGGGGGAGATCGGCAAGAGGTTAGACCATCGCTTCCTATCTGCGGTGTCGGAATCGCAGTGCCCGAATTGTTTGGGGAAGTCATAGCCCCCAGCCAATCTCCCCCCTTGTGGGGGAGATGTCCGGCACGACAGAGGGGGGTAACCCAGACGCAGACCCATCTTATCCCTCATCCCATCTTCCCCGGATTGAATATGCCGGCCGGATCGAACTTCTCCTTCACCCGCCGTGACAGCATCACCACTGCCTCAGGTTCCGGATGGAAAGCTGATGTAACCGCCCTCGCCTGACCTGATGCACGGATCAGCGTTGCGTGGCCGCCGCCGAGCGCCTTGATGTAGCGGCGGACCAGTTCGGCCTCGGGGGCCGCTTCCATACGCATCCAGACGAGGCCGCCCTGCCAGTCATAGAAGGCGTCGACGCCGGCCTCGAGGCGGAGGGCTGCGACCAGCTGATGGCCGGTGCCGGGGGCGACCGAGACGCGCCAGACTGGCCGCGCCGTGCCGTCGGCATAGGGCAGCACGTCGCGGATTTCCTGCCAGAGCCTGGAGCTTTCCGGCTGTTCCAGCCGCGTGACCGTGGCGAAGCCCGACATTGCCGCGGCAAGCTTTTCGATGCGCACGTCAACCGAGCCCGGCAGGCCTTCAATGCGCAGAACGGTCGCCTCGCCCTCGGGCAATTTGCCGGCGAGGAATTTCCACGTCACCGTCAAGGGCAGATGCGCGGCACCCGAGACTTCGACCGGCAGCGCCATCGCCGCCGCCATGGCGTTTGCCGCATCGGCGTCGTTGAGACCCGATAGCACCACCGTCCGCTCCGTCTTCGGGCGCGGCGGCACGCGGAAGGTGACTTCGGTGAGGAAGCCCAGCGTGCCATGCGAGCCGGCTATCAGCTTGACGAGATCGAGGCCGGTGACATTCTTCATCACCCGGCCGCCGGCCTTGATGATCTCGCCCCTGCCGTTGACGAAGCGCACGCCGAGCAGGCTGTCGCGGGCAGCACCCGCGATCAGCCGGCGCGGACCGGAGATATTGGCGGCAAAGACGCCGCCGATGGTCGGCTCGCCGGAGGTGCCCATCACGGGGCGATGATCCATCGGCTCGAAGGCGAGCATCTGGCCGCTCTCCGAAAGTGCCGCCTCGACCTCGGCAAGCGGCGTGCCCGATCGGACGGTCATGACCATTTCGCCGGGATTATAGGCGACGATGCCGGTAAGCCCGGTCGAGCGCAGCCGGTCCTCGGCGGCAACCGCATTGCCGAAGCCCGAGCGGCTATCGCCGCCGCAGATCGCCAAAGGCCGTCCGGCCTCCGCATGGGCGCGGACAATCACTGCTGCCTCTTCCTCGCTCGTCGGCATCAGATCGATCATGCGGCGGGGCGCCCTTCGAGCGGGAAGACCTTCGATGGGTTGAGGAGCCAGCCGGGATCGAAGGCGGCGCGCGCCGCCATCTGCTGGACGAGATCCACCTCGGAATATTGGTGGCGCATCAGGTCGCGCTTCTCGATGCCGACGCCGTGTTCGCCGGTGAGGCAGCCGCCGGCATCGACGCACAGCCTCAGAATATCGTTGCCGGCCGCCTCGGCGCGGGCGGCATCCTCGGGATCATTGGCATTGAAGAGGATCAGCGGGTGCATATTGCCGTCGCCGGCATGGAAGACGTTGGCGACGCGCAGGCCATAATGATCGACGATCTCGGCGGTTCTTTTCAACACGTAGGAAAGCTGGCTGAGCGGCACGGTGCCATCCATGCAAATATAGTCGGCGATGCGGCCGGTGGCGCCGAAGGCGGATTTGCGCCCCTTCCAGATCAGCGCCGCCTCGGTCGCCGACTGGCACTCGCGCACGGTCTTCACAGCGTGCCGGCGGGCGATCTCGACGATGTCCTTCAGCGCGGCATCCATTTCCGCTTCCGATCCCTCAACCTCGACGATCAACAGCGCGCCGACATCGAGGGGGTATCCGGCATGGGCGAAGGCCTCGCAGATCTCGATCGCCGGCTTGTCCATGAATTCGATCGCAACCGGGATGATGCCGGCTGCGATGACATCGGCAACGCAGGCGCCGGCCTCCTCCGAACTCTCGAAGCCGAAGAGTACCGGGCGCGCGCCTTCCGGCTTGGCGATCAACCGCACCGTCGCCTCGGTGACGATGCCGAGCTGGCCTTCATGGCCGCAGACGAGGCCGAGCAGGTCATAACCTGCCGCATCCAGCGCCTTGCCGCCGAGTTCGATCACCGTGCCGTCGACCAGCACCATCATGACGCCGAGCAGATTATTGGTGGTGACGCCGTATTTCAGACAGTGGGCGCCGCCGGAATTCATGCCGATATTGCCGCCGATCGTGCAGGCAAGCTGCGAACTCGGGTCAGGCGCATAGAAAAAGCCGTCCCCGGAGACGGATTCGGAGATATTGAGATTGGTGACACCAGCCTGGACCACGGCGACGCGGTTCGGCAAATCGATTTCGAGAATGCTGTTCATCTTCGACAGGCCGAGTACTACGGCATCCTCCTGCGGAATGGCGCCGCCGGAGAGCGAGGTACCGGCGCCACGCGGCACCACTGGAATGCCGTAGCGGTTGCAATAGCGCATGACGGCCGAAACCTCAGCCGTGGTGCGCGGCAGGGCGACGGCGAGCGGCAAGCGGCGGTAGGATACGAAGGCGTCGGTCTCGAACGGCACCAGCTCGCGCGCCTCATGCACCAGGCATTCCGGCGGCAGAAGATCGGTCAGATCGGCAACGATCTGGGCTCGGCGCGCCAGCACGTTAGCGCGCGGGGCGAGAAACGAAATGGCGTCGGACATGGCGTTCTCCCTGGCCCTGACGAGGGGGAATGACAGCGGGAAGATGACAGCGGAAACCGGCCGCGAACCTCCCTGCCGCCGATAGACCGGCTTAGCACTTTCCCGAAAGTGGCGCAAATGCTAAGCACTTATGCCAAAAGGGGAAAAAGTCGCAAAACCTTATGACCAATCTGGGTGATCTCGAAATCTTTGCCAAGGTCGTTTCAACGGGAAGCATGTCGCTCGCCGGGCGGGCGCTCGGCTTTTCCCCGGCCGTCGTCTCCAAACGGATCAAGCGGCTGGAGGACCGGCTCGGTACCCGGCTTCTGCAGCGCACGACGCGGCAGATCTCACTGACGGAAGCCGGACAGGGATTCTACGACCGCGTTCTCGGCATTCTCGCCGGGTTGGAGGAGGCAGAATTCTACATTTCCGGCCGCTCGGCGCAGATGCACGGCACGCTGAAGATTTCGGCCCCGACCTCCTTCGGCCGCATGCATATCGCGCCGCATCTCAAGGATTTCATGGAGGCGCACCCGGAGCTTGCGATCAACCTGGTGCTGACCGACGAATTCAGCGACATCGTCGGTGGCGGCTTCGATCTGGCGATCCGCATCGCCGAACTCACCGATTCGAGCCTTGTTGCCCGAAGGCTGGCGCCGGTGCGCCGGCTGCTCTGCGCTTCACCGGATTACCTTGCAGCGCATGGCGAGCCAAAGCATATCGAAGAGCTGAAACACCACCGCTGCCTGCCGGCCCACAATAACGATACCTGGCGGCTGAAAGGGCCGGACGGGGCGCTGAGTCTCAGGCCGGAAGGCATGCTGATCACCAATTCCAGCGAGGTGATCCGCGAGGCTATGATCGCCGGCCTCGGGATCGCGCTGCGCTCCACCTGGGATATCGGCGAAGAGCTCAAGGCCGGCCGGCTGGTGCAGGTGCTGCCAGCCTATGAGGGCTCGCACAATGTCGCGCTGTCGGCCGTCTATCCCAGCCGGCAGTTCCTACCGGCCAAGGTGCGGTTGTTCATCGACTATCTGGCAGAGCTTTATGGGCCGGTCCCCTACTGGGAGCGCTGATGGCAGCGCCGGTTCAGCCCGCCAATCTCTCGATGACGAGATCCAGCAGGGCGCGCAGCCGCGCCAGGCGCTTCATGTCGCGGTGATAGCCGACCCAGGTGTCGCGGCCGGGTGGCGGTTCACCGAGATCGACCAGTTCGATGGCGGCAAGAGAATCGCCGAGCGGCCGCGGCAGGACCGCGAGCCCGGCTCCATTGGCACAGAGCGCTGCCTGCACGTCGCGGCTGTTGCTGCGCATGACGATGTCGGCCCGCGGCAACAGGCGTTGCAGCCAGCCGACATCCGGCATGTCGCCAAAAGCCTCGTCCATGGTGATGAGGCGGGCGCCCCTGCCGTCGCCGGCTTCGGGGTGCTGCGCGCCGCGTCTGATGTAAAGGCCGTATTCGATATGGATGAGCTTGCGCGATATGACCTCCGCTTCCGTGAAGGGCTGGATGCGGAAGACGAGGTCGGCTTCGCGTCGCGACAGGTTGAGAAGTCGGCTGTCGGTCAGCAATTCGATCTCTACCTTCGGATGGACTTGCGAGAATTCCGCCAGCACCGGCGAAAGCACATGCGCGCCGAACCAGTCGGATGAGGACAGCCTGAGAAAACCATCGAGCTGACGGCTGCCGCCGGCAAGGACGCGCTCCATGGCGAGCGCCTCCTCCTCGATGCGTTCAGCGCCGGCGAACACGGCTGTGCCTTCGTCGGTCAAGACGAAGCCATCGGTGGTGCGCTGAAAAAGCGTCTGGCCGAGAGAGGCTTCAAGGGCACGCAGCCGCCTGCCCATCGTCGGTTGCGTGAGTCCGAGGCTGCGGGCTGCTGACCCCAACGTGCCGAACCGCGCGATCGCCAGAAACAGCTTGAGGTCACTCCATTCCATCGCTCGCATCCGCCAAACAAAAATGCATGGACTTCAGTCGTTATCTTTCATTTTCATTCGTGTTTCAATGAACCATCTTACTTCCAGAACAACTTGCTGCGGGCGCCCTACGGACGCCACGATGCGAACGAAGGAGACCGCCATGTCTGTACAATCAACGATGAAAGCGCTGCTGGCGGAAATGCCGAACTCGCCATTGCGCATCGCCGGTATTGCAAAACCGGTGCCCGGCGAAGGCCAGGTTCTGGTGCGCATCATGGCAAGCGGCGTCAATCCGCTCGACCTCAAGATCCGGGCCGGCAATGCGGCCCATGCCCGCCATCCGCTTCCCGCCATTGTCGGCATCGATATGGCCGGCATCGTCGAAGAGATCGGGGCTGGCGTCAGCGGTTTCCGCCAGGGCGACGCGGTCTACGGCATGACCGGCGGGGTCGGCGGCGTTCAGGGATCGCTTGCCGAATTTGCAGCTGTCGACGCCGCGCTGCTGGCGCCAAAGCCGCAGAACCTGTCGATGCGCGAGGCAGCCGCTCTGCCGCTGATATCGATCACCGCCTGGGAGGGGCTTGTCGACCGCGCCGGGGTCAAGGCCGGCCAGAAGGTTCTCGTGATTGGCGGCGGCGGTGTCGGCCATATCGTCGCGCAGATCGCCAAGGCTGCTGGAGCCGAGGTCTATGTGGTCGACGGCGCGTCGAAAGCAGACTATCTCGCCGGCCTTGGCGCAACGCCGATCGATCGCGACGCGGAAACGGTTGAAACCTATGTCGCAAGACACACCGGCGGCAAGGGTTTCGAACTGGTCTACGATACGGTCGGCGGCCAGGGGCTCGATACGGCATTCCGAGCCGTCAGCCAGTTCGGCCATGTCGTGAGTTGCCTTGGCTGGGGAAGCCACGCGCTGGCACCGCTCTCCTTCAAGGCCGCCACCTATTCCGGCGTCTTCACGCTGCTGCCGCTTCTGACCGGCGAAGGACGCGCCCATCACGGTGAGATCATGCGGGAGATGACGAAGCTCGCTGAAGCCGGCAAGGTCATGCCGAAGCTCGACTCCCACCGCTTCACCCTTGCCGAAGCCGATGAGGCGCATCGGCTGATCGAAACCCGGCAGGCGGACGGGAAGCTTGTCGTCGAGATCGACTGATCTTAATCCATCGGCGGAATTAACGCGCCAGATCGAGGTAGGCGCTTGCCACCAAAGCATCAATATCAGCCGGCACAGGCACGAGGCAGGATTGGGGACCGGCCTCGTGCCTGGCGATACGTTCCAGACAGCGGGCCTGAAGGGTGAAGCCGAGATCCATCGACTCGACCGTATTGCCGAGCGGCCGCGGGCCGGCGAGATTGGCCATGTGACCATCGCCCAGCACATGGAAGGAGCGGCTGTCGCTGAGATGGAAGGTCTCGATATGGTCGGCCTCGTAGCGGTCGATGCCGATGACATCGGGATGGCGGCGGAAGGCTTCGACATCGATCTCATGCGGGAAATGGCCGCCGTTCATCAGGATCGCGCCGTCCTTGACGAGCGGCAGGTCGGCTGCCGTCACGATGCTGGCAAAACCCGTGACGGTGACGATTATATCGGCCGAGCGGATCGCCGCATCGCGCAGCGGCGTGACGAAACCATCGAGATGAGCTTCGAGTGTCGTCACCGGATCGATATCGACGACGCTGACGGTGGAAAAGCCATTGCGGAAACAGGCAGCCGTGCCCTTGCCGCAGGCGCCGTAGCCAAAGACCGTCACGCGTTTACCGTTGGTGGAGCGGTTGGTGAAGCGGAGGTAGCTTTCGAACAGGCTCTGGCCGACGGCATGCCTGTTTTCGGCGAACTGCTTGATCGGGCTGTCGTTGATGACGAGGATCGGCATGTTCAGGCGCTCGCGCAGCGGCAGCAGCCGGGTGCGGCCGGAGGTGGTTTCCTCGGTGCCGCCGCGGAGATTGGCGTAGGGTTTTTCCGCCGCGATGGCGAAAAGATCGCCGCCATTGTCGAGCAGCAGATCCGGCCTTTCGGCAATGACCGCTTCGAGGCTCTGATGATGAGCGGCGGGATCGGTCGTCTGTGTGGCAAAGACCGTGATGCCTTGGGAACGCAGGAACTCGACCGTCGAAGGCTGGGTGCTGTTGAGATTGCCGGTGCAGACGAGACGCGCGCCGCCGGCGCGAAGCGTCATCAGCAGCGCCACCGTCTTCGGCTCCAGGTGGATGCCGGTGCCAATCGACAGGCCCTCGAAAGGACGCGTCCGCTCGAATTCGGCGGCCGTCGCCCTGAGCAGCCGGCAGCTGTTGCCGATCCAGTCGATGCGGGTTGCGCTCTTTTCCATCATCTCTTTCCTATTTGCGTATTGGTGCTGTTTTTAGCGGAGCAACAGGGCCGCGAATATGGAAGTAATTCTGGCGAGGGTGCATAAAATCTGCCCTTTCAGGCCCCTGCCCCGCAACGAAACAACCACCCGGATAAGGCGGCAAAGGCCGGCCGTTTCGCATCCGGCGTGCGGCAGCAGAGGTTGTAGCCCGATGGCCGCGAGATGAAGCCATAGGGCGCGACCAGATCCCCGCGCTGAAGATCGTCCTCGATCGAAGCGCGTGGCGCAAGCGCGACGCCAAGCCCGGAGCGGGCGGCACCCAGCGCCAGCAGCAGATCCTCGAATTCTTGGGCACGAGAAAAGACGACTGGCGGCGTGCCGCTTTCGGCAAACCACTCGTCCCAGAGTTTCGGAACGCTGCGGCTGATAAGCATCGTCAGCGCGCCCATTGCCGCCGGGCCGCGCGATAGTGTCGCGGCAAGCGCCGGCGTCGCGACCGGGCCGAATTCGTCCTCCATGAACCGCAGGGCGGTAATGCCTGTGGCCGGCCGGTATTCGCCGCCCATGATCACGGCGTCCAATTCGGGGTGCATCTGCAGCGGTTCGACCACGGTCATCGGCACGATGTCGACGGTATCGCCGAGGCTCGCCTGCATGTCTGCTGCGCGCGGCATCAGCCACCAGACCGCAAAGGCGGAGGGCACGCCAAGGCGGATGCGGCCCGGTACCACACCTTCAAGCTCCGAAGCAGCGCGCTGCAGAATGTCGAAAGCCGCACTGGCGGCGCCGGCAAAGGCGCTGGCCTGCAAGGTCGGGACCAGCCTGCGACCATCACGCGTGAAGAGCTTGCGGCCGAAGTGATTCTCCAGCGTGGCGACCTGTTGGCGGACGGCGCCGCGCACCACATTCAGCTCTTCGGCAGCCTTCAGAATACTGCCGTGACGGCAGACGGCTTCGAAGGCGCGGACAGCATTGAGCGGTGGAAGACGCATGAGGACGACATTCACAAAATCATGGTGGATCACTAGATCTCGCCATTGAACGAAAGGCAAGTTCACGCCATATTGTACAGCTGTGCAATGTGACGCATTCGAGACAGGATGTGGCGGATTTCTTGAACCTGTCCGGCCTCGATTTCCCTATGAACGGCGATCAAATCGCGTTTCGAATCGCCACGCCTATTTTGGATTGAGTAAGCTTTCCGTGATATACATATATGAGTGATTCCTAACGACGACTGCGAAGGTGACCCGACCATTGACTCTTCTCGCCCGACTGGCCTCCGATGTGCAACTGATGTTCCGGCGTCCGCCACGTCAGCAATATGGTGCGCTCTGCTATCGGGTAAAGAAGAAGAGCGGCGAGGTCGAAGTACTGTTGATGACGAGCCGTGACACCGGCCGTTGGGTCATTCCCAAGGGCTGGCCGATGACGCGCAAATGCGCCCATGAGGTTGCCATGCAAGAAGCCTTCGAGGAAGCCGGCGTCCGCGGCGTCGTCGAAACGGAGACGCTCGGCGCCTACACTTATTCGAAGGTGCTGCGCGACGGGGTGCAGGTGATCTGCAAGGTGCAGGTCTATGCACTCGAAGTCACCGACATGGCGAAAAACTTCAAGGAAAAGGGCGAGCGCCGCATCGAATGGGTCTCGTTCGACGAGGCGGCCGGGCGCGTGCGCGAACCGGAACTCCGCCACCTTTTCCTCGCCTTCAAGCAAAGGATGGCCGACAGGCTTTCGGCCAAGGCGGCAATTCCGGCAGTGAAACAAATTCCGGCAGAATGAATCCTGCCATCTTGCGCTGCTAGGAAAGCAGCGTAGAAGCAGATTCATCCTCAGGAAAAAGAATGCCGCCACGTCCCGCAGTCCTCACGAAACGAACGCTCGACAAGGACCTCGACAAGATCACCCATGCCGAGGACGCGGCGAAGCATGTTTTGCGGCGGCTGGTGCCGCCTGGTCTCGGGCTGATCTTCGTCGGCCTGGCCATGCTCTTTGCCGGCGTCTACGTATTCGACCGGCCGGGAGCGATGCTCGTCATCGCGGCGGCAGCCCTTGCCGGCTACATGGCGATGAACATCGGCGCCAATGACGTGACCAACAATGTCGGTGCCGCCGTCGGCGCGCGCGCCATGACGATGGGCCAGGCACTGGTCATCGCTGCAATTTTCGAAGTTCTCGGCGCCACGATCGCCGGCGGCGAGGTCGTCAAGACGATTTCCGCAAACATCGTCGACGCCGTCCAGGTACCGCCGGCGCTGCTCGGCTGGATCATGATGGCGGCCCTGATGGCGGCAGCCCTCTGGATCAACCTCGCAACCTGGATGAACGCGCCGGTTTCCACCACCCATGCGATCGTCGGGGCGGTGATCGGCGCCGGCATCTCAGCCGTCGGGCCGGAGCCGGTGAACTGGCAGGTGATGCTGGAGATCACCGCGAGCTGGGTCACCTCGCCGCTGATCGGCGGGCTGATTGCCGCCGGGCTGCTTTATCTCGTCAAGACCCTGATCATCTATCGCGACGACAAGATTGCGGCCGCGCAGCGCTGGGTACCGGTGCTGGTCGCGGTGATGGCCGGCGGCTTCATGGCCTATATGGTGCTGCAGCTCTCGCCCATCGGTCGATTTCAGCCTTTCACCATCATCCTCATCGGGATCGGCATCGGACTGGTGAGCTGGCTTGCCGCCCGGCCGCTCATTCTCGCGCAAGCGCGAGAGCTCGAAAACCGCAACAGCTCGCTGCGGGTGCTGTTTAAGCTGCCGCTGATCGGCTCCGCAGCGCTGCTGTCCTTCGCGCATGGCGCCAACGACGTTTCGAACGCGGTCGGGCCGCTGTCGGCAATCGTCCATTCGGTCGGCATCGGCGGCGACGCCATCGGGCGCCCGCCGCTCTGGGTGATGCTGATCGGCGCCTTCGGCATCTCCGTCGGCCTGCTGCTCTTCGGGCCGCGCCTCATCCGGCTCGTCGGCGAGGAGATCACCAAGCTCAATCCGATGCGGGCCTATTGCGTCGCGCTGTCGACCGCCTTCACCGTCATCGTCGCCTCCTGGCTCGGCCTGCCGGTCAGCACCACGCATATCGCCGTCGGCTCCGTTTTCGGCGTCGGCTTCTTCCGCGAATGGTACACGCGCCATTCGAAGGCTCGCATCGCCTATATCAGACGCAAGGCCGAAAGCTTTGATATCGACGAGCCGGAAGAGCCGAATATCCACGAGACCCGGCGGCGCTATCTCGTGCGCCGTTCGCATTTCATGACGATCATCGCCGCCTGGATCGTCACCGTGCCGGTTTCGGCAGCGCTTGCGGCAATGATTTATTGGGTTATGTTCGCGCTCTTCGTCTAAAGCGCGTCGCGATCTTTCAGGTCCGCGCTCCGCGCTTTAGGTCTTTATTTTCCAGCATGTCATGATCGCAAAACCGCTGCAGATTTTTGCGAGACATGCTTCACGACCTAGAGTTTTTAATGCGCGCCAATTTCCGCATGCAACGGCTTTTCGTCGAGGCGCCGCTTTCCAGCGGTGCCGTCGTGGAGGCAAATGCCGATCAGTTCAACTATCTCGCCAATGTACTGAGGATGGAGGAAGGTGCGGAGATCCTGCTCTTCAACGGCCGCGACGGCGAGTGGAAGGCTGCCCTCTCCTTCCCCACGCGCAAACGCATTCAGCTGACGGCAACCGAAGAGACGCGACCGCAGCCGCCGCCTTGCGACCTGCACTATCTCTTTGCGCCGCTCAAGGTCGGCCGGATGGACTACCTCGTGCAGAAGGCGGTCGAAATGGGAGCCGGCCTGCTGCAGCCGGTCATGACCCAGCACGTCCAGGGCAAGATCACCAATCTCGACAAGCTGCGCGCCAATGTCGTCGAAGCGGCGGAGCAATGCGGCATCCTCGGCATCCCAGATGTGGCCGAGCCGGTGAGGCTTCTCGAGCTGCTCGACCGCTGGCCGAGCGAGCGCCGCATCATCTATTGCGACGAGGGCGATGCCGGACAAAACCCGCTGCCGGTGCTGTCGGCGATCAGGGAAAGACATCTCGCTCTGCTTGTCGGGCCGGAAGGCGGCTTTTCGGAAGAAGAACGGGCGCGGCTTCGAAGCCTCGATTTCGTCACCGCCATTCCGCTCGGACCGCGCATCCTGCGGGCCGATACGGCAGCCGTTGCGGCACTGGCGGTGGTGCAGGCGGCGATCGGCGACTGGAACTAAGGTCGAAAACGGGTTGACATCGAAATCGCTGTTATTTTTTTGATGCGTCGTTGAAAGAATTTCACTTGCAACATGGGTAGCTTGGGTCCAAATCACCCTTCCAACTGCCCGGCCCCCTGGGCGCCTTTCTGAATACAGGTATCCCGCATGGCCCGCGACACTACCGACCAGACACCGCTCTCTTCGGTCCAGGATTTGACCGATTATATCGCCGCGGGCAACAAGCCGCGGGAGCGCTTCCGGATCGGCACCGAACACGAGAAATTCGCCTTCTTCCGCGCCGACAACAGCCCGGTTCCCTATTTCGGCGATGCCAGTATTTCGGCCCTCTTGACCGGCCTGCAGAAAAAAAGCGGCTGGGAGCCGATCACCGACGGCGGCAACATCATCGGGCTTGCCGAGCAGAGCGGCATGGGCGCGATCTCGATCGAGCCCGGCGGCCAGTTCGAACTCTCCGGCGCACCGCTGGAGACGATCCATGAGACCTGTCGGGAATCGAACCAGCATCTGGCGACGCTGCGCGACATCGCCGAGCCGATGGGCATCCGCTTCCTCGGCATCGGCGGCAGTCCGAAATGGACCTATGCGGAAACCCCGCAGATGCCGAAATCACGCTACGAGATCATGACCCGCTATATGCCGAAGGTCGGCACCCATGGTCTCGACATGATGTACCGCACCTGCACGATCCAGGTGAACCTCGACTTCTCCTCGGAAGCCGACATGCGCAAGAAAATGCGCGTGTCGATGAAGCTGCAATCGCTGGCGACCGCTCTGTTTGCATCCTCGCCCTTCACCGAGGGCAAGCCGAACGGGCTGCTCTCCTGGCGCGGCGATATTTGGCGCGATGTCGACAACCGGCGCGCCGGCCTGCTCGACTTCACCTTCCGCGACGACTTCGGCTTCCGCGACTATGCCGAATGGGCGCTCGACGCGCCGATGTATTTCATCGTCCGCGACGGCCGCTATCACGACTGTACCCATGTCACCTTCCGCCAGTTCATGAACGGCGCTTTGAAAGGCGAGGTTGCCGATCCGGCGCCGACGATGGGTGACTGGACGAACCATCTTTCGACACTTTTCCCCGACGTGCGGCTGAAGCGTTTCCTCGAAATGCGCGGCGCCGACGGCGGCCCATGGCGCCGCATCTGTGCGCTACCGGCCTTCTGGGTCGGCCTGCTCTACGACGATGCCGCACTCGATGCCGCCGATGAACTGACCAAGGACTGGAGCTTTGCCGAGATCGGTGCGCTGCGCAACGCCGTTCCTGCCGAAGGGTTGAAGGCGCAATTCCGCGGACATCCGCTCTTCGACATGGCGCGCGAGGTGATCGGCATATCAGGGGCCGGCCTCAAGGCGCGCGGCAAGCTCAACCGGGAAGGCCAGGACGAGAGCATCTTCCTGGCGCCGCTCGAAGAAGTGCTTGCCAAGAAAGCGACGCTCGCCGAGGATCTGCTGTCGCTCTATCACGGCCGCTGGCAGGGCTCCGTGGAACCCGTATTCGAGGACTATCAGTACTGAGCCTGAGCCACTGCATAATTCCCTAAATCGGAACCGATTCAAGGAATATGCTGTGGCAAGCCGTGGTCACGGCGCCTGCGCGCGCTTCCTGGTTTCGCGCGATCTTGCCGTGCGGCGGGCGGGCCTCAGTTCCTCGATCGTCGGCAGCCACCACTCGCCCTCCTGAACTGGTGGCATCTTCGCAGGCCAGGTGCGGACGAGTTCTTCCAATGTGGGGACCCGCCAATATCCCCAGACATGATCCTCGGTCACGCTGGCATAGAAGTCCGTAACGACGTTCGGGTCGACCAATTCACCTGAGATTTCGGTAAAGACGACGATTCCGTAGGCGGTGACCACGGGACGACCTATCGGCGGCAAGTCGTCGCTCTGAAGCGGGTATCGATGACGCTTCCGCTCCGCAGAGCGGAGCTTGCTGCGCACATCCTCTTCGGTCCCCTTGCGCTCTTCGGCTCGACGTCGTCTTTCTTCCGGCTCGTTTCTGCGCGCCGCCGGCTCGATCTCCTGCCACCGGCGTCTGAGTTCCTCATAGGACCGGAAGGGAACGTGCCATATTTTGAGATCACCGTCCCATCGCGAGAGTGGCACCTCGCGCAGTTCGTCGACGACGGTCTTCGAATAGGGCGTGCGGATTCGAAAGCCGGCCTTGCCGAGTTCAAGGTAAGGACTGTCGATGGGATCGAAGGCGAAGGCGTCGCGGCCCTTCGCATCTGCATGGGCGTCGGCTTCGGCCTCCATCTCAGCAAGCCATTGCCCGATGCGGCGGGACGCCGTCCGCCCGGGAACGAACCAGGCCTTGCGGGCATCACTCCAGCGGGCACGGGGGAAACGTCTTCGGAATTGTTCGACGGTCATCCTGTCATAGGGGAAGGAAATGTCGGCGCCCGGCTTCGCACCGTCTTCATTCGGCGGCACCTCGTCGTGACCAGTGGAAGATTTGGTTTCGGCCATGGAAGAAGAACGCCGGCGCGCAGGGATCGGTTTCCGGTGAGGATAGCATATAGGCCGACGGAAGTGCCGGCCGTCGTTATCGCCGCTTTCGCCTCATCAAGCTAAGTTCTTATGGCAAAAAGCCGTTTGCGCATTACCATTTCCGGTTATAGTGGCGTTACAACGCGTCACGACCGGGGGAAAGGGACTTCCATGCTGCCACTCTTCGACATGATGATGCAGGCGCAGAACGGCGCGGCGATGGAAGCGATCGCCCGGCAGTTCAACCTTGCGCAGGAACAGGCGACGAAGGCGATGGCGGCGCTGACGCCGGCCTTTTCCGCCGGGCTGAAACGCAGTACCAGCAATCCCTATGATTTCGTCGGACTGATGCAGGCGGTCTCCTCCGGCAACTATGCTCGATATTTCGAGGATATGAGCCGGGCCTTCACGCCGGAGGGTATTTCCGACGGCAACAACATCCTTGCCCAGCTCTTCGGCTCGAAGGAGGTTTCGCGCGCGGTCGCCGCCCAGGCGGCGCAGATGACCGGCATCGGCCAGGATATCTACAAACGGATGCTGCCGGTTCTGGCCGATACGCTGATGGGCGGGCTCTTCAAGCAGACGACCGGCCAGATGGCCTCGCCGGTCAACCCCTTCGTCAACACCGCGATGAACGAGACCATCCAGAAATGGCTGGAAAGCACCGGCTTTGCGCCGAAGCCGAAGACGGCTCCGGAACCCAACATCTTCGACAATCCCTTCACGCAGGCTATGCAGCAGATGTTTTCGGTGCCGAAGCCGGAAGCGACATCTCAGCCGAACCCCTTCCTCGACAATCCCTTCGCCAAGGCCTTCCAGGAGATGATGGGCGGGCTCGGCCAGCAGCCGGCGGCCCCAGCCAAGACCAAGACGCCGGAGGCGCCGAAGGAAGAGGCGAAGGTCAATGCCGACAGCTATACGGCAATGCTGAACGCCATGTTCGACAGCGGACTGGAAGTGCAGAAGAACTACCAGCGGAACCTGGAAGCGATCTTCGAAACCTATCGGCCGAAGCCCTCCTCGGAACAGAGCGAATAGCGCTCTAAAGCGCGTCGCGATCTTTCAGATTCGCTTGCCACGCTTTAGGTCCTTGGTTTCTCGCATGTTGTTGCCGCAAAACCGCGGCACACTTTTGCGCGACATGCTTTAGATTTTTTGCGCATGTCGTTATCGCAAAACCGCGGCACACTTTTGCGCGACATGCTTTGGCGCAAAAAAACCCGGAGATGGCTTGGGAAAGCCGATCACCGGGTCAAGCGGCAGGGCTATTGGCTATCACCCTGCGGGGAAACTCGACGCCCCTACTGTTCGTAGGAGCGGAAGAGCGACAGGCGCCAGCGATTGCGCGCCGAGCGCGTCAGGTGTTCCGACGGGTCCTCGAAGAAGGTCGACGCCAGGAACGCAGAGGTCAGGTCGGCTCTGCTAAGGCCGATATCCCTCAGCTGCGTGTCGTTCAGATCGTGCAGCGCGTTAATCTCCATGCGATTGCGGAATCCGCGAAAGAGGGAGGTCAACGGTGCGAGGCCTGCTACCAGACGCTGGGAAAACGTCGGGGTGAGCTTGCCGCAGTCGAGTTCTATTGTTCTGTCTGTCATCCGCATGGGACTCTCCTTTCTTTCGATTTTCTTTCAGGCACGCAACAACCCACCCCTCCCACGAGGTCGCGCGGGAGGGAGCAAGGCTGAATTGGGCTCGGACAGGCAGGGGTCTGTCCTTCACTTTGCTTGATTTGCATCCCGAAGATGCCAAAGACCTATTGATCAGTCCAACGAATGTTTCTAATGATTATCATCAGCTATCTTTATGGGTGACAACATGTCCGCGCCTCTTGATCTCGACCAATTGCAGACTTTCATCGCCATCGTCGATTCCGGCAGCTTCACCAAGGCCGCCGACAGGGTCTACAAGACCCAATCGGCTGTCTCCATGCAGATGCGCCGTCTCGAGGAACGCATCGGCAAGCAGCTGTTCATCAAGGATGGGCGCGGCAACCGGCTGACGGTCGAGGGCGAAAAGCTGCTCAACTATGCCCGGCGCATCATCCGCCTCAACAACGAGGCGATCGCGGCCTTCGACGACAACAGGCTGGAGGGGATGCTGCGGATCGGCACGCCGGACGACTACGCCGACCGCTACATGCCCGAAATCATCGGCCGCTTCGCCAAGACGCATCCGAATGTCGAGCTCTATATCGTCTGCGAGCCCTCGGTGGATCTTGCCGAACGTATGCATAAGGGCGAGCTCGACATCGCGCTCGTCACCCACAATCCGCGCGAGCGCATGTCCGATGTGGTGAGAACCGAGCCGCTCTGCTGGGTGGGTTCGGCCAATCATCCGATCCGCGACGACGCGCCGGTGCCGCTTGCCGTCGGCCGACGCGACTGCCAGTGGCGCCAGCTCGCCTGCTCAGCGCTCGATGCTGTGGGACGCGAGCACCAGATCCTGTTCACCAGCTGGTCGTGCACCGTCGTTGCCGCCGCCGTGCTTGCCGGCATGGCGGTTTCGGTGATGCCGGAATCAGCGCTGCGGACGGGCATGAAGGTGCTGAGCCAGGCGGACGGCTTTCCGGCGCTGCCGCCGGTGCAGATCGGAATCATGAAGCGGCCGGGCGTTTCGCTCTCGCTGATGAACGCGATCACGGCGCATATCACCGCCTGCCTCGACAATATCACGCCTGCTGTCGTCGACGACAGCCTCGATGCGGACGTCAAATCCGCCCAGGCGCGCCTTTATCCGCGGCTGAAGGCGGCCAATATGGTCCCAAGCTGGTAAGAGCTCTCAGGCAGCAGCCGGCACGGTCTTGGTGAAAAGTGAGGCGCGGATGACGCGCTTCCACTCATCGAGCATACGCCGCGCTAGGGCCTCCTCGCTGACGGCGGCAAGCCGGATGACGGCGCCGATCAGGTGGCTGAACAGGTAAGTGCGCGCATACATTTCTTCGTCGCAAAGGTCTGGGGCCAGTTGGCGCACGGCGTCCCGGAAGATGCCGGCGACGTGACCGCTATGCTCGATATTCAACTGCAACAGATCCTGATCGGTTTCCGTTCCCATCCAGACGCCGAGATAGACGGGATCGTTGTGGTAGGAATCGTAATACCAGTCGATTGTGGCGCAGACGACGTCCAGCGCCTGGTCGAGTGACCGTACGTCGGCAAACATCGCCGCCATCTTCGCCTGGATCGCCGAGGCGTGCTGGTCGAACAGGGCCTTGACGATCGCCGCCTTCTCCGGGAAATACTGGTAAACCGAACCGATCGGCACCTTGGCGGCGGCGGCGAGCTCCGTCATCCGCATGGCGCTGACGCCCTTTTCGGCGATGATCGTGGCGGCGGCGGCGAGAATGAGGTCCAGCCTCTGGATGCTGCGCTCCTGCTTCGGCTTCCTTCGCAGGCCTATCCGATCCATGCTTTCCGCGCCCATGTCGTTCCCATTCTTTTTGTCCGCGGCGGAAGGCATGTACCAAACCACCGCGTCGGGCCGATATGACATGCAGGTCTTCATCCGCCGTAAATGGAAACACTCGCATTTTAACGGCCGGCAAAAGCGTGTGTAATCGCGATTTCAGGCTGCGGTTTTGTCGCCTCACAACCAGTTCCATGCGGTCTGGGCCGCATGATGGTTGATAGGCCTGCCGTCTCAGCTCATCAGCATCCATGCGGCAAGCCAGATCCACATGGCGGCAAGCACCAGATAACCGGCAGCGAAGATCGGGCTGCGGTAGCGCAGATCGTTGCTGGTGACGTGGATGGCGGCGTGGGCGTAGCGCAGGGCGACGAAGGCCCAGGCGAGACCGAGGGCAACGAGATTGTCGGCCTCGGTGATGTAGAGGAGAACGGAGCAGGCGTAGAAGAGCACCGGCAGTTCGAACTGGTTGGCAAGGCAGTTCTTGACGACAAGGCTTTCGGCCGGCTCGCCGCGGTTTTCGCGATAATCCGATTTCGCTACGCTGCCGGCGCGGACCATTTTTGCGCGCCGAAGGCCCAGAAGCGCATAAAGACCATAGACCAGGGCCACATGGGCGAGGAGTGGCCAGAAGATTTGATAGCCGGTCATGTGTGGCCGTTTCCTTTCCGCTTCCGATTTCGACGCGAGCATTAGTCGAAAGACGATCAGGATACCAGCGTCGGCGGCCAGCCATCAGAATATGGCGGGCCGCCGAATTTCATCAAACCTGCGCGGCGCCACCGTCGGCGAAGAGTTCGGTACCGGTGACGAAGCTCGAATCGTCGGAAGCGAGAAAGAGTGCGGCGGCGGCGATCTCTTCGGCGCGGCCGACCCGCCCCATTGGCACCTGCGTTGCGAGATAATCGAGCAGGTTCTGCTGCTGCACCTCATCCTTGCCGGCGAGTTCGACGAGACCGGTTGTCTTTGTAGGACCAGGGCTCAGCGTATTGATACGAATGCCGCGATCCTTGAGATCAAGGATCCAGTTGCGAGCGAAGCTTCGTAGCGCGGCCTTCGAGGCGGCGTAGACGCTGAAGGCCGGAGTGCCGGTCGAGCCCGCCGTCGATCCCGTTAAGATGACCGATGAGCCCTGACCGAGCAGCGGCAGCGCCTTTTGCACGGTGAAAAGAACACCTTTCACATTTCTGTCGAACGTGTCGTCATACTGCTCTTCGGTAATTTCGCCGAGTGGCAGCATCGAACCACCGCCGGCATTGACGAACAACACATCTATCCGGCCGGCTTCGGCTTTCACGCGGTCATAGAGCCGGTCAAGGTCCGCCAGCTTTGCCGAGTCCGCCTGGATGCCAACAACCTTACCCCCTATTTCCGCAACGGCCGCGTCGAGCACGTCCCTGCGCCGGCCGGTCACGAAAAGCTGGGCGCCTTCGGCGGCGAAACGCTTGGCAGTCGCAAGACCGATGCCCGACGTTGCGCCAGTAATCACGGCAATCTTTCCACTCAACCTCTGTGTCATTGTCGTCTCCTGTTGTTCGACCAAGGCTGAGATATGGACGCGACGAACGTTTCGAAATAGAAAGAAATGAAAGCTATTATTACAGGAATGAAATGACGAAATTTCCGGATTTCGAAGGCCTCGCAATGTTCGCCAAGGTCGCCGAAGAGCGTTCTTTCGCCCGCGCCGCTAGGACGCTCGGTGTGTCGGTGCCTACCGTTTCGCGGGCTGTGAGCCGGCTGGAGGAGAGGCTTGGCGCACGGCTCTTCAACCGCACCTCGCGGCAACTGGCGCTCACCGATTTCGGCTTGCGATTGGTAGACAGTGCCTCGCGGCTCTATGCGGAGGCAGAGGCTGCGGAAAATGCAGCGCGCGAGCTGTCCAGCCAACCGCGGGGGCTTATCCGGCTTGCCGTGCCGATGGCCTTCGGCACACGCTGGCTGGCGCCGATCCTGCCCGACTTTTTCGACCTCTATCCCGATATTTCTATCGACCTGCATATGAGCGACGCCATCGTCGACCTGGTGGGAGACGGTTTCGATGCTGCCCTGAGGATTGCAGTTCTGCCGGATTCCTCATTGGTCGCCCGCAGGCTGACAGCGGTCGCTCCGTTCATTCTCGCTGCACCGGCGTACCTCGATAGATACGGCGCGCCGCGGCATCCGCGCGAGCTTAAGGCTGACCATTGCCTAGGGTACGCCTATCGGCCGCGCCAGGACGTCTGGCGCTTTCGCAATAAGGCAGGCGAAGAGGAAGTTGTCGTGCCGGCCGGTCCGTTGCGCTCCACCAATTCGCAAGCCTTGATTCCGATGGCGTTGCACGGCCTTGGGATTGTAGAGCTGCCGGAATTCATGGCGCATGAATATCTCGCCGATGGCAGGTTGAAAGCGATCCTCGCCGACTGGACGCTGCCGAGCGGAGCACTCTATTTCGTCACGCCCTCTGCCCGGGCTCGGCCTGCGAAGGTGGAGGTGCTCTCGGATTTCATGGTGGCGCGGCTATCAAATCCGGCGTGGCGGTGGACAGGCTGATAGCACCCTCAGTCCTGGCGCGGCGAGAGCCAGCGGGCGATGGCAAGCCGGGCGATGAGGATGAAGCAGATGGCGAGGCTTGCGAATTTCAGCCGTGTCATCCACGGCAGCAGCTGCGTTGCAACAGTTGAGGGCGCACCGTTGCCGAAGGCGATCAGGCTCGAAATGTTCTCGCCGTAGTCGGCGATGCCATAGATGAACGGCAGCAGGTAGACCGCCTTGCCGATGAGCGGATGCCCAGATTGGCCGAACCACGAACAGACAGGACCGAGCTTGAGGAAAGCGAGAAACAGCAGCGCCGTCAGCAATGCCGGAAAGATCAGCTCCGGCCCGAAATACATGGCGCGCAGCAACCTCGTCGCCGTCTCGTTCTCATCGAGCAGCTTCTGCATGTGGAAGACCGCCGACTCGTCGTAACCGGCGAAATAGGTATCGAGCACCGCCTGGCCGGTTTCGTGCTTGAAGGGAACGACGAAGCCGAAGGTCGTCCAGGCGAGCACGGCAAGGCAGAGGGCTGCGAGCAGCGCGACGACCCAGAGAGGAATCCCGCTGCCCGCCTTCATAGTCAGAGGCCGGCGCCCGGATAGTTCGGGCTCTCGCGGGTGATCGTCACATCATGGGCGTGGCTTTCGCGAAGACCGGCACCGGAGATGCGCACGAAAGTGGCGCGGTCCTGGAAATCCTTGAGGTCCTTGCCGCCGACATAGCCCATGGCCGCCTTGAGACCGCCGGCGAGCTGGTGGATGACGCCCGAGACCGGTCCCTTGTAGGGCACCTGACCTTCGATCCCCTCAGGCACAAGCTTCAGCGTGTCGCGCACCTCGGCCTGGAAGTAACGGTCGGCCGAGCCGCGGGCCATGGCGCCGACGGAGCCCATGCCGCGATAGGCCTTGAACGAACGGCCCTGGTAGAGATAGACCTCGCCCGGGCTCTCATCGGTACCGGCAAGCAGCGAGCCGATCATGACCGCGGAAGCGCCGGCGGCGATCGCCTTGGCAAGATCGCCGGAGAATTTGATGCCGCCATCGGCGATGACGGGCACGTCCTGTTCATTCGCGGCCTGCACCGCCGACATGATGGCGGCGAGCTGCGGCACGCCGACGCCGGCGACGATGCGCGTCGTGCAGATCGAACCCGGACCGATGCCGACCTTGACGGCATCGGCGCCGGCATCGATCAACGCCCTGGTGCCGTCATAGGTGGCGACGTTGCCGGCCATGATGCGCACCGAGTTGGAAAGCTTCTTGACGCGGGTGACGGCATCGAGGACTCGCTGCGAGTGGCCATGGGCGGTATCGACGACCAGAAGATCGACGCCGGCCTCGATCAGCCGCTCGGCCCGCTCGAAGCCGTCATCGCCGACGCTGATGGCGGCAGCGGCGCGAAGCCTGCCCTGCGCATCCTTGGAAGCGTTCGGGTTCAGCTGCGACTTCTCGATATCCTTGACGGTGATGAGGCCGACGCAGCGGCCTTCGGTGTCCACGACCAAGAGCTTCTCGATGCGATGCGAATGCAGCAGCCGCTTGGCCTCCTGCTGATCGACGTTTTCCTTGACGGTGACCAGATTGTCCTTGGTCATCAGCTCATGGATCTTCTGTTCCTGATCGGAAGCAAAGCGGACGTCGCGGTTGGTCAGGATGCCGACGAGGCGGCCGGACTTCTCCACGACAGGGATGCCGGAAATGCTGTAGGATTTCATGAGCCCGAGTGCATCGGCAAGCGTCGCATCGGGGCCGATCGTCACCGGATTGACGACCATGCCGCTTTCGAATTTCTTGACTTGCCGGACCTGCTCGGCCTGCTCGATCGGCGTCAGGTTGCGATGAATGACGCCGAGGCTGCCGGCCTGGGCCATGGCGATCGCCAGGCGGCTCTCGGTGACGGTATCCATGGCGGATGAAATGATCGGGATGTTGAGTTCGAAATCCCGGGCGATGCGGGTGGAGATATTCGTCTGGCCGGGCATAACCTCGGAATGTCCCGGCTGCAGCAGCACGTCGTCGAAGGTAAGCGCGTCGGCGCCGGTTGCCGTTTCAATGATGCGTGCCATGGCCAAATTCCTTCATTTAATAAAAATGCGACCCTGTCCGGAAACGAATCGTCCGCCCCGGCGGTCTGCATGGGTTGCTTGGAAGTTGGCGAGGGCTGGTAACACGTCTATGACAGGAAGGAAATAGCAAAAAGCCCGGCCTGCCCGCCGGGCTCGTCATGGGTGCCATGCGCCAGGAGCATTCCGGGAAAACCGCTAAGCGTTTTTCTGTCCGGAATTGGGTAAAAACAAGAGCTTATAGCGGTTCAGCACTTCCGTGAAAGGCTGAACCGCTTTGGATCAGATGTCGAACTGATAGGTCTTCGGCACGAAGCGATAACCGCCATCCTGCCTCTCGACGAAGCCGACTGCCGGGAATGGCATGTGATAACCGAGGAAGGCGATCTTCTCGGTCGCGATCATCTCGAAAACCTTGCGGCGGGTGGCGGCTGCCTGCGTTTTGTCCATGTCGAAACGCACCTCCCAATCCGGCCGCAGCAGCGACAGGATATAGTGGTTGGCCGTATCGCCTGTCAGCACAATGCGTTTGCCCTCGGATTCGACGTGGAACACCATATGCCCCGGTGAGTGGCCGGCCGCCAGCATCGCCGTTAGGCCGGGTGCGACGCTATCACCGTCCTTAATAAAAGTGGTCTTCTCGGCGAGCGGCACAACATTGGCGAGCACGGCCTTGTGACCGCCCTCGGCAGGTGTGCCCTCACGCGCCTTGTCCGACCAGAAATCATATTCGGCCTGGCCGACGACATAGCGGGCATTCTTGAAGGCAGCCGCGCCGTCTTCCATCAGGCCGCCGATATGATCGCCGTGCAGATGGGTGAGAGCCACCAGCGTGACGTCGTCGGCCGAATATCCTGCCGCCTTCAGGCCTTCTGCAAGCTGGCCGGCGCCGCGTGCACGGCCGCCAGCGCCGAAGCCAGTATCAACGAGGATGACATCCGAACCGGTATCGATGAGAGCCGGCGTATAACCATTCATGAACTTGTCGGCCGGCAGGAAGTTTGCGGTCAGCAACGTCTTGACCGTTTCGGCGTCCTGATTGGTGCCGAAGGTTTCATAGGGCTTTTCGACAATGCTGGTGCCGTCGCGGACGACGGTGAACTTATAGGAACCGAGCTTGAATTGATTGATCTCAGGCAAAGGCGTTCCATCCATATGATTGCGCTCTCCAGTTGCGGCCGCTTCGGCCTTCTCTCTTAAAATGACCGGCGCTGCGAGCAGGCCGAGACCTGCGGCAAAAAGGGTGCGCCGCTTTATTCCCGACGAATTTGCCATATGTCCATCCTCCTATGACGTGCGGTGCGTCGCCGCACGGCCCCCGATGATGTTTCCAGCCGGATTTCTTGCCCCGGCCAAGTAAACATATGTCAATCTTGACACGCGACGTTGATGCGCAAGCCGTCTCACGCAGACGTGAAGCAAACGTGTCATCGACCCGGAATTGGGGATTGGCAGAACCTGAAGCTGGGACTAAACAGCACGGGCCTTCCCAGCTCCAATCCGCTGCCCCATCAAGGCTCCCGCCTATGAATCGCATCGTCCCGCTGATCCTTGCCGTCGCCCTTTTCATGGAGCAGATGGACTCGACCGTCATTGCGACGGCGCTGCCGGCGATTGCGGCGGATCTCAATGTCGGGCCGATCACGCTGAAGCTGGCGCTGACTTCCTACATGGTGGCGCTGGCAGTGTTCATCCCGGTCAGCGGCTGGATGGCCGACAGGTTCGGCGCCAAGAAAATCTTCCGCCTTGCCATCTCGGTCTTCGTCATCGGCTCGATCTTCTGCGCAATTTCGTCCAACCTCGTCGAATTCGTGTTTGCCCGCTTCCTGCAAGGCATGGGCGGCGCGATGATGACGCCGGTCGGCCGCCTCGTGCTGGTGCGTACCACAAAGCGCAGCGATCTGGTCTCGGCCATGGCGCTGCTCACCATTCCGGCCCTTGTCGGCCCGCTCACGGGACCGCCGCTCGGCGGCTTCATCACCACCTATTTCAGCTGGCACTGGATCTTCCTGATCAACGTGCCGGTCGGCATCATCGGCATCTGGCTGGCGACGATCTTCCTGCCGGAGGTGGAAGCGACGGCGCCACCGAAGCTCGATTTCACCGGTTTCGTGCTGACCTCGCTTTCGGCCGCGGGCGTCGTCTTCGGCCTGTCGGTGGTCAGTCTGCCGGCCTTGCCCCCGATCATCGGCGTCACCGCCACCTTGATCGGCGTGCTTTGTGGCTTTCTCTATGTGCGCCATGCAAAGCGGCATCCGGCGCCGATCCTCAACCTCAACCTGTTCAAGAACCCGACGTTTCGAACCTCCACCCTGGGCGGCATGCTCTTCCGTATCTGCGTCGGCGCCATGCCCTTCCTGACGCCGCTGATGCTGCAACTCGGCTTCGGGCTGACGCCGTTCCAATCCGGCCTCATTACCTTTGCCGGGGCGATCGGGGCGATCACCACCAAGTTCATGGCGAAGCGCGTCTTCGCAGCCGCCGGCTTCCGCACGACGCTTCTCGGCGCCGCCATGGTAACGACCCTGGTGACTGTCATCACCGGCCTGTTCACGCCGTCGACGCCGCATCTCGTCATCATCGGCGTGCTGCTGCTCGGCGGCTTCTCCCGCTCCTTCATGTTTACCGGGGTCAATGCACTTGCCTTCGCCGATATCGATGATGCGGAAGCCAGCCAGGCGACATCGATGAGCTCGGTGATGCAGCAGATCAGCCTCGCGCTTGGCGTCGCTGTCGCCGCCGCGATCCTGGAGAGCTCGATCTACTTCCGCGGCGAAGCGCTGAAGGTGGCCGATTTCCACCTCGCCTTCTACATCATCGCCGGACTGACCGTCATTGCGACCATTCCCTTCATCCGGATGGACCGCAATGCCGGCGCGCTCGTTTCCGGCCACCGCTCGAAGGCGATGACGGCCGCAACGGTTGAAGCCGAACAGCAGGCGGTGAAATAGGCAGACGCTAGTCCGGGCTTTCGCAGACGGCAGAGAGCTTGTTGCCGTCGAGATCACGGATATAAGCGGCATAGAAATGGGCGTGGTAGGAGCGCAGGCCGGGCTCACCCTCATCCACGGCGCCTGCCGCGATCGCCGCGGCATGGAAGGCATCGACATCGGCCCGCGTTTCGGCCGCCAGCGCGACCATGGCGCCATTGCCTGAGGTCGCCCGGCGGTGATTGAACGGCGTCACCACCCAAAAGCGGCAGCGCGTATCGCCCTCGGCGGAATAGCCGATTTCCTCTTCGGAAGAGCGTTGGCGGCGATAGCCGAGGGGAGATAGCACGGCATCGTAAAAATGCCCTGCGCGATAAAGGTCGTTGGTTCCGAGCGTGACGTAAAGAAGCATGGGATCAGCGGTTCAAATCCTCACAGCGCCGCGCGTCCTTTCGGACACGCAAAGGACGCGGCAACGCTTTCCATTGCTGCCTATCTTATCCTTAAATCGATCCCGATTTAAGGAATTATGCAGTCGATCGCCATCATCCGTCAGGATCGGCCCGAAGATCAAGCTTCTTCTGCTTCGCCTTCGGCCTTGCGCCCCTTGAACCCCTTGGCCAGCAGGAACATCTCGACCGATTCGGCGCGCGACGAGTTCGGCTTGACATGGACGACCTGGCGGAAGTTCTGCTTGAGCATGGCGAGCAGCTCACGCTCGGTGCCGCCCTGAAAGGTCTTGGTGAGGAAGTGCCCGCCTTCCCCCAGCACTTCGACGGCGAAATGGGCCGCGACTTCGCAGAGATGCATGGTGCGCAGATGGTCGGTGCGGTGGTGGCCGGTGGTGGGTGCTGCCATGTCCGATATGACAAGGTCGGGTGTGCCGCCGACGGCCTCCAGCAGCTTTTCCGGCGCAGTCGGATCGAGGAAATCGAGCTGCAGGATCTTGACCCCCGGCAGCTGGGTCATTTCAAGGAAATCGATCGCAGCCACACGAATATCATCATCTGTCGAGCCGGTGACCTTGGCGGCGATCTGCGACCAGCTGCCGGGGGCAGCGCCGAGGTCAATGATGCGCCTGGCGCCACGCAGGATATGATGTTTCTCGTCGATCTCCAGCAGCTTGAAGGCGGCTCGGGCGCGATAGCCTTCGAGCTGGGCGCGCTGCACATAGGGATCGTTGATGTGGCGCTCCAGCCATTGGCGGGAAGAGGCCTTCATCTTCTTGTTCTTGACGCGCTGGCCGAGCTTGCGGCCGGTGCGGTTTCCCGCGATCGGTGCCTTGGTCATGCCTATTCCTTATCTCACGATCTCACGCGCTGGCCGCGGCGGTTGCGATTGCGCCGCCACACGCCGTCATCGGCCATCATGTCGGTGAGCAAGCCTTCCCTCAAGCCGCGATCGGCAACCCGCATGCGCGGGCTCGGCCAGCGGCGGCGGATCGCCTCGAGAATGGCGCAGCCGGCGAGCACCAGATCGGCCCGGTCAGGCCCGATGCAGGGATTGGCGGCGCGGCTTGCGAAATCCCAGGAGAGAAGCTTTGCCTGCATGGCGGAGACCTCATCGTCGGACAGCCAGATGCCATCGACCTTGCGCCGGTCATAACGCGGCAGGTCGAGATGGACGCCGGCAAGCGTCGTCACCGTGCCCGATGTGCCGATCAGGTGAAAGTCGCCGGTCTGGGCGACCTCGATCTCCGGGCAATCGAAGCTTCCAAGCATGCCTTCGACTTCGCGCACCATGCCTTCGAAAGCCTCCGGCGTGACGTCGTGCCCGCCATGGCGCTCCGACAGCGTTACGACGCCGACCGGAAGCGAGGTCCAGTGGGTGATGTGATTGGCAAGGCGACTGAAGCGATTGTCGCCGATACGGATGACGGCGATCTCCGACGAGCCGCCGCCGATATCGAAGAGCACGACGGAGCGCGTCTCGCGACCGACCAGCGAGGAGCAGCCGGAGACGGCAAGCCGCGCCTCTGTCTCGCGATCGATGATCTCGAGCGCGAGGCCGGTTTCGGCAACGACCCGGCTGAGGAATTCCTCGCCATTGACGGCCTGGCGGCAGGCTTCGGTGGCGATCAGCCGCATGCGGCGGATCTGCCGGTTCCTGAGCTTGGAGGCGCAGATCCTCAACGCCTCGATCGCCCGCTCCATCGCCTCATCCGACAGACGGCCGCTGGCCGCAAGGCCTTCGCCGAGGCGCACGATGCGGGAAAAAGCGTCGACAACGCGGAATTGACCCGGACGAGTCGGCTGGGCAATGAGGAGACGGCAATTGTTGGTGCCGAGATCGAGGGCGGCGTAGAGCTCTTCCGGCCACGCATATTCGCCGGCGGCCTGACGATCCCCCTGATGCCCGGAATGGGAATGGCTTTCCTGGCGGGCCCTGCGGTCGGCGCTCGCCCCATTCAGTGTTTCACGAAGTTCGGCACCGAACGCCGTCTCTTCCGCGCGACGTTCCTGTTGCGAGACACCTGATGGTTTTGCCGGTGTCAGCGGTCGGCCCTGCAGACCGCGCTTGCCGCGGTGTTTGCGGCGGTTGCGACGGCTCGGCGCTGAATCGCTATCGGCGCGGACGGCATTGCCTGCCGCTGCCGTCTGTTCGATTGCCTGGGGGAGAGGTGAACCGTCCTGCACAGCACCATGGCCGCCACGACGGCGACGCTTGCGCTTGCGGGCCGGATTCCCGGCTGCATCTTCCATCGGGCGCGCAGGCTGTCCGGCACCGCCGGAAGGCTCATGCGAAGCGGGATGAGCCGCGTTGCGGGATTGCCCGCCACGCTTGCCCTTGCGGCGCCTGGACTTCTTGCCGTCCTTGCGCCCTGCCGCCGACGCCCCGTCAAATTGCGACTTTGCGCCGCCTTCGGGGTCTTCCACGTTGTTTTTCCATCGCGCCGCGCAAGTCTTGAGATATGCAGCAGGCGCTCATTCGATTTTTGCGTTGCGGCAAGAATATCAGCGCCCGCCGAATTCGCCAAATTCTTTTTTGGACCAAGGGATTTGCAGCGGTTTCACCTTTCCGCGGCAGCACCGATTTTTTTCAAAACAGCTATTTGCAATCCCCCGGCTTTTGGTTATAAGCGCCGCACACCAGCCGACCGCCCGCCGGTTCGCTTATGCTGGGGAATAGTTCAATGGTAGAACGACGGACTCTGACTCCGTTAATCTTGGTTCGAATCCAGGTTCCCCAGCCAATCAATTTCTTCGACAATTTCAGTTAGTTAGTGAGCGATCAGCCCACTCGATCGAGCCAGTCCCATGTCGCAAGCGTGTTACATCTGCTTGCGTTGATTTCCAAGCGTTTCAATTAGGTAGCGGCGAATCCACGCGACATGGAATGCAACATGCGGCGCTGACACCCCTGAGCCATCATTCCTCTTGCCAACGGACTTCGAGGATGCCCCCGAGCGCCTTGACGGCTTTGCTTATCGCCTTGAAATCTGGATACTTGCGCCTGCTGCCGTTTCTCTGAAAGTAGCGGCCTGTGCCGCTTTCCTCATCCAGGTCCCGCATTATCCACCCCAGATCGTAGCAAAAAGCTCGAACCTGATCATTGGCTGCGATGCCCGTTATGACGTATCGCTTCTTTTTTCGCCGATAACCATAATAGCGAGCAGCGGCTTGGATGTTTTCCCAGGGGATGTCGGGAAACGTGGCGCATATCTCTTCCCGAGAAGCCTCGGGATACAACTTTCGAAGCTTCTGCCGTTCTAATGGGCCCCAGCGGTGATATTTCCGCCCAAATCCAAGCTTGCAGCAGCGCGCTTGAATTGCCCGCGCCGTTCGATGTCTGAGTATTTGGCGCAGCGCGAAGTGGTCAAAATACAGAAGACGACAGAAATCGTCTTCGATCTCCGTCCATACCTTGTGCCCTACGGGAGTTACGCCGAGGCGAGCCATCCTGGCTCTCATACGCTCAGCGGTCGCCGCGCGCCTTGGAGACATGTCCAACGGGGATGCCGTTTAGGCTTGAAGAAGTTCTACGGGAAAAGCCGACCGGATCATTTTGGACCAAGCCGCCGCGGTGTGATTGACATGGACACGAGTGGTGCCACTGTGTGGCGTACCACGAATTGGAGCCTACCATGACCCCTGCTCGTTTCACCGAATGCCTTCTCCACGTCCGCTGGACGCCAATAAACCTTGCCAGTGCGCTGCAATGCGACCTCTCGTGGGTGGAAGCGCTGGAAGCTGGCAATACTGAAGTGCCGGCGGGGTTAGCAGCATGGCTGGAGACGCTTGCGCGGTGCCATGAGGCTGCAGGAATCCCTACAACCTACCGCGGAAAGGGACATGAGTGATTGATCCGAATAAGAAGGATATGGCGATCGCAAGATCGATCCGAGCGCTCTCGGCTTATGCTCGTGAAAATGCGTGGCTTTATGTTAGGTCAAGCCCCCACCTTTCCACGAAATCTGAGGCTGACGCTCATAAAGCGGCCGTAGAGTCCGTCTGTGACGCCATGGACGCCCTCGCCAACGAAGCTTTGGAGCGCAAAGTGGCATATTCTGAGTTCGATGCTCTGCGGAAACATTTGATCAAACTGAACTCGTTTCCGCCAAATGAGTATTTCGAACCCGTCGCTCGGGCGTTCGCGGAAAGCGGCGGCCTTCAATAGCGCCAAGCTGATGCCATGGGCCGGCCCAACATGAAGCTGATCAAAGTAAGGATTGCAGCTTGGTAAAGGATGACACCGCCACCCTCCTCGAAGACGCCGCCGATCGGATCGCAGATATCTCGCGAGCGGATCTTCAGATCATGCTTCGTCGCGCCGCTCTACGGCTACGCAATGCCGGCGGCGTCTCGATGGAGGATGATGTCGAAGACGCCTTGCGCGACCTGGCGGGCGAGCTTGGCAAGACGCGCAATGACATGATCAGGTTTATCGTTCGAGAGTGGATGGAGAAGAACACCTATCTGCCAGTGCACGAGCTGGACGAAGATGGCGATGTTGATGGGATTGCCTGAGCCGCACTATACTTGTGGACTCGCGAACACTAAATGGAGCATCAGCATGGCAAGCCTCGAGCAGATGACTGGTTCACTGCATATCCACAATTCTATATCGGGAAGTTGAAAGTTAGGCAGGAGCAGCTTTTCGTGAGCGATCCCGAATTGGCGATGCTTCTCGACAATGTGGCTGCTGTTCTGTCGGAGCACGCTGCGGTGTTGGCTGACGATATCACTGACATGGAATGCGATGATTGATAGCGTAACAGCTTGAGCTATTCAGCGGAGGATCAATTTTCAATGATCAAGCCTGAACTCGCGTTCGCCATCATACTTACGAGCAACTTCGCAGCTCCGATCTTGGCTTTAGTCGCTGGTCGGAGATGGCCACATTGCCGGAAAACATTGCATTTTTTGGCGGTGATCTGGGTCGTTCTGTCATTATACGTGTGCGACAGAATGACGTTCACGCCAGATATCACCACTGTGGACGACTCTTATGACGATTTAGACCAGTTTATAGCCGTCGTCGCCATCTTGTTGCAGCAGCTAGCCATTCTAATGACCTACGTAGCTTGGTTTGCGTGTAGCGCATTTGTTAAGCGGCAGCGGGCATCTCGAAAAGAAGAAGGACGCCACGTGTGATAAACATATGCCATTTCGACATGTGTTGGCTTCGTCATGCTGGCCGATGGTCGCATCGAGATCGGCAAGAACGCCGTCGAGAGTACCATCCGGCAGATAGCGCTAAACCGGAAGAACGCGTCAATGTGCGAGAGAGCGACAGCGCTTACGGATCAGCGGGGGCGCACCCTGATTTGGCCATGCCACTAAGGCAATGTGCTGCCATCTGACCGGCAACCGGTCTTTTTGCAGATGAAATCACATGGCACTGGGCGCAACGATCGGAATTGGAATAGGCGCCGCCTTCGGCCTGATGATTTTTGACGACGCTGTGATTGGCATTACCTTCGGTGCGTCGCTTGGTGCTGCCGTCGGCGCCCTCATTATCAGTAGATGACCATCGGTTTCTCCGGGGATCAAGCCGTCATCCTAGGACCGCGCTGTTCATGGCCGAATTCGTGCCGGAGAAAAACACGACACCACTCTTCTTGACTCTACGCCTTTGTCGCCAAAATATTTATGAGGTGCAATTCTCCGAGGCAAAGGACATGAATTACGTTGAAACGAAGCGTTTCCGCTGTTCAAACGCTGAAGGTCGAAATTATACTGTCATTGAACAAATGCGGACTTCTCGGCGGTCCGTAAATACAAGGACCGACTACGTCACCGAAGAAGGGGACGTTGCAGAGCGCCTCGACGATGGCAGTTTTCTGCTCCTTTTATCCAACGAGGTAATTCGCGTTTCCTAGGTGGCGTAAGGATTAAACGGCCAAAGGAGGCGGGCCTTGCGACCCGCCTCGCATCACATCCGCGGCAGAAGTCCGATGTGCTGACCGGCGTAAATTCCGACGATGAACAGCGCCACCAGGAACATTGCGATCATAACCGCCCGCAGGCTGCTGCGCTGATCCATCTCGGCCTCCCACCTTATCTCCACAAAATCGATGTAGCGCGACGCGAGTTTGAGGGAATGGCGGGCGTCGCGACCCGCCGCTGGGCATTTCCACTATCCGATGTACACCTATCCAAGCTTTGGCAATTGCGGAGTTTCAACACTCAGTTGGATGCGGCATGCCACTTCGCCCGCGGAGTGGGCGGCATCGCGCCAATCACACATTTTATCCATAGCCACAAAACGTGTTCGGCTTACGGTCGACGCATCCGCGTCACCTCGGTAGAAGGTGGCTATGAACGATTCGAAAAACCAAAACCGAGACGAAGACGAACGGCCGGCGAAGCCGCCGCTTCCAAAGGGCGAGAAATTTTTCGATCCGTGGGACGCAGAGTTTCGCCGGGCTTACAAGTCGGACACGTTCGAATTCTAGAGCGGCGGGAGCCTACTCTATCTCAGAAACCCCGGCATTATCCTGCTCCTCCCGCAGCCCCTTGTAAGATGCATGCCGCAGCTTGCCGTCGTCGGTCCACCCCCTATACTCGATCTCGGCAATGAGCTCCGGCTTCACGAAAATTGCTCCCTTGCGATCGACGACCGCAGCCGGCGTAGATGTGATAAGGCGGTCTAGCTTCTGACGAAGCTCATAAGCATTCCGCTCATTGAAGCCGGTCCCTACCCCGCCGACGTAAACCAGCTTCATACCCTTGCGCGCGGCGAGCAGAAGCCGACCGATGCCGGCGCGCGCGACTGTGGATCGCTCATAACCGACGATGACAAAGCTGTCGCTCAGGATGCGTTTGATCTTCACCCAGTCGCCGAGACGACCCGACCGATAGGGCGAGTCCCGGCGCTTGGCGATGATGCCTTCCAACCCATGTTCGCAGGCGCTCGCCAGCAGCTGATCACCGTCGGCCTCGATCTCCTCGGAAAGCCGGATATCCCCCTGGCCGCCTGCCGGCACCAAATCCTCAAGAAGATGCCGGCGCACGTCGAGCTCGGACTTCCTGAGGTCGTGACCGTCGAAATAGAGTAGATCGAAGGCCATGAAGATGGCGTCGCTTGACATCTTCTTGCCGCCCCGACCGCCGAGCGATTGTTGTAGCAGGCCGAAATCAGGCCGGCCCTGCTCGTCGAGAACCACGGCCTCGCCGTCGAGGATTGCCGTGCCAACAGGGAGCCACAACGCCGCCTGTTTGATCGCCGGGAAACGATGCGTCCAGTCATGGCCGCCGCGCGTCAGGATGCGAATGCCCGTCGGATCGATATGCACCGACAGGCGATAGCCATCCCATTTGATTTCATACACCCAATCGTCGCCCTTCGGCGGTCTGGCTTTGAGCAACGCTAGGCAGGGCTCGATGCGATCAGGCATCGGATCTAAGGGGAGATTGGGCTGGTTAGGATCTCGGCGCCGATGTGGGCGACTGTGTAGCAGCGCGTCGGCGTCACCGAGCAGCGGCTTGGAAGGCTTGCGAGGCGGCTTGGTCATGCTGGCAGTTCATCAACAACGCCTTAAAAAGCAATTCGCCTAGATTGATTATTGACTCGCATCCAGATGAGAACATAATAAGAACATCGGCGAGGCGGCCGCGAATCTGAAAATCTGTCTCGAAGGAGAAACGACGATGCTAGAGTCTGTCAGGGTTATTTTGAACCATACCCTGCATGTCTGAGGTAGTTGGAGCACTCCTGGGGACTGAACGCCTTCA